>PEFU01000003.1:2570010-2602451 GCA_002939445.1 Pantoea sp. BRM17 | reverse complement strand
CATGCCGAACTCAGAAGTGAAACGCCGTAGCGCCGATGGTAGTGTGGGGCCTCCCCATGCGAGAGTAGGGAACTGCCAGGCATCCATCAAGTAAGAGAGCCCTGAACACGCGTTCAGGGCTTTTTTACGTCCGCAGAAAGCTCAGGAATGCGTAAAAGTTAACCTTTTTTCAGCCAGCTGACGATAAAGTCTGCGATGTGATCAGGCTGATTGATATCCAGCAGCGGCAGATCCAGCGCCAGTGCTTCATCGCTGGCTACGGCAATAACATATTCATCCAGCAACTCTTCTGCCTCACCTTTTACACCACGCCGCCACAGTGCAATTTTTGTCACTTTCTCATCCCTGAATCCTTCAACCAGTATCAGATCCAGCGCTGCGCTGTTCATCTGTGCTGCCAGATGTTGCAGAGAGGCGGGTTCATCAGGCGTTTCACACATCAGCGCCCAGCGCCGCTCGCTGGCAACCATCACCTGATCGGCGCCCGCTTTACGTAAAACGTAGCTGTCCTTGCCTGGCGTATCGATCTCCAGCTGATGATGAGAATGTTTGATCAAACCGGTCCGCACACCGCGCTGTTTTAATAGCGGTATCAGCGATTTAAGCAGTGTGGTCTTGCCGGTACCGCTCCACGCGGCAATGGCGAGTAGAGGTACGTCCATTATTCTTCCTGCTCCTGTGCCAGATCGTCTGCTGTATTAATATTGCGAAACACCCTCTCATCCTCCTCAAACAACACTGCATGACCGCCGCTGGCACGCAAAAACTGCATCAGACGCCGTTCGCCGCGAGCGAGATAGGTGGCAAGTTCATCAGCCAGCGCCCGGTTAAGCAGAGCCAGCACCGGATGATCGCGCATGGCTGACCTGACCCAGACCGCCGGCGCTTCTGCGCGCTGTTGCCACAGCCGCAGAACGAAATCCT
The DNA here is from genome assembly GCA_002939445.1 of Pantoea sp. BRM17. GTDB lineage: Bacteria > Pseudomonadota > Gammaproteobacteria > Enterobacterales > Enterobacteriaceae > Pantoea. Next base: position 2,601,527 of record PEFU01000003.1, on the reverse strand, counting down.
GAGGTATATAGGGTGTATCACAGGCGCAGAAAACGACCCACTCACTCTGGCTATGGCGTAACCCGCTCAGCATACCTGCCAGCGGTCCGGGCCAGTCAGGTAATGTGTCGGTTATCACCTTACAGCCGCTTAACTGATATTGATCAAGGTGCCGGTTAGCGCTGATCAGCACACTATCTACCTGTGGCTGCAGTCGCTGCAGAACATGCTGATAAAGAGGCTGATTGTGCAGCTGCACCAGCCCCTTATCACGGCCTCCCATACGACTACCCTGGCCGCCTGCCAGAATAACGCCGGTAAATACGGGCATGGTTGTCTCCTTTAATGAACCCGTGCAGTGTAAAGCAGTGTGATGAGGGATCCGCTATGAAAAACCATCGTCTTAACGAACTGATTGCGCTTCTGCAGCCTGCCTGGCAGCAGGAGCCAGAATGTCACCTGCTGGCCTTTTTACACAAGCTGGCGCAGGAGGCGGGCTTTCATGGCCCGTTAAGTGAATTACGCGACGACATATTGATTTACCATCTCAAAATGCGTGATGCCGACAGCACGACAGAAATACCCGGTATCAGAAAAGATTACGAAGCAGACTTTAAAACGGCACTGTTACGCGCACGCGGTGTGATCAAGGCTGACGAGTAGTGCTATCCTTGCGCATCTACTGCAAAGGTAACATACAGGGCCGAAAATGAACGACGCTGCCTTTAATTTTCATACGCTGGATCCGGATGCCATCCTCGATGCTTTATGGGATACCGGGCTGCGGGTGGAGTCAGGCTTAACGGCACTGAACAGCTACGAAAACCGCGTTTACCAGTTCAGCGATGATGAAAACCGGCGCTACGTCGCTAAGTTCTATCGTCCGCAGCGCTGGAGCCGGGAACAGATCCTTGAAGAGCATGCGCTGTCGCTGGATCTGCTGAATGACGACGTGCCGGTAGCGGCACCGCTTACGCTACAGGGCAGCACGCTTAACCAGCATGCCGGATTTATGTTTGCCGTGTTTCCCAGCGTTGGCGGTCGTCAGTATGAAACGGATAACGAAGAACAGATGGAGTGGACAGGACGTTTCCTCGGCCGCATGCATCAGACCGGCTGCCGTAAACCTTTTGTCCGGCGTCCGACGCTGGGTCTTGAGGAGTATATCCTGCAGCCACAGCAGACGCTGGCGCACAGCGAGCTGGTGCCAGCAAGGCTTAAAGAGAGCTTACTGAAGGCGCTGGATAGCCTTTTTATCACGCTGCAGCAGAGCTGGCATACAAAGTGGCAGCCGCTGCGCCTGCACGGTGACTGTCATCCGGGCAATATTTTGTGGCGCGACGGCCCGATGTTTGTTGATCTGGATGACGCGCGCACCGGTCCGGCCGTGCAGGATCTCTGGATGCTGATAAACGGCGACCGGCAGGAGCAGCGCATTCAGTGGGATATCCTGATAGAGGCGTATAACGAGTTCGGTGATTTCGATTTACATGAATTGACACTGATTGAGTCTTTACGCGCCATGCGCATGGTTTATTATCTGGCCTGGGTCGTACGCCGCTGGCAGGATCCCGCTTTTCCGCGTGCGTTTCCCTGGATGACTGACGAGGATTTCTGGCGCCGGCAGATTGCCCTCCTGATTGAGCAGGAGCGACTGTTGCACGAACCCCCATTACGGCTTGGTCCGCAATTTTAATAACGTACTCAGGAGATAGGTTAACAATGAAAAAAATCTGGCTTGCGCTGGCGGGAATGCTGCTGGCATTTAGCGTATCAGCGGCGCAGTTCACCGACGGTAAACAGTATGTCACGCTGCAGAAACCGGTGGCAGGTGAACCGCAGGTCATGGAGTTCTTCTCCTTTTTCTGCCCGCACTGCTATCAGTTTGAACGTGTTTATCACGTCAGCGACGCGGTAAAGAAGAACCTGCCGGCTGAGACCAAAGTAACAAAATATCACGTCGATTTTCTCGGCGGTGATTTAGGCCCGGTGGTCACGCATGCCTGGGCAGTGGCCATGGCGCTGGGCGTGGAAAGCAAAGTTACCGCACCGATTTTTGATGGCATTCAGAAAACGCAAACCATCACCGATCCGGCCAGCCTGAAAGAAACCTTTATTAAAGCAGCAGGGATCTCAGCTGGCGATTATGACGCTGCCTGGAACAGCTTTGCGGTGAAAGCGCTGGTTGCGCAGCAGCAGAAAGCGGCTTCTGATGTTAATCTGCAGGGCGTTCCGGCTATTTTCGTCAACGGCAAATATATGGTTAATAACGGCGGTCTCGACACCAGCTCTATGGAGAATTTTGTCGCCGATTATGCCAACGTGGTTAAGTTCCTGGCTGAAAAGCAGTAACGCGCCACCCTTAAACGCTGGCAACGCCAGCGTTTTTTATTTCTTCACCCTCATTTATTCTTTTTCCTGCCTGCGCTCTGTAGTGATATCCACATGGACGATCGCGTTTTCAAAATCGCGTTCTGCGTCACGGCAACTTATTAACCTGTTGTAAATAAATAGTTATTATCTGCTTATTATTTTTCTCATGCTAAAAAAATAGCGCCTTATGAAATTTGCGCACAAAGTTATCCACAGAAAGATCGTTGCGATCCACGTTTGATAACCGTGAAAAAAAGCCCCTCTCTCCCGTGTTCATTCAACATTTTTCTCAGGTTGTGGCATCCTTATAAGCCTGAATCTCGCAACGAAGAAACCTTAACACTATGGCGAAAATCGCAGAAAATCCCCTGATTCTGGTAGACGGATCCTCTTATCTCTACCGTGCATATCATGCCTTTCCGCCACTGACCAACAGCGCGGGCGAACCTACCGGCGCGATGTATGGTGTGCTCAACATGCTGAAAAGTCTGTTGATGCAGTATCAGCCCAGCCATGTGGCTGTGGTCTTCGATGCGAAAGGAAAAACCTTCCGCGACGAACTGTTTGAACACTACAAATCTCATCGTCCGCCGATGCCTGACGATCTGCGTGCGCAGATAGCACCGCTGCATGAGATGGTAAAAGCGATGGGGCTGCCGCTGCTGGCTGTATCGGGCGTGGAGGCAGACGATGTTATCGGTACGCTGGCACTGGAAGCGGGCAAACAGGGGCGCAGCGTACTGATCAGTACCGGTGATAAAGATATGGCGCAGCTGGTCACGCCAGAGATCACACTGATCAATACCATGAGCAATACCGTACTGGGACCGGAAGAGGTTGAAGAGAAATATGGTGTGCCGCCGGCACTGATCATCGATTTTCTGGCGATGATGGGCGACAGCTCCGATAACATTCCCGGCGTACCCGGCGTGGGAGAGAAGACCGCACAGGCGCTGCTGCAGGGGCTGGGTGGTATGCACGCCATTTATGACAATCTCGATAAAGTGTCCGGTCTGTCATTCCGCGGCGCGAAAACCATGGCGGCTAAACTCGAACAGAACCGCGATGTGGCCTTTCTCTCTTACCAGCTGGCGACCATTAAAACCGATGTGCCACTGGAGGTCAGTTACGATCAACTGACGGTAAACCAGCCTGACGTTGAGACGCTGCAGACGCTGTTTGCCCGCTTTGAATTCCGGCGCTGGCAGGCCGATCTGCAGGAAGGTAAGTGGCTGCAGGGTAAAAAGAGTAATGTGCAGGCGCAGAGCGCTCTGGCTGATGAGCCTGAGGCTGCGGAAGCTACCAGCGTGCTCTCCGCGGACGGGTATGTCACTATCCTTGATGAGGCAACCTTTAGCGCCTGGCTCGATAAGCTGAAGCAGGCTGAGGTGTTTGCATTCGATCTCGAAACGGATTCACTCGATACGCTTAGCGCCACCATTGTCGGTATCGCGTTTGCTGTCGCCCCAGGGGAGGCTGCCTACCTGCCGGTTGCGCATGACTATCTGGACGCACCCGATCAGCTCGATCGCACTGACGTGCTGACGAAATTAAAGCCGTTGCTGGAGGATGAACGCGCGGCGAAAGTGGGGCAGAACCTGAAATACGATCGCGGCGTGCTGAAAAATTACGGTATTGAGCTGCGCGGCATCCGGTTTGACACCATGCTGGAGTCCTACTGCCTGAACAGCGTTGGCGGCAAGCATGATATGGATAGCCTCTCTGCGCGCTGGCTGAATCACAAGACGGTCACGTTCACAGAGATCGCCGGCAAAGGTAAAAATCAGCTCACGTTTAACCAAATCGCGCTGGAACAGGCGGCACACTATGCGGCAGAAGATGCCGATGTGACGCTGCAGCTGCATCAGCAGATGTGGCCAAAACTGGAGCAGGAAGCGGGCCCGAAACAGGTCTTTACCGATATCGAAATGCCTCTGGTTACGGTGATTTCGCGCATTGAGCGTAACGGTGTGCTTATCGATCAGAATATCCTCGCCAGACATTCGCAGGAGCTGACGACCCGCCTCTCTGAGCTGGAACTGAAGGCGCATGAACTGGCGGGAGAGCCGTTTAACCTCTCTTCCACCAAACAGCTGCAGACCATCCTGTTTGAAAAGCAGGGCATCAAGCCCACGAAAAAGACGCCGGGCGGCGCGCCCTCAACCAGTGAAGAGGTGCTGGCCGAGCTGGCGCTTGATTATCCGCTGCCAAAAGTCATCCTGGAACATCGCGGGCTGTCGAAGCTGAAATCTACCTACACCGATAAACTGCCGCAGATGATCAATCCGGTCTCAGGACGCGTTCACACCTCTTATCATCAGGCGGTCACGGCGACCGGCCGGCTCTCCTCAACCGATCCGAACCTGCAGAACATTCCGGTTCGCAACGAAGAAGGGCGCCGGATCCGTCAGGCCTTTGTCGCCGGTGCAGATAAACGCATTGTTGCTGCGGACTATTCTCAGATTGAGCTGCGCATCATGGCGCATCTGTCGCAGGATAAAGGTCTGCTGGAGGCCTTTGCGCAGGGAGAAGATATTCACCGCGCCACGGCAGCGGAAGTGTTTGGTGCCCCGCTGGAAAAGGTCTCAGCTGAGCAGCGCCGCAGCGCCAAAGCGATTAACTTCGGCCTGATTTACGGCATGAGTGCGTTTGGCCTCTCGCGTCAGCTGAACATCGGTGCCGGTGAAGCGAAGAAATATATGGATCTCTACTTCGAACGCTATCCGGGCGTACTGCGCTATATGGAAAAGACCCGCGATCAGGCGGCGTCTAAAGGTTACGTAGAGACGCTGGACGKGCGTCGTCTGTGGCTGCCGGATATCAAATCCAGCAACGCTATCCGCCGCAAAGCCGCTGAGCGGGCGGCCATTAATGCGCCGATGCAGGGCACTGCAGCGGATATCATCAAGCGGGCGATGATTGCCGTGGATGGCTGGCTGCAGCAGCAGAACAGTGATGATGTGAAGATGATCATGCAGGTACACGATGAACTGGTATTTGAGATCCATAAAGACGCGGTAGAGAGCGCCAGCGAGAAAATCCGTCAGCTGATGGAGAGCAGTATGTCGCTGGATGTGCCGCTGCTGGTGGAAGTGGGTGTCGGTGATAACTGGGATCAGGCGCACTGWTCTAACTCGCTGCCTGTTAAACATTTTTTTGGAAATTAAACTACAGCCGCTGTGCGAAAGTGTGACGGAGCTGGTAAAAATTATGTCAAAAGCTGAAATTGGATCACAAAAAATCCTTTGTCGGTCAGAAAAAATCAGGTAAAGTTCGTCGCGTAGGGTACAGAGGTAAGATGTTCTATCTTTCAGACCTTTTACTTCACGTAATCGGATTTGGCTGAATATTTAGCCGCCCCAGTCAGTTATGACTGGGGCGTTTTTTATTGGGCTTTTTTCACCCGGCAACGCTGCCGTTACTCAGCCGGCTGGTTATCTGCGTCACCTTCACGGGCCGGCTCAAGTTCGCTGAACCAGGTATCCAGTTTCTGACGCACCTTGTCCACGCCCAGCTTTTTCAGCGAAGAGAACATCTCAACCTGCACGTCGCCCATAAAGCCCAGCGCGGCTTCGCGCACCATGTTGAGCTGCGCTTTACGTGCGCCAGAGGCGAGCTTGTCCGCTTTGGTCAGCAGCACCAGTACCGGAATATTGCTGCTTACGGCCCACTCAATCATCTGCTGATCGAGATCTTTAAGCGGATGGCGAATATCCATCAGCACCACCAGCCCTTTCAGCGCCTGCCGCTTCTGCAGATACTCTGCCAGCGCACGCTGCCATTTACGTTTCATCTCCTCAGGCACTTCGGCATAGCCGTAGCCGGGCAGATCCACCAGACGTTTGCCTTCAACCACTTCAAACAGGTTGATAAGCTGAGTGCGCCCCGGCGTTTTACTGGTGCGCGCCAGACTTTTCTGGTTGGTCAGGGTATTAAGCGCACTGGATTTGCCTGCATTTGAGCGSCCGGCAAAGGCTACTTCAATACCCGTGTCGGCCGGCAGATGACGGATATCTGGCGCACTGAGCATGAAGTGAGTGATGTGATAATTCAAAGCAGACAAAATAGACTCCAGCTGATAGATACGGACTAATGGCGCTGATTATACCTGTTATGGCGCAAAAGTACCCGACAGCCGTAGCCCTGACAAATCGTGTAAGAGATCGCCGATTTTTGCTGCCAGTTTTAGCTTAAAAATAAAAAGTTCAATATTTTTTTATTATTATAATACAATGAATTGCGCATTATTTTGCTCTTTTCCCTTTAAAAAAGAGCGAGATCTTACTTGTTGATTTGGCACTTTCGTCTACATTTGGTGTCAGTGCAAGGCAGCACCCATCAGGATGATGCGCTCAGGAGTGTCCGGAAGACCAGGAGCATGGCAGGAGTACGATTCAGGCAGGAATCGGGAATGGACAGGGATTACTCGCAGGAGCGATATGGCGACGGAGCGACCGGGACGTTGAGAGCCGTAAAGGATTTATTCAGAGTTTCCTTCGTACGAAGGTGCGAAATAAGGCGATAGCAAAAGCTATCGCCTTTTTTCTTTGTCTGCTTTCTGCTAGATTTCGCCGCAATTCTATACTGAACTCACCAGGCATCACTGAGACCGGACATCATGAAGCAACCTGCACCCGCCCAGCGTGGCAAACCCGCTGCTAAAGCCAAACGTAAATCGCGTGAAGAACTGAATCAGGAAGCGCGCGATCGTAAACGCGATAAAAAGCATAGCGGCCATAAATCGGGCAGCCGCACCAGCCCGACGGCGCAGAGCAGCGGCAGCGCACAGACTAAAAAAAGCAGCGATGCCCGCATTGGCAGCAAAAAACCGGTGGCGCTGGTGGCTGACGGCAAAACGCAGCCCGTGACAAAAGCGGCACCTCAGCCCAAAGCGAAAGCGCAGAAAGTACGCCTGACGCCTGAAGAGGAGCTGGCGAAGCTGGAGAACGATGAACGTCTCGACACGCTGCTCGATCGCCTGGAAAAAGGCGAGACGCTGAGCGGTGAAGACCAGGCGTGGCTGGATGAGACGCTGGACCGCATCGATGAGCTGATGGAAACGCTGGGGATCGCGCTGGATGATGACGCCGAAGATGAACAGGCTGAAGAAGATATGATGCGCCTGCTGAAAGGGCAGTAATCCCGTTACCGGACGGCATGCGCCGTATCGCATGCCGCGCTGAACAGGTATTCGACAATGTTTTGGCCTGGATCAATTTTAGCGCTGCTGCTCACATGTTATATCCTCTGGTTATTGTTTAAACTACGCCGCCTGTCGCGCCTGAAGTCGCGTTTACGGCGGCGTTCTCTTCACCGCTTCACTGACCCTTCTGCGCGACCTTTCCGGACCACACGCCACCGAAAGAGGTAAGCATGACCGCGCAGCAGATAGAATGGGATCAGCAGCTGGTGGAGAAATACAGCGGCTCAGGCCCGCGTTATACCTCCTATCCTACCGCGCCGGAATTCAGCGAAACTTTTCGCGCCGCAGATTTTGAGCAGGCTGCTACCCGTTATCCTCACCGGCCGCTCTCTCTTTACGTGCATATCCCGTTCTGCCACAAACTGTGTTACTTCTGCGGCTGCAATAAAATAGTGACGCGCCAGCGGCAAAAAGCTGATCGCTATCTGAATGCGCTGGCGCAGGAGATTGCCTGTCGTGCTCCGCTGTTTGCCGGTCGCCGGGTGACACAGCTGCACTGGGGCGGTGGCACGCCGACCTTTCTTGACGGAGCGCAGATAAGCCGGCTGATGGCGCTGCTGCGGCATCACTTCGCGATAACGGATGATGCTGAAATGTCGATCGAAATCGATCCGCGTGAGATCGCGCCGGCCACGATCGATCATCTGCGGACGGAAGGATTCAACCGTCTGAGCATCGGGATCCAGGATTTTGATCGGGCGGTGCAGGCGCGCATTAACCGGATACAGGATGAAGCGGCCATTGGTGCGCTGGTAAAGCGCGCGCGCGAACAGGGTTTTCGTTCGGTCAGTTTCGATCTGATCTACGGTCTGCCGCTGCAGAGTGCGGAACGGTTTGCGCTGACGCTGCAGCGGGTGATCGCGCTCGCTCCCGACCGTCTGAGCCTGTTCAGCTATGCGCATATGCCGGCGCTGTTTGCGGCACAGCGCAAAATCAAAGCAGCAGACCTGCCTGACGGCGCGCAAAAGCTGCTGATCCTGCAGCAGAGCATTGCCACACTGACCGCCGCAGGTTACCGGTTTATCGGGATGGACCACTTCGCCCGGCCGGATGATGACCTGGCGATCGCACAGCGCAGCGGTCTGCTGCACCGCAATTTTCAGGGCTACACCACGCACGGTGAGAGCGATCTGCTGGGGCTGGGCGTATCTGCCATCAGCATGCTGGGCGACAGCTATGCGCAGAACCGGAAAGCGCTGAATGAGTGGTATGCAGGGGTGGAACAGCAGGGTAGCGCGCTGTGGCGCGGATTAACGCTGACGGAGGACGATCGTCTGCGGCGTGAGGTGATTAAACAGCTTATCTGCAACTTCACGCTCGATTTTGCCGCCGTGGAGGCGCAGTGGCCGATCGTGTTTGAGGACTATTTTGCCGACGATCTGGCACAGCTGGCTCCGCTGGTGGCGGAGGGGCTGGTTTGCTATGAGAGGCGGCGTATAACGGCGACCGGACGCGGTCGTCTGCTGATCCGCTCTGTCTGCATGTGTTTCGATCGCTACCTGCGGCAGAAAAGCCGCCAGCAGCACTATTCCCGGATCATCTGAATAACAAAGGGAGCATACGCTCCCTTGCTATTAACTGAACAGGCTCGCCGTAATGGCGCATACCATAGCAGCCAGCGCAGTCTGCGGCGAATGGGCCACCGCGCTGCCAATGGCTGCCAGATTATGCGCTATTGTCAGCATGACAGATTGCAGCATGATACTTCTCTCCCGATTACCGCGAATATCATACTCACCGGTAACGGTCTGTACAGCCTGTGCGTGCAAAAAATCAGCAGAAGCGCCGCTGATGTCGCAGCGTTACTCCATGCCCAGCTCTTTAAGTTTGCGCGTCAGCGTATTGCGCCCCCAGCCAAGCAGGCGTGCCGCTTCCTGTTTATGCCCCTGGGTGTGACGCAGCGCCGTGGTCAGCAGCGTACGCTCCATCTCCGGCTGCGCTTCAGATAACAGGTTCTGATGACCGGAACGCAGCGCGCGATCGGCCCACTGCGCCAGCAGCGTGGCCCAGCTGTCCGGCAGCGACTGCACCGGACTGTCAGGCGTGGCGGATTCAAACAGCTCCGGCGGCAGATCCTGAATCAGCACTTCCTGACCGGCGGCCATGACCGTCAGCCAGCGGCAGGTGTTCTCCAGCTGGCGCACGTTGCCCGACCAGTGCAGGCGGGTCAGCGCCGTTTCCGTTTCCGGATGCAGGATTTTAGCCTCAACGCCCAGCTCGCGTGCGGCAACCTGCAGGAAGTAGCGTGCCAGACGCGGRATATCTTCGCGGCGCTCACGCAGCGGCGGAAGATGTACCCGAATGACATTGAGGCGGTGGAACAGATCCTCACGGAATTTGCCTTCCTGCACGCGCAGCTCAAGCTGCACGCGCAGCTCAAGACCAGCAGGTTTAATTCATTCGCCTGCAAAGTCTGCGCCAGCAGCGTCAATTGTAAGACGCCAATGCCAATAATTTTTGCTGAAGAGAGAAGCGACCATCTGGCGCTGGACAGCTCTCTTTCACGTATCGCCACAGTATGCTCATTATGGTACATGTACCATCACAGTTAAGGAATTGTACAGAGCAGAAGCGGCACTAGCTGCGGCTGCTGCYCGATAGCGCTATAAATGTCACTGCCAATAAACAATGCTGCAAAAATAAATAAGCCGGTAAAAATACTTCCCCAGTAAAGAACGGACATTTCGCTATTATTAAAGCTTATTTTGCGAATAATTTTATTATTAAAGCCGCGATCGGCAAGTGTATCGATAACCAGCAGAGCCAGTATGGCGATTAGGTATCCCCAGACCGCGCATAGTGCCGATGGCATCAGCCACACCGTAAAGAGTGTTGCCGCCAGGCCCGCTGCTACCGAGGTAATTTCGATAAAAGCGATACGCGTAAACTGCTTTTCCCGCTGCAGGATAGCCCGGTAGTGCTGCCCCTGCGGGATAATAATAAATATTACCGACATCATCTCCAGCATAACCGCTCAGAAAAGAAAAAAGCGTGCTGTTAACCAGCACGCGAACGCATCGGACAGATGCCCAGAGCCCACCATACAGACTTGTTGTTATTATCCGTTTCTTGCTCGCACGCTGGCGAATTCTTTCAGGCTAAAACGGTACGCAGGCTGGAACCAGGCGCGACCGTAGTAGCAACAGAGCAGCATTCTGACGGAGACCAGCGCCGCAAGGCTAAAGCCTCCGCGGCGCAGAGACTATTGAGATTTTTTCAACTGAACGGAGTCAGATTAGAATAGATAATGTGATGATTAAGAAAAGGCAGGCAGGGAAGGGGATAAACAAAATGCGTCAATATTTGTGATAAAAAAATATGATGCGGGGAAGCCTGTTTTCAGACGAGGATCGATTAAATCGCCTGCAGCCCCCAGCCGAGCGGGTAGTGACCCAGCAGAATATCGCGCACCGACCCGCCTCCGATTGCGGTGACAGAAGCGATGATAATAACGCCAAACAGATCCATTTTGCGCCGGCCTGCAGCCAGCGCGCCGGTCATCGCTTCAGCGGTAATGCCGATAAGGTAGAGAACAGTTAATAGCATGGGGGGCTCCAGCAGTCTGGCCTTGATGACCGCAGCAATTGCGGCGATGATCGCCGCGTGGCCGGAATCCAGCGCGACCTGCGCACCAATAATCGAGAACACCACCAGGCCCAGTGCATCAAGTACCAGAAACACTTTGCGCAGGTGATTCATCAGCGGTGCAACAAAAGTGGTGACCACCGCTGCCGCCGCAACAATCATGATGTACTCCGGATGCTTTCAACGCAGGGCGAGCAGGCGGGCAGCAAAACCGAACAGCAGGGTGATAATGACCACCGCTTCATGTGCCAGCGAGGTTTTCAGCAGCAGGATATAGATCCAGCCAGACGCGAAGGCGATACCGGCATACAGCTCTTTCTGGAACACCAGCGGAATGCGGTTGCAGAACATATCGCGCAGTACGCCGCCAAATACGCCGTGGAAGCGCTGCTGGCACGCACCGGGGCGGACTGGCAGCAGCTGCCGGGGGTTGGCGACGTGCTGGCGCAGCGGCTGGTCACCATGCTGCAGACGCCTCAGCTGCGTGAGCTAATCGCGTTTCTGCAGCAGCAGGGCATTCCGGCCGTTCCCTCAGTGTTCAGGATGGGGATAGTTGAAGACCGGCAGGCCGAGACGGCTGCGCTGACGCACCTGTTTTCATGGCTGACGCTGACGCCAGAGCAGATTGCCGCAGCGGAAGGCATATCGCCGGCACGGGCGCAGCGTATCTGGCTCAGTTTCAGGCTGACGCGTCAGCAGCCGCTGCGACGCTGGATCGCGGCGCTGGGCCTGCCGCTGCCGCGTCAGGCGCTTGCGTCCCTGCCGGATACGCAGTCGCGGGTGATCTGGCGGGTGGCGGAACGCCACTATCCGGAACCGCCCGCCAGTGATGATTTTCACGCTACCAGCTGTCTGCATATTACGCCTGCCTGTCGTGCGCAATTTCTTTCCCGCCTGAGCGGGCTGAGCCAGAAAACAGTACTCGATATTGCCGGTATGCAGCGCAGCAGCTGGCAGCGCCTGGTGCAGCATGTCGAAGTGCGTGCCGTTACGTTTTCCGTTGGCCGCACCGGGAAAGTTGCGGTGGTGCTGAACCTGCAGCCGGTGCAGGCAGAGGATAAAACCATCCGGCGTATCAGCATCGGCTCTGTTGCACGCTGGCGCGCGCTGGATGTGATAGCCGGCGATCAGGTCACGCTGACGCTGGCCGGGCTGGGGATCCCGCGTCTGGCTGCCCGGCAGTGGAGCCAGCCGGTCAGCGATGAAGAACAGGTTGCCGCGTGGCGCGAGCGCTGGTTTCGCGCCGCGCTGCCGTTTGCCACCGATGGCGTAGTGATCCACGCTGCGCCTTCTGCTGCCGGCCGGGACTGGCAGCCAGGACAGGGAAGCTGGTCCGCCGCATGGAAATATCAGCCTGCCGAAGTCAGCAAGCTGTTTCTGCAGATGACCGATCATCAGCAGGCGCGCGATGGCGGAGCCAATGCGCGGGCGCAGGTGGCCGGCGCGATGATGCGGCGCGAGATCGGTCCGCTGCTGAAACGCACCGGGCTGTTTATCTGGGCGTMGCCGGACGGCCCACCGGAGATGACGGAAAAACTTACGCAGCTGTCGCGCTGGGGCTTTGATCTGCATAAATCCGCGCTCTGGGTCCAGCCTAAAGTCGATGGCGTGGCCGTCACGCTGCTCTATCGTCACGGCAGGCTGACGTCGCTTATCAGCCGTGGCGATGGCGTGCGCGGTGAGGAGTGGCGCGACAAAGCGGCGCATATTCCGGCTATTCCGCAGCGGATTGAGACCTCGCTGGCGGAGGTCGTCCTGCAGGGAGTCCAGCAGGGGGCGTCGCTGGTCAGCGATGATGACTATGACAGTCTGCTTTCCCGGCTGCAGCAGTGGCAGCGCTGCTTTGTACCCGACGAACCGGTACATGAAACCGCGCTGCCAGCCAGCCGTGGCGCGCCACATCCGGTTGCGCATACCGGGGTGCGCAAGCTGCGCGACAGGCTGGCGGTTGCTTACTGGATGCTCTGGCTATGAGCCACCACCGTACGCTTCAATCAGCAAAAAAGGAGAGCGGCAATGAAACGATGGCTGTGGTTAGGTCTCTGCCTGCTGAATGCAGAAAGCCGGGGAAAAGCGCTGTGTCCTGTCTGGTCGCCGGTGCGGGCGCAGCAGGAGATAACGCGCCTGCAGGAGCAGTTGCGTCACTGGGACAACGTTTACTTCCTTGAGCCATGGTTATCTTGAATTGAGTAAAGAGCGGAGTCGATTTCCTGCACAGTATACACGGGTTAGGGCCGCCACGCAGCGTTTGCCGTGCAGGTAAGGCAATTCTTTTCTGCGAACAGGCGCAAACCGCGCGGTAACAGAGAGTAAAACGTCAGATTTGTGCGCGAGCGCGATTCCACACTCTGCGCAGGCTCGCATCCTCAGCAATCATGCTTTTGAATTCAGTTTTGGAAACAAAAAAGTAGTGCTCACCATGCGCTTCGCCAGGCCGCATGTCGCGGGTGGTATGCGATACCGACACCTGCGTGTCGTAGAGCGGTTGTGTCTTTAACAGCGCCTGAATCAGGCTGGATTTACCCGCGCCGCTGGGGGCGGAAACAATATAAAGCGTGCGCAGGCGGCGATCCAGCTCTTCGGTTGACGGCGGCAGGACAAAAATACTGCGTGCTGCAGGCATTCTGCTGCGGATCTGCTGCGCGCCCTGCCAGTCGATATCCAGAAAGACATCCACGCCGGTGGCCAGAACCTGCTCAATCGCGGCACGGGATGTACCGTAATAGTTGCCAAACACTTCGGCATGCTCGAGGAACCTGATTAAAGCATCATGACGCGCTTTCTGGCGTCCCATACGCAGACGTTCTGCGCGAATAATGGTTTTCAGATCGGACAGCGCCAGATCGAAATCATCATTAACAARCAGGTAATCGTATTCAGCATAGTGGCTCATTTCCGCCACGGCCTGCGCCATGCGGCGGGCGATAACCTCTTCGCTATCCTGACCACGGCCCTCCGGAACCAGCGGGTCTTTGCCGCCTACCTGCATCTGACGTGCACGACGTGCAGCGACCAACACCAGGTCAAAACGGTTACCAATTTTCTCTACTGCGTCCTGAACGGTTACGCGTGCCATAGGTGTGCTACTCCACAGATGATGAAGAAATGACTGGGCATAATACTGAAACTGAATTCAGACTGCCAATAGTTTAATTGAGGCTTTCAAACAGATACAAGGTTGACCTGCAGAGTGCGGTTAACGACGACCTTCAGCGATAGCGGTAACGGCTTGCAACTCAGCGGCTTCCTGCTCTTGCTGTTCCTGACGATCACGCACATCCAGAATCTGGTTGGTGATCAGGCCTTCTTCGATTTCGCGCAGGGCGATAACGGTGGCTTTATCGTTCTCCCACATCATGAAGCAGCGCGGCCATCAGCGTTTCATGGTCGAGTTTCATCTCGGCCAGAATGCAGGCCACGGCAACAGGATGGGTGATGTAGGGCTCACCGCTGGAGCGAGTCTGTCCCTCGTGAGCATCACGTGCGACAAGGTAGGCTTGCTTGAGGCGCTTGATTTGCTCCTCAGGCAAGTATTTTTCAATCAGCTAACGGTCAGCCAGCTTGATCAGAATGACGCGGATATCCTGCACCATCGCCATGATCATTTTGCGGAAGTTTTCAGCCTGCGCTTCTTTCTTGTCGCGGAACTTCAGCTTGTCGAGCTTGGATACGCCTTCCACCAGTTCAGCCACGCTCTTGCCAAACAGCTGTTCCATGTCCTGATAGGTGGCAGGTGTATCTTCGAAGCGCGCCGCTTTGACCACCTCTTTGATCACCCGAAAACGATTAGGGTAGAGCGCTTCAAATCCCAGCTCTTCCAGCTCTGTTTTCAGATGATGAATACCAAGACGGTGCGCCAGCGGGCTGTAAATCTCCAGCGTCTCCAGCGCAATGCGGCGTTTTTTATCCGGACGCAGGGCGCCCAGCGTGCGCATATTGTGCGGGGTGTCGAGATCTTTCACCACCACGCGGAATGCGTAGATATCCATGATCGAGTGAAAACGCTGCTCTTTGAGGTGCATTTTGCGGTAGATCGAGTAAAGATGCTTTTCGCGTCCGCTGACGCGGCAGGGAATGCCCGCCTCCAGCAGACGCCCGTCAATTTCTGACAGGATCTTCTGAATCATCTCTTTACGATTACTGTGGGCTGCCACCCCCATCTCTGCCATTTGATCCATATCTTCGGTACGGATCTGCACTTCAACCGGCACGCCGTGCGGGCCAATCATGGAAGTGTGCAGGGATTGATAGCCGTTAGCTTTGGGAATAGCGATATAATCTTTGACGCGGCCGGGACGCGGCTTATACAGGCTGTGCATCTGACCCAGCACGCGATAGCTCGCACCAGCAGGCAGCTCAACGATGCGGCCTTCCGGCGTAAATACGTAGATCTCATCCGGAAACAGATCGGATTTAACACTTTCGATAAATTCAAACGAGCTGCCGGCGCTTTGCTGCAGCTCCAGCAGGCTCTGGAGCCATCGCTGAGCGCGGATCTGTGCGGTCGTGCCGCTTTCGCCCGCTTCTTTATAGGCCCAGATCTTGGCGCGCGCTTTTGAGCTGACCACAAAGTTGAGCCAGGCAGCGTTCGGGCGTGCGCCAGGCGCGGTGATAATCTCGATTGTCTGTCCGCTGGTCAGCGGCTGTGACAGCGGATAGGGCTGGCGATCGACGCGCGCGCCGACACAGGCGTGGCCAATGTCGGTATGTACCGCGTAGGCGAAATCGACCGGCGCGACCACGCTCATGGCGTTGCCCAGACCAATTTCAGCCAGCAGATCGTCCATGCTGGCGAGCTTCATACGCTCCAGCTCCAGCTGCACGTTTTCTGCCGGTATCTCAGCCAGCTTTTTACTGCCGCCCAGCGCATGGCTCAGCAGACGACGCCCGAGGTTAACGGAATCTTCACGCTTGAGGTTTTTCAGCAGCTGACGGATATTACGGCACGATTCATGGTGTACGACCAGACCCTTGCCAGGGCTGACGTGTGCGACAATCGGGTCGCCGGGAATAGGACGGCAGCACTTGGCGAAAGTGATCAGTACGCCATCCGCGCCTTTAATCGGCAGTTTTTTGCTGCGCTTGCTGCTCTGCGCCGCATCCGCAGCGGACTGCAGCAGGTTTTTCGCTACGCTGTAGACGCGGCCATCGCGCTCTTCGGTATTCAGGCTCTGAATATTCGATCCCGCCGTGTTAATGGCGGCGGTCAGGTTCGCCAGCGCACCCTGGTGGTTAAACATATCCACCTTAATCTCCGCCACGAATTCCTGATCGGTTACCTTATCCCACTCTACAGCCATAAACTTCTCGGGCTCTTTCTGGTAGCCACGCGGCTTGTGCACCTGCTCCATGCAGACGGTGAGATCGTGCTGACGCAGCGCCAGCATTTCCTGAATTCGGGCAAAACGTTGAGCATTCATGCATTAATTACGGTTACGGTGGACTTTAATCACATCCGGCATCACGCGAATTTTGCGCATGATGTTTGCCAGATGGACGCGGTCGTTAGCAGTCAGACGGATAAAGGCGGTGGCGAGCACCTGCATGCCGCGATCTTTCAGATGGCGTACCGCTTCCGTAATGTGCGTATGGGTTTTAACTTTTACCCAGCTGTTGCTGCCTGCGGAGGCCGAAACCATCGTGCGCATCCGCACGCTGGGCCAGACGGCGTGAACCTCATGAATGCCCACTGCGTCTGCCGTGCGGATCACCGCAGAGACATTGTCCTGTGCTTCATACAGAATCAGCGCCGAGGCCACAGAGACATTCAGCGACTGCACCATACCCACCATCGGAATAATAATATCCTGGTCAGCCAGCGCCAGCGCGTCGGCGGTGATGCCGGTTTTTTCCTGACCCATCAGAATGCAGGTCGGGCGGGTGTAATCGATAGCGCGAAAGTCGACCGCCTTGTCTGAAAGATCCGTGGCTTGCATGGCGGACCACCAGCTGGCATCAGCATCGATGCCACCCTGCATGTTGATCTGCGGATAGGGCAGGCCTTTCTGCTTCGCCACGCGGGCGAGAACCGGATAGCCGCCTTCAAACAGCAGACGCTGCTGCTCTTCTTCATCCAGCAGGCTGTGCTTACGCTGATACATGCCGGCATTCTGTCGCTGGCGTGGTGGCCCAGATACCAGGCAGCAGATCGTTAATTTTGTAGAGCTGGGTGCGATCTTCATAGCGCAGGGGCAGGTGCAGCAGCAGATCCTGGATAGTAAACAGGCCGAGTCTGGCCAGCTTAGCGGCCTGGCTGGCGCCGACGCCGGTCAGGGTACTGAGCGGTATGGCATCCAGCAGCCGGCCTTTCATTTCCGACTGGATAATTTCGGCGCCGCGCTGTCCGCGCTTGATCTCACCATAAGCGGTGACGCGGCGACCCGGCGCCAGGCTGTTTTTCATGCCGGCGGTGAAGTTAAAAAAGCGCAGAGTGGCAATCCCGCTGCCGTCACCAATCTGGCATACCAGCATGCGGCGGCGACCAAAGGTGACTTCGCTGTTCAGCACTTCGCCTTCGACAGGCAAGCTGATCAGCCCGCCGCTCAGCTCTGACGGCAGCAGCTCAGCGATCGCACAGCTCTCCAGGAGAGTCAGCGCCTGGTCGGTAAGATTGCGCAGCGTGGCCTGACGTATCCCCTCCGTGGTGGGATAGACCGGCGTCAGGGTTTCCTGCAGCTCAACGCCGCCCTGCTCACCCTGAACGCGGTATTCAGGAAGCAGCCTGTCCACCAGCGTATGGCAGGGGGTCAGCGGCAGCGCATGATGACGCTGTGCGCCCGCGCGCACGGCCAGCATGCTGAGATTATGCGCCAGCAGCTCTTCAAGAATTAATCGCTTCTGTGCCGGATGGCGGCCGGTTTCCAGTTCGCTGAGCCGGAGATCGGGCGGCGGCCGGTGCAGCGTGCGCAGCGCATGTTCAGTCGGCGCCATCAGCGCCACCTGTTTGCCGTGGGCAATGACGTTCAGCGCTGCCAGAGCCGCCACCAGCGTTTTACCGGAGCCGACATCGCCCTGTACCAGGCGCAGCATCGGATAGTCATTAGCCAGATCGCGCTCAATCTCTTTTACCACGCGCTGCTGCGCGCCGGTCGGAGAGAAAGGCAGCGCGGCCTCCAGCGCCATGCCGCTGAACTTCACCTGCTCCTGAAACAGCGCGTGCGTGCCCACCACCATCGCCACCTGACCACTGGCGATCGCCGCCTGCTGCGCTTCGCGCGCTTTGCCTTTCTGCTTGCCGGCGAGCCAGCCAACCTCGATGCCGAGCGGCGCAAACCACTGACGGAAATTTGCAGCGTGCTGCTCGGCCAGCTTTGTGACCGGCGTGCGGCCCGGCGGCAGCTCATCGATTGTCGAGGTGTCGAGATCGGCGTAGGCGGTCATCGCCAGCGTGCGCGGAATGGGTGTCGCGGTCATAATGAGCTGATGCGGATGAAAACCCTGCTCTTCGCCTTTTTCCCACAGCGCCAGCCGCTGATGCACACCAAAGCGGTGCTGCTCATCAATAATCCTCCGACCGTGCACCAGGCCGGTGCGCAGATCGGGTAATGCCACGCTCAGCTCCTGCCAGGTCGCTTCAGCGGCCTGCGCTTCCAGCACGTCCGATTCATCAATCAGGGTGCAGACCCAGTAGGCCTGACGTCCCTCCAGGCAGGCGCTTTTTACGCGTTCAATAATCTCGCTGCGGCGCGTGTCCGGAATGGCAACCTGTGAGGCGACAGCGCCGCGTCCGACGCGTCCACGCAGCTGATGCAGCTGTGCCAGACCGAGCCGCTCCGGGTTTTCGATGATCATCAGGCTGGCGTTAGGGACATCCACGCCAACCTCAATAACGGTAGTGGCGATAAGCAGCTGGATCTCGTTCGCTTTGAACGCGGCCATTACCGCCTGCTTCTCTGCGGGCTTCAGGATCATGGCCTGATCGCGCAGCAGGTCAGCGACCCTGAATTCAGCGTTGCCGGTCTGCCGCGTGCCCAGCAGCTCGCCGGGGCCGCGAATTTCAAGATCGTGCTGCGCAATCACAAAGCCGTCGTTGCTGTCGCGCAGTACCTGCAGGCGACGCTGAGCGGTTTTGCTCAGCGGGGCTTTATAAAGCAGCACGCAGCACCCGCTGAAAGCAATCGTTTGCATAGCTGCGGCTGATTACCGGCTGGACAATTTTTCAGCGGGCGCGCAGGGCGCGCCCGAAACCGGCCTCTATGCGTGGCTGTAGCGTTCAGTTTCCGGCAGCCAGCGCTCAATCAGCGCCTGTGCCTGTTCGGGGTAATATTGATGGATATGGCGCGCCACGCGCTGCACTTCGAGGTGATCACGGCGACAAACATCGCCAGCAGGTGCTGACAGGCGGCAAACAGCGTCTGCGGCAGCGGCGGGCGATCCTCAAGACGATAAATCAGTTCGCTTTTTGTCGTGGCAGACGCACTGGCGGGCGAAAGGGGTTCGGCACGATTAACAGACATGACAGGCTCTCAGTAACAGCAAAGTGGCGATTTTAAACGGTCCAGCGCCATACCGCCCATAATCAGCGGCGTAACAAAGTTAAAGCTGGTCCCTTGAATCGACAGCAGCCCGGAGCCCACCGGTCCCCAGGTTTTGATCTGCAGCAGCGACGCTACGCCGGAGGCAAACAGCGACATACTGATGATGTGCTGCGTATCCTGTGCCGGCAGCCCCAGCGCCTGGCAGATCAGCAGTGCCGAGCCGCCGCCAATTGAGGTCAGCCCGACCTGAATCAGTGAGAGACCGATAATCATCACTACGATGCCCGACACCAGCGGCGTAATAATCCGGCGTGCAAGATGCAGCACGCGCGACAGCAGCATTTCGGTACAGGAGGCGACCATCAGCGTGCCAAACAGCGCTGCCATCATGGTGGGCACATCCGCGCCACCATTCTTCTCTACCGGTGCCGCGCTCTCCGGCAGCATATCCAGTCCCCACGCCAGTGCATAACCCACCGCCATCGCGATCACCAGCGATGCCACACGCAGATAGGGGTTGCGCTGACGGTTAAGCAGAATAATCACCAGCAGTACGGCACCTGCCAGCAGCAGATTTCCAGGCGCGCCAAAGCTGTGATCGTTCATAGCAGCAACGTTTGCCAGTACGCCCCCTTTCAGGCGCTTCATATAGAGCGGGCCGCTGACCGGCTGTTCTGAAACGTCAGAGGTGGCGGTGATATCACCGATGGTTTCCAGCGAAGTAACCATAAAGACCAGCATCAGCGGGATCAGCAGATTCCAGTCAAAACCCAGCCCGTAATAGAGCGGTGAAGGCACAGCCAGCAGCGGCTGCCCGCCCAGCACCGGTTCCGGAATATGCTGAACAAAGCCGCTGACCGCCGGAAACAGCCCGAGAACCACCAGCATCAGCGCCACCACAAAGCCTACATAGCGGCTGGCCACGCCGGTCAGCTGGATCACGCCGTTGTTCTGACCAAAACAGGAGTTGGGGAAGGTGTTAAACAGGGCAGAGACGCAGGAGTTCAGGCGACCGCCGGCAGCAATACCGGAAGAGAGCAGCGTTTTCAGCCACTCTGGCGCAAACTGCAGGATCAGCGGCTGCTGAGAGACACCGAGTCCGACCGCCAGCGATAGCGCAATAATCATGATAGCGCGGCGGTTAAGCGGCTCGCGGGATACAATGCGCACGCCGGAAGCGGCAATGGTGCCGAACATCACGATAGTGGAGAGTAAGGAAAAACTTGCCCAGGAATTTCATTGCATTCATCCATCGCGATCGTTGTCCGGTCAGTGGTTGTTATGCCTGAATTACCGTTACAGCTCAACCGTCTGGCGAAAAATMCGGATAAATAGCAGGCAGGCGGGCGCCTGCCTGCTGCGCTATTTTTCCTGCGGGAAAATAAGATTAAGCACGATCGCCGTAATCCGCAGGCTGGCCATCGTGACCAAAACTGAAATTATCCAGCACGATATGCGAAGGGGAAGAGAAGTTGTGCTCAATTTTACTGACGGAGAGATGCCACGCAGTTTTATCACTTACCCAGCGGCTAAACCAGCCGGCGCCCCACTGTGTCTGCACCAGTACATAACCGATCACCAGCAGCAGCAGAATCAGCAGTAATTAGAGCGGCAGCGCCGTGCGCGGGCTTTCCAGGCGCACATTGCGCAGCTGCAGGCGGTTGGCCTGAACGGGCAGCGTGGTGGATGGCGTCTGATTAGCGAGATTGATCTCCCCTTCATGAATTTCAATGCTGTCAAAATGAAGCCAGTCGCTGAACTGCACCATCGCCAGGCCCAGATCGATGCGTTTAGCCACGACACATCCCCGGGCGATATCCGCACCTATCGTGGTGAGCTGCAGGCGGCGCTGCGCCACGTTGCCCTGTAGCAGCACGTTATCACCGGCCAGCCCGTTCAGCGTCAGCTGCGCGGCGCTTATCTGAAACTGTGCGTCACTGCCCAGCATATCGGCGGATACAGGTTTCCATGGAACAATACCGCCATTGACGCCGCGGGCACGGTCGGTGACCGCCCAGTCCGGTCCCTGCAGCCGGGCGTCGGTGACATCCAGACGGTTAATTGTGACCGCAGGGGCCGTCAGCAGCGGGCGCAGGAAATCATTCAGCGATTGGCTGGTCTGCAGACGGATATCATTCAGGCGCAGCTGATCAATGCTCCAGTTACCCTGGTCGTCACGCTCTGCCCGACCGGTCACCTTGGCGCGCAGAATACCGTTAACCCAGCGGGAGCTGAACTGCGTAAGTCTGACGCCTTCAGGCGAGAACTCTGCATTAACGATAGGATCATCCAGCGCCAGGCTGCCATTGATAAAGTTGCCGGCATTCATCGCCAGATAGCCTTCGTTACTCTGCCAGTCGCCGTTGCGCAGGGTAATGTCCCGCAGCGTAAGATCGGTCTGGAAAGGAAACGCCGGATTGATATCGATAATCAGGTTACGATTGGCGGTGGCGTGCTTCACCAGCACGCTGTCAAGCCAGGCGGGCAGGGCAGCCTGCCAGCGCTCGCGCCAGTTCTGCGGCAGCGTATACTCCAGTCCGGCCACGGCCAGATCGTCCAGCGTCAGTTGCCGGTTGCTGCGCGTCCAGCTGCCGTGTCCATTGCCGTTAAAAGCGCTCATTTCTGTTATCTGGATTTGCTGCTCATCTGCCGTCAGCGCTATTGAGGGATGACGCAGATCGGTACGGTTAAAGGTCGCTTCTGCCGCGTTAAGACTCGCTTTGCCCGACCAGATCCCCCACTGATGCGCGCGCGCCAGCAGCAGATTATCCGCAGAGCCGTCCAGCGCCGTCTCTGCCGAAATGCCCGGACGCAGCGGCGTACCGGCGCGCAGTGACCCCTTAAGCTGCAGCTGTAGATTACTGTCACCGCTCTGCGTCAGCGCTGGCCAGCCCCAGTTTTCCAGTACGTTGACCGGCACCGCCTGGCCCTTCAGACTCAGCGTCAGCGGACGTTCGGCGCTCTGGCCTACCGTTGCCGTCGCCTCCAGCAAGTATTTGAGGGCGTCTATATTGTGCTGCCTGCGGACCAGCATGGTCCACTCGAAGCGGGTGGCTCCGGCGCGCTGATAAACTGAGGATGGTGCAGCCGATCGCGCGGCAACAACGCGATCGGCCTGCCGTTCTTAATCTGTCTGCCCGTTACGCATGCTCTGCTGCAGCGAGCCGGCGTCGGTGGTAACGGAAAGGGGCTGCTGCGCGAACGTCATCTGGGCGGAACCATCATTCTGGCGGATGCGCATATCCGCTACAGCAAACCGATCAGCGGACGGCCCGGCGCCACTGCCGATCTCGGCTCGCTGAGCGGCGATCTCGACCGCCTCGCGCGCGGGCGCAAGGCGCGCGTGCAGCTGGAGGTTGAGCTGTACGGAAATGAAGAGCCGGGCGACTGGTGCGGCCAGCTCCAGCAGGCGTGGTATGAGCATATTCCCCTGAGTGAGAAGATGGGCGTGCGCATCCTGCAATATACCGGGCAGWAATTTGTCACCACCATGCCGGAGACCGGCAATCAGAATCCGCACCATACGCTGTTTGCCGGCAGTCTTTTCTCGCTGGCCACGCTGACCGGCTGGGGGCTGATCTGGCTGATGACGCTGGAATCCGTGGCGCGACAGGAAGGCGCCAAGCGCGTAACCTGCAGCGCGCGCGAAGACGCCGTGGAGTTTTTTGCCAAGCTGGGTTTTATCAATCAGGGTGAAATCACCGCACCGCAGACCACGCCGGTGCGCCATTTTCTGATGATCAAACCGGTGGTGACGCTGGATGATATTCTGCATCGCGCCGGGCGCAAGCCGCTGCGCCAGCCGCAGGGCTCAGAGCGGGATGCCTGGGACGCGCTGGCGCACCATCAGATGGTGGTGGATGAGCAGGGCAAGCCGGTTGCCGCAGGCCGCCTCTATATCAACGCAGAGAATGAAGCAGCTATTCGCTTTCTGGCCGTGCACCCGTCGGTACAGGGCAAGGGGCTCGGGACGCTGGTGGAGCTTTGCGGCCAATATGCAGGTTTCACTGGTTAACGACGGTCCGGTCACTTTCTGGTTGCAGGTGTGAGATCGGCAGCCTGGCGGCAGGCAATCGGCCACGCTGGCTCCGAACGGGAGAATCATTTTATGTATCATCTTCGAGTGCCTCAGACGGCCGAAGAGCTGGACATGTATTACCAGTTCCGCTGGGAAATGCGAGAATGACAAAATGAATCTGAATGTGCACCAGGCTGGCGGCAGCGTGCTGGTGGTTTCGCAGTTTACGCTGGCGGCAGATACCCGTAAGGGCATGCGTCCCTCCTTTTCCGGCGGTGCCGTACCGGCAGAAGCGGAGCGGCTCTATAACGTCTTCAGCGACTGCTGCCGGGCCAGCGGTATCACAACCGCCAGCGGTCGAACATGAACCATCCCGTGAGGAAACATGATTGCATTAATTCAGCGCGTCAGTGCCGCCAGCGTGGCGGTCGACAACCAGATCATTGGTGAGATTGGCGCCGGACTGCTGGTGCTGCTGGGCGTGGAAAAAGAGGATGATGATCAAAAAGCCCGGCGGCTCTGCGATAAAGTGCTCGGCTACCGTGTTTTCGGTGACCGTGGCAGGCCTGCTGTTTGAGCTGGGTAAAAAAGGCTTTGCGCTCTATGTTACGATGTTTCCCTCGTATCAGTTAATTTATGGCGTACTGGCCGTTATCCCGATTCTGTTTCTGTGGGTCTACTGGACGTGGTGTATTGTTTTGCTGGGAGCGGAAGTCACCGTCACCCTGAATGACTATCGCCAGCTAAAGCTGCACCTGCTGGCTGGCGCCAGCCTGGCGATTAGCTCCTATCTGCTGTCGCTGCGCTGGGTCAATGTCACCGGCGTTACCAGCCTGATCGACCAGGCGCTGCGTATCTTCCCGCTGGTGCTCTCCATTCTGGCGTTCTGGCTGCTTTACAGCGTGGTGCCAACGCGGCGCGTGCCGGGGCGCGATGCGCTCACCGGGGCGGTCGTGATCCAGCGCTACCTTGACCAGTTTGTCGCTAACGTAAATAAAATGACGGCGGTAGGCGCGGTAGGGCTGATTGTCACGGCGCTGCTGCTGATGCACTCCGTTGACAGCGCGCTGAACGCCATCTGGCGCAGCAATTCGCCGCGTCCGATGATCTATTCGTTTGCCGTTTACTGGATGATCCTGACGCTCGGCCCGCTGAAACTGCTGTGGCGGCGCATCGACGAAGATAACATGACCACGCAGGCGGGGAATCTTGCCTACGTCTCCCTGCTGGCGCTGGTGCCGCTGGTGGCGGTGATCTTCGCGCTGTTCGCCGCGTTCCCGGTTTTTTCCGACATCAGCGTACAGCTCAAGAATTTTATCTTTACCAACTTTATGCCGGCAGCTGGCGACGCTGGCGCAGGAGGGTTACACGGCGGACCAGGCCATCTTCTTTGATGACAATCAGGCGAATATCGATGCGGCGCGCGCGCTGGGAATCGAAAGCGTGCTGGTGGAAGATCACAAAACCCTGCCCGCCTGGTTCGCAGCGCGTGGGTAAATGTGATGGCTAACACTCTGCGCCACCGGGCGCATGCGTTCTTTTTGTGACGTTCGCCCGGAGACGCTGGCGATCATGAACCAGCTTCGCGCCCGCGGCGAACGCGTGGTGATCCTTTCCAACACCAACCAGCTGCATTTTGAATTCTGGCCGACGCACTATCCGGAAGTTCAGCAGGCTGCCGATCGCGTCTATATGTCGCAGGAGCTCGGCATGCGTAAACCGGAAGCGCGGATTTTCAGCCATGCCGTACTGGGCGTCTGGAGTGATTTAGGCCGTGTGCCGCTGGCCACGCTGCAGAGTCGCTTCAGCATGGATGAAGCGTTTGAACAACATGAACGGGGCGAGATCAGCGACCCGGAATTTGCCGAGCGCCTTTGCGAGCAGCTCGATATTGCCCTGAGCTATGAGCAGTTTACCGCTGGCTGGCAGGCCGTGTTTGTCGCGAGTAAACGATACGTTCTGTTATCAGGCCCCGCACTGCGGGGCTTTTTTGTTTCTGTTGCCCGCCTTTTTCCCCGAATGCTCCCTGTTCAGCTACGCTTTTTGCCGCTAGAGTGAATGATCCCGGAAGCACAGAGGAGAGGCGTCATGCTGTACATCTTTGATTTGGGTAACGTGATTGTTGATATCGACTTCAATCTGGTAAGAAACTGACCAACATGCGTGCGTCAGGTACCGATGAGGCGACGACGCTGGTTCCGCCACAGAAAATGACGCTGGAGCAGGCGATCGAGTTCATCGATGATGACGAACTGGTTGAAGTTACGCCACAGTCAGTCCGTATCCGTAAACGTCACCTGACCGAGAACGATCGCAAACGCGCGTCTCGCGGCGGTAAGGACGTGCGTCCGGGCGAAGTTGGTCAGCGTCAGAACGGCGTTCTGATCTCTAACGGTCAGGGTAAAGCCGTTGCGTTTGCTCTGTTTGGTCTGCAGGATCGCGGTAAGCTGTTCCTGGGTCACGGTGCAGAGGTTTATGAAGGCCAGATCATCGGTATTCACAGCCGCTCTAACGACCTGACGGTAAACTGTCTGACGGAAGAGACCCACCAGGGCTCAGTGATGCAGGCGATGGGTGAGCGTAAAGGCGACATGAAAAACATGGATCCGGATGGCAAAGGCCGCGTACGTCTCGACTACGTGATCCCAAGCCGTGGTCTGATCGGCTTCCGTAACGAATTCATGACCATGACCTCCGGTACCGGTCTGCTCTACTCGACTTTCAGCCACTACGAGAACGTTGCACTGCGCGTTGAAGAGACCGAAGATGCTGATGCATTCCGCGTATCAGGTCGTGGTGAGCTGCACCTTTCCGTTCTGATCGAAAACATGCGTCGTGAAGGCTTTGAGCTGGCGGTATCCCGTCCGAAAGTTATCTTCCGTGAGCATGAAGGCCGCAAGCAGGAGCCGTTTGAGAACGTTACCCTCGATATGGTTACCGGTCTGGGTGAACTGAACATCTCCGATACCATCTGCGACACGCAGAATGTAGAGGCGCTGCCGGCGCTGAGCGTAGATGAGCCTACCGTAACCATGTTCTTTAACGTCAATACCTCACCGTTCTGCGGTAAAGAAGGTAAATACGTTACTTCACGTCAGATCCTGGATCGCCTGAACAAAGAGCTGGTACAGTCTCAGCTGGACTACAACAACTACCTGGGCGTTATCGGTATTGGCCGCATCAAGCGCGGTAAAATCAAGCCGAACCAGCAGGTTACTGTGATTGATAGCGAAGGCAAAACCCGCAACGCGAAAGTGGGTAAAGTGCTGACGCATCTGGGTCTGGAGCGTATTGACAGCGATCTGGCAGAAGCGGGCGACATCATTGCGGTATTCGACCTGTTCGTTAACCTCGACGCGACTGACGAGCAGCTGGACTTCCCTATCATTTATGCGTCAGCGCTGAATGGTATTGCAGGTCTGGAACACACTGATATGGCTGAGGACATGACTCCGCTGTATCAGGCAATCGTCGATCACGTTTCTCCGCCGCAGGTTGAAGCTGATGCGCCGCTGCAGATGCAGATCCACGCCGACTTCGGTGGTGAAGTAGAGCGCGTCATGTCCATGGTGGATTCGGTGCTGCTGGTTGTTGATGCGATGGATGGCCCTATGCCGCAAACCCGCTTCGTAACCAAGAAAGCCTTTGCTCACGGTCTGAAACCTATTGTTGTTATCAACAAAATTGACCGTCCAGGCGCGCGTCCTGACTGGGTTGTAGACCATGCGCACGTTGACCATGGAAAAACCACCCTGGTCGACAAACTGCTGCAACAGTCTGGTACTTTTGACGCTCGTACCGAAGCGACTGAACGTGTGATGGATTCCAATGATTTGGAAAAAGAGCGTGGAATTACCATCCTCGCAAAAAACACCGCCATCAAATGGAACGACTACCGTATCAACATCGTTGATACCCCGGGGCACTAAAATGGTGCATAAAGCCAGCAGAGTGCAGATATTTGCACCGCTAATGGTGCTAAAAACCAGCAGCGTGAGAATATTGTCGGGAAAACTGTGATCATGTTCAGTATTCCGCTTAATCCGTGTACAATACCGCGTTATTTCTATAATGCCTGAGGCAAAGCTGTGATCGAAAATTTGCGTAACATCGCCATCATCGACCACCCCTGACTAAGATCCCGGCAAGCTATTCAGCCATCAGGCCACTGTCGTTTGCACTTAAAAAAGATAAAGCGAATTCTGTGCCAACTTTTTTTAAGTGCAATAAATAGCGCTGTGCGGCGCGCTGCGGTGCATCAGCAGCTGCACCAGAACAGACGCATTGCTTTATTATGGTGCAAAAAGATGCGCTGATGAGCGTTAACCTGATGAGCAGGAATGGTGACGTGCTGTTCTTTACCTTTAGTATCGGTAAAACGCAGATCGACGAACTTAACTTCATGCTCGTTCATCATCGAGAGAACGTGTTCAGCGGACATACTCAACTCTCCTGGAAATGGTCATCTGTTGTCGTGGTGAGAGAACTCAAAATGCCTGGAATGTGTCACGACTACAGAGCGCGGATCGCGATCGTAACCCTGCAGCGTGCCTGGCTCAAGGATGTCACACCGGATGATGAGGGTCGGGTCTTCGAAGAACGGGTCCATCACCGCAGTGGTGGCATCCGGCATCAGCACCATGTCTGATTCGTTAATGCCTTTCCAGCCACCGATGGATGAACCATCGAACATTTTGCCTTCTTCAAAGAAGTCCCGGTGGCCTTTGTTGCCGCCTTCGTACGCTTTGCCAGTGTTCCAGCACGCTTCAATATCATCGATAGCGACGTGTGAACCTGAAGTCGATGAACCGAAACGGATATCGTCAAACAGGAAAAACTCTGGCTCAGGTCCGAACAGCACGGTGTCAGCAATACCGGAAGCGCGCAGGTACTCTTCAGCGCGCTTGGCGATTTAAATTTGAATTTCATCCGCTTTTTTGGTCATGGTGTTGAAGCGGGTTGCCACTTCGTTCTGACCAGCGGTTGCCACTTCGTGGTGATGTGCTTCTACAACCAGACCCATCTGCTCCATGGTCAGACACATGGCAGAACGGATATCCTGAGAGGAGTCAACCGGTGGTACCGGGAAGTAGCCGCCTTTCAGACCCGGTTGCTTGATCACACCGCCGATGTAGAACAGCGCGGTTTCAGAGAGGCCGCCGTACTTATCGCCAGAGAACAGGTTTACGCCACCTTTAGAGAGTGACATATGGCAGTGCATACCGGATCCGTTGTCACCAAACATCGGTTTTGGCATAAAGGTTGCGGTCTTGCCGTAGGCGTGCGCAACGTTGTGCACGACATACTTCGCCAGGTATGGGTTAGCCGCTGGATCCGGGAAGCGCGCTTCAATACGGCGGGCTTTCGGGCTGGCAACCACCGGAATACGGATGGAGGCTGAGCGGTTACGCGCGGAGTAAGCGAGCATAACCGGCGCTTCATAACCCGGCACCAGACGCTTGTAGGAGTTGGTGGTTGGGTTAGCCAGGGCGTTAATCGCTTTAGCGTCAGTGAATACGCCGCCGCGGGTCAGGAACTCGCGATCTTCATTCAGCGCGTTCAGTGCTTCTTCCAGAGAACCGGCTACTTTCGGGATCTCCGCTTCTTCTTCCGGCGGCAGATCGTAGAGGTTTTTGTCCATCGCATCGCCAGGATGGATTTTATTGATGATACCGTCGAGGCCAGCCATCAGCAGTGCAGTAAATAAAAAAACCCATCCGGAGATGGGCTAAAGTTTCCACGGCAACAAAAAAACGTTGTCCTCTTTTGCCCGGCCTGGCGGACAAAAGAGGTGAATGGCCATTTAAACGCTGTAGTAGAGTTCAAATTCAACCGGGTGTGGCGTCATGCGAACGCGATCAACATCTGGCTTGCGCAGTTCGATATAAGCATCGATAGCGTCCAGCAGCTGCTGCGCAGCCGGATTGGCATAGTGGATCACCAGCCCGTCATCGACCAGCAGAATACTGTTTATCAGGGAGTTGAGAATCTGCCCTGCGTCGGGCAGTGAGCCAGCAACCATACCACGATCCTCTGCACCAAATGGGTGCACTATAGCGTTTTGGGATGGAAAACTCCCCGATAACGGCAATTTTGCGGTGAGCAGGATCAGGCCGTCCGGCAGACGCTGCGCGGTCAGCGACATGATGTGCGCGCGTCCGTCAACCACCAGCGTGACTTCGCTGTCGGTAAAGCCCTGGCCTGCGGCCAGGCTCTCGCGCATCACGTCAAGATTGAGCGAAAAGTAGCCGGTCAGCTCCGGCAGCGGCGTACCGAACAGCTTACGCGAACTCTGCGCGATGATAACGTTGGTGTATTCGTTCAGCGACGGGTCAGGTAACGCGCGCGACAGCAGCTGTGCCGCGCCGCGCAGGCCGCCAAGCGGGTTTTTAATCTCATGCGCCAGGCCGCGCACTAAATCGCGTGCGGCAACCTGCTGAGCATGCTGGATCTGCTCCTGGCTGAGCCGGCGCTGATTGTCCATCGGCGCCATCTCCATCTGGTCAGGATCGTGCGGCAGCTCCGGCAGGCTGGGATCGTAGTCGCGTACCAGCGTTATGTTGTCCGGCAGCTCCATCGAGACCAGCTTGACCACGCGCTCCGCCACCTGATGAATGCTCTGCGTAACGTGCAGCCCCGGCTGCTGCGGGCCCAGCAGACGATCGACCAGGTTGCGCAGCCGGTCTGCCTGCTCTATGGGATAGAACAGCGTATCCTGCAGCTGTGCCGGTATGCCCGGCCCGTTATCTTCCACATCAATACGTGCCACCAGCCGGTAGCGCGTGCCGTGCAGCGTCAGCTGAAAAGCGGTACGCGTACGCAGCACGATGGTACCGCCCTCTGCGCCGAGCGCCTGCAGCGCATTGCGTACGACGTTAAGCAGCACCTGTTCGCCCAGCGGATGGAGCTATCGTCATCGACGATCCAGACTATCCCTCGTTGCATAGAAACCTCACTGGCGAATGGGCAGGTAGACCGAAAACTCGGTGTGACCTGGCCAACTGTTAAATTCAATTTTTCCGGAGTGCTGATCGATCAGGCTGCGGGCGATAGAGAGTCCGAGACCGGTACCCCCTTCGCGTCCGCTGACTGCGCCGTCATAATGATGACCGGCAGCATCGGATGACGCTGCTTGATCTGCTTCAGTAGCGCCAGGCCATCCATGCCCGGCATGCGAATATCTGACAATAGTACGTCCGGGGTTTTGCTGGCGAGTGCATCCAGCACCTCACTGGCGCTGTCAAACGTCGCGCAGCTTAAACCGGCTCCAGTGAGCGCGCGTTCAAGCACATCCTGCATCGCCGGCGCTTCGCCGATGATGTCGGTTGTCGGGCCGCTGACGGGCTGATTGCGCGGCTGCTGCTGCTCCTGATAGTGGCTGATGGCGCGCTCGACCAGCGCTACCGCCTCATCGATATCAAACGGCTTGGGCAGATAATCAAATGCGCCCTGCTGATAGGCACTGACGGCGGCATCAAGATCGGAGTCGCCTTTTTCATGCCCGAACAGTTCAGATTCAATCAGGTCTTTCGGGATCGCCGCCATATTCAGCGCGATAAAAGGCGCCTTGGCGCGCGGGCTGTGGCGGTGCAGCGCATGCGCGACCAGCTCTTTACCGGTTCCCGACTCACCGTTAATCAGCACGCTGATGGAGGAGCGTGACAGACGGCCAATAATACGGAACCGATGCGTGGCGGCAATAATGCGCACGTCCACTTTTACCGGCGCGTAGCCGCCCACGCGATAGAACTGACCGTCTGCCAGCACGCGCAGCAGACGCGTCTGCACATCCAGCGGCATATCGCCAATCTCATCAAGAAACAGCGTGCCGCCATCAGCCTGTTCAAAGCGCCCCTGACGGATCTGATTGGCGCCGGTAAAC
>PEFU01000003.1:2525809-2569910 GCA_002939445.1 Pantoea sp. BRM17 | reverse complement strand
TGCTTAAAACAGGCGGGATCGATTTCGTCATTGATTTTTTTCCTGATGATGCGGGCCTTTCATCATGGAGAAAGCAAATATAATAGTGAGGCAGTAGATCAGCGTAGTCAATCCCACAGTTCTTCTGCTGCAGAAACCGAACTGCCTGGTGCTGTTGTGCCTGCAAAAAATTTTCTATCACGCTGACTGAGTTATCTGTTGAACCATCATCAATAATGATGACCTCAATGTCAGATTCAAGTTGCGCAAACAGCGATTGCAGGCAGGGAATAATAAACTCCCCCGCATTAAAGCAGGGGATAATGCGTTTTACATCGACTTTTTCCGTCTCATCAGGCGGCTGATGTTCAAAACGCTGATAGTTAAAGTCGATTAAATCATCATTATCAGCCAGCAGCAGCGGCCTGATAACCGCAATATAGTGTCTGCTGATAATATCGTCTGCATCAATAAATGTGACAAACTTTCCCTGAGCCTGCTGCATGCCGGTATTGCGGGTATCAATGTCCAGATGCGTAATCTTATCTGTCCTGAAATAGAGGAAAGGCGTAAAGATAACATCTTCGTAGCGCCTGCCTGATGCGAAACTTTCACCGCTCAGCAGAGCGCGGCGGTAAACCCGGTTCCACAGATGCCACATCGATTTTTGGAACAGGGGTTCAAGGCAATCTATCCCCAGAGTCTGAAAGTCATAGGCGATAACGTAGATGATTTTCGACATACTCTTTATTTCTTTAAAGCAGTCCATCAGCATATAGGATGCCAGACGCTGACGAGAATTATCTTTATCTTTTGCCCAGGCAAGCATTTTCTGCATGGCAAAGGTCAGATCATCGATATCGCTTTTTCTGACATTGCGCGTAATACCGCTTTTGTTATCGCGGTAAAAATAGAGCGTAGATGCCTTGCATAAAAAAGCTCATGCACGCTGATGCGTTTCAGATTTGCGCTTTCTGAACCGGCTTTTCAGGTATGAGAAGAGTGTATCGACCTGAGGAAAGCGCAGCTGCAGATATTTTTTTGTCCTGCAGTTGCCCTTGCAGATTATTGCCGCTGCGCGGAACAGCGTGATGGCAGAGCGTTCATAATAGTAATAGAATGAAATGAAAAAGGTTGCTGCGCAGACGCTCGATCAGGGCAGTGATTACATCGAGTTTATGCTGCACTCCTCTGAATTCATGCCAGACGGCAGCCCCACGTTTAAAACGGAGGCGGACATCGACAGGCTGTACGACGATCTGGAGCAGCTGTTTATCTGGCTTCAGCCGCGTGTACAGGGAATGACGCTGACAGAGTATTTCCCCGATCGCGCTTACTATATAGACACCAGCGATATCTCAAAGCCGGGTAACAGTTCGCTGCTGGAGTTGCCCATGAGCATTCAGTATCGCTATGGCGCGATGACCAACCAGTTTAAAAAGGCGTGGAATCAGCTGCGTGGCAAGCCGCGTGGTCCCTCAGTTAACTGGCTGCGCCCGACCGGCGGCAACCTGGCCTTTATGACGGCGTTGCTGGAGGATGCATTTCAGCAAAAAATGACCAGTCATCGCGCCGGTCGCTGGGCCTTTAACGAAGTTTATGCGCAGGCTTTAATCGATAACGGTTATCTGGTTGAKTGCTCCGTGACGCCCCGGGTCAGCTGGCGTAATTCATCCGGCGCCCCGCAGGGGAGCGGAGGAACCGACTATAGTCGGCTGACGAATTACGAGATGGCGAGCGATCCT
Organism: Pantoea sp. BRM17; assembly: GCA_002939445.1. GTDB lineage: Bacteria > Pseudomonadota > Gammaproteobacteria > Enterobacterales > Enterobacteriaceae > Pantoea. Next base: position 2,568,186 of record PEFU01000003.1, on the reverse strand, counting down.
GCCTATGTAGAGTTCGGACAGGATCTACTGGCCCGCGGACAGGGGGAGATCGGTATGCATCTTCACGCCTGGTATAGCCCGCCGGAATATAAACTGACGCAGGATGACTGGCGTTATCAACCCTATCTGATTGAGTATCCTGAGTCCGTTTTACGCGATAAGGTCACACAGGCGGTGCGTACCATAGTGATGATAACAGTGAAATATACCGGACAAGTTATGGAAAAGCCTGCCTTTTTGATTACCCTGGATACGGAAGGCGATAACCTGTGGCGCAACCGCAGCGGAAAGGTGACAACGCATAATGTCAGCTTCCTGCCCCGCTTTCAGAGGCTGTGCGAAAAGTATGGCTTCAAACCCACCGGTGGTGAAACTGATCTATTATCTTTCCGATATGAGTACGTTTATCGGCAAATGAACGAATGCTGTAAAAAGTCTGCCATAACTGCGCGCGGTAAGCAGCTAAAGATAAATCCGCCCTGCTTTTTATTCACGCTATTCTGGTTTAATCAGAGCGCTGCTCCCTGACCCGGCCAGCGGCGCTGGAAAAGTTTGRGCCTGCCACCTGATAATCCACGCCTGCAGGGATAGGGTAATCGCATATTTTTCGCAGAGAGAAAATCGAGACACGATGTCCCAGGGAAATAAAACCCTCAGCCAGCGTTAAGACGACTTTTTCGGCGCCGCCGCCGGGCAAACCATCGATCACCATTAAAATGCGTTTCGACAAATTATCTACCTCTGCCTGCCTGTCAGCCTGGTGCAGGCAGTACCAGGTTTTAGCAGAATCAAGCGATCGGGCTCGCCTGACAATGCGATCGGTTTTGTGTAAGTGGGAAAAGATTAAACTGAACTTGCCGTTCAGCGCTTCACTCTGGCGTACCGCCTCATCCAGCAAGCGCGCACGGCGTACGGTTTCTGTCATTTTTCGCCACGGGCGGACGCTGTGATCGCACAGGAGCCGATCAAAGTCGAAAGGATTGAAAATAACGCGGGTCAGGCGTGGCCTGACGCCGACATTCTTTATCAGATCATCGATAACATACTGCGACACGCCGACCAGCTGACGCCCCTGATAGACGTAACGTATTTTTAGCTGCTTTAACCAGCGGGAAAAACCTGTTTTGCGTCCCAGATAGGAGGCAGAAAAGACGCGGCCCAAATCCCGTGCCTGCTGGCGTAACGCCTCCAGGAGTTTCGCGCTGCCCTGACCCAGCAACACCAGGGGAGCCATTATGCCGCTCCGCGCATAAGCGTCGAGCAAACGGTCCTGACGTTTCGCCTCATGAATGCGTCCTACGTGGACAAGGTAATTCTGGCCGGCCAGCGGGCAGGGCCCGGCCGCCAGCTCGTAGCGGGAGAGCGGGCCGGTCAGGATCTCAGCCGGGCCACCGGGGCAGCGTGTACTGACTACCGCCGTGCCGCAATGTAAAGCCTCAACCAGCACGTTGCCAAACCCTTCGCTATCTGAACTCACAACCAGCATCTGAGCATGGCGGATCCACGGATAAGGGTTTTGCTGAAAGCCTTCGAAGCAGACGCGCTCTGAAATCCCACCGGGGATTTCTTAATTCGAAACATGGCGTGCCGTTGAAAATGATGTTTCTGTTACAGGATCCAGCTGCAGATATTGCTGACAAATCGTAGCCAGACTATAAATGCTTAAATCGAGGTGCTGTAAATCGGGGGGGCTGGCATACACATCGCGCATTTTTTCTGCCAGCGATGCGGCGTTCAGATCGGCCAGACATCTGCTCAGCAGCGCATCGCTTTTCCCGAGGTGCGTGAGCAGCGGAGTGATATTAATAAAATCGCCAATTTTGGCGGTCTGAATCACCAGATTTTTTTCGCTGCGCGTCCGGAACAGCTTCATTACCCATTTAATCGGGCAAAAAATGATAAATATAATAAGGTAGGTCAAGCAATTATCCCCATATTCTGGCCGCAACAGAAACTGCTTATTATCTGCATTGCAGCAGGCGGCAATAAACAGATTCAGGTTAGTCGGGTGCAGCAGATAAATATTGTCGTAGCGATTGAGCAGATGCCAGACTAACCTGAGCTTTTTCAGCAGGCTGGAACGATACTCTTCGATATACCAGATGCGTTCAAGGGTGACATCATTGCTGGCGAGCGGCGCAACGCTGCACGCGGTAATCTCTGCGGGCAGGGAATCAGGCTGCCATAGCGGCAGCGTCGCGTGTTTGGGGTAGCTCTCTTTAGTGAAAGAGCGATCGGCTAGCTTCAGATAGTTTTCCAGCGTCAGCGTATTTTTTTCATGCTGCACTTCGCCGCTTGCGGTGTAATAGAAAAGGTTCTGATACCCCTTGCGGCGATAGCTGGGCACCAGACTGATCAGGTTGTCGCGATGCCCGGCTGTTTTGAATAGCTCCTGAACGCGCGATTGTTCATTCGGCGCACCAAAAGCAAAAAAGGTGCAGTGAAGGTCGCTCAGGTGGTCAAACAAACGCTGCCAGATAGCTGGCGGAATGGTTTTGGCCTGATTACCGGCGGTCACACTGATACCGATACGCGTTCCCGGAGAAGAGGGCGCGATATGGTCAGGACCAATCAGCAGTACATCGCCCAGCGGCCTCTGCTCTTCTGCGCAGCAGGGACCATAAATCAGAATCACCGGTACCTGCTGTGCATCAGCGATGTACACATTGCCGGAATCGGAGGCGATATAAAAATCCATTTCGCCGATAACGGCCGGCAGCGCTTCCAGCGACACTTTCCTACATCGGGATAATAAGGCTGAGTAGTGGCATGGAATGTTCTGGCTGGGCTGTCATGAGGTCATTTCATTGTTTCGGCGCGCCAGACGCTGCTGCTGTCGGGTGCGAATAAAATCGTGGATATCACTCAGCTTACGCTGATCCAGGTTGAAAAGCTGTTCAACCGGATGCGCGAATTTATATTGCGCATCAAAGACAATGGCCGGCATTTCGCGCCCGTGACACGCCGCCGTTGGCCTGATGGATCACACGGATATGCGGATAGCGTGCAGCGTAAGCGTCCGCCTGCTCGCCGGAGCCATCAGTTGAGCCATCATCGACAATGATGATCTCAAGGTCGGTCAGCGTCTGGGCTAACAGCGCCTGGAGGCAGGCAGTAAACTCAGTGCCGGCATTGTGCACAGCGGTGCTGGTGAGACGATCGTGAGGAATAAGCGGTCTGGTACGCTGACTCGCTTTGAAATACCACTCGGCGTTGCACTGTGCTGCATCGAGTCCATCACGCTCTGCCATCTCCGTCAGCGTCTGATACATCGCTGCATCCATGGTGTCATCGGCGTCGGGAAAGCTGACGTACTTACCGCGCGCGATCGCCTAGAGCACGCGATCGGTATAGCGCACGCGCGTGGCGTTAAACATAAATTCTGTGGTCCAGGGAATGTCCTGATGATGCAGTCCCGGCTCAAACAGCAGATTGCAGCGCGTAATCAGCTCACGACGATAGATGCCGAGCCAGACAACATGCATGTAACGCCGCGTTTTGAGCGCGGTGTTCAGCCACTCAGGTCCGCTCAGGATAGCGTGACAAACGCTGAGCGCTTCATGCGTGATCTGGTAGTGAAATGCCGGATAAATGCGGATATGACGGCGATAGCGCTGGTTCAGCTCTTCCAGCATCCGGGCAATTTTCAGGTAGTGACGCTGATACTCTACGTTGCGCTGGCCGGTGCGTTTGCGGTTACTGATGGAAGCGTCGTGCATGTAGTAGCGAGATTGTAGGGCAAACCCGAAAGGGGTTAAAGCGAGCAGTGGTGCTTATTTCTGGCGCCAGCGATAAATGCGGCTCAGCCACAGCAGCAGCTGATACCACTGCTTCAGGCCGCGCGTATTGCGCAGCATACGTTTATGCGTCCCTGTACTGAACAGATCCGCCAGCATTGCCTGCCGCGCTTCCGCTTCAGGCTCGCGCCCCAGCATCGGCCGGGTTTCTTTATAGAGCAGCACATCGATATGTGCATCAGGATAACGCGCGCGCAGCGCATTGATGACAGGCGTTGTCAGCAGCYTGTCACCATGATGGCGCAGTTTGATCACTAAAATAGATTGTGGTGTGAACCGGGCTGGAATCGGGCTTGCCATACTTATTGATCTCAGGATTCAGTGAGCCAAGCCGATGCGCACCGCAGCACCTGACAGGCCGGTAATAATGGCGCTGCGCCACTGGTCGGCGAGGTTGATCACCWGATCGTAGCGGCAGGCGCGAACGGCGGAGAGCAGCGCCAGTTCATGGCGCAGTTTCTGCAGGCTGCCCTCTTTTTTCCAGCTGCGATCGATAATATGCAGCTGGCGAATTGCCGGATGCGCTTGCGCCAGCAAAACATCTACTTTCTGCCGATCGGCTTCGCTGAAATGCATCGACGCGACTGCATTTGTTACGTCGATTCCGAGCGGAGCCAGCGCGCTCATATTCTGTTCAACCGTATGCAGCTGATGATGCCGGGTGGTAGGGACGCGCTGATTGTGGCACCAGCGCCAGAGGGCGTTGTCGCGTTTGCGATAGGCAACGCGTGAGGCGGAGCAGAGCGACTGAATATGCGCTATCATCGCCAGCTCTTTTTTATCCGGCGCTGCCGTCAGCACCAGGGTATGCCCTTCATCAGAGAGCGCCGTGATCAGCTGCGCCATCTTTTCATCGTCCCAGCATTTAAATACCCAGCGCGACGTAGGCTGCAGCACAATAAACGGCCCGGCGATCTGCTGCTCACCTGCCCAGATCACCCGGTTATTATTGCCCCACGGGCGCCAGTGCTGCAGCTTTGTCGGTCCGAACAGCGCCAGGCAGGGCGTGTCCAGCGCCGCGGCCATATGCATCGGCGCAGAGTCGACACCAATAAAGAGCTGCGCCGCGTCGATTAGCGCGGCCAGCTGCGGCAGCGACAGCTGGCCGGCAAGGGATACCACAGCGCTTCCAGCGCGCGTGAAATAAAGCGTTCGGCCCCGCCGTCCGGGCGATATTTCTGCCGGACGATAGCCAGACGTATTTTATTCATGCAAATAGCTCCTTGCGGCGGTCAGCACATCGGCGACCGGAATCGCGGAAAGATAGCGCTGCTCCGTGCGGGTGTCGATCGAGTCGGGCGACGGCAGCGGTGCATAAGGCACCCGGCGATGCGCTCGTGACTCTGAACAAGGTCAAACTGTTCCCGCTCCCAGCAGGCGCGCGCTGCACGTGCAAAACCGCGCTCGCGGGAGATGCGGCCAAACTTTGCCGGGTTGCAGATATGCAGATGCCAGGCGGGATTGGGCGCGCCCTGCCAGCTGCGGGTAATGATATTGAGATCCAGCTGCTCGCTATGCAGGATATCCCGCTTCACCATCTCAGAGTTGCAGATCACCGCTTTGAGCGACGGATCGTTAAACATCTCCGCTTCAGCCTGCAGCACATAGCGATGGTACGGGCTGAGCGCTGCGCTCAGCCGCTGCCACGGGGAAACAATGCGCGCCCGCTGCTCTAACCAGACCCGATGTACGCCGTCGCCGGCACGAAAAATGTCCGCCACCGCCTCGATCGCCGCTTTCAGCCCCTTGCGCTCAAACCCGGAGCCGACATAGATCATCACGTGCGCATCCTGCGGCAGCCGCAGCTGATGGCGCGCTGCATGGCGCAGGCTGGGTGTCGCGGGCTGAAAGCGTTTGCTGTCAATGGCATTGTGGATCACGTGAATGTTGCCGGCATCCAGCGTGAAATGGCCGGCTTCCAGGACCACATTCGGAAATGGATCGTACAGCGTTGGCAGCAGCAGCGCATCGGCGGCGTGATAGAACGGCTGCACATCCTGCTGAACGCCGGCAAAGCGCAGGCGATCAAGACAGTTAAGCTGGTTTGCCAGCTGCTGATAGCGCGACAGCTGTTTATCCTGACCGACCACAATCAGATAGCGATCGGTTTACTCAGGCCCGTAAGGTTCCACCCGGCAGCGGGCGGCGGCGCCCATACAGTTGTCGTCTGACAGGGCAGGCACCGCCAGCACGGCCTCTTTTAACGCGCGAATATCCAGCGCGTCGCAGACAAAGCCCTCTTCACCGTGACGGATAAACTCGGCTCCGCCGCAGCCGGTGCTGGTGATCACTGCCAGTCCGCAGGCCACAGGCGCAGCCAGATAAATGGCTGAATCAGATAGAGCAGGGCGGTATACAGGGTCGTCATAGTTATCGTTACGACATATTCGCGTCAAAAAACCGGAGAAAGGCGGCATACTATCAGAAATTCACCGCCTGCTCACATCACTTCGTCAGCGCTGGCTCAGCACGCGCTGATAGAGCGAGGTCAGCGCATCTGCCAGTCGGGCGTCATAGTGGTCACGGTGATGGGCAGTGACGGATAGCGATGGCGCAGCGCCCGCACCAGCGGTACCGCAGCCAGTGTTTCACCTACCGATACTGAATGCAGCACGATACCGTGCGGCTCAACCTTGCCGGTGCAGTAGCCATATCGCTCAGCCCAGCGTTTACGGTAGGCCGGCGCTTTACGACCGCGCAGCCACGCGTTAGCGATGACCAGCGGAATCTCGCGCTGGTGCAGGATGCGAATGATATTTGGCCACAGCTCGGTTTCCATAATGATAACCAGACGCGGATCAACCGTATCCAGAAAACGGTTGATGGCACCGGGCAGATCGTAAGGCAGGTAAACATGATGCACATCTTTACCAAATGCCGACTGCGCGCGCTCTGAGCCGGTCGCCGCCAGCTCTGGCGTAACGGAGATATCAAATTTCAGGCTGCCGGTAACCGCCAGGTGCGACCGTTTCAGGCCCAGACTGAGGAAGCGATCGCCATCTTCGCTATTCTGCGCCGCGATAAGCGTGATGCTCTGCAGCAGATCGCGCATAAAGCCACCCAGCTTTTTATAGCCGCGGGCGGAACGCTCGGAGAGGCGCCCGCGTTTTTGCGTCAGATGGCACGCATCCTTAAAGCGTTCCGGATGACGCGGCACCAGGATCAGCAGCAGATCGGGAAACTGCTGCAGCAGCTGGCGGTGGGCATCCAGCACGATGGCTTCTTCACCTTCGTGAGTGCTGGTGGCAATCCACACCGGACGGCGCGATGCCCACTGACGCCGCAGCGTAACGGCTCTCTGCGGCCCCATCAGCACCGGGATGGCATGAGCAGCAGGTTCGAGCGGGTTATGGCCGCCGCGTTCAACCAGGCTGCCGCCGACAAAAGCGAGGTCGGCAATGCCATACAGCAGCATCAGCTCACCCATGGTGTCACCAATCACGACCTGTGTGGCGGCGGAAGGAACCGCACCGCTGCTGCGCAGCATAAACGTAAACTCCAGCAGCTGCAGCAGGCGCTGCAGCGCGCCCTGATTCTGATGCAAAACCTCAACGGCGTGACGGCCATAATAGCGACGATAGTCATCATCCTGCAGCAGGTTGGCGACCTCTTTCTCCAGCGCAGCGGCGTCACTGACCGTGATCAGCCCCTCTGCCTGCTGCAATTTGGCGCAGATATCTTTGAAGTTCCAGGTGTAAACCTGCGCGCCCTGCGCCCGGGCAATCTCTGCAGTGGCATCACTGCTGCCCGAATCGAGCAGGATAATTTCATCGGCCCAGGCAACAGATGCCAGCGCGTCAGGCAGAAGTTCAGCTTCATTCCGGGCGATCATCACGACCGAAAGACGTTGGCGTTGTGACATAAATTAGTGTGCTCGCGGTGGCAGATGAGGTAAACGGCCGAGGAAAAAATTGCTGCGGCTAAGGCTATAAACCGTGGCAGAAGGCGGCTGGCGCAGCACCTGCTCAATTGAGCGGCGCAGCGCCAGCGTCACGCGCTCGTCAGCATCCAGCATCAGGATCATCTCTCCGGTAGCGAATGCCTGCGCGCGCTGGCGCTGCTTGCCATAGCCTGCCCACGGCAGCGCTTCTCAGGCTTCGGCATAGTTCATCTGTTTGCGCTGAAACGTTATCAGATCGCGGCAGGTGAGGTGCGCCAGATCGCCAGGCAGCGTCACCACGGGCGCGCCCTGCGTCTCCAGCGACTCATGCACCAGATTGTCGTTATAGCTGAGATGGCGCGGATAGAGACGCATCACGCGATCCGGATACCAGCCGCTGTGACGCATGGCAGAAGTATGGTGCAGCGCCCAGAGCGCGGCATATTTATTGAACGTATACTGCGCGTTAACCACTGCCAGGATCCAGCCCTGTTTCCCGTCAAGAAAGCCGGCGCGCAGCAGCAGCGTTTTAGCAAATGCCCCCAGCGTATGGGAGAAAATGGCGAACAGGCCGCAGCGCTTGCCACGCTGAAAGCGCTCCTGCGCACAGATGCGCGGTGGCCTGACGCGCTAAATCGACGCGTTCGTCCAGCGTAAACAGCGGTTTCTTACCGGGGCTGGCAGCAATCGCCACGACCAGGCGATCAAACATGCGGGCCGCGCGCGTGACAATATCAAGGTGTCCGAGCGTCATCGGGTCAAACGTGCCGGGATATATCGCTTTCGTACTCATACGCGGCCTTGACGACACAAATGAGAAGCCCTGCGACGGCAGCAGAAACACCGTTTCCAGCGCGGGCAGCAGATGGCGGTTCATCTGTGCCAGCTGTGATTCGTACTCAAAATCAGCCACCGCCCGCACGCCGCGCACCAGTACGTTCGCCTGCTGCGTCCGGGCAAAATCAGCCATCAGCTCATTAAAGCCCACGACCTCAACGTTAGTCGCGCTGGCGAACCCTGCCGCGCCTGCGGCACGCCAATCCTCAGCGGCCGGCATGGACAGCGCAGCACCTTCTGGTGTCCGCACTGCCAGCATTGATTACGGCTGCTGCAGTCTGGCCAGCAGCGCCTGATGAATGACGGCAGGCAGGAATGCCTGCACGTCACCCCCGTGACGCGCCACCTCTTTTACCAGCGATGGAGTGAGTCGCTGTTTACCGCCGGTATACTGCCGGATCGGGCGGCGGGAAGCCTGAGCGAGGCGGAAGCGACGCTTCTGGTGGACACGATAAAAGCGGTGCTGCTGCGCTCCATTGAGCAGGGAGGCACCACGCTGCGCGATTTTTTACAGACTGACGGTAAGCCAGGTTATTTTGCTCAGCAGCTGCAGGTCTATGGGGATCCGCGACGTTTTGGCGCGTGGCTCTGGAGCGCCGATCCGGCGGGCAGCAGCGTGCTGGCCCATCTCGGACCGGAGCCGCTGAGCGACGCCTTCAGCAGCGACTATCTGTTTACCCGCTCGCGCGGCAAGCGTACCGCCATCAAGCAGTGGCTGATGGACAATAAGATTGTGGTTGMGGTAGGCAATATTTACGCGATACACGCGCTGAGCGATCAGCCGGTACTGAGCGTGCAGCGGCGGGCAAAGTATCTGCTGCTGGAGCTGCCCCATGGCTGGATCATCATTCATCTCGGCATGTCCGGCAGCCTGCGCATTCTGCCCGGTGAACAGCCGGCAGAAAAGCATGACCATGTCGATCTGGTCATGAGTAACGGCAAAGTGCTGCGCTATACTTTTTGGTGTTCTTGCGAAAAACCCGGCTCCGGCCGGGTTTTTTGTTTGTGCGCTATGTCAACACGTTGAGGAGATGCGATGCCTGAATTACCTGAGGTAGAAACCAGCCGACGCGGTATTGAGCCACACCTGGTGGGGGAAACCATTCTGCACGCTATTGTGCGCAATGGGCGCCTGCGCTGGCCGGTTTCCAGTGATCCGTGGTGAGAAGTACTAAGGAACTGAATCATGGCTAAAGGTATTCGTGAGAAGATCAAGCTGGTTTCCTCTGCTGGTACAGGTCACTTCTATACCACSACGAAGAACAAGCGTACTAAACCTGAGAAGCTGGAACTGAAAAAGTTCGATCCGGTTGTACGTCAGCACGTGATCTACAAAGAAGCCAAAATTAAGTAGAACTGGAAAGCGTCCGGTGACCGGTAACAACCGTTCCCACGCAATGAACGCGACGAAACGCCGTTTCCTGCCGAACCTGCACTCTCACCGTTTCTGGGTTGAGAGCGAGAAGCGCTTCGTTACTCTGCGTGTATCTGCTAAAGGTATGCGTGTTATTGATTTTTTCCCGTAGCTTACGGTTCTGGCCGAAATCCGCGAGGGACTTGAGCACTTGAGCTGAGCGGCGTATACTACGCCACCTTTGAGAATCTCGGGTTTGGCGTTTGGGCCAGCTTAGCGGGTTCACATGGAACTCGCCTGGCGGGCTAAGGCCTGACGAGGCGGCCAAAACCTATGTTTTTAAAGCTCGAGCTGATTTGATTTTTGGAGAATAGAAATGTCACGAGTCTGCCAGGGTCCGAGCCGCGCGGATCGTGAAATTACCGCAAAAATTGCTCAGGCCTGCGCGCTGCTGAGTATTCGCCTGCTGGACCATCTGGTGATCGGTCACGGCGAGTTTACCTCATTCGCTGAGCGCGGCTGGCTATAGTTTTACGCTTCAATCGGGCAGAAATGCGGCGTTTTTGCACGATCCGGAGGGATCTTTATCTGTTTCGTACTGGCTCATGAGACGCGGGAAATTTTTATGGTGCTGTTCCTTGATAACCAGCATCGTGTTCTGCAGGCGCAGAAGATGTTTGCCGGCTCGATCAGCAGCGTGGAGGTTCATCCGCGCGAAATTGTGCGGGAAGCGCTGAAAATCAACGCTGCAGCGGTGATTCTGGCGCACAATCACCCTTCGGGACACGCCGCGATGCTCAATGAGTTTGGCTCACTGTATCGCATCATGACTGCCAGCGAGCGTGAACTGAGCCTGATCAAAGGCGTTGGCAGAGCAAAGCTGACCCAGCTGCATGCGATAGCAGAGCTGGGAAGGCGTTTTTTTGCCAGCCAGCTGGCGCGTGAAAATGTGATGGAGAATCCGCAGGTCACACGTCACTATCTGCAAATAGAGAAATGCCGCACTGGCACCACTGACCGCCAGCGCGCATCCTGTCCATACGCCACGGGGAGTTGTGCAATGAAGAAACTGGCACCACGGGAAAAACTGATACAGGCAGGCGCAGAATCGCTGGATGATGCTGAACTGCTGGCAGTCTTTCTGCGCACCGGTACGCACGGCATCAGCGTTATGACGCTGGCACGGCTGCACCAGCTCCGGCGCTTTATAGGCAGCGATACCGCCGCTGACGCCCAGCAGAATTTTTTTCCCGGCTAATCCAGTCATGTTGTTTGCCTCAACTTAACGCATGATGCCGCGCCCGGCGCAGCAGACAGGCCAACTTTATCATAAAACCGCCCGGCCGCCTGTTCACCGACCGTGCCCTTTGCGAGGCATCTCTGAAGCTGAGGCGGGAGCCAGTACAATCAGGTCAGCCCATTTCGCCAGCTCAATATGACCCATCGCGGCTTCGGCAGCGGGATCGAGCAGGTCATCAACCACCGGGTAGCCGGAGACCGCCTGCAGGCTGAGCGGGGTAATAAAGGCCCGGGCCGCGGAGGTCATCATCACGCGCACCTCGGCGCCGCGATCGCGCAGACGTCACGCCTGGCTGCCGCTATCCGGTCCCCAGATCATGACGCCGCGCTGCTGCAGACGCTGCAGGTTCTCCTGCGTAATAGCGGCACGGTACATCTGCTGATTCATCGCCGGTACCAGCGCCAGCGGCGCGTCGCTGGCGAGACAGGCGGTAGTCACCAGATCGTTAGCCATCCCGGCAGTTATGCGGGCGATTAAATCAGCAGCTGCTGCGATCGCGTAGCCCATTTTGCCTGAGCTGTGGTTACTGATATAGCGCACCGGATCCAGCGCTTCGCGGGTCGGACCCGCGGTAATCATGATACTGAGATGCTGCAGATCGCGGACTGGCTCGGCCCACTCAAGCGCATGCGCCACAATCGCCAGCGGATCGAGCATACGGCCTGGTCCTGTGTCACCGCTTTTTTCTGCTGCAACGGTTGCCGCGCGATAGTCCGCCACGGCGGCACTGGCGATAAAGATATGCTGCTGGTGGATCTGCGCCATCACCGCCGCCTGCATCTCCAGCGCGGTCGTCACGTCGATACGCTGCACGCCAGCGGGGGCGGCCAGCGTGACCGGACCGGAGACCAGCGTGACGCGGGCACCACGTCGGGCCTGCGCGACATCGTTAGCGCAAATCAGATCCAGATTTTTCCGTACGCGTTTTTGCCGCGCGTATTCTTCCACATTCCGGGTTTCGGCGGCAAATCCCACCACGTAGGGACGATTTTCCTGCAGTGCCGCCACGCCGGCGACAATGTCCGGATTCTTTATTAGCTGCAGCGTGACGTTATCGTCGTCACCCTGTTTTTTCAGTAAGCGGGCAGCGGAAAGTCGCTGCCAACGCGCGCATCAAGAATTTTAACGTCTATTTTTTTCATCATAACGGCTGACTATCTCGTCTATTAACTGTTGGCCAAGGAGCGACTTATCGCTGAGCGGTAAGCGCTTTTCTCCCTCCTGCCAGAAAAGGTGAAGCGCATTGGTGTCGCTGTTAAAACCCTGACCCGCCGGATCAGGCCGACCAGATTACCGAGCACGATACCGTGCTTGTGGCCCAGGCCGGAGCGCGGCAGGATCACCGCGGCCAGCGTCGGATCAGCGATATGGATGGCCAGGCCGGTTGGCACCAGGGTAGTCATGCCTGGCGCAATTTCCAGCGCCTCATCGAGGCAGGCGCGTAAGTCGAGACCTGCAGAACCAGAGGTGGGGGTAACTTACTGACGGCCAGAGTGGCCAAAACCGCCTGCACCGCGATCGCTGGTGTCAAAATCTTCGACCAGGTTAAATTCCGCCTGTACCACCGGCACGAACACCAGCTGCGCCAGACGATCGCCCGGCTGCAGGGTAAAGTGCTCCTGACCGCGGTTCCAGACTGAAACCATAAGCTGTCCCTGGTAGTCAGAATACGCTGGGTGCCATCCCCTGACTCCAGCATCTGCGCCAGCGTCTGCAAAATCTCTTCGCGACGATTCCTTTTCGCGACTTTTTTCTCTGCCATGACCTTCAACACCCCTGAAATTCATTAAATACAGGCAATACCTGCCTGTCTGCCACAGGTAATGACCTGCAGCGACATGCGTTAACAAGATGGCTAAATGAAGAGACCCAGGATCAGCTGCACAATCAGACGCAATCGTGCCGTGGTCTCTTTTTCGTCGTTCAGGATCAGATTGATGCGGGTAATCAGACTCTCTTCGATAAACTCAATCAGACTGTCAAACATCCGTGTTTTACTGGGGAAGTGGCGGTAGAGAGCCGCCTCGGAAACGCCTACGTTAGCGGCCAGCCGGGCGGTGGTAATAAGCAGCTGGCTGGCCAGCAGGGCTTCATCTGTCCGGAACCCCTCTCCGTCGCGGATTTTCTTTTCACGCATCACCTGACGCATCTGCGTTTCAATGCGCTCAAACAGCTGGTTGATACGGCCCTGCAGGCGATCCTGTTCAAACATCAGCGCGTGGCCGGTCAGAATACGTGTCAGCCCCGGATTACGCTCACCAAAGGAATACGGTATTTAAAACCGCGCTGCGGCCGCCATCAGTGACGGCCGCAGCATGCGCGCTGATGCACGCCTGGCCCGACAGGTAAGAGATTAAATCAGCTGCGCGACTATCAGCGGCCAGCGGCTGTCAAACTCTGCGGTCGGACTATAGCGAAACTCAGAACGGACAAAGCGCGACAGCAGGCCTTCACAAAACGCGCATGCCACGCTGGCTGGCGTCCTGATTTCACTCGATCGCCAGGAACGCGGGCGCGGGGAGATATCAGCGATTCAGGAAGTCGAGCGCGACTATCACTGTACGGTTACCGCCATTATTACCCTGAGCGATCTGATCGATTATCTGGCTGAGAAGCCGGAGATGGCAGATCATCTGGCGAAAGTGCGCGCTTACCGTAAAGCCACGACCACCGCCGTAGCGCTGGCCGACCATCACGATCGCGACGTGCCCTACTGCTTTAACCGCAAAGAAGCAAAAGATCACGGTGAAGGCGGTTTGCTGGTGGGCAGCCCGCTGGAAGGCAAAGTGATGCTGGTTGATGATGTTATCACCGCCGGTACGGCAATCCGCGAATCGATGGACATTATCAGCGCGCAGGCCCTGAATAAAGGGGTGCTTAAATTTGGTGAGTTTACCCTGAAGTCGGGACGAAAAAGCCCCTACTTTTTTAATGCCGGCCTGTTTAACAGCGGACGCGATCTGGCCCTGCTGGGGCGTTTCTATGCGCAGGCGCTGGTTGACGGCGGTGTCAGTTTTGACCTGCTGTTTGGCCCGGCTTATAAAGGTATTCCTATAGGGCACCGCAGAAGGCGAACCGTTCAGCCACGAGGAGCTGTTAACACTGCTGGCGCTGGCGCGAGGCGGGATTGAACAGTTGATTCAGGCGCAGAAGGCTGCGCTATCCAGTTGATGTACTAAGGCGACCTTCGGGTCGCCTTTTCTTTATTTGAGGAGTGAGAGATGAAAGCCTGGCAGCGTCAGTTTATTGAATTTGGCGCTGGCGGATGCGCTGAATGCGCTGGTTGCTACAGGTAAACTGAAGCGCAGCCCGCTGAAAGGCATGGTAGCCGCTATCTCCGTCGGTATCGTTGGCAGCGAGGCGCTATGCGATCTGGAGTATGTTGAAGATTCCGCAGCGGAAACGGATATGAACGTGGTGATGATGGAAGATGGTCGTATGATTGAGGTGCAAACCCACAGCCGCATGGCGCGCGAAGCGGCCAAAGGCAAGCAGGGTGGCCGTACGCTGGAGATCCAGCGTCTGATTGCCCGCTCGCTGCGTGCTGCGGTCGACCTCGCCGCGCTGGGTGAATACACCATTACGCTGGATTGCGATGTTATTCAGGCGGACGGCGGCACGCGTACCGCGTCAATCACCGGCGCCTGCGGTGCAGGCCGTAGCACTTCTGAAGTGCGTCCCGTTACCCTTACCCGTCACTACACCAGACACGCCGAAGGCTCGGTTCTGGTTGAATTTGGTGAAACCAAAGTGCTCTGCACCGCGACCGTTGAGGAAGGCGTGCCGCGTTTTCTTAAGGGTAAAGGTCAGGGCTGGGTAACCGCAGAATATGGCATGCTGCCGCGTTGTGATTGAGCGCGCGCGCGACCGGTATCGGGCGCGCTTTAACGCCAAAACCACCACCCGCATCGATACGCTGGTCTGCGCTGCTGTCCGCTGAGCAGAAAGAGAATCGTCGATCTGCCCCATGCGCGCGGGACAGCTGCGGCTGAAGTCCGTATAATGCGCAGCCAAACTCAAGCAAGCCGGAGAGAACCTATGCGTCCTGTGCGGTGCCGGCGAGATGATGATGCAGACCACGCTGTGGCTGAGTGCAGTGCCGGAGCGAGAATGGCAGCCGTTTCTGCGTGAGGCGCTGATGCCGCACTTTGGCGATACGCTGACAAGCTATGACGCTGCAGGGAAGGGGGAAGCGCGCCGGGTTGTAGTGCTGCTCTATCCGCCGGATGTCGCTTTTTCTGCCGAGATAGCAAAACGCTGCTATGTTTAGAGCAGGCCCACTAATCCTGAGCGAGCATATTACCCGGCAATGATGATGTCCGATCTGTTTGGTACTGCGTATAAATCTGTTTGCAGCCTGATGGCGCTACTGCTGCTGGCCGGATGTCAGACTGCACCCGCGCGTCTGCAGCCGATCCCGCAGCACAACGCACCGGTGGCGCCCAGGCCGCGGAACTGTTCCGGCAGGCGAATATAGGTTTCCAGATAGCGCTGGTTCACCGAGCGCAGTTCCCAGGTCGCGCTGCCCCAGCTGCCTTTGGCTTCGCGACGGGCGTAAGCGGTCATACTGCGGATCATAAGCTTGTACTCTTTCAGGGAATGTTCTGCGCATTATAGCGGCGTGCGGTGCGGCGGGATAAAGCGCAGAATATCCAGCGGATTAATGGCACCCTCATCGCTCTGCATTTTTACCCAGTTGGCGGCCTGCACCAGCTGTTTTGCCAGCGCTTCGTTCAGTTGCAGCTCGCCCTGCGCGCCCGGATCGGCATCAAAACGCAGATGGCACTCAATTTTGCCGCGCGTCAGGCGGGTGCGGATGCGCTCGCGGATCACCGGCGGCACGTCCGGCATCTGCGCACGTACTTTACTGACTTCCTGCGACACGCCTGCAAGACGCTGCTCAATCAGACTCTTCAGCGCGTTACCTTCACTTTCACGCGCTTCGATAAAGTCATCCAGCGCGCCATCGAGCGCCGTCAGCAATTCAGCATTAATGGCATCCAGATCCTGCTCCGGTGCTGACATTACGCCCGGCTAGTCGAGGCGACGGCCGACCGCTTCCTTCTTCTTCAGGATGTTGTAGGTCTCTTTAACATGCGCGTCGAGGCGATCCAGCTCTTCCGCCACGTCAACGCGCTGGGCCATCATAACCAGCTCCTGCTCCAGACGATTATTCTCCAGCTGAACTTCCGCCTCTTCCAGCCGGGTCACCAGGCGTTCGCGCTGCCATTTCTGCTGCCTGAACCCGCTGCTGTGTGGGCTCAGGCAGAGATGCTGCTGAGGCTGGCAGATGAAACGTTATTCGATATTCTGAATCTGCTCACGCATCTGCTCAATCAGCACCTTCAGCTCAATGGCTGAAGCGGTGATATCTGCATTGATCGATTTAGAGGCTAAGGTGTTCGACTCGCGGTTAAACTCCTGCATCATAAATGGAATCCGGGATATTACCGGCTGCAGGAAGGATGATTTTTATTTTATGTAAGTAAAATCAATCAGATAAAACAGCATCATTAATGCTGAAGATACAATAGATATGTCAGTACAGGTCAGCAGCAGACACAGATGTACATCATTGCACGCACAATGCTTACATTGCAAAAGATAAAAAATAGTCTACCTGAAGGGTGTAACGGGGATGCAGCAGTGTGGAGCGAAACTGTCCGGTTTTCTTCATAGCACCTTCATAGGTAGAGTAAATGTAACGCGCTAAGAAGTCGGTCCATGGTTCCTGGTGCGGTACAACTGTAGTAATTACGACCGGCACTTTAGCAAATAGTGCCTTAAGAATTCTGCTAACTTTAGTATCTTTAGGATTGATGGAATTCTTGCCGGCAATCATGACCTCTTTCTCTTCTTCATTAATATGCGGGAAGCAGAGTTCAATATTGCGACGGGTGATGCGTTCGCGCCGCTTGAGGAAATGGCGCGAGAGTTTACCCGCCGTTGCCCCGAGACGGATCAGAACGGGATAGGGAAGCTGCACCAGCAGCCAGAGCACGGCCAGACCGAACCAGGTAAACCACGGCTGACAGAGACCGGTAATGCGGCCGCCCAGCTCCAGTGACATAAAGTGCACGCCAATAACCATAACGCCGCGCTGCTGATTCTGCGCATTCTGCAGGTTAGCAATGCCGCTGACGTCAAACAGACGACGAACCCGCGCATCTGACCAGAACCATGCGATACCGGTTTCTGCCAGCGCCATGCCGAGCGACTCAAAGAACAGCGGTGCAAATACGCTGCCTTTCGGACCGTAATCCTGGTCGGGGGCAAACCAGACGGCTTCGCCCTGCTTTAGCGCCTGTACCATGCCGCGCAGATCGCGACGGTCAATCATCGCTTTATTGGAACGCATACGGCCTCTGGTCTGCGCCCACTCCATCGCCTGATTGTTATGCGGACGATACATAGCCATCATTTCTTTTTCAATCACTCTGTTCATATAGGCAGCGGCAGCGGCTTCATCTTCATGCGGATAGCCTTCCAGTTCCGGCTGAATGATGAGCTGGTATCCGGTTTTATCCGGGTTGCGGATCAGGACAATCGTCAGCATTGCGGGCCGCGCAAGACGTGACAGAACAAAGGTGCCGTTCGTGGTTGCCGCTTTCTCTACCGCGTTACGTGAGGGGGCGGGTCAGCCGGCAGCGGATGCTGCCAGCGGGTAGATCCTGATTACCGGAGCGGCAGTCCGCACGAAAGAGGAAATGCATGCGGACCGTTATTGCGCAGATCAGACGTAAAGAGAGGCTTCACCTGGCGGACGCGTTTTGAAACGGCGATGCAGCCACAGGTACTGCTCCGGCGCGCGCAGGATCTCCAGCCAGTTACGCGGCACGGTAAGCGTGAGAGTCTGTGAGGGCAGCATAATGCCTCCTGAGGCAGTGTCATTCATAATGAACTCACCCTATCGGAAGCTGACCGGGCTGCCTATGACGCAACAGAAAAAGTGTGGTGCAGCAGAGGTTTTTTGCGCTATTGCCGGTGAAGCCGCGCTGCCGGCAGAAGGATGACTTATGTAGCGCTCTTTACCGCTGCCYTTATCTGTCCAGTAGTCCATAACGCCAAACGGATTATGCGGGGTAAAACGCAGTTTCAGCGAATTCTCTCCGCGCTTTGCCCGCCAGTATTGTCCCTCCTGCATCAGCGTTGCGCCGTTCAGGTCGCTTACCCATTTTGCAAAACAGGTGGGTTGCCAGATGGTTTCATACAGGATTGCGCCCAGCGATGGCTGGGAAATCAGGATTTATGTAAGCATTTGATTCTAGTGAGTTAAAAGATAAAGTAATCTTTCCATGTCGGCGCGCAGGGCCGCCACTTCCTGCACGAAGTGCGCATCGGAAGTAAAAGGCTGACAGTAGAGCACGGCCACAAGTTCAGCCCCCTGGCCATTAGCAATCACGCGCATCGGGTTTATCTCAGCGTCTGTCCTCTGGATGACAAAAATATCTTTTTATATCAATGCCTTTACAAGATTGCGTTATGCCGTCAGCCAGGAATTTTCCGGTTAACGATGCTTTAGCCTGGCTGGGGGAMCGGTGCTGAAATCAGAGAAAAAACCACGAAACAGTTAAGGAGTACTGCGTAAAAAAAATGCAGTTTTTTTTGTTTTGAGCGATCCATGTTTTTCCCTGTTTTTATTATTAAGTCTTGCTGTGTGTGAATACGTTATACAGTTTTTTATTTAATTTAACACCATCAGAAAACTCCTATAAACAAACTTTAGAAATTAATGGTTTCAGACTATGCATTAAAATAGTTAAGCAGTGATGTTTCTGACTAATTAATCTTTTCAGGAAATTGTCTTCAAATGCACTGCAGCAAATGGTGTTCTGAAAATAGCGCAATACCGCAGGCTTTTATTATTTCTTTTGTCTGCACGGTATCTCCTCCGGTACGGAGGAAATCCGTGAGATCGTTATAAAATCCCTTTGTATTATTATAATTTCCGGCCAGCATCCGTCTGGCAATCTCAACGAATTCTTTTTCTGATAACAAAGGATAAGTCAGCTGCTCAATAAGTAAATGTACAAAAAAGGCGGCACAATCTCTGAAGCACACTTGTTCAATCAAAGTGCGTTTATCCGTCTGGCGAAAGAAGTGGCAGGGGCGCGCGAAAAAATGGGGCACTATGGGATGGCATTGACAGCATTACCGGATGGCCGATTAGCGTTGCTGGCGCTGGAGCGTAACTGGCTGATGCTGAATGGTGGATCGGCAGGCGAACTCCAGGATTATCAGCTTCAGGGCAGTCAGCCAGTCAGCGATAGCGCATTTTCTCTGGCGATCAATGCGCAGTATGGACGCTCTCAAAATCAGCTGCATATCCATCTCTCCTGTCTGCGTCCGGAGGTGCGTCAGCAGCTCGATAGTCAGGCATCTCACCTGCATGACGCGTGGCAGCCTGTGACAATAAACCGGCATCGCTATCTGGTTCGCCTGGCGCAACACAGCAAACCAGCCCCTTGCAAAGAAGTTAATCTCCGGCAGGGTCATGTTATCTACAAAGATATTAAAGGCCCGCATCATTATCTGTTGATGCCCATCGAAAAAATATCTGGTATGGAAAGTCCGGTGTTGCTGGACCCGTACACGCCCAACTTTCTCGCGGCTGCCTGGCAGCATCGCGATCTGCTGTCACGCTGTGTAACTGATTAAAATAAGACCATTTCATCAGTGGCTAAGGGATTGATTATGAAAGAAAGGAATCGGTTTTTATCAGGCCTGGTGTGGAGTCTGGTTATCATTATTGTCATGCTGAGCATAGCCATTTTTTATTACTACCGGAATGGCGAGGCGCTGTGGCGGATTGTAAGCGAACAGTGTGTGCCCGCTACGCCAGTACCTTTGCACCAGTAAAACTCTTCACCGTAGATGAGAAATTTGGCGGCTGGAGTAAAGCGCAGAAAGATCACTTCGCCGACGGTGGCAGCTACGATCAGGTTATGAAGCCCTGATTACCCACTATGAGCGATAAAAAAGGTCAGCTTTTAGCTGACCTTTTTTTGTATAAAAATCGATATATGATAGTCAAAGATAAGTTTGAAATCGTGACGCCAGGCGAGTCTATTCTTGCAGAGCCAACGGTTTCTGTAGTGGATAAAGTGGTCGACGCGCAGGGTACACGCAGCGTGGCGGAAGCTTACCTGAAATATCTCTACTCGCCGGAAGGCCAGACTATCGCGGCGCAGAACTTCTATCGTCCGCGTGATGCAGAGGTCGCGAAGAAGTTGGCATGGGGCTGGGCGCTTGATCAGAATCAGGGCGACCAGGCTAAAGCGCTCGCTTATGTGAAAGCGCTGTTTAAAAATGTTGAGGTGCAGGATTCCGGTGCGCGCGGCGCAACCAATACGTTTGTAGAGCGCGGAATAGGCGACGTACTGATCGCCTGGGAAAACGAAGCGTATCTGGCGGTAGAAAAACTGGGTAGTGAGCGCGGACGTATCGACAAAAACTGGATCAAACGCCTGCCGGATAACTCTGCGCCCTATACCTCCACCATTGTGTTTCTGGTACGCAAAGGCAATCCCAAAAATATTCATGACTGGTCAGATCTGACTAAGCCTGGCGTATCCGTGATCACGCCAAATCCGAAAACTTCCGGCGGTGCCCGCTGGAACTATCTGGGCGTCTCATACGATCCGACCCGCGAACTGTACGAACAATATAACAAGGCCTTCAGCGCCCATTACAAGCAGGAAACCGGTGATAACGTGGTGATCCGTCAGTCGCACGGCGGTTCCGGCAAGCAGGCGACCTCCGTCATCAACGGTATTCGTGCCGATGTGGTTACGCTGGCGCTGCAGTCTGATGTGGATGCGATTGTCCGTTCGCGCCTTTTCCTCTTTTTTATATTCCTGCAAGTTATAACTGCTTATTTTTAATTCTTTAATCCACTGTTCGCTTTGTGTCACTCTTGCGGCATAACCTACGCGGGAGAGCAGGAAATGAATAAGTGGAGTATCGGCATCACCTTGTTACTGGCATCGTCTGGTGCGCTGGCAAAGGATTATCAGCTGTTAAGGCATTCTGGCGTCGCGTATGGGCGCTTACTCGATTGAGCTGCTGCTGCAGGGCTATGGCGGCCGCTGTGTCGGGATCCAGAATGAGAAGATGGTGCACCACGATATCATCGACGCGATTGAGAACATGAAGCGTCCGTTCAAGCGCGACTGGCTCGATACGGCGAAAAAGCTCTACTGATCTGCATGCAGGCGCGATGCGTATACCCGTGAAGAGCTGGTTGAAGAGATTAAGGCGGGCATTGCAAAAGGGAAAAAGCACGCCATCGTGGCGATTACCGAGCACATCTGCGATATCGACGATCTGGCGCGCTTCATCGAAGAAGAGACAAAGCGTGAAACCCGCGCCACCGTGCTCGGACATATCCAGCGCGGCGGCGCGCCCTGTGCTTACGACGATGTGGCCGGGACTGACTACACCATCGGTTATTTCACCGCGCTGGAAACGGTGGTGGAAGCGATTGACCGCCTGCGCGATACCTCCTCATCGCATCAGCGTATCTCAATTGTGGAAGTGATGGGCCGCTACTGTGGCGATCTGACGCTGGCCGCGGCGATTGCCGGCGGCTGCGAATTTATTGTGCTGCCGGAAATCCGCGGCGGCACTTTTCTCGGCTCGGCGCGCTTTCCTGAGTTC
The DNA here is from genome assembly GCA_002939445.1 of Pantoea sp. BRM17. Taxonomy (GTDB): domain Bacteria; phylum Pseudomonadota; class Gammaproteobacteria; order Enterobacterales; family Enterobacteriaceae; genus Pantoea. The sequence goes on along the minus strand of PEFU01000003.1, from coordinate 2,546,359 downwards.
CGCAATGAAGAGGTACGCCAGGCAGCGATCGAAAACATGAAGAAGCGGGGTATCGATGCGCTGGTGGTGATTGGCGGTGACGGCTCCTACATGGGCGCCAAACGGCTGACTGAGATGGGTTTCCCCTGTATCGGTCTGCCAGGCACCATCGATAACGAGGTTGTCATGATCAAAAAAATCGGAGTACTGACCAGTGGCGGCGACGCCCCGGGCATGAACGCAGCCATTCGCYGAGTTGTCCGTTCCGCCCTGAGTGAAGGCCTGGAAGTCTTTGGTATCTATGACGGCTATCTGGGTCTGTATGAAGATCGCATGATTAATCTCGACCGCTACAGCGTTTCTGACATGATTAACCTTTTCTAATTCAGGCGCTTATATGTTAAAAATGACAAAACGCTAACAACTCTTTAAAAAATTAGCGAAAACTTGTCTGACCTGAATCAATTCAGCATTGAGCCTTTGATATACTATCTGCAACTATTAAGCCCCACGTTCGGGAGCAGGCATGACCCGGTCGATCGGCGGGAATAATCCTTAGTTTTGAACAATCCAGCCAGGCAGTCAGGGCCGACGCGGTTTATTCAGCTGCATCTGGAAATGGAAGATGCGCTGCCGCTGGTTCAGGCGCATCACGTTGCTGATGAGATTGAACAGGCGCTGCGCCGGAAATTTCCAGGTTCTGACATCATTATTCACCAGGATCCCTGCTCGGTCGTACCGGAACATCAGCAGGGCTTTTTCCGCTTTTAGTTGAGCAGCTACGGTTTTGCGCGTGCTGATGCGCTGTTTGCGCTGGGGATCGGCGTCTATATCCTCTATAACGCGCTGCGTATGGGATATGAAGCCGTGCAGGCGCTGCTGGATCGCGCGCTGCCGGAGCAGGAGAAGCAGCAGATTATTGCACTGGTGACACAGTGGCCTGGCGTATGCGGCGCGCATGCATTGCGTGACCTGGCAAAACCGGAAACGCTGCGCGCGCCGCTGGTCGGCGTTGTCGTAACCATTGTTGCCCTCTTTTCCACGCTGGCGCTGGTGGCTTTCCAGCGCTGGGTTGTACGGCGCACCCGCAGTCAGGCGATTCGCGCCGATATGCTGCACTATCAGTCAGATATCGTTATGAATGGCGCGATTCTGGTGGCGCTGGGTGGCGTGCTGGCGGCACTGGTGGATTCGCTGGTCGACATCGCCGCCTCGCTGACCAATCTGCTGGTGGTGCGTTATGCGTTGCAGCCCGCCGACGATGATCACACTTTCGGCCATGGCAAAGCAGAATCGCTGGCGGCGCTGGCGCAGAGCATGTTTATCTCCGGCTCCGCGCTCTTTCTGTTTCTGACCGGCATTCAGTCGCATCGCAGACGCAGCTCTGCCGGACTGATGATAAACTTGTTTTCAGTTAAGACGGGCACGCGCATCTGTTTAATAGGGCGAAACATGGATTCTGAGTACGCAACACTGGTCCGGCGCGCTGCGCTGGCCGCTACCTCACTGGCGCTGGCGCTGCTGCTGGTCAAGATTTTTGCCTGGTGGTACACCGGCTCGGTCCAATCATGAACGCCGGCTGAATGATGTTCGTCGGTTCTCAGGATTGCAGTCGTCGTCATCGCTGCAAGCAGTGAGTAGCACCAGTAGTAACCAGTAACATAGTATCCCTGTTTTTCCTTGCCATAGACACCATCCCTGTCTTCCCCCGCCATGATGGCGGGGTTTTTTTTGCCCGCCGTATGCCGTTGCCGGTGAATACGAGCGCCCGGTGTTAAGCGTTCAGGATATTGAAACTATGCATGACCTTGTCACTGCAGACAAATTTAATGAATCGGCGATCCGCCAGCTGGCTGAAAAACAGGCCCGCGCGCAGGTTGACCTGCAGGTTGAGATGGCCCGGGTTCGTAATCAGATGTATCACCTGCTGACGCCTGTGCAGCAGGCAGCGTTAAAAAAAGTCATTGCTTCAGCGATGGTTCTTAGTCACGCCAGCGCAGTTGCAGCAGAGACGACAGCGATTGAAGAGATGCATCAAAACGGCGGCTTGACGACAGGCAGTATGACGCAAAATCCGCAAAGTCACATGTTCGATGGTATTGAGCTTACCGAACAGCAGCGGCAGCAAATGCGGGACCTGATGCAGCAAGCACGTCAGGTCATCTACCAACAGGATTTTATTCATTTTTTATTGCCCTCCGCAGGCAAAATACCGTGTTCCCACACTGGCAATCCAACGCTTTACGTAGTTTTACACCCCCTGACGGTTGTTTGCAGCTGCCGCCGTAAACTGGGTCTCGTTGAATCGCAAAACAGAGCAAACCGGGAGTAAACGATGCGCAACTTAACCGTCATGAATGACCGGCGTCTGATGCTGCTGACGCAGCTCTTTCAACGTATCGATACCGTTTTTCTTCGGCATCATGACATCCAGCAGCAGCAGGTCAACAGAGCTGTCCAGCAGAGTAAGTGCCTGCTCTCCATCGCTGGCTACAATGACTTCAAACCCTTCCATTTCGAGTAATTCTTTAAGCAGCGAAGTTAATTCGCGGTAACGCAGGCAGTCGACTTCAAGCGTCGGCGAACTGGTATCGTGCTGCTGTTGCTGCTGCTCGCTCCAGTTTGAACGACGCAGGATCGCACGAATACGCGCCACCAGTTCACGGTCGTTGAACGGTTTAGGCAGGTAGTCATCCGCCCCCAGCTCCAGCCCCAGAACGCGATCCAGTTCGCTGCCGCGCGCGGTCAGCACGCGGCGCAGGTTGGAGATATGCATATCGATGGCACGGTCAAAGGGCGTCAGGCGTTTGCCAAGCACTTCCTGACTGAGATGCTCGCGCGATACCACCTGGCCAAGATGCTGCGCCAGCAGGTAAAGCAGCGTGAACTCGGTGCCGGTGAGATCGAGTGTTTCGTTATCGAAGCTCGCCTCCTGGCGCCCCGGATTCAATTTCCATCAGAGCGGTCATCTGACGCGAATCGAGCTTGGGCACCATCAGGACCAGCATCAACACCAGCGCCAGCGTAAGCCAGAAGATGGCGAAGATGCGGGTCGTCAGACTGCCTATCATGATGCAGAAACCATCAGATAGCCGCGTCCGCGCAGCGTTTTGAACCATGGATGGCCATCACGACGCTCAGGGAGTTGTGCGGATCACCTGCATTTCATTGTGCTGTGCGCCGATGACCCMGCCTTCACTGGTGACCAGCAGCAGGCGCTGACCCGGGGGCGCCCATTTGTCGATAGCGCGAAACAGCCGGCGCCACCACATCAGGTCATTAGGCGGATCCTGAGAGAGTTCCGCTTCCACATGCTGTTCAATCATGGTGCCCTGCCGCTGTTCGAGCATCGTGACAATCAGCAGCAGCAGCGGCCGGTCGAATAACAGGTTGATAAAATCGAGCTGAGAACTGGTGGCTGGTCGGATCAGATAGAGCTGATAGTTATCTTCACCGTCGCGTACGGCAAAGGGACCAACCATCTCAACGCGGCCATATTTTTTCTTCTGCGGGTGATCGGCGTTATCTGACTGACCGATAAAGTGGGCAGTCATCATGCGCTCAAGCGCGCTGACCATCTGATTAAAACTGGATCCGGCCGCCAGAAACTCCTGCGGACCTGACTCCAGTTCAGGATGCTGACGCAGATTGCCGCTGGCCACTTCATCCGCCGCGTATTTCAGCTTGCGCGCTGGTCGAGCCAGGCTCCATGCCAGCCAGAGCAGCAGCGGAGAGCTAATCATGACCAGGGCGTTTTTATGCTGGGTACGTGACAGCACCAGCAGATCGTTGATCATGCCATCCAGCCGCTGCGCTTCGGTCTCAATGCGCTGCAGCTCTTTCCCTTCGCCATGACGACGACGCAGCAGAGCCGTAGCCAGCTGGAGGCGCGTCAGCGGAGTGCGCAGCTCATGGCTGATGTCGGACAACAGGCGCTGCGCGCTGATGTGTGAATCAGAATAGCGCAGCGCATTGCGCACGATGTTCTCCAGAGCGCTCTCCAGCGCATGCGGGTTGCCATACAGCGGCCACGGGCCAGGCGGATAGGGCACTTCCATGGTTTTACCCATCTGTTCCGCTTCAAAGCGCGCATCCTCCAGCACGCCGTTCCATAGCTGGTTTGCTTTCATCGCCTCGTCTTTGACCCAGCCGCGGTGCTGCTGTACGGCCGTCTCCACAATCGCCAGCCCAAGCCCGGTGCCGCCAGACTCGCGATCGCGCGCTTCATCAGTGCGATAAAACGGGCGGAAAATCTGCTCGCGATCTTCTTCGCTTACGCCCGGACCGTCATCATCCACGTGAACGGTAATGCCCTGAATATCCACCGAGAAGCTCCATCAGATGCAGCTGAAAGCCGGTGTTAGCGCACAGGCGGATGATATTACCGGTGTTGGGTGGTATTTCAGGTTCGAATAAAACAATGTTCAGCATAAGGCCCCCGCAATCAGGGGCCGAAGCATAACAAATTACTGGCGGGCAGAGTATAGCGGGAGCCAGAGCGTCAGGCGCAGCCCGCCCAGCGGGCTGTTATCTTAGCAGGTAGTCCCCGGCCTGATAGCTGACGGCGCTGTGTGCTGGCGTACCTTTCGTGGTCAGGGCAAACAGACGCTGCGGCGCCTCAGACGCGAGGAAAGCGCTGTAGCTGGCGTGTTTTTTCAGCGCGGTATATTCATGATAATCAAGTCCGGCGCGGCGCAGCCGTTTGTCATCCCACGCAAAGCCAAGCGGCTCGGAATATGGTGACGGGATTTAATCTCTGATCAGCGCGCCGGCGAAATCGAGCTGGCGCCACGCTTCATACACCACCACTGATACGGCATTGGAGAGATTCATGCTGCGGCTTTCGGCGCGCATCGGGATGCGTATCTTCTGTCCGGCAGGCAGGGCGTCAAGGATTTCCGCGGGCAGGCCCCGGCTTTCCGGGCCAAAAGTTATGATTGGTGCCGGCGCTAAAATCCTCGGCAACATAGACGTAGGTCGCGGAGCAAAAATCGGTGCCGGCTCGGTGGTACTGCAGCCTGTTCCCCCGCATACCACCGCCGCTGGCGTTCCGGCGCGCATTGTGGGCAAACCCGCCAGCGATAAACCCTCAATGGATATGGATCAGCATTTTACCGGCGCCGGTTTGAATGAGATCTCCGTTTCCTTCGCCGTTGATATTCACCCGGCGGCCCGTATCGGGCGCGGGATCATGCTGGATCACGCTACGGGTATTGTGATCGGCGAAACGGCCGTAGTAGAAAATGATGTCTCTATCCTGCAATCCGTTACGCTGGGCGGGACCGGCAAAACCAGCGGCGATCGCCATCCTAAAATTCGCGAAGGTGAAGAAGCGTATCGTCAGGATCCGGAGATGATTGTCTCAGCGGCCTATGATATTCAGGCCGTACGCCAGCGCGATCCGGCAGTAGACAAATACTCTACGCCGCTGCTCTACCTGAAAGGCTTCCATGCGCTGCAGGCCTATCGTATTGGCCACTGGTTGTGGAAAGAGGGTCGCCGCGCGCTGGCTGTCTATCTGCAATCGTCTGAAGAGTTAGAACTGGTCTGGAACCATATCAAAGCAGAAGCCAGAGCGCTGGCAGATTGCGAACCGATGCTGGCCAGCTTTTATCACGCGACTTTGCTGAAACATGAAAATCTCGGCAGCGCGCTCAGCTACATGCTGGCGAACAAGCTGGCGAATCCGATTATGCCTGCTATCGCTGTGCGTGAAATTGTCAGCGAGAATGGGCGTTGAAATGCCGATAACCGAGCAGATTTATCAGGTACTGTATTGCGAAAAAACGGCGCGAGAGGCAGCATTAAGCTTACTGGGTCGTGCAAGGAAGGACGAAAACAGCCCGGGCTAGAGCAGGATGCTCAGCACACCAACCTGTAGCGCCTCTGCGGCGCTTTTTTATGGGAGTAAACAGCAATGGGCGCTGGGTGCCGATCCGGTAACGTTTATGGGCATGGCAGGACTGGGCGATCTGGTGCTGACCTGCACCGATAACCAGTCACGCAATCGCCGTTTTGGCATGATGCTGGGTCAGGGCGAGAGCGTTGAAGAGGCGCAACGCATTATCGGACAAGTTGTAGAAGGCTACAGAAATACCAAAGAAGTCAAAGCCCTGGGCGATCTGCAGCAGAAGCTGCACTGCGGCAAAAGCTTCCGCGTTTATAACAACGCCGATTTTACCGGTGTTCAGCTGGGCGGGGCCGTTAAAAACGTTATTGCTATCGGTGCCGGCATCTCAGACGGTATCGGCTTCGGCGCTAACGCACGTACCGCACTGATCACCCGTGGCCTGGCAGAGATGAGCCGTCTGGGCGTGCGTATCGATTCCCGTGTTGTCTGGGCTACCAAAGGCCTGGAAAAAGAGACCGGCCGTCTGCTGCAGGACGTTGCGCGGGAGATCCTGGGCGACGCTATTCCGCTGGCGGTAATTTCCGGGCCTACTTTTGCCAAAGAGCTGGCCGCCGGTTTACCTACCGCTATCGCACTTGCGGCGACCGATGCGGAGTTTGCTGACTGGGGCCACAATCCGCAAAGCGTCGCCCGCCTGCAGGCTGACCGCTGTAACACCGCTTTCCTGCCCGATGTTCCTTTTCCCGATAATCTGATCCCTGAAGCCGATCTCGCCCAGGTGGTTCGCGCGAGCCGCGATCTGCTGGTAGTAGTACCGAGCCATGTTTTTGGCGACGTGCTGCAGCAGATTAAACCTTACCACGTTCCCGCAGCTCAATCTGGCTCCGGTTAACTTCGATGCGCTGTTCATGAACTACCTGCAGCAGCAAGGTGAAGGCGAAGCGCCACGTCAGGATGCCTGATGACAACAGATAACGCGTCTATCAGCGTACTCGGTGCCGGCTCGTACGGCACCGCTCTCGCTATCACGCTGGCTCGCAACGGGCATCCGGTTCTGCTATGAAGTGGTGCTGCGCGTGACGGTAACCGCAACCGTAGGCGAAGAGACCGCATTCCTGTGCGAAGTACAGCAGGCGGGTATCTTTACCATCAGCGGTATTGATGGCACGCAGATGGCGCACTGCCTTGGCGCATACTGCCCGAACATTCTGTTCCCTTACGCACGTGAGTGCGTGACCAGCTTGGTTTCACGCGGTACACTGATAATTATCACTTAAGGACTTAGTAACATGTCAGAACAAAGCACCAACGAAATGCAGTTCCAGATCCAGCGCGTTTATACCAAAGATGTCTCTTTTGAAGCGCCAAACGCACCACAGGTTTTTCAGAAAGAGTGGGAGCCGGAAGTCAAACTGGATCTGGATACCGCCTCTTCTCAGCTGGCTGATGAAGTGCGGATCAGAAAGGCGTTTCTTATCAGGAGATCCCTATCGATGGGGACGCAATGAAACGTGAAGAGATGATCCGGCGCAGTGGCCGCACCACGGTGCCGCAGGTTTTTATCGACGCTCAGCACATCGGTGGTTGTGACGATCTCTACGCGCTGGACGGGCGTCAGGGACTCGATCCTCTGCTTCAGGCTTAACTCTTCTACGCGGGCGATTCAGCAGCAACGCTGAGCGCAGCAGGCTTTGAWCATGTCGCTGTCCTGAAAGATGGCGTCAGCGGCTGGAGTGGCGAAAACCTGCCGCTGGTTCGCGGTAAATATTCATCTGAGGTATTCCGCATGGCTAATGTTGAGATTTACACCAAAGTAACCTGCCCATACTGCCATCGTGCAAAGGCGTTACCCAGCCGTGGCGAAGCGACCCATCTGATTAATAAAGAGAACGCGGTGGTAGTAGACGTGCGCTCACGCGACGATTATCGCAAGGGACATATTTCCGGCGCGGTTAACGTAGCAGCAGCAGATATTAAAAAAGGCAGCTTCGGCGAGCTGGAAAAGCACAAGTCGCAGCCCATAATTGTGGTATGTGCCACCGGTCAGAAACTGTACATGCGAAGTGGCGCAGGTATACTCAGAACCCTTGTTTTAGCTTATAAGCCCGGTCTGGAGTCGTTACCTCTCATGCAAGAAATCATGCAGTTTGCAAGCAATCACCCCATCCTTAGTCTGGCATGGGTCGTTTTACTTATTCTGGTGATTGTGACCACCGTTAAAGGGATGTTCTCTAAGGTAAAAACCACTAGGTGTAATGCGCGCTTTTCCCTTCATAGTTGATAATTATTCCACGATGAACAGCCGCTTACCAGTTATCCCGGCCAGCTTTTAGATTACGAAACGTGTCGCTTTAAAGCTTAGCGCGATAAACATTGTCTGAATTTTGCGATTAAAACATTTTTTTTGGAAAATGACGCACAAATCGTATCTCTGCCCGCATCGCCTGCGCTCAACTTTCTGAGCTTTAACGCTCTTCTCTTTTTCCGCGATACTTTGCTGAATGGTTTTTAGCTGCGCTTTATTGTCGTCAGCGCTGTAACCCGTAACAGGCAGCAAAAAAATACCCGCACACAGCAGGCTGAGGGAGAGGGGGGACCAGCGGAATACCAGCTGAGAAGCCGGGCCGTTGTAATGAGTCCTTGCCTGGCGAAAAGCGGCGTCGAGCTGCTGCGCCAGCAGGCTTTCCTGCTGCGTCTGCTGCTTTTCAAGGCGGGAGATAGAGGCGGTAAGCTGAGCAACCTCTTTGTCGAGCGTGCTTAAGCTATTGCGCGTTTCGCGTAGCTGACGGCTCGCCTGGGCAATAATCTTCTCCTGACTCCGGAGCTGATCGAGCAGTTTAGGCTGAACGAGCAGATTTTTTTGCTGCTGCTGTTTGCTCTGCATGGTCAGACGCTGCTCAGCCAGCTGCTGCCGGGTCTGCCGCAGCTCATCGATATTTTTTTGCCGCGCGGCGTTGAGGTAACCAAAATAGGCCAGGATGCGTTCACTGCGCTGCGCTTCTGCGCCGCCCAGCAGCAGCTGTACACCATTATGCTGCATCTCGGCTTCACGCGCCTCGCGCTCGGCCCGCTGACGCGCTTCGCGCTCTGCTTTGGCAATTTTATCCTGCAGACGGCTTTCGTTCTGACGCATTTCAACCAGGTCTGCCTGATCTTTTTCCAGCGCGTTCTCCAGCGCGGAGAGGGTCTTTTTGCGGGCGGCGCTGGCGTTTTCCAGTTTGCTTTGCTGCGCCTGCACGATTACCAGTCCTTTCCAGCGTAGCTCACCCTGCATCGCCTCACCGAAGCGGTGTTCAATTCTGCCGCGTACCGGCCAGAAAGCCTGGCCGCCTGCGCGCCCCAGTCCGCCGGTACGCGCCATCAGCTCACGCTCGCTCTGCGTGGGGGCATAGCTGGAGCCTTTCGCTTTGGCCTGCGCCTGACGCTGGCGCACCATGGTGCCTACCAGCGCCACCGGCTGACCAGCTTTGACCTGTGCACCGACGCTTACCAGTGCGCTCTGGTTATAGCCGTACAGGCTCATATCGCCTTTACCGTGCTCCAGTACCACAACCAGCCCGTAGCCCTGCAGCCAGTCGGCCATCAGTACCCGTCCATCCGCAATCGCTTTCACTTCGGTGCCTTCCGGTGCGGTGGGACGGTAGCCAAAATCATCAATGACAATCGCTAATTTTGCCGCCTGCACGCTGAAACTCAGAAGCGAGCCGCATAGCAGAGCGGGTAACGTTCGGGATAAAAACAGCACTTATCTTCCTAACCACGGTAGTGGGTTAACAGCTTTGCCCTGACGGCGGATCTCAAAATAGAGCGACGGCGTACCGCGGCCGCCACCGATTTCGTCGCTGCTCATCTCCGGCGTCAGGGTATCTTTTTCCAGCGGCTGTTTGCTGAGCGGCGCCATCGGCAGGTGAATCAATACTTCATGACCGCGCTGATGGGCTTTGGTTGCCATCTCACGCGCATGCGGGGCGTTGGGCAGTACGGCAACAGAGATGGCTGCCGGCATCGCCAGCACTTTGTTCTCTTCGCTGACCTGCGTGCCCTGCGCCGCTGCAACGGCCTGACTATTGCCGATGGTCAGGCTGTCGAGAAAATAGTAGTTGTAGTGATTCAGCACCTGCATCACTTTCTGCATGCCGGGCAGGCTGGAGGTCATTTTACTGCCCATATGATTGTTCAGGCCAACCGCGTAGGGAACTTTACCGCTGGCTTCACGGATAATGCGGAGTCCTGGCGTAACCAGCGTAATATCAGCCGGAAGGGAAGGCAGCATCTGCTGCAGCACGCGCACTGTTGTCGGGTGCGGATGGCCGATAGCGATAGCAAACCCGTCCCGCTGTGCCAGCTTAACCGCCCGGGTAAACTGCTGTCGTACCATCGCTTCATTTTGATTATCATCAAGAAACACGCGGCGTTTCACGACTATTTAAAACAGCGCTTTCAGTTTGAGCATGAAAGGGTTCTGCATCAGGCCTTCGCCGATAATTTCCACTGCCCGCTGCTGCGGCACTGGCGCGGCACTGACTTTACAGATGGCAGGCGCGCGGAAGCGCACGCTGGCGGGTTTAGCCGGAGAGGCTGCAGCAGGTTTTGCGCTGTGACGCAGCGGCTCATCCAGCAGCGGATCGATCCGCTTCAGTAATTCCAGRATGCTATTCGTGCCGCCGCCCCACTCGCGACCATTATCAAGCAGTAGAATTTTTCGTTTATGCGGCGTCATTCCTGCTGATGTCCTTGTWCTGTGCCGTGAGTTTTCCGGCAAGAGTATAAACTTTCTGGCTGCAATGTGAATGTCAGCGGTGCGGTGGCCCACACCGCTGGTCGCTTTTTTTCTGCTCTCTTTGCTGAAAAAAAGCAGCGTGCGGACTATTTCTTTGCTGATTTTTGCCCAGAGAGGTTGTCTGCGCTGCGGAATAAACGTCACCGGAATCGTTAACGATCCAAGAATTTGCTCAATGGTTTCGTTATTGCCGCGCGAATAATTATGATAAAAGCAGCAGGTAATATCGAACTGGTTATCCAGCTGGCAATTCAGTACCGGGTCAATACGGCAGTGCTGAACCACCGGAATATTAAGCGGGCGGGCTGCCAGATAGCCTTCAGTGTTGGTACTGGGCTGATTATTCATATAAAGCAGGTCAAACTGCCCGGATTGCAGAAGCGCGCCAATCTTGTGCGCGTTCGGGATAATACGCCATCGGCGATCCACAAAATGATTAGAGCCAAACACAAAGGTTTCCGGGGCAATCTGCAGCGCCTGACGAACCGCGGTACGATCGGGCAACGGCTGGTAGATATCGATGGCATTGCTGACGGTAMGACAAAGTTGAGGATGGACACCATGGCGCTGCAGCGTATGACTGACACCGTGCGAAACGCAGATAATCGCTTCGCAGTCCCGGTTCAGCATCGCGTCCAGCGCATTATTTTTAAAACCGGTGAAAACGATGCGGTCAGCAATCTGCTCTTTTTCTGCCAGCTGTGCAAGGTTAGCCTGTTCCGGACCGGTACCGACAATCAGCATTTTCCAGTCAGCGTGAGGGTAAAGGCGGTGAAACCGGCCCAGTGCGCTCAGCGTATGGTGATTGGCTTTACGCGCTATCAGTGACCCAACGATCAGCTGCTGTGTCAGCTCTGCAATATCACCATATTCAAACAGCAGACCGGTCTGGTTGTGTTCAATCAGCTCAGCTGTCCCGGTTACCCGCGATCCGATAACGGCAGTATTGACCAGCATCGCTTCAAGCACCACGCGGGGTAAGCCTTCACTTTGCGAGGCCAGTATGAACGTGTCGAACGCGGCCAGAAAACACTGTAGGGAATATTATGCCGCGCGCGAATATGGCGGAAACGTTTATTAAAAAAATTAAGCATGACTCTTTTCCTGAATAACATTAGCCAGAACCGTTTCTACGCCCTGAATATAGTTTTCAATAGCGTAATGTTCGCGTACCTTTCCGGCAGCCGTGTCGGTTAATTTCTGACGTAATTCTCTGTTCTCCCACAGACCAGCGTGGCAACGCGGGTCTTTGCCGGCAGCTCACCAAATTGTGTCGCGGGCTGGTCGCTGACGATAACAATCTCCGTGACGCTGGTGGCAAAACGGCTGGCAAAGCAGGCGCTGAGCAGCGCTTCTTCAATATAGTCCTCACCCGCACACGGGATCACCACGGAGGTGACAGGAGTCTTGCCCTGCACGCGACTCTAGGCAATCATTCTGCCTTCTCTGAAGCTGGAGTAAAGATGGCCTTCACGCAGGCTGAGGGCAGGATCTTTAAGCAGGTTGAGGTCAGAGTCGATCATCAGAACCGCGTCACCGCTGGCCTGCAAAGGCGCCTGCAGTTTGATCAGCCGGCTGCGGTAAATCTGTTTATAACGGTAGCTCTCTTCACGGTGCGGAATGGACAGCTGATCGGTGGGGGGCTGATTATCATTCATCAGCTCCCAGGTATCCTGAAACAGCGTCAGCCACAGCGGGCAGATACGCTTCCAGGTCTGACGCGTGGCGGCCAGATAAGCGCCGTTGACATGGTCAACCAGCCAGGGCCGGATGGCGGGTTTATAGTAAGCCGGGATCTGCTCCTCAGCCGCGTTTTCAAGTTCACCTTTAAACTGCAGCGGCTGCGCCGGGTCCTGCAGATACTTCTGCCATTCGCTTAACGGAAAACCGCCGTGTGCGCCAATGACCTCAGGCGGAATGACCGCTGCCGTTCCGCCGATGCGCTTGGAGACCGGCCAGTTTGCCCACTCGCCCAGGTTAACCGTAACCAGATCGAGCATATCCAGCAGCGCAGAGAGCGCCTGGATCTTACGCCGGTGATCACCCACCGCTATGACATCGACGCGTTTCAGCAGGGGTTCGATGACATGCGCTCCGGACGGTCAGGGAAAGTGGTGCTGAGCTGGGATTAAACGGACTCCGGCCCGCGGGCCGGAGTAGTATCAGCCGCGTTTTTTCTCTTCATCCGTCAGGTAGCGTACTTTGCGCGTATAGTCCTTTCAGGCGCACCGGCAGCTTTCCGCACGATGCTGGAAACCATGAACCACGGCGGACGCATTGCGCTGCTGGGCATTCCACCCGGCGATATGTCGATCGACTGGAATCTGGTCATCTTCAAAGGCCTGTTTATCAAAGGTATCTATGGCCGTGAGATGTTTGAAACCTGGTACAAGATGGCGGCGTTAATCCAGTCCGGCCCAATTGGTATTATGGCTGCCGCCGTCTGCAGGCACGTAGGTGCCCGTCACGTTGTGATCACTGACGTGAATGAATACCGTCTGAGTCTGGCTCGCGAGATGGGCGTGACCCGTGCGGTTAACGTGGCGCAGGAAAATCTGCGCGACGTGATGCAGGATCTCGGTATGACCGAAGGATTTGATGTCGGACTGGAGATCCGCAATACGGTGGGCGTGGGGGTCAATCGCCAGGGCTGCTTCGCGGAGTATCTGGTTATCCCGGCATACAACGCGTTTAAAATTCCCGATAACATTTCTGACGAACTGGCAGCCATCTTCGATCCGTTCGGCAACGCCGTACATACCGCGCTGTCATTTGATCTGCCCGGTGAAGATGTCCTGATCTGCGGCGCCGGGATCCACATCTACAACTGGGATGAGTGGTCGCGTAAAACCATTCCGGTCCCGATGATCACCGGACATGAGTATGTCGGTGAAGTGGTTAGCATGGGACAGGAGGTGAAAGGCTTCGCCATTGGCGATCGCGTTTCCGGAGYGGGGCATATTACCTGCGGCCACTGCCGTAACTGCCGGGCAGGGCGAACGCACCTGTGAGCTGGAACAGGCTATCGCCGCTTTTATCCGCGTCGGCCAGCGGCTGGGCGTGATTGCTGCAGGAGCAGAAAAATGAAAGCACTTGCCAAACTGAAAGCTGAAGAGGGGATCTGGATGGTGCAGGATGCACCGGTGCCGGAACCGGGTCATAACGATCTGCTGATTAAGATCCGTAAAACTGCTATTTGCGGTACGGATGACCGCGGCAGGCTTCACGCTGGCCGGCGCCGATCACGCCATTATTCCGGTGATGCTGGGTGAGGCTAACGTGGCGCAGCAATTTGCCACGCTGCTGCAGCAGGAAGGCATTTACGTCACCGGCTTTTTCTATCCGGTGGTGCCGCAGGGTCAGGCGCGCATCCGCACGCAGATGTCTGCCGCTCACACGCAGGCGCACGGTGCCTCCGGCGGCTATGTAGCCGCGAAAAAAGAGGTCGTGGAGTSGCTGCGTCAGCGTGCTCGTCCCTATCTGTTTTCTAACTCGCTGGCTCCGGCAATTGTCGCGGCCTCGCTGCGGGTGCTGGATCTGCTGAGTGAGGGTGACGGTCTGCGCCAGCGGCTATGGGATAACGCGCGCTTCTTCCGGGAGAAGACTGGCGTGTTCTCTATGGATGGCGTGATTGCCAATCTGCAGGGGATTTGCGACCTGGCGGAGGAGTTTGATGCGCTGGTCATCGTCGATGACTCTCATGCGGTGGGCGTTATCGGCGCAGCAGGGCGCGGCACGCATGAATACTGCGACGTGATGGATCGCGTTGATATCCTCACGGGAACGTTAGGTAAAGCGCTGGTCGGCGGCCTGTTTGAGGCGCTGCTGGGTCCGGAGGATGCCATTATTTCCGATGCGCTGAATCACGCCTCCATCATTGATGGCATACGCCTGTGTAAGGCGCAGCGCTATCGCTACGCCAATAACGATATGCAGGCGCTGCGTACCTGTCTGCAGGAGGCGCGTGATAAAGGTGCCCGGCATATCGCGATCGCTACCGTCAATAACTATCTCGGTCTGGCGAATCATCCGGCGCTGATTCAGGCAGCGAAAGAGGGTATGGATTCCCACGGCTTTGGTATGGCGTCGGTGCGCTTTATCTGCGGTACGCAGGATACGCATCAGCAGCTGGAGCGTAAGCTGGCTGACTTTCTTGGTATGGAAGCGTCTATTCTTTTCTCCTCCTGTTTTGACGCTAGGCTATTTGCTCAGTAAGATGCTCCGGTAATTTACGATCTAAGGAGCAGAATCATGTCCAATCAGTTTTATTCGCAAATCCGTCAGCAGCTTGAGACAACGCGTCAGGACGGATTGTTCAAACAGGAACGTCGCATTACGTCAGCCCAGCAGGCGGAGATCAGCGTTGATCACGGCACGCCGGTCATTAACTTTTGTGACCGCCGGTAACGATAATCATATGCTTAGCCTTTAATCAGTTAGGGTGAAACAGAAGGTTTCACGCACGAATACTCATCATCATAACATTTCAGCCCTGTCCGGACAGCCAGATGCGTGAGGCGTATCGCACAAACGCTGACTACGGCGTGAACTATGCTGCAAAACGAACATTTAACTGGCTGAAATATCGTCTGCCCAATACCGCTTCAATCGGCCCCAGATCTTCGCCTGACATGATGTAAGAGAGAAACTCCTCTTTATCCATATAATCAGCGATATCCAGATCCGCCAGATTGACGAATTTGGTGCCATCTTTCAGGTTATCCACGACCAGAATGTCGCTATGACCGCGATCGTTAAGCGCTTTAACGATGTTGCTGCCAATCATGCCAGCCACGTRCAGCGGCTCTTCATACTGACGTTCTTCGATAAAGTTCTCATTGCGGCCACCATAGGTCGCGGCAGAGGAGGCGTAGAGAAACGGGATCTCGCGCTCAAGGCAGAAATGCAGCAGATCTTTAGAGTACTGATAGTTGTTATCCATCATGTACTTGCCATCCCACTCGGTGGTGGCGGAACAGGCACCTTGATGCTCGCTGCCTTCAAACAGCTTAGGGTTCTCACCGTTGCTGATTTGCGTATTCAGATGAAACGCCACGCTGGCCATACTGCCTTTGTGCCCTTCGCGCGGACCATACACATTGAAATAGCGGAAACCGCACACCGGCGAATCCGCTTCAGGCAGAATCTGACGCACGTAGTGATCGAACAGCATTTTTGAATAGCCGTACCGTCCTTTGAGTTTATCCGGGAAAGGAATGTACTCAATCTGGCCCTGCTGATGGAATTTAAGCACGGCATCAGCCACTTCCTGGAACGATTCCGCGCGTCCGGTGCCGCAGTTATAGATACCGGATACGCCATTCTCCCAGCACCACAGGTTTACAGCCACAACATCATCTACATGGATAAAATCACGGCGGAAGCTCGAGACTTTGCGACATCATCATATCGCCGACCCAGGAAGGGCCAATAACCAGAATTTTCATCGCTGATGCGGGTGTCCTTATGCGTTGCGATTCAGCCAGGCCATGTACTCGCCCACGCCCTGTGCGACAGTTTTAAATGGCTTGTCATAGCCCGCTTCACGCAGTTTTGTCAGATCGGCCTGGGTAAATGCCTGATATTACGTAAGCGCGATCGTAACCGCTGGCCTGCAGGGTTTTGCCGAGACGACGGCGTTCGCCCAACGCCAGCGCGCCGTGCCCCAGCGGCATCGCCAGCGCCTGATTCACTTCCGGCATGCGTGACAGCAGCGGGCGGCACCACGCGGGTGCCATCACATCAATGACCGCATCAGGATGCGCCACCTTGAGAGTGCGATTCTGTGGCAGCTGCTGAGCGGAGGTTACCGGCGTGTCATACGCCAGGGAAACATAGCGCTCTACCATTAGCGGAAACGCCGCTTTGTCCAGTACCCGCACATCATTGAGCACGCCGTAACGCATTTCACCGCGCCAGCCGGTGCGGCGCGGTATGCCGGCGAAAAAGGGGACCAGCGCCGATTTAAACGAGTTCGGCACAAACAGCACGACCTGGTAGCCTTCTGCGATCAGCTGTTCCGCCAGGGCAGCATAGTGATAATGCGGCCAGCGTTTCGCCGGTCCAAACTCTGCTCCCGGACAAAAGCCGATAACCGGACGATCGGTGGAGAGGCCAAACTGCGCAGCCGTCATGCGCTTTTCGTCGTCCTCTACGCGCAGCTGCGGCCATAGCAGCGGCGCGACCAGCGGCCGGTTGAGCGCTGCCGCAATGTGCATCAGACCGGAATCGTTGCTGACCACGGCGCGACAGTGGGCGAGCAGGATCACGGCCTGCTCCAGCTGCGTCTCACCTGCCAGATTTTTGCCGTGCGCACGCAACGGCTCAGGCAGCGCCTGCAGAATCGACTCGCCGGTATCGCGATCTTTAGCTGAGCCGCATGTCTGCTCCTGCGCCGGCTGTAGCAGCGCGCTCAGGGTCTGATGCACGCGCGCAGGGGTAATGTCGATCAGGCTCTGATGATAACCCTCAGCGGCATCGCCTTTACGCACTTTGTGATAGCCGCTGATTAGCCGGATAACGCGGGCCTGACGGGAAAGCGGCGGCGTGAAATCCGGGCTGCTCGGGCCATACAACAAACCAGTGTTTGCGCCAGCGACGGATCGCAACCGGCAGGACTTTATCTACGGCAGGATGCCAGCCGGGGATCTGAGCAAAATTCTCTTCTACCACCCAGTCAAAGCGTATACCTGGCAGCGCCTGCATGGCATCGGTAAGCGCGGGCAGCGTATGGAGAACATCTCCCATTGAAGAGGTTTTAACGATTAAAACGGCCTCATGGCGCCTGTCATACCACCAGCTCGCAAAAGGCTCCCGCGCGCTGCGGCTGTCCAGACCATGCTTCGTGCCGGTTGCCAGACGCGTCACCAGGGCTGCGCTTTTAATCAGGCCCTGTGCGTCAATAACCATATCATACTGGCGCGACTGCAAATTGCGCTTAAACGCGACGCGCTCTTCGCGCTGCTGACTGTGCCAGTGCGCTTCCGGCCAGTGTTTATTGTCGCGGGTTGTAGCGTGCAGAAACACCAGCCAGGAGGGAGCGGCTTCGGTCCGGGGAGTCAGAAAATGTGCCGCAATGGCGTAATCGCCCTGGGTGGCAGGCTTTTCATAGCCCAGACTTTTCGCAAACAGCTCACGCGTGCGCTCAACGGCGTGCTGCTGCTTGCTGGGGCTGAGCCCGGTGTCCACCGAGACCACTGCGCGTGCGCCTGCCAGCTGCTGCGCCACCTGTTCCAGCGTCAGTTTTGGCAGTACTTCCACATGCGAAAAGCCCTCTGCCAGCCGCTGCGCGCGCTGCTGTTCATGTATTGCACCCCACGGCAGCCTGATTTGCAGGCCGGTGGGCTGCAGCAGCCCGATCAGCTCGACCTAAGTTGATAATGTGCAGTTTCTTCATGCCAGCACCTGCTTTAATGTCRCCAGCACCGTATCCGGCATGATATCTGCCATGCTGTCACCCTGAACCGGGCGCAGCGCATGCTGGTTTCTGCCGTAACCGCCAATCAGACCCGGATCGGTGGGACCGAACAGCGTAATATTGGGTCTGTCCAGCGCTGCGGTCAGATAGCAGGTGCTTGCGCAGAAACTGCGGGCTTTTCAGACGAAAGCGCGAAAACAGCCGGTTAGCGAAGGTAACGTGCTGCCGGGGCATCTGCTGCAAAATATCCGGGTCGATCTGATTGCTGATGCAGATGACGTCATCGCTTCCGTCAGAGATATCATTAATGTACTGAAGGAACAGCCGCTCAACGCCGCCCATTTTGCTGGACGACGCCCGGGAAGCGGAAATAACCCCATCCAGCATGGCCATAAACGCAAGCGTCTTGCCGTTCTTTGGATAACGCCATGAACAGCCGTGATCGTAATAAACCAGTTTTGCCTTGCGGGGTTTAGCGGTAAGCCGGGGAACCAGATCCCAGACGATAATCATATCGGCATTACTGGCATTTACGCGTTTTTGATTGTGCCCGCGCGTTAACAGCTCTTTCATCATCAGTAGCGAAACGGAGATCCCCTTCAGACCCACCTGACGTGATGCCGTTCCGATTCTGACTGGCTGGCTAAGCTGCCGCACTGCAGGATCTATTCCCTGAGGCGTAACGAGACGGTTAATTACGACTTTATGCAGGCAGGGCAGATTGAAGCGGTGCTGCATTACTAAATAGAGTGCTTCCATACATGAGAGCCCAAAAGGCTCGGTCACCGGCGTGCTCATGTAAATATCAACGCGATTGAAAAATTCGGCAATATTATGCTGAAAACCACTGAACCTGACACGCTCTGCTATGCCAAGCCGCTGCGCTAAATCTTCAAATGCTTCACGGTCAGGGCCTTTGCCGGCAATTTCAAGCGTGACTTCGATATGAGAAAGCAGCATCGGTTCTGTCATGTCATCTTTTATCGGGTCATACACCTGATAAGGGAAATTGACATCAATTCCCGTAAGCTGCTGATGTTCACTCAAAGAGACTTTTGGTGCTAAGCCGACGCCGCAAATTTTGTCTGCAATCACTTCAGGCTGCCCGTCGACAAAAGGAAAAATTACAGGTACGCCTTTGCTGAGTGAGGAGCTTCACGCCTTGCCAGGTAATTACTGATTTGCATTTTTTGTATTCGCAATCTCGGTTAAGGAACTCTCTATTTCATGTCTGAAATACGCATAGTCAAAGTGCTTCATAGTCCAGCTTTTAGCGTTTTCACTGTATGTCTGATAGTTCTCTTTTTGTATCAGAAATTCAAACGCATCAGCACATTGATACTGGCGATACCCACCAGTAACATAGCTACAGGCAAAGCGATATTTATTCGCAATTTAGCGTAATATAAGGCATGGGTAGCCAGGGTAATAAAAGCAATATAGCTGGTTATATAAAATACGTTGCGGCCAAAGCTGCCACCAAAGGGCGCTGTAAGCAGCGCAGTTGCGCATCCAAAAAATATCAGGGTACTTTCGCCCTGATAGATGGCATAGGCATTAACCGCCAGGCCAGTCAGCAGTGCGGCAAGGATGGCTTTTTGGCGCAAATCGCTTTTATCATTTAAAACAAAGAAAAGAATAAGTGCGCCCGATATCTGCAAGCGGCCCGTTGACTGATACTGGCGATAGAGGCTGATAAAGTCACCAGGCTGTTTATAGACCGCGGTCCAGTGAAGCATTGCCGCACGCGTGCCGGTCAGAATAATGGCAAGATAACTAAACAGAAAGGCTGCAGGAAAAAGGAAAAGCTTAAGTTTGTTTTTCTGCAACAAAATTGCTTTGAGAAACAATAAATTAACAGCACTGATGATATAGGCAGCCATGGTGGCCCGATCAAAGTTCAGCTCAACGCGGCGCAGATGCAGCCAGTCTGAGTTTTCACCGCGGTTTTTATGCATATCTGCAATATTTTGCTGAAACTCGTCGATGCGATTAGCAATCTTTTCTWTGAATATCAGCGAGCCGGCGATAAACAGCGCTGGGATAATGACAAAAAGCGCGATTTTATATCTTCTGCTGATAACATTTTTTGAAAATAAGACGAGTATCAGGGCCATTACGGGAAAATCGGCGATACCCTTTATCGAAAAGGTTTCCAGCACTTCGTTATGCATATGAACCGTCAGGTAGGGTAAGGCGCCATAGAGTTGTGGCTGCTGCTGAATGATCTTTCTGGCCAGCAGAGCCCGCTGTTCGGCTGACTGGCCCGCAGGTGACTCGATGCCGGTTTGCAAAGCAATAATCTGCATGCTCAGGCGGGAGACAGGATGCGGGCCTTTCATCATGGAGAAAGCAAATATAATAGTGAGGCAGTAGATCAGCGTACATTCTGTACTAAAGAAAATCACATCACTTAACCCATAACCGATCAATGCCAGCGCCAGCGTCAGTAAAAGCGCATTGCCGCCGCGCCTGAATGCATAAACCAGCAGCATAATATAGAAGTTCACCAGTGCCAGCGCG
>PEFU01000003.1:2523954-2525709 GCA_002939445.1 Pantoea sp. BRM17 | reverse complement strand
TAAAACGGGTTTTACCGCCGAAAGTCAAAATCCGCGCGGTGAAAAGCGTGGCGGGATGTTACGGCATCCTTACCAGTAGTGTTCGCTGGTCATGTGGCCCGGCTTGCGTTTGAAATGTTTGCGCATATCGCGGCTCTCTTTCAGCAGCTGCTGGGTATCGCGCACCATCTGTGGATTACCACACAGCATAACGTGGCATAGCTTTCACGAAACTGCGCGATCGTCATATCAAACGCAGGCGCGCCCGTCAGCAGATAAGGCGCCACCGGCAGATGCGCACTGCGATCGGGTGGCGGCTCGTCTGCCCGGGCGGGAGATGACAGCGCGCAGCTAAGCAGCAGCGCGGCTGACAGTTTCTTCATTGCATCGGCCCTGAATCATTCACTTATGGCAGATGCCTGCTTCATCTCCGGACCCGGCACCGGCAGCCATGTGATCTGCAGCGTTTTAATCTTTCCGGTGCCCTGTTCCAGCGCGGTGGAAGAGTAAAGCGTTTCGCTGATTTTGCTGGCTGCGCGCGTCAGATGGCTCTTGTCATCACGATTGTCTATTGCACGATATTCCAGCAGCGGCAGTGCAGGATTAGCCGCGTTTGGCTCTACGGCAAACGTCAGGCCCTTGTCGCCATTGTCAGCCACCACAAAGCGCAGTGCGCCCTCCGTGCGGCTGAAATAGCGAACGCCTTTGCCGGCGCTCAGTAACGCGTCCAGCTTCTGGCGTCCCTCTTCGGGCGAGAGTCCCGGCACGAAATAGCGCAGCAGAGCGCTCATATAATTCATCGCCTGCAGCTGGGCTTGCTGCCATTCAGTTTCCAGTTACCCATAACCAGTGGATGTCGCATTCGTTCCTCCGCATTACGCGATTCATGAAATAGCGCTGCCGTCATGGCAGCGATGTCTGCCAGACAGTATAGAGATCAAAAGGGGCGCTGGCTTTGCTTTTCGTCACTTCTGCCTGCGATATCAGGGAGTAGCCAGCGTGAGCTTAATAGCATCTCTGCGGAGGTTTCACCGGTGAATGCACCTGAAAGGTTAACATCGACATTCTGCGCGCCCAGCGCAATGTGGCTACCGGAAATCGCATGTTTTGCCTGATCCAGATAAATTGCCGGTGGAGCAATCGCTACACCACAGCCGTCCACGCCTGACAGCGCGGTACGCAGACCTTCAATCAGCTCGCCGGTCATCTCATCCAGCTGACGCGCGCACACTTCTTCGGTTTTGCCTGCTTCATTTTCCGCTTCGGTTTCGCCGATGCAGAGTACCGGCACCAGACCTGCCTCTTTCAGCACCGCAAACTTCTTCGCGATAAATTCGTCGCTCTCTTTGTGATAAGTGCGACGCTCAGAGTGACCGATGATGATGTACTTTGCGCCGATATCTTTCCCGTTTACTGAGCCGCCATACTGAATAATGACCTGCTGTGCGACAGCGGCATCTTTCTTCGCAATATGATCGCGAATAAATTTGTGCACCGCCTGCGCCTGCGCTGGCGTGGCCGACTTGCCGGTGCCGATAGCCCAGACGGGTTCATAGGCGATGACTGCACCTTCAAACGCTGCTGCGCCCTGAGTTTCCAGCACGACAAAAAAGGCGGCCGTAAGGCCGCCCTGAAACAGGTTATAAAAAAGCTTATGCTTTTTTCGCTGCTGCCGCCGCTTTTACGATTACGGCAAAGGCGTCTGCTTTCAGCGATGCGCCGCCTACCAGCGCCCCGTCGATATCGGGCTGGGTAAAGAGTTCAGCCGCATTTTTA
>PEFU01000003.1:2493283-2523854 GCA_002939445.1 Pantoea sp. BRM17 | reverse complement strand
GCAGCGGACGCTGGCTGTCGCAATGGTGGCAGCGCAGCTGGCGGTGATGCTGGTGCAGCGTGTAGTAGCTGTCGCAGCGCTGGCATTCCGCCAGCCAGCCGCAGTCGTGGCACATCAGCGCCGGTGAAAAGCCGCGCCGGTTCAGAAACAGCAGCACCTGATTATCCGCCTGCAGGTGCTGGCGCATTTTACTGAGCCTGCCCACCAGAATACGCGCGCCGCCGCGATGCACATCCGCCAGATGCTGCTCCAGCGCACCTTTACGGCTGGTAGTATCACGATCGATGCGCGAAACCGGCACGTCCGGAAACAGCGTGCCCAGCTGCTGCTCCAGCTGTTCTGTGCCTACGCCAACCGGCATCAGATGGGTTGAACCGCAGCCGGGACACTGCAGCCACGGATGCTCCGGATGGTGCGTCTGCAGCAGTACTTCACCCTGTTTGCCGGCGCGTCCGGCGCGACCTGCAACCTGGGTATAGAGCTGCGCGAAACGTTCTGCGGCACGAAAATCAGCCGAGAAGAGCGCGCCGTCAACGTCCAGCAGCGACACCAGCGTAACATCAGGAAAATGATGGCCTTTTGCCAGCATCTGCTAGGTGGCTTCATCTTTCAGCGGGCTCGCCTCCAGCAGATTACGCAGCTGGACGAGAAAAGCGGCAGCCTGCTGATTATCCATATCTTCGGCACGAAATAGCGCGTGGCTGGTCCAGGGCGGCAGCTGCACCGACTGGCGTTCAAGCAGCGCCTGGTCAGCAAAGGCGAAGTAGCCGCGATGCAGCAGCGTCTGCAGCGGCGGATGCCATCAGCTCTCGCCGGGATCGATATCCAGCGTCCATTTTACTTTGCGTGCAGCGGGCAATGTGCTCAGCAGCGGCAGCGAACTGCTTAATAACTGCTGCAGGCGTTTGCGTGACGGATGCTGCAGCAGCAGCTGCCAGCGCCACCGACCGCTGCGTTTTGGCGCCAGCGCCGGCACCGGGCCCATCAGCAACATCTTTCATCGTGGCAGCAGATGAAGTTTGCTTCGGGTCCAACGTGTTACTCCTGGCGTGATACAGCGTACAGTTTGTCTGCAAGGGCCGGTCCTGGCCGGGTGATCCTATTGATAACGCATTGGCGGGCAGGGCTGTTACTTAATTTGCATAAAAACTGTGACTTGTTCGACTTTTTTCGATCTGGCTCGCAGAGAAGGGATCGCAGATATCGGGCAYAATCACCAGGATAGTCCGGGTTTCATTGCGTCTGGCATTGCGCGACAGGCCATGCGATGCATAGCCTGTCGCAATGACCGCCTGCTCGACTTTTTGCCGGGTTGCGGCTGACACTTTCTCCGGATTCATCAGCGCCCGGGAAACGGTCGCCGTAGAGACGCCTGCGTGCTCAGCTGGCAGGCTGCGCAGCGCTTCAGGATCGGCGTCAAACGGCAGCTGTGAACCCAGCAGCACCATGCCGTCAATCTGTCGCGTCAGCATCAGATCAAGAAAGGTTTTTTCCTGATGATCCTGATGCGCGCAGTCGCCAATCAGCACCAGGTACCCCTGCTGCGCGGCGGTGACCTCAATGCCGCGGATAATTTCGCTAAAGCTGCGGCGCAGCGCCTGAATATAACCCTGCAGCCGATACTGGCTGAGCGGAACCGCTTCAGGCCCGGTAATACAGGCGATACGACGATGCCCGAGCTGCAGCAAATGGTTAACGGCTTCAAACGCCGCGGTCAGGTTGTCAATGTGCACGGTGGGCAGCGCCATCTCCGGCGCGAATTCATTTCCCATAACCATGGGCCCAACGATGGAGAGATCCTGCGGAATGCGCATCCCCAGTTTGCGCGCCTGATTCATGGCGCCCAGCGCCATCAGATCGCTGTGACAGAATAGCGCTTCCGGGGGCTGCGGCAGACTCATCAGCTGTTTCAGGGCGCGGGCACCGGCTTCAAACGAGAAATCACCGCGTACGATAAACATCGGTTCAACGGGGATGCTCACCTAACGCTTTTTAGCCGGTGCTGTACTGCCGCGCACGCGCAGTTCTGCATCCAGCAGGCGCGAACCATTATTTACCCGCTTGCCCTGCAGCTCATCCAGCAGCAGCAGCATCGCTTCGCGGCCAATATCAAAGCGCGGCTGCGCCACGGTAGTCAGGGGCGGTTCGTAATAGCGCGCCAGCTCAATATCATCAAACATACCTTCAAAATGCCTGCGGGCGTAGACCCTGAACAGTGTGAGTTGCAGCCAGCCTGGCTACAGCTTGAAAAATGACGGGTATAAATGAGGTGTAAACCGCCCGGCAATGAATGCGCCATGTTACTCAAGGGTGCGAACTTTGACCAGCAGAGTCTGCCTTCAGAATCTGCTGAAAATGTGCAGTGCGGCACGTGTCTCTTTTTTATGGTGCGCGATGAACCATAAACCACCGGCAAAAGTGACCAGTACTGCGGCAGCGAGCACTACCATCAGTTTCGATATACCCGATCCGCCTTTGCTTTTTTTGCTGCTGCTGCGACCGGCGGGTTTTTTGCGACGC
Source organism: Pantoea sp. BRM17 (assembly GCA_002939445.1). Taxonomy (GTDB): domain Bacteria; phylum Pseudomonadota; class Gammaproteobacteria; order Enterobacterales; family Enterobacteriaceae; genus Pantoea. The sequence goes on along the minus strand of PEFU01000003.1, from coordinate 2,521,334 downwards.
GTCCCTGTTGAACGCCCGCGGCCTACATAATCTCTCTGTGCCACTTTCGTCCTATGCATCTGCTCCAGCAGCTGGCGCTGTTCATCGGTCAGCTGCGTCTGCGACTGCACTTCGCCGCCGGCTGAAGGCTCAGTCGGTGAGGGAACCGTAATTTGCCGGTTTTCCAGCTCTTTGATGTATTTCCAGCGCTCTTCCGGCTTGGGCGGCAGGCCATTACCACTAACTTTATGATTCGGGATAACCGGCGTCTCGTGCTGCTGACGTTGCTGTTGCTGCTGTTGTCGTTGCTGAGTCTGCTGCTGCAGCAACTGCTGCTGCTGTGCCTGTATCTGCTGCTGACGTTGCTGCTGCTGTACCTGCTGACGCTGTAATGTCTGCTGACGCTGAGCCGGCGTCTGCTCGTTCCACGGCACTTCGTTCAGCTGCGTAGGCTGCTGGCGCATATCCGCGGCGCGCACAGATTCCGCCTGATCGCTGCCTTTAAAGGAGCCACACTGCACCATCCAGCGCTGTGTGGAGGCTTTCTCTTCCGGCTTCACTTTGGTGGTTTCTGGTTTTGCCTGCTGTACCGGTGCCGGTCGTTCAGCCTGCTGCTGCTGGCGCTGCTGAGCCTGCAACTGCTGCTGACGCTGCTGCTGTGCCTGTATCCCGGCGGTAGAGTGAGGCCGGGAGCAGGGCTCAGGCTATCAGGGCAGGGCGAGCGGAATACAGCTGCCGTGACCGGAACTGTGCAGCCGCTTCACGGTACTGTCAGCTTTACTCCGATCTTTAAACGGACCAATCACCACGCGATTCCAGCCGCCGCCGGTCGTGATACGGCTTTCAAAACCTTCAAAAGCGAGACCGCTGGCCATCACCACCAATAACGACCCGGCCGTTGCGTCGTACACTTACTATTGTTGTCACGGGCAGACCCCTTGTTGCAGTTGAAAAAAGACACCGCGCACCCGGCGYGGCGTATCATGCAAACAGATATGGGGTGGGTTAAGAAGGTTTCAACCCCTCAGGGCGATGGGGTTTGTCTTAATTCGGCTACGCCTGCTGATCGGTCCGCCAGTCTTTTGCCAGCTCAACCGCGGCTTTAACCAGATGACCCTGATGCATTTCCAGCTTACGCTCAAACAGTTCAAACAGGGTAAAGGCGTCGGCAGTGCCGCCCGCAAAGCCCGCAATCACTTTATCGTTGTAAAGACGACGCACTTTTTTGACGTTGCCTTTCATTACGGTGTTGCCAAGCGTTGCCGCTTTCTCAACAATATCGTGTGCACCAATGTCGGTATTTTCCAGCAGCGCGCGTGCCGCTGCCTGGGCGTAGGGGCCGCCGGAGCCGATCGCTATCAGGTCGTTTTCCGGCTGAATAACATCGCCGTTACCGCTGATGATCAGCGAAGAGTTCTCATCCGCTACCGCCAGCAGCGCTTCAAGACGGCGCAGCATGCCTGCGGCGCCAGCGGTTACGCAGCGCAATGGCAACCGCTTTTTTAGCGCCGTCCTGGCCGATGATAAAGCGATTAAGCTCGCTGACAATCTCGCGTGGAGTCATCTCAGACATGATTCAGGTCCTTACGCCTTAGACGGTAATTCTTCGTAGTTAATATTATGGTTGGTGTAGATACAGATATCGCCGGCGATGTTCATTCAGATCGCGGATAATCGAATCGACCTCTTTACCGACATAGCCAACTTCGGTGAATTTTGTCGCTTCAACTTTAATGAACGGGGCGTTGGCCAGCTTCGCCAGACGACGGGCAATTTCGGTTTTACCGACGCCGGTCGGGCCAATCATCAGGATATTTTTCGGGGTCACTTCGTGACGCAGCTCTTCGTCAAGCTGCCCATCCAGCTGACCTTCGCGCAGTTTTTTGCGGAAAGACTGACGCGCAGCTGATGGCTCGGCGTTCTGCTCTGGCTGGCCCCAGTTGTTTTTAGCCGGTGGGATCAGCACGTCGAGAATGCGCTCCTCGGCCATCTCTTCAGCACGATATTTATTCTTTTCAATCGCCTGGCTGCGCACCATTTTGATGGCGGAGTCGAGGTTAACCAGTTTTGCCGCTTCTTCTTCAATCAGCAGCTTCATGGCATCTTTGATCTTGAGCTTGCGCGGCTTCTGTTTCTGACCGCCCAGGTTCTGAAACATGGACTGCAGCTGGCTGGTCATCTCTTCCATGCCCGGAGGCGCCATGATCTCTACGCCAGCCGGCGCGGCGGCAAGGTCGATCTCAATCTCTTTACGGTCGGTTTTAACCATGCCGTGCTTAGTCGAAACGGTACAGCCCTCAACCAGCGGCAGCAGATCGCGCTGCACGCCTTCGCGTGAAACGTCCGGACCAGAAGACTGGCCGCCGCGCTTACAGATTTTGTCGATCTCATCGATAAACACGATACCGTGCTGCTCTACCGCGTCGATAGCGTCCTGCTTCAGCTCTTCCACCACATTAACGCCTTCCGTACCCATCAGCGCTTTGTACTGCACGGTGACGGAAGCGTTAGGCTCAGTAAGGATGCGCTCGAAGTCGTTCACGGTCAGCGCCTGCAGCTCAACGCGAATCGGCAGACGACCCTGCAGTTCCGGGATCAGATCGGACGGGCTGGCTACCTGGAATGCGCCGGAGGCGATAAACAGGATAACCAGTACATCCAGATGCTTGCCGACATACTCAGCGTCGATGGTAATGGACTCACCGTGGCGATCGCTGGCGTCATAGGAGATATCTTCCATCAGACGCTCCAGTACAGTATGCAGGCGGCGTGCACCGATATTAAGTCACCAGAGTTTAACCTGCCAGGCTGCTTCAGCAATCCTGCGGATACCATCCTCGGTGAAGTTATTTCATAAGGATGCCGTCTGTTTGCCRCAGGAAAGATAAGTATATCGCTATCTGAAGAGTGTTGGCAAAATCATCACCGGCAAAAAGCAGCGCCGCATCAATATGCTGCGCAAAAAAATGCCCGGCGCAGTGGCCGGGCAGCAGAAACGATCAGAAGGGTGTTACAGGATGAAGCGGCTGAGATCTTCGTCTGCGCACCGAGCCACCGCCATCTACCAGCAGCACTCGTCCACGCCCGTTCTCTTCCAGCAGGTCGTAAAGCAGGCCGTTGTCTTCAAAACATTTGACTGTGGTAATCTGCCCACCGAATGAGGTGCGTCCACCGAAGTTGGAAAAAAGTGGTTCAACCACATTCACTTCTTCATGGTAGATGTCACAGAGTTCAGATGTATCACCGCCAAAGTTTATGCGTACGTCGCTCTCACCAATGCCTTCACCGGCCGCCCCAGCGGGGATAGCGGCAATCGCCTGGATGCCAATTTCCAGCTCTTCCAGTTCATCAACCTGCCGCACCGAGCCGTAAACGACCAGACCTTCCCACTCATTTTGCGCCGCAAGCCGCGCCAGCTGGGCATCCACCAGCGCACGACGCAGGAAGAGCAGCATGTCTGGCAGGAACGTCTGCGGGCACTGCTGGGAAAAATGGAAGAGGTTTAAGCACCTGCGCTTAAACCTGCGGGTGCTCAGGCACCCGTTTTTGTTTGCGGTTTACTCAATATCAAGCGCATCTTCTGACAGAATGATGCCCGTGTTATCCGCATAGAGATGATCGCCGGAGAAAAAGGTTACTGAGTTTTAGGAGAGGTCAGAACGATGTCATTTGAAGTATTTGAGAAACTGGAAGCGAAAGTACAGCAGGCGATTGATACCATCACGCTGCTGCAAATGGAAATTGAAGAGCTGAAAGAGCAGAACAATACGCTGAAAAACGAAGTGAGCCAGGCTTCCGGCAATCAGGACGCGCTGGCGCGTGAAAATCAGCATCTGGCAATTAATCTGTCTCTTAACGCACTTAGCGCATCATGACTGGCAACGGGTTTATTTTTTAAGCATTAGCTGAAAAGTGTTACAGACTGGCCGCCAATGCCCCGTGCCGCTGGACTTGCCGGGTTTGGCTACATACAATCGGGACAACATGGCTGTATGCGTCTTTATTGAGGCAGCTACAGCTTCATCAACGCCTTGGTGTCTGACTCATAATGGAATTCCTGAAGCGAGGTTAAATGTTATCAGTTTTTGWTCTCAATCCCTGAGTCGCCCAGCGCTAATGTAGGGTTGATGTGAATTTATCGTTAACGAACATAAACGAGAAATAGCGAAATTGAATTCTGTGTACTGCGTCATAAAAATGCGCGTTTTCGCGTCTTTTACCTTTCTTTAAGGACGGATTGAGATGCGCGCCGGAGACGCCCGCACTCAGATAGACCGCCATCGAAACAGCCAGACCCCAGATGATGCAGATTTCCCACTGACCGAATGCCGCACCGGCCAGCTTCAGCGCAGCCACACAGCCCGCGCCAAAAAAGATAATCAAACCGGTGCCGAGAAACTCGGCGATACATTGACCTTTGAGTGTGTTCGGGAAGATACCCGCCAGGTCGAGGCTCTGCACGCTGCCACGCACCATTTGATGGCTCGCTTCATAATCGAAAAACAGATTGTAATAAAGGCCGTATACCAGTGCAGCGGCACAGAAGGCGCCGGCAACCTGCGCCAGAATGTAAGGTAAAACTTTACGCCCTTCAAAATTAGCAAACAGGCAGAGCGCCACGGTGACCGTCGCAAAGCCGGTCAGGGGACCCATTGAACCACCGATAATAGCAACCAGCAGACCAATCAGCAGCGGCGCCAGCGGGCCACGCGGTACGCCATTGCCATCGTCAGTCAGCGCCATGATAACCGCCATCAGTACGGCTGTGATCACCATCTCTACCAGAAACGCCTGACCGACCGTGATGTGCGGATTAGGATAAGTAGCGCTGGTTTCTGCGATGTTTACCGGCAGGTGGCGACCAATCAGCGCACGATAGCTAAAGGCACCCAGACATGCACCCACCAGCGGACCAAATACAGGCACCAGGAAGTAAGGAATATCTTTGCCGCCGGTGAAGGCTACGTCACCCCAGCCAGCGATAAAGGCAAACAGTTTCGGTCCAAAGTCACGTGCCGGGTTGAAAGATCTGCGTAAACTCACGCTGTGAAACAGCAACGATGTTGGCGTCATGGTCGAGTACGACGGCACGGGAGCTGGTAGTACCCTGATCGAGCGCGACGATATATTTTTTATCTGGCGTAGTCATAATAATGTCCTGATGATTAAGAGTGAAACTTACGCTTTACGCTGTTCAGCGCGCGCTACAGGTTTTTCTGTTTACCTGCCAGACAATGGCATTGTAGATAGGTTTGCCGGTCTCTTTATCCCAGACGATGGCGGTTTCACGCTGGTTAGTGATACCGATAGCGGCGATCTGATCGGAGTTAATGTCAGCGTGTGCCAGCACTTCCACCAGCGTTGAGCTCTGTGAAGCCCAGATATCCATCGGGTCATGCTCAACCCAGCCCGCTTTCGGGAAGACCAGCCAGGTATCCACGGTACCAAACAGCAGCTCGCCGCGTTTCGCACGCTCGCGTGCGCCTTCGACGTGATCGAGGATCCATTTCACTTTGGTGCCGGAAAAGTAAGGGTTAATCACCAGACCCGTGGTGTGCTGGATATACTCTTCCAGTCCCTCTTTCTTCAGCTTATTACAGTAGTCAGCGGTGCGCGGAGTACGCGTGCCGCCTTTACCGCCAATGTTGGTCTGACCATAAATTTCAGAAGAGCCTTTAACTTCCGGCAGCATTTCGCGCGGAATGTCGAGGATCTCCAGCATGCGTGCATCCCACTCCAGCTTGTGGATGTTATACATCATGGTACGCGAGGCGTTGGTATGGTCAGTGATATGCACACGGCCCTGCGTCATCTTCTCCAGCGCATAGTTCACTTCGCCACGCGGGCCGCAGGCGATAGTGGTCAGCAGGCCGTGGGTAGAGGTTACCGCTTCAGTACCGGTATTCATCAGCATAAAGCAGCCGGTACCGTAGGTATTTTTCGCCATGCCAGGCTGTACGCAGAGCTGGCCATACAGGGCCGCCTGCTGGTCACCTGCAATCCCGGCGATCGGAAGCGTCAGGCCGAAGATAGCACCACGGGCATAGGGGTCCCAGTAAGGCGCGCCCAGGCCGGTAAATGCCGGCACCATATAGACGCCGTTCGTATCTTTAACTTTCAGCGCAAAATATTCTGAATCGGTGGAGTCGTTGATCAGCTTCATTTCGTCGCGCAGCCACTGAATCGAGGCGCCGCCGATAAATACGGCACCTGCTTCCGGACGTTCAACGCGGGTGCCGAGAATGTCAGACTGGAACTGCATCAGGAAGTTGTTCGCGACAGCGCCGCCGTCAACGCGCAGCGACTGCAGGCGGGTGCCGGCGTCGTTCTGCATCGCTTCCAGTACATCGCGCGTCTGATAGGCGATCGACTCCAGCGTCGCGCGGATAATGTGGTTGGCATTGGCACCGTACGCTTCGTCTTCCCAGGCTTTGGCACGGGCAACCGCTTTCTGCCAGCCCGCGTAGCGCAGGTTGCGCTCAGTGGTTTCGATGCCAGGGCGGAATTCGCGTTCCACGACGGCTTTAGCACGCACCTCGTCCAGATCGTTCCAGAAGCCGACGGCCAGGCCTGCCAGATAGGCTGCGCCCAGCGCCGTGACCTCACGCAGTCGGCCGCATTTTTATCGCCACGTCCTAACCAGCGATAGCCAGCCAGCGCTGCCGCTTCAGTGACACGGGAAAATTCAATTGCGAGTTCGCGTTTCATGGTTTGCACCTGACAGAAAAACAGGCGGGCAGTGTAGCACAGCGGTAAAAGCGGGAGAGGGAGAAACCCGCGGCACGGACCGCGGGCAGGGGGTTACTGGTTAGCCTGGCCCAGAGCGGTCATGCGCGTGCCTTCAATCGGATCGACCGCAATGTCCACGGCATCACCCTGACCGGTGCCGACCTGCTCGCCGATATAGAGCATCGGCGCCTCATCAATTTCGCCTTCACCGATAACGATGCGGCCATCAATGTTGATGGTGTTGAGCATAATGCGCATGGCGTTAACGGCGGCGGGTGGCTTCGCCAGAATGGATACCGTCAGCTGCGCGAGCGGCTTACCGAGCGCAATGGCGATATTTTTAAGATTGGTTTCCAGCGGCAGACTGAGGTCGATAGCGCCGCGCGCTCCCGGTCCGACGATCAGCTTCTCCATGTACATATCTGGTGCGTGCAGAAAGCTGCCTTTATCGCCGACTGCCAGCACCGCCAGCGCGCGTGCCTGCATGTCACCATCCATGGCGCGGATCACGGCTGCCGAGACGACACCTTCAGGCGCGCCGCCGATGCCATACAGCACATCGACTTCACTGTCAGGCATACAGGTGAGGATCGACGCGGCCACATCGCCATCGGGAAAAGCAAACACGCGCACGCCGAGCGCCTGCAGCTGGGCAATAACTGCGTCATGGCCGTTACAGGTAATGCCCTTCAGCAGATCGCCGCTGGTGATGCCGGTGGCCGCAAAAATCACGTTGTCGTTGCGCGCCATCTCATTCAGCGTTAACACGCTGCCCACCGCAATCCCCATTTCCGCGCAGCGCAGCAGCTCCTGTTCGCCCAGCCGGCGATTCTCTTCGCTCTCTCCTTTAACCTGATGCCGCGCCAGCAGTGATGTTTGTCACGTCGCTGGTGATGCTGCTGTGCTGGTGGCCGCTCTCACGTCATCCCGAGAGCGGCAAGCAGACGGTTACAGGATAAACGGGTGCAGCGCCGTATCCTTGCGATCCAGATAGTGGATCGACTGGATGCGGCGAATGGTACGCGASTTGCCGCGTACCAGCAGCGTCTCGCTGGTGGCGATATTGCGTGCTGGTGCCGGCGGCGCTGTTTTTCTTCGGTGCCGGCATGCTGTTCCCGCTGGCAACATCGGGTGCCATGGAGCCTTACGCCTGGCTGGCGGGCAGCGCCGGAGCGCTGATTGGCGGCCTGCAGAACCTGGGCTCAGGAGTGGTCGCGTGGCTCTCTGCCCTGCTACCGCAGCACGATCAGTCCAGCCTTGGCCTGGGCGTACTGGGACTGGATGGCCTGACCGTCAGCATTCTGTTTATTCTGCCTATTCCGGCCGCCTTTTTTGGTGCCTGGTTTGCCGGCCGGGAAGAGACCTCCTGGCATACGCTGATGTGGTATGGGGTAAACAGCTGCCTGCTGGCTGGCCTGCTGATGTGGATCCCGTCATGGTTTGGCGTAATGAATATCTGGACGCTGCTGTGCCTGGGCGTTACGGCATCTATGGCGCGCTGGCTGCCGGAAACCCGGCCGGGCGATGCACCGGCTACGCCTTTTCTGCGCCGCTACGCCACGCTGCTGAGCGACGGCAATTTTATCCGTTATCTGCTGCTGCTGGTGGGCGCGCTGGCGGGCATCGCCGTCTTTGAAGCGAGCTGCGGTGTGCTGATGGGCGCTATCCAGGGGCTCGGCACCGGCGTTGCCGGCGTTATGGCGCGCACGATGCCGCGCGATCTGTATGCCGGAACCGCGCTGCGGCGGGCCAACAGCCTGCTGAATATGGGCATTCTGGTGAGTCCGCTGCTGGCACCGGTAATAGGTGCGCTGCTGACCCGGCTGATTGGCTGGCACGCCTGCTTCGCCTTTCTGCTGCTCAACGTGCGCAGCGGCGCAATGCAGCAGGTCATGGCGGCCTATCTGATCACCTATGGCGGATCGCAGCTGATCTACGGCCCGCTCTCGGACAGCGTCGGACGTCGCCCGGTGATCCTTACCGGCATGACGATCTTTGCCTGTGGTGCGCTGATCGCGCTGTTCGCCTCATCGCTGCAGATGCTGGTGCTGGGCAGCGCTGATATTTTTGCCGCCATTACTGCCGGCGAACCCTAAGTGCTGCCGGCGCGTTCTTTTTTCAGGCTGATATCGTGTTCCATGCAGATCGATAAAACTCAAAACCGTTTTCTGTTATTCATGCTGATTGTGCTGGTGGCCGTGGGTCAGATGGCACAAACCATTTATGTGCCCGCTATGGCAGTAATGGCAGAAGCGGCCTGTTGAATTCTCCCGGTTATCGCTATCTTTACCAGCCCGCTCTGCGCTTGTCAGCCCGGCGGCGGCGAAAGCGCTCTTTGCGACAAATCCGCCGCACAGATCACTACCTGTAGCAACCTGTTTACAGTCTGGTACAGGAGGTTGACGGCTGGCAACCTGGCTTCCTGCAGCTCAGCTCTCGATTTGCCACGTAATATCCAGCAGCGGATCGTCGGGGGCGTTAACGTAGGAGTAAGCGCGCTGCACGCGCTCACCCTCTATTTCCAGCGCCAGTTTGGCAAACTGCCCGGCGATAAACCGATCGATAGGGGCAGTAACGCGCAGGCTGAACAGCGCGTCGGTCCAGTTTTTCACCTCTTTAACTTCTGCATTAATCCACTCGGCCATAGGTGCGCCTTCGCCCTGCTGTAAAATTGACAGGTAGGGGCCGATGGCGGTGCCGGTCGCCAGCATCCACAGGGTGCGGCAGTCAGGGATTTCATCCAGGGTGAAAAAGCCGGCTGCCTCTTTGGTCAGCATGACGTGATCACCCGGCTGCAGCGCCTGCAGGCGCGGACTGAGTTTACCCTCCGGTACGGTGACCAGATAAAATCGCTCCAGCTCACCGCTCTCAATCAGCTGCGGTACCCGGCCCTGCAGCGAACCCGGGCTGTTTTCACGGCTGACCACGGTCTGAATCTGCAGCTTGCCCGCATACCGCTGCTGCAGCGTCTGCATCAGCGGCAGAAAGCTAAGGTCGCTGGCATAGCGCGCAGCGTGAATCAGGACAATATGGTCAAAGCGATCCAGTATCTGTGGATTACCACACAGCATAACGTGGCTGCTCTCTGCGTCGAGCGACAGACCCACGGCTGCAGGTGCTGGCGCATTTTACTGAGCAGCGCCGGCGCCAGACCACCCTTAAGCGGCTGTCCTTTCAGATCGATCAGCTGCTGCAAAGCGGGCTTTGCATTACCGGCGCGCTGGGTGAGATTAAGCTGCCGGTATTTGCCGACGCGCACGTTATGCAGCGTCTCCAGCGCGGGTGTGGCCGAACCCATGACAATCGGGATGTTCTCTTCATGTGCACGAAACACCGCCAGATCGCGGGCCTGATAACGCCAGCCCTCCTGCTGTTTATAGGAGCTGTCATGCTCTTCATCGATAATGATTACGCCAGGCCGCGCCAGCGGGGTGAACAGCGCAGAGCGCGTACCAATAATAATCGCGCTTTCGCCGCGCCGGGCGCGCAGCCAGACCGCCAGCCTTTCGCTGTCATTCAGCGCAGAGTGCAGCACATCAATCGGGGCATCAAAACGTTCCCGGAAGCGCGCAATGGTCTGCGGCGTGAGGCCAATCTCCGGCACCAGCACCAGTGCCTGCATGCCGCGTGACAGAATGTTTTCCAGGATAGTGAGATAGACCTCGGTTTTACCGGAGCCGGTGATCCCGGCCAGCAGCCACGGAACGTAGCGATCGTCTTCCGCCCGGATAGCCCCGACGGCCATGGCCTGATCGGTATTGAGCCGCAGACGCTCGCCTTTAATGGCAAAATGCGTCCGCCAGTCCGCGGCAGATGGCGCATGCTCGCGCAGCTCGCACAGCCCTTTGGCTCTGAGCGCCTGCAGAGCGGCGTCGTTAAAGCTCTGTTCGTTTACCTGATGACGATAGAGCGGTTGCTGACGCAGCGCGGCCAGCGCCTGCTGCTGCTTTGGTGCACGCTTCAGACTTTCCGGCGCCACTTCCCGTCCGGCCTCCGTGATCGCCCACTGCCACAGCGGCGCTTCCTGTGCCGGTTTCCCCTGGCGGAGCAGAACCGGTAACGCATGACTCAGCACTTCCCCGACGGGTGAATGATAGTAACCGGCCGCCCAGTTGAGGATGCGCCACAGCGCGGGCGAAAACAGACTGCTGTCATCCAGCACGGCTTCTATCGGTTTCAGCTGCTTCAGCGGCAGATCGCTGCTTTCGGTCACGCCGGTCACAATGCCAGTCAGCTTACGGTTGCCAAAAGGCACGCTGACGCGACTGCCGGTTGCCGGCTGCGCAGCGTCAGCAGGGAGCAGATAATCAAACAGGCGCGGTAGCGGGACGGGCAGGGCAACCTTTACGACGGACATTGCGATCTCTATCCAGTTCTGTAATCAGGGACGGTAGTGTACACGCTGGGGCCGCAGGCGTGTATGGCTGAGCAATGTTTGCCTCGGGCGGTTAAATTCTGTATACTATGCCGCCTCTGGTGAGATAGCTCGTCAGAGATACATATAATGTTCAACCGCGTGTGGTGCTGTGCAGGTTCGCCTGGCATGGAGAGCGACACGGCCTTTTATGAGGTTTTCCCATGAAACAAGGTATTCACCCGAAGTACGAAGCAGTGACCATCACTTGCTCTTGCGGTAACGTGATCAACACCCGTTCTACCATGAACCACGACCTGAACCTGGACGTGTGCGGCAAATGCCACCCGTTCTATACTGGTAAGCAGCGTGTTGTTGACACCGGCGGCCGCGTTGATCGCTTCAACAAGCGTTTCAGCATTCCGGGCAGCAAAAAATAAGATTTATTTGCCGCCGGGTTATCCCGGATGCAAAAGAAAACCCAGCCTCGGCTGGGTTTTTTTATACCAGAATTTAATATTCCCAGCTATTCGGGTCGATGCCCATCTCGCGCATAATCTGCTTCGCTTCTTCCGGGATCTCATCGCTGCGCTCTTTGCGCAGGTCAACGTCGTCGGGCAGAGGCTGACCGGTAAACGCGTGCAAAAAAGCTTCACACAGCAGCTCACTGTTCGTGGCGTGACGCAGATTGTTCACCTGACGACGTGTACGCTCATCGGTTAAAATTTTAAGCACTTTCAGCGGGATAGAAACCGTTATTTTTTTAACCTGCTCGCTTTTTTTACCGTGCTCAGCGTACGGGCTGATATATTCGCCGTTCCATTCAGCCATGAGTTACCTTAATTAATAAAAGTGTTATAGGGGATGATCCGTGGATTATGCCCGATTTTTGCGTGCCTGACCGCCTGCGCCGTGGATTTTGTGCTTCAGCGCCGCGTTAATGAAGCGCATGCGCTGCTCAGCAGGCAATAACCTATAATTTTAGCGGTTATTCGCTCTGCGCTCAATCTATACGCAAAGACATTTAGATGTCCAGATGTATTGACGTCTGTTAGCGGAATGTTATCCTGTGGGCACTTTACCCCTCTTCAGGAACAGCAGAGCCCATGACGCGCAAACAGGCAACCATCGCAGTACGCAGCGGTTTGAATGATGACGAGCAGTATGGCTGCGTAGTCCCGCCGATTCATCTCTCCAGCACCTATAATTTTCTCGACTTTAATGAGCCGCGCGCCCACGACTATTCGCGCCGCGGCAATCCGACGCGCGATGTGGTACAGCGCGCGCTGGCTGAGCTGGAGGGCGGGGCGGGTGCCGTACTGACAAATACCGGCATGTCTGCGATTCACCTGGTGACCACTGTATTCCTGAAGCCCGGCGATCTGCTGATCGCACCCCACGACTGCTATGGCGGCAGCTACCGCCTGTTTGACAGCCTCAGCAAGCGCGGGGCTTACCGTGTGAAGTTTGTCGACCAGGGTGACAGCGCAGCGCTGGCCGCAGCGCTGGCCGAAAAGCCAAAACTGGTGCTGGTGGAAAGCCCGAGCAATCCTCTGCTGCGCGTAGTGGATATTGCGGCAATCTGTCAGGCGGCGCGCGCGGCGGGTGCCGTCAGCGTGGTGGATAACACCTTCCTGAGCCCYGCGCTGCAAAATCCGCTCGCCCTCGGGGCCGACCTGGTGATCCACTCCWGTACAAAATATCTCAACGGCCACTCTGACGTGGTGGCCGGGACGGTGATTGCAAAAGATCCGGCCGTTGCCACCGAGCTTGCCTGGTGGGCCAATAACATCGGCGTGACCGGCGCGGCGTTTGACAGCTATCTGCTGCTGCGCGGTCTGCGGACGCTGGCACCCCGCATGGCAGCGGCCCAGCGCAACGCGCTGGCGATAGTGGACTATCTGAAGCAGCAGCCGCTGGTGAAGAAGCTGTATCATCCTTCTCTGCCGGAAAATGCCGGTCATGAATATGCGCGACGTCAGCAACGTGGCTTTGGCGCCATGTTAAGCTTTGAGCTGGATGCAGATGAAGCGCGGCTGCGTCGTTTTCTGAAAGCGCTGCAGCTGTTTACGCTGGCGGAGTCGCTGGGCGGAGTAGAGAGCCTGATTTCACATACGGCCACCATGACACATGCCGGCATGTCTGCGGAAGCACGCGCAGCCGCCGGCATCTCTGAAACACTGCTGCGGGTCTCCGTCGGCATTGAAGATCACGAAGATTTAATTGCCGATTTGGATAACGCCTTCCGAATCGCAGCCGGGGAGTAATCATGACCAGTACAGCAGGCGCGGGAACGCCGACGAAGCAGCTGCATAAATTTGGTGGCAGCAGCCTGGCGGATGCCAGCTGCTACCAGCGCGTAGCGGCCATTATGGCTGATTACAGTCAGCCAGGCGATCTCATGGTGGTCTCTGCCGCAGGCAGCACCACGAATCAGCTGATCGGCTGGCTGAAGCTGAGCCAGAGCGATCGCCTCTCGGCGCACCAGGTGCAGCAGACGCTTCGCCGCTACCACAGCGAGCTGATTGCTGCGCTGCTGCCAGCGGAGGCGGCCGACCGGCTGACTACCCTTTTTATCCGCGATCTGGAGCGCCTGGCGGCGCTACTGGATGGCGCGATAACTGAAGCGGTATATGCAGAAGTGGTCGGGCATGGCGAAATCTGGTCGGCGCGGCTGATGGCTGCGGTACTGAGTCAGCGCGATGTTGACGCCGCCTGGCTGGACGCACGTGATTTTCTGCGGGCGGAGCGCGCGGCTCAGCCGCAGGTGGATGAGGGAAAATCCTGGCCGCTGCTGCAGGCGCTGCTGGCGCAGCATCCGCATAAGCGTCTGGTCGTCACCGGTTTTATCAGTCGTAATGAGGCAGGTGAAACCGTGCTGCTGGGGCGCAACGGTTCTGACTATTCCGCTACCCAGATCGGGGCGCTCGCGGGTGCGGGGCGCGTGACCATCTGGAGCGATGTGGCTGGCGTCTATAGCGCCGATCCACGCAAAGTTTCCGATGCCTGCCTGCTGCCGCTGCTGCGGCTGGATGAAGCCAGCGAGCTGGCGCGACTGGCGGCGCCGGTACTCCATACCCGTACGCTGCAGCCGGTCTCCAGCAGCGATATCGATTTACAGCTGCGCTGCAGCTATCAGCCTGAGCAGGGTTCAACCCGTATTGAGCGCGTGCTGGCCTCCGGCACCGGCGCGCGTATTGTCACCAGTCACGACGATGTCTGTCTGGTGGAGATCCAGCTTGCTGAAGGTCACGATTTTGCTACGCAGCAAAAAGAGATCGATCAGCTGCTGAAGCGCGCCCAGCTGCGTCCGCTGGCAAGCGGCCTGCATCCCGATCGTCGCCTGCTGCAGCTCTGCTATACCGCGGAAGTGGTTAACAGTGCCTTTACGCTGCTGCAGGATGCGGCGCTGCCGGGCCATCTGCAGCTGCGCGATGGCATGGCGCTGGTGGCGCTGGTGGGAGCTGGCGTAACGCGCAATCCGCTGCACAGCCACCGTTTCTGGCAGCAGATTAAAGATCAGCCGGTTGAGTTTGTCTGGCAGTCAGAAGAGCATATCAGCCTGGTCGCGGTGCTGCGCACAGGACCGACCCGCCATCTGATTCAGGGACTGCATCAGTCGCTGTTTCGCGCAGAAAAACGTATCGGCCTGATGCTGTTCGGAAAGGGCAATATCGGCGCGCGCTGGCTGGAGCTGTTCGCCCGCGAGCAGGAAACGCTCTCCGCCCGTACCGGCTTTGAGTTTGTGCTGGCTGGCGTGGCTGACAGTCGTCGCAGCCTGCTGAGTTACGAAGGGCTGGATGCCAGCCGCACGCTGGCTTTTTTCGACGATGAAGCGCAGGCGCTGGATGAGGAGTCGCTGTTTCTGTGGATGCGCGCGCATCCGTTTGATGACCTGGTGGTGCTTGACGTAACCGCCAGCGCGCCGCTGGCGCAGCAGTATCTCGATTTTGCCAGTCACGGTTTTCACGTGATCAGCGCAAATAAAGTGGCTGGCGCATCAGACAGCCAGAGCTGGCGTCAGATCCGCGATGCCTTCGCCAAAACCGGGCGCCACTGGCTTTATAACGCGACGGTCGGTGCCGGTTTGCCGGTTAACCACACGGTACGCGACCTGCGCGAAAGTGGCGACTCAATACTCTCCATCAGCGGAATTTTCTCCGGCACGCTGTCGTGGCTGTTTTTGCAGTTTGACGGCAGCGTTCCCTTCAGCGAGCTGGTGGATCAGGCGTGGCAGCAGGGGCTGACCGAACCCGATCCGCGCGTCGATCTCTCCGGGCAGGATGTGAAGCGCAAGCTGGTGATCCTGGCGCGTGAGGCGGGCTACGATATCGAGCCGGATCAGGTGCGGGTAGAGTCGCTGGTACCAGTCGACTGTGAGGCGGAATCGGTTGATCACTTTTTTGAAAACGCAGACGAGCTGAATAACCAGATGCTGCAGCGCTACGAAGCGGCGCAGGAGCTGGGCCTGGTGCTGCGTTATGTGGCGCGCTTTGATGCCAGCGGTAAAGCCCGCGTCGGCGTGGAAGCGGTGCGGCCTGAACATCCGCTGGCAGCGCTGCTGCCGTGCGATAACGTCTTTGCCATTGAGAGCCGCTGGTACCGCGATAATCCGCTGGTGATCCGCGGACCCGGTGCCGGACGTGATGTTACCGCTGGTGCGTTGCAGTCGGATCTGAACCGTCTCGCCCAGCTGCTTTAATCCGGACTGCTGCAGAGAGAATAAAAAAGGAGCCTGAGGCTCCTTTTTTTGTATCGGCTAACCGGTGTTGCGCATGCCGGCGGCCACGCCGGCGATGGTTACCATCAGCGCCTGCTCAACCCGCGCGTCCGGTTCGTCACCGCGTACTTCCTGCGCACGGGCGCGCAGCAGCAGCTCTGCCTGCAGCACGTTCAGGGGATCGGTATACACGTTGCGCAGCGCAATGGATTCGGCAATCCACGGCTGATCCGCCATCAGATGCGCATCATTTGCAATGGTCAGCACCGCTTTAATATCCGCTTCCAGCTGGTCGRGCAGCTGTTTACCCAGCGGCCAGAGCGCTTTATCAACCAGGCGCTGATCGTAATACTCGGCCAGCCACAGGTCAGCTTTGGAGAAGACCATCTCCAGCATCCCGAGGCGGGTTGAGAAGAACGGCCAGTCGCGGCACATCGTTTCCAGCTGATCCTGATGACCTTCATCCATCGCTTTCTGCAGCGCCGCGCCGGCGCCGAGCCAGGCTGGCAGCATCAGACGGTTTTGCGTCCAGGCAAAAATCCACGGAATGGCGCGCAGGGATTCAACGCCACCGGTCGGACGACGTTTAGCCGGACGTGAGCCCAGCGGCAGTTTGCCCAGCTCCTGCTCCGGTGTGGCAGAGCGGAAGTAGGGAACAAAGTCAGCATTTTCACGGACGTAGCCGCGATACATGGCGCAGGAGTGCGCAGAAAGGCCGTTCATGATCTCCCGCCACTCCTGTTCAGGCTCCGGCGGCGGCATCAGGTTCGCTTCCAGAATGGCCCCGGTATAGAGCGAGAGGCTGGCGATGGTGACTTCCGGCAAGCCATATTTAAAGCGGATCATTTCGCCCTGTTCTGTCACGCGCAGGCCACCTTTAAGACTGCCCGGCGGC
Organism: Pantoea sp. BRM17; assembly: GCA_002939445.1. GTDB lineage: Bacteria > Pseudomonadota > Gammaproteobacteria > Enterobacterales > Enterobacteriaceae > Pantoea. The sequence continues at coordinate 2,504,657 of PEFU01000003.1, read as the reverse complement.
TGAGAGAGCAGTGCAGCGTGCGCAGGCGCGCCGCCACGGCCAATGGAGCCGCCTCGCCCGTGGAACAGCGTCAGGGTAATGCCCGCTTTTTCACAGGTTTTAATCAGCGCGTCCTGCGCCTGATACTGTGCCCAGCTGGCCGCCATCACGCCGGCATCTTTTGCCGAGTCGGAATAGCCAATCATTACCATCTGTTTGCCGTTGATAAAGCCGCGATACCAGTCGATATTCAGCAGCTGCGTCATAACATCATTGGCGTTGTTCAGGTCATCCAGCGTTTCAAACAGTGGCGCGACCGGCATAGCGTACGGAATGCCCGCCTCTTTCAGGAGCAGATGAACCGCCAGCACGTCAGAAGGCGTTTTCGCCATAGAGATCACGTAGGCCGCGATGGAACCCTGCGGCGCTTCGGCGGCGACTTTACAGGTTTCCAGCACTTCGCGCGTGTTGTCGCCCGGCTCCCACTGGCGCGGCAGCAGCGGACGTTTTGAATTGAGTTCGCGGATCAGAAACGCCTGTTTGTCCGCTTCTGACCAGCTTTCGTAGTCGCCGAGGCCGAGATAGCGCGTAACTTCCGCAATCGCTTCGGTATGACGGGTGCTCTCCTGGCGGATGTCGATGCGCACCAGCGGAACGCCAAAGCATTTTACCCGGCGCAGCGTGTCCAGCAGCTGGCCATTAGCGATAATGCTCATACCACACTGCTGCAGCGACTGATAAATAGCAAACAGCGGCTGCCAGAGCTGCTCATTGGAGACCAGCAGATCGGTCGGGCGCGGCAGGCGTTCGCCTTTCAGGCGCTGCTCCAGATATGCCTGCGTGTTCATCAGCTGGCTGCGCATGCGTTTCAGGATCATGCGGTAAGGTTCAATTGCGTCCGGATCGCCGCACATTACGCGTACTTCGTCGCTGCATTCTGACATCGACAGCTCAGAGATCAGCACCCCTACATCGCGCAGGAAGAGGTCGGCTGCTTTCCAGCGGCTCAGCTGCATGACGTGGCGGGTAATAGGTGCGGTCACGTTCGGGTTGCCGTCACGATCGCCGCCCATCCACGAAGTGAATTTAATCGGCACAAAATCCACCGGCAGCTGAATGCCAAACGTCTCTTCAACCTGCTCATTCAGTTCACGCAGAAACGCGGGCACGCCCTCCCACAGGCTATTTTCCACGACAGCGAAGCCCCATTTCGCTTCATCGACCGGGGRAGGGCGATATTTACGGATCTCATCCGTATGCCACGCCTGGGCTACCAGCTGGCGCAGACGGCGCATCACCTGATTGCGCTCATAGTCGGTAATATCAGCGTGGTCGAGCTGCTCCAGGCAGCTGTTCACTTCGCCGAGCTTGTGGATCAGGGTGCGGCGGGTAATTTCAGTCGGGTGTGCGGTCAGGACCAGCTCCAGCGACAGCTCTTCAATCGCCTGACGGATAGCCATTTCGCTGAGATCGCTATGCTGCTTCAGGCGCTCAAACGTCTTTTTCAGCAGCTCCGGATGGTTAGCGCCATCGCCGCTGCGTGAAATGGTCTGATACTGTTCAGCCACGTTAGTAAGGTTAAGAAACTGACTAAAGGCGCGGGCCACCGGCAGCAGCTCATCGTTAGAAAGGTTCTGCAACGTTGACAGCAGCTCCCGGCGATGAGAGTCATTGCCTGCACGGGATGACTTAGAGAGTTTGCGGATGGCTTCCACCCGATCGAGAATGTTCTCTCCCAGTGCATCCTTTATCGTATCCCCGAGCAGTTTGCCGAGCATACTGACATTACTTCGCATTGCGGAATATTGTTCGTTCATTTGACCCTGACACCCTTATCGTCTTTTAACCCCTCTGGACCCAACCAGCGGGTATAACATCATCTTTTATCTAGCCACGATTTGTGAACTCCGTCAATTAGCCTGAACTGACGAAAACAGGCAGCTAACGTGCGGAAAGTGATAAGTTTTATCGGGGATAGAGAGAGATAAGTTATTCTTATCAGCAAACACCAGATAATGACGGGGCATTTTYCTGATTAAACAGTGAAATGCCCCGCAGATTATCTATCAGTGACAAAAATGCTGCACAACCTGCGTGATCAGGGCGTGAGTTGGCTTAATAAATGCGGTATCGATAAATTCATCCGGCTGATGCGCCTGCTCGATTGAACCTGGTCCCAGCACCAGCGTCGGGCAGATCTGCTGAATAAAAGGCGCTTCGGTACAGTAGTTGACCACTTCCGTCGGCACGCCCAGCAGCTTCTCCACCACCGTAACCAGTTCATGATCGGCCGGACACTCATAACCCGGAATAGGCGGATGCAGTTCGCCTACGGTCAGGCGGCCAGGCCAGCGGGCGCTCACCGGTGCCAGCGCTTCATTCAGCAAGCCATCCAGATCGTTCAGGCTCAGGCCCGGCAGTGGCCGGATATCCATATGCAGTTCGCAACAGGCGCAGATGCGGTTAGCCGCGTCACCACCATGAATATGACCAAAGTTCATAGTCGGATAAGGAATGGCAAAGCCATCATGGTGATAGCGCTCTTTCAGGGTATGGCGCAGCTTCATCAGTTCTGTAATAGAGGCGTGCATCAGCTCAATCGCATTTACGCCGCGCGCCGGATCGCTGGAGTGGCCTGACTGGCCCTCAATGCGGATAGCGTGTGAAAGGTGGCCTTTGTGGGCGCGCACCGGTTTGAGCGAGGTAGGCTCACCGATAATGGCGCAGTCGGGGCGCAGCCGGGCTGACTCAGAGAAATATTTGGCACCTGCCATCGTGGTCTCTTCGTCAGCGGTCGCCAGCACATAGAGCGGTTTTTTAAGCGTAGTGACGTCAACATCGCGCAGCGCATCGAGAATAAAGGCGAAGAAGCCTTTCATATCTGCCGTGCCCAGCCCGTAAAGTTTATTGTCATGTTCAGTCAGGACAAACGGATCGCGTGTCCAGCGTCCGTCATCAAAGGGTACGGTGTCAGTATGACCCGCCAGCAGCAGTCCGCCTGCGCCTTCACCGCTGCGCGCCAGCAGGTTGAACTTATGTCGCGTGCCCGGCACCGGCTGAACTTCAACGCTGAAGCCCAGATCGCGGAACCAGCCCGCCAGCAAATTGATTAAACTTTCGTTGCTCTGGTCAAGCGCGCTGTCGGTTGCGCTGATTGACGGTGAGGCGATCAACTGGCGGTAGAGTTCGATAAAAGGTGGAATTTTTGACTTCACTGTTGACGGTCCTTAGGTTAGGATGTATCAATATTCATGCACTAATAGTGAATAAAAATACATTAACGTCGTCTGCATGTGAACTGAAAAAGTGCAAACGGCATCGTGGGCAACGGGGCACGGCCGCGACCCGATACGTTGACTGTAAAAAGGTATACAGCCTGATGTTGAATACGCTGATCGTTGGTGCCAGTGGTTATGCTGGCGTAGAGCTTGCCACTTACCTGAATCGCCATCCGCATATGAACATAACCGCTTTAGCGGTTTCAGCGCAAAGCCCGGATGCCGGAAAATTGCTCTCCGATCTCCATCCGCAGCTGAAAGGTATCGTGGATCTGCCGCTGCAGCCGCTGAGCGATCCGGCGGCGTGGGCAGAGAAAGTCGATGTGGTGTTCCTCGCGACGGCGCATGAAGTCAGCCACGATCTGGCACCTGAATTTCTGAAAGCAGGCTGCGTGGTCTTCGATCTCTCAGGCGCCTTCCGGGTCAACGATGAGGCGTTCTACACCCGCTATTATGGCTTCAGTCATCAGCATCAGGCGTGGCTGGATAACGCGGTATATGGTCTGGCCGAATGGAATCACGAACGTATTAAAGAGGCCCAGCTGGTGGCCGTGCCTGGGTGCTATCCCACCGCAGCGCAGCTGGCGCTGAAGCCGCTGCTCAAAGCGGATCTGCTGAATGACGCGCAGTGGCCGGTAATCAATGCCACCAGCGGCGTCAGCGGAGCCGGGCGTAAAGCCAGCGTCGCGACCAGCTTTTGCGAAGTGAGCCTGCAGCCCTACGGCCTGTTTAACCACCGTCATCATCCGGAAATAGTTGCCCATCTTGGCGCGCCGGTTATTTTTACCCCGCATCTGGGTAATTTTCCCCGCGGTATTCTCGCAACCATCACCTGCCGTCTGAAAGCGGGCATTACGCAGCAGGATGTGACCGATGCGTTTTATGCGGCCTATCACGACAAGCCGCTGGTGCGCCTCTATGACAACGGRGTACCGGCGCTGAAAGCGGTAGTGGGCCTGCCGTTCTGCGATATCGGTTTTGCCGTACAGGATGAGCATCTGATTGTGGTTGCGGCAGAAGATAACCTGCTGAAAGGCGCGTCATCACAGGCGATTCAGTGTCTGAATATTCGTTTCGGTTTCCCTGAAACACTCTCTCTGATTTAACGGACGGATAACGTAACCATGAGCAATCCACTGATCATTAAACTGGGCGGCGTACTGCTGGATAGCGAAGAAGCACTGGCCCGGCTGTTTGATGCGCTGCTGGCGTATCGTAATGAACATCAGCGTCCGCTGGTGATTGTGCACGGCGGCGGCTGTCTGGTCGACGAACTGATGAAAAAGCTCGCGCTGCCGGTGAAAAAGAAAGATGGCCTGCGCGTTACACCCGCCGATCAAATCGACATTATTACCGGCGCGCTGGCGGGCACTGCGAATAAAACGCTGCTGGCGTGGGCAACCCGTTACGGCATTAATGCTGTCGGGCTGTGTCTGGGCGATGCCGGACTGGTCAGCGTCGCGCAGTTTGACGAAGAGCTGGGGCATGTCGGGCAGGCCACGCCGGGCAACCCTGCGCTGCTGAATACGCTGCTTAATGCAGGCTATATGCCGGTTATCAGCTCAATTGGCATCACTGCCGGCGGAGCGCTGATGAATGTGAATGCCGATCAGGCAGCGACGGCGCTGGCAGCCACTATCGGAGCCGATCTGGTGCTGCTCTCTGACGTCAGCGGCATTCTCGACGGCAAAGGCCAGCGCATCGCTGAAATGACCGCAGCGAAAGCGGAACAGCTGATTGCGCAGGGCATTATTACCGACGGTATGATTGTTAAAGTCAACGCTGCGCTGGATGCGGCACGCACGCTGGGCCGTCCGGTCGATATCGCCAGCTGGCGCCATGCTGAGCAGCTGCCCGACCTTTTCAACGGCGTGTCGATTGGCACCCGGATTCTCGCATAATCAAGGATTAAGACATGAGCACGCAAAACATTAAAAAAATCGTTCTGGCCTACTCAGGCGGCCTCGATACCTCAYCCATCATTCCATGGCTGAAAGAGAATTACGGTGGCTGCGAAGTTGTGGCGTTTGTCGCCAATATTGGTCAGGACCCGGCCGACCTGGAAGGCGTTGAGAAAAAAGCGCTGCAGTCGGGCGCATCTGAATGTCACGTAGTGGATCTGCGTGAAGAGTTCATCAGCGATTACGTCTATCCGGTGCTGCAGACCGGTGCCCTGTATGAAGGCACCTATCTGCTGGGCACGTCAATGGCGCGTCCTATCATTGCTAAAGCGCAGGTTGAACTGGCGCTGAAAGTGGGTGCTGACGCGCTGTGCCACGGCGCAACCGGTAAAGGCAACGACCAGGTGCGTTTCGAAACCACCTATACCGCGCTGGCACCACAGCTTAAAGTTGTTGCGCCATGGCGCGAGTGGGATCTGCGTTCGCGTGAGGCGCTGCTCGACTATCTGAAAGAGCGCAATATCCCGACGACCGCGTCGCTGGAGAAGATCTACAGCCGCGATGAGAACGCGTGGCATATCTCCACCGAAGGTGGCGTGCTGGAAAGTCCGTGGAATGCACCGAATAAAGATTGCTGGGTATGGACCGTGGATCCGCTTGAAGCGCCGGACCAGCCGGAAAATGTCACCGTGACCGTTGAAAAAGGCTGCGTGGTTGCCGTAAACGGCGAGCAGCTGAGCCCGTTCCAGTGCCTGGAAAAACTCAACGTACTGGGTGCTAAACATGGCGTTGGCCGGATCGATATCGTGGAAAACCGTCTGGTTGGCATCAAATCACGCGGCTGCTATGAAACCCCTGGCGGTACCATCATGGTAAATGCGCTGCGTGCGGTTGAGCAGCTGGTTCTGGATCGCGACAGCTTCAAATGGCGTGAGCAGCTGGGCCAGGAGATGTCTTACGTGGTTTACGATGGTCGCTGGTTCGCGCCGCTGCGCCAGTCTATTCAGGCGGCGGCGGCATCGCTGGCTGAAGAGGTCAACGGCGAAGTGGTTCTGCAGCTTTACAAAGGTCAGGCTACGGCGATTCAGAAGAAATCGGCTAACAGCCTCTACTCAGAAGAGTTCGCCACCTTTGGTGAAGATGAGGTGTATGACCATCGTCACGCGGGCGGCTTTATTCGCCTGTTCTCCCTCTCTTCGCGCATTCGTGCGCTGAACGAGCAGAAGAAGTAAGCACGCGGCAGCAGTTATATAAGGGCGGCTCAGGCCGCCTTTTTCAACACGATTTTAGGAGCAAGCAGATGGCACTTTGGGGCGGACGGTTCTCGCAGGCAGCAGACCAGCGGTTTAAACAGTTTAATGATTCACTGCGTTTTGATTACCGCCTGGCGGAGCAGGACATTACCGGCTCTGTGGCGTGGTCAAAAGCGCTGGTAACCGTGAACGTTTTAACCTCAACGGAACAGCAGCAGCTTGAAGCGGCGCTGAACGAGCTGCTGGCGGACGTACGCGCGAATCCGTCACAGATCCTGGAAAGCGATGCAGAAGATATTCACAGCTGGGTCGAGGGCAAGCTGATCGATAAGGTCGGGGCGCTGGGTAAAAAGCTGCATACCGGACGCAGCCGTAACGATCAGGTTGCCACCGATCTGAAGCTCTGGTGCAAAGAGCAGGTTGCCCTGCTGCTGGACGCGACGCGTCAGCTGCAGAGCGCGCTGGTGGCGACGGCAGAAGCGAATCAGGATGCCGTCATGCCGGGCTATACGCATCTGCAGCGCGCGCAGCCGGTTACATTCGCCCACTGGTGTCTGGCGTATACCGAAATGCTGGCGCGCGATGAGAGCCGTCTGCAGGATACGCTGAAGCGGCTGGATGTCYGCCCGCTGGGCTGTGGTGCGCTGGCCGGTACCGCTTATGAGATTGACCGCGAGCAGCTGGCAGGCTGGCTCGGTTTTGCTTCGGCAACGCGTAACAGCCTGGATACCGTATCCGATCGCGATCATGTGCTGGAGCTGCTCTCCGACGCGTCAATTGGCATGGTGCATCTGTCGCGCTTTGCAGAAGACCTGATTTTCTTTAACACGGGCGAGGCGGGCTTCGTCGAGCTGTCTGATAAAGTCACCTCAGGTTCATCGCTGATGCCGCAGAAGAAAAATCCGGATGCGCTGGAGCTGATTCGCGGTAAATGCGGCCGTGTCCAGGGCGCACTGACCGGCATGATGATGACGCTGAAAGGCCTGCCGCTGGCCTACAACAAAGATATGCAGGAAGATAAAGAAGGGCTGTTTGACGCGCTGGATACCTGGCTCGACTGTCTGCATATGTCAGTGCTGGTTCTGGATGGTATTCAGGTTAAACGTCCGCGTTGTCAGGAAGCGGCTGAACAGGGCTACGCCAATGCCACTGAGCTGGCAGACTATCTGGTCGCGAAAGGCGTGCCGTTCCGCGAGGCGCATCATATTGTGGGAGAAGCGGTCGTCGCGGCTATCCAGCAGGGTGTGGCGCTGGAAGCGCTGAGTCTGGCTCAGCTGAAGCAGTTCAGTGACGTCATCGAAGAGGATGTCTATCCGGTGCTTTCGCTGCAGTCCTGCCTCGACAAGCGTAACGCGCGCGGTGGTGTTGCGCCGCAGCAGGTAGCCCAGGCGATTCGCGAAGCACAGGCGCGTCTGCAATAGCCGCTCCCGGACGCTGGCCGGTTTGATACGCCATAAAAAAAGCGGGCTTTATAAAAAGCCCGCCAACCTCTGGCTTCGGAATTGCATATTTTTATAGGCACATCATCAGCGTACCGGCACTCCCCGCCAGCACAGTGATTGGGTTCAGCAAAACAGATTTGCTGCGTAAAAAGCGTTTTTTGTAAAAGCGTTCAGCCCCGGCACATGTTCAGCAAATAAATAAATTTTTCTACAAATGCATGGGCTTAAATCAGTGAGCGCTATTATTCCCGTGCATAGCTTGATAGGGCCAATCGTTCGTTGCTATTCTATCTATCGCCACGGGCTATCGTGGTTTGGAGGATATTAATGAACATTCGCGATCTCGAGTATCTGGTTTCACTTGCGGAACACCGCCATTTCCGTCGCGCTGCTGATGCCTGTCATGTCAGTCAGCCGACTCTGAGCGGACAGATCCGCAAGCTGGAAGATGAACTGGGCGTCATGCTGCTGGAACGTACCAGCCGTAAAGTGCTGTTCACCCAGGCAGGATTACTGCTGGTTGATCAGGCGCGAACCGTACTGCGTGAGGTTAAGGTGCTGAAAGAGATGGCCAGCCAGCAGGGTGAAGCGATGTCCGGACCGCTGCATATCGGACTGATCCCCACGACCGGCCCCTATCTGCTGCCCAATATTATTCCTATGCTGCATCAGACTTTCCCGAAGCTGGAGATGTATCTGCATGAAGCACAGACTCAGCAGCTGCTGGCACAGCTCGACAGCGGGAAACTTGACTGCGCTATTCTGGCGCTGGTTAAAGAGAGTGAAGCCTTTATTGAAGTGCCGCTGTTTGATGAGCCCATGAAGCTGGCGATCTACAAAGATCACCCGTGGCACGATCGCGATCGCGTGCCGATGTCCGATCTGGCGGGTGAAAAACTGCTGATGCTGGAAGATGGTCACTGCCTGCGCGACCAGGCGATGGGCTTCTGCTTTGAGGCGGGTGCGGACGAAGATACCCATTTTCGCGCCACCAGCCTGGAAACGCTGCGTAATATGGTGGCGGCCGGCAGCGGCATTACGCTACTGCCTTCACTGGCGGTGCCTAAAGAGCGCGTGCGCGATGGTGTCTGCTATCTGCCCTGTTATAAACCGGTACCGCAGCGCACTATCGCGCTGGTTTACCGGCCAGGTTCGCCTCTGCGCAGCCGCTATGAGCAGCTGGCAGAAGCAATCAAAACCCATATGCAGGGCCATTTTGACGCCGCGTTAAAACAGGCGGTTTAATCCGTTCAGCGCGGCCACGCGATAGGCTTCAGCCATGGTGGGGTAGTTAAAGGTGGTATTCACGAAATACTCAATCGTGTTACCGCCATTTTTCTGCTCCATAATGGCCTGACCGATGTGAATGATCTCCGCTGCGCGCTCACCAAAGCAGTGGATCCCCAGAATCTCTTTTGTCTCGCGGTGAAACAGGATTTTCAGGCTGCCGACGTGCATGCCAACAATCTGCGCGCGTGCCAGATGCTTAAACTGCGCACGACCCACTTCATAAGGCACTTTCATCGCGGTCAGCTGCTGCTCTGTTTTTCCTACCGAGCTGATTTCAGGAATGGTGTAGATACCGGTCGGAATATCTTCGATCAGATGCGCACTCGCTTCACCTTTGATGATCGCCTGAGCAGCAATACGCCCCTGATCGTAGGCGGCGGAAGCCAGGCTTGGATAGCCAATCACATCACCCACGGCATAAATATGTGGCTGCGCGGTCTGATACATACTGTTGACTTTGAGCAGGCCGCGTCCATCCGCTTCCAGACCCACGTTCTCCAGCGAAAGCGAGTCGGTGTTCCCGGTGCGGCCGTTCGCATACAGCAGACAATCCGCTTTGACTTTTTTGCCGGACTTCAGGTGCATGATCACGCCATCGCTGACGCCTTCAATCTTCTCAAACTCTTCGTTGTGACGGATCACCACACCGCTGTTCCAGAAGTGGTAAGAGAGAGAGTCGGACATCTCCTGATCGAGGAACGCCAGCAGACGATCGCGGGTGTTGATGAGATCGACCTTGACGTTAAGACCGCGGAAGATAGAGGCGTATTCGCAACCAATCACGCCGGCACCATAGATGATCACATGACCCGGTTCATGATGCAGGTTCAGGATAGAGTCGGAATCGTAGATGCGCGGGTGTGTAAAGTCGACGTCGGCCGGGTGATAGGGACGTGAGCCGCAGGCAATGACAAATTTTTCTGCCGTAAGCTGCTCGCGGGTGCCATCAGGCTGCTCCACCTCTATCGTGTTGGCATCAACAAAATGCGCGTCGCCCTGATAGAGTTCACAGCGGTTACGCTCATAAAAGCCCTGGCGCATGGCAGTCTGTTGACTGATAACATTTTCGGTGTGGTTAAGGATATCAGCGAACGAGGAGCGGAGAAGACGGGTATGATCGCTGTAGAGCGGGTTCTGATTGAATTCAATGATGCGGCTGACGGCATGACGCAGCGCTTTGGAAGGGATGGTTCCCCAGTGTGTACAACCGCCGCCAATGTTGTGGTAGCGTTCGATCACTGCGATGCGCGCTCCCTGCTTGACCAGCCCCATCGCCGCACCTTCGCCGCCCGGACCGGAGCCAATTACAATGGCATCGTAATCGTAAGACTTTTGCATACCAGTACGTCCTATTCTTCTATACATTTTTACAACGAGATTCTAACATCTCGCCGCGCACATCTGAATTCTAACAGTGAAAAATGCAGAAGTTTGACATTCAGTGAGGTTAACAGGCGGTGACAAAGTTTGCCCGGCTGTACGCTGAAAAGTTTGTTATAGTGAGCGCCTGATTACTCACAAGGCCGCAAAAATGGGCGTTCGGGCGCAACAAAAAGAACGTACAAGACGTTCGCTGATTGAAGCTGCATTCAGTCAGCTTAGTGCAGAAAGGAGTTTTGCCAGCCTGAGTTTACGCGAAGTGGCACGTGAAGCCGGCATTGCCCCAACCTCATTCTATCGTCACTTTCGCGATGTGGATGAGCTTGGACTGACCATGGTTGATGAGAGCGGGCTGATGCTGCGCCAGCTGATGCGCCAGGCGCGCCAGCGTATCGCGAAAGGCGGCAGCATCATTAAAACGTCGGTGGCAACCTTTATGGAGTTCATCGGCAACAACCCGAATGCGTTTCGGCTTCTGCTGCGCGAACGTTCCGGCACGTCAGCCGCCTTCCGCGCTGCTGTTGCACGTGAGATCCAGCATTTTATCGCAGAACTGGCTGACTACCTTGAGCTGGAAAGCCGTATGCCGCGCAGCTTTACCGAAGCGCAGGCTGAGGCGATGGTGACCATTGTTTTTAGCGCCGGCGCTGAAGCGCTGGATGTCGACTCTGACCAGCGGCGTAAGCTGGAAGAGCGGCTGGTACTGCAGCTGCGTATGATCGCCAAAGGCGCCTACTACTGGTATCGCCGGGAACAAGAGCGGCTGGCCGTGACCCTGGAAATCCCTGAAAAATAACGTGATAAGGATAATGAAATGATTGAGCAGCATCCTCGTGATAAAGGAACGTTAT
>PEFU01000003.1:2461010-2493183 GCA_002939445.1 Pantoea sp. BRM17 | reverse complement strand
TCCTCGTGATAAAGGAACGTTATTACTCTCTTTTATCACTGGTTTAGCAATCAACGGCTCCTTTTCGGCGCTGTTCAGTAGCTTTGTGCCGTTTTCCATTTTTCCGCTGATAGCGCTTGGGCTGTCAGCATGGTGCCTGCACCAGCGTTATCTCAATCGCAATATGCCGGACGGCATGCCGTCACTGGCCGCGGCATTTTTTCTGCTGGGCATTCTGGTTTATAGCGCCATGGTGCGCGCAGAATATCCGGATATCGGCTCGAACTTCATTCCTGTCATTCTGATGACGGGACTGGTGTTCTGGATTGGCACGCGCTTCCGCCGCGCCAGAAGCCGGCAGTAAAAAAAACGGGAACCTGCGGGTTCCCGTTTTTTTATGCTTTGCGCGTCAGCAATACGCCGCATTCCATATGGTGGGTGTACGGGAACTGATCGAACAGCGCCAGTCGCTCAATCTGATGCGTGCCTGACAGCGCGGCCAGATTGTCGCACAGAGTCTGCGGGTTACAGGAGATATACAGAATACGCGGATACGCCTGCACCATTTTTACCGTTTCATCATCCAGCCCGCTGCGTGGCGGATCGACAAAAATGGTCTCGCACTGATAGCTGCTGAGATCGATGCCTTCCAGCCGGTTAAAGCTGCGCACGCCGTTCATGGCCTGGGTAAACTCTTCCGCTGCCATACGAATAATCTGTACGTTATCGATCTGATTCACAGCGATATTGTACTGAGCCGACGCCACCGAGGGTTTAGCTATCTCTGTGGCCAGTACGCGGCGGAAATTGCGCGCCAGCGCCAGCGAAAAGTTACCGTTACCGCAGTAAAGCTCCAGCAGGTCGCCACGCGACTGCTGCGTAACATCCAGCGCCCACTCCAGCATCTGAATGTTCATGGCGGCATTAGGCTGGGTAAAGCTGTTTTCCACCTGGCGGTAAATCAGCTCTTTGCCCGCCACCGGCAGACGCTCATCCACGTAGTCGCGATCCAGACAGATTTTGGTTTTGGTCGCGCGTCCAATCAGCTGCACATCAAATCCTTCAGCGCGCAGCTGGTCACGCAGCGTGCTGGCGGCGGCATGCCACTCTTCTTCCAGTTTGCGATGATAAAGCAGGGAGATCACAATCTGGTTGCTCAGCGTGGAGAGATAATCGATCTGGAACAGCTTAAAGCGCAGCACCTGATTATCACGTATCGCTGCCATCAGTCTGGGCATCATCTGATTAATCAGCTCGCTGGCGGCTGGAAAGCTGTCCACGCGAATGCGCTGTTTGGTCGTCTGGTCGAAGATGATGTGATAGAGGTCGTCACCGTCGTGCCAGATGCGAAACTCTGCGCGCATACGGTAGTGACTGACCGGCGATCGGAACACCTCCACGTCAGGCGTGGTGAAAGGGGTCATCATCGTCTGTAAACGGCTGACTTTTTCAGCGAGTTGCGCGTCATACTGGTCAATCGGGAGCTGTTCGGGTGTCATCTTCAATCCTGGTAATAAGCCTGCTTGCCGGGCGATTGTAGGCATTCAACTGCTGATGTCCAGCCCAACCGAACGTCAGAAAGCGGGAGGGGTGGATCGGCGGCGGGCTTAACCGTAGACTGCGGCCGCCGGCCTCATTGAGTTAAAAGGGAATCCAGTGCAAATCTGGAGCTGACGCGCAGCGGTAAAAGAATGTCGTGGTGATCGCCCAGGCAGACACTGTCCTGACGGATGGGAAGTCTTCACCATTTATGGTTCTCAGCCCGAAGACCTGCCGGTGTATCGTCGCAAACGCTGAGATCATCGCGTGCTATCGATCTCAGGCCTGCGGCATCCGGCTCGATCCTTTGGATGCTATAACAATGAAAATAACGTCTGCTTCGCTGTTCGCCCTGAGTGCAACAGCGCTGTCGCTCTGGGCGCGCTCTGGCTATGCCCGGCAAAATGATAATACGCAACTTGTCACCGCTAACCGTTTTCAGCAGCCGGTCAGCAGCGTGCTGGCACCAGGTGAGGTGATCACGCGGGAAGATATCGATCGCTGGCAGGCTAAATCGCTGACGGATGTCATGCGGCGCCTGCCGGGCGTGGATATTGCGCAAAACGGTGGTCCGGGCCAGACCAGTTACATCTATATCCGCGGTGCGGAAGCGCGTCATACGCTGGTGCTGATTGACGGGATCCCGCTGGCGAAGTCGGGGATCACCGGGATCGCTGACTTTAGCCAGATTCCGCTGGCGTTGATTCAGCGTATTGAGCTGATCCGCGGACCACGCTCCGCCGTTTACGGCGCCGATGCCATTGGCGGCGTGGTGAACATCATTACTGAGAACAGTGAGCCAGGCGGGCAGATAACGGCGGGCCTCGGGTCGAATCGCTATCAGGAGTATGATGCGGCGCTGCGACACAAGGTGGGCGAGGATACGCTGGTAACCGTAGCGGGGGCCTTTCAGTCGACGCGCGGCTATAACATCCAGCCGCAGTCGGCGTACGCAGTGGATGGCGATCGGGACGGCTTTCGCAGTAAAACATTCTGGGCCGGTGTGAATCACCGTTTCAGCGACAGTTTATCCGCCTTCTTTCGCGGCTACGGCTACGGCAATAATAGTGCGTATGATGCAGGCTATCAGGACGGCAGTGATAAACGGCAGATTTATAATCATACCTATGAAGGCGGTATGAAGTTCAGTGAAGAGCGCTACTCTTCGGAACTGAGCTACAGCTACCAGCGCTATAAAGATTACAACTATGCCAGTACGCTCGGCCTCTATCGTCCGGGCACGTCGCTGGATGATATGAGCCAGCGCAATCTGCAGTGGGGTAACAGTGTTGCCATGGCGCATGGCACACTCAGCGCCGGCATCGACTGGCAGCAGCAGAAACTGGCGTCCAGCGATCGGTTCAGCGCTGACAACTACACGCGTAACAGCACCGGTTACTATCTGACTACGCAGCAGCAGTTCAATACGCTTACGCTGGAAGGTGCGCTGCGCGGTGACGATAACAACCAGTTTGGCTGGAACGGCACGTGGCAGGCAGCGGCGGGATGGGCGTTTATGCCCGATTATCGCCTCATCTTTTCGTATGGCACCGCTTTCCAGGCACCTACACTGGGGCAGATGTATGGGCAGAGCCGTCTGTTTATTGCATCCAATCCCGATCTCCGGGCTGAGAGGTCACATCAGATTGAAACCGGTCTCGAAGGACTCAGCGGTCCGGTCGAATGGCACCTCTACCTTTACCACAATAAAATCAATAACCTGATCGACTACAGAGCTGACGAAAACTTTACTGGCACCTACTACAACGTACAGTCAGCGACGATTAAAGGCGTGGAGTGGAGCGGCAGTGCAGATACCGGTATTTTTACCCACCGTATCACGCTGCAATATATCGATCCGCGCCGCGATGACGATAATGAGGTGCTGGCACACCGTTCCCGCCAGCAATATAAGTATCAGCTGGACTGGACCGCACTGGATATCGACTTTGATCTCGCCTGGCAATATTTTGGTAAAAGCTACAACAACAATACCAACCAGTACGCAGCAACACAGCGTCGCATGCCGGGTTATAGCCTGGTTGATTTCTCAGCTGCGTATCCGGTCACGTCTCATCTGACAGTTCGTGGTAAAATTGCCAATCTGTTGGATAAGGATTATGAGACGGTTTATGGCTATCGCACCCCTGGACGAGAATACTACCTTAGCGCCAGCTACAGCTTCTGATCTCCGTCCCACCGTGCTGGTGTTTGATTCCGGCGTAGGTGGGCTTTCCGTCTATGATGAAGTCCGGCAGCTGCTGCCGGACCTGCACTATCTCTACGCTTTCGATAATGAAGGGTTTCCCTATGGCGAGAAAACGGAAACGTACATTGTTGAACGCGTAGTGGCAGTGGTTACGGCCATTACGCAGCGTTTTCCGCTCGCATTAGTCATCATTGCCTGTAACTCGGCCAGTACCGTCTCTTTACCTGCACTGCGCGAACGCTTTGCGTTTCCGGTCGTCGGCGTGGTGCCGGCAATTAAACCGGCGGCTCGCCTGACACGTAACGGAGTCGTCGGGCTGCTGGCAACGCGGGGAACGGTAAAGCGTCCTTATACCCATGAACTGGTGAAACAGTTTGCCCGGGAGTGCACCATTGAGATGCTGGGGTCTGCTGAGCTGGTGGAACTGGCAGAGGCGAAGCTGCATGGTGAACCGGTATCACTGAATGATGTTCGCCGGGCAGTGCAACCCTGGTTACGTATGAAAGAGCCGCCGGATACGGTCGTGCTGGGCTGCACGCACTTTCCACTGCTGCGCGATGAACTGCAGCAGGTTCTGCCGGATGGAACCCGGCTGGTTGATTCCGGTGCTGCTATAGCCAGGCGTACCGTCTGGCTGCTTGAGCACGAGGCGCCTGATGCGGCTTCTGCTGACAGCAACATCGCGTTTTGCACATCTATGGATGAAGAAGCGGTACAGTTATCCGGCGTTTTACAGCGTTATGGCTTTCCGCTGCTCGAAAAACTGGCAGTTTGAGGCGGTTTCGCTGAAAAAAACAACACTCAGAAAATAATTCAAAATTAGCACTTGTCAGCCCGGAAGAACTCCCTATAATGCGCCTCCATTTCGCCCGCACTCGTGATAACGAGATCGTGGCAAAACTGTTTAACGAGCTGGGCCCGCGTTTCGCGAGCCGTGCCGGTGGTTACACTCGTATTCTGAAGTGTGGCTTCCGTGCTGGTGACAACGCTCCGATGGCTTACATCGAGCTGGTTGATCGTCCAGAAGCTCAAGCAGAAGCTGCTGCAGAGTAATCGTAATCTATGCGCCATCGTAAGAGTGGTCGTCAACTGAACCGCAACAGCAGCCATCGTCAGGCTATGTTCCGCAACATGGCTGGTTCTCTGGTTCGTCATGAGATCATTAAAACGACTCTGCCGAAAGCCAAAGAACTGCGTCGCGTAGTTGAGCCGCTGATTACTCTTGCCAAGACCGACAGCGTAGCTAATCGTCGTCTGGCGTCGGTGATCTGGTACAGCGTACTGAGGTTGAGCTGCTTAAAACGCCTAACCTCGGTAAAAAATCTCTTACTGAGATTAAAGATGTGCTCGCTTCACGTGGTCTGTCTCTGGGCATGCGCCTGGAAAACTGGCCACCAGCAAGCATCGCTGATGAATAACCCGATCACAGGTTAAGGTTTCACTGAGAAGGATAAGGTTATCCTGAAGAGGCGATTCGTCGTGCGGCCACCATCCTGGCAGAACAACTGGAAGCTTTCGTTGATTTACGTGACGTACGTCAGCCGGAAGTGAAAGAAGAGAAACCAGAATTCGATCCGATCCTGCTGCGCCCTGTTGACGATCTGGAATTGACTGTCCGCTCTGCTAACTGCCTTAAGGCAGAAGCTATCCACTACCTTCAGCGTGGTCGTGGTTATGTGCCGGCGTCTGCCCGAATTCATTCGGAAGAAGATGAGCGCCCAATCGGCCGCCTGCTGGTCGACGCTTGCTACAGCCCTGTAGACCGTATCGCCTACAATGTTGAAGCAGCGCGTGTAGAGCAGCGCACCGACCTGGACAAGCTGGTCATCGAAATGGAAACCAACGGCACAATCCAAATCCTGCTCAACCTGAAAGGGCTGGCGGTAAGAGTTCAGGGTAAAGATGAAGTCATCCTTACTTTGAATAAATCTGGCATTGGCCCTGTGACTGCAGCCGACATCACCCATGATGGTGATGTCGAAATCGTCAAGCCGCAGCATGTGATCTGCCATCTGACCGATGAAAACGCATCTATTAGCATGCGTATCAAACTAGATATCGAGCAAGTGAGTTCGACGCACGCCAAGGTGACCCTTGAACCATTAGAGCGTGGCTTTGGCCATACTCTTGGTAACGCACTGCGCCGTATTCTGCTTTCTTCCATGCCGGGTTGCGCGGTRACCGAGGTTGAAATTGATGGCGTGCTGCACGAGTACTCCACCAAAGAGGGCGTTCAGGAAGATATCCTGCGCAGCGTGAAAAGCCAACCTGGCTGGAAGTTGATGCGACCAAGATGGAAGGTGTGTTCAAGCGTATGCCTGAGCGTACTGATCTGTCTGCGGACATTAACGAACACCTGATCGTCGAGCTTTACTCTAAGTAAAGCTTAGTACCAAAGAGAGGACACAATGCAGGGTTCTGTGACAGAGTTTCTAAAACCGCGCCTGTTCTGGATAACGTAGTTTACCGTATGGGCTTTGGCGCCACTCGTGCAGAAGCACGTCAGCTGGTTAGCCACAAATCTATTCTGGTAAATGGCCGCGTTGTTAACATCGCTTCTTATCAGGTATCTCCGAATGATGTCGTAAGCATCCGTGAGAAAGCCAAAAAGCAATCTCGCGTGAAGGCCGCTCTGGAGCTGGCTGCGTGCAAAATTGAACAAGCCCCTGGTCAGCATGGTGCGCGTAAACCGCGTCTGTCTGATTACGGCGGTCAGTTACGTGAAAAGCAGAAAGTTCGTCGTATGTACGGCGTGCTGGAGCGTCAGTTCCGTAACTACTATAAAGAAGCAGCACGTCTGAAAGGCAACACCGGTGAAAACCTGTTAGCTCTGCTGGAAGGTCTCATCACGAATATTACTGATGTGACTCCGATCCCTCACAACGGTTGTCGTCCGCCGAAAAAACGTCGCGTATAACGCCCCGTTTTTTAGGTTAGTTGGAGAAAGAAAATGGCAAGATATTTGGGTCCTAAGCTCAAGCTGAGCCGTCGCGAGGGTACCGACTTATTCCTTAAGTCTGGCGTTCGCGCGATTGATTCCACCGCGCTGGGTTGGGCAACCGCCGGTGGTTCCGGTTTCCGCGGTTCACGTAAATCTACTCCATTCGCTGCTCAGGTCGCTGCAGAGCGCTGTGCAGAAGCGGTAAAAGATTACGGTATTAAGAACCTGGAAGTTATGGTTAAGGGTCCAGGTCCAGGCCGCGAATCTACGATTCGTGCTCTGAACGCTGCTGGTTTCCTGGTCAGCGTACTAAGACCAACGCACGTACCCGTAAGGGTCCGCGTAAACCGATCAAGAAATAATCGGGGTGAGTAAATAATGGCAAAGGCACCAGTTCGTGCACGTAAGCGTGTAAGAAAACAAGTCTCAGATGGCGTGGCTCATGTCCATGCGTCTTTTAACAACACCATCGTAACCATTACCGATCGTCAGGGTAGATCTGCGTTGAAACGGGCATTGCTGAAAATGTTAAGATCAGTGAGCTGTCTGAAGAACAGATTGATCAGCTGCGTGAAGCAGTTGGTAAATTCGTTGTTGAAGGTGATCTGCGCCGTGAAATCACCCTGAGCATCAAGCGTCTTATGGACCTTGGTTGCTACCGTGGTTTACGCCATCGTCGTGGTCTGCCGGTTCGAATTAGCCAGCCAATCTTTTGTATGTCGATGCGTTTCCATTTGAGTATCCTGAAAACGGGCTTTTCAGCATGGTTCGCATTTATTTAATTATAGGAGTGCATAGTGGCCCGTATAGCAGGCATTAACATTCCTGATCATAAACATACCGTTATCGCATTAACTTCGATCTTCGGTATCGGCAAAACTCGTTCCAAAGCCGTTAATTCAGTAGCTTGAGAAGTTACGGAGAGTAAAAATGAAAGTTCGTGCTTCCGTCAAGAAATTATGTCGTAACTGCAAAATCATTCGTCGCGACG
The DNA here is from genome assembly GCA_002939445.1 of Pantoea sp. BRM17. Taxonomy (GTDB): domain Bacteria; phylum Pseudomonadota; class Gammaproteobacteria; order Enterobacterales; family Enterobacteriaceae; genus Pantoea. The sequence goes on along the minus strand of PEFU01000003.1, from coordinate 2,485,524 downwards.
GTGTCGTACGTGTGATCTGCAGCGCCGAGCCTAAGCATAAACAGCGCCAGGGCTGATTAAGTCACATATTTTTCTTGCAAAGTCGGGTTGAGCTGGCTAGGTGCGCTGTATATTACTTTTATCTGCCTGATCCCGGAGTTCATGCGTGATGCCATGAAGGTTCCCTTCTACTTCGGCGGTACTTCACTGCTGATTGTAGTGGTCGTCATCATGGACTTTATGGCTCAAGTGCAAACTCTGATGATGTCTAGTCAGTATGAGTCTGCATTGAAAAAAGCTAACCTGAAAGGCTATGGCCAGCCAGGACAGCCGCTTTATGTGCTACTCTATGCGACTGCAATCATCTTCTTCTGTTTCTTCTATACGGCGTTGGTGTTTAACCCGCGTGAAACAGCAGATAACCTGAAGAAGTCTGGTGCATTCGTACCGGGAATTCGTCCGGGAGAGCAAACGGCGAAGTATATCGATAAAGTTATGACACGACTCACCTTAATCGTGGTCAACTACGCTAAGCGTCAGCAGGGGCGTCGTGTATATGCTGCACAGAGCACACATTTACCGTTGAAAGTGAATATGGCAGGTGTCATTCCAGCTATCTTCGCTTCCAGCATTATTCTGTTCCCGGCAACGATAGCATCCTGGTTCGGGAGCGGTAGTGGTTGGAACTGGCTGACAACAATTTCGCTGTATTTGCCTGAACGAGGTATCGGTAACGGTATCTCAATCATTATCTTCGCAGGTATTGTTGCGGGTCTTCCGCCGGCCATTGGCCATACCATCGAGCAAGCGCGGCAAGGCGACCTGCACTTTCTTCTGTTGCTGTTGGTTGCAGTTCTTGTATTTGCAGTGACGTTCTTTGTTATTTTCGTTGAGCGTGGCCAGCGTCGTATCTGTCGTAAGATTAGCCAGTACACCCGCTATGGCACCCTGGTTTTGGCCATATTTCAGTCGATCGGTATCGCTACCGGTCTGCCGAATATGCCAGGAATGCAGGGCCTGGTGTTAAATCCGGGCTTCGCATTCTACTTTACCGCTGTTGTGAGTCTGGTTACCGGGACAATGTTCCTGATGTGGCTGGGCGAACAGATTGCTGTACTTGCCAAACTGCTTGAGCAACAGCGTGGCACCATCATTGAAATGTTCAACATGTTCTCTGGTGGTGCTCTCAGTCGTGCCTCAATCTTCGCGCTGGGTATTATGCCGTATATTTCGGCCTCTATTATTATCCAGCTGCTGACGGTGGTTCATCCCGCCCTGGCAGAGATTAAGAAAGAGGGTGAGGCTGGCTCAAAGGTGCTCGTGCTGCAATCGAAGCTGCTGGCGGTAAAATCGAGGAATAAGTAGCAGATGGCAAAGCAACCGGGATTAGATTTTCAAAGCGCCAAAGGGGGCTTTGGTGAACTGAAGCGCAGACTATTGTTTGTAATCGGTGCACTGATTGTCTTCCGCATTGGCTCTTTTATTCCAATCCCCGGTATCGATGCCGGAAGTTCGGCTTCACTTCACGCAAATCATTCGTGACGACTGAAGTTCGTCTGTCTGATCTGGCGAAAGTGGAAGGCGGTATTGTTGACCTGAACACGCTGAAAGCAGCCAACATCATCGGTGTTCAGATTGAATTCGCGAAAGTGATTCTGTCTGGTGAAGTTACTACWCCGGTAACGATTCGTGGACTGCGTGTCAGGGAGGAGTAAGAGATGCGTTTAAACACTCTGTCTCCGGCCGAAGGGTCTAAACACGCTTCCAAGCGTCTGGGTCGTGGTATCGGTTCTGGCCTCGGCAAAACCGGCGGTCGTGGTCACAAAGGTCAGAACTCACGTTCTGGCGGTGGCGTACGTCGTGGTTTCGAGGGTGGTCAGATGCCTCTGTACCGTCGTCTGCACCGTTGAAGAAATTCTGGGGTAATCACGATGGCTAAGACTATTAAAATTACACAAACTCGCAGTTCAATCGGCCGCCTGCCTAAGCACAAAGCCACTCTGATTGGCCTGGGTCTGCGTCGTATTGGTCACACCGTTGAGCGTGAAGACACGCCTGCTGTACGCGGTATGGTCAACGCGATTTCCTACATGCTGAAAGATGTTCATGCAGCCGGCTTCTGAAGGTACCGGTATCATCGCCGGTGGTGCAATGCGCGCCGTCCTGGAAGTCGCTGGAGTTCATAACGTTCTGGCTAAAGCATATGGTTCCACCAACCCGATTAACGTGGTTCGTGCAACTATTGATGGTCTGGGCAATATGAAATCTCCGGAAATGGTCGCTGCCAAGCGTGGTAAACGTCGTATTTTCTCCTTCACCGCACTGACTGTAGTGGGTGATGGCAACGGCCGCGTGGGTTTTGGTTACGGTAAAGCGCGTGAAGTTCCAGCAGCGATCCAGAAAGCGATGGAAAAAGCTCGTCGCAATATGATTAACGTCGCGCTGACTCACGGCACCCTGCAGCACCCTGTAAAAGGTGCGCATACGGGTTCTCGTCAAAGGCATCAAAGATGTTTCTTTCGATCGTTCCGGGTTCCAATATCATGGTCGCGTCCAGGCACTTGCAGATGCTGCTCGTGAAGCTGGCCTTCAGTTCTAAGGTAGAGGTCTAAGATGGCACACATCGAGAAACAAGCTGGCGAACTGCAGGAAAAATTGATCGCGGTAAACCGTGTTTCTAAAACTGTGAAAGGTTAAAGAGCTGGGTGCTACTCGCCTGGTGGTACATCGTACCCCGCGTCACATTTACGCACAGGTAATCGCCCCGAACGGTTCCGAAGTTCTGGTTGCTGCTTCTACTGTAGAAAAAGCTATCGCTGAACAACTGAAGTATACCGGTAACAAAGACGCCGCTGCAGCTGTAGGTAAAGCTCTGGCTGAGCGCGCTATCGAGAAAGGTGCTGATAAGCAGGTTATCGGACAGGTTGCAGCTGATCTGCGCGCCTACCGTCGTCCTGAGCCTTATAAAGGCAAGGGTGTTCGTTACGCCGACGAAGTCGTGCGTACCAAAGAGGCTAAGAAGAAGTAAGGTAACACTATGGATAAGAAATCTGCTCGTATCCGTCGTGCGACCCGTGCACGTCGCAAGCTCGCTCGTGCACTGCTGAACGGCATGGTTATCGGTGTTACCGACGGCTTCACTAAGAAGCTGCAACTGGTTGGTGTTGGTTATCGTGCAGCTGTTAAAGGCAACTCTGTGAGTCTGGCCCTGGGCTTCTCTCACCCTGTTGAACATGCACTGCCGGCCGGCATCACTGCTGAATGTCCGACTCAAACTGAAATCGTGCTATCTCGTGTTGCAAAAGCACCTGTCGTTATTCCTGCCGGCGTAGAGGTAAAACTCAACGGTCAGGAAGTTTCGATCAAAGGCAAAAACGGCGAGCTGACTCGTACTATCAACAATGCTGTTGAAATCAAGCAGGAAGACAACACCCTGACTTTTGCTCCACGCAAAGGTTATGCGGATGGTTGGGCACAGGCAGGTACCTTGTAGAAAGCATTCAACGTGTTAGCCGTCCTGGTCTGCGCATCTATAAAAGAAAAGATGAGCTGCCAAAAGTGATGGCTGGTATGGGTATTGCTGTAATTTCTACCTCTAAAGGTGTCATGACTGATCGTGCAGCGCGCCAGGTTGGTCTTGGTGGCGAAATTATCTGCTACGTAGCGTAATCGGAGGAATAAAATCATCCGATCGCGGATATGCTGACCCGTATCCGTAACGGTCAGGCCGCGAACAAAGTTGCGGTCTCTATGCCTTCCTCCAAGCTGAAAGTGGCAATTGCCAACGTGCTGAAGGAAGAAGGCTATATTGAAGATTTTAAAATCGAAGGCGACATCAAGCCGGAACTGGAACTGACTCTTAAGTATTTCCAGGGTAAAGCTCCCGCGTGATTCCAGCCCTTCCCGTCAGCGTAACCGCTGCCGTCAGACAGGTCGTCCGCACGGTTTCCTGCGGAAGTTTGGGTTGAGCCGTATCAAGGTCCGTGAAGCCGCTATGCGCGGTGAAATCCCGGGTCTTAAAAAGGCTAGCTGGTAATTGTCACCATTTGAATCACGGGAGTAACACAGATGAGCATGCAACGGCTGCCTTTGACTTCCCGTTCCGCAAGTAAGGTAGGGTTACTTAATGGCTAAGCAATCTATGAAAGCACGCGAAGTTAAGCGTGTGAAATTAGCAGACAAGTTCTTCGCAAAACGCGTTGAGCTGAAAGCAATCATTTCTGATGTGAACGCATCTGACGAAGATCGTTGGAATGCCGTTCTCAAGCTGCAGAGTCTACACTATTGCTGTACCACGTATTCGTGACTTCCGCGGTCTTTCTGCGAAGTCTTTCGACGGTCGTGGTAACTACAGCATGGGCGTACGTGAGCAGATCATCTTCCCAGAAATCGACTACGACAAAGTCGATCGCGTTCGTGGTTTGGATATTACCATTACCACTACTGCGAAATCTGATGATGAAGGCCGTGCACTGCAGGGTGTTGGTGAAGCGATCGCTGACAAGAAACTGCTGGATAACGCAGCAGCCGACCTGGCAGCAATCTCCGGTCAAAAACCGCTGATCACCAAAGCACGCAAATCAGTTGCAGGCTTCAAAATCCGTCAGGGCTATCCGATCGGCTGTAAAGTAACTCTGCGTGGCGAACGCATGTGGGAGTTCTTTGAGCGTCTGAAGTGTAGGCTTTAGATTCGAAGACGGCAAAAAAGTCCGTTTCTTCAAGTCTAACAGCGAAACTATCAAGTAATTTGGAGTAGTACGATGGCGAAACTGCATGATTACTACAAAGACGAAGTAGTCCAGAAACTCATGACAGAGTTTGGCTACAATTCTGTCATGCAAGTCCCTCGGGTCGAGAAGATCACCCTGAACAGGTAAAGACAAAGGTAAGCGCGGTAAAGTAAAGAACGTCCTGACTTCTGGTAAAGTCATCGTTGAAGGTATCAACCTGGTTAAGAAACACCAGAAGCCGGTTCCGGCTCTGAACCAGCCAGGTGGCATCGTTGAAAAAGAAGCTGCAATTCAGGTTTCTAACGTTGCAATCTTCAATGCGGCAACCGGCAAGGCTGACCTCGCTTCGATGGCAATGCATGCGTTATTCTGAACAATAACAGTGAGCAGCCAATCGGAACGCGTATTTTTGGGCCGGTAACTCGTGAACTTCGCAATGAAAAGTTCATGAAAATTATCTCTCTGGCACCAGAAGTACTCTAAGGAGCGAGCAATGGCAGCTAAAATCCGTCGTAACGACGAAGTTATTGTTCTTACCACGACAACTCCGGTGCACGTCGCGTAATGTGTATCAAGGTTCTGGGTGGCTCGCACCGTCGCTACGCAGGCGTCGGCGATATCATCAAAGTGACCATCAAGGAAGCAATTCCTCGTGGCAAGGTGAAAAAAGGTGATGTCCTGAAAGCGGTAGTGGTGCGCACCAGGAAGGGTGTTCKTCGCCCGGACGGTTCTGTCAGGAATTCGTTTCCTCTAAAAACAAAATGAACGGCTCTCGCGAGCCGTTCATTTTTTCTACCCATCTGCGAGATCCGGTGTTATAATGCCGCGCCCTCAATTATGGGGCTTTTTAACGACCTGAGGTTTGGGTCCCGAAGTAGTAGTTGACATTAGCGGAGCACTAAAATGATCCAAGAACAGACTATGCTGAACGTCGTTGCTGTTGTCGCTATCGAACGTTTCGTGAAGCACCCGATCTACGGTAAATTCATCAAACGTACGACTAAGCTGCACATCCATGACGAGAACAATGAGTGTGGTATTGGTGACGTGGTTGAGATCCGCGAAACCCGTCCACTTTCCAAGACTAAGTCCTGGACTCTGGTTCGCGTTGTAGAGAAAGCGATTCTGTAATGAGCTGCTTAACCTCCTGCGTGAGCAGTTTAACCTGCGCATGCAGGCAGCATCTGGCCAGCTGCAGCAGACCCATCTGCTGAAGCAAGTTCGCCGTGATGTTGCGCGCGTTAAGACTTTACTGACTGAGAAGGCGGCGTAATGACCGATAAAATCCGTACTCTGCAAGGTCGTGTTGTTAGTGACAAAATGCAGAAATCAACGTTGAGTATTGGGTTGCCCTGATTCAGCCTGGTAAAGTCCTGTATGAAATGGACGGCGTACCGGAAGAGCTGGCCCGTGAAGCCTTCAAGCTGGCAGCAGCAAAACTGCYTATCAAAACCACCTTTGTAACTAAGACGGTGATGTAATGAAAGCAACTGAGCTGCGTGAAAAAAGCGTTGAAGAGCTGAACACTACAGGGTACGGATGTTAGCTTCGGTACTTTCGGTCTGAAAGCTGTTGGCCGTGGTCGTCTGACCGCTCGTCAGATCGAAGCAGCACGTCGTGCTATGACCCGTGCAGTTAAGCGTCAAGGTAAGATCTGGATCCGTGTATTCCCGGACAAACCGATCACCGAGAAGCCGCTGGAAGTGCGTATGGGTAAAGGTAAGGGCTATGGTGTAATCGGCGTTAAGGTATGGATCTTCAAAGGTGAGATCCTGGGTGGTATGGCTGCTGTTGAACAACCGGAACCGGCTGCTCAACCTAAAAAGCAGCAGCGTAAAGGCCGTAAGTAAGGAGAGTCGCTGATGTTACAACCAAAGCGTACAAAATTCCGTAAAGTGCACAAAGGCCGTAACCGCGGTCTGGCACGTGTGATGTTCCGTCGTGCTATGAAGCGTGCTGTACAGAACGCAATGCGTCTGGGCGCTAAAGGTATTAAAGTTGAAGTCAGCGGCCGTCTTGGTGGTGCTGAGATCGCACGTACCGAATGGTATCGTGAAGGTCGCGTACCGCTGCACACTCTGCGTGCGGACATTGACTACAACACCTCTGAAGCGCACACCACAGCTAAGAGCATCCGTGTGACCATTCACACCGCTCGCCCGGGTATCGTTATCGGTAAGAAAGGTGAAGACGTAGAAAAACTGCGTACGGTCGTCGCGAATATCGCTGGCGTTCCTGCTCAGATCAATATCGCCGAAGTCCGTAAACCGGAACTGGACGCTAAATTGGTTGCTGACAGCATCACTTCACAGCTGGAGCGCAGACTCTGGAGACTAGCAATGGGTCAGAAAGTACATCCTAATGGTATTCGCCTGGGTATTGTAAAACCATGGAACTCTACCTGGTTTGCGAACACCAAAGAATTCGCTGACAACCTCGACAGCGATTTTAAAGTACGTCAGTTCCTGACTAAAGAACTGGCTAAAGCGTCTGTATCTCGTATCGTTATCGAGCGTCCCACTGGTTAAGAAAGTCCTGGAATCTGCCATTGCTAACGCCGAACACAACGATGGCGCTGATATCGACGATCTGAAAGTTGCGAAAATTTTCGTAGACGAAGGCCCAAGCATGAAGCGCATTATGCCGCGTGCAAAAGGTCGTGCAGATCGCATCCTGAAGCGCACCAGCCACATTACTGTGGTTGTGTCCGATCGCTAACACGTACTTATCGCGGCCATGCTGCAGATAAGAAAGCCAAGAAGAAATAAGTAGGAGGAAGAGATGGAAACTATTGCTCAACATCGCCATGCTCGTTCTTCTGCTCAGAAGGTTCGCCTGGTGGCAGACCTGATTCGCGGTAAGAAAGTGTCGCAGGCTCTGGATATTCTGACTTACACCAACAAGAAAGCGGCTGCATTGACCTGCACTTGCTGAAGAAGGTAGAGAAAGCGGTGGAAAGCGGTGACAAGAAGCCCCTGCGCACTTGGTCCCGTCGTTCAACGATCTTCCCTAACATGATCGGTTTGACCATCGCTGTCCATAATGGTCGTCAGCACGTTCCAGTCTTTGTTTCCGACGAAATGGTTGGTCACAAGCTGGGCGAATTCGCACCACGATGAACCCAGTCGATCACCCGCACGGTGGTGGTGAAGGTCGTAACTTTGGTAAGCACCCGGTTTCACCGTGGGGCGTTCAGACCAAAGGTAAGAAGACCCGTAGCAACAAGCGTACTGATAAATTTATCGTACGTCGCCGTAGCAAATAATTTTAGAGGATAAGCCATGCCACGTTCTCTCAAGAAAGGTCCTTTCCTGGTGCTTACGTGCAGATCGTTGCGCGTGAAGGTTCTTACGTGACCCTGCGTCTGCGTTCAGGCGAAATGCGTAAAGTCGAATCTGACTGCCGCGCAACCCTGGGCGAAGTCGGTAACGCTGAGCACATGCTGCGCGTTCTGGGTAAAGCCGGTGCAGCCCGTTGGCGCGGTGTTCGTCCTACCGTTCGCGGTACTCCACTGGTTCTGTACAAAGATGGCGAGCGCCGTTACATTCTGGCCCCTAAAGGCCTGAAAGCTGGCGACCAGATTCAGTCTGGCGTTGATGCTGCGATTAAAGCAGGTAACACCCTGCCGATGCGTAACATCCCAGTTGGTTCTACCGTGCATAACGTAGAAATGAAACCAGGCAAAGGCGGTCAGATTGCTCGCTCTCAAGGCAAACCATTTGCCGCGCTGGTTGAAAAAAACAGCAAATCCGGTGGTCGTAACAACAATGGTCGTATCACTACCCGTCATATCGGTGGTGGTCACAAGCAGGCTTACCGTATTGTTGACTTCAAACGCAACAAAGATGGTATCCCGGCAGTTGTTGAGCGTCTTGAGTACGATCCGAACCGTTCTGCGAACATCTGTTAAGCGTCACGGACAGCGTATCGGTCGTCGTAACGACTGGAAAAAAGCTTACGTTACCCTGAAGGAAGGCCAGAACCTGGACTTCGTCGGCGGCGCTGAGTAAGTCGGAGGAGAAAGACAATGGCAGTTGTTAAATGTAAACCGACATCTCCGGGTCGTCGCCACGTAGTTAAAGTGGTGAACCCTGAGCTGCACTATGATCCGTGAAGAACGTCTGCTGAAAGTACTGCGCGCGCCGCACGTATCTGAAAAAGCATCAAGCGCGATGGAAAAAACTAATACCATCGTTCTCAAAGTTGCGAAAGATGCGACCAAAGCAGAGATCGTTGCTGCTGTTGAGAAACTGTTCGAAGTAGAAGTTAAAGACGTAAACACCCTGGTTGTTAAGGGTAAGACAGAAACTGAAAGACATGGCGCTGGAAGACGTGCTGATCATCACCGGTGAACTGGATGAAAATCTGTTCCTGGCTGCGCGTAACCTGTACAAGGTTGACGTGCGTGACGCAGCAAGTATCGACCCAGTTAGCCTGATCGCCTTCGACAAAGTCGTTATGACTGCTGAAGCAGTTAAGCAAGTTGAGGAGATGCTGGATTCAGGTTCTGTTAAGAGCCCGATCTGGCGTTCAGGTGGCGTGACCTTCGCTGCTCGTCCACAGGACCACAGTCAAAAAGTTAACAAAAAGATGTACCGCGGCGCGCTGAAAAGCATTCTGTCCGAGCTGGTACGTCAGGACCGTCTGATCGTTGTCGAGTCGTTCTCTGTAGAAGCACCGAAAACCAAGCTGCTGGCAGTACTGAAAGACGCGCAGAGCGCGCTGACTGTTTCCGAAACTACCTTCGGTCGTGATTTCAACGAAGCGCTGGTTCACCAGGTTGTTGTTGCTTATGCCGCAGGTGCTCGTCAGGGTACTCGTGCGCAGAAGACTCGTGCTGAAGTAACTGGTTCAGGCAAAAAGCCGTGGCGCCAGAAAGGTACCGGCCGTGCGCAACTCCGGGCAAAGTGTTCAAAGGCAAGAAAATGGCTGGTCAGCTGGGTAACGAGCGCGTAACCGTTCAGAGCCTGGAAGTAGTACGTGTTGACGCTGAGCGCAACCTGCTGCTGGTCAAAGGTGCTGTCCCGGGTGCAACCGGCAGCGACCTGATTGTTAAACCAGCTGTGAAGGCGTAAGGGGATAGCAATGGAATCACCGAAGGTGAAGAGTACTCCGTAGGTCAGAGCATCAGTGTTGAAATTTTCGCTGACGTTAAAAAAGTAGACGTTACCGGTACCTCTAAAGGTAAAGGTTTCGCAGGTACCGTTAAGCGCTGGAACTTCCGTACCCAGGACGCTACACACGGTAACTCCTTGTCTCACCGCGTTCCGGGTTCTATCGGTCAGAACCAGGATGGCGTTTCAATCCCAGTAACCGTAATTGAAATTGAAGCAAACCGCGTTACCCAGGTCAAAGATCTGGAAAACGATGGTTACCAGGCGATCCAGGTTACCACCGGTGCTAAAAAAGCAAACCGTGTGACCAAGCCGGAAGCAGGTCATTATGCTAAAGCTGGCGTTGAAGCTGGCCGTGGTCTGTGGGAATTCCGTAATCCGCACTCACAAGCGTCTGGTAGACATCGTTGAGCCAACTGAAAAAACCGTTGATGCTCTGATGCGTCTGGATCTGGCTGCCGGTGTTGACGTGCAGATCAGCCTGGGTTAATCAGGTCATCGAGCGATTGAGAGGTTGATACAATGAGTGGTTTAGTCGGTAAAAAAGTGGGCATGACTCGCATCTTCACTGATCATGTCGAACCAAAGAATCCGTATCCGTCTTAAAGCGTTTGATCATCGTCTGATCGATCAATCAACCGCGGAAATCGTTGAGACTGCCAAGCGCACTGGTGCGCAGGTTCGTGGTCCAATTCCGCTGCCGACCCGCAAAGAGCGCTTCACCGTTCTGATCTCTCCGCACGTTAACAAAGATGCGCGTGATCAGTACGATAATTACGTATAATACGCCGGCCTGCCGACATTGGTATGGCGCGATTCGAGCAGAATCGCAGGCGACAGTGCTAGGTGTGTCGCCTGACAATACTCCCAATTGGGGAGTTATATGCTGAACGATTACACTCCCCCATCAATCGTAATGGGTGTGGGTAGTAATTCTTTTCGTTTATAAAATGTTTGGAGCCTTGGTCCACTTTCTTGAAACCGAGCTCGATCTGATTCAGAAAATTGGCCTGCAGAACTACCTGCAGTCGCAAATCAGCGAAAAGGCGGACGAATAGCGGCCTGCGCATACCTGTTCTGTAAACCCGCCCGGCAGTCGTGCCCGGCGGGTTTTCTTTTGCCTGAATTTTTATGGTTAAAAACAGAGCACGGGTTGCTTCCTGAGCCAAGGTATCCCCAATCTGCAGGATCTGGGACGTCTGCGCATAGGTGAGGACGTGCCCGAAATGCTGCAGTCCGATTTGCAGCTGGAGCTGGAAGGGGCAAAAGACCTGCGTGAAGCCATTGCCTGGGCGGATAAAGTTCACGACTACGTGAGCCGGGACATGATGATTGAAATCCTGGCTGATGAAGAGCATCACATCCATATGAAGGGCGACGTCAAAGTCATTGCACATCTCAACAAACTGCTTGGAAATGAGCTGGTCGCGATTAACCAGTATTTTCTGCATGCGCGTATGTTTAAAAACTGGGGGCTGATGCGCCTCAACGATATCGAATACCACGAATCGATCGATGAGATGAAGCATGCCGACAAATACATTGAGCGTATTCTCTTTCTCCCCCGGTCGGGAAGCAGTGTGGTAAATGCATCCGGGCAGCGCGCGAAATCATGGATGATGAACTGCAGCATGCACCGCTCTATAAAGAGATCGCCTGACATTACGCGCAGAATGTCGTAATACCCACAAAAACTGTCACGCCTTTTTGACTTCTTTCTCTCTGCATCTACTATCTGGTTAACTGAAGAGGGGRGGGGTAAAATCAGCATACCAATCGATAACCCTACAAACCCTGCGTTGTAATAGCAACCATTCTCAYTTACACTTCGATCAGAAATTGTACCGGAGTTGAATCTSAAATGTACGTTTGTCTGTGTAATGGTGTGAGTGATAAAACGCTGCGTGAAGTAGTGCGCCGCTATCAGCCAAAATCGATCCAGCAGCTGCGCCAGCTGGTCAAGATGGTTGTTACCCTGATCCACCCAATCGCGATGGACCAGGGTCTGCGCTTCGCAATCCGCGAAGGCGGCCGTACCGTTGGCGCGGGCGTTGTTGCTTCTGTTATCGCTTAATTGTGTTAACGCCGGCAGCGGTTTTTTACTGCTGYCGTAGCAATCAGAAAGAGCACTTCGGTGCTCTTTTTTTTTGCCTGTCATGACCGTTCTTCAAAGGCTACCGTCCACAGTTCTACTTCCGTACCACTGACGTGACCGGTTCAGTTGAGCTGCCAGAAGGCGTTGAGATGGTCATGCCGGGCGACAACAGAGTAATCTGCAGTATCGTAGAAAACCCGCTCCGGCGGGTTTTTTATTGCCTGAAATTTGTCATCCGCTATGATTTCCTGAGTCATTGACAGATATCGACAGGAGAGCGCTATGTGGTTAATCGATCAACTGGCGGAACAGCACATTCGTGAAGCTCAGGCAAAAGGTGAACTAAGCAACCTTCCTGGTGAGGGTGCGCCGTTACAGCTGGATGATGACAGCGCAGTTCCCCCTGAACTGCGTACCGCGTATCGTCTGTTAAAGAATGCCGGCTATCTTCCGCCTGAGCTTGAAGCCCGGAAAGAGGCACTTGAACTGCACAAGCTGTTGCAGACGCTTGATGCAGAAGAACCTTCTCACGCTGAAATTACCCGGCGCCTCATTCTCCTTGAAAGTAAACTGCAGCAGGCTGGCCTGAGCACCGAATTTTTATACAGCCGTTATCGTGCTGATATTGCTCAACGTCTWAAGCAGGGTGAATAGCGTGTATCGCATTGGTCAACTCGCCCGGCTTGCGGAAGTTACGCCGGACACCATTCGTTTTTATGAAAAGCAGCAGCTGATGGAGCACAGAATGCGCACCGGAGGCGGCTTTCGTCTTTACAGCGATAAAGATCTGCAGCGTCTGCGGTTCATTCGCTACGGACGTCAGCTTGGTTTTACTCTGGAAGCGATTCGGGGATTACTGTCGATCAGGATCGAACCCGATCATCACACCTGTCAGGAGTCAAAAGCGATCGTGGCCAGCAGGCTGGAAGAGGTTGATCATGTTATCGCTGAACTGCAGATCATTCAGCGTTCACTGCAGCGGCTGGCGCAAACCTGCTGCGGCGAGCAACACAGCTCCGCCTGCTGTTCTATTCTTGAAGCGCTGGAGACAGGCAACGATCCGCAGCCAGAAGCCTGCTGCGGTAAAGATTGCAACGCCGGACAAAAAGAGTAAAGTTACCCCCGAAATTTATCAGGAGAAAGGTATGAGTCACTATCAGCATCGCAAAGGGATCATCAATGATAATGCGCTGGAGGCGTTACTGCATGACCCGCTTTATCGTCAGCGGATCGAGCGTAACCAGAAAGGTAAGGGCAGCTATCGTCGTAAAGAGAAGCATGCAAAGGGACAGCAGCGGGAGGCCAGCGATAAGCAACACTGTTTATCACTGGCCTTCTGCTATGGCATAAAAAAAGCCGCCTGAGTCAGGCGGCTTTTTTATCAGATCTTTGTATTCTGCTGCTTCAGCAAATCACGGATTTCCGTGAGCAGTACTTCTTCGCTGGAAGGCTTCGGTGCCGGCTTCTCTACTTCTTTTTTGGTATAGAGTTTGTTCATTACTTTAATCGCCATGAAAATCGCGAATGCAATAATGACAAAATCAAATACGGTCTGGATAAAATTACCATACTCCATCACCACAGCAGGAACATCACCCTCTGCCGGTTTCAGCACCCATCTGAACTGCTTAAAGTCCACGCCGCCAATCAGCAGGCCCAGCGGAGGCATGATGATATTCGCCACTAATGATGAAACAATTTTACCAAACGCAGCACCGATCACGACACCGACTGCCAGGTCCACTACGTTGCCACGCATGGCGAAATCGCGAAACTCTTTGAATAAACTCATGGTTATCTCCCTTGCCTAAGCCAATCGATAAAGTCTAACAAACCTTAGCGCATTTTCCATTATTGCAGCGCATTAAAGCGAGGCCGCGAAGGGAGAGGCAGTCCAGCGATTATCAGAGGAAAAACGGGCTGGGCTGAAACAGTCGCTCTACATCCGGAACAAATTTTTTGTCTGTCAGAAACATGATCACATGATCACCCTGTTCGATTCTGACGTTTGCATTAGCAATAATCACCTCATCACCGCGCACAATGGCGCCAATTAGCGTGCCGGGCGGCAATTTAATATTTTCAATCTGCCGGCCAACCACGCGTGACGTGCTCTCGTCGCCATGTGCAATCGCTTCAATGGCTTCTGCAATGCCGCGGCGCAGTGACGAAACGCCCACAATATCCGCCTTGCGTACGTGGCTCAGCAGGGCAGAAATAGTGGCCTGCTGTGGTGAGATGGCGATGTCTATTACGCTGCCCTGCACCAGGTCAACATAGGCGCGACGCTGTATCAGCACCATGACTTTTTTCGCCCCCATCTTTTTAGCCAGCATGGCTGACATAATGTTGGCTTCATCGTCATTGGTCACGGCAATAAAAAGATCAACCTGATCCACATGCTCTTCAGCCAGCAGCTCCTGATCGGAGGCGTCACCATAAAATACGATGGTGTCCTGCAGGTTTTCTGCCAGTTCAGCGGCGCGCTGCTGATTACGCTCGATAAGTTTAACGCTGTAATGTTTTTCCAGCCGCTGCGCAAGACCAAAACCGATGTTGCCCCCGCCTACCAGCATGATGCGTTTGTAAGGCTTTTCCAGCCGCTGCATCTCGCTCATTACGGCGCGAATGTGCTGACTGGCAGCAATGAAGAACACTTCATCACCCGCTTCAACAATGGTTGACCCCTGCGGACGAATAGGGCGATCCTGACGAAAAATAGCCGCAACCCGCGTATCGATGTGTGGCATATGCTCACGCATGATAGAGAGCGGATTGCCGACCAGCGGGCCGCCATAATAGGCTTTAACCACGGCAAGGCTTACTTTCCCTTCCGCAAAATTGACCACCTGAAGTGCGCCAGGATACTGGATAAGACGATAGATATTGTCGATAACCAGCTGTTCAGGAGAGATTAAGTGGTCAATCGGCACCGCTTCCGGCGTAAATAATTTATCGCCATCACGCAGATAGTCCGCTGCACGAATACGCGCAATACGGTTTGGCGTATTAAACAGCGAGTAAGCTATCTGACAGGCGATCATATTGGTTTCGTCCGAACTGGTTACGGCAACCAGCATATCGGCATCTTCTGCGCCCGCTTCACGCAGGACACGCGGATGAGAACCGTGGCCGTGGACAACGCGCAGGTCAAATTTGTCCTGCAACACGCGTAAACGTGAAGGGTCGCTGTCTACCACGGTGATGTCATTGTTTTCACCCACCAGATTCTCTGCCAGCGTACCGCCAACCTGACCGGCTCCGAGGATAATAATTTTCATCGCTCTGTTGCTCTCATTAGCGTGCGCCGCACTATTTTTTTATCAGCTTAGCGTAGAAAAAGCCGTCACCGCCGTCAGCGTGCGGGAATACCTGCCAGCCATATTCATCCCCCTGCGGCAGCGGCACCGCGATGGCATCATCATGGTCGGCAAGAAACGTGCGGATTTGCTCATGGTTCTCTTCCGGCAATACTGAACAGGTCGCATACAGCAGCGTGCCGCCTGATTTCAGACGTGGCCAGATGGCATTAAGGATTTCACGCTGCAGTGCTGCCAGCTCCGCAATATCCCGATCGCGGCGCAGCCATTTGATATCAGGATGGCGACGTATCACGCCGGTTGCAGAACAGGGCGCATCAAGCAGGATACGGTCAAATGTCAGATCGTTACACCAGGCGGCAGGCGTACGGCCATCGCCCTGACGCACTTCTGCAGTCATGTTCAGGCGCAGCAGGTTTTCCCGCACGCGGCTCAGGCGCTGCTCATCAATATCAACTGCCATCACACTGGCCTGTGGGGCCACTTCCAGAATATGTGTGGTTTTACCGCCCGGCGCTGCACAGAGATCCAGTATATGTTCGCCTGGCTGAGGTTCGAGCAGCAGAGCACAACGCTGCGCGGAGAGGTCCTGAACCGTAACCCATCCCTGCTCAAAACCCGGCAGCTGGCTTACAGGCGCTGGTGATTCCAGACGTACAGCATCCGGCGCATCGCCGCAGATGCCATTTTTGTCCGCCTGATTCAGCAATGCCAGCCAGGCATCACGCGTATGATGCTGGCGATTGACGCGCAACCACATTGGCGGACGCTGATTGTTGGCCTCGGTGATCGCCTGCCACTGCTGCGGCCAGGCGTGCTGAAGACGTTTCAGTAACCAGCCAGGATGCAGATAGCGTTGCGGTGCCTGATCCACTTCTGCCAGCAGGCTCTCCTGCTGACGCTGAAACTGGCGTAACACGCCATTCAGCAGCCCTTTCAGGTTAGCCCGCTTAAGGACTTCTGCGCCGGCAACAGTTTCCGCCAGCGCGGCATGCGGCGGGATACGCGTATAAAGCAGCTGATAAAGGCCGACCATAATCAGGTAGTGCAGCACGCGCTGTTTACCGGTTAACGGGCGCTCCATCAGCTTGCCGATCAGCGCTTCCAGCTGAGGTAATGTGCGCGTCACACCAAAGCACAACTCCTGCAGCAGGGCGCCATCTTTGTCCGCCACGGTTTTTTGCGCGGCAGGAAGGATAGCGCTGAGCGATTCGCCTTTATCCACCACACGTTCGATCAGTTGCGCCGCCAGGCTGCGCAGGTTAGTCGCTTTTTTCATAGTATTTCATCAGGCAGTTGGGCCCGGCGCGTACCGGGCAACAGGATCAGGCCAGAACGGTTRCGGGAGTGAACCATTCGCGACGTGAGTTGAGCAGGTCCTGGGCTGACATAGGTTTTTTGCCAGCTGGCTGCAGGGATAACAGGTTTAAGACACCATCCGCGGTTGCGATCTGAATGCCCTGCTTATCGGCGTGCAGGATTTCGCCCGGCTGTTTATCCTGATGCGGTAACACCGTTGCCTGCCAGACTTTTACCGGTTGATCATCGATAAGAAAATAGCTTACCGGCCAGGGATTAAAGGCACGGATACAGCGCTCCAGCTGCGCCGCCGGCAGCGTCCAGTCCAGCCGGGCTTCCTCTTTGCTGAGCTTTTCAGCGTAGGTCGCCAGAGCGTTATCCTGTACCTCAGGCTGGGCACGGTTGGTCGCCAGCATCGTTAACGTTTGCAGCAGGCCCTGCGGCCCCAGTTCAGCCAGGCGGTCGTAAAGCGAAGCGCTGGTATCGTCCGGACCAATCGGGCAGTTGAGTTTGAGCAGCATATCGCCTGTGTCGAGGCCTGCATCCATCTGCATAATGGTCACACCGGTTTCGCTATCGCCAGCCCAGAGCGCACGCTGAATCGGCGCGGCACCGCGCCAGCGTGGCAGCAGCGAGCCGTGAACGTTCACGCAACCGAGACGGGGCATCGAAAGCACTGCCTGTGGCAGAATCAGCCCATAGGCCACGACGACCATGATATCTGCCTGCAGATCGGCTACCAGCTGCTGGTTCTCTTCCGGCCTGAGTGATTTGGGCTGAAAAACCGGTATACCGTGCGTCTGGGCTAACACTTTTACCGGGCCGGGAGTGAGTTTGTTGCCGCGTCCGGCAGGACGATCGGGCTGGGTAAAGACGCCGGTTACCTGATGCTCAGATGCAAGCAGCMCGTCAAGGTGACGCGCTGCAAAGTCAGGTGTACCGGCAAAAATAATTTTCAACGGTGCAGACACAATTTAGCCTTCTGTTCGCTCTCAGGATGCGCGGGTATTCTGGCGAGCCAGTTTTTCCAGTTTCTGTTTAATACGCTGGCGTTTCAGCGGTGACAGATAATCGATAAACAGCTTGCCGTCCAGATGGTCAATCTCATGCTGAATACAGATTGCCAGCAGGCCATCCGTTTCCAGTTCAAAGCTGTTACCGTCGCGATCCAGCGCGCGAACTTTGACGCGCTCGGCGCGCGGCACAAATGCACGCTGTTCCGGAATAGAAAGGCAGCCTTCCTCGATACCGGTCTCACCACTTTTTTCCAGCAGCTCCGGATTGATGAGCACCAGGCGTTCGTCACGATTTTCAGAGACATCGATAACGATAATACGCTGGTGGATATCAACCTGTGTAGCCGCCAGGCCAATGCCTTCTTCGGCATACATCGTTTCAAACATATCATCGACGATACGCTGAACCCCGGCGTCAACTGCTGCAACCGGTGCAGCAATTTTGCGAAGGCGATCGTCAGGAAAATGTAATACCTGCAAAACTGACATAAATATCCAGATCTATATGCGTTAAAGAAAAGATTACTGGTTCATATTGTAGACTTTTCAGGGCCCGATTGACAGCATTGCACGGCACAGACACGGCGGTCATGGAAGGCAAAATGGAAAAGCTGGAAAGAGTGCTCAGAGCAGCAAACGTACGGGGCCTGAGCGGCCACAAAGCGCACCGCTTTATGACGGCGTTAAAGGCTGCTGACAGAGTGGATGATGAGTGGCTGCGCGCTCAGGGAATGAGTGAACAACAGCGGCAGCACTACCTGGTGCTGTGCCCGCGCCAGCGTGATAACACACTGGCGTGGCTGGAGCAGCCGCAGCATAGCCTGATTGACTGCACGGATGCTCGTTATCCGGAGCGGCTTAAAGAGGCAGCGCGCTACCCGACCGCGCTGTTTGTCGCTGGCGATGCAGCAGCGCTTACCCAGCCTCAGCTTGCCGTGGTCGGCAGCCGCAACTGCTCACTTTACGGGAAAGAGTGGGGGGAGTGGTTTACGCAACAGCTGGCCGTAAGCGGCCTGACTATCACCAGTGGACTGGCGCGCGGTATTGATGGTATTGCGCATCGTGCCGCGCTGGCTGCCGGAGGAAAGACGCTGGCGGTACTGGGCAGTGGATTACAGTGCCTCTATCCAAAGCAGCATCAGGCACTGGCCTGCGACATTATCAGTCACGGCGGTGCGCTTATTTCTGAACTGCCGCTGACGTGTGCGCCGCATGGCGTGAACTTCCCGCGACGTAACCGCATTATCAGTGGCTTAAGCTATGGCGTGCTGGTGGTAGAGGCGTCGCTGAAAAGCGGTTCGCTGGTGACGGCGCGTTATGCACTTGAGCAAAACCGCAATGTTTATGCGCTGCCCGGAGCGCTGGGTAACGCCGGCAGTGAAGGCGTGCACTGGCTGATACAGCAGGGCGCACTGCTGGTTGCTCATCCCAATAATATTCTGGAGGATTTGCACTCTACGCTGCAGTGGCTGCCCGTAAACCAATCGGACACAATATATTCACAACTCAGTGACGATGTTCCATTGCCATTTCTCAGCGCGTTGGCTAACGTAGGTGATGAGGTTACACCTGTTGACGTCGTCGCTGAACGTGCCGGCCAACCTGTGCCAGTCATCGCTGCACAATTGCTCGAACTGGAGTTAGCAGGATGGATCGCAGCTGTACCCGGCGGCTATGTCCGATTGAGGAGGGCATGCCATGTTCGACGTACTTATGTACTTGTTTGAAACCTATATTCATAACGAAGCTGAGATGCGCGTTGATCAGGATAAACTCACTGATGATCTAACTGACGCCGGTTTTCACCGTGAAGATATCTACAATGCGCTGAACTGGCTTGAACGGCTGGCGGATTACCAGGAGGGGCTGGTCGCACCGGTATTACTGGCAAACGATCCTCTCTCTATGCGTATCTACACTGAGGAAGAGAGCCAGCGTTTAGATGCAGAGTGTCGCGGTTTCGTGCTGTTCCTTGAGCAGATTCAGGTACTGAACATGGAAACGCGGGAAATGGTTATCGAACGGGTTATGGCGCTTGATACGCTGGAGTTCGATCTGCAGGATCTGAAATGGGTGGTGCTGATGGTGCTGTTTAATATTCCGGGATGCGAAAATGCCTATCAGCAAATGGAAGAACTGTTATTCGACGTCAATGAAGGTATGCTGCATTAATCTGTAATGAATACCCCGGGTAATATGAATAAATCAGCGCTGTTTAGCGTGCGCAAACAGGAACCCTGCCCCGCGTGCGGGGCAGAATTAGTCATACGTTCTGGCAAAACGGGCCCGTTTCTGGGCTGTAGTAACTATCCCGCCTGCGACTATATCCGGCCGATGAAAAATCAGGCGGATGGCCATATCGTCAAGGTGCTGGAAGGGCATGCCTGCCCGCAGTGTGGTGCAGACAAAGTACTGCGTCAGGGACGGTTTGGCATGTTTATCAGCTGCAGCGGTTATCCGGAGTGCCACTATACGGAAGCCGTTGATAAACCTGATGTGACAACTATTGCCTGTCCGCAGTGTGCCAGCGGTAAACTGGTACAGCGGCGCTCGCGCTATGGCAAAACGTTTCACGCCTGCGATCGCTATCCTGAGTGTCAGTTTGCTATTAACGCCACGCCGGTTGACGGTACGTGTCCACACTGCCAGTTCCCCTTACTAATAGAAAAGAAAACTGCACAGGGCGTCAGGCGTTTCTGCGCCAGTAAACGCTGCGGCAAGCCCGTTGTGCCGGAAGAAGAGWAATCATGAACCAGTCTCAATCTATTCCAGGAAGCGCTGACTTTTGCATTGAGCAGCTAAAACAGCAGTGCGTAATCGCTTATCCCACCGAAGCCGTATTTGGCCTTGGCTGCGACCCTGACAGCGAACGTGCGGTAATGGCGCTGCTGCAGCTGAAACAACGGCCGGTTGAGAAAGGATTGATCCTGATTGCCGCTGACTATACTCAGCTGACGCCCTATATTGACGATGAGCAACTGACAGCGGAGCAGCGCGAACGCATGTTTGCCTCCTGGCCTGGTCCGGTAACCTGGGTGGTGCCGGCGCGATCCAGCACACCACGCTGGCTGACGGGGCGTTTCAATTCACTGGCGATCCGCGTCAGTAATCACTCTGACGTTCAGGCATTATGCCGTGGTTTTGGCAAACCGCTGGTCTCTACCAGCGCAAACCTGACCGGCATGCCGCCCTGTCGCACCGCTGCTGAAGTCACTGAGCAGTTTGGCGTTGCGTTTCCGGTGCTGCAGGCAGCCACCGGAGGGCGTCTTAACCCTTCAGAAATCCGCGATGTGCTCAGCGGTGAACTGATTCGCCAGGGCTGACAGATGGAAAACTTTGCCGTTTTTGGCCATCCGATTGCGCACAGTAAGTCCCCCTTTATTCATCGCGAATTTGCCCGGCAAACCGGTATAGCTCACAGCTACGGTCAAATCTGCGCGCCGCTGGATGCTTTTCCGCAGAGGCTGCGCGCCTTTTTCGCTGCGGCGGGGAGGGGGGCTAACGTGACCCTGCCGTTTAAACAGCAGGCGTGGTCGCTGGCTGATGCGCTGAGCGAGCGCGCCAGGCTATCTGGCGCAGTGAATACGCTGCATAAGAGAAGTGATGGCTCGCTTTTCGGAGATAACACCGACGGGATCGGCCTGCTCAGCGATCTGCAAAGGCTGGAGATGATCCAGCCAGGCGATCGGATCCTGCTGGTCGGTGCAGGGGGGGCTGCGCGCGGTGTGATCCAGCCTCTGCTTGCCGCCGGCTGCTCGCTGGTGGTGGTAAACCGCACCGCCAGCCGTGCTGAAGAGCTGGCGCAACAGTTTAGTCACTGCGGAGAGATTGAGGCAGTAAACTTTGCCCGGCTCAGTGCACACGCTTTTGATTTGATCATCAATGCCACCTCCAGCGGTGTTGCAGGCGACATGCCACCTTTACCTGCCACGCTGATTGAGCGCGGGGTACGCTGCTATGACATGTTTTACCAACCGGGCCTGACGCCTTTTCTTCTATGGTGCCAGCAGAAGGGCGCTGACGTCGTGGCGGATGGCGCGGGCATGCTGGTGGGACAGGCTGCACACGCTTTTCAGCTCTGGCACGGTGTCATGCCGGAGATTACGCCGGTGATCGATACACTAAAGCGAGCCATGCAGCCATGAATCAGGCGATTCATTTTCCTGAACGGGAAAGCTGGGATCGGCAGCAGCAGGCAGTCATCTTTCCTGCTCTGGTAAATGGCATGGGAATCACCTGTGCTATTTCTCAGCCCGCGCTTCATGCGCGTTTTGGTGAAGGAGAGGCGATGGCGCTGTTCTGCGCACATCGCTGGGATATAGAAGAGGAAGCTGAAAAGCTTATTCTGGCGGATGCGATCAGCGATCAGGGCTGGGTCTGGCTCTCCTGATTCAGATAATCATCTTTCCATTTGACGTAATTGCCGGATGAGTAAAGCAGGCCGGCAATTTCAGCTTCAGTAAGCGGGCGAATCTGTTTCACCGGACTACCTAAATAGAGATAGCCGCTGACGAGACGCTTGCCGGGGGGGACCAGGCTGCCCGCCCCAATCATGACATCCTCTTCAACAATGGCCCCGTCCAGTACGATTGAGCCCATGCCGACCAGCACGCGATCGCCGATAGTACAGCCATGCAGCATCGCCTTATGCCCGACCGTCACATCTTCGCCAATCAGTAAAGGATATCCCTGGGGATTGGTGGCTGACTTATGCGTGACGTGCAGAACGCTGCCATCCTGTATATTGCTTCTTTTACCAATGATGACGTGATTAACATCACCGCGGATCGCGACCAGCGGCCAGATACTGACATCATCATCTAATCGAACATCACCCACAACAACACTGCTGCTATCTACCATGACACGCTCGCCGGTTTGCGGAAAAGAGTACTTATAAGGGCGCAGGGCTACAGACATGATCTTTCTCCTTTATCAATTATTCCCAGCGTGCAGCTAAATGCAGTGCTGAACAAGGTGAAATTTAACCGGATCGCTCGCGATCGCAGCGAAAAGAACAGAAACTCGCCACTCAGTAAAAAAGATCGAAAAAAGGGGTTGTGCAAAAAATTCGGATCCCTATAATGCGCCACCACTGAGACGGCAAAGCGGCAACGCAGACGGGCTCAGCAGGGCGTGAAGCGATTCACCCCGCCGGAGAAAACGCTGAAAAAAGTGGTTGACTCCGGAGGAGGAAAGCGTAATATACGCCACCTCGCAGCAGACGCCTGAGGCGCTGGCTGCACCGCTCTTTAACAATTTATCAGACAATCTGTGTGGGCACTCGCAGGATTGATATCACAAGCCTACGCGGAGTCTGCAACTCGACTCCGTGAAGTCGGAATCGCTAGTAATCGTAGATCAGAATGCTACGGTGAATACGTTCCCGGGCCTTGTACACACCGCCCGTCACACCATGGGAGTGGGTTGCAAAAGAAGTAGGTAGCTTAACCTTCGGGAGGGCGCTTACCACTTTGTGATTCATGACTGGGGTGAAGTCGTAACAAGGTAACCGTAGGGGAACCTGCGGTTGGATCACCTCCTTACCTGAAGATACCTTCCCGCGAAGTGCTCACACAGATTGTCTGATAGAAAGTAACGAGCAAAGCGTCTTACGAATGAGACTTAGTGTCCCCTTCGTCTAGAGGCCTAGGACACCGCCCTTTCACGGCGGTAACAGGGGTTCGAATCCCCTAGGGGACGCCATTTGCTGGTAATGAGTGAAAGACATTGCCATTAATACTTCAGAATATGCTGTTAAGCATATTGCGAAGTATTTGCTCTTTAACAATCCGGAACAAGCTGAAAATTTGAAACGACCGCGTCGTATTCGWTCTCCGTAATAAGAACGAMGCYRGATGCGGCCGGGTCTCAAGATTATCGCGATTCACAGCGTTCAAAACGCCTGTGGGTTGTGAGGTTAAGCGACCAAGCGTACACGGTGGATGCCCTGGCAGTCAGAGGCGATGAAGGACGTGCTAATCTGCGAAAAGCGCCGGCAAGGTGATATGAACCGCTACAGCCGGCGATGTCCGAATGGGGAAACCCGGTGCACCCAGTGCATCATCGCAGCATGAATACATAGTGCTGCGAAGCGAACCGGGGGAACTGAAACATCTAAGTACCCCGAGGAAAAGAAATCAACCGAGATTCCCCCAGTAGCGGCGAGCGAACGGGGAGCAGCCCAGAGCCTGAATCAGCTTGTGCGTTAGTGGAAGCGTCTGGAAAGGCGCGCGATACCGGGTGACCTCCACCATCAACGTCCCCACGTTGATACTCAACTTCTGAATGCATTTTCGAGTGCATTGCGAAGTTAWTGCTCTTTAACAATCCGGAACAAGCTGAAAATTTGAAACGACCGCGTCGTATTCGTTCTCCGTAATAAGAACGATGCGCGATGCGGCCGGGTCTCAAGATTATCGCGATTCACAGCGTTCAAAACGCCCTTCAAGTCCACTCAGGCCTACCAAATTCTCCCGATTTCTGCGTTATGACAACGGCTCGCATAGTTCACTATGCTTCGCGTCGTCACGCCTTGAACTCGAAAGAATTGGGTAAAGGGTTTTGCGAATCATTGGGGCTATAGCTCAGCTGGGAGAGCGCCTGCCTTGCACGCAGGAGGTCAGCGGTTCGATCCCGCTTACGTGATTCATGACTGGGGTGAAGTCGTAACAAGGTAACCGTAGGGGAACCTGCGGTTGGATCACCTCCTTACCTGAAGATACCTTCCCGCGAAGTGCTCACACAGATTGTCTGATGAAATTTAAAGAAGCAGTAAAACTCTCTCCAGGCTTGTAGCTCAGGTGGTTAGAGCGCACCCCTGATAAGGGTGAGGTCGGTGACTAGATCAGAATGCTACGGTGAATACGTTCCCGGGCCTTGTACACACCGCCCGTCACACCATGGGAGTGGGTTGCAAAAGAAGTAGGTAGCTTAACCTTCGGGAGGGCGCTTACCACTT
>PEFU01000003.1:2404137-2460910 GCA_002939445.1 Pantoea sp. BRM17 | reverse complement strand
GCATTCGACCAGATCGACAGCACCCCTGAAGAAAAAGCGCGTGGTATCACCATCAACACCGCTCACGTAGAGTACGAAACCGCAAGCCGTCACTATGCACACGTTGACTGCCCGGGACACGCCGACTACGTGAAAAACATGATCACCGGTGCTGCGCAGATGGACGGCGCGATCCTGGTTGTTGCTGCGACTGATGGATCGGGCACTGCCTGGTTAATGTGACGATATCTTTGATATATTCGTGTCTTAGAGGGACAAGCGATGGCTAAAGAGCAATTTCAGCGTAACAAACTGCACGTAAACGTGGGCACCATCGGTCACGTTGACCACGGTAAAACCACCCTGACTGCAGCAATCACCACCGTTCTGGCTAAAACCAACGGCGGCCAGGCGCGTCGGGCATCGTATAATGGCTATTACCTCAGCCTTCCAAGCTGATGATGCGGGTTCGATTCCCGCTGCCCGCTCCAGATGTGCTGATATGGCTCAGTTGGTAGAGCGCACCCTTGGTAAGGGTGAGGTCCCCAGTTCGACTCTGGGTATCAGCACCACTTCCTTTATCTCTCTCCTGATTCTCTCTCTGTAAAACTAACCCACCACCATCTCAGCCTCCTGGTTGGGCATCAGGTAAGAGTTTACCTGATGGGTGAGTTCAAATCTCTCACCTCCGGATTCAGATTGCACATCTGTGTGGTCAGGGTCAGTCGGAAACTCTGACTGGCTCGAATAGTAAAAGGTCTTCTTTTATTATTCAAAAGCTACAGAAAGAACAGGTAGCCGAGTTCCAGGATGTCTCGGAGCCGGTCTTCCTAGAATGCGCGTCACTTGATGCCGGCTTAGCTCAGTTGGTAGAGCAACTGACTTGTAATCAGTAGGTCACCAGTTCGATTCCGGTAGCCGGCACCATCAAGTAGGTGGGATTCCCGAGCGGCCAAAGGGAGCAGACTGTAAATCTGCCGTCACAGACTTCGAAGGTTCGAATCCTTCTCTTTCTATCAGCCGCTAAAAAAACCAGTAAATAGTTTAACCCCGGGCAGTTCAGTCAAAGAGAAAACAGAGCRTAGCCGCTGAACGCGGTGGTGAACATTTGTACCAGATATGAGTGAAGAAGCGGCAGTAATGCCTGCTGTTGAGAGCTTTTGCACAAATAGTAAGCAAAAGAATAAAAATGATGATTTTCTTGTTGCACAAAGTGTGGTTCATCCCTGCCTCATCATGAAGCGTCCTGAACGCGATTGCGCGTCATAGAAGATAAATTAACGGAAACAGTGGGCAGGAGGTTAACACCAGTGTCACTTTAAACAGAAGCAAAATGATGATCGTGCGAGCGCTTTCGCAGAACACGCCACATTTTTTTCACCTGATGGAATGAAAAAAGCTGTGTTCGACGTGATAGAGGAAGATAGATCTCAGCAACCTCATCAAGAGAGAGATCTTCATTGATACCGCGCAGGCGCTCAACTTCACGCTCATCCAGTGTCATAGGCACTGAGTCACGCAGCGCAGCCCACTGCTGTCTGTCGAATTGCAGATAAGGGGTGGTCAGTGGCGTTGTTTTTCTACTCATAAGCATATATCTGACCTCAGTGGTGATCAATTCTACTTTGCGATGTTCCGGCCAGCGGCTCAGCAGCGCCTGCAGCACGCGCGCAGTCGTGCTTTTTCCGACGGCAACGCTGCCGGCAATGCTGATGATATAAGGGATCTTTTGCCCGTTGGTGCCGAGAAACTGTTCCAGTACGGCCTGACGTCGCAAATTAGAACTGATGTRGAAGTTCAGCAGCTGCTCAACCACTTTATCGCCGTCAGGGATGACATCATAAATCAGATGCGAGTAGACCGGTGCCGTGACCTGGCTGGCGCCCGACTTGAGATCGGAAACAAACTTTACCAGGCGATGCATATCGTAGGACTGCGGAAACCCTTTCTTCTTCATCAGACCGCGCTCTTTCAGCACGGCATTCGGATGCAGGAAACCACAGTAGGAATCGGGATCGCTGAAAGCACCTTCACGGAATTTCAGGAAGCGGTTGATGTACCAGCGTTCCAGTAAGGTTTCCGGAGCATCCACATAGATTGAGAAATCCACAAAGTCAGAAACAAATACGTGATGCGGATCGTGCGGGTAGTCCATACCGCTCTGCAGCACGTTAAGCCCTTCCAGAATCAGGATATCATCTGCACGCAGGGCTTTTTGCTGTTACTTCCTCAGCCTTACGCTCTGAACGGCGTGGTTAGCCTCTTTGGTCATAATCAGGCTGGCGCGCTCACGCGTTGGCAGAATATTTTCTTTCAGGTTAAGACCGTTGATTTCCTGCCACAGCCCGCGCGCAATGTTAACGGCATCCTCTTTCGGCAGCTGCGAATAGTGATGAGGCTGGGAAAAGCTGGATAATTTTATCAATCGTCCGGTTAAATTACTGATTGGTGAGCGCGAAGTTTACGGTATTGCGCGCGGGATAGATAAGCAGGGTGGCCTGCTGCTGGAACAGGAGGGAGTGATTAAATCCTGGGTTGGCGGGGAGATCTCACTCAGGCCAGATAACGGCTAGCCACAGCACTATGATAAAAGCGCGGCGCAGATTGTTATGGGTGCAGGCATCAACCTGGGAATGCGGGGTGAAGGCACTTCAGAAATCAATCAGGGCTGGATCAACCTGCAGGAAGCGGGCGTGACTATCGATCGCAACCAGCTGGCAGCCAGTATCATCAACAGTCTGCGTGCGGCGTTACCGCTTTTTGAGCGCGACGGTCTGGCTCCCTTTATTCAGCATCTGTCGATGTACTGGCGTCTGGAGCAGGGGCCTGCTGCTGCGATGGGCCTGAGCCTGGTCATAGGGATTGTCATGGCTGAAGTGATTCAGTCCCTTGGCGCTGAAAATGTCCGTGTGAAGTGGCCAAACGATCTCTATCTTAACGATCGTAAACTTGCTGGCATCCTGGTTGAACTCACCGGTAAAACCGGCGATATGCTGGATGAAGCGCTTATCCATACTCATCTGGAGACCCCGGGTATCGCCGTTATTCCGGTTATAGACTCAACCAACCAGTATCTGCTTGATCGCATGGATCAGCTTGAGTCAGGTTTTGCCTGCGTTGCGGAGTACCAGCAGGCAGGACGTGGACGCCGCGGACGTAAATGGTTTTCGCCTTTTGGAGCCAACCTCGGCATGAAAGATCAAAGCGTCCCTCTCAAGCTGGCTGCGTTGCTGGCTGACGGTGAATTCCACTCAGGTGAACATCTGGGTGAAGCGCTGGGCATGAGCCGTGCTGCAGTTAATAAGCACATACAGACTCTGAAAAGCTGGGGTCTGGATGTCTTTACTGTGACAGGAAAAGGCTACAGCCTGGCTGCGCCTCTGCAGAGGCTTCAGCGTAGGCGGCGCCGCCGTACATCGCCAGCAGGCGCTGGTTCTGATCAATCAGGATCGCGCCACGCCGCAGGAGATTATTACACTGGCACATACGGTGCGGCAGCACGTGGGTAAGAAGTTCAATGTCTGGCTGGAACCTGAAGTGCGTTTTATCGGCGCCAATGGCGAGCGTAATGCAGTTGAGGTTATCGTATGTCAGATGCGTCAAAGCAAACTGCCCGATCCGCGCGTTACCGGAAATGTGGGCAGCTTCTTTAAAAACCCGCTTGTTTCAGCTGAGCAGCTGACAGAGCTGCTCGCGCAGTGGCCTGCGATACCACACTATCCTCAGCCTGATGGCGAGGTAAAACTGGCGGCAGGCTGGTTAATCGACCAGTGTCAGCTTAAATCAGCCACTAAAAGGCTCTATCGTGAAGAGTGCGGCTTTGGCTATCGCGATAGCATATTTAAACACGCGCTCAAAGATGATTACGTCATCATCGCGATCGGACTGCGCCTGATGAAAGCGTGGAAACCGGTACTGAGTTATGGCGATCTGGCAAAACTTAACCCGGCGACGACTACCGCCTGGGATGTCTGCCATGCTGCCTGGCATGTGCACGCTGGCGCCGGTGAAAACTGGCATGAGTTAGTGGAATATACCCTGAAAAAAGGGATCCCTGGCTTGGAAAACCTGGCGCTCATTCCCGGTATGTCAGGCTCCGCTCCGATCCAGAATATCGGTGCCTATGGCGTAGAGTTTAAAGATGTCTGTCACTATGTCGATGTACTGCATCTGCCTACTGGTCTTGAGATCGACGCACAATCGCTGATTATCGCTGATAGCGCAGAAGCCATTACCGCAGCGTGGCACTCCAGCCAGCAGCGCAATCAACCCTTTATTATCCTCGGTGAAGGAAGCAATGTTCTGTTCCTCGAGGATTTCAACGGCACCGTCGTCGTTAATGCCATCAAAGGTATTCAGCCTGAAGAGCATGAAGAGCCAGGCATCCATCAAGTAAGAGAGCCCTGAACACGCGTTCAGGGCTTTTTTACGTCTGCAGAAAAGCAAAATTTCCTCACTAAAACCATCAAAACACCCACTCCTGGTTAGTCAATCGGGTAAACTACGGCCAGATTACTCAGTAAAGGCCGTGAAATGTCCAGCCCAGGTACCTCCCTTAAAGCATGTAATACGCTCTAATGACCCGTGAGGCTTAACCTTACAACGCCAGAGGCGTTTTGAGAGACCCGATTTTCAGCTTGTTTTGCCGGATTAACAGAATTTGCCTGGCGGCCACAGCGCGGCGGTCCCACCTGACCCCATGCCGAACTCAGAAGTGAAACGCCGTAGCGCCGATGGTAGTGTGGGGCCTCCCCATGCGAGAGTAGGGAACTGTGAAAGCATCTAAGCACGAAACTTGCCCCGAGATGAGTTCTCCCTGGCTCCCTGAGAGCCCTGAAGGGACGTTGAAGACGACGACGTTGATAGGCCGGGTGTGTAAGCGCAGCGATGCGTTGAGCTAACCGGTAAATGGACCAGTCTGGCTCCAGCTCCTGCAGCCAGGTGCCGAGCGTAGCGCTCATCACGCCTGCGCCAATCAGCAGGACATCAACTTCTTTCCGTTCCTGACGTTTTGCACCATCCATTGCAGCGCTGCTCAGCGCCAGGTTTACCGCAGTGTTGCTCATGAGGCGACATCTCCTCTTCTGTTGACCTGAAGCTCAACGTTTCTGCACATGATGCGCCCAGAACTGACGCGACATCTGGAAAGATTCGTTGATGGCTACTGCTTTAGCGATATCGATCGAACCATCCGCCTTTTGCGGCGTGTAGTTAAGCTCCGCCAGCGCGGCGTGACCGGTACCGGCATTATTCCAGCCGTTAGAGGACTCCACTGCGACGTCATTCAGACGCTCAACCATTTGCGGATCGCGTCCTTTCATCACCAGCGGGATCCACTGCGCAATCTGATCGCGATCTTCGGAATAGCGCATGCCGCGAAACAGCGTGCTCTTCTGCAGCGCCTGGAAACGCTTGCGCAGGAAGTCGACGTTAGCGTCACCCCAGACAAAACTCATGTGTGGCGTGGTATGGATAAAGCTTTTGGGATCCTGCAGGTTGCCGCGCTGTTCACTGGTATCCAGGTTCATCAGCGTAACCTGCCAGCGGCCATCGTTCAGGCGCACCAGGTCACGCACTTCCTGCCGCATACGCAGGCGGAAATGCGTTTTTTTCTCCAGGGCGGCGATCAGCTGACGCGTCACTTCACCAAAGTTGACGTCTGTACCCATATCGGTCCAGGTGGCGGCTACCTTCTGCTACATAGGCGGTGCGCCGACGCTGGCTTTGCCGTAGACCTTGGCCATATGCTGCGCGACCACATCCGGATTTTCAGTGACAAGGAAAGAGCCGCCTACCGGGAAGCCGGCGTAACCTTTGACCTCAGGAATGCCTGACTTCTGCAGCAGCGGCAGCGCCGCACCGCCGGCACCGATAAACAGCTGGCGGGTAATCAGGGTCTGATCAACCAGATATTTCACCAGGTCAAAACTCTTCAGGCCGACCTGCATCATCGGCAGCAGGTTGCTGGTGTTCATCGCGCCAAACATATCCAGCAGCGAACCCTGTTTCAGGAACTTAGTGGAGAAGGTGGCGAACGGGCCAAACAGCAGCACCTGTTTGCCATCCAGCACGCGCGTATCAACGTGCGGCACTGGGGCGCCCAGCAGCGCAGAAATAGAGCCATCAGCAGACGTCACCACTTCAGTGCCGAGGCGCAGCACGCCGCCTTCCAGCTCATCATTTTTGATGATCTGCACGCGCTGGCCCGCCGTGACCAGGCGCCAGTCTTCCTGTTTCGCCTGCGGCACATAGGCGCGCAGCGCCTCCATGCGATCGGCATCGCTCTGCAGCATCTCATATTCCAGCTGCAGTATGCGACTGGTATCGGCCAGTACTTTCTCAGTCAGCGCCACGTCACCATTAAGTTTGCGGCCCCAGGACGGAATAACGGCCCGGATTTTAGTCTGCCACTCCGGTGAGCGCATCTGCTCAGGGAAAGCTTTTGCCATCAGCTCCAGCATAATCGGTGGCGCGGTCGATGCGCCTGGTGCGACGCACTGGAAGCGGCGCCTGTTTAACACGCTGATGGCGCTATCGCTGCTGGCAACGACCGGCTGGATGGGGTATGACGCGCTGAGCGCAATATAGAGCAGGTGCGCCGGGCGGCGCACCTGAGCAGTCAGCTATTTGCCGACCACGTGAGCGGTGATCCGCGCTTCGTCGTTTGCCGCATGCGAGGTGATCACCGTTCCGCGTCCGATGACGCTGCTGGGCGGCATGGCTTTTCAGGCGGTTAATCCCAAGGCCTGGCTGATGGTGACCAACGTTGCGCTGCTTTACGCCAGCAGCAGCAACGTCTGGCTGGTGCTGAGCGGTTTTGCCGCGCTCAATCTGCCCTGCATTCTGCTCTGGGCAGCGCTGGGCGATCGGCTGCGGACGTACCTGCCCTTTCGTCGCACGCTGCCAGTGCTGGGCGGTATACTGCTCGGCTGCGCGCTGCAGATGCTGCTGGCAAGCGTGGCGCTGGAGCTGCTGCTGACGTGGATGGCAGCCGTGCGCCTGCCGCTGACGCTGGCGGGCTGCGGCTATCTGCTGTGGCTGTCATGGAAAATTTTTCGCGCCGGTGCGCCGCAGGCCAGCGTCCCAAAAAGTGTGACTGTACCCATTACAATACTGAATTACTGTCTCTGTTGCCATTGCGGTGACGGCATTACGATGGAGTCAGCTTATTCAGTCCGGAGAACGTCTATGCTCGATCCCGCCTTTTTCAGTTATGTCACCATCATGTCTATTACGCCCGGCCCGAACAATCTGCTGCTGGCCACATCAGGGGTCAATTTCGCGCCAGGCGCTGATCACGGTATTTACGCTGAGCTGGTGCGACTGCGCCACTCGCCGGATAGCGGGCAGGCGGGCACCCGGCCGCAGCGAACCCTGATGAATAGCGTCGGCAAATTTTGCTGCCAGCTGCTGGTAGCGCGGTTGATCGTCAGTAAACGCGAGGGACACAATGGCCTCCGGAAGTGACAGGTACAAAGCAAAGGCCAGCGAAATATTGGTGTAGTCGGGATTATTCTGCGCGGCAAAAACCTGTTCAATCAGCGCCAGCTTCTGTGCATCCGGATCGCCACTCTCTGCGGTGGGCGGCTGCGGCTGCAGCGTAACGGCAGGCAATACGCCGCGAACGTAATAACCTGACTGCGGCCGCGCCTCAATCAGGCCGCGATCTTCCAACAGTGTGCAGCCGTGGGTCAGGGTAATCGCCTGAGCGGTAAGGTTCAGTCCGGTATGCACGCTGCGCCGGGCGATCTCCTCGCGCAGCCGCTCGCTGCCGGGAGGCAGCGCATAACGACCGATAATGTCGCCCTGGCGCCGGATCAGCGCGGCGGTGATACGGCCCAGCTTCGCTGAAGGAAAAAGCTCACTGTCCTGCGGATGCGCCTGAATGCGCTGCTCCTGCAGCAGCATCTCCAGCGCGTCCAGCGAAAGACCGCGCTGCGGATCGGTGGGGATCTCCAGCGCTTTCAGTCCGAGCGAGGCGAGCAGCGGAAACAGGAAAAAATAGGTGGGGGATTCCAGTCCGATACAGTCGCCGGGCTGCGTGACAGCGCGCAGCGCCAGCTGCAGCGCCTCCTTGGTGCAGTAAATCACCCAGCCATCGCGATCGAACGCCTTAACCGGCGGTGACAGCGGCCAGTCAAACTGCAATTCATCGTAGAGCCCGTCTTCAATCAGCGGAATGCGATAGTGATTCATCAGCGCAGCGAGCCGTTTTTTGTTCTCCAGCGGCATCACGTAGCCCAGCGGGTTTTGCGCGCCCGGCATAGCGATCGGATTTGCCGCATAGCGCCGGCGCAGCGAGCGCAAATGATGATCGTACCCCCCGCTGGCGAGGAACTCTGCCAGCGTCTCGCTCAGCAGCCGCGATTCAGTCATCGACGAGACCGCTTTCAGCCGCGCAATGCTGGCATGAAACCGGCCCGCGGCGGTCCAGCCGATACGAAAATCAGGCGCCACGGTTTTGGTAAAGTGCGCATGCCGGTAGCGTTCGCTCAGCGTGTAGAGCGCGCCTGGCGTGACGCAGATCTGCTCCTGCAGCAGACGATTAAACAGCAGCACGGTATCAATCTTACCCGGCAGCTCGACCCAGAAGACAAAGCCACCGCGCGGCAGCGTGGCGCGTGTTCCCTGCGGAAAATGGCGCGCCAGAATGCCCCGCGCCGCATCCTTGGATCACCCCGATTTTCCGGCAATACAGACCTACTATGAGCGGCTGACCGAGCGCCCCGGATTTACCACCTGGGGACGCAACGGCACGCCTTAAGACGCAGCAGGGGCAATGCCGCTCATCTCGCACGCCAGAGCACCCGTGCGCGCTAAGGCACGGGTGTAACGCGCGTCGAACGGATAACAGCAGGAGAGGCGCGCCTTTATGTCGCTGGTACGAAATTCACCAGCGCATCAGGATCCCCGTCTGCTCGCAGCAGCGGTGAAAGGCTGGACGCACACCATGGGGATACTCAATCAGCAGCTGGAAAAATCGGGCCGCTATGTGGCCGGGCGTCACTTTAGCCTGGCGGATATTCCCATTGGACTGGCCGTAAACCGCTGGTTTGAAACGCCGCTGGCGCTGAACCCCAACGCCCTGGTGCCGGTCATCATCGACGACGGGCTGGTGATATGGGAATCCAACGCTATTCTGCGCTACCTGGCCAACAGCTACGGTGGTGCATGGCTCTATCCGGAGGAGCCGCGCTTACGCGCGCCGGTGGATCAGTGGATCGACTGGCAGGCTACCGAGCTTAACACCTCCTGGCGCTACTGCGCATGGTAAAAGCGCGCTAACAGGGCTATGAATAGATTAATAATTCTGCAGGCGGAGTCCGCGATGTTAAAAATTTTAGGCCGTAAAACGTCAATCAACGTGCGCAAGGTGCTGTGGCTCTGCGCTGAGCTGAATATCACCTATAAGCATGAAGCCTGGGGCGACGAGGGTCTGTCGCTGCATGCACCGCAGTTTACGGCAGCACAAACGTGGTCTCTGACAGATTGGTCCAGCGCGCAATCGCTGCCATCTGTTCGTCAGCTAATCCCTGTGCATCCATAATCACGGCCAGCGGATTTCCCCGAAATGCCGTTGCGGTAAAGACATCCACCTGTTTAAACGCCACTCTCATAACAATTCCTTTTCTGTCAGCCAATATGTGGAATGATACCCCTGCCAGTGCGCCATCGGCGGCGATACGCACCTCAACCAGTCCGACACCGCACTCCTGAACAATACAGCCGGCGTTTTTCCGCGGCCAGCCCGCTTCCAGCAGCGCATGGGCTGTACCCAGCGTCGGGTGACCGGCAAACGGCAGCTCACCCGAAGGGGTAAAAATGCGGATGCGATAGTCCGCCGCGCTGCTCTCTGTCTGCTGCAGCTGCTGCAGATCGGCCACGGAAGCCGYGACGTCGACGACCGCCTGCGCGCTGCTGAGCGGGATCAGCAGCCAGCGAATACCCATATCCGCTACGGCAGGCGACTGCGTCAGATCAAAGGCCTCGCTGTTAAGCGCGCGGCTCATCAGCGCATCGCTGAACGGCGTCAGGGTTGCCGCAGGGGCAGCGACCGCGCTGCCCTGGCGCGCCCGGTAGCTGCGCGTCTGGCCCTGGGCCGCCAGGTAGCGAGCCAGACAGGCGTTGGCGCTGCCGGTGACCGGATCTTCAGTCAGGCTGCCATTCTCCACAAGCAGCGCGCGGACCTCATACTGCTCCGGTTCCCCCGGCGGCAGCGCGCCGAAAATCAGCGCGCCGCTGACGCCCGCCCACATGCTGCTGAGCGAGGAGAGCGGCTGGATCACCGCCCAGCGCATTGAAGCATCGGGCGGTCAGGCGTTGTGATCGCCTGCTGACGTAAGAGCGGCGCGTCAGAGCGTGATGGTACCGTCGATAACCGTTACCGTCTGGCCGCCGATCCAGATCGCCTCTTCCGTATAGGTAACGTCAATACGGCCGTTGCGCTGGWCCATGGAGGTGCTGACGCGCTATCAGGCGAAGGAGCTGGGCGCGCGCCGCATTCGCGTCAATATTCTGGCACCGGGCGCCATTGAGACTGACTTTGGCGGCGGACGGGTGCGCGATACGCGTGAACTTAACGCGCAGATTGCGTCCGTCACCGCGCTGGGGCGGGTCGGGCTGCCGGACGACATCGGGGACGCTATCTGTGGTCACTATCAGCTGCTGACCGATACCACTGAGGCGGAGTTTGATGCGCTGGTCAATGTGCACCTGAAAGGCCCGTTTTTTCTGACCCAGGCGCTGCTGCCGCTGCTGAACGACGGCGGCCGTATTCTGAATATCTCCAGCGGGCTGACCCGTATCACGCAGCCTGGCTCCGGAACCTATGCCGCAATGAAAGGCGTGTTTACTTACCGAAGTCACGCTGATGAAGCGCAGAAAGTGGCAGAGGAGATCGAAGCGCTGGGCGTGCAGGCGGCTGCGCTGCCGCTGGACGTTGGCGACAGCAGCCAGTTCGCTGCCTTTGCACAACAGCTTACGCAGACGCTGCAGCGCGTCTGGCAGCGCGACCGGTTCGATTTTCTGGTGAATAACGCCGGTCACGATTGTTGTTGTTATTGAAACAGTGCTGCGCAGTTATCTGCGTTTATAGATCACTTTGGTTTGAATATCTTTATCAGACGTTCACTTTTGCAGCAGGAGAGAGTTATGAATCACAAAATAGCGCTGATTACCGGCGGAAACCGCGGCCTGGGACGTAATGCAGCCCTGAAACTGGCCGCACGCGGCACGCATATTGGCAGTCCATCCTGGGTGAGGTGCACGCGCCGGGTGGTGCGATGCAGCAGGCGCGTGCCCATCTGGTTCTCCAGCGCCTGCAGCTGACGCGACACACTGCCTTTTGGTAAACCCAGACTTTCCGCTGCCCGGGTAAAACTGCCCATCTCCGCGACCCGTACAAAAACCTGCATTGCATGAATTTTATCCATGTTGTTCAGATCGCTGCTGCTCAGCTCAATCTCAATGCCGGGATAGTGCTGCAGAAACTCCGGCAGGCGCGGCAGAATAAAGCTGGTGGCCATCGCCACCGACATATCGACCCGCAGCTTGCCGCTCAGCGTCGCCGGGTCATGCTGAAACAGACTGTCCATATCCTCCATCATCGACAGCAGATCGAGGCAGCGATCGTAATAGACCTGCTGGGTATAGTGCACCATGGCGTGCTGCGACAGCTCCTCCAGCCGTATCGGACGGCCAAAGCGGGAAAGGTAGTCGGGACTGGCGCAGTTGATCAAGGCATAGGTGCCAATTTTTCGCGCAATCAGACCGGAATCTTTCAGCTCGCCCACGCGCACTACGCAGTCAAATCCTTCCCGAATCACATCCACCTCGCCAGCGTGCAGCACTTCCACCAGATGACCCGACTCCAGCAGCGGCTGAACGCCCATTGCCGGCACCTGAATAATCCCCAGCCCGGCGAGGCAGGCGGCACGGTAGGTTTCAGTACTGTTTACCGTCACCACGCCGCCGGTCTGCACATAGTGACACTGGCGGCCATCGAAATATTCAAATCCCGGCGCAGGCTGACCCATTTTGTCTGTCATAGACGATAGGCATCCTGTTCACTGCGAAACTGAAATTATATACCGTAAATAACGGCGGCGGCGGATGTGTCAGGTGACATACTCCTGCAGCACCTGACTCAGCCACTCCATAAACACCCGCACGCGGCGCGCCACGTTGCGGCGGTGCGGATAGAGCAGCGTAATCGGCATCGGTTTTGCCGGAAAGTAGGTGATCGCCGCGCCAAACTGGCTGCCCAGCCGGTCATTAAAGCGATCCAGCGCCCGGATAAAGTGCGCGACGGCCGGAATAGACTGAAACCACGTGGCGAAGCGCGACACGCGACGAATTGAGCCATCCACGGTTTTGTTACCGGTGTGGATATCGATCAGCGGCTTTGGATCGGCGGCTGACTCCTGGGTTGTACCGGTCAGACCCACGGTAGCGCGCTGCTGAATCGCAGTGTTCACGGTATTTTTTAACGTGGTGGCGAGCGTAGGATCGCTGATGCTGCTGACAATTTTGTTAATCAGCTCCGACAGCAGATCCTGATTAGAGGCCAGCACAAACCCCACGGCGGCAAACGACACCATCAGAATCGGGATCAGCGATAAAAAGGAGACACCGGCAATCGACGTCAGCGAAAGGGTGATCACCAGCGCCAGCATCAGCCCCAGGAGTGAGAAGAGATCGCGCAGATATTTTTTCCAGAACACCTCTTTATCATCCGGCGTTCGCTCCCAGACATCGCGCGACTGCGCGCGAACCGCTTCGCGCAGGTTGCCCATCCAGTTGATACCGGAATAGAGTGCCAGCAGCAGAAAGCCGATAGCTGCCAGCAGCGTACCGCGCAGCAGCGCTCTTTTACGCGGCTTATGGCGCGGCAGGATCCAGAAAATCCACAGGAACAGCAGATAGTTCGCCAGCACGGAGATGGAGAGGGCAATAATTGTCATTACCGGACGCAGCCAGTCGATGCCATCCAGCCCCAGCGCGCTGACGATCGCTGCCTGAGCCGGTCAGGAGGGCTGGCGCGGCTGCGGCATCTCCGTATCACCTTTATATTTCGCCGTGGCGATCCACGCAGCGCAAAACAGCGTCAGGCGGGCAAAGAAGTAGAAAAATGCCATCAGGCCGAGTACTGAACCAAAGGCAGCGCCTGAAGGAGAGGTCGCCAGCTTCGGCAGCGTCAGCGTCATAACAAATTTAATCACCTCTTTCGGCGAAAAAGAGGATAATGTCTGAGTTAACCGGAATGGTGGCGAATGGCAGCGGCAGGAAACGTTTTTCTGGCGTGAATCGCTGCTAAACCGCTAAATAAAAGTGACTGGCTGGCGTTTCCTGCTGGCGGGAGCGCTAAAATTCGCCAGCAGGAAACAGGTTTTACTGTTCAGGTGGTTGCCCTGTGCCCGTTAAGAACTCGATAGCCGTACCGACCAGAGAAGCTACGACAACTTTACCGCGCGAATTGACCGGCGCTTCGTCGT
The DNA here is from genome assembly GCA_002939445.1 of Pantoea sp. BRM17. Classification (GTDB taxonomy): domain Bacteria; phylum Pseudomonadota; class Gammaproteobacteria; order Enterobacterales; family Enterobacteriaceae; genus Pantoea. The sequence continues at coordinate 2,447,438 of PEFU01000003.1, read as the reverse complement.
GCAGCGCGTCAGGTGTTTCTGTGATGGAGGCTTGCATAAATGTTTCTTAATTGTAAATGTAAACCAGAAATATTACGCACCTGGTATGCGGCATTCAATGAGCAAAAAGCGTCGCAAAACGACGATGCAGCGAAGCGACCAGCGTCGCCTTACGACCGACGCGATCGCCAAAGTGACCAAACACCGCTGAGCCGATTGGCCGCGCGACAAAGGCGATGGCAAAGGTTGCCAGCGACTGCAGCGTCGCAACCGTGGCGTCCCCCTGAGGAAAGAAAATATGCGGAAAGACGATAACCGCTGCGGTGGCGTAAATATAGAAATCGTGCTGGGGGAACGATCCATACAGCGCGCGCTTTTTCGCCGGCGCATTCTCCGTTGCCAGCAGCGCGGCACCGCCCCATTCGCCGCCCAGTCCCAGCCCCTGACCGAAGCGCGCCAGCGCCAGCAGCAGTGGCGCGGCAACGCCAATGGTTTCATAGCCAGGCAGCAGGCCAATCAGCACCGTTGAGACGCCCATCGTCTGCTTCTGCTCCTTCTGCACTTTGGCAAAAACCGGACTCTCATGCAGCGAGACGCGCACGTAGAGGCCGATCAGCACCAGTACTGCAGAAAGGATAAACGGCACGCGCCAGCCCCACTGCATAAACTGCTCGTCGGTCAGCAGCCAGGAGAGCAGCAGGAACGTACCATTGGCAAAGAAAAAGCCAATCGGCGCGCCCACGATTACCGCCACCATCAGCATCCACAGGAAACTGTTGCGCGAGTAGCCCAGTCCGACCGGCGCCGGCGCGGTGCCGTAGCTCATTGAGTAGACGGTCATGATGTAGAACAGCGTGTAGGTAGCCAGCATGATAAAGGTGCCGAGTATGGTCGCCGTCATATGTTTGCTCAGCAGCGTGCCAATAGGCATACGCACCGCCATCGGGCCAAACGTCAGGCCCATAATGCTCAGGCCCAGCAGCAGAAAGCCCATCACCAGAATCTGCGAGCCGGAGCCGAGCAGCAGCGGGAACATCAGCGCAAAAGCGATAATCATCAGCGTGATAGTGATCATCGTTCTGCGGCGACCAAAGCGATCGGCCAGCAGACCGGCAATGGGCACCATCACGCCAAATGTACAGGCGATCAGGGCAATCAGCGTCAGCACCGCCATGGCGGCAAGATAGAAACCCACTGCCTGCAGGCCATAGTTTGCATTGAGCCAGGTGGCGATATAGGGTGCTACGGACGCTCCCAGAATAGATGACAAATTATAAGAGAAAGAGGCACCGGTATAGCGCACTTCGGTCGGGAACAGCTCCGGCAGCAGCGCAATAGGGGCGCCATTAATGGCGCCCAACGCCGCACCGTCCCGGTACAACGGGCCGCATAAATGCGGCCCCTGTACGATATACCCCGCGCCGCACCGTCCCGCGGCATTACGCAATAAAAAACCCGGACTGGCCGGGTTTTTATGCTGCATCAGGATACGCGTTTACGCCGCATCATACAGCGTCTGGTGCCGCGTCTCTCCACTCAGGTTGATAACGCACAGCTGCGCGACGTTAACGAAGCGATTCGTCAGCATCCGATTGAAACCGTTGGTCGCAAGCTGCGTGGCTACATGACCGATATGAAACGTATCGCGGTAGCTGGCTAAGTTCCCACCGACAATTTTCAGCCTTATCAAACCCCGGCTTGCCGGGGTTTTTTATTGCGCCACACCTCCCCGTCTGCATACTATGAGTCGCTGCATGAGCTGCCGCTGATTGCTAACACCATCGCACGTAAGCGCCTGTATGAGATGAACGTGGTGATCTCCGATACCGCTGAGTATGGCAACTACCTGTTCTCATTCGCCGCTGTACCGCTGCTGGAGGAGTTTATGACCACGCTGCAGCCGGGCGATCTGGGCAAAGCGACAGAAGTTGACTGGGCGAACGATGATAAAAACCTGCTGACCTGGCGTGAAGAGACCGGTAAAACGGCGTTTGAAAATGCGCCACAGTTTGAGGGCAAAATCGAAGAGCAGGAGTACTACGACAAAGGCGTGGTGATGGTCGCGATGGTAAAAGCGGGCGTTGAGCTGGCGTTTGAAACCATGGTAGATGCCGGCATCATTGAAGGACTGATCCAGTTCGGCTGGGAAACCATCACTGAATCACTGAAGTTTGGCGGTATTACGCTGATGATGGATCGCCTGTCTAATCCGGCAAAAATCCGTGCCTGGGCGCTTTCTGAGCAGCTGAAAACGATCATGGCTCCGCTGTTCCAGAAGCATATGGATGATATCATCTCGGGTGAATTCTCCTCCGGTATGATGGTAGGCATGGCTATCGCGAAAGCCTGGGCTGCGGCTACCGGCGGTGACCGCGCAGGCGTGCTGGAATCCTCCTTTGTAGCGGAAGTAAAATCGGATCTGATGGGTGAGCAGACCATTCTGTGCGGTATGCTGCAGGCGGGTTCGCTGCTCTGCTTCGACAAGCTGGTGGCTGAAGGGCACGATGTCGCCTATACCGAAATCCTGATGAAAGATGGCGCTGCGCTGGGCTACTCGCACGGCTTTAACATTGTTGAAGTGGGCGAAACCATCCGCAAAGACATCACCGTGGTGATGGTGSCACCGAAGTGCCCGGGTACAGAAGTGCGTGAAGAGTATAAACGCGGTTTTGGTGTTCCGACGCTTATCGCCGTGCACCCGGAAAACGATCCGAAAGGCGGCAATATGCGCGACTCCGGGCTGGATGTAGCCTATGCGCTGCGTGCAGAAGCAATTGCAGAGAAGCGCGCCTCGTTCCGCAAAGCAACAGAAAACGGTTTTAAAGTCGGTACCTATGAAGAGCTGATCCCGCAGGCGGATCTGGTGGTTAACCTGACGCCAGACAAACAGCACTCTTCTGTTGTAAAGGCGGTTCAGCAACAATAATGCAAACACAACATTGATGCGGAGTACCCCATGGCTAACTACTTCAACACATTAAACCTGCGCAATCAGTTAGCGCAGCTGGGCAAATGTCGCTTTATGGCGCGCGATGAGTTCGCCGATGGCGCCAGCTTCCTGAAAGGTAAAAAAGTAGTGATCGTGGGCTGCGGCGCACAGGGCCTGAACCAGGGGCCGCGCGTGCCGTACGGCCAAAATGGCAGCTTTCTGCCAGATGCAGAAAGAGTTTTAAATCGCGTAAATCCATCCGGGATCTCCTGACATTTCGTATTGCAAAAATTGCAACGTAACGTTGTTAATATATCAATTTAAGCAATGGATTTCCTGTCATATGATGGGGTCATTCGCAGCGCTGAAACAGGCGCCGCTATCACCTTAGCGAGGGGCCGTTGAGATCCATGACGTGACGCAGCTGCTGATACTGCAGCAGCGTCTGCTGGGCAAACTGGCGCAGCCGCTCACCCGCTTCCGTCAGCGTCACGGTGCGGTTATCACGCAGAAACAGCGCATGGCCGACATCCTCTTCCAGCCGCTGGATCTGGCGCGACAGCGTAGAGGGGCTGACGTGCATCATGCTGGCGGGCAGCGACTCCGGCCGGCCGGCGATGGCCAGATCCGCCTCGCCAGACTGCACCATCTCAATGGCGTCCGCCGCGTCGCCGGTCGTGAGCTTGATCTCCACCTGCGGATGTTCAGCGCGAAAGCGATCGAGAATCGGCGGCAGATGGCTGTAAGCGGCAGTCACCGAGCAGAACAGACGCAGCTCACCCGTAGCGTAGATCTGCGGATTAGCGAGACGATAGCGCCGGAACCAGAGATCGATGCCGCGCCGCGCCGGTCCCTGATCCGGAATAATAAACGGGATCTGCGACCAGTCGGGCTCCGTCTGCGTGGCCTGGCTGCGTACCGGGCAGGGCAGCGCCGGTGCAATCAGCACCAGCGGGATCAGCCCCAGCGGTGTAAAGCCGGCGTGAATCAGCGGCTCCCCGAGCCGCTTTTTTTGTACGCAAACGCCCAGCTGCAGCGGCGCCACTGACTCCACGTTCTCCAGCGTCATAACCCGGTTTCGCACCGGCTCAGGGCTGTTCTCCAGCACCACATCCGGCACCAGCGCAATTCCGCAGCCCAGCGCCACCATAGAGATAATCGCCTCATGGCCCGCCACGACTGGAATATCTCACTGTTCCACTACCGCAGCCACGGCACCGATTTTGGTCGCGTGCTGGCGGCATTTGAAGTGAATGATAAAGAACCCGATTTTGAAACTCACCTGACGGCACTGGGTTACGAGTGGCACGATGAGGCGAATAATCCGGCGTTCCGTTTCTTTCTCGCCGGGCAGTAATCAGAGCAGGTGCCAGAAGAGCGCGGCGAGATCATCAGTCAGCTTACTGAAGGGGGCTACCAGGTGGTGGATCTCTCTGATGATGAGATGGCCAAGCTGCATGTGCGTTATATGGTCGGCGGGCGTCCGTCAAAACCGCTGCGCGAGCGGCTGTTCAGCTTTGAGTTCCCGGAGGCGCCGGGCGCGCTGCTGAAGTTTCTGCAGACGCTGGGCGCGCGCTATGTTTCCGAACGCTGCGAGCTGGGAGAGCAGCGGGAAGCGCTGCTGGCGGTGACCATTCCTGAGCAGCAGGGCAGCTTTCTGACGTTCTGTCAGACGCTGGGCGGCCGATCGGTCACGGAATTCAACTACCGCTATGCGGATGCGGACAGCGCCTGCATCTTTGTCGGCGTGCGTCTGACGCGCGGCCTTGAAGTCGACGACATCATCACCGTTGACAGCGATGCCATCTGTGCGGCGATGAAAGATCTGTTTGAGGATGTGCGGGCCGTGGCGGAACCCTCAGGTGCGCTGGCGCTGGCGGGAATGAAAAAGTATATCCAGCAGCACGACATCAAAGGCGAGCGCCTGGCACACGTGCTGTCGGGCGCCAACGTCAACTTCCACGGCCTGGCAGCCGGCGTGGCGGTGCTGATTAAACAGCTGATGCCGCAGATCAAAGTCATCGCGGTGGAGTCTGAAGACTCCGCCTGCCTGAAAGCTGCGCTGACGGCGGGCGAGCCGGTGGATCTGCCGCGCGTCGGGCTGTTTGCCGAGGGCGTGGCGGTGAAACGTATCGGCAGCGAAACTTTCCGGCTCTGCCAGGAGTATCAAGCCTTTCTGTTTGGCGCAAATTTCGATGAGGCGAAAGCCAAAGCGATTGAGCTGGCGCAGCAGCAGGGGTACACCTTTGTGCCGCCGTTTGACCATCCGGCGGTGATTGCCGGGCAGGGCACGCTGGCGATGGAGCTGCTGCAGCAGGATGCGCATCTTGATCGCGTATTTGTTCCGGTTGGCGGCGGCGGGCTGCTCAAGCTGCGCGGTGCCTATGCGATGATCGCCGGATTAAACGAAGAGCAGAAAGCGCGCGGCGTGGTGACCGCTTCTGCCGGTAACCACGCGCAGGGGGTTGCACTCTCAGCCAGCACGCTGGGAATTAAATCGCTGATTGTCATGCCGGTCACCACGGCGGATATCAAAGTCGATGCGGTGCGGGCGTTTGGCGGCAGCTGGGAGGCTGATGGTATGGCTGAGTCTCAACCCCTGTCTGCGTCGCCTGGCGGCGCGGAATACCTGCGTGCCATTCTGCGTGCGCCGGTTTATGAAATTGCGCAGGTAACGCCGCTGCAGAAGATGGAGAAACTCTCATCAAGGCTCGGCAACACCGTTCTGGTGAAACGTGAAGATCGGCAGCCGGTGCACAGCTTGAGATCGATATCCCGAATCGCGGCATTAAGCTGGCGGTACCGGATAATGAGCTGCACGCCCGTCGTGAAGAAGAAGCTGCGCGCGGAGAAGCCGCCTGGACGCCGCATAATCGCGAACGTCAGGTCTCTTTTGCGCTGCGTGCTTACGCCTCACTGGCGACCAGCGCGGATAAAGGCGCAGTGCGCGACAAGTCGAAAGGGCCAAAAGGGGGGCCGGGCATGCAGGAGATGCTTTATCCGACGACCTATCTGAAGTCGATGGGCCTTGGCAAAAGCTGCGCGCTGATCACCGACGGGCGCTTCTCTGGCGGCACATCTGGCCTCTCTATCGGCCACGCCTCGCCGGAAGCGGCAAGCGGCGGCACCATTGCGCTGGTAAAAGATGGCGATCTGATCTACTCACAGGATGGCGGCCTGGCGGTTCTGTACGGTAACCTGGCAGAAGATGGCTGTATCGTTAAAACGGCGGGCGTCGATAAAGAGATCCTGACCTTTAAAGGGCCGGCTAAAGTCTATGAAAGCCAGGATGATGCCGTTGAAGCGATCCTGGGCGGTAAAGTGGTGGCCGGTGATGTCGTCGTCATTCGCTACGGGCGCAATATTCTGCAGCAGACGATGCGTGAAACGCTGGATCAGTACGACATCATGCTGACGCAGGACCAGGCCGTAAAAGATATGTTCCGCGCCGGTCCGGCGGGCATCCGCACCACGCAGGCTTTCTCGCAAAGCTGTCGCTGGGACACGCTGGATGACGATCGCGCTGAGGGCTGTATCCGTACGCGCGAACACGGGCATCTGCTGGCGGCGGCGCAGGAGGGCGAGATCGACTTCAATATCTCCGATATCGACCGCCTGTCACGTAAAGTACCGCAGCTGTGTAAAGTGGCGCCCAGCACTCCGAAATATCATATGGAAGATGTGCACCGCGCCGGCGGCGTAATCGGTATTCTTGGCGAGCTGGATCGGGCTGGCCTGATTGACACCAGCGACAACGGCTCGCTGCTGGCCACCCACGCCGATCGTAAAGCGCTGTTCATCAATGCCGGTAAACGCATTGTGAGCCTGACCAAACGCTACTACGAGCAGGATGACGCCAATATGCTGCCGCGTAATATCGCGACCAAAGCAGCATTTGAGAACGCCATGACGCTGGATATCGCCATGGGCGGCTCCACCAATACCGTACCGAAAACCAAACTCTCCGACCAGATCATCAAGCTGGATCTGGTAGATGCGATGATTCAGGGGGCGAACCCCAACGTCAGCGACGCCGACAGTGAGCAGATTGAGCGCTCAGCCTGCCCAACCTGCGGCTCCTGCTCCGGAATGTTTACCGCTAACTCCATGAACTGCCTGACAGAAGCGCTGGGCCTGTCACAGCCGGCGGGACATGGCGGCATGCTGTATTCACTTCCGTCACGTGAGCTGATCGCCGACTCCGTAGAGTATATGGTCAACGCCCACTGCGCGGATGCGATGGTCTGTATCTCCAACTGCGACAAAATCACCCCGGGCATGCTGATGGCGGCACTGCGCCTCAACATTCCGGTGATCTTTGTCTCCGGCGGCCCGATGGAAGCGGATGCCCTGTGGCGCGCCACCGGAATGACCGATGATGATTTCGGCAAGCCGATTATTGCGGTAGTGAACTCATTCACACAGTTTGTACCAGGGCACGTGCACCTGCGCGACCTCGGCAAGCTGGTTGCAGAGCAGATTGAAGCAGCGGGCGGTGTGGCAAAAGAGTTCAACACCATCGCGGTAGATGATGGTATCGCCACCGAATTCAGAAAGCGTTCTTTGGCCTGTTTACCGGCGAAACCGAAGATAAATATGGCTGGCTGGATCAGGTTAATCCGTAACAAGAGATCAGCGCGGGGGCAGCAGCGCCCGCGTCATTTTTCAGACTGGAGTAAATAGAGCATGCCTAAGTACCGTTCAGCCACCACCACCCACGGCCGTAATATGGCGGGTGCCCGCTGCCAGGCATCACCCGTGATGCAATTATCAAGCTGGCGCACGATCTCGGTATTGAAGTGCGCGAGCAGGTGCTGTCACGCGAGTCGCTCTATCTGGCCGATGAGATCTTCATGTCAGGCACCGCTGCTGAAATCACCCCGGTGCGCAGCGTTGACGGCATTCAGGTCGGCGAAGGCAAGCGTGGTCCGGTGACCACACCTAACACACTGCCTACCGCAGCCAAAGCGGGCGGTAACTATCTCTCCTCCCTGCTGGTGGGCAGCGAAGCACGCCGCCACGGCTATCAGGAAGGGATCGCGCTGGATACGCAGGGCTACATCTCTGAAGGCGCAGGCGAAAACCTGTTTGAAGTCAAAGATGGCATCCTGTTTACGCCGCCGTTTACCTCTTCCGCCGTGATCCGCGTTAACAATCTGAAGAGTGCCTATATCCGCCCGCTGGCGTTTGTCGGCGATGTAGGCCTGGGCGTTAACCCGCCGGACGGTTTTACCACTGACGTGATTATTGCGGCTTTCCCGTGGGGAGCCTACCTCGGTCCGGAAGCGCTGGAGCAGGGTATCAACGCCATGGTCTCTTCGTGGAATCGCGTGGCTGACGCCAAGGTCAGCGTTATGTCTCACGCACTGCATTACGGCACTTCCGTGTTTGAAGGCGTACGCTGCTACGACTCGCACAAAGGCCCGGTAGTGTTCCGTCACCGTGAACATATGCAGCGTCTGCACGACTCCGCAAAAATCTATCGTYTTCCCATCAAAGCCAGCGTCGATGAGCTGATGGAAGCCTGCCGCGATAATATCGAAATGACCGTTGCCAGCCAGCGCTCAGTCGATTTACTGTCTTCTCAGTTACGCAAACTTTTGGATGTCGCCTGTGTCGAGATCCAGCAGCAGACAACACAACAAATCCGCGCTTAGTCGCCAAAGGACATAACGATGAGTACGAAGAAAGCAGACTTTATTTGGTTCAACGGAGAGATGGTTAAGTGGGAATGAAAACGTCTGGCCACTGGTCCCGCCGGGTGCCAGCAACGCAAACATGATGGAGAAGAGCATATGAATCAGCATCAGTTATCAATTGAAGCCCGTTTTCGCCCGGAAGTGCTGGAGCGCATTTTACGCGTTGTTCGCCACCGCGGCTTTCAGGTCTGCGCGATGAATATGGGCTCCGCCAGCAACGCAGACAATATTGCGCCAGTGGCAGCAGCTGTTTTTCGATGGCCGCTATAGCGAGACCATCCTGACCGATAACCCCGATTTTCTGATGCTGGCCCGCGCGTTTGATATTCCAGGCCAGCGTATCAGCCGTAAAGATGAAGTTGACGCCGCGATTGATGCTCTGCTGAACAGCGAAGGACCTTATTTCCTGCATGTTTCGATTGATGAGCACACCTCCAGCGGTCTCGGCACCATGGGATTTGGTCTGCCGGCAGCCGTGGGGGCGCAGATTGCCCGCCCTGATGATACGGTAATCTGCGTCTCCGGTGATGGTTCCATCATGATGAACATTCAGGAGCTGGGCACGATTAAACGCAAACAGCTGCCGGTAAAAATTCTGCTGCTGGATAACCAGCGGCTGGGCATGGAATGGCGTCAGGAAGTCCGCGCGATGAAAGCGGAGTTTAGCTGGCGCTACGATCATCCCGGTGACGCTATTTACGCACCGCTGCTGCTGAAGCAGGTTTCCGATCGCAAACCGGACAGTACGGTTGTGACCACCGATGTGGGTCAGCATCAGATGTGGACCGCGCAGCATATGCAGTTCAGCGCGCCGGAAAATTTCAGCGATTTGCTGATTGCAGTAGGCGCCCGCTTTGATGACCGCGTGACCGGCAAGCTGGATACCTTCGCCCCGCATGCCAGCGTTATTCATATCGATATCGATCCGGCGGAGCTGAACAAACTGCGCCGTGCTCATGTTTCGCTGCCAGGCGACCTCCGGCAGATACTGCCCGCGCTGAGTATGCCTCTGCAGATCGATGCAAAACCCATCCTCTATGTAGGGGGTGGCGTGGGTATGGCGCAGGCGGTACCGGCACTGCGTGCGCTGGCAAAAGAAAGCGGCATCCCGGTCGTCTCAACCCTGAAAGGGCTTGGCTGTGCAGAGAGCAGCAGCGAGCTTTATCTCGGGATGCTGGGCATGCACGGCACTAAAGCGGCCAACCTTGCCGTACAGTCGTGTGACGATCTGCCTTCAGTGATGGCCGAAGCCTTTGCTATCGCGCAGTCGGGACGCCCGGGGCCGGTACTGGTTGATATCCCAAAAGATATCCAGATTGCCAGCGCGGAACTGACGCCCCATCTGCTGCCGGTTGAGGAGACGCTTTCCCATTCGCCGCAGCACATTGATGACGCGCGCGCCTTAATGGCACGTGCGGACGTCTGCATCGCAACCTCTGGTCCGGGAGCCACTAACCTGATCACTGGCCTGGCGGATGCGATGATGGATTCTGTTCCCGTAGTAGCCATCACCGGACAGGTTTCATCCGCTGTGATGGGAACCGACGCTTTTCAGGAGATTGACGTCCTTGGGCTGTCGCTGGCCTGCACCAAACACAGTTTTCTGGTTGAATCGCCAACCATGACAGGTGCACAATGGGTAGTTCAGGCATTACGCGCGCAGGGCGTTGATACCGTGTTCGGTTATCCTGGCGGCGCTATCATGCCCGTGTACGATGCGCTATATGATGGCGGCGTAGAACATCTGTTGTGCCGTCATGAGCAGGGCGCGGTGATAGCGGCTATCGGCTATGCCCGTGCTACGGGTAAAACCGATGGTGATTATTAACCCACCGTGCGSGGCTGCGTCTGGAGAAAGAAAGGCTTAAAAATCAAGTCTGAAATCCCAAAAACCCCCGCACCGAAAGGTCCGGGGGTTTTTTTTTGACCAGACAAACTATCAGCTGATTAGCGAGGAGCAGATTATGAGCAGTAGCATAAAATTCTGTTGTTCTCACAGGATTACAGGAGAACATCACAAATCTGAATAACCTAGTTTTTACAAGGTGATAACGATGATTGCATCAGAACCGCGAAAAATTGGCTGATGAAAATTATTGTAAATGACCCGGTAACTATGATAACTCTGTAGGCATTACTTCGAACAAGTGAAAAAAAGACAACGTATGAAAGCCCTTCTATCCGTGATTAGCCTAGTCGTGATTAGCGTGAGTCAGAACTTTAGATAAAGACATCACCCCTCCTTGTTGCCTCTATCCTTGCTCCTCAGCGCGCTATCTGCGATCCCGGTTGTGCCATTTTGACCGTCTTATTCCATATTTTTCTCTATTGTTTCACTGTTTTCGCCAAAAATGAGCGATCTCTTCCGCTAAGCATTATGCAATTACGCGCCGGGCGTGATGAATATTCAGGTCAGCAGGCGCCAGATTGATGGTGATACGTTTGGCCGGAAAGCTGAATCCGCTATTAATAATAGCGCTGCGTACCCGTTCGCGAGCCTCCTTAACCGTGGTTTCAGGCAGGCCGACCAGCGTCAGCGCAGGCAATCCATTACTGATATGAACCTCGACGGTTACCAGCGGCGCTTCGATTCCCAGTGCCGCACGGTCAGCAACAATCATCTGGCGGCCGGCTCTGAGCGCTGCCATAGCGGCCGGAATTGCGGCCTGCACGCCACAGAGCGCGCCGTTAAGCGCCAGCTCACCCAGGAACTCATAGCGCGTAAGTTTATCCCCTGGCAGCTGTTCTGAGGCTGCGAGAAGCGCGATAGCAATCGGCAGATCGTAGCGACCACCCTCCTTAGGAGCAATCTCCAGCGCGCGTCGTCCCTGCTGCTGACCAATAACGTCACGCAGATCCTGCGGTGAGTCCGTGGCCTCTTCGGCAACGGTCTGCGCCACTCTGAGCGTGGTCTGATTGTGCAGAAAAGCGCATATTTCACTAAGATGCACGCCGGTCAGCGTTTCGCCCTGCTGGATTAATCCCACATCCTGCTGATTCTGACTGTGATGAGGTGCCCTGAAAGGGCGCTTGCGCCACTGAGCGCGCTGTTCACCATTGCTGACCAGGCTGGCAATTGCCGCACACTCCAGCGCTTCACCGTCGTCCAGCGGGGGCATAATGCCCGGCAGACGCGTCGCCAGCATCGTTTTGCCTGTACCGGGTGGTCCGAGCAGCAGCAGATTATGTCCGCCTGCTGCCAAGCGCGCAGGATAAGTCACTTTAGCCCGCGTACGGGAGAGCGCAATTTCGCCTGATTCAATAGGTTCACGCAGCGCATCAAGGACGCGGCGATCAAATTCCGGTAACTCATCCAGAAACAGTACGCCATTGTGTGCCAGTGATATTTCACCCGGGCGGGGTATAGAGCCTCCGCCAACCAGCGCATAGAGTGAGGCTGCAGTGCTCTCGCCGGTGACAGCCTGCTGACTCAGGCTACCGCCTGGCAGCAGCGGGATCTCAAGCGACAAATCAAAGCGGTCCAGAAAGGGCCCTGACAACCGGCTGAGATAACGCAGTACCTGCTGTGGTGAACAGCGGTTGTGATTGCCCTGGTAATGCCCGGTGGGGCTGGGGTTCATTGCGCCTATCAGCTGAGTTCTGGCCACTTTCAGGATGCGCTGCCATGCACGCACCGACAAACCCAGCGTATTAAGTATTCCTTCCAGCCACTCTGCATCAGCCTGTAACAACGCACAGTCGCGCGCGATCTCCGCATTAGTAAGATGGGCATTAATTTTGCCGGCGCGCGCCTGCTGTCGTGCTCTGGCTGCCAGCACCCGTTCCCTGACCTGCGTCGGGTGGCAAGCCGCAGATGGATACGGTTGAAGATTTCAGCGACAGTGATGACTGATAAAACGGGGCTCTGAACGGCCCCGTTTTTATTCCAGCGTCTTATGCAGATAAATCATTAAACGATCGATACTGCGGTAGCTCACCGCTTCCTGCAGATGTGGCCGTACTATCTGTGTTTCCCCGGCAAGATCGGTGATACATTAAAGAAGCCCAGCTTCTGGAGCGTCACGGATACGCTTTTAATGAGCTTGATCTGGCAAAACGCGAACCGGTAACAGAAGAAGAGCGGTCGTTTCTTGAAGTGTGCCGCGGACAACGTGAGCCGCTGACCGAAGCAGAGCGCGTCTGGTCTAAGTATATCGCCCGCATCAAGCGTCCCAAGCGCTTTCACACCCGCTCCCAAAATTTGTTTGTCGTACTGATTTAAATGTTTTGTTTTACACTCTGTCAAGCCTATCTAATACTCCGCGCCATAAATAGCACGGCCATATGAGAATCAGGAGCGTGTAAAATGGCGGAAAGCTTCGCAACAACAAATCGTTTCTTCGATAACAAACATTATCCACGTGGATTTTCACGTCACGGTGATTTCAATAACCGCTCACCTGCTGAAGTCAGGCGGATGTTATTACGATGGCGGGTAAAGAGATTTACGCCCAGCTGGTTTTCCAATTGACGGATGCGAAAACTGACAGCAGATTGCGTAAGGTACAGCGCCTCCGCAGCACGTCCAAAATGACGCGTTCTGCTCACCTCCAGAAAAGTTTTCAGTAATTCCGTATCCACACTATTCAGCAGATGACGCTGGGCAATACGGGCTTCCATATGCAGGCTCTCACGGTTCTCATAGAGCGTCTGAAGCCAGGGCGTGAGATAAGCCTCCCACAGGGAAGCGCTGGCACCGATTGAGAGCTCATGATGCTGCTGCGTATGCGAAACCTCTTTCTTTGCCATCAGCCAGGTACTCATCAGGCTTTCCGCATAAGGTAGCGACAAATAGCTCTCATGCTGATGAAAATCTGCGCCCCATTCCAGTTTGATATAATCATACTTCTCGCGTTTTTCCGTTTTACGCGCCCGGAACAGAGCAAGTGAAATATGACCAATCTGCTGGCTGGTCAGCTCATCCATTTTTGGCGCTTCCGTGGTGATTAGCAGATCAAGCTGCCGCTCATGCAGCTGTTTAAAGATATGCGTTTGCTGATCGCTATTCTGCAGCCAGACGGCATATAGCGGACGCACCGCTACCGGTGTATCAGGGATCGGCACAATATCGTTATATATTCCCTGCCAGGAATCGGGTAAAAAAGCACAGGCCCCGGTAGTGTGTAACAGTTCCCGCGTTACATGTGCCGATGTCGTGGTTAATACCGGAACATCATCACCGGGTGTTGGGGGTTCGAGTCCCTCCGCCCCTGCCAGAAAACAATCCTTTGCTTCGGCAAAGGATTTTTTTTGCCTGAAATTCAGGATCCTTCTGCATCCTTTCAAAAAAAGAAAGAGTCTGCGCCCGCTTTCACAGCTTCAGACCCTTCTCAATCTGCTATCTCAGTGCGTCAGAACCGGAAATTTGAKCAGCTGGCGGACCTCCCGGTGACGCGGAGAGGGCGAAACACCTGGCTTCAGGCGCGGTCCTGAGGGCAGTAAAGAATCGGTGGAGCGGTAGTTCAGTTGGTTAGAATACCTGCCTGTCACGCAGGGGGTCGCGGGTTCGAGCCCCGTCCGTTCCGCCACCCTATTTAGGGGCGTAGTTCAATTGGTAGAGCACCGGTCTCCAAAACAGGCGTTTTGAGAGACCCGATTTTCAGCTTGTTTTGCCGGATTAACAGAATTTGCCTGGCGGCCACAGCGCGGCGGTCCCACCTGACCCCATGCCGAACTCAGAAGTGAAACGCCGTAGCGCCGATGGTAGTGTGGGGCCTCCCCATGCGAGAGTAGGGAACTGCCAGGCATCCAATTAAGACCAGAGCTTCTGGTCGTCAGCGATGCGTTGAGCTAACCGGTACTAATGACCCGTGAGGCTTAACCTTACAACGCCAGTATCACCTCTCATCTTTGTCCTTTCCCGCACGCAGACTGACACAAACCTTCACCACTTTCTTTGCAGGTCATACCGCATTTCTGGCTGGCTTTTGATACGCTGCGCGCCATTTCTTATTATAACGAGGCGGTTATGCAGCTTTGCAGTTTTTATCTGATTGATTGTGCACGCAAAAGCTATGGCATCGTGCAGGAAGAAAATTGCATGAAAAACGTGCTGCCGCTATAATTTGCGCGTAATTTTTCAACAATATTTGAGTCAGGTGTTTCATGAAAGCTTTTTTCCGTTATGTGTTTCGCGCCTATGTCGCAACCTTTAAACACGTACCGCCGGGCGCGCTTTCTTAAGCGTCCAGAGTTACCCTCGATAATCGCCTTCAGGGATCGAAGGATGATTCACCGCGCTGACCATTGGTGCTGCAACCACGCTGATGGCGACAACCGGTGTGCTGGTGGGACGCTTTATCGGCCCGGTGCTGGGCAAGTGGGCAGAAGTGCTGGGGGGTGTGGTCCTGATCTGTATCGGCAGCACGATTCTGATCGAGCATCTGGGATTGATGAGCTGAACGTTAATTTTGTGATCTGGCTCAAATAATCACTGGGTGGCCTTTGGTCTGCTTAGCGTACTGGGCGGCCGTATGATTATGGAAGGGTTCCGCCAGACAGCAGATGAGCCCTGCGAAGCGCCGCAGCAGCACGGCTTTATGGTGCTGGCGCTGACGGCGGTTGCCACCAGCCTTGATGCGCTGGCCGTCGGCGTCGGTCTCGCTTTCCTGCAGGTTAATATTTTGCTCATCGCAACCCTGATCCTGGCTTTTGGCATGTCAATGGACGCCTTTGCCGCTGCACTGGGTAAAGGTGCGTCGTTGCACCGTCSGGGAATAAAAGAAGCCTTACGCACTGGCCTGATTTTTGGTGCCATCGAAATGCTGACGCCGCTGATCGGCTGGGCAATCGGCCTGGCGGCCAGTCACTACATCATGGCGTGGAATTCCATCAACTTAGCGTTAAAAATAGCGGCAGTTAAGAGTTATAGCCTTTGCTATACTTAAGCCCCTGATTTTGTTGTCTTTTTTTTGGGGTATTTGCATGCTAGACTGCGCGCACTTTTTTATGACTGACTTATTAATACGAACAAAGCAGAGGATTTACGCATTTGTTCGCTAACTGGCTAAAAACCCATGACACCGCCCATATCAGACCAAAAGAGGGGGCGGGCAGCAGAAGCGCCGAAAGAAAGCCCAGCAGCAGGATCCCGCCTGGAATAATCAGTGTTTCGAAAGGGTTTTTCATCGCTCTTTTCCTGTCAATATTGCGCGTGCATTAGCGCATAAAAGGGGCGGGCAGTGCAATCTGTGAATCAGATGACGCCAGGAAATTTCTGCCAATAGTGTTACATTTCTGTGATTCTGATTTTAACGGGCGAAGCGTTTGAGAGAGGGGTCAGCGCATCTGAAACCAGCGACGCCAGATAAAACGGATAACAAAAAACTCCAGCGTGCCAAGCAGCAAAAACCACAGGCAAAATACCAGCGTATAGAGCTGGTTGAGATCCTGGAGGTGTAAGCTCTGCTGCAGTCGCTTGCAGCTTATAAGATATTTTTATCCGCTAATCAGCAGGTTATGCAGATATCAATGTTATGTAATTGTGACGAGGTCGCAGAGGTTGAAAGTTGAACAGTGACAGGTATCACAAAATAACATTCTGAATAATAAGAAATATTTATGGTGAGCTGGAAACGGGGATTTTTTGTTGCGTGATATGTCGCCCGTTTGTGTAACCAGGCAAAATAGCCGCGCGGCTTACGCGCGCTGCGCTATCTCAAAGGGTTAAGACTCAGGTTAAGCCAATRGGGCGATAACGGTTAACTACACGTTATGCATATGCTTCTGAATATAACATTCTCGTATTGGAATTAAACGTTTGTTTATTTTTTAAATGCCGAAATGATTCAGCATAAGAATTAATCAGCCTGAGCCCCTCTTCTGTTGACCTGAAGCTGAACAGGTTGAAAGAGAAGCTGAGCTGGCTGGGCAAGATGGACTCCGGCTCGCTTAAAAATAAAGTCGCCGCCTCCATTGTGGCGATCTCCTCTATCCATCTGCTGCGTATCTTTATGGATGCGCGCAACGTCGCCAACGACAAGCTGATGTGGTACGTGATCATCCATCTGACCTTTGTGCTCTCCGCGTTTGTTATGGGCTGGCTGCTGGGCCTGCTGGCGCTGACCGTTAAATTTTTTCAGGAAATTTTCCATCTGCTGCCGAACATCCTCAGCATTGCGGAAAACGATCTGATCCTGCTGCTGCTGTCGCTGGTTGACATGACGCTGGTCGGAGGGCTGCTGGTGATGGTGATGCTCTCAGGCTATGAAAACTTTGTCTCGAAGCTCGATATCGCCGAACACGGCGGCGCTGAGTTTCGTCTGTCGCTCCCGCTCCCGGCGCCGCCGGAAATTTCCGAGGCCGCACTTAAATAACTTCACACAAGTTCGGGTATACTCGGCAGCTTCGCTGCTAACTTATGGAAACTTATGGAACGTTTTACCGAAAACCTGATGTATTCATCCCGCTGGCTGCTGGCACCGGTTTACATTGGACTTTCGCGCGACGGCAGCCGGCTGGAAATTGGCGTCTGGGACAGCGGGCCGGGCATCGCGGGCGACAGCCTGACGCAGATTTTTGAAAAGTTTGCCCGGGGTGATAAAGAGTCTGCCGTACCGGGGGTCGGACTGGGGCTGGCGATCAGCAAGACCATCACTGAAGCGCATCGCGGACGCATCTGGGCGGAAAACCGTGCCAGCGCGCTGGATGAGGTGATCGATGGCGCGCTGCGCAGCATGGGGCCGATGCTTAAAGGCCACGCGTTTGAGCTGGCGCTGCCGTCAGAGCTGGTATTGATTAAAGGCGACAGCGCGATGCTGGAGCGGGTGTTTTCCAATCTGATTGAGAACAGCCTGAAGTATGCCGGTAATGCGGCGCAGCACGGTATTCGCGCCTGCGATTTACGCACGCCGCTGACGGTGCTGTTTGGTCAGGCAGAGATGCTGATGCTCGATCTGGCGCATGCGCAGTCGCCGTTTGTCGCGCAGGCCGGCCAGATCCGTGAACAGACGCTGAGCACGATTCGTCTGGTCAGCAATATGCTGGATATGGCGCGCATTCAGTCCGGCGGCCTGCAGCTGCGCGAAGAGTGGGTGTGCCGGGGTCTGCTGGTGGTTGAGCCGGAGAACCTGCGCCAGCTGATGATCCCGGAGCAGCAGCGGCTGGTGGAGACGTTTACCGTGCTGATCGCCAACGCGCTGGAGCGCATGGCGCTGACGCAGAGCGAAGCGGCTTCGCGCCTCGCAGCAGAGCGCGAGCAGCTGCGCAATGCGCTGCTATCGGCACTGTCACACACGCTGCAGGCGCGCAGTCAGCTGCTGCTGCCCGATGAGCAGGGGGAGCTGCAGGCAACCGGACCGGACTTACGCGGCACGCCGCCCGATGCCGGAATCGCAAAATGGAGCTACAGCAAAGGTCAGCCTGCCGGCGCCGGCACCGATACGCTGCCGGCCGTGCCCTACCAGATTGTTCCGCTGAAGAGCGGCCAGCACCAGTATCTGGTCACCTTTGGCGTGATGCTGGCGGTCGGCGTGATCGTAGGAAATCTCACCGCCGGCGTGCGCTACCAGGCCAGGGTGGCGCGCTATCGCGAGCAGCGCGCCCGCTATCTCTATGAAATGGCGAAATCGCTCGGCAGCGCGCTGACGCCGCAGGATATTGCCGCTACCGCACAGCGAGTGATTGAGGTCCTTGCGGTGACGTTTATCGGACGCGGCCTGCTTGCAGAGTTCGATAGCGCCAACGCCGTCATGATCTATCTGCTGTCGGTCGTGCTGGTGGCACTGCGCTACGGGCGCTGGCCCTCGGTGTTTGCCACCGTGATCAATATCGTCGCGTTTGATCTGATGTTTGTCGCGCCCACCGGCACCGTCGCCGTCTCTGACCTGGGACGCCAGCCGCACCGGCGCTTCCGCCGCGACAGCTTCGCCCAGCGTCTCGGCGAGCTGGGGCCGGATCTCGATCTGCTGGTCGTGGCGCTGGATGAGCCGCTGCGCCCGGCGCTGCATGCGGCCAGCAGCAAACCGGTCAGCAGCGATAAGTGGCGGCTGCGGCTGCGCGGCTGCATCATGGCGCTGCTGCTCTGGCTCGGCAGCGTCTGGCACGCCGTTTATGTGGAAACCCCGCGCCTGCATCGCCTGCCGGAGGCGCAGCGGCGCGCGATCCTGCGTACGCTACAGCTGGCGCAGGAGCTGGGCGCGGAAACGGCCACGCTCGCCGATCCCGATGAGGTGCGCGCGGTGCTGCGCTACGCGCGGGAGCATAATCTGGRCAAAATTGTCGCCCGCAAAGGCAATCTGTTTGCGCTGCGTGAACTGGCGCTGCGTCGCACCGCCGATCGCGTGGACGATCAGATGCGCGCCTGGCGTGACCAGCAGGGACGCGATCGGGTCTGGCATACGCGGGATGCGATTCTGCTCTGTATTGGTGATGATACCGGCAGCGAAAAGCTGGTGCGAACCGCCGCACGTCTGGCCGCGCGGCAGCACCTCGAAAGCCTCAATGACGTAGTAGCCGGTATCACCGGAATTCAGGTGCGCGAAACCGTGCCCGATCCCTTTTTTGACAGCGCAGATGAGGTAGTGCTGGTGGACCTGCCGCCGGACGATCTGCGTCAGCGGCTGAAAGAGGGCAAAGTCTACGTCGGCGACCGGGCCGAGCGCGCGATTGAAAACTTTTTCCTGCTGCCGCGTCGCACCACCGGTCGCTCGCACCACACGGAGTTCGATCTGGATGCGGCGCTGGCGCGTCATCCGGCGGTGATCCTGATGGATGAGCTGGCGCATACCAACGTTCAGGGCGCGCGCCATCCCAAACGCTGGCAGGATATTGACGAGCTGCTTGATGCCGGCATCGATGTCATCACCACGGTAAACGTCGATGCGCTGCTGCTCAGCCATAGCGACAGCCATCGCGGCAAGCTGAAAATCTATTTTGGCGCCTGTGCCGGCGTGGGCAAAACCTTTGCGATGCTGCAGGAGGCGCAGCGGCTGCGCGCGCAGGGGCTGGATGTGCTGGCCGGTATCGTGGAAACCCACAATCGCGCAGAAACGGCCGCGCTGCTGCATGGCCTGACGTGCCGTTTATCGGCGAAGAGACGGTGAACGTGCTGCGGCTCAATATGGCGCTGGATAATTTGCAGGGATGAGGCACATTCGGTGCGCATAAATGCGCACCCTGCAACGCAGGGTCGCCATGTATGGCGACCCTTTCACTGATCGTACGGAATTCACTATTTGAACGACATGAATGATGAACTGCCTCGTCCGGACCCGTGGCCGCGCTGCGGGCGGCGAATCCGCAGGCGCCGTCAGCGGTGCCGGTGGAGCTGGTCACCGCTTCAGGCAGCGGCCTGGATCCGGATATCTCTCCTGAAGCCGCGCTGTGGCAGGCACCGCGCATTGCGGCAGCGCGCAATATGACGCTGAAAGACGTTGAGGCGCTGATTGCGCGTAACACCGGGCGTCCGCTGCAGCAGGCGAGCGGTTCGCTGCTGAGGCAGGCGGGCAGCGTGCGCGGCTCAGCGCTGATTGGGCAGCAGTTCACTCAGCCCGGCTATTTCCAGGGTCGGCCATCGGCTACGGCGGAGCGGCCTTATAACGCGCAGGCTTCCGGTGGCAGCAACCTGGCCGGGAGTAACCCGGCGCTGGACAGCGCCGTCGCCGCGCGCGTACGGTGCGGGCGGGCTGGTGGTGCCTTTTATCGGTATTAAAGCGATTGACCTGCTGCTCACGCTGTCAGGCCTGGTGTAAGGAGAAGAGAGATGAGTCAGTTACGTCCGGCTGTTGTATTGTTTATGGTGCTGATGCTGTTTACCGGTGTTCTCTATCCGCTGCTGACCACCGGGCTGGCACAGTGGTGGTTTCCGAATTCCGGCGGCGTTTGCCGTGACCTACCCGCAGCTCAGCATGCTCAATATCATGGCGCTGCACTCTCCCGCCTCCGCGATCCTGTCGGCGGTGATCTTCAACGCACTGGTGATTGTGTTTCTTATTCCGCTGGCGCTGAAAGGGGTGAGTTACCGGCCGGTGAGCGCGGCAGCGCTGCTGCGACGCAATCTGTGGATGGCGCTGGCGCAGGCGGATGTCGCGGTGGCGATGAACTCCGGCACCCAGGCGGCGAAAGAGGCGGGGAACATGGTCGATCTCGACTCGAATCCGACCAAGCTGCTGGAGGTGGTGCATATCGGTAAGCAGATGCTGATGACGCGGGGGTCGCTGACCACCTTTAGCATCGCCAACGACGTGGCGAAATATTTTGCCATAGAACTGCGCCGGATGGGCATTAAAACCGTGATGATCACCGGCGACAATCCGCTGACCGCAGCGGCTATCGCCGCAGAGGCGGGCGTGGATGACTTTCTGTCAGAAGCGACGCCGGAGGCTAAACTGGCGCTGATCCGTCAGTATCAGTCAGAAGGACGGCTGGTCGCGATGACCGGCGACGGCACCAACGATGCGCCAATCCGTAAAGGCGCCGTGGACGCCGTGCGCCGCTATATCGACGCCGGCAATGGACGCTTTCCGGCGGAGGTCAACGCCCGGGTTGAGGAGGTCGCGCGCGCGGGCGGCACGCCGCTGGTGGTAGCCGAAGGCGCGCAGGTTCTGGGCGTGGTGGCGTTGAAAGACATTGTCAAAGGCGGCATCAAAGAGCGTTTTGCCGGCGTCAGCGAAGAGCAGCTGGCGGATGCGGCACAGCTCGCCTCTCTGGCAGATGAAACGCCGGAAGGACGCAGCATTGTGGTGCTGGCGAAGCAGCGGTTTAACCTGCGCGAACGCGATCTCAGCGCAATGGGCGCCAGCTTTATCCCTTTTTCCGCTCAGACCCGCATGAGCGGCGTGAACGTGCAGGATCGGCTTTGTCTTATTCCCACCACGATTGGTGGCCTGCTGTCGGCCATTGGCGTGGCGGGCATGAGCCGCATGCTGGGGGCAAACGTGATCGCCACCAGCGGACGCGCGGTGGAGGCGGCAGGGGACGTTGACGTGCTGCTGCTGGATAAAACCGGCACCATCACGCTCGGTAATCGCCAGGCGACGCAGTTTCTGCCCGCGCCGCCGGGCGAAACCTTTCTCGATCGGATGATCGCCATGGTGGAGGGCGCAAAACGTCGTAAAACCCCGAATGAGGTCGCGCTGACCATTCTGCTGGTTTCACTGACCATCGTATTTCTGCTGGTGACCGCCACGCTGTGGCCATTTTCCGCGTACGGCGGTACACCGGTCAGCGTCACGGTACTGGTGGCGCTGCTGGTAGGTGACGTGGTCCTGGTTGAGGCGGGCGATGTGATCCCGTGCGACGGCGATGTACTGGAGGGCGGCGCGTCGGTAGATGAGAGCGCCATTACCGGCGAATCGGCGCCGGTGATACGCGAGTCCGGCGGTGATTTTGCTTCCGTTACCGGCGGCACGCGCATTCTGTCTGACTGGCTGGTGATCCGGTGCAGCGTCAATGGCTTTACCGGCGCCATTGCCTTCTGGCTCTGGATAACCGTGCTGTTCGCCAGCTTTGCAGAAGCGCTGGCGGAAGGGCGCAGCAAGGCGCAGGCCAACAGCCTGAAAGGCATTAAGAAAACCAGCGAGGCGAAGAAGCTTGCGGCAGCGCACTATGGTGCTGCATGGCAGCCAGTCTCTGCGGATACGCTGCGCAAGAATAACGCAATCATGAGTCGTCAACAACTGGCGCTGTTTGATGCGCAGCTGACCCGCACCGCGCTGCTGGATGCGGTAAAAAAACTCGATCCGCGCGTGCAGTTTCGCAACCCGGTGATGTTTCTGGTATGGCTGGGCAGCGTGCTGACGTCGCTGTTGGCCGGCGGCATGCTGGCGGGCTGGCTGAGCGGCAGCGCCGCATCATTATTCCGGTTATGGCGATTGCCGGATCGCTGGCGGCGAAAAACGTTCAGCCCGCGGGTAACGGTACGCTGCCGACGCACGGCCCGCTGTTTATCGGCCTGCTCACAGGCACCGTGCTGCTGGTGGGTGCGCTGACCTTTATTCCCGCGCTGGCGCTTGGGCCGGTCGCGGAACATCTGCAACTGATTCAGCTGCTGGGTACCGCACTGGCGCTGATGACCGATGCCGGTCGCGCGGCGATGGCCAACCCCGGCATTCACGGATTCAGCGAAATACTCTATGCGGTCTCATCTGCGGCAAATAACAACGGCAGCGCTTTTGCCGGACTCAGCGCCAACACGCCGTTCTGGAACCTGCTGCTCGGCGTCTGCATGCTGGCTGGCCGCTTCGTGTGGCTGATGCAGCTGGGCGAAGTGGTATTCGGCGGCGTGGGCGCAGGGCTGTACGGCATGCTGCTGTTCGTTCTGCTGGCGGTGTTTATCGCCGGGCTGATGATCGGGCGCACGCCGGAGTATCGCGGTAAAACAATCGACGTGTGGGAGATGAAAATGACCGCGCTGGCGATTCTGGTCACGCCTGCGCTGGTGTCGGTGATGTGGGCAGAGGTACGGGGCAACCCGCATTTCCTGGCGCTGGGCGCTGACAGCGCGCTCAACATGGAGGGCAAGGAGACGCGCTTCGGCATACTCAACTCGGGCCTGTTCGCGGTAATTACCACGGCAGCCTCCTGCGGCGCGGTTAATGCAATGCATGACTCCTTTACCGCGCTGGGCGGCATGGTGCCGCACGGCGGTGGGTTCTTTAACGCGAACTCTGCCCACCCGTTTGAGAATCCGACCGCCCTGACCAACTTTGTTCAGATGCTGAGCATTTTCCTGATCCCGGCGTCGCTCTGCTTTACGTTCGGGCAGCACCTGAACGATCGCCGGCAGGGCCATATGCTGCTGTGGAGCATGAGTATTCTGTTTGTCCTCGCGGCCTCGTACGCCTGGCGTGACCTGACGCGCATCACGCTCTACGTCCTGCTGCCGCTCAGCCTGGTGATTGCGCTGTTTTATGTCAGCCAGGGCACCATCCAGAGCTTTGCGGCGTATCACACCCTCACCACGCTGGAGGGCGCACAGCAGACGCTGCCGCTCGGTCCGGTAGCCTCACAGGAAGCCATCAAGATGCTCGGCACCTGGGATCTGGCGTTTAACACTGCGGTAAGCTTTGTCACCAATACCAACTGGCAGGCGTATGGCGGTGAGAGCAGCCTGAGCTACTTCAGCCAGATGGCGGGGCTGACGGTACAAAACTTTCTCTCTGCGGCAACCGGTATCGCCGTAGCGTTTGCCCTGATGCGCGGGTTTGCTAACCGCTCGCTGGCGACGCTCGGCATGGCGGATAAACCGCTGCTGCCGCGCACCGAGCACCTGCTGTGGCAGCTGACGGGCAGCGGCACAGCGGCGATGCGCTGGCAGCACTATCTGCTGGCGCTGCTGCTGTTTAACGCCGTGGGCTTCGTGGTGCTGCTGGCGATACTGATGCTGCAGGGGGCGCTGCCGCTTAATCCGCAGCAGATGCCGGGCCTGAGCCACTACTCCGGAGGTTGCTGTGAGCGTGGGCGTAATAGCGGGCATTGTGCTGCTGATTTTGTTGCTGGGCTATCTGGTTTATGCCCTGCTTAATGCGGAGGCATTCTGATGGCGGCGAATGCATTCTTACTGATCGCGCTGTTTCTGCTGGTGCTGATGGCGCTGGCGCAGCCGCTGGGTCGGTTTCTGGCGCGGCTGCGTCGATTTAGGCGACAGCTTCTGTACCGACAGCATTACCGGTGCTGAAGAGGGGTCGCTGTGGCAGAACATCGACCTTAACCGCGTCTGGGCGCTGGAAAGCGCTTAATTTTACGCCATATTTATACTTTCTTTACGCCCGTCCTCCGCCTTTTTATCCCTTCTTTATGCCGCGCCGCGCATGCTTGCCGCACTACTAAGCTGGCGCGGCCATTTCGATCCCGCGCTGCTGCACAGTTTTGTACGGTCGATTGGCATCTATCCGGTCGGATCGCTGGTACGTCTGGCGTCGGGACGGGTCGCGCTGGTGGTGCAGGCGGGTGAAAAATCGCTGCTGAAGCCTAAACTGCACGTCTTCTGGTCGCTGCATGCCCGGCGCGAAGTGAAACCGGAAATCGCGGGCTACGATCTGCTGGATGTGGCGCTGCATCATCACGAAAAATTTGATGGCAGCGGCTACCCGCACGGCCTGCGCGGCGAGGAGATCACGCTCTATGCCCGCATGGCCTCCGTCTGTGATGTCTATGACGCGCTCACCTCGCATCGTCCCTACCGTAAAGGCTGGACGCCTGCAGAAGCGATGCACAATATGCTAATGATCTCGCTCGGGAAGAAACTGGGGCTGGAGGCCGACCGGCTGCGTCGCGCAGGCATGGCTGGCCTGCTGCACGACGTTGGCAAAGCGGCCGTGCCGCTGGCGATCCTCAATAAGCCCGGCAAGCTGAGCGACGATGAGTTCGCGGTCATGCGTGAACACCCGATTGTTGGCGCGCAGATGCTGATGGAGGCGGACGCCCAGGGCAAGCCGCGCGTGCTGGCGATGTTTAATGAGGCCCGTATGGGGCAGCGCCTCGATCTCAGCTTCACGCTCGATCTGGTTGATCAGATAGCGGGATCGATTGCGCGTGAGCCTTCAGCGCTGCTCAGCGTGGCGCGCCTGAAAAATCACGATGACTACACCTATCTGCACTCCATGGCGGTGTGCGGGCTGTGGCTGAAAGATCGGCGCATTCGCAACCTTATGCTGATCACTGACCGCCGCCAGATCGCCATGATCCGCAGTGAAGGGATCCGCCAGGTCTGGATCGATCTCGATAAGTCGGTGCCGATCCCGCACAGCCAGCCCGTCAGAGCGCCGGTTGCGGAGAGTGCCTTTTTCCGCGAGCTGGATCAGGCGCAGCAGATTTTCCCGGTAAAGGGCACCAGCGGGAAAATGTGCGCTTTACCGGCGGGCTCACAGCCGCACAAAACGCCTCTGAAGATTTTTTGATCAGCTGCCGATACCCCTCCTGACCATCCACAGCGAGTCAGGAGAGTACGTGTGATAAAGCTGATTTCCGTGGACGAACTGCAAGAGGGCATGTTTATCCACAAACTTGAGGTCTGTCATTATTGTCGGCCTGACCGGCAGCTACAGCGTTGGCCTGCTGTTTGTTGGCGCGCACTGTATTATCGCGGCCCTGCTGTTTCTGCTGGTGATGGGACCGATTCAGCGCGCAGAGAGCCAGACGCCTGCGGGCCAGACGCGCACGCCGCGCCGTGAGCAGGGCGAAGGCGCTCTGAGCCGGTAGTCTGTTCACCGCCCGCTGGCCGCGGTGATCCCGAGCAACGCCGGTATTATCGCTATCATGTCTTTCGCGTTCTTCGGCAAGGGCGTGGCGGCGGGCGCGGGCACCTGGACCATTGTCAGCGATACCGCGCCAAAAGAGGCGGTAGGGCTGGCTGGTGCCATCTTCAACGGTATCGGCAATATGGCTGGCTTCATCACGCCGCTACTGTTTGGCCCTATCTATCTGGTTCAGGCGCGCGGCATGAATATCATGGATGCCGGTTTTGCCACCATTGCGCCGGCGCTGTTTGGATTTCTTGGCGGCATCAGCGGCGGTTTCCTCTCTGACAGGCTGCTGGCGCGCGGCTGGAGCCTCTCTTGGGCGCGCAAGGGGCCGTTTATCGCCGGTATGGTGATGGCGGCTTCGCTGAAGCGCGTGACAAAAAGCGAGCTGGACTACATTGAGCAGGGCGGTGCGCTGGTGGATATTGATGCCGCAGAGACGCTGAAAGCCCGTCCTCCGGTCGATAAACGCATGTTTAAACTGCTGCTCAGCAGCCGCATGCTGTGGTGCGCCTATCTGGGGCAGTACTGCACGATTGCACTCAGCTACTTCTTCATTACCTGGTGGTTTCCCGGAGCCGAACGCGGCCGCGCCTCATCGCTGTTTGCCTCGGCGCAATATTTTGCCGTCGCCATTTTTTCGCCCATCTCAGGCTGGCTGGTCATGCGGTTTGGCTGGGAGTGGCCGTTCTTTGTGCTGGGCACCATCGGCATTCTGGCCGTGTTTGGCTGGATGGCGTGGATGCACACGCCGCGTCAGCATCCGCTCGACCGCTTTGGCACCAAAAAAGTCTACGGCGCGACGCTGGTGCTCTGGTCGGTCTCCACGCTGCTGATGGGCTTTGTCGGTGAGTTCTCCGCCGGCGTAACCATGACGCTGACGCTGATGTTTGCGCTGCGTTTTGCGCTGGGGCTGATAGAAGCGCCGAGCTTTCCCGCCAACGCCCGCGCGGTCATTATGTATGAAACCAGCCGTGTGCGCCTCTGGATCCTGTGTCTGATCCTGTTTCTGTCGGTGGTGGCCTATGCTGACCGTTCGATCCTGTCGATCTCCGGTTCCGCAATTAAAGAGGAGTTTGGTCTTTCAGCGATCCAGCTTGGCCTGATCCTCTCCGCCTTCAGCTGGGCTTACGTGATTGGTCAGATCCCCGGCGGCCTGCCCGGCATTGTGCCAAACGCTGAAAGCGGGACCGTTTTTAACCTGCCGATCCCTGCAACCGCACAATGACCGCGCACCAGCCCGCTTTCTATAGTTGCTGAACAGTAAAGATTGCGCGGTATTGCTGATCCCTGTCGCATCGCGACAGGACGCTTCCCCTTTCAAGGAACTGAGCCTATGTTGCAACGTCAAACCCGCACGTAAAATTAAAAATGACCTGTTGCAACCATTTGAGACTACGATCGGCGCGCAAGCCTGACAATCTGCCGGTGCGCGTTTTGCTGCCGGGAGCACAGATCGGCTCCCACATAGCCAGCGCCAGCCGCCTTTTCTTTCGCCTGGCGCACACTCTGCGGCGGTCACCGGAGAAAGATCGGCAATCTGTGCGGCACAGCACTCGCGCGCTTTCGCCTCTTTATCGATCGACTGGCGGATGATGGTTAAAAAGTTCTGATCAAAGTAGGCCATCGACACGCCGATTTTATCCGCCAGCGACGACGCAGAAGCCGAAAGCAATCCCACCAGCAGCACCGCTTTTACTGTTTTCATTGCGTACTCCAGAGCATGAGAGAAGAGAGGATGGAACAAATGTTTCGGCGTTTTATCGCCCGGCGTACGGTTCACATACACCAGCGGAATTTTTGCCTGCTGTGCCAGACGGGTCAGCTGCGGCGTGCTGGCCGAGTCCACCGGATCGACAATGATGGCATCCACGCCCGCGCCGATAAAACTCTGTACCTGATCGGTCTGACGGCCGACATCGCCGCGTGCATCTTCAAACTGCACCGCCAGCTTCTGCACCACTTTCATGCCGGGATATTTTGCTACCACCTGCTCCACATCTTTCGTGCGCTGCAGGGCACCGGCATCAGTGAGATTGCCGATCATAATCGCCACATTGCCTTTGTAATCAGCCATTTTAGCCAGCGCTTCCATCTGCAGCGTGCCCGACTCACGCTCATCCGAGCCCACGAACACCACTCCCGGCGGCAGCGCCAGCGCCTGCAGACCATCCGGCGTGGCGTCAATGCCGCCAATCAGCAGCTTTTTGTTGCTTTTTGCCAGCGCCATGGCTGCGCCAATCGCCATCTCATCGTTGTTCGCCGCGACAATATCAATCGTCTCGCCGTTGCCAAGCCAGTTAAGCATTAAATCCATGCCTTCGTTGCGCGCATAGTTAGCCGGCTGTATGCGGCTCTGCTGCGTTCTCAGGCGGGACTACTGGCTCTTTTTAACGTAGTTCTGCATATTCTCTTTGGTGACCAGCTCAAACGGGATCCAGACGTGAGAAGCGACTTTTTCACCGGCAATCAGCTTTTGCGCGACCTCAACAGAGGTTTTGCCCTGGCCGATAGCGTCCTGAAATACGGTGACCTGAATTTTATCCCTTTCATGACAACGCGCGCGCGCTGCGCCTCTATACGCGTCTGGGCTTTGAGCATGAGGGCGTAAAGCGCAAAGCGTGCCTGCGCGATGGCGACTATCACGATATTGTGGTGATGGCGAAACTGCGCGACCGTCAGTGACGCTGCGCGCGCCTTCTGAAGCGCGCGAAAAGAAGAGCTGACAGCAGAGCCGCCGCACCCGTCGCTGAGCTGGATGGGCAGCTGGTGGGCGAACTGACGCTGTTTACCGAACAGCGGCTGCGCACCCGCCACAGCCTGAGCTTTGGCATCAGCGTTGATCCGGCGTTTGCCGGACGCGGCATCGGCGAGCAGCTAATCCGCACCGGGCTCGACTACGCCTTTAACTGGATGGGGATTATCCGCGTGGAGCTGGAAGCAACAGCTTAGTGCAATCAGACGGAGATCACGGATATGGAGATAAAGATTCGCGGCCGCGAACCGCGCGACGCCGCGGCTTACCAGCGTCTTTACAGTCAGCCAGAGGTATATCGCTGGACCACGCAGCTGCCCTTTCCCAGCGTAGCCACGTGGGAGAAAAAATTTGAGCGCATGGACGCTGAAGGCTATATCGCATTTCGCCACTTCAATCAGCGCCTGCGCCAGGCCCACTACCAGCAGCGCGGCGAAACCTGGCCATACCTGACGCAGATAGTAGCGATAGAACGCGCCGAGGGTGGCGGGGGGAGAATCCGTTGGTGCATCCTGAAAAATATTGATAAAACGTTCAAAACGGCGAAACAACATAGGGTCACTCTTTCCGGAAGGTCAGAGTTCATGCTGCCAGCGGATCATGCTGGTCATGCCAGGGTTGATGCTCTGGTGAACCAGCAGGTCGTGCAGGGCGATCACCACCGGCCGCAGGATCAGCGCCACCGCCGCCATCCAGAGCAGAGTCGGCCAGTGTTCACTGAAGAGCGTCGCCGGCGTGGCATGGCTGACGAGGTCGATAATGCGGCTGAGATAGCTGAACACCGGGATCATCAGCCGCCAGTCCGCTTCTGCAAACAGCACCAGCGAGGTACCGGCGTAAATCACCACATGCCAGATGGCGTCCACCAGCTGTACCGCTGAATCGCGCAGCGCGTTGCCGGTCTGCATGATGCGCTGGGCGATGCGGCCGGCAAAATCGTTCTGAAAGAAGTTCAGGCTCTGGCGCAGTACATAGTTATCGTCCTGAATCGCCTCGCGTGCGTAGCGCTTCTCCAGATCGGTATGCGCAAACAGCTTGATGGTGGCAATGTTGGTGTAACCATCCACAATGGTGCCCATCAGGCGCGATCGCGCCTCTGAAGAGACCACCGACCGCTGCTTCACGCGCGGGACAAAAAAGCGCAGTGACAGGCTGTAAGCGATCAGCCAGATTACCACCATGATCCAGCCTGACATATTCACCAGCCGGATCACCAGCCCGGTCGCCAGTGCAATGGCACCGACGCTGATCAGCGACTGGCTCCAGAGCCACAGCGCCAGCCCGGAGGTGCTGACAATCAGCAGGCCATTGAGCGCAGAGAGCGTGATGTCCATGCTGGTCACCATGCGGCTGGCGTGGCGGGTTTTGTCGGTCTTTTTAATCGTCAGATTCAGCCGGTTAATCACCTGACGGTTAGTGCCATAATCAAAGCGCACATCTTCAAAGCGGATCTGACCGCGCGTCACCCGCAGCGGTGGCGCCGCCGGCGCATCCTGGACGCTGAGCGGCTGCGCAATAGTACCCAGCCCATCCTGCACCATGCCGATATTTTCAAAAATACCGTTCACCACCCCGATGGAACGGTGCAGCAGTGAGGTATCCTGCGTGATCATACCAATCTGCCCGCGCAGGCTCGCCTGAGTCACATCCGCAATGTTTTGATCGTCAATCGCAATGCGGCCGCCGTTGAGGTCATACAGGCGCAGCAGCAGATTCACCAGCGTGGATTTACCGGCACCGGAAGGGCCAATCAGGCCGATTTTTTCACCCGCCAGCACGCGGGCGATAGCGATACGCTGTCGCTGACCGCCGGAGAGCTTGACGCCGCGCTCACCGACGTGCGCCTCCAGCCCGGTGCGCCCCTGAGAATCAGAGAGCAGCGGAATAAACTCATCGGCACGCGCCTGCGTGATGGCCGCCTGCAGCTCCGCTTCCGTGGCGTCGGGACGACCATAGAGCAGATTGTCGCCATTGCCCATCTCCACGATCTCCCCCTGCTCCAGCACCACCAGCCGGTCCATCTTCGCAATGGTCGACAGACGATGGGCGATAGCGATCACCGTTTTGCCCTGCATCAGGCTCTCCAGGCTCTCCTGAATGGCCGCTTCCACTTCAGAGTCCAGCGCCGAGGTGGCTTCATCCATAATCAGAATCGGCGCATCTTTGACCTATCTGGCGCATCCGGGACTGCGCGCGGCGGTGGAGGATTTTCTGCAGCAGGAACGGGCAGGGGTGCACGACTGGGCCGATGAGGCGCGTGCAGCCCTGCCGTTCCGGCGCGGCGATTAATCGGTGCCGACAAAACCGCCGGTCTGATGCTGCCACAGGCGGGCATAGAGACCGTTCTGCGCCAGCAGCTCGTGATTTTACCTGTGCGACAGTACCACGCTTTATGGCCGCTACTGGGGCTGTCTGGCAGAGTTTGACCGCCTGCATTTTGAAACCTGTTTCTATCAGGGCATGGAGTTTGCTATCGCAGAAGGGCTGCAGCGCTTTGATGCGGGAGCGCAGGGTGAGCACAAACTGGTGCGCGGTTTTGAGCCGGTGATAACGCACTCGTGGCACTTTAGCTGGTATCGCGGTGATGAACTGCGGGAGGATCAGTGGGATTTTGTCTACACCTGCTACGTCAGCACCTATGCGGTACGCGGCCAGCGTCCTTACCTGACGCGTGCATTTTTCAGTCTGCTGGCAGAGCGTATGCCGCAGGCGATTCGCGTGGTTATCGCCACGCTGGATGAGCGGCCTGCCGCGATGGCCTAGGCGCATATCAACTTCACCACGCCGCCCGCCAATGCCCTGATCGCAGAGCAGTCCGACTGGCTGATGCGCCTCGGCCTGCAGTATCACTGGCACAACCGTCACTACCGCGACTTTGCCGACTTCCTTGATACGCTGATGTCGCGTAAACGCAAGCAGCTGCGCAAAGAGCGGGAGCTGGTGCAGCAGAGCGGCTTTGCCCACTCGCGCGGAGAATATGTCTTCGATCAGGCCTGGGCCGAGGCGTGCCAGCGCGCGGGGATCCGCTACTACCCCAAATGGCTCGGTGCCGTTCCGTTCAGTCCGGTAACGGGGCAGCGTCTGCTGGGCGAAGCGTCCGCCATCACTCAGCTGCTGACCGCGCTGCCGGACGCGCTGCTGGCGCGACAGATAAGCGGTCTATCATCACTGACGGAGATCGCGGCTGCTGAATGGGACGCGCTGCTGCCTGACGATCAGCCCTTTTTACGCCACGCCTTTCTGACCACCCTTGAGGAGAGCGGCAGCGTGCGCGCTGAAACGGGCTGGCAGCCGGCACACCTGCTCTGGCGGGAGCAGGGCAAAACCGTCGCTGCGCTACCGGGCTATGTTAAATAGCGCATTAACCCAGGGCGCCATTAATGGCGCCCCTGCGGGGGCATCGCAGGGGGTGCATTAATGCGCCCCTGGCCGCAGCTCGCACCGCCCCTGCATTGCATCATGGCGGGAAAGGGCGTCGTGACGTATCGTATACGCATTCATCCGGGCGTCATAAAGGGCGCCCCTGGCCGGGAGAGCTGCATGTCACTGCATTGTCACAATCAAGTCGATCCATCTTCTCTCCAGGCAGGCCAAAGCCAGAGTATACGCATCAACCGGCGCTCCCGGGCGGGAATTCCGTCGCAGGGAGCGCATTAATGCGTCCCTGCCCGCAGCCCGCACCGCGCCGGCGTCATCGCGTTTCGCACGCGCATTAACCCGGGCGCCATAAATGGCGTCATCACGTTCCCCCCAGCAGCGTTTTAATGCGTTCATAGTAAGCGCGGCCCGCATCGGTCGGAGAGAGCGCCCGCGTGGTACGTTTGAGCAGCTGAACGCCCAGCAGCTGCTCAAGCCGCGACACCAGCTTTGACGCCTGCCCGCTGCTGGCGCCAAGGCGCATTGCCGCAGCGGCAAAGCTGCCCGTCTCCAGTACAGCGACAAACATCCGGAACCCTTCATCCACGATATTGACAGCGCGATCGGAAAAGCTGACGTCCAGCTCGATTAGCGGATAGTGACGGGCAAACGCGACCAGCACCGGTGCCAGTACCGCCGTTCCAAAGGTGCCAGGCGCGCTGATACGCAGCCGGCCAGAGGGCAGGCTGGCATTTTCGCGCATAGCGTCATCCAGCGCATCAAACGCATCCGTGACAAAAGGCCAGTTCCACGGATCGCGAAAGTTGGTGTCGCTGATGCACTGGTGTCGGGCGAGATCGCGCCAGTGCTGTGGCGTGCCATGCCGGAGCAGGTAGGCCGGCGATGCGGCAATATGTACCGGCACGTCACCCAGTCGCCGGGCGATCAGGCTGCTGTCATCGAGGCGGCCGATGCGCACCGCCAGATCGAGTGCAAACAGCCCCATGGGCGGCGGCGCAAACTCCGCCAGCATCGTAACAATCTCCTGACGCTGCAGAGCGGGCGTGGCGATAAAGCCGGGCAGGCGGGCGATACCGAGCCCGGCGACGGCAGCGTGCAGGCACGCTTCGGTGTTGGAAAAACAGAGGCGGCCGCGGATCGGTACCGTGGCGCTGTCGCCTGCAGCTTTCACTAACATAACGCTGCTCCTGTGTAATCAGGGCGCAGAGAGTAGCGCGCCGCGGGCCTGGTGATAATCCAGGCAAAACGGYTTTCATTCTTTCCGAAATGGAAGTAATCAGGCGGGCGGCTGATGGAGGAAGTGGCTGGCCAGAAAGTCGATCAGCAGCCGGGTTTTCTGCGCCAGAAAACGGGCAGAGGGGTATTTCAGGCTGCGCGCAATCAGCGTACGCGATGCCCACGGGCAGATCAGCGCCACGTAGAGATGGTAGCGATCCGGCTCTGCGGCAAATTCGGTTGTGCCATCAGCACTGATCCAGTGACGAAACTGCGAGGTCTGTCGTACAAATCCACCCTGCCGATCGGTGGCCTGTACCGGATGCCAGGCTTCACTCCATTTGCCAGTCTGCGTCTTTTTATCCCATAGCACCGGGACGGTGGCGCGTCCGGTAAAAGCGGCATCGGCGCGGGTATAGAGTTCATGCAGATACTCAGCCTGGTTCAGCGTGTCGCGCTGCGCCCCCGGATAATCGCCAAAGCGCCAGCCGGCGCTGCCCAGCTGCGGTTCAACCACGGAAACAGTAATCACCTGTTCCAGACCTGCCTGCTGATAACTTACCTGGGTAGTGGCAAAGCCGGTACGATAAACGCCATTATTTAACCGGGTGTAGATCGTTTCATTCAGCGCATCGATCTCCGTGCGCAGATCGGCAGGATAGAGATCCAGGCGATCGTCAGCCAGATCGCCAAAGCCGCTGTTCAGCATGCGCAGAATATCGGCCGACTCGTTATTGACGATTAGATAGCGATCCAGCAGCGGATAGTCGCACAGACGACGCAGGTTGCATTTGAACAGGCCATAGTAGGCGGCGTCAAAACGAATCAGCGTGACAAACAGCCGGATGTCGGTTTCAGTCAGGCGTTCGCCCAGCACAAAGGTACGGCCATCTTTCAGCAGCGCTTCCAGCTCGTCCAGCTGCGCAAAAACGTCGCTGAAGTCACCGCTGCTGCCAACGCCATGCAGAAAAATAACCAGTGCTTTTGCCATGCCTGCTCCTTAAAAACCGTACGCTGCCATATCCGGCCCGGCGGGCACGATGCCGTTGGGGTTCAGAGCGTTAATCGAATAGTAACCCTGTTTGATATGGTCCATGTTCACCGTCTGTCGTATGCCCGAGACCGCCAGAACGCTTTTCGCCATCAGGCGCTGCAGCGTATCATCAAATGCATCGCGCGCCGCACGCACGCGCGCCGGACGATTCTCCGGCGTAACGCCGGTCAGGCTGAACCACTGATAGCCCATCGCATGCTCAAATGGCCAGGGCGCGTCGGGGGAAGCAAACGCCACGTCGGGCAGCAGCCCGCTCCAGTGCTCACCGAGCACCGCCAGATCGTCCGCTTTGCCGTGGATCAGCAGCGCGGAAGCGCAGGACTGCGGGGTTAGCGGTTCGTCGAATGCCAGCCGGCCGGAAAATGCCACCACGCCGGCCAGCGGGTAGCGTCCTGAAGCCAGTGCATCCAGCGCCATGATCGATCCCTGCGAGAAGCCGACCAGAATAACGTTTTCCCAGGCATCCGGCATGCCGTGCTGTGCACGGCGCGCCTGGCAGGCGCTGAATCGCTGCTGGCGCTAATCCTGCAGGCACTGCGCAATATAGGTTACCGCCTCTCTTGCGCCCTGCGGCGAGATGGTGTGCCCGGTGGTGGCTTCGAAAGCGGCCGTTACGTTAACGCCTGCCGCCTGTAACCGGCTGACGGCGGACGCTGTTTCGCTGAAGGGGATCACCTCGCTGTGCGATATGGCTGAACAGCCGCCGCAGAATAATCAGGCGCTGAGCGACTATGCGCGTCACCAGCGGCTGCTGCCGGGCGACGGCATTATTGATGTGGCCAGCTTTGTCAGTCGCCTGCAGCGAGCCGGTTATGCTGGTCCGGTTGGCATTGAAGTATTCAATGACCAGCTGAAAGCGCAGCCGGCGGCAGAGAGCAGCCATGAGATGCGCATCATGTATGAGCCTATGGCGTGGAGTAGCGTGGACAATACGCTGCCGCTTGCCTGGCAGCGCCTGCAGCGTCTTGATCTGCCTAATGTTGGCCTGGTGGTGGATCTGTTTCATATCTGCGCGCTGGGTGGTGACGCGTCGCACCTTGAGGGCATCCCGGCCAGCCGTATCTATGAAGTCCACACTAATCTGCAGGTGCTGCGCGATTTTACCGGCGCGCCGGACAGCGAGCGCCAGCAAAAGCGTGAGGAGCTGCAGCAGTTTATCCGGCTGGCGCGTGCGATTGGCTGCGACACCATCCAGGCGCCTGCCACCACGCGACAGGATTGCATCCCGGAACGCATTGATGACGATCTGCGCTGGCTGGCGGCGGAAGCGGCGAGGGAAGATTCTGTTCAGACGCAAAGGAGCGTAACCATG
The DNA here is from genome assembly GCA_002939445.1 of Pantoea sp. BRM17. Taxonomy (GTDB): domain Bacteria; phylum Pseudomonadota; class Gammaproteobacteria; order Enterobacterales; family Enterobacteriaceae; genus Pantoea. The sequence continues at coordinate 2,411,937 of PEFU01000003.1, read as the reverse complement.
CCGGGCAATCCACTTTTTCTTAATCTGGTCCTGCTGCAGGGCGAGCCTGCAGCAAAGCTGCGCGCGGCGCAGGATGCAGGGTTTGATCAGGCTGAAATCTGGCGCGAGGATGTAGAAAAGATGGAGACGGCGCACTTAGCGCACTCCGCGATCCGTTTGGCYGATCGTTACCGGTCTGTGCGGCGGCCTGACCACGTTTTCTACCTTCTCAGCAGAAATTGTCAGCCTGCTACAATCAGGTAAATACCTGTGGGCAATGTCGAGCGTGCTGGTGCATGTCGTGGGTTCGCTGCTGATGACCTTTGCGGGCTTTGCAGTGGTTAACCTGCTCGGCTGAGCGCCCGCCAGCGGCCCGTAGCTGAAGTCGCTGTGTGCCGTAATCGTCGGCGGAGCTGCTGGCTGCACCCTGCGCTGGCTTATCTCGCTACGTTTTAACGCGCTGTTTCCTGATTTGCCGCCAGGCACGCTGATCGTCAACCTGGTGGGCGGTTTCATTATTGGCGCCGCTCTGGCGTGGTTTATGCGTTACCCACAGCTCGATCCGGCATGGAAACACGGCAGGGTGATCGTTTACCGGCGATAGCGTATTATCTCAGCACGGGTGATGGCGTACCACCCGATCCAACCGCCGCTGTTTTCAGACGGCTGATGACGCCTGACTATACGCTTATCCCTGCGCGGAGAGGGCGGCGGGTCAGGCGTTTTTCGTATCCTGCTGCCGTTACGCGCGCTTCATTCCGGAGATCAAATTAGGGCGAAAATTATTGAGTATATCTCTGCGTTTAGCCCACTCTCGCCGGGAGACGTTATTATTACCGGATCGCCCGGCGGCGTCGGCAAAAAGCGTACGCCACCGCTGTTTATGTTCCCGGGTGATGAGATTGAAGTGGAGATTGAAAAAATCGGTCGTCTGCGTCACCGGGTGGTCTGACCGTAACCCGGCGCTGCTGACTGCTTTATGGATGCCACTGTCCGCGATATGCAGTTTACCTGGTTTACCGCCGGAAAAAACTGGCAGCAGACCGGCGGCTTTGGCCCGTGGATGACCACGGCTGATGAGATCCCCGATCCGCAGCAGCTGGCGATCAAAACCTGGCTTAACCAGCGCGAAGTGCAGAACGACACCACGGCCAGTATGGTGCATCCGGCTAAAGAGTTTGCGGAAACGCTGGAGGCGCCCACGCTGTTTGTCCGTTTCGCTGACTCACTGGCGGCGCATGAACAGCCGCTGCTGAAGCCTGCGACCACCGAAGAGTTTGATTATGAGGGCGAGCTGGCCGTGATTATCGGCAAAGCCGCCTCGCAGGTGTCGGCAAGCGACGCGCTGGCGTATGTGGCGGGCTATGCGGGTGTTGTTGATCTTGGGCTGCGCCTGGGTGACGCCTGTTCCGATCTGAAAACCCTGCTGGCGCGCGGCGGTATCAGCGATCTGGCCGCATTTGAGCATCTGCCAGCGGATCATGCGTTTAGTGCCATTCGTTTTCTGCCGGTCATTGAGCAGCCGGGAAAAGTTTTCTGCGTCGGTATGAACTATGCCGATAAACTGCAAAAGCTATGGCATCGTGCAGGAAGCCGCGTTTGTTATGGGCTGGCTGGATAACATGTCAAAAATGGAGAAAAAGCACGCTGGCTGATCTGCTCAGCGTGCCGGGGGGCGGGTGCCGAGCAGCTGCGGCATGACCGTTTTAATCAGCGTAAAAAAATGGCGCAGCCTTGCCGGATAGTAGCTGGCCCACGGGTAGGTCAGCCAGACCGGCAGCGGCGGCGCCTGCCACGCCGGCAGCAGCTGCACCAGCGCGCCGCTCTCCAGATCGTCCTGTACCACCCACGATGAAACCAGCGCCACGCCCATTCCGGCCAGCGCGGCCTTGCGCACCGCATAAAGGCTGTCGCTGGCGAGCCGCGGCGCGATCGCCAGGTTCACCATTGCGCTATCGCTGACGCGCTGCAGCGCAATCTCATTGCGATAAAAGCTGGTCAGCGCCAGCCACGGCAGCTGTGTCAGTTCTTCTGCCTGCGTCACGGGCGGATGGGCGGCCAGCAGCGCCGGCGCTGCCACTACAATACGCGGCACTTCCGCCAGCAGCACGGCCACAATGCCCGGATCGTCCGGCGCACCAACCTGAATCGCACAGTCCACGTTTTCACTGATAAAGTCCGGCGTGCGATCGTTAAGCATCCACTCTACATTCAGACGCGGATAGCGCTCCAGCCAGGCGACCAGCGGCGTAATCAGCTGATCCTGCCCGAAAGCGTGCGGTGCGCGCACCCGCAGCGTGCCCGCTGGTTCGTCATGTGAGCCGGTCAGTTCATCCTCCAGCGCATACCACGTTGCCAGCAGCTGGCGCGCCTGCGTATAGCAGCGCTCCCCGTCATCGGTCAGCTTGAGCGCATGGGTGGTGCGCAGTATCAGCTTCAGGCCGAGATAGTGCTCCAGCGCCTGCAGCCGGCGGCTGACGGTAGGCTGGGTGGTATTAAGCTGCCGCGCGGCGGCGGAGAGGGAGCCACTCTCAACGATACGGATAAAGGTCTGCATCAGGGCAATACGATCGGTGCTGGTCAGGTTATTCATACGTACCACGCATAACGGTTGTGTCCTGTCACACTCTACCGCGTATGGCTGCCGCGCGCTTTAATAGGCGCAACTTTTCAGGAGAGTCACCTATGTCTGTTTTATTGTCATCTGCCCGTCGCGCAGAAACGCTTCCCGCTCCGCTGCTGTTTACGCTTGCCGCCGGTGCCGGCCTGAGCGTCGCCTCTATCTACTACAGTCAGCCCATGCTGGATATCATCAGTAAAACGTTTAATACCGGCATCAGCAGCACCGGTATGGTGCCGATGCTGACGCAGGCGGGCTATGCGCTGGGGATCCTGCTGCTGGCCCCGCTGGGCGATCGCCACGACCGGCGGACCATTATTCTGATTAAAGGTCTACTGCTGGTGGCCTCGCTGCTGCTGTGTGGCTTTGCCGGCGGAATCGGCGCGCTGCTGATCGCCAGCTTTGTCACCGGGCTGACCGCTACCGTCGCGCAGGATATTGTGCCCGCCTCTGCCGCGCTGGCACCGGAGCATCGCCGGGGCAAGACGGTTGGCGTGGTAATGACCGGGCTGCTGGCGGGCATTCTGCTGTCGCGCGTGATCAGCGGCCTGGTGGCGGAGTATGCCGGCTGGCGTACGCTCTATTTTATCGCTGCGGGTGCCATGCTGCTGATGACGCTGGCGCTCTGGCGCGTGCTGCCGCGCTTCACACCCGGTACCGCCGTCAGCTATCCGCGCCTGCTGCTGTCGCTGGCGCAGCTGTGGCGTCAGCATCAGACGCTGCGCTGGCACAGGGGCTGCTATCGGTGGGATTCAGCGCCTTCTGGTCAACGCTGGCGCTGATGCTGAGCGAGCGCTTTCATTTCGACAGTGCCATCGCGGGTGCGTTTGGCCTGGCGGGCGCGGCAGGGGCGCTGGCTGCTCCGCTGGCCGGCAGCGTAGCCGATCGCATCGGTCCGGCGCGGGTGACGCAGTATGGCTCTGCGCTGGTGATGGTGTCGTTCGCGCTGATGTTTCTGCTGCCGCTGCTGCCGCTGGCGGCGCAGCCGGGCGTGATTATCCTGAGTACGGTGGGATTTGATCTGGGGGTGCAGGCGACGCTGGTGGCGCATCAGACGCTGGTCTACAGCCTGGCACCTGAGGCGCGCAGCCGCCTGAATGCCCTGATGTTTACCGTGGTGTTTGTCGGCATGGCCGCCGGCGCGGCCCTCGGCAGCCTGGCGCTGGCGCATTTTGGCTGGAACGGCGTGGTCACCCTGGCAACGACGGCGGCGCTGCTGGTACGCCTGGGCAGTGCGCATCTCAGACACTAATTTCCAATCCTGTGCCAGGCTTAAGGGAGTTATGTTTTTGAAAAGCGGAGCGTTATGAATTTCCTTGCCTGGACCGCCGTTGTCGGCGGTCTGTTACTGATCATGTCACTGGCCTCCGGCTGGATCCACCGCGGGCCGGTGACCTCATTTGGCCTCTATCTTATCGCCGGGATTATCTGCGGTCCCTGGGTGCTGGACCTGCTGCGTATCGATATTGTTGGTCACTCTGAGCTGGTGGCGCATATCACCGAAATCACCATGGCCGCGTCGCTGTTTATCACCGGTCTGAAGCTGCGCCTGCCGCTGAAAGCGCACGCCTGGCGGGTCGGACTGCGGCTGGCGTTTCCGGCGATGCTGCTGACGGTAGGCGGCATGGCGTGTCTGGTGCACTGGATCACCGGCTTTAACTGGCCGCTGTCGCTGGCGTTTGGCGCCATTGTTGCGCCAACCGATCCGGTGCTGGCCAGCCTGATTTCAGTCAACGATGCGCGCGATGATGATGCGCTGCGCGTTGCGCTCTCCAGCGAGGCGGGAATGAACGATGGCTCGGCGCTGCCGCTGCTGATCCTGGCGCTGCTGCTGATGCGCCCGGAAGGCTTTGATCTCGCCAGCCTAGGGGAGTGGGCGACGCTGGATGTGCTCTGGTCTATTGGCGGGGGTATTGCAATTGGCTATCTGCTGGGGCGTGTTATCGGCCAGCTCGCGGCGCGGCTGCGCAGCGCGCACGACGATGTGGCGCCAAACGATTTTCTCGCGCTGGCGCTTATTGCGTTCAGCTATGCCGCCTCGCAGGCGCTGGATGCCTCCGGCTTCCTGGCAACCTTTGCTGCAGGCGTCGGCCTGCGGCGCGCTGAACTGCGCGTCACGCGCTGTTTTCCGCTGGAAGATCTGCCGGAGGAGAAGCAGCATTTGCCGGCTGAAGTCATGGTGAATCCTAATCAGCGCGTGCGGCAGAGCGGCGGCGGCATGGTTAAGTCCGTGGGTCTGGTCATTGGCGATGCGCTCTCATTTGGCGATACGGTAGAGCGCCTGCTGGCTGCCGCGCTGATGGTGGTGCTGGGCATTACGCTGGCGCACCACTGGAATCCGATGGGCATCGGCCTGGCGCTGCTGCTGTTTGTCGTGGTGCGGCCGCTGGCGGTCTGGCTCACCACCTGGCGCTGCGAAATGCCGCGCGCGCGCCGGCTGCTGATTGGCTGGCTCGGCATTCGCGGGATCGGCAGTATCAACTATATCGCTTTTGCCTGGGTGCACGGCCTGCAGGGCGCTGAAGCGCAGCAGATGGTGGATATGGCCCTGACCATTGTAGTATGCAGCGTGGTGCTGCACGGTATCACGGTGACACCGCTTTTAAACTGGCGTGCTGCCCGCCAGGCGGCACGCACGCAACAGGATGAAACCTGAGTTTCCGGAAACAACAGGAGCCTTTATGAAACGCTTATTGATTGCCCTGACGGGCTTAACCCTTTCCGCCAGCGCGCTGGCGGCAGATGCGGATGCGCAGGAAAATGTCTACGCCGGCCAGCTCTGCCATCTGGTCAGCAGCGAACAGAAAACCGGTGACATGGAGAGCTATACCGCCAAGCTGAAGGCGCAAATGGCCGCCAGCCAGTCACCTTCTGCCATGAACAAGACTGAATTTGATGAAGAGATCGCGCAGGAAGTGATCAACGGCTGGCTGGAACTCGGCGAAGAGGAGCGCGGTAAGCTGCGCCACGATCAGCWGCAGTGCGAGCAGACCGTCATGACGCAGTTTCAGCAGCAGGATTAAGCCGCCGCTTTGCGGTATGTGCCACCGCGGCAGCAGCGGCAGCCATCACGTTATACGCGCCTTTTATGTCGCGTTTTTTTATGGCTTTTTGGTGCGGAATGCGTACATTATCGCCGGATAGAAATCAGACTTTCGTCATACCAATAATCTGACCCGTGGCCGGGTGTTTCCTGAGAGTGGCTGGCACGCAACATGATGACACGTCGTCGTTTTTTACAGGCGAGCGGGGCAACCGTTCTCGCGATGACCACCGGCAAGCTGTTTGCCCGTGATGACATCATTCCGCTCTGGCCGGATGAGCCGCCGGGTGGGGGCGGTCCGTCCGGCCTGTTAAGGGTCAATACTAAAGGCTCATGGACCAATATCGTTTCACCCGCTATCCAGCGCTTTCGTCCGGAAAACCCCAACGGCGAGGCGGTACTGATTGCCGCGGGCGGTGGCTATCGCTTCATCGGCATGGGCCGGGAGGCGTGGCCGGTGGCGCGCTGGCTGAATGCCAATGGCTATACCGCCTATGTGCTGAGCTATCGCCTGCCCGGTGAAAAGTGGCAGGCGGGCAATCTGGCACCGCTGCAGGATGCACAGCGCGCCATTCGCATGGTACGCGCGATGGAGTCGAAAGTGCACCTGCTCGGCTTTTCGGCCGGCGGCCATCTGCTGGGCATGGCCGCCGCGCGACCTGACTTTCGCACTTATCCGCAGCAGGACGCGCTGGATGAGATCGTGCCTTCAGCCAGCAGCGTGGGGCTTATCTACCCGGTGATCACGCTGGAAGCGCCGTTTCAGCATACGCAGACCCGCCTGATGATGGTGGGGGCGCACGCCACTGCGACCCAGGCGGCGAACTGGTCCGTGCAAAACTATGTTACCCGCGCCTATCCGCCGACGTTTCTCGCCCAGGCAGAGGACGATCGCACCTCTAATCCTTACAACACCGAACTGATGCGCGACGTCTGCCGGCGCATGCGCGTACCGGTTGAGCTGATTGAGCTCAGCAGCGGCGGGCACGGATTTGGCCTGGGTAAAGCGGGCACGCCTGCTGCGCTCTGGGACCAGGCGTATGTGCGCTGGCTCGATAAACTGAGCTGATCGCTGCGGCGCACCTGCCGCACACCCTACCAGGCGGGAATGCTGTTACACTGCCACACTCAGTAACCGGTAACGCGTTATTGTGTCCTGACAGGAGAAAAGCGAATGAAAGCGATGATTCTTAACCAGCCCGGCGGGCTGGATAATCTGCAGCTGGTGGATCTGCCCGATCCCGGCAAGCCCGCCGCTGACGAGATCCGCGTCCGTATCCACGCCACCTCACTTAATTATCACGATCTGCTGGTTGCCGACGGATCGATCCCGACCGAAGCGGGGCGCATTATGATGGCGGACGGCGCCGGCGTCGTGGAGGCGGTGGGCAGCAGCGTCAGCGAATTCCGCCCCGGCGACCACGTGGTTTCCTGCTTTTTCCCGCAGTGGCAGGATGGCCTGCCTTACGCCCGCGTGGGCGACTTCACCCGCACGCCGGGAGATGGCGCGCAGGGCTTTGCCGCGGAAACCGTGGTGCGCCCGGCGCATCACTTCACCCTGGCGCCGCGCGGCTGGAGCCATGCTGAAGCGGCCACTATCACCACCTCCGGGCTGACGGCGTGGCGGGCGCTGGTAGGCGATGCGCAGATCAAGGCGGGCGATACTATCGTTACGCTCGGCACCGGCGGCGTCTCCATTACCGCACTGCAGATCGCTAAAGCGATGGGCGCGCGGGTGATTGTCACCTCATCCTCTGATGAGAAGCTGGCGCGTGCGCGCGAGCTGGGCGCCGATGCCGGCATTAACTACCGCACCACGCCCGGGTGGGGCAGCGAAGTACAGCAGCTGACGGATGGGATCGGTGCGGACGTGGTGATTGAGCTGGGCGGACCGGGCACCATGGCAGAGTCGATCAAAGCGGTGCGTATCGGCGGACATATCGCGCTGATTGGCGTACTGACCGGCCATGAAGGCGTGATCCCGACCTCGCTGTTGATGGCGAAGCAGGCGCGGATCCAGGGGCTGATAGTGGGCCATCGCCGGCAGCAGCAGGAGTTTGTGCGGGCGCTGGAGCAGATTGCGGTGCGGCCGGTGATTGGTGAGCATTTTGCGGCGCTTGACGATCTGCCGGCGGCGTTCCGCCATCAGCAGGGCGCC
>PEFU01000003.1:2388008-2404037 GCA_002939445.1 Pantoea sp. BRM17 | reverse complement strand
TGATTTCTGTGCAATATCGTCGATGCTCAGGCGCTGGGTAATGACTCCAACTTACTGATAGTGTTTTATGTTCAGATAATGCCCGATGACCTTGTCATGCAGCTCCACCGATTTTGAGAACGACAGTGACTTCCGTCCCAGCCTTGCCAGATGTTGTCTCAGATTCAGGTTATGCCGCTCAATTCGCTGAGTGTAACGACCCAGCGTCTGCTTAAACGAACGGGTCAGCGACTGCTGGCTTTCAAAATGGTATTTCAGCGCCAGGCGAATAATCGGCGTGTCGCTGTATTTAAGATCCGCAATACAGTGGGTCAGTTTTTTCCGGCGAATATAACGCGCCAGCGTTTCACTATAATAGCGGGCAAATAATTTCTGCAGATACCATTTCGAATATCTAAGCCAGTGGCATAAAAGCGATTGCGCTTCTCTGCGGCCGGCGCGAAGCGTATTGCCGGCCGATCACAGCGGGTCTTCATCCGGAGAGCCCGGTTTACCCTCCATACGCCGGCAAATCGCACAGGGGTCGTCACTGTTGCGGATATGCGCTTCCGCTTCGTGACTCAACCTGCGCCTGCGGCACTGCAGCGGCGTGCAGATAACAGCCCGCAGGCGATGCAACAGATTATTGAAGGCGGTAACTCCGATTACGCGCTGCAGAAAATCCGCTTCCAGCCTGGCCTGGCAACCCATCTACAGCAGGTGTGGCAGGATCTGGCCTTGCCGCAGCAGCAGCAGGCGCGTCAGGAGGCGCTGCGCTGCCGGCAGATCATGTCAGCCGTGATGCTGCCGGGGGGTAGCCGGACTGCTAATCTGCTATTATCGCCAGGTTTTTTACTCCGCCGATCCTGTGACACTATGTTAAAAATGAAATTTCTGCTGCCGGTGCTGATTTTGCTGAGCGCAGCCGTATGGTGGCTGATGCCACATTATGATGATGAAGATAAAGCTTATTATATTGCTGTATTCTGTACGCTGACCCACGACGGGCGCCTGTCGCAGGCCGTCAGCTATCGCAGTTTTTATGCAGGCAAAAAAACTGGCCCTGTGGCAACGTCCTGAATGCACCCTGAGCGGCGCGAAATGAAGTTTTAAAATTAACAAAGGGCGGGAAGTTGCTCAATCAATAAACCGTAAAACAACAACTTTAAGAGAATCCGCAGAAACCGGCGCGGATGGCTCACGCGTGCGGCAGCGTTTCGCTCTCCCAGTACATCCAGATCTGCTGCGGGATCGGCGTGCCGGTGGCGGGCTGGCTGCACATATCGATATCCTGCTCATCGCGCGGATTATAGCTTGCCAGCTGTTTACGCCGCGTCAGCATCTTCTCTGCCCGCAGACCCAGCGAGACCAGATGGGTTTTAACGTTATTTTTGTTCATGCTTTTTCTGGCATCCATCCAGATGCCGCCATAGCSGTAAAGCAGCTCCAGGCGGATAACATCGCTTTTGTGCGACGGACGCATATCGGGATGCGTAAACTGCAGGTCCGGCAGATAGTGGGCGAGATTGCGATTGTTAATCACCGTCATCTGGTAACCCGGGTTTTCCCGGACAATTTTATCCACAAAAATCTGCACTTCAGCGCCCAGCGTCACAATCGGGCGGAAATAGTGCAGCCAGCGGCCAATAAAGGCATTGTTCGCCGGAGCCGCAAGAAACCACGACTCAATCACCGGATAAGCCATATCGTGCGTTGAACCGGCACGATAAAACGCAATCAGGTCGTAACGCGAGTCGGCGTTAACGGCCAGCAGCGTATCCAGCGTACGGTTGAGGATAATGGCCGGACGCCACTCGCTCAGGCTTTGATAAAGCAGCGCGCTGGCTTCGCACTTGCGCAGATAAAGATTGTAATGATTGCTTTCGCGCAGCGCCTGCTGCTGCGCCAGATAGACTACCAGATAGTCGGGTGGCGTAATCCCCTGCACCAGGGTGTCATAGTCAGGCTGCGCCAGCAGCTGCCGGAAGAAAGCCTCCGCCTGAGTTCCGCCTGGGCCTGCGCCCAGGCGCTCTGAGCATTACCGGCGGCTCAGCAGCAGCTGTCCCAGCAGGCTGTCGCGGTTGACCACGCCATATTTCAGGTTGGTGGCGAGATATTTGCGATCGAAGCCGGTGAGTTTGGTTAACGGCGGCAGCACCTCAGGCAGACGATCGACCATCAGCATGCGGCTCAGCCGGCGCAGTTACTGCACCAGTGGCGGGTACAGCCAAACGGCACCGAAGGTTATCGCACCGCAGAGGTCACGCTGGGAGGCGTCGATACCACCCAGCTCTCTTCAAAAACCATGGAGGCGCGCGATGTGCCGGGCCTCTATTTCATTGGTGAAGTTGCGGACGTGACCGGCTGGCTGGGGGGCTACAATTTCCAGTGGGCGTGTATCAGCGTCAACCTGCTGCCTGCGCTGGCGCTGACCGACTWCCTTGATGAGCAGCGCAGTGCGCATCCTAATCTCAGCCTGAAAAACAGCCTGGCGAAAATCCTGCCGAAGCGACTGGTGGAAGTTCTGCAGGCGATGAATTCGATTCCGGATGCCACCCTGAAGCAGCTCAACAGCAAACAGCAGGCTGAACTGGAGACCCGCGCCGGACTGGTGCCGTTTACGCTGCATAAGCCGCTGCTGGAGCAGCTCAGCACCCTGTCGGGCGTCGCGCTGCCGGCCACCATCGAAGCGCAGAATGGCACGCTGTTTAAGGAAGCGATGCTGTTTACCCATCGCGGTCTCTCGGGTCCGGCAGTGCTGCAGATTTCCAGCTACTGGCAGCCAGGCGAGTGGGGTGCGGTGACGCTGCGGCTGCGCAGCGAAGTGCTGAGCACGGAGCGTGACGGCGGGGGATTCCGGCTGCAGCTTAATGGCGCAGAAGTATGGGCAGAGAAGCTGGTGATCGCCAGCGGCGGGCTGTCGATGCCGGGGCTGGGTGCGTCGCCGTTTGGTTACAAAGTGGCGGAGCAGTTTGGTCTGCGCGTCTACCGTCTGTATACCGAGCCGGCGGCCTACCTGTCGCACAACCCGCACTTCTGCAAATCTGCGCTGGCGCGTTATACCCAGTGGGATTTTATCGATCTGGTCAACCGGTACGGTATCGCGTGGCATGAAAAAACGCTGGGTCAGCTGTTCTGTGATGACTCCGCGCAGCAGATTGTCGATATGCTGCTGAAAGAGTGCGAGGTTACAATCAGCGCCTTTCGTAATCAGGTGGACATCGCAGTGGAAAAGTTTGACGTTATCGTAATAGGGGCAGGTGCTGCCGGGATGTTCTGTGCAGCGCAGGCGGGACAGCGCGGGCGCCGCGTACTGCTGCTGGATAACGGCAAAAAAGCGGGCCGTAAGATTCTGATGTCAGGCGGCGRCCGCTGCAACTTTACCAGTACGCCATTTTGGAGGACATGAACGCGGCGCATTATCTGCGACAACGCACTGTATGGGAAAGAGAAATATAGCCTTTTTTTGTCTTAAATTGGTAACTCAGAGGACAAAACAAGGTAAAAGAGCCGAAAAATGAAACAGTTACATTATGACATATTTACGGCATTTTTTTGAAGGTGGCGCAAAAAGCCGCAGATCAAGCCAAAAAAGTTAAACACACCTGCCATCACCACTGCCAGCTGCGCCCGCATCGCACGGGTGTAGATGACGGTAGCAACCGCGTTGGCTGTGTCATGGAAGCCGTTGATTGCCTCATAAAACAATACAAACAGCAGGGCAAGAACCAATAACAGGCCGGTACTCAGGTCAAGACCAGCAAACAGATGTAGCATAAACGGACCGATAATGGCGCCAATCAGCGTATGGGAGCTGGAGGCCGGCAGGCCCAGATACCAGGTGCCGAGGTTCCAGATAATGGCAGCCAGCAGCATGGAAAAGACCATGGCGAGGCCGTGCGCCGAACCGACATTCAGGAGCAGGTCGGTAGGAAGCATATGTACGATGGCGTAGGCCACGCTCAGACCGCCGAGCAGCAAGTCAGCGGGGGTCATATGAATACGCGCGCGTTTTTTCGTACTGCTCCAGTAGCGGCGCAGCAGGAAAATCAGGCCGCCGGCGATGATCAATCCAATAATCGGTGACAGGATCAGCGACAGGAAGATATTGATCACTTTTGGCAGATTGAGCGCATCCACTACAGAGGTGCCGGTCATCAGCGCATTGGTGAGACCAACGCGGGTGATGTCATAACCGGACGCGTTCATATTCACGACAAAACCTGCCGGAGCTACGCCAATCAGCACCAGCATGATCAGACCAATGCCTTTCTGTCCGTCGTTAGCGCCGTGTGAATAGCTGACACCGATGGCCGAAACAATCAGCGCGATGCGCGTCCAGAACGGCGGCTTTTTCTTGCCATCGATCTTTTCACAGCTCTGCAGATTGTTCAGCAGGCCCTGGGCCCGGCCGATAGCCTGCAGCGCACGGGCGCTGTCACAGTGGAACTCCTGCGGACCGCTCGGCACTTCTTCCGGCGTCGGCAGCGCAGGCGGTGCCATCTGCACAATATGCGTCAGCGAATCGCCGTGCTGGCGGTAATACTGCTCCAGATGATTAACCGCATCGCGCGTCAGCGCCAGCGCCACGGCCACGATAATCCAGACCGGGGCATACTCGATGGTGCCAAGCAGATCGCCCTTCAGCTTGCTGAGGAAGCGCTTATCATCCGCGCCGGTTTCCGGCAGCTTGGCCGCCTTATCCGCCGTGTCAGAGATGCACAGCAGCAGACGACGCATCTGGCTGCGCTGATCGACAGAGAGCTGATCGTGAACCAGCATGGTGCCGGCCACAGAGGAGGAGAGGATATGTGTGGTTGAAACCGGCATACCGGTATAGCTTGCCACGCCAATCGATACGGCGGCAGTCACCTGCGCCGACATACCCTGCGCATAGGTCATGCCTTTCTTACCGATTTTTTCACCGATGGTGGTCGCCACACGACGCCAGCCAATCATGGTGCCGATACGAAGCGACACCGTTATTCCGCGCGCAGGCAATAAAAAAGGGCGACACTGCTGTCGCCCTTTTGCCGGAATAGTGCGGTATCAAATCAGATGCAGCGCAATCCAGTAGAGTCCGCCCGAGAGCAAAATACAGACCGGCAGCGTGAAGATCCACGCCATGGCGATATTTTTGATGGTGCGACTCTGCAGTCCGCCGCCGTTTGCCGGCTTTTTTACGTCTCACGGCCAGCCGGGTAAACAGGTGCGGCTGGTGCGCTATATCTGGTTAAAGCGCTATCTTGACCATCATGACGATGAGTTTATCCGCCGCTGTGAACGGGTGCGCAGTCAGTTTGTACTGACCAGCGGACTCTGTTTTCTGGTCGTGGTGAGCCTGGTGGCGATGGCGATCTGGCAGTCCGTCTGCAGCACTTCCCCGCTGCATATCACGTCATTGCGGTACCAGCCAGAAGGGGGAAATATGATCAGCACTATCGCGCTTTTTTGGGCTCTTTGTGTGGTTTGTCTGGTAAATATGGCGCGCTACTTCTCTTCCCTGCGTGCGCTGCTCTACGTATTGCGCGGCTGCGATCCGCTGTTGTACCAATATGTTGATGCTGCACCGCTGCGCCTGAGCGTGATAACGATCCACTGAGCAGGGGGTTATGCATATATTGACGAAGCGCGTCGCTGGAAAAAGTTTGAGCAGATATTCTACACTGAAATTGCGTGCCACTTTTCTCTGGTGGCGAGGCGCAGATCTGTAAAACAACAACGCCAATCTGCTTATCGATGGCTGGCTTATTTTCCACAGGGGGAGAGAGATCGACTGCAATCAGGATATGTTTATAGGCCATGATAAAACTCCTTTCTCAATATTCTGGGGGGCTACCCTCCCGCAAACCACGGCGGGCGTTTTCCTTAGCGCGAAGCGGCGATGATGCGCCGGTGACTCAATGAAACTGCAGGATCTGTTGTTATCTGCTGAGTATAGCCAGTGTCACCGGCAAATGGGGATAGCCTGCGCTGACGGAGAGGGCTTTCAGGGCGCTGTGCGTCTCCTCTGAAATGCGCTTCTGCATATCGCCGAGATTTACGTCAATCAGGCCGGTATAGAGATCGGAATAGTTAACGTCAACGTGGATCAGCGAGATTTTGGCATCATAAGGACKCGCCAGCGATACCGCTTTATCCACCAGCAGCTGGCTTTCGTATTCTTCTTCTGCGTCGCGCAGCGGCACAATCAGCATATCGATATGCACGGTATTGATCAGCTGACGCGCGGATGACATCAGCTTGCTCCAGAAATCCTGGTGATGTCCGCAGACCACCAGATCCACATCATATTTCCGGATAGCATCCACCAGCACCTGGCCCAGATCGCCGCTGCCGCTCAGCGTTTCGCCAACAGCTGGAGCCTGCGCGGCGTCTGGCGAAAAAGCGTATCGTGGTCAAGCGTCCTGATTACGCACCGCCGCTGGCAGGCGTGGTGACACAGTCTGCCGTGGTAACAAAAAGTCACCGCTTTGATATCTATCCGCCGCTAACCTGAAGCGGCAGAGCAGGGCGTCAGATATAAAACAGGCCGGTTATCCCGGCCTGTTTTTACGAAATCGGCGGCTGGCTGCGCGAGCGGCTGACGCTGCTGCACGTGGCGAGCCAGCAGGCGCTGAGCGATATCGCGCCCGCGCCGGATGTGGTCTATCTCGACCCCATGTATCCGCACCGGCAGAAAAGTGCCTACCATTTTTTTCTCTAGCGCGTATTTCATTCGCTGGTGGGGGCTGATGAGGATGCCGATGCGCCCGGCGGACGCGGCGAAGCGGTGGCCAAAGCCGTGGGCATCAAAGGCGGCTATCTGCCGGATGTGGTCGACGCAACGGCCGGTCTCGGACGCGATGCGTTTGTGCTTGCCGCGCTGGGGTGCCGGGTGCGGATGCTGGAGCGCCACCCGGTGGTCGCCGCGCTGCTTGAGGATGGCCTGCAGCGTGGCTACGCCGACACAGTGGATGAAACAGGCGCCGGAGACGGCGCCTTATTACAGCTGGCAACGCGCTGGGGCCTTGAGCAGGATGAGAACGCGCCGCTGGCGCTGGTGCTCACGTCTGCGCATCTTGAGCTGCGCAAGCGCGATGAGCCTAAGCTGGGCGGTATTTTTGTCGATTTTGTCTCCGGTGCCATGGCGCACCGGCGCAAATTTGAATGCGTGGGCGCGCCTCAGCGATGAGGGCATTTTCAATCGCGAAACCGGCCAGGCGTTCCTTGACAATATCCTGACGC
Source organism: Pantoea sp. BRM17 (assembly GCA_002939445.1). GTDB lineage: Bacteria > Pseudomonadota > Gammaproteobacteria > Enterobacterales > Enterobacteriaceae > Pantoea. Next base: position 2,396,831 of record PEFU01000003.1, on the reverse strand, counting down.
GCGGCGGTGCTGAAGAGCCAATGGAGCTGTTCAAACGCTTCCGCGGCCGCGAGCCGCAGCTTGATGCCATGCTGAAAAGCTACGGCATCCAGGGATAAACCGGCTTGTGAAAATCGGTTCTCGATCTGCAGCTTCACACGGGTTTTGACCCGCAGCAGGGGCCGAAGGTTATGGATACCCTGCATGCCGTCAAGAAGCAGGTTGCCGTTGTGGAATCGCCGCAGTGGGGACGCTTCCCGCATGCGTTCAGCCATATCTTTGCAGGCGGATATGCCGCCGGTTACTACAGCTATTTATGGGCCGATGTGCTGGCAGCAAACGGCGTACCGTGGGATGCGGTCGAACTGCCGAGCCAGTTTATGGAAAACTGGTGCTGGGAACCGGATGCGCTGGATTTTATCTCCGGTCACTACCAAACCGGTTCATCCCTGYCGGACGAGCTGCTGGAAAAAATGCTGAAAGCGAAGAATTACCATGCGGCGCTGTTTATCCTGCGTCAGCTTGAATTCGGCCTGTATTGCGTTGATAAAATGCGCAAGGCGGACGGCAGCCTGCAGAAGCCTATCGCCTATCTGACCTGTAATTTCAGCCAGCCGCTGTCGGATAAGCCTGCCCTGTTTACGCACGACGAAGTTATCACGCTGTTCCACGAATTTGGCCATGGTCTGCACCACATGCTGACGCAGGTTGAAGTCCCGGGAATATCGGGTATCTAAGCCCGCGTATTAAAAGGCCTGTTTGAAGTCGTAAAACGTATCTACGGCATCAACGTTAAAGAGCGCAAGGGCGTTGAGATCTACCATCATGATGTCYGCTTCTTCGACCTGTTTGATGAAAGCGGCGAACTGCGCGGCAGTTTCTATCWCGATCTCTACGCGCGCGAGCATAAGCGCGGTGGTGCCTGGATGGATCAGGTCATCGACTTCCTGGGCGATCTGGCAAAACGCGCCCGTCCACAGGCTGAGCAGGAGCTGGCGCAGCTGCGTGAGTTCGCTAAAGAGGTGTACGGGGTTGATAACATGCAGCCCTGGGATATCACCTATTTTAGTGAAAAGCAGAAGCAGCATCTCTTCGCGATCAGTGATGAACAGCTGCGTCCCTATTTTCCGGACAACGCCGCCCTGCGTGAAGAGATGTACCGTGCGTACGCTACGCGCGCTTCCGATCAGGGACCCAACGCAGGCAAATGGGATAATGGCCCGATAATGGAAGAGCAGCTGGCGCTGCGCCACGAGCTGGCCCAGCTGCTTGGCTACGACTCCTACGCGGATAAGTCGCTGGTAACCAAAATGGCCGACAGCCCGTCTCAGCTGGGCTCAGCCTATAGCAACAATGTGCTGGATGCGACCATGGGCTGGACCAAACTTGTCACCGATAAAGCGGAGCTGGCGGGTGTACCTGAAGATGCGCTTGCCGCTGCCGAGGCGCAGGCTAAGCTACGCAAGCAGGAAGGCTGGCTGCTGACGCTGGATATCCCGAGCTATCTGCCAATTATCACCTATTGCCAATATTCTACCTGGGTTGGACAGCATGAGGGCCTCTACAAGGCGTATCGCAGCCTGAAGCAAAGCGAAGGCTTTGCTGCACTCAGCCCGGAGCAGCAGCGCGCTATTGATAACAGCCTGCGTGATTTCGAGCTGTCAGGCATCGGGCTGGAAAGAGACAAACAGCGGCGCTATGGCAAAATTATGGCGCGCCTGTCACTTCTTGAAGAGTGCCGTGATACGGTAGATCGTGCGGTAACGCGGGGAGCGCCTTACACCTGGGAGAGCCTGGTTCAGCCTATTGCAGAAGCAGACGATCGTCTGAGCCGCGTATTTTCACCTGTCAGCCATCTGAATGCGGTAAAAAATAACCCCGATCTGCGCGACGCCTTCGACAAAGTGCTGCCGCTGCTTTCTCCTACTTCTATTCCATTTTACGGCATTGATTTTAATGTCCGGCGCCCGCATTTTAGTAAAATTGCGTAGCGCGAGTATTCGCGCCCATAATTCCATGATGAAAGGATCGCGCTTATGACTAACCCATTACTTACCCCTTTTACCCTGCCCCCTTTTACCGCCATTAAACCCGAGCATGTGGTGCCTGCCGTGACTCAGGATGGCGCGATTATAGCCGGACCGTACAGAAATTGCTGGGCTTTTGCGGCCTCCGCCCCGGCGCTGCGGCAGCGCAGTACGCATCGGGCCAGCCGCGGGAAAGCGGGCAGGGCACGGCAAAATAGTGACAGGCCGATTCAGGCTCACGCTTAATTTGCTGCCAGATCGCGCCTGGAAATGCAATTTTGAGCGTTTTTTACTCAGCTGGTAGCGTCCGGCACCCGCGTGCGTATCCAGATAGAGAAAGGGCTTATCCTTCTCCATGAGCGCGGTGAGGATCAGGCTTTCAACGGTGTGTTTCAGCACGTCGGCGTGGTTGCCGGCGTGAAAACTGTGGCGATAACTCAGCATAAAAGATGGGGGTCCGCAGTTGGATCAAAGGAGTTGACGATTGAACGTCAGCTGCAGCTTATCCTCTTCGCGCAGCAGGTAACGGGCGATCAGCGGTGAACCTGGATAGTAGCGCAGGGTGCCACCGGGATTCAGGTTACGCACCGCGTTCAGATAGGGTTTCAGCAGCGCAGGCGCGTCAGGCTGCTGCCAGATGCGGGCGATGCCTTCCAGATATTCACCCGTGCGCTCGGCGTGCGCGCTCCCTTCCTGAATCCCTTTCACCACATCCTGGTAGTCGCTTTTCATCTCATAAGGGGGATCGATCAGGATCAGGCCGCGCCGCGCCGGCGGTGGCAGTTTCGCCTTCAGCTGCTGATAGCCATCGCCGCGTTCCACGCGCGCGCGCGCATCTTTGCTGAACTCGGTGCGTAGTAGCGGATAGTCGCTGGGGTGCAGTTCCAGTTTCCACGGCGGATTAATGACTATCATGCCGGAGGCGGTCATGCCGCGCTGGTCGCTGTCCGGACGCACCGCCAGCTCAATCTGCAGAATATTGCGGATACCGGTAGCTTCCAGATCGCGCAGCATATGTTTGATTTGCTGGCGCATTACCACCGGATACCAGAGCGCATAGATACCGGTAGCAAAGCGCTTATACCTGCAGATCGGGACAAGCTGCTGGCGGAGTGCCAGTCGGTGTTTGCGGCAACCGAACTGGCACACGATTTTGCTGTTGTGGAGATTTAACGCGCCGGACGGTTACTCTGGTACTACCTGCGTCACGCTATAGTGCCCGGTGCCGGCAGGGACCAGCGTTTTATGCAGCCACGGCAGCAGCTCTTCCATCTGCGCTTTAGCGATACCGCGCCGACCGACGCCGCGCTGGCGCTGGCGGCCAACGCCGATGTCATGGTGCATGAAACCACGCTTGAGGCAGCAATGGCGGAGAAGGCCAACGGGCGCGGTCACTCAACGACGGTGCAGGCGGCAGCCGTGGCGCAGCAGGCGGGGGTTAAGCGTATGATCGCGACGCACTTCAGCTCGCGCTATCTCCGCTACGGCTACCGCATTGAGCAGCATGATAAGCCCGGATTTCTGGATGCCGCACGGCTTAAAGCAGAGGGCGTGCCGCGCGGCCCCTGGTATCAGGATCTAAAGCAGGGAAAAGTTATCCGGCTGGAGGATGGGCGCGAAATTAACGGCGCAGACTATCTGGGGCCCGCGACGGCAGGTAAGGTGCTGGCAATATTTAGCCGCTCGATGGCGGGCATGCTCGATCCGCTGACGCTGTATGGCCCTGAGGGGCTGAAGGCATTTGTTGAAAACGCGCTGAGCCTGAGCAGTTCATGGACCACTTATCCGCTGGAAATCGTGGAGATTGAGGCGGGTCTGGTACTGGATAACGGCGAGTTCCGGGTGACCGCTTATCCGATGAATCATGTCGTAGAGTGCGCGCCCAGTTTACAGCGCAATGTCAGCGCGATCGCCCTGACGCTCTCAAAGCGTGGCGACACCTGGCTGTTTGACTGCGGTGAGGCGACGCAGCATCAGTTTATGCGCTCGGCGCTTCGCCCTGGCAAACTGGAGAAGATTTTCATTACGCACCTGCATGGCGATCACATTTTTGGCCTGCCGGGCCTGCTTACCCGCTGCCGCCGCCGATAGCGAGGTAGTCAAAATGTCTGGTCATCCGTTGTTTCCGTCTGTTGAGAAAATATGGCGTAAAGTTTACCGCTACCTGGCGGAGCGGCGCAAAGGTTCCGCCTATGATTATGATAGAGTGAAATCCAGGTTTCGCTTACAGGTAAGGCTATTATGCATCTGACTTTTTTAGGCACCGGCGCGGGTCAAAGCGGTTCACCGTAGTATCAAAGCCGTAATCGGGTCCATACAGATGAATGGCTTCGGCGATCTGTGCCGCATGCCACATCACTTTTTTGGGCACGCAACCGACGTTAACGCAGGTGCCACCCAGCTCTTTCGCTTCGATCAGCGCACACGTCTGGCCGTGCATGGCTGCACGATTAATGGAGGCGATGCCGCTAGGGCGCACCGGGCGTCCGCCGGTGGCGATCAGAATATGATCGGCGGTGATCGTTTCACCATTAACTTCCACCGTGTGCGCATCCACAAAGCGGGCAAAGCCTTTGATGACTTCGACTTTGTTTTTGCCCAGCACGTTGTCATAAGAGGTGTGAATGCGATCGATATAGGCGCTGCGGTTCTTTACCAGCGTGGCCCGTTCGCTCAGGAGCGGATCAAAACTGCGCAGCGGAGCGTGTTTACGCACGAACAGATGCGTTTCCGCGCCCAGCGCGTTGACCACGCCTGCCAGCTCGACGGCGATATAGCCTGCACCCACTACGGCCACGCGCCGCGGTAAGGATCCCAGCTCAAAGAAACCGTCAGAATCGATACCATATTCGGCACCTGGCACAGACGCAACGCCGGTCACGTCAAGGTTAAGATTATCGGTTGCCGGTTCACGACCCACCGCCCAGACCAGGCAATCCACCGTCTGTTCGCTGCCATTTTCCAGCTGCAGCGTCAGGCTGCCGTCAGCATTTTTAACCACGGCTTTTGGCGTCGCTTCGGTATGCAGCTGCGGGCCTTCCGCCTGCATCACCTCCACCAGCGCGAACACCACTGTCGGAATATTGCTGTAGTCGAGATGCTCATCCGGTTTGTTGTTAAACAGACGCTCAGAGAGACGACGGCTTGCCGCCACCGCTACCGGCGTCAGCTCGACGGCACCGGTGTTATCTCCTACCGCATAAATGCCTGCGACGCTGGTATTCTGAAACTTATCGACGCGGATATAGCCTTTCTCATCGAAGCTGCCGATGCCGTGAATACCGACAATCTTCTCTTCCGGGCCGACGCAGACCAGCTTCATGCGGCACGGCTGGCGATGCTGCGTGACCGCGGTGTACATGGCGGTAAAAGAGGATTTATAGACTTTCACCTGGTCATCACCATACTGCTCGCGCGCCTGCGGTTCGGTCAGGCCCACCGTGCCAATCGGCGGATGGCGATTACCGTCTCCTGGTAACCGGCTACGGCGATCAAAAAAGGCGCCCGTCCGGGCGCCTTTTTGTTAACGCATCGTCACAAACTCTTCCGCTGCGGTGGGGTGAATCGCCACGGTATTGTCGAAATCTTTTTTCGTGGCACCCATCTTCAGCGCCACGGCAAAGCCCTGCAGCATCTCATCCATGCGTCCGCGGCGTTGAGAAAATTAAAGCATAGCCGTGAAAACGGGTTTTTCCCTGGCCAGCCATAGCAATAATTACACGGGTAATTATTGCGACCCGCGACAGAGTATACCGTTTTTGTGTGATATTTGTCATGTTTTAGCCAGTAAGTGGTTACTTTTTAGCTAATTATATGGTCGTAAAGCGGTGTCAGAGAGGTAATATAGACACCAAAGTCGAACCACTCCATCGCATTACCCAGCGATGCCGCAGTAATAGCCTTGCGTAAGCGGGCGTCATCGATAATGGTGACGTCATCCAGCCCGATAGGTTTTACACGCTTCCTACGTAATTTCATGATGTTACCCTGTATTGGAATTCGAAAAATCCTCAACGCCGCCGGCTGTCTGCTATCAACTCGGGTACTGACCGACATAATAACAATGGTGATAGAGAGAATTTTCTGGCGGCCATACTTATCGCCCAGCATGCCGAAGAACAGACCACCCAGCGGACGGATCAGGAACGGAACCGAAAAGGTACCCAGCGCCGCGATCATCTGCACGCCCGGAGAGGCATCCGGGAAAAAGACTTTACCCAGCGCATAGGCAACAAAGCTGAAACCGGCGATAGAGCCGAAGTCGAGCCAGCTGCCCATAAAGCCGCGTTTACGGTCCGGGGAGTACTCTGCGACAAAAATCGATGCGCCGGTATACTCGCCGCCGACCGAGAAGCCCTGGGCCATTTTGGCCAGCAGCAGCAGAATCGGTGCCCAGATGCCGATAGAGGCGTAAGAGGGGATCAGGCCGATACAGAGCAGGCCGTCACGGTCACCCTGCTCCAGACCATCAACGTGCTGCTGGAAAGCCGGGGTCTCTTCCAGCGCATGGCGCAGATAGAGGCCAATCAGGCCCAGCGGCAGCGCCAGGAAGAACGGCACGCGCCAGCCCCACTCAAGGAAGTTAGCTTCGCCGACGATAGTCGAGAGCAGCACCACAACGCCTGCACCCAGCACCATACCCATCATGATGGCGATGATAATCAGCACCCCATGATCTTCTGAGTAGTGCAGGTTATGTGACAGGTAGCTCGGCATGTAAGTCAGCAGCATGTAGTAGGTCACGTTGGTGGCAAGCACCAGACCGATACAGGCCAGCAGGCTTTTCCAGTGTTTGGTGGCGATCTCTTTGAACGACACTTTCGGGCCATCGCCAGAGGCCATCACGCCGGTAAAGGCGTTGAGGATCACCGCCAGCAGCAGCAGGCCGGCAAAAATCAGGCCCAGCACGTTACTGTTAATCAGCGTAAACGCCGGGATCGCACAGAAGAACAGCGCAATACTGCCGAGGATAACAAACGGACGACGGCCGAAGCGGTCGCTCAGCATGCCCATGATCGGCTGTACAAACATCTCTTTCATATAGAGACCGGTGATCAGACCCACGACAGCAACCACCATCAGATAGTAGGCAGGCATATAGAGGTTATTGCTGGCTTCTACTGCCCAGGCGGTAATAGTTGGCGTCAGACCGGCCACCAGAACCGAGATGTTGAATGCACTGGCCAGCGCGCTGTAGCGGATATGCGTCGGGAACATCGCCGGCAGCGACGGGACTGGTGAATATTACTCTTTAATAACCGGATGCTGATCGACCAGGTTGCGGCGTTTAGCCTCAAGGCGTGCGATCTCGGCATCAATATCTTCAATCTTCTGTTCGATGTTGTCGTGATGCTCCTGCAGGATCTCACGGGCTTCATCCAGGTCAGATGCCGCAGGCGTGGCGCCACGCAGCGGTTTGTTCGCCGCGGATTCCTGGAACATTGCGCGCATAGAGGCGCTTTTACGCAGCCTTCTCGGGCGCTGGATCAGATTAAATTCAGACATGTTCACACAACTTTTTTGGATGAAAATAGTGACTACAGTTTACTCTTTTTCACGTCGGGTAATGAAGAATGTGTGCTGCTGAGAGGCGGAGACGGGAGATAAAAAAGTCCCGCCGGGCGGGCTGCCGGTGGCGTCGGTATGATGCGAAATACCGAAGGTCATTACCGAGCGGATACCCGCTTTGGCAATACGCTCAATTTCATACGCGAGACGTTTTTCCGGAATTCGCATCACGCCTGGCATAGCGTTGATCGGCACATAGTCATCCACCTCTTCTTCAACAAAGATCGGCAGCGCCAGATCGTTGATGCTAAGGCGCTGCGCGGCTACTACCGCCTGCCTGCCCAGATTGATCAGCGTCTGGTCATTATCCACGCCGTGATCGCACAGCACACCGCAGTGGCCGTGGCTGGTGTATTCACAGAAGCAGGTGTCGGACATCACGATCATCTCCGGCACGGTATCTTTACAGATACGCGCCATACGCGCGACCAGGCCATTCTCCTGCCATGCATGGTTCATCTGATAGGTCTTGCGATCGCCTTTCAGCGCCGTGCCAGCGGCCTCACGGAACGGGCCGTAGAACGAAGAGGCAAACTTAGTGGAGTAGGACATAATCGCCGTATCCGTAAAGCCCGCCCCATCCAGCGCCTGACGAATCGCCTTAACCTGACCATCCATTGCCGCTGAAGGGGCAATGAAGTCAGCACCCGCAATCGCACCCGCCTGCGCGGCGAACTTGATCATCGCATATTCACCGCTCACCTGGTAGGCAGCCAGCGGCAGCGTGGTGCGTTCGCGAATATCACGCAGAATGTCGAGATAGGCGCCGGCAGGTTTAACCATCAGCGAATCCGCCCCTTCGGCTTCATCCAGCAGGGATTCGCGGATCGCTTCACGCCGGTTCATCGGATTTCGATCAGAAAAAGCGGTTCACGTGCTCACGATTATTGTGTAAATCAGCAGCCCGGCGATAGCGACCGCCAGGCTGAAGAGTGCTTATCAGAGCACTTTCTGCTCGGCGAGATCCAGCGCAAAGTAGCTGAATATCAGGTCGGCACCGGCACGCTTAATGGCGCCCAGACTTTCCAGTACGACATTACGCTCGTTCGCCTGAAGGGAAAGCTGCACGTAATCAGCAAGCGTTACACTCAGCGAATTGAGCGGCATAACCTGAATCTGAGACAACATCTGGCAAGGCTGGGACGGAAGTCACTGTCGTTCTCAAAATCGGTGGAGCTGCATGACAAGGTCATCGGGCATTATCTGAACATAAAACACTATCAGTAAGTTGGAGTCATTACCTAGAATC
>PEFU01000003.1:2325392-2387908 GCA_002939445.1 Pantoea sp. BRM17 | reverse complement strand
TCCGGCCTATTTGCTTTTTTTGCATAGCCTTGCCTGATGTTGATCTAAGAACTGATTGGCATGAGGGATAATTTTTAATTCCTTTATGAAACTTTCACCGCTGGCGACACTGCCGTCATAACTTCACTTCGGGGAACAGGATGATGGCAATGCAAAAAACAATAATCTCGCTGGCAGCAGTACTGGGACTGATAGCGCCACTTTACTGCGCGTATCGGGACGCACGCCGGGATGCTGGTTCAGAACCCGGGAAACGGTAGCTTTTGATACGCCCGCCAGGTGCGCGACTTTTTCGATGGACATGGAGATAACAACCGCTATTCAGGTGATGAAATCAGGTAGAGATCAATAACACAGTAGCGATGTGAGCGCCTGACAAATTTGTCACCGTTTCTCCCGCAGCTGAGAGGCGCTGTTGCAGAGCAAAATGTGATAGCCCTGCGTCTCCGCCTCCGCTTCAATCCCCTGCACAACGCGCGAACAGAAGGGGTTGGTAATATCTGAAATCAGCACCAGCAGCATGTTGCTTTGCGCCGTGCGCAGCTGGCGCGCCAGCAAATTAGGCTGGTAGTCGCACGCGCTGATCGCTGCCACGCGGACCGTCTCAAAGGCCGCCTGCCGGTTATCAATAGTCACGCTGGATGCATTAATAGAGGGATCGTATTCAGCACACTGCACCCACGGCGCATCACCAATCAAATCTTTCAGCCCCTGCAGACAGGCGGCGGCATCCATTGTGATCACGCCATCGACGACCTTGCCAGCCAGCAGCGCCAGATAGGCGGTTTCACTAGAGGGCTGTGCCAGCAGCGCATGCAGCGCGGCGCTGCCCGCTTCGCAGGAGATATTCTCCGCATACGCCACGCGATCCCACGTCATATTCAGCGCCTTCAGCGCCTCGCGGTAGCCGCTCTCACGCTGATGCGAATAGAGATAGCGCATGTCGCAGTTGACCAGCGCAATCTGTTTTCGGCCCTTTCCGGCCAGGTCCAGCTGTACGCTGCGGGCGCCCATCTGATTCATCGGCTGCGCAATGGTGGTCAGCGGCGGATTCAGGCTGCTGGTAAACGGAATACCGTCAAAACCTACCACGGCCAGATCCTCCGGAACGCGCAGTCCCGCTTCGAGCGCGGCGTGAATAACGCCAACGGCCAGCACATCTGACACGGTAAAAATGGCATCGGGCGCTGGGATTTGGTTCACTGATTGGCCGCCTGCTGCATAGCCCGCGTGCCTGGAAGCTGTTCAACCTCGCGATGGGCGCACTGACCGCTGCCTGTGTGCTGCTGATCTGGCGCTAGATTAGCTGGATGCGCGCTCCAGACGCTGCCAGGGCAGGACTTCATGCACAATGGCAGCATGCGGCTGGCGAATGCGGTTCAGCATTGGAAACCGAAGACCGTTCGGTAAAGCAGATGCCGTTCTGGCAGGGCGGACTGCTGCAACTGATCAATCCTAAAGCCTGGCTGATGGCGCTGGGGGCGATAGCGAGTTTCAGCCTGGCAGGAGCTGCCTATCAGCACTCTGTGGTTGCGATCAGCATGGGCATGGCGCTGGTGAATCTGGTATCCGGCCTGATCTGGGCTAATTTTGGCTTTCTGCGCACGCTACCGCTGCTTATTGGTATCATGCTGGGTATGCAGGTGATGTTGCTGATGGTGGCATTTGGCATTGGCGGACTGATCCTGCTCTATCCGTCGCTGCATCTGGTACTGAAGATTGCCGGCAGTCTCTATCTGCTCTGGCTGGCGTGGAAAATCGCGACGGCCGCCTATGAGACGCGTGGGGCAATCTAAATAACCAGGGATAGTGCTTGTCTGATGCATAACTCGCTGATAGCTTCGATGGGTTGTCTGCTTTTAAGGATGAGGAGCATCCGGATACTCATGGAACTCAGTCTTTTTTTGTCGATGTTAGGTTTTCTCTGGGTCGCGGCCATCACGCCGGGGCCCAATAATATGTTACTTACGGCCTCAGGTCCCGTGGAACATCACCATGCGCGGTTTGTGTCGCGCGCCGGCCGGATCTTCGCTCCAGGCGAGATCGACAAAGTCGCCATCCGGCAGCTCCAGCCGCTGCCAGTGTGGTTTAAGCGTGACGCGACGCCGTAGCAGGCGCGGCAGCAGGGTCTGCAAATGCGCATTGCCGAAGCCGCGCAGCGGAATAAAGGGATTGCCGGGCACGCTGCCCCATTCACGCCGCAGCCAGTGCAGGAAATAGGTCGCGTCTTCTGTTTCACCGGAGTGATAGATGCGCTGCAGCCGGTTAGGTTCGCCGCTGCAGCCGCGAAAGTGCATCACCACGCCAAGCCAGCCGCGCGCTTTGCACGCCTGCATCAGGCCGTGTGCATAAGGGCTGCGAAAATGGCCTTCGAGGAGCGCATTCTTTTTCAGCTGCGTCAGCAGATAGTGCTGGTAGAAGCGGGAGAAGCCGATATCGAGCTTTTCACTGCAGGGGGCGAGCGCCAGCGGCGCTGATATCGCCACGGCCGCATCCAGCGGTGCCTCATTGCCCTGCAGGCCCAGTAAACAGGCGAGCATGTTACCGCCCAGCGACACACCTACCGCAGCTGTGTTGGCGTGGATGATCAGCATCGGCTTGCGCACGCCGGTTAACAGCGGCAGGGCGCTGGCGCGCTGATAATAATCGCTGGCGTCAAGAAAGCCGTGCGCCCGGGCGGTGATCGCATCGTCAAATTCGCGCAGGCGGCGAAACGCGCGCAGCTGCAGTACATCAACCGGCAGCGTGCCGGGCCAGGCGCGCAGTTTGCGACCACGGAATAATCACAATTGCCCATCCAGATAAGTTGAGAGCCACTCCGGCACGCGCTGCTCCAGCCACATATGCGGTTGAAGCAGGCTGCCGCCGACAAAGCCAACGTGTCCACCCTGCTGCGTCAGCTGATACTCAATTGTGGCAGACAATTGCTGCGGCTGCGGGATCACCGCATCTGTCATAAAGGGATCGTCCGCRAAACTCGCGCCGCGGCATAATATTGACCGTTTCATGCAGCTCAGACCAGACCAGCACCACCTCGCCCTGCTKCAGCTGGCGGCGCACGTCGGCTACCTTCTGCGCCAGGCTGCGCTCCTGCTCACCGTAGTCAGTGCCTTCGCGCAGAACAAAACTTTCAATCAGGTTTTCCAGCGTTGTTACATCCAGTTCCTGAAACTGTCGCCTTCTACTTCGGCTGCATGCAGCCCCAGCTGCTGAAAAATTTTACGGAACGCAAGGCTGGTTGTCGTGGTACCGGCGCCGCTGGAGCCGGTAACGGCGATAACGGGGTGTCTGGCTGACATACGGGTGCTCCCTGTGAGGTCGGGCGATGAGCATTGTTACCATGAATTATCCGGCAGTGCATCAGCTACCTGATTCCACGGCACGGCCTCGTCATAGGTGTGCAGGTATTTGCGCGACTCTCCTATGCCGCTTTCGCCATAGCGCCGGAACGTCTGCTCCAGCAGGCCAAAGTCATTGGCGTCCGGACCAAAATAGCTGATGTGACGACCCAGATCGCGTGCTTTGCGGATCGCCATATCCATTTCCGGCCGGGTATAGCGATGGCGCGAATGGCCCCGTTCGCTGGTATCGCGTACCAGTTTCTGTATCCACTCAAGATTGACGATCGGCACCACGCCCACCAGCAGATCAACATGCTCCGCCACGTTATGCTGCTGCGTAACCACTCCGCCGTGCAGTCCCTCATAAAACAGCACATCAGTATTCTCCGGCAGCGGCTGCCAGGGAGTAAAGGTGCCCGGCAAAGCGATACCTTCCAGGCCGCGAAAATGGATCACCACAAAACTCTCATCCAGTGAGGGGATCTCGCGCGCCGCGAACGGGTTAGAGGTATCAACTGTCGGTACCCGCTGAAAGTTAAGGTGCGTGCGCGAAAACTGCGGCGTGATGTAGTTGATATAATCTTCCATCGACCGTACCACGGAGTCCATCACCGCTTCCGCAGGGTCGCCATTTATGGCGACCGATGCCACGTCGTCTGGCAGACATGGCCTCTACTCTATCCGTTTTCCTTCAATCAGCCGCTGCACCAGTGGCATCATGATCAGCTCCATCGCCAGTCCCATTTTGCCGCCCGGTACCACCAGCGTATTCATATGCGAAATAAACGATCCCTGAATCATCGCCAGCAGATAGGGAAGATTAACCTGCACTTTATCGTCAGCGGCAAAGCGCTGAGCGAGAAAGCGGTGGCGCGGGCGGTTGACCTGTCGGCAGAAAAATATTGCTCGGTGGCGATCAYGCTCGGCAAAGGGGTGGAGATCACCCACAGCCATGAGGTAGTTGAGCTGTAACAGCTGCCGGTGCGCATACCTCGCTACCCGTGAAACAGGCTTGCATCAGGACATCAGTTATYAATGGACGGGAATTCAGGCGATAAAGCGCCAAGCCCGATGGAGATGGTACTGATGGCCGCCGGCGGCTGTAGCGCGATTGATGTGGTCTCGATTCTGCAAAAAGGGCGTAATGACGTGGCTGACTGCGAGGTCAAACTGACTTCAGAACGGCGCGAAGAAGCACCACGTATTTTTACAACAGCCACGACGAAGAAATTTTCAGCTCTGTTTGTAGCACAGCTTTTGCAGGCTGTCTTGTGTTGTCTCGCTTCAGCAGGCGGGCGATTGCTGTTTGCCGGATGAACGCGTACTCTGGCGCAAAACGCCGCTTCAGGAGAAAGAATAATGCAGGCACGTGTGAAATGGGTGGAAGGGCTGACCTTTCTCGGAGAATCCAATGGGACAGGAACCATTCGAGTGTAGGGTCTGTTTGCGGTTACGGCTCTTGGTTTCGCTATTATCCTCTATTGTAATCGTGCCCAAAACACAGGGGCATTCATTCCCTGTCAGGCGATGAAATCGTCCAGCGCGTCCTGTTAATAAAAATTATCCGGGCGGATGTGTAAGCTCTGCTTTTGATTCTGCCCGTCCTCATACTGCGCTCCTGGCCCTCTTCAAACAGGCCGAGTTCGCCGATGAAATCTCCCTGATTCAGATAGGAGAGGATCATCTCTTTGCCTTCTTCATCTTTAATCAGTACCGCAACGGAACCTTTAACGATGTAGTAGAGCGTTTCTGCTTTTTCACCCTGATGGATCAGCGTGCTTTTGGATGGATATTTGTGAATATGGCGATTAAGCAGCGTCTGCGCAATGCGGCCGGTAACATCCAGGAAAGCCAGGTTACCCACCTTTTCTGATGTCACCTGCAGGCGACGTGCCATCTGCGCCGACAGGCGCATCAAAATATCCGGGTTAACCTGAATCAGCTGACGAAATTTTTTGTAGGAAATTTCAGCAACTTCGCAGGCTGTTTTCGCACGCACCCAGGCGGGGGGTGAAACAGCTTAGCGGGTGCCGTAAACGACGATGGTTTTACCGTGTGCGGAGATCAGGTTCTGATCTTCCAGCATTTTCAGGATGCGACCAACGGTTTCCCGTGAGCAACCCACGATCTGACCAATCTCCTGACGGGTAATTTTAATCTGCATACCGTCGGGGTGGGTCATGGCATCCGGCTGTTTAGCCAAGCCGGCAATATTGCAGCAGGCGGGTACCAGCGAGAACAGCAGGCCTTTTTGCAGATCGCCACACAGCCATCCCAGCGCGACAGGCAGGCACAGCACCAGCGTCTGACGCAGAGCGTAATTGACTTCGGGATGATAGATGATTCGGCGCCACATCAGCTTATCGCAAACAGAAACGGCGTGATGGTGTCATCACGCCGCAATCAGCGTGCCGGGCAGCAGACGCCCGTGCAGCGGACTGATTTCGCCCGTCACGCCAATCAGCAGCGGCAGCACCAGCATAATAAGCGGCAGCGGAACCGCGGCGTTGGTGAGGTACTGGATCAGAAAACTGCCGGTGGCGAAAAGCGTACCGCCCACGATCAGGCGTTTGAAAAAGCGTTTATGCGGCGTATCAAGCAGCAGGGTATATTTGGCATCGCAGTAGTCAGCCAGCTCACGATAGAGCAGGCTCAGCGTTTCACGCATCGGCTGCTCTTTCCACAGCCAGTACCAGAACCAGTTAAACAGGCCATACCAGAACGTGCCGCCAATATAGAGCAGCGGCGGCACCCAGATCGGCATACGCCCCACCAGGCTCAGCGTAAAGATCGCTGACGGCTGGTGCAGGCTGACAGCGATATGCTCCTGCAGATCCAGCGCCACCTGAAAAGCGCGCGTCAGCCGCTTATGGCTGTTATCGCGGCTGGCAGAAAGCATATGCATCTGCTGATAGCAGGTGGTGATCAGGTCAACCGCTTTCTGCTGGCGCGCCAGCAGCGGCGGCAGCGCTTTTTCCGGATCGGTCAGCTGTGGGTGGCCAACCGGATTATCCGGATGCTGCCGCGCAATTTTTTCCAGCGCGCCGAGCGGCTTTTCCATCTGAAAGCGGGCGGGCAGCTGGTGATAGAGAATGGCATCGGCCAGCAGCCTGAGCTGTGCCGAAATGGTTTTTGCATTCCAGCGGATAACCGCTTCCGCATGACTCTGTTCTACCAGCTTTTGCACTTTCTTCGCAACAGAGCTGCCAAACATCAGCATAACGGCAAAGCGGGCCGCGCTGCGCAGCGCGCCGGACCTGAACGATAGATAGCTGCGCAGGGCGGGCAGCAGCGGCAGGCGCCGCTGGCGATCGGCCATCAGATCGCGCGTATAGAGCGGTTTCTGGGTGCGCAGCACGCGGGCGATGCGGCTGAAATGATAAAGGCAGACCAGCGTGATTGCCAGCATAAACAGCAGCGCGATCGATTCCGGTACGGCGAAACGCAGCGATGCGGCGGCAATCAGCAGCCCGGCAAAGGTGCCGAGCGCCCGGTGCTGAATGCGCACGCGCGTGGCGCTGTAGCCATTCTGGCTGACAAACATAATGGTCATCAGGATCCAGTAGGGCTTGGGAATATTAAAAAACAGCAGCAGACCACTCTGCCACTGCGGCCATAGCCAGATCATACCGGCGAAGGCGATCAGACAGCCCATCAGCGTATCCATCATCCGCGGCAGCAGGAACTGAGCACCATTCAGCGACAGCAGCTGCAGCGAGTAGACCGCCGTCACGGTGAAGCCAATCATCGACCAGCCATAATATTTGCGCGTCACCAGATAACTGGCCCACAGCCGCATATCCTTCAGATACTGCGCGTTAAAACCAGGCTCGCTGGTCGCCTGATTCAGCGCATTAAACAGCGCGTTATGCGCCTGGTTAACCTTTACCCGCTGGTAAGCCAGTTTTTCCGGCGCGTGATCCGGCCCCAGCAGCATGCGCAGCGCCTCCTGATACGCTTCCAGCGCATCGTGCGCATTCTGGCGATGCAGGTTTCCCGGCGCCTCCATAACGTTGCTCTCACTGCCCGGTCCGTCGTAGGTCAGCCGCTGSTGACAGCGCTGCAGGGCAATTTCGCACGACTGCAGATAGCGCTCTGCCAGAGCCGGGGTCAGCATGGTGTGCTCACGCGCCAGAATAGTCATGGCGTTAATATGCTCTACGATAAACTGACTGTGCGTGAGATCGACGCCGGAATGACGCGCTTTGCGGCCGCGCTGCGCAGGGTTATTGCCGCCTGACTATCCTTTCGGACGAATAGCCCGCAGCCAGCGGCCATGATGCGGTCGCTGGCTCCATGCCAGAGAGGAGATGGTGTGCATGACGCTGAGATGCTGCAAAATGCGTTTAACATGCTGCTCGACAATCGTCACCGGCCCCTCAGGGCGCTGGATAGTGAGCTGGATATCTTTAGCGAAATTCGCGGAAAGGGTCTGCTGATGGGCGCGGTACTGAAACCGGAACATGCCAGTAAAGCCCGCGATATTCTCAATGCAGCAGCGGCAGAAGGCGTGATGATCCTGACCGCCGGCAGCGATGTGATCCGCTTTGTGCCGTCGCTGGTTATCACTCCGGAGGACCTGGGCGGCGGCTTCCCGGTGAGCGCGATGCTGACCACGCATGAGATCGCTTCCGTCATGGCGCCCGGCGTACATGGCACTACCTACGGCGGCAATCCGCTCGCCTGCGCGATTGCAGAAACCGCGCTGGATATCATTAACACGCCGGCGGTGCTGGCTGGGGTGGAGGCGCGGCGGCAGCAGTTTACCGACGCGCTCGTTGTTGAACCGATTCAGGGTGAGGGCGGCGTGATGCCGGCAACGCCGGAATTTATGCAGGGACTGCGTGCGCTGTGCGATGAGCATAACGCGCTGCTGGTGCTGGATGAAGTACAGAGCGGCATGGGGCGCAGCGGCAAGCTGTTCAGCTATGAACACTACGGTATTCAGCCTGACATTCTTACGACGGCGAAAGCGAAAAAGCACTCGCCGTTCAAAAGTAAGATCATCGCGTTTCACAACGCTTTCCACGGCCGCACGCTGTTTACCGTCTCCGTTGGCGGACAGCCTAAATACTCTGACGGCTTCGGCCCCAAACCGGCCGATATCGTCCACGTCCCGTTTAACGATCTGGCGGCGGTAAAAGCCGTGATTGATGATCATACCTGCGCGATATGCCATCCGGCGCTGGTTGAGACGCTGAAGCGCCAGGGCGAAACGCTGTGGCACACCAGTAATGTTTTTACCAACGAGCCGGCGCTGCGTCTGGCGACGAAGCTGATTGCTGCTACCTTCGCCGACCGCGTATTTTTTGGCAATTCCGGTGCGGAAGCTAACGAAGCGGCGTTCAAGCTGGCGCGCTACTACGCCTGGCTCAATAGCCGGATGAGGTCAGCAATGGCAGCRGAAAACATAGCGGTAACCCGGGAGACGTTTGATAACGTCATTTTGCCTGTTTATGCACCTGCGCAGTTTGTGCCCGTAAAGGGCAAAGGCAGCCGCGTCTGGGATCAGCAGGGTAAAGAGTATATCGACTTCTCCGGCGGTATAGCGGTCACCGCGCTGGGTCATCTGCGTGATAATCAGCCCGATGAAATCATGGGCTTTCGTCACCGCACGCTACCGCTGGAAGGCGTGCAGTTTCACCCCGAAAGCGTGCTCAGCGAGCAGGGCCATCAGCTGCTGAAAAATTTCCTTGAACGCTAACTTCCGTTTGCCATTCCGTGATTTCTTATGCATATTCCGTGATTATAATTTCATTTAAGATCGCATCAGGCCATCGCTCAGGCCTTTGGCGGAAAGGTGGTACGTGCGCGTCAGGTCATGCACGGGAAAACCTCGCCGGTACGCCACACTGGCGAAGGCGTGTTTCGCAACCTCGCTAATCCACTCACCGTAACGCGCTATCACTCACTGATTGTGGCGGATGGATCGCTGCCTGACGCGTTTGAGATCACCGCCTGGAGTTACCAGTATTTTTGCGAGCTGGGCGCGCAGGTGCGCGTGGTGCGTAATGACGCTATCTCGCTGGCTGAGATGGCGGCATTGCCGCTAAGCCATCTGGTTATCTCCCCTGGGCCCTGYACGCCCGACCAGGCGGGTATTTCTCTGGATGCCATTCGCTATTTTGCCGGGCGGCTGCCGGTGCTGGGGGTGTGCCTCGGAGTGGGATCGGCTGGAGCCGGAGCCGTGGCAGAAGGCAATTCGCGAAGCGGTCGCGGGCGATCTCGCCGCGCTGACCGCGCAGCTGACAAAAGTGGTAAGCCCGGCGCGATAAAGTGCGTAGAATAGCGGCGGTTTGATCGACCTGAGGTCATGATGCTGCTGCTGCTTGATAACTACGACTCTTTTACCTGGAACCTTTGAGAAAGAGGGCAATGCGCTGATGAGCGCGCTGGAGGAGGAGCAGGGGCTGACCGAACTTGATACAGACGCCTTTGTGGCCCGTCTGGCACATTACTACTGTGAACTCTATGTACTGCATCCGTTCCGGGCGGGCAACGGACGCGCTCAGCGCATCTTTTTTGAGCAGCTGGCGCTGCACGCCGGCTATCTGCTGGACGCGCAGCTGCGCAAGGCGGAGCTGGCGTTCAGTGCCGCGCGGCTGGCGACGCTGGATCCAGGTCCGCGTACACCGGGTCTGCCGCGTTTACGCCATATTCATCGCACGCTGTTTCAGGATCTCTACAGCTGGGCGGGCGAACTCCGCACCATCGATATCTGGCGCGACGAGACCCCTTACTGCCACTGCGAATACAGCGTCGTGCTGCCAGCTATCAGGCCAGCTGCAGGCTGTCTGGTTATACCCTGACTGAGCCTGCGGTCACCGCTGAGCAGGCGGAAGATCGGCTTGCTTCGCTGAGGAGGCAGTATGGCGGATAATTCACTGGCGGTACGCGATCCCTACCTGTGGCACAACGATGATGTGCTGAAAAACCGGCTGGAAATTCATGATGCTGTCCCGGCAAAACCGGTTGTTATTACCTCCGCGAAAATCCTGCCTTAATCTGTTTCCGCGTCACCTGTAGCGTGACGTCGCTGACCGCGCTCCGGCAAAGCCAGAATTTGCTCTTATACTTAGGGCAAATCTTGTCAGCCGGAGGCGCTATGCCGCAAAAACTCACTGAAAAACAGAAAGCCACTTTGTGGCTGCATCGGTACCATCTCTATGGCGCGTACCGCTGAGAAAGACAGCGCAACCAGCCAGTTCTTCCTGAATGTGGCAGATAACGCTTTCCTGGATCACGGACAGCGCGACTTCGGTTATGCGGTATTTGGTAAAGTTGTGAAAGGGATGGATGTGATCGACAAAATCGCCCAGGTCCCGACTAAAGATGTGGGCCCGTACCAGACACTGGATAACCAGAAAGCGCCGGTTTCAGTAAAAAACTTTGTGGATTACGTTAATAACGGCTTCTACAACAACACCATTTTTCATCGCGTGATCCCGGGTTTTATGATCCAGGGCGGCGGTTTTACCACGGATATGCAGCAGAAGCAGACCAGCGCGCCAGTCAAAAACGAAGCTGACAACGGACTGCGTAATCTGCTGCTCTTGTATTACATGCTCTTTACAATCAATTCTGTTTTTTRAGCCGATCTCCAGGGTAAGGACTCTTTCATGCTTAAACGTACTTTGACAGCGGCGATCGCCCTGTTAGCACTCTCTTCCGTATCTGCTTCTGCACTGGCTGCAAAAGGGGATACACATGTCCTGCTCACCACGTCAGCAGGCAACATTGAACTTGCTTTGTCATGTTCATAACCTGTGGGGGGACGATGAGGCAAAAGTGTCATGAATTGTAAATGGAACTGTGATCTTAATAAACAAGCAGTGAAATAAGCTACGCAAATTTCATGATATGTGTGATTTCAGTCACGCAAATGATTGCGCGGCGGCAAAAGTATGACGTTTGCAACATTCCGGTAAATATAGGTAAAACGCTCATCACCATCAGCCAGGCGTTCAGGAAAACGGCAACCAGAATGCCGGCGTTAAGGAAAGTAAAAGTGTTACTCATCTCTGAGATGGGTAGCTGGAAATATTGCGCGATATTATCCAGCACCATACCGGTCACAATCACCAGTGCGCCAGTGAGCGCATAAGAGAAAAAGCTGATCCAGGTAAGGCCGATGCGATTWCGTAGCAGGCGTGAACCGCGCTGGCGACCGTCATAGATATGGGTGATCAGGAAGGTACCAATTGACATGGTAATGCCGCTAACCACGCCCAGAATAAACATGCAGAGTGAAAAGACCTGCAGGTTATGGCTGGTCATCAGGCCCGCTACCGCCAGAATCATCAGCACAAAGCCGAAAATCAGCTGGCGTTTCAGCGGCACGTTCTCTTTTTCCCCACCCTGAACGGCCGCTTCACTTTTGAGAACCGGAAACTCCACCATCAGCGTCAGAACAAAAATAGCCAGATAGATAACGCCGATACAGGCATATACCCAGTACCACGGCAGCGCCCGCGCCAGCAGTACGCCAGCAATAATCGGGAAAATCGTGCCGGCCATGCTGAAAAATGAATCAGTAAAAAAGAAGCGCAGCAGGAAGCTAAACGCCCACATACCGACCATGTAAGCGGTCCAGAAGTTGCCGACCAGCTGCCCGGCAGAGGCGATATCCATGCCCATCGATTTGGTTGCATACTCCGGCACCCAGGAGATAAAGCCCAGCTGACCCAGGATATAACAGAGCGCGGCGATGGAGAGGAACASCACGCCCACGCCCCATATAAAGTTAACCAGCTTAGGCGAGGCCGCTTTGGTCTGCAGCGATCCCAGCGTAATGATGGTGGTATAAATCGCGCTGGAGAAGAAGCCCAGTGCCATAATGATCCAGTGCAGCATGCCCGCCTCCTGAGAGGAGACAAACCAGTACATCAGGCCGGTGGCCAGCGCAGCCAGCACCATCAGGATGCGCTGCAGGTCTCGGCAGTGCCGGTATCATCAGTGGGTCACATGACCGTGCTGACGGTGCTTAGTGACAAAGCCGAGCAGCACGCACATGATAAACACCACGGCATAAAGGCCGTTGGCAGTAGAGAGCGCCGCATGCGCGCCACCTTTAGCCACTATCGGTCCGGTAACCACAAAGGTCAGCATGGTGCCCACGGTGCCGCAGGTCAGCCTTCCGCAATGATGAAGAGCTGCTCAACCAGGTAATGCGTGACGGCGCAGCTAAAGCGCGCGCGCACGCGCAGGAAACGCTGAAGAAAGTGTACGACGCCGTCGGGTTCGTCGCACAGCCGTAAACCGGCGCGGATGACGTAAAAAAAGGCGAGCCTTCCGGCTCGCCTTTTTATTGGGTCGCATCTGCCGCGCAAGTAGAGCCGCCGGTGGTGCGCTATGATGTCAAAGAGAAGGCGGGCGTCTCCAACCTGCTGGATATTCTCTCAGGCGTTACCGGCAAATCGATTGCGGAGCTTGAACAGCAGTTTGAGGGAAAAATGTACGGGCACCTCAAGGGCGACGTTGCCGAGGCGGTATCCGGCATGCTGACCGAGCTGCAGGCGCGCTATCACCTCCGTTTCAACGCGCTTTATGGTGACGTGTTTAAGGTTCCGGAGCCGTTTATTCCGAAATCGGGCGCGCGCGTAATGTCGCTGCTGGAGCCGACGAAAAAGATGTCCAAGTCGGATGACAACCGCAACAACGTTATCGGCCTGCTGGAAGATACCAAATCGGTCGTGAAGAAGATCAAGCGTGCGGTTACTGACTCCGGCTGCTACGCCTACTTTGGCGAGCTGAGCCGTATGACACAATTCAAGGATAAATCTGCCCGCTATGAAGAGAATATCAACGCCGGTCTGTTTGACTACCCGGTGCTGATGGCGGCCGATATTCTGCTGTATCAGACCAATCAGGTTCCGGTAGGCGAAGATCAGAAGCAGCATCTGGAGCTGAGCCGCGATATCGCTGTGATGCAGGATGACTATCACTGCATTTACTGCATCGTCGATCTGCACGCGATCACCGTGCGTCAGGACCCGGCCACGCTGCGTAAAGCGACGCTGGATACGCTGGCGCTCTATCTGGCCTGCGGCATTGACCCGGAAAAAAGCACTATTTTTGTTCAGTCGCACGTGCCGGAGCATACGCAGCTGAGCTGGATCCTGATGTTTGGCTACAACTACGGTGAGTCTATTACCACCAGCCGGCCCGATTTAACTCTCGACACTTTTGGCGAACTTCTGCCCGCACTCGGGCTGTGATTATCAGGATATAACATGAGCAAACCCATCGTTTTCAGCGGCGCCCAGCCTTCAGGTGAACTGACCATTGGCAACTATATGGGTGCGCTGCGTCAGTGGGTGCGGGCCTCTCTCGGCATCAGCGACTCTTTTTCACTGATTATCGGCGGTGATGACGTAGCGGTGAAAAAACCGCATCCGGCCGGCATCTTCCTGGTGCTGGGCCATTTCGGCGTACTGCCGGAACAATTGCTGTTTGTCGGGGATTCACGCAATGATATCCTCGCGGCACAGGCTGCCGGTGTACCGAATGTCGGTATGAACTGGGCGCTGGGCCGCGAGCCGCATGCGGAAGAGCAGCGTGACGCACGCGCCTGTTTTGACCGGCACTACGCTGACACGGTTGAGTCAGGCAGCACGCTGTTTCCGCAGGTAAAAGAGACGCTGCTCGCGCTGCGCGACCAGGGATTACCTCTCGCTATCGTTACCAATAAACCAACGCCGTTTGTCGCTCCGCTGCGGAGAAAGTTAATGGCTCATTTCACTGATATCCGCGCGCTGGCCTTTGACCTTGACGGAACGCTGGTGCATAGCGCACCGGGCCTGTCACAGGCGATCGATCGGGCGCTGGGCGATCTGCAGCTGCCGGCGCCGGGCATTGAGCGGGCATCAGCCTGGATAGGTAACGGTGCCGATATTATGATGGCGCGCGCCCTGACACGCTGGATAAACTGCGCGAGGCGCGCCGGCTGATCGATCAGAGCGGCTATGACATCCGGCTCGAAGTGGATGGCGGTGTAAAAATCGACAATATCGGACAGATTGCTGCCGCCGGCGCAGATATGTTTGTCGCCGGTTCGGCCATCTTCGGTCATCCCGATTACAAAAAAGTTATCGATGAAATGCGCACGGAACTGTATATCACATTCCACCCGGAAGCCAGTGACCACGTGGATCGCACGCTGCAGCTCATCAAAGAGCATGGCTGTAAGGCGGGCCTGGTGTTTAATCCGGCAACGCCGCTGAGCTACCTTGATTACGTGATGGATAAGCTGGATATCATTCTGCTGATGTCGGTCAATCCCGGCTTTGGCGGCCAGTCATTCATACCGGGGACCGCCAAAGCACTGGCGGCAGGCGGCGATGTCGTGCATTTCGATGTGATGGATAATCACTATGTGCCCAATCTGACGATGGGACCTATGGTGCTGAAAGCGCTGCGTGACTACGGCATTACGGCACCGATTGATGTGCACCTGATGGTCAAGCCAGTGGATGCGCTTATCCCGGAGTTTGCGAAAGCGGGTGCCAGACCGGCGTTCTATCAGCCGAAGCATAAGTGGTCGTACGCAGGTGGACGAACTGCTGGCGCTTTTCCGCTAGCCTGTTTCGTCCGCGACCAACGCATTACGTCAGCTGAGACTGGCGCACAACATTGGGAGAATCGGATGAAACAATTTTTACTGGCCCCTTCAATTCTTGCCGCTGACTTTGCCCGTCTGGGTGAAGAGTCCGCCCTATGCACCGCTGTCGGCAACGGCCAACTTCACGGCCTATCACACCAACAGTTTCAGCCTGCGCGAGCAGCAGCATCTCGCGGAGCTGGCCGGGAAGCTGGCTAAGAGCCAGATACCGGTCCTGATTTCCAATCACGATACGCTGCTGACCCGGGAGTGGTATCAGAACGCGGATTTACATGTAGTAAAAGTTCGTCACGGCTATAACGGCCTGTGTCGCTACAACCTGCGCGGTGAATTTAACGTGCCTTTTGGCCGCTACCGCAAACCCTACTTTCCGGAAGCTGAACTACTCTGGTTTGCAGAGCGCGCGCAGAAAGCGACCTTTGTCTGCGAATCGTACGATGTTACCCTGAACAGCGCTGCTGCAGGCTCGGTGGTCTATTGCGTCTACCATCTGGCGGACATCAACGGCGATCTCATTAACCTCTACAACATTGTCAAAACGCGTACGCAGACATTTATTGCGGATGCGCGTCAGCTGTTTACGCCGGAAGGAAACAGCGCTGAGCACTATTATGCGCAGCGGCTGGCATTTAACGCCAGCCGCGATCCCTACCAGCGCGCCGTGCTGTTCCTCTATCTGACTCTGCTGTCGGTTTCACCACAGCTACAATGAAGATGTAATAACCACGACAGCATGAAAAAAAATCGCGCTTTCCTGAAATGGGCCGGTGGGAAATACCCACTGCTTGACGATATTCGTCGTCACCTGCCACAAGGCGACTGCTTAGTTGAGCCTTTTGTGGGCGCCGGTTCCGTATTTCTCAATACCGATTATGACCTACCACACGTAACGGTCAGCCCTGGTACGTGCTGGTCAGTGGCGCTTACGCGACGCCTGCCGAAGCGAAACGGGCTGCGGCTGCGCTGCCTGCAGAAGTACGTGCGGTTARTCCGTGGGTAAAACCGCTGAGCCAGGTTAAGAAAGAGAGTCAGTAAATTGATGTGGGGCCCGCTGCTGCGGCCCCGTTTAAGCGCAGTGCGGCTGCGGCAAAACCGTCTGCGACCCGCGAGAGCCAGACCCACACCACGGCGGCGCACAACCCGCCTGCCAGCAGCGCCAGCAAGTCTCTGCCTTCGGGTGGCAACTATACGCTGCAGCTGAGCGGAGCGTCGAAGCAGGAGAGCCTGACGGCGTGGGCAAAAAAACAGAATCTGAGCGGCTATCACGTGTATAATCAGCAGGGCTCGGTAGATGCTGCCGCCCAGGGTGCGCAGGGCGGCTCTTCTCTGCCCACCGCGCCGGCTACCGTAAGCGGTAATGCTGGCAGCACAGCAGGAAAAGCGGTTACGCCGCCAGCTGTGCGGGCGGATAATGCGCCGCGTGCCAGCAGCAATAATTCACGCTCCACCGCATCCGGTACCAGCCATAAACCAAGCGGCCAGCAGGCAGCGGCCCCAACGGCTGAAGGCAGCGCGCCACAGGATACGACGCAGCCGGCAGCCGGCAGTGAAGGGCAGGCGATCTCAATGCCTTCCGTGTCATCCACGCCAACGCAGGCGCAGGTAACAGAGGCGCCTGCGAATCAGCAGCGCGTCACGCTGCCAGGCGATCTCAACAGCGCGCTGAGTAACCCAAAGGCCAAAGCGCCGGTCTCCCGTCAGCATATGATGATGGGGATTGGCATTCTGGTGTTGCTGGTTCTGGTGCTGGGCATTGGTTCAGCGCTGACCGGGCCGGATGATAAACCCGCGGCTAACCGCAGCAGCGGCAGTGCGTCGACATCTGGCGGCAGTGAAAAACATATCGATCTCTCTGACTCCACCTCCATCATGTAGCGTTCTGACAGCAGACCGTCATATAACGCTGCGGCAGGCAAGTTCAGGCTGAAGAAGAACGTTGTGATACGGTGTGTCGGAGACGCACCGTTTTACGGAGGAGGCGAGATGGATGAGTTCAAACCGGAAGATGAGTTAAAACCTGAWGCCAGCGATCGCCGTCCCGCGCGATCCCGTAAAGCGTCTTCTGCTGCTGGCTTGCCGGTAACCGGTCCCGCTGAGATGACAGCTGAAGCGTATCTGCCGCACATGATGCGCGACAAAAAAGTGATCGGGGGCGAGCTGCGTCTGGTGCTGCCTCTCGCTATTGGTCGCTCTGAAGTGCGTGCCGGTGTTGCACATGATATGGTGCTGGCTGCAATTAACGATTGTCGCAGTAACTGAGCGCGAGAGCGTGAAAACGGCCAGCGTGCGCTGCTCAATCTGGGCCATACGTTTGGTCATGCGATTGAAGCGCATATGGGCTATGGCAACTGGCTACATGGCGAAGCCGTGGCCGCAGGTATGGTGATGGCCGCGCGTACGGCGCAACGGCTGGGGCAATTTACCGCAGCAGAGAGCGAACGCGTGATTGCGCTGCTGCAGCGGGATTGTCTCTCCACGCTACCGCCGCGCGAGCTGGCGTCTGGCCTGGCAGAGGTGATCAAATACGGCATTATTCTGGACGGTGAATTCTTCCACTGGCTGGAGCAAAATCTTGATGCGCTGCTGGCGCTGGATGCGCGCGCAATCGCCTGGTGTATTCGCCGCTGCTGCGAGCTGAAAGCGGAAGTGGTTGCTGCCGACCTGGGTGGTGGCGTGATTGGCGATCTCACCGGATTTGCCGCTGCCAGCTATCAGCGCGGCGTCCGATTTATTCAGGTGCCCACCACGCTGCTGGCGCAGGTTGACTCGTCAGTAGGCGGAAAAACCGCCGTCAATCATCCGCTCGGTAAAAACATGATTGGCGCGTTTTATCAGCCCGCCTCGGTGGTCATCGACACCCGCGCCATGCTGGTAACCAACCAGACGCTGGCCCCGCTCTATCTCGGGAAAGTCGCAACGCTGCTGACCCAGGCGGGCATCCATGTTGATCAGGTGATTTTGCCTGACGGTGAGCAGTATAAAACGCTGACCGTCATGGATGAGGTCTTTACCGCGCTGCTGCAGAAGCCGCACGGCCGCGACACCACGCTGATTGCACAAAGTGCCAAAGTGGTCGCCAATCAGATCATCAACATGCTGGAAAAAAATTAATCCAGCATCCTGAGGGCTCAGCAACAGGTATCGGTCATCATGGAGAAGATCACTGTCTCACTGGGGGATCGTAGTTACCCCATTACCATTGCTGCCGGATTGTTTAAGGATCCGGCTTCTTTTTGGCCGCTGAAGGCAGGCGAACGCAATCGTCTCTCCGCCCGCGGCGTGGTTGTCTATCTGGAAACCACCATCGAAAAGCAGCTTGCCCGCACGCAGCGCGATAAAAAGCGCCCGCTGCTGCAGGTTGATGAACCGCCTCGTGAAGTGCTCGAAGCACTGGCAGATGAACGCAATCCGCTTTATGAAGAGATCGCTGACGTCACTATTCGCACTGATGACGCTCAGCAACTCAATATGGAATTTTTCGATTCCGATCAGGAAATTGAGCGACGTACCGGAGCGGATGTAGGCTGGGTATTTGATGTGGAAGGCGAAGCTGGTTTCCGCGATCGCGAAGAAAAAATCATTAACGAGCTGACCGAGAAACAAGGCATCGTACTGGCGACCGGCGGCGGTTCCGTCAAATCCCGTGAAACTGGCCATGAGTGTTGAGATAATTTTCTATCTGACTCTTGCTAATGCTTATGAGGTCTCAGTTCCTGTCCCGCCAGCAACGCGCTGAACGCGGGGTATCATCAACGAATTCTTAGTAATACCGACAAAATGGCAGAGAAACGCAATATCTTTCTGGTTGGGCCGATGGGTGCCGGCAAAAGCACTATTGGTCGTCAGTTGGCATAAAGTGGGCAGCAGCAAGCAGATAAAGGGCCGTTTTCAGCGCTAATATCAGCCGATGATAAGCACCGGCAACCCCCGGCCTGCGCAGCTGTAGCCCGTTTAATGAAGGCACGTAAGGAAGAGCGTTACCGTCTCGCGAACCAAAGACCATACCTGTGTGCAGGTTGCCGGAGGCGATTTATTCGGTTGCCAAATCCCAGACTGGTCAGGGAAGCAGCGCTTTCTGCCGGATAAAGCGGAAAATTCGTTCTGTAGTGCCGTGCGCGTTGACGCCAGAGAGGAATTAGCTTACAAGGTTTAGCGATTTTAAAACGGTGTAGCGGTACGCGGCAGGATAATCTTCCGACGGGCGTCAGTCACAAGCGATACTGGCGTCAAAAAAGAAATATGCCGAGCATTGAAAAGCAGGAAATTGAGACGCAGGTGACGCTGCGTGATGGCGAAACGCTGGCGCTGGGCGGCATTTTTCAGCAGCAGCGCAC
Organism: Pantoea sp. BRM17; assembly: GCA_002939445.1. Classification (GTDB taxonomy): domain Bacteria; phylum Pseudomonadota; class Gammaproteobacteria; order Enterobacterales; family Enterobacteriaceae; genus Pantoea. The sequence goes on along the minus strand of PEFU01000003.1, from coordinate 2,368,613 downwards.
GCAGAGTGAAAAGCGCGTGCCGTGGCTGGGAGAAGTGCCGCTGCTGGGCGCGCTGTTCCGGCAGCAGCTGCAGGAGCAGAAAAAACGTGAGCTGGTTATCTTTATTACCACCATCAAACAGGGCACCGAAATTCCGTACGAGGTGAAGTCAGGCAACAGCGGTGCGACGGCAATCGAGTTCAAAGAGGCGGTGCTGGGTATGGAGGTCACTCCCACGGTTCTGGGCAACGGTCGCATTCAGCTGCGGCTGCGGCTGAGCCAGAACATGCCTGGCCGCAGCCTGACGCTGGGAGAGAACCAGGTGCTGGATGCGGTAGCGGCGACGCTGCGCAATCCGCAGCTTAGCCTGCCGCTGGCGGTCAGTACGCCAGCACTGCGCGCCGGGGTGACGCTGGGTAAAATGAGCGGTGAATTGCTGAATCTTGAGCTGAGCGCGCTGGAGCAGGAGAATCAGATCGATATCATCGCCAGCCCGCGGCTCTTTACTGCGCATCAGCAGACGGCTGCACGCGGGAGCGTCACGGTCGATAGCCGTACTAACTCACTGCTGCTGCGCGACACGGCACCGGCTCTGGAAAGCACGACGCGCTGGATCAAAGCCCTCGACCGGCCGCTGGAGCAGGTGGAGCTGCAGGCGCATATCGTGACGCTTAACGAAGAGCATCTGCGTGAACTGGGCGTCAGCTGGCAGCTCTCTCCGGCTGATCTTGTTCTGATAGAAGAGGAGGGGGTGCTGCTGGTCTATCCGCAAAGCTGGCAGCAGCGTCAGATGCAGCGGGTCCGGCAGGAGCAGGAAGATAAACAGGCGCAGCGGACGCTGGAGCAGCGCACCGTTACGCTTCATTATGCCAGCGCCAGCGATATTCACCGCAGCCTGCAGGGAGAGCCTTCACTGATGTCGTTAAGCACCCCGCTGCAGGCGCAGACCAGCACGCTGAGCCTGGTATTTGACGATGCGCCGGTAGAGCGCATTCTGCAGGCGCTGGCGGATTATCAGCAGACTAATCTGCTGATTGCGCCCGGGGTTGAGGGACGACTGTCGCTGCGCCTGGAGAAGGTAAGCGCAGAGCATGCCCTGTCGCTGATTTCCCGCCTGACCCCTGGGTAATATCGCCCGAGGGGAAAAGCTACCGGCTGGAGCCATCCATTCCTTTTCCGGTTTATCCCTGGCAGGTCGCGGGGATAACCGCGCGCACGCTGACGTTAACCGCGCCGCGCCGCTGTGTGAAGCAACAGATCGTTTGGGTAATTAAAGGAGGCTTTTATGAAACGGATCGTGATGCTGCTGGGGCTTATCGCGTCTGCTGACGGCAGAGCTGTGGCTGGAGCAATCCGATGCGGAGTAGCGCGCTGCTGTGCCTGCTGCTCTGGGTCGGTGCCGTCGCAGCACGCAATCCTTTCGTCCCTCTGACCACCCGCGCCTGCGAACCGCCTGCCGCCACGCCGCAGAACTGGCGTCTGCAGGGCGTGGCAGGTCGCGCACCCCACTTTGTCGGCAGCGCGGCAGCGCGGCCAGCGCATCGCTGGAGCAGCTGGTGAACACGCGTGGCGCGCAGCTGCAAAACTGGCAGCCGCAGGCTCAGCCATCAGAACTGGTGCTGCAGCTGGAGTGGCGTGAATTTATGCCGCTGTTCAGTGAGCTGGCCGGAACCGCTCAGCCGGTACCGCAGCGTTTTTCACTGCGGTCCGGCGGCCGCGCAATGAATGAGCTGATGTGGCGCTATGCGCTGTGGCCTTTTGCCTGGCGTGCCGGTTGCAGCACGCTGGTTGCCGCAGCCGTGCTGCTGCTGCTCTGGCTGCTGCTGCTGCAACCCCAGCAAAGCCAGCTGCAGCAGGCGCTGCAGCCGTCAGTCGCCACGCTTACGCAGGAGATCGCTATGTTACAGATGCCGATGCATTGTGGCTGGAGCGTATCGATCGTCAGCAGCAGCTGCTGCGCGTCGAAGGGTGGAGTGACAGCGTGGCTGCGGTGAGCGAGCTGCGCCATCGATTGCTGGCACAGCCGCTGTTTGCCGCCGTCAGGCAGAGGGCGATAACCCGGCAGTCCGATGGCCGATACCGCTTCACGCTGCAGGCGCGGATGCGGGACCAGCAGCTGACTCAGGCTGAAAGCGCGACAGAACAGGCCCGGCAGCGACTGCTCGCGCTGCGGCACCTGCGCACGCAACAGCAATCACTGCTGCAGGCGCGCGACAGGCTGCTGGACTTACAGCAGCAGCGTCAGCAGGTGGCGCTGCAGTATCAGCACTGGCAACGTTTCTGGCAGCAGCTGCCGGGGTTGCTGCCTTCTGCCCGCACAGCAGGGCAACTTTACGCTGGCGCTGGGACTGGCGCTGCGTCCCGGAGACAGCTCATGCTAAGGGTTAATCTGCTGCCGTGGCGTGAGCGGCAGTGGCAGAAGTGCTGCCGGCAGACGAAATATCTGCTGATTACCGCGTTAACGCTGCCGCTGCTCGTTGCGCTGGTGCTGGGAGGATATAGCAGGGGCAGGCGAGCACGGGTTCTGGGTGTTTAATGATGGCGCGCTGCGCTGCGGGAGCGTCACAGGCGCGCTCGATACAGACACTGTTACACAGCTCTTTCCGCAGGTATCGGACTCGCTTTGTACCTCTTCGTCAGCCCTGACCACACTACAGGCGAAGCTGTGCCTGCCGCTCTCATTATTACGCTACCAGCAGCCGCGGCTGGCGTTTGACTATCAGTGTGACGCGGCTGAAAACAGGCTGCAGGTTACGGCGGCACGGCGGGACGTAATGGCGCAATGGCTGCAGCCGCTGCAGCAGGCGGGTCTGGAGCCTGACATCTTTGAACTGAGCACGCAGGCCCTGATGCAGGTCGCACAGCAGCTGCCGCTTGCCCCCCATACGCTGCTGATCCACCAAAGCTCGCCGCTGTTACAGGAGATGTTAGCGTCGTGGCGGCGGCAGCTGCCGGCGCAGTTTTCCCTGCGCGTTGGCCTGCCGCCACAGCTGGTTCTGCAGCGGACCTTGCCGCTGCCCGACACCTCGCTGCGCGAACCCGCTTTAAATCGTTATGTCACTGCCGCCGCCCGTACCCTCTTTCCGGTGGAAACCGCGCTAGCATAGCCGGGTTTAGCGTTTACCTTTGATGATAAGGAGATCGCGCGTATGGCTTTTCAGCGCTGGCAAATTGGACTGGATATTCAGAACAGGCACCTGTGTGCGCTGGGTATTGAACGCCGTCGTCATGGCTGGCAGCTGCGACACTGGTGGCAGCAAGCGCTGCCGCACGATACGTTACGCAACGGCGTGTTGCGGCGGCTCTATATACTTGTACAAGCCATAAACCGTACCGGCTCCCAGCAAAATGCAACACACTGCAAGAATCAATAAATACTTTACGAACTTCACCTGAGAATTCCCATCTGTTGGCGTTTGGKCAGTTTATAAACAATCGCGCGGTAGTATAAAGGCAAGCCTGACGCTTTGATATACCCGTCATTTGCCTGTCATTAGATCGACGCCGTGATGCTCATAAAAGCGGCTATCTTCGGTCGCGATAAATGCTTTGATCAGCTCTGGCGGCATCTGCTTCAGCGTCAGCGGTACGCGGCGTTTTTCACCATACTGGGCGATCAGCTCGCCATCGGCGCTGTAAACCTGCATCGGCGTCTGCAAACGCACATCTTTCAATGTGTTCACATCGGGCAGCCGGTAAAGCTCAAGGATCTCATCTTTGCTCAGCAGCTGCTCAATGCGGATGGCCAGGAACGCTTCCTTGATTTTACGCATCAGCGTACGTTCAGGGCTCAGAAAGAAGTTACGCGCCAGCTGCTGAGTAATCGTACTGGCACCCTGCGACGCATGGCCTGACATCAGCGCGATGCTGGCGGCACGGAAAATCCCCACCTGCATGCGCGCCAGCACCACATTACGACGCGCCAGTGCCCGGCTGTGCGAATAGAGCGGGTTGAAGGTTGAGGGCGCTTTCGGCAGGCCAGCGATCATCGCCATTTCACTCAGCGACAGCTGATCGACCGTTTTACCGAAATAGACCTGCGCCGCCGCGCCAACGCCATACGCGCGATAGCCGAGATAGATTTTATTGTGCAGGCGACGGGTTACGGTGGTATACACCTTGTAGCCGTCGTCATAGGCGCGATCGCCGTAACGTTTCACCATCTCCTGACGCACCATTTCACTGAGATAAGGGGCAGAAAAGGCGATCTCAGGACCGTGATAGCTGGCGGTCAGCGGCGTATTACGGGCCTCTTCATACTGCTGCTGTGTGATGTCGTTCTGATCCACCTCCTGAGCGCTGGCGCTGGTCACCACTGCGGCATTCAGCGGTCCGTAGGCGGGCAGTGTTTTCAGCGTTTTAAGAATACGCGGCTGATCCCAGCWGGTCTCGCCCACTTTCCATAACACGGCGGTCGGGCCGCGATAGCCGTGGCGCATATCATAAGCCATAACGTTATTACGCACCGCCTGCTGCGCCGCCTCCCCAGAGTTCACCAGCGGTACCTGACCCAGCCACCACTCATCGCCCACTTTACGTACCCAGATCTGCTGACCAGCCTGCAGCACCTGCGTGATACTGCGCGGCGTCGGGCCCTGCAGCGTGTCTGATTTATAAGGGCGCGCCCAGCGCACGCCGGAGAGTTTCAGCGCGACCGTGCTGCCATCTTTCAGTAAGGCCGTGCAGCGGGAAATCGGCACATCGTTGAGGATAGAAGCCAGCGTCAGACCACGATCCATAGCGGCGGTATAGAGGAAAGGCTTGATGTTCGATCCCACCTGGCGCAGCGCCTGGGTGGCACGGTTAAACATGCTCTGATTGAAATCGAATCCGCCCACCAGCGCGCGCACTGCGCCATCTTCCGGATTCAGCGACACCAGCGACTCGGTATGAATAATATTTTGCGCCGGGAAGCCAAAGCGCTGCAGATATTCCGCAGCATAATCGACGCCCATCGCGCGCATGGCGCGTACCATCACCACGTTTTTAGACTCTCCCAGCCCCTGCCGTAAACGGATAGGACCAGCATAGGTTGGCGGCGAGTTTTTAGGCCGCCAGTCTGCGCCTGCGCCGGCGTCCCTCTTCGTATCACCATAGATCACCGGCAGATTACACTGCGGACAGGCAATCTTAGGCTTTGTTTCAAAAATCACGCCTCCCTGCTCATCCTCAATGCGGGTGATGAAATAGGGGTCAACCAGGAAACCGCCGTTTGCCATGACCGCATAGCCACGCGCCACTTGCAGTGGGGTGAATGAAGCCGCACCCAGCGCCAGCACAAAGATATTGGAGTTAAGCGCGCTTTTGATCAGGAAAGAGAGCGGGGTATTAATCACGTGCGGCGCATACTGCTGATCGCCTGCTGGCTGCGGCTGTGCCGGAACCTGCTCCAGCGCTGGCTGTGGCACCGTCTGATTCTTCGACTCATCAGAGGTGGCGACGTTCTCCACGCTCTCTTCATTCAGGGCAACTGACGGAATCGCACCTGATACGGTTGAACGTCCCAGCGCGCGTGAATCATCAAAGCCAATCCAGACCGACGTCACCACACCCGGGCCATAGCCGGAGAACCAGGCATCTTTAGAGCTGTTTGTCGTACCGGTTTTTCCGCCAATATCATTTCGCTTCAGATCGCGTCCGGCACGCCAGCCGGTACCCATCCRGCCCGGCTCGCCGTCGATGAAATACTCCTGACGCGTATTGCCACCACCGTTAGCCAGTTTGCCGGTTGCCCGGTCAATAGTCACGGTGACCACGCCTTCCGGCGGCGTCAGCGGCTGCACCGGTACGCCCTCCAGCGCAGATTTCATATAGTCATCCCACGCCGGCTGCGCGCTCTTGGCTCCGCCCTCGTAACCGGAAATCTGATCCGAGAACCCGACTTCAGCGAAGCGCGTAACGTCAGTGCGCTGTTTCTGGTGCGCGAATGGCTGGTAAAACAGGGCCGGCTTGATTACTGAATAAAAAAGGCGCCCGCAGGCGCCTGTTTATCAGAACAGTTCGTGGCTTTCGCCATTGTCCATAATGGTTGTGCCGACGTCGTGCACGCTATATTCCACCGGCTGCGTGTGGAACTCAAAGAAGAGGCTGGCTACGGCGCGACCCGTCTTGAAGCCCTTGGCAAGCTCACCATGGCACCCTCTTACTTCTCCAGCAAAATGAATATCGTGGTGGCTGAAGGGCTCTATGAAGAGAAGCTGGAAGGGGATGAGCCGGAGCCGCTGGTGGTACGGCGCTGGCCGCTGAAGAACCTGCTGGCGCTGCTGGCTCTCGCTTTCAGCAATGGTGCACGCCGTGTTTATGAGCGCATGAAGCCTTCTGAACGCGAAGCGGTAATGATTGTGCCGATTCTCGGCGACGACGTTATCCTGATTCAGGAATATGGGGTGGGGCTGGAAAGCTATGAGCTTGGTTTTCCAAAAGGGCTAATCGATCCGGGCGAAAGCGCCTTTGAAGCGGCCGACCTGCGGGCCGCGCAATCCGGCAGCGGCTTAGCCTGCGTTGCCTGTCGCACATTTGCGCGGCCTTCGGTATGCTGGCGCTATCGCATTTCACAAGGTTGTGCAACGTCTGAGGCTGATATGACCACTCCATTGAAAAAACCTGACATCCTCAAGGTAGAAGCGGTGGCCCGCTCCCGCCTGTTTACCATTGAAGCCGTCGCTTCTGGCGAGCAGAAGAGGTTCTGACAAGAAGAAACACAGATAAAATAATGCGCTAAATCATCGGATTATAAATTATTAGATTAATCCCTGATAGGATGTTAACCAGGCAATACTCAATTAAATATCGGTATTTTCTGAATTTCGCGCTGAGGCGTTGACTTATGCTTAAAGCGAGCGAGCGCATAGCGCGCCATACTCGGACTGATAAACGGCAGAGGTCGCGCTAACGGCGGACAATGCCGCATAGCGTACCAGTAAGTGATACCTGCTAATGATGAGCCGATCAGCATCACTGTCAGGATGACAATAAAAGTGCTCATGCTCAGCTCATTCCAGCCAACGAAATGCCTTCACGTTAACGTTCTACTCCCGGCGAAAATCGTAAGATGTGTCACATGCGGATCGTCGGTTGAGAGACCGTAGCGGGTGATGGAACGGGTAACCGGGTAGACATGATTGCTCTGAGCCGTCAGCGTCAGCGCTTCCGCTTCCGTAGCAAAGCGGGCGCGGGTGCGCGGCGGCTGACGTTTTGCCAGCGCAGCCAGATACTTTTCTACTGCGATGCGCTCATCATCAGAGAGTTTGCGGCAGGAGTTGGTACTGGCAGGCTGGATCAGCGGCGGCAGGGCGGGTTGCTCAATGGCGTAGTTAACCAGCGAGTGACCATTCAGAGAGATGACCAGCGGCAGCGTCTGCGTGCGGATCAGCTCAACGTAATTTTCATCGGCAATATACTGTTCCCAGAGCGGTGGCAGATGCACTTCCACTTCATCCAGGTAGTAGCGCCATTGCATTACGCAGCCAGGCACCACCAGCCAGAGCAGGAGATTGCCCGGCAGCACCAGACCGAGAAAAAACAGCAAAAAAGCGCAGCTGATAACGACCGCTTCACGCGTACCGTCAGGCCGCGAAAGCTGGTACTCCTCGTGCGACTCTTTGCGCACCCGCAGTAACTCAACGTTTTCACTCTCTGCTTTACGGATAGAGGACTGTCCCAGATCGTGAGCGATATAAGGCTGCCAGTGCGGCGGGTAGATGAGATCGATAATGCCCAGCGAAATGTTGCTCTGCTCCTGGTTCGATTCACCAAACAGGCCCCAGCGTTTCGGCGCACCGCGCAGGCAGTGAATATCACGCAGTCTTTTCTCACCGGGAAAACGACAGAGGAACCAGAGGCTGACGGCGAACCAGGCCAGGCTCAGCTTGAGCGGCATACTGAGCGGGATCCAGGTCAGCAGCATTGCCAGTACCAGCAGTGAACCGCAGGCCAGTACCAGATTCTTGCGCCACCGCTGGACCGGGAAATTCCTGACTTCATCCTGCAGCGACAAAAAACGCCCCTGACGCACAACCTGGCGGTTCAGATAGATATCCACTTCGGTGAGCTGAGGCAGCGGAGCAGCTTTGTTCCAGTAGATAGCAGAGCAGTCAAAAGGCATGTAAGCGTAGGTGCGATTGCTCTGGTAATTGCCTGGCACCGAGCACATACCGGTTCCCGTCACCCTGAGCACATCGCCGACGTGCAGCGGCAGGGCAGAGAGCTTATCCACGCTGTCGACCTCAAGACTTTCCGTGCCTTTGACGCAATCCTGCTGCTGGCTGCAGAGATCCTGCGTCCTTAGCACCAGCTCGGAAAAATCATCCAGCAAAATCATGCCTGACTTCTGAATTGCTGAGGCGAGCTGCGGATTAAGCTTGGGATCGGTACTGGTTTCCGGATGCAGCTGGCGCAGGGTGGTATCCAGCAGCGCAGCGGCCTTGTCAATAATGTCAGACTGCGGAAGCGTTTCCGCCGCACGACGGGTTTCACGGGAAAAGAAGGTCGACGTCGCGGTATTCACCAGATTCTCCAGCGCCTCGGCACTGACAGGCCTTAACAGCACATTCATGCCGCTGAGTTTGCCGGTGTCCGCGCGGTGGATCAGCGAATCCCAGTCTTTTGCATTGCCCAGGTTAACCAGCGCATTTTTCAGCCGGAAGTTAGCGTCGGTACTCATACTGGTAATGATGCCGCTGGCGCTGAACGGCGTATGCAGCAGCATGCCCGCGATACGCTGCAGCTCGCGCCACTGTGAAGGCGCGTCCAGATCAAACAGGGAGACGGCAGGCTGCGGCTGCGTCACCAGCTGCCGGCCTTCATCGCTGATGATAAGAAAGCCGCCCGGCGGCGGGCTGTGGAGATTGTGGTTAAAGCATTTATCGTAATATTGCTGAATTTCAGCCATGCGCAGCCGGTTACGATGGATGCGACGCAGCGTCAGTAACCCGTTCACCAGCGCGGAAATCAGCAGTATCAGCATCAGCACAACGCTGCCGATGTAGCGCCATTGCGCCATGGCATCCGGTTCGTTATGCAGCATGATATGGCGTGTCCAGACGCGAACTTCGCAGAGGAAAAGCTGCAGATACCCGGAGATATGGGCAGAAAGTGATAAATCAAGGTGCGACGCGATGCCGCACCCTATCAGTTTAGCGTAAATGCCGGCCCCGACAGCCGTCGCAAAAAAATGCGCGTCAGGGTAGCACAGAAGGGCGGAGGGTCAGAACAGCGAGCGCACACTCTGCATAGTGCAACGCCGTCGCTGATTTTCTCTTTCATTGTGGCTCCTGCTTTAACGCAGCGTTTCACCTTTACCGGTAAACGGGTCCGGCAGGGCGGCGCTGAAAAAGGGTGGCGGCCAGTCGGCGTCGGAAGCGGCTGACGTCCGGGCCTCTGCACCAGACGCTGGCCGGGCTCTCATCACCGCGTCGCGCTATATGCAACCGGCTCACGCTGATCGCTGATGGCGTTAACGATCACCGTCCGCTCATCGTTTCCCTGTCGCAGCGTTAACTCCGCGCCAGATTCAACCAGCTTGCTGGGTTTGCTGCGCTGACCGTTATAGTGAACCTTGCCGCCTTCGATCATTTCACGTGCCAGCGCGCGGGTTTTATAGAAGCGCGCGGCCCACAGCCATTTATCAAGGCGCTTCTCTCGCAGGGGTGGAAACTATTCATCACCCGACAGTTTAAATTTCATCAGATCGCGGCGCTCTTTTTTATCAGGCCGGCGATCCGGATGTGGCATAGTCAGCGCGTTGAGCTTGCGCGCCAGCGCCGTTTTTTCCCGTTTTTCCACGCTGGCGGCGGTTTCGCTATACATCAGTTGCGCTTCGCTGGCGGGGCGATATCACCGTCAAATTTCAGCGTGGCGGTCAGCAGACTGGTCGCAACCAGCAGCTCGCCCAGCAGCGTTTTTACCGGCTCTGCGTAGTCATGATTGCGGATAATGTCCTGCCAGGTGTGGGAGACATTGACCAGCTCGCCGCGCACGGCAACGTTTTCGAACAGGTAACGGTGTAATTGATCTTGAACAGACATAAGTTCCACGCCCTGATAACGTTCGCCTTTTTCTGGTGTAATGGTGATAACCAGATAGCCGTTACCTGTCATCTCTTTCAGCGTGCTGCCGGGCGCAATCTCTGCACCTTCTTTCACGCGCGCCACGCCACGCAGCTCCTGACGGTTATTACCGTTGATCACTGCCAGCGTCAGCGGACCGTCACCCTGCAGCTGCACCGTGTCTTCCGCTTTCACCGTCTCCGTCAGCATGGCCAGATGATTGAAATCATCCTGACTGGTCTCCTGCGCGGGCAGCACCTGCAGTAAAATACCGGCTGCGCCCTGCTCAGTAGTACGGATAAACAGGCGGGTAGGCAGCTGCTCAGAACGCATGAAGTAGTCTTCCAGACAGCCTGCCAGCGTATCCGCTTCCAGACCTAAGTCGCAGTGCATATCGATTTTGCCATCTTCTTCGAGGATCTCATCCACTTCGCTCTCTGGCAGCGTTTTAAGCACTTCACCGCAGCGCTGGCGCGAGCAGGTGCACTTAAACATAACGGGCAGCGGATCGTAAACGGTAGCTTCTTCCTGATGGTAGAGACGCCACAGCACATCGTTTGCCGGCAGCGTGATCAGCAGAGAAATCGGCTACTTATAAAAGTAAAGTTAGTGAAAATTAGTTAATTTCCGTGAAAAAACATGGGGGTATAGTTTTACGCGAAACGGGCGGCGTGGCCGCCCGCAGCGGAATCAGTGCAGCTGGTCGCTGTCGCTGACAGATTCGTTCCGGATGGCAGCAATATCGACCGCGTCATAAACATAGTGCGTGCCGCAACCAGGTCGGCGAGGTCTTGCGATGTCAGGCCGTTAACGCGCATGTGACTGCTCCTTAAATCGGTACTTCATTGCATTTTTAGGGGGTGTCTGCCGCGTGGCGCACTCGGTTGCGCAGGACAGATCGCGCGCAGTGTACACATCTGAGCAGAAGCGGAAAGTGAAGATAGTTAAAAATGCGAACTGGAACGTGACAAGCGCGTATCGCGCGTCGTGTCATCGCGGACAATATATTTATCTTTCGGTGAGCGGCCGGTAAAAATGCCGGTATCCACGGCGATTGCGCCGCTCTGCGTCAGGGTGCCTCGCGCATAACCCTCCAGCTCCGGGCGGGTTTCTTCCTGAAACAGCGTGTCATAGTCAGGGTTATACACCACTTCGGTAGTGCCGCTGATGCCAAAGTGTGCCTGCCAGGCCACTTCCATCACAAAGCGTACGCTCAGGCGGGAGTCAGGATTGGCACCGCAAAAGGCATCCACCACAAACAGGCGTTTGCCTGAAAGCTGCTGGGTACAGCGATCCTTCAGCGCCTGCCAGGTCTCCTGCGAAAGCGGCTGATTATCGTTTTTACCGTTGCCGGTGCCATTCCACCACAGCTTCTTCATTTCGCCGCCGTACCAGGTACCGCCAATCAGCTGCATGCGTTCTGTCAGGTTAAATGCAACAAAATTTTCTGAGTTCAGCCCCTGCGCCTGCCAGTCCGGATTGGTACACTGCGCCGCGTTCATCACCACAAAATCAGGCGTGAAGCTGGCCAGCTCTTCATCGCTCGGGCGGATAAACATGTTTTTCAGGAAGACGCCGTCGTCATCCCAGCCGTGCTCATCATCGCCAATCAGCTGCCGCTCAGGATCGGTGGAGAGCGTGGTCTTACCGGTGCCGGAGAGGCCAAAGAACACGGCCACGTCGCCCGCTTTACCCACATTTGCGGAGCAGTGCATGGAGGCGATGCCTTTCAGCGGCAGCAGATAGTTCATGATGGCGAAGAGGCACACAATGTTTTCAATGTGATTGATCGGATAGGAGACGCGGGTGTTTTCTGTTTTGCTGCCATCGGCGTAATCCACGCTGCCGTCGGCACGCACCACCACATTTTCCAGCAGCGCATCGCGGCGGATAGCGCGATAGATTTCCGGCTCTGCCTGTTCAGACAGGTTGATGGTTTTTGCATAGCAGCCGCCTTCAAAATCGGCGCCAAAGCAGGCAGAGAAGGTTGGCGTTGGCTGCGTGACGCCGCGTTCAGTGCCGGCCAGTTTGGCTGTGAAGCCGGAAAGGAAGTGATACTGCGTCTGCTCTGGCGTCAGCCGCGAAACCGGCGGCAGCACGCCAAACGCATCAGCCGTAAGGAAAATGACCTTTTTCGCATGACCCGCTTTGGAAACCGGCTGCACCGGCAGGGTCACGGTCGCGGCGTTATCCAGCTCGCCTGCCAGAATCGCGTTGATAATCGCCCGGGTATCTTTCAGTGAGTTGCGCTTGCCGCTGCCGTTCCAGCCGGTGTTAACCAGATAAGCCTGCGCGCCCGCCGCTTCCATGCGCTTAACCAGCACTTCAGCATATTGCGTCGGATGCAGGGTCAGAAATGTCCGTGCTTACAGCTGTGGACCCGCCTGTACCAGCGCTTTACCCGCGTCGTTGTCGGTATACTTCTCAAAGTTAGTAATAAAACGCTGTGCCAGATCCTGCGCGGCCTGCTGCCACTCCGCTTCGCTCTGCCAGCTGCGGCGCGGATCCRGCGTGGCGGCGTCCACCCCGGCCAGCTGCGTCGGGATCTGCAGATTGACTGGGGCTGGCGATTGTGCAGCGCATAATCGATGCGCATGAAGGATCGCTGGAGATTGGTGCCAGCGAGCGCGGCGGATTACGTATCCGCGCCTGGCTGCCGATGCCGGAAAACAGCACCGCGCTGGCCAGCGTCGCGCACAGCACCTGAGCAGACAGAAAAAAGGGCGGCAGTGATGCCGCCCGCTGCAGTGGTTCAGAACGCGCGGTGGCAAATCTGGTGGTAAATGCTGCGCGTTATGGTAACGGCTGGATCAAAGTCAGCAGCGGCCAGGAGCTTAACCGCGCCTGGTTCCAGGTTGATGATGATGGTCCCGGTATTAAACCCGATCAGCTGCAGCATCTGTTTCAGCCGTTTGTGCGCGGCGACAGCGCCCGCAGTACCAGCGGCACCGGGTAAGATATCGAAGAGTGCAACGCTATCATTGAGCAGTTCATCGATTATCTGCGTACGGGTCAGGAGATGCAGACCGAGCGGGCCGATCTCAATAGCGTGCTGGGAGAAGTGGTCGCGGCCGAGAGCGGCTATGAACGCGAGATTGAGAATGCGGTGATGACCGATGAGCTGATGCTGAATATCAATCCGCTCTCGATTTGTGAATACGGAGCCTCTGAAGTGCGTTCGGTGACGCGCGCCTTCAATCAGATGGCGGCTGGCGTCAAGCAGCTGGCTGACGATCGCACCCTGCTGATGGCGGGCGTCAGTCACGATCTGCGCACGCCGCTGACGCGCATCCGTCTGGCGACCGAGATGATGGGTGAGCAGGATGGCTATCTGGCGGAGTCAATTAATGCGCCCGATATCTGGGTGCGGGTGCCGCTGACGGAAATTCATCAGGGTGACTTCTCGCCGCTGTTCCGCTACACGCTGGCGATTATGCTGCTGGCGATTGGCGGAGCCTGGCTGTTTATCCGGATGCAAAACCGGCCGCTGGTGGATCTGGAGCACGCGGCACTGCAGGTGGGCAAAGGCATTATTCCGCCGCCGCTGACCGCCTTCCGGCGCGAAATTTACCGCGAGCTGGGGATTTCGCTTTATACCAACGCGGCGGCAGAAGAGAGCGGGCTGCGCTGGGCGCAGCACTATGAGTTTCTGAGTGAGCAGATGGCGCAGCAGCTGGGCGGCCCGACCGATGTGCGCGTCGAGGTCAATAAAAACTCGCCGGTTGTCTGGCTGAAAACCTGGCTTGCCCGCAGCTCCTTTGCCCGCACCCTGCTGCTGATCGTTACCCTGCTGTTTGTCAGCCTGGTAACGACGTATCTGGTGGTGCTGAACTTCGCTATTCTTCCCAGCCTGCAGCAGTTTAATAAGGTGCTGGCCTACGAAGTGCGTATGCTGATGACCGATCGGCTGCAGCTGGAAGATGGGACACAGCTGGAAGTGCCAGTCGCGTGACAAGCTGATGAACCTGGCGCGCGGACGTGAATACAGCGCCATGGAACGCTCAATCRACGTGCAGATTTCGCGCCTGCGCCGCATGGTGGAAGAAGATCCCGCGCATCCGCGCTATATCCAGACCGTCTGGGGTCTGGGCTACGTTTTTGTGCCGGACGGCAGTAAAGCATGAGGCGACTGCGCTTCTCGACGGATCCGCGCGGTGCTGCGTCGTCAGGCCAACGAGCTGCCGGGTGCGCCTTCACAGGAAGAGGCGGTTATCGCCTTCGGCAAATTCAAACTGAACCTCGGCACGCGTGAAATGTTCCGTGAAGATGAGCCTATGCCGCTCACCAGCGGTGAATTTGCCGTGCTGAAAGCGCTGGTAAGTCATCCGCGTGAGCCGCTCTTTCATCTGATGGTGCTGGATTTAATGCTGCCAGGCGAAGATGGCCTCTCTATCTGTCGCCGTCTGCGCAGCCAGAGTAACCCGATGCCGATTATCATGGTGACAGCTAAGGGTGAAGAGGTTGACCGCATTGTCGGGCTGGAAATCGGGGCGGATGACTATATTCCCAAACCGTTTAACCCGCGTGAACTGCTRGCCGGTCCCTTATCCTCACAATATTGCTTCAGGCAATGGCGCCTTTGGGAGTTGAACATGCAAGAGAACTACAAAATTCTGGTCGTTGATGACGATATGCGTCTGCGCGCGCTGCTGGAACGCTATCTCACCGAACAGGGCTTTCAGGTGCGCAGTGTCGCTAATGCTGAACAGATGGATCGCCTGCTGACGCGTGAATCTAGCGGGAAAAGTGCGGTCGAGCCACGCGCAGTGAGAAAAAGTGCCGTTTTTTCAGACAAGCGCTAATCAGGGTAAAATCGGGTGGCAAAAGCGGGAGCGGAGCCGCATTTCAGGCAAGAAATTAAATATAAGCTCCTGTTTAATATGCTTTGTAACAATTTCGCTTAGAATATAAACCATAAATATCTGTCACAGACCGAGATCATCGGGCCGGGCGAAAGTGGTGTTTACTCGCTGATTTAACTGTCTTTATTTATAAATGGTCTTGGATTGTGCCGCCGCTGACACTCTTCCGAGAGCGTTATGAGGCGCTAACCAGAATCTGCGCAGTTTTGTGCTGCCGGCGGTCTGCTATCCCGCTGAATTGATGTGAAAGCGCAGGGCAGGCTCTGGCACTGCTGCTACTGCGCCCACGCCAATTGCATCCGAGTTGCCTTTTGCTGTCGTTGACGCCTGCGCACCGGCGGCTTCACCGACTGACGTTGCCGCCTGAACCTGGGTAAGGCTGGAGAGAACCAGCGCGCTCAGCAGAACAACTTTTTTCATTTTTCTTCTCCACATGACACCGATCGGGTCGATACAGCAGAAGTGTCCACAAAAGATCTGGTTTGTGAATCAGATTACCTATCACGACAAGGCGTAAGTGAACTGCACTGCGCGTGGTGAGCCACAGGCAGCGCAGTCCCGGTATAGCGCTTACTTGCCCGGCACCGTTGCGGTAGTGGTTGAGGTGCTGCTGCCATTGCCATCGCCACCGCCACCGCCCATGGTAGCCAGCGCCACGCCCAGCACGCAGGAGGGCAAAGTCTTTTTCGGCGCGTGGGTAGAAGTGGAGAATGAGCAGGGGGAACAAAAGCGTTTTCGCATCGTCGGACCAGATGAAATCTATGGCGATAATGTGAAAGAGTACATCTCGATCGATTCACCTATGGCGCGGGCGCTGATCAAAAAAGAGGTCGATGATGAGGTCACCGTTAACACGCCTGAAGTGCGCGCCGAGCACGATCATCTGTGGAATGAGAAGCGTCCGGAGATCACCCGTATCGTCTCCTGGGCCGCCAGCCTCGGCGATCGGTCAGAAAACGCGGACTATACCTACAATAAACGGCTGCTGCGGCAGATTGACCGGCGGGTACGCTACCTGCGCAAATGCCTCGCTGAGCTGAAAATTGTTGATTACGCCCCGCAACAGGGGACAGTTATACGGACTGAGGGCGTAAATTGCCAGCCAGCCGGGCGGCAATCCATCTTTTTCTGAATCGCGCCCGCATCTTGCTGCCTGCGGCAGCGTCGCTTATTGTACGCAGCTGGCGACCTGCAAAACTGACATAAATGAGCCGATGTAATGAAAACTCAACTGATTACCCGCGAAGGCTACAACAAGCTAGCGCGCGCAGCTGGGTATCATCCAGCCCGCCGGTGACTTCCTTACGGTAACGTGCAATAAAGGGGACGGTATTCCCTTCATCCAGCAGGCGTACGGCGGCATCAACCTGTTCGGCGCGTGCCTGCAGCTCACCTGCGATAATCTGGCTCAGCGAATCTTTCATCATCAGTAACGATCTTGCTTATCCGGGGTTAAAGCCCGCTTCAATGGCGATCTGGCCACGCGTACGGCGCTTCTGCTTGTAAGGCAGATAGAGATCTTCCAGCTCGGTTTTACTCAGCGTGCTGTTGATAGCCTGCGCCAGTTCCGGCGAGAGTTTGCCCTGATCGTCAATCGATTTCAGAATCGACTGGCGGCGATCGTCCAGCTCGCGCAGATAGCTCAGGCGGCTCTCCGCGTTTTTCCACAGATAGTCGYGCACTTTTGCCAGCAGCGCGGCGTCTTCGGCAAACCGCTCCATCAGGATATAGCGTGCGCCATCGAGCGCGGCGCGCGTATCCGCCACGCCTTTATCCGCATCCACAAAGCCTGCAGCTACCGCTTCCGGCTGCTGCGAGGGATCGTTCCACAATGTGTCAGCCAGCGGTTCGAGCCCATAGCTTTCACGCGGCGCCTCTTCAGACTGCGGATCGGCATTCAGCGACAGCTGCAGTACGCCTTCGTTGCGGCCGCGAAACATCGCCAGTGCGCGGTGCGAAGGCACGCTGCTCAGCGCTTCGTGATGATCAAAATAGTCGCGGAATTTAGCGCCCGCCTCTTCTTTGCCCTCAACGACACGTGCTACCAGATGCATCAGCAGATCGTGCAGATTGCGGGCAAAGACGTTAATCGCTTCATCTTCGGCCCGTTCACGGATGGTGCCCATCAGTTCGGTTTCGAGATGCAGCAGCACCTTGATGCGCCATGTCCAGCTCACCACCGCTTTACGCCAGCTGTCAGCCGGCGCATTATTCAGGCGCAGACCCAGGTGATCGGCAATCAGCGTTTCGCCAATCGCCACCAGCTCAACCTGATGCTTTATACAGAGCGCCGCGACGGCCGCCGCCGCTTTCGCCGCCTGACCGGTGTGCGGGTAGACCGTATCAGTGGCCACCAGTTTGCCGGTCGCATCAACTACGGCAACCTTCACACCGGTGCGCAGGCCAGGGTCAAGCCCCATTGTGGCGCGCATACCGGCCGGAGCGGCTTCCTGCAGGCGACGGGCAATAGAGACCGCACCGCGCAACGATACGTCGAGGTCAGGAAACTCCAGCGCCGCCAGTTCCGAAGCGGAGTAGACGGAGGCGCCCGCTTCACTGACGATCACTTTTTGTGCGCTGACCTGCGGAAACTGTTTCTGCACATCGAGGAAAAAGCGCTCGGTTTCGCGCGAAGCGGTGCCGTTTTGCGCCATCATGCGCGTCAGACCCGCTACGCGCGTAAGCAGGGCGACCGAGGCGGTGTTGAGATCGACGCCAACGGCGTTAACGCAATCTTCAACCACGGCATCCAGCTTTTTCGCCAGCTGACTCTGACTGACATCATGCTGATACTGGCCCACACCAATCGATTTAGGGTCAATTTTGACCAGCTCGGCCAGCGGGTCAGTGGCAGAGAGAATACGCTCCACCAGCGGATACGCTTCCGGATGCACCGTAGAGGCATCCAGCGGATTGTCACCGTGATTGATGCGCAGAAAGCCGGCGCACTGTTCAAACGCTTTTGGTCCGAGGCGGCTCACTTTCAGCAGCTGCTGACGGTTCTGAAAACGTCCGTTTTCATCACGCCAGCCCACAATATTGGGCAGCAGATCGTTCATGGTTTCCACGCCTTCGGCAAACTGCGCGGTTTTGAACTCAGGACGCGGATCGCGGCCCGGCTTTTCCAGCTCTTTGATGATATCGGTCACGGTAGGCAGACCAAAGCGTTCATCGGTAAAGTCGCGCGCGTTCAGATTGCGCAGGCTGCCGGGATTTCCCATCAGCGCATCCAGCGCCTGCGCAATACGTTTACGCTGCAGATCCACTTCCATGACTTTGACCTTCACGATATCGCCTGCTTTCACCACCTGATGCGGATCTTCCACGAAGCGATCGGAGAGAGAGGAGATATGCACCAGTCCATCCTGATGCACGCCGATATCCACAAAGGCACCAAAGTTAGTCACGTTGGTCACGGCGCCTTCCAGAATCATGCCGGGCAGATTAGCAGGCTGAAATCAGCGCTTTTTACCAAAAGCCGCAGCCAGCGCATCACCCATGGCACTGTTGCCTGCAGGCGCAGGCTTGCCGCGCCCTTTGGCCGGATTTGCGGCGCGCGCCGGTTCTCTGGCAGCAGGTCGGCTACCGCTGCGTGCATTGCTCTCACCCGGCTGTTCATCCAGACGCATAGTGAGTGCGGCACGAATATGTGACAGCAGACGCTCGCGCGCGATGGCGGGCAGGTCTCCTTCATAGATCTCATCGAGCAGGGCGTTGATTTTATCCATCAGATTGTCAGGCCACGCGGAAGGTCAGTGGATCACACAGATTTTTTCAGCGTAGCCTGACGGGACAATTTCGCAACCTGTTACCTGCAGCCATTTGCCGGCTGCGAAGCCATCATCGGACGAGTAGGGAAAGAATGGCAGCAGGTGCACCAGGTTAAAAGCAGACTGCAGGTGCTGCTGATAAAAGCGTGTAAAGCTGGCGAGGGTGGGCTGCTCCGGCTCACGAAACTGATCGGCGTAGGTGATGAGCACCACATCTTTCTCATCCCAGTGCGCTTTGCGTGGCATTTTCACGCTGTCGCGTAGATCGGTGGCCGGCGGCATACTGATAAAAAAATCATCCCAGCCCGGGTCCTGCGCCAGATAGTGACGAAACCAGGCGCTGTGCGCCGAGATATGGTTGCAGACAAAGTCGAACATCAGCCGCGTCTGGCTGTGCAGCGCCGCAATCTGCTGCCAGTCACCGCAGATCGGATTGACTTTGTGGTAGTCGATAACCGACGCATCCAGCCGCACATAATCCGCACCTTTTTTCAGGTAGTCGAGCAGCACGCCGATCATACGGATCAGCACATCCGGGCTGGCGAAGTTAAGATCGATCTGATCGGCGCTGAAGGTGGTCCAGATATAGCGCGTGCTGCCGTCGGCCAGGGTAAAAGGCGTAAGCAGCGGCGAAGTGCGCGGGCGGGTCACGGCGCTGAACTGATATACCATCTGCGCTTCATCATCCCCGCGGCCAAAATAGCTGATGTTATCCTGGTGCGGCACGTTGGTTTCCGTGATGATCACCGTGCCCGGCGCAACAACATCGGCGACGGCGCGGAACAGCTTCACCAGCAAATGGGTTTTATGCAGGTGAATGCAGCGCGTGCCCGGCGTTTTCCACATATAGCCAACTGCCAGCTCACGCACCAGGGCAACAATTTCAGGCTCTGACAGAATGCCACGCGCCGGATTCAGGCCGATACCGTCATGCGAGGCGAGAAAGTTAAAAAAGGTGGTGCTGCCGCTGCCGGGCGTCAGCGAGGCGGCCCACTGACGCAGCGCGCGCGCTGAACCGGCATGGATCGCCTGCAGCACCAGCGGCGGCAGAGAGCCGAGGATGCTCTGAATATAAATCGCGGGCACGCCCGGAAACGCCAGCAGAATGGCGTGCGCCAGCAGGAAACGGCGCAGGCGCGTCTCATCATCATCGGTCTGATGGTTAAGCGCATCGAGATAGGTAACGTTGATTTCATAGGGGCTGGTGGTGCCGTCGGGGTTGTTTTTATATGACACCAGCGCGCCTTCCAGCAGAGTCATGGCGTTATCGGGATGAAAAGCGGGCTGGCGGGTGCGCAGCTGGATCAGCGCACTCAGCCGTTCAAACACCTGCTGACGCAGCCAGTCGCCGCCGCTGATCCACTGCTCCATTTCACGCAGGCTATATTTTTCGCGATTGATGGCGCGGTTGTGGCCGGCAGCGCGCACCCCTTCGTTATCGTTACGCGAGAGCCACATAAACTGCCAGGCAGCGAGCGTCACCGGCGCGCTGCCGTCCACCTTTTGCCCGCTGACGATATCCTGGTAGTGGCGCGCCTGCGGCAGCGTGGCGGTAATTTCACGGCTGCTCAGGTTAAACAGGCACAGCAGCCCCTCTTCATCTGGCGCGTGGCGGCGAAACAGCAGGACTGCATTGTCGCTCTCCAGGCCCGACGCTGGACACTCTTAGCGTGCCGTTTCTGCGCCTCTATGGGGCGCTGGATGGGCTGGTACCGCGACGTATTGCCGCCGAGCTGGATGCGCGCTGGCCCGGCTCCCCGTCAGTGGTCATGGAAAAGGCAGCGCATGCGCCGTTTATCTCACATCCTGAGGCGTTCTGCGGGCACGTGACGCAGTTTATCCACGCCACCCTGACCGGTTTTCAGCAGCAGCTCAGTGACGATTTCCGGCGCACCGTTGAGCGCTTTCTGGCATTACAGACCATGGGGACAGAAAATGCGCGTCAGGATGCGCGTCAGCTGAAAGAGGTGGTGCTGTCGCAGCCGATGCCGTCAGTTGCGGCGCTGCAGAGCGGGCTGGAGATTCTGCGGCAGAGCGATTTGCTTCCGCTGACGCTGATACAGATGGCGCAACAGCTGCTGCCGCAGCTGCCTGAACGCGCCACGCTGCTGGGCTGGTCACTGGGCGGGCTGGTTGCCAGCCAGCTGGCGCTGCTGCAGCCGGCGCGCGTTTCTGCATTGATCAGCGTAGCCTCCTCGCCCTGTTTTACCGCGCAGGCGGAGTGGCCGGGGATTAAGCCCGCTCTTTTTCACTTTTCGGGAGTGTAACCGATGAGTTCGCTTTACTGGCACACCACGGGCGCGGGCGATCGCGATCTTGTGCTGCTGCACGGCTGGGGACTGAATGCCGAAGTGTGGCAACACATTGTTCCGCGACTCAGTCCCCATTTTCGCCTGCATCTGGTGGATCTGCCCGGATTTGGCCGCAGCGCAGCGGCCGGGTTAAGCGATGCCACGGCGGCGGCTGACGCAGGCAGCGACCGCAGCGCTGCGCTGCAGTGGCTGGCAGGCCGCAGCAGGGGCAGAGCGCCGGCAGGAGCGGCAGCTGATGCAGACAGAGAGTGCACAAGCCGTGGTGTGCAATCTGCAGCGGAAGATGGCATAGCCAGCAGCGGGCCGGGGTTGATAGCATAGCGACCAAGCCGCGCTGCCAAGCGCGCTGATGATGCAGCGGCACGCTCAGCACCAGATCGAACGCCGTAGCGGGTTCATTCCGGCGCGTTGTTAACAATTTTAACAAAAGCAGCCGCGCCAGCATCACCCTGAGTGCGATCGCGCCGGAAAATTTCAGCTGCTGTACCCAGTCACTCAGCGGCGGAGTGTAATCGCTGACGCATGTGACCACATCATCAATCAGCAGGATATGGCGATCCTGCACCGGCATTTCAAGGCGGAACGCGCTGCGCAGATTATGACGGCGCGCGCGGGCATTAAGCTGATGCTGGGTGCTGCCGCGACGTATCCGGCTGACACCTTCACGATACTCACACCTCAGCCAGCGTGCGAGCGGCTGCGCAAGCAGCGCTGACTGATTCACAGCAGTTTTGCGAAATGCTCTTGCGCAGTATCAGTAATACGGATCATGGCGATTGCTCAATAGTTGACTAAATTACCTGGTTATAATACGCCCAACACCGACGCTCTACAAGGTACGGCACAGGCAGCCAATATGGATGCTGGCGGCGCCCTCAGCCTGCAGCAGGCGGCTGATCTCCGCTACGGTGCTGCCGGTCCCGTAACGAAGTCAATCTCTGCATCTTCAAGATAGGGTGCGCTCAGCTCATCCACATAGGCAGAGAGTTTATCGAACTTCAGTTCGGTATCCGTTGCTTCTACCGCGTCAGGCGGGCAGTAGGAGACGCCGCACTCGGCGGTTGGCGTACCCGGGTTAATAACGAATACGCGGATCTGGGTGCCATCTTCCTGTTTTAAGCCGCCGCCAAACTGCAGCACGGCGATGCCATCATCGGTGATCTCCATCAGCGACACGCGGCCACCGTGGCTGGCCAGCTGCGGATTGATCTGCGCCTGCAGCAGATATTCGACCCGCTCTGCCATCGGCGCATCGTCAGAGACTTTACGCATTTTCGCGTTTGGCGCTTTCAGGGTCAGCTGAGAGCCGAGATTAGAAACGGTAAGCGAGGCGCGTAAAGCGTAGTAAAACCGCGGCAGCGCAGGGCGCTGCCGCATAAACTATCAGTAGTAGGAGTGTTCGCCGCGCTGGTGTTCAGTGAGATCGCGAACCCCTTTCAGCTCCGGGAAGGCAGCCAGCAGCTCTTTCTCAATGCCATCTTTCAGCGTGACATCAATCATCGAGCAGCCGTTATCAGCCTTTAATCAGGCTATCCATCGCTTTCTGGCGCTTACCCGCAGCACGCTGCTGGGCCTGCAGCCGGAGGACTGGATGGGCATGACAACGCCGGTTAACGTGCCGGGCACAACAGATGAGTATCCTAACTGGCGACGCAAGTGGAGCTTTACGCTGGAAGAGGCGTTTGCGGATAAGGGCGTGAAGAAACTGCTGGATCTGCCGACGCTGAGCGGCTTCTGGCAGGCGGAGGATCTGGCACTGGGCGAGAAGCTGGGTATGTATAAAGGCAGTACGCTGCAGTCGCTGCAGGCGCAGCGCGTGGAACAGAAACAGGCGCTGCTGGATGCGCTGCATCAGGCCGGGGCCATGCCGGCGCGCAGTGCAAAGCAGGCGGAAAAACAGGCGCTGACGCTGGCGCTGGAGAGCCAGCGGATGCGCTGCATGGTGATTGGCGAAGATCTCGGCACCGTGCCGCAGGAAATTGTCAAACTGCTGCGCGACAGCGGGGTTTTCTCCTGGAAAGTACTGTTCTTCGAGCAGGAAAAAGAGGGGCGCTATCGCCTGCCCGACAGCTATCCGCCGCAGTCCATCGCCAGTGCCAGCACGCACGCGCCGCTCGATCCGCACGTGCTGCGCGCGCGTGGCTATCAGCCGTTTATCGACCTGCTGCGCGCGAATATGCGCGACTGCGGCGCGCTGCGCATCGACCATGTGATGTCGCTGCTGCGACTGTGGTGGATCCCGCATGGGGAAGGTGCGGATAAAGGCGCCTACGTCTCCTATCCGGTAGAGGATCTGCTGGCGGTTGTGGCGCATCAGCAGTTCAGTGACTGCTGGCAGCGCAGTCAGGAGCTGGGTATGGCGGTGGGGCTTTACCGCGACCTGGCGGTAGGTGTGGCTGAACATAGTGCCGAAACCTGGCAGGATCCGCAGCTATATAAACTTGGCGCTTCGGTCGGCGCGCCGCCCGATCCGCTGGGACCGCTGGGACAAAACTGGGGGCTGGTTCTGACGGCGGGCGGCGACGCGTTGCGTTATCAGGCCGCGTTTGATGGCATTCTGGCTGAGCGCAGCGGGCAGGATGAGCAGGGGTGGGGCTGGGAAACCTGGCCGGAGGGTTTACGCAGTGCCGCGCAGCCGGAAGTCCAGGCCTGGTGCGCGCAGCATGAAGAGGAGATTGGCTTCTGGAGCTGGCTGCAGTGGAGCCAGGTGGCAGCATTTCAGCAGAGCGCCGCGGCACAGCGCTGGTGGAAGAGTGCGAAAACCCGCAAGGCGCTGGAGAAGGCGCGCGCGGTGGAGGCAGTTGACTATGCGGCAGTGGCGGCACTCAAGCTGGAGGCGCTGCGTCTGGCCTGGCAGCAGTATCAGCCGCAGGCGGCAGAGGAAGCGGATTACCAGGCGTATACGCTGCGCTCAGAGCAGAACTGGGGTATCGGTGACTTTGGCGATTTAAAACGGATGCTGGAGCAGGTAGCGGCGCACGGCGGCGACTTTATTGGCCTTAACCCGCTGCATGCGCTCTATCCGGCTCAGCCCGATCTCGCCAGCCCCTACAGCCCGGCGTCGCGCCGCTGGCTGAATATTCTCTATATTGACGTCAGCAAAAGCCACAGCGGCACGGTACAGGGTGGCGAGATGCTGACGCTGCCGCCGCGTCTGACGCAGGGCTATCATCAGCTCAGCCTGCGTAAAGGGCGTCAGGAGTGGCAGTCGCGCCTGATTATTGCGCCGCGTCGCTGCTACCTGCCTGAACCGCTGGCACAGGGAGAAAAACGCTGGGGTGCGCTGGTGCAGCTTCCCTTGCGTTTTGTGAATGCCAGAGGGGAAAAGGAAACCATCAGCGATGAGACCAAAGAGGCGCTGCTGGCGGTAATGGAGGCGCCGGCAGGTAAAGCGCCGCCGGTGCCGCCGGTGCAGGTCTTTGTGGCACGCGCCCGGCGCGAGCTTGCGGTGGGTGGCAAAGGTGAATTTACCTGGCAGCTGACCACTGAGCAGCTTCATCTCGAACTCTGCTGATCCTGCGCCGGGCCACGCGCCCGGCAGCTATTTTTTCCCTCTCCCTTCCGATCCGGTCGCTTTTTTCACCAGGCGCGACTTTACTTATCCTTTTGATCTCTATCCGCCAGCCCGGACGCGAAAGGAGCGTTGATGTCTCTCAATAAACTGGATCAGGCCGCAGAAGCGGCGGGAATTCTGCTGGAGTTTGACTACCATGAAGTCCGGACCAAACGAGCCATCATCGACAATTCGCGCTGCGTAATGCTGGTTGTGGATCACTCAAAGTTCGGGCGTAACGCTATGGTCAATCTGGGCAATATGGGACTGATTGATTACATGTTTACCGATCAGAAGCCTCCCGCCAGCGTGCTTAAAGTGATTGAGCAGCATGAGGATCTGCGGATTGTCACGAACAACCTTAACGTTGCCATTCTGCTGATGGGCAAGCCCGATTTCCGGGTGATCATCGCCGGCGGAGAAGTGCGCACGCGTGACGGCGGGATCATGGGCGAAGCCACGCTCGACTTTATCTCGCAGTTCCGCCTCGACTACGGCATTCTCGGTATCAGCGGCATCGATATGGATGGCTCGCTTCAGCGCCATCACGGCGGCGCGGCGCTGCCCTCCAGTTCGGAAAATACCGCCTGGCAGGATCGTAAAATGATGTGGTCGGCAGAAAAGGCACGCATCGCCGCACGCGTGGCCAGTCAGATCCCGGATGGCGCAACGCTGTTTATTGATATCGGTACTACACCCGAAGCGGTTGCCCATGCGCTGCTGAACCATAACTGCTGCCCGTCATCAGAGATAAAAAGAACACGGCTGCAAGCCGAGGAGAGAGATGTGAAGCAGACGCAACGTCATGACGCCATTATCGATCTGGTCCGGCGTCAGGGGTATGTCAGTACGGAAGAGCTGGTTGAGCATTTTGCGGTCAGTCCGCAGACCATCCGCCGGGATTTAAACGATCTGGCCGATCAGAATAAAGGCGCTGATGGGCTATTGCTGGCTGCGCGGCGAGCGCGATCCCGAAAGCGGTATTTATCTGGAGCGCGGACTGATTGGTTTCGCTATTGTATGGCTGGTAATTGGCTGGTACGGCGCATTTGGTCTGGCAATTGCTAATGCCGCGCACGTGACCGGCCTGCTGGTCGGGCTGGCTATGGCGTTTGTGGATACGCGCCAAAGCCATGCGCTGCTGCACTTTTCGTTGCTGCATATCCTGTTTAACCTGATGTGGTGGTGGTATCTCGGCGGAGCGGTCGAGAAGCGACTCGGCAGCGGCAAGCTGTTTGTGATTATGCTGATCTCTGCGCTGCTCAGCGGCTGGATGCAGGCCAAATTCAGCGGCGTGCTGTTTGGCGGTCTTTCGGGTGTGGTCTAGACCCGCAGCGGGCTGCACTATGAGCGCAGCAACGTCTGGGCCACGATTCGCGAACGCGCCGGACCGCTGACGCTTTCGGTGATGGCGCTCTGCGTCGCAGTGTTTATTCTGATGCAGATTGCGGGTGATGATGTCGCGCTGGCCTGGCTGGGCTGGCCGGCTGACGCCTCGCAATATTTTCAGGTCTGGCGCTGGTTGAGCCACGCCCGCACCGCGCAGGCGTTTGTGGATTATATGGCGACGCGCGGTGTGACGCTGCGCATAGAGCAGGAAAGTCACTTTGTGATCGTGCTGGATGATGAGAGCCAGCTGCAGATGGTCGAAAACGAACTTGCGCAATTCGTTCGCGACCCTAATCACCCGCGCTATCAGGCGGCCAGCTGGCGCAGCGGCAGGCGGTGCTGGTGATGTGTTATCACGGCAACAGCAGCAAAGGCGCCGCGCAGTTTCTGCTGGGGCAGGGTTTCAGTGAGGTGTACAGCATTGATGGCGGGTTTGACGCCTGGCGTGCAGCGTTTCCTGCGCAGACCGCGACCGGTAGTCTCTGACCCGCCACCTTAAGGAGAGCGCAGCATGATGCGTATTACCCGGTTGGAACAGCTAAATGAGAGATAACGATGGAAACCTTCGAGTGTATTAACGTTCAGCAGGCAAACACGMAGCTGGCGCAGGGCCGCGTCAACCAGCATATTCGCGATCCACAGAGTTTCGCCCTGGGACATGCCGCTGGCGCGCAGCATCTCTCCAATGACAACCTGGCGGACTTTATCGCGCAGGCGCGCCGCGATCTGTCCTCCGATGTTCGGRATAGTTCTAAAATGTTCGTTTTCGAGCGTAATAATAATCGGAAACCAACATTTTCGCCAGTCTTTAACGCAATAAAAACATTCCTGCGTGATGCAGCTAACATTCCGGCAGGAAAWAAAACAGATAACCCTTTTCTTTATCAGGTAATGGCACCTGTTTCTCAGGGTAAACTAGGCGCAAACAACCAGACGAAACTCGTAGTGTTCAAGGTAGCGCAGGCCGCCGTGAATCAGTTTGGAACTGGCGGAGGAGGTGGCACACGCCAGATCCCGCGCCTCCAGCATCAGCACAGACAGTCCGCGTCCTGCAGCGTCCACTGCAATGCCGGCTCCGTTGATGCCGCCGCCGATCACGATCAGGTCTTTGGTTTCCACGTCATCTGCCGACTCCGCGCCAAAGCGCAGACCTTTACTGCCCGGCAGCGTAGTGCGCTTGCCGAGGCGGTCATACATAAACAGGCCCATACGGATCATCCACGCCGGACGCAGGTGCGGGCGGTGCGGCAGGCGGAAGCGCATCGGGAAAGCGATATGCGGCGCCATTTTTAACAGCACTTCACGCTCGGCCAGCGCTTCGCCGGTCAGAATTTTGCCGGTATCGACCTCTTCTGCCTCAACCATCCACATGCCGCCTTCACGCCATGCGCGGTTAACGCGGGTACGGGTGCGCACTTCGCCACCTTTACGCTCAACTTCCTGCGCGTTCAGCACCACCATGCGGGCATCATCCACCCAGCAGTCGGAATATTCAAAACCGCGCGTAATTTCCGGCTTCAGCATCCACGGAATAACAAACACGATACGGTTATCTTCGTTCTGCAGAATATAAGCCTGCTTTTCGGTGTGCACGCGCGGCACCACGATATGGCTGCCTTTAATAAGGCGAATGCCATAAGGGGATTTCAGCTTCAGGCCGTCGTCAAACAGCTGTTTAACCCACGGGCCGGCCGCATTAACCAGGCCTTTAGCGCGCCAGTGCGGTGAATCTGACTCATCATCACACAGCGGACGCACGCCGGAGTAGCTCCAGACGATATCATCTGAGGTCAGCTGCTTTTTGAAGTGCGCGTTAAACACCTTCAGCAGATAGCGCGTCTCTTCCTCATCAATTTTAACGTTTTTCGGATCGCCTTTGTACTCAACGTCGGTGGTACCGATGATAGAGAACTCATCGGTACCGGAGAAATCACCACCCGGCAGCACGGCATTTTTTGTCCAGGCCGGGCCGGCGTTCGGGTAGTACTTCGCCAGTTTCTCCATCGCATGCTCTGCCAGCTTGCGATAGGTAGTCAGCTTGCCGCCAAACACCGACAGCAGCGGCGCCCCGCCGTTATCATCACGCACGTCCAGCGTATAGTCACGGGTGATCGCGACCCACTCGTTTTTGACCAGATAACGCAGTTCAGCTTCATAGAACTCATGACCAAAATTCTCGCCCAGATCGGTCAGGCTGGTGGCACCCTCAAGCAGCATTTCGGTGCGACTGCCGTAGGTGCGGGCATAGTGCCGCGCCATGTTTTCGCTGATAAAGGGATAGCGGCGCCGCAGACCGGCAGCGTAGTCCTCACGAGAATCGGTTATCCGGCGACATAAAAAACCCCGCAGCGGGTGCGGGGTCGGTAAAGCGGATAACAGACCTTACGATGCGAGCGAAAGCGCCGGCTTCTGGCTGTTGCGCGCCAGCCACTCGCTGATGCGCGCCTGCTGGGCCGTGTTCAGCCACATACCCTGCTTGGTACGGCGCCAGATAGCATCATCCAGTTCACGATCGACGAGGCAGGCTATAAAGGCTGGATGGTGGTAGAGGCGGAGCAGGATCCGGCTATCGCCAACCCGTTTGAATATGCGGTAAAAGCGCGCAAATATATCCGCGAACACGCCGGACTCTGATTGCTGCTCTGTGCCAGCGCCGCTGCCGCTTCTGTGGGGCAGCGGCGCTGTTCTGTTATCCCTGCACGCTCTTCCGAAGGAGCGCAGCAGGCGATGCTGGACGTACTGACCACGCATCTGCCGCGTATTTTCCACGTGCATCTGAAAGATGTGCGCGACGAAGTGGTGGCTGAAGTGCGCGGGAAATCCCTGTCGTTTCTTGATGGCGTGAAGAAAGGCACCTTCACCGTGCCGGGAGATGGTGCGATCGATTTCGCGCCGGTRTTTAAAATTCTCAGTGACGAAGAGTGGCGCCTGACGGCGGAAGGCTATAACGAACTGGCGCAGCTTGCCGCAGAAAAGGGCATGCGCGTGACGCTGCACCACCATATGGGAACCGGGATCCAGACGCCGGAAGAGATTGACCGTTTTATGGCGCTGACCCACGACAGCGTAGGCCTGCTCTATGATACCGGCCATATTTACTACTCTATCGATATCCGCGGCATTGAGATCTGCAACGCGTGGTTCAGCACCTTTTTTGCTAACGGCGATAAGGCGAAGACCATCGATGAGTTCATCAACCATATGAACTTCCTGCATGCGATGGGCGCGCGCGTTATCGGCTGTTCAGAGCAGAGCAAAAGTATTCAGGGTACCACGCTGGCCGTGTTTGAGCAGAAACCGGTGGGATTCCGGGATCTGAAGATGAACAAAGAGAATGTAAAGCTGGCGATAGCGCCGATCGGCTGGACCAATGACGACATGCCCGATCTGGGCAAAGAGAACACATTCCAGCAGACGGTCAGTGAAATGGCGCTGGCCGGTTTTACCGGCAGCGAAGTCGGCAGTAAATACCCGCGCGATCCGGCGATTCTGAAACCGATGATTTATCAACGATGTTAAAGCCGGTGAGCTTACCGGACCTTCCGCATGGGATGGCTTTGCCGCTTCAGTAGCAGCTGACGCCTGCCTGAAAGCACAGAACAGCGGCGCGATTGAGCCGGTTGAAATGCCACCGCGTCCGGCATTCTACAGCAAATAACCTGCTACTTTTTTTGCGGCGGCGCGGCTGCTCCGCCGCCCCATCCGCATCGATGTGGAGATCTTCGTGAACTGCGCCTATGGCTACGATATCCAGTGTGAAGTGGTGGGAGAAGAGGGCATCGCCCGTCTGCCAGAACCGTCGGCGATCCAGACGCGTAAAAATGCGCGCCTCGGTACGCCGCTGCTGACCGACTGGAAAGATCGCTTTATCGACGCCTATGACGTCGAGCTGCAGGCCCACCGTAATCAGAGCGTGGGTGAGAACTACACCACCGACATGGCCATCACCAACACGCTGATCCACGAGCTGGATGTGCTGCGCTGGCTGACGGAGGATGACTATAAATCGGTGCAGGTGGTCTTTCCGCGCGTCACGTCAAAATCGCATGCGCAGCTGAAAGATCCGCAGATTGTGCTGTTTGAAACGCAGAAAGGCGCCGGCAAGCCGGTATTCTGTGAAAAGCCGCTGGCGATGAGTGCGGAAGGCTGCCGCCGTATTGTGGATGCGGAAATTCAGCATGGCAAACGGCTGGTGCAGGTGGGCTTTATGCGCCCGTATGACGCGGGCTACCGCGCCCTGAAAAAAGTGATTACTGAAGGTGAAATTGGCGAACCGCTGATGCTGCACTGTGCAAACGTACTGCAGGGCGCAAAAGTGGTGGCGGTTTCCGACATCAACGTTGAGGGGGCCCGGGCGGCGCTGCAGCGGCTGAATATCAGCGCGGAGGTTTATCAGGATGGTCATCAGGTGATCGCCTCGCCGGAGGTTGACGCCATTCTGGTGACCTCCTGGGACCCGACGCATGAAGAGTTTACCCTGGCGGCTATCGCGCTCTGAATCTGAGCGTACGCAGCAGGTCGCTGACAAGCTGAATCAGCACATTCAGCAGGCACGTAAATATTAACGCTTCTGGCCGGCACAGATCGGCCGTCTTATCTCTTATCTGACTCTACAGGTGTAATCATGACGCTCAAACTCGGGGTAATCGGGACCGGTGCAATTGGTCAGGAGCATATCCGTCGCTGTAAGCTTTGTGCCGGTGGACTTTGCGGCCATTGCCGCCGGATACGGCTGCAAAACCTACCGCGTCACCACGCTTGAGCAGCTGAAGGCGGCGCTGGCCGACGCACAGCAGCAAAGCGTCTCCACCCTGATTGATATCAAAGTGCTGCCAAAAACCATGGTGCACAAATATTTCAGCTGGTGGAACGTCGGCGTAGCGCAAACCATGGTCGGTGATGGCTCTTTCATGATGCTGCACTCAGAGCTGGTGACGTCGATTCAGGAGGGCGCGAAGATCAACGTCATCCTGCTGGATAACATGACCAACGGCTGCATTAACAACCTGCAGATGGAACACGGTATGGACAGTTTTACGACCGAATTCCGCTTCCGTAATCCGGAAGGGGGGCGGCTCGATGGCGGCGGCACGCTGAACGAGCAGCTGCCGGATGACGCGGTCATTGTGGCCGCAGCGGGCAGCCTGCCGGGCGACCTGCAGCGCGTCTGGCGCACCCGCAGTTACAACGACTATCACGTGGAGTATGGCTACTCCTGCATGGGTTATGAAGTCAACGCCGCGCTGGGGGCAAAGCTGGCCCAGCCGCAGCGTGAGGTCTATGAGCAGGGCTTTGAAAGCCACTGGGGCGATCAGATRGAAGAGGCGCAGCGTCAGYTGCGGCAGGAGACGCAGCGCGTCTATGCTGCTACCTGGAACAGCGATGATTTCGTTCCGGAAATTGCTGACCATATCGATCGCGACGCGCTGTTTGCCGAATTTCAGCGTCTTACTCAATCTGTGCTGACGCAGAGTAGCGTGCAGCTGGCGAAAGAGGCCGATCTGGTTATCGGTATCGGCACCCGCTATACCGACTTCACCACCGCGTCAAAATGGATTTTCCGCCATCCGGAGGTCAGCTTCCTTAATCTTAACGTCAGCAACTTCGACAGCTACAAGCTCGATGGCGTGCAGCTGCTCGCCGATGCGCGCGAAGGGCTGACCGCGCTGGCGCAGCAGCAGATTGCGCGCAAGCACAAGCCGCTGATTGTCGTGGGCGGTGGCGTCAAATACTCCGGAGCGGGCGAGGCGCTGCTGAAATTTGCTGAGCGCTTCGCGATTCCGTTTGCGGAAACGCAGGCGGGTAAAGGCACGCTGAGTTCCGAACATCCGCTGAACCTGGGGGGCGTGGGGGAAACCGGCTCTCTGGCCGCTAACCAGGAGCAGCTGATGTCCGCCTGTATTAACGCCATGCGCGTGYTGACCGATCCCGCCGAAACCGGTGCAGTGACGCTCGCCCTGCCGCAGGATGTACAGGGCGAAGCGTGGGATTTCCCGGACTACTTCTTTCAGAAGCGCGTGCATCGGCTCGATCGCCGCCTTCCTTCTCCTGCGCAGCTTGAGGCTGCGCTGGCGCGGGGCGCGGCCAACATGATTACCGCTGCGGCAACCGCCACGGCTAACCGTATTCCGCTGCTGCTGCTCCCCGGAGATGTGTTTGCGACCCGCCAGCCCGATCCGGTGCTGCAGCAGATTGAACAGAGCCACGATTTAAGTATCAGTACCAATGRTGCTTTCCGCGCCGTCAGCAAATACTGGGATCGCATCAGCCGCCGGAGCAAGTTTGTGAAAGGCGTGTTCGCCATTTTCGGCCACGGTAACGTACTCGGTATGGGTCAGGCGCTGGAGCAGGATAGCGGCGATCTGATTGTGTATCAGGGACGCAACGAGCAGGGTATGGCGCATGCTGCGACCGGCTTTGCCAAACAGTCGCTGCGCCGTCAGATTATCGCCTGTACCTCGTCGGTAGGCCTATGGAAAAAATATTTGTTTATAATCGCCGCATGTTTCACTTATGCACGGGGCAGCCAGACAGCCTGCTCCGGGTCGCGAGGCTCCTCAGCGGATGCCGGCAAGTAAAGGAAAAGAGATATGGGCACGATCAGACTGACAACGGCACAGGCGCTGGTGAAGTTTCTCGATAATCAATATCTGAATGTCGATGGCGCAGATCTCCGGGCTGTGAAGCCGATCGCAGGAAATATCAGGTAAATAGCAGAAGCTTTCCGGGTGAAACAAAAATTCATAACCACGCCACGCTTTCTGGCTTCGTTCCACTTTAGCCCCGCAGAAACAGCTGCTCAGCCGCTTTACTCTGCTGAATTTGATCTCCATCGCAAAATGAAATGTTTCTTCTGTAATTGTATTTTAGCAGGCACGAACATCATCACCCGTGTCGGGTGCGCTGCTGTCGGGTTCTCAGAATGCCTGACTGGCTGGAAAATCAGTATGAGGAATGAATATTTCATAAACAACATAAAATGAAACATACGTCTTTATTTTGTGAGCCAGGTAAAATTACCGCTCTGCGCAACAGAGCAGAGGTAACGTCGTAAACAGGCACGGCTTCGCAGATTTCAGCCCCTGAATGGCCGTGCCATACGCCACGTTGCCTGAGGATCCACCCAGATATTTATTAAAGCTGGTCATATCCTCTAAGCGCGAACCGATTTGCTGACCATAGAGATCAACGGCGATGCGTCCGATACAAATCACATCAAGCCGCTTCTGTTGTGTACTCATACCTATAGTTTCCTTCTGTGATTCATCGGGCACCAGTCCCATATCCGCGCAGTTATCGCGATAAAAGATCAGCGGAAAGGTCTCTTCATCTTTAATGCCGAGGATCACCAGTCCGGTCAGACGCGTTTTATCGGTGATCAGGCCGTCAGTATTACAGCCAACGCGCTGCAGCTCTTCACGTAAAAAACGGCCGTTATGTTCATCGCCGACGCGCGCCAGCATAAAGCGCGTCTCACCGTCGCCCAGTGAGGTCAGGCCCCACAATACCGGCCGATAGTCGATATCCAGCGCGGTACGCAGCCCGTTACGGCGGGCAATATCAAGCGCTTTCAGCACGGCGGCGCGGGTATCCGGATGGGAAAGGTGCGTGCCGGTAATCGCCACCGCGCGTGAAGAGGTAATGAACGCCTCCTGAATATTATCGCCCTCAAACACCACGCAGCCCAGCGGACCGCGCTTGCACACCAGCGTGGCCTGGCTTGCCTGGCGCACATTTTTCAGTGCCGTCAGCGTATCGGTACTGCCGCCGGCAATGTGAAACTCCTCTTCAGTGCCGACGATAAGGTCAAAATAGTGCAGCACCTCCTGCAGCTGGCGGGTGACCTGGCCCGACTCATGCATTGCCGGCGCGCAGCCGTGCCGCGACACCACCAGCGCGCCACAGGCATTCGCGTAGCGACACGCCTGCTCCCAGCTCTCATCGTTCAGCCAGCCGCGCAGCAGACCAGACATAAATGCGTCGCCCGCACCCAGTACGTTCAGCACTTCAACCTGCACGCCGCTCTGCAGCCGGGTCTGTTCCCAGCTGTCCGGACGAATACGCGCCTCGCTGACGCCCGCTTCCTGTGCCATATCAGCCAGCTGTTTACGGTGGTCGAAGGCGAACACATTCAGCTCCGGCCACTGCTGCCGGCGCGTGGTGACCCGGTGCAGGTGAGTAAGGTGCGTATCGCGATCCGGTCGTTTAACCTCACGATCGCGGCAGAGGAAATCATCCAGCTCCGCTTTAGTCCCGATATTGCCATGCTCCAGGCGCAGCGGGCGCGATCCGGGTTGCTCAATTGGACGACCAATCCACCACTTTTTGCCGGTGATCGCGTTCAGCGCTTTCTGCCCGTAGGTGGTATCGGCCAGAATGCYGCTCTTTTCGTTCAGGCCCGCTTCTGCCGCCGCCTCCTGCGCCGCCTGCAGCAGCAGCAGTTTTAACTGCGAGTAAGACTCGTTATGATCCGGATTGCTCTCCGGCAGGATCACTTCTACCAGCAGCTCATGCCCGCTCTTGTTACAGCCGCGCCAGACATCCAGCAGCAGCGCATCCTGCTCATCGCGCAGTGCAGCGCTGTCGTGCGGATGGTAAAACACCAGGCACTTCACCACGTGCTCCGCCGGCCAGTCGATCAGCTGCGAGACCTGCGCCGCTGCGGCAAAGCCCGCTTTGAGCTTATCTTCCGGCGCGTCCAGGCCAAGCAGCAGTATGCCGCGACAGTATGGATCCTGCTGTTCAATCAGTGCACCTATTGCCTGCCAGCTCTCTGCAGAGAGCGGCGGCAGTTTCCACCAGTCGGGCTGAATGCCGAGGCTGTAGAAGTGGCTCAGCATCTCATGACCTCCGCCAGGGGAGAGGGTGTGCGGAAACCGCGCGCGCCGGACCTACCCGCGCGCCGCGCGCCAGTAGCCGATCAGGCGCAGATAGTTGCCTTTTACCGTCGCAATCAGCGTCTGGTCATCCAGCTCACCTTTCAGCCACTGACGTGACGGCTGACCAAAGATGGTGCGCCCGACGGCAAATCCTTTTACCCACTCCAAAGAAAAATGGCTGGATAATGAGCGCTATAGTACCAGATGGATGGAAAATTTCWTTCAATTGTCATCAACAGCGCATCTATTTCATTGGATTATGCAATACCTCACAAAACCGCGTGGCGGCAGTGTGGTTTGCGGTGAGGTTATCGGGTCCGGAAAGAGATGCAGGGGGAAACAGCGGAAGCAGAGGGGGACACCCTATCAGCGTGGAGGGCGGGACATCAGCCTGCTGAGCGATTGAGGCAACGGTATCAAAGGCAATACTGTTGCTGTTATCGAGAATATAACGAGCCACCTGCTTCAGACGCTTGCTCAGTGTCTCGTAGCGACGACGAATATCGTCCTGTAGCAGAGTGAGCTGGGTTGGATTATTGGTCATTGCTTCGGCCCGTTTACACAACGCCTGACTGTTAACCATGGTGAAGACGTTGAGGATCTCCATCGGGCTTTCCGGCGAGCTGGCGCTGTCATCGGTAGCCGTCTGGCGAAACAGGCGCGCGCGCTCGGTATAATTAACGGTCTCTTCCATCAGATGCTGACGAAACACCTGTTTCATTTCATTGAAGCCGCTAAAGCCAAAAGCGTTGGCAAAACGGCTCAGCTGCTCGGCAAACATGCCGCCGAGACCGTCAATCAGGAACGCGCGGCGCTCAAGGTGTCGCAGCGCATACACCAGATAGGAAGCCACGCTGAAGGAGCGACGCAGGCCAATAATGTAGATATTCTCCGCCTCATTCAGCATCTGTACCGCTTTGTTGAGCTGTTCAGGGTTAATCTGCATCGCCAGCTGCTGCTGAGAACKGAATCCATCAACCTGCGCTTCACGTACCACAAAGCAGACGTCGCTGAAGGCGGCCAGCGGGCTAACCTGACTGTCGGTGATGGCGATCTGATGCGCGCCGCGTCGGGCACCCAGCTCGACCAGCTCAACGGCTTCGCGGGCGTATGGCGAGTAGCTGATAGCGATAACCACATCTTTGGGATTCACCATGAGTGGAAATTTACCTGGGAGAAAGATCACGCCTGGGTAAACAGCGATAGCTATCCACGCAGCCGCTGAGTCGCGGTATGGAGGGTAAGAGGGCAGCCAGCGCGCTGCCCTTTTTTACGGGTGCAGTTATTCCGGTTCGCTGCTGTTAGTCAGCGCCAGCGACACGGCCAGCGTCTGCGCCAGGCAGAGTGAGGCAACGAGGAGACCTACTACCATCGCTTTGATCCGGAACCCGGCTTTGCTATGCAGCGGGTCTACACCGACGATCGCTCGCTGGATGTCTGTGTGGCGCCCGGCAATCGCGATGTGGTCATGGT
Source organism: Pantoea sp. BRM17 (assembly GCA_002939445.1). Classification (GTDB taxonomy): domain Bacteria; phylum Pseudomonadota; class Gammaproteobacteria; order Enterobacterales; family Enterobacteriaceae; genus Pantoea. The sequence continues at coordinate 2,332,350 of PEFU01000003.1, read as the reverse complement.
GCCACGCGGTTACCACCCGGTCGCCACGCTGGCGGGCTATGACAACTACTACCTTAACGTGATGGCGGGGCCGGTACGGCGGCTTATCCCGCCAGAAGAGGTAGGAATAGAGCATCGCGGCAAAGGACGTAACCAGCGCCTGGTGCACAATATTTTGCCGGATAACAAAGCGGCGGACAGCCTGCTGGTGGTGGAGGTCTATACCGGTGAAGGGGCRACCAGCTCCTGGCCAAGCCATAAGCATGATGATAAAGCGAGCCCGGATGAGACCTATCTGGTGGTGCTGGTCGCCGGGCGGGCGTCGGTTAAAACCCGTCACGCTGCCTTTGCCGGTATCGGCAAGCGCATGTCGCCGTTTGAGCGCATTCCCCCGTGGTCAGTCTATGTGCCGCACCACGATCGGGCGGAGATCACCGCAGAAACCGATCTCGAACTGGCCGTATGCAGCGCACCGGGGCATGGCGATCTGCCGGCCGAGTATGCCGACGCTGGGTTAAGGCGGTCACAGGAGGAAAGCATGTCCCTGATTTCAAAAGCACAGCAACCTGACAGCAGCGGTCGTATTCAGCACGTCACGCCACAGAGCGCGGGCTGGGAATATGTTGGCTTTGCGGCTTACCTGCTAAAGCAGGGCGAGACGCTGACGCTGCAGAGCGGTGAGAAAGAGCTCTGCGATTCAGAATGTCGAGGCAGGCATGGTGGGCGTTAACGTTCCGGTGCCGGTCCCTATGGCCTTCCACAGCTTTGGCGGCTGGAAACGTTCCGTGTTTGGTGCGCTGAATGTGCACGGCCCGGATGGCGTACGCTTCTATACGCGGATGAAAACCGCCACCGTACGCTGGCCCAGCGGTCAGCAGACCGTATCGGAATTAGAGGGCTACTATGTTGGCGGCACGCTGTTCGATAATGTCACCTCCGATATGGTGATCTGGCGTGAGGAGATCTTCGGCCCGGTGCTGAGCATTATGCGCGCCAGCGACTTCAGCAGCGCACTGCAGCTGGTTAACAGCCATGAGTTTGGCAACGGCAGCGCCATCTTTACCAGCAATGGCCACACCGCGCGCGAGTTTCTGATCGCCCGCCTGATGCCGCTGATCAAAGCGCTGCGCGTGGGGCCCGGCATACAGCAGGGCGCAGAAGAGAATGAGATGGGACCGGTGGTCTCTGCCGCGCATCAGAAAAAAGTGCTCGGCTACATTGATAAAGGTGAGCAGGAGGGAGCGAAGCTGGTGGTCGATGGCCGGACTATCCGGGTCGCGGGTCATGATCACATCTATAAAACGGCCAGCGCGCACGGCAAACGCGTACAGGCGTTTGGCGCAGCGAAAAACCACGCTATCGTCATGCCGGATGCCGATCTGGATGCCACCGTCAATGCCATCATGGGCGGTGCGTTTGGCTCAGCGGGCGAGCGCTGCATGGCGCTGCCGGTGGTGGTTGCCGTCGGCGATGATACCGCGGACAACTGCGGAAATACCTTTATTCTCAAACCACCGGCTCTGGATCCGTCCGCATCGGTGCGTATGGCGGAGCTGCTGAAAGAAGCGGGCCTGCCGGATGGCGTATTCAACGTTGTGCACTCATCTAATGATGACGCAGAGCAGCTGTATAAAGATCCGCGCATCGCGGCCGTCAGCTTTGTCGGCTCGTCCGGCGTTGCGGACGGTGAGCTGACGCGCGGTATTGAGGTGATTGAGTTTGCCTGCGGCATTCCGCACCTGCTGAAAGGCGAAAATTCGCCGGGCGTAGGCACCGGCGTTGACAGCTACTCACTGATGCAACCGGTGGGCGTGGTGGCAGGCATTACACCATTTAACTTCCCGGCGATGGTGCCGCTCTGGATGTTCCCGATCGCACTGGCAGAGCTGACGCAAAGCACCGCTGCAGAAGTTGAGCAGGCGATTGCGGTCGCGCACGCTGCCTTTCCGGAATGGTCGAAAACCGCGCCGTTGCGTCGTGCGCGCGTCATGTTTAATTTCAAAGCGCTGATGGAAAAGCACCGTGATGAGCTGGCAGCGCTGATCGTCTCAGAACATGGCAAGGTCTGGTCAGATGCGCTAGTAATAGCTTCATAGCACGCTTTTCATCTCACCTGCCCGGGTAGCCTGACGCAAACCCTTTGCTGCCTGCAGGGCTCTTTACATCAATGAGGCATCGACATGACTATTATTGGAAACTTTATCGGTGGCAGCATCACGCACAGCGCCAGTAATGAAACCATCCCGGTTTACGATCCGGCAACCGGCAAAGTGGTGCGAACATTTGTTTCAAAATAAGTAAATAATGAAATGTAAAACAGTAGATCTGCCTCGCAAAAATGTRCCAGCAATGTTATCTGCAGTATGCAAAAATTTGGCTGATGAGACTAATCAGCGCCGCGTCAGCCAGAAAAAATGCGATCCAGCCCGCTAAAAGAAAATCTTCCAAAAAAGATTATTTGAAAAATTTATTTCATTCTGCTGACGGCGCTGCTGGTCTGTGTCGCGCTGGGCTGCACGCTGTATATGCTGAAATCCCGTCAGCCGGACAGCGCGGACACGCCATAAAAAAAAGGCCCCGACCGGGGCCAGCAACGGCAAAAGTATCCCTGAGGGACACGGATAAGGATCGCTGAGCACCTCGTGCAGGCAGAGATACTGATGGAAAAGAGGAGAAAACTGGGGGCCTTTCTGACCGGCGCAGGCTTTTCTCTGGTATTTCCGGCTATCGGCGTCGTTGCGGTCAAAGCGGTGCCGCAGCAGAATCAGGGCAGTGCGCTGGCAACCTATACCGCCTTTATGGATCTGGCGCTGGGCATCACGGGGCCCCTTGCTGGCCTGATTATGAGCTATGCCGGCGTGTCGCTGGTCTACACCCTGTTCTACCGTGAACGTGGCTGGGAAGGGGCCGCTTTTGCCCTGACGCTGTTCAGCAGCGCGTTCGTGGGCATGCGCCTGCTGTTTCCGGATGCGATTAACAAATGGGGTGGGTTGCGCGTCGCCAGCGTCTGCTTTGCCATTGAAGCGGCGGGCCTGTTTCTGGTCGCAGGTGCGGTTGAACCGTGGATGGCAAGCGGCGGGCTGCTGCAGCTTTCGGGGGTTATTGTGGCCATTAGTCTGCTGGCGATGGTGATGGCGCTGCCGCGTGCGGCGGTTAAAGGCAGTAAAGCGCGCCCGCTGCCGTTCCGTGCGGTCCTGGGAAAAATATATGGCTATGGTGTGCTGCTGGCGATGGGGTCAGCCGGATTTGGCGTGATTGCGACCTTTATGGCGCTACTTAGCCTGACGCTGCTCTGCCTGGGGCGCATAATTCTTGGCGTCGGTCAGAGCTTTTGCGGCACCGGGACGTCGCTGTGGGGCGTGGCGAAAGCGGGTTCTCTGCATATCGGACGCGTCATCTCCTGGAACGGCATTGTCACCTACGGTGCCATGGCGCTGGGTGCGCCGCTGGGCGTTGCGCTGTTTCGCGTTCATGACAATCTGGGGTATAGCGCTTTCTGGGCCGGGGTGGTGATCAGCCTGCAGTATATCGCCACGCTGCTCAGCCGGCCGTATGCCGGACGTTTTGCCGATAGCTGGGGGCCCAAGCGCGTGGTGGTGGTGGGGCTGGCAGGCAGCCTGCTGAGCGGTCTCTGTATGCTCTTCTCCGCTCTGGCGCAGGAGCAGTGCATGCCCTCTGAAAAGGCGTATAGTTAATTTTCTGTTATCAAATGCCTGTTGTGAGCGCGTTTATCTATGCCTGACCTGCCTGGACGACGCCTTGAGAGCCGTCTCCGGCTGAATCTGCAGATTCTTTCTATTGTGAAGTTTAATTTTGCCACCTATCTGACCATCGGGCTGCCGCTGGCGGTGCTGCCTGGGTTTGACTAACATCGCCAGCTTGACCAGAATGTTCTGGCCAATTCTCTCCTGTGGCTTTTCGTTCATTGCTGCTCCTGCGGGGAATTTTTCTGATCCAAGTGTAGCTGAAGGCGGGTAAGAGATTGTTTATACACGTGCAGGCCGGGCTGGCGCCAGGGCACAGCGCCAGAAACCGGGCCGCGATCCAGGGCGTTCAGCAGAGACTGAGCTTGCCAGCACAGCGACCAGCAGCAGCATCATAATAAAGATAACGGTAATCACCAGTGAGATAGCTACGCCGCGGCGTAACCCACGCCGCATCAGCGAGCTGACCAGCGGGTTCAGCACGATGGCCAGAAAACTGGCGAGCAGAAAGGGGACGAGTATGTCTGACGCAGCGCGGATGCCTGCCAGAATAAGCAGCACAATATTGGTCATCGCGCCGGAAAACTGCGCCAGTACCGTGGTCGCCATGTTCATGATCAGATTCGGGTCAAAGTGCTGCGCCAGCGTTTCGGTTGAAATATTAATATGAAAACCCGCCGCCAGATGCTGGATAACTGTCAGCTTCTGCTCCAGCATGGTGCGGATCTGCGGATAGGTATCGCTGAATTCACCGTCCAGCAGCAGCAGAACCAGCCATACAGAAAAACCGGTTATCAGGCTTACCAGCGTTTTCAGAGCCAGATAATGGGTGACGCCTTTTAGCGCTTTATGCAGGCCCGCAATACGGATCTGCGGGTTTGTCAGGGCGTTACGCATTTTATAGGGCAGATGGTGCACTTCAAACAGCATAAATACTACCGTCAGGATCAGCCCCATGAGACGCGGTTCCAGCATATTGCCAAATACCATATGGATTGCGCTGAACAAAAACGCGACCAGCATCGCATCGTAAATATCATTCAGCACCAGCGCCTGAATAAACGGCGGGATGCCGGCGATAATCGGGCCGATATTGGGGATAAAATTAAGTATGAAAGCCACCACGCCCCAGAAGAGCGCAAACTTCACCTGCGGCTCGCGTCGTTTCAGGCGCGGCCTGCCGGTACCAAGCATGATCGCCAGCCGGCTGCCGCCTGGCGTAGTTTCCATCAGAATTTTTGTGACGCTGGTCAGCGGCACCGACAGCAGCATGCCGACCGGCCCCAGCAGCCAGCCCCAGAAAATCAGCGACAGAAAAACCACCAGTGTGGACAGGCCCAGCCCGCCTGCAGGGCTGCGAATCGTCCGCGATGCCGCCCGCTGGCGTTAACGCTCGCTGTCCGTTGCGCTTATCGCCTGCTTTTCCCCGCTCAATTTGCGTTTATCCAGCGGATAAATCGTTTTTTTGCGGTTAAAAGCAGCGATAAAGAGGTATTGATCGCTAATAGCAAACGGTGGCGAGACCGGATGCTATTTGATCTGCCGGCCTCCTGCTGCTGCCTGACCATGTGGCGCGCTTCAATCGCCGTGCAGACGATGCCCAGCACCAGCGGCAGCAGTCCGGCGCAGATAATATAGAGCCAGCCAAAATCACGACGTTTTCTTCGCAGAGGCACCAGACTCTCCTCGGTGGGGTTAGGCATTCATCAGCCGCGCCAGCAGCATAGCATCTTCTTTACGCTACCGTAAGCTGAGGAGCAGGTAATCGTATTACCCTGTGACGTTCCCACCGAGCGAAAATAGGCGTTGAGCGTGCCGATACGCTGCAGGTGTTTTTCAATATCCCCGCAGGGAAGCTGATGATATTGCTGCAGTTCAGCGATTATATTCCAGGCGTTGTCGCTCATTTTCTCGGCCTGAGCCAGCAGAATATTGGCTGTCATGGCATGCATAAAGTCCATCAGATACTGGCCATCAATAACGGCCCAGAAGCCGCTGCTGTCCGGTAGCTGACGCGCGAAAATCACCGCCGGACGATGCGGTACGCCCGAGGTACCTGGCAGCGAGAGGCTCCATGCAGCTTTACCGGTTACCGGCAGCGTACGCATCATCATCGTTTCAAGCGTACTGTTGTGTGTCATAAACAGTGCCTGACGCCAGGCGGCGATCAGCTCTGCCGGTGGCACCGTTACGCTGACGCGGATAGGGTAACGCTGCGACTCACTCTGCAGCAGGGTGCTCTGCATATAGTGTTCAGCTGGCGTTTTATGGTTGCCGCTGGCGATAATCGCGCCTTCGCTGAACTGCAGGCTCATCTGATAGCCGCGGGATGCTCCCGGCAGCTGCCAGCGCAGCAGCGCTTCCGCGCCGGAACAGCGCGCCAGAGTGTTGCTGTAGACCGGCTGATAGTGAACCGAAAACTGACGATTACGCATAGCACGGCGGATCTCATCTGCCCAGGAGATACGCCGGCGCAGCCAGTTTGCCGTCAGTATCATCAGCATGATTGAGAAGATGGCGGCCATCGGCAGAAATTGCATGATATCCTCAGTAAACTCTGCATGTTGCAGATGATCTGCCGCCAGATTAAACCCGAGATGAAAGCCTGGCATTACCGGCCAGCGGGCGATATCTTCACTCATCAGATCCAGCAGATGGCGGGTCAGTTCCACAWTTACCCCTTCCGACTCCGCATGAGCAATAAAGATATCGGGCCGCACCATTTCACCGTTATTCAGGTAGTCGAGCGGGAAGGTCATCAGATAAGAGAGGGAGCAGTGCCCGGTGCCGAAATCGTCAATGGCAACTTTCATGCCCTGCGCCTGCAGAAAACGCAGCTTGCGCGCCACCGCTTCGCCATCCTGGATCAGGCTGCGCTCGGTAAGTTCAAGCGTGAGCAGCATCTGATTATCTTGGATAGCGTGCGCAAAGCTGGCGACAGGACGGGCATAATAATAGCCCTGAATAAACGTGACCTGACGCTGCTGCAGATAGGCGAGCTGCAGCGCGGTTTCCACCCCTTCGCCCAGCACCTCCAGCTTCAGTTTATGGCAGAGATTAATAATTGCATCCAGCACCGGCGTTTCGATCTCCAGCCCTTCAATGGCATTGATAAAGCCGCGATCGATTAAGCGGTGTCAGAGAGGTAAAAAATATTTTACTTTTTTTGACATAACCCGCATGTCATGCGGGCTGTGGTGAGGTCAGCGCGGTGCAGAGACGATACCGGTCAGCGGCTCACTGCCATGCTCTTCCAGCCAGCGCAGAAAGGTCTG
>PEFU01000003.1:2282859-2325292 GCA_002939445.1 Pantoea sp. BRM17 | reverse complement strand
CGACACGGCACACCGGCTTACGGAAACGGCGTCGACAGGAAGATTCGGTAAGAACTTCCGCCGGAGAAAACGCTGAAAAAAGTGGTTGACTCCGGAGGAGGAAAGCGTAATATACGCCACCTCGCAGCAGACGCTTAAGGCGCTGGCTGCACCGCTCTTTAACAATTTATCAGACAATCTGTGTGGGCACTCGCAGGAGCATCCCTGACGTCGCCGGGCATTGTAGCGAAAACGTTTGCGCGATGCTCGCTTAAATTTGTCTGGCTGCTGTTTTGTGGATAACTTTGTGTGTAACAGGGTATAAAGCCCCCTTTTGCTGGGGAATGCAGCGAACAGTCATTTTTCGTGAATTTAACGCTTGTCAGCCCGGAAGAACTCCCTATAATGCGCCTCCACTGTGAGAGAGCATGAGCAAATTCGAGGATACCGGCTTTATCAGAGACACTGAGCAGAGCGCGGCGTACAGGACGACGTTGTTGCATGGTGGTTTTATCCCTTGGCTTTGTTTCGCGTAAATAAGAGCGTTACATCAGGCCGAAAGCGCACCTTATCAGAGAAGATAGCGCGTTTGCCTCATGTAACGCCCCAAAAGGAATAGCGTGCTCTGCCATAATCGCGTCATCGGTACCGCGACGACCAAGGATGCCGCCATGTACTTTAGGATGCAGAGTTTTAACGCGTCCATCCATCATTTCCGGGAAACCGGTGTAGTCAGACACTTCGATGACGGGCAGGCCTGCATCTGCCAGCAAACGTGCAGTGCCACCTGTGGAGAGCAGCTCGACGCCCCGCTCCATCTCTGCAATGATGCTGGTGTAGTCGCTGCTCTTAACCACTATGGCGACGTCTTTATGATTCTTTGCCGCTGAGCGCACCATAGTTGGCCCGCCGATATCGATATTTTCGACTGCATCTTCCAGCGAGCAGCCAGGCTTTGCTACGGTCTGCGCAAAGGGATAGAGGTTCACCACCACCATATCAATCGGGTTTCGCATATCCTGCTTCTTAATGAAGTTGAGGTTAAGCGTGCGCGGGAAGCGACCGGCGGGCGCCTGCGTTTCGCCATGATAGGCAGGCACCAGCGTGCCGAAGTAGTTTGCGATCATGCTGTCATAGGCAGCGGTATGTTCGAACGCTTTGATCGCCAGATTGAAGCGCGTCTCCAGCGTCAGCGCATTCTCACTGGCCCCACATGGGTTAGCGTGTTTGACGATGACACAGGCAGGTTCATCAAACGCTTTTACGCACTCCAGTGCGGCATCGGTATCTGCAATATTGTTATAGGAGAGCGCTTTACCCTGCAGCTGCTGTGACGTGGCTACCGACGCTTCCGCGATCTCTTCTTCTATATAGAAGGCGGCATCCTGATGGCTGTTCTCGCCATACTTTGCTGCCGTCACCTGCAGCGCTGCGTCACTGGCAGAAGGGGCAATAATCACTTCAACAAACTGACGGCTGATAATTGCCTGTGCAGTCGCCTCATCCAGCTCGCGGTTAAACGCGATAATGCCGCCAAAAGCAGAGGTCGGGTCAGTCTGATAAGCGCGTTCGTAAGCATCAAGGATAGATGCCCCCGCCGCTACATTGGCGACTTTCCAGCAGAACAGCGCATCACGCAGCTCCTGCTCAGTTGGCTGACGCTGCGTGACCACGCGAAGCTGGTCGGCGGTGATCATCCCGAGGTCGCGATCCTGTACCAGCAGACCGCCATTGACCCGTTTGAAGTCCAGGCTGGCAACCGGCTGCTGCCATTGACCGCAGATCAGCACGCGCACGTTCTGGGCAGCGGCAGCAGCATCGATACCATCACGGAACGGGAAGAAAGCGTCAGACGCCATTGCTGAGCCTGTGACCTCCAGCCCCTCATCGCTCGCCTTAATACCGGCAATTTTGGCCGAATAAACGCGGCTCATCTGACCGGCGCCTATACCGATGGTCATGTTGTCGCGGGCGTAAACAATGGCATTGGATTTAACAAACCTGTGACGCTTTCCACGCCAGCGCGTGCTCGCGTCCGCCATTACCAATTACTAAAATTTTCATTATTGCTGCTCCAGCTGTTAATGGCGGAAATGGCGCATATCGGTAAAGATCATCGCAATGCCGTGTTCATCTGCAGCAGCAATCACCTCTTCATCGCGGATAGAACCACCGGGCTGGATGACACAGCTGACGCCTGGCAGCGCGGAAGGCATCGACCACGCCAATTACCAGCGGTGCTTCCGGACCAACAATCGTCAGGTCGATCTGCTCCTGCTGCGCAAACGCGAGCAGGGCAGGGATATCGGTAGCGCTGATGGCCACATTCTGCAGGGCCGGCTCCAGCGCGGTGCCTGCGTTACCCGGTGCAACAAACACGGTTTCAGCCAGCGGTGGTTTACCTGCAGCCAGGCCATCGGCTTTGATAACAATGGGGGCGCCTTTCTGGCGCAGGTAAGCCAGCGCTGGCTCTGTCTCGGTAAAGTTCTGATACTCAGCGGTCGGGATCTGCTGACGTGCCAGAAAATCCTTGGTGAACGCTTTAGAGCCTTCCAGCTGTGCGGCCGCCTGCGTCGGACCAAAGATCTTCAGCCGGCCAGCGCGTTTATGATCCTGGCTGGTAGCCATCGGCAGCACGTGGTCGCCATCCACCATGACAATAAAGCTGGCTTCTTCGCCGTCAAGAAACTCTTCAATCACGATACGATGGCCGGCATCGCCAAACGCATTACCCGCCAGCATATCCTGAACTGCCGCTTCCGCTTCGGCCAGCGTCATCGCGACAATTACGCGAATGACCTTTGGCTGACCCGCTTTGTCGATCATCAGTCCGGCATACAGGAAACCGGTATAGGTATTGCCTTCCGCTTTCATACCGTTCACGGTTGGCCAGATGATCTGATCCATCACGCGCTGGTGGATCTCATCAGTCACCACCGGAGCCGGTGAATAGGCTCCCATGCCGCCAGTGTTGGGTCCGGTGTCGCCATGGATCTGATCGCCGGTACGATAGCTGCCCGGATAGCCGCCTGCAGCCAGCACGACACCCAGTGCAGGGCGCGGATCCCACTCTGAGCTCTGCGTATCCAGGGCGCCATCGACCGCTGCCAGGCAGAGAGCCACCAGATCGGAGTTCAGCCGCAGCATAATGGGCTGGGTCTCCGGATCGCCAAAGCGGCAGTTAAATTCGTCGCGACGGCAGAAGCAGCCGTCCCAGGAGATAGTCTCTGCCAGCGCGTAGGCGTTGCGTTGCGCGGCGGCGACATCTTCACCCAGTGCGGTCACGCACAGCACGCGTCCGCCGCTGGTGACAACCCGATCGTCCTGCAGCGTGGTGCCGGCATGGAACACTTTACCTTCCGGCACGGCTTCAAGCGGCAGACCGTAGCCTGACGCAGCAGCAGCAGGGGTCTCAGCCGCTGATGGTGTCATGGCTCGAAGCGCCGGAGGGGATCCAGATATTGCGCGTTACCGCAGAGGATGAGTGCAGCTGGCAGCCGACAGAGAGCGATCTGAGCGGCTAAAGAAGACGGGGCACAGCAGGGTGCCCCGTCGATATCAGCGATTGATGGCGCGATAGCCGAGTGGCAGGACGGCGTGAAGCGCTGAGTGATGATGCCGTCGCGCTCTATCGCTTTGACGCACAGCGTATGCTGGCCCAGAGCAATGCGCTGCTGAGCGGCCGGGTATTACTGCAGCAGGGACACTGGCTGGGCGGCAATCGGGTACGCGACTGTGCGGGTAACCTGCAAAATGTCGCGTTCGACAGTGAAACGCTGAGGGGTAAAAACAGCGACCACGATCTGATCCACCTGCGTACCGTTTATAACCCTTTCAGCACGCCCGTGCGCGAAACAACAGACTATATCTGGCAACACGAGACGCTGCTGAGCGTGGAACGCCATCTTACCGGCGAGCAGCCCGATGACGTCACGCTGCGTTTTGATCACCAGGGCAACCTGAATTTTATGCAGCGGCAGGCGCCTTGCGGTTTAGCTTTAGAAGAGGGGCGATTTCGCCCCTTTTTGTTACCGGAGCCTGCTATGTCGAATACGCTTTTCCGGCGCATCCGTATCCTGCTCTGTGCTGTCCTGCTTTCCGGCTGCAGCGCCACGCCTGATCTCCCGGCATTTACCGCCAGCGGCTACCTGGCCGATCGCGGCGCGGTTCGTATCTGGGACCCTAGCTGCGATCACTGAGTCTCTGAAAGAAGGTGATGCTGTACAACTGGTTGGTTTTGGTACTTTTAAAGTGAACCACCGCGCTGAGCGTACCGGTCGTAACCCACAGACTGGCAAAGAGATCAAAATCGCTGCAGCAAACGTACCAGCTTTCGTTTCTGGTAAAGCACTGAAAGACGCAGTTAAGTAAGTTTTACATTTGGGGGGCTGAAAATTGTGGCTATCGGTGCGTGCAGGCTGAAGAGTGCCAGAATATGGCTTTTCCCTCGCACTCGTTGCTTAGCAAGCGATAAATACACTTTAAGGATAACTTATGAACAAGACTCAACTGATTGATGTGATCGCAGAAAAAGCGGACCTGTCTAAAACCCAGGCTAAAGCTGCGCTGGAATCTTATGCAGTGGGAGATTTTTCGCCTGCTCGCTGAGTGCGAAGAGCGCGACCTTGAGCTGATCAAAGGACTGCGTTCTGACCTGCGCGAAGCCGGAATCAGTAACATCGGTATAAATTTTCAGCAGTAAGGCGATAAAACGTGACTCCAGGCCTGAATTAGCGCGCCTGGAGGCTTCACATTAGCCCCCTGTCTGGTCTTTGTTCATCCGGCCATCGATGCCTGCGTAGCACTGAGCGAAGTGCTGCACGCGATGCTGAGCGGTGAAACGCTGGAGCACGCGATTGAGGTGAGTCGTACATCTATCACCACCGTGGCTATTCTGGAAATGACGCAGGCAGGACGCGAAATGAGCGACGAAGAGCTGCGTGAAAACCAGGCGGTGATTGATGAATGGGCCTGTTTATGCGAGCGGATGTTCCCTAATTACTGGGCCTTCTGCGAACAGACCGGATTTGCCGATCCTCAGCTCTATCGCCGTATTCTTGATCTGGTATGGGAAAGCCTGACGGTGAAAGATGCCAAAATCAATTTCGACAGTCAGCTGGAGAAACTGGAAGAGGCGATCCCGGCTGGCGATGATTTCGATGTTTACGGCTACGCGCTGGGCAGATGCGGTCGCCTCAGGGCGGCCTGCATTTGTGAAGTGGCAAAATGCGCGCTGACGCTGTTTGTCTGCGCCTTTTGCGGTACACTGCCGCCAGCTAATCTATTGAGAGTAAGTTTGATGTTACAGAACCCCGTGCATTTGCGTCTGGCGAAGCTGGAAAGCTGGCAGCATATGACCTTCATGGGTGTGTGGACGCTTTGCCGATCTGGACGCCGCACCCGGTAGCCGGCAGCCGCTGATGGATAAAGGTGAGCAGCTTGCCTGGGTGTGGCGCAGCAAAGCGCGCTGTAACCCGCTGTTTATCTCTACCGGACACCGTGTCAGCCTGGACAGCGCGCTGCACTGGGTTGAAGCCTGCATGGGCGGCTACCGTTTGCCGGAGGCCACCATGCCCTATATTCCGGGCTTTCTCTCGTTTCGGGAGATGCCTGCGCTGCAGGCGGCCTGGCAGCAGCTGACGCAACAGCCCGACCTGCTGTTTGTGGACGGGCACGGCATCTCGCATCCCCGGCGCCTCGGCGTGGCGGCACATTTTGGCTCAATGGTGGATATTCCCACTATCGGCGTAGCCAAAAAGCGGTTAGCCGCATTACGTCAGGAACAGCTGGCGCTGGCTGCTAACGTTGTGCGGCAGGACGATTTCGACGTTCTGCCGCCGCGCTTTATCGGCGGCGCTGATGTCGGATTTGAGCAGGGAGGCGAGGTGACGCGCGCCGCGATCGTCATTCTGGAATATCCCTCACTTACGCTGGTGGAGCATCGCATTGCGCGCATTCCTACCGTCTATGCTTTATGCGCCGCCTGCCCGTATTGAAGAGGAGGTGGCCAGCATTCTTGCCGGATTTGGCCAGGGTGAAGGACACGTATTTAACCTCGGGCACGGTATCCATCAGGATGTGCCGCCGGAACATGCAGGTGTGTTCGTTGAAGCGGTGCATCGTCTTTCGCGACAATATCATCAGGAATAAGCATGGATGCATAAAATTGTGGACGGTCTGGTGCGTGAGAACGAAGGCCGTCGCGTCCCGGTCACGCTCTTTACCAAAGGCGGCGGACAGTGGCTGGAGGCGATGGCTGCCACCGGCTGTGATGCGCTGGGGCTTGACTGGACCATGGATATGGCCGAAGCGCGTCGCCGCGTGGGTCATCAGGTTGCGCTGCAGGGTAACATGGACAAGGCATTTACCAAAATCAAAAAGATGATGTATGCCGAACCGCACACGCTGCACACGCTGCTGGATAAGCTGGCAGACAGCGTAATCCTCTACCTTAATGCGCAGATCAAAGCGGGTGCGCAGTCGGTCATGATCTTCGATACCTGGGGTGGCGTGCTGACCGGACGCGACTACCGCGATTTTTCGCTGAATTACATGGGTCCGCGCTTCTCCCGTCCGATTACCTGTCGTGCCGATGTTGATAACCTGCCGGTGCCCGATCCGGAGCAGGAGCTGGGTTATGTGATGAATGCGGTACGGACCATCCGCCGCAATCTCAGGGGGGCCGTCCCGCTGATTGGCTTTTCCGGCAGCCCGTGGACGCTGGCCACCTATATGGTTGAGGGCGGCAGCAGTGGACGCTATTTACCGGAATACAAAGCCACGCGCGCTGAAGCCGGTGATTTTATGTCGCTGTGTAAAAATGCTGAGCTGGCGTGTGAAGTGACGCTGCAGCCGCTGCGCCGCTATCCGCTGGATGCAGCGATCCTCTTCAGCGATATTTTAACCATCCCGGATGCAATGGGGCTGGGACTCTATTTTGAAACCGGCGAGCCGCCGCCAGGCACCGTGGCCCGGCGCCTGATTGAGGACACCGTGGCGCTGTGTCGCGCCAGCGTGGCATGAAAATGCTACACTGACGCCCTTAGCATGAGAGAGCCCATTATGAGTGAACTGAAGAACGACCGTTATCTGCGCGCCCTGCTGCGCCAGCCTGTAGATGTTACCCCGGTCTGGATGATGCGTCAGGCCCAGGCAGTGGCGCGTGAGGTCATGGAGGAGAGTAACGTACGGGTAAAAAACGTGCGCTACGTGACCTCGCAGCCGTGGCCATTTCCCCATTCGCTGATGACGGCATTTATGGCTGAGTATGAGGATGGCGAGCTGCAGCACGATGGAAAAGAGCTGCTGGATGCGGGCTGGTATCGCTTTGATGCGCTGCCCCAGCTCCATGAAATGCGCATCAGCCCGCGTGAGTTTGCCTGCCTCTGTACCCACTGCCGCGAACGTTACTATCCGCAGATTGCGCCCTGCATCATTGTGGCGATTCGCCGCGGCGACGAGATCCTGCTGGCCAATCACGCCCGCCATCGCAACAGCATCTATACGGTGCTGGCCGGCTTCGTTGAAGTAGGCGAAACGCTGGAGGGTCTTGCAGGCCAGCACGGCATACTTATCGGTGAGTGGCTGGGCGAAAACGTCTGGCTGATCCAGGCGTCGCGTCCGGAAAATATGGGCTCGGTCCGGCAGGTTATCGATCAGGATACCGGACTGTTTCAGCTCGCCGGCCGGGGGGTGCAGCTGGCTGAATTTTACCGTTCCCACCGCTGGTGCGGCTACTGCGGAGCATATGAGGCTCCCGGTGAGTTATAGTTGTTCATTACACTTAACATCAGACTTTCAGCGTGCCGTGCGACGCTAAGGACAACGAATAAGATGCAACGTGAGATCTCAAGCGTAGACGCTGGCTGGTGGATTGTCAGCTCTGAACAGAAACTTTGGTTGCCGCAGGGTGAGCTGCCGCACGGCTTAGCGGCAGATTTTCGGTTGAGAGATAGTCCACCAGCGTATGGCAGAAATCATCCAGTGCCTGCTCGTTCAGTGCCGCCAGCGCTTCTTTATTCGGCTTGATGCCAATCAATTCATAGTAAGTGACAAGCAGATTTCGACGCGCACGTAACCACGTGTCGACTAATTCATTACCGCCACCGACACGCCTGGTCAGATTATCTAACTGGGTAGGCGTTTCGCCTACTTCAGAAAGCGCCTGCTGGAATTCAACGCAGTTTTCATCCGTGATCGCCTGCTGCAGATGGCTGTCATAGAGCTGCATGATGCGATCGGTATTGCTTTCAAGCGCCGGATAGAGATGCGCAGCAGCAACCAGCGGACTGTCGCCCTGCAGATCTTTGATAATGCGCTCATACATACTGAAGTGGTCCGACAAGGTGTTTCTGTTTAAAACAATAAAAGCCCGGTCAGCATAAGTGGGCTTTTACGGAATAACAAGGATTTTACAACTGCAGCAGGATCAGGCCGGACGCGCGATAACGCTGTCGTTTGCTACCGGCGGAGAAACCAGCTGGTTATCCCACGCCATCTGAATCAGTTTATCTTCTAGCGAGAAGCGCGACGCCAAAGGTTTAGCAGCAGACATAGCAAAATTCCTGAAGTCAGTGGAAGTTGCTTGTCCGGAGTCCGGAAGGAGTAACAGCGCCTGCAGACAGGTAAAATCCAATCGCGCGCTGATAATAGCTACTCTTGTTCCCTTCGCAGGTACTAACCTGATCAGGTTCCGCGGATCCCGAATTAACGGTCTCAGCCCCGGGGGGCACCCCGGAACCGGCTCATTGATTTCGTACTGCGGGTCCGCTTTGGTGCCGCCGGTATGGGTGGGGCTGAGCTGGATTTCACGCATCGGCACGCGAATGTCGGCGCGGCTGCCGGCGATCCAGATACGCTGTGAGTTGGGAAAGGCAGTGCCCTGCAGCGAGTTGATAAAATCCTGCGCTTGCGCGCGCTGTTCACGACGATGCGGAGAAGGTAGCGATTCAAAGCGCAGGTGGTCCAGTCCCTCATCGGCCAGACGCTGCTGTGTATAAGCGGAACTGCGCTGCGTAACCGGTTCACTGTCATCACGCTCGTCTATCCACGCGGCGCGCAGCTTTGCCAGTCCCTGATGCACATCGATAGTGGCCTGCGGATCGCCATAGGCGCCAGCGGTGTCATAGGCGCGCACAAATTCTGCGGTGATATTCGCCGGCAGGTGCGCGCCAAAGGCTTCGCCCGGATGCTGCTGCAGCAGAACTTCGCTACGAATGCGTTCGCGCCCCATATTTTCACGTATCGCAATAAACTCCATCTCCGGCGTCACTATGCCCTGACGGGCGTAGTACAGCTGCGTGACGCAGCGGCCAGGTTTTGCCCGGAAGAGGTCCATCACGGTATCGGCACCCCAGCGCGTGGACCACACCAGCTTTTCCACCTCCTCTTCAATCGAGGAGCTGACCGCAGAGTTGCCGATATTGGCGTTGATTTTCACCAGAAAATTACGGCCAATAATCATCGGTTCCGATTCGGGGTGGTTGATATTTGACGGAATAATGGCGCGCCCGCTGGCGACTTCACGCACGCCGGCATGAATAGTGAAGTAGTCGACGCCTTGCTCCGCCTGCTCCAGCAGGGTATCGCGGAAAATTTCCCAGTTAAGGTTTTCAGCGATGCCATTCACCTTTTCCAGGGCCTGATAGATCGGGACGGTGCCAATGGGAACCGGGCTGTTGCGCAGGATCCACTCGCGCGTTTCATGAATGTAGCGGCCGGTGTCCTGAATCGATCCCGGGCGCAGGCCATCGCCCAGCGAGAGGGCCACGTCATAAGCGGCGCAGATTTCACAGATATCGCGGAAATGCTGATAGAGAAAACTCTCCTGATGATGTGACAGACACCATTTCGCCATGATTGAGCCGCCGCGCGACACGATACCGGTCAGACGTCTGGCCGTCATCGGCACATAGCGCAGCATATCGGTGGTCAGCGGGCCAAGCGTATAAAAGGGCGCTTCATGGCAGTGGTCGAGCTGCTCGGTCATGTTGCGCCGGATCATCTGCATCGGGATATGGCCCGGACCTTCAATCATCACCTGCACGTCATACTCCCAGGCGATTTTGGTCAGCTCGCCTAACGTTCTGAGTTCTGCAAACTGCGCCTCATCGTTGGCATTCTGCGCCCCCGGATGCCCTTTGGCCAGATCGGCGGCGTGCGCGGCGATCTTGTAGGTAATAAGCCCCTGCTTGACATCCTCTTTATTGGGCAGCCCGAGGTGCTCTTTAGGCGTTACATAGCAGAGCATGGCGCAGCCAAACCAGCCAATCATCGCCGCGCCAATACCGGAGGTGAAGTGGTCATAGCCCGGTGCGTCAAACTCCCGCACTTCCTGGGTAATTTTCATTGAGCAGAACTTCGGCCCGCACATAGAACAGAAGTGCGCGACTTTGCCCGATTCCTGCGGCAGCGTCTCATCGTGGTAGGCGCGGGCAGTATGCGGATCCAGCGCGAGGTTAAACTGATCTTCCCAGCGGAATTCAAAGCGCGCTTTGGACATAGCGTTATCGCGGCCAGCTGACGCTGTCAACCACCGGATAGAGTCCCAGCTGCGGGGCAGTAGCAGCAAACGCGGTTGTCATGCTTTCTCCTTACCGATCGCATCAGCAGGATGATAGAGTTCACCTCCGCGGCGGCGGAATGTCTCAGACATCTCTGCCATTCCCGCTTCAGCCACTTCAACCGGCTGTGCCTCAGCCTGCTGGCGCGCCGAGATCCTCCTGACCCAGGTGTACGCCATATGCCTGATGCGCAATGGCCAGACGCCAGTAATCATTAATGAACAGCCGTGCGTGATAATGCCGGCCCAGCGCAATCGCTTCACGCACCGCGTCTTCTGCATCCCGATCCGGCAGATCTTTGATGCGCAGCTGGATCGTGCGTACCCCGGCGGCCAGCAGGCGTTCGATGAAATGCGGCAGGTGTTGCTGCAGCCGGACCACTCCCTGCGGCGCAGACGGCATCTGCTTGGTTTGCGTGGGGAAGATGTGCCCCAGTGCGATATAGGAGGGGCGCAGTGCCACCGCGCGCTCCCGCTCTGCGTCATCATGCGTTGAGATGCCCAGCCGCAGGCCCGCCTGCTGAATCGCCTGCAGATCCGCTACCTCGGCGGGTTACATCAATTTTCAGGCCTGCGCGATCGGCGTTCCGCTTCCCACCAGCCGCAGCAGGTCAGCGGTGGCCGCACGCCAGTCAGCCGCCTGCGTGATGGCGCTGACAACTGCCACGCTGCCGACACCGGTCGCCAGCACCTCAGGCACGCGCGCCAGTGAAATGCCGCCGATAGCGACCGCAGGAATACCCTGGTGCAGGCGTGCAGCAGCGACAGGCATCAGGCGGAGCAGCTGCTGGCGGAGTAAACCGGAAAGGCAGGGCTGGAGGGAGAGAAGGGGAACCAGCCCTGGCCCGCTGCAAACCACAGCGGGCAAGACGTACTGTAACGGTTTCAGACGCGCAGACGAGGCCTGCTGACTATCCCTGCGTGCCGGCTTGCGCCATTTCTGTGGATTGAGCTGCCGGAGGCGTTTGATGCGGTGCGGCTTAATGCCGAGCTGCGCGAGGCCTGCCTGCAGGTCGCCGTGGGTTCTCTGTTTTCCGCTGCGGGTAAATACCGGAACTGTCTGCGACTCAATTACGGCTTGCCCATGAATGAACAGACGGAGCAGGCGCTGGCGCGGCTGGGAACGGCGGTGGAGCGCGCCAAATATATCGGCACCGGATCCACGGCCACGCTGCCGCAGCACACCGTGGCGGAGTTTATTCGCCAGGGCCACTATCTCCCGCATCTGCGCCGTATGCGCCAGGTGTATCAGCGCAACTATGAAACATTCAGCTGCTGGGTGCGGCACTACTTTCCCTGCGGCATCTGCGTATCGCGCCCGCAGGGTGGGTTTCTGATGTAGCGGGTTGATGCCGCCATCATAGAGGATGATGTTTATGGCGAGCTGGCATGGGACTACCCGCGTCCTGTCACGCTCAAATCGCTCGACATGGATGGCCGCGTACTGCTCTGCAGCTCATTTTCAAAAACGCTGGCACCGGGGCTGCGGGTGGGCTGGGTGGCACCGGGCCGCTATCGCGACAGGGTGCTGCATATGGCGATGCAGACATTGCGCGGACTGGGGATCAGGGTGATTGAAATCCCGACCGACTCAGTCACCGGGATCAGTCTTGAGGCGCTGGAGCTGGCGTTTGAGCAGTGGCCAATCAAAGCCGTAGTGGTGGTGCCAAACTGCAATAATCCGCTGGGTTTTATTATGCCGGAAGCGCGCAAGCGGGCGCTGCTGGCGCTGGCGTTGCTCAACTATGACAGTCTGCTCGGCGTCAGCGCCCTGCGCGAGCAGGTGGCGCGCCTGACCATCGACAGCGGTTGTCAGCTGACGGCAGAGGATATTGTGATCACCACCGGCTGCCATGAGGCGCTGTCGGTTTCAATTCGCGCCGTCTGTGCGCCGGGTGACATCATTGCGGTAGAGTCGCCCGCGTTTCATGGCGCGCCTGTGCCTGCGCTGACGCGCCCGGTACAGCGGCCGGTAGAGGTTACGCAGTGGGATTCCGTGCTGGAACTCCTCAGCAGTCGCACCAGCGGTGACGTGATGCAGCTGGGCAGCGGCATGCCCGATCTGACGCAGCCCACGCTGAAACCGCTGTGGAAAATCATGAGCCGGCTGGCGCAGAAACAGCAGACTGAAGTGGCCTGCCTGCTCTCCGATCGGATTGAGCAGGGGCTTTATCGCAGCGGTGAACGCCTGCCTTCAGTACGCACTCTGAGTAGCGAGCATGGAGTCAGTATCAGCACCGTGCAGCAGGCATATCACCTGCTGGAAGAGAAGCAGCTGATCGTACCGCAGCCGCGATCCGGCTATTTTGTTGCCACGCATAAAGCGACCGCATTCTCTCGCTCCTTAACAGGGGTATCTGAGCAGCATTGTCCGTTTTCCCGTCAAAACCATACAGACCCAAATACAGGGTTTGTTAACCATACAGATTGCGTTTTGTCCTCTCTGAATGCTAAAAGTAGCGCTTATCTGTACTGGTTTTTTAGATGGATTTGTTACCAGGAGCATACAATGACGCGCTATAAGCATGTTTGCCTGATGCTCAGCGCTTACACTTTACATCGTGGCGCGTCAGGCCAATATCGCGCAGCTGATTGTCGCTGAGCTGAGCCAGTATCTGACGCGTCGCGCGTCGGGCACGCCACTGCTTTAGCATCCGCAGCGCCGCACGGATCATGTCTGGCAGCGTTACGCTGAAAGGTTTTGCAGCACGATTCTGATCAAATTAGCTGGTACCGGTTATGCTTACCATCAGGATCGTATGCGTCGCCGTCAGGCGGGTGAAGCGCCGGTTGCACCGCAGGTGACTGCGGATGAAGCCTCTGCAAGCCTGGCTGAGCTGCTGAACGCTGGTCTGGGTGGCAACAACGACGAGTAATCGTCTGCTGCACCGATGATAAAAAACCCTGCTCCGGCAGGGTTTTTCGAGACCGCTGGCAAAATCGGCGCAACCTATGCGCGCGATCTGCTGGGTATTACCAAAGCGTCTCTGGCAACCGAGTCGTTCATCTCTGCAGCCTCGTTCCAGGAGACCACGCGTGTCCTGACCGAAGCCGCAGTAGCAGGCAAGCGTGATGAACTGCGCGGCCTGAAAGAGAACGTTATTGTGGGTCGTCTGATCCCCCATGCGGTAACGCGTTATATCACTAACGAAGTGCAGGAAGTTTACCGCCTGCAGGGCGTTAAGATTAACGATAAGCACATCGAAGTCATCGTACGTCAGATGCTGCGTAAAGCGACCATCATGAGCGCAGGTAGCTCGGAGTTCCTTGAAGGCGAGCAGGCAGAAGTCTCCCGCATCAAGATCTCCAACCGCGATCTAGGTATCATCTCCTTCGGTAAAGAGACCAAAGGCAAGCGTCGTCTGGTGATCACACCGGTTGATGGCAGCGATCCGTACGAAGAGATGATTCCAAAGTGGCGTCAGCTTAACGTATTTGAAGGTGAGCGCGTGGAACGCGGTGACGTCGTATCTGACGGCCCGGAATCACCACACGACATCCTGCGTCTGCGTGGCGTGATGCCGGCTCAGTACTTCCTGCCAGGTAAAGCGATTGTGCAGCTGGAAGATGGCGTGAAGATCAGTTCGGGTGATACCCTGGCGCGTGTTCCGCAGGAATCTGGCGGTACCAAGGACATTACCGGTGGTCTGCCGCGCGTTGCGGATCTGTTCGAAGCGCGTCGTCCGAAAGAGCCAGCTATTCTGGCGGAGATCAGGACCGAAGTGGGTGGTTTCATCCGCTTCACCGACATGATCGACGGTCAGACCATTACCCGTCAGACTGACGACCTTACCGGTCTGTCATCGCTGGTGGTACTGGATTCCGCAGAGCGTACTGCTGGCGGTAAAGACCTGCGTCCGGCGCTGAAAATTGTTGATGCCAACGGCAACGACGTTCTGATCCCGGGCACCGAGGCGAAGTCAGTAACCAACTCCTCCGGGAAGCTGGTTATCGTTTCACGTAACGTTGAGCTGAAGATGATCGACGAGTTCGGTCGTACCAAAGAGAGCTATAAAGTGCCTTACGGTGCGGTGATGGCGAAAGGTGATGGTGAGCAGGTTGCTGCAGGCGAAACCGTAGCAAACTGGGATCCGCACACCATGCCGGTAATGCACTGCTACGGTCGCGATCTGGCTCGTGGTCACATCATCAACAAAGGTGAGGCCATCGGCGTTATCGCAGCACAGTCCATCGGTGAGCCGGGTACTCAGCTGACAATGCGTACGTTCCACATCGGTGGTGCGGCATCGCGTGCGGCTGCTGAATCCAGCATTCAGGTGAAGAACAAAGGTACTATCAAGCTGACCAATGTTAAAGAGCCGCTGCGTGAGCGCGTACTGGGTCGTGTAACGGCTGAAGACGTTCTGAAGCCAGGCACTGCTGACATCCTGATCCCGCGTAATACGCTGATCGATGAGCACTGGTGTGACGTGGTGGAAGAGAACTCCGTTGACGTTATCAAAGTGCGTTCAGTAGTAAGCTGTGAAACCGACTTCGGTGTGTGTGCGGAAGGCCTGAACGTACTGCAGTACTTCATCTCAACGCACGGTGCGCGTAAAGGTCTGGCCGATACCGCACTGAAAACGGCAAACTCCGGTTATCTGACCCGTCGTCTGGTTGACGTGGCGCAGGATCTGGTTGTTACCGAAGATGACTGTGGCACGTTCGAAGGCATCATGATGACGCCGGTTATCGAAGGTGGCGAAGATAACCTGCAGACGGAAACCGTTATCAACCGTAACGGCGAAGAAGAGCAGCAGGTCTCGTTCAACAGCATCTACATGATGGCCGACTCCGGTGCGCGTGGTTCTGCAGCACAGATTCGTCAGCTGGCAGGTATGCGTGGTCTGATGGCGAAGCCAGATGGCTCCATCATCGAGACGCCTATCACGGCAAACTTCCGCGCCCGTTCAGGTGCATCAGTCGGTATCGACGATATGGTTATTCCGGCGAAGAAAGCGGAAATCATCGCTGAAGCTGAAGCTGAAGTGGCTGAAATTCAGGAGCAGTTCCAGTCTGGTCTGGTTACGGCGGGTGAACGTTATAACAAAGTCATCGATATCTGGGCCGCTGCCAACGAACGCGTCTCTAAAGCGATGATTACCAGCCTGATCGACACGACCATTGGCCGTGCGATTCTGTGGATGATCGTACCGAAAGGTCTGCCTTACTCCATCGTCAACCAGGCGCTGGGTAAGAAAGCGATCTCCAAAATGCTGAACACCTGTTACCGCATTCTGGGCCTGAAGCCGACCGTTATCTTTGCTGACCAGACCATGTACACCGGTTTCGCCTATGCTGTTCCTTCACAGGACGTTGTTCTGGGTCTGTACTATATGACCCGCGACAAAGTAAACGCCAAAGGCGAAGGCATGGTGCTGACCGGCCCGAAAGAAGCTGAGCGTGTTTACCGCGCTGGCCTGGCTGAGCTGCACGCCCGCGTTAAAGTGCGTATTACAGAATATGCGAAAAACGAACAGGAAGAGCTCGTTGCGAAGCAGGCGTTTGAACCGGTTCTGATCGAAGGTAAAGCGATCCAGCTGCACCCGCTGGTCTGTGCGGCCTATAACGCCGACTTCGATGGTGACCAGATGGCGGTACACGTACCGCTGACGCTGGAAGCTCAGCTGGAAGCGCGTGCGCTGATGATGTCGACCAACAACATTCTGTCGCCAGCGAACGGTGAGCCAATCATGCCGAAGAAAATGGCACTGGAGCTGTTCAAACCGTTCATCTACGGCAAGCTGGAGCTGCGTGGTCTTGCTACCACCATCAAAGCTGCCAAGAAAATGGTTGAGCGTGAAGAAGCGGTTGTCTGGGATATCCTGGACGAAGTTATCCGCGAACACCCGGTGCTGCTGAACCGTGCGCCAACGCTGCACCGTCTCGGTATCGTAGATGCCCTGCTGGATAACGGCCGTCGCGGTCGTGCCATCACCGGCTCTAACAAGCGTCCGCTGAAATCGCTGGCTGACATGATCAAAGGTAAGCAGGGTCGTTTCCGTCAGAACCTGCTGGGTAAACGCGTTGACTACTCCGGTCGTTCGGTTATCACCGTGGGTCCATACCTGCGTCTGCATCAGTGCGGTCTCATGATCCTGACCGTTCTGCCGGTTCTGCCGCCAGATCTGCGTCCGCTGGTACCGCTGGATGGTGGTCGTTTCGCTACGTCAGATCTGAACGATCTCTATCGTCGCGTGATCAACCGTAATAACCGTCTGAAGCGTCTGCTGGATTTGGCTGCGCCAGATATCATCGTGCGTAACGAAAAGCGTATGCTGCAGGAAGCCGAGTTCGGTGACGAATTTGACGCGAAGATGGGTGCGGAAGCGATCCAGGCACTGCTGAAAAATATGGATCTGGAGCAGGAGTGTGAGCAGCTGCGCGAAGAGCTGAACGAGACTAACTCTGAGACCAAGCGTAAAAAGCTGACCAAGCGTATCAAGCTGCTGGAAGCGTTCGTGCAGTCTGGCAACAAGCCAGAGTGTATCGAGCTGGCTTCACCTACTGCACACATCTGGTTCCTGAAGTCGCTGCCGTCCCGCATCGGCCTGCTGCTGGATATGCCACTGCGTGACATTGAGCGTGTCCTCTACTTCGAATCCTACGTGGTTATCGAAGGCGGCATGACCAACCTGGAAAAACGTCAGATCCTGACGGAAGAGCAGTATCTTGACGCGCTGGAGAAAAAGCCGGAAACCATTAACTACCGTACCTTCAAGCCAGAGCGTGACGGTCTTTTCTGTGCCCGTATCTTCGGACCGGTTAAAGACTACGAGTGCCTGTGCGGTAAGTACAAGCGCCTGAAGCATCGCGGTGTTATCTGCGAGAAGTGCGGCGTTGAAGTGACGCAGACCAAAGTACGCCGTGAGCGTATGGGTCAAGAGTAAGCACTCGCAAGTACTGGTTATGGGACGCGCACTCCGGGTGCGCGTCCCTGAGAGTTCCACTCCGACGGGAGCTAATCCGTGAAAGACTTACTTAAGTTTCTGAAAGCGCAAACTAAAACCGAAGAGTTTGATGCGATCAAAATTGCTCTGGCTTCGCCAGACATGATCCGTTCCTGGTCTTTTGGTGAAGTGTGGGCACTGGAAGCATATGGTGCCGCGTATACCCTGCAGGAAATGCTTACCGTTAAGTCTGATGACGTCAACGGCCGTACGAAGATGTATAAAAACATCGTCGATGGCAACCATCAGATGGAACCGGGCATGCCGGAATCCTTCAACGTACTGTTGAAAGAGATCCGCTCGCTGGGTATCAACATCGAGCTGGAAGACATCACGCTGTTTGATGGCCGTACCGGTGAGCAGTTTGAGCGTCAGGTAACCGTAGGTTACATGTACATGCTGAAACTGAACCACCTGGTTGATGACAAGATGCACGCCCGTTCGACCGGCTCCTACAGCCTCGTTACTCAGCAGCCGCTGGGTGGTAAGGCGCAGTTCGGTGGTCAGCGCTTCGGTGAGATGGAAGTCTTTATCCAGCGTGCTTACGATCTGGGCACCGACGTGCGTCAGAAAGTTGATCTGAACACCTTCTCGGACGATGAAGTGCTGCGTCTGGCAGAGAACCTGAAAAAAGGTATGCCAATCGCCACGCCAGTGTTCGACGGTGCGAAAGAGAGCGAGATCAAAGAGCTGCTGCAGCTCGGCGGCCTGCCTTCTTCTGGTCACAAGATCAACCCGATCGAAGATATGCCTTATGACGAAAACGGCACGCCGGTTGACATCGTACTGAACCCGCTGGGCGTACCATCGCGTATGAACATCGGTCAGATTCTGGAAACCCACCTGGGTATGGCGGCGAAAGGCATTGGTGAGAAGATCAATGCGATGCTGAAGAAGCAGGAAGAAGTCGCCAAATTGCGTGAAGAGCAGCTGGCCGGACAGTATGATGAGCTGAAGCACGAGTTTGAGAAGAAACTCGAAGCGAAGCGTCGCAAAATCACCCAGGGCGACGATCTGGCACCAGGCGTGCTGAAGATCGTTAAGGTTTATCTGGCCGTTAAACGTCAGATCCAGCCTGGTGACAAAATGGCAGGCCGTCACGGTAACAAAGGTGTTATCTCGCTGGAAATCGAAGAGATGCAGCTGAAGCAGGCGAAGAAAGACCTGTCTGAAGAACTGCAGATCCTTGAAGCGGGTCTGTTCAGCCGTATCCAGGCTGTGCTGATCGCGGGCGGCGTTGAAGCGGACAAGCTGGACAAGCTGCCGCGCGAGCGCTGGCTGGAGCTGGGCCTGACTGACGAAGAGAAGCAGAACACTCTCGGTGACATTCTGGTCGGTAAGGTAACGCCTAAAGGTGAAACCCAGCTGACGCCAGAAGAGAAACTGCTGCGCGCTATCTTTGGTGAAAAAGCGTCCGACGTGAAAGACTCGTCGCTGCGCGTACCGAATGGCGTCTCTGGTACCGTTATCGATGTGCAGGTCTTTACCCGCGATGGCGTGGAAAAAGATAAGCGCGCAGACTCCATCCTCGTCTCAGAGCGTGTGGTTCAGGAAGACCGTTTCACCACGATCCACATTCAGGAACTGGCTTGCGTGTCCCGTGACACCAAACTGGGGCCGGAAGAGATCACCGCTGACATCCCGAACGTCGGCGAAGCTGCGCTCTCCAAGCTGGATGAATCCGGTATCGTCTATATCGGTGCAGAAGTAACCGGTATCGACATCTACAACCTGACCAAGTACACCCGTTCAAACCAGAACACCTGTATCAACCAGATGCCGTGTGTCTCTCTGGGTGAGCCAATCGAGCGCGGTGACGTGCTGGCAGATGGTCCATCCACCGATCTGGGTGAGCTGGCGCTGGGTCAGAACATGCGCGTGGCGTTCATGCCATGGAACGGTTACAACTTCGAAGGTGCGAACATGCAACGTCAGGCGGTCCCGACTCTGCGCGCTGATAAGCCGCTGGTAGGTACCGGTATGGAACGTGCAGTAGCGGTTGACTCCGGTGTAACTGCCGTCGCGAAACGTGGTGGTACCGTACAGTATGTAGATGCATCCCGTATCGTTATCAAAGTTAACGAAGAAGAGATGTACGCAGGCGAAGCCGGCATCGCTCAGGCGAACACCAACCTTGCTGATGATGGTAGCTTTGTTGACGATCTCGTCACCTGCCGTAGCAAAGGTGAATCGAGCCTGTTCAGCCGCGATCAGGTTGACTACATGGACGTTTCCACCCAGCAGGTGGTTTCTGTCGGTGCGTCACTGATCCCGTTCCTGGAACACGATGATGCTAACCGCGCCCTGATAGTACACCCGACTCACTACGGTCGCGTATGTCCAATCGAAACGCCGGAAGGCCCGAACATCGGCCTGATCAACTCACTCTCTGTCTACGCGCAGACCAACGAATATGGTTTCCTTGAGACACCATACCGTCGCGTTGTTGATGGCAAAGTGAGTGACGAAATTCATTACCTCTCTGCGATTGAAGAGGGTAACTACGTGCTTGATACGCTGATGCCGCAGGACATGATTAACGCCAAGCCGATTTCAGCCGCAGTAAAAGAGTTCTTTGGTTCCAGCCAGCTGTCTCAGTTTATGGACCAGAACAACCCGCTGTCTGAAATTACGCATAAGCGTCGTATTTCTGCTCTGGGCCCAGGCGGTCTGACCCGTGAGCGTGCTGGCTTTGAAGTGCGTGAAGGTATCCTGAGCAAAGAAGATATCATCGAGGTGATGAAGAAGCTGATCGGTATCCGTAACGGTATCGGTGAAGTGGATGACATCGATCACCTTGGTAACCGTCGTATCCGTTCTGTCGGTGAGATGGCTGAGAACCAGTTCCGCGTAGGTCTGGTTCGCGTTGAGCGTGCAGTGAAAGAGCGTCTGTCACTGGGCGATCGTGTTGACCCAACCAACGATCGCCTGAGCGCGCTGGTTGAGATCTACCGCATGATGCGTCCGGGCGAGCCGCCAACGCGTGAAGCAGCGGAAAACCTGTTCGAGAACCTGTTCTTCTCTGAAGATCGTTACGATCTCTCTGCGGTCGGCCGCATGAAGTTCAACCGTTCTCTGCTGCGTGATGAGATCGAAGGTTCCGAAGTCCCGGTTGAATATATCGCCGGTAAAGTCGTTGCTAAAGACTACATCGATCTGAACACCGGTGAGCTGATTGTTCCGGCTAACATGGAACTGTCACTGGATCTGCTGGCAAAACTGAGCCAGTCGGGCCACAAGCGCATCGAAACCCTGTTCACCAACGATCTGGATCACGGCCCTTATATCTCCGAGACCCTGATCCTCGATCTGTTCTTCGAAAAAGTGGTCTTTGAAATCCGCGACAACAAGCTGCAGATGGAACTGGTGCCTGAGCGCCTGCGTGGCGAAACGGCTTCCTTCGATATCGAAGCCAACGGCACGGTCTACGTTGAGAAAGGTCGTCGCATCACTGCGCGTCATATTCGCCAGCTGGAAAAAGATAGCGTTCAGCATATCGGCGTGTTCTTTGACAGCGATAAGGGTAAAACGCACTCTTCCGGTAAAGTGCTTTATAACGCACGTATCATCCCTTACCGTGGTTCATGGCTCGACTTCGAGTTCGATCCAAAAGATAACCTGTTCGTCCGTATTGACCGTCGTCGTAAGCTGCCGGCCAGTATCATCCTGCGCGCGCTGGAATACACCACTGAGCAACGTGGCGTGACCTATTCGGCACCGCTGCGCGTGAAACTGCGTCTGGTGATCTACGAGCGCGAAGCGCCGGAAGGCACCGTTAAAGACATCAAAGAACAAGAAGTCTACATGGGTGAAATTCCACTCATGACTGACAACGGTACCTTTGTTATCAATGGTACTGAGCGTGTTATCGTTTCTCAGCTGCATCGTAGTCCGCTGGATGTTCCCTATCTCCTTTCTATCCAGCTTGACTCGTTTCAGAAGTTCATCGAGCAAGATCCAGAAGGCCAATACGGTCTGGAAGCAGCCTTCCGTTCCGTGTTCCCAATCGCGAGCTACAGCGGCAACTCTGAATTGCAGTATGTCAGCTATCGCCTGGGTGAGCCGGTCTTTGACGTAACTGAATGTCAGATAGAAATGATTTAAGAGTGATAGAAAGATGTATTGCATGGGGTGCCACGCATCGCATGAAAAACAAAAATAGTGTTGCATAACTGTCCCGTCAGGACGGACAGCGTGGGTCGACTTGTCAGCTAGCTGAGGAACCCTATGGTTTACTCCTATACCGAGAAAAAACGTATTCGTAAGGATTTTGGTAAACGTCCACAAGTATAAGTAAGACAACCTTAGGGTTGCAGTCTGAGTAATCGGGCTGATGGCTGGTGACTTTTTGGTCACCAGCCTTTTTGCGCTACAGGGGAACGATGGCGTTTCGCACTGTTTATCCATTGTTTCTCTTCAATATCTTTTTCTATCGACGCCTTAATATACCGCTCTCCTGTGAAGGTTCCCTGCCGGCACAATAGCGAATGAGTTCGACGTTGTGCTGAAAGCAGTTGGCGCGAACAAAGTAGCAGTAATCAAAGCAGTACGTACTGCAACTGGTCTGGGCCTGAAAGAAGCCAAAGATCTGGTTGAAGCGACTGGCGTGATCAAAGAAGGCATCAGCAAAGATGACGCAGCTGCACTTGAAGCTGCTCTGAAAGAAGCTGGCGCTGAAGTTGAAGGCTTACGTATAAACTTTTTGTGAATTTTAGGAACAATCGACATGTCTATCACTAAAGATCAAATCCTGGAAGCCGTTGCAGCTATGTCCGTAATGGAAGTAGTTGAGCTGGTTTCTGCTATGGAAGAAAAATTCGGCGTTTCTGCTGCTGCTGCTGTAGCTGTAGCTGCTGGCCCGGCTGAAGCTGTTGAAGAGAAAACAGCTGCAGCCTTTGAAGGTGAGCTGATCACGGCGGCCAATATTGACCGTCTGGCAACTCTGCCGACTTACGAAGAAGCACTGGCACGTCTGATGTCGACCATGAAAGAAGCCGCTGCTGGCAAACTGGTTCGCACTCTGGCTGCTGTACGCGATGCAAAAGAAGCGGCTTAAGGCCTCTTTCTTTTCCTTCGTACCTTAGCAGGTCGTGAAGCTGGCGTTTACATGCGTGTTGTTCGCAACACCCTGCTGCGCCGCGTCGTTGAAGGTACTCCTTTCGAGTGCCTGAAAGACACGTTTGTTGGTCCGACCCTGATTGCATACTCTATGGAACACCCGGGCGCTGCTGCTCGTCTGTTCAAAGAGTTCGCGAAAGCGAATGCAAAATTTGAGGTCATGCTGCTTTCGGGCAGTCAGGTGAAGTGAGTTCCGGGAAATTTTTCCCGGTCAAATCCAGGAGCAAAGCTAATGGCATTAAATCTTCAAGGCAAACAAGCGATTGTTGCTGAAGTTAGCGAAGTAGCCAAAGGCGCGCTTTCAGCGGTTGTTGCGGATTCCCGTGGCGTTACCGTTGATAAAATGACTGAACTGCGTAACATAGCCGCTGCGGCTTAATGCGGTAACGCATTAAAATACAGTGGCTAAGGTTGGAGCCAGGCCTAATCCTGGCCTCCGTCCAAGACCGCAGGAGCGGAACTTTCTTCGGAAACTCTGCTTAATATCCTGCGTAGACGGTGACAGAACCAAAAAGATTTATTTCTTCACTGGATTCTGCTCACCGTGTAATAGCGCCAAAAAAGCAAAACCTGCTCAGGCTAAAGGCGTGTACATCAAGAAAGTCAGCATCTCTACCACCATGGGCGCCGGCGTTGCCGTTGACCAGGCTGGTCTGAACGCAGTAGCAAACTAATTGCTGCTTGAAACGGGCGAAAAATTCATCTAGAATCTTACGCCCGTTGTTCTGAATGAACACTGTTCTCAGAACCCAAATTTGGGCCCACGTGGTCTGATGCCAAACCCGAAAGTTGGTACTGTAACGCCAAACGTTGCTGAAGCGGTTAAGAACGCTAAAGCGGGTCAGGTTCGTTATCGTAACGACAAAAACGGCATCATCCACACTACCATCGGTAAAGTGGACTTCGATACTGACAAACTGAAAGAAAACCTGGAATCTCTGCTGGTCGCGCTGGTGCCACACGGTACTGGTCGTTCAGTACGTGTTGCTGTCTTTACCCAGGGCGCAAACGCTGAAGCTGCTAAAGCAGCTGGCGCTGAGCTGGTAGGTATGGAAGATCTGGCCGATCAGATCAAAAAAGGCGAAATGAACTTTGACGTCGTTATCGCATCTCCGGATGCAATGCGCGTTGTTGGCCAGCTGGGCCAGGTTGAAGAAATGGCTAAGCTGACCAAGCGCATGCGCGTGATCCGTGACAAAGTTGATGCAACTAAACAGTACGACATCAACGAAGCTGTTGCTCTGCTGAAAGAACTGGCTACTGCCAAATTCACAGAAAGCGTAGACGTTGCTGTTAACCTCGGCATCGATGCACGTAAATCTGATCAGAACGTACGCGGTGCAACCGTTACCGTACTGCTGAAAAAAGCAGCGGGCATCAAGTCTGGTTCTGGTAAGCCGAACAAAGACAAAGTCGGTAAAGTAACTCGTGCTCAGGTACGTGAAATCGCAGAAACCAAAGCTGCGGACATGACTGGTGCTGACGTAGAAGCGATGACTCGCTCTATCGAAGGTACTGCTCGTTCCATGGGCCTGGTAGTGGAGGATCTGCAGGTTGCAGCTGGTATGGCTAACCCGAGCCCACCGGTTGGTCCGGCTCTGGGTCAGCAGGGTGTTAACATCATGGAATTCTGTAAAGCGTTTAACGCCAAAACAGAATCTCTGGAGAAAGGCCTGCCTACTCCAGTTGTTATCACTGTATATAGCGACCGTTCTTTCACCTTCGTTACCAAAACGCCTCCGGCTGGCTCAGGTGGAGAAAGGTTAACCCTTTTGTTCACTTTTTGACTCTTGCAGAAGGCGCGAAATTTACCTATAATTTCGCGCCTTTTGTTTTTACACGCTGGCAACGGCGGGTAAATCGTTACCACGGGGAGCCTGTTTTCAGGCGCTATACCCAATAGAGGAATTATCATGGCCAAGAAAGTACAAGCCTACGTTAAGAGCGATTATGAACCGCCTGCAGCAGGTAGGTGATAAGCCGCGTCCGAAAACGCTGTTTGAGCCAGGCGAGATGGTACGCGTCAACGACGGTCCGTTTGCTGACTTCAACGGCGTGGTCGAAGAAGTTGACTATGAGAAGAGCCGCCTGAAAGTGTCGGTTTCTATCTTTGGTCGTGCAACACCGGTTGAGCTTGATTTAGTGCCGACTGAAGAAGTCGTTGAAATCCGTGGCGGTCAGCGTCGCAAAAGCGAGCGCAAATTCTTCCCTGGCTACGTCCTGGTACAGATGGTGATGAATGACGCCAGCTGGCACCTGGTGCGCAGTGTACCGCGTGTAATGGGCTTCATTGGCGGTACATCTGACCGTCCTGCACCAATCAGTGACAAAGAAGTTGACTGATTTTGTGGGGGCTGGATGGTATTCTGGTCCGTCTGGTATCGTTTATTACTGGCCTGAGGTTCTGAGATGTCTGAAGCTCCAAAAAAACGCTGGTACGTCGTTCAGGCGTTCTCCGGTTTTGAAGCCCGCGTAGCGAAATCGCTGCAAGAGCATATCAAACTGCACAACATGGAAGAACTGTTTGGTGACGTCATGCGCTGCCCTTACGTGCGCTGGCTGTAGTAGTGCTGATCGCTGCTGCGGGTGGCATCGCTTTACTGACTATCAAAGGTAAAGCAACCGTGGCTTTTGCTCGTGAAGCAAGAACCGAAATGCGCAAGGTTATCTGGCCAACCCGTCAGGAAACCTTACATACCACGCTAATCGTTGCCGCGGTTACGGCCGTGATGTCATGCCCAACAGCTCATTCGGTTTGGATGCCTCGCCTATACGCGGGGCAGAATAGTTTCTGAATTATTGTGGCAGGTTGGTTTATGAGTGCGAATACCGAAGCTCAAGGGAGCGGGCGCGGCCTGGAAGCGATAAAGTGGGTAGCTGTGATTGCGTTACTGCTGGTTGCCATTGTGGGTAACTATCTCTATCGCGATATTAGGCGGCCGTACCGTTGGCGCGGGCGTTGTTGCTTCTGTTATCGCTTAATTGCGATAGTATTTGACGCAATGCGCATGAAAAGGGCATCATTTGATGCCCTTTTTGCACGCTGTCACTTAGAACCTGGCTCATCAGTGATTTTCAATCATAATCATTGCTGAGACAGGCTCTGTTTTACAGCGCTGGAGACCGAGTTATAAAGACGAAGGCGGCCGTCATACTCCGTTCTTCAAAGGCTACCGTCCACAGTTCTACTTCCGTACCACTGACGTGACCGGTTCAGTTGAGCTGCCAGAAGGCGTTGAGATGGTCATGCCGGGCGACAACATCAAGATGGTTGTTACCCTGATCCACCCAATCGCGATGGACCAGGGTCTGCGCTTCGCAATCCGCGAAATCAAAGATACCGCGAAATCAACCTGTACCGGTGTTGAGATGTTCCGCAAGCTGCTGGACCAGGGTCAGGCGGGCGAGAACTGTGGTGTTCTGCTGCGCGGTATCAAGCGCGAAGACATTCAGCGTGGACAGGTTCTGGCGAAGCCGGGCTCAATCAAGCCACACACCAAGTTCGAGTCAGAAGTTTACGTTCTGTCGGACGCAGAGTGGGAAGGCAAAATCATCGAGCTGGCTGGCTACCTGGACAGCTACATCCCGGATCCGGTTCGTGCTATCGACCTGCCGTTCCTGCTGCCAATCGAAGACGTGTTCTCAATCTCAGGCCGCGGTACCGTTGTTACCGGTCGTGTTGAGCGCGGCATCGTTAAAGTCGGTGACGAAGTTGAAATCGTGGGGACCCGTGAGCACATCCTGCTGGGTCGTCAGGTTGGCGTTCCTTACATCATCGTGTTCCTGAACAAGTGCGACATGGTTGATGATGAAGAGCTGCTGGAGCTGGTTGAGATGGAAGTACGTGACCTGCTGTCACAGTACGACTTCCCGGGCGACGATACGCCAATCGTACGTGGTTCAGCGCTGAAAGCGCTGGAAGGCATCGACAGCACCCCTGAAGAAAAAGCGCGTGGTATCACCATCAACACCGCACACGTAGAGTACGAAACCGCAAGCCGTCACTATGCACACGTTGACTGCCCGGGACACGCCGACTACGTGAAAAACATGATCACCGGTGCTGCGCAGATGGACGGCGCAATCCTGGTTGTTGCTGCGACTGATGGCCCGATGCCACACGTTAACTGATGCCTTCATCAATGATGAAGGCATAACGTAAGGATTATCGCCATGGCGAAAGAGCAATTTCAGCGTAACAAACTGCACGTAAACGTGGGCACCATCGGTCACGTTGACCACGGTAAAACCACCCTGACTGCAGCAATCACCACCGTTCTGGCTAAAACCAACGGCGGCCAGGCGCGTGCATTCGACCAAGAATCTAACGCTACCGGCGTTCAGATTCACGCTGAAGTCCCGCTTTCCGAAATGTTCGGTTATGCAACTCAGCTGCGTTCACTGACAAAAGGCCGTGCTTCTTACTCCATGGAGTTCCTGAAGTACGATGATGCGCCGAACAACGTCGCTCAGGCCGTTATTGAAGCTCGTGGCAAATAAGGCTACGGTTTAAAAATCTTCGGTTCTTACCATGACGTTGACTCCTCAGAGCTGGCGTTTAAACTGGCTGCTTCTCTTGCGTTTAAAGACGGCTTTAAGAAAGCAACCCCGGTTCTGCTTGAGCCAATCATGAAGGTTGAAGTAGAAACGCCAGAAGAGAACACCGGTGACGTTATCGGTGACCTGAGCCGCCGTCGTGGTATGCTTAAAGGTCAGCAGTATGGTCATGTTGTTATCGACATGTACCCACTGGAGCCAGGTTCAAACCCGAAAGGCTACGAATTTGTTAACGACATTAAAGGTGGTGTGATTCCTGGCGAATACATCCCTGCCGTTGATAAAGGTATCCAGGAGCAGCTGAAGTCTGGTCCACTGGCGGGTTACCCGGTAGTTGATCTGGGCGTGCGTCTGCAATGGACTGATGAAGAGTCTAACCAGACCATCATCGCTGGTATGGGTGAGCTGCACCTCGACATCATCGTTGACCGCATGAAGCGTGAATTCAACGTTGAAGCGAACATCGGTAAACCTCAGGTTGCGTATCGCGAAGCGATCCGCTCTAAAGTTACCGGTATTGAAGGTAAACACGCCAAGCAGTCTGGTGGTCGTGGTATCGCTGCTGCGATCGGCCTGAAAGATGTGACCACCGGTGACACCCTGTGTGACCCGGATAACGTCATCATCCTTGAGCGCATGGAGTTCCCGGAGCCGGTAATCTCTATCGCCGTTGAGCCGAAAACCAAAGCTGACCAGGAAAAAATGGGTCTGGCTCTGGGTCGTCTGGCGAAAGAAGACCCATCATTCCGCGTGCCGTTTGCTGCGCTGGCGTTCAAAATCGCAACCGACCCGTTTGTTGGTAACCTGACCTTCTTCCGCGTTTACTCTGGCGTGGTTAACACCGGTGATACCGTGTTCAACCCGGTCAAGTCAAACCGTGAGCGTCTGGGCCGTATCGTTCAGATGCACGCTAACAAGCGTGAAGAGATCAAAGAAGTTCGTGCGGGCGACACGTCTCTGCGTAAGCGCGTTCTGAACAACGAAATCATCCTGGTAACCTGTGGTTCTGCATTTAAGAACAAAGGTGTTCAGGCGATGCTGGATGCGGTAGTTGAATACCTGCCAGCACCGACTGACGTTACCGCGATCAACGGTATGCTGGACGACGGTAAAGACACACCGGCTGAGCGTCACTCTGACGACAACGATGACCTGGTGAAAATGAAAGCCATCAACTGGAACGATGAAGATCAGGGCGTTACCTTCGTTTACGAAGATATCCCGGCTGATATGCAGGATCTGGCTGATGAATGGCGTGCGAAGCTGGTTGAATCTGCAGCTGAAGGTTCTGACGAGCTGATGGAGAAATTCTTCGGCGGCGAAGAGCTGACTGAAGAAGAGATCAAAGGTGTTCAGCCACAGTCTGAAACCGTATGGCGTCAGGCTAACAAATATAAAGTTCCACGCATCGCGTTCGTTAACAAAATGGACCGCATGGGTGCTAACTTCCTGAAAGTTGTTGATCAGATGAAAGTGCGTCTGGGTGCAAACCCGGTTCCACTTCAGCTGGCAATCGGCGCAGAAGAGAAATTCACCGGTGTTGTATGGATGGAGCAGGAACAGGAACGTGGTATTACCATCACTTCCGCTGCGACCACCTGTTACTGGTCTGGTATGGCTAAGCAGTTTGAGCCACACCACGTCAACATCATCGACACCCCGGGACACGTTGACTTCACCATCGAAGTAGAGCGCTCTATGCGTGTGCTTGATGGCGCAGTTATGGTTTACTGTGCGGTTGGGGCTGGGCTTTTTTAACTATGAACGTCTCAGAATCAGAGGAATCAAATGGCTCGTAAAACACCCATTGAGCGCTATCGTAACATCGGTATCAGTGCTCACATCGACGCCGGTAAAACTACCACTACCGAACGTGTTCTGTTCTACACCGGTGTAAACCATAAAATCGGTGAAGTACATGACGGCGCCGCAACCATGGAAGCTCGTAAACGCGGTGATAAATCAATGGCTCTTCGCCTGGCGAACGAACTTTCTGACGCTGCAGAGAACAAAGGTACTGCAGTTAAGAAACGTGAAGACGTTCACCGTATGGCTGAAGCCAACAAGGCGTTCGCACACTACCGCTGGTAACAGCAAGGTAGTTGTTATTAACCCAGCGGGCGTCCCAGTGGCTTACCAATCGTCTATACCGCACTTGATACCCTGGCTCAACGTGCTGGTAAAGACGGTCTGGAAGCTTTCGAAGTTGCACTCGAAAACGTACGTCCGACTGTCGAAGTGAAGTCACGTCGCGTTGGTGGTTCAACTTACCAGGTTCCAGTTGAAGTCCGTCCGGTTCGTCGTAATGCTCTGGCAATGCGTTGGATCGTTGAAGCTCAAACGTTTTAACTTTAATGTCAAAATAAACTCGTAGAGTTTTGGACAATCCTGAATTAACAACGGAGTATTTCCATGCCACGTCGTCGCGTCATTGGTCAGCGTAAAATTCTGCCGGATCCTAAGTTCGGATCAGAGCTGCTGGCTAAATTTGTAAATATCCTGATGGTAGATGGTAAAAAATCTACAGCTGAATCGATCGGTGGTGAAGGTCATAACCTGCAGGAACACTCCGTGATCCTGATCCGTGGCGGTCGTGTTAAAGACCTGCCAGGTGTGCGTTACCACACCGTTCGTGGCGCGCTGGACTGCTCAGGTGTTAAAGACCGTAAGCAGGCTCGCTCCAAGTATGGCGTGAAGAAGCCAAAGGCTTAATGGTTCTCCGTTAAGTAAGGGATGGCAACAGTTAACCAGCTGGTTCGCAAACCACGCGTTCGTCAGGTTGCTAAAAGCAACGTGCCAGCGCTGGAAGCTTGCCCGCAAAAACGTGGTGTTTGTACTCGTGTCTACACCACTACCCCGAAAAAACCAAACTCAGCACTGCGTAAAGTTTGCCGTGTGCGTTTGACTAACGGTTTTGAAGTTACCTCCTATCCAGTGTTGCCCGTCTGGACTATACTGGATTCGTTGCGCTGACGATAAAGCATCAACAGCAAGTGGCCTGGTAAACGCGAAAACCTGGTTATTTCTTGACACCCTATAGGCACAGCCCTAAAATTCTGCCTCCTCGTAGAAATGCGAGGTGATTTATTACGTGTTTACGAAGCAAAAGCTAAATCCAGGAGCTATTTTTGAACTCTCCCTGGCAGTGCGATATCGAAACGCTGCTGCTGCTGCTGCGCCCGGAGGATGACCTGCTGCTGCTGCAGGATGGGGTCACCGGCGCGCTGCAGGGCAGCACAATGCTGGCCCGGCTCAGCGCGGCACCGGCCACGCTATGGGTGCTGGAAGAGGATGTTGTCGCACGCGGATTATCTGCTCAAATTTCATCCACCTTTGGTGTGCTGGCGCTTTATGATATTGAGCAGTGCTATATCTGTCAGCATTCGCTACTGGCGCGCGGAGTGAGCCTGAGCGCAGAGCGCGTGTTAACAGCCCAGGTGCTGGAGAGTGACGCATTACGCCAGACGCTTGCCTCCTTCGATCGCATTATCTGTTTTTGAGAAACTGCCATGCTTTATACGCTGCGTGCAATTCTGATGAACCGCGTTGCGTTCCTCTTTACCCGCGCGCCACACGGCAGCAGTGCCGGCAGGGAAGGGCTGGATGCCGTTCTGGCTACCGGCGCCCTGAGCGAAGATGTTGGCCTCTTTTTTATCGGTGACGGTGTGCTGCAGCTGACTGAGCAGCAGCAGCCGAAAACTATACTGGCGCGCGACTATATCCATTGTGCGCGGCTGGCAGCAGCTGCACGACGCCTGCGGTGTCGCGCTTAATGTCTGCGTGGCTGCCGCGCTGCGGCGTGGCATTACCGATCGGCAGGAGGCCGCGCGTTTGCAGCTGGCGGGCAGCAATCTGCAGCCGGGTTTTGAACTCAGCGGTCTGGGTGCACTGGCTGAAGCGGCGCTCAGCTGCGATCGTCTGTTTTCAGGGGCAGGATCGCTGATGCGCTATACCCTGCTGGTGACCGGGCCGGCTTACGGCACCCAGAACGCGACCAGTGCGCTGCTGTTTGCCCGCGCGCTGATTGCTGCAGGCCACGTGCTGGAGAGCATATTTTTTTACCGTGAAGGTGTGCTGAACGCCAGTGAGCTGAGCGCACCTGCCAGTGACGAAGCTGATGCAGACGCTGGAGTTCACCATTGAAGAGGTCAGCGCGGATCGCAACATCTCTAACAACGCCAAGAACCGGCAGATCGTGCTTAATCTGTATGAGAAAGGCATTTTTGACATCAAGGATGCCATCAATCAGGTTGCCGCCCGTCTGAATATCTCGAGGCATACGGTCTATCTCTACATACGTCAGTTTAAGAACGGCGAACGCGCCAAAAGCGGTGTTCTGATGAAATCGGTCACCATTGCTATTCGTAATCGCCAGCAGCGCGTCATTGGTTTGCTCTGCATCAATATGAATCTGGATGTACCGTTCTCGCAAATCATGTCGACTTTTATGCCGCCAGAGATGCAGCAGGTCGACTCAAGCGTAAACTTTGCCAGTTCGGTAGAAGATCTGGTGAGCGACGGTCTGGCGATGCTGATTGGCTCGCACTGCGAAATCGTGCTGCACTCGCTGGAAGATCTGAAATGTTCAGCTGTGCGTATCGCTAACGGCGAACATACGGGGCGCAAAGTCGGATCGCCGATTACCGATCTGGCGCTGCGCATGCTGCATGATATGCATGGCGCTGACAGCAATGTCTCCCGCGCTTATTTTAATTTGCCAGACTAACGCCTGCATAATGATCATAAGATGAGTCTGCCCCAATGCTGTCGCGACAGGCTCCAGCCACGTAGGGTAATGTCTTCGATGTCTAATCCATTTAATCCCGGTGAACTGACTGACTTCGATTTACTGGAGCAGCGCCCTTTTGAGCAAGCAGATTACGATATTCTTAAATCTTACGAGGCAGTGGTGCTGGTGTTTGATGTTGAACTGCTGGATATCAAAGCAGCACCAAAAGCGGATGAAAAAGCACAGGCTCCGGCCGCTGCTGAGAAAAAAGCACAGTAATTGCTCTGTTCTGCCGCCTTCGGGCGGCAGTTCCCTCTGCATTCCCCCGCACGTTCAATTCCTGCTGCATATGTGCAAAGCTCTGGCTAAAGCGGGCGACGAGGTACGCTGATCGACGGCACCGAGTTCGATAACTCTTACACTCGTGGCGAACCGCTCTCTTTCCGTCTGGATGGCGTCATCCCGGGCTGGACTGAAGGTCTGAAGCACGTGAAAAAAGGTGGCAAGATCAAACTGGTGATCCCGCCGAACCTCGCTTACGGTAAAAATGGCGTACCGGGTATTCCGGCTAACTCAATAGGTCGCGTGAAGGGTGCTGCTCAGGCGAAGCTGGAAAAAGATGCAAAAGAGAATGCTGACAAAGGCAACGCTTTTGCTGAAAAATTCGCGAAAGAGAAGGGCGTGAAGAAGACCGAATCTGGTCTGCTCTATCAGGTTGAGAAAGAGGGCAGCGGTGCCGCACCTAAAGATAGCGACACTGTTGTGGTCAACTACATTTTCAAAAACGAAGATCAGCAATCTGCCTATGCACTGGGTGCTTCGCTGGGTCGCTACATGGACAACTCTCTGAAGGAACAGGAGAAGCTGGGCATCAAACTGGACAAAGATCAGCTGATTGCTGGTGTTCAGGACGCGTTTGGCGGTAAAAGCAAACTCTCTGACCAGGAGATCGAA
The DNA here is from genome assembly GCA_002939445.1 of Pantoea sp. BRM17. Lineage (GTDB taxonomy): Bacteria > Pseudomonadota > Gammaproteobacteria > Enterobacterales > Enterobacteriaceae > Pantoea. The sequence continues at coordinate 2,292,444 of PEFU01000003.1, read as the reverse complement.
CAGACTCTGCAGGCCTTTGGGTGTGGACCACTGTCCGCAATGATTCCCGAGGTTTGAAGCTTCGGTTTTGGAGAAAGGATGAAATCACTGTTTAAAGTCACATTGTTAGCTACCACTATGGCTGTCGCACTTAATGCACCGCTGGCGATGGCAGCAGAAACCGCTGCAGCTCCGGCTGACGCGGCGCAGGCTGCGCCACAGGCACCAAAAAATGCTGTTGCGCATTGATATGAACCGGCGTGATTCTACGGCCTTTACGGTCAGAATCACCTGATATTTACCCGGCGTTTATCTCCTGCCATTGAATTTACCCGTAGCGCCTACATCTCAGATGAAACTTCCTGAAGCAAAAAAGGTCGGAGGTTAACCGGGTAATTACACTGCGGGAGTGTTCGTTACTGCCGCGTAAAGTTATGTCGAGGGCGCTGCCGCTTTAACTTTGTCGACCAGCAAGCGGACATGTTCCCGCAGCCTGCTCATCTCCAGTTCATGTTCGACCACCGTCTGATTAAGCTGCTCAATGGTGTCTTCCTGAAAAGCCAGCTTGCTCTCCAGCGCTTCAAGGCGCCGATCCCAGTCTGTCTGTTGCATCGTTACTCCTCCTGTCATCGTATACGGTCACGTGCATGGCGCAGATGGTCATCATCACGATCACGACCACGACCACGACCATGGTCACGGCGGCGGTTGCGGCTGCAACCACTAAGCGTTGCCGGTACAAAAAGGCCACCTGCGGGTGGCCTTTCTGTTTTCTGCTGCCGGCAGGTATTAATAATGCGGCGGAGGTGTCTCTTCCGACGGCGAAGCAACCGTCTTCATGGGTGTGGATGAGCTGCAGGTTGGCATGCGCTTCCTGGCAGAAACCGACCAGGGCCCGGTGCCGGTTGAAATCACTGAAGTAGAAGATGAGCACGTTGTGGTTGATGGTAACCATATGCTGGCTGGTCAGAACCTGAACTTCAACGTGGAAGTGGTTGCTATCCGCGAAGCCACGGAAGAAGAGCTGGCGCCCGAAGATGGCGTGTTGGTTGACGAGTCACCGGTAAGTGCACCGTTAGACTATCTGCACGGTCATGGTTCCCTGATTTCTGGTCTGGAAAAAGCGCTGGAAAATCACGCGGTCGGCGACAAGTTTGACGTGCATATCCCGGCAAACGACGCTTATGGCCAGTATGATGACAATCTGGTACAGCGCGTACCTAAAGATTTTCCGTTACAATCGGCGCCACTGATGCTGAATGGTCTGCATATTCTGCAGGATAAAATCTGTTCAGCTTTAAACCTTTCTGGTTGGTTATTGCACGCAAAAATAGACCAATGAGACGGGATCCTTAGTTCTCAACGGTTAGGAGATATCATGAAAGTAGCAAAAGACCTGGTGGTGAGCCTGGCGTATCAGGTTCGTTGGAAAAAGACACCCTGGCCATGTGGCGCGAAAACAGTGTCGATGTGGTGGAATGCGTAAAATGCGGACATCAGATGCGCGAGGCCGATAAGCAGGCGCGCGATCAGATCCGCAGTAATGAGCAGGTGATCGGCATTTTTCATCCCGAGTAACGTGCCGGCACAGCTTTTTTTACGCTTAGACTTACAGTGGTGTTGATTCTTCCAGCGCGAGATGCAGCATGAAAAGCGGCAGATAAATGGCTGGGATGATGAGTAAGCCGGCAGCCTGGGCTATTCAGGGCCATCGCTGCAATTTGCGGTGTGCAGGGTATACACTTAAGGTTTCCGTGAACAACAGGCGGGCAGGAAAAAATGCGTAAACGTTTTATCGCCGGTGCGGTCTGTCCGCACTGTCTCCCGTGAAACGTTCTCCAGTGCGCTGGAGCTTGGTCGCAAGGCGCTGATCTCTCTTGGCATGCATCCTCATCAGGCGCAGCGTGCGCAGCAGCATTTCCGCCGGCTGGATATGCGCATGCTGCGTGAGCTGATGCCAGGCCATGAGGACAGCGTGCAGGTCTCCCGCGTGCGTGAAGCGCGACGCGAACTGGAGGATAACGCCACCGAGCTGGAGCTGTTGCGGGCCGCAGGCGCAGAGAATGCGCAATCTATTGTTATTACCTGCAGCGATCCCGAAGATGCCATGACCATTGTGCACCTCTGCCAGCACCATTTTCCGCAGCTGGAGATTCTGGCGCGGGCGCGCGGGCGCGTCGAGGCGCACGAACTGCTGCAGGCAGGCGTCACGCTATTCCTTAATGACAAAGACGACAGTGATGAGAAGCCCTTTGTTGAGGACGATCAGCCGCAGGTTATTGTGGTGGGTTTTGGCCGCTTTGGGCAGGTGGTAGGGCGTCTGCTGATGGCTAACAACAAGCGCATCACGGTGCTGGAGCGGGATATCTCTGCGGTCAGCCTGATGCGCAAGTATGGCTATAAAGTTTACTACGGTATGCGCAGTTCAGAGCGTCTGCAGTTTGCCGGTGTGCTCAGCCAGGGCGGCGAATTTGCGTTTGTCCTGTTCTCCGCCGCGTCATCCGCCCATCTGTTCAGCGGCGATCAGCTGCCGCTGCTGCTGGTCACGGTGACCCTCTCGATGATGACAACCCCGCTGCTGATGCAGGGCGTGGATAAGATTCTGGCCCGTCGCGAGAGCGAGTACCGGCACGAACTTGAAGTGGCTATCGAGCCGTTCAAAGGGTTGCTGCTGGGCCTGTTCTTTATCTCTGTTGGTATGGCGCTGAACCTTGGCGTGCTCTATACGCATATCGTGGCTATTTTGATCGGCGTACTGGCGCTGGTGGCGATAAAAGCGCTGGTGCTCTACGTGCTGGCGCGCATTTACGGCCAAGTGCTGGCCTTTGCCGGCATGCTGGTGGGCGGCCGTTATTTACTGCGCCCTATTTTGCGCTTTATTGCCGCTTCCGGCGTCAGAGAAGTGTTTACCGCCGCCTCGCTGCTGCTGGTACTGGGCTCGGCGCTATTTATGGATGCGCTGGGCCTGTCGATGGCGCTGGGCACCTTTATCGCCGGGATCCTGCTGGCGTGTATCGGTCTGGCTATGTCCTCTACGGCTATGGCGCTGCAGCTGATGCGCGATAAAGGAATGAACCGCAGCGAATCAGGACAGCTGGGCTTTTCGGTGCTGCTGTTTCAGGATCTGGCGGTGATCCCGGCGCTGGCGCTGGTGCCGTTACTCTCCGGCGGCGACAGCGGGCACGTTGACTGGCTTAAAGTTGCGATGCATGAGATCCTGCACTTCTCCGAGCTGGGCGTCGTGTTTCTGATGTTTATCATTGGCCTGGAGCTGAATCCAGCCAAACTCTGGTCACTGCGACGCTCAATTTTCGGCGTCGGCGCGGCGCAGGTGATATTTTCTGCGGCGATCCTCGGTGTGCTGCTCTGGCTAAGTGACTTCAGCTGGCAGGCGGCCGTGATAGGCCGACTGGCTCGCGTCACCACTGCCGCAGGGAGGAGTGTAATGCAAGGTGAAACGTTACTGACAGCGGGCGTCATCTATCTGGTGGCGGCGGTGCTGGTGGTGCCTGTTGCTGCCCGGCTGGGAATTGGTGCCGTGCTGGGTTATCTGCTCGCAGGTATTGCGATCGGCCCGTGGGGGCTGGGCTTTATCAGCGATGTGGCGCAGCGTAGTGACTACCGGTGAGCCTGAAGCGGCCTACCATCACGACGGCCTGAACCGCTATCCGATGAGCGATATTATGCGGCCATTTGAGCTGACGGCGCAGATGTGCCGTATGCACTGGATGACACCGATGGTGATTCACTGGGCGCGGCGGCAGACGCCTGAAACGCTGCGTCATTTTGCCCGCGCCTACGGCTTATATGCGCACTATCCGGATTTTTTTATAGATATTCACTATGAACAGCAGCTGCTGCGCGACCATGAGATCGTCGTATTTCAGCATCCGCTCTATACCTACAGCTGTCCTGCCCTGCTGAAAGAGTGGCTGGATCGCGTACTGTCGCGTGGTTTTGCCAGCGGCGTGGATGGGAACGCGCTGGAGGGGAAGTACTGAGCAACATAATTCGATAATGTTTAGTTGCGTTGAGCATGGTAGCGGAATTCCGCTGCGGTGACGACGCTTTGGAGGGGAAGGATGTCGCAGCCACCAAAAGTTTTGCTGCTTTACGCCCATCCGGAGTCACAGGATTCGATCGCCAATCGGGTTTTGCTGCAGTCGGCCAGGGAACTTGAACACGTCACCGTGCACGACGCATCGCTGCTGATTTCACCTTTAAGCAGCGACAGCAGGGTGGATTTGCCGCAGCCGTTTTTACCCACCAGGCCCACTTTCTGGCCGGGGTTAATGGTTGCGGTTGCGTTGTCCAGCAGCACAGTGGTGCCGCGTCGTATCTGTAGTGCGGAAAAGACAATCATAGGCGCCGTGTCGTCAGAATATGGTAATTTATCCTGAATCGCATCCAGCTTGCCGTGCAGCAGCGCAATCGCGTTGCCATCATCGCGCGCGTTGGCATCCGCTAATTCAGATTCAAGCTGACGATATTCGCGGTCGCCGTCGATAACATATTCCAGCGCGGCTTTACTCAGCGCTGGCGTCTCCTGGTTGACCCACGCCAGCGCCCAGCTGCCGGGGAAGGTGACGCTGCCGCAGATCACGGCGTCAAGATCGAGGTGGTTAGTCGGCTCATCCAGCAGCAGTAAATCGGAGCGGCACACCAGCGCCTGCGCCAGGTTGAGACGCATGCGCCAGCCGCCGGAGAAGTCGCTGACCGGCCGCATCAGCTGCTCCTGACTAAAGCCCAGACCGTGCAGCAGACTGGCCGCGCGCGCGTGTATACTCCACGCGTGCTGGCTTTGATAGAGCGCCTGCTGCTGCGCCAGTTTAGCGACGCGCTGTCGCTCGAAAGAGCTGTAGTTGCCGGTATATTCAATCAGCATCTGCTGCTCAATATGAATAATTTTATCCACGACCGGATCGAGAAAGTCGCGGTCGTGTGAGATCAGAATCAGCGTGCCCTCATAGCTTTTCAGCCAGCGCTCCAGGGTGACCTTCTCCATTTTCAGCAGCGGATTGGGCAGGCTTTCCGGCGCGCGGAAGCTGAAGCTGAACGGGTTATCCACGTGCGCTGGCGCAATCAGCTCCATGCGCTCCAGCATTTTGATGCGGCTCTGCGCCTGTTTGGCTTTGGTCGCCTGGGCACGGAAGCGATCGATATACTTCTGCAGGTGCGCGACTTTTTCGAGCTGGTGCTGCGCGAAGTAGCCGAGCTTAATGCCTTTCGCCAGACCCACTTTGCCCTCCAGCGGATCGATCTCTCCCGCCAGCAGCTTGATCAGCGTAGATTTACCCGCACCGTTTCGGCCCAGCAGACCAATACGCGAGCCCGGCACCAGATTGAGCTTGATCGCGTCAAGAATAATGCGATCGCCATAACCCGCTAGGTTAGGGCGCTGCCAGACGATGAGCGCCAGCACCAGGCGCGCTTTTTCGCCGCCGGAAAAACGCGCGGTGGCTTCGCTGACTTTATCGCCCTGAAAGCCAAAACCGCCCAGGTAATCGCGCAGCTGCTGCTCCAGTACGGCTGGCGCGATACGCGCCAGATGCTGCAGCGGTGACTCCTCGGCGCGCAGATACTCGTGCTGATAATCATCCAGATCGCCGGCAAACACGTCCACTTTGCGGTCGTGGACCAGATAGAGATCGTCAGTGGTGGAGCGCAGCAGATGCCGGTCATGCGACACCACCACCAGCGCGCCTTCAAAGTCGATAAGCGCTTCGGTCAGCGCCTGACGCATGTCGAGATCGAGATGGTTAGTTGGCTCATCCAGCAGCAGGTCAGCCTCGCTCAGCTGACTCTGCCACTTAGCCATCTGCTTCTCCAGCTTCTCAATCTCTTTGCGCAGCGGCTGCGTCTGCGCGCGCAGCTCAGCATCACGACGCTTCTGATCTTTGCGCGACTGAGCGCTATTGGCATTATCCTGCTTTGGTGCGGCATCCTGCTGCGCCTGCTGCTTTTGCAGGTCGCTCAGCCAAAGAAGAGAGAAAAGCTGCAGGGTCGGCATAGATGCTGGCCGCTAATTCGCCAGCATCTGTTCCAGCTGCTCCTGCGCATCCAGCCACGCCATTTCGACGTCTTCCAGCGCCGATTTGCTCTCTGCCTGGCGCTGCAGGGCGGCGGTTAAATCGGCTTTGCGGCTTTGATCGTAAATCGCGCTGTCGGCCAGCAGGGCGTACGAAGCCGGAGTTTCAGGTGCGCTGGCGCTGGCAGGAGAACGACATCGCTATCTGGGATAACCGTGTGACGCAGCATTACGCCAATGCCGATTACTATCCGGCGCGCAGGATTATGCATCGTGCGACGGTGCTGGGGGATGTGCCGTTTTAACGCGTTGCGGTGGTGAGCCAGGTCGGCATAAATGCCGCCCCTGGATATCGCCGCACGCCGGAGGAGCATCAGCGCTGGCAGCAGGCGGTGGCTAAGCATCCCCCGGTCCGGCATCCGGCGATCCGCACCCATCCGGTCAGCGGGCGTAAGGCGCTGTTTGTGAACGAGGGGTTTACCACGCGTCTGCTGGGCGTCAGTGAAAAAGAGAGCGACGCGCTGCTGAACTATCTGTTTGCGCACGTCTGGCATACCGATGTCACCTTTATTGAAACGCCGCCGGCCATTGCTCTGCTGGCCGCGAAACTGCTACCGGAAAGCGGGGGCGATACGCTCTGGAGCAGCGGAATTGCCGCTTATGAAACCCTTTCTGAGCCGGTTAAGCAGCTGCTGAGCGGGTTACAGGCGGAGCACGATTTTAAGAAGTCATTTCAGGAGTATATGTTTGAACAGCTCTATCACGGCCTGCTGCGCCATCAGGTGCTGTTTTTACGCAACCAGGTGATTACGCCGCAGCAGCAGCGGGCGCTGGCGGTGCGTTTTGGCGATCTGCATATTCATCCGGTCTATCCGCATGCGGCTGGCGTGGAAGAGATCATCGAGCTGGATACCCATCAGGATAATCCGCCGGATAACGACATATGTGGTACTGGCGGGTATCGGCGTCATTGCCGTTATCGCATTTAGTTTAGAAGTGGGTCTGCGCGCGCTGCAACGCCGCCTGACGCCCTGGTATGGAGAGCAGCAATGAACGAACGTCTTACTTTTACCGCGCTGGGCCCCTGGATCGGTGCGCAGGTCAGCGATGTCGATCTCAGCCGTCCGCTGAGCGATGCGCCGCGCGGCACAGGCGCTTGGCGCATCCCGCTGGCAATTGCTGCGCTTTGTGATCCTGCCGGGCGCGCTGCCGGAGATCCTGACCGGTCTGCGTATCGGGCTGGGCGTCGGCTGGTCAACGCTGGTGGCTGCAGAGCTTATCGCTGCCACGCGGGGCCTGGGGTTTATGGTGCAGTCGGCAGGAGAGTTTCTTGCTACGGGCCCGGCGCTGCGCGGGCTGCTCGATCCGCTGATTGAGCTTTACCGGCCGGTGCCGCCGCTGGCCTACCTGCCGCTGATGGTGATCTGGTTTGGTATTGGTGAAACCTCAAAGATTTTACTTATCTATCTGGCGATTTTTGCGCCGGTGACGCTGGCCACGCTGGCTGGCGTGAAAAACTGCCGGCAGGTCCGCGTGTCGGCGCTGGGGCTGATTGCGCCGCTGTTTCTGCCCGCGCCGCAGCAGGTGCTGCAGAAACTGCTGCTGATTGCCAGTGCGCAGGGCTTTATGGACGCCACGCTGTGGCAGCATCTGGCCGCAAGCCTGACGCGCATGCTGGTGGCGCTGTTTTTTGCCGCGCTGATTGGTATCCCGACCGGCATTGCGATGGGACTGTTCCGATCCGGCGTTTATCGAACGTCGTGAATATGTGCTGAATCAGGTGTTTGCCCGGCGGGAGGCGTTTGTATGAGTGCAGTTATTGATGAGAAACGCGGTACAGCGCGCACCCGCGGCCTGCGCTGGCCGCTGTCACGCCAGCTGTCGCTTAGCCTGCTGAGCATCGCGCTGCTACTGCTGGTGTGGTGGGGCGTGTCAGATGCAAACCCTGTTGCTGACGCTGTGGCGCGACACCGGCAAGCAGATTCTGCTGATTACCCATGACATTGAAGAAGCGGTGTTTCTGGCCAGCGAACTGGTGCTGCTGTCGCCCGGACCGGGACGCATAGTAGAGCGGCTAAAGCTCAATTTTGGTCAGCGCTTCGCGGATGGCGAACCGTGCCGCAGCATCAACATGGCAAAAGCGGAACGTCACGCCGTTGCCAGCCGGCTGATTCGCAACGTCGGGCTGGAGGGGGCAGAAAAGCGTTTTATCTGGCAGCTCTCCGGGGGGCAACGTCAGCGCGTGGGGATTGCGCGTGCGCTGGCAGCCGATCCGCAGCTGCTGCTGTTAGATGAGCCCTTTGGCGCGCTGGATGCGTTTACCCGCGAAGGTCCATCCGGCTGTGGCAAAACCACGCTGCTGAACCTGATTGCCGGTTTTCTGCCGCTGGAGTCCGGCAGCATTACGCTGGATGGCAAAGCGGTGACCGGGCCAGACGCCAGCCGCGGCGTGGTGTTTCAGCATGAAGGGCTGCTGCCGTGGCGCAACGTGATCGATAACGTGGCATTTGGCCTGCAGCTGGCCGGCTCCTGAAAGAGCAGGGGCGGGTGCCGGAAGCGGCCAGCGACTACAGCAGCTTTGTGACCACCCGCTTTGTTGCACCTTTAGCGAAATAACGGAGGCCATATGCTCAGCATCACGCATCTCAACGCACGTTACGCCGGTCAGCCCGCGCTGCAGGATATCAACCTGCAGCTGGATAGCCGTGAATTGCTGGTGGTGCTAATGCACAGCAGGCCTATCTCGCCCAGCCCGAACAGTGGCTGAAGCAGCCGGATAACCTGAGCAAGCTGTCGCGCCTGAGCGGCGTACCGGAAGGGGATGTGCCGGGTCTGGTTAAAGGCAATACCTATCTGACGGCGCAACAGCAGGTTGAGCAACTCGGCAAGCCGGTGAATAAAGCCATTGTTGATACCGCGCACCCCTGGCAGCGTGGCGATATTGACGGCGCGTACGTCTGGGCCCCGGCCGTTAATGAGCTGGAAAAAGAGGGCCATGTGCTGACCGACTCCTCGCAGGTGGGACAGTGGGGCTCACCAACGCTCGATGTCTGGGTGGTGCGTAAAGATTTTGCGCAGCAGCATCCGGAGGTGGTTACTGCGTTTGCCCGCAGCGCCATTCTTGCATCACAGCTGGGTAACTCCGAGGCGCTGGTCGTGAAAAAAGGGATCAGCGATCCGAAACAGCTCATCGGCAAACGTATTGCCGTACCTTTCATCTCCACCACGCATTACAGCCTGCTGGCGGCGCTGAAGCACTGGGGCATTAAGCCCTCACAGGTGCAGTTAGTGAACCTGCAACCGCCTGCGATTGTTGCCGCCGCAGAGCCTGCCAAAGTCGCTCAGGCGGATAACACCTTCGCCCGTGAGAGCGGAGCAACCGTGGACTGGCGCAAATTTGACAGCGGCGCCAGCGTGCTGCGTGCGCTGGCGTCCGGCGATGTGCAGATTGGCAATATTGGCTCCAGTCCGCTGGCGGTCGCTGCCACACAGCAGCTGCCGATTGAAGCGTTTCTGAAGTACTGGGACTGATAGCGTTTCAGGCACAGGCAGTCAACGTCACCGTGGCGTACCAGACC
>PEFU01000003.1:2279417-2282759 GCA_002939445.1 Pantoea sp. BRM17 | reverse complement strand
CCTGAGAGCCCTGAAGGGACGTTGAAGACGACGACGTTGATAGGCCGGGTGTGTAAGCGCAGCGATGCGTTGAGCTAACCGGTACTAATGACCCGTGAGGCTTAACCTTACAACGCCAGAGGCGTTTTGAGAGACCCGATTTTCAGCTTGTTTTGCCGGATAACAGAATTTGCCTGGCGGCCACAGCGCGGCGGTCCCACCTGACCCCATGCCGAACTCAGAAGTGAAACGCCGTAGCGCCGATGGTAGTGTGGGGCCTCCCCATGCGAGAGTAGGGAACTGCCAGGCATCCATCAAGTAAGAGAGCCCTGAACACGCGTTCAGGGCTTTTTTACGTCCGCAGAAAGCTCAGGAATGCGTAAAAGTTAACCTTTTTTCAGCCAGCTGACGATAAAGTCTGCGACGTGATCAGGCTGATTGATATCCAGTAGCGACAGCTGCTCCCTTCATCCTTTACTACCGCTTCTCATTCCAGAGCAGAGCCAATTCCCTTATCGGGCAAACTAATGTTTTACTACCCGCTTCGCGTTTTTTCTTCGCAAGGAAATGAGGTAAAGCATGACCCATCAGGAACATCAAAACAGCAGACCGCCTGTATCAGCAGCAGAGACGCGGCAACGGATCCGGGCAATTGTCGGGGCGTCGTCCGGTAACCTGGTCGAGTGGTTTGACTTTTACGTTTACTCTTTTTTCTCCCTCTATTTTGCTCATGTCTTTTTTCCGGCAGGTGATACCACCACACAGCTTCTGCAAACTGCCGGGGTATTCGCTGCAGGTTTTCTGATGCGGCCGATCGGCGGCTGGCTGTTTGGCTATATTGCCGATAAGCACGGACGTAAAACGTCTATGCTGATCTCGGTCTGCATGATGTGTCTGGGCTCTTTAGTCATTGCGTGTCTGCCAGACTATGGCGAAATTGGCATAGCCGCGCCGGTTATTCTGCTGCTGGCGCGTATGTTTCAGGGGCTGTCAGTGGGTGGCGAGTATGGCACCAGTGCAACCTATATGAGTGAAGTCGCGCTGGAAGGCCGCAAAGGGTTTTATGCTTCTTTTCAGTATGTGACGCTGATTGGCGGCCAGCTGATGGCGGTGTTAACCGTCGTGGTACTGCAGCAGCTACTGGATGATGAGGCGCTGCGCAGCTGGGGCTGGCGCATCCCGTTTTTCATCGGTGCCGGGCTGGCTATCGTCGCACTCTGGCTGCGACGCTCTCTGAATGAAACCTCTGAAAAGTCACATCGCGCGCATCGTGATGCGGGCAGCGTTATCGGGCTGTTGCGCAATCACTCACGCGCATTCTTTATGGTGCTGGGTTTTACCGCCGGCGGCTCGCTGAGTTTCTACACCTTTACCACCTATATGCAGAAGTATCTGGTCAATAGTGCCGGAATGGACGCGCGCAGTGCCAGCGGTCTGATGACGGGGGCGTTACTGGTTTTTATGGTGATCCAGCCTGTTATCGGTGCGCTATCAGATAAAATCGGACGGCGTGCTTCCATGATGATATTTGGCGCGGGTGCCGCAACCTGTACCGTACCTGTTCTGCTGCTGCTGCAGCATACTGAGAGCCACTGGGTCGCATTCCTGCTGGTTATGCTGGCGCTGATTATCACCAGTTTCTACACCGCCATCAGCGGGATCCTTAAAGCCGAGATGTTTCCGCCGGAGGTGCGTGCGCTGGGCGTAGGACTCTCTTATGCGGTAGCCAACGCGATTTTTGGCGGCTCGGCTGAATATGTCGCCCTGCTGATGAAAAGAGAAGGTATCGAAACCAGCTTCTTCTGGTATGTCTCAGCCATGGGCGCGCTCTCTTTCCTGGTCTCACTTATGCTGCATCGTAAGGGAAAAGGAATTGCGCTGTAGTCAGTGACGGATATTCCAGAGCATGATGCCGCTGGCAGCGCCGGCGGCATCCCATGCCAGGTCTTTCCAGCTCCAGCCGCTTCCTGCTGCACGGCTGTCATAGAGCTCTTTTGCCGCGCCAAAACTGAGTGAAAACATCAGGCCAAAAGCCATATTTTGGGCATTATCCTGCTGCTGATGACGGGAGATTTCGCTGCCGGCGGCGGCAAGCAGCGCTGAGGCAACATAGTGCTGCACTTTATCTTTACCGGTCCAGCGATCCTGCGCCTGATGCGCACATCCGCTACACAGCAATGCTATACAGAGGATGTACGCCCGCATGACTTTACAGCAGCCGGCTGATCAACCGATCGATGCGGATGCGCCGCAGTCGACGGATAAGCTTGCGCACTTTGGCAGGGTAGTCAGAGATACTTTCCAGCTCGCGAAAGTGAGTGACCACCGTCGTATGCTCGCGGATTAGCGTCAGCTCTTTCTCGCGCTGTTCCGCCAGCTGATTAAGCGGGTCGTGAATCAATACCGCGTTTTCCAGATCCAGACGCCACGCGCGCGGGTTGAGATTGTTGCCGGTGATCATCATCCACTCATCATCAACCCAGATGCCTTTCAGGTGATAGCTGTTTTCACCATCTTTCCACAGGCGTACCGTCAGCTGACCGTTATCAACATAGTACTGCAGGCGGCTGAGGAAGCGACGCAGGTTGATCTCATAAAGATAGGGCAGGGCGCCGATCACTTTGAAGGGTTCAGACGGCGGAATATAGAAATCGTTCGCCGTCTTATCACCGACAATAATCTCAACATCCTTGCCCTGACGCAGCAGATGGATCAGGTTACGCACCAGAATGGCAGGCAGATTAAAGTAGGGTGTGCAGAGCGTCAGCTTTTGCTCGGCGCAGGGCATCAGATGGAAAATAGTTTTGTTAAGTAAGCTGCGTTTGCCCAGACCCACCAGCGGCGTCACCGCCAGCGTATCGTTGCCGGCATCACCGGTAAAATGATAATGAAAATTGCGCAGCTCGCTGCGAAACTGACGCGTCTCGTTTTTGATTTCCGGGCTGGAAGGGCGCTCAGCCTGATCGAGGCGGTTGACCGCGTCAGACTGTTTCAGGTTTTCATCGATCCACTCATACATCGCATTCGTTAACTGTGGATTACGAATCAGCTGATAGCGATCGTAGCGGTACCGTTCATGCTGATGCAGATAGACATCATTCAGGCTGGCTCCGCTGTAAAGCAGCGTATCGTCGATGATAAAACCTTTGAGATGCAGGACGCCCAGCGCTTCCCGCGTATTAACCGGAATACCATAAACCGGAATAGCAATATCCGGATGCCGGGTAGCCATCTCGCAGTACCAGTCAGCATTGGTCAGGCCACGCGCTGCACCGATACGTCCACGCTGCGCACGATGCCAGTCTACCAGAATGGCGATATCCAGTTCCGGACGAGCCTGACGCGCCGCATACAGCGCCTCCA
>PEFU01000003.1:2249289-2279317 GCA_002939445.1 Pantoea sp. BRM17 | reverse complement strand
ACTGCGGCCGCCATCATCATTTTCCAGATAGAGCGCAGCAATACAGATGCGTTTTTCTGCCGCTGCAATTTTTGCCAGCAGCGTTTCGCGAAACTCAGCGGGCGAAAAAAGCGTGGTCACATCCGACACAGATTGTGACAGTTTAGGCAGCTGTGCGAGGTGTTGTTGGTGTTTATTGCGTTTAAATTTAGACAACATCACAGTGCACTTCTTCTCTGTTCATTTGTATGGCCTTTTGCCATCAAATCATGATCCTAACGTCAAATAATAACATCAACTCACCTGTTGAGGAGGATTTTTACCGTTCTCTACAGGCGGCGTTACGACGTCAATCAACGGTAAATTAAGCGTGACAATGCCATCATCAAGCTGAATATTCACGCGAAAGTTAAGTTTGCGCGCCAGCGTAATCATGCCGCTATTGTGCGGCATGGTTATACCGTTCAATTGTTGCAGACCGTGATCGCGGGTATAGCGAATCATCTTCTCCAGCAGCCGTCGCCCCATACCCAGCCCTTTGAGATCGGAACGAACCAGCACTGAAAACTCCGCATCGACATTATCAGCGTCAGATATCGCGCGGGTAACGCCGATAATCTCCTCTTCAGCGCCTTCCCGCTGGCGTACCGCCACAATCGCCATTTCGCGGTCGTAATCTATCTGCGTCATATTGGCTAAATCATCGTGGGTGAATTCGCTGATTTCACTGAAATAGCGGTAGTAGAGATCCTCTTTAGTCACCTGCGCAATAAAAGCGCGCAGCTGCGGCTCATCCTCAGGCAGGATTGGGCGAAACAGGCAGTGCTGGCCATCTTTCAACTCAACCTGCTCCTCCAGATGCTGTGGGTAAGGGCGGATAACCAGCCGCGCCTCGCTGTCGCCGCTAAAAGGGGCCAGCTGCAGCGTGACGTCAATAAGGGTAAAGGTTTCTGCCGATGCCAGCAGCGGATGAATATCAAGCCGCTGGATCTCCGGACAATCCACCACCAGGTTTGATACCTGTACCAGCAGCTGGCTCAGCCCGGCGATATCGAGCGGATGCAGCGCGCTGCGGCTGCGGATCTTGCCGCTTTTTATCGCCTGAATCACCAGATAGCGCGCCAGCGTCATATTCAGCGGCGGCAGCGCTACGGCGGCCTGCTTATCAGGCTGCCATTCAGCCCCCCCTTCGCCGAGCAGGATAATCGGGCCAAACAGCGGATCCTGGTCTACCACTACGCGCAGCTCCTGAGCGCCAGCCCGGCTGGCCATACTCTGTACCAGCAGGCCATCGACGCGCGCCTGTGGATGCGTGCTGCGCACGCGCTCAAAAATAGCCTGTGCGGCCTGTTTCACCTCGGCAGCGCTGCGCAGATAGAGCATCACACCCTGTACCTCAGATTTATGGGCGATATCGGGCGAGCGCAGTTTGAGGGCGACCGGATAGCCCGTCTGCTCAGCAATAGTGACCGCTTCCTGACTGTCGCTTGCGATCCAGCCGGGCAGCGTTGTCAGACCATAAGCCTGCATAACAGGCTGCACCTCATGGGTATCCAGCGTGGTCACACCGCGGTCAAGTGCCTGCTGCAGCAGCTGATGCGCTTTAGCGCTGTTTTGCTGCAGCCCCGGTGGCAGCGCCGGCGTTTCCCGCAGCTGCTTCTGGTTACGGCGATACTCGACCTGATGCATAAACGCGGTCACGGTGCCTTCCGGGGTGCGCCAGGTCGGAATGCCGGCCTGGGTAAAGGCGCGCCGCGCCGCCTGGGATGAGGATTCACCGCACCAGTTAGTCAGCAGCGTGATCTGCCTGCCGCGCGGATGATGCGCGAGTGCAGCAATAATCTGCTCCGCCGTCTCGGTCGCTGGCGCAACCGCGCTGGGGGAGTGAATAATCATCAGGGCGTCAAAATCATGACTGTCGAGCAGCAGTTCAATGCAGGCAACGTAGCGGGCAGGTGTGGCGTCATCTTTTAAATCCAGCGGGTTTCCCCGGCCAGCGCCCTCCGGCAGTAGTGAGGCTACTCTCTGTCGCATCGCCTCATCCAGCGAAGCCAGCTTACCGCTGCGCGCATAGAGCGCATCCAGCGCCAGAGCAGCCGGCGCAGCGCCGTTGCTGACGATCATCAGGCGCTCGCCGCGCAGCGGACGCATGTGGCTGAGTGATTCAACCGCAGAGAAAAGTTCATGCGTATCCTGCACGCGCAGCAGGCCGGCGCGTTGTATTGCGGCATCCCAGGCGGCATCCAGGCCGCTCAGGGTGCCAATCATCGCCTGCGCCTCCCGGCTGCGTCCGCTTTTGATGACCAGAATAGGCTTATTGCGTGAGGCGCTGCGCGAGGCGGAGACAAAACGCCGGGCATCGCTCAGGTGTTCCAGGTAGAGCAGGATAGCGCTGGTTTTCGGGTCGCGTGCCAGAAAATCGAGCACGTCATCGACATCGATATCGAGGCTGTCGCCCAGCGCGATAAACCAGGAGAAGCCGAGATTCCGCTGCTGCGCCCAGTCGAGGATGGTATTTGAGACCGCGGCAGACTGTGAAACAAAAGCAATACGCCCTTTAGCGATGGGCACCGGCGAGAAGCTGGCATTCAGCCCCTGCCACGGGGCCAGCAGCCCAAGACTGTTAGGGCCGAGCAGGCGAATCTGCCACTGGCTGGCGCAGGTTTTCAGCGTCTCAAGCTGGCTGGCGGGTGAGGAGAGAATAATGCAGGCTCTGCAGCCTTTTTCGCCCAGCTGCTGCAGCAGCTCTGGATTGCGCTTTGCATGGGTGCAGATAATGGCCAGATCGGGAGCAAAAGGCAGACTGGCGATATCGGGCCATGCCAGCACGCCCTGTACCGCCTTATATTTTGGCGTAACCGGCAGCACCGGGCCGCTGAAGCCGCCCGCCAGCAGGTTGCGCATCAGAAAATAGCCGGCACGCCCCGGCGTTACCGAGGCGCCAATTACCGCAATCGATTTAGGTCTTAACAGCGCTTCCAGTCCACGTTGACTCATCATCCACTCCTGCTGTCGGGATTGGCATGATTGTAAACGCTTTTACGGCGAAAACCGATTTGCTGCTGTCAGGCTGCGAGCCAGCTTCAGTTTTCGCTGCTGTTTAACGCCTGCTGCGTATGAACCGGATGATGCGGTTTGCCTGCAAGGTAGGCGTGACGGAACCGTTCAAAGTGCTGCTGCAGGGCGCTGGCGGCCACGCTGTCACCCGCCTGAGCAAGCAGGGCCGCAGCGACCTCTGCCGTGCAGTGCTGTCCTTCGCCGTGCGCCTCCCGCAGGGTGTAGCGCGACGGGGTGTTCACGCTCAGCGACATCACCGGAAAATGGTCCAGCCACGGACTTTTACGAAACATTTTGCGCGCCTCAGACCAGGTGCCATCCAGCATAATAAACAGTGGCGGTTTACCGCTGACCGGCGGCGCAGTCAGCACCTCACGTCTGGGATCGGCATAAGAGGCGGGGAACACCACCACCGGCTGATAGTCGCTGCTCTGCACTGCTGCCAGCAGCGCCGGGTCAGGCTCTGTTCGCGACCAGCCGAAGGCGAGGGTATCCGGCAGCACATCGGCAATCAGGCGTCCGGTATTGCTGGGCTTCATGGGTTCAGTATCGAACATCACCAGGCAGAAGCGGCTGCGCGACTGCTGCGGCTGCAGCGTGGCACACAGGCAGTGCCTGTGCGGCAACAGACAGCGCTGACAGCGCACAACGCGATTACCGCGCGCGAGAAAGGGCCGCGTAGCGCGGGCCAGACGTTGCGCCCGTAAGCGCAGAACAGCATTTTCAGACATAGACAGGCAGGGCAGGAAAAACGTCAGTGTAATAGAAGGGGGAAAGCAAGGCCAGCAATCTGCTGGCCTTCAGTGACTACAGGGTTTCGTCGAGCCACTCATTAAACGGCGTTTTCGGCATCGCGCCATTCAGCATATCGACCATTTCGCCCCGTTTAAAAATCATGATGGTCGGGATCGTGCGGATACGAAAACGCGTGCTGAGCGCCTGCTCAGCTTCCGTATTGACTTTAATAAAACGCACTTTGCCGCTGCGTTCGGCCGCAACTTCTTTAAATACGGGCGCAAAGTTCACGCAGGGGCCGCACCACGGCGCCCAGAAGTCGATCACGACCGGCAGGTCATCCTGCAGATATTTATCCAGCGTAGCGGCCGTGGCATTAACTACCTCGCCGTTGAAAAGCGCTTCGCCGCAGCGACCGCACTTTGCACCGTCGGCCAGACGCGCTTCGGGAACGCGGTTAACTGCCTGACAGCCGGCGCATACAGTATTCATTGTCATCTCAAACCGGTCCTGTAAATCTGATGATAGAGTCGTATTATGAAAAGGCTGGATGCTATGCTCAATCTGGATTACCCAATAGGTTCAATAGTTGATAGCTAAGCGCTGGCACATCAGGTAATCTTCGCGCTCTCAATGCTGGAGGAACAGATGAACGACGAATTTAAAGGCAAAAGCGGCAAGGTAAAAGTGATGTATGTACGTGAAGAGGAGGGCGGCAGTAAGCCAAATCCGCGTACCGGCAAAGGCGGCCGTCCTGCTGCGCGCCAGGAAGATAATCGTCGCTCTGCTCCCCGCAGCAATCGCAACAATGACGAAAGCGATCGCGCGCGCGCGCCACGCAGCGGTGACGATTCCGGTCGCTCACGCAGCCGTGACGACGCTGGCCGCTCACGCGCGCCGCGCAGCAGCGATGATGCCGGACGCGGCCGCCGCACGGATCGTAATGACCGTAGCGAGCGCAGCAGCCGCCCTGAGCGTAACGACCGCGACGATCGCGGCTTCAGTGATTCGCCGTGGCGCACCGTATCCCGCCCGCCGGTTGCTGCTGCTGGCAGCCCGGCGGATGACGCCGCTGACGCGAAGCCGGTAATCGATTCCGAGCAGATCCGCCGTCAGCGTCAGGAAGAGACGCGCGTCTATGGCGAAAACGCCTGTCAGGCGCTCTTCCTGAGCCGTCCGGAGAGCATCGTGCGCGCCTGGTTTGTCCAGAGCGTTACGCCGCGCTTCCGCGAAACACTGCGCTGGCTGGCCGCAAACCGCAAAGCGTATCACGTGGTTGAGGAGGCTGAGCTGGCGAAAGCGTCCGGTACTGAACATCACGGCGGCGTCTGCTTTATTATCAAAAAGCGCAGCGGCATGGCGGTATCAGAGTGGCTGAAAAAGGCAGAGCACAAAGATTGCGTGCTGGCGCTGGAAGATGTGAGCAACCCACATAACCTGGGCGGCATTATGCGCAGCTGCGCGCATTTTGGTGTGAAGGGGCTGCTGGTGAACGACGCGTCGCAGCTGGAGTCGGGTGCCGCCGTACGTACTGCTGAAGGCGGCGCTGAGCACGTACAGGCGATCAACGGCGAAGATTTCGCTGCAAGCCTTGATGCGTTCCGCAAGGCGGGCTACACCATCGTGACCACGTCGAGCCATGAGGGCRCGCCGCTGGCGCGCGCCGAACTGCCGGCGAAAATGGTACTGGTGCTGGGTCAGGAGCGGGAAGGGCTTTCAGACAGCACCTTCCGGCAGGGCGAACTCAACCTGTCGATTGGCGGAACCGGCAACGTCGAGAGCCTGAACGTCTCGGTAGCAACCGGTATTCTGCTGGCCGAATGGTGGCGTCAGAACGCATAAAAAAAACGGGCCATAGCGGCCCGTTTTGCATGGTGGCGGCTAGTGTGCGCCACCCCCTCCGCCGCCTGCACCAAATGGCGGACGGGCAAACCATACCAGCACCAGCAGAATCACAAACACCCCCGCAGACGCCCAGAAAATCTCATTGGCTGAAATAATCAGGCCCTGATTAGTGATCTCCCGCGCAATCCACGCAGACGCCTGCTGGTGGCTCATGCCCATGCCTTCCAGCTGCGCATACATCTCCTGCGAATTCTGGTTGTAAGGATTGACGGATTCGCTCAGATAGCTGTGATGCATCGACTCGCGGTTGGTCCACAGGGTCGTGGTAATAGAGGTTCCGATCGATCCTGCCAGCGTACGCACAAAGTTAGAGAGGMTGGAGGCTGCGGCGAGGCGCTCCGGCGGCAGTCCCGACAGCGTAATGGTGGTCAGCGGCATAAAGAAACAGGCCACGGCAAAGCCCTGAATAAACTGCGGCCAGGCGGATGCGCCGAAGTCCATGCCGGGTTCAAAGGTGTAAGCGCGCCAGTAAAAACAGACGGCGTACATAATAAAGCTAAAGGTCACCAGCCGGCGCATATCGAGCTTGTGGGCGAACCGGCCAATAATGGGTGAGAGGATCACCGGAATAATCCCGACCGGGGCAGATGCCAGTCCGGCCCAGGTAGCGGTATAGCCGTAGACCTCCTGCAGCAGCTGCGGCAACAGCACAATGGAGCCGAAKTAGAGCATGTAGGCCAGGCTTATCGACAGACAGCCAATGGTGAAGTTGCGCATTTTAAACAGCGACAGGTCAACGATCGGATGATCGTCCGTCAGCTCCCACACCAGCAGCACCGCCAGCGCCACCACGGCGACCACCGCCAGCACGATAATCTCTGTCGAGCTGAACCAGTCGAGCTCCTTACCGCGATCCAGCATCACCTGCAGCGCGCCGATGCCCACCACCAGCAGCACCAGACCGACAATATCGATCGGGCGGATCTCGGTTTTGGTTTCACGACCGCGCAGCGTCTGCAGCGTCAGCATCACCACCACGATGCCAATCGGCACGTTGATAAAGAAGATCCAGCCCCAGTGATAGTTATCGCTGATCCAGCCGCCCAGGATCGGGCCGCAGATTGGCGCAACGATCACCGTCATCGCCCACAGCGACAGGGCAATACTGCGTTTAGCCGGGGGATAGTTACTCAGCAGCAGGCTTTGCGATAGCGGGATCAGCGGACCGGCCACAATTCCCTGCAGAATACGGAAAAAGATCAGCATCTCCAGGCTTTCTGACATGCCACACGCCCAGGAGGCGAGCGCAAACAGAATGGTTGCCCAGGTGAAAAGCTTCACTTCACCGATGCGCTTTGCCAGCCAGCCGGTAATTGGGATCGAGATGGCGTTAGCCACCCCGAACGAGGTGATAACCCAGGTGCCCTGTGAATTTGACGCGCCCAGATTACCGGCAATGGTCGGGATCGCCACGTTGGCGATAGTTGAGTCGAGCACCTGCATGAATGTCGCCAGCGACAGGGCGATAGTCATCAGAACAAGTGGCGCGCCCTCAAGCGGTTTTTGTGCCATAACAGTCTCCGGCGGATCAGCCCGCGTTGGCACGAACGATAGCGGTAATCATCTGGTTGACCGGCGCAAGATCAATCGCCAGCGCGTTGCTCTCATAGGCGGCCTGCGGACGAACGGCGCCTGCCAGCACTGCACCCTCTTTGTTCTGCGTATCAACCTTCACCAGAGTCGAGAGTCCGATGCGCAGCGGATGCGCCGCCACTTCATCCGGGTTCAGTTCAATACGCACCGGCAGGCGCTGTACGACTTTGATCCAGTTGCCGGTAGCGTTTTGTGCGGGCAGCAGCGAGAAGGCGCTGCCGGTTCCCATATCGAGCCCCGCGACCTTGCCGTGATAGACCACATCATCACCATAGATATCGCTGACTACAGTTGCAGACTGGCCGATGCGAACGCCGGCAAGCTGCGTCTCTTTAAAATTGGCATCTACCCACAGGTTAGTGGCGGGCACTACGGCCAGCAGCGGGGTGGTGGTGGAGATTTGCGAGCCGACCTGCACGCTGCGGCGTGAAACATAGCCATCAATCGGGCTGCGTATATCGGTACGCTGCAGATTAAGCCAGGCGTCGCGCAGGGCAGCGGCGCTCTGCTGCACCGCAGGCTGATTTTCCAGACCGGTATTCAGGATCATCGCCTGGTTGGCATTATATTGCTGCACAGCCACGTCAAGCTGCGCTTTGGCGGTCGCAACGGCGTCGCGCGCGTGCTGCAGCTCTTCGCGGCCAATCAGATTGGAGGCACCCAGCGGTTCGCGGCGCTTCAGGTCGGCTTCTGCCTGCTCCAGTGCCGTCTGCTGCAGCTTGATCGTGGCCTGATACTGCCTGCCGTTGATCATCAGCTGGTGCGTCTGGCGGACGCTGGTGGCCAGCGCAGTTTGCGCTTTTTCAAAAGCCTGCTGCGCATCGGTTTTGTCCAGTGAGACCAGCACGTCACCTTTTTTGACGCGATCGGTATCATCAAACCATACTTTGTTAACGCTGCCGGAAACCTGCGCCATCACCTGCACCTGATTGCCTGCTACATAGGCATCATCAGTCTCCTGAAAATGACGCAGTACCAGATACCAGTAAGTCAGATAGCCAATACCGGCCACAATAAACACGACAGCCAGCAGGATCAGCGCAATTTTACGCTTCTTCTTCTTGTTTGCAGGCTGTTGCGGGCTTTGAGCTTCCGCTGTCGCACTCATGTCGTTCTCCACGTTTGCCATAAGTCGGGGTGTGCTGATCCATCAACACGGTAACCCGAATCGAAAAAGCCAGCGCAAAAGGCGCTGGCCAGATAAAGGAAAATTAAAATAGCGATTTCGGCAGGGGGTTGTGTCGCACTTCTTGCTATTAGCGAGAGAGTGAGGCGATAACCTGATCTTCGTCCATTTTGTCCASACGGTTAAGCAGCTTGCGCGTGATGGCTTCCAGCTGCTCCTGCTCGGTGGCGCTCAGTGACGACCAGAGATACTGCAGGCTCTGGTGCTGGGGCGGCAGCAGCTGACGCAGAAACTCGTTGCCTTTTTCCGTCAGATGCAGATGCAGGCAGCGGCGATCGTTGTCGCTTTCACGGCGTTCGATCCAGCCGCGCTTTTCCAGTTCATCCGCGATGCGCGTGGCGTTGGTGCGTGAAGAGCCCAGTGCCGCACTCAGTTCTGATGGCTGAATGCTCTGGTTTTCCTGCGCATCCAGCGTGATCAGCGCCATAAATAAGGTTTCGTTAATTCCCTGTGCCTTGAGCATCTTGTTGCGATTATCCAGCAGCTTGCCCTGCATATGCATACACAGGCGGGTCAGGATAATTTCCTGCAGCGGAAAATCTTTATGACGATTTGCCCGGACGTTCAGCATCTGCTCAATGGGAGTAAACGAACTTTCCATCTAAAAAAACCTCTTGATTGCAACGTAGAATTATCACATTCAGCGCGCTAACCGCTTCGCTGTGGAATAATTTCGAGAGTAAAAATAACTACAGTGAATAAGTACACTGCTAACGATATCAAACTCACCTGTTAATGGACAGCGCCGCTTACCGATTTACGCTGTTTTTCTTGCTCAGGCAGGCTCTGCGCTGGCGTTACGCCACCAGATTATCAGATTAAGCAGCGTCGCCAGGGCACCCGCCGCACAGACGCCATACCAGCCAAACAGATGAAAGGCGTTGGCCGAGATCACCGAGCCGAGCGCCCCACCGGTAAAATAGCTGGTCATATAGCCGGATGTCAGGCGATTACGCGCTTCAGGCATAGTGCGATAGATAACGCTTTGGTTGGTGATATGTACGCCCTGAACCGCCAGATCCAGCAGCACAATGCCGGCAATCAGCGCCAGCAGGCTGCTGCTGCCGAGTGCGGTAACGCCCCAGGAGATCAGCATGATCACCAGTCCGGCGCTGGTGGTGAGTTTTGCTTTGCCCCGGTCTGCCAGTCCGCCCGCCTGACGCGCCGCAAGCGCGCCTGCAGCTCCTGCCAGACCCAGCAGGCCGATCTCGCCCTCGCTGAAATTCCACGGCGGTGCAGCGAGTAGAAAGGCCATTGAAGTCCAGAGCATGCTGAAGTTTGCAAAACTCAGGCAGCCGGTCAGCGCCCGGGTACGTAACACCCGATCGGCGCTGAACAGGGAGAAAATTGAGCGCAGCAGCTGCAGGTAGTTAAGCGGCACGCGCTGCTGGTAGCGCGGCAGATAGCGCCACAGCGCCAGCGCCATCAGGATCATCAGCACGCTGGCGCACCAGTAAACGCTGCGCCATCCGGCAACCTGAGCCAGCGCGCCGGCAACGGTACGCGCCAGTAAAATGCCCAGCAGCAGGCCACTSATGACCGTACCTACCACTTTGCCACGCTTTTCCGGAGCAGCCAGCGTGGCCGCCAGCGGCACCAGAAGCTGTGCCACCACTGAGAAGAGACCGGTCACCACCGTACCCAGCAGCATCAGCGACAGCGAAGAGGAGAGGGCGGTCAGCATCATGCCGCCCGCCGCCAGCAGGCTCATTGAAACAATCAGAGCACGGCGTTCCAGCATATCGCCCAGCGGCACCAGCAGCAGCAATCCGCAGGCGTAGCCAAGCTGCGCAGTGGTGACGATAAAGCCCGCTACGCTGACAGAGAGACCAAACTGATGCGCAATCGTATCGAGCAGCGGCTGCACGTAATAGTTACTGGCCACCGCCAGCCCTGTCGCGACTGACATCAGCGCGACTAATGGGGCACTGAGGCGTGCCGGGGATGAACTCATGAGCGGATACACAGTGAAATAAACATATGTGAATAATAGTAACCGAAAAAATTATTTCACAGTTGTGATAATTAACAGGACGTACCAGTACGTTATAGCGCACGCTGCGCTGACTTTTGCCGTGCGGGAAGAAGATAGCACCACAGAGGCTCTCTTGTGGTGCGTAAAACAGACTGTGCGCCGCTAGAAATCCCAGTCCTCATCTTCCGTTTCCACGGCCTTGCCCATGACATAGGAGGAGCCGGAGCCGGAGAAGAAGTCGTGGTTTTCATCTGCGTTCGGCGACAATGCCGCCAGTATTGCCGGGTTGACTGCTGCTATCTCCGCCGGAAACAGCGCTTCATAGCCCAGATTCATCAGCGCTTTATTAGCGTTGTAGTGCAGAAAGGCTTTTACCTCTTCCGCCCAGCCCGATTCCCCATACAGCGCATCGGTATAAGCCAGTTCGTTTTCATACAGCTCCAGCAGCAGATCGATAGCGAACTGCTGCAGCGCCTCACGCCGCGCGGCATCGGCGTGCTGCAGCGCCTGCTGATATTTATAGCCAATATAGTAACCATGAACCGCCTCATCGCGGATGATCAGGCGGATCAGATCGGCGGTGTTAGTCAGCTTGCCCCGGCTGGACCAGTACATCGGCAACCAGAAGCCGGAATAAAACAGAAACGACTCCAGGAAAACGCTGGCGATCTTTTTCTTCAGCGGATCGTCCGCCTGATAGTGCGCCAGAATGATCTGCGCCTTTTTCTGCAGCGCGGCGTTCTCTTCGCTCCAGCGGTAGGCAGCGTCAACGTCTGCCGTGTTGCATAGCGTGGAGAAAACCGAGCTGTAGGAGCGGGCGTGTACCGC
The DNA here is from genome assembly GCA_002939445.1 of Pantoea sp. BRM17. Lineage (GTDB taxonomy): Bacteria > Pseudomonadota > Gammaproteobacteria > Enterobacterales > Enterobacteriaceae > Pantoea. The sequence goes on along the minus strand of PEFU01000003.1, from coordinate 2,268,059 downwards.
CTCCATAAAGCTGATATTTGACAGCACCGCTTCTTCGTGCGGCGTGGCGGCGTCCGGCATCAGGCCCGGTGCGCCCACGACATTCTGAATCGTATCGAGCAGCGTCAGGCCGGTAAATACGCGGATAGTCAGCTGCTGCTGCGCCGGTGCCAGCGCCTGCCACGCAGGCAGATCGTTGGAAAGCGGCACTTTTTCCGGCAGCCAGAAATTACTGGTGAGACGGTTCCAGACCTCAAGATCTTTATCATCCTGCAGGCGATTCCAGTTAATCGCCTGAATAGCATTAAGTTTCATCATAACTTTACAGGGCGCAGGAGACGCAGCCCTCAACCTCCGTGCCTTGTAGCGCCATCTGACGCAGGCGAATGTAATAGAGCGTTTTAATGCCCTTTTTCCAGGCGTAAATCTGCGCTTTGTTGATATCGCGCGTGGTAACGTCGTCGCGGAAAAACAGCGTCAGCGACAATCCCTGATCGACATGCCGGGTTGCTTCCGCATAGGTATCGATAATCGCCTCAGGGCCAATCTGGTAGGCATCCTGATAAAATGCCTGGTTTTCATTGGTCATAAACGGCGCCGGATAATAGACGCGTCCGGTTTTACCCTCTTTACGGATCTCAATGCGCGTCGGATGAATACTTGAGGTGGCGTGGTTGATGTAGGAGATAGAACCGGTTGGCGGGATCGCCTGCAGGTTCTGGTTAAACAGCCCGTGCTGCATCACCGCCGACCGCAGCGCCTGCCAGTCAGCCTGCGTCGGCAGGACAAGACCGGCATCGTCAAATAGCTGCGCAATGCGCGCGGTGCGCGGCTGCCAGCTGCACGTAATATATTTATCGAAGTACTCTCCGCTGGCGTAGTGCGACTGCTCAAACCCGTCAAAGCTGCGCTGACGCTCCCGGGCCAGCTGGTTTGAGGTACGCAGTGCGTGAAACGTGACGCAGTAAAAGTAGAGGTTGGTGAAATCCAACGCCTCTTCTGAACCGTAGGCGATACCTTCCCGCGCCAGATAGCCGTGCAGATTCATCTGCCCGAGGCCAATGGCGTGTGAACGGCGATTGCCTTCGGCGACGGACGGCACCGAAGCGATCTCGCTCATCTCTGACACGGCGGTAAGCGCCCGCACGGCCACCGCCACGGTGCGGGGGAGATCGCGGGAATCCATCGCGTGCGCGATATTCAGCGAGCCGAGGTTACAGGAGATATCTTTGCCCGTGCGCCRGTAGCTGAGATCCTCATTCAGTTCGCTGGCGCTGTTGACCTGCAAAATCTCTGAGCAGAGGTTGCTCATATTAATGCGCCCGGCAATCGGATTACTGCGGTTAACGCTATCCTCATACATGATATAGGGGTAGCCCGACTCAAACTGGATCTCTGCCAGCGTCTGGAAAAAGTCGCGCGGGTTGATATAGGTTTTGCGGATGCGTTCGTCCGCCAGCATCGCGTCATAGTGCTCGCTGATGCTGATATCGCCGAACGCTTTGCCATAGATGCGCTCAACGTCATACGGCGAAAACAGCGCCATATCCCGGTTCTCTTTTGCCAGCTGAAAAGTGATATCCGGGATCGTTACGCCCAGCGAGAGCGTTTTAATGCGGATTTTTTCATCCGCGTTTTCACGTTTGGTATCGAGGAAGCGCAGAATATCGGGATGATGGGCGTTCAGCCAGACCGCACCGGCCCCCTGACGCGCGCCCAGCTGATTAGCGTAAGAGAACGCATCCTCCAGCATCTTCATGACCGGGATCACGCCCGATGACTGGTTTTCGATACGCTTGATCGGCGCTCCCGCTTCGCGCAGGTTAGAAAGCAGAAACGCCACGCCGCCGCCGCGTTTAGAGAGCTGCAGAGCAGAGTTCACCGCGCGGCCAATCGACTCCATATTATCTTCAATACGCAGCAGGAAGCAGGAGACCAGCTCACCGCGCTGCTGCTTGCCGCAGTTCAGAAACGTAGGTGTGGCGGGCTGGAAACGGCCGCTCAGGATCTCTGTCAGCAGCGCTCGCGCCTGCTGCTCATCGCCACGCGCCAGCGTCAGCGCCACCATGCAGGCGCGCTGGGTGAAGGTCTCCAGGTAACGTTTGCCATCAAAGGTTTTCAGCGTATAGCTGGTGTAAAACTTCCAGGCACCGAGGAAGGTGTGAAAGCGGTGATCCTGCACATCCGCTTCATCATGCAGGGCGCAGAGAAAGCGAAAGTCATACTGATTCAGGACGCTGGCTTCGTAGTAGCCTTCCTCAACCAGATAGCGCAGCCGCTCAGCAGCGGAGCTGAAGGTCAGCGTATTGGGCTGAACGTGCTGCAGGAAAAACTGCCGCGCCGCTTCGCGATCTTTTTCAAACTGAATATGACCCGCTGTGTCATACAGATTCAGCATCGCGTTCAGCGCGTGGTAATCGAGCTGCGTGCTGTTCAGGGTGTCTGCTGTTGCCAAAATTGGGTTACTCCTGCTTTAACCTGCGCAATGTCTTCCGGCGTGCCCATCATTTCAAAGCGATAAAGGCAGGGCACCTGACATTTACGCGCAATGATGTCGCCTGCCAGGCAGAAACCGCTGCCGAAATTGCGGTTGCCGGCGGCAATGACGCCGCGGATGCCGCGACGATTTGCGCTGTCGTTAAGAAACTGAATCACCTGGCGCGGGACGGCACCCTGCACACCGCCGCCGCCATAGCTCGGCACCACCAGAATATAGGGGTGGTCAACCTGCAGCCGCTGGTTAGCCTCTGCAGGAATGCGGTGCGCCGGCAGCGCCAGGCGGGTAATAAACCTGTGGGTGTTTTCTGACCGGCTGGAAAAATAGACCAGCGGATACATGGCGCTATTCWCTTACYGCAGCGGAGTGCCGCAGCGCAGCAATTTTATCCGGACGGAAACCGCTCCAGCTGTCGTCCGGCGTCATGACAACCGGCACCTGGCGGTATCCCAGCGCTTTAAGTTCTCCGAGCGCTTCCGGCTCAGTATCAAGGTTGATGAGCTGGTACGTCATACCGCAGCGGTCCAGCGCATTTTTAGTGGTATCACACTGGACACAGTTACTCTTGGTGTAAATAATAATGCTCATGATTCGCATTTCCTTTTCGTGACAGGAAGATAGCTGCTGCTGCCAGGCGCAACCGGGCATAAATCAATATGTAGCGTCTTTTTGATAATTAGATACTAGATGTGGTGCTTATGGCGGTCAACCCGATAACTGAAGGGGTATTGCTCTGGCAGTGAGACAACTCAGGCAGGCTGCGCTTTTGGCAATAGAAAAAATTTTTCTGGTCGCTGAAAGGCAAAAAAAAGCCCTGCATCAGCAGGGCTTTTTCAGAATCATGTGCCGGTTAGCGGCGGGACACCAGCAGTGCACCCAGAACCAGGCCTACGGCGGCACCCAGTCCTACGCCATGCCACGGCTTATCGCGTACGTAGGCGTCAACCTGATAGCCTGCATCGCGCGCCGCCTGGGAAACTGAACTATTGCCGTTCATTTTCGCGCGGGTCTGCTTCAGCAATTTTTGCGCCTTGTCGCGCGCGCTGTCGACTTCATCTTTGGCGTCGCTGCCGTAAGACTTAAGCAACGCTTCCAGCGAATCAGCCAGATCGTTTACATCCTGATTGATATCAATGTCATCGTTTTTAGTGGTTCGATTAAACATTTTTCGCTCCCTTTGATTTAAAACGTAATACTAAGTGTAGACGATACGTGATTAAACGCAGCGCTATGCCAGGCTTTAGGGAAAATCCGAATGTCTGTACCCCAGGTCTGTTGTAAGGTTGCGGGGCTGTGAGAAGAGAGGAGCAAGCATGTATTTACGTCCGGATGAGGTTGCGCGCGTACTGGAAAAAGCAGGATTCGAAATGGATGTTCTGACGCCAAAAACCTATGGTTACCGTCGTGGTGAAAACTACGTCTATGTTAACCGTGAGGCGCGTCTGGGACGCACGGCGCTGGTGATCCATCCTACGCTGAAAGAGAAAAGCCAGCACTTTGCTGAGCCCGCCTCAGAGATGAAAACCTGCGATCACTACACGCAATTCCCTCTCTACCTGATGGGTGATTCACAGGAGCATTACGGTATTCCCCACGGTTTCAGTTCCCGTGTTGCGCTGGAGCGCTATCTGCAGGGCGTGTTTGGCGCCTGATTTTTTGCCCCGTTAACGCGGGGCTCTCCTGGCCTGCACCATCCCCGGTTTCTGCCACGTTGCAAAACGCAGCGCGGATGCGTATAACTCTGTATCCATATAGAAGTTTAGACGTCCATATGGATTATCAGTATGCAAAGCGCGAATACCCCTCCGCAGGAAAGTTTTAAACGCACGATGAAAGTGCGGCACCTGGTGATGCTGTCGCTGGGTGGCGTCATCGGCACCGGCCTGTTTTTCAATACCGGCTATATCATCTCAACCACCGGTGCAGCGGGCACGCTGCTGGCCTATCTGATTGGCGCGCTGGTGGTCTGGCTGGTGATGGCCTGCCTGGGCGAGCTGGCGGTAGCGATGCCGGAAACCGGCGCGTTTCACGTCTATGCCGCACGTTATCTGAGCCCGGCCACGGGCTATACCGTCGCCTGGCTCTACTGGCTCACCTGGACCGTGGCGCTGGGGTCGAGCCTGACCGCGGCCGGTTTCTGTATGCAGTACTGGTTCCCGACGGTGCCGGTCTGGCTCTGGTGCCTGGTGTTCTGCCTGGCTATCTATCTGCTGAATATCATCTCGACGCGCTTTTTTGCCGAAGGTGAGTTCTGGTTCTCAGTCATTAAAGTGGTCACCATCATCGCCTTTATTGTGCTGGGCGGCGCCGCGATGTTTGGCTTTATCCCGCTGAAAGATGGCTCTGCCGCGCCTGGCCTGCATAACCTGACGGCGTCAGGCTGGCTACCGCACGGCACGCTGCCGATTCTGATGACCATGGTGGCGGTAAACTTTGCGTTTTCCGGTACTGAACTGATTGGGATTGCAGCAGGGGAGACCGAGGATCCGCAGAAAGCGCTGCCGCTGGCTATCCGTACTACCGTCGCGCGCCTGATTATCTTTTTTGTCGGCACGGTGTTTGTGCTGGCGGCACTTATCCCGATGGACCAGGCGGGCATCGTCAAAAGCCCGTTTGTTCTGGTGTTTGAAAAAATCGGTATTCCCTGGTCGGCTGACATCTTCAATTTTGTGATTCTCACGGCGATCCTCTCCGCCGCTAACTCCGGCCTCTATGCCTCCGGACGCATGCTCTGGTCGCTGGCGAATGAAAATACGCTGCCGCGCTGTTTTGCGCGCGTGAACCGGCGCGGTATTCCGGTGCTGGCGATCACCATCAGCATGCTGGGGGGCCTGCTGGCGCTCTTCTCCAGCGTGATCGCGCCGGATACGGTATTTGTGGCGCTGTCGGCGATCTCCGGTTTTGCCGTGGTGGCCGTCTGGCTCAGCATCTGCGCCTCGCACTACGTTTTCCGCCGGCGCTACGTGCGTGCAGGCAAAGATATCAGACAGCTCGCCTGGCGCGCGCCATTCTATCCGGTGGTGCCGGTGCTGGGGTTTGTGCTCTGCCTGCTGGCGTGCGTGGGCCTGGCCTTCGATCCGTCGCAGCGCATTGCGCTCTGGTGCGGTATTCCGTTTGTACTGCTCTGTTATGCTGCTTACTATGTTACCCGGCGACGTAAACCCCTTAAGACGCAGGAGAGCAACCATGCCGCGTAACCCGATTGCTGAAGCACTCACCCAGACCCGTCCGCTGATCCTTGATGGCGCACTGGCCACCGAGCTGGAGGCGCGCGGCTGCGATCTGGCAGATTCCCTCTGGTCAGCAAAGGTGCTGATGGAGCAGCCGGAACTGATTTATGCCGTGCACCGCGACTACTTTGCTGCCGGCGCGCAGGTAGCGATCACCGCCAGCTATCAGGCAACGCCGCGCGGTTTTGCCGCGCGCGGTCTGGAAAGCGGCAAGGCGGGCGAGCTGATTCGCCTGAGCGTGACGCTGGCGCAGCGTGCACGCGATGATTATCGCGCCGCTTCCGGCACCACGGCGCCGCTGCTGGTTGCCGGTTCAGTGGGGCCGTGGGGCGCCTATCTGGCAAACGGGGCCGAATATCGCGGCGATTACGCGCTGCCGCCGGAAGAGATGAAAGATTTCCACCGGCCGCGCGTGGCGGCGCTGCTGGAAGCGGGTGTCGACCTGCTGGCGTGTGAAACGCTGCCGTCGTTTGGTGAAGCGCAGGCGCTGATCGCGCTGCTGGCTGAATTTCCGCAAAGCAGCGCGTGGTTTTCGTTTACGCTGCGTGATGCAGAGCATATCAGCGACGGCACGCCGCTTGAGAGCGTGATGAAGGTGATTAACGCGGCACCGCAGGTGGTGGCGGTGGGGATCAACTGTATCGCGCTGGAGAGCGTCACGCCGGCGCTGCGGACGCTGCAGGCGCTGACGCAGAAGCCGCTGCTGGTCTACCCTAACTCGGGCGAGCAGTATGATGCAGAGAGTAAAAGCTGGCACTCGGCACCCTCTGGCTGCACGCTGCAGGAGAAGTTCAGCGAATGGCAGCAGGCGGGTGCGCAGCTGATTGGCGGCTGCTGCCGGACGTCGCCTGAGGATATCCGGGCAATTGCTGCCTGTTGTCAACGCTGAATAAGCACAAAAAAAGCACACTGATAGCGCGATTGTCGTCAGTGAAAAGCCAGAGAGCACGGTTTACACTGTGCTCTCTGACTCTGATGCGGATCTGCTATGAACCTGCGACACACTCTTCCCGCCTGCGCGCTGCTGCTAAGCGGCTGCGCCACTATTGTCGGTACAGACATGCAGCCGGTAAAAATTGACTCCATTCCGCAAGGCGCCCGCTTTACGGTACAGGATGAGACCGGGCGCGCGGTGGCGCAGGGCTACACGCCCCAGACCGTAGACCTGGCAAAATCAAACGGCAGTTACTTCGGCAAAAAACATTATCAGGTCATGCTGGAAAGCCCGGGCTATGTCCCGCTGACGCTGCCCATTGAGGCGAGTGCCAATCTCTGGTACGTGCTGGGAAATATTCCGCTGCTCGGCTTCCCGGGCTGGCTGTTAGTCGATCCGTTCTATGGCGGGATGTATACCCTGAAGCCGGATCATCCGCAGCCGGTACTGAACGTAACAGGCGCGCGCGGCCGCTAGCCCCCGCGGGTTCGTGGGGGGCGCATTCATGCGCTCCTGGCAGATTCCCGGCAACGTCGGCCAGGGCGCCATTAATGGCGTCCCTACGAAGGGTTCAGGTGCCGTAGGGGGCGCATTAATGCGCCCCTGCAAACCTGTAACATTCGCTGCTTACTGGGCGGTGGGCTTGACCATGGCGTTGCCGGGTTTATGCTGGGCGAGATACTGCTGCTGAAAAATACACATGCGGATGGTGTTACGGTATTCACCGTTGATAAAAAATTCATGCTTCAGCACGCCTTCGACTTCGAAGCCCAGCTTACTGTAGATATGAATCGCTTTCTCATTCTCCTGATCAACAATCAGATAGAGCTTGTAGAGATTCAGCACGGAAAAACCGTAATCCATTGCCAGCCGCGCCGCCTTGCTGGCTAAGCCTTTCCCCTGATGCCCCGGCGCGATGATGATCTGAAACTCCGCGCGGCGGTGCACATGGTTAATCTCCACCAGCTCGACCAGTCCCGCTTTTTCCTCTTCATACTCGACCACAAAGCGTCGTTCGGTCTGATCGTGAATATGCTTGTCATAGAGGTCGGAGAGCTCAACAAACGCCTCATAAGGCTCTTCAAACCAGTAGCGCATTACGCTGGCATTATTATCCAGCTGATGAACAAAATGCAGATCTTCCCGTTCCAGAGGACGTAATTTCACCGTCATAACAGTTCCTGAATTTTTAGTGGAGTGCGCCTGAATACGAGGTGCGCATAAATGCGCACCCTGCAGATGTGATGCAGGCATATGCGACCCGGGACCCGTGCGCCGTTAGCCCACGATCCGTCCCTGCGCCATATGCGCCGCGCGGTCGCACATATGATCGATAACGTCCGGATCGTGGCTGACCAGCACCATGGTCAGCCCGTCGTTCTGTTTGAGATCGTTCAGCAGGTTGAGGATCTCCGCTTGGACTGACATATCCAGCGCCGATGTCGGTTCATCCAGCAGCAGGATTTTAGGTTCCAGCAGCAGCGCGCGCACAATCGCCACGCGCTGGCGCTGTCCGCCCGAGAGCTGATGCGGATAGCGGTTCGCCAGCGCCGGATCGAGACCGACGTGACGAAAGCCTGCGTCGATGCGGTCATCGATATTATCGCGCTTTAACAATTTCAGCGGCTCCGCCAGCGTGCGGCGCAGGCGATGGCGCGGATGCAGCGAGGCATACGGATCCTGAAACACCATCTGCACATCGCGTCGCAGCTGGCCGGTAAAGGCTTTGCCCGGCTGGACTGCCGTCTGCGCCAGCGTCATCTCGCCCTGCCAGTGCGGATTCAGACCGGCCAGCACCCACAGCAGCGACGATTTGCCGCAGCCTGAGGGGCCAACCAGACCAAAACACTCACCGGCAGCGACCTGCAGGGAGACGTCGTGCACCACGGTACGCAGCTCATAGCCGTGCTTATGGGCAACGCTCAGGTTTGATAACTCAATCATTCTCTCTCTCCAGCGCGGCGCGATCCAGCACCGGCAGACGTTCGCCGTGCGTCGCCTTACCGGGACGACAGGCCCACAGCGTGCGGGTATAGGGGTGGGTAGCATGAGAGAGCTGTGCGGCAGGCAGCGTATCAAGCAGCCGGCCCTTATACATCACCATCACCCGTTCGCAGTGCTCTGAGACCTGCTGCAGATCGTGACTGATCAGCAGCAGCCCCATATTACGCTGCTCAACCAGCCGGCGGATCAGCGCCAGCACCTGATCGCGCATGGCGTGATCGAGCGCGGAGGTTGGCTCGTCGGCAATCAGCAGTTCCGGATCGGTAATCAGCGCAATCGCCAGCATCACGCGCTGACCCATGCCGCCGGAGAGCTGGTGCGGATAGCGTTTCATCAGCTGACGCGGTTCAGGCAGGCCAACGGCAGCCAGCATCTCACACACTTTCTCGCGTCGTTCAGCGCGGCTCAGCTTGCGATGTAAAATCAGCGGCTCTTCCACCTGCCAGCCGATGGTGCGCGTCGGGTTGAGCGCATATTTCGGGTCCTGCATCACCATCGCTACTTTTCCGCCGCGCAGCGTGATCCAGTCACGCTCCTGCAGACGCTGAGCATCAGCACCGGCAATCTGCAGACGTTCAGCCTGCAGCTGCAGGGAAGGGGAGAGCAGGCCCATCAGCGAGCGTGCGGTAAGCGATTTGCCGGAGCCGGACTCACCGACCAGCGCCACGCGTTCGCGGCCAATCTGAAAGCTGATGTTATCCACCAGCAGCGCGTCGCCGCTGCGGATGCTCAGCCCGCGGGCATCAATCAATAACTCATTTGGCATGGCGGGTATCCAGTCGATCGCGCAGGCCGTCGCCTGTCAGGTTAAACGCCAGGCTGGCGAACAGAATCGCAGCGCCGGGCGCAGCCGCCACCCACCACTGATCGAAAATCACTTTACTCCCTTCGGCAACCATCGAGCCCCACTCGGCAGTAGGGGGCTGTACGCCCATACCGAGGAAGCCGAGACCGGCAGCGGAGAGAATAATACCGCCGAGGCTGAGCGCAGCACGCACGACGGCAGTCGGCAGGCAGAGCGGCAGAATATGGCCGAACATCAGCCGCAGGCCGGTGATACCCTGCATGCGCGCGGCGGCAAGATAGTCGCTGCGGCGCAGCGCCAGCGTCTCTGCACGCGCCTGGCGGGCAAACGGCGGCCAGCTGGTCAGCGCCAGCGCCAGCGCGCCGTTCATCAGGCCCGGACCGAGCATGGCGACCAGCGCCAGCGCAATCACCAGGTTCGGCAGCGACAGGAAAATATCGGTAATGCGCATCAGCACGCGCTCGGTCCAGCCGCCCACGTAACCGGCGGTAATACCAATCAGTAATCCCACCGGGATCGTCAGCACCAGGATCAGCGACACCAGCAGCAGCGTCGGGCGCGCGCCGTAAATCACGCGCGACAGCAGATCGCGGCCAAAGCCGTCGGTGCCAAACCAGTGCAGCGCGGAGGGCGGCAGCAGGCGCTGGTTGATGGTCTGCACATTCGGATCAAACGGAGCCAGCCAGGGTGCCAGCAGCGCCATCACAATCAGAATGACCACCAGCGTCAGGCCGATGGAGAGGGAAGTCACGCGCGCCCGACGACGACGCGGACGCACGCTTTCCAGTTCGTGAAGTTGTTGAGTCATCGGGTTCTCGGATCGGTTAACCAGGTCAGGGCGTCAGCCACGGCGTTAAGCAGAATAAAGCAGCCGCCAATCAGCAGCGTGGCGCCAAGGATAGCCGGCACATCCGCTGAGAACAGGGCGTTGGTCATATAGCGGCCCACGCCCGGCCACGCGAATACGGTCTCTGTCAGCACCGAGCCTTCCAGCAGCGTGGCATAGGAGAGCGCAATGACGGTGATCAGCGTACCGGTGACGTTGGGCAGAATATGACGCAGCAGGATGCGCGTGCGGCCTGCGCCTTTTGCACGTGCCAGCACCACATACTCTTTGCTGCTCTCTTCAAGCAGTGCCGCACGCAGCAGACGGGTAATGCCCGCCATCGCCAGCAGACCGAGGATCACGACCGGCAGCCAGAGGTGCGCAATCGCGTTACGGAACATCTCCGGATCGCCGGAGAGCCAGCTGTCGATCAGCACAAAGCCGGTTTTGGGCTCCAGCGTATAGACCCAGATATCATCCAGCTGACCCGGTCCGGCGGACCAGTGCAGCACCGCGTAGAACAGCAGCAGACCCAGCAGCCCAAGCCAGAACACCGGCACCGAATAGCCCAGCAGCGAAATAAAGCGCGCCACGTTGTCGATAACACTGCCTGGCTTCCACGCGGCCAGCAGCGCCAGCGCCACGCCAGACACGGCGGCAAAGATCATCGCGCAGGTGGCCAGCTCAATCGTAGCCGGAAAGGTACGCAGCAGAWCGGCGCTAACCGGCTGATTCGTCAGATGAGAGAGACCCAAATCGCCGCGCGCGAGGTGGCTGATATAGCGCCAGAACTGCACCAGCACCGGCTGGTCAAGTCCGAGATCGTGCCGCACCTGCGCGTAGGTCGCTTCGCTGGCGTGATCGCCGGCAATCTGCTGCACCGGATCGACCGGTGAGAGGTGCGACAGCATAAAGGTAAACGCCAGCAGCCCGAGCAGCGTCACCAGCAGCGAGAGCAGGCTGGTGACAAGGCGGCTGCCGCGCTGCCAGAGTGACCGGGCGAACCCGGTCTGTGAAGCAGATACGGACATTATTTAGAGACCTGCGCGTAATAGACCATATCGGGGTTAATACCCTGCACATAGCCTTTCAGATTGTCGCGCAGCGCAACCAGATTACGCGCCTGCAGGCCAATCACGTACGGAGAGTTTTTCAGCACTTCGCGCTGCATCGCCTGGTACAGCTCTGCGCGTTTGTTGCTGTCCGCTTCCGCTGTGGCAGCCAGCGTCTGCTTGCTCAGCTCCGGAATGTGCCAGTCAGAGCGGTAGGCGATGGTTTTGCTGCCATCTTCCGGGTTATAGGCAAATGAGGCGGCGTTGGTGTTGGGATCGAAATAATCGGCACCCCAGGCGTTCAGCGTCGCCTCAAACTGATGCGCTTTAACACGCGTTGAGACTTCAGAGCTGAGGCCCGGCTGAACCTCAACTTTCACCCCGCCCTTCGCAAAGCTGCCCTGCAGCGCCTGAGCGATATCAAGATAAGGCGGCTGGTTGCTGGTGGAGAGCGTAAAGCTCACATTGGTCAGGCCCGCTTTCTTCAGAATCGCTCTGGCTTTTTCCGGATCGTAGCTGTATGGCGTTTCATTCAGCGCGCCTGAGAAGCCTTTTGGCAGGAAGGTCTGATGCACTTCAAACTGCCCTTTCAGCAGGTTATCGGCAATGCCTTTATAATCAAACAGGTAGCGTGCCGCTTCCCACAGCGCCGGGTTTTTCAGCACCGGATCTTTGCCGACGTTAAACTGAATGTAATAGAGCGAAGCCATCGGAATCGCGTCAGTTTTGACGCCCGCCTTGCCTTTTAGCGCGGCAATCTGGTCAGCGCCCAGGTTACGTGCGATATCCACATCACCCTGTTCCAGCAGCAAGCGGCGCGCCGCAGGCTCCGGTACGTTTTTGATCAGAATGTTCTTCAGCTTCGGCGCGCCGGCGGGAGAAGAGGGGTTTGCCGTCAGCAGAACCGCTTCATGCAGCACGACTTTGCGGATCTGATACGGGCCGCTGCCGGCAGAGTGAGTGCCCAGCCACGCATGACCGAAATCACCGTTTTTCGCATTAGCCTGCGCCGTTTTTTCATCGATGATAGAAGAGACCGGTGCCGAGAGCAGGCTCAGCACATAGGCCGGGCTGACGTTAGCGTTCCAGCTGATCTGTACGTGCTGGTCATCCACCTTTTTCAGGAAGCTATCAACGTTATCTTTATTCCAGCCGAGCTGCGTCAGAATAAAAGAGGGATCAAGATTGAGTTTAACCACGCGACCCAGTGAAAAGATCACATCTTCCGGGCGCAGCGGGTTGCCGCTGGCAAAGGTCGCATCTTTACGCAGCTCAAACGTCAGGCTGCGGTTATCGCTGCCCGGCTGCCATGAGGTCGCCAGCGTCGGTTTCAGGTCGGTCGGGTTTTGCGGATCGGACTGAACCAGGCGCTGATAGATGTTGGTGAATGACTGTACCGTGGTGAGTTCAAAGCCCTGCGCCGGATCGAAGCTGTCAGCATCATCGGTAGACTGTGCAATCACCAGCGTATCTTTGGGTGTGACAGCGTGCGCAGAGAAGGCGGCCACCAGCGACAGCGCCAGCAGTGAGGGAATAATTGTTTTCATGTTGTTTCCTTGCCTTAAAAAAGTAACGCGAGTTTACGAGAGCGTACCAGTGAAGAATAGTCTATTTATGGCTATGCATATGCTTTTAGGTTCTAAGCCCGGCGGTTCTGTTATAAGGGTTATGGCCGCTAATAACCAGCATAGTACGCATCAGATACGCTTTTTCAGAAATGTTTCAGCCCCGGCTTTTCTCCCGATGAATGAAACGACTGTCACAGATTGTGAATAGCTTGCTCAACCAAACGGCAACAACATTTAGATAAAACGCTCATACGCTATATTCATCTTTACTTCATTTAGCGAGTAAATATAATAACGGCAATTAATTATCTGGAGGATCCTGTTGAACAGTCAACCTTATCGATGGCGATATAAGGCAAGCTGACGCACGGATTTTTTCCCTGCTGCTTGCCACTCTGGCGGCGGCACCTTCTGCATTTCTGCAGAATGCTCCCGTACACGCAATGCTGATAAAAAATACAGGCTCACGGGAGTCATTATGTCTATGATATACAACGCGCTATTTCCACCGCCCCGATGCGCACGCTGATCCTCAGCGTGCACCTGTCTGCTGCGCGTTAAACCTGACTTCGCATTTTCAGTCAGACATTACGCCATACAAATTCACTGGCTCACTTTTATCTGGTGCGGGATCGTCACGCTTTTTATTAATTAAAAGCGCGTCATCTTTTTGCCCGATAATTGCGGGTTCAGCGTGCTGATTAATTATCAGGCTCTCTGTTTATTATGCGTCTGGCGCAGGATAGCGCTTGCCTGAATAACACCATCGGGGTGTCACATGAACAATATGAAATATAATCTGCAGCGGAATAACCGGAAAAAGGATCTGCAGTCGCCGCGTTACCGTATTGAACAGGAAGCAGGCTTTACTACGGATGAAACGCTGGTACGGCTGTGCAGTCAGGCTACCGGCCTGACCGAAGAAGAAGCTGCGGCACGCCTGCGCCGCTATGGCCCTAACGATGCCCGGCATATTGACGCGCCACCGGCGCTGCTGCAGCTGCTGCAGGCGTTCAGCAATCCATTTATCTATGTGCTGATGGCGCTGGCCGCGGTGAGTTTTTTTACTGACTACTGGATCCCGCGGCGGCGGGGTGAAGAGAGCGATCTGACCGGTATCGCAATCATCCTCACCATGGTCACGCTGAGCGGACTGCTGCGCTTCTGGCAGGAGTTTCGCACCAATAAAGCGGCGCAGGCGCTGAAATCGATGGTGCGCACCACCGCAACGGTGGTACGACGCTCCTCGCTGCAGGCGTCGCCGGTACGCAGGGAAGTGGATATCGCGGATCTGGTGCCGGGGGACATCATCTGCCTTTCCGCGGGCGATCTGGTGCCGGCCGATCTCCGCCTGCTGGAGTCGCGCGATCTGTTTATCAGTCAGGCGATCCTGACCGGCGAGTCGCTGCCGGTAGAAAAATATGACGTCACCGGCCATGTCACCAGTAAAGCGGCGGGCGGATGCGAACAGAGCGCGTCGCTGCTTGAGTCAGGCAGCATCTGCCTGATGGGCACCAGCGTGGCCAGCGGCTGCGCAAAAGGGGTGGTGGTCGCCACCGGCAGCGATACCTATTTCGGCACGCTGGCAACATCGCTTACCGGTAAACGCAGCCAGACGGCGTTCGATCGCGGGGTAAACAGCGTCAGCTGGCTGCTGATCCGCTTTATGCTGGTGATGGTGCCGGTGGTATTGCTGCTTAACGGCTTCACTAAAGGCGACTGGCTGGAAGCCTCTCTGTTTGCGCTGGCGGTCGCGGTGGGTCTGACGCCGGAGATGCTGCCGATGATCGTCAGCGCTAATCTGGCAAAAGGGGCTATCGCCATGTCGCGGCGTAAGGTGATTGTGAAACGCCTGAAAGCGATTCAGAACCTGGGCGCGATGGATGTGCTGTGTACGGACAAAACCGGCACGCTGACGCAGGACAACATTACGCTGGCTCAGCACGTCGACTGCGCCGGTGTGGAGAACAGCCGCGTGCTGATGCTGAGCTGGCTGAACAGCCTTTACCAGAGCAGCACCGCTAACCCGATGGATCGCGCCATTCTGCACTATGGCGGCGCGCGCATGGGCAGCGCTGTGCATGACGCGTGGAGCAAAATTGATGAGCTGCCGTTTGATTTTGTCCGGCGGCGCGTATCGGTCGTGGTACACAATCGCCGGCTTAACCAGCAGCTGCTGATCTGCAAAGGGGCCGTCGAAGAGATGCTCAGCGTTGCAGTCGCAGAGCGCGAAGGCAGGCTGATCCAGCCGCTGGATGAGGTCCGGCGTGCGGAACTGCTGGCGCTGGCGCATGAATATAATCAGCAGGGGTTTCGTGTGCTGCTGGTGGCAAGCCGCGAACTGAAAGAGCCGGGTCTGCAGCAGGCGCTGAACGTCGCGGATGAGCAGAACCTTATTATAGAAGGGCTGCTGACGTTTCTCGATCCGCCCAAAGCCAGCGCCGCCCCGGCGGTCAGCGCGCTGCGCGATAACGGCGTCGCGGTAAAAGTCCTGACCGGAGATAACCCGGTGGTGACCGCACGTATCTGTGCAGAGGTGGGCATTGGCAGCGGAGCAATCGTAACCGGTGAACAGCTGGCGCAGATGAGCGACGGGCAGCTGGCCTATACCGTCCGGGAGAGTGCGGTGTTTGCCAGACTCACGCCGCTGCAAAAGTCGCGCATTGTCACGGCGCTGCAGCAGCAGGGGCATACCGTGGGCTTTCTGGGTGACGGCATTAATGATGCTCCGGCGCTGCGCGCGGCCGATGTCGGGATTTCCGTAGACAGCGCAGCGGATATCGCCAAAGAGTCCTCCGATATTATCCTGCTGGAGAAAGATCTGCTGGTGCTGGAGGAGGGGATCATCAAAGGACGCGAAACCTTCGGCAACATCATCAAGTACCTGAACATGACCGCCAGCTCTAACTTTGGCAATGTGTTTTCGGTGCTGGTGGCCAGCGCGTTTATTCCGTTTCTGCCGATGCTGGCGATCCACCTGCTGATTCAGAATCTGATGTATGACATCTCACAGCTGGCGATGCCGTGGGACAAACTGGACAAAGAGTTTCTGCAGAAGCCGCGTAAGTGGGACGCGCGCAATATTAAGCGGTTTATGCTGTGGATCGGGCCGACCTCCTCCCTGTTCGACATCACCACTTTTGCGCTGATGTGGTATGTGTTTGCCGCGAATACGCCAGAGGTGCAGTCGCTGTTTCAGTCGGGCTGGTTCGTTGAGGGACTGCTGTCGCAGACGCTGGTAGTGCATATGCTGCGCACCCGCAAAATTCCGTTTATTCAGAGCCGCGCTGCACTGCCGGTCATGCTGGCCTCCGCCGGCGTCATGATCGCCGGGATGCTGCTGCCGTTCTCGTCGCTGGGGGCCAGCGTCGGACTGTCGCCGCTGCCGTGGTCCTACTTTCCGTGGCTGGTGGCAACCCTGGCCGGCTACTGCCTGGTAGCGCAGGGCATGAAAACCCTCTACATCAGACGTTTTGGTCAGTGGTTCTGACCTGCAGGAGGAGCGATGAAAAAGCCGGAACTGACAAAGGTGGTCTGCCACCTGGTGTTAATGATGACGGTGATTGCCGTGCTAACGTTAGTGTTACGTTAGTTCATCGCGGGCAGCGCACGCTGCCCGTTTCGCTATCTGTCCGGGAGAAAGGTATGAGCCAGTCACAACGCGCGTTGGTTATCGGGGCTTCAAAAGGGATCGGGCTTGCGGTGGTGCAGCAGTTTTTACAGGCGGGCTGGGACGTAACCGCCACCTTCCGCCGTACGGCGGTATCATATCAGCACGATCGGCTGCGCTGGCTGGCGCTGGATATCACCGACGGCGCGGCGCGTGTGGCGCTGCTGCAGCAGTTACAGGGTGAGCAGTTTGATGCGGTGCTGATCAACGCCGGCATTTTTGGCCCGGATGCGCAGCAGCTGCAGCAGGCAGAAGATGCGGAGCTGAGCGAGCTGTTTATCACTAATGCGGTAGCCCCGGTGCGGCTGGCGGAGAGCCTGCTGCCGCTGCTGCGTGATAAGCAGAGCGTGGTAGGGATCACCACGTCACAGCTGGCGAGCCTGAATGAAAACCGCGTCGCCGCGATGCCGCTCTACTCGGCCAGCAAAGCGGCACTCAATATGCTGAGCCGCGCGCTGGCAAAAGAGATGCGGCCGCAGGGGGCGACGCTGCTGTCGCTGCATCCGGGCTGGGTAAAAACCGATATGGGGGGCGAGAACGCCGATATCACGGCGGAAGAGAGCGCCGCAGGGCTGGTTGCACAGCTGCAGCGCTATCGCGGCGAAGGCGGACATCACTACCTTGATTACAAAGGTGATGCGCTCGCCTGGTAATGTTTCGGGCCGGTTTACGCGTCGTCAGGCGCGTAATACTGCACCCCGATCTCAATGCGTTCGCRGCCGCCGGCCACGCGATGACGGTTAGTATCGCGCAGTGAATAGATGCAGCCGCAGTACTCCTGCTGATAGAAGCGCTCGCGCTTGCTAATCTCTATCATGCGCGATGAGCCGCCGCCTTTACGCCAGTTAAACTCCCAGTAGAGCAATATCCGGATAGTGCGCCGCAGCCCGCACGCCGCAGTCGTTAATCTGCTTCATATCTTTCCAGCGTGAAATCCCGAGCGAACTGGTGATCACCGGAAAGCCGTGCTCGTGCGCGTAGAGCGCCGTGCGTTCAAAGCGCATATCAAAACACATGGTGCAGCGTACGCCGCGTTCCGGCTCCCACTCCATGCCGCGCGCGCGCTCAAACCAGTTATCTTTATCGTAGTCAGCATCCACAAACGGCACGCCGAACTGCTCAGCAAAGCGGATATTCTCCTCTTTGCGCAGCTCATACTCTTTCAGCGGATGAATATTCGGGTTGTAAAAGAAAATGGTGTAGTCGATGCCGGACGCCAGCATCGCTTCCATCACTTCGCCGGAGCAGGGCGCACAGCAGGAGTGCAGCAGCACTTTATTGTGTCCGCCGGGCAGCGGCAGCGGCTGACGTGTGAAGGTTTCAGACATAAGTAACCATTAAGCTTGCAGAGAATAGGCGTAGTGTAGGGAGTTACGGCAGCAGATGCAAAATGCGGCCGCGGAAAAACAAAAAGGCCGCGGGGCGGCCTTTTTATCACAGCAGTGCAGCTTACTCGCTGACTTTCTGTTTCAGATCGCTGGCACCTTCTTTGGTTTTGTTCCAGCCTTTCTGTGCGCCTTCTTTGGTCGCATCCCAGCCTTTCTCAGTGCCTTCTTTGGTCTTATTCCAGGTTTTCTGGGTGCCTTCACTGGCTTTGCTGGTCATGCTGTCGCGCTCGCCCTGTGCCGCGTGCTTCGCTTTAAGACGCTGCTCTTCGCCCTGATGCTGCGCCTGATGCAGTTTCTCTTTCGCGGTATTAGCGCCAGCCTGAGCGTTAGCGACCGTATCGTCAGTTGCGTGTATGGTAGCCGCAAACGCGGAAGAAGCCAGCAGGAAAGCAGATACAGCAATAATGGTCTTTTTCATCATAGTCCCTCATTTAACGTATTTGGTGATATGAGCGTAGTTAAGAGTGGCATACTGAGCAACGTTGCGCTCTAGGATAAAACTGTAAGTGAATGAAAACTCCCTGAGAGGGAAATGTCAGCTGTAAAACAGCGGCAGGGCTTCGCTGAGCAGGAGCCGGTTGGGAGATGTCGAATGCGGGTTTTGGCTTATCTGGTGTTTGAATGGGTGAACTGTATATATGGAGGGAAGTGAGTTAGGAAAGAAGGTGAATGAGCTGTACGGTAAGCCGGTAATGACTCCAACTTACTGATAGTGTTTTATGTTCAGATAATGCCCGATGACCTTGTCATGCAGCTCCACCGATTTTGAGAACGACAGTGACTTCCGTCCCAGCCTTGCCAGATGTTGTCTCAGATT
>PEFU01000003.1:2180227-2249189 GCA_002939445.1 Pantoea sp. BRM17 | reverse complement strand
ATTATGATGCCGATTTGTGGCAGGCTATGGAGCAGGAGAAAGTGCGTCAGGAAGAGCACATTGAACTGATCGCTTCAGAAAACTACACCAGCCCGCGCGTTATGCAGGCGCAAGGTTCACAGCTCACCAATAAATACGCGGAAGGCTATCCGGGCAAGCGCTACTACGGCGGTTGTGAATATGTTGATATCGTTGAGCTTTTGCGTGCAGCTAAAGCGTAAAAAAGGCGTTCCAGCGGCATGCCAATCGTTTGCGTAAAAAGAGCGCCCTGGCGCTATCGTCCCCTGGCAAAACCGTTTACACTGTTGGCCTTCGCCCCTAAGCGGGGGCTTAAATTGCCGTTAAAGTTGCTGAGTCAGGAGATGCGGATGTTAAAGCGTGATATGAACATTGCCAGGGCACGGAAGATTTAATGGTCGCGATAGTCTGAGCGTCAAGCATGGTGTGTTCCTCAGCGGATAACTTAAAAGATGTATTTTAAATGCATCTTATGCCGTGCACGTCCGGCTGTAAACCGGCAGCAGCAGCTTTTAGCGCGAGCCGGGTACGCATTCCGGGCGGTTTACGCTGATCTTCCGTCAATCCATGCCCTTGAATTTTCTCGACCGCCGGCAGCAGCGCTGGCAAATCCTCCAGATGGGTGGCGTAAGCGCAAATCGCATTAAACAGAGCTTCACGCTGATCGCCGCTGCGCTGATTGTTCATGTTAAACACGTTTTTCAGTTCAGGATGATCGTTCAGCAGTTTGTGGTAAAAACAGCCGGTAAGAGCGGGTCCCATTTTGGCTATAGGACCGCTCTTCTGCTCAGATGCCTGATAGATAGCTTCTTCACGCTGAATAAAAACCTGCGCCAGCAGCGCATACGCTTTACCCCAGGCCGCAAGTACCTCATCGCCCGGATTGAGCTGCTCTTCAAGGGTGGCCAGCAGCGTGGCGCCTACCAGATCGTACTGTTCAGGCCGGATATTCAGGCTGGCGTGCTTCTGCGGGTCAGGCGCGTGCGTCAGCGAGTACTGGCGATGCTGCATAAACCCGTTTTCTGTCGGACGCAGGCTGAGCGTCAGATATTGCCCCGGCAGGAAACCGGCCACCGGCTGCCCGTCATTGGGAACCAGCTCCAGACTGGTAATCACGCTGCTTTCCGGCGTGATGCGGCGGATACGGAAGTCACGCAGGCCGCGCCAGCGGGCGAGCATCGCTAACATCGGCGTCTGACCGACGCCCGCTGAGATCAGCGTCGCCGGCGTCGCGGGTGCGATCTGCAGCACGACGTCACCCGCCGGCGCGCTGCACTGCACAATATTTCCTACCCGGGCGCAGTCGTGCAGCCAGCCCGATACGGTGCCGTGCGCTTCACGTTTGACAGCAATACGGTAGGCTTTGCGGCAGGCCAGATCCATTACGCCCTCTGCATCATACCGGCCGGCATCGTCGCTGGCAGGCTGGCGATACCAGACGTGGCTGCGAAAGTGCGGCAGGGTGGCGCCCAGCGCGGCAACTTCCCGCGCAAAGGCGTGCTGCGCGCCATTTTCAGCCGCGTGCAGCCAGGTCACGGCTGCCGGATGCTGCTGCTGCGCCAGCAGGGCGTCACAGTAAAAGCCTGCCTGCCGCAGGCTTTTTTATTGTTGCAATTACAGCACCTTGTGCGGGCCGAAAACCTCATAGTGAATGCGTGCGGTATCGACGCCTGCATCCAGCAGCTGGCGAGCGACAAACTGCATAAACGGCAGCGGCCCGCACAGCCAGAACGTGCGGTCCGGCTGGTTCAGCTCCGCTGACAGATATGGTCGATTTCCTGCCCAAGGTAAAAATCGAGATGGTGGTCGGGGATGACATTGTCGATACCTGCGTGGAAACCATCATGAAAACGGCGCAGACCGGCAAAATCGGCGACGGTAAAATTTTCGTATTTGACGTGGCGCGCGTGGTGCGTATCCGCACCGGCGAAGAGGATGAAGAGGCAATCTGATCCTCTGTCACTTTCTGTTATCCGTCCGTCATGGAGGGAGCGAAAAAGGGATCTGCGATGAAAAAGATCGATGCAATTATTAAACCATTCAAACTTGATGACGTGCGTGAAGCGCTGGCGGAAGTCGGCATCACCGGGATGACGGTGAGCGAGGTCAAAGGGTTTGGACGTCAGAAAGGCCACACCGAACTCTATCGTGGTGCCGAATTTGCGGAGGCGCGCAACCAGTTTGAGCTGAACTATCTGCGCAAGCTGCTGCAGATGACCAAAGGCAACGTTACTCACGCCGCGCGTCTTGCTGGACGTAACCGTACCGAGTTCTATAAGCTGCTGTCTCGTCATGAGCTGGACGCCAGCGACTTTAAAGAGTAGTTAGCCGCGCCACCGGCGCCGTTAGCGATATATACCGCCGGGCGCCACAAGCCATTTGTCCGCAGCTTCTCTGCCGGTGCAATGAAGCGGCTGGTCAGCGCCAGCTGGCCGGGTAATGTCCGTCAGCTGGTTAACGTTATTGAGCAGTGCGTTGCGCTGACCGTTGCACCCGTGATTGGTGAAGCGCTGGTGGAGCAGGCGCTGTCGGGCGAGAACACCGCGCTGCCCACCCCGCTTGGCAGTAACCGGGATGTGGAGATCAACGTACGTATCCTTTCTGCCACCCATCGCGACCTGCCAAAAGCGATGGAGAAAAAGAGTTTTCGGGAAGATCTCTACTACCGGCTCAATGTCGTGAATCTTAAACTTCCGGCGCTGCACGAGCGTGCTGAAGATATTCCGCTGCTGGCTAACCATTTACTGCGTCAGGGCGGCGCACTGCCGGAGCAGCTGCTGGAGTCAGAGCTGTTTGGCCACGCGCGGGGCGCATTTACCGGCGCGGTCAGCGCGCGCGAAGGATTATTTCAGGCAGCAGAGGGCGGCACGCTGTTTCTGGATGAGATTGGCGATATGCCTCCGGCGCTGCAGATCAAACTGCTGCGCGTGCTGCAGGAGCGCAAAGTGCGTATCAGTGACGACCGGTGGCGTGAAGCGATTGTCACCCGGAATCCGCTGATGCAGCGGCTGCTGGAGCAGGCGCACATGGTGGCGCAGTCGGACGTCTCCATACTGATTAACGGTCAGAGCGGCACCGGGAAAGAGGTGCTGGCGCAGGCAATTCATGCTGCCAGTCCGCGCGCGGCGAAACCCTTTATCGCCATTAACTAGATGGACGGGCTGGCGCTGTTTGGCGAAATTCAGCGGCGTCACGCCGGGCTGCCGGTCATTATCCTGACCGCGCACGGCTCCATACCCGATGCGGTTTCTGCCACGCAGCAGGGGGTATTCAGCTTTCTCACCAAACCCGTTGATCGCGATGCGCTGTATAAAGCGATCGATGAGGCGCTGGCGCTGCGTGCACCGCGAAATCCGGGAGGAGCAGCCATGAGTGCACGTGCCCGTTTACTGCTGGTGGATGATGACCCGGGCCTGCTCAGGCTGCTCGGTATGCGTCTCAGCAGTGAGGGTTTTCAGGTCGCTACCGCCGCCAGCGGGGCTGAGGCGCTGCGTCAGCTGCAGAAAGAGCCAGCAGATGTGGTCATCAGCGATCTGCGTATGGATACTGAGCGAGGCGCGCAGCCGCTACAGCGCGCTGCAGCAGAGTCACGATAGCGAACTGGATGCCCTGCGCCACCAGCAGGCCCGGCTGCATCAGGCGCTGAACGAAACCCAGCGTAAACTGGAGCGGCTGACTGACATAGAGCGCCAGCTTTCATCGCGTAAAGCGCCGGACAGCAGCGACAGCCCGCACGCCGGGGACCGCGCAGAGGCCCGCCGCTGGCCGGTGCAGAGCTGGGCGCGCGCCTTCAAGCAGGGCATTCTGCTGGCGAACGGTAACGTCACGCCGGTTGAGCGCCGTCAGTATATCGCCACGCTCGACAGCTACAGCGCAGACTTTCCCGCAACGGTGCGTCCGCTGATCCAGCTGTGGCGCAGTAACCAGGCTGCGCAGCTGGAGAGCGCCTGCCAGCCGCATGCGGTGCCGGTGCCCCAGCGTGAGCATATAAGCGTCACTGAACCCGATACCCGGCTGCCGGACTACCTTACTACCGCCTGTCAGAACGTATGGCCTGCTGAAACCGCAGCGGCGGTAAACAATCCGCTTTACTGGCAGCGAGCGATTGACTGCAGCGAACGGTTTTCGGCGGCTGAAGCCGCCCGTAAAAGGCAGCGGCCTGGGCCTGAGCATTGCAAAAGATTGTCTGCGGCGCATGCAGGGAGACCTGCAGCTGGTCAGTCACAAAGAGGCAGATGTCTGTTTCCGCATTATTTTACCCGCCGGWGCCAGGAAGCCTGAACCATGAAACGCCTTATCAGACAAGCTCTTCTGAGCGTACTTATTTTAAGCGGCGTCGCTGCTGGAGCGCGTTATCGATAACCTCTACTCGAACGCCGTGAACTATGGTCGTGAATCCGGTAACATCTGGCTGCACAGCCGGCAAAAAGGCGACCGGGTGTGGATTGATGTGGCGAATAGCGGTACTGCGATTCCGCCAGAGGAGCAGGCGATGATCTTCGAACCTTTCTACCAGGGCAGCCAGCAGCGGCAGGGCAGTCGCCATCTGCAGCGCCTGATTGAGCAGCTGCTGGATTACAACCGCAAGCTGAACGAGATGCCGCTTACTCCGGAGCCGGTCGCGCTGGATGCAATCGTGGCGGCTGTCACCCGCGTGCATTCACTGCCTGCCAGCGCCCGGCGAATAAAAACGCACGTTGATCTGCAGGCCACCCGCTGTCTGGCGGAAGCGACGCTGGGACAGCGTATTGCCTGGCTTAGCGAACGGCTAAGCTGGCTGGAGGCACAGCGACATGAATTTTTACGTCATCTTTCACACGAGCTGAAAACGCCGCTCGCCAGCCTGCGCGAAGGCACAGAGCTGCTGGCCGATGGCGTTGCCGGACCGCTTAATGCAGAGCAGCAGGAGATCGTCGCTATTCTCGACAGCAGGCGCGATATCGCCGAGCGCGGTCAGTTCTTTGGCTGGCAGGCGCTGATCCTGTTCCTGGTTACGCTGATGCTGGTGCTGCTGTTTACCGGCATGATTATCGGGCCGGTAAAGCGCGTGGAGCGGATGATCAACCGGCTGGGGGAAGGGCAGTCGCTGGAAAATAACGTCAGCTTTCGCGGACCGCGTGAGCTGCGCTTCAGCCATGCGGCCAGCCTGCCGGAACTGCCCACGTTTACCCTGCTGCGCAGCACGCTGCCGCAGCTCGCCACGGCCGCCTGCGAAAACGGTAATCCTTCAGCGTCCGGTGCCGCTGCGCTGGAGCGCTTTTCTGATGCTAACGCGCGTATGGTGCAGGCGACGCGCGACGTGGTGTTTTCCCGCGGGCTGCAGCTGCTGTGGGAAAGCCTCTCTGCGCTCAGTAATCAGGCGGCAGATACCAACCGCAATACCTTTACCGACGTGCGGCGCAGCGAGGCGATGGCCCGCACCGCCCTGGAGCTTGAGCGCAGCTATCGTCAATATTGCGTACTCGGTGATGCTGCGCTGGTCAGACTCTATACCACCCAGTGGACCCGCTACGGGCAGATGCTGAGTGAGCGGCAGACCTTCGGGTCTGCCGTTTGCATTTCCGGCTTTCTAAGCGCGCCAGAGTTAGCTAGCATGCCTGCAGCACACTTTTTACGAGAGCGCGGCAGTATGAGATGGCGTCCGTTTCCCCGATCCCTGCGACAACTGGTTCTGATGGCCTTTTTACTGGTGCTGCTGCCGCTGCTGGTGCTGGCGTGGCAGGGTTAAAAAGTGGCACGATAGTTGCTATAATCAGACCGTGGCTCATTCGCCTGTCTGTGATTGCCCCGTAATTTACGGCAGAGCTCACAGAACCCTGAATGACGCACCAAACGGAGCCTGCCGTCCACCTGACCGATAATCGTCTGCATTGCAGCGTTATCAAGCACCGGACGTAACGTTGAGTTAGGCTCCACCTTTTAAGACGACTGTCGCTCAATTCCGACAAATCGCCTGCCGCACTGTCTCTTTATGGAGACACTTAACTCTTTGATTTATATTAATCAGAAAAATCCGGGCTAAATGCGTCGCTAAGCAGAGACACTTTTATGCGGTCAGCAGCTCAGAGCCACCTGCCGGAGGCAGCGGTACTATGGCGCCACTCTGATAAATAAAGAGTGTCATGATGCCGCATCCGGAGCGCGTCTTCCGTACCGTCAGCAACTCCTGGCATCCGGCAGAGTGGGGCGAAGACAGCCCGTGGATGCGCATTTTCCGTAATGCGCGTAAGCAGCTGGGCTGATCTGCGTTTTACAGCAGGTGCCTGTAAGCAGTAAAAAAAAGCCGCCGCAGTAAAGGGCGGTTTTTTTATCTGACGTTGCCGATTGCGGTATCACACGGTGAAGGCTTTGTTGAAGTGCGCGACGGCGCCCATCTGGCGGCGCTGGAAGCAAAAGGCCTGGTGGCACTGCGCTTCACGGATAACTTCGGTAAAGTGACCGAAAGCTATCCGGCTAACCCGAACGGCTCGCCAAACGGTATCACGGCGGTCACCAACGAAAGCGGTCGCGTTACGTTCCATCGTCCGCAGACGCTGGCGCTGGGTGTCTGCAACGGCTGCCAGATGATGTCAAACCTGCGCGAAGTGATCCCCGGCAGCGAGCTGTGGCCGCGTTTTGTCCGCAATCAGTCTGAGCGCTTTGAAGCGCGTTTCAGCCTGGTGGAAGTGGCGGCCAGTCCGTCGCTGCTGCTGGAGGGGATGGCAGGTTCACGCACAGCGTTCCATCGCGCCGGCTTTACCGCCGTGGATGTACACATGAGCGATCTGCTGGCGGGACGTCGCGGCCTGGAGGAGTTCCATGCGCTGGTGGCGTGCGGCGGTTTCTCTTACGGCGACGTACTGGGTGCCGGCGAAGGCTGGGCAAAATCGATTCTGTTTAACGATCGCGTGCGCGACGAGTTTGAAAACTTCCTGCAGCGCCTGCGTGATAATCCGGCCTGTGCCGATCAGGAGCATGAGGCGAAGCAAAACGACAGCGATCCGGGTCTGAACGCTCAGCTGACCTTCCGGCCGGAAGAAGATGTGGCTGCGCCGATGATCGCCACCGGCGTGCGCCCGCGCATCGCCGTGCTGCGTGAGCAGGGCGTTAACTCACACGTTGAGATGGCATGCGCGGTGCTGCAGATCAACGCGGCCGATCTGGCAGCGGTAGAGAAGGTATTTGCTGACCACGGTCTGCGCAGCGCGCTGCATGTGATTGGCAAGGCGCTGCCGGGCGACCGCTTTGTGATCCGCGCCGGCGAGCATCCGGTCTACAGCGAAAGCCGCACGACGCTGCGTACCTGGTGGGCCGAAACCACCTGGCAGCCCGCGCAGCTGGCAGGCTTCTTCAACGCTATCCAGACGCTGGTCAGCGAACAGAAGCTGCTGGCTTACCACGACCGTTCCGACGGCGGGCTGCTGGTGACGCTGGCGGAGATGGCCTTTACCGGCCACTGCGGTATTGAGGCGGATATCGCCGCGCTGGGCAGCGATGCGCTGGCGGCGCTGTTCACCGAAGAGCTGCCGTCGCCGCTCTCGCTGGTGATCACCGCGTTTGCGCGCGTGGAAGATGTCCGGCGTACCGTAACGCCGCAGCTGCAGGCGGAGCAGGATAACCTGCTGCTGCTGGTGGACCTCGGCAACGGTGCCAATACGCTGGGCGCAACCGCGCTGTCGCAGGTCTATCGCCAGCTGGGCGATAAGCCGGCTGACGTGCGCGACTGTTCACTGAAGCGCGTGAAGCTTTCTGCGAACTGGATGGCAGCAGCCGGACATCCGGGTGAGGATGCCGGCCTCTACGAAGCGGTAAAAGCCGTTGGCGAAGAGCTCTGCCCGGCGCTGGGGATCACTATCCCGGTCGGCAAAGACTCAATGTCGATGAAAACCCGCTGGCAGCAGGGCAATGAAGAGCGTGAAATGCTGGTGGCGCGCGATCAGATGGTGGGACCGTGGCAGATCCCGGTGGCAAACTGCGCCGTGACCACGGCCAGCCTCGACAGCTATCACGGCGAAGCTTTCGCCCTGGGCGAACGCGCGCCGGTCGCGCTGCTTGATTTTGCCGCCTCCGGGCGTCTGGCGGTAGGCGAAGCGCTCACTAACCTGGCCGCTACCGCGATTTCTATCGACATGCCGCTGGATGTTCTGCTGGGCAAAACGCCAAAAATGACGCGCGACGTCACGCGGCAGCAGGCAAAAGGCGACGCGCTGCAGCGTAACGGCATCACGGTTGCGGATGCGGTTAACCGCGTGCTGCATCTGCCTGCGGTGGCTGAGAAAACGTTTCTTATCTCCATCGGCGACCGTTCCGTGACCGGCGTCAGCGATGAGCCGGGCATGAGTCCGCTGGAAGTGTGGTGTAACGAGTCGCAGGAGCGCTATGTGCTGGCCGTTGCGCCAGAGAAGCTGGCGCTGTTTGATGAGCTGTGCCAGCGCGAGCGCGCCCCTTACGCGGTGATTGGCGAGGCGACTGAAGAGCAGCACCTCTCGCTGAGCGACAGCCATTTCGACAACAAGGTCGATTTTGCCTCAGTGCAGCGCGACAACCCGGAAATGGAGCGCCGCTGTCAGGAAGTAATTGACCGCTGCTGGCAGCTGGGCGAAGCCAACCCGATTCTGTTTATCCACGACGTCGGCGCGGGCGGTCTCTCTAACGCCATGCCTGAGCTGGTCAGCGATGGCGGACGCGGCGGTAACTTCAACCTGCGCGACATTGACAACGGCGTTGAACTGCGCGGCTACCATAAGCCGATCATGCTGGCAGGCGGGATTGGCAATATTCATGCCGATCACGTGCAGAAAGGCGAGATCGTCGTGGGCGCCAAACTGATTGTGCTGGGCGGACCGGCGATGAACATCGGCCTCGGCGGCGGTGCTGCGTCATCCATGGCCTCCGGTCAGTCCGATGCCGACGCCGGCTTTTCCGTTTCCAATCTGCGTATTCCGGGCTTTGAGCAGCCTTGGGAAGAGGATTTCGGCAAGCCGGATCGTATTGTTACCGCACTGGATATCATGACCGAAGGCCCGCTGGGCGGCGCGGCGTTTAACAATGAATTTGGCCGTCCGGCGCTGAACGGTTACTTCCGCACCTATGAAGAGCAGGTTAACAGCTAAGTTGGCCGCTTCTACGCTGATGCGCAGCAGGGCGAGTACGCTTTTCATCAGGAAGCCGCGCATATCCTGATGAAGGTAGAGACGCATAACCATCCAACCGCTATCTCTCCCTGGCCGGGTGCCGCTACCGGTTCAGGTGGCGAAATCCGCGATGAAGGCGCAACCGGGCGTGGCGCCAAACCGAAAGCGGGTCTCCCCAACGACATTGAACTCTATATGTTTGCGCAGGCGAACTCAGAGCACTGTCGCCACAAAATTTTCAACGCTGACTGGATCATCGATGGCGAAAAACAGCCCAAATCGCTGTTTAAGATGATCAAAAATACGTTTGAGCAGCATCCCGATCACGTGCTGTCAGCTTATAAAGATAACGCTGCCGTGATGGAAGGTTCGGTGATGGAGTGCGTATTCAGCGATCTGCAGGCGGCAGAGCAGCTGTTTGCTCATCATGCGCCGCAGCCGCTGCAGAGCGTTGACGTGCTGGGAACCGGACGTCAGGCGCTGGAGCAGGCGAATAGCACGCTGGGCCTGGCGCTGGCGGATGACGAAATAGATTACCTGCTGGATGCCTTCACCCATCTGGGTCGCAACTCGCCTCAAGGGCGTCTGCTGCTGGTCACGCCGCGCCCCGGCACTATCTCTCCCTGGTCATCGAAAGCCACGGACATTGCTCACAACTGCGATCTGCCGCAGGTTAAGCGCCTGGAGCGCGGCCTGGCGTTCTATGTTCAGGCGCCGCAGCTGACAGAAGCGCAGTGGCAGCAGCTGGCTGGCCTGCTGCACGATCGCCAAATTCTGCGTGGTTCGCCCGCTCTGTCAGCATTTCGTGTAAACAAACTGCTGACCCGCTTTCAGAACGCTCATCTGCCGGTGAGTGATATTTACGCCGAGTATGTCCATTTTGCTGATGTTGCCGCACCGCTCAGCGCGGATGAACACGCCCGCCTGCAGCGTCTGCTGAAATATGGCCCTTCTCTCGCTGAACATCGCATTTTGCGCAACAAAGCGAAACAGGGCAACTCATATAGCAAGTTTTGCGCAAAATTCAGGCAAATCCCGTATGGCAGTTTTTCTGCGCAAACGGTTTCGTTACCCGCGCGCTTTCTCTATAATACCGCCCGTTTTCCCTGTTGCGCCCAAGGAAGCGTCGCCCGGCGCTTCGAAGACGAGAGATCTTTAATGATGCTTGATCGCTGTCAGCGCGTCCCGATCGCCCCCGTACCAGGGGATTGCCGGCCACAGCGCCAGCGCCAGCAGCACGGTGATCAGACCGATAAACAGATAATTTAATTTTAGGCGTTTCAAATGGTTGTCTCTTAATGGCTCACAGGCCTCTGTCCTTTAAAGGCAGTATTGGTATTGTTTTTTACTCCCAGAGCGAGGAGCGAGCAGATCGGCTTTTCCGTCATCGAGATCGTCAAACAGATCGCCCAGGCTGGGTCGCACAGTGACTTCCAGCCTGACGCCGAGGTAGTCTGCAAAGCGCTTTGCCAGCTCGTAATCCATGCCAGCCGGTGCCTGATTGACGGTGTAATAGGTCAGTGGCGAATTGACGGTGCTGATGCGCAACACACCGCGTGACGGATAGCTGTTGGCTTTTTCTGCCCGCAGCGTGGAGAGATAGGCTGAGCCGGACTGCACCACCAGACGGCCTTTCAGGTCGCCCAGCGTGCGCGGACGCGGCTTATCGATACGGTAAACCAGCTGCTGCGACACCGAATAGTAGCTGGGACCGGCCTGATAGTGCGCCAGACGCTCACTGTTATAGATAAGCCCGGCCCTGTCAGCATTGCGCGGCAGATACCAGGTCACTGGCTCTTCATCGGTAATATCAAAGGCTACCGCCAGCTGCGGATGAATACGCTGCAGCAGGCCCACGGTCACCGAGTCGCCTACCGTGTAGTCAAGCTTGCCGTCAGCCACCGCCTCCAGCAGCGCTTTCTGTCCCTGATCGGTGGCGATAGCCCAGTCGAGATCCCGCCAGTCCATGCTCGCCGCATATTTCTCAAACAGCGGTTTGATATCCGGCAGCGTATTGTCAATTGCGCGCAGGAAGGTGCGGGTATCAACATAATCAAACGTGCCAACGTGACCGAGATACTTCTCCTCCAGCCGCGCCATGGTGCCTTCTTCACCCATCTGGCTGTAGAAATCGAGCATGGCCGCGTTGAGGCTCACGCTCGCCGGCACTTTATCCATCATGCGCTGCAGATACTCACTGCCGCCGCGAATGCTCTGCTCCGGATCGAGCCGGTCATCAACGTTAAGACTATCCGCCGTGTTGCGCGTCAGCATCATCATGCCGCGCACGCCGGTGGGCGAGGTCGCCTGCGGATTCCAGTGCGACTCCTGATAGGAGATCGCCGCCAGCAGGGCTTCATGCCCGCGCGCATAGCCGTAGGCGGTTTGCGCATAGTAGCGCTTCTGGCTGAGCATCGGCAGACSCAGTTTTACATCCGCCCAGCTGTCAGGGTTACCGCCCTGTTTTGCCGTCAGCCGGCGCACGTCGAGCATGTGCGCATATCCCATATTGTAAGCTGCCAGCGCAAACCAGATGCGCTCGTCATCAGGGATGCGACGCGAGCAGAAGCGCGCGCTGCGTCAGGCACAGCGCGCAGATTAGTTCATGGCAATTTTAGGCTCAACCGCCGGATAGCCGGCGCCCAGCTCCGCCTCCAGCGCTGAACGCTGCGCCAGGCGGCGCTCCTGCTCCTGCAGATAGCCCACCAGGCTTAGCTGATATTTGCGGATATTCTCCACGTAGTTATAAGAGCCGTGCGTCATGTGCGCCGGCGCCATGGTTCACAGCCGCATTACCCGCCTGGTCTACGGCGCGAAAGATATTAAAACCGGCGCGGCCGGTTCGCTGCTGGATGTGCTGGGGCACCCGGGGATGAATCATCAGATTGAGATCGCCTGCGGCGTGCTGGCGGAGGAGTGCGCCGGCATGCTGAGCGACTTTTTTCGCGCGCAGCGTGCCCGGGAGCAGGGTGAGGTGCCGGTCGGAGCCGTGCTGGTGCAGGGAGATAAAGTCATAGGCGAGGGCTGGAACCGGCCGATTGGCCAGTGCGATCCCACCGCACACGCGGAGATCATGGCGCTGCGCCAGGGCGGCAAAGTGCTGGATAACTATCGCCTGCTGGATACCACGCTCTATGTCACGCTCTATAGCGACAGCAAGCAGGATAACCCGCTGCTGTTTTTCTGCCAGCATCGCTGGCGCGTAACGCCGCGCGGTGAACTGCAGCAGCTGGAGTGAATCGCGCGGCGTTTTTGTCTATAATGCGCCGCCTTTTGATTCTGCAGGAGTTACCCGGTGAAGCCACAAACTGATGAATACTGGATGCGTTATGCGCTGCAGCTGTGGCTGATTACCGGATCACCGCAGTCGCTGGTGGAGCAGGTCTATTTTGACTCCGCTTTTCTGCCGCGTGTGAAACTGATTGCCAGCCAGATGCGGCCAGGACGCGGCGGACGCGTGCTGGCGATGCGCTGCCTGGGCCACGAAAAGGTTGCGCAGCTGGAAGAGCAGATTGGCACGCCGCTGCAGCTCTACAGCGGCCTCGGGCTGCTGATTAAGGGCCGGGCAGCGCGCTGGCCAATGAGTCTGCTGCTCTGGGCAATCACGTTCGGGCACAGCGAAACGTGCCTGCGTGCGCGTGAAGCGGAGTTTGCGCAGTGGTTCCGCGAGCGGGTAGTAGCGTTTCCGGTGGTGCAGCAGCGCCTGACCGATTACCTGCAGAGCAACGATGCCGATGTGTGCTGGCTACACTGTAGAGCAGCAACTGATTTAAAAAAGGAGAGGGGTTTGACACAGGACTCGCAACGTCGCGTCGTATTTTTCGACCTGGACGGCACGCTGCATCAGCAGGATATGTTTGGCACCTTTATGCGCTTTTTACTGCGCCGGCAGCCGCTGAATCTGCTGCTGGTGGTTCCGCTGCTGCCGGTTATTGGAGCGCCAGCCGGGGATAGAGCTGACGGATTCGCAGCAGTGAACTCATGGTCGATCCTTACTCCCGGTTTTATAGCATGGCGCGGCTAACCTCTCCGCAGCATGCGCAGCAATAGTCAATATTCCATGACACCAAGAATAAACTATTCAGTGGGCTTTGTAGCTAGCGGAATTAAAAATCACAGCTTCGCTAAGCGCGGTCGGTGATCGCATCGCGATCCGCCAGCGATTCGCTCAGCGCCAGCTTCAGTGCCGGAAAGCCTTTATAACCCAGCTTCTGCGCAAATTTCACCACGCTCGACTGGCTGACGCCCGCCTCTTCAGCCAGCTTCTGCGAGCTGAGATGGCGCGCCCGATCGGGCTGTGACAGTAAAAAGTCGGCCAGCCGGCGCTCATTCTAGAAATCTTTCGCCACCAGACCGGATGCCCCGATACCCACCAGCAGAATGCGGTTGGCATTCTTCAGCAGATGCAGCGTCTCCATCAGCTTCTCTTCGCTGTTGATATCCAGCGTGGCACGGATTGCGGAGATCTTCTCAGTCAGCAACTTCTCTCCCACGGTCTTCAGCGGATCGTCACTGAGGATATGGTTATGCCGCGTAAAACCGGTAAAGGCCACCACATCCGCACCGATAGCGGCTGCTTCCTGTGCTGCCAGATTGATTTCGCGTCGTTCGCCGGTGTAGGAGATGGCCAGCAGGACATCGCCCGGCGCCATCGCCTGAACGCTGGCGAGCAGGGCGTGCATATCCTGCTCTGCCACCGCGTTAATACCGATTTTCATCAGTTTCCAGCATATCAGCTTTTTCACCAGCGCTTCGCTGTGGCGAATGTGGCTCGATGCCCGCTCCGGATCGTGCTGCACCAGCGCCATAAACAGCAAATCTGTCAGGGCCAGCTGGGCGCTGGTTGAGGAGATTGCCGCGCTGCGCGTGCTCTGCTCCTCTGCAACGGTATAGAGGCAGATTGACGCGCACTGCTGCAGCGCATTTAGTTTCATAATGTCCCACGCACTCGGTGCAGCGTGCCGGATCGATTTCATATATCGCCTTACCCAGCGCGATAGCCTGATTGGGACACTCCGGCTCACACATGTCGCAGTTAATACATTTCGCCGTAATCAGTAACGCCATTCTTCACGTCCGTTAATCCTCATTAAAAACGCGGTCATTATAAGCTGGTTTAACGCTGGGCGTGCAGCGCGTGCACGTGACGCTGGCTGATGAGCGCCACTACGCCTGTGCCACGGTGATCATCGAGGACTGAGCGTTACGCGCTCAGTGCGGCCAGAGCTGTACGAATTTCTCCCACAGCGCGTCGCGGCTTTCGGCGCGCTGTGGGTCGCTGACAATCGTATTGTCGATAGGACAGACGCTCTGGCAGGTTGGCTGGCAGCAGTATCAGGCGCATCAGCAGCCGGTGCGTTTCCTTGCCAAGCGCTTCGCCGTGAAAGAGGCGGCGGCCAAAGCCTTTGGCACCGGGATCCGCGGCGGACTGGCGTTTAATCAGTTTGAGGTGTTCAACGATGCGCTGGGAAAACCGGGTCTGCGCTTTTTTGAGCAGGCGAGCATCATTGCTGAACGGCTCCGGCCATGCCCTCATCGGCCGCGCGCTCTTCAGCGGGCTGGCAGATGCGGTAAGCGAAATGAAGCAGCTGATGCGGGAAGCGCGGCGCTGATGGCGATTCTCGGCCTCGGCAGCGATATCGTGGAAATTGAGCGCATCGCCGGCGTTATCGAACGATCCGGCGATCGCCTGGCGCGCCGCGTACTGAGTGACGCGGAACGCGCCTTATATCGAAATTCATACCGGCGCATACGCCGAAGCGCCGGAAGGGCAGGCGCGTGACGCCGAGCTAATGCGTATTCGCGAAGCAGCGCACTACGCTGCCTCTCTCGGGCTGAAGGTCAATGCCGGCCACGGACTGACTTATCACAATGTGCAGCCCATTGCGGCGCTGCCGGAGATGCATGAGCTGAATACCGCCTGTGACATCCGGCCGCACTTTGTCTGCCTGGTGCCGGAGAAGCGTCAGGAGGTCACCACGGAGGGCGGCCTGGACGTGGCGGGCCAGCAGGCGAGCGTCAGCGCAGCGGTACAGCAGCTGTCAGAGGCGGGCATACTGGTGTCACTGTTTATCGATGCCGACCGCCGGCAGATTGACGCAGCGGTTGCCAGCGAACGTAACGCGCGTGGCACCCACTATCCCGATCCGGTACAGGCCGCTTTCGTGGCCGAGCAGGCGGGCGCTGATGGTATTACCGTGCATCTGCGTGAAGACCGCCGGCATATCACCGACCGCGATGTGCGTATTCTGCGCGATACCATTCAGACGCGGATGAACCTGGAGATGGCGGTCACGGATGAGATGATCGCCAACTCGGCGGCAAACCGCTGAAGAGTCAGGAGCTGTTTCGCCAGTTTATTCCAAAGAAGAAACCCGATGCGCCGCAGGCGTAGCGGCGGTCAGACCACCTGAACGTATCGTCGCGATACACTGCACTGACATTAAATAAAGAGAAGCGTAGTTATGGCTGAGTTGCTGTTAGGCGTCAATATTGATCATATCGCTACCGATGCGCCGGCAGCGGCGAGGCGATCGATGACGCCATGACCTACAGCTACCGCGAAGAGAAGGGCTTTATCGCCAGCCTGGTGCTGAATCAGCGCAGCTTTACCGGTCACCAGCTGCGCGCCATTGAAGCGCGCAGTTTCCCCGATGCCGATAGCCTGCGGGCCGCCAAGCGCTTTACGCGCATTGCGCTAAAGCCCTAGACGCTCTACTGCGGTCTCTATGTCAATGAACTGCTGTCGCGCGTGCTGGAGCAGGAGATCCCCTTTTCTGAACTCTTCTTCGATTACCTGAACTGTATTCAGGAGCTGGCCGCCGGCACCGCCTCGCCGGAACCGGCGCTGCGCCGTTTTGAGCTGGCGCTGCTCGGGCATCTCGGCTACGGCGTCGATTTTCTGCAGAGCCTGCTGCTCGATCTCTTTACGGAAAGTCAGGGCCGCGTTCGCGTCCTGGCTAAAGGCGCGCGCTCGCGTCGCTCTCAGCTGAAAGGCACCCTGCAGCCTTTTACGCCGCTGCTGGTCCGCTGGGGCGGACGCGGTGAAGTCAAAACGCTGCGTAATGCCGAAGCGGTTTCGCTGGCGCTGCCGCTCAGCGGCATGACCATCGGCATTGAAGCGCGGCGTGACATGGAAGAGATGTTTGAAGCCAAAGTGCACCTTGAGCTCTGGGTGAAAGTTAAATCGGGCTGGGCAGACGACGAACGTGCGCTGCGCAGCCTGGGCTACACAGACGATCTGTAACTGATGGAAGGCTGGCAACGCGCGTTTGTGCTGCATAGTCGCCCCTACAGCGAAACTCAGCGCTTTATGGCTTCGGAGATCATCCGCGAAAAGCTGATGCGTTTCCTCGGTGCCGAACTGCCTTACTCTGTGACCGTTGAGATCGAACAGTTTGTGGCCAATGAGCGCGGCGGCTACGACATCAATGGCCTGATTCTGGTAGAGCGTGAAGGCCAGAAGAAAATGGTAATTGGCAATAAAGGCTCGAAAATCAATAACAAGGTGGATAACATTCAGGATAAAAGTATCCTGCTGCCGCACCTGCAGTTCCTGAGCCAGCAGATGAATTTCCTCGATATCGTGCCTATCTCTGCTGAGAATGGCAAAAACGTCGATACCATCGCAGCGATTGCCCGTAAGCGTCTGCCGCTGGCGGAGCACCACTTCCCGGAAGATTACATCACCGACCGCTCCGCGATCTACGTGGATACACCCGGGCTGCATATGGAAGAGAAGCGGGCGATCAACCGCCTGATGAACCGTGCTGCCAGCAGCTCAATTGGCGACGTGGAGCTGGTAATTTTCGTCGTGGAAGGCACGCGCTGGACGCCGGATGATGAGATGGTGCTCAACAAGCTGCGCGACGGCAAAGTCCCGGTGGTGCTGGCGGTCCCCGGCGCTGACTAAGTCAGGACCCGAATGAGCGAACACGAAACTTATTGCGGCTTTGTCGCGATTGTAGGCCGGCCCAACGTCGGTAAATCAACCTTACTGAACCAGCTGCTGGGGCAGAAGGTCTCGATCACCTCACGCAAACCGCAAACCACGCGCCACCGTATTATGGGCATCCACACCGAGGGCGCTTATCAACTGCCGCTGCCTTCCTATCTGGTGGTGCAGGTGCGGGGCGAAGCGCACGACCAGGAGTTCACCATTCACTGTCAGGTGAGTGGCATGGCCGATCCGGTCGTGGGCGTAGGCTCCAGCCGCCGCAAAGCGGAACAGGCTGCCGCCGAACAGGCTTTAATTAAGCTTGGACTCGAATAAATTGTTTTACGACAGCGCCAAAGCGGCGGCTTCCGTCGCGAGTCGATCCTTGCGGATACGGTAGAGGCGCTGATTGGCGGCATCTTCCTCGACAGTAATATCCAGACCGTTGAGAAGCTGATTCTCGACTGGTATCTGAACCGTCTGGAGCAGATAAGCCCGGGCGATAAACAGAAAGATCCCAAAACGCGCCTGCAGGAGTATCTGCAGGGTCGCCATAACGAACGGCTTGAATTTTTAGGCGATTCAATTCTCAGCTATGTGATTGCCAACGCGCTTTATCACCGCTTCCCGCGCGTGGACGAAGGCGATATGAGCCGCATGCGCGCCACGCTGGTGCGCGGCAATACGCTGGCTGAGATGGCGCGTGAGTTTGAACTGGGCGAGTGCCTGCGTCTTGGACCAGGCGAACTGAAAACAGGAAGCCACTGCACACGAAACAGAACGCGCTGCTATCAGCCCTGTTTCGTATGCAGAGTTACAGACGCACAGAACAACTGGAATCGCATGAACCCCATTCTCATTACTAAGCTGCAGCGCAAACTGGGCTACACTTTTACTCATCCGGAACTTTTGCAGCAGGCCCTGACACACCGCAGCGCCAGCAGCAAGCACGGTCAATATTTCATGATGGGCGACAACCGTGACAACAGTGCCGACAGCCGCTACTGGGGCTTTGTGCCTGAGAAGAATCTGGTCGGTAAAGCGGTCGCTATCTGGATGAGCTTTGAAAAACAGGAAGGTGAGTGGCCGACAGGCGTACGCCTGAGCCGTATCGGCGGCATTCACTAAATACGGGTGGCTTCCTGTCTCGACGGCAACGAGACCGGCAACGGCTTCTTCCGGAAACCGCAGGGTGAAACGCTGCGCGGTGGCCTGCGTCTCGGGACGCGCAAAGAGACGCTGGGCGATGTGACGCACAATATTCTGCTGGTGAATGAGGCGCAGAGTCAGGCGAACATGTACTATCAGCAGCCGGGCCAGCCGCAGGCGACCTGGGTGGTACCGAAATTTAAATATCCGAAAGATCCCAGCGTTGACTACATCAAGCGCGTGATTGGTCTGCCGGGCGATAAAGTGATGTTTGATCCGTTCAGTAAAACGCTGACCATCAATCCCGGCTGCGGTAACGGCAAATGTGATACGGCGCTGCCGGTCACCTATACCAATATTGAGCCAAGCGACTTTATCCAGACGTTCAGCGGCTTCTTTCCGGTGCTGGCGGTGGTACTGATTGTACGTTCATTTATTTTTGAACCCTTTCAGATCCCCTCCGGCTCAATGATGCCCACGCTGCTGATTGGCGACTTTATTCTGGTGGAGAAGTTTGCCTACGGTATTAAAGATCCCATTACGCAGACCACGCTGATCCCGACCGGACATCCAAAGCGCGGCGATGTCGCCGTTGCTAACATGTTCGCCCTGATTCTGGTTATCGCTACGCTGCTGACCGGCWTCATCTGGTGTATCGATCGCGTGAAGTGGGCACCTGAGCGTCGGGCAAAACAGGCCGCTGCACAGGCGCAGGCGGGTAACTCGCTCGACAGCAAAACGCTGGCGAAAGTGGCTGCGCAGCCAGGCTGGATTGAAACGGCGGCATCGGTCCGTTCCACCGTGAAGCAGCTGCGTAAAAACGTCCTGGCAAAATGCTACGGCGGTGACGTCAGCCGTAAGAAAAAACTGTTGCAGAAACAGAAAGATGGTAAGAAACGCATGAAGCAGGTCGGCAACGTTGAGCTGCCGCAGGAAGCTTTCCTCGCCATTCTGCATGTCGGTAAAGACAGCAAATAAGGAACCACAATCAAGCGTTTCCAGGCGTCAGACATGGTGCGCGTGGACGTATTAATTAACGCAGAGCGCGTTGATGCCCTGGCGCTGATCACCCACCGCGATAACTCGCAGTACCGCGGTCGCGAGCTGGTGGAGAAGATGAAAGATCTGATCCCGCGCCAGCAGTTTGATATCGCGATTCAGGCGGCGATTGGCAACCACATCATTGCGCACATGTTGCTGCCACAGGAGTATCTGGGTAACGTGATTACCCTGTGCGTGGAGAAGCGCGGCGTGCAGACCAATATGGTTTACCACGGCAACCAGGTCGCGCTCACCTACGATATCCCGATGGCTGAAGTGGTACTCGACTTCTTCGACCGTCTGAAATCGACATCGCGCGGCTATGCGTCGCTGGACTACAACTTAGGCTTCCTGGGTCTGCTGCATATGGAGATCATTCAGGAGCGCCTGGAGCGCGAGTACGATCTCGATCTGATCACCACTGCGCCAACGGTTGTGTATGAAGTGCAAACCACCGATGGCGAAGTGGTATATGTTGACAGCCCGGCCAAGCTGCCGCCGCTCAACAATATTGAAGAGCTGCGTGAGCCGATTGCAGAGTGGACGCTGCAGCGCAACCCGGCAGATAAAGCGCTGCCTGGCTTCAAAAAGGTCAAACCGCAGGTTTATGCCGGTCTTTTCCCGGTGAGTTCAGATGACTATGAGTCATTCCGCGACGCGCTCGGCAAGCTGAGCCTGAACGACGCCTCTCTATTCTATGAGCCAGAGAGTTCAACCGCGCTGGGCTTTGGTTTCCGCTGCCTGATCCGTATTAAAAACGGTACGCTGCGCAAGGGCGAGAAGGTCAAAGTCATGAGTACCGGTCAGGTTTATAACGCTGACCGCCTGGGTATCTTCACACCCAAACAGGTTGACCGCACCGAACTGAAGTGCGGGGAAGTGGGCTGGCTGGTGTGCGCCATCAAAGACATTCTGGGTGCGCCGGTGGGCGATACGCTGGTAGCCGAAGAGATTGAAGATATCGTGGGTATCGATGCCGTAGATGCCGTGCGCTGCTCGGCTAAAACCGGCATCGGCGTGCCGGATGTGCTGGAGCGCCTGGTGCGCGATATTCCGGCACCGGAAGGCGATCCGGATGGCCCGCTGCAGGCGCTGATCATCGACTCCTGGTTCGATAACTACCTTGGCGTTGTTTCGGACACCCCGGGCCACGTAGACTTCTCGTATGAAGTTTCCCGCTCGCTGGCGGCCTGTGAAGGGGCGCTGCTGGTGGTCGATGCAGGACAGGGCGTTGAAGCACAGACGCTGGCGAACTGCTATACCGCCATGGAAATGGATCTGGAAGTGGTACCGGTACTGAATAAGATCGACCTGCCCGCTGCCGATCCTGAGCGGGCTCACATTGACCACGGCAAATCAACGCTCTCCGATCGTCTGATTCAGATTTGTGGTGGCCTGAGCGATCGTGAGATGGCGGCGCAGGTTCTTGATTCCATGGATCTGGAGCGCGAGCGCGGCATTACGATTAAAGCGCAGAGCGTCACGCTCGATTACACAGCGCCAGACGGTGAAACTTACCAGCTCAATTTTATATGAATTCTGTTGCAAATCCCACAGGTTCCATTCTTTAACGCGCGGCGTTAACAGTGTAATATGCGACGTCATTAATGAGGCCGACAGGGTTCCGGGTAAAGATCGCTTGCCTGAATGTGTCTGTGCTCACGTTTTCAACTGATTCTCTACGTGAAGATATTCATATAAATGAAGCACATACGAAATTTCTCTATTATGCCGCCTGCGGGGCGCTGCTTGGCGGCGTGGGAGGATTTATCATTGCCAAAGGCGTTTCATCGCGCTATGCCGGACGCGAAGCCTTTCAGCCG
The DNA here is from genome assembly GCA_002939445.1 of Pantoea sp. BRM17. GTDB lineage: Bacteria > Pseudomonadota > Gammaproteobacteria > Enterobacterales > Enterobacteriaceae > Pantoea. The sequence goes on along the minus strand of PEFU01000003.1, from coordinate 2,228,109 downwards.
GTGATCCTCAGCGTGGCGCTTCCGCCTGATGCGCTGCGGGTTGAAGATGTCAGCTGATGCCGCCCGGGCCGCCTGCTGTGCGGCCTTTTCATTTCCGCTTACCCGCTCAACAAGCTGGGGCCGAAGAACGCCCATGTCATGACCATTCCCAGCGCTGAGCCGCTACAGCCGGGTCAGCGCATTGAGTTAGGCATTCGCGAAAGCAGCCTGCTCGGCTCAGCGCTGCTGGTCTATATGACGCCGCTGTTTGGCCTGTTTGCTGTGGCTGGCCTGTTTCAGATGCTGTTTCACAGCGACCTCGCGGCAGGAGATCACCGTGGTGGGCGAATTACCGCCCGCAACCGCGAAACGTATCGCCAGCGCTATTGATGCAGGGGCAAAGAAATGATGAGAGAGTGGGCCACCGTGGTGGCATGGCAGGATGGCATTGCCACGCTGCATTCCGAAGCGAAAACTTCCTGCAACAGCTGTTCAGCGCGTAAAGGCTGTGGCAGCCATGCGAGGCTGGATACCGGCAGGCATGAAGCTGATTTCGCAGAGTCGTCGCGCAATACCCGCTATGAATAAAACCGTTGAATCGCGTCTCTACAGCGACGGGCTGTTCAGTTTTGCCATTAACATTGCGCCTGCCGATAAAAATAGCGTGCCTCAGCAATTGCGCACGGGACGTCGTACGGTGCAGACCGTTGTGCGCGATAAATGGCTGGACGTGGATACCAAACTGCCGCTGCGCATCGATTTGCTGGATCGCGATGGTGAAACGCTGGAGCAGTTCCGCGTTATCAGCTTTGCAGTGGATGAGGGCGTGCGCAATCTGATGCAGGGGCTTGAGAAGGCAAATCTGCCGCCGTCGCTCTCCCTGCCGGCGGGAGACAAAGTGGAGCTTAACTGGCAGCCGTTTGAACCCGGGCTGGATCCGTTCTCACTGCCGGGCAACCATATTATCGACGCGCTGCCTTCACTGATGTTTGCTGATTTCTCCCGGCTGGGTCAGGCGTATGACTTTGTGCCGGTAGGGCGATCGCGTATGGCTGACCAGATGTGCGAAGTTGTGCGTATTGTCTCCCGTGACGGTACGCGCTACAGCTATGTGGTATCCGGGGCGTTGTTACAGCAGATGGAGCAGGCGACTCAAAATCTCAATTATGAATTTGCGTATATTAATGTCTCACGACTGGGCATTGAGTCTCTGCGCTATCGTCACGCCATGGTGGATAAGCGCGTCTTTGCGCAGCTGCTGCAGATGGATGGTCCGCGCCGTGAAGTGATCCAGCGCGGTAACGAAATCAGCTAAGGATTATGAACTGCAGCGCCGTCTGCATGCCGATCAGGTACAGTTTGAAAACAGCGTACCGCAGCAGGCGCAGGCCACCGTTCCCGGAACGCAGTCGTTAGGAACTCAACAGCAGTAATGAAGCAGCTCTGGTGCGCCGTTAGCCTTATGGCCGGCAGCCTGCTCTGGACATCAACCGCCCCGGCACAGACGTCGTCTCATTGTCGGCGTGCAGCATTACAACGGCTCTTCTGCCGGTGGGGCAGCAGAATCCTCAGATGCTCCGGCGTTCAATACGCTGCCGATGATGGGTAAAGCATCACCGGTAAGCCTGGGCGTACCGTCTGATGCCTTTGAAACCAACAGTTCAAATCAGCAGGTTCAGGATCAGCGGCGTCGCGTTAACGCCATGCTGCAAGTGCTGCATTTTGATATCTCCGCCCGCGTGGCCGCAGCCATTGAAAATGAACCGCTGCGCCCTGCGGCAACACCGCTGATCCCTGAAGCGCAGCCGGAACCGGCACGCTGGCAAAAAATGCCGTTCTGGCGTCGCGGTGGCAGCTGGGTGGCATCAGTCACGCAAATTGGCGTAGCCGCCTGCGTATCACTGGCGGTTCAACCGCTTATCCAACGTTAGTGATAACGGCTACTGAAAGGGTACCAAGGCATGCAGAAAGAAAAACTTTCCGCTTTAATGGATGGTGAAACGTTAGACAGCGAGCTGTTGTCCTCGTTGTCAAAGGATGTCGAACTTCAAAAAAGCTGGGAGAGCTACCATCTTATTCGCGACACCCTTCGCGGGGATGTAGGCGAGAACTTAATGTTGTCTGACGAACTGAAACAAATTGTTTTTCGGACAATTGAGTCACTTCCTGAAGATCTCCGTATGGCTATCACGCTCCGGGAGCTGGATGGTCTGAGTTATGAAGAGATCGCTGCCATTATGGATTGCCCGGTTGGTACTGTCCGATCGCGCATATTTCGTGCCCGGGAAGCCATTGATAACAAAGTATTTATCAAAGCCTATCGCGCGCTGGAGTCGTTCCGCGGGGATAGCGCTTTTTACACGTGGCTTTACCGCATCGCGGTAAACACGGCAAAAAATTATCTGGTGGCTCAGGGCCGTCGTCCGCCTTCCAGCGACGTAGATGCAATTGATGCAGAAAACTTCGAAAGTGCGGGCGCGTTAAAAGAAATATCGAACCCTGGCACTTACGCATAAAAGAGTTTTGGGGAGACATTACCTCGGATGAGCGAGCAGTTAACGGATCAGGTTCTCGTTGAGCGGGTTCAGAAAGGAGATCAAAAGTCCTTTAACTTACTGGTAGTCCGATACCAGCATAAAGTGGCGAGCCTGGTTTCACGCTATGTCCCTTCGGGTGACGTGCCCGATGTGGTACAGGAATGTAATAAAGATGAAAAAGAGATCGCCTTACGCTACTCTGCCAGCACCGATCGGCACTGCATAAGCTATTGAAAGCGGGTCAGCCGCTACGTCATAACGGGTTGCAATGCCGCGACGAAAAAACAGGTCGTAGTGAACTTCAGGCCAGAACAGAACTCAAAGCGCATGCTTGCTCACGGGTATGAGATGTGCTGGCAGTCGATCCGCAATGAAGATAAAAGCTACTCCGCTGACTGGCTGAGCCTGGTGACAGACTTCTATCTTTTCCGCTGAGTATTGGCTGTCACCATACTGCAGCAGCGGTCGCGATCTGTCGTTACGTTCGCAGGATCCCTGCTGCATCGTGTTGCAAAGTGGCGAATTTTGCGCGCTGCCGTCAGCTATGCTGAAAAGAAGAGACAGCTTATCGAAGAAGAGGGGCTGTTTTGCGTGGTGCTGCCGGTGGAGAGCGGCGAGGCGCTGGTGCAGCTTGCCCGCGCCGATGGCTGGCATCTGCGGCTGCGCTACGACGTTGCGCCTTATGCACAGCGGCCACCCAACCGGCTGGTGCTGGGCTTTTCACCTGCGGCAGGCGAGCTGATACAGGAGCGGCTGGGGGCCTCGCCGTGGGGCGCCCGTATCACCGTGCACCAGGCGGATATCCTTAACTGGAGCAGCCGGTGTGAAAAACGCTATTCGCTGATCGTCAGCAATCCACCTTTCTTTGTGCCCGGTATGGCCTCATCCAGCGTCGCGCGAGACACGGCGCGCAGCACCGCCACGCTCGATCACGCCGCGCTGCTGCAGTGCGCGGTCTGTGCAATGAAGGTTGGCACGGATGGCGTGCTGCTGGGGGCGTGGGCGCCGGTGGCCGGGGCACGGCGTATTCTGGATATTGGCTGCGGCAGCGGGCTTATCGCCCTGATGCTGGCGCAGCGCACGCCGCAACAGGTTACGCTGGATGCGGTCGAGCTTGATAGCGAAGCCGCCGCGCAGGCGCAGGAGAATGTGCCCTGATTATAGACAGATCGGCCGCAATCTTCATCTGTTTGTGTTCATCAGGCGCAGATGAATTCATTGTGCGACCACGTTACACTCTCGCCAGATAACAATTCAATGGCCGAAAGCATGTCTCAGTACCAGCCGCCAGCACGGGCGACATTAAGAAAAGATGGGTTTACGTTTAAACAATTTTTTGTCGCACACGATCCCAGATAGGCGGCGGTTTTCCCCGTTCCGGTGGGTGCCGAACCTAACACGTCACGGCCTTCCAGCGCGGCAGGAATGGCTTCAGCCTGAATGGCCGTCGGGCGCGTGAAGCCTTTTTCCTGCAGGGCATCCAGCAGGCTTTCGTCGAGTTCGAGTTCGGAGAATGTGGTTACTGTCATGTTCTACCTCAGTTTGGGGCCTTCGCTGAAGACTTCAGCGTGGTTCATATAGGCAACGCCGCCGGTGATGGTGGCGATATCCAGATGGGTATGCTTCGCCAGCTCACGCGCCTGATCGGCCACCTGCATCGCCAGTTCGCGGGTAGGGGTGAGGATCAGGATACGCGGCGGACCCGACTTCTTACGCGGGAAGTCCAGCAGATGCTGTAATGCGGGCAACAGCGTGGCGGAGAAGAGCAGCGTCTGTTTGCGCCAGCGCGTCTCACCGGCGATGGTCTCGATATCCTGGGCAAAGCCCATATCGACCATGCGGTCCGCCTCATCGAGAATCAGTGTTTCTACCGCGCGGCAGTCAAAGTTCTCTTCTTTGATGTACTGCAGCAGACGGCCGGTGGTCGCCACCACAATATCCTGATGCTTGCGCACAAACACAATCGCACGCTTCACTTCCGGCTGCTTTAACAGGTGCACCAGCAGTTTGGTCTTGTGCTCAAGGTTATCAGCACGGTAGTACCACTGCTGAATGCGTTTGCGTTCGCTTTTGCTCGGGTCGGCTTCAATCGCGACCGGATCGTTGAGCAGGCGTTCAGCAAAATCTTTGATGTGCTCGCCTTCAAAGTTGATCACGTGAGTCACGTCATCAATATCGATACCGCGCGCCGCAACGTCAGTGGCAACCAGCACATTGACGCGACCATCGTTGATGCGTTTAATCGCTTCATTACGGTTCGCCTGTACCATCTCACCTTCGAGGTAGCTGCTGCGCAGGCCCGCTTCATGCATCCAGGTCACCAGCTCGTGCAGACGTTCACGTTTAGCACTCGGCGCACGCGACTCAGGACGCAGCTCATCAATCACGCGTGATTTCAGCGGCTCATTAACGTAGCGGCTGATTTTACCCAGCAGAACGTGATCGTGCGCCTCAACCAGCGAGATAGCGATCCCTTTGCGTCCGGCGCGGCCGGTACGGCCAATGCGGTGCAGATAGGTATCTGCCGTACGCGGCAGGTGCGCCGGTTCAGGCGCTTTTTTTACTGCAGTGACGTTTTATTCCGCACCTGACTCCGGCGTGGTTGATCCGCTTGGCTTGCGGCGTTTACCCACGTTTTTGGTGTCACGATGGCGTTTTTTCACGCGCGGCTTTTCGTCTTCTTTCTCTTTCTTCTCTTTGCGTTTGGCAAGCGCCTTTTTCGACGGCTTTCCGGTGACCCGAGCAGCAGCGCGATGTCATCACCCGTACTTTTACAGAGAGCCTGTAACTGAAGCAGCGATGAAAAGTTGCTCATGCTGCAGGTCAGAGCGGAAGCGGCCCGGAACGCATGCGTTGATTAAAATGCGACATTTACCGGCGTTCGCGCTGACCCGCCTGTCAGTGGCCCTTAAGGCCAGCTGAACGTAAAAAAAAAGTGAGCGAGCTGGGCGAGATGGCGTACCGTGAAGTTCCCCTGGAGCAGAAACCGCAGGTGCGCGTTGAGGGCGGACAGCACCTTAACGTCAATGTACTGCAGCGGGAAACGCTGGAAGATGCGGTTAAGCATCCCGAAAAGTATCCACAGCTGACTATCCGCGTATCCGGCTATGCCGTGCGGTTTAACGCCCTGACGGTATACCAGCCTGTCTATCTGTCAACGGCGTTCAGATCAGAACGCCCCTTTCTGGAGATCGCTATGATTACCGGCATTCAAATTACCCAAACCCATAACCCGCTGCTGCTGAACTCATTCTGGCTGCTGGATGAAGAGGCGGGGCAGGCGCGCTGTCTGTGCGCCAGAGGCCTTTATGAGGAGGATCAGGTGGTTGCCTCGCAACCGCCTGCAGCGTCTCTTTAAAATAGGGTTTCTCTTTTTCATCTGCCAGCACATCGTGCCAGGTCAGCTTGTCACTCATGGTTAACTCCTGACGATAGTTTTCCTTAGCTTAGCTGCTTCAGCGCGGSAGCAGAAGGATTAACCCTGCCGTTTCAGCTTGATGCAGGTCAAGGCGCTGGCGACGTCCCGGTGCTTTGTACATATTAAGCAGAGAGGGCGGGATGGCCACGCCGGGCAGCACCGAAAAAGCCAGGCCGTGCGCCTGATTCGGTCCGTGATAGGGATCCTGACCCAAAATCACCACCTTGATATCGCCCAGTTTTGTCAGTTTAAACGCGTTAAACACATCTTTCTGTGGCGGATAAACGGTCACGCCCGCTGCGCGCTGCTGAATCATGCCCTCACGGTGCGTATTGATTGCATCAATCACCCTGTCAGTAAACGTCTCCCAGCCAAGCCGCGCGTGCGAGTGTGCTTTGCCCGCCTCAACGGTCAGTACCGTATTCAGCAGCATCACCCCCTGCGTGGCCCAGCTCTCCAGAAAACCGTGCTGCGGGCGCTGAAAGCCGTCGATATCCTGTTCAAGCTTTCAGGGCAGTACCGGCGTCCAGTCGATCGGCGTTTCTCCCGCCTTGCTGAGCAGCGCGTTAGTCTGCGAAAAGTGCCGGCAGCCTAAAAAGCCGCGGTGTGCAGAGAGCGGAGAGGGGTGGGGCGCTTTCAGCACATGGTGACGCTGCGCATCAATGATGCTGCCTTTCTTCTGCGCATGCGATCCCCACAGCAGAAAGTTCAACCCGGATCTGCATCAGGCGATGTCGATGATGGAATCGGATGAGGTTGAGCCGAACCATGTACTGATGGTCATGCAGCGTGGCTATACCCTGAATGGTCGCCTGCTGCGTCCGGCGATGGTGGCGGTCTCTAAAGCCAAAGCCTGAGCAGAATAGTACATCACAGCGGCCGCCCTGACGCGGCCGTTGTTGTGAGCGCATAAATTTGCGCTGGAAAAATTTGCCAACGAGCTGCTGCCAGTGATTGATAGCCTGGAGCGCGCGCTGGAAGTGGCTGACAAAGAGAATACCGAATTCGCCTCAATGATTGAAGGTATCGAGCTGACGCTGAAATCCCTGCTTGGCGCCGTACGCAAGTTTGGCGTTGAAGTCGTTGGCGAAACGCGCGTGCTGCAAGTCTCAGACGAAATTCAACAGGATCAACAGCCGGCGGACGCGGAGACAGCAACTGAGGTGGATCCGCGTGATGAGCGCATTGCGCAACTGGAAGCGGAGCTGACCCAGGCGCAGGGTGGCGTACGTGAAGCGCAGCTGCGTGCGCAGGCGGAAATTGAAAACATCCGTCGCCGTGCAGAAATGGACGTCGAAATCGCGGATGACCCWCGATCCCGATGCAGCTAAAGTGTTTGTTCATGTGGCGGGTATTCCTCATAAGCCAAAACGGCCTGGCAATGTGATGGGTTCACTTGAAACCGTCAAACTGATCCCCATAATAAGCCAACCAGCGAAATGAATGTGCAAAACGCGGAGAAATTCATGAGTAGTAAAGAACAGAACCCCCCAAACGCCTGGCTGCGCCCAGCATATTGCCATCACCGCCGACCACCACGGCCAGATCGGCCTGCTGTCCTATTTCCGCCAGCGTGCCGGTTTTGACATCGGTTAAACTCAGCTCGCGCGCAATCTGCTGTTCGACAATCACCTCGTATCCCTTATCGGTCAGCCAGCGCCAGAGCATCTCATGGGTGGTCAACGCGGTTGGATGATTAATGGCGCTGCCAATGCGCGGTGAGCAGGTATCGCGGCAGACCTGCGCCTCAAGCAGAAAGCGGCTCTCGACAAAATAGTCGCCCTGCAGGACATCATCCAGCTGCTGCTGCGCATTATCCGGGTCGAGATCGGTCAGAAAGCCCAGATTACCACGGTTAATGCCAATGACTTTAATATCGTAGCGGGCCAGCACTGGGAACATCGGCACCAGCACAATGGCATCAAGTGAAGGGGTAAGGATAGGACCACCCGCGGAGAGCGAGTAGGCGGTGGAGCCGGTAGGGGTAGAGATAATCAGGCCATCGGAACGCTGAGAAAAAGCGAACACTTCGTCGATATAGACCTCAAACTCAATCATATGCGCCACTTTCCCCGGATGGAGCACCACTTCGTTGAAGTAGTTGTAGTTTTTGGGATGAATAAGATTGAGGTGGCTGCTGCTGCGCCGGATCAGCACATCTTCACCCTCCTGAATCGGCAGGGCAATCTGGCTGTCACAGCTAATCTCCAGATCGCTGCGCAGCGAGGAGAAACGCAGGCGAATCGTACTGTTGCTGTTTATGACCAGCGGGCGCGACGACAGCGTGTGTTACCGCGATGAAAGTCGATCTCAAGCTCACGAACGATTGCGAAGTTACTGATGGTCAGTTGTGCCAGCATACAATCACCTGTATAGAAAAACAGATATGGTTTTTCGTACAGTATAAACTGGTTTTTTAACCAGTAAAGTAGCCAGCTCTGATTTCTAGAACAATTTTTTCGACCAGCCGAGTTTTGAGCTTAATGTTCATTACCGTCATCCAGCTGATTATCAACCAGCCAGCGCTGCGCTGACGGCGATAATTTCAGCTGAAAGCGGGCACAGATATCAGCCCGGCTTGCGCCCTGACGCACCATATCCGCTTCCGCCCGTCCGCCAAGGCAGAGGCCCAGCGCATCAATGGCAATAGATTTACCTGCGCCGGTCTCACCGGTGATCGCTGTCAGCAGCCCGTCATGCGCCGCATAAGCATCGAGCAGATGCTTCTGGTGATCGGTTTTCAGCAGCAGCTGATGCGCGTGCTGACCGTGGATCTGAATCAGCAGCTGGCCCAGCTCGCGCAGCTGAGAGAGCGGTACGGCCGTGCCGTTGATAAAGCCGCGCGAGCGCCCATCCGCGCTGATAACACGGCGCAGCAGGCACTGTCCGCTGTTAGCGAGACGCTTATACTCTTCATCAATCTGCTCATACTCTCCCGCCTGCGGCGCAAACTCGTTCAGCTCTTTCAGCTGATACTGCAGCAGCTCGCGACGCGCTTCACGCTCCTGCGACTGCTGCTGATGCTGCGCCAGCACACGGCAGCTGTGATGCCAGCGCTGGTAGTGCTGACGCATCTCTGTCAAGTAGTGACGCAGTTCGTCGCTGGCTTCGCTCAGCTGAATGGCCGCTTCTTCCAGCAGGTTAAATACGCCGCTGACTTTATCATCCAGCGAGACCAGCTCGCTGAGCATGTTGCGGGCGCTGTAGAGCAGGCTCTGCAGGTTGGTATCTTCACCGTCGGCAAGGATATGCAGCGCCTGCTGGCTGGTAGAGAGCAGCGGATGCATCACCACGTCGTGCTGCAGGCTCTCCTGATCGCTCTCCTGCTGCGACAGCAGCTCCGCCTCTTCCAGCAGCTGCTGATGCAGGGCCGGCAGCGCTTCAGGCGCAACATGATGTTTGCGCGCCAGCGCAATCTGCCGCGACAGCCGCTGCTCCAGCTCGTAAAGGCGATTGGGGTCAAGATCGAGGCGTTCGAGGTTGGTGGTCACCCGGAAATCGATGCGGCTGGCACCTTCGGCCGTCAGCTGATCGGGGTTAAACTCCAGCACAATCGCAAACTGCCCGTGCGGCATCGCCAGAGTGCGCATGCTTTGCGTAATGAGATCGCACAGCTCCTGAGCAGATTTTTCACGCTGATGATGCAGCGTTTCAGCGCAGGTGATAGCAGCTTTGCCCTGTGTAGATTCACCGAGCTGGCGCAGCATTTTGCCTACGACAGCTGCAGTAGGCCCGCTGATACCGACATCCACTTCGTCGAAAATCATGGCCGGGGTTTCCATCTTCTGCGCGGTGATCACCTGAATAGCGAGCGCGATACGCGACAGCTCACCGCCTGAGGCGACTTTACCCAGCGGCTGCAGCGGCTGGCCCTCTAAAAGTTCTTTGGCGTTCGCCAGCGTGTTACGCGTGACTTCGCTGCCGCCCAGCAGACGGGCCAGCTCCTGCAGGCGTGCCCGCTTATCCAGCGGCTGCATATGCGTTTCCGTCATCGCGCCGTCGGTCTCTTTGCTGACAAAGAAGTGCTGATGACCACAGCCTGCAACCTGCGGCAGGTGCGTCACACACATACCGCATCTGTACATTCCTTTTTTCGGGCCAAACGCCTTTCACCAGGCAGTTTTGTTGCCATTACATTCTGAACTCTGCACGCGGCAGGCTTTTATTATGGCGATATCACTGCCGATGATAATAGACCTTTTCCCGGTTGGGAACCTCTACAGAGCATGCATATGACCATCAGGCCGGAAAAAAGTGCGGTCTCAGGCTCAAGGGATCGTGCATCATCGGGGTGCCCAGCGTATAGGCTACCTGCTGCTGCGTCATGCCGGTGTGGATCTTGGCGACATCGTTAGCGGCCAGGTAATTCCCCTGATTAATATCCGGACGATAAACAACGCGCTCCAGCGTGGAACATCCGGCGGTTGTTATCAACATTACCACTGCCGCAGCAGTCAGCGTCTTAAATCGTTAAGCATTAAAAAAGGCGCCCCGGGCGCCTTTTTTACTGTCATCAGCTTAACTGTCTTTCTGGCCAGCGAGCCGTGGCTTGTTATCAATGTTCGTCAGGACACCGCTGCGATCAAACGTCAGCGTCAGCGTCTGCTGCTTCACGCGCTCGTGACCAGGTTCCTGACGGAAAATGTAATACCAGACGTTGCTGCCTTAGAGGCATCAGGTCTGCTGCAGCTGCGCCGGGATATCGATCTGGCGCAGAATAAAACCGGGATCTTCAGCCGGCCGGTTAAGCTTGGTGATACGGTTGAAGAGGGCGATCGGGTTGAGATTTATCGGCCGCTGATTGCCGATCCGAAAGAGCTGCGCCGCCAGCGTGCTGAGCGTGCTGCCACAAAAAAGTAGCTGTGTTCACCAATATGCTGGTTGAGATGGCATTCGGGCGCGTGTTTAAAGAGCTGGCAAACAGCATGGTGCAGGCGTTTACCCAGCGTGCCAAAGAGGTCTATCGTGACTAAGATCCGGGTGGAAGTGGTCTATGCGCTGCCGGATAAGCAGTATCTGCGCGAGGTTACGCTGGAGCAGGGCGCCACGGTAGAGCAGGCGTCGGTCATCAGATGACCGCCGCGGTCGATGTCTCTAAAGCGGGCATCAGTAAAACCTTTACCACGCGCAATACGCTGACTGACAACCAGAGCATTCATATGCAGCTGGTTGATGGCCCGTTCCGTAAGCTGACCGGCGGCTGGAAATTTATCTCGCTGGGTGATGACGCCTGCAAGGTTGAGCTGAGCCTCGATTTTGCAAAGCATGAATTTTTGTTTAATGGCCTAAAATGGTATAATTCAACGGTTTTGTGACCAACAGGAACCCTTATGGCTCAGATTAGCCGCTCAGCGCTGGTCCCCTATAGCGCTGCACAGATGTACCAGCTTGTGAATGACGTGGATGCTTATCCTGAATTTCTTCCCGGCTGCACCGGCAGTCGCGTACTGGATAATATTAACGACAGACCCGCTTCGAACTCCTCCTCGACGAAGTATTCGTGGCGCGCGCGTTTGTTGAGGGCAATGGTGGCTGAACCGGGTTTGTGAGCTTTTTTCTTTGTCATAGTGCGGCGTAGTCTACATTACTCAGTTTGTGGGCGCATCCCCATGTCCTGCGGGGCGGTAAAAAACATCCTATTTTAGCACAGCTGGCCGCCAAACAGTGAAGAGAGCTCACGCTCTTTCAGCAGCAGCTTACGGGTGCGTGTCGGATCGCATACCACATGCGTTGAGGCACCGATCAGCGGCTGGAACGTCGCGCCAAACAGAAACGCCTCGCCGTCGCGCAGCATGATGTAGCTTTCGCTGATATTGGCTTTACCGGCGCGCAGTGCTTTAACTTCCCATCCCTAATCTATAAAAAAATCCAGTGCTTAACGGCTGGCGCTCTTCATAATTCGTGCTTTGTCCATCTTCCACTCGCGATCTTTAATGTCAGAACGCTTGTCGTGCTCTTTCTTACCGCGTGCGACGCCGATTTTGAGCTTGGCCCAGGCGTTCTTCCAGTAGAGCGAAAGCGGTATGATGGTGTAACCGTCGCGGTTAACGCTTTGATCCCCGTCCTAAGAGCGGAGGCTAGGGAGAGAGGGCTCTAAGCAGGTTATTAAGCTGCTAGTGCGTAGTTTTCGTCGTTTGCGACTATTTTTTTGCGGCTTTTTACGAGGCAAACCGCCCCTCGGCATGCACCTTGGGTTTCGCGAATCCCGTCGAATCCAGAATCAGCCCCAAGTTTTAAAACTGTAGCGCAGTTGAAGAATTTTGGTGGAGCTGGCGGGAGTTGAACCCGCGTCCGAAATTACTACACCGTCGGTACTACATGCTTAGTCAGTCTTTACATTCGCCTGGCAGCTGCGGACAGACACGCCACTGACAGACTAGCCTGATTAGTTTTAACGCTTCAACCCCAGGCAGGGCATCCACGCGATCTCTTTTGGGTTTGACCTCTACGTGTCATCCGCGCCATGACTGGTTTCCGTCCATAATTGGTACACGTTTTTGGTACACATTATAACGTGTACCAATTCGTGTACCAATTATCTCTGGATTCAGGCGGATCGTCCCGGACTGTTACAGACACAAAAAAGCCCGCAGGGCTTGTGCCGTCCGGGCTTTCAGGACTTCTACGGATGGCTCTGGAACCATCCCGTGCGACAGCGAGCGTCAGGGCAGGGTAAGAGCCCAAGCTGAGATTCGTACGGCTACTACTTGCTGGCCGTTGGTAGCGAAAACGCCATAGCTTTTTACCAGACGTTTTGATGAGCAGAAAAAGCCCGTCGCCATCGTGCAGCGTGAAGTCTTTCTCCTGAGACTTGGCCTTAAGGATTTCGTTATTGGTGAGGGGCACATCCTTTTCTAACGATCGCCAAATATCCTTCGCGTAATCCTCGGTGACGCTTTTGCTTTTGAGCTGGAACCACCTTCCGGCCACAACTGAAAAAATACTATCCAGCTCGATCTGGCGCTGTTCCGATACTTCTTCTTGCTGCTTCTGCGGGTCAATCCCCTGCGCAAGCAGCGAAAGATATTGGTCACGTATTTGCTCGAAAGCCATACCAACACCAGAAGCTGGGTTTGCATCGATCAAACCGGTATTAACAGCGTAAATCATTATCTCGTTAATGCGTTGCACTAACCGGCGAACTGTTTCAAGTGCCCCGCGAGCTTTTATAGGCTCCAGTGCTTCAACAATCGTTCTGGCTTTGAGTGCCTGAACAGGTATTTCACCAATAGCGGGAAAAGGAATTGTCCAAAGTTTGGCATCTAGATCGATTTCTTCCCACCGGCTACCAGACGCCTCTGAAGGGCGAACGAGCGTCAGAAGTTGCCATTCAATTAGGCAGCGAGTCGAAACAGAGAGATTTGACATTATTAATGAACGAATTAGCTTTGGCAATTCCTCTGGCCTAAGTGTTGGCATGTGTTGCTTTTTAGGTTTAGCTACTAATTTTCCTCCAAAGCCAATTCTTTTTAATGCTGCATTAGCCGTTTGGCTATTCATAGATTGTCTTGGATCATTTCTACTGGGGAATACATGCTCACGATGAGCGCTTATAGGCTTCATCACCTCAAGAATGTCTAACGCCTGAGGAGATAGAGGAACGACGTGCTCACGCTTTGCTTTCATGCGTTCCGCTCTCAAAAACACCATCATACACTAAATCAGTAAGTTGGCAGCATCACCCATTAAATCTATTCTTTGAACCAGATAAGTCGAACGATTGTAGGCTTTACGAACTTCGTTTTTATCGCAGTGAGCTAATGCTGCTTCTATAACATCCGAACTTAAACCAGCCTCATTCATCGCTGTGCTGGCAATTGAACGTAATCCATGGCACCATTCATGGCCATATCAATGATTTTCTGGTGCGTACCGGGTTGAGAAGCGGTGTAAGTGAACTGCAGTTGCCATGTTTTACGGCAGTGAGAGCAGAGATAGCGCTGATGTCCGGCAGTGCTTTTGCCGTTACGCACCACCCCGTCAGTAGCTGAACAGGAGGGACAGCTGATAGAAACAGAAGCCACGGGAGCATCCAACGCCCATAATGCGGGCGGTTGCCCGGCATCCATGGCTGAGCTGGTAAATAATCAGGAAATCCTGGATGTTGCCGATCGTCAGAACAGCGTGGATAACCGCCGTTTTCAGCAGCACCGCGTGCAGGAAACCATCAACGTTAATCTGCGTGCCTGATCGCAATCGTATTGCCTGACTGAAGACTGACTTTTACAAAGCCCCGGGCGCTTAGCGATTAAGCCCCCGGGGCTTGGGCCGGGTGGCGGTTATCTGCTGGGCAAAGATGCCAATGCTATCGCAGTGGGGGCGGTGATCACTGCGGTAGATGAGTCGGTGGATGCGACCAAATGTCAGGGTAAAGAGGGCTGTCAGGGTGGCGAACGCTGCCTGACTCACGTTCTGTGGCGCGATCTCAGCGAGCGCATCAGCGATTTCCTGAACAATATTACGCTGCCGACGAGGTTTTACGCTATGAGACTGACATCCAAAGGACGCTATGCCGTTACCGCTATGCTGGACGTAGCCCTGCATTCGCATGAGGGGCCGGTACCGCTGGCGGATATTTCCGAGCGTCAGGGGATTTCACTCTCCTATCTGGAACAGCTGTTCTCGCGTCTGCGTAAGCACGGCCTGGTTGCCAGCGTGCGCTGAACGCGATGAGCTGAATATTCTGCGCGGCATGCTCTCCTCCTTTGAAAAACCCAAAGGCGACAAKGGTAATAGTTGAGTAAAACGCCAGGTTAAATAGTTGAGTAAATTACTCGGTTAAATAGTTGACCAAAATACTCGGGAATGGCAGACTGCGCTGACTGACATTCCACCGATAACCCGCCTGAGTAAGGGCGGCCGTATGGCGTGGCTGGACGCGCAGGAAAAAGCGKCTCCGCAGCCGGAATATGAAGCCTCACCTTATCCGCTGGTGGACGATCTGGAGCGCTTTTATCAGCATATCGAACAGATGATGCTGGAGAGCGGCTTTATCCGTACCGGCACGCCAAGCCAGGTGATGAGCAAACTGCGCCGCCTTTATACGCGTGCCCGTCCCCTGAATTCACGCGAGTGCGGCATCAAGAGCGTGGAAGAGGGGCAGCAGGCACCGGTCGCGCTGGTGTTTGGTCGTGAGCGCGTCGGACTGACCAATGACGAGCTGCAGAAGTGCCATTATCACGTAGCCATTCAGGCTAACCCGGAGTACAGCTCGCTGAATCTGGCGATGGCGGTGCAGATCATCGCTTATGAAGTCATGAAAACCATGGGGTTAAGCAACCTTTRTCTGGTGAATCCGCTGGTTAAACCTGACTCGCAGGCGATCTCTCTCGCGGCGGGTGCCAGCGACGTTATCGGCAACGCCCGCATTGTTGATACGCTGGATGAGGCGATTGCCGGCTGCAGCCTGGTGGTCGGCACCAGCGCCCGTTCACGGTCGCTGCCATGGCCGATGTGCATCGGTATCTCTCGCTGGATGTTAAAGAACGGGGAAAACGGCGCGGAGTATAGCAGCGTGTTCAGCAAATGTCCTGCATTTATGTTAGGATACGCGCCATCATTTTCTCACCCGCTCATAATTATGCTGCAAAATATCCGAATTGTACTGGTTGAAACGTCCCACACCGGCAACATGGGTTCTGTTGCCCGCGCTTCTTCGGTGATGATGGTATGTTGTGGGTAAGATTTACGAATGACTTCGATAATCAGGCTTTCTGCGTCACGGTCAACATTGGTCACGAAGTCGTTGCTGCCTTTCTGGCTGGCTTCGACAGCGTCCGGGGTTTCGTAATTTTTGGCAATTAAATTTCCGGCCTTGCGCGCTGCGCGCACGGCGATGTTGAGCATCGGGTGTGCGCCCTGACCGCGTACGGCGGTGAAGAGTTCATTACGCATTGGATCGTAAACCACAGCAACTTCAGTGCGGCCTTTAATGCGCACGGCAATAGAGACGGAGAAGTGTGGCAGACGTTTGATGAAGTTGGTGGTGCCATCCAGCGGATCGATTACCCATTGAATATCCTGATCTTCACCCGCCAGCTCACCGCTGACGCGGCCGGCTGCGACATAAGCCAGATCCAGCGCGGCTGAACCGCTGCGACGGAAGTCGGCGCACTGGGTAAACAGTTTGCCAACAATATTGATATATGGCGTAGCGTGCTGCTTAACCTTGAACGGGAAGCCGGTCGCCAGGATGGTGCCATCCAGATCGCGGGCGTTGCTGCCGCGCAGACGATAGCCATTCAGGTTCAGCGCTTCGCTCAGCTCTTCGCGCATGTTAGCCAGCATGGCTTTCACGACGCGCGGGTTGCCGGCTACGWTGTTACCTGAGTGCAGATAACCGTGGTTGCCGGTGAAGTCAGTGACCAGACCGCCAGCCTCACGTACCAGCAGCTCACCCGCTGCAAAATCCCACGGCTTCAGGCCAATCTCAAAATAGCCATCGCTGCAGAACAGGCTGCCGCTGCTACGGCGAAAGCGAGCTGGTTCACCTTCATCATGCTGATTATCGAAGCCGTACTGGCRGCGATTCTGGGTGGTGTCGGTCGCCGCACTCAGCCGCGTCAGGTGTTAACGCACGAACGTCGTTAATCAGTACTATCAAAAAAGGCGGCCCGCGGGCCGCCTTTTTTTTGCTTAGCGCTTAAAGGCGTGCTGAGCCGTCATTCTGATACGCTGCAGGCTGCTGACCGCGATGCGCTGAAAAATATTATCAAAGCGCGTACCGGTAAGAGCGATCAGGAAGCGGAACAGATTGTTAATCAGGCAGAGCAGAGCTATCAGCAGGCGATGCAGAAGTATCAGCAGCTGAAGCAGGAAGCGGAGCAGAAAGCACGTGAAAAGAAACTGCAGGAAAATAATATTAACCTCGACGATCTGCAGAACGAGCTGGAGACCACGCTGCGCCAGACCGGCAAGCCGGAATTGCAGCCAGAAAATCTGCAGCAGGATGCAAATAACGAAGCAAACAACGCTGAGAATCAGGCAAAAAATACGGCACAGAATCCGCAGAACGCGGATGCCGATCTGAGCAACTGGCCCGGCCGTCTGGCACAGCGCGAAGGTGCACTGCACGGTTTACTGATGTTTGGTGTCAGTACGCTTATTACTCTGTGGCTGGCTTTCTCCCTGGCAAGCGGTATTATTGGCGGCGCCTTCAATATTCTGGGTTCAGGTGTAAACGCGCTGGGTAATGGTATTTCTTCTGTTGCGCCTTCGCTGACCAATATGGCGAAACTTTCATGGAGCGCAATATTTGCAGGTGTTATTGCTGCGCTGATTGTTCATATATTACTGGGAGTATTGGGTACGGCAATTGGTGCTACAACCATTGATCCACAGCAGGAGCAAAATCCTCTGGAGCATCTTGGTACTGGCGCGCTGATCTGGACCGGTGCCAGCATGCTGATTGCGATGGCGGTAGGTAGCTATATCTATATCCTGCTGTGTACCTCTGGTGTAAATAGCATTCTCTGTCTACGCTAAATGACATCAGCTGAGAATTAACTTTTTTAAAATAAACTTTTATCAGTCGTCGTTTTTTGCGAGGAGAATACCATGCCTGAAATCCGGACTCATAATGGCATCACGGAGACCGTGACCGATACACATGCGGGACTACCGTTAAAACGCTGCCGATCAAAAACGRACCGCGGTAGTTATGGCGCTGCTCATGCTGCTGGGGGCGGTTGTGCTGATACTGGCCGGAGCGCTTCTGTGGCAGAGTGCACTCCCCGCTGCCAACGGCCTGCGCCCCTTTTAACCGGGCCCCGGGATAAACATCCGGCCGCGCGTAATCTGCCGGATGTTTAATTTTTCGCCATCAGATAATCTGCTGGTACTCTCCATGGGTCTGCGCCCCTGTTCAGGGGCGCTGATGATGCTGCTGTTCGCTAAAGTGATTGATGTTTATCTGTGGGGCGTGGCTGCCGCGCTGGCGATGGCGCTGGGAACGGCACTGACGGTGTCGCTGCTGGGCCTCGTGGTTCAGCGTTCGCGCGTGCTGGCAGCGAGATTGAGCCGTTCAGCCCTGCTGGTTATTGCGCTGGGCTGCTGGCTGGGCTGGCGCGCCGTGAAATCGCTGCGGGCAGCCCTGCGTCCGGCGGCGGGCTGGCAGATCCGGGCAATACCTGCGCAGCATCAGCATGACGCATCCTGCGCATGTGGCCATACGCATGTACCGGATGCGCATCAGCTGGCGCACGCGGTGAGCTTCAGGACTCAGCTAGGGCATGGCAAAGTGGTGATCGCCACTTTTTTAGCGACGCATCCTGCGCAGTTGCGTACCAGCATTCGTCTGACTCTGCTGGCTGCGCTGCTGCAGGGCGGGGTAGCCGTTGCCCTGGTCACGCTGATGCTGGTGGTACTGCAGACCTCATCGCGCCAGCTCCATCTCAGCAGCTACTGGCTGGAAAAGGGAAGCTATGCCGGACTGCTGCTGCTGACCGCAATGCTGCTCTGGCACGCCTGGCCGCACATTCTGTTACAGAGCGTGCTGTGGCAAAAAGCGCTTAACCATTCCCTGACACAGCTGCTGCAGCAGGTCGCAGCACAGCCGCGCCAGGCGGGGATAACGCTGCTGTTACTGAGCCTGGCGTATGGCGTCCTGCACGCGCTGGGACCGGAACTTAAAGGCGCACTGCCAGCTGAAGCTTACGACCCCGCAGCCGGACGCGTCGCTGCAGCAGTATGCGCTGTCGCTGGATAAAGCTGACGCGCCGCCGGAAGATATGGATTTGGGCCGCCAGTTTGCCCAGACGGTGACGCTGATATGTCGCTGAATATCCTGCCCCCCACGCGGCGTCGCTGGCCGCTGCCCGCTGAAAACGCGGATAAAATTTCTTAATTTGCCGCAGGAGTACAATTTGTCGCGTAGCGGACATAAGGCCGTGCTTGAATTTATTGTGCCGCTGGGCGAGCCGCAGCCGCTGGCCGGGAAGCGTTACCGTATGCTGACGTTTGATCCCAGCTATTTTGTTGATATGCAGTATGAGACGTCACAGGATATTGCCATGGATGTGATGAAAGCTGAGCTGAAAAGCCAGAACGATCGGCTGACCGGCATAAAAATGGTCTGGACGATGGACGAAATCACCTCCGCCGACCTGCTTTATGATGCCGGGCAGGCCAGGCCGGGTGATGTGGTATGGAAAAAGCTGGCGGCTCAGGTGATGGCTAACGTACTGGGTCAGCACTATTTTACCGAGCTGTGGCAGGGAGAATAGCCAATATCGTGCTGAAATTACGCTACCGGTGCAGACTTTTACTCAGAGCTTCAGGGCGGGTCACAGTTTTTTCGGGCCACGCAAACCTTTACCTTATAAATTGTTACTTTATAACATATGAAAATTGCGCTTTTACTGGTTACGCTGTTTTTCTCCGCTGCGGCTGCATGCCATCCGCACAGTTTTATTGTGCCCACATCCGCGATATCCTGACGGGCAACCGCAGGATCAACGCCGTTCAGCTGGCACAGTTTATCAAGCGTCAGGGCGGGGGCGGGCAGAAATAACAGCAGTAACAGATGGCAACGTCGCTGAGAACGGCTGAAGAGCGGTGCTGTAGCAGGCGCAAAACTCATCACGTATTTTATCCGCAGCTCATTTTTCAGCTGTTTTTCAATCTGCAGAACTTTGAGCCGCTGACGCAGTGCGGGAACAAAATGGTCGCAGACAAACGCCTGCGACAGGCGCAGCGCGCGTCGCAGCCAGTGGATCAGGCAGAGTCTTCTGTCCAGTTCCGTGCCGTGAATGCGAAAGCTGCCATCCACCATCTGATGCAGTTCCAGCTGATGAAAGCGCTGTATCTCATGATCGTCTGCTGCGGCACGCTCCGCTTTCTCTGCCAGCCAGCTGCGCTGCCGCTCGCTGAACAGCGCCGCCTGGCGCTGACACAGGGCATACTTCATAAAAATAAGCAGAAAAAGCTGGTCGCGGGGAGAGAAATTGCGCATCAGCCGCAGGCTGCAGTGCTGGATCAGCGCCTGCAGGTTGATCTCATCCCACAGCGGCTGGTTGCGGATACGGGTTTTTGCCAGCTGTTCAAAACGCGCAATCAGCGCTTCTGTGGCACTCATCAACCGGTGCGCCTGTGGCGCACTCAGCTGGGTGGCATCAGGCGCATGAATCAGGCTGAAGAGCAGCGTCCAGAAATCGGTTTCGCTGGCATCGGGCATCAGATGACAGCGTTTCTGCCAGTGGTGAATGACCACCAGGCTGGTCTCTTCCGCGCTGAACTGCGTGCCAAAGTCGCTGCTGAAGTGGTACAGCGCGCGCTCGGTAGTGCGCATCAGCCGCGGATAGAGCCGCGCCACATCCAGCGCTACGCTATTATCGATGCCAATGGAGAAATGGCTGCGGTCCAGCGCCTGCGCCAGATGGGTATAGAGCTGGAGCTTCAGCTCATGCAGGGCCACATCGCGCGGTGCGCCCTCGCGCTGGAAGTGCAGCATATCCTGATAGGTTATATTGATCGGCAGCAGCGTCATGTCGCGCAGCTGCTGCTCCAGCAGCTGCTCCAGCGCGGCGTCGACGCCGGTCAGCAGCAGTACCTGCTTCTCCTGCAGCGCGCTCTCCTGCATCATCCAGGCACCAAACAGCACCGGCGTCCTGTTTGCCCATCTGCAGGGGCATCTCTTCTGGGTCATGGCGCTGGTGGCGTTGCCGGCGCTGTTCCTGCGCCCTGCGGCTCAGGTGTCCAGCAGCTGAAGAATACGCTGCTGCTGATGATCGCTTAACGGCAGTTCTGCGTGGATCAGCGGCGGCGAAAAGAGCGGCAGCGAAATAGCATAGGGCGTGACCACGACGCTGCTCGGCGCCACGACCGCGCTGCCGCTGCTGGTTGTCGCACAGATTTTGCACTGCGGCAGTTTTACCATCTGTCACCTGGCGGCGATGCGCTTTATCGCTGCCCGCAAAGGCACCGAGGTGATTCGCCTGCAGTCGCTCTACTCGGCGCTGGCGATGGGGGGCGGGATTGCGGTGATGACCATGATCTGCGCGGGCGCGCATGCCGCCTACTACAGCTTCAGTGCCATCTGGTGGCAGCAGGCGGGCTACTCTGCTTCCGTGGTAGGGTATCTGTGGTCGCTCGGCGTGGTGGCGGAGATTGTCGTCTTTGCCCTCAGTAACCGGCTGTTCAGACGCTGGAGCGCGCGCGATCTGCTGCTGCTTTCCGGCATCTGCGCGCTGCTACGCTTCAGCGCCTGGTCGTATCAGGCGGTTTTGCTGCTACTGAGTCTGGGCGTAGTGGCCATGCTGAGCGGGATGCTGCTGCCACCGCAGACGCGTCCGCAGGGTGAGGCGCGACAGGGTGCCAGCGGCGGCTGGGCGGCGTGGCGCGATCTGCTGCGGGAAAAGCGCGTCTGGCGTTTTATGATCTGCGTTACGCTGCTGCACGGCTTCTGGTTCGGCGGTCAGTGGCTCTGGCTGCTGCTGGTCATGGTGGGGTTCAATCTCTTTTTCTCTCCGCTGGTGCCGCTGAGCGACGCGCTGGCGGCAACCTGGACGCGCCAGATTGGGCTGGCCTACGGTCCGGTGCGGCTGTGGGGATCGCTGGCGTTTGTCATCAGCTCGGCGCTCACCGGCATGCTGGACTACGGCATCTATTTACCCTTCTGGAGTGTCTGGCTGCAGGGCAGCGGACTCGATGCGGAAAAAATTGGCCTGCTGCTCGGTTGTGGCATGATCGCGCGCTTCGCCGGCAGCCTGCTTATCGCTTCACAGGTTAAAAATCCGGCTCAGCTGATTGTCGCGCTGCGGCTGCTGGCGCTTCTGACCGCACTGTTCGCTCCATGGCTCCGGCCATCCTTTTTTATTGGTGTACTTTCCGCTGCTTAGCGCACGATTGATCCGCTCTGCGGGTTTCTTTTTGGCCGGTGCTTTGCCAAAGTAGCGCCCAAACCGCAGGCAGTGGCGCGCGCCACAGGAGAGAACATGACCATCGCATCAGCCAGATGGCTGGGACTGAGCTATTTCACCTACTTTTTTTCTGGCGTGCGTATCGGTACACCAGCGGTAACCCGTCGCGGCTTTAAAGAAGCAGACGTGCGTGAACTGGCTGGCTGGATAGCTGACGTGCTGGATAACGTGAATGACGAAGCCACCATCGAGCGCACYAAACAGAAAGTGCTCGATATCTGTGCCCGTCTGCCCGTTTAWGCCTGACAGGTTTAACGGATGAAAAAAGGCGCTAAAGCGATGGTTGAAGTTCTGCTGGAGCGCGGTTACAACATCGTTTCCGGCGGTACGTATAACCATCTGTTCCTGATCGATCTGGTGAGCAAAGGCCTGACCGGTAAAGAAGCGGATGCCGCTCTGGGACGTGCAAATATCACCGTGAATAAAAACAGCGTGCCAAACGATCCGAAAAGCCCGTTTGTGACCTTTAAAACGCTGGCGGGTCCGCGTGGCGGTCTGATTCTGGCGCAGGGCGGAGATGAGGATCTGTATAAGAAGCTTAACTCTGCTGTCTTCCCTGGCGGACAGGGCGGCCCACTGATGCACGTCATCGCCGGTAAAGCCGTGGCTTTCAAAGAGGCGATGGAGCCGGAGTTCAAAACCTATCAGCAGCAGGTGGCTAAAATGCAGACGCATAAGCCAAAAATGATCATCGGCGGCTTTTCTGCCTACTCCGGCGTCTGCGACTGGGCAAAAATGCGTGAAATCGCTGACAGCATCGGCGCCTGGCTGTTTGTGGATATGGCTCACGTGGCAGGTCTGGTGGCAGCTGATGTCTATCCTAACCCGGTTCCGCATGCGCATATCGTGACCACGACTACGCGCTCTGGTTCGCAGGCAAACTTCGCTGTTTACACCGCGCTGCTGCAGCCGGGTGATACCATTCTTGGTATGAATCTGGCGCACGGTGGTCACCTGACCCACGGTTCACCGGTCAATCTTTCCGGAAAACTCTACAACGTTATCCCGTACGGCATCGATGAAACCGGCAAAATCAACTATGACGAACTGGCCGAGCTGGTGCAGATTTTGCCAACGTTCAGCCTCTCATAATCAAACACTATCCCTGCAACTTTACAAGCAAATGACTCCCCAAAAATAGCTACGTCGAAGAGTCGTACTTTGCTCTTAGTCTCAATGTAGTATTTATAAGCAGTTAGGTAAATACTTAGGCGATCGGCTAACATTGCTTTTGAGTCCATTAATGCCCCTTTTGTACTGTTTTGATACGGTTAGTGTAGTTTTTTTTGCTTATTGCCTAAAATAATAAATCGAAGTTCTTGATATTTATTTTCAAGGCCGTTGTTTAAATAAGTTTCGATAGTTTTTTCAATTTTTTCCGATTTCCCGTTAATCGTTACTTGGATAGCGTGGCGTTTGGCATTGGACCCAAGGTCGATGGCTGGATAATTTTTAGTGCTTAAATTTAGGTTAATCAGGTCAGGTTTATTATAATTAACAAGGTATGGTCTGATTTTATTTCCTAACTCCTCTTCAATGCAAATAATAAAATCATGCATTTTTTTTGTGTCGCCTTTATCAACTATAATTCGATAAAGATCGTTTAGATCATAAATGTCTTCTTCTGGATTAAATTTGAAAGCACCATTTTTTTGAGTAATGTTCTGACTAGTATACTCTTCTACATCACCTGCAAGCCACTCATAGCTAACACCAAACTGAGAAGCAAGGTAATCAATTAATTTTGGTTTTATTAGTTCGTTTAACTCATCCATCGCAGAGTAAATTTYCCGAGTTAATCCGAAAGGCGACAGAGCAGTTACTGCGCTTGTCATAGTCACATCATGGATCTCAAATAGGTTACGCAAGTTTTGAGCGAAACGGTTGTTCGCTACTGCAGGGAAAGTTACACCATTATCCAAAGCTGTGACTTCTTCCAGGATGACCTCAGAAGGTAAAAACACTCCAAGAGTTTCACCACTTTTTTCAATATCGATGATAAATTTCATTGCCAGGCAGAGACTGCGACGCCAGCTTGTATCAGGTGCGATATCGCGGCTATTATTGTAAATGTGTTCACACGCCAGTAATTTATCCAATTCCACGTTGAAAATATTAATATAATGCTTTTTTTTGTCATTATGTTCAAGTATTTCTGCAGCCAAGAAAAGCAGAAGCAAGCCATGATAAGTTTTCGTGAAATATAGCGGTTCTATCAGCCGCAATCTAAAACAACTTACATTTAAATCGTTAATTTTTTCAGAAAAAACAATAAATGTCAGGTTGTCGAGGTTGAGGTATCCATGACGATTGTTTTTGACAAATTCCTCAAACGTTTTTTCTAAAAACGATTTAGCTGATAAAGGAATATTTGAGGCATKTATAGTGCCATTTTCAATACGAACAAGATATTTATGATTATCAAAAAGGTTACTATCTATTTTTACCTCTGCGATAAACATTTGTCCTTTTTACGTCAACATGGCATGCCCACCGTAAAGAACATTTGCAATGAGATGACTTGACTCATCACTCTGTGCGGCTGTTAAAGGTGTCACCTTTAGCTTGATAAAAATATATACAATGATTACATATTTATATCTTCTTTGATTTCAACAGGACAATAAAGGAGCATAAGCCGGTATGCCAGAGTTCATTTCTTTTTAATTTTGAAGTCAGCGGCATCTCCCGCGTGGTGTATGACATCTCCGGTAAGCCACCGGCGACGATTGAGTGGGAATGATTTAAATCATTCTGTATATTTTAATATCACTCAAATGAATCAATAATTTATCGCAATTTTAAGTGTATCCCGCCTTCTACGGCGGGATTTTCAGAGTGTTTCAAGTGAAATTCCACTCTGTAACTCAAAGCGGAGCTCTACAATAAAGTGAGCCAGGCGTTTACCGTGTTCCTGCCGGTGCGTTCCGTCGGCGTAATGGGTGACGGCCGTAAGTATGACTGGGTCGTCTCACTGCGCGCGGTGGAAACCATCGACTTTATGACCGCACACTGGGCGCATCTGCCATACGATTTCCTTGGCCGCGTCTCCAACCGCATCATCACGGGCCTGGTTGAGCCGCTGAAAGAGCTGTTCAAAGATGAAGTGCGCAAGATCGGTCTTGAGCTGGGCCTGCCGTATGACATGCTCTACCGTCACCCGTTCCCGGGACCGGGTCTCGGCGTGCGCGTGCTGGGCGAAGTGAAGAAAGAGTACTGCGATCTGCTGCGTCGCGCCGACGCCATCTTTATTGAGGAGCTGCAGGAAGCCAAGCGTAAAATCATTGGCCGCGTGTTTGTTGAGGTGTTCGACGAAGAAGCGCTGAGGCTGACCGAAGTGAAGTGGCTGGCGCAGGGCACCATCTATCCGGATGTGATTGAGTCCGCTGCCTCAGCCACCGGTAAAGCGCACGTGATCAAATCGCACCATAACGTGGGCGGTCTGCCGAAAGAGATGAAGAGTGACTCCTCGGTGACCGCCATGCTGCTGCACCGCGCCATCGGCGATCGCCTGACCTGCGTATTTGTTGATAACGGTCTGCTGCGCCTGAATGAAGCGGAGCAGGTGATGGATATGTTTGGCGATCATTTCGGTCTGAACATTGTCCACGTGCCGGCGGAAGCGCGCTTCCTCGATGCGCTGGCGGGTGAAAACGATCAGAAGAAATTCTACGGCGTGCAGTTCCATCCGGAAGTGACGCACACCCGGCAGGGACTGCGCATGCTGGAGCGCTTTATCCGCGATATCTGCGGCTGTGAAGCGCTCTGGACGCCCGCGAAAATCATTGAAGACGCCGTTGAGCGTATCCGCCAGCAGGTCGGCAGCGACCGCGTGATCCTTGGCCTCTCCGGCGGCGTCGAGTTTGGCTATGCGCAGGTGGAAGTCACCACGCAGAGCGCGCTGGTGCGTGATATCGAAGATGCCATCAGCGCCGCCGGCAAGCCGCTGCTGGATGTCTGGATGAGCCACGGCGATAAAGTCACCGCGATCCCGGCTGACTTCGTCACCGTCGCCAGCACTGAAACCTGTCCGTTTGCCATCATGGCGAATGAAGCTGTCACCGAAGAGCAAATCCGTGCGTTCAACCCGAACGGAATTATCCTGTCAGGTGGCCCTGAGAGCACCACCGAGCTGGACAGCCCGCGCGCGCCTGAGTACGTCTTTAACGCTGGCGTGCCGGTGCTGGGCGTCTGCTACGGGATGCAGACCATGGCGATGCAGCTGGGCGGCAAGGTTGAAGGCTCAAATGAGCTCTGATCCCTGAAGATTTCCCGCCCGGCTCTGGCCGGGCGCTTTTATTGTTAAGTCCATCCCACTGGAAATGCCTCAATGACGACTGAAAATATTCATAAACATCGTATCCTGATCCTCGATTTTGGTTCGCAGTATACGCAGCTGGTTGCGCGCCGCGTGCGTGAGCTGGGCGTCTACTGCGAACTCTGGGCGTGGGGCTATAAAGGCCGCCTGAAAGAGATCGTCCATCAGCAGATGGGTGGCCTGCGCTCCTGCATGGGCCTGACCGGCTGCCCGACCATTGATGACCTGCGCACCAAAGCGGAGTTTGTTCGCATCAGCGGCGCCGGCATCAATGAGAGTCACGTGCACGATGTGACCATCACCAAAGAGTCACCGAACTACCGCATGGGTTGCGCAGTGATGGTGGGCTCTATGCTGGCCGGCACCGAAGAGTCTCCGGGCGAGATCGAACTCTATCAGGGGCGCGCATTCAAATCGTACCGCGGCATGGGCTCGCTCGGCGCTATGTCCAAAGGCTCTTCTGACCGTTACTTCCAGACCGATAACGCCGCAGATAAGCTGGTGCCGGAAGGCATCGAAGGCCGCGTTGGGGGCGTCAGCGCGGTGAAAGTGGGCATCGGTCCTGGCTCTATCTGCACCACCCGTATCGTCACCGGCGTGGGCGTACCGCAGATCACCGCTGTTTCTGACGCCGTTGCGGCGCTGGAAGGCACCGGTATTCCGGTCGTGGCAGATGGCGGTATCCGCTTCTCCGGCGATATCGCTAAAGCGATCGCCGCAGGCGCAGGAGGTGCCGGTGCCGGTAACGAAGAGCGCGTGGATGCGCTGGTTGCCGCCGGCGTTGACGTGCTGCTGATTGACTCTTCGCACGGCCATTCTGAAGGCGTACTGCAGCGCATTCGTGAAACCCGCGCCAAATACCCCGACCTTGAAATTATTGGCGGCAACGTTGCCACCGGCGCCGGTGCCCTGGCACTGGCGGAAGATCTGGTTACGGTAAAAGAGGGTGAGGCGCGCGAAGTGGTGCTGCAGAAGATGCATGAAAAGCGCGTTGAAAAAGCGCTGGTGGTGGATGAGAGCTTCCACCTGCTGGGCATGATTACCGTAAAAGATTTCCAGAAAGCTGAACGTAAACCCAACGCCTGTAAAGATGCGCAGGGTCGTCTGCGCGTGGGCGCGGCGGCCGTGGTAACAGAGCCGCAGACCGTGCTGCCAACCACAACGCTTGCGGAAGTGAAAGCGCTTACCGATCGCAACGGCTTCGCCGGCTATCCGGTCGTCAACGCCGGTAACGAGCTGGTAGGCATCATCACCGGTCGCGATGTGCGCTTTGTCACCGATTTGACGCTGCCGGTTACCGCAGTCATGACGCCGAAAGAGCCCACCGCTGACCTCAGCACTCAACTGACCAAAAACATCCGTCTGAACATTCCTATGCTCTCTGCTGCGATGGATACCGTGACCGAAGCGGGCCTGGCGATCGCGCTGGCACAGGAAGGCGGCCTCGGCTTTATCCATAAAAATATGTCGATTGAGCGTCAGGCTGATGAAGTGCGTAAGGTGAAAAAGCATGAAAGCGTAGGGCTGCTGCGCAGGATCAAGACTTTTTCTGAAAAAGCAGTAGAGGCAATCGGTTTCGTCCTGTATAATGCCGCGGCAATATTTTATCTGTTTTCAACGCCCCCAGGTGGAGATATTGCAATGCTAAGAATCGCGAAAGAAGCCCTCACATTTGACGACGTCCTGCTCGTTCCCGCTCACTCCACTGTATTGCCCAGCGTGAAGTACCAGTGGCCGGACGCGGGCTGCGTGAAATTGGAGATCTCAGCGCTGAGCCACACCAGGCCCATCTCATTTTCCAGCAGCGTGCGCACCGTGGTGTTGAGGCGGCTGACGGTAAAAATATTGGCGGTTGCAGGTAGCGACATGTGATGAAGATCAAATTTTAAATCAGAGGGTTAATTCATCGATACTACCTGCTCAAACTGCTGCTGCAGCAGGCCTTCACCCGCCGGATGCATGCTTTCAATGATTAACTGATAGTCGCCGCGCGGCTCATACAGCGTGACGCTGGCCCGCACCAGCACCTGCTGCCCGTGCTGCGGCCGGAACGTCACGCGCCGGTTGCTGTTGCGGAACATCGCACAGCGCACCTGGGCACCATCATCTTTCACGGGCGCATCGGCTCCCTGCACCACGGTAGGGTAGATAACCACCGGGAGTGAGGGATCGCGGCGGTGCAGCACGCGCAGCACATCATGCAGCGCGGCGCCGGTTGCGGAGGTGATCACCCCGACCTGACGGGCCGGATCGGGCAGCGGCTGTTTGAACTGCTGATCGAACAACCCTTCTGCGCTGAGCTGCGCTTTCAGGACAAAATCGGCGATGGTGACATCCGTTTCATGCCCTACGGCGCTGACCACCGGCAGGCGGCTGGCAAAAATCGCCCGCGCCACGCGCTCATCGTTGAAGCACCAGAGATCTTCCAGCGAACCGCCGCCGCGGCCGACAATCAGCACGTCACATTCATTGCGCTGGTTGGCCAGCCCGATAGCGCGCACGATGGCAGGCTGCCGTGCCAGGCGCAGCTGCGGATGCTGCTGCAGGCGATGCTGAAGCTGCGTGAGGTAACGCTGCTGCCCGGCGAGATAGTAGTCCATCGCCATCTCCATGCGCTGCTGCTGCGACTGCAGCTGCCGCAGCAGCTCGACCTGATTGCGGCTGACAATCTCAGCGGCGGCAGAGGGCGTGGGCGCGCGCAGGTCGGCCTGCCCCAGCTGCTGCTGCATGCTCTGCTGCAGACGGTAGTGCCAGTGCGCAAGCTGCTGCTGCGCGCGCAGGATGCGCCCCTGTGGCTGCTGCGCACTGAGCCGCTGCAGCAGCCGATCCTGCTGGCGCTGCGCGCTGCGCAGCTGCCGATCGGCGGCCGCGCCTAAGCGACGCTGCAGCTGAAACAGGGCGGTCTGCGGCGTGAGGGCGGTGACTTCGCTCTCCACCCAGCCATCTTCCAGCCGGGTGCGCAGCCTGTCGCCTGGCTGCAGCGGCGCGATCTGTTTTACAACTTCGCCCTGCGCATCGGTGGTAACGCTGAAGCCGCGCGCCAGCGTCGCCAGCGGACTGACCCCTTCCAGCTGCGCCATCAGCGTACCAAAGCGCTGGCGATCTGTTGCGGCCCTGCACAGTTGTCGATGATGTTACGCAGGATATAGGGGGGAATTACGCTGTATGACATGCCGGACTCCCTGAGTGATGGGTATGCAAAGAGTATAGACCGGGGTCAGGCAGAGCAGGAAACGTGCAGGCAGGGAGGGGATCTCCCTGCGTGCTGGTCAGGATTGGCGGGGTTTACGGCGGCGTTTCAGGCTTCATCCGCAGCCACGTCGCCGTTGCCAGGCTGACCTTCCTGACGTATCAGCGTGCCGGGCAGCGTCTGACTCTCTCTGGCATCAAAAATGGCGCGCAGCACCTGACCTGGCCGGGCGATATCCGCCGGTGCGATGACGCGGTGCGGCTCCGCCATTAGCTGCTGAACGTGAGTAAGCGTGCGGCGCGCCGACTCCACGTCAATCGCGATGGTGAAGCGATTAAAAATCTCGCCGTCACCGTCGCCAAAGACCATCTGCTGGCCGTTCCAGAAAGCGTTCTGATAATTCTGGCCGTAGTGCACGGTACCGTCCAGCTTCAGCCCTTTGTTGTCGAGCGAGTTTCGCTGATAAACGTTCCAGAAAAAATCATAAGTAACGCCCAGATAGTCCCAGCCGCTGCCGTTAATGCCTTTAGCCAGCAATCCTTCGCCGATGATCCAGTCCGCTTCCTCCGCGCGCTGCTGCCGCTGATACTGTTTTACCAGTGAGCCAAAGACATCAGACATCGACTCATTCAGCGCGCCCGCCTGCTGAAAGTAGATCAGTCCCGCTTCGCTTTCCGTGACGCCGTGCGTCAGTTCATGGGCGACTTGACCGGCGCGTTCCCATGCAAAACCGCCCAGCGCGGTGGCCGCAAGATAAAACGCGCGGTTAGGAATACCGGAGTTGAGATGCACGCCGCCGTTGTCATCACGCGTTTCGATATAGTGCGCCATATCCGCCGGCTGCGGATCTTTACCCAGCAGCGGGTCATCATAGGCGGTGCCGGGGGCTGACATGGAGCGCAGGCTCCCGCGCCAGCTCTACGATCGCGTCATCCGTCAGTTCTATGTTCACTTCACACCCACCTCTTGCCAGGCGGCCTGGATCTGCTCCGCGACCTGCCGATCAAAGCGTTTTGCCGCATGCTCAACGGTAAAGCGGGCAAAGGTGCTGAAATCAGCATCCTGCGGCAGGGTTTTGTCACACAGCGTGTCATACCACGCGATGGTGGGTGGCGTAGGTGATCTGGATGCGGAAATAGTGCTGATCGCCACTGCCTGCGGAGGTAGCCTGTTCCGCCTGCTCGCCGAGCGGCAGCGCCTGCTCCAGCACCTGACAGACCCGCTKTTTCTGCGGTTCCGGCAGCTGGGCCAGCGCAAAACGCCGCTCTTTACGCAGTTTGGGAATAAAGGCGAAGCCGCGTCTCTGCCGGTGGCGCACGCCAGTCGCCGGATCGCGGGGATTATGTGATTGCTTACGCGCTGCCAGACAGCAAGTAAGAGTAGCAGGGCCGGCAGAGGATGCCGGCCTTTTTTTTGCCTACTCTCCGTTCTGCCACAGCGCCTGTAGCGCTGGCGGCGCATCTTTTTCCGCTACGTAAATCACGATAGCACCCGCCTTCGGTAGGTATGCCAACGCTGGGCGGTACGCTGGCGACGCAGGGCGGACTGGTGTTTATTGCCGGTACTCAGGACTACTACCTGCGCGCCTTTGACAGCTCAACCGGTAAAGAGGTGTGGAAAGCGCGCCTGCCGGTCGGCAGCCAGGGTGGCCCAATCAGCTATGTCTCACCCAAAAATGGCAAGCAGTACATCCTGGGCGCCGTACCGCTTAAGGGCACGCCATATGCGGTGAACAAAAACCGCTTTATGTCGCCGCTCGGCATTCCGTGCCAGGCCCCGCCGTTTGGTACGCTTTCAGCCATCGACATGAAAACGCGTCAGATTGTCTGGCAGGTGCCGGTGGGTACCGTGCAGGATRCCGGCCCGTTTGGTATCAAAATGCACGCGCAGATGCTACCGGACACGGACAAATCGCTCAGCTTCCCGGGGTCTCTGGGTGGTCTGAACTGGGGCAGTATCTCGTTTGATCCCAACAATCAGTATATGTTCGTCAACGATATGCGCCTTGGCCTGTGGGTACAGATGATCCCGCAGGACACCAGCAAAGTGGCTCGCGGCAGCAACGGCGGTGAATCGGTTAACACCGGCATGCCCAAAGTGGAAGAGCGGCCGATGCCGCAGGGTCACATCCCGAACGAGCAGTACACCAAAACCCAGCCGCACTCGGTTGAGATGCCCAATATCGGCAACCAGACGCTGACGGAATCCGATATGTGGGGCGCGACGCCGTTTGACCAGCTGGCGTGCCGTATCGCGTTTAAAGGCATGCGCTATGACGGTCTGTTCACCTTCGCGCTGGATGCCACCACCGGCAAACAGAAGTGGGTCTATCAGACAGTTCATAACGACCTGTGGGACTTTGACCTGCCGATGCAGCCAAGCCTGGTCGACTTCCCGATGAAGGATGGCACCACCAAACCGGCGGTGGTCATCGGGGCAAAAACCGGCATGATCTGGGTGCTGGACCGCCTGACCGGCAAGCCGCTGGCGTTCGATCCGGGCAACGACGATCCGAATGCGGTACTGATGCCGGGTCAGGATTATACCCGCAGCACGCCGAACTCCTGGGCGCCGCTCTCCTACGATCCGGCGATGAACACCGTGTTCCTGCCGATGGGCAGCTCGTCAGTGGATCTGTGGGGCGCGAATCGCACAAAGCTCGATCACACCTACGGTGCATCTATCCGCTTTGGCAACAACGGCGTGGTTGACCTGAAGCAGGGGCTGGGCAAGGCGCCCGATCCGCTCTATCAGCTGACCTCCGCACCGCAGGTTGCCGGTACCACCGTGGTAGTCGGCGGTCGCGTGGCGGACAATGTGCAGACCGATATGCCAGGCGGCGTACTGCGCGGCTTTGATGTGATCAGCGGTAAAATGCGCTGGTCGGAAGTGTGGAACCGCTGCCGCGGTCTGGCCTATTTTGACGCCACCAAACCGGTGACGCAGCCCACGCAGCCAGGCTCCACGCCGGTGCCGGCACCGGTTCTGGCCGCAGGCGACAGCTGCCAGCGCCGTATCCTGATGAACACGATCGATGCGCGTCTTATCGCGATTAACGCCGACAACGGTGAGTTCTGCGCCCACGTTAATGAACTGCAGGTTGCCTGGACCTTCCGTACCGGCGACACACCGCTTAGCCCGACCGGCAATGGCGCTGAAGATCAGCAGACGCCGCTGCAGGTTGGCAACACGCTCTATCTCTGCACGCCGCACAACAATGTGATTGCGGTAGAAGCGGACAGCGGTAAGCAGATCTGGAAGCGTGAAATCAATGCGCAGTCACTGTCAGCGCTGATTGCGGTTGGCATGATCGCCACCGTGGTGCAGATGTTTCAGCCGCATCCTACCGTGGCCTTTACCGGTTCGCAGCTGCCGCTGATCCCGGTGGATAAAAGCAAACCGCAGCAGGACTGGAGCAGCTACGGCCGCACGCCGGAAGGGGATCGTTTTGCGGCGATTGATCAGATCACGCGTGACCGTAAAGCGTCAGCGGTGACGCTGCTGGTCCTGGCGTTTATCGGAACCCTGATCTGGGCGGTAATGGATGCCGGCTGGCACTTCTGGCCGCTGGTTTCCCGGCTGATGGTGCCGGCGGGGCTGATGCTGTTCGCATTTCTGACCTGGCCTGCGCTGCGCAAAAGCGAAGGCAAAGCGCCGCTGGCAACGCTCTCTTACGGAGTTTGTGTGAAGGCAGAACATTCCACTCGCCCCGGCAGGGGACTCAGCGTCTGGTCCGTGCTGTTCGGGCTGGTGCTGCTGGCGATCGGCCTGTTTTTCGCTATTGGCGGCGGTAAACTGGCGGCGCTGGATGGCAGTAAATACTTTCTGATTGCCGGTATCGTTATGATAGCGTCGGCGGTCCAGTTTATGCGGTTAAACCCTGCGTTATGATCGTTCACTTTCAATTGTACCATCTGGTACAATCCTGCCGCCTTATAGTGAGCTCGCCCTGATATGCCGCGTTCTCATGCATGAGTGCGCGGTTGCGGACTGCTTTGCGGTTCGTCATTAAACAGGGTGCTGCTGTGTCCCGCGACGAAGCCGGACAGGCGGCATGCACTATTTTTCAGGCGTTCAAAGAGGGTGATAACCCGTATGCCGGCAAACGCAATCTGCTGACGCCGACGCAGCAGCGCAAGCGCAAGCGTCTGCTGGCGCACCTGAAAAAGAATAAGCGTTAAGTAAAAAAGAGCCCGCCGGGCTCTTTTTTTTTGCCTGTGATTTAACAGCGGCTTAGCCCGGCAGATGTAGCAAAAATGCTATTGGCCGTGGCAGCAGAAGATCATCAGCCGCCGCTGGTGCGGGGCCGTCGCGTTAAGCTGAAATATGCGCACGCCGGTGGATACAACCCGCCTATCGTGGTCATCCATGGTAATCAGGTAAAAGATCTGCCCGATTCCTACAAGCGTTATCTGATGAACTACTTCCGTCGCTCGCTGAACGTTATGGGTACGCCAATCCGTATCCATGGCCTGTCGCAGGAAGTAAAAGATGAAGTGAAAGAGACGCTGGATTATCGTCTCGGCTTTATCGATTTTGCCCGCGTACACTTTATTTCGGCGCTGCACGGCAGCGGCGTAGGTAACCTGTTTGAATCCGTAACGGAAGCGTACGACTGCTCAACCAAACGCGTAAACACCTCCATGCTGACGCGGATTATGAATATCGGGGTGCGCAAGCGTGGCAAGATCACCGATACCGTTGAGAAATTTTCGGTGATCAAAACCCTGCAGGCGATCGAAGATGCTAACGTCGTGATGCTGGTGATTGACGCGCGTGCCGGTATCTCCGACCAGGATCTCTCCCTGCTGGGCTTTATCCTCAACAGCGGACGTTCGCTGGTGATTGTGGTCAACAAATGGGGGGAAGAGGAGTTTGATCCGACCGGCCTGCCGATTAAGCTGGCTATCGTGGGTCGTCCTAACGTAGGTAAGTCAACGCTCACTAACCGTATTCTTGGTGAAGATCGCGTGGTAGTCTATGACATGCCAGGCACGACGCGTGACAGCATCTATATCCCGATGGAGCGTGACGAGCGCGAATATGTCCTGATCGACACCGTGCTGGACTTTTACGCGCTAGGTCTGGGTGATATTCATCCGATTGCCGCCTCGCACGGTCGCGGCGTTACCTCGCTGCTGGAAACCGCGCTGCTGCCGTGGATGGACGTGGCAGACCCGCAGGAAGTCAGCGAAGAGGATGAAAACGAAGCCTACTGGGCCGCATTAGCCGCAGAAGAGAGTGGCGAAGAGGCGGAAGACGAAGAGGGCGTAGAGAACCGCATGGCGGAGCAGTCGCTGCTGGCGATTGAAGAAGCGGATGTGGTGCTGTTCATGGTTGATGCCCGCGCAGGCGTTATGCCGGCGGATCAGCAGATCGCTAACCATCTGCGCTCCCGTGAAAAAGCGACGTTCCTCGTAGCGAACAAAACGGATGGCCTGGACGCCGATGCCGCCGGGGCAAGTGTTATGGTACCTGTGGTCGCGCTGGTTGGGCGTCCCAATGTGGGGAAATCCACGCTGTTTAACCGCTTAACGCGCACCCGTGATGCGTTAGTGGCCGATTTCCCTGGACTGACTCGCGATCGCAAATATGGTCGCGCCGAAGTGGAAGGGCGCGAATTTATTGTTATCGATACCGGCGGTATTGATGGCATGAAAGGCGGCGAGGTTTACGCCATCAGCCGTTAAGTCCTGAGCGCGCGGGAATGGATTTCCGTCAGTAATTACGGCTCCTGATTCGTCAGGAGCCGTTCTGTTTTTTGTCAGGCGTGATATTCTAGGCGCCTTAAGCCTGAAGCGGGCGGCAAATGTCGTTATACTCACGCCATTCGGGCGATTCATTTTTAAACTGGGTGGCGTCAGAGCGATCTGCTGCACCGTAATCTGACGGCACCGGTGCTGTTTAACGGTTATCTGGTTGTGGCAGACAGCGAAGGTTACGTGCACTGGATCAACACGCTGGATGGCCGCTTTGTGGCGCAGCAGAAACTGGACAGCGACGGCTTCCAGACCGAGCCGGTTGTGGCCGGTGACAGACTGCTGATTCAGGAGCCGGTTATCGTTAATGGCGTGGTCTATGCGCTGGCGTACAACGGTAACCTGACCGCACTCGACCTGCGTTCCGGTCAGATTATGTGGAAGCGTGAAATCGGCGGCGTTAAAGATTTGATTGTCGACGCCGGACGCATCTATCTGGTGGATCAGGACGACCGCGTGATAGCGCTTAACGCCGATGGCGGCGTAGCGCGCGTGAATCTCGATATGCCGGCGCTTTCGCTGCGCGGTGAGTCTGCGCCTGCGGTCGCCTTTGGCGGCGCTATCGTTGGCGGTGATAACGGTCGCGTCAGCGCGGTGATCCTGAACCAGGGTCAGTTGATCTGGCAGCAGCGCATTTCACAGCCGAGCGGCGCGACGGAGATCGATCGTCTGAGTGACGTCGATACCAGCGGCGATCGGATCTATATTGGCAGCGAGCGCGGGCAGGTATTTGCACTCAACAGCAGCGACGGCTCGCTGACGTGGCAGACCAAAGTCGCCGGTGAAGCGCTCTCCCGTCCGGTGGTCAGCGATGGCCTGGTACTGGTTCACACCAGTAACGGTATGCTGCAGGGACTGGATCAGAGCAGCGGTGCGGTAAAATGGACCGACGGCATTGGCGATTTCTACTCCAACCTGCATCCGGAATGGCTGGACGGCACCGTTTACGCTGCCGACCGTTTTGGCGTGGTAAAGGCGCTGGATGCCAGCAACGGTAAAGAGAAGTGGAAAGTCGATCTCTCTGAGAAGACTGGTTTCTTCTCGAAAAACATCTCTGCGCTGCTCTCCGGCGGCGTCACCGCCACAAAATAGATAACTTAAGTTAAGCCAGACAAGAGAGCGCACATGGAATTACGTAAATACCTGCTGCCAGGGCTGATTTCCGTCACTCTGCTCAGCGGTTGCTCGCTATTCAGCGGCGAAGAAGATGTAGTGAAGATGGCTCCGCTGCCGAAAGTGGAAAATCAGTTCACGCCGGAAACTGTCTGGAGCACGTCAGTAGCATTCAGCTGCAGCAGAAGCAGGCTGATGCCGCGCTGGCTACCCTGGATAACGTTAAGGGTGACGGCTGGAGCGCGATTGTGGCAGATATTCGCGGTGAAGCATTGCTGAGCAAAGGCGACAAGCAGGGCGCGCGCGATGCCTGGAGTAAAGGCGCGGGTTCGCAGGCTTCTCCGGCACTGAAGCAGATGCTGCAGATAAAACCGGAAAGCCTGGAGGCCGTTGCCAGCTTCGCCAGCGAAAACAGCAATACCTACGGTGCACTGGCCGCGCTGGACCTGGCGAAGCAGTACGTTGAGACCAGCCAGCTTGATAAAGCCATTGCGCTGCTGCAGAAAGGACTAAACGACACCAAAGATGCCAATCTGCAGGCGGTTATCAACCTGCGTCTGGCGCGAGAAGTTTACAGCAACGAGAATGAACAGGTTGATGCGCTGCGCCGCTTTTTCGCCGATAACGGCAAAGCACTGGCGATTGGCGTGGTAGTAGGGATCGCGGCGCTGGGCGGCTGGCGCTACTGGAGTTCGCATCAGGAAAATTCAGGCAAAGCGGCATCTGCGGAGTATCAGCAGCTCACCAGCGCGATGCAGGCGGACGCCCGTGCAGATAAATGGGGCGCACGCATTGCGCTGGTGCTCGGCGAAGATGAAGTGAAAGCGGGCCAGGTGGTGATTAAAGATCTGCGCACCGGCGACCAGCAGACGCTGGCTCAGCAGGACGCCGCTGCGACGTTGCAGACGCTGCTGCAGTAAGCAGCACGCGGCAACAGCCATTTTAAGGAGAGGGATTGCGTAGGTCTGGAGCGGCTGGTGCTGCTGGTGCAGGCGGTGAATCCTGAATTTGAACCGACGCGGGTTGTTGATGTCTATGTTATCGCTTCAGGGCAGGGCGTTCAGTCTGCGGCTATGCAGCTGGCGGAAACGCTGCGTGATGCCAACCCGGCGCTGAAGCTGATGACCAACTTCGGCGGCGGCAACTTTAAAAAGCAGTTCGCGCTGCTGGATGATGCCGGTATTCGTTATCGCGTCAACCAGCGTCTGGTGCGCGGCCTCGACTACTACAACCGCACCGTCTTTGAGTGGGTCACCAGCAGCCTCGGCTCGCAGGGCACCGTATGCGGCGGCGGGCGTTACGATGGCCTGGTTGAGCAGCTGGGCGGACGAGCCACGCCAGCGGTAGGATTTGCCATGGACTACCGCAGTGCGCTGGTGGCGTTTCTGGAGCAGCATCAGGATGTGCTGGATGAAGATTGCAAACGCCGCATGTACACCAATCCGCTGCGCGTGCTGGACAGCAAAAATCCGGAAATTCAGGCGCTGCTGAATGATGCGCCAACGCTGGGCGAATTCCTGGATGAAGAGTCGCGCGCCCACTTCACCGGACTCTGCCCGATGTTTCGCTACGAGCGTCCGCAGAAAGGGCGCTATCGTCAGTTTCATCAGATGGGCGTCGAAGTGTTTGGCCTGCAGGGGCCGGATGTTGATGCTGAGCTGATTATGATGACCGCGCGCTGGTGGAAAGCGCTGGGCATCGCTGATCACGTTGAACTGGAGCTGAACTCCATCGGCTCTCTGGCGGCGCGCGCACCAATCGTCGAGCATACCCCACTGTTCAGCCGTGCCATTGGTGAAGTGACCGATGTGGTTGAAAAAGAGATGTACACCTTTGAAGATCGTAACGGCGAGAGCCTGACGCTGCGCCCGGAAGGCACGGCGGGCTGCGTACGTGCCGGTATTGAACATGGTCTGCTCTATAACCAGGAGCAGCGCCTCTGGTATGTCGGCGAACCTGTGCGGTTTCATCCTCATAAGGTATGATGCCGGACAGGTTTTTTTGTATTAAGAGATTTTAACGTGGCGAAGAATATTCAAGCGATTCGCGGGATGAACGACTTCCTGCCAGCCGACACCGCAATCTGGCAGCGTATCGAGGGCACCCTGAAGCAGGTGCTGGCCAGCTATGGCTACAGTGAAATCCGTCTACGGCGGCAGCAAGAAAAGCGGTTTCTACGAGGATGGCGTTCGTCAACGCGATCGTCTCGACAACGATGACATGATCGATCAGCTGGAAGCGCGCATTCGTGCCAAGGCATCCATGCTGGATGAGAGTCGTCGAATCAGCGTGCAGCAGCTGGAAAAATAACCARGCGGTGCGCGCCCGGCGCGTACCAGTTTATGAAGGAAATMACTGCGCATCCGTTCGCGCGGGATCAAMTTTATCGCCTGTCCGACCTGCTCACGTCAGGAGTTTGATGTGATCGGTACCGTGAATGCGCTGGAAGAACGGCTGGAAGATATTATTACGCCGATGGATGTCTCCATTATCGGCTGCGTAGTCAACGGTCCGGGCGAGGCTACCGTTTCGACGCTCGGCGTTAAAGAGTCTTACCGTCTGCTGGCAAAAGCGATCGATCAGCCGCTGCATCTCGGGATCACCGAAGCGGGCGGCGCGCGCGCGGGTGCGGTGAAGTCGGCAATCGGCCTTGGTCTGCTGCTGGCAGAGGGCATCGGCGATACGCTGCGTATTTCGCTCGCAGCCGATCCGGTAGAAGAGGTAAAAGTTGGCTATGACATCCACTGCGCCCGCCATTACAACATTCCGATTCGTATCGGGGTGAACGCCGGTTCACTGGAGAAAGATCTGCAGGAGAAGTATGGCGAACCCACGCCGCAGGCGCTGCTGGAATCCGCTATGCGCCATGTCGATCATCTCGATCGTCTGAACTTCGATCAGTTCAAAGTCAGCGTTAAAGCCTCTGATGTGTTTCTTGCCGTTATCGTGCGCGTCTCGGTACCGACCATGGACGCGGCGGAAGCCTTTAAACTGATTAAGCAACAGGTCAACGTGCCGCTGGTAGCGGATATTCACTTTGACTACCGTATCGCTCTCAAAGTGGCGGAGTATGGCGTTGACTGCCTGCGTATCAATCCGGGCAACATCGGCAACAACGAACGTATTCGTCAGGTTGTGGTGCTTTCCGGGGAATTGTGGAGAGAAAATATGCATAACGAAGCACCCATTATCCGTCGCAAATCAACGCGTATTTACGTCGGCAAGGTGCCAGTCGGCGATGGTGCTCCCATCGCCGTTCAGTCCATGACCAATACCCGCACCACCGACGTGGAAGCCACGGTTAACCAGATCCGCGCGCTGGAGCGTGTGGGTGTGGGCCGGCAAAAAACTGTTCAGCGGGATACAGCGCAGCGGCGGCAAGCTCAGCCTCTCCGGCACGCCTCCGTATCGTCTGAAAATTGGCGCACCGCGTGCGGTTGACGTGCAATATCAGAATCAGCCCGTTGATTTAAGTCGTTTTATCCGTAATAACCAGGTTGCCCGTCTGACGCTGGGTGCGCAATAACGCGCAGCGTGTGATAACGCGGTCGTTTCTCCTTCGCAGGCGCCGGTTGATAACGCGCCGCCAGCGGCCACCTCGCCGGCACCGGCCAACAGCGTCGCGGCCGGCAGCATGCCAACCGCAAGCGCGGCTGTCAGCCAGCCCGCAGGCGATCCCAACGCTGTGGTCATGAACTTCAAGGCCGACTGCTGGCTGGAAGTCAGTGATGCACCCGATCAGAACGGCAGCAGCGACAGCGGTCAGTCTATTCCGCTGGGCGATACCAGTACCGACAGCACCAGTGACAGCGACACCAATGCCGCCGGCACGCCGGTTGATAACGGTGCCGGCTCGGTGACCTCACAGAGCAGCACCGCAGGAAGTGCGGATAACAGCGCCCGCGCGCCGGTGGCCTCTTCGGCCACCTCGCCGATGATGGCAAAGCAGGCGCCGGTACGCGCGGCCAAAATTGCGCCGATGCAGAGCTTCTCGCTGGGCAAGCGCCGCAAAAAGCGCGATGGCTGGCTGATGATCTTTACCTGGCTGGTGGCGTTTGTTGTTATCGGCCTGACCGGCGCCTGGTGGTGGCAGAATCATAAGGCTTCGCAGGACGATCTGGTCTCGATGGCAGGTGAACGCCTGCGTCTGGCCCGTGAGCAGATGGGGCTGACACAGCAAAACGTCGCTGAGCGCCTGTGCCTGAAACTTTCCACCGTGCGTGACATTGAAGAGGATAAGTCGCCGGCCGATCTCGCATCGACCTTTCTGCGCGGTTATATTCGCTCCTATGCCCGCCTGGTTCATGTACCGGAAGACGATCTGCTGTACTCTACCATCAGCGTCTGCCCGCAACGGCAGAGAGCCTGTGGTTACAGATACGTTTCGCCGCGCAACAGGGAAACGCTGCTGACGTTACACGTTATGGCGACCGGTTGGCGCGAAGTTTTCCACAATCGATACAGTACCAGCGTTATTTAGCTAATGAATACTGAAGCCACTCAAGAAAAATCTGCAGTACACTCCTGGCGCCGGAGAGCGATGCCCGTCAGGATCGCCTTCTGATTTCAGGCTATTGTTATCTGCAGGCGGGCGACGAGGCCGCCGGGCGCAAACGGCTGCTGCAGGCGCTGGAAGCCGCACCTGAGCAGGGAAACTGGCTGCTGGAGGAGGGTGAACGGCAGCTGATGCAGCCGGCAGGAAAAATGCTTCCCGTGCTTTTAGATCCTGAAGATTACCGCGTGCCCCTGGCGCTGGCGCGGGTCGCTCAGGCGCAGCAGAATAGTACAGAGACGCGCCGGTACTACCAGCGGGCACAACAGTTAGCGCCCGCTAATGGTTATGTCGCTAACAATTACGGTGCGTTTCTCTGCAGATTAGGGCAGTATGGCGAAGCGCATCAACAGTTTAAGCTGGCAAGTGGCCGGTTTATTCGCAGGGAGAGCGCTATGCTAAAAGGATTAGGTATTGCCGTTGCGGCAGGCTTTGTTGTAACCGGGTGTGTCACCGGCCCGTCATCACATCGTGCGGCGGATATTCGTCTGCAGCTGGGACTGCACTATTTAGCCGCAAATAATTTAGCGGCTGCTGAATGCAATCTGCTGCAGGCGCAGCGCGTGGGGGACTATGGCTTTACCACTATCGTGCGTAAAACCCGCGGCGATGATATCGATGCGGCCTGCGGCCAGCTGGCGGGCGATGTGATCGACCGTACCAAGCGTACGCTGCGTAAAAAGATGGCGGGTGACGCTATCTCTGTGAAGGCGATCTGAAACCGCACGCCCACCGATTCGCTGCGGGCGTAAAGCGTGGCACTCTATGCCAATCAGGGCCGCGTGACCATTGAGTATGTGATGCTGGACCATATCAACGACAGCACCGACAATGCGCATGAGCTGGCAGCGCTGCTGAAGGATACGCCCTGCAAGATC
Organism: Pantoea sp. BRM17; assembly: GCA_002939445.1. Classification (GTDB taxonomy): domain Bacteria; phylum Pseudomonadota; class Gammaproteobacteria; order Enterobacterales; family Enterobacteriaceae; genus Pantoea. Next base: position 2,186,448 of record PEFU01000003.1, on the reverse strand, counting down.
AACCTGATCCCATGGAACCCCTTCCCGGGAGCCCCTTATGGCCGCAGCTCCAACAGCCGTATCGATCGCTTCTCTAAAGTGCTGATCTCCAAGCGCCGCGTCACGCTCTCCACCTCAGGCGTTGTGCCCGCGCTGGATAAGCTTGGCGATATGATTGACGTAGCGCTGGCGATCTCGCTGCACGCGCCGAACGATACCATTCGCGATGAAATTGTCCCGATCAACAAAAAATATAATATCGAAACCTTCCTGGCGGCGGTGAAGCGCTATATCGGCAAATCCAAGGGTTTTAACCGCAACCTGCGCGTTTCCGAAATTATTGGTCAGGTATGGCGCGCGGCCAAAATTATTGGCGCCGCGAAAGTCACCGGCCAGCGTCCTATTACCAACGTGGTGATGATGGGCATGGGTGAGCCGCTGCTCAACCTGAACAACGTCGTGCCGGCGATGGATATTATGCTGGATGATTTTGGCTTTGGCCTGATGCAGCGCGCAGAGATCCGCGCGCCGGAAGTAGCGGAGGAGATGCGCTCCAGCGACGGCACCATCAAATGGGCGATTCGCGTAGGCGATCAGCTGGTGGAGACGGTCTATATTCCGGAGGCGGAGCGCGCCACGCTGTGCGTCTCTTCTCAGGTAGGCTGCGCGCTGGAGTGCAAATTCTGCTCTACGGCGCAGCACGCGTCCCCCGCCGTGGTTTCTCCTAAAAACGAAAAAATTAACCTGCTCGATCTCAATCGTCAGCAGATGCGTGAATTTTTTATCGAAATGGGCGAGAAGCCGTTCCGTGCCGATCAGGTCATGAAGTGGATTTACCACTACTGCTGCGACGATTTCGAGCAGATGACGGATATCAACAAAGTGCTGCGCGGCAAGCTCGGACAGGGGAGTTTACACCTTTTACGCTGGCGTAAAACGGTTACCCTGGCATCGTGCCGCAGTTATAGTACAATAATGCGCCCCTGTTGAGCCTGGCTCAGCCGGGGCGCTGTTTTTTCTTCTTCCTAACCAGAGCCGTAACGTGTAACAACGAGGCCAGAGATTATTATGTCTGAACAGATTGTGACGCCAGCTGCGCGTCACCGTGACCTGATGGGTGCTACCAACCCGGACAACGCACTGGCAGGCACCCTGCGTRCAGATTACGCGGACAGCTTCACCGAAAACGCGACCCACGGCTCTGACTCTGCAGAGTCTGCTGCCCGTGAAATCGCTTACTTCTTCGCTGAAAACGAAGTCTGCGCGCGCACCCGCTAAGTGCATTGCGGCTGAATCGTTATCGGTGCTATCTACAACCGTTTTGAGAGCGCGGGCTTCAAAATCGTTGGCGCAAAAATGCTGCACCTGACCAAAGAGCAGGCTGAAGGCTTCTACGCTGAGCACAAAGGCCGTCCATTCTTTGATGGTCTGGTTGAGTTCATGACCTCTGGCCCGGTAGTGGTTTCTGTTCTGGAAGGCGAAAATGCCGTTCTGCAGCCTGCACCGCAAAAAGTAATTATTTTCAATAATTCCACCAATCACTCATAGGCAACACGCGTCGATCTCCCTATAATCGGCGCGTTTTTCTTACCGGGAGAGGGTTCCCGGTTTATTCAGGATGCTAATTCAGAGGTAATCATGGCAATCGAACGTACTTTCTCCATCATTAAACCAAACGCCGTTGCTAAGAATCAGCAGATACAAACAGGGGAACCGTCATTGCCATCTTCTCTCTTCTTGCGGAAAAGGTCAGTCTCCGGGAATGTGCAGGCTATCTCAAGCCCGCAATGGCTAAAGTGAGCGCCGCGGGATGAAAATGCAGCATCTGTTCTGCTGAAGATATCCGGCCTGCAGCACAGGGCGTAAACCCGTGGCGGGTGCGTCACGGGAAACTCTCCGGGCGGGGCATCATATGCGGGTAAGGGCTGGTGTGATCGGAAAGCGCTTCAATATTAAAGAAAGCTGCCTGCGGCAGGTGACTGGCCAGATACTCTGCGGTGACATCGCGCACTGCATCCTGACCCGGCGGAACCATGCGCGCATCCAGCACCTGTACTTCTTCATCACCGTAGTGCTCATGCAGCCATGGCAGCGCCACCGGGCCGTCTGCGGTAGTCAAACCTGCRGCTTTCCAGCCCTGCAGACCGCCGGCCAGAATGGAGATGCGCTGACAGCCAAAGGTGCGCAGCATCCACCAGGCGCGCGGGGCAGAGAAGAGATTACCCTCGTCATACACAATCAGATGCTTATCCTGCACCACCCCCAGCTCACGCATTGCGACAGCGAGACTGTTCCACGGCAGATTCAGGCTGTACGGAATATGTCCGCGCAGCAGGCCGGGACGCGGCYCATCCACCTCAGCGTTAAAGCGGTTTGCTGCGCGCGCGTCCACAATCTGCGCGCCTCCTTCATGGCTGAGCAGCAGTACATCGTTCAGTCGCTTCACCTGACTGCTGTCGAAGTGTGCCGCGAAGTCACCTTCGTCGCGGCTGCCCCATTCGCCCCAGGAGCCGTCATAGAGCGTTGCGTCGCGGACGCCCAGCGCCGTCAGCGCCAGAATCAGCACCACCGCCGTTACGCCCGAGCCGCAGCTGGCAACGATGGGCTTATCCAGCGCCACGCCTGCCTGCGCAAACTGCTGACGCAGCTCGGCGGCGGGTTTCAGCGCGCCATTCTCCACCACCGCGCATATCACGCCATTTTATGAGCGGCGCTGGGGCAGTTTCCTGCGCGATTTTAAAGGCAGCCAGCGCATCATTTAACCATCGTATGTTGATGCGTATGGCCCTGGCACGCGCATAACGCGGGAATTCCCTGTAGGGGCGCCATTCATGGCGCCCTGGTTTCAGGCAGGTGACTATTTTTCAATCGGTAAATCAGTGCGCCGCGCCTACATTGCCAGCCTGCGTGAAAGCGTGAACGAAGCGCCTAATCTGCTGATTGGTATAGAAGCTGACAGTGATATCGATGAAATTATTCAGGCCGCAGGCAGCGTGGCGACCGATACGCTGACCGATGATGCTCCTGTTGATATCTGCGAAGTGGATGCCGGACAGCATGGCGTCAGCCATTTTTTCCTGTTTCTGAACCCGAAATTACCAGCGGGTAAAGAGTTTACGCCGGGTGAAATCGCGCATCTGCTGGGTGAGGAGGGAAGTGCGCTGAGCCWGCAGACAGTGCTGGAGGGCGGCCACGCGCTGCTGCTGTCGGAGGTAGCTGAGCCGCCGGCACAGATGATCGACTCCCTGACCCAGCTGTTTGCTAAATATAAACACTGGGTGCCAGGCGAAAGCCCGGCTGAACAGTTTAACGCGACCTCGCCCGTCGAGTTACAGCACTGGGAGAAAGAGGGAGGCGGTAGCGTGATCCCGTTCTTCAGCTCTGAGGCGGCTATGCGCGAAGCGATAACGGATGAACAGCCGTGGCTGCGCCTGCCGGCGCGTACGCTGTTTGAGATGACGCTGGGGGAAGCGGCAGGCGCAACCGGACTCGGCGTGCGTACCCTTGCCAACCTGTTACTGAAATAATCCCGCTTCGGGCAGGCTGGCTCCTGCCCGCTTTTTTGGAATGAAACACGCATGAGTAATCGTCTTGAAGAGGTGCTGAAGCTGGCGGCCACCGAGCCGGCGCATCGCCCGGAGTTTTTTCAGCTGTTGCTGGCCGCAGATGTTCTGCCGCTGGCGGAGTTCCACCGCAGCCATCTGCCGTCAAATTTTGCCGATCTCAACAACATCGCCAGCCCGGCTCACGCCGCCGGCGCCAGCAGCGCGGCCGCATTCCTCTCGTGGTTTGTTGAAAAATATCAGCAGGGCTGGCTGCATATCGACTGCTCCGCCACCTATCGCAAAAGCGCGGTGGATCAGTGGTCAGAAGGGCGTCTGGTGCTGGCGGATGGCCTGATTGACGCCAGCGAGCAGAAGCCGGAGCTGCTGATTGATGCTGCCACGCTGACCGGCGCAGCCAAAACGGCGCTCGGCAACGACTATCATGCGCTGTTTACCTTCGACGATGTGCTGGCTGAGTCGCTGCTGGGCAGCGCCACCGGCGAAAATGAAGCGTTCTGGCGCGACTCTATGAAGTCCGATATGGGCGGAGCGGCGACCGTCACCGGCGCGCTGGCGCTGGCGATTGCCCGCGGGCTGACGAAGCGCGTAAAACTCTATCTCTGCTGTGCCGATAACATGGTCAGCGGCAACGCATTCCGTCTTGGCGATATCATCCGCTACCGCAACGGTAAAACCGTTGAGGTGATGAACACCGATGCCACTAAAGGCGAAGATCTGCGCGAGCAGGGGTATAGCGGTATCCATACCGTTGGGCGTGGTTCGTCGCGCGTGCCGGTACTGCTGGCGCTTGACTTCAACCCGACCGGTGACGCAGATGCGCCGGTTTACGCCTGTCTGGTCGGTAAAGGGATCACCTTTGATACCGGCGGCTACAGCCTGAAGCAGAGCGCATTTATGCCGAAAGGCGCGCGCCAGGTGGAATGGCCGGCGCTCAGCGACAGCGATCGCGCTGAATTCGATCGTCGTCTGCAGATTATTGACTGGGTGCGCGATACCATTRACCTGCCCGCGGAAGACCTGAGCCCGGAACAGCTGGCGCACAGCGCTATCGATCTGATCAGAGACGCGGGTGGCGATGCCGTCAGCTATCGCATGGATGCGCGCTGGGGCGAAAAAGCCCTGCTGAGCAGCAGCGAGAGTGGTATGACGCTGCACCTTACGGGCAGTGATGCGCTGCTGACGATTCAGCGCGCGGCGCGCAAGCTCGACAGCCAGGGGATCCGTCACGTTGCGCTGTGCGGTGACGACTGGGATCTGGAAAAGTGCTGGGCATTCTGGCAGGGCTATCGCAGATTCACCACGCAGGAGGAGATTGACTACGCAATTGCGCTGGTCAATAAAGCCGTCAGCCGGATGCGGGCCGTTGCCCCGGCAGCCGCCCGCTGATCCATGCCACTCCGCGCCGGTCTGGCGTGGAATGAGACCAAACGTAAACGGAGCGACGCGATGACAACACAACCGATGAATATTACGCTCAGCACGCAGCCTGCAACGCACAGCGCGCCAAATATCCTCAACATCAGCTTTGCGCAGGTTGAGGGTGAATCACTGATTATGGCGCTGAAAGATCTGGCGCTTTCATCCGGCTCAGCCTGTACCTCGGCGAGCCTGGAACCCTCCTATGTGCTGCGCGCAATGGGCGTTGAGCCGGAGCTGGCCTACAGTTCGCTGCGCTTTTCGCTGGGGCGCGCACAGATGCACGGCGGCGGGCACGAGCGCGGTATGCGTTCCGGAACGCTACCGGTGCATCAGATTGTCGGTATGGGTGAAGCCTATGCGCTGGCAGGCGAGGTGATGGCAGAAGAGATGACGCGACTCGCCACGCTGCGTCAGCGGCTCTGGCAGGGTATCAGCCAGCTGAGCGGCGTACAGCTCAACGGCTCGCTGGATATTGCGGCGCTGGGCGCGCTCTGTCACGCGCGTGACATTGTGTTCCACGTGGACGCCACGCAGAGCGTGGGCAAGCTGCCGCTCGACGTCAGCACGCTGCCGGTGGATCTGATGTCGTTTTCGGCGCATAAGCTCTATGGACCGAAAGGCATTGGTGCGCTCTGGGTACGCCGCAGGCCGCAGGTGAAAATTGACCATATTATTACCAGCCAGACGGAACATAAAGCGGTACTCGACAGCTGCCTGCAGCTGGCGCGCGAAGGTTTTGATGTGACCTGGCTGACGCCCGGCAGCGACGGTATTGTCACACCGGATATGCTGGCGGCCGCGCTGCGCGACGATACCGTGCTGGTGTCGCTGATGCACGTGAACAACGAAACGGGTGTCGTTCAGGATGGCACCTTCGGTAATCCCGCATCCCGTTCCCACCGCTTTGGCTGGCAGGCTGAAGAGGCGGTGGATGTTGCCCGCAATCAGATTGCGGCGCTGGTTAACGCCGATCCGCGCGAAATAGTCTTTACTTCCGGCGCGACCGAAGCGGATAACCTCGCCATTAAAGGGGCAGCGCACGCCCGTCAGGCGCGTGGACGCGGGCTTTGTGCTGTTAGCGCTCCCGTCACCGGCCGCATGACCGGTTTACTCTCTGCAGGCTGAATCATGCTATAAAGACCTGTGTTTTATTTTACGGAGTTACAGCGCCATGAAATTACCGATCTATCTGGATTACGCAGCGACCACGCCTGTGGATCCACGGGTCGCCAGCAGAATGATGCAGTGTCTGACGCT
>PEFU01000003.1:2163293-2180127 GCA_002939445.1 Pantoea sp. BRM17 | reverse complement strand
AACGGCCCGGTTGATGTTGATCAAATCAAAGGTAAAAAAATTACCGTCGTTCCTATTCTGCGTGCCGGTCTTGGCATGATGGAAGGGGTACTGGAGCACGTGCCGAGCGCGCGTATCAGCGTGGTGGGTGTCTACCGCGATGAAGAGACGCTGGAGCCGGTGCCCTATTTCCAGAAGCTGGTCTCTAACATCACATCCGCTCAACTCAATTCCGGGAGAATAATCATGAAAATCGTGGAAGTCAGACACCCGCTGGTTAAACACAAACTGGGCCTGATGCGTGAGCATGATATCAGCACCAAACGCTTTCGCGAGCTGGCCTCGGAAGTGGGCAGCCTGCTGACCTATGAAGCCACCGCCGATCTTGAAACCGAACGCGTAACGATTGAAGGCTGTCGATTGCGATTGGTGGCAAAAATTAAGCGCGGCAATTCTAACAGCGCAGGCAAACGTTTGCGAGTCTGATCTCACGCCCGATATTCGTTATGTCAGATTTTCGCGATTCCGCTATTCTCAGGACAGGCAGCCATCCCCCTGCGCAATCCGCTGTGGCGCAAAAGCAAAAAGGCGGTATAATCCGGCGATTTTTTTTTCAACCAGCACCGGCTCGCGATATTTCTGCGGCAGCGCACACAGCGCGCCAAAGCCGCCCAGTCCACCCATCACTTCCGGGCGGCGGGTTTTCTTTACTACGCCTTTAATACGGTCAACCAGATCGTTACCAGCATCAATATCAACACCGGCGTCTTTGTAGCTGAGAGAGGTTTTGTCGGTCACTGCGGAATCCCCACTGGCAATACCGGTGATCACCGCAGAGGCGGTATCAACGTCCAGTTTGCCGGTAGCGTAGTAGTCGAGGAAGAACAGCGGCTCGGCGCCCTGTACCACCAGATCGTTCACACACATCGCAACCAGATCGATGCCGATACTGTCGTGACGCTTAAGATCCATCGCCAGGCGCAGTTTAGTACCGACGCCATCCGTTCCCGGGCCGTTGGAGTGCGGGCCGCTTGCCCCCAGGGCAATCAGAACGTCACCATCCTGAACTTTACTGCCGTCGATGATCTCCGATTTCTCCACCACGCCGACACAGAAGCCAGCGACATCATAATCTTCGCCGTGATACATGCCCGGCATTTCCGCCGTCTCTCCGCCTACCAGCGCACAGCCTGACTGCAGGCAGCCTTTGCGTGGGATGTTTTCCCAGAAGCCGCCGCCGGTAAGGTGGGCAATGGCGTGCACATCAACCTGCTCAATCAGGCTCAGGATATTTTTTACATAGATGCGGGTCGGGGCCAGCAGGTGATCGGCCAGCGATTTACCTTCCAGCTGCTCGCGTTCCGGATCGGTGGCGCTGACTTCCAGAATCTTGCGTACCAGCGAATGCTCACCGGCATCCTGCATCAGCTGTACCGCTTTGTCTGCTTCATCCGGGCTGAGGGCAATCACCATGCCGACGCCGCAGTTAAAGGTGCGATACATCTCATGGCGGCTGACATTCCCCGCCTGCTGCAGCCAGCTGAACACCGCCGGCCACTGCCAGCTCTGCTCATCCAGTACCGCCTGCGTATTGTCAGGCAGCACGCGTCAGGCCGTAAGCGCTCTCTTTATTACTGAAAACGGCAGCAACGCTGCCGTTGATCCGCCCGCTGGCGCAGGCGTCAAGGATGGACTGAAGATTGCTGCCGTTGCCGGAGATCAGTACAACCAGTTTTTTCATGAATTGATAACCACACGCTCTGCGGAATCAGACGCCTTAATAACGCCGATTTTCCACGCCTGGGGAAGGGTGGATATTCAGCAGGCGATCGTGATAGTGCGCAACAAAGGCGCTGCTGAGGATGCGCATATACCCTGCCAGCACCACCAGATCGGGCTCAAAGGCGTCTATCTCCTGCATCAGCTGGCGATCAAAAGCTTCGCGATCGGGGAAGTCGCCGGGCGACAACGCCAGGCCCGGCACGCTCGCCTGCTGCGCATAGATGGCATGCTCCTGATGCTGCACGCGTGCCGTTATTTCTGCTTCATCATCACCGGGAAAAATCGGTACCCGCGCCTGCAGAACGACCGGGCCACCATCCAGCTCATCGGTGACAAAATGCACCGACGTGCCGTGCTCTTTATCACCGTTCTCCAGCGCCTGGCGATGGGTATGCAGGCCAGGATACTTTGGCAGCATTACCGGGGCGTTATTGCGTTCTAACCCAGGGGCGCATAAATGCGCCCCCTACGGGGGCTAGGAGATGGGCGCATTCATGCGCCCCTGACATACCTACGGGGCGTACCCTTCTGCGGGCAGAGGCTGACCATCCAGCCATGCTTTGCCTTTGCGCATCACCAGCCGGCCATCCATAAACCAGCTAATGGCCAGCGGACCTGATGACCACGCTGAAGGCGCATTTCACGCTGGTACTGGTGACGCATAATATGCAGCAGGCGGCCCGCGTGTCTGATTACACCGCGTTTATGCATCAGGGACAGCTGATTGAGTTCGGCGACACCGATCGGATTTTCACCGCACCCGGCGTGCGCCGCACCGAAGAGTACATCACCGGCCGGTTTGGTTAACGCCGCGCGTGCGAACGCGCACTGCGCGCGGCGGCGCTCTGGGGGGAGGTGAAAGATCATCTGGCGCAGAACGCGCTGACGCTCTCCAGCGGCCAGCAGCAGCGGCTGGTGATCGCCCGGGCAATTGCCATTGAGCCAGAAGTGCTGCTGCTGGATGAGCCCACCTCCGCGCTCGACCCTATCTCTACGCTGGTGATTGAGGATATTAGCGGCTGCCGAACCGAAGGCGAAATCCTGCTTGATCGGCTGCCGGTAATGCAGGCAGGGCAGGATCTGCCTGCCCTGCGGCGGCGCATCGGCATGGTGTTTCAGCGCCCTAATCCGTTTCCCAAATCGATTTATGAGAACGTGGTGTATGGCCTGCGTCTGCAGGGAGTGCGCGACCGCCGGGTTTTAAATGACCACTAACAAGGTTGAAATATGACGTCCACTGAGAACATTGCGCTAAGCGTAAACAAGCTATCGCTCTGGTACGGCGAGCGCCAGGCGCTGAACGCTATCGATCTGCAGATCCCGAAAAACCGCATTACGGCGCTGATTGGACCATCCGGCTGCGGAAAGTCCACGCTGCTGCGCTGTTTTAACCGTATGAACGATATCCCTTATCTGCATCTTGACCGCAAATTTATGCACCTCGGCTTTCAGATTTACGATCTGGCCTTTCAGAGCCCGAACATCGACGCCGACAGGCCGCTGGTTTATGCCACTGCGCTGCTGCTGGTCATGATTATTCTGTCGCTGAATCTGCTGGCGATGGTGCTGCGCCACCGGCTGCGCGAACGCTACCGGCTGATGACAGATACGCTGCGTCAGGGATCGCTGGCGCTGGGGGCAACGCAGGCAGAAACCCTGTGGCGGGTGGTACTGCCGCTGGCGGTGCCGGCGATGCTCACCGGACTGATTCTGGCAGTGGCGCGAGCGGCGGGAGAGACGGCGCCGCTGATGCTGGTCGGCGTGGTTAAGATGGTACCGGAGCTGCCGGTAGACGCCGTGTTGTCTATCGTTTATGGCGTATTTGGTCTCGGTTTTTTTGTCTGGCTGATTGGCGGCACGCTCGATCAGCTCTTCTTTTCCCGTGCGCTGCCGAACCCAACCTTTGGTACGCCAGGCCTGCTGTGGGCGTCGCTAACGCTGGCACTGCTGACGCTGCCGGTGGTGATTGTGGCGACAGAAGAGGGGTTGTCACGGATACCGAGCGACTCACCGGCGGCAGGCGGCAGCGAGAGCGGCGCGTTTCCGGCTATCTTTGGCACGGTGCTGATGGTGGTGCTGATGTCGGTCATCGTTATGCCGCTCGGCGTGGTGGCTGCCGTCTGGCTGCATGAGTATGCCGTACGTCACGCCCTGACGCGGCTGGTGCGTATCGCCGTGGTGAATCTCGCCGGCGTCCCGCATCGTCGCTTCAGCGCGCTGGCTGAGCAGCTGACGCATCTGCAGCAGGCGAGCCAGCGCGATACGCTGATCCTGCGCGACGCGCAGGGCGCAGAACATACTATCCCGCTGGCGCAGATTGTTGCGGCCTGGTACCCCAATAACATGAGCGTGTCGCAAAAAGCGCAGCACTTTTTGCGGCAGGTGTGGCAGTTTGTCAACCGTGATGCGCTGCTGCAGCAGCGTCTGCAGCAGGTACAGGAGCAGCTGCGTCAGGCAGAGGATATCCGCCGTATCGATATGGCGCGGCTCAATGCGCAGCTGGAAAATCTGCAGCAGCAGGCGGATGAGCAGCAGCGCGAACAGCGTTTTGGCCTGCAGCAGCAGTCAGAGTTCGACGCCAACAGCGCGGCGCTGCAGAGTACCGGATGGCGCTACCTGGTAAAAACCGGCAACCGCGATTTTGCCGCCCCCGATTTCCGCGTCATTTACAGCGCCGGGCCCGCGCGCGCGGAACAGCCGCGTGACGTGCTGGTGCTGCAACGGCGCAACGGCGGTAACGCTTACGGCTGGCTGGTGGCGCWGCGGGAAGACAATGAGACGCTCACCGCACACCATCGTCAGAACGATCGCTGGCGCTGGCTGACGGCGGGTGCGGTGGCCGTCTGTTTACTGGCGTTTACGCTGCTGATCGGCCTGCTTGGCTGGCAGGGCGTGCGCGCCTTCTGGCCGCAGCCGGTGGATCGCTATCAGTTTCAGGCTCCCGGCGCGTCGCCGGTTACGCTGCTGGGCGAGACGCTGCAGGCAGAGCGTCGGGCTGCGCGCGCTATCAGCGAATATTGCGATAGAGATGCCGGAGGCGGCAGCGGGCAGCGCGCACTACCGCATCCTGTTTCTCAGCGCGCTGCTGCTGCTGCTGTTTACGCTGGTTATCAACACGGTCGCAGAAGTGATCCGCCAGCGGCTGCGCCGGCGTTATGGCCAGCATGAGGGACAGGGATGAAAAACGCGCGTGCCGGGGGCGCTCGGACAGGGATCGCTGGCGCTGGGTGCTACGCCGTGGCAGACCCTGACGCGGGTCGTACTGCCCGGCGCTTCTGCCGGGATTTTTGCCGCACTGATGATCGGTTTTGGCCGGGCGGTGGGCGAGACGATGATTGTGCTGATGGCCACCGGCAACACGCCGGTGAGCGAAGGCGGGCTGTTTGCGGGCGTCGAGGTGCTATTACTTCTGCCGCTGCTGCTGCTGGTCACGCTGCTGACGCTATGGCTGGCAGCCCGGCTCTGGCCGGACGCCGGTGAACAGCTTATCCACTACGAACAGCGTAATCTGCTGGTTGCCGCCGTAGCAATGGGATTTGCGCTGGTGCCGCTGATATTTACCCTGGCGGAAGATGCGCTGTTCAGGCGGCGCTGGGTTAAACCCGGCATTGAGATGATGGGCGCGCTGCCGAGCGTGGTGATCGGCCTGATTGCCGGTATCTGGATGGCGCCGCATATCAGCCATGTGCTGGCGGGCGTGCTGCTGCTGCCGGTGATACTGGCCGCTACGCTGCTGCTGTGCGGCGTGCTGAGCCCGCGTCTGCCGGCGCGCTGGCGTCGTCAGAAAATCTGGTATGAAAATTATCCGCACGCCGACTGGGTGTGGCAATCCACCGCGGCCGGTGACAGCTATCAGGCGAAGTTCAGCCTGGTTCCGCTGGTTATCGGTACCCTCAAGGCCGCCGCGCTGGCGCTGCTGTTTGCCACGCCGCTGGCGCTGGCTGCCGCTATCTATACCGCCTGGTTTATGTCGCCGGGACTCTGGGATGCGCAGGGCGTACTCAGCCTGTTTGCCAGCAAACAGTCAGGCCCGATCCTCACGCGTCAGCTGGCGCTGGGCATTCAGGCGGTCGCCTTTTCGCCGCGCGGTGACGGCGTGATCGTCGAACACGCCGGGCGCTGGCAGCAGCTCCGGATTGATAACCCGTGGCCTGATGTTACCTGGCGTAGCCTGTGGCCGGCGCTGACGCAGCCGGTTGCGAGCCTGCATATGCTGGCGGGTGGCCGAACGCTGCTGATCAGAGACGATCGCGGTGTCAGCCAGTGGTTTGCCATTACCGGCGAGCACGGTCCGCGCCTGCAAAAAATTAAAACCTGGCACGGCTCGCAGGGGGCGCAGGGCGTGGCAACCGAGTCACAGCGCCGGGTATTTGCCATTATTGCTGCACAGACGCCGTCGGGGATCAGCGTGCTGACGCTGGCCAGTCAGCAGCCTGTCAGTCAGGTTATGCTGCCGCAGCAGCATGCCGACCAGCTGCTGCTGTCGCCTGACGGCACGCAGCTCTTTACCAGCCGTGAGCGCCAGCTGCAGGTGTGGCAGATTAGCGCTGAGGGCGCACAGCTGCGCGAAACGCCTGCGCCGCAGGCCGCCGTGACCAGCAGCGCGGCTGATGCCGTGTTACTCAACGTGCAGGGCGCACTGCTATTGATGCAGCCGCGAATAGAGCACGATCGCGGCGAGTGGTATTTTCCGCTGGGCGATCGGCCGCTGCGCCTGCCGCAGGGTGCCGTCAGCCAGATGGCGCTGGCGCACATCGACGACGGGCAGTGGCTCTTCTGGCTTATCTGGGTGGTCCTGCCCCTGTTCAGCGCGCCACAGCTTCAGCCTGCGCTCAGCCAGCAGCTGTGGGATAAAACGCCGGCGCTGGCGCTGGGCAGCAGCGACACGCTGGGCTGGCGCATCAGTCGTCATGAAGCGCGTTTTATTCCGCTTAACGGCGACCCCGCCGGACCGGCGCTGGCACTTWCGGATGTCCAACCGCAACAGTTGTCTTATCAATCCGCTACGGGCAACATAGCGACTCTCTAATCTGAATCCCTGACCGGCATGAGCATAAACCATATTCCTGTTGAATCTAATGACCGTCGCCGGCGCGCCATCGATCGCTTTGTGCGGCGCATGGTAACGGCGTGCGGCGCAGGAATATTGCTGCTGATGCTGCTGCTGTACGGGTTACTTTTATCCGCCGCTTCCTGCAGCACACGTTCATTAAAGGATAACCAGCTTATTTCTTTTTCTATATACAGCTTTTCCTGACCCATTCTGACTCCGTGATGCTGTGGCGGGACGATATGTCCGGCGCAAGGCGCGCAGTGGTGCGGCTCCGCTCAGTCTCCTTCACCATTATTGCTAGAGTATGGCAGGCCCTCATTGTAGAGCGCGTCAAACTCCTGATCGGACTTCAGTACCCGCTGCTGGATCTTCTTCAGCAGATGCCGCAGGGGAGTGGGTTTACCCTGCTCTTCGCTGATCAGAATGCGCCGCTTCAGATCGGCAAAGCGCACCTTGTAGAACTCTTCAAGGTTGTTGGAATAGATCCCTAAAAACCGCATGCGCTCAATCACGCGAATGATCTCCACCGCCAGATAGGTGTAGTCATCCTTGAGAAACTCAATCAGATCGGTGTCATGGTTGATCAGAATCGGCGTAACGTGCTGACGCAGCTGGTGTTTGAAATAGTGGCGCAGCCACTCCTGCTGATTGGGTGAGAGCTGGCGTTCGTTGATCAGGAAGATCTGGTTACGCGCCATCTCCAGCAGCAGGCGCGTCATTTTCATGGAGTAGGCGTTCAGCGCATCGTAGTCAAAGAAGCCTTTAAAAATCTCATCCAGGCAGTAGCGCAGAATGTTATCCAGCAGGATCATCGGCTTGCGGCGGCGTGGCGACTCGGCCGGCAGGTTGATAAAGCGCGGCACTTTGTCTGACGGGATCTCCAGCAGCGCATAGCGGATATCCTCGCGATGGTAGCGGCCACCCGGCACAATGGAGTCATAGTTAGAGATAGAGAGCTTGTGGCGCAGCATCTCCACCATGGCATCGGGCATATCGCGCTGATAGACAAAGCGCACCGGTTCGGCAGTAAGGCGCTGCTTCAGGCTGGAGGACATCAGCTCCAGCAGGCTCGACTCCATCTCTGTAACCAGATCATATTCGGCATAATCGAACGACGCCTGACGCAGCAGCTCCAGCACATGTTCAAAGGTGTGATAGGGGTAGTAGAGCAGCACGTCGCGATCGCGGATAGCGTCAAAGCCATTTCGGAAGCCATCAAAGCCGATATGGCGGATCTGCGGCAGCGGCCGGTTGACCAGGTTACTTTTGCCGACGTTGGGAAAGCCGATAAAATCTTTAAAGTCCGCAGAGAAGATGACGTGCACGCCCGCCTCAGTCAGCCGCTTGGCCCAGTGGATATTCGCCTCTTCATCAAAGCGCGCCTGCAGCTCAACCACCACCGTCACTTTCTTGCCGTTGTGCGCCGCGTGGATCATCGCATCCATAATGCGGGAGTGTTTGGCTACGCGATAGATATTGATTTTGATCGCCAGCACGCTGGCATAGGGGTTCTCAATGAAGTTAAATACGCGGCGGACTTCGTTCGTGATGCGTGCGTCAGCGGTCAGCAGAGAGTAGTCGGTATACAGGCGCGCAGTCTTCTCATTAAAGTTGCCGGTGCCGATATGCGCATAGCGCACCACCTCTTCACCTTCGCGACGGGAAATCAGAAACAGTTTGGCGTGAATTTTCAGACCAGCCAGATTGATTTTTACCCCGGCTGACGAGGCTGCATAGAGCCTGTCGACCAGGCCATTATCCACCAGGTTATTGATTTTAAGCGTAATTCCGCACGGCTTACTCTGCTGCGCATTGGCAATCTCCGTGTCAATCAACTGATAAAGCACGGCCCGCGAATTTTGCGGTGACACCATCAGATGTTCAAAGGTAACCGGGCCCGCCACGGCGACCTCAATGCGGTAATCGATGTTGCGCGTCATCCAGTCAGCCGAAGAGAGAAACACCTTTTTCTCACCGCCATTTTCAAAAATATACACCCGGTCGTGCTCAAGATAACGATCAACAATGCTGGTGATGCGAATATTTTCGCTGATGCCAGGCAGGTCCGGGATCAGCGAGCACATACCGCGCACCAGTTGGCATAGGCGTTATTCGGGTTGTTCCAGTCTCTTGATGTAATCGTAAATCGCCAGCTGCGAGCGCACTTTCCTGCGATTGCCGCGCGGAACATAACGGTTACTCAGCTCTTTGTCTACGATACGTGCTTTAACCGTATCACTTAACAGAATGGCGATAATATCCAGAATCCGCTGTTTAAGACGCGGATCGAGCATAGCTCAGGCCGCGCACTATCGCCTCTTCGCTCAGCCGGTTTTGCGCGTCAAGCCCGTCAGCCAGATGCACCCGCTGCTTGAGGCGTCCCAGAACCTGCATGGCGCCATCCACCACGCGGGCGATCACCATATGAAAACTGTTTGAGCCGAGATCGATGGCCGCAAATTCCTGCGGCTTCGGCGTACTCTTCGGAGTAGGCTGAGTGTGCTCAACGCCCATGAAGATCAGGCGCGCCTCTTCGTTACCGGAGATGACCTCAATCGGATAGGGGATCACTTCCGCGGCGCGCTGCAAAAACTCTTCGGCATTGGTCGCAATGCGCAGCGTGTGCGTGCCGACAATGGTCACGTTGGCGGCGCTAAAGCCCTGCAGTCGCTCAGCGAACAGGGCCAGGCTCTCCAGCTTGTGCGTAGCGGCGAGGCGGGCGCGACGGAAATTATCCTGGCTGATTTCGCCTTTCGGGAAATAGAGATTAGCGAAGCTGACGCAGCCCATGCGGCGGCTCTCAACCAGCTGCGGCTCAAAATCCTCACCGATTACCAGCTCGGTTGACCCGCCGCCGATATCGATAACCAGCTTGCGCCCTTTTTCTCCTTCAGATAAGCCCGGCAGGCTCAGCGCATCAAAGGATTTATGCTTCAGCACTTCACCGACCAGCATATCGAGACTGTCAGGCGTTACGCGCTTCTCTTTCTCGCCCATTGCCAGCAGCACTTCACAGGCGGCTTTAATACTGCCGGAGGCGCCCAGTGCATATTGCCAGCCGTGCAGGCGATACTGCCACGCCAGCAGATCGCTGTCGATCACATAGTGGTTCGCCAGACTCTGTGCGGTGCGGCTGCGGATATCCTGATGGCGGAAACGGCCCTCCATCTCATAGAGCACCCCTTCGCGCAGCGCGCCGTCAGAGAGACGCAGTTCACGGATCGCCAGTGCGTCAAAGACGCCGCACAGAATCGCAAGGCCAGGCACAAACACCGCTTTGCGCATAAAGCCAGGCATATTGGAGTGCTGCAGAATATAGGCGGAGTGCCGCTGCATACCGCTGTGATTAATGGTCAGCCCGACCTCATGCAGCAGCGCCGCCCATTTCAGCAGAGCGGTCAGCTGCGGGTTCGCCTGTTTCGGATTCTGCTCCTGCCACTGCAGATAGAGCTGCTCTGTCGTCTCCAGCACGCGGCGCGCCACGTCCGTTGAGAGCTTCAGTGCATCGGGGCGCGTGGTCGCCTGACGCTGGTTATTCAGCAGCGTGCCGAGGCGCAGCAGAAAAATCATCGGCAGCACCTGCTTTTTCTTAAACAGGGTAAAGCGCGGGATCTCATCCTGCTTCACCGCTTTACGATGGAAGCGTACCAGCGTGGCCAGTAGCATCTGTTGATCCTGAACATACTTTTCTGTAAACCAGTTATCAGGGCGTATCGTCATTGTCAGACAGCGGGCGGACGGCCCGCGTTACTCCTCTTCCAGCAGCAGTTTCCAGCCGGTCACATCGCTCCAGTACGCCTGCTCGCGCTCCAGATCGAGCTGCACCAGCGTATTCTGGCTGAGAAAACCGGCCGGGAAAGTGAGCGTCCAGTGACCAATGTTCAGCAGCTGTTCGGTGGCAATAATGGTATTCAGGTAGTCAAGGCTTGCCGGATTAGCGTCCCAGGCGGTGACGTTAAAGCCGTGCTGGCTGAGATAAAGGCTGTTGCGGCCTTTACCGCAGCCGAGATCCAGCGCGTTGCCCGGCGTCAGCTTCGGCAGCGCCGCGCGCACTTCAGAGTGCGGCGGCGATAAATCCTGCGTATTGGGGTAATCAGCGGTGCTCATCGCCGCCACAATCAGGTTGTAGCCATACTTCTGCGTACTGGCCTGCATATCGGCAATCAGCTGCGGGATCGTCTGCGGCTGCAGAAACATCATCACCACCGTTGAGAGCACAAACTGATAGCTGCCGTTGAAGCGCAGCTGGTTGAGATCGCACAGCGCTGTCTGACGCGTGCGACAGGGGCCGCAGACCGCGGCCCTGCTTCAGTAACTCGCCTTTTGTGCCAGCAGGGTGGCAAACTGACATTTAATACGGTTGCCGTCAGCGTCACGACGGTGCAGCTCGCCGACATCCTCGTTATATTTTACGATGTGCCAGTTGCGGTAGTAGTGGCTCAGCTCGCCCGATTTAAAGGTAAACGGGAACATAAAGATCAGGCGACCAGCCAGAATAAAAAAGCTGATCAGCAAAACGATGCGGGTCATGGTGCCGGTTTTGGGACGTCTTCGTGGTGATAGGGCGCTGTTCACGCGGGTGTTCCTGTTGATACCCCTCAGGGCGATAACAATATTTAGTCACAGTTACCGGATGGGGTCAATCGCTGTATGAAAAATAAGCATTGAATGGTTAGTTGTTGTGCGTGCGAGGCAGACATAACGCGTCCTTTGTGTCTGTAAAGTCAGCACAAAGTGTAGCGTGTTACCGCCAGAACGGGCAGAACAAAGGCGCCAGTCGCAGCGTCAGCGTGTCTCGCTGCTGCTCAGCGTTGCCGGTTCCGGCAGGGTCTTTTTCTGCTGATGATGCTCAATGGCACCGGGAATGGGCGCTCCTCTTCCGGCAGCGCTTCCAAAATATCAGCGAGGTCGGCGGCGTGCAGCGGCGCCAGCTCCTGCTCCAGCTGCTGGCGCCAGGCGGCCACTTCACGCAGCTCTGCGGCGTTGAGATCGACGGATTTATCCAGCAGGACATCCACTAAGTCCTGTTTGCTCAGCAGCAGTGAAAGAATGCGCTGGCGGGATTCCGTGGTCAGCAGGCGGCCGGTGAGATCGCGCGACAGATAGCGCGCCAGATAGACCTGATCGTCGATATCCAGCGGTTCAATCGCGCGCAGGATCTCGCGGTCGCTCATGCCTTCGGTGAGGCTCTCCCAGACGGTCTCTGAGGCTTCAACCAGCACGCGGCCACGCTGTTCGGAGGGGACCAGCTGCCAGAGCGCCCCCAGCTGGTTTTGCGCATTGGTGATAAAGATTTTATCGGTGCCGTTGGGCATACTGCTGCGCTTGCGCAGAAAGCGCTGCACCGTGGCAAGGGTGACGTCGGCGCGCACGGTGAGAATATTGAAATCCATGATGCGGCCTACGCGGTCGCGATCGAGCTCAATCACATCGAGCAGGCGCGCGCGCAGCTGCGGCTCCACCTCAACGGTAATACGGCCAATCAGTTTGCCTTTGGCGTCGGTAACGGCAGCAGAGATCAGGTTGTAGCGCTCAAAGGCGCTGGCGGCATCCTCGGCGTTGTCATTGAGCTGAAACGTAGTGGGGCGGGGATTCATCACATCTGCGACCAGCGTTTTGGGCTTATTGAGCAGAATATCGGTCAGCGGCAGCTCGCCGAGCACCAGCTGTGAAATTGTGGCTTCAAACAGGCCGATGACGCGCGAGGCGATAAATGCGGTGCAGAGGTTAATGGCCAGCCACGTCCAGCGCTTGCTCACCGCTTTACGCACCGGCGCAAACACATCCTCCTCCTGGCTGATCCCGCCCATTTTACGGATGTTGCTCTCATTCTCCTGGTTAACCAGATCGATCACATGCAGCCAGGTGATGCCGCCCATAATGCCGCCCCAGAACAGGCCGTTGATCAGCGCCACGCCCAGCTCGCGACCGATCAGGAAGGAGAAGTTACCAGGCTCCACCTGATGCAGCGCCAGCGCGCGCACAATCATGGTAATGGTCTGGTTGCCGGTATTGCCGCCAATGCCCGCCACAATCGGCATCAGGGTCGCGAGCGACAGCGTGGCCAGACCGAGAAAGATAAAGAAACCGCCGGTGTCGGTGAGCGCGGTGATCAGCACGCTGGACCCCACCGCCGGATCGCGCTTCATTTTGGTCATGATCAGCGGAATAAGCACGCCCATCAGCGCCGCCAGCAGCAGGTTCAGCACCATCGCCAGCATCATCACGCCGCCAAGCTGAATATTGTCATACATTTCAGCGGGTCGTCGATACGGGCGCACCAGAGCATATCGCCCTCTGCACGCAGCACCTGCATTTTAGGACCACCGGTTTTCGACTGCACAAAATCGCCTGCGTTAAACATGCTGTATCTCCATCGGATAAGGGTATGAGTGAGTGTAGCTGCGCCAGCATAAAGGCGCAGCTGTCGTGACTCAGTGCGGCAGTAAAAAGGCTTAATCTGGGCGTCGATTTCACGCCGCTGCGGCTGCGGCTGCCGTTTATTGGCGGTATCGGCCGGGATAACGTGCAGAAGGATAATCCCTGACGGGGGCGCCGCGGATTGCGGCGCGCCGGGCACTCAGCAGACGCCGAAGTCGCCCTCTTCATGATAGAGATTGACGCTGTCTGCTTTAATCTCTATCTCTTTCATACCTTTCTGGCGCACATTGGTCGCGAAGTGCCGGCGCTGAAGCTCGACCTGCCGGCAAACGCGGTTGGCAAGGATTACCGCTCGCTGCTGCACCCGATAGGGCTGCCGCCCTCGGGGCGCGGTCTGCAGCTGTCGCTGCTGGGCGTACTGGGCGTGACGGTCGGTGCGGAAGAGGGGGTAGAGATGAACCTGCTGTAGGTGATCAGCTGGGGCAGCGGTGACAAGGTGCGGCGTAACCGTAACCTGCCGGATGGCTACTGGTATGGCGCCCGTCCGCGTCTGCTGGTGGATCACCGCGGGGCCGCAGCGCAGGCGATGATCCCGCAGATTGAGGCGGCAATCCGCTCTTACCCGTGGCCCGCCACCTATCGCGCCTGGCCGGGGCCAAACAGCCGCGACCTGCAGACCGGGCAGGGCGGCTGGGCCACCGCGCGGCGCGACTCCGCCGGACTGGCGCCCGATCCGCAGCGCTACGCCAGCGAAGCGGTGGTGCAGGTCTATGCGGCTCCCACTTACGGCTGGAAAGGCGCGGTGGCGGTGCATCCGTGGATCATCTTTAAGCGCGCCGGCGAGACGCAATATAATCGCTATCTGAGTTGCAATGATCATCATGACAAGACGTGTCCCGGCGCATAGTTGGTGAAAAAACAGACGCCGTTTCGCTGTACAATAACCCACTCTTTCTCTGCCCGGACATCCTGAATGCTGCCTGTGAAACTTATCCTGCTGACTTTTCTTTGCGCCGTGATCCTGTCGCTGGCGGCGAGCCTGGCACAGGCGACGCGCAGCAGTAGCTGAACAGGAGGGACAGCTGATAGAAACAGAAGCCACGGGAGCACCTCAAAAACACCATCATACACTAAATCAGTAAGTTGGCAGCATCACCCGTTTTCACTAATAATTATTTTATTATGTGCAGAAATATTATAACTCTACCAGCAGCTGCATAAAGCAAGCCTTCACCAGGCTTTTTCCCTGACGCAGCGTTCAACTCCGGTTGCGGGTATTACCGGGCGGTTGCCCGGCATCCAACACCATTCATGGCCATATCAATGATTTTCTGGTGCGTACCGGGTTGAGAAGCGGTGTAAGTGAACTGCAGTTGCCATGTTTTACGGCAGTGAGAGCAGAGATAGCGCTGATGTCCGGCAGTGCTTTTGCCGTTACGCACCACCCCGTCGGTGCCCTATTTCCAGAAGCTGGTCTCTAACATCGAAGAGCGCATGGCGCTGGTCGTCGATCCGATGCTGGCGACCGGTGGCTCAATGATTGCCACCATCGACCTGCTGAAAAAAGCGGGCTGCAGCAGCATCAAGGTGCTGGTACTGGTAGCGGCCCCGGAAGGTATTGCCGCGCTGGAGAAAGCGCATCCGGACGTTGAGCTGTACACCGCGTCAGTCGATCAGGGGCTGAATGAGAAAGGCTATATCATTCCTGGTCTCGGCGATGCCGGCGATAAGATCTTCGGAACGAAGTAATGTTTACTCCGGGCTGTTTTGCTGGTCGCGTTGCCTTCGGGCAGTGCCCGAAACCGCTGCCTGCGCCGGTACGTTCCGCGCTGGCCGTGAGCCCAATGCCGCCGGCAACGCCCGGCCTGCAGCTGCAGGCAGAATATGCATTAGCATTTTTAAGAAATAGTATTTGAGCAGCCGACCAGAGAGTCGGCTTTTTTTTAACAAAAAAACAGTAATTAACCGCCTGTCATACAGGAAGGGAAGGGGATAAGATGACGAGACGTGCCATTGGGGTGAGCGAACGCCCGCCGCTGCTGCAAACCATTCCACTCAGCCTGCAGCATCTGTTTGCGATGTTTGGTGCCACGGTGCTGGTGCCGATCCTGTTTCATATTAACCCGGCGACCGTGCTGCTGTTCAACGGCGCTGGTACGCTGCTCTATCTGTTTATCTGCAAAGGTAAAATTCCTGCCTATCTCGGCTCCAGCTTCGCCTTTATTTCACCGGTACTGCTGCTGCTGCCGCTGGGTTACGAAGTGGCGCTGGGCGGCTTTATCCTCTGCGGTCTGCTGTTCTGCATTGTGGCGCTGATTGTGAAAAAAGCGGGCACCGGCTGGCTGGACGTGATGTTTCCACCCGCCGCGATGGGCGCTATTGTCGCCGTGATCGGGCTGGAGCTGGCAGGCGTGGCGGCCAATATGGCGGGCCTGCTACCGGCGGAAGGTACGGCACCGAACAGCACCACCGTACTGATCTCCATGGTGACGCTGGCGGTTACGGTGTTTGGCTCCGTGCTGTTTCGCGGTTTTCTTGCCATCATCCCGATTCTGATTGGTGTGCTGGTGGGCTATGCGCTCTCCTCAATGCTGGGCATTGTTGACTGGCGCAGCGTGGAAAACGCGCCCTGGTTTGCGCTGCCAACCTTCTACACGCCGCGCTTTGAGTGGGCGGCTATGCTGACCATTCTGCCTGCCGCGCTGGTGGTGATTGCCGAACACGTCGGGCATCTGGTCGTGACGGCAAATATTGTGAAAAAAGATCTGATCCGCGATCCGGGGCTGCACCGCTCTATGTTCGCCAACGGCCTCTCGACCATGTTCTCCGGCTTTTTTGGATCAACGCCCAATACCACCTATGGCGAAAACATCGGCGTCATGGCGATCACCCGCGTTTACAGCACCTGGGTTATTGGCGGGGCGGCGATTTTTGCCATTCTGCTCTCCTGCGTGGGCAAGCTGGCGGCAGCGATTCAGGCGATCCCGGTGCCGGTGATGGGCGGCGTATCGCTGCTGCTGTATGGCGTGATCGGCGCCTCCGGTATTCGCGTGCTGATTGAATCAAAAGTGGACTACAACAAAGCGCAGAACCTGATCCTGACCTCGGTGATCCTGATCATCGGCGTGAGCGGTGCCAAAGTCCATATCGGTGCGGCAGAGCTGAAAGGCATGGCGCTGGCCACGCTGGTCGGCGTTGCGCTGGCGCTGATTTTCCGCGTTATCAATATTTTACGTCCGGAAGAGGTGGTGCTGGAGGCGCAGGAGCATCAGGATCGCTAAGCGCAGCCGCCGGGCAGGGACGCCTGGTTCATCTCTGCAGAGGATCGTGATAAACTTGCGCCGTTTTCTGCCCGCTCACTTGCTGAGGTACTTCTGAACACGCCGGCACAGCTCTCACTGCCACTCTACTTACCTGATGATGAAACCTTTGCCAGCTTCTGGCCAGGGGACAATCCGTCGCTGCTTGCCGCACTGCGCGGCGCACTGGCGCAGCAACACGGCAGCTATCTCTACTTCTGGTCGCGCGAAGGCGGTGGACGCAGTCACCTGCTGCACGCGGCGTGCGKTGAAATGTCTGCCCGCGATGAAGCGGTAGGCTATGTGCCGCTGGATAAGCGGACCTGGTTTGTGCCGGAGG
>PEFU01000003.1:2155611-2163193 GCA_002939445.1 Pantoea sp. BRM17 | reverse complement strand
AGCCTGATTACAGGACATTGCTGCTGTCGTCGGTGACACTATAGAGGCGAATTGAGCCTTGTGCATGCAGTTCTTCACACAGCTGATTAAACGCCTGCTCTATCGGTGCGCTTACCCGGTTTGCCGGACTGTGTGCTGTCATCTGAATATAGAGTACCGGCTGTTCATTGTCCTGAGCCGGGTTAATACGCGACACCCGTTCGCCATCCTGATCGGGCAAGCTAAATTTCGGTGCGGTATCACCGGCTTTCAGTGGATTCATCACAACTCTCCGTTTTTTGTTCATGCTGCGGGTATGACACCCGGCAGTGCCTGCTGGCTGGCCGGACGTTTACCTCAGGGTTATTTCACAACACGTTATGCTGCTGCAACAGAGTGTGTGGCGAAATAACCCGATCAGCAGCTCTTTCTCAACAAAACGGGACAGTTTTTCCGGCTTGTCGGTGCTGATACCCAGTACCTCTACGCCCGCTTTTTTCAGCTCGTCCATGTTGTCACGCAGGCCGCAGGCCTGAGTAGTACAGCCTGGCGTCATCGCTTTCGGGTAGAAATAGACCAGAACACGCTGTCCCTGGAAGTCGGCCAAATTTACTAACTTCACGTAATCAAGCACGATATCGTGATGGTCTGCGGTTTTAAAGCTGTCGAACACCTTTTCCACTTTACCATCCTGACCAATCAGGAAACTGATGCGGTGGATGCCGTCGTAGCTTTTGCCCATAAATGACTTCTCACCCCAGACGCCAAACTGCTCGCACACCCGGTGATCTTCATCAGAAAGCAGCGTGAAACCGCTGGTGATTATTCTCTCCGTGGTCATTTTTGGCGGACTGTGGGGCTTTTGGGGCGTATTTTTTGCTATTCCGCTGGCCACGCTGGTAAAAGCGGTTGTACGCGCCTGGCCGGAAACCACGCCGGAACGGCAGATCGCAGAGTAAGAAATAGCGGGAAGCGGTGCGTAGCAAAGGCGCACCGCTTTTGATCAGGCAGMGGTGCTGGTGGGCGTTTCGGTGCTGATCCCTTACGTGGGCGCGCTGGCCGTTACGCTGCCAGTCATTGGCGTCGGGCTGTTTCAGTGGGGGCTTAGCAGCGATTTCTGGACGCTGATGGTGGTGTATCTGGTGATCCAGGCGCTGGATGGCAACGTACTGGTGCCGGTGCTGTTTTCAGAAGCGGTAAATCTGCATCTGAAAGATAAAGAGCAGATGCTGAATGCGGTGCGGCGCGTGCTGCCGCGTAATCGCGGGCTGGCGGGCACGGTATGGAAAGAGATGAATCAGCAAATCACCAACTATATTCGCGGCAAAGTGCTGGAGATGGTGGTGACAGGCGTCGTCAGCTGGATCGCCTTTTTAGTGCTGGGGCTCAATTACGCGCTGCTGCTGGATATCTCAGCGGCTGCGCTGCCACAGCGTTTTCCGGCGCTGGTGGATGCAGGCATTATCGATATCATCGTAGAAAATCTGCGCAGCCGCCTGACCGGCCTGGGTGAATCCCTGGTGCGCTATTCGCTGGCCTCGCTGGTCGGTCTGATGACGCTGATGATCTATCTGGTGCTGGTCCCGCTGATGGTGTTTTTCCTGACGCTGGTGCTGGCTTATCTGCTGGAGTGGCCCGTAGTGCGGCTGCAGCGTATCGGCTGCAGCCGCAGCTGGGCAACCAGCATCGTGTTAATACTCTTCGCCGGCATTCTGCTGGTTATGGTACTGATAGTGGCGCCGGTTGCCTGGCAGCAGGGCATTAACCTGACGCGCGACCTGCCCAACATGCTCAATAAACTCCGCTGATATGCGGATCGATAAGCGGGCGGCAGCGTGCCGTGCCGGGGCAGTAAAAGGATAAGGTTGATGTTGTCTCTGTTGTTTCATTGGTACAAGCGTCGCTTCAGCGATCCGCAGGCGATTGGCCTGCTGGCGATCCTGCTGGCGGCGTTCTGCATTCTGTTTTTCTTTAGCGGGCTGCTGGCGCCGCTGCTGGTGGGCGTCAGCATTGCGGAGAGCTGGATCGATCCGCCCGGCCATATCACGCTCTCGGTGGGCATCGCCTGCTGGCAGCCGCAGCAGGGCACGCAGGAGGAGAGTCTCCGGCAGGCGGATGCGGCGCTCTATCAGGCCAAGCACGCCGGACGAAACTGTGTGATGATTGCCGGCCATAACGCACTGGTCAGCAGCATTATAGTGGATATCGACCACTTTAAACGGGTAAATGATAATTTTGGCCACGGCGCGGGTGATAACGTCATTAAGCAGGTCGCGCAGACGCTGCGCAGCAACGCCCGTCAGACGGATGTAGTCTGCCGTAACGGCGGCGAAGAGTTTCTGATGCTGCTGCCGGCTACCACGGTCGAAGAGGCGCGGGTTATCGCCGAGCGGGTGGGCATCCGTGCGTGGTACTTTGAGGCGGCGCAGGTAAAGCGGGCGCTGCTGACCGGTATCGGACTGGTACAGGATAAAATCGGCCGGCTTAACTCAGAAGTACAAAGCGATCCTCTGACGCAGCTGCTCAACCGGCGAGGATTGCACGCCGTGCTCGACTATTTTGAGGCGATGCAGCAGCCATTTGCCGTGCTGGCGCTGGCACTTAAGCCTGCGGCGCTCACGCTGGCACCGCTTGCCGGTCTGCTGCTGAACGTGCTGAAAAACTCAGTGCCGTTTGCGCTGCTGACGCTGCTGGTAGCGATCGTGCTGGCGCGGCTGATCGCGCTGCCGCTCTGGCAGCTGTCGCGGAAAGCCAGCCAGATGGATACGCAGGGGGTGTCGGCAGAAATCGGCCGGACGCAGGTCTTTGTTCTGGACCGCAACAATCAGGTGCTGTATCACCAGAACAGCCAGCTGGTGGGTAAAAGCGTGCCGGCGATTATCAGCGAACGCGAGCGGGCGGAGCGCAGCAGCGGCACCGCGCAGATCACAGAGAACAGCAGCAATAAGCTGATTGGCTACGCTGTGGTGCCCGGTACCGGCTGGATGGTCCCGTCACGGGAAGCGCTGTCGCAGCGGCAGCCGCTGGTCAGCCGGGCAGTGATTTCGGCCGCAAACAACCTGATCGTGTTTGTTTCATGGCCGATCTGGAATAGCGAAGGACGCTATCTGGGTTACGTGGGCGGCACGCTCTATCTGAAGAAAAAAAGCATCCTGAATGCGCTGCTGGGCGAGCAATATTATCGCGACCCACAGTCGCAGCTGCACTTCAGCGCTAATTTGCTGGGCCAGGCGTTTGATGATGAAGCACTTGCGCAGCAGGAAGTGAATCGCCTGCGTGAGCAGACCAGCAGTTTTAACTCCGTCGCGGTGGTGGAYAGTAACGGCATCGTTAAAGCGATCTCACCGGAATCCCTGACGCTGAAAGGCATGCAGCTCACCAGTCAGCTGACGCGAATCCGGCCCAAAACTGACCTGCGAACGCTGATCGCGCTGCTGGCAATAATCAGTATTGTCATCACGCTGGCGAACACGCTTTATGCGACCTGGCGCGTGCAGCGTATGGTGCTGATTGAAACCACGCTGGAGGCCAACCGCGCCTATGCGACCAAGCTGGCGACCACCACGGAACTTTTCTTTCAGCAGGTCACTTCTCTGCCTCCCTCCGCAAACCGATCCAGCGTAAAACAGAGTTCTGTTGCCAGAGCAGCAGGATGATCCGTGCTGAAACGACCTGAGCGGTGTACACTTGTCTCTCTTTCATAACAACAAGTGACCCCCTCAATCACCACAGCGTCAGGCACGTAAATCTATGAAGCAACCTATCCGCGCGGCGGCGTTATGCTGATCGATGAGCTGAAAAAAGCGGGCGTTAAAGTCACTATCTGCGACCAGTCCGTGGCGTTTCACCAGCTGCAGCGTGACTGGATCGATACCCGCGTGACCCATACGCTCTCCAGCGGCACGACGGTCGCCACGCTGCAGAATGAAGGATACGCCTTTTTGATGCTGTAACATGCGCTGACAGCGGTGCAGGCCGCTGACCGCAGCGAAGGCGATATCCACCAGGCTAACCTGGGCCTTGAGCGCGTGGCGCGCGTGACCAACCTCTATTATGCTGCGGGCGTGCCGCTTAATCAGTTAAACTTTGTGGTCTCTATCAACAGCGATGCCGTACCGGCTGCGCTGAACAACGAGCAGTTTCATAAGGCGTACGGTTTTGATAACCCGAACCTGAAATTTGTCGGCGGCAATGTGTTACAGCTTCCTGAGCTGGTGGATAAGGTCAGCGGTAAATTCGCCGATAAAAAAGCGGAGCCTGCTGACTTCTGGAGCACGCCGGCAATCGCCGGCTATGGCAAAATTCACTTCGTGAACACGCCTGACTACAACCCGGCAATGACGCCGGGGCTG
Source organism: Pantoea sp. BRM17 (assembly GCA_002939445.1). Taxonomy (GTDB): domain Bacteria; phylum Pseudomonadota; class Gammaproteobacteria; order Enterobacterales; family Enterobacteriaceae; genus Pantoea. The sequence continues at coordinate 2,158,862 of PEFU01000003.1, read as the reverse complement.
AGCAATAAAATTGTGTTTCAGATCATATGCGATCAGTCTGTTGCCTTTCACCACTATCCCAGTGCCTGGATCGATCGTTCAGTGATCCATGCGCTCTCCAGCCCGACTACGGTCTCCACGCTGGAAAATCAGGGCTATGCCCTTTTGCAGATGTAATCGTTTCGGTTAAGGAGAAACAGAATGCGTGTAGCGTCTTATATTGTTATCGCCGCGCTGGCAGGCCTGGAGCGGGTTGCGCGCGTGGTTAACCTCTACGTTGCCTCCGGCGTTCCTGTTGATCAGCTGGAATTTGTTGTCTCCATGACCGGCGATGCGACGCCTGCCACGCTGGATGACAGCCACTTCAGACAGTTTTATGGTGTCGATAACCCTAATCTGCCGCTGATCAATGCGCTGAATAAGCTGGGCGTAAAAGTGTCCGTTTACCAGCGTGTAGCGAAACATTTTACCGCTGAGCCTGCCGATCCCGAAGGATTCTGGAGCACGCCCGCCATTGAAGGCTATGGCAAAATTCATTACGAAGCGGATGCCGCATTTAAGCCGGTGGCCGGCCTGAGCAATAAGGTGGTTTTCCAGCTCACCAAAAATGAGGGTGACATCAAACGTCCTAACCTCGGGGTAAAGCGTGGTTACACCGCGCCGCTCAGCCACGCCGYTCCGCATACGCTGTGGTATAGATAAGGCACTTTTTTCCCTATGGACTGTTAATACACGTGCCGTGTATGCCGGAGAGTATGTATGCGTTCAGCAGTAAGCTATGCCCTGATTGCTGTTCTGGGAGGCGTGGTCGGAGCAGGAATAATTAAAGGAGACGACGGTTCCATCAGCTTTTTTTATCATCAGCGTTGAATAAAAACGGACCTTAACAGAAATCGATGGTCAGGATTGAGCCGTTCGTCAACCCGGCCAGTAAGCATAAGTAAACCGATTTCCCGGCCATCTTATTCTGCAGCGCTGGCGCGCTGACCATCGAATTCCCTGTTTAATCAGCACCGCTAATTATGCTGCGCGCAAAGAAGCGCAAAACAGAGCGTGGAGAGCGATGAGTCGCTGATTTGCCGCAAAAAACTGAACAGTAATGCAGCGACAGGCATAAGGTTATGCTGCGATAAATTCAAAGTTACGTAAAGTTGCTCAAAAATATTGAATCTGGCATGGATTTTTCCAGGTATTCTCTGAAAAACAGAGCTGGCCCGGCCTTAACTATCACTCTCTGAAGGCGGGCGTCAGCAGCAGCGCAGGAATGAGGGTAGCCAGTACGGAGATACGCAGTCGGTTTAACATGCCTCGATCCTGATGATGCTCATCTGTCGCCGGACAGAAGAGAGGGTAAATGTTCGATGTGAATCGGGTTTTCTGCTCTGTCGTTATCTTAACCGCAGGGCGCCGGGTTGCAAAGAGAGCGGTCGCCACTGAACCGGCGTGCGCGACCAGACGCTGCCCCAGCTCATTAATGTACTGGTTCAGCAGCGGATCCTGAATCAGTGGCGCGCTGGCCCGCAGCTGGCGCACGTAAAAATCGCCCATCTGCAGTTCCTGATTAATCGATAGCGTGGAACCCGCCGTCGTGCCGATGTCGGGCAGATTATCACTGAGGTCGGCGCGTGCGCTGCGTTTCTGCTCCTCCATGGCGCGCGCCAGATGGCGCTGCGTCACGTGTGAAATCTCATGCGCCATCACCGAGGCGAGCTGGCTCTCATTATCGGTATAGCGGAACAGTGAAGCGTGCAGCACCACGTTGCCGCCAAAAAAGGCAAAGGCGTTGAGCTCGTCATTCTGGATCAGGAAAAAGTGAAACGGCGTGCGCATCGCCTGCGGATCAAAACCGGCACGCTGCAGCACCTGAATACCGATGCGATCCGCCTCCTGCTCATTACCCTGCGTAAAGCTGATAATGCCCTGCCGGGTGCCCGCCAGCGTACCGGTCAGCGCCGCCATTCCCGCCTGCGGATTTGCCATCGCCAGCAGAATAGAACCCAGCGCGCCAACCCAGGTCAGCGGCGCGCCGGTAGGATACATGCCAAGCACACGCACCTTCGCCATATAGAAATCCTGCGACGACYGTACCACCACCGGACGCATCTGGTTTGCGCGGTTGCGCGCGTCAGAGAGACGGCTGTCAGGCAGCGGGTGCGTCAGCAAAATTTCCGGCGGGCGGGAGGAGAAGCGCGTCTGGTCGGCAAGCTTTTCCAGGAAAGCGGGCAAATCGATATCGGTCATCAAATCAAGAAACCAGACGTTGTCCGGCTGTTTCGCCAGCAGCGGCGCCAGCGTACGTTTAGCATTCGCAAAATCTTTGGCCTGCAGAAACTGCACCGCTTTGCCATACTGCGCGGCCTGCTGTTCACGCAGATTGCCTTTCGCATACTCATTCAGCAGATCGTCGGTGAGCTGATTGCGGGACGCCTGCGCCAGCAGATCCCAGGCGTTAAGATCGTCCGGATGGGCAAAGGTATAGCGGTTAAGAATGCGGCTGGCGCTGGCGGGCTGTTTCGCTTCCACATAAGCGTTAGCCAGGTTGAGCTGCAGCACCGGATTAGTGCCGCCGCCGCGGGCGCTGCTCAGCATGGCGATCGCCTGCTGCGGCTGGTTGAGCCCGTTCTGATACTGCCGGAAACGCCGCTGCAGCTCACGCAGTTGATCGATACGCGCGTCATAACGCGCCTGCTTCAGGCTGCCAAGCGGCACCTGTGCGCTGGCGCTGCCCAGCGCGGTAATGGCCTGATCGAGCTGGCCGCTGAGCGCCAGGCTCTCCGCCCGCGCTGACAGCTCTTCATCGCGTAATCCCTGCGCCGCACAGGCGCTGCAGCTGCGTGCCGGGCTGCGCGGTTTTGAACTGCCGGAAGATGTCGGGCGTTTTCTGCTGAAGCGTCTCGATCGTGAAATGCGCACGCTGTTTGAAACGCTGGATCGTCTCGATCGCGCCTCTATCAGTGCCCAGCGCAAACTGACGATCCCGTTTGTTAAAGAGACGCTCGGACTCTGACGTTATCCTTGTATTGCCGGGGAAGCGGAGTGGGAAATGGCGATATTTGACCTTTATAACCGCATTCTTGAAACCGGTAAAACCCGCCTGCTGATCACCGGCGATCGGCCGCCGCGCCAGCTCAGTCTTGGCCTGCCCGATCTGGCCTCCCGTCTCGACTGGGGACAAATCTATCGTCTGCAGCCGCTCTCAGATGAGGATAAATTCTGCCGGAGGTGCTGGAAGGCATGGAGAATCTAGCGCTGGTCTGCATCGACAATATTGA
>PEFU01000003.1:2146214-2155511 GCA_002939445.1 Pantoea sp. BRM17 | reverse complement strand
GTCCTGAGCCGGGTTAATACGCGACACCAGCTCAGCGATATTCAGCTGATGTTTATCGAGCAGATCGGTAAAGCGCTCAATGATGCGTGGCGAATCCGGCACTTCTACCTGAATCCGGACCGTCACCGGCATCGGTGGCGTCGCGCGCGCGTTCGTGCGCTTCATTACGATCAGCAGCTCCAGCTCAGCGCCTTTCATGGGCAGCGTGGATTCAATCAGCGTAATGGCGTTCCAGCTGCCGGAAAGCAGCATAATAAAGGTGAACTCATCGCCGAGCATCGCCAGACGGCTATCTTCTATATTGCAGCCGCAACTGCTGACGTGGCGGGTAATGGCGTTAACGATACCCGGACGATCGACGCCAAGAGCAGTGATGACCAGATGATGCGGCTGTGGCTGCGACAAAATGAGTTTTCCTGTACGTTCGCTAATAACTATAAGGTAAACATAAAAAAAACTGCTGACAAGCGCGGGAATGGGCTGGCTCGCTTGCTTTTCTTTGAAGGTAAAACGTAACATGAGGCACTTGTTTGTCGAGGGGATAGCCCATGTTCACCGGAAGTATTGTTGCACTCATTACGCCTATGAATGACCAGGGCCAGGTTTGCCGCCCGAGTCTGAAAAAACTGATTGATTATCATGTCGCCAGCGGAACCGCAGCGATCGTTTCTGTTGGCACCACCGGCGAATCTGCAACGCTCAGCCATGAAGAGCATGGTGACGTGGTGATGCAAACCCTGGAGCTGGCCGATGGCCGTATTCCGGTTATCGCCGGAACGGGCGCTAACGCCACTGCCGAAGGGATCTCTCTGACAAAACGCTTTACCGGCACCGGCGTGGTCGGCTGCCTGACCGTGACGCCTTATTACAATCGTCCGACTCAGGAAGGGCTTTACCAGCACTTCAAAGCGATTGCGGAAAGCACCGATCTGCCGCAGATGCTCTATAACGTTCCGTCGCGTACCGGCTGCGATATGCTGCCGGAGACCGTGGCGCGCCTGGCTGAAATTAAAAATATTACCGGTATTAAAGAAGCGACCGGGAACTTATCGCGGGTTTCACAGATCCAACAGCTGGTTGGTGACGAGTTCATTATTGTCAGCGGCGATGATGCCACTGCGCTGGATTCTATGCAGCTGGGCGGCAAAGGCGTCATTTCTGTCACCGCTAACATTGCGGCGCGTGAAATGGCTGAACTCTGTGCGCTGGCGCAGGAAGGCAAATTTGCCGAAGCGCGTCACCTGAATCAGCGTCTGATGCATCTGCACCAGACGCTTTTCTGTGAGCCCAATCCTATTCCGGTAAAATGGGCCGCAAAACAGCTGGGATTGATCGCGGATGACACGCTGCGCCTGCCAATGACGCCGCTGACCAGCGCGGGCCAGGAAAAAACGGCGCAGGCACTTATCAAAGCGGGTCTGCGTTAATTTAGGGAGAATCAATGAGTTTTTCAGTTAAGCGCTCGACGCTGGTAACGGTAGCAGGTCTCTCCACTCTGATGCTGCTGACAGCCTGTTCCAGCGATCAGCGTTACAAGCGCCAGGTAAGCGGCGATGAGTCCTATCTTCAGACGCCTGAACTGCGCGATCTGAACGCGCCGGCAGGGGCAATACTGCCGATACAGAACGGCGACTATGAGGTTCCGCATCGCGTAGCTAATGGCGCGCTGGGTAAAGCACTCGATATTCGTCCGCCGGCGCAGCCGCTGGCGCTGATGAACGGTACGCGCGCGCAGTTCACCGGTAATACCGGCGTACTGGCGCTGGAAAGCAGTCGCGGTTCTATCTGGTCACAGGTGGTCAACGTGGTGCAATCCTACAAGTTCCCGATTGCCCAGCGTAACGATGCCGGGCAGCAGCTCACCACCGACTGGGTGCAGTGGAACCGCGCAGATGAAGATAATCAGTATCGCGGCCGCTATCAGATCAGCGTGCAGAATCAGGGGTATCAGCAGGTCCTGACGGTGCGTCTGCTTGAGCTGCAGCAGCAGGGTGAGACGGTGACGTCACCGGCACAGGTTCAGCGCTATACCGGCCAGATGCTCAACGATCTCAGTACCGGTCTGGATAAGATCGATACTGCCAGTCAGGATGCTGCCGCCGGACGTGCGACCGGACAGATCGACGTCCAGAGCGGTGCAGATGAAACCGGCCTGCCGCTGCTGATCCTGCGCTCGCCGTTTAACGTCACCTGGCAGCGACTGCCGGCGGCGCTGCAGCGTGCTGGCATGGAAGTGACGGATGACAACCGTTCGCAGGGCAGTCTGAAAGTGACCTATAAGCAGCCGGGCAGCAGCGCGTTTGACGCGATTGGCGCCAAAGATCCGGAGCTGCCGAACGGTGACTATAAGCTGCAGGTAGGCGACCTTGATAACCGCAGTAGTCTGCAGTTTATCGATCCTAAGGGTCACGTGCTGACCCAGGCGCAGAACGATGCGCTGGTGGCCGTCATGCAGGGCGCACTGAATAAATAATTGTGTAAAGGCCGGAGATTCTCCGGCCTTTTTGTTTTGATTTTGGCATAATGGCGCCCGGCGAGGTAAACGATTGCGTCACGCAGTCGTCGCGCGGTGGAACACCGCTGAACACGGGTTATTTCATGTCTGGAGTTAACAAGATGCAAAAGCGAGCTGAGTTGTATCGCGGTAAAGCGAAAACCGTATACAGTACCGACAATCCGGATTTGCTGGTACTTGAGTTCCGCAACGATACATCAGCAGGAGACGGGGCACGAATCGAACAGTTTGATCGTAAAGGCATGGTAAACAACAAGTTTAACCACTTTATTATGACCAGACTGCAGGAAGCGGGCATTCCTACTCAGATGGAAGCGCTGCTGTCTGATAACGAAGCGCTGGTGAAAAAGCTGGAGATGGTGCCGGTAGAGTGCGTGATCCGCAACCGCGCGGCCGGATCGCTGGTCAAACGCCTTGGGGTGGAAGAGGGCATGCTGCTCAGTCCGCCGCTGTTTGATCTCTTCCTGAAAGATGACGCCAAACATGATCCCATGGTCAACGAGTCTTACTGCGAAACCTTTGGCTGGGTCAGTAAAGCGAACCTGGCGCGTATGCAGGAGCTGACGTATAAAGCCAACGAGGTGCTGAGCAAACTGTTTGATGATGCCGGTCTTATCCTGGTCGATTTCAAGCTGGAGTTTGGTCTGTTTAACGGCGAAGTCACGCTGGGCGACGAGTTCTCACCCGATGGCGCGCGTTTGTGGGACAAAGAGACCATGGACAAAATGGATAAAGACCGTTTCCGTCAGAGCCTCGGCGGCGTCGTGGAAGCGTATGAAGCTGTAGCACACCGCCTCGGGGTCAAACTCGACTAAACCGCATTACGCGGCAGGTGCTATCGGGTCGTCTCTGCAGACGGCCCTTTTTTATATCCGTCATCTGCCTGCCTGCAACGCTGGTGATTATGCCTGGCGCCATCTAAAATCATGCCTATCTGAAGATAAATAAACAGGAGCAGGCCATGCGCTGGCAAGGGCGTCGTGAAAGCGACAATGTGGAAGATCGTCGCGGCGAATCATCAGGTTTTGGCGGTGGCGGGCGACAGATCCGGCTGCCGCGCGGGAAAGGCGGCATTATCCTGCTGGTCGTTGTGGCGGTGGCCGGATATTACGGCTATGACCTTACCGGACTGCTGGGCGGCGGTGGCAGCGCACSGGTGCAGCAGCGCCAGGTGGACTCCGCGCAGGATAACGAGGCGGCGAAATTTACCTCGGTGATCCTCGCGACAACCGAAGATACCTGGGACAAGCTGTTTAAGCAGATGAACAAACAGTATGTGCCACCAAAACTGGTGATGTATCGCGGCGTGACGCGCACCCACTGCGGAACCGGCCAGGCGGCGATGGGGCCGTTTTACTGTCCGGCTGACCAGAGCGTCTATATCGACCTCTCTTTCTATGATGAGATGAAAACCAAACTGGGCGCAGGCGGCGACTTTGCGCAGGGCTACGTCATTGCGCATGAGGTAGGTCACCATGTGCAGAAGTTGCTGGGTATTGAGCCGAAAGTACGTGAAATGCAGCAGGGCGCCAGTGAGAAACAGGTGAATCAGCTGTCGGTGAAAATGGAGCTGCAGGCGGACTGCTTTGCCGGCGTCTGGGGCCACTATATGCAGCAGCAGAACATTCTGGAAGTGGGCGATCTGCAGGAAGCGCTTAACGCGGCCGAAGCGATTGGTGACGACCGCCTGCAGCAGCAGAGCCAGGGGCGCGTAGTGCCGGACAGCTTTACGCACGGCACATCTGAACAGCGCTATACCTGGTTTAAACGTGGTTATGACGGCGGCGATCCGGGCCAGTGCAACACCTTCGCCACTAACTGATGTCCTGTGCGGTTATCACGGCGGCGATGCAGCAGGCAGGCATCCGCTGCTTAGCGGTTATAGCAGGTGATGCAGAGTGGGCGCGCGAGCAGGCCGGTCTATGGCAGCAGGCGCTGCCGGGTGACTGGATCACGCTCAGCAGCGCCTGCGACCTGACGCCGCACGTTGCCCCGACAGCGCTGCGAACGCTGCTGGGACGTGAATTTACCCATGCGCTGTTCGATGCGCGGCACGGCTTTCACGCTGAGGCTTTTGCCGCGCTGGCCGGTACGCTGCGCGCCGGCAGCTGGCTGCTGCTGCTGACGCCGCCGTGGGAGAGCTGGGCGACAGCTGCCGATGCGGACAGCCTGCGCTGGGCCGATGTCGCAGAGCCCATCGCCACGCCCCGTTTTATACATCGCCTGCAGCAGCTGATGCTGAAAGATGACGAGGTGCTGCTGCAGCGCCAGCATCTGCCGGTACGTCAGCCGGCCGCAGGTGTCTGGCCGCGCTGGCAATGCCAGGCGCCACAGCAGCAGGCGGCTATTCTTGCTCAGCTGCAGGCGATCGCTTCCGGGGTGGCGGTGGTTACCGCACCGCGCGGGCGCGGCAAGTCGGCGCTGGCCGGCATGCTGGCACGTAATACAACGCACGCGCTGGTCACCGCTCCGGCGAAGGTGTCAACAGAGGTGCTGGCGCAGTTTGCCGGCGAGCAGTTTTCCTTTATGGCCCCTGATGCGATCCTGCAGCAGCCGATCGATCCGCTGCCTGCATGGCTGATCGTTGATGAGGCAGCCGCGATCCCGGCGCCGCTGCTGCAGCAGCTGGTTGCACGCTTTCCGCGTGTGCTGCTGACCACAACCGTGCAGGGGTACGAGGGCACCGGACGCGGTTTTTTGCTGCGCTTCTGCGCCACCCTGCCTGGCGTTCACTATTTCACGCTGGATGAGCCCCTGCGCTGGTGCGCACAGGATCCACTGGAGCAGTGGCTCAACCGCGCGCTGCTGTTTGAAGAAGCGGYCCGCGCCGCGCCGGCATCAGAAATCACGTTATACCGAGCGATGCCGGATGCGCACCCCGCCGCGCTGGAGGCGGGCTATCGTCTGCTGGCAAGCGCGCACTATCGCACTTCGCCGCTCGACCTGCGCCGCCTGCTGGACGCGCCGGGGATGCAGCTCTGGCTGGCTGGCGCAGCAGAGAGCGTGGCCGGTGCCCTGTGGCTGGTTGAAGAGGGCGGACTGGATGCAGAACTGGCGCAGGCTGTCTGGGCCGGCACGCGTCGCCCGCGCGGTAATCTGGTCGCGCAGTCACTGGCGGCACACGCCGGTTTCAGCGCGGCGGCTACGCTGCGCTCTCTGCGTATCAGCCGCATTGCGGTGACGGCCGCCCGCCGTCAGCAGGGCATTGGCCGGGCGCTGGTTTCACAGGCGCGTCACCAGGCCGCCGGCTGTGATTTTCTCTCGGTGAGCTTTGGTTACACGGCTGCGCTGTGGCGCTTCTGGCACGCCTGCGGCTTTACGCTGGTGCGGGTCGGATCGCAGCGTGAAGCGAGCAGCGGCTGCTACGCCGCAATGGCCATCTGCGCACTGACGCCGGCCGGGAAACTGCTGCAGACGCAGGCGGCGCAGCGTCTGGCGCGCGATGCCGTCTGGCTGAACGATCTCATCGATTTGCCACTGCCAGAGGAAGCGGGGCTGTCGCAGGATATTAATGAAGAGGATGTGGTGCTGCTGGCAGGTTTTGCCTGGGCACAGCGCCCGTTCGAGGCGAGCTATGCGGTGCTGCAGCGGCTGGTACGCATACAGCCACAGCCGTTAATGCAGGCCATACTGCTTCAGAAACAGACGCTGAGCGAGGCGGGCAGCAGCGCCGGTCTCAGCGGCCGCAGGGCGGTGGTACAGCGGCTGCGTCAGGAGACGGCTGAGGCGCTTGAACGGCTCGATCCGCAGGCAGCGCAGGCCTGGCAACAGCGGCTGACGTTGTTGCAATAAATCAGCGCTCTTGTTCAAATTTTCCCGGTATCACTCTGCTGGCTGCGGCGTATAGTGAATACAGGAGGTCAGTATGGCTTTACGATATGTTGTTGTTCAGCAGCCGGTGCAGGCTGCTCAGCTTTTTTTGCTTTACCACGGCGCTGATGATAACCCTGATGCGATGGCACAAATTGGCACCTGGTTTGCTGAGGCGTTTCCGGACGCGCAGGTGGTGTCAGTAGGTGCGCCTTATACCGGTAGTGTGCCGCAGGGCCGCCAGTGGTTTATGGACTATCCCGCTCAGGATCGCTCGCCGCAGCAGTGTGTCGATGCGGTCATGCCGCTATTTATCGAGTCTGTCCGGCACTGGCAGCGTACTGCTGGCGTCCGGCCCGAAGCGACGGCGCTGGTCGGATTCTCGCAGGGCAGCACCATGGTTCTGGAGGGCGTCAAAGCGCAGCCGGAGCTGGCGGGACGGGTGGTGGCGTTTAGCGGGCGCTATACCACGCTGCCGGAACGCGCCAGCAGGCGTAATACCATTCATCTTATTCACGGCGACGATGACGAACAGGTACCGCTACAGCATGCTGAAGCGGCGAACCAGCGTCTGACCGAGCTGGGTGGCGATGTGACGCTGGATGTGGTGAACGATCTGCCGCATGCGATAGATGAACGCAGCATGGCGCGGGCGCTGCATCATCTGCGCTATACCATACCGCGCCGCTATTTTGATGAAGCATTGAGCGGCGCCAAACCAAACGACGACGATGTTGTGATGTTTCTGTAGGGGCGGGCGGCATAAATGCCGCCCCTGCAACCAATCCGCCCCCTACAATAACCCGTAGGGGGCGCATTTATGCGCCCCTGATGTTTTTACGCGCCCCTGGCCTATTTTTTCTTTGGCCAGTCATCTTCATCATCCCACTTATCGTTGAAATCACGATGCGGAGGTAAATCCGGCCGGTTATCCATATATTTCTTATGATCGATGCGCTTGAGATCTTTATAGACGTTCATCAGTACGCCCACCATCAGCACAATCACCAGGATCCACCAGTACTCTTTTAACCACTCCATGCCCCGTCTCCTTGTTTATGCGGTCAGGCAATCAGCTGCTCCATAATGCGCTGATACATGCGGCTCAGCAGCTGCAGATCTGACGCTTTGACGCACTCATTGATTTTATGAATTGTGGCGTTAACCGGGCCAAGCTCCACCACCTGCGCTCCCATACGGGCAATAAAGCGTCCGTCGGAAGTGCCGCCCGTGGTCAACAGCTGCGGCTTAATTTCATTATAGTGCGTTACGGCGTTTACCACGGCGTCAACCAGCCTGCCGCGTGACGTCAGGAAAGGCTGTCCGGAAACGGTCCACTCCAGCGTATAGCGCAGCTGATGGCGGTCCAGCAGTTCCGTCACGCGATCTTTAATCATCTGATCGGTCAGCTCGGTGCTGAAGCGAAAGTTAAACTGCACAAAAAATTCGCCGGGAATAACGTTATTGCTGCCGGTACCCGCCTGCACATTCGCAATCTGCATGCTGGTTGGCGGAAAGAATGCGTTGCCCTGATCCCACTCGGTGGCCACCAGCTCATTCAGCGCCGGCATGGCACGGTGTACCGGATTATCCGCCAGGTGCGGGTAGGCGACATGTCCCTGCACGCCGTGCAGCGTCAGGTTTGCGGTCATTGAACCGCGCCGGCCGTTTTTCACCACATCCCCGACGATCTCTGTACTGGAGGGCTCACCCACCAGGCAGTAATCCAGCCGTTCATGACGCGCCATCAGGCGCTCCACCACTTTGACCGTGCCGTTGACCGCGCTGGCCTCTTCATCGGAGGTGATCAGAAACGCCAGGCGGCCCTTGTGCTGCGGATGCGCAGCGACAAAACGTTCAGCGGCGACCACCATCGCTGCCAGCGAGCCCTTCATATCGGCGGCACCGCGCCCAAACAGCATGCCGTCGCGGATAGTGGGCTCAAACGGCGGGTTGATCCAGCGGTTTGCATCACCGGGCGGTACGACATCAGTGTGTCCGGCAAACGCTAAGGTTTCACCGTGACCGCGCGTGGCCCAGACGTTCAGCGTGTCATTAATATGCATCTGCTCAATCTGAAAACCGATCGCCTCCAGGCGGGCGATCAGCAAGGCCTGACAGCCCGCATCATCCGGACTTAGCGAAGGGCGACGGATGAGCTGCTGAGCCAGCTCAATAACCGGACAGAACATGTTATGACTTCTCCTGAATAAAAGCGTGGTAAAGATCGGCGCTGTAGCCCGGCAGCAGGCTGCCATCGGGGGCGGCAAGCAGCGGACGTTTAATGATGGCAGGCTGTGCCAGCATCACGGCGCTGGCGGCATCCTTAATCGCGGCACGTTCTGCTTCCGGCAGCCTGCGCCAGGTGGTACCGCGCGTATTCAGCAGGGCTTCATAGCCAAGCCGATCGATAAAGTGCTGCAGCAGCGCGGCATCCAGTCCATCCGCGCGATAATCGTGAAACCGGTAGTCGATGCCGGACGCGGTTAGTGCATTGCGCGCTTTTTTTACGGTGTCGCAATTTTTGATTCCGTACATCACCCACTGCGCTGTCATAGCTGTTTCCCGTTCTGCAAAAAAATCTGCGCGCGAGTTTACCACAGCGGGGTGCGCGCGGTGAGCGTCAGTGGATATTGCCTGCATTTTTCATCATCTGCGGGCTTTAATCGAAAACGCTAATCAGGGCCAGTAAACGCTTTCATTCAGGTCGTGAAATGCGCTCTGTCTGATTATCTGACCAGTAAGGATTATCTTAATCGCAGAATTGTGCTACCAGGGAAATAAAAAATTATTTTCCAGTACGGACAGCAGCTTGCAGAAATGTGCGTCACGGCACAAAAAAGAAAAATTACAGCTTTTCCCTGCGTTTGCCGATAGTGATAAGAGGTGAAAACGTATTCACCTGCAGAAAAAAAGCGGCGTACAATTGCCATCACAATAAGAGAGGTGGTTATGGTTGAATATGAACTGGG
>PEFU01000003.1:2118156-2146114 GCA_002939445.1 Pantoea sp. BRM17 | reverse complement strand
CACATCAATAGAGCCGCCGGGAGTTTCTCCCGGCGGCTTTTTTCATGGCGGCTAATCGTGCGGTTTCTCACGCAGCGGAAAGCGACGCCGGACCAGCACAAAGAACAAGGGTACAAAGAAAATAGCCAGCAGCGTGGCGGTCAGCATACCGCCCAGAACGCCGGTTCCTACCGCGTGCTGACTGCCTGAACCCGCGCCGCTGCTGATCGCCATCGGCAGGACGCCAAACATAAAGGCAAGCGAAGTCATGAGTATCGGACGCAGGCGCTGACGCGCGGCTTCCAGGGTGGCCTCCTGTAACTCACGGCCTTTGCTGTTGATCTCATTCGCAAACTCCACGATCAGAATCGCGTTTTTCGCCGAGAGCCCGATCACCGTCAGCAGCCCGACCTGAAAATAGACATCGTTTTCCAGACCGCGCAGCCATGTTGCCAGCAGAGCACCGACAACACCCAGCGGCACAACCAGCATCACCGAAAAGGGAATAGACCAGCTCTCATAGAGCGCAGCGAGACACAAAAACACCACCAGCAGCGAAACAGCATAGAGCGCCGGGGCCTGCGCACCGGATAATCGTTCCTGATAAGATGCGCCGGTCCACTGGAAGCCTACCCCGAGCGGCAGCTGCGCCACCAGCTTCTCCATCTCATCCATAGCGGTTCCGCTGCTGACGCCGCTGGCCGCTTCGCCAACAATTTCCAGCGAGGCGTAGCCGTTGTAGCGTTCCAGGCGCGGTGAGCCGGTCTCCCAGCGGCTGGTGGCAAACGCAGAGAAGGGCACCATGCCGCCGCTGCTGTTGCGTACGTACCATTTATTGATATCGCCGGGCAGCATACGAAACTCCGGCGCCGACTGCACATAGACCTTTTTAACCCGGCCGCGATCGAGAAAATCATTCACATAGGTCGATCCCCAGGCGGTAGAGAGGGTCTGGTTGATGATGTCCAGCGAGACGCCGAGCGCCTGCGCTTTGCGCTGGTCGATATCGATCTGCAGCTGCGGCGTATCGTCCAGGCCATTATGCCGCACGCGCGACAGCGCCGGATCGGCTGACGCCAGCGCCAGCAGCTTATCGCGCATCTCCATCATCTGTGTGTGCCCGATACCGCTGTGATCCTGCAGCTGCAGGTCAAAGCCCGATGAGCTGCCCATACCGCTGATGGCCGGGGGACTGCTGGCGACCACGCGCGCTTCAGCAATCGCGGTAAACGCGCGGGTGGCGCGCTCAATAATGGCAAAAGAGGTGCGGTCGTCACCGGGGCGTTGATCCCAGGGGGTAAGGCGGACAAACAGCCGCGCCACGTTCTGACCATTGCCGCCAGGCCCGGATCCAATGGTGGCAAACACGGACGTGACGTTCTCTTTTTCCGCCGTAAGGTAGTAACGTTCAACTTTCTCAACCACGCGGGAGGTCTGCTGCAGCGTTGAACCCGGCGGCAGCTGAATCTGCGTCATAAATACGCCGCGATCTTCCAGCGGCAGAAAAGAGGTCGGCAGACGTAAAAACAGAAAAGCCATCAGGCCGATCAGCGCGGCATAGAGCAGTATCCAGCGGCCACTCTGGCGCAGCAGTCGCGCAACGCCCCGTTCGTAGCGCTGAGTGCTGGCGTTAAACACGCGGTTAAACCAGCCGAAAAATCCGCGCTGACCGTGATGTTCACCCTGTTTCAGCGGCTTAAGCAGCGTGGCGCAGAGTGCGGGCGTCAGGATCATGGCCACCAGTACCGACAGCACCATAGCGGAGACAATCGTAATGGAGAACTGGCGATAAATGGCGCCCACCGTGCCACCAAAAAAGGCCATCGGGACAAACACCGCGGAGAGAACCAGCGCAATGCCCACCAGCGCGCCCTGTATCTGGCCCATCGATTTGCGCGTGGCGGCCCGTGGCGATAATCCCTCCTCGCTCATGATGCGCTCAACGTTTTCCACGACCACGATCGCATCATCAACCAGCAGACCAATGGCCAGCACAACGGCAAACATGGTCAGGGTATTAATACTGAAGKCGCAGATATAGAGCACGGTAAACGTGCCCAGCAGCACCACCGGCACCGCGATAGTGGGGATCAGCGTGGCACGAAAATTCTGCAGAAAGAGATACATCACCAGAAACACCAGCAGGATCGCTTCCAGCAGCGTTTTGACGACATCTTTTATTGAGGCCTTAACAAAAGGCGTGGTTTCAAATGCGATTTTAGCTTCAAGGCCGGGGGGAAAATAGTGCGCCAGCTCCGCGACGCGGGCGCGGACCAGCCGGTCAGTATTCATCTCATTCGCGCCGGAAGCCAGCTTAACCCCCAGGCCTGATGCGGGCTGACCGTTATAGCGACTCAGGTAATCATATTTCTCCGCGCCCATGGCGATACTGGCAACATCACCCAGCGTGACAACTGCACCGCTGCCGCTGCTTTTTAAGGTAATGGCGCGAAACTGCTCCGGCGTCTGCAGCATGGATTGCGCGTTGACCGTGGCATTCAGCGCCTGCTTCTCTACCGACGGCAATCCGCCGACCTGGCCTACGGCGACCTGGGTATTTTGTGACTCAATCGCCTGTATGATGTCGGCGGTGGTGAGCGCATAGCGCGTCAGTTTGACGGGATCGAGCCAGATGCGCATAGCGTACTGTGACCCATAGGCATCCACCTGACCGACGCCATCGATGCGGCTGAGCGGATCCTGGATGTTACTGGCAACGTAATCAGCAATATCCTGCTTATCCATGCTGCCATCGGTGGAGACAAACGCAATCATCAGAATGTTGCTGTCGCCGGTTTTATTAACGTTAACCCCTTGCGCCTGAACGGCGGCCGGAAGTTTGCGCAGCGCGCTCTGCAGCTGGTTCTGCACCTGCTGACGCGCCTCATCGGGATCGGTACCGGCGAGAAAGGTCAGGGTAATCTGCACCTGGCCGGTATTGCTGCTGTTAGAGGACATATACATCAGGTTATCGATGCCGGTCATATTCTGTTCGATAACCTGCGTGACGGTATTCTCCAGCGTCCGGGCAGAGGCGCCGGGATAATTGGCCGTGATGCGGACATTGGGCGGAGCGAGATCCGGATACTGCTCAACCGGAAGCGAGGTGATAGCCAGCGTGCCGCACAGACAGAGTAAAATCGCCAGAACCCAGGCAAATACCGGGCGGTCGATAAAAAAGTCCGACATAACTCTGTTACTCCTCAGCGGCAGCTTGTCGTTATTATATGAGCAGCGCACGGCTGGCGCGCTGGCAGGCGAGGCGGGCACACTCTGCAGACGCCTGCCCGCTTTACTTTACGCGGTGTAAATCAGAGAAACGTGGAGTAATTATGGAAGAAATGTAAATGTTGCGCGGCCGAACGGCGGAACCGGTGCCGTACTGCTTTACCTTTCCCGGCAATACAGACATTAATCAGGCTAAACATTAAACAGATTTACCGACAGCCAGGCCTGGTTTGCACAGGCTTGCCAATACTTCTCCTGTCACCCGCTATTTTCTGCCACTCAGGAGATCCTTATGAAACGAGCTATTACCCTCTTTGGTGCGGCCCTGCTTGCCACCGCAAGTTTTTCCACGCTGGCTGCTACGCCGCTMAGCGAGGCGGATGCCCAAAACCTGCAGCCTGCAGGCACCGTATCGGTCAGCGGCGTGCGCGGCACGCTGGATGACGCCACCCGCCAGCTGTCGCAAAAAGCTGAAGAGAGGGGCGCCACACACTTTCGCGTTATTGGCGCACAGAATCCTGGCGACTCCAGCCTCTGGAACGGCAGCGCTGAAATCTATCGCTGATGCGTTACCCGGAGGCTGCACAACCGCGCATCTTCCGGCCCGAATTCCTGCTTTTCTGACGCCATCCTGACCGGTCACGCTGCTGACCGGTTTTTTTTGTGCGTCACGACCGATTCTTACAAATCAGATCGTGCGTCCAGCCAGTATATTTTGCTTCGTTCATGCAGAACGGGTAGGATTCATCGCCGTAATTTCCCGGGTCGCCACGCGCATCGTTCCACTGCTCGGGCACCGGTTTTTTACTCCATTTCGCACCGCGGGCGCAAACGATTGGTCAGCCGGTGATTGATGGTCAGGACAAACAGGAAAGCTATGAAACATACTAAAAAAACGCCCGACGAACAGCGTGCTGCGAGAAGGCGCTGGCTGAACTCTCACGATACCGGTTACCACAAAGCGATGGGTAACCGACAGGTACAAATGATCGCCATTGGCGGTGCTATCGGCACCGGTCTGTTCCTCGGCGCAGGCGCACGTCTGCAGCTGGCAGGTCCGGCGCTGGCACTGGTCTATCTGGTGTGCGGCATCTTCTCTTTCTTTATTCTCCGTGCGCTGGGCGAACTGGTACTGCATCGCCCCTCAAGCGGCAGCTTTGTCTCCTATGCGCGTGAATTCCTCGGGGAAAAAGCGTCTTATGTAGCGGGCTGGATGTATTTCGTTAACTGGGCGATGACCGGGATTGTCGATATCACCGCCGTGGCGCTTTATATGCATTACTGGGGCGCGTTTGGCGACGTACCGCAGTGGGTATTTGCACTCGGCGCGCTGGCCATTGTCGGCACTATGAACATGATTGGCGTTAAGTGGTTCGCCGAAATGGAGTTCTGGTTTGCGCTGGTCAAAGTACTGGCAATTGTAATCTTCCTGATTGTTGGCGTGGTGTTTCTCGGCACCGGCAAACCGCTCGACGGCAACGCGACCGGCTTCCATCTGATCACTGATAACGGCGGTCTCTTCCCGCATGGCCTGATGGCCGCGCTGGTGCTGGTGCAGGGGGTGGTGTTTGCCTTTGCCTCGATTGAGCTGGTGGGAACCGCGGCCGGCGAGTGCAAAGATCCTAAAACCATGCTGCCGAAAGCGATCAACAGCGTGATCTGGCGTATTGGCCTGTTCTACGTGGGGTCCGTGGTGCTGCTGGTGCTGCTGCTGCCGTGGAATGCCTATCAGGCGGGACAGAGTCCGTTTGTGACTTTCTTCTCAAAGCTGGGCGTTCCCTATGTCGGCAGTATTATGAACATTGTGGTACTGAGCGCGGCGCTCTCCAGCCTTAATTCCGGTCTCTATTCAACCGGCCGTATTCTGCGATCCATGTCGATGGGCGGCTCAGCGCCGCAGTTTATGTCGAAAATGAGCAAGCAGCAGGTGCCGTATGCCGGTATCCTGGTCACGGTTGCGGTTTACATCGTTGGCGTGGTGCTGAACTACTACGTGCCGTCGCAGGTGTTTGAGATTGTCCTGAACGTTGCCTCGCTGGGGATCATCTCTTCCTGGGGCTTTATCGTGGTCTGCCAGATGCGTCTGCGCAAAGCGATCAAAGAGGGCAAGGCTGAGGACGTCAGCTTTAAGCTGCCGTGGGCGCCGTTTACCTCCTGGCTGACGCTGCTGTTCCTGCTCAGCGTGCTGGTGCTGATGGCGTTCGACTACCCTAACGGTACCTATACCATCGCTTCCATTCCTCTGATCGCCGTGCTGCTGGTGCTTGGCTGGTTTGGCGTGCGCAAGCGCGTCCAGGCAGAAGCGATGAAAGAGCATGAGGTACACGCGGATGAAAGCAGCGATGCGTCACCGCAGCTGGCGGACGAAAGCGGACGCTAAACCTTTCTCTGTAGCGTAACGGGAGCCTGGCTCCCGTTTTTTTTACCCGCCGCTGCGCAGGTAATTCAGATAGTTTTCCCCGCCGCTGCCGCCTATCATTTCAGCCTCTCTCAGCAAAGCAGCGGAGCGCTCATGGCATTCACTATCAACGTCATTAAAAATAAGATCCTGTCTGAAAACTGGTTTGTGCTGCGCAATTACACCTACGAGCTGACGCGCAGCAATGGCGAGGTGGTGCGGCACAAACGTGAAGTCTACGATCGCGGTAACGGCGCAACCATCCTGCTCTACAATCGTGAAAAAAACAGCGTGGTGCTGACCCGGCAGTTTCGCATCGCCACTTACGTTAACGGCAACGAAAGCGGTGAGCTGATTGAAGCCTGCGCCGGGCTGCTGGACGACGACACGCCCGAAGATTGCATCCGTAAAGAGGCGATTGAGGAGACGGGCTATCAGGTAGGGAAGGTTGAGAAACTCTTTGCTGCCTACATGTCACCCGGCGGCGTTACGGAACTGATCCACTTCTTTGCTGCAGAATATAGTGAAGCGATGCGTGCCAGCAGCGGCGGTGGCGTTGAAGATGAAGCGATAACCGTGCTGGAGCTGTCGTTCCCGCAGGCGCTGGCGAGGGTAAAAGATGGGCGCATCTGTGACGGTAAAACTATTATGCTGCTGCAGCATGCGCAGCTTGCCGGATGGCTGAAGCCGTAATCAGGGCGCAGTGATGCGCCCCCGCGGCGGGCCTGCATGGCTGAATAGCTCTGCCTGAATCTCAGTTACGCCACCGCGTTCTCTATCTCCCCGACCACGCACTCCGGATGCGCCTGCAGTCGTGCCAGCGCCTCGGCATAGGAGGGCATTGAGTCGGCTGCGCCAGCGCGCTCAACGCAGAGCGAGGCAAACGCTGCGGCAAACCGCGCCGCCTGCGGCAGATCGTCGCCTGAGGCGAGACGCGCGGCAAGCGCACCGTTAAATGCGTCACCCGCGCCGGTGGTATCGCGCGGCTGCGCCGGAAAGAGCGGAATACGCTGCTGCCGGTCAGGCGTGGAGAGCAGGGCTCCCGCCATGCCCAGCGTAATAATGACCTGGCGCGCGCCTTTGCGGTGCAGCACGTCGGCGGCACGGCGCGCGCTGGCGAAATCGGTTACCGTTACGCCGCTGAGCTGGGTCGCTTCGGTGCTGTTCGGCGTCAGCAGATCGACCTTTGCCAGCAGCGCATCGCCAATCTTCTGCCACGGTGCCGGGTTAAGGATGACAAAGGTGCCGCTGGCGCGGGCGTTGTCGATCATACGKTGGATAGCGCTGAGATTATTCTCCAGCTGCACCAGCAGAATGTCGGCTGCGGCGACCGTAGGCTGGCAGCGCGTCACCTCGGCTGCGGTCACGGTGGTATTAGCGCCCGGATAGACRGAAATCATATTCTCCGCGTCGTCGCCCGCGACGTAAATCAGCGCATTGCCGGTTGGCTTCTCTTTACAGGTAAACAGCGTAATGGCATCGAACCCGGTTTTTTCCAGATGACGGCGGGCAAACAGGCCAAAATCGTCATTGCCTACTTTGCCAATGTAGTGCACCCGCGCACCTGCGCGCAGCGCCGCCGTGGCCTGATTAGCCCCTTTGCCGCCTGCGCCCATCATACTGTGGTGCGCCGTCAGCGACTCACCCGGCAGCGGAAAGCGGCGCATTACCGCCACGATGTCGAGATTAAAGGAACCAAAAACACACACCTTTCCTTTCATCATGCGCTCCTGAACAGGCGTTCGGCGGCCAGACAGGCACCGCGGCAGCCCGTGTAGTCGGTTGAGTGGCTGAAGATAATCTTCAGGTTTTCACGGGTTACCGGTGGCCGCAGATGCTGCTGGATCTGGCTGCGCAGCTGCGCCAGCGGAAAATCAGCCATCGCCAGTACGCCACCCCCGAGGATCAGGTYCTCCGGATCGAGAATATTCATTTCGGTCGCGATCAGCTCAGCCAGCCGCCGGACAAACGCCTGCAGTTCCGGCTGTTCGCCGTGGCGGGTAAACAGCGCCGGCATCGGCGTATCGGCGGCGTTCTGTGCGGCCCAGCGGCTCAGCCAGTGGCCCGACGTCAGCGTTTCTGCACAGCCGTGGTTGCCGCACGGGCAGGGCAGGGCGTTGCCCGCCACCGGAATATGCCCCAGCTCGCCGGCACCGCCATGTTCACCGTGATAAAAGCCACCGTTCAGCCACAGGCTGTTGCCCATGCCGGTGCCGGGATAGAGGCCCACGGCGTTGTCCGGCAGCTGCTCCAGCTGCAGCAGATCCCACAGCATCAGATGGTTCACATCTTTGTCCATCGCCACCGGCACGCCAAGCAGCGCGGTGAGGCGCGACGCGACCGGCTGGCCATCCAGCGCCTGAATAAAGGGCAGCGAAATCACCTGCTGCCGGTCGCGGCTGAGAATACCCGGCAGACCCAGCATAATGCCGCTTACCGGCTGCTGCTCCAGCGTGTCGCGGATGAGCTGAGCAAGCGCCAGCAGCGCGTCGGGCTGCTGTGCCCAGCTGGCGGTGGCGACTTTGCGAAAGCTGCTCCAGACGCCACCCTCTTCCATCAGCTGCAGCCGCGTACCGGTGCCGCCGATATCGATACCGAGCCAGCGTGGTTTCATGCGGACACCTGCGTCAGCCCCTGGGCTTCATCAATGCTGTCGCGCATCATCTCCCACGCGGTCGCCAAATCATCATGAATGTTAAACAGGCCGGATGTGCCGACAATCAGCACTTCTGCACCGGCCCCAATCAGCTGGTTATAGGTGCGGGTGTTGCAGGAGCCGTCGATCTCAACCAGATAATGATAACCGTGCTGCTGTTTAAGCGTTTTCAGCTCGCGCACTTTCTCCACCATCTCCGGAATAAAGGGCTGACCGGCGTAGCCGGGATCCACCGTCATCACGGTGATTTTATCCAGCAGGTGAATATAGTGCTGTATAAAGGAGACCGGCGTGGCGGGATTCAGCACAACACCCACTTTTTTACCAAAGCTGCGGATCAGATTGATCACGCGGAAGGCGTCGCGGTTAATGGTTTCTGCATGCGGGCAGATGTAATCAGCGCCCGCTCTGGCGACCGCCTCGATAAAGTCAGTCGGCTCTTCCACCATCAGATGTACATCAATGGTCACGCGGGTATAGGGCCGGATCTGTTCAATAAAGAAAGGGGAGAGCGTGATGTTTTTAACGTAGTGACCATCCATGATATCCACGTGAAGAAAGTCAGCGCGCGAATCGAGAACCTGCAGCTGGTGCTTGATCTCCATCAGGTTCATACACATCAGTGACGGGGAGATTTGAATACGCATCATACTTCCTTCTTTTCAGTCAGAGGATTAAGCACCGCGGCCAGCTTGCTGAGCTTTACCGCACGGTGTTCGTTGAGTCGGGTTTTGAGCTGTTTAAAGGCGAGTACCACAATCAGCACCGCGCCCCACATCGCCAGACTGACGTGCTGGCTGATATTCATCAGGTTGAAGCCGGTTGAGAGCACCTGCAGCGCAATCAGCGCCAGCACGACACCGGTGACGCGACCAAAGCCGCCGTTGGGATCGGTGCCGCCGAGGATAATCGCCAGTACCGTCAGCAGCAGGTAGGCGTCGCCGTAGCCCATGCGCGCGGAGTTAAAGCGCGCCATCATAATCAGGCCCGCCAGCACGCAGAGCAGGCTGGAGATCACGTAAACCAGCATCACCATGCGGTGGGTGTTAATGCCGCTAAACCAGGTTGCGTTGATGTTGCTGCCGCCCATATAGATACATTTGCCGGCCCGGGTTTTACCGAGAAACAGCGCCAGCAGCGCGGCGGCGATGAGGAACACCCAGAGCGGCAGCGGCATCCCCAGCAGCGTATCAGCGCCCAGCGCCTGCACTACCGGCGGCATGCCGCTGACGGCTGCGCCTTTGGTCAGCCAGATACCGATCCCGTTCAGCGTCATCATCGTAGCCAGCGTCACCAGAATCGGATGCGCGCCGATGCGCGTAACCATCAGGCCGGTGATGACGCCGATGGCGGCGGCAATCAGCATGGCGCCGATAATGGCGATAACCAGCCACAGCAGCTGCAGCGCCATCCCGGCACCGGCGGGCAGGGCGCTCATCAGCGTCCAGGCGATAAACAGCGCGGTCAGGTTGGCGGTGGCAATAATGGCGAGATTCAGGCCGCCGCTGAGAATGGCGATAAACATCGCCAGAGTCAGTAATCCCAGTTCCGGCAGCTGAAACGCCATGCTCATAAAGGTGGAGTCGGTCAGGAAGCGACCCGGCAGCATCAGCGTAAAGGTCGCCAGCGCCAGCGCGATCAGCAGCATCAGACCAAGGTTGGTGCCGTCAGGGCGCAGTGCAGTCAGTGATTTCATCATCAATGCCCTCAGTCACACGAAACTGACATCAGTTTCTTTGCGTTTTTTGTAGTGCGTTACGGCGATCGCAATCATGATGACGCCGCCTACCACGATGTTCATGAAGTAGTTCGACACGCCCACCAGGTTAAGACCGTTCTTCAGGATGGCGATCAGAAAGACCCCCATCAGCGTGCCGCTGACCGTGCCTTTACCACCCATCAGACTGGCGCCGCCCAGTACCGTTGCCGCCAGCACATCAAGCTCGCCGCCGACCAGCGCATTAGGCACCACTTCGCCCATGCGATAGACCTGTACCAGGCCGCCAACCGCCGCCATGGCGCCCAGCCAGCCGTAGGCAAAAACGTGGATCAGGCCGACGCGGATGCCGATACGTCGCGCAGACTCTGCGTCGCCACCCACCGCATAAAGCTGGCGCCCGAGGTTGGTTTTATTCAGCAGCAGTGCCGTCGCCGCGGCAATGATCAGCATGGTGGCCAGCGGCAAGCCGACCTGAAAGCTCTCGCCCTGCCAGCTGAATGGCAGTACGTTACGCAGGGTGATCCACCACTCCGGCAGCGAATAGAGGCTGCGGCCGCCGGTCACCCACATCAGCAGGCCGAACAGCAGCGACTGCATGCTGATAGTGATGATGATGGAGACCACCCGCAGCGTGGTGATCAGCAGCGCATTGATCACGCCAAACAGCGTGCCGCACACGATCGCCAGCACAATGCTGAGCAGCGCGTTATCAAACTGAAACTGCACAAACAGGGACGCAAGCAGGTACTGCACCACTGAGGCAACGGCGGCAAAAGAGATATCGATCCCGCCGGTCACCAGCACTACAAACAGGCCCAGCGCAAAGATGCCGGTGACCGCGTAGCTCTCCGCCAGATCCAGCAGGTTCTGTACGGTAAGAAACTGATCGCTGGTCACAGAGAAAAACAGAATGAACGCCAGCAGCACCCAGGCGAGCCAGCCCTGGCTGGAGTGCGGACGTAAACGGGAAAAATCAGGCATTGATCACCTCCGCCAGCTGCTGCTGCTCGACGCTATCGGGTTGATATTCGGCATGAATGGTGCCATCGCGGAAGTGCAGGATACGGTCGCAGTTGTACCAGACCTCCGGCACCTCATCAGAGATCAGGATGATCGACAGGCCCTCTTTCGCCAGCTCATGGATCAGCTGATAGATGCTGGCTTTGGCACCGACGTCTACGCCAACGGTAGGCGAGTCGAGGATCAGAATACGCGGCTGCGTCAGAACCCACTTTGCCAGCACAATTTTTTGCTGATTGCCGCCGGAGAGGGTAGAGATGGCAAGATTCGGGTCGGCAACGCGCACGCCGAGCTGCTGGATCCACTGCAGGATCAGTTTATTTTTACGGTACTCATCGATCAGGTGAAAGCGGTTCTGCAATTTGTCGAGGATCGGCAGCACCATGTTGTCGGCCACCGACTGCTGCTGCACCAGCCCCAGCGTCAGGCGATCTTCTGACACATAGCCAATGCCGGCTTTGATCGCATCTTCATGACCGCGAAAGCGGACCGGTTTGCTGTCGAGCCAGATTTTGCCGCTGTCGGGACGCGTCATGCCAAACAGCGACAGCGCCAGCTCGGTACGTCCGGAGCCAAGCAGACCGCACAGCCCCAGTACTTCGCCCTCATAAAGTTTAAAGCTGACGTCACGGTACTGACCGGCACGGGTAAGATTATCTATCTCCAGGATCACGCGCTCGCTATTACGCGTCGGTGCTTTCAGCTGGTAGTCGAGCTTCAGGCCGGTCATCAGCTCGGTCAGATGATGCGGCGTCATCTCCCGGGCGGGCCAGCAGCCCATTTTGCGGCCGTCGCGGATCACCGTGACGCGGTCGGAGATCTCCAGCACCTCATCAAGCCGGTGGCTGACAAAGACCACGCAGATATTTTTATCTTTCAGATAGCGCACGGTGCGCAGCAGCTGATTGACCTCGGTACGGGTCAGCGAGGCGGTTGGCTCATCCATGATCACCAGGCGCGCATCGGCGACCAGCGCGCGGCAGATCGCGACCTGCTGGCGCTGGGCAATCGAAAGCGCCGCGACTTTCGCATCCAGATCGAGGTCAAATTTCAGCTCGGTTATAATGCTGCGGGCGCTTTCACGCAGGCGCGCGCTGCGGTGCCAGCGCAACAGGCCATTGAGGTTATGCTCAAACGCGATGTTCTCCGCCACGCTCAGGTTGGGGAACAGCGAGAGGTCCTGATAGATGACCTGAATACCGAAATCACGCGCCTGTTGCGTGGTCAGGCGCGGCAGTGCCGGGCCATCGCCCAGCGTAATATGGCTGCCGCTGTCCGGGGCGTGCACCCCGGAAATTACTTTGATCAGGGTGCTCTTGCCACAGCCGTTGGTGCCAGCGAGACAGTGCACTTCGCCTGCCAGTAAGGTCAGGGAGATATCGCTCAGCGCGCGGTTGCCACCAAATGTTTTCGACAGATTCTCGAGCGCAATTAGCGTCTGTGGAATGACCTCTTGCATATCAGAGCCCCATTTTTACCAGTTTTGGCAGGTTGTCTTTATCCAGACTCTCTGTGTTGTTGCCGAGAATGGTATGCGTCGCTTCATCCACTTTGACTTTGCCCAGTCCTTCAATCGTCATACCGTCGGTGATCGGCTCTTTCTTCTGCATCATGTCGGCGATACGCACAAAGACTTCACCTGCGGTTTCCGGATTCCAGATGTAGCCGCCTTTGATGGCGTTACGCTGCACCAGCGAGGCGCCCTGACCCGGACTGAAGGAGCCAATGACGCAAACCTGGTCAATTTTTTTGCGGTTCATGACGGCGCGCCCGGCACCAATCGGCCCCTGTGAACCAAACGCCATAATGCCTTTCAGATCGGGATATTTAGACATCAGCTCGTTGGTGGTACGGATGGAGTCATCCAGCGATTCGCCGACGCCAAATTTGTCGGTGACCAGCTGCATGTTGGGATAGTGCTCTTTCTGATAATTGAGCGCGGCATCGGTCCACTGCTGATGCAGCYGTACGGTGAGGCTGCCCACGTACATGGCGTATTTGCCCTCGTCGTGCATGCACTTCGCCAGCGCTTTCATGTGATTGATTCCGTGGGTTGCGGCGTCAACCAGCTCAAAATCCCAGTTGGCACCCTGCTGGCCGGGTGACTCATGCGTAATCACTTCGATACCGGCGTCCCGCGCCCGTTTCAGTACCGGCTCCAGCACTTTCGGATCGTTGGGTACCACGCCGATGATGTCGACTTTCTGCGCAATCAAATCTTCAATGGCGCGCACCTGCAGCGCCGGATCGGCTGCGGTAGGGCCGACCATCCATGCATCAATGCCGCGCTTCGCCGCCTCGCTTTTAATGCCCGCTTCCATGGCGTTAAACCAGGGAATACCCCCGATTTTAACGACGATACCCATGCGTAATTTATCAGCGGCCTGCGCGCCGGTGGCGGCAAACAGGGCAAGCAGAGAACAGGCGATAAGATGTTTTTTCATACAGACTCCTGGTTAATTTTTAATTAGCTGCATGGACTGATGACGCTGAGAACAGACAATGACGTTAACGCCATTCCACGCCAGTTCCTGCTCCAGCTCTTTATCTTTTAATTGTTCAGTTATCAGAAAATCGACATCACGGTAGTGACAAACACGGGCAAAAGAGGGGCGCATAAATTTACTGCCATCCAGTAACAGATGTTTTCTTTCAGCGGCCAGTAACATTTGTTGTTTTAAATGCGCGTTATTCTCATTGCCTTCACGTAAATATCCGTCATTACCTAGGTAATGACTCCAACTTACTGATAGTGTTTTATGTTCAGATAATGCCCGATGACCTTGTCATGCAGCTCCACCGATTTTGAGAACGACAGTGACTTCCGTCCCAGCCTTGCCAGATGTTGTCTCAGATTCAGGTTATGCCGCTCAATTCGCTGAGTGTAACGCTTGCTGATTACGTGCAGCTTTCCCTTCAGGCGGGATTCATACAGCGGCCAGCCATCCGTCATCCATACCACGACCTCAAAGGCCGACAGCAGGCTCAGAAGACGCTCCAGTGTGGCCAGAGTGCGTTCACCGAAGATTCTGGGAGGCGCTGGCGCAGGGCGTAGGCCAGGCGTTCAGCAACCTGCAGGATGGCGACATGCTGCACGCGATCTGGCTGACGGTGCTGGTTGCGCTCATTACCGTTCCCGTTAAGGTGGTGTCTGGCAGGCTGCTTGGGTGGCTGGTCAGCCGCTTTAGCTTTCCGCGACGGCAGGAGCAGGTGCAGCTGCTGCTGTGCCGCCTCGCTGCTGCTGCTGTTTGCCATTAATACGCTGCAGAGCCGCTTTGGCCGTCGCCTGGGAGGTCACTAATGGCGGAGATTTCACACCTCAATCGCGCTGAGCGTGAGCCTTTTAACTGGGGCAAATGGCTGCTGATTGGCACCGGCGCACTGATATCGATACTGCTGCTGGTAGTGCCAATGATCTCTATACGTGGTGCTGCCTGAGGTGGCTCCGGCGCTGCTGGCCGGAACGGCGCTCTCGTTTACCCGCAGCCTCGGGGAGTTTGGTGCGGTGATCTTTATCGCCGGCAACATCGCCTGGAAAACGGAAGTGACGTCACTGATGATTTTTGTTCGTCTGCAGGAGTTTGATTATCCGGCCGCCAGCGCTATCGCCTCGGTGATCCCTAACGGCTGGTATGGTCAGTGGCTGGCGCATTTTGATATCAAAGTCTCTTATACCTGGATTGGTATCGCAGTAGCGATGGCCTTTACCAGCATTCCGTTTGTGGTGCGTACCGTTCAGCCGGTACTGGAAGAGCTGGGCCCGGAATATGAGGAAGCGGCGGAAACGCTGGGTGCCACGCCGTGGCAAAGCTTCCGGCAGCTGGTAGCGGCTTATAAAGTAACGCTGCTGTCAGCCGGCGTCGCGTCGCTGTTCAACGCGGTGTTTGGCATGCTGATGGCGTGGATCCTAACCCGTTATCGTTTTCCGGGGCGTACGCTGCTGGATGGCCTGATGGATCTGCCGTTTGCCCTGCCCACAGCGGTAGCGGGGCTAACGCTGGCCGGACTCTTTTCCGTAGCTGGATAAATTACTGGCAGCGGGGCGCGGCTGATGTTTGCTACAGCACAAAAACGCGTCCTGCCAGGTTTCGGCCTGAGCCTCGGCACCAGCCTGCTGTTTACCTGCCTGATTCTGCTGCTGCCTATCAGCGCGCTGCTGATGCAGCTGTCGCAGATGACGCTGGCGCAGTACTGGGCGGTGATCTCCAGTCCGCCACGCAGCTAAAGCGTATCTGAACTATCTCTACACCCCAGCGGCTCAGGCGATTATCACCCGTTACTACTACCGCGTGAATAATCCACAGCTGATGGCAGAGCAGAAGGATCGCTTCCCGCAGACCACACTGTTTAACGTCAATGAGGCGTTTGGCGGCTGGGAGCAGGTAATGAAAACGCATTTCGTCAGCGGCGGTCCCGGCGGGCGCGGCGCGACCACCACGTTTGCTGAACGCGGTCTGGGTGACGTCCTGATTAGCTTTGAGTCAGAAGTAAACAATATCCGCAATCAGTATGGCAAAGATGATTACGAAGTGATTGTGCCGCGCAACAACATCCTGGCGGAGTTCCCGGTTGCCTGGGTAGATAAGAATGTGGCGCATAACAACACCGCTTATCCAAAGCAGATCCATGACTGGGCCGATCTGGCGCGCGACAACGTAAAGCTGATTTTCCCGAATCCGAAAACCTCCGGCAACGGCCGCTATACCTATCTTGCCGCCTGGGGCGCAGCGGAAAAAGCTGACGGTCAGGATCGCGCAAAAACTGAAGCCTATATGCAGAAGTTTTTGAAGAACGTTGAGGTGTTTGATTAGTCTCACGCCGGCTCGTCCAAACAGGCGCTGGCTATCCTGCAGGGGCTGCGGGCAGATGTCGTTACCTACAACCAGGTCACTGATGTGCAGGTGCTGCATGATAAAGGCAACCTGATTGCCGCTGACTGGCAAAGTCGTCTGCCAAATAACAGCTCGCCGTTCTACTCCACCATGGCGTTTCTGGTGCGCAAAGGTGGGTGCTGCATGACACTTCCGGTTTTGAAAACATGGCTCAGCGGCGTGGCGCTGTCACTGTCGCTGGCAGCGGCGGCGCAGGCAACGGAGCTGCTGAACAGCTCGTATGATGTGTCACGCGAACTTTTTGTGGCACTCAACGCACCCTTTGAACAGCAGTGGGATGCGGCACACCCTGGCGATAAACTCACGATTAAGCTAACCCTGCCGGGGGCCGCTTTCAGGCGGCCCACACCCGCCTGCGTATATTTCTGAAAACCTGCTTTTCTCTGCCGATCGCTTATGCCTTTTTCGACTTTTAAATCCCCAAAAGATATATAAAACCGTTACTGCTTTCCGGGAAGTTATAAATACACTGACAGCATCTACTGGCCCAGGCTGGATTTCTATTTATCAGTTCAGCGATACGTTCACTAAAGCCTTCAACAACTGCAAAATGGTCGCAGGCCTCGATGCGCACGACGTTGAGTGCCAGGCGCCGGGCAGTCAGCATATCTTCTATGTCTACAGCGGCAAATGGCACGGCCCGGCGGGTCTGATGCCTTCAGATGACACGCTGAAAAGCTGGACGATCAGTAAAATTGTCTGGCAGCGGGCTATTTCGCAGGCGCTGAATAATGATTACCAGCTGCGGCAGGGTATGCGCAGCGAACAGGGCGAGGTGGCTGAGTTCTGGCAGGCGCTGCAGGATGGCAAGGTGAAGCTGATCATCAGCGGTAAACCCACCGTTGAACGGATCGAGGTGCTGGATGCGACAGCGGAGAGCAGCAGCGGCAGTAAAATCGGTGACCGCGCGGCGCTGGCGGCGGCGCTGGCCGTGTCAGGCTGCGCCACTACCGGCCAGGCACCGGCAGAGCATGAGAGCCACTGGTATAATCCACTGACTTACCACTGGGCCGCGCTCAACCCGCTAAGCTGGTTTGGCGGTTCTCTGCAGGTAACTGAGCAGGGTGTGGCGGGTCTCAATGGCAGCACCCTGATGAGTGAATCAGGAAGAGAACGATCAGGTCGTGGCATTTTATGAAAAGCTCGACTATGAACCCGTGGAGGCGCTGCTGCTGGGCAAGCGGCTGATTGAAGATCGCGAATATTGATTGATCCGGCCGGCTAAACTTTTTGCCATCGCGTGACTCCAAGAGGCACGCAATAAAGTTGAAACCATGGAGTTAGCATTAAAGCTGTACGTTTCGGAACTGTTTCTGGTCGCTGAAGTGGGCGGCGAAGTGGTCGGCACGCTGATGGGCGGCTACGACGGTCATCGCGGCTCAGCCTACTATCTGGCTGTGCATCCGGACTATCAGGGGCGCGGCTTTGCCAATGCGCTGATGAACCGGCTGGAGAAAAAGCTGATTGCCCGCGGCTGCCCGAAAATTCATCTCATGGTGCGCGGAACAGGAGGGTTGCGCCACGCAAAGAATGCGTGATAATCAGCGAATTATGCCGATCAGCAGGATACGTCGATGGAAATTCGCTCTTTCCGCCAGGAAGATTTTGATGAAGTAATCACGCTCTGGGAGCGTTGCGATCTGTTACGCCCGTGGAACGACCCGGAGCTGGATATCGAACGCAAAATGAATCATGACCCAGTCCCGAAAGGATCAGCTGGCGGCGGTTAGTCAGGCGTGAAAGCAGTGAAATCTTTTTCATTTACAGGTCCCTGGCGGAGAAATAAGCCCAGTGTTATAACGTAACCGCCGCAGCACGGCGACCCCGCAACCATTTCAGCGTATTACTTTGTATTGCACGGTGCTAACCGGGATTTAGCCGCTTTTTTCTGCCATTGATCTCCAGAACAATATGCTTCTCCTCYGCGCCTTCCTGTCCCACCGCGCCGGAGTCGATACCGCCATGACCGGGATCGATCATCACAATTCGCTTACCGCTGGCAGCAGGTTTCGGTGCGGCATGACGCGGCGCCGCTGTGATCTCTGCCCGCGTCTCCTTCGCCTGAATTGCGCGCGGCGAAAGCACTGCCAGCGCTTTGGAGAGGGCAAATACCGAAGCGCCGTTTGCATCCGGGCTGGTAAAGCCGTCAGCGTGAACCGACATAAACAGGCTCGCGCCGTGCTGATGTGCAATCTCCACCCGCTGATAGAGAGGGATAAAGTGGTCACTGTCGCGCGTCAGTCGCACCTCAATATGCGGATGTGAATGCAGCAGCGTGCGCACGGTATTGGCTAGATGATGCACCGGGCGGATCTGATCCAGGACGTGCTTGCCCAGCGTCAGGCTGTTGCGAATCGTATCGGTCTGCACCAGATCAAACAGAATCTCATTCAGATAGTGATCTTTCTGCTGTACGGCGGCGCCGCCTGCTTTATCTGCATCGTTTTCACGCTGCGACAGATAGCGTGCCATTGCGCTGCTGGCGCCGCGGGCCTGGCGACGATCGTATGCGGCAAAATAGTTAACAATTCCGCTGGCAATGGCGGTGGCGATCTTATGGCGAAAGGCGGTAGTGCCCAGCAGCTGCTCTTCATGCGGATTGGTAATAAACGAGGTTTCAACCAGCACGGAGGGAATAGAGGGCGACTTCAGCACGGCAAAGGCGGCCTGCTCGGTATGCTGACTGTGGCCGGCTGCGTCCGCCACCGCCACCGGGACGCTGCCAGCTATCTTCGGCAAACGTTGCGCCGCCATCCGCTGCGGCCAGTTGATTGCAGATCTCATCCTGCAGCGTCAGCAAAAACGCCTTAACGCGTGAAATATCGGGATTGCTCATGCGTCACTCTCTCTGTAAATGTGCCGTAAGCTTACCACAGCCCGGGATCAGKATGAAAAAGCGCACGTTAGCGTGGCTGGTCGGCACATAGGGGTTTTCCGGATGGACTACCAGTGAAACGCCCATCGCCTCAAAACTGCGTCCGGCAAGCTCCGGACGATGCGCGGTGGCTGAAGCGGGCATCTGGTCGCCATGCACATGGGAAAAGTTGACCCCGGCCTGCTCAAATACCGTGCCGTTACGCAGAAGCTGCTCATTGCGATGCTTCAGGTGGAAATAGTCATCACACCATTTTTTATAGCGCGGATAGACATCCTCGCCAAACGGCTCGCAAAGATTKGCTGCGGTCTGATGCCAGTGCATGGCATCCTCGGTAAAACCGTAGTAGGGCGTCAGATCAAACCCGCCGCCGAACCACCAGACCGGATCGGCACCGGGTTTTTCAGCCAGGTTGAACTCAACGTAACGCCCGCGGCGGTAGAGCTGGAACTGGCGCTCGCGATCGCCCCACGGCAGTGCTTTACGGCGTGCAACAATCGGCAGATAGGCCTGCAGATAGCCGCGGCCGACCGCCTGCATAAAGTCAAAGCAGCGGTCAAAGTCTGGCGTGTTCAGATCGTCATAAAACAGACCGCCGATACCGCGACAACTCCCGCGCTGCTAAGCGCCACTCCCGCTAAGCCACTCCCGCACGGGGAGAAAATCCGTATAAAGCTGCGCTTCCGGTGAGCCGGGCTCGGGCTGATAGTCATATTCCCAGCGCACCAGCGGCGGCATCGACATCAGAATTGACTCGGTTCTGCCGCCAGTCTGCAGACCAAACAGCGTGCCGCGGTCCCATAGACGGCGCGGGGCGCGGATTGCTAAGGGGCGCGCCCACCCGCCCCTTAGCCCGTCCGCGTGCGGAAATGCCGCTGAAACTGCCAGAAGCCTGGCGGGCGGAACCCCTCCGGTGCCGCGCGCTGCTTAGCGCCCAGCCCCGCGCTGCTCAGCGCCCAGCCCCCGCGCTGCTCAGCGCACAACTCCCGCGCTGCCCAGCGCTTCAGACCACACCGCAACACTTTTAAAAAAAACAAAATGAAAAATTTACAGGCGGGGAGGAGGGGCGCTATCCGCAGCGCCGGGCGCAGAGTGACGGCCAGGGCGAGCCGGCAGGACGCCGGCGAGAGCGCGGGTTGAGCAGGAGCGAATCCGCGCGGTCCGTTAAGGCCGGAGGGATAAGTCCGGGAATTCGCGAGGTGCGCGGTTCCCTCGCTCACGCCCGCTTCCCYGGGACCGGCCGCCATTCGCTCCTGCTCACCGCGCCCTTTCGCCGACGTCCTGTCGGCTCATCCCGGAACCGTGCCCTCCCTCGGCGGACCCGGATGGCGCTTCCCGCCGCTGCTGGTTTTTTCTCTTTTCTTACGTTTTTTATGGCTGAAGGTTTCGTGAAGAAGGCAGAGGACGCCTGGCCGCGTCCTCTGTACTCCCCGATTTAGCGCCAGCTGCGTGCTGCTGCGCCGGGGCGCATGTTAAGCGCTGGTTCCGTTCGCCGTCAGCTGCGGCGGCAGCTTTTGCTCCGGCGCGGCGACCGGGCAGARRACGCCTGGCCGCGCCCTCTGCACTCCCGGGCCCTGCGCCAGCCCCGTCCGCCGCGTTCCACACAGTGCTACAGACGCCCGCTGATTAAAATGCGTTTTCTCTGATTATGGCGTGGCGGAGAGAGAGGCGGCGTAATCGGTTCAGCCATGTTTTGCCATCTTCAAGCATAGCAGCTTGCGCCGGAGATGCAGGCGAGGCGGTAAGTTCGCCGTCAGCTGCGGCGGTGGCCTGTGCTCCGGCACGGCGATCGGCATCAGAGAAGGGTTGGTAGTGGCATCTTCCGGATTGTAATGGCGAATGGATTCGATATCGCCACTGTCCGCCACCACGGTGGTGAACTGTTTTAGTGCGTCTAGCTGGTTCATCGCTTAACTCCTTGATTAGCAATATTGTGGGCAAAAGAATGCCGGGCAACCGTCGCCTTGTCTGCGCCCTTTGCTGGGGATAGTCCGATCGAAAGAGAGGCGGGCGTCAACTTCAGTTGAAACGCGGCCCGGCACGCTTTTCAGGATTTCCATGCCGAGATTGACAGCCACTTTGTCGCTGGCGTTGATAATCTGCGTCTCTTTACTGCCACCCTGCTTTTTCGCATAGTCGATGGCGTCATCAATCAGGTGTTTATAAGCGTCAAGACCGGCAGCTTTCAGCCCCGCTTCTGCACAGGCGCGCGCCTGCGCAAAGGAGAACAGCAGCGTCAGGTTGCACTTAATGCCGTTTTTCTCCAGCTCTTCAGCCGCTTTGATCCCTTCCCAGGTTGAGGCGAGCTTGATAAGAATACGTGAGCGGTCGATACCGTGCTCTTCATACAGGCGTACCAGCTTTTCTGCTTTGGTTACGCACATACCCGCCAGAGCCAGAATCTGCTCAACTTTGCGGAAGCTGGCGCCCATGATTACCGTGCTGTAGCGATGCTTTTTGTAGTAGTCATAGATGCGACGCACAGATTTCACGCCCGGATCTTCATCCACAACATAGGGGTCCATTGGCTTACGCGTGTTGTACCAGTCATAAATGCGGCCCACAAAAGGTGAGATCAGATAGACGGCGAACTGGCGGATACCTTCAGAGAGTTTTTCAACCGCCATCGGATCCTGGTTGTGCTCCCAGCGGAACTCCGCTTCTGACAGCGAGGAAGGCTGATGGAAACCTTCGGTAGAAGGTTCCAGCTTGCGCTCAACCGGCGCATCGCTGTTCGCCAGCTCTTCCAGCAGGTTAGGGGAGAGAGTCAGACGATCGCAGCCCACCTGGGTGACCGGAATTTGCTTTCTGTACCGCATCCATACTCAACGCGCGAATCGCGTTAGCCAACTCTCTGCGTGAAGACATAGGGTTCTCCCTTGTAGTAAAGCATCAGCGGGTTCGCCTCGGCTCGCCCGCACTCAACGGTGGTGCAATCAGAGGCGTGCTGACAGCACATCTTCCAGTTTCTGCTGGTCAACAATGCAGCTGACGGAAGTTTTTCAGCTCTTCCATCGGCAGATCGTAACCGCTGAGATGCAGCAGGCTATAGAGCAGCATTGAGCCGTGGCCGTTAGAAAGGATAAAGCGGTCACGATCGGCCCATGCCGGGTTAGTGGGGTTATGTTTCAGGAAGTCGCGCCATAACACTTCCGCGATATCGGCCATGCCCATCGGCATTTCCATCAGGCAGCCGTCACCCATGAACACATAGGTGAAGTGGTCGACAATATCGTGTCCTGGCTGGTTGAACTGCGCGGCCAGCGTACGCTCAGCAATTGCCAGACCCACCGCATTCGCCAGACCCTGGCCGAGCGGGCCGGTGGTGGTTTCGACGCCTGGCGTATAGCCAATTTCCGGATGTCCCGGCGTTTTTGGGGCGTCGGCGTCGTGACCATCAATGCCTTCAGCGCTGCCGATCACGTGCCAGTTATAGGACTCAAAGCGTTTATGCGTATCATCGGTAAACCAGCCTTCGGTTTCACCATCGATAGAAATGCCGTTGTGATCGTAAAAGCCGATCAGCTTGCCGAGGCCCAGCGTACCCGCCAGCGAACAGACCTCGTGTGAGATGCGATCCTGCGGGATTTCAAACGGCGCGTAGTTCCAGCCGAGCTGCTTACGCGTCAGCGCAATCTCTTCGTCGCCCAGCGCCGCACCGTGTGACTCCTCTTTGCCCGCCTTGTTTGGCGAACCAAAGCCGATGGTAGTGCGGCAGATAATCAGTGACGGCTTATCGGTGACGCTCTGCGCCTCTTTAATCGCGGCGGCCAAGATCTTCTGCGGATTCGCCTGCAGGTCGCGGATAAAGTCAGCGGTTTGGCTTTCCCACTCCGCCGGCATTTCGCCGTTAAGACGACGGCTAAACTCCTGCGCCAGCTGCGGATGCGCCTGCTGGTAAGCCGCAAATTTCTCATCCCAGGCTTTTTCGTGCGCCGAACCCGCTTCTTTTGCATCCCACTGCTGGTAGAGGATGCCGTTTGCAATCGCGGTCATACCGAACTCACGCACGCCGTAGTGGATATAGTTCCCGGCCGCATCCTCTTTGATCGATTTTGAACCTGACCAGATGGTGAGGTTACTCGGTGCCAGGTCAGCCGATCCGCCCAGGAATTCCGGCAGCAGTTTGCCAAAGGCTTCCAGTGTATTCTGTGACGCCTTGCGGCTGGGGTTAGGCGTCAGACGCAGGCTCGCCAGCTGCTCGACCGGCTGATGCGTCGGACCATCTTCGCCCAGGCCGATAGAGTCATGGGTGTAGACCATGATCTGGCGCGCTTTCATCAGCGCAGCCATACGGGCGGCGTTACGCGCGTACTCAACAAACATCAGGAAGGTTGCGGTGTAAGGAACAAAGCCGCCATGATGCGTAATCACATCCGGCGTGCCGTCGCAATCCTTCAGGATATAGCCGCCGCGCGCAATGTTTTCGACCTGCGCCTGGCTGCGCTCGGGCTGCAGCAGGTTCTGACGGGAGAGGATCAGCGCGGTCGGGCCGTGATGACGCTCAACGGCTGCTTTCCATGCCACCGCGGTTTCGACCTGATCGCACGGACGCCAGGTGCTGACCCAGTAGTCTGCAATACCTGCCTCAACCGCGACGCGGGCGCGTACGGTAGTGGGCAGCACGGATTCACGGTAGGCGCTATCCTGCTTATCGAACACATCGGTGCTGGGCAGTGACACGACCCGGACCTTGTGGCCATCCGCGCTGAGTTTCGCTTCCGCTCCCAGCGTGATCTCCACTTCTGAACCGGTGGCGATCATTAGAAAGTGCTAAAAAAAACGGCCCTCACCGTTATCGGGTGAGGGCCGCGGGGCTTATGCCGGTTTCAGCAGCGATTCCGCCTGGCTTACCACGTTTTCAACGGTAAAGCCGAAGGCCGGGAACAGCTTGCCGGCCGGCGCGGATTCACCAAAGGTGGTCATGCCGACGATTTTGCCGTCGATGCCGACATATTTGTTGATCAACAATCTGCGATGCCAGCAGAGGATTAGGTGAGACCTGTGCCATACCGCTGACAGGCAGCACGGAGACCATCAGGGCCAGTAAAAATGAAGTCGGTTTTTTCAACGGGAGTGCGTCCGCTATCAGAATCGGAAGAAAACCTATAGTAATCAGTTTGCGCAGAGCGGGAAGGGGAAAACGCGATTTTTTTTGTGGCTCGGCCATTTTCACCATCACTTCGCTGGTCATCAGCTTGCTGAGTGACGCGATGCGGATAACGGAGTCCTGCTGCGGCCGGACATTATTACCGGGGCGGGTTTCACCAAAGCTGGTAAAGACGCGCTGATTGCCGTCGATGGCGACCAGCGCCATGCCGGTTGCACCGCTGGCGTAAAAAATATGTTCGGCATAGGCCAGCCACTGCCAGCGATCGCTTTTAGTTGGCCAGACAAACACCGGACGGTGCGGTTTACCGCCGGGCTGTTCGCGCGGCAGCGAGCCGGTGTGGGTGGCGAGGTTGATCAGGCGAATCGTCTGGCCGTTATAGGCCGGAACGCGCGCCCCCGGCGGGGCGTAGCGGCTGAGCGGGTCATCCAGGCGGATCTGCCCGGGCACCATCAGGCGCTGGCACTGGTCCGGTGAGGGTGTAAAGGTGGTGTCCTTCATCCCCAGCGGGCGCGTGACTAACCGCTGCAGCAGCGCCGGATAGGGCGTGCCGCCCGCTTTCGCCAGCGCGTCAGCCAGCAGGTCAAACCCGAGGTTGGAGTAGGCCGCCTGAGTGCCGGGCGCGGCTTTCAGCGTGGCGTTGCCATCCATCCCTTCAACTTTGGTCAGCTGATCGCGCCGGTAGATCAGCGTCTGCAGGCGATCGATCTGCGGCGTGCGGTGGCTTACCGCTGAGTCGAGGAACTGCTGCATCCAGCGCGCCATATCATCAGGGGTAGAGTAGACGCCGCCGCTGCCGATCGCCGCCAGAGTATTATTACAGGGGCTGGCCCCTTTTTCCTCGCCGTCGCTCATGGGCGTAAAGCGGCTGAGCGGTGAGCGGGTGACGACCACAAACACGCCAAGGTTATGCTGCGGAATCATCGCCATATAAGTAATGAAGCCGCCGGCACCGCCGGTTTTCTGAATGATACCGGGCCGGCCCGCTTTGGGGGCCATATAGACCCAGCCCATACCCAGCGCATCGGCACGTCCGGGTTGTTTGATGGCAGCGCGTTTGTTCTGGCGGAATATGCGGAAGAGCAGATCTGCGACGCCTGGCACAGCAGCGACGACTGGCCCACGCTGTGGGTAAGCCAGCCGGCGCGCTGAGCGACTTTCCGGGTGTCAGGGGATCGCGCCGATCATCATCGGCGAACCCGTCTTATTGCCCGCCAGCTCTGTCAGCAGATTATTCTCGATCTGGCGTTTGAAGTGACGCGCAGCCAGCCCTACGTATCACGCGGGCTGACGCTGAATCTGCCTTTTGTTCCTCCGGCGCGCAGCGACACGCAGCTGGAGCTGGTGAACGCAGAGTTTGATGCCAGTAATGGCCTGCTCTATACCTTCAGTAAAAATCGCGGGCTGGGTGATTGCGGTACGGCAACACGCTGGCAATCGCTGCCGTCATCAGCACCGCCGCCCGCGCCGCTGACGCAGGAGGAGACCAGCGGATTGATCGACTATGGAACCTGGCGCATCACCACCGATAGCTGCTCACTGGATCCGCTGCGGCGCGAGGTGAGCGTCGCGCCGCTGACCGACAGCAAAGCGCTGCTGCTGGTCAGCTGTGAAACCGGTGCCTACAACGTTAGTGCGATTGATGAGTTTCTGGGACAGACGCTGGACGCGAGCACGCTGCAGCTGACGTACCAGGCCAAAGCGGTGGTTCCGCTGCGTGGCCTGAAAGCTGCGCTGCTGCTGATGGATGATGTGCAGGGGCGCGTAAACGGGACCAGCGCATGGGTCAGGCGTGGGGCGCAGTGGGATCTCCCGCCACCGCCGTCGCTGCATGGTCTGGTGATGACGCTGTCGCGCCACGCCGGCGTCGACGATCGTCCGCTGCTGCGTATCGACTACGGCAGCGCCTATACCGGCGCGCTGCCGGGTGGCCCGCTGAAAGATAATCTGCTGCTTGATCAGCGTCGCCTGAAGCCCGACCTTAAACACTGGACGGTTGAGCCGCACCATCTTGCTACCAGCAACGCTATCGCAGTGCGCTATGATTTTCTTTCCAGAAATTCGGGGACCGGGTTGTTAATGTCGTATTGGATAAAGTCACTGCTCTTGAGCTCTCTGGCAGCCAGCG
Source organism: Pantoea sp. BRM17 (assembly GCA_002939445.1). Lineage (GTDB taxonomy): Bacteria > Pseudomonadota > Gammaproteobacteria > Enterobacterales > Enterobacteriaceae > Pantoea. The sequence continues at coordinate 2,120,108 of PEFU01000003.1, read as the reverse complement.
CCAGCGTGCAGGCTGAACCTCTGCAGAAGTCTTTTTCTGACTGGCAGCTCACCTGTAACAATGCGGCTTTTTGCGTGGCGCGCAGCTTTCCCGGCGACATTTTATGACCGTTTATGCGGGATTGACCGTTTCAGACTGCGCCCTGATAGTCAGGGGAATCTGATTGAGCCGCCGTCAGGCGCAGTGGATGATGGGACCGCAGCGTACAACCTGTCCGTACGATGATGAATCGCTGATTTAATAAGCAGTTAATTCTGCTTTTCAGGCCGCTTCACACTTCCAGCCTGCTGATAACGCCAATGTGGACTGGGCAGGAGTCCACGGTGGTAAAAAAAGAGGCCCGTTATTGAGTGATATAAGTTCAGTTATTAATGTAATGCTTAACGCTTATTTGCACGTAATGTTGATGTGGCTCACATAATTAACCCCTGAAGCGTCACAGTTAAAACAGATCCGATCGCCAGCTTATTAATCCATAGCTACCATAGCATGACTTGCGCTGTAATAATCCTCTTTTTTCCAGCTGGCTTAAATCACGCCGTATGGTTTCCTGCGAAACCTGACATAGCGTGACCAGCTCTGAGACAATTACGCGGCCATTTATATTAAGTTCGTTAATAATTCTTTGCTGTCTCTCAATCGGCAACATACTTATMCTCCGATGGCTATAAATTACTGGAAGCGGGCGCGGGAACCAGCAGGTGGTACTGCTATCGAGCAAAATACAGTCACCCGGCGTGATAAAATCGAGCGCGCGCTTGGCAATGCTCATTTTTGCATCGACATGCTCATTAATACGCTGCCGAAAAGATAATTCGTTTTCTCTGACAGCTCTGTTATTTCCCTGAATGCCGGCGTTCTGTTTTTTTACCGGAACAGCACCACCATGACGTCTTCGCCACATTCACTTGACCAGTTGCCATGTTTTACGGCAGTGAGAGCAGAGATAGCGCTGATGTCCGGCAGTGCTTTTGCCGTTACGCACCACCCCGTCAGTAGCTGAACAGGAGGGACAGCTGATAGAAACAGAAGCCACGGGAGCACCTCAAAAACACCATCATACACTAAATCAGTAAGTTGGCAGCATCACTCCGGTTGCGGGTATTACGCCCGCCAACGGGCCGTAGGTTGTGGTAAGTACCGGTATAGTTACTAAAAGACCACGCATGGCCCAACCCTGATGGCAATTGTAACGCTGTTTCTGAAAAGCGTGGTGCAGTGGCGATTAGAGCATCAGCAGAAGCGCCAACAGGAGGAAAATCATGAGCATTGAGATCAAACAAATTAATAAAGCCTTTGGCCGCACCCCGGTGCTGAATGATATCTCTCTGGATATTCCTTCCGGCGAAATGGTGGCGCTGCTGGGCCCTTCTGCGTAACGCTGCCCAATATTCGCTGGGCGCTGCTCTACGGCGTGGTATTGACCAACGCGCGGGCCATCGGTGAGTTTGGTGCGGTGTCGGTGGTGTCAGGATCGATTCGCGGTGAGACCTATACGTTACCGCTTCAGGTTGAATTACTGCATCAGGATTACAACACCGTGGGCGCATTCACTGCCGCCGCGCTGCTGGTTAACGGCCCGGCGGGCGGCTGGCTCGATGCCCACAATATTCAGATTATGTTTGCCTGGCCCGGCATGGTGCTGGCGACCGTATTTGTCACCTGTCCGTTTGTGGTGCGTGAGCTGGTACCGGTAATGCTGAGTCAGGGGAGTAACGAAGATGAAGCTGCGGTGCTGCTTGGCGCATCGGGCTGGCAGATGTTTCGCCATCTGGCTGACGGTGCTGGTTGCGCTCATTACCGTTCCGGTAAACCTGGTGTTTGGCACGCTGCTGGCGTGGCTGGTCACCCGCTTTACCTTTCCGSGACGGCAGCTGCTGCTGACGCTGTTTGATATTCCGTTTGCGGTATCACCGGTGGTGGCGGGCCTGATGTATCTGCTGTTCTGGGGC
>PEFU01000003.1:2040545-2118056 GCA_002939445.1 Pantoea sp. BRM17 | reverse complement strand
CTCTGGAAATTCCTTCCGGCGAAATGGTGGCGCTTCTGGGCCCTTCCGGCTCGGGCAAAACCACGCTGCTGCGTATTATCGCCGGGCTGGAGCATCAGAACAGCGGACAGATCTACTTTCATGGCAAAGATGTCAGCCGCATTCACGCCCGCGATCGCCAGGTGGGATTTGTTTTCCAGCACTATGCGCTGTTCCGCCATATGACGGTGTTTGACAATATCGCCTTTGGCCTGACGGTGCTGCCGCGCCGCGAGCGCCCTTCAGCCGCTGAGATCAAACAGCGCGTCACGCGCCTGCTGGAGATGGTACAGCTGGCGCACCTGGCAAACCGCTTTCCGGCCCAGCTCTCTGGCGGACAGAAGCAGCGCGTGGCGCTGGCGCGTGCGCTGGCGGTAGAGCCACAGATCCTGCTGCTGGATGAGCCGTTCGGCGCACTCGATGCGCAGGTGCGTAAAGAGCTGCGCCGCTGGCTGCGTCAGCTGCATGAAGAGCTGAAATTTACCAGCGTGTTTGTTACGCACGACCAGGAAGAGGCGATGGAAGTCGCGGACAGCGTGGTCGTAATGAGCCAGGGGAACATTGAACAGACAGGTTCCCCGGATGAAGTATGGCGCGAACCCGCTACCCGCTTTGTGCTGGAGTTCCTGGGCGAGGTCAATCGCTTTGAGGGCGAAGTGCACGGATCGCAATTCCACGTTGCCGCCCATCACTGGCCGCTGGGCTATACGCCAGCGCATCAGGGTCGCGTTGAACTCTTCCTGCGCCCGTGGGAAGTGGATGTCTCACGGCAGAGCAGCCTGGAGACGCCGCTGCCGGTACAGGTGCTGGAAGTGAGTCCGCGCGGACACTTCTGGCAGCTGGTGGTACAGGCCTCAGGCTGGCATGAAGAGCCGTTTACCCTGGTCTTCGAAGGTGAGCAGGCGGCTCCGGTACGCGGTGAGCGTCTGTTTGTGGGGCTGCAGCAGGCCCGTCTCTATCAGGGGAATACCCCGCTGCGCCCGGTTGCCTTTGCCGAGAGCGCCTGATATCTTGACATCTCTTTCGGGCGGGACTTTCCCGCCCGTTTTTATTGCCTCTCTTGCGCCTGGAAAACGATCGTGACCACTCTGGAAAATACCATCGGCAATACGCCGCTGATCAGGCTGCAACGCCTGTCGCCCGATAATGGCAGCGAAGTCTGGCTGAAGCTGGAGGGGAATAACCCGGCCGGCTCAGTGAAAGATCGCGCGGCCTGGTCGATGATTCATCAGGCGGAGCTGCGCGGTGAAATCAGGCCCGGCGACCAGCTGATTGAAGCCACGAGCGGTAACACCGGTATTGCGCTGGCGATGATCGCCGCGCTCAAAGGGTATAAGCTGCGGCTGCTGATGCCGGAGAACATGAGCCAGGAGCGGCAGGATGCGATGCGCGCTTACGGGGCCGAACTGGTGCTGGTTACGCGTGAGCAGGGCATGGAAGGCGCACGCGATCTGGCGCAGGCGATGGCCGATCGCGGCGAAGGCCGGGTGCTGGATCAGTTTAACAATCCCGATAATCCGCTGGGCCACTATCTCACCACTGCACCGGAAATCTGGCAGCAGYGCGGCGGGCGCCTGACGCATTTTGTCTCCAGCATGGGCACCACCGGTACCATCAGCGGCGTGGGCCGCTTTCTGAAAGAGCACGCGCCGGCGGTTAAAGTGATTGGCCTGCAGCCGCAGGAAGGCAGCGCAATACCCGGTATCCGCCGCTGGCCTGAAGCCTATCTGCCCGGCATTTATCGCCCTGAGCTGGTAGACGAGGTGATGGATATGGGGCAGCGGGAAGCGGAAGAGACGATGCGCGCGCTGGCGCAGCGTGAAGGGCTGTTCTGCGGCGTAAGCTCCGGTGGCGCCGTAGCGGGAGCGCTGCGCATCGCCCGGGCGCAACCCYGCAGCGTCATCGTGGCGATCGTCTGCGATCGCGGCGATCGTTATCTCTCCACCGGTGTTTTTCACTGACAGCATCTGCCCGGTCAGCCTGCTGCGCTGACCGGCTTGCCGCTTCTGTATCCGCGCATCTGACTGTAAGGATCGCGTAAATCCTGCTGCGTTTCTCCCGCAATCGGCACAAAATAGCACCACTTTAGCTGAGAGAAACCGATGAAAATCCTGCTTGTTGATGATGACGCTGAGCTGGGCACCATGCTCAGCCAGTACCTGCTTGCTGAAGGCTTTGAAACGCAGCTTGCCCTGACCGGCAGCGCCGGGATTGAGGGGGCACTGTCAGGCAGCTACAGCGCCATGATCCTGGATATCATGCTGCCTGACATGAGCGGCACCGACGTGCTGCGTCAGGTGCGCCAGAACAGCCGCCTGCCGGTGATCATGCTGACGGCAAAAGGCGACAATATTGATCGCGTGATCGGGCTGGAGATGGGCGCGGATGATTATGTCCCGAAACCCTGCTATCCGCGCGAGCTGGTGGCGCGCCTGCGTGCAGTTTTGCGCCGCGTGGAGGAGTTGCCGGCGGTGGCGGATAAAAAGGAGCCGCTCTGCCTGGGTGACCTGACGCTCAACCCGGCGACCCGCGTTACCGCATGGCAGGGCAGGGCGCTGGAGCTGACCGCGTCAGAATTTAACCTGCTGCAGCTGCTGCTGCGGGCGCCTGAGCGGGTGGTAACCAAAGATGAACTCTCTGAGCAGGGGCTGGGACGGTCGCGGGAAGCTTACGATCGCAGCGTTGATGTCCATATCAGCAATATCCGGCAGAAACTGGCGGCGCTGACAGCTGAGAGCGTGACGATTGAAACCGTGCGCAGTATTGGCTATCGCATCCGATGAAGCGCAGCTATCGCGGGCGCATGTTCTGGAAAATTCTGCTGGGTTTCTGGCTGGTATTCCTGATTATCAGCCAGCTGCTCTGGCTCGGCTTTGCGCTGTCGGGTAGCCGGCATGAGCCGCCCGACATTGCCGCGGTACGGCGCATTGTGAATCTGCAGATGGCCTCCGCTGTCTCCGTTCTTGAGCGCGGCGGTCCGGCTGCGCTTGACGACATGATGGCTGATTGGTCTGCAGAAGATCGTCAGTTTTTCTCGGTGCTGCCCCAGCGTGCGACGGCGCCGCGCGCCGCCGGCAGGACGCAGGCAGCGTTTGGCGCGCCGTTTCACGGCCCCATTCCTGACGTGATAGTGCGCCAGGTAACAGACGCAGACGGCAACGGCTGGGAGCTGCGTTATGACGTCAGGGCGTTGCGGCGCGACAGCACCATAGGCGAGCGCCCGCGCCGCATTCTGAATATTCCGCAACCGATGTTTATCTTCGCCGGTGCGCTGGGGCTGCTCTTCAGCCTGCTGCTCGCCTGGAATCTTACGCGCCCGATGCGCCAGCTGCGCGAAGGATTCGCCCGCGTAGCCAGTGGCGATCTCTCGGTGCGGCTCTGGCCGCTGATGCGCCGTCGTCACGATGAACTCTCCAGCGTGGCGCACGATTTTGATGCCATGGTAGAACGGCTCGATACGCTGATTAACGCCCGCGAGGCGCTGCTGCACGATATCTCTCACGAGCTGCGTTCACCGCTGGCACGCCTGCAGCTGGCAACCGGGCTGGCGCGTCAGACGCCGGCAACGGTCGCGGTATCGCTTAACCGCATTGATGAGGAAGCGCGTCGCCTCGACAAGATGATTGGCGAGCTGCTGACGCTGTCACGCGTCAGTCACGAAAGCCTGCCGGGAGAAGATTACTTTGATCTTCTCGGGCTGCTGGAGGTGGTTATAACCGATCTGCGCTATGAAGCGCAGCTGACTGGCGTGCTGGTGGAGTTTACCGCCGATGAGACGGCTGACTATACGGTGCGCGGTAACGCCGAGCTGATCCGGCGTGGCGCAGAGAATGTATTGCGAAATTCGCTGCGTTTTTCGCAGCAGGGGCAGGTGATCCGGGTAGATCTGCACGCGGAAGCAGCCTGGCTGACGATCTGCATTCGCGATAGCGGACCCGGCGTCGATCACAGCAAACTCTCCAGTATCTTCGATCCCTTTGTGCGGGTAAACACGCCGCTGGCCGGAAAAGGTTACGGCCTCGGGCTATCTATCGTCCGTAAGGTGATGCTGGCTCATCATGGCGAAGTTCAGGCGCAGAATATGCCAGAAGATGGTCTTGAGGTGATTCTCAGGCTCCCGCACTGGCGCAAAGCGTAGCGAAAACAAAAACGGCACCCATCGGGTGCCGTTTTCAGAGAGTGCTAACGTCCGTTATTTTTTGATACGAATAACCGGCGTTTCGCCAACAGTTACCTGACCGGAAAGCTTGGTCAGATCTTTGATCTCATCCATATTCGAGATCACAACCGGTGTCAGCGTGGATTTCGCTTTCTCTTCCAGCAGCGGCAGATCGAACTCGATCACAACGTCGCCTTTTTTCACTTTCTGACCTTCTTCGGCGATACGTTTGAAGCCTTCACCTTTCAGCTCTACCGTATCGATACCGAAGTGGACAAACAGCTCAATGCCGTTGTCTGATTCAATGGAAAACGCGTGGTTAGTTTCGAAAATCTTGCCGATAGTACCATCGCAAACAGCGAGAAAATCAGGGTGACGATCGCTTTCTCGCTCAGCGTGTGTTCATCTTTCTGCAGCAGCTGGCGCAATACCCGGGTGCGGGTGAGAAAAAAGAGGCAGATGAGCATCAGCGCTGCGCGATCGAATACCGCCAGCAGCATGTCAAAATGGAAGGGCACAGGCATTTCCGGGACAGAATATCGGTGGCGGCCGGCCACAATGCTGGTGATCAGGCAGGGTACTGACGTGACGCCATCTATGTCGATCAGGAAGCGGTGCAGCCCGGCAATGACGCCGGTCGTCACGCCCACCCAGGGGCCAAACAGAATGCCGCCCGCCATCACCGCAATGACGCGGACATTCAGCAGCGAGCCATCCACCGCCACGCCGGACCAGGTGCTGAACAGTACAATCAATCCGATACTGGAGGCACCCAGAATCATCGGCAGGGCGATTTCCGAGACAATCGTCAGGCCGAGCGCTGCAGGCTTTGCCCATAACAGGATCAGCAGCATAGTCAGCGCCTCGCACAGCATGCCGCCCACTATGCCGGCCCCCCAGCGCTGCTCTTTGCTGACCCGGCGATTAATTACGCCAGAGGCGATGGCCTGAATCTGCTGCGTATTGGTAATGGCAACCGCATCAGCGTGGATGTCGCGCCGGATAATATCGCACACTTCGCGCAGCGCATCGCTGTTTACCTGCCGAAACAGCGGCAGCGTTTTATTCGCTATCTCCAGCGCAAGTTTGGCCTGCCGGGCGGCAATCGCCTCTTTTTCTCCCTCCACGCTCTGCACCAGCAGGCGATAGTAAATTTTCAGCGTGCCGGTCACCTGACCCTGCTCCCAGAGCGGGATCACCAGCATCGAGTGAATATCGCGCGTGCGATGCGCTTCGTCGTTGTTTTTGATGATGATTTTTCCGCTGGCAATCGCCTGTGCGGTAGTGGGGCTGATGCCATCATCGCCATTATGGTAGTTCTGTTCACCATAGCCGACATACATCCGGATTGAGGCAGAGATAGCGTTCAGGGCATTAAACAAAAAGTGAGGGTTAATTTTGCTCTGCAGGGCACGGAGTTCCGCCTTATTGGCCATTTCACGCAGCTGCTCAGCGCGCGATACCTCCAGCTGGGTCGAGATAATCTGCGACAGCCCGATAGCCATCTCTTTCAGCGAGCCGGTAATGCGATGCGCCCGGAGAGTAAAGTGCAGATCGTCGTCGATATCGTAGATCATTGACAGCTTATCGCCGAAGCGCGCCTGCTCAATGGCAATATAATCTTTTACCTGCCACAGCTCTTTCTTGATATCGATCAGCTCATCCTCATTGAGTTCAAGGTTGTAGCGCAGGTAGCGCGACAGGTTGATAACCAGCTGACGGGCAGTATCGGGATTGATTTTATTGCCCGGCATCTCATTGCGCGCAACGCGACGGATCACCTCGTCGCTGATCCCCGGTCCGGTGTCGCGTACGGCGATACGCACCCGATCGCCCAGATCTTTCACGCTGAGCGTCACCACGCCTTTGCCCCGGCATGGCTGAATGCCGTGCACAATAGCATTTTCCACCAGCGGCTGAATCAGCAGGCTGGGTCTCCTGGCGCGCCAGAAATTCATCTTCCACTATTATGGCTTTCATACTGTTATTTCCGGTTGAACGCTGAGCGCGGCAGGAAGAGGCTGGCTGTTTTTCGGCAGGCTAAAGGCGATTTCCGTTCCCGGCTGGTGACGCATGATAATCAGCCCCTGGCCGGTCAGCAGTCTGACACGATGGTGAACGTTCAGCAGGCCCAGTGATAAAAACAATCAGGGGCTTGTGGGTAAACTGATGAATATTCTGCGCCAGCAGCATGCCATCGAGCGACGGAATATTAATATCGAGGAAAATCACGTCGACCCGGTGCGTCTGCAGATATTTCAGCACATCCAGCCCGTCATCAAAGCTTGCTTCAACCGTGATCTGACTATGCTGCTGAATCATCCAGCTGAGATCGGTAACGATGATGCGCTCATCTTTCTGCAGATTCACCGTCTGCGGCGCAACAGCCGGGCTGTTCTGCGGCGGCGGCGGCTGCGTGGTGGCCTCCAGCTTATTCAGCATGGTGATGATGCGCGCCTCATGATAGGGCTTGAGGATGTAGTCAAACGCGTCGAGTTCAAACGCCTCCACCGCATAATCTTTCCAGGAATAGGTATTATTAAACCACGGCTCTATCTCGCGAATTTTACTCAGGTTCACACAGTAAGAGCGATGACAGCGAAAAAACRGCGCCTCCGGCAGCCGGCTGCAGAACTCACTGATGGCCACTGACATCACGTAAGCTTCCCGCCGCGTATACACAAACGTCAGCTTCTCATGCGCTTCCACATAGTAAATATCGTTGACCCGGTGTATATGATCACGCACGATCAGCCCGGCCTGCTGGGTGCCGGCGCGCATCTGCGTCAGGCGCTGGGCCGCGTGCTCTGACACAGCGGCGGACGGCGCGGGTCGTCCGCCTTACAGCCGCATCAGCTGCCGGAACGGTCTGGCTTTGCTGCGGCTTACCGGCACCTGCGCTTCCAGATCGCGCAGCTTCACCAAGACTGCCGTCGCGCGCTGACGCTGTTCTGCGTGATCATGGGACGCTTTGGCGGCAACCTGGCGCTGAACCTCGGCACCTTTGGTGGCGTTTATATTGCGGGCGGCATCGTGCCGCGCTTCCTCGACTTTTTCAAAGCCTCCGGTTTTCGCGCGGCGTTTGAAGATAAGGGACGTTTCCGCGACTATCTGGTCGATATGTTCGCGCCGAACAGCGAAGAGGAAGATCAGATCCTCGAAGTGCTGCGTGCAGAGATGGGCCACGTTTCTGCCGAGCGCGTGCTGTCAGGAGCCGGACTGGTCAACCTTTACCGCGCGATTGTGAAATCTGACGCGCGCGAGCCGCAAAACCTCAAGCCCAAAGATGTGACCGAGCGGGCACTGCAGGACACCTGTATAATTATCAACGACTTCACCGCCGTCTCTATGGCGATCCCGATGCTGACGGAAAACGAAGTGATCCAGTTTGGCGGCAAAGCGCCGGTTAAAGATAAGCCGATCGCTATCTACGGTGCGGGCACCGGACTGGGCGTCAGTCATCTGGTACACGTCAATCAGCGCTGGGTCAGTCTGCCGGGTGAGGGCGGCCACGTCGATAAAACATTCTCCACATCAGACTACGACAATCTTGAAGCCGTTATCCGTTTCTATCTGGCGGAACAGCAGCAGGCAGTGACTGATGGCTGTATCGCTATCGCCTGTCCGATCACCGAAGACTGGGTCGAGATGACCAACCACGACTGGGCATTCTCAACGCGCCAGATGAAACAGAATCTGGGCTTCAGCACGCTGGAGCATCACACTGGATTAACAGCGTCCGCCTCACCGGCGGGCGTTGTTGTTTTATTGGCAGGCTTCTATAGTGTTTGCCACTATTTATGACCCAAGCGGAGCAGCAGAAGAATGACAAAATACGCCCTGGTCGGCGATGTGGGCGGTACTAACGCTCGTCTCGYGCTGTGTGAGGTAGAGACCGGCGCCATCTCACACGCCCAGCGAAACCGCGCAGCTGGAGGCGGCGATGGCGGTGGTCAGCAAAACCGCGCGTTTGTCGCTGATTGAAGTGGTAATGGAAAAACAGGATCTGCCGCCGCTGCTGCGCAAAGTTACCGCCGCCCTGCATCAGCGTAATAGTGGTGCAGTTTAAGAAAGTTGCCTCTATACAGATGGCCTGACAATCGCCAGGCTGTAACAGCTGACTATTCAGGAGCTGAGCTCCATGCAGCGTGATGGCCAGCGCCCGGTGATTTTCCTGCTCAATAACGACGGCTATACCGTAGAGCGCGCCATTCACGGTCCGGAACAGCGTTATAATGACATTGCGCGCTGGAACTGGACCGCACTGCCGCAGGCGATGAGCCTGGAAGGGGCGGCGCAGAGCTGGCGGGGCCTGCTGCCGGGTGATATTATCCTTGCCGATCAGGGTACGGCGGCATTTGGCGCAGCGGACCTGCAGCTGCCGGAGGGGGCGCAGCTGCTGGTACAGCCGCTGTGGGGATCGATTGGCTATACGCTGCCGGCGGCGTTTGGTGCGCAGACGGCGCGGCCCGACAGCCGGGTGATCCTGATCATTGGCGATGGCTCAGATATCCAGCCGTTTCACAGCTGTGTGGCGGGCGAGCGCTTTGCGCTGCCAATGAAGGCGGCGCTGGCGGCGCTGCAGCCGGTTTATCAGCGTCACTGCCAGCGCTGGCCGACCGGAGAGAGCATGCAGTGCGAGGAAAATCATCAGATTGCTGCAGGGATAATCACTCAGCAGGCATTCTGGCAGGCAATGCAGCACTTAGCGACGCTGCTGATGGGCAAAGGCGTGCTGAATGAACAGCAGTCTGGTTTTGTCGGCACTTACGCGGCGGCGGGCAGCAGCATGGCTATCCGCAGGGCGATTGAGGAGACGGATGTGACGCTGTGCGCAGGGGTGCGCTTTACCGACACGCTGACCGCGGGCTTTACCCAGCAGCTCTCCCCTGAACGCGTTATCGGCGCGGCAGCGATAACCCCGCCGTCAGCCCGCGCTGAGCCGCACAGCGAAAACGCAGATGCCGCTGCAGCCTTTGCGGCGGCGGCTGAGCGTCTGCTGGCACCGGCACAGCGCGTGGCGCTGCTGGCTGATTTTCTCGCCGCACGCTGGGGGGCTGCCGCACAGCTGGCCGGACTGCGTGAGCTGCGAGCGATCCCGTGGGTGCAGCAGCAGGGGGAGTGCGTGCACCATTCGCTGGGCGACGGTGATTKTCACCATTTTCTGCGCATGGCGCAGGAGGTCAACGCCGCGACAGCGGTGCTTACCGCAGAGAACGCCGCGGCAGAAATCGATCGCGTGGTAAGCACCGCACTGCATGAGCACCGGCCGGGCTATCTGCTGCTGGCGGTGGATGTGGGGCATCCGGCGATCGCCTGGGTCGGCTGTGCCAACGAGCTTAACGCCGCCTATGCCGCTGACGGCTATGGCCGCTGTCAGGGCGCGGCAGCGCTGCTGACCACCTTTGGCGTGGGTGAGCTGAGCGCGATTAACGGCATCGCCGGCAGCTATGCCGAGTATGTGCCGGTGATCCAGATTGTCGGTGCGCCGGCGCTGAGCGGCGCAATCGCGGTTAAAAAGTCGCTTCCTTTCAAAGCCATCGCTGATACTCCAGAACATTCCCCCTGGAAGGAGCATCTGATGAAGAGATTCACCGTAAGCGACTATCTATTACAGAGGCTGGATGAGGCGGGCATCCGTCACCTGTTTGGCGTGCCGGGCGACTACAATCTGCAGTTTCTCGATAGCGTGATCGGCCGCTCTGGCCACTGCGGCGATAGTGCATCTGCTGATAACGATCGGGATGAGGAAAAAGAGGCATGGSTTAGAGTTATCCTGCAATAGAAATGAGTATTCCGGCCAGTTAGTGTATGCGTTTACACTGCGCTAAAAAGCGTGAAAGATCCCATTCTGCAGAGAGATATCACGCCGTAACGAATGCTTGCCATTCAGCGAGGCCGGAGAAATCTTCCCGCAAAATACGACCGAAGTTTCTCTCTGCAGAACCGGGCGGAGGACCATAGTTATTGGCCAGATCGAAATGAGTAATGCCGCAGTTAAAGGCGTGGCGCAGCAGTTCGCGACTGGTATCGACGCGCGTCGCGTCGCCAAAGTTGTGCCAGAGCCCCAGTGAAATAGCGGGCAGTTTCAGGTCGAGCGCGCGCATCGTCTCTTCCAGCGGCGTATGCGGGTCGGGACGATGGTGATAAAAAATATCCACATACTCCAGCCCCATGCGTTTCAGGCTCTGATCGAGGCTGGCGATCAGGTATTTACGCGACCCCCAGTCACCATAAGGGCCGTCCCACATGGTGTATCCCGCTTTGGTAGAGATCACCAGCTCATCGCGTGCGATGCAGCCGGTTCCCTGTTCGCCCAGCATATCCAGTAGGCCCTGTTCCGGGCCGCGTTCAAACAGCGAATAGCGCGGCTGATGAATCAGACAGGGCGTACCGAGCTCACGCAGCAGCGCTATAGCGCGTGCGGCCTGCTCAGCCGGATAGTTAGAGAGCGCAACATAGAGCGCTTTGCCCTGACGGACGCAGTGCAACACCCAGCTCAGCGCCATCTGCGCCAGCTTCTGCCCGCGCTGCTGCGCCAGCACCTGCAGCTGCCGGACTTTTTCCATTTTCTCTGCGGTAAGCTGGTCCTCATTCAGGAATTTACTGCCGCTGGCAGCACGCGAATCCTGCGGGATGCCCGCTAAATAGCGATCGGTCAGTATGCCGCCCGCCAGCGGTGAAAAAAAAAAGTACGACGGCAGCAGAATATGCGGTTAGTTAACCGCCCCTGCTGCCGTAAAAGAGAGCGGTTACATCAGGATCCGATCGATCGCCTGCAGCTCTTCAGGAGTCAGCGCCGGCTGGCTCAGCATCGCTACTGCGTCGTCGATCTGCGCAATTTTGCTGGCGCCAATCAGCACTGAAGTGATGCGCGGATCGCGCGCTGTAAACTGACGCCGGGGGCAAGATCGATGGTAGCGCTGGTAGCATGGGCTGTGTGTGGCACCAGCGGCGATAATGTTGCCAGCAAAACGGCAACGAAAAGTGCAGATTTCATGTTATCTCCTTGCGACAGCTTATCACTGCTATCGTCAGACCAGTGTGCCACATCGGACCAGCTTAGCCTTGAGAGTTAGTCTTGACGATCCTGTTCACGCCAGCGCTCCCGCTCATGCCGGCGTCGTTCATGTTCGCGGTCGCGCTCCCACGCTTTATGACGCTTCCACTCTTCATGGCGCCACCAGCGATGTTCATTATACTGGTAGCGGTCGTTCCACCAGCGCGGTTCGCGCCAGTTCCCGCCATCCCAGTAATAGCCGCGACGGTCACGTTCTCCCATCCCGACTGATGCAGAACACCGGCCGCCTGATTGTGATGCTGGTCGTGGCACTGAACATCTATTTACTGGTGGGAGAAGCGCTCGGCTGGTAGCGTAAAAACCGGCGCGAAGGCGCCGGGAGAAGGTTTAGTGATGGTGGTCATGAGGATGCGGCGGGCCACCGTGTCGCCAGTGCGCGCGACGTTCCCGTTCATGAGATCCGGTTTCATATTCCGCTGTGGGTCCGGCGGGTAATTACTATGCTGCCCTCATTTATTGTTATCTGGGCTGGCTGGGACCCGACGCGCATTCTGGTGATGAGTCAGGTGCTGCTGAGTTTTGGTATTGCGCTGGCGCTGATCCCGCTGCTGGCGTTTACCGGGAATCGTGAGCTGATGGGGGATGAACTGGTCAAAGCAATGATGGCCACGGCGGCGGCGGCGTTTCACTTCAGCGGACACACCTCCATTGTCGATCTTGACCAGGCGTATCTGACGCTGGAGCCGCTGCTCGGGCAGGCCGCAGCGATTGTATTTGGATTGAGCCTGGTGGCGGCCGGACTCTCCTCCACGGTGGTCGGCACCCTGGCAGGGCAGGTGGTGATGCAGGGCTTCATGGCCCTGCCTTCGTTACCGGGGTCTGACGCGGTATTTCTGGCAGCCGGTGTACTGGGTGCCACCATTATGCCGCACGTTATCTATCTGCATTCAGCGCTGACCCAGCACGGTAATAAAGGCACCAAAGCCGAACGCTACTCCTCCACCAAACTGGATGTGGCGATTGCGATGACCATTGCCGGCTTCGTGAACCTCTTTAAGCTGCTGCTTGGCATCTCACTGCTGCAGGGCGCCGTACTGACCGGCATTGCGACCTTTTTGATCCTGATGCTGCAAAGCCGCGGACAGAAACCGCTGGAGCGGGTGATTGGTGGCCTGCTGCTGTTTGTTGCCGCGGCCTATATCGTTGAGCTCTTTTTCTCCCAGCCCAGCGTCAGCCAGCTCGTTACCGGGTGGGTGGTGGTCTGGGCAAACGTCATGGCGATGCTGATCCAGCTGATGTCAGCCAAGCTGGGGATCGCAACCGGTAAAAACCTGGCGGAGCACATACGCGACCGTTTCCCGCGTCCCGCCGTCTGGTTTTACTGGGTGCAGGCCGAAATCATCGCGATGGCGACCGACCTGGCAGAGTTTATCGGTGCCGCGCTGGGCAACTCAGCGGGTCTACACGCGTCAGGACAGGATCACACTATGTCAGAAAGCCGCACCGCAGAGCGCGCCGCCCGCGGAGCCAGAAAACTTAAGCTCGCCCTGCTGGGGCCTGCGTTTATCGCCGCTATCGGTTATATCGATCCGGGTAACTTTGCCACCAACATTCAGGCAGGAGCCGCCTATGGCTATAAGCTGCTTACATCACCGTAACAAACCGCTCACACAATTTATCCACACAGAGATTGTTTATAATTTGTTCCGGGCGTAGAGTAAATCCGTTCTATGCTTTGTCAGAGGCCGATCTTTGCGTTGATGTATAGCATTGGCTATACTTTATAGCACTATCTATTACTGCGATAAATATAACCAGATTTCACTTGCCTGTAAGGCCCCTTGGTGACTGACCAGCAGGGCCAGCACGCCGACGACCACCAGTGCTAAAAGGAAATGCAAAATATGGGACATATCGGCTCCAAATTTGAGGAGGGTTGTATTTTGCTGCGTATTCTATGTAACACGTTACTTAAAAACGAGATCAAACCCGCATTATAAGTATTCAGTATCGCAATTTTTTGCGGATAACTCTGCCTGCTGGAAGGCGAGTCCCTTTTCGTTCATGCCGCCAAACACAAAATTGGTGCCTTCACCTGCATATTTCAGCAGGTAATCAAACATGCTGGCAAAGCCCTTAACAAAGCCCAGTCCCGCCTCAGAGGTCAGGAAAAACCACGCCAGCAGGAGTTCAATCACTAAAAGCTGTGCGATATAGCGAAAGCGAATACTTTTACGGTTTTTATATGCGATGAAGTTTTCTGACTGTCCCAGAATCAGAGAACTGACGGCGTTAAAAGACTCCAGCTTGCCCATGCCGTTCACTTTTGACAGCACGGTTCCGATACCGCGGATGATCCACGGCAGAATGCGGAAATGCTGCAAAATACCGATCAGCGCAGAAATAAAGACGATAGGGCATAAAACATTAAGGAAGAGTTCTTCGTTCTCTACGCGGTAAGGGTTGATCAGCGACAGAACGATAAAGGTACTGAACATATTCAGCACCAGTGCGGCAACCACATACTTTGGCTGCAGCATGGTCATGTAGGCGCCAACAATGGACATCGATACGGTCGACATAGCGGTGGCCGCCATGGTGTACATACGACGCTGCGACATTTTGCCGAGAATATGATAGAATACATAGCCCAGCACGCCCTGGAAGCTGATACCAAAAATCAGGTCAAACAGCGCATTCAGACCGGAGATCAGGGCAATAAAGCCAATCAGCATAGCCGCAACGATAATCGCCACTTTAAATCCGGCAAGAATATATTCACCCAGCATCTCAAAGAAGCTCTGACCTTTATGCAGATCCTGCAGCTGCAGATCCACAATCCCGATGGATGAAAAGTTAGCGAACGATACCAGGAACACCGAAAGAATGCCCTCTGCGTTAGGTGACAGCTGGCCGGCAACTTTCTGCAGATCCATCATCGCCACAAATTCGTTAGAGACCAGTTTGGTGGCCATAATACTGCCTACCTGCAGCGCTTCATGAGCCGGAACACCCATCACCCAGGCAAACGGAAGCGTGGTGCTGAAGGCGTAGCGGCTGAGCAGGAGAGCAGGGCGAGCCGAAGCCCGCCCTGATAATCAGAAAGCGAGTACCAGACCGGCAATGGCAGCTGAAAGCACGCTGACCAGCGTTGAACCGTAGAGCAGTTTCAGGCCAAAGCGTGATACCACATTGCCCTGTTCTTCATGCAGTCCTTTAATCGCGCCAGCCATGGCATGCAAGAGGTCAGCGGTTCGATCCCGCTTATCTCCACCAAATCTTCGTTGTTGTTCTGAATAACTTCCCGTTACTGCGATAAATCTCTCCCTGAATGACCTTTTCTGTCAGTTCTGCTCTCTGCAACGCACGCTTTATAGCGGCAGCTATTCCGTTGGTGAAAATCAGTGATGCGCAGAAAGCGCAGAGGCGTTTCATATTATGCCGTCCGTCGGGTCTGCCCGGCAGTTTTTTCGGTACGGGGCTATAGCTCAGCTGGGAGAGCGCTTGCATGGCATGCAAGAGGTCAGCGGTTCGATCCCGCTTAGCTCCACCAAACCGCTCCCAACGGTTTGCACCGAAAAAATGATTCCAGATGTGGGGGTATAGCTCAGCTGGGAGAGCGCTTCCACGGACCATTAACGAAAACAAGCCTGGCGCTAACATCTTTAACCTGAATTTAACCCGCTGGCGCGCTGCTTTTTGGCCGCCATCAGCGGGCAGGAGAGCATAAGTGGCGAAAAAAAAAGGTCACTGCAACACGGGTTTGCCGTCTTTTTCAGCGATTGCACACAGAACGAGAATTTGCCGTTGACACACTCTGAGCTTAAAGCCAAGAATTAATAAGGTTGAAACAGGCAGGCGGCTTTTAGCCACGCCAGCCTGAATCGCCAGCTGGGCGATCTCTTTGGGAGTATGTAGCGACATAATTCTCTTTTTCTTTTGTTAAACAATGGGATGATTTTACCGGTTATTAAGGAGCTAACCCTGGCAGGTCAACCGGTTAATTAGCGTGCGAAGTTTTTTCCGGCGGGCAAACCACGCCACCGGCAGCGTCATCATATTGCCCGTCAGCAGCTCACCGCCGGCCAGTACGGTCAGAATCAGGCCCACCGGGAATACGGCAGCGCCCAGAAAGCTGGAGAATGAGCCCCATTCGGCAGGCAGCTGGTTTATGACGTGCAGATCGAGCAGGAAGCCGGTCGCGATAAAGGCACCGGCCTAGTTACAGCCCACGCCAGAGATAAAGGCATGCAGGAAATCGGCGCTGACTTTAGCGTGCGCAATCGCAACGGTTTTTTTCAGGTAGTCACCTTCCGTCATGCCCAGCATATGCCCAAAGAACCAGGCGACGGCGACGCTACCAATAAAGTTCGCAACCGTAACCCAGAACCAGTTACGCAGGACGCTCAGGGCGCTGGACACGGCAATAACGTTAGGCGCAAACTCGGCCCAGCTCATCTGACCCGCAAAGATAGCCGCCGGCACAATAAACATGTTCGCCACGACGTGCTGGAAACCAATGGCAACGAACGCCATCACCGGGAACCACATTCCCATGATCTTGCCCACCATATCTTTACTGGCAAACGCCAGCCAC
The DNA here is from genome assembly GCA_002939445.1 of Pantoea sp. BRM17. Lineage (GTDB taxonomy): Bacteria > Pseudomonadota > Gammaproteobacteria > Enterobacterales > Enterobacteriaceae > Pantoea. Next base: position 2,102,261 of record PEFU01000003.1, on the reverse strand, counting down.
ACCGCCAGGCAGACCAGCTTCCCTGTTGAATACATTAGCTCTACATATTACAACAAAACGTTACTGGGAAAAGTAATCCGGACAGAAAATGCTTTTTACGACCAATAAAAGACATTAATAGGTTATGAGGCTTCGCGCGTAACTGCCTGTTCCGGGCGGAACGCCAGGAAATAGGTCAGACCGACGAAGATAGCGCCCCCTACGGCGTTGCCAAGGCCTCGCGTGGCGGGTGGACTGAATAAAGCTTTTCACCCGCTCATCGATATGGATCAAACGCGCTTTGCCGCCCTGTACGCCGGGCTTAGGCGTGGTGGTCCAGTTTTCGCGTTTGATCCATTTGTTCACCGTCTGCCGACTGTAGCCCGTTTCAAGCGCGAGCTCTTCGGGGGTTAGCCATTCCTTTTTCACGATGCTTAACAAAAAAGCCGGAAGCAATTGCCTCCGGCTTTTTTATGCATCCTGAATACCCAGCCTTTCCAGAACACCGCGGATCCCTTCACGCAGTAACAGGGCGGCGAGCTGGTCCTGTTCTGTCTGCGTCATTTGCTGGACAGAATTTATTAATAACGCAGGTAACGTATTCTGCTGAGCGGCGTAATTCGCTGCCGGTTCGATGGGAAAAGTCGGCATGCCGCTGCGTGTTGCCGTTACCGGAGCAGGACAGTCGCCAGCGCTGGATGTGACCGTGGAAGCGATTGGCCGCAGCCGTAGCGTCGCGCGGATTGAGAAAGCGCTGGCATTTATTGCCGAGCGCGAAGCTAACGCCTGATAGCTTATCGCTCTCGCTCGCTGCGGGAGCGTTATCAGGTAAATCGCCGCTTCCTGCCGCTACTTCTATGAAGAGTTTGACGCTTTTGATGCGGACGCCGCGAAGAAGCATCTGCGTCCGGTTGCGCGTCAGCCGCTGGAGTTGGTGCGTGACAAGCTGGCTGCACTGAGCGACAGCGACTGGAATGCAGAGCAGATTCACCATGCGATTCAGAGCGCGGCGGATGAACTTGAGCTGGGCGTCAGCAAATCAGCCAGCGCATTCAACACTGAAAAACTTCAGTGGCTGAATCACCACTATATTACTACGCTGCCGCCAGAGTATGTAGCGACGCATCTGCAGTGGCACATTGAACAGCAGCAGATCGATACCCGCACCGGGCCTGAACTGGCAAAACTGGTGACGCTGCTGGGCGACCGCTGCAAAACGCTGGTGGACGCGCACGTCTCAATGATCCTCGGTGATGATGGCAAAAAACTCTCCAAGCGTCACGGCGCGGTAGGCGTGATGCAGTATCGTGACGATGGCTATCTGCCGGAGGCGCTGCTTAATTATCTGGTTCGTCTGGGCTGGTCTCATGGCGATCAGGAGATCTTCAGCATTCCTGAGATGAAATCGCTGTTTACGCTGGATGCACCGATTGAATTCAGCAATCAGGAGCTGGACGACCTGATCATTCGTCGTACCGATGGTTCACCGACCTACAACTTCTGCGTGGTGGTGGATGACTGGGACATGGGGATCACGCACGTTATCCGTGGTGAAGATCACATCAATAATACACCGCGTCAGATCAACATCCTGAAAGCGATTGGCGCGCAGGTTCCTGTCTAGGGCACCGCCTACAGGTGCTACTGCTCCCGCGAGCGTCTTGATGCACTGCGTGAAGAGCAGATGGCTAACGGTGAAAAGCCACGCTATGACGGTCGCTGCCGCGACAGCCATGAACATCACGCCGCTGATGAGCCTTGCGTAGTCCGTTTCCGTAATCCGCAGGATGGCTCTGTCATCTTTGACGATCAGATCCGCGGCTGGCTTTTTGCACGTCATTACGAAGGCGAGTTTGTCCTGCGTATTGAGGACACTGACCTGGAGCGCTCCACGCCGGAAGCGATCGAAGCCATTATGGATGGTATGAACTGGCTGAGCCTTGACTGGGATGAAGGTCCTTACTATCAGACCAAACGTTTTGACCGCTACAACGACGTCATTGATGAGATGCTGGAAGCGCGGCGGTGAGAGTGATTGAGGAATCATCTCCACCTGCTAGAATGTGCGCACTGTTTTTTCGCGTTAACCCGTTTTTTTGTCATCCAGACAAGAAAACCTGCGCATCTAAGGCAATGCTGAATGAAAATTAAAACCCGCTTCGCCCCGAGCCCGACCGGCTATCTGCACGTTGGAGGCGCCCGCACCGCGCTTTACTCCCCCCTCCTTGTAAGGGAGATGCTCTACCAACTGAGCTAATCACCCCCGCTGTGTGGAGTCGCATTATAGGGATCCTTCGAAGTGAGTCAACGCTTTTTAAAATTAAAATGTTTGTTCGCTTTAAAAATAGTCACCCTGAAGGGGTTTTAGCCAATGTGCTGGTTTTATTAGCAGAAAAAGCCGTTTGCGCTGCGGCTGAATCACCCACTTCGGTACTTCTTTAACAGGCTGTCTGGCTAAGATATGGTGGGTGATGACGGGTTCGAACCGCCGACCCCCTCCTTGTAAGGGAGATGCTCTACCAACTGAGCTAATCACCCATATCTTATCTCTTACTACCTGTTCACTGCGGGCCACCTGAAGAGTGGTGGGTGATGACGGGTTCGAACCGCCGAACCGCCCGAAAGAAACAAAAAAAGCGCCCATAGGGCGCTTTTTTCTGAATTTGGTGGGTCGTGCAGGATTCGAACCTGCGACCAATTGATTAAAAGTCAACTGCTCTACCAACTGAGCTAACGACCCGAAGTGGTGGGTGATGACGGGTTCGAACCGCCGACCCCCTCCTTGTAAGGGAGATGCTCTACCAACTGAGCCCGGCCCCGATAGTGCTAATACCTGATATTGTCGTCATCATTTTCTCCTTGCCATAAACTCTGAAGGTTATCGGCAGCAGAAGTAAAGGCTTCAGGCGTGCAACCTGGAATGTTGAGGGCCGCGCTGATTTCAGGGCCGCATAAATGCGGCCCCTGCAGATATGTCTGAGGCTATGTAAGTCGTGGGGCGCCATTAATGCCGCTTCGCGCTGCTGAATCTGAGCAATCTGTGCATAGAGCATCTGGATCTGGCTCTCCAGCATCTGCTGCTGTTCTGATTTTTGCTCCTGCGTCAGCGTATGATTGTCCGCCAGAGATTTGAGCTGGCTGGTAATAGCGGCGATCTGTTTATTAATAGCGGCAATCTCAGAGGCTGCCCCGCCTCCGCTGCTGCCCAAAAACCGTTCGCTTACGCCCGCTGCGGAGGCGGTCTGGCAGAAAGTGCGTCAGCAGGCTGAGCTGCTGACGCAGACTCGCTCACTCTATCCGGCGTTTTAGATATAGACGTCGAGCTGGTTGTCTGGCGTTGGCCGGTTAATGCCATCCGCCCGGGCGCTCACCGGCTGTTCAGTCTGCTGCTGCTGTTCTGCCTTTTCGATACTGCAGCAGCTCGCTGTCAGGGTGAATGTGGTACAGGAGATTGGTCATCCGGCGACCCTCTATCCGATGGTGGAAGCGGGCATCGGCATCAGCATTTTACCGGCGCTGGCGCTGCCGCTGCCTTCGGGACGTAAGCTGGTGGTACGCCGGCTTTATCCGGAGATGAACCGCAGTCTGATGCTGATCAAACGTCAAGTTGATTTCGGGATTGTGATTGGCCCGCTGGGTGACGCAGAGTTTGACGCCGAAGAGATCCTGCAGGAGCCTTTCCTGTTACTGTGTCATCAGAATGATGCGCTGGCGCAAACCGAGAGCGTTACCTGGGCGATGCTGACAGATCGCAATATGGTACTGCAGGACTACGCCTCAGGCAGCCGGATGCTGGTGGACCAGCTGAATACCACGCTGCTGGATGTGCGCAGTTACGGCGAGCAGCGCAGCGGGACCGTACGGGTTGCGGCCAGTCAGACGCCCTCTGCGCATCTGATGCCGCAATGTCTGGCCAGCACGCAGCAGCACTATCCCGATATCCGCGTGATCCTGCACGACAGGGTGCAGCAGGCAGTGTTGCACAGCGTGCGTAATGCGCCTTTTGTTGCTGTTGCCCGACAGGGAAGCTTTAGCCAGGCGGGGCAGCTGATAGGGTTAAGCCAGTCGGCGGTAAGCCATAGCGTGAAAGAGCTGGAGGCGGAAATAGGCGTGCGCCTGCTGGACCGCACGACGCGTGAAGTATTACTCACCGGGGCAGGGCAGCAGCTGGCAACCCGGCTGACGCGCCTGCTGGAATGGCAGAAAGCTGGCCAGCAGTACGGTAATGATGAGTTTGATCATCATTGGATCGAGTCGTAAAAAGCCCATTGTTAACGTCCGGTTAAAAGAAAAAGTCTGGCAGAGATTGTGCGCTAAGCGCGTTTAGAAATAAAATTGATTTATTGCATTAATCTATGAGCAGAATCGATGAATTATACGTTACGCCAGCTGCGTGGGGTGCCACCAGACCAGCAGCAGCCCGAGCGCCGGAAAAATCACAAACGTGCTGCACATAATCCACAGATGCAGACGCCAGTGGCTGCTGCCGGCAATAATCTTCTCGCGCGACAGTTTGGCACCGTGCATAAAGAAGAGCAGGGCGATAGCGGCAGTGGTGAGGTATTCAAAAAAGTCGACAAAACCGCCGCGTGCGGCACTGTGCACGTTCATTACCAGATTGACCAGCAGAGGGGAAATAAACACGCCCAGCAGGCTGGAGGCGGACGCAGCGCAGACCGCCGCCGCAACATTCCCGCCTGCCATAGAGGTAAAGGCGATAGAGGATTGTACGGTGGCAGGCAGAATGCAGAGGTAGAGGAAGCCGGTATAGATTTCAGGCCCGACGTTAACGCAGATGCCATTTACCACCGCTTCACTAAAGGCTGAATAGACAACCAGCAGAATCGAGGTTTGATCGGTTTTGCCAATCAGGCTGCGATGCTTTTCCACCCAGCCGCCGATCCAGCGGCGGGAGAGATGACCGACAACAAACGGCACCAGCAGCTGCATCACAATCTTACCAATCTGCTCCAGGCCGTTACCCGGCGCGCTGGCCGGGAAAAGAATATTAGCCATCGGCACGCCGTTCGCCAGGCTCTTTTTCGAACCGCAGAACAGCACCACAATCTCATCAGCCCGGCTGAAACCAAACAGCCGTGAGGCACCGATATTGATTGCCAGCGCAATCAGCAGCAGCAGCAGGCTGCCTGCCAGAATCCACAGCAGGGTATCGACGCCCACGCGATGTGGGCTGATCGCACCGCTCAGGCGCCCCCCGCAATAAAAAAGCCCGCTTGCGCGGGCCGGTTTTTATGACTTCTGCACCTCTGGCTGCTGCGCCAGCCGCTTTTCATTACCTGCTTTATAGCGCTGAGCAATGAACGAGCAGATCATCAGCTGTACCTGATGAAAGATCATCAGCGGCAGCACAATAATGCCCACCGCCTGGACGCATAATATGGAGAAACAGCAGCTGCTGGCTATCGCCAGCACGGTGATGCCGTTTGGTAAATATCAGGGCCGGCTGCTGATCGATCTGCCGGAAGAGTACCTGCTCTGGTTTGCGCGCAAAAATGCGTTTCCGGCGGGTACACTGGGCGCGTTGATGCAGCTGACGCTGGCGATTAAAATAGAGGGGCTGCAGTGGTGCTTACCGGCTCTCTGTCGCAGATGAATCGCGATGATGCGAAAGCGCGTCTTGCCGCGCTGGGCGCCAAAGTCAGCGGCAGCGTATCAAAGAAAACCGATCTGCTGATCGCCGGCGAAGCGGCGGGCTCCAAGCTGGCGAAGGCCCAGGAGCTGGGTATTCCGGTTATTGACGAAGCGGAGATGATCCGCCTGCTGATGAATGCCGATCTCGATGCGCTGATTGCCGTGCCGGATGTGGGTAAGGTTGTTGCCGCTCACGTCCGCAATTTTATGGAAGAAGAGAGCAACCGTGAGGTGATCCGCGAGCTGACAGAAGAGATCGGCATTCACTGGCCTGCCGTCGCGGTGATCAAAGCAGAAGAGATCGATAGTCCCTTTGCCGGTAAAACGCCCGATCTGTTTCGCCTGACGGCCGGTAAACTGACCGGACTGGATCGCATGGGGCCGAAATCGGCACMAAACGTGGTGGCCGCACTCGAAAAAGCTAAACTGACGACGCTGCCGCGGTTCCTGTATGCGCTGGGGATCCGCGAGGTGGGTGAAGCCACGGCAGCTAACCTCGCCCGTCACTTTGGCGAGCTGGAGCGGCAGCACTGCCCGGTGTGTGGCTCTGACGTGGAGCGGGTAGAGGGTGAAGCGGTAACGCGCTGTACCGGAGGGCTGATCTGCGGTGCCCAGCGTAAAGAGGCGCTTAAGCATTTTGTCTCGCGTCGCGCCATGGATGTGGATGGCATGGGAGATAAAATCATCGATCAGCTGGTTGAGAAAGAGTATGTGAAAACGCCAGTAGCGCGTCTCGAACCCGTGCAGGTCGCAGGGGTCATGGTAAGTAATGCCACTCTGCATAACGCCGATGAGATCGCCCGTCTCGGCCTGCGCATCGGCGACCGGGTAGCGATTCGCCGCGCTGGTGACGTGATCCCGCAGGTGGTCAGCGTGGTAGAGTCTGACCGGCCGGCTGACGCGCGTGAAATTGTGTTTCCGCAGCAGGAGCGGCCTAAACTCGGGTTTGATATCGACGGCGTGGTAATCAAAGTCGATTCACAGGCGCTGCAGGAGCGGCTCGGTTTTGTGGCGCGCGCGCCGCGCTGGGCGATCGCCTTCAAATTCCCGGCACAGGAGCAGCTGACCGTGGTGCGCGACGTTGAGTTTCAGGTCGGACGCACCGGGGCCATTACGCCACGTCAGCTCGATCCCCGCATCACCGCCAGACGCCCGCTAACCTTCTTCTGCTACGGCTTTGGCCTGCTGGAGGGCGGCGAGATCCCGGCCAGCCACTGGGAACGCCTGCAGCAGTTTAAAGCCTGGGGTTTACCGGTCAGTGAGCGGATCAAACGGGTTCATACCGCTGATGAAGCGCTGGCGTTTTATCATCATATTGGCGAAAATATCACCGCTAACGTGCGCACCGTCCGGGCGATCCCGCTGCGGCTGCGGGGCGATAATATCCCGGCGCGGCTGGAAGTGCGCGGTGAAGTGTTTATGACTGAAAGCGGGTTTGAAAAGCTCAATGAGGAAGCGCGGCGTACCGGTGGCAAAGTCTTTGCGAATCCGCGCAATGCGGCAGCCGGCTCACTGCAAGTGCCGATGCTGTCGCTGGATAACACCTTTGATGAGGCAGGGTTCCGCGCCTTTAACAAACGCGTACAGGATCGGCTTAAGAGCAGCGATGAGCTGACCTACTGCTGTGAACTCAAACTTGATGGTCTGGCGGTCAGCCTGCTGTATGAAAACGGCTTACTGGTGCGGGCCGCTACCCGCGGCGACGGCACAACCCCGCTCAGTACCACGCTGCGTCATCATGAGTATCTCTACCACGTGATGGATGCGCCGGAAGTCCCGGATGCTGAATATGACCGGCTGATGAATCAGCTGCGCGAGCTGGAGCGTGCGCATCCCGATCTGATTACCCCCGACTCACCTACGCAGCGGGTCGGCGCGGCGCCGCTGACCGCTTTTGAGCAGGTGCGGCATCGCGTCGCATGATGACGCCGCAGAAGCTTGAGACTTACAAAGCCCGCATTCGCGAGGTGGTTGGCGGCTAACCGCTACGGCAGTATTACATGTTTACGCCCGCCATTTGCAGCGTGAAACAGAGTCACTCTCAACCCCCGCCAGCCGGGGGTTTTTTATCGGATAAACACTATGAAATCAGTTCAGGAGCAGATCGCATCCCTGTTCTGTTCAGTCTTGCTAACATGGTGAAGCCGGGTTCCTTCAACCCTGACACCATGGGCGACTTCACGACACCTGGCGTCTCGATGTTTATGATGGTGCCATCCTACGGCGACGCGCATCAGAACTTTAAGCTGATGCTGCAGTCAGCCCAGCGTATTGCCGATGACGTCGGCGGCGTGGTGCTGGATGACGCTGAAGCGACGCCAGCCCCGCAGGAACCGCAGCCTGCAGCGCCTGGCAGTAAAAAAGAGACGGTACTGGTTCTGCACGTTGCCGCTCATGCAGGCGGTGCGCTCAACGGTGAAGCGCTGCTGCAGGGCGTGTTACAGGCGGGTTTCCAGTTTGGCGAGATGAACATTTTTCACCGCCATCTGAGTCCGGCCGGCAGCGCGCCTGCGCCTGCGCACTCCGCGCCGCAGCAGCCTGTTTCTCCGCCGCCTGTGCAGCAGCCTGCTGCGCCGCAGCCGGTTGCGAAACCGCAGCCTGCGCCGGTACAGTCCGATCCGCTGCTGGATAACGAACCTCTTCCAGCGGCACAGCCCGCTCTGGAATTCAGCGCTGCACCTGAGCCTGAAGCCGTACCTGAGCTCGCGGATGACGATCTGCTGAGTGATGAAGAGGATGGCGTCGGTGAAGTGCGCGTCCATCGTCAGCATGACGACAGTGATGAACCTGTGTTCACCGCGCCGCCAGCCAAACCGGCCGCGCCGCGAGCGCCGGAGCCGGCACGCCAGCCTTTCACACAGCATGAAACCCCGCTGACGGGCGATCCGCTGCTGGACAGCATTAGAGGATAAAGTTTGCCGTGGTGGCAAGGTATTGGAACAACAGAGAATACAATGATGCAGGATTTGCGTCTGATATTAATCGTTGTTGGCGCGATCGCCATAATAGCGCTGCTTCTTCACGGACTGTGGACCAGTCGTAAAGAGCGTTCGTCCGTATTTCGCGATCGCCCGCACAAACGTCTCAAACAGCGCGATGAATTAAATGATGAGACTGAATTCTCTGCGGGCATAACAAGCCTTTCTCCTGTAAGTAGCGGCATCAACATCATACCCTGGCTTTTCCCGGTGAGCTGGCCTGCTTTGTGCGAAAAAACAGCGAAAAAGCGTCGGCTGGCTATCTTATTTGTCAGAAAATAGTGCGCAGACTTGCACTTGTGTAGCAGGGCAAATACAGGCCAGATGAGATAGCTCAGCCACTGCAGCCAGTCGGGCACGTGTGAAAGCAGCTGAGGGATCCACTCTCCCAGCCGCCGGAACAGCCAGTAAAACGCGCCGCCGAGCAGCAGCACATTCACCAGCAGCGGCACAATGACATAGCGGCGGATCCCCCGCATATGCACCAGGTTCCAGCCGCGGGCAAAGTAGTGAAGACCCAGCTTCTGCAGTTCACGTTTCATAATGCGCGGCAGATCTTTAAGCAGGCCCATCCAGCCACTGTCAGGCAGCGGCCTGCCGGTGAGTTGTCCCTCCAGCTGTTCAGCCAGCAGGCCGCAAAAGGGAGCGGCAATCAGGTTGGCGAGCGTGGAAAAAAAATAGCCAAACACTAGCACGATTGAAATCACTGAGAGCGGATTGGCGACTTTATGCCGCCGCAGGGCAGTGCGCATATGCGGAAAGCTGACCTTATGGTTGTCAAACGGATAGTCGCAGTACTGGACAGAAAGCATCCATGCGCTGAACAGAAACCACAATACCGGCGCCACTATCTGACCAAAGCCAGGGATAAAATAGAGCAGCAGCAGGCCCAGCGCACGCGGCAGGTAGTAACATAGTATATCTATATAGCCCCTGACCATAAGCCGTGCGGAAAAATGCATAAGCCTGGATCGCTGCGGTTAATGACGAGCTAAATCAGCACGATAGCGATCGACCCACATCGCGGTCGCCCCGCATACGGCCACCGGCATAATCACCAGATTCAGAATGGGTATCATGGTAAACAGGCTGACCATCGCGCCAAACTGCATATGCTGAAGCTCGRGTTACGCGACTCGACCTTCGCCAGAATACGTCCGTTACCGATGCGGTTCAGTCGAACCAGCGGCGTATGACCAATTGTCAGCGAGTTGTCTTCGTAGATCTTACTCATTGCCCGTCCTTAACTGTATGAAATATTGGGAACCCTTTGAGGATACCTGTTCTGTCTCCGCGCGGAAGGAAAGAACAGCGCTTTCAGCAGCTTACGACGCTCAATTGACATCGTCTCTGGCATGGTCAGCGTTAGCTTGTAGCCGCGTGCAGCGGCGACGTATGCCAGGGCGATACCCGTGTTACCGCTGGTCGGCTCAACCAGTTCTACGCCAGGCTTCAGAATTCCGCGTTTTTCTGCATCCCAAATCATATTGGCACCGATACGGCACTTGATAAAGACATCAACTTCGCCATCGGTGTCTTCCCAGATTTCCGGCCCGGTGGTTTTTTCATGAATCTCCGGGTTAGCCGGGTTGCTGAACTGCTGCAGCAGAACATACTTATCCGGATCGCTGGCAACAATCTCTTCCGCTTTGGCGATGGCGCCTTTCATGCCTTTTGGCCCTTCGGTCAGCACCAGATTGGCACCTAGGTTACCGGGAATGAAGCCTGCGCCGATGCCCTGAATTTTATGCGGACCCGGTTTGATCTCTTCACCCGCCATCGCCTGTGCGATAACCGGCGAGTCGGTAGGTTCTACCGCCACGGTAATTAGCTCTTTTTTGCCTTTGGTATTCTTGATATAGCGACTTACGCCGGTCAGGGTGCCGCCGGTTCCTACACCGGCTCGTTCGCCGGAAGAGGGCAGGATCACCACAATATTCTTGTTTGCGAAGGCTTCATCTTCCTGCAGCTTCAGCGCAGCAGCCACCGCCGCACCCGATGAGATGCCGGCAAGAATACCTTCTTCTTCCATCAGCTGACGCGCCGTGCTGATCGCTTCATCGTTGGTGATGGCAATAACCCGATCGACCAGCTGCAGATCCTTTCAGGCACCGAAATAATTGGCAGCTTAAATACCAGAGCGGCATCACTGAAATCAATCTGCCCGGTGATGAAAGTGAGATCTGCGCCACAAAAAAGCACCCGAAGGGGTGCTTTTTTCGACACTTTAAGACTTTGACGATTACTGCTGCAGCTCTTTTTCCGTGAACAGATCGGCAAAGAGTGCGGTGCTGAGATATGAGCCGTAACTTTAGCCTGTGTAGGTACGCTGGTATGGCATCATGCTGACCAGAAAAGGACGCTCTGATGAATAAGCCATTTTTGCAATGACGGATCAACAACTGCGTTTGTTCGTCACCGGGTTAATTATGCCGTGATTCGCCATTTCGCCAAATCAGTAAATCGATTCAGCTTGATCCACTTCAAGGGCAGATTACTAAACAGGCTTTTTGCGCTGGCAGATTTGCCGTTGGAAGTCACAGTGATTTCTGACTGGAACGCCTTAGCTTCTTTGACGAACTGTGCAGCAGGACGCGTGTGCAGACCGTTTGGTGCGGTAATGGTAACTTCTTGCTGGAACATGCTATTTCCCCAACTTTTTCAGGTTTGGTGTTATGGATCTAAAGTCTAGCCTAAGCGATATCGCGGACAGGTTGTCCGCGATCAAGATAGTTGCACTCAATGGGGCAAAGGAGTCGATTTGGTGGTGACCGCGCGAAGTTACTCGAGCTCGGCCATCAGCTTAACCAGATGTTCAACTGCCTGCTGCTCATCTTCACCTTCAGCAGAGAGCGTGACTACGGTTCCCTGGGTCAGACCCAGCGTCTGCAGCTGCGCTGAACTTCCTGATCAACCTGGTCGTCTGTAATCTTTTTACGGTTGATGACGATCTCATCTTCTTTCAGCAGCAGTGCTTTGCCGAAAGCGATACCCGGTGATGCTAAAATGCCTGAAATCATAACCCTACCTTTTTATCACGATGGCTCGTTGACCCGATGCATTGCCATTGTCGTGGAGCAGTACTCTAGTGTAACCACAGAGTGAGCCGCAGCGTCAGCGGTGACATGATCTTTTTTAATCAGGTCAATGATTTCCTGCTCAAGCTCTTCGTCTTCCAGCAGCATGATGTGACCTTCAAAGATCGCCGCTTTCTCTTCACCGAAGGTTTCACCGGCTTTGACGCAGATCGCCTGAAGCTGTTCTGCTGCTTTGCTACGTCCATCAAGGAGTTTCAGGTTAAGCTGCGCAGTCTCTGATGGAGTCAGATCTTTTGCGACTAGAATCGCTTCTTCAGCAATAGAGCCGAGATCGACCATATGCAGGCCAAGAATGTTCTGCAGCAGGCGCTTACCGATATCACGTACGTCAGCTGCGCGCTCTTTCAGATACTCATCATCGAGCTCTTCCAGCGCTTTAGCCTGGCCTTATTTCAGCTCTTCCTGTTCCGCTTCAGTTGGATTGACATAAATTTTATTGTTTACGCCATCCAGAATCAGAAAATCACCGTTTTTAACGGTGGTAGTCACGCTACCGGTGCCGACAATCGCAGGCAGTTCCAGCGAGCGCGCCATGATTGAGGTGTGCGAGGTGCGTCCACCCAGATCGGTGATAAAGCCCAGCACCTGCGAATCACGGTCCATAAACAGGAATTCGGTACGATAGAGGCCCACGCCTTCTGCACCATTACGCTCTGCACCGGCCACGTCGCGAACGGTACCGATGTTGGCGCAGACTTCAACCTGATGACCATCCAGCGTAATGGCAGGCAGATCTTTCAGCTTGGCCAGCTCATGTTTCTCAGAAAGGTACTGAGTCTGAATCGCGGCATGCAGGATCTCTTTACGATCCATTGCGATACGAATTGCACGCCAGCCGAGGAACGGGTTCTCTTCTTTCGGCAGGTTCATGTAAGGCAGATCTTTATCGCCGCCGATATCCATCGTGCGCACGATAACCGCCTGAGAACCTACGGCCTCTGCGACGGCTTTATAGGCCTGGAACTGCTCCTCTTCTGAAGGCACGATAACGGCTGAAGCCGGGGTTTCCACCATGATGCCCACTTCAATGGACTCATCAAAGGCTTTGCCCTCTTCACGCAGCTGCGCTTTCAGGGTCTCCAGCTCCGCTTTCAGGAAGCGTACTTCTTCCACCGAAATAATCATCGGGAACATGATACGCAGTTTGCCAAAAGAGGAGGCGCGCAGAATGGCGCGCAGCTGCTCACCACACATGCCGGTCCATTTCCCTTCGGCATGTGATGCGTCGATCACTTGCTTAATGAGGCCAAGTACAGATGGCGTCATTGGGTTATAGAGGTGTGAAATCAAATCATTACCACGATCGACCGCCAGAGTATACTGCGTCAGGTCATTTGTCCCAATACTAAAGAAGTCGACTTCTTTCGCCAGATGACGGGCTTTAATGAACTTGTTGACCAGATTCATCAAATCTTCCGCTGTGGGTTGAGCCAGAGCCTGCTCTGCCAGAGCCTTAGCATCTTCGTAATTGGTATTACGAATGATTTTCTTGATGCTCGGGATCGAAATGGCACTCATGCTGAATTCGTCCAGCCCCATTCCCAGTAACAGTAGTGTAGCACGTTCATCACCCGCCAGGCCCACGATTTTCTCAGCAAACACGACATCAGGTACGTCTTCAATATTGACAATTTCGCCTGACAGAGGCGCAACGATATCGATAGTCCCTGACGCGCTCTCTGATTTTTCGCCAAAAAGTTTAGAAAACAAACCCATGATCTTCTCCTAAGCAGTATTTTGGGGCCAGCATCACGTGGATCAGCAGAGCGTTTTTTGGATACCATTGCGCCAGCATAGCGCTCCGGGTTTAACGGGCCGCATAAATGCGGCCCGTGCGGAGGCGCGTAGAGGCGCCATTAATGGCGCCCTGGCTGTCGCTGCGGCAGTTTGCTATGTTGCACTATTCCCCGTAGCGGAGCGCCGCCATGCAACTTCAGACCCCGCGATTAACCCTGAGCCGGTTGCAGCCGGAGGACTGGCAGATCTTCAAAGCGGTACATGAAGACGCTGCCACCATGACCTGGGTAAGCGAAATTCCCGATGAAAACGACATTCGTCAGCGTTTCAATGAACGCCTGGCGCCGTGGCAGCCCGCCAGCTTTCATATGCTGTGCCTGGTGGCGCGCCTGCAAACAAATCAGGAACCGATAGGCCTGTTTGGCTGCAGCGCCGAGTGGCACCCTTATCGCCAGGCGGAAGTTGGCTATATGCTGCGCCATAGCCACATCGGGCAGGGCTACGGTAGCGAAGCGCTGGCGGCGCTGGTTCACTTTCTGTTCAGCGCAGAATTTCATAAGCTGAAAGCGCTGGTGATTGAGGGTAACTGGCCATCCCGACGTATTCTGGAAAAGAATAATTTTATGCTGGAGGGGACTCTGCGGGATAATTATCTGCTAAACGGAGAGTGGGTAAACGATTGGGTGTTTGGCTGCCTGAATCCCGAAAAATAAAAAAATTTTCTGCTGCTCTCGACAGCGCAGGTCACAGCGCGTTATGTTCGGGGTGAGGTCACAGCAAGTGATCCGCGTCGCTCGGACGGTCCGGGCGCTCACGTAATCCTGAGGACATCATGGCTGATAACAGCATACCCCGTCGTTTCTCGCGTATAGAACGCCTTCCCCCATACGTATTCAACATCACCGCTGAACTGAAGATGGCTGCGCGTCGGCGCGGCGAAGATATTATCGACTTTTCAATGGGGAATCCGGATGGCGCTACGCCGCCGCATATTGTGGAAAAGCTCTGTCAGGTGGCGCAGCGTGAAGATACGCACGGCTACTCCACCTCAAAAGGTATTCCGCGCCTGCGCCGGGCGATTTCGCGCTGGTACGCTGAGCGCTATCAGGTGGATATCGATCCGGAGTCAGAAGCGATTGTGACTATCGGCTCCAAAGAGGGACTGGCGCACCTGATGCTCGCCACGCTCGATCATGGTGACACCGTGCTGGTGCCCAACCCCAGCTATCCTATCCATATTTATGGCGCGGTGATCGCCGGGGCGCAGGTTCGCTCCGTGCCGCTGGTCGCGGGCGTGGATTTCTTTACTGAGCTGGAGCGTGCAATTCGCGAAAGCTATCCAAAGCCGAAAATGATGATCCTCGGCTTCCCTTCTAATCCCACCGCTCAGTGCGTCGAACTCGACTTTTTTGAACGGGTTATTGCGCTGGCAAAACAGTATAACGTGCTGGTGATCCACGATCTCGCCTACGCTGACATCACCTACGACGGCTGGAAAGCGCCCTCAATCATGCAGGTGCCGGGTGCGCGCGACGTGGCGGTAGAGTTCTTTACGCTCTCCAAAAGCTACAATATGGCGGGATGGCGTATCGGTTTCATGACAGGAAACAAAGAGCTGGTAGCGGCGCTGGCGCGCATCAAAAGCTATCACGATTACGGGACATTCACGCCGCTACAGGTGGCAGCCATTGCCGCGCTGGAGGGCGATCAGCAGTGCGTGCGCGATATCGCTGAGCAGTATAAGCGCCGGCGTGATGTGCTGGTAAAAGGGCTGCATGAAGCGGGCTGGATGGTGGATCTGCCTAAGGCATCGATGTACGTCTGGGCAAAAATCCCGGAACGCTACGCGCATCTTGGCTCGCTGGAGTTTGCCAAACTGCTGCTGCAGGAGGCCAAAGTCTGCGTGTCGCCGGGCATCGGTTTTGGTGAATATGGTGATACACACGTGCGCTTTGCGCTGATTGAAAACAGCGATCGCATTCGTCAGGCGGTGCGGGGAATTAAGGCGATGTTCCGCGCCGACGGTATCTTACCGGGAGCGGTAAAAGAAGCAGAAGAGACGCGTTAAGCGTGCGTCGGGGCGACTGGTATGGTCGCCCCGTCCGGTACTCAGAGCATCAGCACAAAGGTGCCGACCCAAAGCAACACGAAAAAAGAGATGCCCATCAAAGCGTATTTCACAACATAACTCCTCTGTGCGGTTACCGTGATGGCGATCCCAGACCAGCGTAACCCGAACAGAATAAGAGAAAGGTGGAGTTCATTAACGCTACACGCTTTCTACTCAGGTGGTCCCGGCCAGACCGGAACAGGATCGGGCGCTAATTTACGCGGAATCGATCCAGAAATAAATAGGCCGGTTCTGAGATATTGCTCACAATTTATTGGGTCTGAATGTGCGGGATCGCCGACATGCCGACGCGCAGCTGCGCCAGATCGGGCTGACCCGCATCAAGCACAATCTTTACCGGCAGACGCTGAACCACTTTAGTGTAGTTACCCGTTGCATTATCAGGTGAAATTGCCGAGAAGGTTGCCCCTGTTGCCGGCGCAATGCTGTCGATACGCCCGGTAAAGGTTTTATCCGGTAGCGCATCAACAGTAACGCTGACCTTTTGCCCTGGCCGCACGTCGGTCAGCTGGGTTTCCAGATAGTTAGCCGTAATGTAGAGCTGCTGCAGCGGCACCACTGCCAGCAGGCGGCTGCCGGCACTGACATAGGCGCCCGGACGTACGGTACGCTGGCCGACCGTGCCCTCTACCGGCGCAACAATACGGGTATAAGAGAGATTAAGCTGCGCCTGGTCGACATTCGCCTGCGCGACTGCGACATCCGCCTCCGCCTGACGCACGGCCGCCTGCAGGACATTAACCTGCTTAAGCGCCGCGTCCAGCGCCGCCTCACTCTGTCGTACCGTCGCCGAAGCGGAACGCTGGTTAGTATCCGCTTTTTGCTGATCGTCAGCCGCAATGGTGCCACTTTTATAAAGCTGATTATAACGTGCGGCGTTCTGGCCGGCGTAGCGGGCCGCTGCCTCACTGGCCGCCAGCGTCGCTTTTGCCTGATTAATCGTCGCCTGCTGCTGCGCCAGCTGCGCCTGGGTGCTTAGCCGCTTAGCCTCGCTGACCTGCAGCGAAGCGCGCGCGGTTTCCAGCGCCACGCGAAAATCGCGATCGTCAAGCGTTGCCAGCAGATCGCCCGCCCGGACGTGCTGGTTATCCTGCACGCTGACCCGGGCGATATAGCCTGAAACTTTGGGGGCGACCAGCGTGTAATCCGCATTAACCCAGGCATCATCGGTGCGATAATCGTTGGTGGTCATGGCACGCCAGAGGAGAAAGGCGAGCGCGAGCAGCAGCACTAACAGGGCGCTTAGCAGCGCCGTTCTTTTTACAGCAGAGAGTTGCATATCAGTTTTCCCGACGTGGCGTAACAGGTTGAATCAATGTTTGAGGCGGCCAGACGCGGTGCGCCAGACAGAGCGTCAGCAGCAGCAGCAGGGCGCCAAAGGTGGTCAGCATCAGCCAGGCGTCGCTCAGGCTGAGTACCAGCGCCTGATGTTTCAGCAGGGCGGCAAATCCGCTCAGGTTCTGCACGCTACTGGCGCTGCCGTCCGGCAGCAGGGGAGTGCTGCTGCCTGCCTGCGCGCTGCTGGTCGCGGTCATCAGCCAGCTACGGCTGGCCGCCTGATCTACCAGTACATGCGAATGGAACTGTTCGCGATGGCTGATAAACCACTCCACCAGCGTGCTGGCCGCAATGCTGGAAAAACCGCGTACGGTGTTGAACATGGCAGAGGCAAAAGGGCCCTCCGGCGGCGCCACAACGCTGGTGGCACTCATCAGCACCGGCAGGATCACCATCGGCTGTCCGAACGCCTGCAGGATCTGCATCAGCCAGAAATTCTGCCGCGCCCAGTCAGTGGTAATCTGCGTTCCCAGCAGGCAGGCGGTGACCAGCAGCAGCACGCCGCAGCACAACACCCAGCGGCAATCGACCCGGCGAATGTTCAGCAAAGCGGCGATCAGCGGGGCAATCAGCAGCTGCGGCAGGCCCACGGTCAGCGCCAGCGGCGCAAACTGCAGCGTGCGAAATCCCTCTACCTGACCAAAATAGAGCGAAGGCAGCGCTGAACCGGAGAGTGCCAGAATCAGCACCGCCATCAGCGCCAGCAGGCCGTGCGCCAGGTTGGAACGGCGCAGCATCTGCAGCCTGAACAGCGGCAGCGGATGAAACCACTCGTTAATCAGAAACACCGTCAGCAGCGCCAGCGCACCCAGCAGCATGGCGGTAAACAGCGGTGAGCTGAGCCAGTCCAGCCGTTCCCCCTGAGTCAGGGCCAGAATCAGCAGCGCCATGCCGGCGCAGCCGGTAAGCATGCCAAACAGGTCGATCTGCCGAAAGCGCTCCAGGCGCAGCGGATCCTGCGGCAGTCCCCAGGCAATCAGCGTCATTGCCAGCAGCATGGCCGGGACTACCTGCCAGAACACAAACGTCCAGCCCACTTCATCGGTCCAGAACGCCGCCAGCGAGGCCGCCATATTGGGGCCAAAGGTGGCGGTGAGCGCATAGGCGCCCAGGCCATAGAGTTTGATCGGCGGCGGCAGAAAGCGCAGCGCCACTGTCATCAGCAAGGGCGGCAGCGCGCCGCCAAAGATACCCTGCAGCACGCGCAGCGCAATAAACAGCGTCGCATCCTGCGTCAGCGGCAGCACCAGGCCGCACAGCATAAAGCCGGCAGAAACCACCAGGGCAAAGCGGCGCAGAGAAAAGGTGACGGCGAACCAGGGCGCGATCATCATTGCGGCGACTTCAGCCGCCTGATAGCCGGAGACAATCCAGCTGCCGCGATCGTGACTGATACCGATAGCGGCGCGGATATCTGCCAGCGCAATATCCGTGACCCGATCGTTGAATCCTGACGTCAGCGCCGCGATCAGCACGCCCGCCAGCCCGAGAGCCAGGCGCAGTGTAAACGGGTGCGGAGCTGGCGGAGCAGCGGGCGAAGCGGTCATAGCAGAACTCTCATGAAATTATGATGCAGTGTATTACGATGTGATACAGGCCGCGCATCTTACATGCCGGTATGATGTATTGCAATGTGATACGCAGGTACAAAAGTGCGATCATTCGCGCTACAGTAAAGCAGGCTCATAAGGAACGCATTATGGTGGGATCTGCCTCAGGCCGTGAGGATGAAAAAGCGGGTGGCATTCAGGTCATTGCGCGTGCGGCAAAAATTTTACATGCGCTGGGTGAACATCCCGGCGGCATGAGTCTGGGCGAAATTGCGCAGGTGGTGAACCTGCCACGCTCCACGGTACAGCGCATCGTGGCGGCGCTCGACAGCGCTCAACTGGTGCGCAGTAGCGGGGCAGGGGGCCTCAGGCTGGGGCCAGCTCTGCTGAAACTGATCTCCAGCGTCCATACAGATGTGGTGGAGCTGGCGCGTCCGCTGCTGGAACAGCTCTCAGCAACGGTTAATGAAACCGTCTCGCTGGCGCGCGCCAGCGGGACGCAGCTGGCGATCGTTCATTATGTCGTGGCGCCGCGCGAGCTGCGGGTCGTACCGCGGATGGGGCTTAATCTGCCGCTCTACAGTACCTCCGGCGGCCGGGCGCTGCTGGCGCTGGAGAGCGATGAAGATGTACAGCTGCTGGTGGGCGATGCCTSGCAGGAACTCACGGATAAAACGGTAAAAACGCTGCCGCAGCTGATGGCGCTGATTGCTGAAGTACGCAGCAGTGGCCTGGCGATCGATCGCGGTGAAACGCTTGAAGGGATCACCACCCTGGCGGTCGCCATTGACACACTGTTCGGACGTTTCTCTATCTCGCTGCTGGTTCCCGGCGCGCGCTTTGCGCAACATGAAGCGCGCTATCGCAAAGAGATCATCACCTGTAAAGAGGCGCTGCTGCGCGAAATTGGCAAAATAACCGCTGTGGAGAAGAGGTAACGACTCATGAAAATGTTGTTAATGGCTATCGATAACTCACCGGTCGCGGAGAAAGTGATTGCGCTGACCCTTGAACAGGCGCTGGCGKTCAACGCCCCGGTCACGGTGCTGTGCTGTATCGATCCCGCCTATTCAGCCTGCAGCCAGCCTATCGAAATTGACGCCGGTGAAGATCCGGATGATTTTGTCGCGGCAAAAGATGAGCAGAACACCGCCGAGATGGTGGTGCGTCATGCGCTGGCTCCGCTGCTGCGGGCGGGTGTGAATGCCAGAGGCGTCATCCTGGCGGGTGAAGCCGCTGAAACCATTGTGGCGCAGGCTGCGGCACTGCGCGCCAGTATGATTATCATGGGACGCCGGCACCTCTCGCCGCTTAACCGGCTGCTGAAAGGCTCGGTCAGCGCGGCAGTGATCGAACGCGCGACCTGTCCGGTTCTGCTGGACGTGCGTAAGGATTAACGCCGTATTATGACGCTGCTTTTTATTTCGGTGCTGGCCGCTTTTGCACTGCTGGCGCTGGTGATTGTGATGCTGGTACGCACCACGGCGCTGCGAGCCTGGCAGGGGGTGCTGCTGTTTATCCTGCCGCTTGTGGCAGCTAATCTGATCTGGTTTAGCTGGCTGCATCCGCGTCAGGCAGAGAAGATACAGATGGAGGCGGTTGCGCAGCGGCTCAGCGCGGCGCCAGGCTATCGCCTGCTTAGGGTTCAGGAGCCGGAGCTGTGGCAATTACTGAATCGTGAACTGCGGCATAAGCTGCAGCAGGGCGTTTCCGCCGAACAGGCGCTGGGCGACCTGCGGGGCTGGCTGACTGATATCGTCAATAAACGTATGACCCGCGCCAGCGATGATGCAGTGATCGCCTATGTTCAGGTGTCGGTGGAAGAGATGCAGGCGCTGCAGCAGCAGAGTCCGCAGCGCTGTTTTCAGTTCCTCTATCCGCAGGTCAGCGGCGGCATCAATCTGCAGGAGGTGCTCACTCCGGCACTCTATCAGCGCGACGGTCATGCGCTTGAAGCCCTGCTGCTGAGCAGCCAGGGGGCAGAGCAGCAGACCGACCAGACGCTGGCCCGCCGCGATCTGCGTGAGATAGTTGACAGGCTTTATGGAAAATGGGGCAATAAACTTCAGCAGCTTAATCAGCCGGCTGATACCGCCGTCGATCGCAGCGCGCTGTGTGCTATGTCTATCGATCTCTACAGCGCCATTCTCGCATTGCCTGCTAAGCGCGCCGCCGGCCTTTTACGTAATATGGTGCACAGCAACGGCTAACCGGTGAAAAAAAGCCCGCTCAGCGCGGGCACAAAGGTCACTTTGTTACATCTTCTTATTATTGATATTACCTGGTGTGGAGCAGACATCGTGTGGTCTGACTGCACTATCGCAGTTGTCATATGATAAGAAAAGCCGTTTGGTTTTATTGATTCAATTGGCAAAAACACTGGTCTTAACACTGTTTCGCGCGTTTTCCTATAGGCGCGCGGTGGCATCGTTGTTTACACTTCGACGCCTGAAGAGGACACCTGAATGAAAAATATCGTTACCGGCGCGTTAGCGCTCATTATGCTGGCGGGCTGCAGCGTTAATCAGCCTGGCGGATTTGAACGTGTAGATGAAGATAATACGTCCAACACCGTTCAATATCGTTACGACCCGCATAGCCTTAATCGGGATGCCATGAATGTTGACCTGGCAAATTACTGCAGCGAGCGGGGTTTTGATAAAGTGGATTCGCTGCCTGCTCAGGACAGTCATCTGCCAGGATTAAAGAAAGCCTGGTATCAGTGTAATTACGCGATTAAAAGCTAAAAAAAGGGCGGGATATATTCCCGCCCTGCTTATTTATTTTTTTATTAGTGCTGTGTGCGCTTTGCCCGATTATCCGTGACGATGCCCGTGGTGGCCATGATGCCAGCCGCGGTCATGACCCCAGCCAGCGCCGCGGCCACGGTCGTGCTCAATAATACATCCGCTGAGCAAACTGACCATAACCGCTATCGACGTTAACGAAATAAGCTTTTTCATGGAAAGACCTCCTCTTTTCCAGTGAGGTCAGATTACGCCGGAATAGTGGAGTGAAGATGCAGCAAATGTAGAGTTATTTAGATAAATATTGCCAGATGTGTCTAAATAAAAGATCGGGAAAGCGGGTTTTTCTATTTGAATCAGAATAAGCTGAATAGCAGGCTATATTAGCGCGATAATTCTGAAAGACAATAATTCGCGCCTGCGGATGAAAAATAAAAATGCGAGCGCTCAGGATAACAGCGCTCGCCTGTAAGTTAATTATGCAGTGCAGGCCTGTTAATTGCCTGACGGCGCGGCTGACGAACGCTCAGTGAAAGCAGCAGCGAAATAACCAGCAGCGTCATGATCAGACTAAAGGTAACGGTAAAGCCACCGAACAGGGAGGCGACCAGCGAGCCGAGCACGCTGCCAATACCAAACCCGAGGTAGATCAGCCCGTAATTTTTTGTCAGGTTGTTCAGGCCAAAGAAGTCGCTGATCAGCGCCGGGAAAACGGTGATTGTGCCACCGAAGCTGAAGGCTACGCAGGCCAGCGAGACAAAAAAAGTGGTTTCGTTCATACGGGTAAACAGCAAAATACTCATGCCCGCGAGCGCAATACATTGCGCCAGTGAGATCACCCGGATACGGGCCATTTTGTCTGACAGTACCCCCAGCGTTAACCGGCCGCTAAGGTTGGCAATGGCGATAACCGTTACGGCACTGGCGGCTATCTGCGGCGTAAGGTGCACCATTCCTTCGCCGATATCTTTCGCTACGCCGATCACATACAGGCCGCTCATACAGGCGGTGAGGAACATCAGCGCCAGCATCCAGTATTGCGGCAGGCGAACCGCCTGTGCCAGCGTAAAGTCGCGTCCGGCATGCTGTGGATTGTTGCTGGCAGCGCGCACCGGCGCATCGCGCATCAGCAGCGCGCCGCAGAACATCATGCTCATCGCCAGCACGCCCCAGATCATGAAGGTGTTCTCCAGGCCAACAGCATCCAGCAGGGTGCCGCAGATAAATTTGAAGCCGAGACTCCCCAGACCGTAGGCGCCGATTGAACAGGCGGAGATAAGGCCTTTGCGCTCAGGAAACCACTTTACACAATTGGATAGCGTCATCAGGTAGCCCGCACCATCTGCCAGGCCCACCAGAATACCGGCGCTCAGATAAAGCATCATCAGGTTATCAGCCTGCGCGGTCAGCCAGAATCCGGCTGCCATCAGGATGCCGGCTCCGATAGTCACATTACGCACGCCAAAACGCTCCTGCAGCTTGCCTGCCAGCGAGGAGGCGATAGCCAGCCCCAGGCTGAGCAACCCAAAGGAGAAAGCAACCTGACTGACTGATTCGTGCAGTTTATGCGCCAGCGCGCCGTTAAAGAGGCTCCAGGTATACACTGACCCCAGCGCAAGCTGGGTAATGACAGTGCCGATCAGAGTCAGTATGCGGGTGCGCTGGTAGTGCGCCGTTGAGGCTGTGGTCATGGTGATTCTCCCGTCCGGGAATATGGAGTCTGCTGGCAGCTTAGCGCGCACGCGCATAGCCGCGGCCGGATCCCGCTTCAGCGGTCAGAGAAACAGAATGAAATGCCGTTTTTCCGGTATGAATGGCAGCAGCGTGACAATTCACGTCCCGGTATGTCCTGCGATAAGCATATGTAACCAGGTATGTTAAGCGAGGCGATTTTGCTGCAGAGTCCGGGATGTTTGCCAGGCTTATATTTCAACCAACGGGAGGAAATATGAAAGACCGAGCATATGAATCCGTATCCAGTGGAGATGAAGTCTGCTGTCTTATCGGTCAGGCGGTGATCGAATTGAGCGATGAACATCAGCCTGTCAACAAAGCCACGCTGTCGTTAAAGCTGCTGGCTATGGCCGATCGTGACAGGGATGATGAGCGGGTAATGCTTTACTGGATCGCCAGAAAAGCCCTTAATCAGCCGCAGCAGCTTCAGTCCGGCGCAGGTGGCTGGCGTTAGAGGATGAGCAGAGCGGGCTGCACGCCCGCTTCTGCTGTCAGGCCAGCCGCAGTGCGCGGCGCACCGGCCAGCGCATAAACATCACCAGGTTGCCCAGCAAAATCAGCGTCAGTCCCGCCACGGCATTAGCGTGCCACTGATAGCCTTCATAAATTGTCGAGAGCGTCAGCGCAACCAGCGGAAAAAGTAGCGTACTGTAGGCCGCCTGACTGGCACCGATGCGACCCACCAGCGTGAAGTAAGCGCCAAATCCAATCACAGAACCAAACAGCGCCAGATAACTCATCGCGCCCAGCCACTGCAGATTGCGCGGCAGCTGCAGCGCATCGCCATTAAGCCATGCCATTACCGCCATGATCAGCGCGCCGTAGAGCATGGCGTAACTGTTAGTGGTGAGAATATCGCGCTGGCGGCGCTGATGCCGGGCTGAAATCATATTACCCAGCGAAAAGCCAAAGGTGCCCAGCGCACTCAGGCCCGCGCCCCATAACAGCTGCGGCGAGGGGTGCGCCGCGCGAATATCGCTCCAGAAGAGCGCGACGATACCGCCCATACCGAGCAGCGCGGCAGGCACCAGGCGCAGCGGCGGACGCTGGCCAAAAAAGAGCCAGCCGTTGAGCGCGTTAAAGATCACCGCCATGGAAAAAATCACCGACTCCAGACCGGTGCTGATCCAGGCRGCTGCATAATAAAAGCAGACAAAGTTGAAGCCAAAAACACAGCCTCCCTGCAGCAGACAAAACAGATGATCGCGCCTGTCCAGCGATCGCAGACGGCGGCACAGCGTCAGCAGCGCCAGCATCAGCAGCGAGGCGAAGAGAAAGCGCCAGAAAACAGCCACATAGACCGGCGTGGTGGCTGCGTCCTGCTGCAGAAAGATCGCCAGCCAGGTGGTGCCCCAGATCAGCACCACGCTCAGATACAGCACTACATTCATCGTTAATACTCCGGCAGAGACAGGACGGCAGTATCCGCGCAGGCGCGGGCGGGCGCTTGCACCCGATTGCGCAGCACTTGCAAAAACTTGCGCTTTTTTCATTCTCACACCGACTGCCGCGCTGTTTTCCATCGTCCGGACGGGTAAACTGCTGGTTAACCGCTGCCGATGTGATGTGCGCAATGTCCGATTACCAGACCTTTACTATGCTAAAAAACCGAAAGGCTCAGCRGCGTGATAGCGTACCGCTTTCAGGCGGGATCCGGCTGGCAGCCTGGTTTAATAGCGGCGACCGCGTAACCAACCACAGCGATCACCATACCCTGAGCCTCTATATCGAAGAGGGGTATGATACCTGGCATAAAACCGCGCACGGGTGGCGCAACGGTGGCGCCCCGGATCGTTTCTGCCTGATGCCGTCCGGTATGGAGTCCACCTGGGATCTGCGGGCCGACCTCGCATTCGTGCACCTCTACTGCACCGATACCCATTTACGCCAGCTTGGCGAACAGATCTGGGATCGCACGCCAGCCAGTCTGAATCTGCAGGAGAAGATTTTTGCTGATGACGATCGCATTACGCAGCTCTATCGCCATTTTTTGCTCAGCGTCAGCTGGCAGCAGCCCGCCAATCAGCTGATGCTGAGCAGCGCATCGACGCTGCTGCTGACGCATCTGCTGCATCGCTACAGCGATGTGCAGTGGCAGCTGCCCGCCGTGCGGGGCGGCCTGGCACCCGCCGTGCTGCGCCGGATCATTGCCCTGATTGATGCGCAGCTCGATCAGCCGCTGACGCTGGCGCGGCTGGCCGCAGAAGCTGCGCTCAGCGAATATCATTTTGCGCGTATGTTTCGCAGCAGCACCGGCAGCGCGCCGCACCAATATGTGATGCAGCGCCGTATGGCGGTGGCGAAAGAGCTACTGATGCACAGCACCCTGCCGCTAACGGAGATTGCACTGCGCTGCGGTTTTCACTCCGCCAGCCATTTCAGTAACCGGTTCCGCCAGCTGCACGGCGTGGCGCCCTCCGCGTGGCGGCAGGACTTTAGCCGGTAAAAAGCGCGTCGTCAGGGAAGCACTTCACCCCGCACGATAACTTTGCCCGGCTTGCTGTCGCTTTCGTTAATACGCCGGAGCGCCAGATTCAGCGCCTGCCAGGCGATGCTCTGCAGATCGTGCGCGATGCAGGGAAAGTGAAAGCCATAAATATCCGCCTGCGTGACCTCATCAATGCTGAACAGCTTTACCTGCTGCTGCAGACTGAGTTTGTGTTCGATACAGGCTTTGATAATGCCGAGTGAGATCTGATTGTTACACCCCACGAAGTAATCAGGGGCGGGGTGCTGTTTCAGCCAGCGCCGGGTCTCCTGCCAGGCCGCATCCATAAAAAAGTCGGCATAGAGCACCTCAAGCGAGGCAGCTTTTCCCTGCAGCGCGGCCTGCAGGCCGAGCACGCGCTCACGCGCAACGTTCGACTTTTCCGGGCCGGAGACCACGACAATACGCTGCGCCCCCTGTTCCGCCAGCCAGCGACCGGTCTGCAGGCCGCAGTCGAGGTTATCAATATAGACGCCGCTGCAGTGGGAAACCTGCAGCTCGCGGTCGACCAGCACCACCGGTATATTCAGCGTCTCCAGCCGTCTCATATAGGCCGGGTGATAGTGGAGATCGTTGGAGATCACCGACAGAATAATGGCATCAACGTTATACCCAATCAGCTTATCGATAATACGGTTCTCATTCTCCTGCGACTCACAGGAGTKAAAAACCAGCGTATCGTAGCCCAGCTTGTTCGCCTCCAGCGTCATCAGACGCGTCAGGCCGCCAAAGAAGGGGTTTGCCATATCGGGGTTGACGATCCCGATGGTTTTACTGCTTTTCGCCCGCAGGCTGCGCGCAGCCGTATTCATCACATAGCCCAACTGCTCTGCGGTAGCGTGAATGCGCTGCAGCGTCTCCGGATGCACTTTCTCCGGCTGTGAAAAAGCGCGCGAGGCGGTAATTTTGCTTACGTTTGCCTGGGCAGCAACGCTTGCCAGCGTTGCCTTGCGTCCCCGTCCTGCTGCCAAGTCTGGCTCCTTAATCAACCCTGTCATTTTGTATCATGAGTCAATCATGGCAGATCGTACCGCGTTAAGCGATCTCGCTGCGCTAGGCGAGTCGCCTGACGCGCGGGTCGGTGAAAATATCCAGATCGTCGCGACTTTCTGACGAAAATTCAGAGATAACGGCCCCGTGTTCGCCCGCCTGAAACCAGTGCCGCGTATCGGGTTTAATGGTGTACTGTTCGCCCGGACGCAGCAGGATATAGCGGCTGCAGGTATAGGCGGTTTCACTGCCGGCAGGCACCTGACAGCGCGGAGTGCCGGTCGCATCGTTTGGCGTAAGCTGTTCATCATCGACAAACAGATAGACCTTGCCCCAGCGGCAGCGAAAGGTTTCCTGCTTGCCTGGCGTGCCGTTAAACGGCGGATGCCGATGTTCAGGACAGGTCTGGCGGGGAAACAGCACCAGTTCTTTAGCGCAATAGCGCGGTTCGTTGATATAGGTTAACAGCTGCAAACCTGAGGCGGGGTAATCGTCCAGGCCGAAAGTAGCAATCTCAATCTTCTTCTGCTCTGCAGGGGTGAGAACAATATTCGCCTGCTCTAAAAAGGTCAGGGTGCGCTGAATCGCCTGCGGATAATCGGTCATACGGTTTCTCCTGTAATGATATCGATACCATTAAAGCGTGTTCCGCTTGTGATCTTCTGTGATCCCGATCCGCAATTCGCTGCAACAGGGCTAAATTGCGCTACTGCAGATCGATATTATTCAGCTTGCATCACAGTTTTCACGTTTTTTTTAGGTCAGTATCGCCGCATTTAAATGATATCGATACCATTAAAATGAATCCGGGGGCGTAAATGAAAGCGTTAGTTCTGACTCAGGCAGGCCACATTGCGATTGAAGATCGGGAATTTGATGAAGTGCTGGGTGATAACGATGTCAAAATTAAAATTCACTCGGTAGGGATTTGCGGCAGCGATGTTCACTACTACAAACATGGCCGGATTGGTCCGTTTGTGGTGGAGGCACCGATGGTGCTGGGTCATGAAGCCGCTGGCATTGTGCTGGAGATCGGTAAAAACGTGACGCACCTGAAGGCGGGCGATCGCGTCTGTATGGAGCCAGGGATCCCGGATATGCACTCCGATCAGTCGCGCGCCGGTCTCTACAATCTCGATCCCGCCGTGCGCTTCTGGGCAACGCCGCCGGTACATGGCTGCCTGCGTGAAACGGTCATTCATCCTGCGGCGTTCACGTTTAAGCTGCCGGAAAATGTCAGCTTCCGCGAAGGGGCCATGGTGGAGCCGCTGGCGGTGGCGATGCAGGCCGCGACCAAAGCCGGCATCAAACCCGGCGATATCGGCCTGGTGCTGGGGGCCGGTCCGATCGGCGTGGTCACGGCGCTGGCGGCGCTGGCAGGCGGCTGTTCCGATGTCATCATCTGCGACATGTTTGATGAAAAGCTTGCCGTGGCGGCAGCGTATGAAGGGCTGCACGCCGTTAACATCAAAACCGGCGATCTGGCCGGTAAAGTTTCTGAACTGACCAGCGGTAACGGCGCAGATGTGGTGTTTGAGTGCAGCGGGGCCAAACCGGCTATTGCCACGCTGGCGGAACACGCGGCGCCGGGTGCGACCGTCATTCTGGTGGGCATGCCGGTGGACGCCGCGCCGATGGATATTGTTGCGGCACAGGCTAAAGAGCTGACCTTCAAAACGATTTTTCGCTACGCCAATATGTATCCCCGCACGCTGCGCCTGTTAAGCAGCGGCAAGCTGCGGGTAGAGCCGCTGATCAGCCACACCTATAAATTCGCCGACAGCGTTGAAGCGTTTGACCGCGCAGCCGCCGGCCATGCGGCGGATATCAAAATCATGCTGGAGATGGAGTGACGCATGGCGCTCTATGCAGGCATTGATTGCGGCACGCAGGGAACGCGTGTGGTTATCGTGGACAGCGAGCGGGGGACGATCGTTGGCGAAGGCAGCGCGCCGCACCGGCTGCAGAGCGGGGCGGATGGAGCCCGTGAACAGCATGCCAGCGACTGGATCGACGCGCTGGTCACGGCATTCCATCAGGCAGCCTCAGACGCCGCTATTGATACACAGCAGATTACTGCGCTCAGCGTCTCCGGCCAGCAGCACGGCTTTGTGGCGCTGGATGAAGCCGGAGCGGTGCTGCATCCGGTAAAGCTGTGGTGCGATACCGCCACCGATGCGCAGAACAGCTGGCTGCTGCAGCAGCTGGGAGGGGTTAGCGGTGCACTGGCACAGCCCGGGATTGTTCCGGCTACCGGCTACACCGCGTCAAAAATTCTCTGGCTGAAGCAGCAGCATCCGGCGCTGTGGGCGCGTTTACATACCGTGCTGTTGCCGCACGATTATCTTAACTTCTGGCTGACCGGCGAACGGGTTATGGAGTATGGCGACGCCTCCGGCACCGGCCTGCTGGATATCCGCAGCCGCAGCTGGGATCGGCATACGGTGGAGCTTATCGATCCCGACGGCCGGCTGTGGCAGGCGCTGCCGCCGCTGGCTGCCGCGCAAAAGTGTATTGGCACCCTGCAGCCGGAAGCGGCGCAGCGCCTGGGACTGCGCCGCACGGTGCGGGTAGCGACAGGCGGCGGCGATAATATGATGGCCGCCATCGGGTCCGGCAATATTGCGCCAGGCACGGTGACGCTCAGCCTGGGAACATCCGGCACGCTGTTTGCCTGTAGCGAGACGCCGGTGACTGACGAAAACGGCCTGATTGCCAGCTTCTGCTCCAGCACCAATCGCTGGCTGCCGCTGATTTGCACCATGAATGTCACCTCGGCGACCACGCTGATCCAGACGCTGCTGGCAGAGGATCTTACCGGCTTTAATCAGCTGCTGAACCAGGCAGAGCCGGGGGCTGAGGGCGTTGAGATGCTGCCGTTTTTTAATGGCGAGCGCACGCCGGCGCTGCCCCACGCGCAGGCGAGTCTGCACAACCTGAACGCCGTGAATTTTACCCGCGCTAACCTCTGCCGCGCCGCCGTGGAGAGTGCCACATACGGATTACGTTACGGACTTGATCTGTTCCGGCAGCAGGGCATCAGCGCGCAGGAGATCCGCCTTACCGGCGGCGGCGCGCGCAGCGCTGTCTGGCGACAAATTGTGGCTGACGTCATGAACTGCCCGGTGGTCTCTTTGCGTATTCCGGAAACCGCCGCGCTGGGTGCGGCAATTCAGGCGATGTGGGCCAGCGCGCTGCTGGATAACCCGGCACAGCAGCCGGATGCGTTACTGCAGTCGCTGTGCCAGCGCTTTGTCACGCCGGATGAAAGTACCCGCGCCGTGCCCGATGCCGCGCGCCATCAGACCTATGAAACGCACTATCAGCGCTATCTGAAGCGTCTCAACACGACTTATCCGGAGGTGGCATTGTGACCAGAAATAACCAGGAGATGCTGCTGGAAGTCACGGGGATCCGCAAAGCGTTTGGTCCGGTTGTGGCGCTGAAAAACGCCGAATTTGCGCTGCGCCCCGGCTCCATTCACGCGCTGTGCGGCGGCAACGGTGCCGGAAAGTCGACCTTTCTCAGCATCTTAATGGGGTTTATCCAGCCCGACGCCGGAGAGATATTTATTCGCGGCAGGCGCTGCAGCTTTGCCCATCCGCGGGACGCGCTGGCCGCCGGTATCGCGATTGTTCAGCAGGAGCTGAGCGCAATTCCGGACCTGACGGTGGCTGAAAATATCTGGCTGGGACGCGAACCGCGCCGCTTTGGTTTTGTTGACTTTGCCACGCTCAATCAGCGTACCCGCGTGCTGCTGGCAGAGCTCGATTTTGACATCTCTGCTACTGAAAAGATGCGTAACCTCAGCGTTGCCGGGCAGCAGCTGGTGGAGATCGCCAAAGCGCTCTCGCACGCGAATGCTGACATCATCATCATGGATGAGCCAACCTCAGCGATTGGCGAGGAGGATGCGCAAAAAATCTTTCAGACCCTGACCCGGCTGGCGCAAAAGGGCAAAGGCATTATTTATGTCTCCCATCGCCTCTCCGAGATTTTCCAGATTGCCGACAGCTATACCATCTTTCGCGATGGCGCCTGGGTGCAGGAGGGCATGCTGGCCGATATCACGCGCGAGCAGCTGATTGAGCAGATTATTGGCGGAGAATATGAGAGTGAATTTGCCAAGTTTAATCAGCCGGGTAATGAGGTGATGATGGAGGTAAAAAACCTGCGCTGGCGCAATAAAATCAACGATATCAGCCTGCACCTGAAGCGGGGCGAAATCCTCGGCATTTACGGGCTGGTTGGCTCCGGGCGCAGCGAGTTTCTCGATTTACTGTTTGGGATTGAACACGCAGACAGCGGAACCATTCGCCTCGGCGAGGTGGTGCTGGGCCGCCACTCACCGAAAGAGTCGATCCGGCACYGCATCGCTTATGTCACAGAAGATCGCAAAGCAACCGGGCTGGTGCTCTGCCGTTCGATTCGCGAAAACATCAACATCGCCTCATTTGGCGCTATCTCCCGCGCCGGTTTTATCAGTGAGAAGCAGGAGCAGCAGCGCAGCCTGGAGATGATCAAACGCTTTAACGTCAGAACGCCGGATGCCGAACAGCTGGTGGCCAACCTCAGCGGCGGTAATCAGCAGAAAGTCGTGCTGGGACGCTGGGCGTTACTGGACCCGGAAGTACTGCTGCTGGATGAGCCTACCCGCGGTATTGATGTCGGCGCGAAAAAAGAGATTTACCGCTTTATGTCTGAGTTTGCGWTGAAAAACAAGGGGATCGTGATGGTCTCCTCAGAGCTGTCAGAGATCATCGGCATGAGCGATCGCATTCTGGTTTTTCGCGACGGACAGCTGGCGGGAGAGCTGAGTGCGGCTCAGGCAACGCAGAGTGAACTGATGAAGCTGGCGGTTTAACAGAGAGATCACGTTATGAACACCACACATTCCATGCCTTCCGGCATCTCATTTTTTACGCGCAACAAAAGACGTATGCACAAATACGGCATCATCATCGCGTTCTTTGTGCTTTGCCTGATTGTGGCTGCCGTCGGCGAGCTGCAGGTCGCTAATGGCGCCTGGAGCAGTAACTATTTTCTCAGTAATGAAAATATGCTGATTGTGCTGCGCCAGGTCTCTATCAACGGCATTTTAGCGATCGGCATGACCTTTGTGATTATCACTGCCGGCGTCGATCTGTCGGTAGGATCGGTGCTGGCGCTGAGCGGCATTGTTGCTGCACGTTTCGCCACGAACAACAGCGGTATGGCAATTGGGGATACGGCACATGCGGTGATGGTGCCAATGATTATCGCGCTGGGAATTGGCATTGTCTGCGGCCTGATCAACGGTACCGTGCTGGCGCGTTACCGGCTGCAGCCGTTTATCGTCACTATGGGCATGCTCTCCGCTGCGCGCGGACTCACGATGCTGACCACCGGCGGCAACCCGGTTTCGCAGCTTAACAGCGATTTTCGCTGGCTCGGCAACGGCTACATAGCCGGCATACCCGTACCGGTCATTATCTTTGRCGTACTGTTTGGTCTCGCGTGGCTGCTGCTCAATAAAACTTTGCTCGGGCGCTACGTCTATGCCGTTGGCGGCAACCCGAAAAGTGCCCGCACGTCAGGGATCAGCGTCGTCGGAATAAAAGTCATGGTCTACACCCTGTGCGCCGCGCTGGCCGGAATCGCCGGGCTGATCCTCACCGCACGCACCGGATCGGCACAGACCAACGCGGGCGCAGGCTATGAACTTGATGCGATTGCTGCGGTAGTGATTGGCGGCACCAGTATGGCTGGCGGTGTCGGTACGCTTGTCGGCACCTTTTTTGGCGTGCTGATCATCGGCGTAATGAATAACGGCCTGGATTTACTGGGGGTGCAGTCTTACTACCAGCAGATCATCAAAGGCGCTCTGATTGTAGTGGCTGTACTGCTCGACCCGTCGCGTAAACAACAGCGCGATTAACCTCTGAATAGATAAACCCTGCCAGGAGAGAACAATGAAAATAAGATCTATCGCTCTGTTAACCTCAGCCCTGACGCTGGGCGCGATTAGCATAGCGCAGGCTGCCCCCGTAAAAATCGCTGTGCTGATGTATGGCAATAAGGCGGAGTTCGTTCAGCTGATGGAGCGCTACGGTAAAGCGCATCCGGCAGTAAAAAGTGGCGAAGCCGTGCTCACCTTTTATGATGGTCGTTATGACGCGTCGGTGCAGAATGACCAGGCGGCGACCGCTATCCAGACGCGTGCCGACGCGATTATCGTGAACCCGATGGATTATGAAGCCAACATCGATATTGTGACCAATGCTAAAGAGGCTAAAATTCCGGTGGTGGTCACCAACGCCCGCCTGAATACGGAAGAGATGACGTCCGAAGTGGTCTCTAATGATGAGCTGGGCGGCTATCTGGAAGCCAAAGCGGTACTGGATAAGCTGCAGTGCAAAACCAAAAAGGTCAATGTCGTCATTATTGAAGGGCCGAAGGGCGGCAGCGGTGAGATCCAGCGCGGCAAAGGCAATGATAAAGCGATAGCGGAGTGTGGTCCGGGCCAGGTTACCGTACTGGAGAGAAAAACGGCCAACTGGTCACGCGCTGAAGCACAGCCGCTGATGGAGAACTGGCTGCAGAAGCATCGCGGCAAAATCAACGGGGTGATTGGGCAAAACGATGAGATGGCGCTGGGAGCCATTGAAGCGATTAAGGGCGCCGGGCTGAACGTGAACGACTTCGCCATTGCGGGTGTGGATGGGGTGTCTGATGCGATTCATGCCGTTCAGGCGGGTGAAATGGTCTCTATTCTGCAGGATGCGAAAGGCCAGATGCAGGGCGCTATTGATGTCGCGCTGCGTGCGGTAAAAGGCGCAGGCTATCAGCCGCAGTCTGACATCTGGCAGCAGTATGCCAAAGATCTCGCCTGGGATGGCGGCACGAAAAAACACTATTACATTCCGTGGACCACGGTTACTGCGGATAATGCGCAGCAGCTGCTGGACGCGCGTAAGTAATCAACGCGACGGCGGGCAGGCTGTCTGCCAGCAGACAGCCTGCCAAAGCCGTTTACTCGTTGCCCCACTCATTCAGAAAGTTCGCCACATCATCAATGCGCGCGTCAGCAATTCCCGCCTCGCGCGCCATCTCATGCTGCGCTTCTTCACTGATCTCCTGATGGTTATTCAGGCGGGTGATCAGCAGCTGGAAGTAGTGCGCCAGCGGGTCGCGCTCGGCTTCGCTCACCGGTTTTTCACACTCTTCAGCGTAGGCGTCAGCGATATCGTAATACTTCAGATCAATCTCATGTTTCATAGTGCGCTCCGGAAACGGGAAGGGGTCAGATGCCAGCGGCATCATTTAACGTAAATCATACCACTCCTGCCAGCTTTTTCCCGCCTGCCGGAAAAGGCAGAGACATCGCGCTATTATTGTCATCATGAACCTGGTACCGGGCCGGTATTATCAGCATGCCGGCAACATAATAAACAGACACAGGGCTAAGTGGCATAACATCGTATTCTAAAGTTTTAATAGCAATGTTATCGTGGTGTTGCGCTGATGTACTTTATATACGTGGATACTGTTTTATGGCGAAATTAATGACCTCCCTGACGCTCTGTTCAGGGCGAATGACGCACGGGGAACGACGCGTCGCCCAGCGGCTTGAATCGCATCTCGGCGATGATTGTCTTATCTGGTATGACATTCCGGTCGGGCGCCAGTACAGGCATCCCGATTTTGTTATTATCGATCCTGCCAACGGGCTTATTTTCCTTGAGGTCAAAGACTGGAAGCTAAGTACATTTCAGCATGCGGACCCGCAGACGGTAACGCTGAGACATGCTCAGGGCGAAACGCAGGCGCAAAATCCGCTGCTGCAGGTCAGGGAGTATGCCTGTGCGACCGTTGACCTGTTATCTCAGGATCCGAAACTGCAGCAAAAAACAGGCCTGTATAAAGGAAAGCTGAATATCGCCTGGGCTTATGGTGTGGTGTTTACTAATATTACCCGTCAGCAGCTGACATCACTCTCAGCCGATGGCGTGGTTGAATCTATATTTCCACAGGCGCTGACGATTTGTCAGGATGAAATGACCGAGTCTGTCTCTGTTTCTGCGTTTCGCGCTAAAGTTTCCGGACTCTTTACCACCCGTTTCAGGCCTGCAATAACGCCGGCTGTGCGGGATATTCTGCGCCGGCATCTTTTTCCGGAGATCGCCATTACGGTAAAAAATAAGCGCAGTAATATTTACCGGGTAATGGATCTGCAGCAGGAGGTGCTGGCACGCAATCTCGGCGAAGGGCATCGTGTTATTCATGGCGTAGCCGGTTCCGGTAAAACGCTGATTTTACTCTACCGCTGTTTATACCTTTCCGAGACCACCACACGCCCTGTGCTGGTGCTCTGTTTTAATATCATTCTGGCTAACTATATCCGTGAATGCATCGCGGCCAGAGGACTATCGCATAAAGTACACGTCTATCATTTTCATGACTGGTGCGCGACGGCAGCCCGGACCTTTAAGCTGAAGATGAGCGGGGAAGGGCGCTATTATGATAACTGCTTTGCGGCGCTGGAAAATGCGGTTGATAGCGGCACTGTCGGGGATGCGGGGTATGATGCGGTGCTGGTGGATGAAGGACATGACTTCGACCGGCGCTGGCTTTCACTGATAGCCCGGCTGTTTGATAACACCCGCCGCTCGCTGCTGCTGATGTACGACGACGCCCAGTCTCTGTACCGGCGCGAGAAAGCGCTGAACTTTTCGCTGGCGAGCGTGGGTATTCAGGCTCAGGGGCGCACCTCTATTCTTCGGGTGAATTATCGCAATCCGCGGCGCATTCTCAATTTTGCCTACGCTTTTTCACGCGACTACTTTGACCGGCACCATAATCAGGAGCTTCCGCTGGTGCTGCCGGAAGCCTGCGGCGAAGAGAACAGCGACATTCCCGATATCGAACAGTGTCAGTCTGCAACAGATGAAGCGCGTCGCGTTGTGGCGTGGCTGCGAGAGAAGTATGCGGCGGCAGGCCGCTGGGGCGATATGGCTGTGCTCTGTCCTACGCATTTTTCAGCAGACAAACTCATCGACCTGCTGCAGCAGCATGCGATCCCCGCCGCCGTCAGCTTCACCACGGAAGATAAAAAACGCTATTCGCATCGGGAGGATGTGGTTCATCTGCTGACCTTTCAGAGCYGCAAAGGGCTTGAATTCCCTTACGTTGCCGTGATCAATGCATCATTTGTTCATAAAGGGGCTGAAGATGAGTCTGAAGCTATCCCGGCGCTGTATGTGGCGTTTACGCGCGCAACCCAGGCGTTACTGGTCACCTGCTACAAAGAAAATAGCATCAGTCAGCAGCTGTCGAAATTTGCCGGTATGGATCTGCAGGATGAGGGAGAGATGTCTGTGGCGTCCCCTGCAGACGTCTAACGCGTCATTCAAGTTATTTCGCCATATAGCTTTTATGGAATTGGGTTAAATTTTTACCCAGCAATTTACCCATTGCAGCCGGAAATCAGCTTGTTTTTGAATTCGAGGTGGTCACGATATTTCCAGCGGGAACGTCCGCTGATTTTGATGGGCTGGCAGAGGGTGCCGTCTTTAATGCGGTCGTAGATGTAGGTCTTGCCGAAACCAGTATCGGCCATGATGAACTTCAGGTCAACGAGCGTATCCTCGCGAATTTCCATGATTGCCTCCGGGCGATATTTTACCTGTGACATGACGCTGTCACTTCACAGGTAGCTGAAGATAATTTTGATTACGATGATTGCTGCGATGGTGATGATTAGGTGGAGTGGGGTGATCATGCTGCACTGACCTTTTCAGCAGATAGCAGCAACTTGGTTCCGATCGACATTAGCGCGTCACGGCTGACGTAGCCGGTCAGGCCAAAGTCTGACAGGAAAGGATTCCAGATCAGCAGCATCGACCCTTTGTTATTTCCATTCACTGCCCTACCTGTATCAGCGCGGATGAACGACAGCCTGCCATTGGTGATGAACCGAACTTCTGTGCATGAGCTCCGGGCCATGCTGAACCACCCGACAGAAGTATCTGCCGGCACAAGCATCACGGTACCCATGCCTTTCCTTGCCTCTTCGCTCGCCTTTAAAACCCATGGCGTAATGTCGCTATATGGCGGATTGCACCAGGTGATTCCGATCGGAAACTTCGCCGCCCAGTCCTGGTTTAGCGCATCGTCCTGCTCTGTGAGGTAAGTAGGCAGCAGATGGTTAAGCTTGCTGGCTGCGACATCTGCCACGAAACGGAACTCACGATTAAGGGCGGCAAAGATTTCTGGTGGCGTCTGCCACAAATCGCGGATGTCGATCGGGGTATGGCTGTCATGATAACCGGCCACGGTATGCAACAATTCAGACATAACAACTCCTCACGCAGAGCGCGATAGTGAATAGGGCGAGTGGGGGCTAGTGGCTGCGGAAGCCGTTGAAGTTTTTGCTAAGATTTTGAACCGTATTCACTGTGCTTTCTCATGCTGCCTCTCCATGCAATCTATCCACACGTCGTATGCCATATCACAGCGAGTTGGGCTCCATACCTGCCTTCGCTTTCCAGCCATGCCTTTCCACTGGATGACCTCATCCATGTATTTTTCAAAATTCTTTTTAGCCTCTATCTTCCATGATGGATCTTCAGGAATCACCTGAGGAATAACGTTTAGGAAAGCGAATTCACCATGCAATTTCTTCGCGCTCCTGTTATACGCTAACGCCGCCGCCTCCTCGGTTTCAAAGTAACCAATAAATTTAGTGACGCCATTATGCTTAAGCTGAGTCATCCATTTTTTGTGAATTTTATGGAAACAAACGCCCTTAAATTTTGACGCTCCATGATCTAGCTTTTTATTCGCTTGGTTTTGAGATTTCGTTGCCAACCTAAGGTTTTGAATACTATTGTTAGCCCGGTTCCGGTCAATGTGGTCGACATCAATTGATGGCCATTCTCCATACACATGCGCCCATGCAACCCTGTGAGCCTTGTACGTTACTGYGTCTATTGTTAACCCCCAGTATCCGCACTTATCCAAATACCCAGCCCTTTCACCAGGCTTTACGTTCTTGGCGCATTTTTCGGTCCAGAAAAACTCWCCTGTTTCTGGGTTATAAATAAAAAGCTCTCTAACTCTTTCAATGGATGCCTTTACCCTATATGGAAGCTTTCCACCCATTAAGACCTCCCGCGCAACTTTGCTCTTTCAATTTTCTCGCCATCATCTCTACACTCAACCGTACAGTACCTCCCTTTATCAATAGCCTCCTCGCAATAGTGGCACTTTCCGGTAAACTCGATCGCCGTCTTTGGGCGGTTAGCCAGCGCAATTTCAACGTTAAGTATTTCAAGGTCTGACGCATCATCTGCAATGTCGCACATAGTGATTCTCCAGATAACAGGCAATAAAAAACCTCGCCGGGGCGAGGTTCATTAATTTATTCAGATGCAGGCTTGGGCTTGTACTTTTCAATCGCCGCATCTACTTCTGATTGGCTAGGGGGTGAAAATTCTGAGGCAGCGTTATAAAATTTCCCCCCAGATTTATACTTATAAACCCTGAGGCTGCGCCAGATACGGGGTGGCTCACTCTCAAGAATAGATACGGTTGGTAAGCCTGCCACGTACTTAAGAGGCTTGCCACAATAGCCTTGCGCAAATATCAAATAATCATCCATAAAACCTCCTCTGCTGGAAATCCAGTTATACCATTAAGGCATTGTTTGTATTCCGCAGAAGTGTAAAGGACTGACTACCGGCGGACCTCGGCGCATTCTAATTGCACCAGCGGCCGGCGATCATGCAGCCGGGCCTTTATCTGCTCGCAGGCTTCAATGGTTGGATAGATTCGCTCCGACACCGGAGCGGGAAGGGCAGAGACTATTACGATGACGAAGCCGATAAGCATGGTGCCTCCGGTGCCGCTGCCAACATAGCCTGATGAGCGAACACGATTTCATCTTCGCCAATTTTATCAGAGTGCTCTTTTGCATATGACTGGCTCATGTCATTTCGCCAGGCAGCAATCATATTTTGCGTAGGCTCAATCGGCACCAGCTTCCATCCTGCAGGTGCTGCTACAGCATTTTCCGTCAATGCATATAGCGCAATCTCCATCAGCTCCACCATGTACCGCTTATCTGGCACTGCTTCAGCAGCATGCTTCCAGCGCCTAACTTCAATACGACACAATCCAATTAGCGTCTGGCGCTCCTCTTCACTCAATTCCGGCATCTCATACCGCATAAGCCACCCCCTTCCAGAAGATTACGCACGCTACCCACATAACAGCCCACATCTTGCCGCGAGTGCTCATTGGTCACCTTCCAGTGCTGGGCGGGCGTAGTAAGCTGGGACTGCTTCACCACTGACTACGAACATCTGAGCTGGTTTATTAAGCTCAGCAACATGCACGACAGGGGTTTCTCTACCGCTGACTATGCTGTACTCAGCACTATAACTGTCTTCCTCCTCAGCCCACTCTTGGGCTGCGGATTCGGCATTAATGGCTTTAATTTCACACGCATCTTCACGTTCCGAACCCATCTCAGGGCACCACACCAGAAACGTTTTCATTTGCCACCTGCCAGTGATTCATATTGGGAAGAGGTGGTGTCGGTTTCGGCGCGGAGCTGGGCGGAAATCTCGTCACATATATGAGTTAGCGAGCATAGGCCAATAGCTGGATGCTTCCTAACCACTTCTACACCCTCCGCCCGCACCGCGTTCAGCAGGGCATCAGTGGCTGGGGTTTCAGGTACAGATTGAGCCGCATCTGTTACTTGTCCGTTAGATGACCATGCT
Source organism: Pantoea sp. BRM17 (assembly GCA_002939445.1). Classification (GTDB taxonomy): domain Bacteria; phylum Pseudomonadota; class Gammaproteobacteria; order Enterobacterales; family Enterobacteriaceae; genus Pantoea. Next base: position 2,063,072 of record PEFU01000003.1, on the reverse strand, counting down.
TCTCCAAGCGTGTAGCAGTCCTCATCAATGAAGCCTTTCAGCACCACATTCTCAGCCAGCACCGCATCCAGCTTTTGCTGCAGGGCTGCTATCTGCATATCACGCCAGCCAAGCTCTGCAGCAATATCTGATTTGCTGTGCAGGCTCTCACGCGTCATGTGATCGACGTGCCGACAGTAGTGGTTACCTGAGATATCCATCGCCATCAAATCGCGGTCACCGTAAATTTTCTCGCTCATATCTTTCCCCTTATGCAATGCCAGCCGGGCACAGGCCAGCATCACTCCATCAGTGTTGCGCCATACCGGCCGCGTCGGGTGTCTCTGAAGTCGCCCCAGCGCTCTACAACAGGCCGGGTGACGATGATTTGTGGCAGAGGAGGGCGCTTAGCCATCTCCTCATGCTCTCTGCGTTTCAGCTCAGCCAGGTAAGCATCCTCTCTGCGCTGAGGTGTCAGCAGCTGCGGATGGTCATGGCCTGCTTCCTGTGCTGCTAAGGCCGCCAGAACGCCATTCAGCACTTCCTGTTTGCGACGCTTAATCTCTTCGTCAGCTCCGCTCAGGCGTGACGAATGCGCCGGATATACCGGTGATGGGTTCATGGTGCGGCCTTATTGGTGGGTTAAATCAGAATGGGGGTTCTTCGTCGAAGTCCATTGGCGGTTCATTACTCACCTGTGGGCTGGAGTTCCCAGTGCGCTGCTGATTTTGCTGCGTACGGTTCCCCTGTCCACTTTCCTGCTTTCCGCCCAACATCTGCAGCGTTCCGCCAACGTTGACGACTATCTCAGTGGTGTACTTTTCTGAGCCGTCCTGCGCCTGCCACTTCCGTGTGCGCAGCTGACCTTCGATGTAAACCTGCGATCCTTTTCGCAGATATTCGCCAGCCACTTCTGCGAGCTTTCCGAAGATGACCACGCGATGCCACTCGGTTGCCTCTTTGTTCTCTCCGGTTGACTTGTCGCGCCACTGCTCTGAAGTGGCTACTGTCAGATTTGCAACTGCTCCACCTGAGGGCTGATAGCGAACCTCCGGATCCTTCCCGAGATTGCCCAATAAAATCATTTTGTTCACACCACGACTTGCCATTATGCTGCCTCGCTTTTCTGCTCAAGTTCCGCTTTGCGGATGTCATAAACCTCTTTGGCCTTAGCCTGATACTCAGTGCCGCGCAGAGTGCGCCATGCCTCTTCGAAAAGCGACTTGAGGCCCTCGAGATTCTTTACACCTGCCGCTGACTCCGTGAATACCTTCAATGACTCTTCCGCAGGGTTTACCGCGCCCGACTCAAGCCAATTCAGGAGCTGCTTGCCGGTCTGCTCACTGAGAACTACCGGATCGGCATTGCTGAACAGCTTCGTCCTGTCCTTGCTGGCGATCGCATGATGTGTTTCGTGCCCGATATCGAGCACGGTAGTGAACTCATATTCGACTCCGTCACGCTGCTCTGACTTCATGCCAAGTTTCGCAACCTTCTTGCGCCCGTTCTCTTCAACCTGCGCCGTTTCAGTCTTGCTGCGCATAGTGGCAATGATGTGCATTGATGAGCGCAGAATCGCATCCAGGAATGAGCGGTGACGCGGGTTAATCTCGCTCCATGCTGACCATGAATTACCGCGGTACTTCGTTTTGGCAATGGTGTCTACCAACTCCAGACAACCGCCAACGCCTCCCCATTCATGGGTGATGCTGTCAATGATGAGACTGTCGTAACCGGCCTGTTCAGCAGCGCTGATAGCCTCAATGAAACGCTCCGGCGTGAATGGCGGATCGAGCTCCAGAACGTCGAACTCTGCGACGTCAGAGTAGAGTGACGCGCTGCCTTTTTCCGTGTCGATGACAGCGATACGTCCGCCGATACCTTTCGCTACCAGCAGGGCGCTGTAAGTCTTTCCTGAACCACTTGGCCCGGTAAGTGCCAGCCGCAGCTTGGCTTTCTTCCTCATGGCTTTTTCAAATTTCATCTCACACCTCAGTGTCAGTTATGGGCGCACCAGTTGATGCGATCCTGTTGTTGCTCCGTGCGGAAATCAGCAATCGCTTCCTGCGCTGCCTGCTCATACGTCATCGGGTCTGCCAGTTCGCCCAGCATGCCCTGCATAAAGTCGCCCCAAACGTCATCGTCATGCTGCATTTGCTTTCACCTTTGCGCTCCAGTCATTGTCCTGGCAGTCGTGCCAACCCAGAGAAATTGTGCTCGCCCACTCATAGGCCGACTTCATGCCGTCTTTGGTGTCAGGGAATGACTCTTCGTACAGCTTGTTAAGCCGCAGGCAGCCCTGCTGTACCAGCAAGGTTCCGTTTACCGGGATAATCGTCATTGTTTGTGTCCTCTTTGGCTCATGGCGTTTAACAGGCTGCGGGCTGCAGCACGCATGCGGCGGGTGATACGTTCTAGCTGTGATTCTGTGATAAAGGGGCAGCCCGATGCCGCCCCAGCAATTGCGAGTTGCATAGGGATACCTTGTTGAAATTGGTTGGTGTTAAAAAAAAGCCCAGCATTGCGCCGGGCATAGGGGTGAAACGTTCTGGTTATGGAAGCCCTCTAAGGCGGTGGTGCGTAGCACCTCAAAGCCGTCTACACAGGCGGCTTTACGGTGTCACTCAGCTCTCAATCCGTTCGACTAGCTGCGTATCGTCTGGAACCAGCATGGTCAGTAGCGTGCTATAGCCATGCTCATAAATTGAATATTTGCAGGGCCATTCAGGCACTGGCACGCCCTCACCAACTGGCGACAGCCCTATGCTCCACAATCCGCTATCAAGATATTGAGCAATGACGAATACCTCTCCATTGGTTGATTTGAGGTGATACTTGCCGACTTCATTAAAACAGCCTATCTCTTCACGAATGGCGCCTTCGCATTCAAACAAATCATCGCTGGCACCATAAAAACGCAGTTCTTTCATCTCTCTCTCCTGTAGTGGTTACTGGCCACGATTGGCTATGCGGACTAACTTTTCGATCAAGTCCTGCACACTAAGCCCGCGTTCTTCACAACTTTCGGCCAGGTATTCAATACCGGTATCGTCGATAAACTGCACGAGCACTTCGGCCTCTTCTGGCTTAATTTTTAAATCTTCACTCATCTCAACCTCCTGCTATAAACCCCAGCACCATCAGCACGATAAACACTAACCAACCGCAGTAGTAATCAGCGTTGCTTATCATGGTGCCTCCAGATATGAAAAAGGCCGCCTAAGCGACCTCATGGTTAACCAATGCCTGCTTTTAACCACATCAGGCGAGGTGGTTCCTCAGCTTTCCACAGTCAAAGGAAGCGGTTAGACTGCAATTTCCACAGTCAAAACAAGGAATTTATATGGCAGCTAATATTTTCAAAGGTGACAGGAAGAAGGAATCAGTCGCTTATGATTTGGCACTTGCACTAGCAGCAAAAGATCCCGCAGCAAATACGCCTGGTGCATTGATTGATCGCATCGCCGAGCTACTACCAGAATGCCGGGAAGTTGTAGACAAAAAATACAGCGATGAAATACCACCTCCTGCKGGCATTTTATTATGATGGGCTGTCTATAACTGATGCTAAGGCGGCCTCTAGTGCCGCCTTTATCAGCTTCTGTCGAATCCAGGAATCTACAGTGACATCATGTAGCTGCTTACTTGCTGCGGCAAGAGCAGCATCAGCGGCCATGATTACAGCGCTACCGCTTTTAAATTCTTTCGTACCTTCTTCCTGCGACCAACTTTGCTCAATGTGAATTGCCATAACTACCTCACTTAATGATGTGTGTTGCGTCCTTCCGGACTTTGCGGTGACCAGCCTGAAATAAGGCTACCTGTGGTAAGCACATCGCTGTGCTCTTATGCTTCTCACGCAGACTGGGCGCTGATGTGGCGCGGGCTACGTTTAAGCTGCATCCCATAAGGATGGTGACGATTCCGTTCTCAAACTGGCGATCTGCTGCTTTCTTTGCACGATGCTCAGCTGCACGCTTTGCGTTGTAACGCTGCTTCGAATTCATGGTGTTTCTCCAGGTGAGTGCTTTGGTGATTGGATGGCCGGCACTGATATCCGGCATACCACCTGTGGCCAGAAGTTAGCTATCGATAAACGATGCGCACATCCCGATGGTTACGACCCCGACGGTGCATCAGTCTGCATATTCATCCAATCCCAGAGCACTCGCTCCGGCCTACCTGCATCAGGTAGGAATCTAATTGTTAAAGAGCTGACTTCCGTTTCTTACTGCCCCAGCGTCCTGCTGATGGGATAAATATATCCAAAGCTATTATTACTGTAAATAGCCAAAGATATATATTTATAGCTTTAGTGATTTTCATGTTGATTCCTAAAGGAATTTATTTTTGTCCAGACGAAAAAAATCCCGCCGAAGCGGGATCATTTAAGACTTTTGCGTTTTGGTTCAGCCTAACCTTTTGTAGTCAACAGACTGACGGAGAAGCACTTTTGCCATGATATGAAACTCTCCCTCGTCACTCTCCTCGATGAACCACTCTTTATAGCGCTGGTTATCCGATAGGACTGCAAGGCGATGCTTTTGCATTTGGAGACGTTTTACGTGCATTGTTTTGCCAAACACAAATACATAGACGCCGTCGCCATCGAAATGGGTTACGGCAAGGTCTACAAAAATCTGATCACCCGGCTCAATGGTTCCCTCCATGCTGTCGCCGCGCACGGTGATGACTTTGATTGTATCGGCAGGACGTGGGCCAAATAACGCTTTAGCCTGCTCATTTGTGTATTCAATAGCTCTTATGGTTTCAACGAATTCAGTAGACACAAGATAACCATCCCCCGCGCTAGCTTGGACATCCAATACATCTACACGATAGTAGTCAGGTTCCGCCAGTCTTTCTTTTTTAGGGATGTGGATCTGWGGGGCGCCCCTCATCTCACCTTCGCCTGAAGAGAGCCATTCAGGGCTCACTTCGAGAACCTTCGCTATCTCATAAAGCTTTCTGGTGTTTTTGGTAATGCCTTGCGTCAATTTCCATACGCTTGGCTGGGCCATTCCTACAGCTTCAGCTAAGGACGCCTGAGTATGTCCGCTTGCCCTCATGGCAGCGTTAAGTCTGTCTGCAAAAGTCATTTTAGATTTCCCTRTTATCCTCCCTGAAAGATATAGCCATAGATATTATTCATCAAATAACTAAAGCTATTTACTTATTGGATAGCTTTAGCTATTATCACAATAGCCAAGCAAAGCAGGAGCTATTTTATGGTCAACAAAGCTATTAAGCGGGCTATTGACATTGTAGGCAGCCAGCAGAAGTTAGCTGATGCATMCCTCGTCAAGCAGCCCTCAGTTTGGGCTTGGTTGCATGGGAAGAAAAAGGTGTCCGCTGAGAATGCAAAACGCATTGAGAAAGCCACCGATGGAAAGATCCCAGCTTACCAGGTACGCCCAGATTTAACTGACCTGTTTCCTCATCCGAATCAGGCAGCCTAAGTAACACCGCTCTTTATCAATTTAGCCGCCCACCTGCTTCAGGAGGGCAAAAACAAAGTGACTAGCTCGCTGCAAAGTCACGCAAGTTATTCAACGAAAGGAATATTACATGATTGAAATTACAAGCTATCGCAAGAAAGCGAGAGAAATTGAAGGCCAGCTGCTGAACAAACTGGCTGAACTGGGGCAGGGACCGCTGGCAAAAGTCATGGGTCTGGATGAGGCAGCAGTAAGCCGCATGAAGCGCCCGTCAGGAAAGCAGCGTCACAGCTTTTTCCAGATGATGAGTCTGGCAATGGCCTATCTGGATGTGGTGTCGCCGGAGTCTGAAGTGGCGAAAAGGCTGCTGAGGATTGAGGAGTTACTGACAAAAGAAAACGCCCCAAAGAACTGCGAATTCTTTGAGGCGTAACATCGAAATGTAAGCAATTTCAACGGAGTAATTATACATGAAAAAGCAGTCTTATCGCCATACTGGCGTGCACAAAAACCTTCTTCGCCTCGACTTCCTGACCAAATGCAACCCGGCCATTGCGCCGAAGCTGCGGGAGATTCTGGAAACGCATAAATCGAAGGAGAAGGGAAATGAGTAATCTCGCAGAAGTTCATGATCTACAGCCTCATATTGAGGCAAGAGAGCGTCGCGTGGCAGAAATTGAAGATGGGTTTACGCGCATCGCCAATGAGCTACTGGAGGCTGTCCTGCTTGCAGGACTAACCCAGCACCAGCTTCTGGTATTCATGGCCGTCATGCGCAAAACATACGGCTTCAACAAGAAGGTTGACTGGATCAGCAATGAGCAGCTGTCAAAGCTGACAGGGATGTTGCCGCATAAATGCTCAGCAGCAAAAAGCGCTCTCGTTAAGCGCAAAATTCTCAGTCAGAACGGTCGTCTTACAGGCATCAACAAGGCGATTGGAGACTGGGAAAAAGCAGGTAACCCGAATCAGGTAAATTTACCCGAATCAGGTAAGGAATGTTTACCCGAATCAGGTAATCGCTCTTACCCGAATCAGGTAACCACAAAAGACAATATTACAAAAGACAAGAAAGACAATAAAAACACTTTGTCCGAACAGGTTCAGACGAAGTGTGAAAAGTCCTCTCAGCCTGCAAATAAAAACCAGGAAACAGACCAAGCCTTCGAGTCAATTTTCTGGTGTGCAGGAATGCGCAAGGGCGGCAAGAAAAGCGCTGCATCAGCTTTCCGGACTCAGTTCAAAGAGTGGCGGTCAGTGACAAAGGGAACCGCAGAGCAATTTGCAGTCATGCTGGCAGAAGACATCGCAGCCCGCATAGCCGGTTGTCAGTTCGGTTTTGATCGCCTGCTTCCGGCTACGTACCTGAACGGTCAGCGCTGGCAGGATGACAAGCCATCAGCAGCACAGCCAGTGTCGGGTGCACACCGTTCACCGGTAACGGCATCCAAATCCGGCTACGTGTTTATCGACAGGTGACTGCATGAAACCACGAATTAAAACGCTGCTGATTGCCGGATATAACCACGGTCTGCTGAGCGATGGTTTTGTGCGGTACTGGTTTGAAACACTGCATCTGAGGGAATCATGACACCATCTGAACTGAGCGACATGCTCTGGAACCATGTTGACAGGGTAGCGAAATACCTGTTGCCGAACGGCAAAAAAGAATCGCACGAGTGGGTAGCCGGATCCCTGCATGGTGAGTCAGGTAAGTCTCTGAAAATAAACCTCGCAGGTAAAAAAGTCTGGTCAGATTTTGCAGAGGGGATCGGGGGTGATTTGCTGGATTTATGGGTCGGCGTGAAGGACTGCAGCCTGCATCAGGCAATGACCGAAGCGAAAGAGTTTCTCGMAATCAAAGATAACGACCATCACTTTGCATCGAAGCAGCAGAAAAAATTTTCCCGCCCCGACCGGAAAAAAGTCAGTAAGTACCTCACCAAAACTGAAAAGCACATAGAGTACCTCGCTACCCGAGGCATCACCGCTGAGACAGCAAAGACATTCGAGGTTGCTGCTGCAAAGGTCTGGAACGGTGAGCGCGAGCTTGACGCGCTGGCGTTCCCTTACAAGCGTGATGGTGAGCTGTTGCAGGTGAAGCGCATCAGTACCGAACGGCCAGGCGGAAAAAAGGCAATTATGGCTGAGGGAGACTGTGAGCCGTGCTTGTTCGGCTGGCAGGCAATGCCAAAAAACATCCGGATTGTTGTGCTTTGCGAAGGTGAGATCGACTGCATGACCTATCACCAGTACGGACTGCCGGCGCTGTCCGTCCCGTTTGGCGGTGGCAAAGGTGCCAAGCAGCAGTGGATAGAGTTTGAGTATCACAACCTTGACCGCTTCGACGAAATCTGGATTTCCATGGACTCAGACGAAGTAGGCCAGGCTGCCGCAAAAGAAATCGCATCCCGGCTTGGGGAGCACCGCTGCCGGCTGGTTAACCTACCTCACAAGGATATCAACGAGTGCCTGCAGGCAGGCATGACCAGCGACCAGGTGATTGATGTTCTTGAACGTGCTGCTTACTTCGATCCGGAGGAGCTTTACAGTGCCCGCGAGTTTTACCAGGACACCATCAACGCTTTCTACGGCAAAGAGCAATGTATGTTTCGCAGCCCGTGGGAAATGCTGAACCACAACTTTGCTTTCAGAGACGCAGAGCTGACCATAGTGAATGGGGTGAACGGGCACGGTAAAACCGAAGTGGTTGGTCACATGGTTCTTGAGGCTATGAGGCAGGGAGTCCGGGCGTGTGTGGCATCTCTGGAGCTTAAACCCGGCGGCTTACTGAAGCGGCTCACCCGGCAGGCAACCTGCCTGAAGCTGCCGCCAGCACTGGAAATAGAAGCAGCTTTCAATTTCTACGACGACCGGCTCTGGCTTTTCGGTCTGACGGGTACGGCGAAAGCAGACAGGCTTCTGGAGATATTTGAGTATGCAAATCGCCGGTACGGTATCCAGCTGTTCATCATCGACAGTTTGATGAAATGCGGCATTGGCGAGGACGATTACAACAGCCAGAAAGCATTTGTTGACGCAATCTGCGACTTCAAAAACCGCACCAACAGCCACGTCATCATGGTTACTCACAGCCGCAAGGCAGAAAGCGAAGAGAAGCCTACCGGAAAGATGGACGTCAAGGGTACCAGTGCCATCACCGACCTGACCGATAACCTGTTCATCATCTGGCGCAATAAGGTCAGGGAGAGGGCCCTGCAGAAGCAGCACGCAGGAGAGCATCTCAGTGACAAAGAGCAGGCCGCGCTGTCATCGCCAGCGTCTGTGCTAATGCTTGAGAAGCAGCGAAACGGAGAGGGCTGGGAAGGTGGGATCCCGCTTTACCTGCACGAACAGTCGCACCAGTTCCTGATGATGGAGGGCGCCACACCTTACAACTACATCGCCAACATGCCCTCAGACGAATATGACCAGGCATGGGCGAGTGAAAACGTTACGGAGTATGCATGAACAAAAAGCAACTGGATATCCTTGAGCGTGCGTGGGGAGCAGAGATAGACCATGCACTGAGAGAGACGCCTTACCCAATAATCCAGACCAGCTCGAAGGTGGCACAGAAACTGGCTGATGATGGCTATCTGGAATACATCGAATTCACAGACAGAGGCATCGCTTTCAAGGGTTATGTCATTACGCACTTCGGCATCATGGCTTACTGCGAAAGCCTGCCACCAGAAGCAAAAGGAGCCACCAAATGAACAAGCTAACCGCTGAAGTAGCACGCCGTGATATCGGTCATCTGCGCGAGCACCAGGCATCGCCAAAAATTGGCCTGAGCCTGCGTGAAGAGCTTTATCTGCAGGCATTAGAGATTGCACTGCCCATGCTGGAAAAGCAGGAGAAGGGCAATGATGGCTGGATTGAGTGGGGTGGAGGGAATGAGTGTCCAGTCCCGAAATCTTGCTGGGTTGAAGCTAAGTTGAGAAACGGAAAAAAGGATGCTGGCTGGGGCTGGATAGCTGAATGGCGTCACACCGGAAATGGGTACGACATCATCGCCTACCGCATCATCCCGGAGCAGCCCACCAATCAGAACGGAGAGCAGTGATATGTTGCTGCACACTGGATGGCAGAGATTCCGATACTGGCGCTACTGGATGGGTTTCGAGCGAGCCTATTACAAACTCAAGAAGGAGCAGTGATATGGGTGACTGGGTTAATTGCAGCGACCAAACGCCCCGTGACAGGCAGGCGGTAATCATCAGCGATGGTCATGAAGTTGGAGTATGGCGCTGGCGTGGATTCTGGCCGAACCGGGAAGGTGACAGCTGTTCAGTAGAGCATAGCGCGACAATATTGCTGGGGCCGATTACACACTGGCAACCACTCCCATCACCACCGGAGGAAGCATGATGGAAACAATCCTGGAATTTCGTAACGAGATGGCAGCTCAGGTGATCAGATTTTACGAGATGAATCCTTACTCAAAACCCATCATAGCGCGATGGCGTGATTGGGATGACTTATGGGCTGGCGGCTATCGAACAGATAACGCAGGTGAGGCTTTCCGGGAATGGCTGACTGGAGTTTAAGACCATGAACAACGTAATCCCCTTAAAACGCTCTGAGCATGTCATATCAGACGCTGAGCTGGATAAGATGGCTATCGATATCAGCCGGTTCGCTCAGAAGCATGCAGGCACTCTCAGCCTGAGCCACGGCATCAGAAAGTTACTCAGCGACGCATTAAAGCGGGACAAGGCCAATGGAGACACAACGTTACCTGTTGCGTGACAACAGCATCAGACAGAACTGCATTACCGCCATCCAGCAACTCCCCACTGATAATAACAAACCAGTCGAAATAGTCATCCAGGAGCGCAAGCGCAGTGCGGACCAAAACCGCCGTATGTGGCCGCTTTTGCACGACCTGTCCCGGCAGGTTGAATGGTACGGGCAGAAGTACAGCCCTGACGACTGGAAAGACCTTATCACCGCACTCGTTGCGAAATCCAAAAACGAACAGCAGCGCACCGCGCCCGGTATCGGCGGCGGCGTCGTCATGTTCGGTTCCCGGACAAGCAAGATGCGGGTAAGCGAAATGGTCGAGGTCATAGAGGCGATTTACTGGTTTGGCACAGAGCAGAACGTGAAATTCAGCGACGAAGCCCGGCGTGAAATCGAATGGGCCCAAATGTACGGGAGTCAATCATGAAACATGGCAGACACTTTTCTCACGCACAGGAATTCTGTAACCGCATCGCCTATCTCCGCAGTCAGGGGCTGGCATGGTCCATTATCAGCAAAAGAACCGGGCTATCTTCCGGAACGTGCCAAAACCTTGCGAAGAGGGCGCGATGAGCAGACAGCGGAAGAGTACAAGAGAAATCCTTATAGCGCTGCTGATCGAAAATCCAGGCCAGAATTTTCAATTTTATCTCAAAAAGATAGATGCAGAGTTCGGTCTAAGTAAAGCACACCTTAGCAGCGCATTGAATTCACTTTTAAAGGCTGGGTTGCTTGAGAGGRAAGGGCAATGCAAGCGTTATTCATATAAATACACTCCTAAGCAAAAGGAAAAGCGGTCGGCGCCAGTAAGGCAGGAAATTACACCCGAGTATTTAAGGGAGAATTATTCATTTAACCCGCAAACGGGTCGCTTAACGCGTAAGAAGTGCAGATACCGCAGCTTGATTGGCACAGACCCCACGATAGAAAAAGGGTACGCCTACCTTTCAATAAAGGGCATTCCATTTCTTGCTCATAGAGTCGCCTGGGCAATCCACTTTGGGGCCTGGCCAGAGCACCTCCTTGACCATATCAATGGCATCAAAACGGATAACCGGATATGCAATTTGAGAGAGGCAACGCACAAAGAAAACCTCTGGAATAATCACTCACCCGTAAAAGCTAAATCAGGTTACCGGGGCGTGCACAAGTTGGCTCGTAGCAAAAGGTACGTCGCCAGGATTCGCCATAACCGTAAGCTAATCGACATCGGTTATTACGACACCGCTGAAGAGGCATCAGAGGCCTACAAAGCTGAGGCGATGAGAATTCGTGGTGAATTCTACAGGGAACCGAATCAATGAAAAGCCAAATGCAAAGATGTATGGACCACATGATATTTATCCCCACACCACGCACAAGAACACGACGTAAGCGKATTCAGGAAGCCAGTGAGGTGAAGACCTTCGATTACACGTACGGGCTGTTAAAAGCCAAGTGGGACCGCATGAGGAGAGCGCGATGACGGCGACGAATGCATACGAGCTTTACCATGCGCATCAAAAAGAAATCGAGCGGCGGCATTACTCCTACGCAAGAAATGTATGCAACAGACCTTATCGCAATTTGCTGAAGTCATTTCTTCGCGATCTTGACGACAGAAACCGGAGCAAGGTCTTCCCCCGCGGCAGAGCTTACCTGCGCGTAATAAGGAATATGGCATGAATCAGGTTCATATAACTCAGATAGATGCTGCGGCATGTAGCAGTTGCGGCGAACCACTCAAGCCTGATGAGACTTACTACTGCGCCAGCTGCACAGATGAACTTTTCATAGAGTGCGATCCTAACGGAGCAATGGAGGATAGCGATGGCTAAAGGCATCAAGCCCAAGCCGCCGAAACTAAAAATCTGCCCAATCTGCTCTACCGAATACACCCCACGAAGTTCTCTCCAAAAAGTCTGCCACAACTACAAATGCGCTATGGAATTCAATCGCCAAGTTGATGCGCGTAATGCTGCGCGTGAACAGCGCAAGCAGGAGCGGCTACAGCGCGATGATTTGCGGCAACGAAGGGAGAAGCTCAAGGGTAAGCCGGAATGGAACAGAGAGGCTCAGGCGGCGGTTAATAAGTTCATATTCTGGCGGGATTATGGGAAGCCCTGCATATCATGCGGCCGGCAGCTTAATTACGGTGTGCGCGGTGGTGCAGTAGATGCCAGTCACTACAGGTCACGTGGCGCGGCACCATGGCTACGCTTCAACGTCTTCAACAATAACGCCAGTTGCGTTCCCTGCAATCGCGATTTATCAGGCAATCCGATCCCTTACCGAATCAACCTCATCGAAAAGTTTGGCCTGCACAGGGTCGAGCGTATCGAGTATGACAACAACATCCGCAAATTCGATATCGAGTACCTGAAACGAGTGAAAGCCATATTCACGCGCCGGGCCCGTCATTACGAAAAACTCCGCAAGAGACAAATGGAGCAGGCAGCATGACTGAATACCTCAAACAGAAATGGTTACACCTGCGTATGTACCGCACACGCAATACCTTCCCGGTCGATTATCGGATCATCAAGCACACAGCCAAAATCATGGGGGTTAAGCATGCCAGTAGCAGCGTTATCGCCAGTCAATAAAACAGCGGCGTTGGTCGTATCCAAAGGCGTTCACTATGAAATGAACTGCAAAATACAGACGCCAGAGTTTATCGGACCGCCGAAGATGATAACCCGGCACCTTTTGCCCAAAGCTCCCAGCTTTATCGACCTGACTGGCAGGCAAAAAGGAAGGTTGAAAGTTATAGGCCTCATGGCAGAAGAAAAGGGTAAATGGGTTGTTCGCTGCGTGTGCGGCACATACACCGTCAGGAGCTCCAAAGCCATAAAGAGCATCGAAACTAACCCTAACGCCATGTTTGATGCCTGCAGGGAGTGCATGCACTTTGCACAAATGAAGCGGCGTGAAGTGTATCGCCGTACAGGGAAAGATCTGGATATCTCGGAGGTTTGGTAATGAGCTTAGAAGCCACAGTAAAATTTCATTTTCCGAAAGGACAGAACTTCAGCGGCACCGCGCCGCAGACGTCGCCTGACACGCTTACCGGCACTGACTATATCGCTGCTATGGGAATGACGCAGAGTCGTGCTCCACTGGGTTACAGCGCTTTCATGGGAAAGGTGGGAGTAAGTGAGAACGACGCCGCACGCGCCGTATCCCTGTTAACTGAATATGCACTTCAAACCTGCGACAGGGTTCCAGCCTTTCGCAAACTCGACGCTGATATTAAACCAGCCGTTATGCAAACACTCGCAACTTATGCCTACATGGATTACTGCCGCAGCGCCGCCAGCGTGAAGGCCTGCGATTGCTGCGGTGCGAAAGGGTTTATCGAAGCCGAGGTGTTCTCCATGAAATCGCCACTGTCCGGCGGCGAGGTTAGGAACGTCAAAGAGACCGTACGCGTGCTTTGCAAGTCGTGCAAAGGGAAGGGGGTGCTTACATCATCCTGCCGCGACTGCAACGGGCGCTGTAAGGCGATAGACCGCAAGCAGACCGAACTGCAGGGCGTACCAGTATACCGGGACTGTCGGCAATGTAACGGGCGCGGATATGAAAGAATTCCCGCTGCGGAAGCTTTTCGTGCAATCAGTGAGGTCACTGAATCCATCAGTCTTGCTACCTGGGATCGAAGTGGAAAGCCATTCTACGATCAGCTGATTGTGAAAATTGAAGCGGAAGAGTCATGGGCGAATGCATCACTCAATAAAGTGACCGGATAAATGTTCAATCTAATAGCTCATTATTTTATCGTGAGCTATTTACTTTTCAGGAATACAGGGTTATGATTCCCAACAGTTGAAGTTGCGCGCTGTTGTTAAGTGCGATGAAAAATACAAGTTCCATCACTCTGTGATAATTAGAAAGCCCTCCGGACTCACCATCTGCGAGGGCTTTTTGCATTTCTGCACCCAATTAAAAAGCTCAGCCGCAGAGCTGGGTTTTCTCGTTTTCGCCTCTGCCAATCAAAGCGACCTCATGGATTTCCCTATGTGGCAGCAGGCGACTTTTCACAGCAAACGGCCGGATACCTCCGGGCAATGCCGGAGACGGCTATGAACAGCACATCAAAAAGCGCCCGTGAGGTTAAGCATGGGTGAAAACAGCATCATCACTGGCGTTCTCGGCCTCATATTTGGCGGCGGGGCAGTCGCAGTTCTCTGGAAGCCATTAGCAGCAAGCCTCCTTTCGCTGGGCATCAGCAACAGGGCGGGCGGTGAGATCATCTCCAATTACAAGGAGCAGGTTCAGCTGCTGAAGGAGAGCAATAACCTGCTTCGTGAAGAGAACGACGAGCTTCGGGAGAGGCACGATAAGAATCTTCGCCGGATATCCACACTGGAGACGGACCTCAAGCTGATTAAAAACGCACTGGGAATCCTGTTGGCTATGTCAGAGGCCAGTAACGCTGTGGGCAATGAGCGATTCAGAACCGAAGTAAACAGGCTGATCGCCAATCTGGAGACCGACAGCGATGGCACCAACTAAACCGAATCACAAACGAAGCCTGATTATCGGCGGCGTTCTTACCGTACTGACGCTTATCTGCATCGCCATGACCTGCATGTTCGTTTACGTCAGCAACGACGCTAACCAGAAGATTGATGTCATCCGCGATGACTACCGCAGGATTGCCGATCGTCGTGATGCGAAGGTGGTTCGCCTAGCTGAGCAGGTTGGCGAGCTGCYGAAGAAAGTGGACAACATACCGGACCGCACAGCAAACAAAACGGCCGACAAGGTTAAGCAGGTTGTGAAAGAGGATGAGAGCAAATGACCGACAGTAAAATCATCCCGATCCTGAATGTAGAGGAGGGGTACAAAGAGGCACCCTACCTCGACACGCTCGGTTATCCGACCGTTGCCGGCGGCATCCGCATCGGGCCAAAGGGCGCCAGCCTGAGCAATTACACCTTCCGCGTACCGCGTACAGTGGGCGATGTATGGAAGCAGGTTATCGTTGACCAGAAAGTTAACGAGATGAACCAGCGTCCGGCCATTGCGGCGGCTCTGGCAGCCTGCAATCCACCGCGCCGCGACATCCTGATTAGCATGGCGTACCAGATGGGTGCTGACGGGTTGGCAGGATTCAAGAACACCCTGAAGCTGATTGCAGACGGCAACTTCAGCGCTGCAGCTGATGGCATGCTCAACAGCCTGTGGGCGAAGCAAACGCCCAACCGCGCCAAACGCCACGCAGATGTAATGCGCACCGGCAGCTATGACATTTACCGGGGCCTCATCTGATGGCAAAAGCAAAGAGCATTGATGAGGCCTTAATGAGGCGCTTCAAAGAGCATTTTGTGTATAGCGTCGAGACGGGATTATTTACTCGAATCGGTTCCACAAAGCTGTCAAACGGAAAGATCGGGGAAGTGGCGGGAAGCGTAAACAGAGATGGTTACCGCTATCTGACTTTTGCAGGGGGTAAGTATAAGGCCGCCAGGCTTGCTTGGGCGTATTGTCATGGATCTTGTCCGCAGCACCTCCTGATAGACCATGTTAACCGGGCCAGAGATGATGACCGCATAAATAACTTGCGGCTTGCTGACGACTATCAAAACAGCAGCAATCACCCCATTCATGTACACAACCAGTGTGGCYTTAAGTGTGTTTATTTCCATAAGCAGGCAAATAAATGGTGCGCTGAGCTAAGGCACATGAAAAAGCGATATTATCTTGGTCTTTACACCATTGAGGGATTAAAGAGCCTTGTTTTGCAACAGATATATGATCTGGGCTGGGTTCCCGTTGGGACGTTCCAGGCTGGTGCTAAAATATTGGCGGCAGGCTCTGTTATTCAGGACTCTTCAACCGGAATCTGGTATAGGTGGGATGATCTGGCAACAATACCAAAAACCGTGCCACCATCATCGACACCGGAYTCAACAGGTGGGGTAGGTGAAGGAAAATGGATAGCAGTTGATATAAGTGAAGTATTAAGGAAACAACTGTCAGAAAAAACAGGCGCAAACCTGGTTGGATTTTCACAGCTGGCATCATACCAGGCTGGCACGGTAGGTAATGAATTAAAATCAATCCGTGTCACCTCCAGTTCACTTGGACTTTCAACATCGAATTCGGATGCGGCAAGTAATGCAATTGTTTTGAATAATAAGCTACAACAACTATACACCGCAGGAGTTCGTGAGATATACATGGATGTAAGTTATCCGGTTGATCCCGGATATGACTATGATAATTACATCTATTCCAGAAGAGTTCTCCATCTTCCTGACTTTCGATTTTATGGCCCAGGTAAATTTAGCGGATTGCCAAGCGGCCTATACAATGTATCCGTAGAGGATAAGTTGTGCAGTGAGCCGGTACTGGTGAATGGCTCTAATATCCAGATAAGGAAGCAGCCGAAAACAAATATCAAAGTGGTATTTTTTGGTGACTCTATATCGCTTGATTGGGCAGACTCACTAACTTTAGGCATATGCCAGTCATCTGTTATAAAGGCAGAGCTTCAGGCTCAGAATCCCGGATATACATTTACCTTTGTAAACAGAGCTATTGGTGGCCAGACTTGGATCAATGCTAATACAAAGCCATCAGCTTTCCCGTCTTGGTATGCTGACACCAGCAAAAATTGGGTTGACTATATTAACGATGAATCTCCTGACATCATAGTAATGGCATTCGGCATGAATGATCATATGGGATTCAACATGGGGACTATGGCTTCAACAGTTAATAAGCTGAGAGCAGGATCGCCGTATGCACATTTTGTAATGTGTACCTGCATGGTTCCCTCCAGATCAAGCGCTTACAATAATGGAGTGTCGTTTGATGGCCTGGGGTTTCAGGAAGGAAGAAACTTCGCGGCAGGCGCAGAAAGAACATATGCTCAATTTACTAATATGTCAGTCTGGGACTTCAACCGATACTATGTGCAGTGTCGGGATGGTAAAGACCAGGTTGCGTGCGAGCTGCAAGAGATTTCCGCAACGCCAACCAACGGTGCTTACTCTGCGCCTCAGTGCGTAGACTTCGCATTTGAAGCACTTATATCAGGGTGGAACAAGACAACGCCAATTTATGTTAACTGTGGCGGTGATACTTCGGAGGATTTTATTTATGTCGGGTCTGACGGGTCTGGAAACTTCCAGGTATCAGCAAGAACTGAGTATATTGATACTTACTTCAGCTTAAATACGGGAATTGCCATACCAAATGGAAACTTCTGGCTTGTTATAACAGTGCTGAATAACGAATGCCATGTTTATATCGGCACTAACGCTTCAGCGCCTGTCAGAGACGGCACTCCAAACACATTACTTTCATCATTCAGGATGATAAGACATGGCGGGATTACCAACCCAAAAATAGGTACCGGCGGAACTCTATCTGGGAACGTGTCTCAGATTCGGGTAATGCTTGGATTGCCCACCCAGCGCAAAAAAACTATTACTGACAGAGAGATGTGGGGTGAAGGAGATAGCACACCTAACAGAAAGGCTCCCTATGGTGGTAATGGAATTAACCACCCAAGCGCTCAAGGTTTGGCACGCATTATTACACCGGTAATGCAGGCTCAGAATCTCAAGATAAATTTTTCAGACCTTTCCCTTAACGTACTAATGAAAGCAAATGTTTCTACCTACCTTACAGTGCCGTCAGCGAAATTGGTCAATGGCATTCTCTTCCTGAAAGGCGGAGTTATGGGATCTGGCGTTACCCAGGGGGCAACTATAGCCACGATAGACCGATGGAGTGGTTTCGGGCAAGCAGATTATCTGGTCGGTACGCTTGGGGTTGACTCAGGTTCAGCGTGGGGTGCGAGAGTTCTTAGGATTAAATCGAATGGCGACATAGTTTGCGAGGTAGGAGGAGGCGTGGCAGGCATTCTCTTTAACAATATATCTGTTGTTCTGGCTTAATCTGAACAGGGATGCCTGTTGCGCAAAAAAGCCCCGGCGACGGGGCAACCCTGTACCGCGCGGATCTGAGCGGGCTAAGGTGTGGGAGCCTAAACAGTAACCACTCACGCCGTCTGCAGCAAATAAATAACCATACCAGCCAACAGTTTCGCAAAAGATACTCCCGGCGCATCTTGATCAGATCCACCGATCGATACTACTGTATCTATATACAGTTATAATCAGAGGAGGATTTGACCATGCCACGCGAGTATCAGATCAGAGAAGCATTCATCAGTTCTATCAAGCGCGCGCCATCAGGCCGCAGCACCGTCACCACTGCCGTCTTCGTAGAGGAGCTGGAGCGTGTTAACTGGCACTTCACGCTCAAGCAAGCTAACGACTGGATACGGAGCCACACAACCACGTTCCGCGACGCCTCAACGCAGGAGGGCGAGAATATGACGTGGTTCCGGTTCAACCCTAACGGTGGACTCTGATGGGGTTCCCTTCACCGGCGCAGGACTACATAGAGCCTCGGCTCAGTCTTAACTCAGTATTCATTCCCAATCCGGCCACGACGTTCCGTGTCGATATCCCGGACGGCTTCCTGCTGGTTGATTCAGCTGCGAAAGTAAAGCCCGGCAATCGGATCGCCTATCAGTGGAACGGCTATTCAGGGCTGGGAAAGTTGTACCGCAACAGCCTGGTCACGGAAGAGGGCGAGGTGATCGAGGGTGAGCCACTGAATGATGTCATCGTGCTGGGGAAGGTAACGTGCGAGGTCCGGCACGTTTATGACGATAGCCGGCCGACTATATAGGGGGTGTTACACCCCTTTACCGTCTATGTAATCAGCCCACCACTGCATCATCTCCCGGCGCTTATCGAGGTACTGAGCATGGTTGTAGATGCCACGGATATTGTTCCGGTCAACATGCGCCAGCTGTCGCTCGATGGCATCATGCGGCCAGCCATGCTCATTAAGCACCGTACTGAACTGGTGGCGGAATCCGTGGCCGCTCGCCAGCCCTTCATAGCCTATCTGGCGGATCACAAGCAGAACAGCCGCGTCGCTGATCGACTTTGATTTATCGTTGCGCCCGGGGAAAACGAAGGAAGACATTGAGGTGATAGGCTTCAGGAACATTAGCAGCTCTTTCACCTGGCGGGACATCGGCACGATGTGGATTTTGCGGTTCTTCATTACCTCAGCCGCGATGGTGATCATGTCGTTTTCAAAATCGATGTCTGCCCATTGCATGCTACGCATTTCCTTTGTACGCATGGCGGTGTACTGCAGAACCTGAGTTGCAACCCGGGAAATAACGCTTCCGGAGTAGGTTGCCAGCGCCGCGTTGAACGCCGGTATCTGCTCGGCCGGCAGAAAAGGATAGTTCTGCTTTCTGTATCCCTTCATTGCATCAGCCAGGTCGGGCGCCGGGTTATATTTAGCGCGGCCGGTTACCACGGCGTACCTGAATACCTCACCGCATCGGCGTCGGGCCTTATTGGCTCGCTCCATGGCTCCACGCTCTTCAAACCTGCGCAGCACCTTGAGCAGAGTCATCGGCTCAATCTCATCCATCTGCAGCTTTCCCAGATAGGGGAGGATGTCAGCCTCAAACATGCGCTTAAGCTCTGTGGCATAGTTTTCCGACCAGACCTGACGCTTGTGTTTGTACCATTCCTCAAAAATTGTGGCGAACGAGTCCGGCTCTTTCTCTTTATGCTTCTTCTTTATTGCCGGGTTCACTCCGATCGCCAGATCGCGCTTTAGCTCAAACGCCATGTTGCGGGCATGAGCCGGACCAATCTCCGGATACTTTCCGATGGTGTGCACTTTCTCTTTCCCATCGAACTGATAGCGGACCTGCCAGACCTTTTTCCCGGATGCAGGCACATAAAGGAAGAGCCCATTACCGTCAGCCACGCGATAGGGCTTTTCTTTGGGTTTAGCAGCGTCAATCTGCTTGATGGTGAGCATTGGGTAAAATCCGGATGGGTAAAATTGATTTACCCAGAATTTACCCAGGCAATTAACTGGCTGTCAACGAACTATGGCGAACGACAGCGAACGCATGATTAAGCGGATGCCTGAATATAAGGGAGTTTTGCGAACGGGTAAGGAGGGTGGCGAACTGCTATATGGCGTCCCCTGCAGGAATCGAACCTGCAACTAGCCCTTAGGAGGGGCTCGTTATATCCATTTAACTAAGGAGACATCCGGAAACGCAGTATACCCGTATGTCTCCCGGATGTTAACCGGGCGCGGCGTGATTGCTCATTCTGTCAGCAGCGCCGCGCCCGGAAGAGCGGTTACTCCGTCTGCTCTCCGGCAGCGTTCTTCGCTTCTGCTTTCTCACGGCGTTTGTGATCTGCCCGCGCCTTCGCTTTGGCCTCTTCGCTCATGTCGTTGCGGATCTGCGCATGGCTGATCAGGGCAAAAATCAGCGTGCCGCCGGTGATGTTACCGAGCAGCGTGGGCAGCGCAAACGGCCAGAAAAACTCCTGCCACGGCACCGTTCCCGCAAAGACCAGATAGAGTACTTCGACCGAGCCGACCACGATATGCGCCAGATCGCCCAGCGCCACCAGCCACGTCATCATAATGATGATCAGCAGTTTGGCATTCTCCGCATGCGGGATCATCCAGACCATAGTGGCGATGATCCAGCCGGAGATCACGGCATTAGCGAACATCTCGCCCGGCGAATTTTCCATCACCTTTTCACTGATGGCCGTAAACGCCTGGCGCGTCGCCTCATCAAAAATGGGCATGTAGTTAAAGGCCAGCGCCGCCAGCCCGGTACCAATCAGATTGCCCAGCAGCACCAGCCCCCACAGGCGCAGCAGCAGCATAAAATTGCTGCCGGTGGGCTTATGCATGACCGGCAGGACCGCCGTCACGGTGTTCTCGGTAAACAGCTGCTGCCGCGCGAGGATCACAATCACAAAGCCAAAGGTGTAGCCGAGGTTCTCCAGCAGAAAGGCGCCGGGGACCCCTTCAAGGTGAACCTGAAAAATCCCTTTCGCCATCAGCGAAGCGCCCATTGAGAGGCCTGCGGCGATGGCTGACCACAGCAGCGCCATGCCGTCACGCTCTAGCTCTTTCTCCCCGTCCTGCCGTATCTCTTCATGAATCGCCGCTGCCCGCGAGGGCAGGGCCTCTTCATCAACTTCAATCTCAGTGCCTTGCTCTTTTTCTTCGCTGTCTACGTCATTGTCGTGTTCAGCATTTGATGGCGATGGCTTCATGTTTGCTCCTGGTGATAGTGCCAATGCGTAATAAGCGTAGACGGTTTTAGCAAGCCTGAAATGTTACGAAGAATTTCTTTAAGCGTAACAAAATTTTAACCGCGCGGCTTTTTTATACAGTTTTCGGATCTGAAGGCGTGAAACAGCGGTGCGCAGCGAAATGAGAGCACGGTCACACTCTTCGGCGCACTGCAACAGTGTGGTATTATCGCCGCCTCATTTTTTGCGGTGATGCGCCCCTCTATGTTCGAAGTCATTAATCTCTCATGCGTTCGCGATGAGCGAATGCTGTTCCATGGGCTGAGCTTCCATGTCCGGCCGGGTGACCTCGTGCAGATAGAAGGGCCGAACGGCGCCGGTAAAACTTCACTGCTGRGTCTGCTGGCCGGGCTTAGCCGGGCAGAAGAGGGCGAAGTGCGCTGGCAGGGCGAAACGCTGCAGCGTCAGCGTGAAATATGGCAACAAAACCTGCTTTATCTTGGCCATCAGCCTGGCGTAAAAGCGGTACTCTCTCCGCTGGAAAATCTGCGTTTCTGGCACGGCGACAGCAGCCAGACGGCGCTGTATGCGGCGCTGGAGCAGGTCAGCCTGACCGGCTATGAAGAGGTACCGGTGGCGCAGCTCTCTGCGGGTCAGCAGCGGCGCGTCGCGCTGGCGCGCCTCTGGCTCAGCTCAGCCCGACTGTGGATCCTGGATGAACCGCTGACCGCCATTGATAAAGCCGGTGTGGAAGCACTCATGGCGCGTTTTAACCAGCACGCCAGCCAGGGCGGGGCGGTGATCCTCACCACGCATCAGGAACTGCCCGCCGCCGCGCTGCGTAAAATACGCCTGAGCGGGGAGTGGCAATAATGCTGCTGCGTATTCTCCGGCGTGAACTGAAAATTGCGTTTCGCAGCGGGGCTGAAGTGATCAACCCGCTGTGGTTCTTTCTGATTGTCATTACGCTGTTTCCGCTCGGCATCGGTCCGGAGCCGCAGCAGCTGGCGCGCATTGCGCCCGGCGTGGTCTGGGTCGCCGCTCTGCTGGCTTCGCTGCTGGCGCTGGAGCGCCTGTTCCGTGACGATTTCCTTGATGGATCGCTGGAGCAGCTGCTGCTGTTGCCGGCGCCGCTGCCGGTCACGGTGCTGGGTAAAGTGATTGCTCACTGGCTGGTCACCGGCCTGCCGCTGATCCTGCTGTCGCCGCTGGCGGCACTGCTGCTGTCGCTGGATATGGCCGGCTGGCGCGCG
>PEFU01000003.1:2010767-2040445 GCA_002939445.1 Pantoea sp. BRM17 | reverse complement strand
TCGGTGCGCTGTGGTACCTCTGCCAGCGCAGAGGTTACTGAAAAAGCCAGCAGGGATGAGGCGAGGACGAGAAGGCCTGTTTTTTTCATGGTTCGCTCCAGTCATTCTTCCAGATTGTGATTGCTACCGAACATTTTCGGTTGCTGAATTGTTAAAGGAGCAACCTTTCATTTACCTTTCAGCTATCAGCAAAAATGGCCGCCGGAGAAGGCTACCAGCGTACCCGCTTCGGCCGGGCGCTGCGCAATGATGGCGTTATAGGCCACTGCGCCGACGCCGCCTGGCATGTAGGTTACGCGCATGGGCGAGGTGAGCTGGCCGGTCTCCTGCATGGAGACCTGGATCAGCTTACAGGTCAGGTCAAAACCGCCGCCGGGTTTGGCCGGGGCGATACAGCTGCCGATGGAGGCGCCGGCGCCTACGACGACTTTATTAGGATCGTTTTTCATCGCCTCCATCAGCTCGCCCAGCGTTTTCCACGGCGCGTCGGCGCGTACCGCCACCATGCCGTAGTCAGTGCCGACGGCGGCCAGCCACTTCACGTCGTCCACGGAATAGCGGCCAAATTTGCCCTGTGACAGATTAAGCAGCGATCTCATCACCGCCAGCACGCGCATTTTGCCGCCCTGCAGGTGTGGCACCATTTCACTCATATCACCGGATACCACCTGAATATGGTTGCCAAGCAGCGCGGTCACCGGCTCGCCGCCACCTTCAAAGGCGACATAGCGCATTTTGCGCGGATCGATACCGGCTTCACGCGCCAGCAGCGCGGTTTTCATCCAGTCCTGCAACAGGCCGCGCGCGTCGCGCTGCTGCTGAAACTCTTTGGTGGCAACCAGTTTTTTAAACGAATCTTCCCACCACTGGTACTCCGCATCGCTGACTTTAGGACCCAGGTAATAACCCCGGATCACCGGCCATTCAACGTTAAAGCCCTGCTCTTTAGCGGTGGGGATATCGGCCAGATTTCCCGGCAGACGTTTGTCTATAGCTATATTCACTCTGGATCTGCCAGCCGATAAACAGGCCGGCAATACAGAGCGCCAGCCAGATGGCGGCAAAAATACGATCGCTCATTATCGCCTCCGCTATTTCGCCAGCCCGAACGATTTCGCTTTTTCACGATAGTCAGCGACCTGTTTTTTCACGTAAGCATCCAGCTCGCTGCCAAACATGTTGAATTCGGGTCGTGCAGAGCGGAAAGCCCAGATGTTCGAACTGCCAGCCATACGCCATCAGCAGAATGCACAGGACAATCAGTTTTTTAAACGTGGTGGCTGAGGGCCACTGTATGACATCAGGCTTGCGCAGCAGCATCATGACGGCGCAGATCGCCATCAGCCCGAGCAGCAGCAGCGGGAAAGGGCGCGGACCGACCGGCTCAGCGACGGCGAAGCCCTGCATCAGAAAAGACCAGGTATCCATTATTGACTCCTGTTAACTCAGCCAGCTGCCCATCGGCAGCGTTACGTCAAGCAGCCGGTCGAAGGCGTAAAACAGCGCCACGCCCATCACCACGCCAGAGATCGCCGCCGCCCACCAGCGCGCACCAAACAGCAGGCCGATACCAAAGGTCAGCAAAGAGATACGTCCGCCATATTCACAGCCGATATAGACAGTAGCCAGCAGGATCAGCGCTGATTCAGCTGGCAGGTGCAGAGCAAACGCCAGCGGCATCAGGATCGCCACGCCGTTAATCGGGCCCAGCCCCGGCAGTAAGCCGACAATGGTGCCGATAAAGCAGCCGATCAGGGCGATCATCAGGTTCTCCGGCGTCATCGGACCAAATGCCAGCGACCAGTTCGCCAGAATCGGGGCAAACAGAATGATGCCGATGATGGCGATGGTGGAGCCAACAAACGAGCTAACGGCGGAGATAGAGAGCGCTACGCCCGCTTTACCCTGCTGCGCCATCGGATAGCCATCCAGTGCGGTCATGATAGCACCTGCGTCACCCGGCACATTCAGCAGAATTGGCACCACCACCACAAACTGAATGCCGTCGGAAAGGTGAATGCTGTCGAAGGTAAAACGATAAACACCGGTATTCGCATCGACGCCCACGGTAGCCATGCTCAGACCGATCAGGGCGGCCAGGAACGATTTCAGCGGGTTGTGGCTCATCATGCTGCCGAGGCAGGCGATGGCAAACACCATCAGGGCAAAATATTCCGAAGCGCTGGCGATAGTGGCACCCGCACCCGGCAGCACGCCAACGAAAAAGCCCAGAAAGGAGGAGCGCAGCGTGGCGCCGGTTGCCTGGGCCGCTTCTTTCATATTGAACATCATGCGGCCGCTGGCGCGTGCGACTTTCTTGCCCCCGCTGGTGGACTCCAGCATCAGCAAAATTTCGCTGACCGAGAACAGGCCAAACGGCGTAATGTTATAAAGCGTCAGCGCGCCTACCATCACCGCCGTGGTACCGGAACCCGGAATGCCCAGCGTCAGCATCGGAATAAATGAGCCACACGCCGAGGCATTATTTGCTGCTTCCGGTGCTGCCACGCCGCGAATATCCCCCTTGCCGAACTGGTTACTGCCGCTAATCTTCTTCTCCGTCATATAGGCGAGTGTGCTGTGCACCGCATACACGCCGACGGCGGAAATGGCGGCGATCGCAGGTACCAGGAACCAGAGCGGGATGGTCAGCATACGGGCAAAGATATTGATCATCGGGATATTCATGATCAGCAGCATCACGTTGCCGATCAGCAGTGCGGCAATCAGGCCCCWGACAATGTCAGGCTGTTMGATAAACATCGCCGGACACACCAGCAGCACTTTGCAGATGAGACTCTCCCACAGAATAGGCAGGTTGCCGTTACTGATTGAGAGCGCACGGCGCAGGTTCTGCTCCAGCATTTCCCCCAGCACAAAGCCGAGGATCAGCGGCGACATCGGGAAATCCATCTTGCGCAGGATATAGCCAAAGATGCCTAATCCCACCATCAGCAGCAGGTCGAAGGCCGGAATCCTTGAAAAACGAGTCAGATCCGGGTGCGCCGGAAAAAGAGGGGCATATGATAGCAAAAGCCCCCGGGAAATCCACGGGGGCTGGTATCAGAAAAGCGAGAAGATGCGGATTTATTCCGCCTCTGCCGCTCTGAAGCGGCTGCGACGCCAGCGTTTCCAGACGAATGGCACCACCAGGACTGCGACCGCCACGTACGCCCGCCCACAGCTCAGGCGCTTTCAGGGTGCTGAGAGACATAATGCGTACAATGAGCCGTTCCAGCGTGGTGCGCTGCGCCGGAGAGAGAGGCTGTTCGCCAGCCGGACCGCCGGGGCGGGCCGGGCCGGAAACACCGGTAAGCGCAGAACGATCGCCCGCGGGCACACCGGGACCGCTGAGAGGTTGCATGGGGTTAAACTGCTGGCGGATAAAGTCGCTTACCGCCTGACGGTTGTTGCCCTGCGGCAGCTTATCCTGCAGCTGCTGGAGCAGCTGGCGCGTGGCGTGACTGTCCTGCACCTGACTCAGGCGACGATTAAGGTGCTGTTCAGCAGCCGGAAAATGGCGCGACTGAAAGTCAGCATCGCTCTTCACGCCCACTTCATGGATCAGCAGTTTTACCGGCGACTCGCCGGTCGTGGCCGCCAGCCGCGTCACCTGCTGGTTCAGCGCCTGCTGCTCCGCCGGCAGCAGCGTGCGATCGGTACTGCGGCTCTGCTGCGGCTGCGGGATCGCCATCTGGCCGTTCTGCAGCATGGTCAGCACCTGACGCAGCTGATCCTGGCTCAGCGCACTCAGCACCGTCCGCTGCTGGCTGTAATCCTGCAGCAGCAGCTGTTCATCACGATTCAGCGGCTGTTTCAGCGAGCTTTCCAGCAGCTGCAGCGTGGGTGCGCTGTGCTGCCCCAGCGTCTGGCGTACCTGCAGATACTGCGTCAGCAGCGGAAAGTGCCGCGACGGCACCGGATCGCCGCTTTTAAGATTCACCAGCTTCAGCGCGTCGGTTATCAGCGACAGCGCCGGGCGCTGCGCCAGCGGGCGCGGCAGGATCTCTGTAAACGGTGCCCAGATAGGTTGTGGCTGGCGCACGCTGTCCGTCAGCGGCAGCGTTTCACCGCGCTCAGCCCGGCGGCTGAAAAGCTGATTCAGCAGATCCTGACACTGCGCGGCGGTCAGCACGGTTTGCGGCGTCGCCTGAAAATAAAGCGGCACTAAAACTGGCAGCGCTGGGATTTCAGGTTAAGGAGCTTATTGGCGGGCTGGATTTCTGGAAGCGCGACGGGCATCCGCTGACGTGGGGAACCGACGCGGGAGAGTGGCCACAGCACGGTGCTGCGGCCGGGTGCGGCTGCTGACTCAGGCCAGCAGCCAGAGCAGAAACAGCACCACCGCTACTGCGGCTGGCAGAGGATCTGGCACGCGGCGAGGCTGCCATTGTTGTTTTTGATGCCCGCAGCCCTGAACACTATGCTGCAGGACATATCTGCGGCGCGCATTCGTTTCCTCACCGTACCATCAGCGCACACAGCACGGCGGCGCTCGATCGCAGCAAGGTCTATATCACCTACTGTGACGGCATTGGCTGCAATGGCTCAACATGGCCAGTTCCTGATACATAATGGTCTTATTACTCTGACGGAAAGGGTCTCATTGCGGAGACCAATTTGCCGTAAAGTGGGTGCACATCGCAACAGGAGAAGAGTATGTCCGCTGTCTTACACTATCCCGCCGCCCGTGCGGAAGAGAGTTACGCCTATCTGCAGCAGAAGCTGAGTTATTACACCGATGCCTGGGACGGCGCTGCAGATAACCTTCGCTTTCCAGCTGCGCGTAGGCCGCTTCCGCGGTTACGCGCGCGACTGACAGCTCTGCGGCCAGCTGACGGCTGGAGGGAAGCTTCTCACCGTGGCGCAGCTGACCGCTGACGATCGCCTGCCGCAGGGTGCGGCAGAGGCGCTCGCGTCGTCCACCCTGCGCCTGCTGCTGAAAAAGCATGCGCCGCCACTGCGTATGCGGGAAAGCCCGTAAATCGGGCGATCCGGCGGCAAACGCGGCGGGGAAGGGCGGATCCTGACRGCCGCCGGTCGCCAGCAGCTGCAGGCCACGCTGCGAGAAGTGCGGTGCCCGGCGGGTTGACGGCGTATCTGGCGGCGGAGCCAGCGTAATCGCGACAAAAGTACCGCGCCCGGTGTCCGGATCCAGCAGCAGCAGCGCCAGCAGCTGCAGCGCCTGCTGCGAACTGGTCAGGATGATGACCTGTTCCGGACGACAGCGCATACCGCRCGACAGGCTCAGATACTCTGAGACCGCCTCGCGCAGCGGCAGGTAGCCGAGCGGATCGCCGTAGCCCATCACGCGGCTGCCGAGCCGGCGCTGCACGTTGCTGCTGAACTGCAGCCGCCGTGCCAGACTCATCGCTATACCGGTTGGATAGTGATGCCCGGGCGTCAGGTAAACCAGCCGGGCGCGACCGGAGAGCGGGACCGCGCCGTGCTCATCCAGCGGCATCGCCCGGCAGTGCGCGCCTGCGGCAAGAAAGGCGTTACGCGCCCCCGGATAGCCAGGATCTTCCAGCCACACCTCATCAGCAGTCAGCTGCGGCGGTACCACCATCCACGCCAGGCGCAGGGAGGGAAACAGGGTTTTGGAAAAGGTCCCCAGCGAGATGACCCTGCTGTCGTGCGTCATGCCCTGCAGCGCCGGAGCAGGCCGATCACCGTAATGAAATTCGCTGTCGTAATCGTCCTCAATCAGCCAGCTGTTATGCTGCTGCGCCCACGCCAGCATTGCCGGAAGCGGGCGCAGCCACGGCTGCATACGGCTATGAATCTCTTCCAGAAGCCGGTCGCGCCGGTAGTGATAGAGCTGCCGCATCAGCCGCAAATGGCTGGCAAAATGGCCCTGCTGCAGAAATTCAGCGGTGATAGCCTGCGGCAGCAGCGCGCTATGCCCATCCAGCACGCTGCGCGCCCGGCCCAGCGGCAGCATAACCAGCTTATCGCAGGCGCTGGCGATCTCAGCCGGCGTCAGCGCTGCAAAGCCGAGCAGCCAGCCGGGCTGCGGTGCAGCTGTATGGCAGAGCGGTGAGAGAGGCGGTAGCAGCAGACCCGCTGCCGCTGCCCGCTGTGTCAGCGCTTCCTCATTGCCCTGCAGCAGCGAGACGGCCAGTTGCAGACCACCGTCGTCGCGTCGCGCCGCAGATACGCGGTACTGCCCTGGGCGCTTTCTCTGCCTTTCAGGATATCGCCTATGGGATCAGCGGCCCGCTAACCGGACTGCTGGCGACGGCGTCTGGCTATGGCGCCGTCTATCTGGCGGGCGCGCTCTGTGCCGTGGCCGGTTCCGTTATCACCTGGTGCTGCGTGCTTCGCGCGCCAGCCACCGGGGTGCGGATCCTCTTTGGTCATCTGCCGGATCGCTATGGCGGGAGCCGGGTCGCGCTGGTGTCACTGCTGGTGGAAGCGCTGGGTCTGCTGCTGCTTGCCGTTGCCACCTCAGGCTGGCTGGCGCTGGCGGGGGCGSCCCTCACCGGCTGTGGCTGCTCGCTGATCTTTCCGGCGCTGGGGGTTGAAGTGGTATGGATCCGTGCGGTGCCGGTTGCCGGCGGTACGCGGCCGTCGCTGTGGAGCGTTATCAGCGCCATTTTTTCACCGGGGCTGGTGCTGGCGCTGCAGGGCGCCGGTTTCGCCGTAATCGGCACCTTTACCTCGCTCTATTTTGCTGCTCAGGCGTGGGGACACGCCGGCTTTGCGCTCACCGCCTTWGGCTGCGCTTTGACCGGTAACCTGACCTGGGGGCTGGGGCTGGCGGGGGCCAGGCGCTCTGGTCTGGTCATGTCCTGGAACGGAATGGCGATTTATGGCGCGCTGGCGGCAGGCGCTCCGCTGGGAGTGCTGATGTATCAGCATGGCGGGCTGCTGGCTATCAGCGGTGCGGCGCTGCTGCTGCCGCTGCTGGCTCTGCTGGTTAACGGCCTGCTGACGCGCGGTTTTGCCGGCCGGCGTGCGGATCAGCAGGGAGCACGCGCTACCACCCGCTACGGTATGCTGACGATTGCGCTGACAGGGGCTGCCTATGCCGCCGCCGTGCTGCTGCCGGTCGCACCCGGCGTGCGCTTTATGCTGCTGATAGTGGCGCGTCTGCTGCTGGGGGTAGGGGAAAGCCTGCTGCTGGCTGACAAGGAGTGCGCAAACATGACCGCTCACGCTAACGCGTCCGTATTGCCGCTCGCCTGTACCTCGTTTGCCGTGTTTCTCAGCTATCTGACCGCCGGACTGGCACTGCCGGTGATCCCGCTGTATGTGCATCAGGAACTGGGCATGAGTAACCTGATGGTGGGCATTGCAACCGGCAGTCAGTTTATTGCCACGGCGGCACCAACGCCACGCTGACCATGCGTAAATATCAGGGCTAAATCTGCCCGCGTCCCGTCGCCCCCTGACGGGATATCACAGGCTGTCGCTATGGCAGCCTTGCTTTCTCTGCTCAGCCTGAGCCGTTTTGACAACCCCGCTTTGACCTGCATACACTCCTGTTTTACCTTCCCGTAATTTCCCTGCGCTATCGTCCCAAAGCCATGACCGGTCACTCCCTGGGTGCAGCGGGCGTGCAGGAAGCGATCTACACCCTGCTGATGCTGGAGCACAGCTTTATCGCGCCGAGCATCAACATCGACGATCTGGACGAGGCCGCAGCAGGGATGAACATCGTGACGCAGCCAACGGAAAAAGCGCTGACCACGGTCATGTCCAACAGCTTCGGCTTTTGCGCAACGTCTGATGGCGCTGACATGGTTGCACCGTCAGGTGAAGGCGCGGTGCGCTGCATGAAGATGGCGATGCAAAGCCTCGATGCACCGATCGACTATCTGAACACGCATGGCACCTCCACGCCGGTTGGCGATGTGAAAGAGCTGGGCGCAATCCGTGAAGTGTTTGGTGACAACACCCCGTACATTTCAGCGCGGGAAATGTCCTGCGAGTTTGACGCGATGGGCGCACTTTCGACCAAATATAACGATGCGCCTGAGAAAGCCTCGCGTACCTATGATGCTAACCGTGACGGTTTTGTTATCGCCGGCGGCGGTGGCATGGTTGTGGTTGAAGAGCTGGAGCATGCGCTGGCACGTGGTGCGCATATCTATGCTGAGATTGTTGGCTATATGGGTCCTTATGTAGTGACCAAAGCCATGGCCTCAGGTGTATCTGCCTGCCTCGCGACCCCGTTTAAAATTCATGGCGTGAACTACTCCATCAGCTCCGCCTGTGCCACCTCAGCACACTGCATCGGCAACGCCGTTGAGCAGATTCAGCTGGGCAAACAGGATGTGGTCTTTGCCGGTGGCGGTGAAGAGCTGACCCAAATCGTGCGTTTCATGAGTGATGCCTCTATTTACGCCTATCTTTCTATGGCGGAAGCGGTCAAAGATTCAGGCCTGACTGACGAGCAGTATCAGAACAATCCGCGCGTGGGTCTGATCGCCGGTTCCGGCGGTGGTTCACCGCGCTATCAGGTGTTCGGTGCTGACGCTATGCGCGGTCCGCGCGGCCTGAAAGGCTAGGACTATTGAATGAAACGTGCAGTGATTACTGGCCTGGGTATCGTTTCCAGCATTGGTAATAACCAGCAGGAAGTGCTGGCTTCTCTGCGTGAAGGCCGTTCCGGTATCACTTTCTCTGAAGAGATGAAAGAAGCCGGTATGCGCAGCCACGTGTGGGGCAACGTCAAACTGGATACCAACGGGCTCATCGATCGCCGTACCCTGATCGTTCCAGGTTAATTGCGCGTGTTCAACCGGGGATAATTTCACGGGAAAGGCTCATTTTTCAGGCAGTGGCGCGATTTTAGCGAGTGGCGTCACATGACGCAAATTTACAAAAGGAAATGGCTGATCGGACTTGTTCGGCGTACAACTGTACGCTAGAGTGCAYGTCAATCCAAAAAGATGTGGAATACGAAACTGATCGAACGCCTGCCATAACGTGAGAAAGTTCAGACCGGTGCCAAAGCCGCTCTCCGCCACAATAAACAGATCGCGCGTATGCGTGCTGAAACGCTGCGGCAGCTGATTACCGCCGAGAAACACATAGCGGGTCTCTTCCAGTCCATTATCGTTAGAGAAGTAGACATCATCGAACGCTCGGGAAACAGGCAGCGTAACCCGTCCACCGTCAAACAGCAGCCGCTGACAGCCGGGCAGCGCCGATGGCCACTGCTGCTGCAGCTGCGTTGCCCAYGGCGCCAGCTCCGGCCAGCGCGCCTGCGCGGCAGCGAGATCGGCCTGCGTTRGCGGATACTTTTCACAGCTGATAAAGTGCAGCCGCTGCAGCGCCGCAGCAGGCTGCTGCGCTACAAAACCCGCAGCGGTAAAGGTCGCCAGCGTTCCTCCGGCACGTGCCAGCCGTGCCAGAGCGCTGAACAGCGCCGGGGTCCACATATCCGGATTTTTAGACGGCGCAAAGCCGTCCAGGAACCAGGCGTCAACCTGACCCTGCAGGCTCTCATCAAACTCTGATATCAGCGTATTAATGTCACCAAACCAGAGATCCGCCAGCGCCAGCAGCGCACTGGCGACGCCGCCGCCAATGATGGCGACATCCTGGCCCGCTGCTGCAGGCCGCGCATACCACGGCTGCACGGCTGGCAGCGGCACCGCATGCGCCAGCGTGCCGGTCAGCATTTCGCGCTTATGCGCAAAGCCTTTACGTTTACTGATGGTAAATCCCGCTTCCTGCAGGCCACGCCTACAGCTCTGTTCAGCACGCTCCGGCAGGCTATCGTAAAGACGACGCGCGAAGCTGAAAGCGGCGGGGAAAAACTGCGCCAGCGCGGGATCGTGCTGGTTCAGTAAGGGGTAGAGCGCTGCCTGACGGTTGCCGGATGCACCCAGTGCCGGGGCCTCATCGGCGCAGTAGAGCGTCACGCGCCAGCCGCGGCGCAGTAAGTTGCTGGTAAGCTGGGAAGGGGAGATCCATCCGCCACGCGGATAGCAGATGCCGCCCATACCCAGCGCAACGCCCGCCAGCTGCTCCGCCTCGGCCGGTGAGACGCCGTAAGCGATCTCCGCCGGCAGCGCCAGGGCCAGCATCTGCGCAATCTTATCGGCGCTTTTTTCATCCCACGCCAGCTGCAGCACTCCACACGCGACCGGGTAGACCGGCAGATCCTGGCTCTGTTCCAGCGTCCGCAGCGCATGCCCGTTGGCCAGTACGACATTCTGATGCTGCATATCAGCCCGGTCGGAAAAGTGCAGCGTCCAGCCGTTTTCATGCGGCGTCAGCTGCGTAACCCGGTGCAGCCAGTGCTGGTGCAGACCCTGCGTCTGCGCCTGATCCAGCAGAAGGCACGCCATCAGACGCTGACGGTTGCTCTGCTGATCATCGGCACGAAAAGCGGTCGCGGTGTCACCGCGATGATAGCTGGCGCCGATGCAGTGGGTGCCAAACGTCGGGCTGACGGGTGTCAGATAACCATCGTAACAGAGCACGCTCTGCAGGTTTGCCAGCGCGGCTGATGAGGGCGCATGGCTTACCTGGCCGAGCCCGTGATAGTGCGGGGCTTCAGCAATCTTCTCCCCGCGGGCGCGCTGTCCCGGCAGGTCAGCATACTGCGCCAGCGTGGCAGCGTAGTCTGGCAGGCCGCCGCTCATGGGCAGATGATCGCGCGTGGCGCAGCGCACGCCAGTCCGCGCCTCGTTATCACTGAGATCAACCTGCTGCGGCCAGGCGGCCTGCGGGGCGACTTTTCGCCCCGGCTCTCAGCGCCCCGCCTTTTTTCCCTTCAGCAATTTACGCACCCAGTAGCGGTTCGGATTCAGCGCCGCCAGCGTTGCGGCATCGAGCGGCTGCGGCTCACCGCTCATTTGTGCCGCCAGCACTTCAGCTGCCAGCGGCGCGCTGCAGAGCCCGCGCGATCCCAGCGCCCCCAGCACGAACGCGCGGCCATCTGACGCTGGCGGTTGCGGAAATTGAGCAGAGCGGCGAACACACGCCGGAAGCGCTGCAGATTGTCGTCTCCCGGAGCCTGCAGAATGCTATCGCCGCCGGTGAACTCTCGCCACGCGATCAGGCGCTGGTGGTCGGCATGTGGGATAACCTGTTTAGTCAGGCACGTCAGACCGCCTGATGCGCGGATATTGCGGCGCTGAACCGCTATTATGGTACGCCAGCGCTCACTGCAGCGCAGTTTCCGTGGCCGGAAACGCTTTAATTCGCCTGCTTAAAATGAAAGGRATGAGAGATGATCGTAGAATTTGAGTCCCGCATTCTGGCGCTGATTGACGATATGGTCGATCACGCCAGTGATGATGAGCTGTTTGCCAGCGGTTATCAGAGCCAGTTTGAAGCGGTTGAAGTAAAACCGCAGGCGCTGGAGTGGCTATTCTGCGTTGCGGCGGACTTCCCCTTTAATGTCAGCTGTGACAATCTCGAAGGCGATTGTGAACCCGATCGCATTGCGTTTCAGCGCCGGGTCCATGCCCAGGTGATGCACTATCTGGAGCAGGGGATCCCGGCTCGCCCGGCACAGTTTCTAATTAAAGGCGATGATGAACCGATTTATCTTCCGGCAGATGCGGAATCACCCTGGCACCGCGTAGTTTTTGCCCATGGATTTTACGCCAGCGCGCTGCATGAAATTTCGCACTGGTGTATTGCGGGCGACGCGCGTCGGCAGCAGGTTGATTTTGGCTACTGGTACTGCCCCGACGGGCGTGATGCGCAGACGCCGCCAAACTGCTGTGGGACAGCCACGGGGCTGAGCTACTGGCCTGGTTTGCCGCAGGATAAACCGACTCGTCAAATCGTGCCGCCGGTGCGACAATGGCGCCAGATGATTAACTGACAGATGACTATGCCGACAGAACACCACTATCAGCAGCTGATCGACATCTTCGACGGCTGCTTTGCTGAGACTTTTAAGACACGCATGCCAAGGTGCTGAATTTCACCTCCAACTTCGCCAGCCTGCTGTTCTTTATGTTTGGCGGCAAACTGGTGTGGGGAACCGGCGTAGTGATGCTGCTCGGCGCATTTATCGGGGCGCGGCTGGGTGCGCGGCTGGTGCTGAGCCGTGGCCAGCGGCTGATCCGCCC
Organism: Pantoea sp. BRM17; assembly: GCA_002939445.1. Taxonomy (GTDB): domain Bacteria; phylum Pseudomonadota; class Gammaproteobacteria; order Enterobacterales; family Enterobacteriaceae; genus Pantoea. The sequence continues at coordinate 2,028,398 of PEFU01000003.1, read as the reverse complement.
GATGGTTGTGACCGTTTCTGCGGTCATGAGCGCCATCGGACTCTGGTTCCTGCTGATGCCGCGTCTGGGAGAGGTGGATCGCGAGCATCGTCTGCAGGGCGTGGCGTTTGCGCTGGTGGGCGGCGGCTGTGTGGGCTTCTATGATGGATTCTTCGGTCCGGGAGCCGGCTCCTTCTATGCGCTCGCCTTTGTCACGCTTTGCGGTTTCAATCTCGCCAAAGCGACGGCGGCGCTGGCGACCAACAAGCTGCAGTCGGTTGGCGGCTCTTTCTCCGCCAGCCTCTATTTTGTCCGCCGTGGCGCCGTAAACCTGCGTGACCAGCGGCTGAACATCGCGATGACGTTTCTCGGCGCGGTCGGCGGCACGCTGCTGATCCAGCATATTCAGGCGGATATTCTGCGTCAGATCCTGCCGCTGCTGCTTATCGCAACGGCTATTGCCCCGCGCCGGGCTTGTCTGCTACCTGCTGCGAGAAGTGAAATGGACCTTTTTATCGTCAGCCCGCTTATCCTTGGCGTACTGTTTTTTGTTGCCATACTGGCCGCTTTTATCGACTCCATTGCCGGCGGCGGTGGACTGCTGACCGTTCCTTCGCTGCTGGCGGCCGGGCTGTCACCGGCACAGGCTGTCCGGCCGGCAGCCTGGAGTGTGAAGATCAGGCGCCACCGCCGCCGGGCGACGGCTGCGGTGCAGAGCTTGAGAGCTGGTTCCTGCCGAAAAAGCCCGGCAGCACGCCACCGGTAAAAAAAGCCCCGCCGCCGCTGCCGCCATCCTGCCAGGCGCTGCTGGATAACCACCGGCTCTGAGTACCTCTCCCGGCGGAACAGGTGATCGCCCGTCACTGGCAGCCGCAGATTGATAGCCTGATCAAGCTGGCCGCGAAAGACAGCGACGTCACGCGAATTTTTGTGAATCCGGCGATCAAAAAACAGCTTTGCGCCGATGCCGGCAGCGATCGCGAGTGGCTGCATAAAGTTCGCCCGTGGTTTGCGCATCGGGCGCATATGCATGTGCGCCTGTCCCGCACCCGTCAGCTTCATCTGGGGCAGGTGCTGATTGGCGATATGGGAATGGCGGCGGGTGGACGTTTCAGCAGCGGCCACGCCAGTCATCAGACCGGACTGGATGTGGATATCTGGCTACAGCTGCCAAAAACCCGCTGGAGCGCACAGCAGTTGCTGAAGCCGCAGCCGCTGGATCTGGTGGCGCCGGATGATTCCGTTGCCGCCACGCCGTGGCAGCAGATCCAGCACCCGGTTTCCGGGGCGCCGCAGTCGATTGGCGGCTTCGCCAATGGCTGTATCATTGGCGCACAGGCGCTGCCGCTTGATGCACCGGCCTATCAGGTCATGCGTCAGGACCAGCGCCGCTACTATGGTCATCCCGATCTGATCGCCTTTATTGAGCGCCTCAGCCACCAAAGGGCGTCACGATCCCTGCGTCGGCATTCGCGCCGTGCCCATTGCCGAAGCGATGATGGCGATTGTGCTGATGGATCACCTGTTACGCCAGCGCGGGCAAAACGCTGACGTTAACAGCAGCGTACCGCGCTGGTGAGCCTGATGATGCGCCGCGCTCTGCTCACTTTCGCCGCGCTGCTGGGTAGCGCGGCCGGCCGTCGTTAACCAGCGCGGCAGCGAGCATCGCGACGAAATCCGCGCCAGCGGCTTTCAGAGCAATCACGCCGGCGGCATCCTCGGCGGCATCAGCAGCGGGCAGACCATCAGCGCCAACCTGGCGATGAAACCGACCTCCAGCATTACCGTACCGGGTAACACCATTACCCGCACGGGGGAGGAGGTGGAGATGATAAGCAAGCTGGAGGCGCTGGATACGCTGATGCGCGCCCTGAAGAAAGAGGGCGATTCTATCGGCGCGAAAGTGACCGTGATGGCGGAAAACGTGCCACCGGGCCTCGGTGAGCCGGTGTTCGATCGCCTCGATGCCGATCTGGCGCATGCGCTGATGAGCATCAACGCCGTTAAAGGCGTAGAGATTGGCGATGGCTTGCGCGATTATCGCGGAGGCGGACGCTCCTCAGCACGCGAAACCGCTATGCGCGTGGCCGCCGGTGCCATCGCCAAAAAATATCTGCAGCAGCAGCACGGTATCGTAGTGCGTGGCTATCTGGCGCAGATTGGCGACGTCGCCTGTGAGCTGAAAGACTGGAGCATCGTTGAAGAGAATCCGTTTTTCTGTCCGGACGCCACCTCGCGCTATACCACCCAGCGTCGCGAGCCGGATCAGGTGAAAATTTTGTCTGGTGTGTTTGAAGGGGTCACTACCGGCACCTCTATCGGCCTGTTAATCGAGAACACCGATCAGCGTTCGCAGGATTACGGCGCGATTAAAGATCTGTTCCGGCCCGGCCACGCAGATTACACCTATGAGCAGAAGTATGGTTTGTTGCGGCGCGCCTGAGCGCCCGCACTATGGCAACAAGGAGCCATCATGGCCGGAAACAGCATTGGACAACTTTTTCGCGTTACTACGTTTGGCGAGTCGCACGGTCTTGCGCTGGGCTGCATCGTTGACGGCGTGCCGCCCGGTATTCCGCTGACTGAAGCCGATATCCAGCACGATCTCGATCGCCGCCGTCCCGGACCTGTGCGCCTGACTATCTCAGCGAGCAGGGCGTGCTGATTTGCGAAGTCGGCAACAGCATGGTGCATATGATTGAGCAATATCCTGACGTGCCTTTCACCTGGCTGGAGTTTGATAACGGCGGCGACGGCGTCTTTATGCTGACGCGCGATCAGATCGTGGCGGCGCAGCACCATTTCTCCTTTTTTAAAGATTAACGCCTGCTGCATCACGTCACGCCGATTCGCGCCGATCTGTTCCGCAACCTGCCACCGGTAAAATATGACCTGATCGTCACCAACCCGCCGTACGTGGATGCGGAAGATATGGGCGATCTGCCTGGCGAATATCATCATGAACCGGAACTTGGCCTGGCGGCTGGCAGCGAYGGCCTGAAGCTGGTACGCCGCATTCTCCGCTCACCCATTGGCGAGCTGATTGAAAACCGCTTTGCGGGTCTGATCCCCGGCCAGCCACAGCATATTCTGGATATGTGTACCGGCAGCGGCTGCATCGCTATCGCCTGCGCCTATGCCTTTCCTGAAGCGGAAGTGGATGCGGTCGATATCTCCCACGACGCGCTGGCGGTGGCGGAACAAAACATTGAAGAGCATGTGGTTCTGCCCACTCTGTGGCTGCCGCTCGATATTCCTGAAGATATGCGCAATGCGCGCCTGACCGCCAGTGAACGGCACCGTATCGTTGAGCGGGTGATCCGCCGCGTGAATGAACGTATTCCGGTCGCTTACCTGACCAACAAAGCCTGGTTCTGCGGACATGAGTTCTACGTAGACGAACGGGTGCTGGTTCCGGGGCCCGCTTCATGGCAAACTATCGGCCGATTGATTTTATGGCCTGCGGAGGGCTACGTGGACAAGATTTTCGTCGATGAGGCAGTAAACGAACTGCACACTATTCAGGATATGTTGCGCTGGGCCGTCAGCCGTTTTTCAGCGGCTGGCATCTGGTACGGTCACGGCACGGATAATCCCTGGGACGAAGCGGTCCAGAGTTTATGTACGATAGTGTCCTGTTTCAGCTTACGCGTCCCGATCATTAACTGACGAAACAGCGCCTGATCGTCGTCGTTCAGCGGCGTCTTTTTACTCATGGCGGGAAAATTCTTTCAACGTTGCAGTTTACCGGGCTGTTACCTTACCGCTAAGCGCTGACAAATGTCAGCTTTTTCGCCTCGCTGCGCTGAATTCCGCAGGTCGAGAAAAATTTCCGGCGTGTAGTCACCGCGACGCAGCTTCTTCAGTTCATAGTGGCTGACGTCAGCACGGACATAGCGCACCGGCCCGTCGCTGGAGAGCAGCGGCTGAAACTCATCGGAAAAATAGTGGCTGTTGTCAGCCTGTTCGGAAAGCAGACGTTTCAGCGGGACTTCCCGGGTTTTAACCGCAACGGCGTCGCCGCCGAACATTTTAGGTGCCTGGTGAAACGCCATCACATGCGGGTGCTGCGCCAGCCATAGCGGCGTCTGCTGTTTAAGAATATGTTTTCCGTGGCCGGTCATGACGCTGGCGCAAAAAATATGTTCGCGGCGGCAGGCGGCGATGAGCGCGCCCAGCTCCTGCTTCGCTTGCATCTGCGTCAGCCCGCTTGCTGCAACCTGAATTATTTCGGGGAATACGCGCGTACAGGCTGCAGCCGCACTGGCTGCGCGCCTTCACCCCGGTCACTTACTGATGTAAGCTCCCGGGGATTCATTTACTTGCCGCCTTGCTGCAACCTGCCACCTCATCTGCTAAGGCAGTTCGGGCGGTTGCCACTCTTCTACCTCAATCAGCACCAGCAGTGCTGCAGCTGCACTGGCTGCGCGCCTTCACCCCGGTCACTTACTGATGTAAGCTCCCGGGGATTCATTTGCTTGCCGCCTTGCTGCAACCTGAATTATTTCGGGGAATACGCGCGTACAGGCTGCAGCTGCGTTGGCTGCGCGCCTTCACCCCGGTCACTTACTGATGTAAGCTCCCGGGGATTCATTTGCTTGCCGCCCCGTGCTGGTGATTTCGCATCTGCCGCTGGTAGGATACCTGGTTTCTGAGCTGTGCCCGCAGGAAGCGCCGCCCATGTTCGCCACGTCGGCTATCGCCTGTATCGATTTTAATGCCGACGAGTGCGAAGGTAAGCTTTTGTGGCAGGTGAGTCCGGCCAGGCTTGCTAAAGCTATCTGATTCCCCTTCATAATTCAGCGCTGGCTCAACAGCCAGACGCCGGATATCGGAAGGGTGCTGGTCAGCCCCTATCTGCGCGCCGGGCAGACGCTCGCCACCGTGCGCGAGGCACTGGATTTGCCGCAAAACCAGGACGTTCTTTCTGAACTGACGCCGGGCGGCGATCCGGGACAGGTCGCATTGCATTTGCAGGCGCTGGCGGTGCAGGGCGTGAAATAAGCCATTGGGGTAAAACACAGCCTTCATTCGCAGAATGAAGCGTCTGGTGCCGTGGTACCGGACGATATCGACCAACAACAGCGGTGCTTTATGCAAGTTTTTATCATGCGTCATGGCGATGCAGCTCTGGAAGCCGCGAGCGATTCTGCTCGCCCCCTTACGCTGTGCGGCTGTAACGAATCACGTCAGATGGCGCTCGCCCAGCAGCATGGCGATCGCTTTGCCCCGTGCGAGGCGCTGCTGAAGCGGGCAGAAAGCGGCGCGCATTTTTACATTTAATCACATTCAGCAAGAGCGGTGCATATTCAGCCGCTTAGCAGAGAAGATGCAGTACAGGTCAGCCGGTACCGATTTAGCGGGCGCTTATTTAATAAGCAACCGGTTGACTATACTGAGCAGCAGATTGCTGAACGCTGCATGCTGATGCTGTTAAATGAGGCCGCGCGCTGTCTGGATGAGTCGGTGATCCGTTCGGCACGCGATGGCGACGTTGCTGCGGTATTCGGCATCGGCTTTCCACCTTTTCTTGGCGGACCGTTCCGTTATATGGATCGATACGGCAGCGCTGCGCTTGTGGAGAGACTTACGGCCCCGCTGCTTGAGCAGGCTTATGGCGCGCGCTTTGCCGCACCGCAGGCCGCGGTTGATGCTATTCTCGCTGACGACCGCAAAGGACGAAAAAACCGGAAAGGGTTTTATCACTATGAGAAGAGACGCTGGCCCGGCGCGCGTAAAGCGGATCGCAGCCTCTATACGCTGCTCGCTCTGAAACCTGAGGCGCGTCAGAGTGCTGCAGTAGTGGTAGCGGATCGCCCAGGCTTCTACGTTAACCGTATTCTCGCCCCCTATATCAACGAAGCGCTGCGCTGTCTGCTGGAGGGGGAACCGGTCGAACATATTGACCAGGCTCTGGTAAAAGCGGGTTTTCCGGTAGGGCCGTTGCAGCTGCTTGATGAAGTCGGTATCGACACTGGCAGTAAAATCAGCTACACCATTTTCGCCTCGAATACATCCTCGCTCGCTATCAGCGCTATCGCCGCGCAGGCGCAGCGGCCGCAAAATATCATCGGGCTGCACTACTTCAGTCCGGTAGATAAAATGCCGCTGGTTGAGGTGATCCCGCATGCGGCAACGTCAGCGGAAACGCTGGCTACCACGCTGCGGCTGGCGCAAAAGCAAGGTAAACACAGCTGGGATCTGCTGACAAAAAAAGTCAGGCGGCGTCAGCTGAAACCCGCAGAGCGTCAGCAGCAGATGGCGCGCATCAGCGGCGGTACCGACTATCAGGGCTTCAGCCGGCGCGATGTGGTCATTGAAGCGGTATTTGAAGATCTGGCACTGAAGCAGCAGATGGTGGCGGAAATGGAGCAGCACTGTCAGCCCATGCGCAGCCTGTTTTTCGCGTCCACCGCGCTGAAAAAAGCCGCCGCCGCAGAGGGCGAAGTGCGCACGCTGCAGCAGGTGGGCGTACTGGGTGGTGGGCTGATGGGCGGAGGGATTGCCAGCGTGACGGCGCTGAAAGCGGAACTGCCGGTGCGTATCAAAGATATCCAGCTCAGCGGAATCAATCACGCGCTGCGCGTGCAKAGCTTTGCGGGGCGCCCGTTACTGTTTGCGCTGGCAAAGCGTCAGACGGATAAAAAAACTCAGGGTAACTATCCGGCGACCGGGCGCATTCTGCAGGTGGTGCGCATCGGGCTGGAGCAGGGTAGCCAGGCGGGACATGAGGCTGAAGCGCAGGCGTTTGGCGAGCTGGCGCTAACGCCGGAATCGGCAGCGTAGCGGTTGCCGCAATTGATTGGCGCAGAGCAGGCGCTGTCGCTGATACTCAGCGGTAAAGCCCTGCGCGCCCGGCAGGCGCTTAAGCTGGGCCTGGTCGATGATGCGGTGCCGCCGGCCATTTTACTGGCAACGGCGGTGGCGCGCGTTCATAAAGGAAAGGGCGCGGCGCGGACGTTGCCACAGCGGGCGCGCCTGGCGAAGCAGGGGCAGGAGGTGATGGCGGAGATTGCAGCGCTGCCGTTTCCGGTTGTGGCGGCGATACACGGCGCCTGTCTGGGGGGCGGTCTGGAGCTGGCGCTGGCGTGCGACGCCCGCATCTGTTCGCTGGATGAGAAGACCCGGCTTGGTCTGCCTGAAGTTCAGCTGGGCCTGCTGCCCGGTTCCGGCGGCACACTTGATGTGCCGGGTGAAAAAATGAATACGCTGCGCGCTGAGTTTGCCGCGCAGATCCGCGCGGTGATCGCCGCAGCCCGTCAGCATCCGCAGCTGGCGGGTCTGGTACTGATTTCCGGCAAAGCGGACAATTTTATTGCGGGTGCTGATATCAGCATGATCGACCGCTGCCACTCATCAGCTGAAGCGCAGGCGCTGTGGGCATCCGTTTGCCGCCACCGGTGCCCGCATGATCGCCCAGACGCTGCATGAACTGCGGCGGCGCGGTGGCGGACTGGGACTGGTAACCGCCTGCGCGGCGGGCGGTTTGGGCACTGCAATGGTTCTGGAGGCTGAATAATGCAGCATACCGCGTTTGAGTTAACCCTGCGCCCGGATCATGTTGGTGTGATCACCGCTGGCGCTGGATCGCGCTGGCGTCACGCTGGGTGATTTAACGCTGATTGACATGCATGAAGCCTTTGCCGCCCAGACGTTAGCMAACCTGAAGCTGTTCAGCGATGCGCGCTTTGCGCGTGAGGTGCTCAACCGGCCGCAGGCGCTGGGCGAGGTTGATGATGACCGCTTTAATGTGCTGGGCGGCTCCATCGCCTACGCGTTTGACCGGCGTCACGGCTCGGTAACCGCAGCAAACAGTACGCCGCTGACGGACGGCGCGGCAGCCCTCATCCTGATGCGTGAAGGGCGCGCCCGCGAACTGGGAATAGCGCCGCTGGGCTACCTGCGCAGCTACGCGTTTACCGCCATCGATGTGCAGACCGACATGCTGCTGGGCCCGGCTTACGCCTCGCCAAAAACCTGGGGTATTACGCGTGAGCAGCAGGATGCGCTTGCCCTGCGCTCACATCAGCGTGCCGCACAGGCCTGGCAGAGCGGCGTACTGCAGCAGGAGGTCATGCCCGCCTTTGTGCCGCCGTGGAAAGCGCCGGTTGAGCAGGACAACACCATCCGCTTTAACGCCAGCGCGGCCGATTATGCCCGACTGCGGCCAGACTCCTCCTCCGTGTTACCGATTGGCGTCAGCAAAACGCTGGCGCGTGCGCTGGTCGATCTTAACCGTGCGCGGACAGTGGGCAAAAAGCTGCAGATCCTGCGGCGTCTGCGCCCGCGCGATCTGCTGCCGGTGCCGCCTGCCGTGGCGGAGTATTCAACCGGACTGCGCATGGGAGATACGGCTGAGCAGATGGCTCAGTTGGTGTTTGGTCAGGTGATACAGATGCCGGAAGCGCCAAATATTGCGCGCGAAATTGTGCTGAGCAGCGGGCTGAGCGTGCACACGGACGCCTACAGCGTCAGTCGCGCCTGTGCAACCAGCTTTCAGGCCGTCGCTAACGTAGCGGAGAGCCTGATGGCGGGCACCATCGATGCCGGAATTGCCGGCGGCGCAGGTTACAGGGGGAAAAGCATGAGCAGAGCGCAGCCGTTGCTGACGCGTCAGGGCGAACGYATCGCTATTACTCACGGGCTGCGTACGCCTTTTGTCCGGCAGGCGAGCGATTTCCACGGCATTCCGGCGCTGGAGCTGGGGCGTATGGTGGTCAGCGAACTGCTGGTGCGCAGCGAACTGCCGGTTGAGGTAATCGAGTACCTTTGCCTGTCAGGCTGAAGCGCTGATTTTTCAGCTCGCCCTGCGTTAATTCTGCATCGCCGTCAATCCGCGACGGCGAATCGCTATTTTCGTGTTTTTCCTCGCACTTTTTTCTCTTTGCTATTGGCGAGCCGTCGCCGGATGGTTAACACTGACGATCAGGTCAGACCTCTCTGGCAATGGTGTCAGATCGTACTGCTGTGTGGATACGGGCATTGTGATTGATAACAGCGACTGCAGTGCCCGCTGGTCAGCGCTGTTTCCCGATCGCGCAGCTGCCGAAGCGATGCTGTTAACGCTGACGGAGAAAGCGCAGCAAACTGCCTCTGAACCCTGTGAGATTACGTCGCAATTTACCTCAGAGCCGGAAGGTATACGCCTGAACGCTGAATCTCAGCATACCGGCTCAGGTTTGTTTTGGATCAAATTTTATTGTGATATTCGTCACTTAGCGACGCAATGATAGAGGAAAATGGCCCGCAGGCGTACACTTTATGACAGAACATCCCCTTAGATCGCCCGCTTTTTCAGCCGGAGAAACCTCATGAGTCAGACCATTAATAAATGCAGTGCCCGCGAGACCGCTGCCTCCATCAAAATTATTATTAAACGTTGTCACGTCGCGTAACAAAGGACGGCGGATTGTAGGGACTGAGACTAAACAGACATATCAGACCAGTGCGACGAGTATAGGTCTGACCTGTGTGTAAGTTGCAATAATGTTTTTCAAATATTACAGACTTGATCGATAAAATCAGATCTGCTTAACAATTTCTTTATACTGCGCCACCATGGWGGCGGGGTTACGACTGGCCGATGCTGCTGTGTCACCCATCGCGCCTTCGCCTGAATAAGCGCGACCTAATCCAATTGCTGAGAATTCGTTAAGTTGAAAGCCTGCGGCGTAAACCTGGGAGGAGACGAGCGCCACTGCAGCTGCCACAGCTGACTTTGCAAACAGGTTCTTATGGTTCATGACCACAACCCCATAGTTTGAGGTTGCGGATGCGCCCACCCACCACCGATCGGTAAGCGGCTGAACATAGTGAATATTTGGTACCCACTGATTAGGCGCAATGTTATTCGCGTTCAGGCTATTGCCGGTGAGCGGACTGCGTCCGCTGATATCCACTTCAGGATCGATATAGACTGCGCCGATCGAGAACATCGGGCTATCCATCAGTGGGAAGCCCACTGCCGGGCCAGCTTCACCGGCATAACGCTCAATTTTGGCGCGGGCATAAACCGCATCAAAGCCAACGCCAACGCTCAGGTGCTCGTTCAGACGATAGGCGGTGCTGAGATTAAGGTTAGCGGTCATCAGATCGGTTTTACCGCCATAGCCCCCTGCGGCATAACCATTATTGAATTCAGTGGCCAGGCAGCCGGGCACCGTTGAGCCGCCGGTACCGCCAAACGCCGCCGGGATATCGTTTTTATAATTGCCGTCAAAGTCGACTTTTACTTCAGAGCGGTAGGTAAAGCCGAAACGGTTATTTTTATCCACTTCATACAGCACGCCGGCGTTCCAGCCATAGCCCCACTCATTGCCTTTAAGGTGTGCGACCTGCAGATCGGACATGGTACCCAGCGCAATGCGATAGGCATCTTTAAAGCTCTCATCTTTCTGGAACAGCGTCTGGCCGCGGCTGCCAGTCGCTTTCAGCTCCTGGAACTGGCTCCAGCTGGTATAGGCAAGGCTGTAGTGCACTGCCCACTGCGGCGCAACTTTATGCCAGCCGGACACTTCCCACATTTCCGGCAGGTTCAGGGTCAGGCTAACGGTAACGTGCTGACCATGCATATAAGATACGCCGACATCCACTGACGCTTCAGGCGTAAAGGCGTAAGACGCACCGGCGCTCAGCCACAGACGATCCTGATCCGGAATAGAGATAGAGCGTTTATCGGCCGGAACCGGGCTGTCATCGAAGGCGATACCGGTACGGAAGGTCCAGCGATCGTCATAGAAGTAGAGCAAGCTGAAGCCGGAAGAGAATCCAAACGCCAGCGCGATACAAAACGATTTGCAGGATATCGACGCGCCGTAAAAAAAGGGCAACCCACCGGGTTGCCCTTATTACTTGTGCGGCAGGCGCGATCAGAACTTATAGTTAAAGCTTGCGCCGTAAAGCCAGGCTTTGCCTTCTGAGTTGAAGGTATAAGGGGCTTCACGCGGTGACTATGTGGATACGCTCTATCCGGTACTCAGCTGGCTGACCTGGCCGATGTCGATCGGTAAGTGGGCGCTGGAGGGAGTAGAGACGCGTGCTCAGCTGCTGGACTCTGACGGGCTGCTGAAACAGCAGCAGGATCCTTACTCTTTTATCCGCAATGCCTATTTCCAGCGTAACGATTTTCTGGCTAACGGCCCCGGGATCCACTTCACGCGTTTCTTCCTGAATACCGTACTGGGTCTGGGCGGCTTTATCGACGTCGCAGGCAAAGCGAACCCGGCGCTGGCGCGCGAGGTGCCGCATCGCTTTGGCAGTACGCTGGGGCGTTATGGTGTCGGCTACGGTCCGTATGTGGTGCTGCCCGGCTACGGCAGTTTCACCGTGCGGCAGGATCATCCGCTGGAAGGTTTTAACCGTACGATGTTCAATTTTAATTACAACGTACTTGATCCTTATGTGGTGCGCCCGGTGGCGGTAGCCTGGCGCGACTATGTGCCGGTACCGGCGCGTACCGGCATGAGTAATTTTCTCGGCAACCTGAATGAACCCGCCAGCATGGTTAACTCCATTCTGGTAGGCGAGCCGCGTCAGCGCTATTACCTCGTGGGAGGGTCACCAGCCGCTGACTGTTGAGATCAATCAGCAGCAGCCCTGAAGCGCTACATTTATCATCCGCACAGGGAGAAGAACATGAATAACCGCCTGACCAGTCTGGCACTGGCCAGTTTACTTCTGGTGGGATGCGCCAGCTCAAAACCGGCGGATGACGCCGCCCCGGCGCAGCGCAGCATCTGACGGTGTTTCACCGGTGCCCGTGGCCGTTAAGCGCCTGCCGCTTAGCCACTTTCCGCTATCGCTTACGCTGGATGACAGCGACGCTATGATGCCCGATCGCCTGCTTTCGGCGCAGCATCAGGTTCAGGTCAGAGTGCGTATTGCCCGCGACGGCAGCGCAAATCCTCAGGCCGGGGACTGGTTCGGGCTCAGTACTGAAGCGCTCGACGCGTGGCGCGCCATGCTGGCGTTGCTGCCTGCCGGCGATCCGCGCATAACGCTGATTCAGCGCAGCATTGAGCAGGCGAAAACCGCTGCCGGGCAGCAGGCGGTTGCGCTGAGCCTGACGGTCAAGCTGTCGCCGCCGGCAGAAAAAATGTTGCCGCCGGACGGAGTGTTGTATATTTCTGTAGCGTTTGAGCGCGCGCTGCAGCGTGCGCCTGACAGCCTGGAGCTGCAGCAGGATTACGCCGAAGTCCTGACGCGTTCCGGCGATCCACAGGATAACCGGCAGGCGAGCGTGCTGCTGCATGCGCTGCTCAAGCGCGACAGCGCGAATCTGCGTACGCTTAGCCTGCTGGCGTTCAACGCATCCGGACAGCAGAACTACATCGCCGTTCAGCGTGACTATCCGGCGCTGCGCGCCCGCGTAATGGATCCGGATGCGCAGCCGCTGACGATGGAGGAGCTGGCGCGCCTGCAGCTGGGACTGCGCACGGCGCTGCAGCAGACACCCGGCAGCGCCGATGAGTGGGCGATGCTGGGGCGGCTTGGTATGGTGCTGAACAATGCTACCGCTGCCGGACACACGGAAGGCGTGGTAGCCAACCGGGCGGAGATGGAGCGCGATCTGCAGCAGATGCTGCTGACTGACGTCACTGACGGGCAGCACGTCCCGGGGCGGCAGAGCAGCCGCTGGGTACTGCTGCCGGGGGTCGTGCTGCTGCTGCTGGTATCGACCGGGGTCTATCTGCAAACCGGCGGCTACGCTCAGCTGGCCGGCTGTGCGCCTGGCGGCGATTCTGGAACGTAACGGGAAGCCGTAATGATTGTATTTTGCATGACTCTGATCGTTTTACTGGCGGCTGCGGTAGCGCTGTTTCTGGCTGCGGGATGGCACCAGCGTGAATACCATGCTGACGAACGCGACCGTCTTAACACCGCCTTTTACCAGCAGCGCCTGCGCGAGCTGCAGCGTGATGATGGGCAAGAGCCGGCAGCAGATAGTGGATTACATGGTGGCGCGCTACGGTCACTTTGTCACTTACGATCCGCCGCTGACGCCCGCGACGCTGATTTTATGGGCCGGTCCGGCGCTGTTTGTGCTGCTGGGCGGCGGGGTGATCCTGCTGCGTAACCGCCGCGCGCGTGAAACGACTGAACTGAATGACGATGAACAACTGACGGCGCTGCTGCTTACGCTCAGCGTCCGGGCCACCACCACAGATAGCCTGCAGTTTACCTCGCTGCAGCAGGAGGATCAGTACCGGGCGATCACCGCCTCACTGCGCTGCCCGAAATGCCAGAACAACAGCATTGCAGATTCAAACGCCATGATTGCCGCTGACATGCGCCTGAAAGTCTATGAGCTGATGCAGCATCTACGACGGCAGCGGCATGCTGGGGCTTGACCTCGGTGTCTACGGTGCGCCGGAAACCTTTCTCATTGATGGCCACGGCATCATTCGTTATCGCCACGCCGGTGATATGAACGAGCGCGTCTGGAATGAAGAAGTTAAACCGCTGTGGGAAAAATATAGCCGGGAGGCGGGGGCATGAGCAGGCTGCTTATTGCGCGGCCAGCAGATCCTTACCGATGGTCAGCCGCTGCTGCTCAACGTCTGGGCAACCTGGTGTCCGACCTGCCGCGCTGAGCATCACTATCTGAACCGGCTGGCGGAGCAGGGCGTGCGTGTGGTTGGCCTCAACTATAAAGATGACCGTACGAAAGCGATAAACTGGCTTAATACGCTGGGCAACCCTTACGCGCTGAGCTGCGCGTGAGGAGCGGGCATGAGCAAAAAAATTCTCTTTATTCCCCTGGCGCTGTTTCTGCTGCTGGCGGCAGCGCTGCTGTGGCAGCTGTCGCGTAATGCACAGGGTGACGATCCCTCCCGGCTTGAGTCAGCCCTGACGGGCAAACCGGTGCCACAGTTCAGACTGGAAGCGCTGGATCAGCCAGGCAAAATCTACAATGACCGAAGCGGCGATCAGCGGCGGATTTACCCGCGATCTCTATGCCGCACTCGGCGAGGAGCTGGATAACGGCGCCTGGGCCGTACGCCTCTACTACAAACCCTTTGTCCGCTGGATCTGGTTTGGCGGCCTGTTTATGGCGGCAGGCGGCCTGCTCTGCCTGCTGGATCCGCGTTATCGCGCGCGGAAAAAAGTCAGCGTTGAGCGCGATGTGCGCATGAAGGCGGGCGACAGCATCGATATTCATCGCTATCACTTTGTGTTCCGCGACGTGCATAACCTGCAGGGGCCTAACTACAGCGGCGGCGTGGCGATCATCGATGTCACCCGCGATGGCAAACCGGAAGCGGTACTGCGGGCGGAAAAACGCTTTTATACCGCTGCCCGCACCATGGAAGCGATGACGGTAACCGGGCTGCTGATGGCGATCTGGGTCACGCTGCTGACGCTGATGGAGCTGCATGAGCGCGCGACTCACCGGCATAGCCTGCTGAAAGGGCTGTGGCATCTGTCGCGCAGCCACTGGGGCATGGTGCTGGGGCATCTGGGCGTAGCGGTAACGGTAGTAGGCATCGCGTTCAGCACCCAGTAAAGTATCTCAGTGGGAGAACCTTTCTTTAATACGCTGTTCAGCTGGCTGATGGCGCCGTTTGCGCTGCTGCTCGGTATTGGTCCGCTGGTGCGCTGGCGGCGTGATGAGCCGCAAAAGCTGTGGAAGCGGCTGAGTGCCGGGCTGGTGGTTACCCTGCTGCTCTCTGTTCTGCTGCCGTGGCTGCTGGAAGATCGCATGGCTTTTCTGATCATCGTGATTGGCAGCTCGCTGCTGCTCTATGCGCTGCGCGGCGGGCAGGTACGCAGCCGCGTGCAGAGTGAAATCTGGTCGCGGGAATCGTTTCTGCTGGGCAATAACGTGCTGCTGATTGCGGCAATGCTGGTGGTCCTGCTCGGTACGCTGCTGCCGCTGGTGCACAAGCAGCTGGGGCTGGGGATGCCGTGGCTGGCCGGAACCGCGCTGATGCACTCGCTGGCGGTAACGGAAAAGCGCGGCAGCTTCAAAGCCTGGACCGTGCTGCTGGCGATCGCGACGTTTTCGCTCAGCCTGCTCGGCACCTTTCTGGTGCGCTCCGGCGTGCTGGTCTCGGTGCACGCCTTTGCCTCCGATCCGGCGCGCGGGATGTTTATTCTATCGGTCGCCTTTGCCTTTGCCATCGCCTCGCTGATGACCGGACGGCTGGATACCGCCTGGGCGCGCTGGTCGCGCCCCTGGACCACCGCCGCATGGGTGTTTCTGACCATCGGTATCGTGCTGGGATCGGCGTGGGCCTATTATGAGCTGGGCTGGGGCGGCTGGTGGTTCTGGGACCCGGTGGAWAACGCCTCGTTACGCGATGCGCTGGCGCGCGTGCTGGCGGTAATGGGGATGATCAACGCCGGCTTTCTGCTGTTTATCCTGCTGACCTCCAACCCGTTTGCCCGCACGCTGCCTGATTTCCCCATCGACGGCGGCGATCTTAACCCGATGCTGCAGGATATCGGCCTGATCTTCCATCCGCCGCTGCTCTATATGGGCTATGTCGGTTTCGCCTTTATGGTGCTGGTGCACGCATTTGTGGTGAACGATTTCACCGTTGCATACGTTGCGACAAATTCAAATACGCTGCTGCCGGTCTATTACCGCGTTGCCGCGACCTGGGGTGCGCATGAAGGATCGCTGCTGCTGTGGGTACTGCTGCTCAGCAGCTGGTCGCTGRCGGTGGCAATTTTCAGCCGCGAGATGCCGTACCCGCGCCGCAGTGCGCTATCAGCCGGCGGGTAATCAGCCATGATGCCGGAAATCGGAACTTTTCTGCTCTGTCTGGCGCTGGGCCTGGCGCTGCTGCTGAGTATTTACCCGCTATGGGGCGCCGCGCGTCAGGATGCGCGGCTAATGACGCTCGCGCGACCGCTGACCTGGGGCATGTTTTTAGCCATTGCCGCTCTTCAGCCTGTATGACGCCAGAGGCGTGGTCAGCGTCAGCTATAACGGCATCCTGCCCGATCTCTTCCGCGAAGGGCAGGGGGTAGTGGCGCAGGGCGTACTGCAGGCGGGTAATGTTATCAGCGCCCGGGAAGTGCTGGCTAAGCACGACGAAAAATACACGCCGCCGGAAATTCAGGATGCAATGAATACCAATCGTCTTACCGGCCTTGGCCTGGCGACCGCGCTGGTGATGTATGCTCTGCGCTCAAACATCGATCTGTTCTATACGCCGGGCGAGATTATCAACGGCAAAGGCGACGCGCAGCTGAAGCCGGAAGCGGGGCAGCGTCTGCGCGTGGGTGGCATGGTGATGCCAGGCAGCGTGAGGCGCGATCCGCAGTCGCTGGCGGTAAATTGCCTGCACCCTGATCCCGCTACTGGGCCTGGTGCTGCATACGCTGCTGCAGCGGCGGCGTCTGCTGGCGGAGATCCGTCAGCGTCAGGCGCGGGAGCAGCGTGTGCGTGCGGCACAGACTAAACAGCGCGCGCGCGCTGCCGGGGAGGCAGGATGAATCTCCGTCGTCGCAACCGTCTTTTGGTGGTGCTGGCTACTGGTCGATTCTCGGCTATCTGCTGCTGTTTATCACGCTGACGCTGATGCGGCTGCGTAACCTGATTTTACTGACCGAACGGCATCGTCCGTGGGCTATCGCGCTGGCACAGCAGGGAGCAAAAGCATGAGTCCGGCCTTCACCTCATGGAGTGAATTCTTTGCTATGGGCGGCTACGCCTTTTTTGTCTGGCTGTCGGTATATGGGCGCGATGGCGCTCTGGCTCGCCTTTGACGATCGCCGCACGGCGGGACGCGCCGCCGGTATCCTGATCCTCGTCGGCGTGGTGAACCTGCCGATTATTCATTTTTCTGTGCAGTGGTGGAACACGCTGCATCAGGGCTCATCCGGTCTGCTGCAGCAGGCAATCGATCCCTCTATGCGCACGCCGCTGCGAGCCATGGCGATTGCCGCCTTTACCGGTCTGGTGTGGCAGCTGAAGATGGCTGACCTGGCCGCCGCCGCGATGGCGCCGGTGGGAGCCGCCTTTACCTTTATTGCGCTGATTACCGGCTCCGCATGGGGCAAACCGATGTGGGGAACCTGGTGGATCTGGGATGCGCGCCTCACCTCAGAGCTGGTGCTGCTGTTCCTGCAGTGGGCAAGGCCGGAACGCCTTTACCAGCTATGCGGGCGACTTATTCCCGGCATGGCGATTGCCGCAGCCGGCGCGCTGCTGCTTGGCTGGGGATGGGGATTTGGCTTCGCCCCGGCTGATTACCAGCAGGGCAATAGCTTCCGGATTATGTACCTGCACGTGCCCGCTGCCATGTGGTCAATGGGGATCTACGCATATCGACGCCGCCGGGCAGGGGCTGCCAGTTGGCGGCTATCTGGCGGTTCTGGGCGCGATGCTGGCGGTAAGTGCGACGCTGTCGCCGTTTGCCACCGCTGCAGCGCTGCGGATCAGCCTGCAGTAGCGCGCTTCCTCAGAGAAGCCGTTCCCTCTTTATTATTAGTGTGAGCAATGCAAATGTGGAAATGGATACAGGCTGGATATGGCCGGCTGGCGCGCGCTGGCGCTGACGCTGCTGCTGGGTACGCCGACGCTGAGCTTTCTTGGTGCTATCGGCACCGGCCTGACAACGGGATTGCGGCGTGGCGGCGTGCTGCTCAGCCTGCTGGTGCTGCCGCTGACCATTCCGGTTCTGATTTTTGCCAGTGCGG
>PEFU01000003.1:1929734-2010667 GCA_002939445.1 Pantoea sp. BRM17 | reverse complement strand
CGGCGGCGCCGATGACTATCTGACCAAGCCGTTTGAGCTGGATGAGCTGGATGCGCGACTGCGCGCGCTGCTGCGCCGCAGCCACGGCCAGACGGCGCAGACCCAGCGGCTCGGACAGCTGGAGCGCGACAGCGAAGGCTATTTCCTGCTGAATCATAAGCCGCTGTCGCTGACGCCGCGCGAATCGAGCGTGCTCTCCACGCTGATGCAGCGGCCGGGACGACCGGTATCGCGCCAGCATCTTTATGAGCAGACGTTTACGCTGGCCGACGACGCCAGTKCGGAGAGCATTGAGCTCTATGTGCATCGGGTGCGTAAAAAGCTCTCCGGCAGCGATGTGGCGATTGTGACGCTGCGCGGGCTCGGCTACAGCCTGGAGCAGCAGCCGTGCGGCTGATGCACTCGCTGCGTGGTGAGCTGCTGCTGTGGCTGGGCGCACCGCTGCTGCTGCTGTGGGCGCTGTCGGTTTATACCCATTATCAGAGCGCGCTGCAGGCAGCGAATCAGGCTTATGACCGCTCACTGCTGGCGTCAGCGCGCACCGTGGCGGAAAGGCTGGTGGTACGCCAGCGCCATCTGGAAGTGGATGTGCCCTGGGTAGTGCTGGACAGTTTTGAGCGTAATATGAACGACCAGCTCTTCTATCAGGTTATTTCCCCGCAGGGAAATACGCTCTCCMGCTATCCCGATCTGCCGCTGCTGCCGCGTAACGCGCCGCTCTCTGAGGCTTACCCGGCGCTGGTGCACTTTTATGACGCGCACTACCGCAGGCAGCCGATTCGCGTGGCGGCGCTATGGCAGCCGGTGAATGAAGAGGGGGTAGAAGGCATGGCGCTGGTGCTGGTGGCGGAAACGCTGAACTCCCGGCACGCCTTTGCCGACAGCCTGCTGCGTACGGCGCTGATCAGCCAGAGTTTCCTGGTGCTGATCACGCTGCTGCTGGCGGGGATGCTGCTGCGCCGGGTGCTGCGGCCGCTGCGCCGGCTGTCGCGGATTATGCTGCGCCGTGCGCCAGGAGAGCTGACGCCCTTGCCGTCGCTGGTACCCTGGTCAGAACTGCAGCCGCTGATTGTGGCATTTAACCGGCATCTGGAGCGGCTGCGCGGGCTGCTGGCGCGGCAGGAGCGCTTCAGCGCCGATGTGTCGCACCAGCTGCGTACGCCGCTGACCATTTTGAAAACCCAGGTCAGCGTGGCGCTCAGCAGTGACGATCCGCAGCAGTGGCGTGAGAGCCTGCAGGGCATGCGCCACACGCTGAACGATACCGTAGAGCTGACTGACCGGCTGCTGCAGCTGGCGCAGATCAAGGCGCGCCACGGCGAAGATAAACCCTTTACCCGCGTTGATCTCAGTCAGATTGTGCAGCAGGCGTGCCTGAGCGGCTATACCGCCGCGCGGCACAAGCAGATTGATTTAGGTTTCGAGGGCGAAGAGGCGTGTCGCGTACAGGGAGACGCGCTGCTGCTGGCTGAACTGTGCGCCAACCTGCTGGATAATGCGATTAAATATACGCCGGCGCAGGGAACGGTAACGGCACGGCTGCAGGGGCATCAGCTGGAGATTGAAGACAGCGGCCCCGGTATAGACGCTGCGCAGCAGCAGCAGGCGCTCCAGCCGTTTGCACGTCTCGATCCCAGCGGGCAGCCTGGTGCGGGTATCGGGCTGGCGCTGGTGAAAGATATCTGCGCCTGGCACGGCGCGCGGCTGCGTCTCGATCGCAGCCCGCAGCTGGGCGGACTGCGGGTCACCGTCAGCTTTCCCTGATGGCCGGCTGGCGCAGCGGCGTCTTCAGCCGCTGCGCCAGGATCACGCCGGTAAGCGTAATACCGCCGCCAATCCAGTGATAGCTGTGCAGCTGCTCATGCAGAAACAGCACCGCAATAAGCGCTGTAAATACCGGCACCACGTTCATAAAGATACTGGTGGTGCTGGCACCCAGCCGCTGCACGCCAAGGATCCACAAAAAGGGCGCCACGATCGAGGCAAACAGCCCGGCAAACAGCACCAGCGGCAGGTTCTGCTGCGTCAGCGCGACCTCCGGCGCGAGCAGAAAGCCCGGCAGCAGCAGCACAACACCGAAGAAAATCTGCACATAGAGGCTCTGCCAGGTGGGGAGCGGGATCGCCCAGCGTTTGGTCAGCACGCCATAGAGCGCATAAGAGGTGGAGGCCGCCAGCATCATCACTTCGCCATTGCCGGGACGCTGCGCCAGCAGCTGAGCCGGGTTGCCGCCGCTGACCAGCCAGACCAGACCGATAAACGAGAGAATACCGCCCAGCAGAATACCGCGCGTGGGAGCCAGACGCAGCACCAGCAGGCTGAGCAGAATCGTCAGCAGCGGAATGGTGGCGCCCAGTATGCCCATCATCACCGCCGACACGCTATGCGCCGCATAGTAGGCAAGGCTCTGATAGAGCACCATGCCAAGCAGCCCCAGCAGCAGCAGCTGGCCGAGGTGGCCTTTTATGGTGCGCCGGTGCCGCCATACGCCGGGCAGGCAGAACGGTGTCAGCACCAGCAGCGCCAGCAGCCAGCGATAAAATGAGATAGCGGCGGGATCGATAGCGTCAGCCGAAAGTTTGCTGACGATGGTGTTGACTGACCAGATCAGCACCGCAATGAGCGGGAACAGCAGATTCATAACAGGCTCCGTAAAAAAGTGCCGCCAGCATACGTTTGACCGGTTTAAAACAGATAGTTAAAATCGGACAATATTTGTTAATGACCGGACAGAATGACTATTCAGGTTGCCTATTGCCCGCCCGCTGACGCGCCGCGCATTTTTATGCGTTACGAACAGACGCATGCGCGCACCGAATATCTGCCGCATCAGCATGCGTGGGGCCAGGCGATTTTTGTTACCCGCCACGTGCTGGAGCTGGACATTGAAGGCGAGCGCCTGCTGGCCCCGGCTGAGATGCCGGWATGGATCCCTCCCGGCCAGCGACACAGCAGCTATAACCACTGTCAGGCACAGTTTCGTACCCTGAATCTGGCAGCCGAACTGTGTCACGGCCTGCCGGCGCGCGCCTGCCTGCTGACGGCGGATGCGATAACGCATGCGATTATGAATGAGTTCGCGCAGCGCGCGCTGGCGCAGCCGCAGAGCGAGGCGGAGTGGCGCCTGTGTGATGTGCTGCTGGATCGCCTGCGCCAGGCACCCGCGCATACCAGCTATCTGCCCGCCTCAGATGATAAGTTTCTTGCGCCGGTGCTGCGTGCGCTGGAGGCCAATCCCGGCGATAACACCACGCTGGCGCAGTGGGCGCAGCGCGTGTTTACTACAGAACGTACGCTGGCGCGGCGCTGCCAGCAGCAGCTGAAAATGTCCTTTAGCGAGTGGCGGCAGCGGCTGCGTTTTCTGCGCACGCTTGCGCTGCTGGAGCAGGGCAAGAGCGTGCAGGCTATCGCTCATGAACTCGGCTATAGCTCCGCCTCGGCGCTGATTGTTATGTTTCAGCAGCAGGCGGGCACCTCCCCGGAACGCTATCGCAGCCGGTTAGGCTAACAGCCGCCTTTGTGGCACACTAGCCGGCGTTCATTTCCCGCAGACAGGACCACCGCCGTGAAAATTCTCGTTGATGAAAACATGCCCTATGCCCGTGAACTCTTCAGCCGCACCGGTGAGGTGGTTGCCGTACCGGGCCGTCCGCTGCCTGAAGCGGAGCTGCGCGATGCCAGCGCGCTGATGGTGCGCTCGGTCACCCCGGTCAATGCGGCGCTGCTGGCGGACACGCCGGTAAAATTTGTCGGCACTGCCACCGCGGGCACCGATCACGTGGATCAGGCCTCGCTACAGGCAGCCGGCATCGGCTTCTCTGCCGCACCAGGCTGCAACGCTATCGCCGTGGTGGAATATGTCTTCTCTGCGCTGCTGCTGCTGGCTGAACGTGACGGCTTTGCGCTGCGCGATCGCACCGTGGGCATCGTGGGTGTGGGTAACGTCGGCAGCCGTCTGCAGGCGCGACTGGAAGCCTGGGGCGTTAAAACGCTGCTGTGCGATCCGCCCCGTGCCGATCGTGGCGATACCGGACCGTTTCATACGCTGGAAACGCTGGTGGCACAGGCGGATATCCTGACTTTTCATACGCCGCTCAACAAAGAGGGGCGCTATAAAAGCTGGCACCTGGCGGATGCGGCGCTGCTGATGGCGCTGCGGCCCGATACCATTCTGATTAACGCCTGCCGCGGTCCGGTGGTTGACAACGCTGCGCTGCTGGAAGTGCTGAAAATGCGTGGCGATCTGCGCGTGGTACTGGATGTATGGGAGCCGGAACCCGATCTCAGTCTCGATTTGCTGGCGCGCGTGGATATCGCTACCGCCCATATCGCAGGCTACACGCTGGAGGGTAAAGCGCGTGGCACGACGCAGGTCTTTGAAGCCTGGAGCGCGTTTATCGGCCAGCCGCAGCAGGTGGCGCTGGAGAGTCTGCTGCCGCCGCCGGAGTTCAGCAGCATCACGCTYCACGGTGAACTCGATCAGGCAACGCTGAAACGACTGGCACACCTGGTGTATGATGTGCGCCGCGACGACGCGCCGCTGCGTAAAGCAGCAGACCAGCCGGGCGAGTTTGACCGGCTGCGCCGGCAGTACGAAGAGCGCCGTGAGTGGTCTTCGCTGCAGGTGATCTGCGACAACGCTGCCAGCGCCAGCATGCTGAAGCAGCTGGGCTTTCGCGTCAGCCTGCAGGGGCAGCCATCCTCTCTCCCGGAATGATGCGCCACGGCGCACAGCGGGAACGAATCTGAATTATGAGGCGGTATCATTACCGCCTTCTGTTTTTATGTCATTGTCTGGAGTAAACCAACATGTCTGACGGCTGGAATATTGCGCTACTGGGCGCAACAGGCGCCACAGGAAACGCTGTACTGGAACTGCTGGCGGAACGCCAGTTCCCGGTTGGTGAGATCCATCTGCTGGCAAGCGAAAACAGCACGGGTGAAACACTGCGTTTTGCCGGCCGTTCGGTGCGCGTACAGAATGCGGCTGAGTTCGACTGGACCCAGGCGCAGCTGGCGTTTTTCACTGCCGGTCGCGAGGCGTCAGCCCGCTACGCAGAAGAGGCGGCGAGCCAGGGATGCCTGGTGATCGACAGCAGCGATCTGTTCGCGCTGGAGCCGGATGTGCCGCTGGTGGTACCGGATGTGAACCCGCAGGTACTGGCGGACTACCGTAACCGTAATATCATCAGCGTGGCAGATGCGCTGGTAAGCCAGCTGTTATGCGCCATCAAGCCACTGGTTGAAACCGCCGGGCTGAGCCGCATTCAGGTAACAAACCTGCTGTCAGTATCCAGCCAGGGCAAAGCTGCCGTGGATGGACTGGCAGGCGAGAGTGCGCGCCTGCTGAATGGCATTCCGCCTGACGAACACTATTTTGGCCGTCAGCTGGCATTTAACCTGCTGCCGCAGCAGGCAGACAGCAGCGGCAGCGTGGCAAGTGAACGTCGCGTCGTGGAGCAGGTGCGTAAAGTGCTGCAGGATGAGGGACTGCCGATTGCCGTCAGCAGCGTGCAGGCGCCGGTGTTTTACGGTAATGCGCAAATCGTTTATCTGGAAAATCTGCGTCCGCTCTCTGCCGAAGAGGCACGTGATGAACTGGCGCGTGCGGAAGATATCAGCCTGAGCGAAGAGGGGGATTACCCGACGCAGGTTGGTGATGCCTCCGGTAATGAAGTGCTGAGCATTGGCAGCCTGCGCAACGACTACGGCATTCCGGAGCTGCTGCAGTTCTGGTCGGTGGCGGATAACGTACGCTTTGGCGGCGCGCTGATGGCAGTGAAAACGGCGG
This sequence comes from Pantoea sp. BRM17, assembly GCA_002939445.1. Taxonomy (GTDB): domain Bacteria; phylum Pseudomonadota; class Gammaproteobacteria; order Enterobacterales; family Enterobacteriaceae; genus Pantoea. Next base: position 2,004,876 of record PEFU01000003.1, on the reverse strand, counting down.
AGAAGCTGGTGCAGGAGTATTTCTACTGATGCAGGCGGAGGCGACAACCCTGAAGCTGGCGCTGGGCATTGAGTATGACGGCAGCCGCTACTATGGCTGGCAGCGGCAAAATGAAGTACGCAGCGTGCAGGAGAAGCTGGAGAAAGCGCTGGCGAAAGTAGCGAACCATGACGTCAGCGTGTTTTGCGCCGGGCGGACAGACGCAGGCGTACACGGCACCGGTCAGGTAGTGCATTTTGAAACCACTTCCCGGCGCGCTGACAGCGCCTGGACGCTGGGGGTCAATGCCAATCTGCCGGATGATATCGCCGTACGCTGGGTAAAAGCGGTGCCGGAGAGCTTTCACGCGCGCTTCAGCGCGACCGCGCGACGCTACCGCTATGTGATTTATAATCAGCGGCTGCGCCCGGCTATTCTCGGCAACGGGCTGACGCACTACTACCATCCGCTGGACGCAGAGAAAATGCAGCGTGCCGGTCAGCATCTGCTGGGTGAAAATGACTTCACCTCGTTTCGTGCCGTTCAGTGCCAGTCGCGTACGCCATGGCGTAACGTGATCCATCTGAACGTCATACGGCAGGGGGCATTTGTCATTGTCGATATCAAAGCGAACGCCTTCGTGCACCATATGGTGCGTAACATCGTCGGCAGCCTGATAGAGGTTGGCAATGGCAATCAGCCGGAGAGCTGGATAGCGGATCTGCTGGCGGCAAAAGATCGCACGCTGGCAGCGGCAACCGCGAAAGCGGAAGGGTTATACCTGGTGGCGGTGGATTACCCGTCCCATTTTGCGTTACCACAGCCTGCGCCGGGACCACTGTTCCTCGCAGATTAATTTTTAACCGTAGGGTGTCAGGGAGTTAGCTGGTATGGAGTTTATCCATTTTGTTGTCGATTTTATTCTGCACATTGATGTGCACCTGGCCGAACTGGTGGCGCAGTATGGCATCTGGATCTACGCCATCCTGTTCCTGATCCTGTTTTGCGAGACCGGTCTGGTGGTGACGCCATTCCTGCCGGGTGATTCGCTGCTGTTTGTGGCAGGCGCGCTTGCTGCCTTACCGGGCAACGACTTAAACGTGCACCTGATGGTCACGCTGCTGGTTATCGCTGCTATTCTCGGCGATGCGGTGAACTACACCATTGGCCGCCTGTTTGGTGAGAAGCTATTCAGTAATCCGCAGTCTAAAATCTTCCGCCGCAGCTATCTCGATAAAACCCATGCGTTCTACGATCGCCACGGCGGTAAAACCATTATACTTGCGCGCTTTGTGCCAATCGTGCGAACCTTTGCCCCCTTCGTGGCGGGTATGGGACATATGTCCTATCGCCACTTTGCGCTCTTCAACGTTACGGGCGCGCTGTTGTGGGTACTGCTGTTCTCCTATGCCGGCTATCTGTTTGGCGATCTGCCGGTGGTGCAGGAGAACCTCAAGCTGCTGATTGTCGGCATTATCGTGGTATCGATACTGCCGGGCGTGATTGAAGTATGGCGTCATCGCCGTCAGGCGCGTCAGCAGAAATCGCAGTAAGCCCGTCACCAGATTTTTATCCACAGCGTGAACAGGTTGTGGTTTAATGAGCGACATTTACGGCCTGCTGAAGGTGATTTCAGCAGTAACGAAAAGACTGGACCAGGTCAGCATTAAACAGAAAGGTCATCAATGAGCTGGATTGAACGCATACTGAATAAAAGCACCACGACGCCTACGCGCAAAGCCAGCATCCCGGAAGGGGTGTGGACCAAGTGCGACAGCTGTGGTCAGGTGCTCTACCGCGCCGAGCTGGAGCGCAACCTTGAGGTCTGCCCGAAGTGCGACCACCACATGCGTATGCACGCGCGCGAGCGTCTGCATAGCCTGATGGATGAAGGGTCGATGGTTGAGCTGGGAAGCGAGCTGGAGCCAAAAGATCTGCTCAAGTTCCGCGACTCCAAAAAGTATAAGGATCGTCTGGTAGCGGCCCAGAAAGACACCGGCGAAAAAGATGCGCTGATCGTCATGAAAGGCCAGCTGCACGGCATGCCGGTTGTGGCGGCGGCGTTTGAGTTTGCCTTTATGGGCGGCTCGATGGGCTCAGTCGTGGGCGCGCGCTTTGTGCGTGCCGTAGAGCAGGCGCTGGAAGATAACTGCCCGCTGATCTGCTTCTCGGCCAGCGGCGGTGCACGTATGCAGGAAGCGCTGCAGTCGCTGATGCAGATGGCAAAAACCAGTGCGGCCCTGGCGAAAATGCAGGAGCGCGGTCTGCCTTATATCTCCGTGCTGACTGACCCGACCATGGGTGGCGTTTCTGCCAGCTTTGCGATGCTGGGCGATCTCAACGTGGCGGAGCCAAAAGCGCTGATCGGTTTTGCCGGTCCACGCGTGATTGAGCAGACGGTACGTGAAAAGCTGCCGCCGGGCTTCCAGCGCAGTGAGTTCCTGATTGAAAAAGGCGCGATCGACATGATCATCCGTCGTCCGGAAATGCGCTTTAAGCTGGCCAGCCTGCTGGCAAAAATGATGAACCTGCCGGCTCCGCAGCTGGATGGCGAGCCACCGGTGGTGGTGGAACCAGAAAGCAACGACGCCTGACAGGCAACCGAAAGGCGCAGCGATGCGCCTTTTTACTTTCATTCCGTACATCCCATTATTCAGTGAGCAGCCGTGCCGGTTCCTGCCTGTTGATAGCCATCAGCCGCGCGCAGGCCTCTCTTTCCGCCGCTGCGCTGAACGATGAGCTGTACTACGCAACAGACGGGACTCATGAACACGCATCAGCCTCCTCAGGGCACGTCGCCGCTGGCCACGTGGCTTCACTATCTTGAGCATCTTCACTCACAGGCGATTGAACTGGGTCTGGATCGTATTCAGCGCGTTGCCGCGCAGCTTGACCTGCTGAAACCCGCTCCCTTTATCTTTACCGTCGCCGGCACCAACGGCAAAGGCACCACCTGCCGCACGCTGGAAACGCTACTGATGGCAGCAGGCTACCGTACGGGCGTCTACAGTTCGCCGCATCTGGTGCGCTACACCGAGCGCGTACGCGTGCAGGGTGCGGAGCTGCCGGAGGCGCAGCACAGCGCCAGCTTTGCTGAAATCGAGGCGGGGCGTGGTGATACCTCGCTCACCTATTTTGAATTTGGCACGCTCTCTGCGCTTAATCTGTTCCGCCAGGCGAATCTTGACGTGGTGATCCTCGAAGTCGGACTGGGTGGCCGTCTTGATGCCACCAATATTGTTGCCAGTGATGTGGCGGTGATCACCAGTATCGCACTCGATCACACGGACTGGCTTGGCCCCGACCGCGAGAGTATCGGGCGGGAAAAAGCGGGTATTTTCCGCGCCGGTAAACCTGCCGTAGTGGGCGAAGCGGAGATGCCGGCAAGCATCGCTGCGGTGGCAGCAGAGACCGGTGCCGTGCTGCATCAGGTCAATCGCGACTGGCAGTGGCAGGGCGGTAGTGATAGCTGGATGCTGCAGGATGCGCAGGGTGAGCTGCGCGATCTGCCGCTGCCGCAGGTGCCGCTGCCTAATGCGGCCACGGCGCTGGCTGCGTTACGCGCGTCGGGTCTGCAGGTGCCTGACGCCATTATCCGCGCGCATCTGCCGCAGGCGGTACTGGCAGGGCGTTTCCAGACCATAAGCCATGCGCCGCAGGTGATTCTGGACGTCGCGCACAACCCGCACGCGGCTGCCTGGCTGGCGTCGCGTCTGGCAGCGCTGCCCGCGGGCGGAACGGTTCATGCGGTAGCGGGTATGCTGCACGACAAAGATATTGCCGGTACGCTCGCTGCGCTGGCGCCGCAGGTGACGCACTGGTACTGCGCGCCGCTGGCGGGTCCGCGTGGCGCATCGGCAGAGGAGCTGCTTGCGCATCTGGAGAGCGGTACGGCGTATACCAGCGTTGATGCGGCGTGGCGGGCGGCGCGTGCGCAGGCCAGCCGGCAGGATGTGATTCTGGTGTGTGGGTCATTTCACACCGTAGCACAGGTTATGGAATCGATGGCAGCGGAGAACGGCAGTGGCGAGTAAGTTTCAAAATCGGTTAGTGGGCACGGTGATCCTGGTGGCGATTGGTGTCATTGTGCTGCCGGGCCTGCTGGACGGTAAGAAAAAGCATTATAAGGAAGAGTTTGCAGCGATTCCGCTGGTGCCAAAACCTGACGATCAGCAGGATAGCGAAATGGTGCCGCCGGTCACGCAGCCGCTGCCGTCGCAGCCGCCGGAAGGTGCCGGTGCTGCGCAGCAGTCAGCGACCACTCAGGCCACGCAAAATCCGGCCGTCAGCGGCAGCGCGCAGCCGGTGCAGAACAGCCAGCCGAGCGTAGTCACGCCACCGGCGGTGCATCAGCAGACGCAGCCCAGAACCCAGCAGAAACCGGCTGAGCAGACGAAACCTAAAACCACCGAGCAGAGCAGGCCGAAGCCGGCAGAGCAACCGAAGCCGAAGCCGGTGGAGACGCCAAAACCCGCAGAGCAGCCAAAAGCAGCGGAGCAGAGCAAGCCGGCAGAAACGCAGAAGCCAGCCAGCGCCCCGGCCGGGCAGGCGTATGTGGTACAGCTTGGCGCACTGAAGAACGCTGCGAAAGTGGACGAGATTGTGGCGAAGCTGCGGCTCTCTGGCTACCGCGCCTTTACTGTGCCGTCATCGCCGGTGCAGGGGCAAATCACCCGTATCTACGTCGGACCTGACGCCTCTAAAGCGAAGCTGCAAAGTTCGCTGAGCGAGCTGCAGAGCGTTTCCGGACTGGGCGGCGTGGTGAAACCCTATAGCGTGCGCTGACAGGCTGATAAGCCACGCCGATAGCAGTAACAGGCGTGGCTTATAGCGCGTAAATGCCGGGTTAAAGCAGGTAATTAATTTTAAAATCAGCTAGTTAAATATTGCTGATAGTAACGGGCGAAGGAATTATTTTTCCTCGCCCTTTTTCATCACCGCGAACGGGAAAAGGCTACGCAAACGTTTTCTTTTTCTGTTAGAATGCGCCCCGAACTGGATGCAGGGGTGCGAAGCACTGTACTGGAAGCGTTCATGATCTGGATTGATTACGTCATTATTGCGGTAGTTGGTTTTTCGGCTCTGGTCAGCCTGATTCGCGGGTTTGTCCGGGAAGCCTTATCTCTTGTTACCTGGGGATGCGCGTTTTTTGTCGCCAGTCATTACTACGCCTACCTGGCAGTCTGGTTTACAGGTTTTAACGACGAACTGGTTCGCAACGGCATCGCAATTGCGGTGTTATTCGTTGCCACCCTGATTGTGGGTGCCATCGTGAACTATGTGATCGGCTCGCTGGTTGAGAAAACCGGCTTGTCGGGAACCGACAGGGTGTTGGGGGTCTGTTTCGGGGCGTTGCGTGGCGTGCTGATTGTTTCCGCCATTCTTTTCTTCCTTGATACATTCACCGGCTTTTCAAAAAGCCCGGACTGGCAACAGTCTCAGCTCATTCCCCAGTTCAGTTATATCATCAGGTGGTTTTTTGATTACCTGAAAAGCACGTCAAGTTTTTTACCCCGGTGACACCATCGGGAGTGCGGCTAATGAGGAAATGACAATATGTGCGGTATTGTTGGTATCACCGGTTTTATGCCAGTAAACCAGTCGATCTATGACGCGTTAACGGTGCTGCAGCACCGCGGACAGGATGCCGCCGGCATTTGTACTATTGATGCGCTGAACTGCTTCCGTCTGCGCAAAGCAAATGGTCTGGTCAGCGACGTGTTTGAAGCGCGCCACATGCAGCGTTTGCAGGGCAATATCGGTATCGGCCACGTGCGTTACCCTACCGCCGGCAGCTCCAGCGCCTCTGAAGCGCAGCCATTTTACGTTAACTCTCCTTACGGTATTACGCTGGCGCATAACGGCAATCTCACCAATGCGCATGAGCTGCGCAAACAGCTGTTTGAGACCGGTCGCCGTCACGTTAATACCACCTCCGATTCAGAGATCCTGCTCAACATTTTTGCGCAGGAGCTGGATCGCTTTCAGCACTATCCGCTCGATGCGGAAACCATTTTTGCCGCGGTAGCGGCAGTGCATCAGCAGGTGCGTGGCGCTTATGCCGTGGTGGCGATGATTATCGGACACGGTATGGTGGCGTTTCGCGATCCGAACGGGATTCGTCCACTGGTGCTCGGCAAGCGCGACATGCAGGATGGCCGCACAGAGTATATGGTTGCCTCGGAGAGCGTGGCGCTGGATACGCTGGGATTTGAGTTCATTCGTGACGTTGCGCCGGGTGAAGCGGTCTATATCACTGAACAGGGCCAGCTTTCGACCCGCCAGTGTGCAGAGGACCCGAAAAGTAATCCCTGCCTGTTTGAATATGTCTATTTTGCCCGCCCGGACTCTTTCCTGGATAAGATTTCCGTCTATAGCGCGCGCGTGCGCATGGGCACCAAGCTCGGGGAAAAAATTGCCCGGGAGTGGGAAGATCTCGATATCGACGTGGTGATTCCGATTCCGGAAACCTCGACCGATACCGCGCTGGAGATTGCGCGCATCCTGAACAAGCCCTACCGTCAGGGATTTGTGAAAAACCGCTATGTGGGCCGCACCTTTATCATGCCGGGCCAGCATCTGCGCCGCAGCGCCGTTCGCCGTAAGCTCAACGCCAACCGTGCAGAGTTCCGCGATAAAAATGTGCTGCTGGTGGATGACTCTATCGTGCGCGGTACGACCTCTGAACAGATTATCGAGATGGCGCGCGAGGCGGGTGCTAAACGGGTTTATCTCGCGTCGGCTGCACCGGAGATCCGCTTTCCAAACGTCTATGGCATCGACATGCCAAGTGCTACCGAGCTGATTGCCCATGGCCGTGAGGTGGAGGAGATCCGCAAGCTGATTAAGGCGGATGCGCTGATCTTCCAGGATCTGAACGATCTGATCGAAGCGGTACGCGAAGAGAATCCGGACATTGAGCAGTTTGAGTGCTCCGTCTTCAACGGCGTTTACGTCACTAAGGATGTGGATCAGCAATACCTCGAGTATCTGCAGTCGCTGCGTAACGACGACGCCAAAGCGCTGCAGCGTCAGAACGAAGTGGAAGGGCTGGAGATCCATAACGAAGGCTGATTGAGCTTTTATCCGGCACTCCCGCGGGGCAGGCGAAAGTCTGCCCCGTCTGTTTTGCGCTTTTTCACCGGGCGCCAGCGCATTTTTGCCTGTGGCAGGCTATCATTGCCGATTCTGAACAGAGTAAGGCAGAGTTATGAAACGTCTCATCGTGGGTCTTTCCGGCGCCAGCGGCGCAATTTACGGCGTGCGGCTGCTGCAGGTGCTGCAATCGGTGCCGGAAGTGGAAACCCATCTGGTGATGAGCCCGGCAGCGCGCCAGACGCTGGCGCTGGAAACTGACTACAGCGTGCGGGATGTGCAGGCGCTTGCCAGCGTGGTGCATGACGTGCGGGATATCGGGGCAAGCATCTCTTCCGGCTCATTTAAAACGCTGGGTATGGTGATCCTGCCGTGCTCAATGAAAACGCTCTCCGGCATTGTACACAGCTACAGCGACAGCCTGCTGACGCGCGCCGCTGACGTCGTGCTGAAAGAGCAGCGCCGCCTGGTGCTCTGCGTACGCGAAACCCCGCTGCACGTCGGTCATCTGCGTATGATGACCACGGCGGCTGAACTGGGCGCGATGATCATGCCGCCGGTGCCGGCTTTCTATCACCGGCCGCAGCGTATTGAGGATTTGGTCGACCAGACGGTTAATCGCGTGGTGGATCAGTTTGATATCACGCTACCGGAAGATCTGTTCATGCGCTGGAATGGCGCATAAACGTTGCGCGCTGCACAATGGATGTGCAAATTCGCGGTGTCGATCACTCTTCGTGCATAATCTGCACTAAAAGTTAGCAAACTCGCTTTTTCTTCTGCATCCCGCTGTTATATTCCCTTCATAACGAACTCTCTGCGTCCCGTTACGACGCTCTCGTTAGCGCGCCTGCATGCTGCATCGCCAGCTCTGAGACCTGGCATGAAAACTGCAATCCATTCAGCGCAAAACACACATCACACCACATAACAATAAGCACGTCACTTGAGGGTAAACTATGAAAAAGCGAGTTCTGGCTCTCTCCCTGCTGCTGGCAATGACCGGCACCGCCAGCGTTTTTGCCGCAGTACCGCAGTCGCTGCGTATCGGGACCGATCCAACTTACCCGCCGTTTGAGTCAAAAAATGCCCAGGGCCAGCTGGTGGGGTTTGATATCGACCTTGCCAATGAGATTTGCAAACGCATTCAGGCCAAATGTACCTATGTGGAAAGTGATTTCGATGCGCTTATTCCGTCGCTGAAAGCGAAAAAAATTGATGCCATTATTTCGTCGCTCTCTATCACCGAAAAGCGTCAGGAGGAGATTGGCTTCTCGGAAAAACTCTATGCGGCTAACGCCCGTCTGGTGGCGGCAAAAGGCTCTCCGCTGCAGCCAACGATTGAATCGCTGAAGGGCAAAAYTATCGGTCTGCTGCAGGGTACCACGCAGGAAACCTATGCGAATCAATACTGGCGGCCGAAGGGCGTTACCGTGACGCCTTATGCAAATCAGGATCTGGTCTATCAGGACCTGAACGCCGGACGCATTGATGCCGCTTTCCAGGATGAAGTGCAGGCGAGCGAAGGCTTTCTGAAGCAGCCGGTAGGCAAAAACTATGCGTTTGCTGGCCCGGCGGTGAAAGATGACAAAATCTTTGGTGTAGGCACCGGCATGGGCCTGCGCAAAGATGACAGCGATCTTAAAGCCGCCATCGATAAGGCGTTTAATGAGATGCGCAAAGATGGCACCTACGACAAGATTGCGAAAAAATATTTCGATTTCAACGTCTACGGTGACTGATCGACCTGTTTCCTGATACTGCGGGTTGAGTGACAGGAACCGGGGCCATAACTATTCACTCCGGGCGCTTACTTATGTAAACTCCCGGGGTTCATACGCTTGCCGCTATCCTTCCGTGATTCATATCCCTGGTCAGGACTGTCCGCTATTTCCCGGGCAGCGTGTGTTATTTTCCTCTCACGACAGGATCGAAATCATGTTGTACGGCTATTCTGAAGTCATTCTCAAAGGCACGCTGGTGACGCTGGAGCTGGCGCTGAGCGCCGTGCTGCTGGCGGTTATCCTCGGCCTGCTCGGGGCGGGTGCCAAACTGTCGCGCAGCCGGCCGCTGGCCATCATTGCGGAGGGGTACACCACCCTGATCCGCGGCGTGCCCGATCTGGTGCTGATGCTGCTGATCTTTTACGGGCTGCAGATTGCGCTCAACGCGGTAACTGACGCGCTGGGCCTGGCGCAGTTTGATATCGACCCGATGGTGGCCGGTATCATTACCCTCGGGTTTATCTACGGCGCCTATTTTACTGAAACCTTTCGCGGCGCGTTTCTGGCGGTGCCGAAGGGACAGATTGAAGCCGCTACCGCCTTTGGTTTTACCGGCTCGCAGACGTTCCGGCGCATTCTGTTTCCGGCCATGATGCGTTTTGCGCTGCCCGGCATCGGAAACAACTGGCAGGTGATCCTCAAGGCTACCGCACTGGTGTCGCTGCTGGGGCTGGAGGATGTGGTCAAAGCGACGCAGCTGGCGGGCAAGAGTACCTGGCAGCCGTTCTACTTTGCCATTGTGGCAGGGGTGATCTAWCTGGTGTTTACCACGCTTTCTAATGGCGTGCTGTGGTGGCTTGAGCGCCGCTACTCGGTCGGGGTAAAAAGGGCAGAATTATGATTGAGATTATTCAGGAGTACTGGAAACAACTGCTCTGGACCGATGGCTATCGCTTCACCGGCGTGGCGATCACGCTGTGGCTGCTTATTCTTTCTGTTGTGCTCGGCGGCTGTCTGGCTGTGATCCTGGCCATCGCCCGCGTATCACCCAACCGGTTTATCTCAACCCCGGTCTGGCTGTTTACCTATGTGTTTCGCGGCACGCCGCTCTACGTCCAGCTGCTGGTGTTCTACTCCGGCATGTATACGCTGGAAGTGGTGAAAGGATCTGAGCTGCTGAACGCCTTTTTTCGCAGCGGTCTGAACTGTACGCTGCTGGCATTTACGCTGAATACCTGCGCCTACACCACTGAAATCTTTGCGGGCGCCATCCGCGCCGTGCCACATGGCGAAATTGAAGCGGCGCGCGCCTACGGTTTTTCAACCGTAAAGCTTTACCGCTGCATCATTTTGCCCTCCGCGCTGCGTACCGCGCTGCCCGCATACAGCAATGAAGTGATCCTGATGCTGCACTCCACCGCGCTGGCGTTTACTGCGACCGTGCCGGATCTGCTGAAAATCGCGCGTGATATTAACTCGGCCACCTATCAGCCGTTTACCGCGTTTGGGCTCGCTGCCGTGCTCTATCTGATTATCTCTTATGTGCTGATTAGCCTGTTCCGCCTTGCGGAGCGCCGCTTTCTGGCACATGTGAAACCCTCTTCGTCGCACTGAGTATCACTATGGCTGAAAATAAATTACAGGTTGCCGAACTGCACAAACGTTACGGTGAACATGAAGTTCTGAAAGGCGTCTCACTGCGCGCCAATGCCGGCGATGTGATTAGCATCATTGGCTCTTCCGGCTCCGGGAAAAGTACGTTTTTACGCTGCATTAACTTCCTCGAAAAGCCGAGCGAAGGGGCTATCGCCGTTAATAACGAACAGATTGCGCTGGTGCGCGATACCGACGGCCAGCTGAAAGTGGCGAACAAGGAGCAGCTGCGCTCGCTGCGCACGCGCCTCACCATGGTGTTTCAGCACTTCAACCTCTGGAGTCATATGACGGTGCTGGATAACGTGACGGAAGCACCCATTCAGGTGCTCGGTCTGAGCAAGGCGGAAGCGCGCGAACGGGCGATCAAATATCTGGATAAAGTCGGGATTGATGCGCGCGCGCGGGCAAAATATCCGGTACATCTCTCTGGCGGCCAGCAGCAGCGCGTCTCCATTGCCCGTGCGCTGGCAATGGAACCGGAAGTGCTGCTGTTTGATGAACCGACCTCAGCGCTCGATCCCGAGCTGGTAGGCGAAGTCCTGCGTATTATGCAGAAGCTGGCGGAAGAGGGAAAAACCATGGTCGTGGTCACGCACGAGATGGAATTTGCCCGCCACGTCTCAAACCATGTGATTTTCCTGCATCAGGGAAAAATTGAGGAAGAGGGGACGCCCGATGAGCTGTTTGGCAATCCAAAGAGTCCGCGCCTGCAGCAGTTCCTGAAAGGCTCGTTAAAATAGGCTGCTGAGCCGTAGCGGCGCAATTCATGGCGCGCTTGTTTGCCATTTTGCGATTAACCCGGCGCGATAAATCGCGCCGCTACGTATTGCAGAAGCGTTTTAATCACTCGCCAAGCAACTTCAGCGCCGTGTCTTCGTCGGTCACTAGCCCGGAGATCCACCCACCCAATAGCGCGGCGCGAATGGCCGGATATTTCCGTGCGCTGCCGGCAAAGCCGATAATCTTCCGCTGCGTCTGGCTCTCCAGCAGCACGCTGGTGAGCAGCGCATCGGTTTCGCCCCACACCCGCTCGCCCTGCTGATTAAAGAAATGGCCAAGCATCTCACCCACCACGCCACGCGTGTTAAGCTCTCTGACCTGCACATCGGTAATAAAGCCTTCGGCATTTAGCGGACAGCCCGGCTGCACTTCACCAATGCCAACAAACGCAACGTCTGCCTGCAGGGCGCGCTGCGTCACGCGCTGATAGACCTGATGCTGCACCCACATGGTTTTGTCTTCTGGCGTGTCGGCATAGAGCGGCGCGGGGATAAAAAAATATTTGCCCTGCATTTTCTCAGCCATCTTTAGCGGCACGTCGTAACGCGTACCGGAATCATCGCGCGCAATCGCACCAATCATCGACACGCACTGATGCTGTGGTCGTTCAATCCACGGCAGCGCGTCGATCATCGAACGCAGCGTTTTGCCGGATCCAATGCCGAACACCTGCGGCTGCTCCTCGCTGATAAACTGGCTCATCACTGAGGCCCCTTCAACGGCCAGCATCTGCTGAATAGCGTCATCCTCCAGACGGGCAGAAGGCACCACCCGACACAGCTCAAGACCAAATTTCGTCTGCACCTCGTGCGCCAGTTGCAGACAGTGGGTAACCGGATGATCGATTTTGACGCTGACCATGCCCATTTCCCGTGCGCTGGACACCAGCCGCTGCGCCACCTGACGCGATAAGCCGAGCGCGCGCGCAATCTCCTGCTGTGTTACGCCAGCGACGTAATACATCCATGCCGCTCGCGCCGCCAGCTCCTGTTTTTTCTCTTCTCTGCTCATCACGCGCTTCCGTCGAAAACTGAAGCGTCAGTTTATCGCGGAATCAGACGCAAGCGCTAATCGGGCAAAAGCCCTAAATGAGAGCAAATGTATTAATTGTGATGCATCTCGCAGAACCAAATGTTAGCCGCCGACTATGCTACGTCGCATCGGGCAAATGCCCTTCGCAGTGGCAAAAGTTTACTTTGAGGCGATTATGACAACGAATTTGGTATGGATGCACATCGGTGCAGGCTCCTTCCACCGTGCCCATCAGGCGTGGTATCTGCACAAGCTACGTGAGCAGGGTGATGAGAGCTGGAGCATTGCGCTGGGCAACATCCGCAATGATGCAGCAGCACTGCTTAATCAGCTGCAGGCGCAGAACGGTGAATATGTGCTGGAGACCGTCACGCCAGAGGGCGAACGCGCGTATGAAACCATCACCTCGCTGCGCAAAATCCTGCCGTGGGACAGTGACATCAGTGCGCTGGTCGCCCAGGGCGCAGAGGCGCATACCCGCGTGATCAGCTTCACCGTGACCGAAGCCGGTTACTACCTGACGCCAGAGCATGAGCTAGACCTGGCGCAGCCGGACGTACAGGCCGATATTCACGGTGAAATCCGCACGCTGTACGGCGCGCTAACGCGGATTCTGCAGCAGCGTATGGCCAGCGGCGGCGCGGCGGTTACGCTGCTGAGCTGCGATAACCTGCGCCACAACGGAGAGCGTTTCCGCCACGGCTTTCTCTCGTTCCTGGCGGCGAAAGGCGATATGGCGCTGGCGGCCTGGGTGCGTGATAACACCACGTCGCCTGACACCATGGTAGACCGCATCACACCGCGCCCGACATCCGATGTGGCGGAACGCGTCAGGGCCGCTACCGGTAAGGAGGATGGCGCGGCCGTGATGGCTGAATCCTTCATTCAATGGGTAATCGAAGACAATTTCATCGCCGGTCGCCCGGCGCTGGAGAGAGTGGGCGTTGAGCTGGTGGACACGGTGTTACCGTGGGAAGAGGCGAAAATACGCATTCTCAACGCCACGCACGCGGCGATTGCCTGGGCGGGCACGCTTACCGGACTGAACTACATTGACGACAGCACGCGCCAGCCGGCGATTTATCAGCTGGCGCACGACTACATCACTCAGGATGTTATTCCGTCGCTCACGCCGAGCCCGCTCGATCTCGCCGATTACCGCGATGTGGTACTGGCGCGCTTCAGTAATCCGTACATTAAAGACACCAACCAGCGCGTCGGCGCGGATGGCCTGTCAAAAATCCCTGGCATGGTAACGCCGACGCTGCGTGAGACCTGGCAGCGCGGCGTGGAGCCCGCCGCCACGGCGGTATTGCCGGCGCTGTTCTTCCTGTTTCTGCAGCGCTGGGCCGCTGACGATCTGCCTTATACCTATCAGGATGGCGCGTTGCAGGCAGAGGCATTGCATCAGCAATTTGCGGCCGCCGATGCGCTGGACGTGTTTATCCGCGACAAAGCGCTGTTTGCTGAACTGGCGGATGATGCGGCATTTCACACGCTAATGCACCGTACGGTGGCGGATCTGCAGCGCTGGCTGAAACAGCCTGAACAGATGCTGGCAGCGGTATAAGGAGCGTGTGATGTATCTCGGCATTGATATTGGCACCTCCGAACTCAAAGCGCTGATCGTCAACGCGCAGGGCGACATTGTGGCTTCCAGCCATGCCACTCTTAGCGTGCAGCGTCCACATTCGCACTGGGCTGAGCAGGATCCGGAAAGCTGGTGGCAGGCGTGCGAACAGGTGCTGGCCGCACTGCGACAACAGGTGCCGGATGCCTGGCACGCCATCCGCGCCATTGGTCTCTCCGGCCAGATGCACGGCGCAGTGCTGCTGGATGCCGACGGCCAGGTATTGCGCCCGTGCATACTGTGGAACGACACGCGCAGCGCCGCCGAGTGCGAGACGCTGCGCACCCGACATCCGCAGATGATGCACATCAGCGGCAACATGATCATGCCGGGCTTTACCGCCCCCAAACTGCACTGGGTGGCTGAGCATGAACCCGCGATCTTCCGGCGCATCGCGAAAGTGCTGCTGCCGAAAGATTATCTGCGCTGGCGGCTCACCGGAGCATTCGTCAGCGAGCCGTCCGATGCGGCGGGCACGCTGTGGCTGGATGTGGCACAGCGCGACTGGTCAGATGAACTGCTGGCGATAAGCGGACTGACGCGCGCGCAACTGCCCACGCTGGTGGAGGGAAGTGCAGTCAGCGGCACGCTGCGTGAAGATGTTGCCCGCGCCTGGGGCTTGTCCGCCACGGTGAGCGTGGCAGGCGGCGGCGGTGATAACGCGGCCTCTGCGGTAGGCGTTGGCGCGGTTAATCCCGGCGATGCGTTTATCTCACTCGGCACATCCGGCGTGATCTTCGTGGTTAACGACCGTCTGCAGGCCGATCCACAATCTGGCGTGCACGCTTTTTGCCACGCGCTGCCGGGGCGCTGGCATCAGATGAGCGTGATGCTAAGTGCTGCCAGCTGTCTGCGCTGGCTGTGCCAGCTGTTATCGGTGAGCGAGAACCAGCTAATGGCAGAGATGGCAGAACTGAGCGCGGAGCAGTGCCGCCGCGCACCGCTGTTTTTGCCCTATCTCTCGGGTGAACGTACACCGCACAACGATCCTGATGCCTCAGGCGCCTTCTTCAATCTGCGCCACGAAACGCCGCGTGCGCTGCTGGGCTATGCGGTGATTGAAGGCGTAGCGTTTGGCCTGGCGGACGGACTGGCGGTGCTGAGCGATGCGCAGCGACAAATTACCCAGTGCAGCCTGACCGGCGGCGGCGCGCGCAGCACGCTGTGGGCACAGCTGATTGCGGATGTGCTGCAGCTGCCGATCGTCACTCATCCAGCCAGCGCCTCGGGCGCTCTTGGGGCCGCGCGTCTGGCCTGGCTCAGTGCCGGCGGCAACGAGCAGCAGGTATGCCTGAAACCGCCGGTTCAGGCGCGTTACCAGCCCGATGCGGCGCGCGGTGCGGTGCTGCAGCAGCGCCTGCGCCTGTTCCGCGAACTCTACGCTCAACAACAGCAGGCACGCGCGCTGCTGCCTGCCTGACGGCTTACTGAACAGAGGAAGATGGTGATGCAAGCGAACGATTACTGGTTTGGCTTACCGAAAAAAATGTTCCGGGGCTTCCTCGCGATTGCCATCTTTATGGCGGGCGACGGCTTCGAAATGGCGTTTCTCTCCCGCCATATTACTGACATGGGCTTCACGCCGGGCCAGTCGGCGCTGGTGTTTACCTTTTACGGACTGGCGGCGGCGCTGGCGGCCTGGGCTTCCGGCGTGGTTGCGGAGTTGATTACCCCGCAACGTGRAATGCTGATTGGCTTTGTGCTGTGGATAGTGATGCACACGCTGTTTATGTCGCTCGGTCTTGGCCTGCGCAATTATCCGCTGATGGTGCTGTTTTACGGCATTCGCGGGCTGGCTTATCCGCTGTTCATCTACTCCTTCATGATGATGCTGGTGCAGGTACTGCCGCGCGAGAAACTGGCTGCCGCCACCGGATGGTTCTGGGCGATGTATTCGGTCGGCATTGGCGTGGTTGGCAGCTATCTGCCCAGCCTGACTATCCCGATGCTGGGTGAAACCGGCACGCTGTGGCTGGCGATTGGCTGGGTAGCGGCGGGCGGCGTACTGGCCTTTTTCAGCCTGCGCAATGTGCCGGTGGACCGTTCGCGCGTGAATCTGCCGCTGCGTGACAAAATGACCGAAATGTCACGCGCAGTGACCATTCTGTTCACCAACCAGCACGTGTTTTACGCCTGTCTGATTCGCATCATCAATACGCTATCGTTGTTTGGTTTTGCGATTATCATGCCGCTGCTGTTTGTTGATCGTCTCGGCTTTACCATCTCTGAATGGTTGCAGATTTGGGCAGTGTTCTTTTTTGTCACCATTTTCACCAACATTTTCTGGGGCATCATCGGCGAGAAAATTGGCTGGATCCGCCAGGTGCGCTGGTATGGCTGCCTCGGTATGGCGATCTCCAGCCTGGCGTTTTACTACCTGCCGCTGTATGCCGGCCACAATTTCTGGGTCGCGCTGATTCCGGCGGTGATGCTGGGGATTTTTGTCGCGGCATTTGTGCCAATGACCGCCGTGTTCCCGACGCTTGAACCGCATCATAAAGGCGCAGCCGTTTCGATTTACAATCTGTCGGCAGGCCTCAGCAACTTTGTGGCACCGGCGATTGCTTCAGTTATGTTGCCGTTCTTCGATATCGTCGGCGTGGTATGGGCGTATACCGGGCTGTATGTGTTTGCCGGCGTGCTGACGTTTATTATTCGCGTGCCGCAACCGGGACACACCCGGGAAGCATCCGCAGTGAAATCGCGTATCGCGCAGCAGCGCAGTTGAGCCTGTACGAAAAAGTGCACTATTTGAATATCCGCAGGTTATTGCCTCAGCTAAGCGGCACGTTAAATCTGCAGGCTTCGCTTGAATTCAGCGTACTGGCTGTCAGGCTTAGCCGTGTCAACCGCGAAATAACCCGGAGGAAAGATGTCGCGCTTTGCAGAGTAAGTGGTGGTGATCACCGGAGCCGGCATGGGTGCCGCAGCGGCAATATGGGCGCGTCGATATGCTGGTTAACAACGCCGTTTGCCCTGGCTTTGCTCTCACCGATCTTACCGAAGAGATAAAAAGAGATGAGGCGCTGCATTAACGCTTCTATGATCGCATTCTGCAGCGCCGCGCCGGTGAGCCGTAAGATACCGCTAGCGCAACTGCTTTTATCGCCAGCGATGACGCGCGTTATATCACCGGCGTTAACCTGCCGGTCGACGGAGGTCTGACGGCGTCGAATAGCCAGCCGAAGCAGGCCTGAGCCGCTTCGATGGTTATGGACGGGGCGGTGATCCCGCCACATCCTGCAGCGCCTGCTGTAAATCGTACCAGCGAAAGGTAAAGCCGGACGCCTCCAGCCGTTTGGGCAGCACATGCTGACCGCCCAGCACCAGCACTGCTGATTCACCCATCATCAGTTTGATGGCGGCCGCCGGCGTGCGCATAAAAGCGGGCCGGTGCATGACCTGTCCCAGCGTCGCGGCAAACTGTTCGTTACGCACCGGATAGGGGGCAACCATGTTGAACGGACCGCGCAGCGACGGGTGATCCATCAGCCAGATGATGGCATCGATCATGTCATCAATATGGATCCATGGCAGATACTGTTTGCCGCTGCCAATCGGCCCGCCCACGCCAAGACGAAAAGGCAGTTTCATCTTTTCCAGCGCACCGCCCTCACGCGCCAGCACAACGCCGGTACGCAGCAGGCAGACCCGGGTTTGCTCGCTCTCGGCCTTGAGCGCCAGCTGTTCCCAGCGCGCGCACAGCGTATGGGTAAATTCATCCTGACCGGGATCCTCTTCGGTCACAATGACCTCGCCGCTGTCGCCATAGAAGCCAGTGGCTGAACCGGAGATTAGAAACGCGGGAGGAGTACTGCTGGCGTGGATCAGTGAAACCAGCTGTTCAGTGATTTGCCAGCGGCTTTCGCACAGCTGCTGCTTCTGGCTGGCGCTCCAGCGCTTATCAGCGATAGGTTCGCCAGCCAGATTTATAATGCCCTCTATGCCATTAAGGTCGGACTGCTGATCGAGTCCGGACCAGAGCCTGACGCGCTCATCGAGTTTTTCCCGCGCGGCTGCCACGTCACGCGTCACTACATTCACCTGATGCCCGAGCTGCAGCAGTCGCGGGATCAGGTGGCGGCCAATCAACCCGGTGCCGCCGGTAATCAGTAATTGCATCGTGAGCCTCCCTGTAAATTATTATCTGCTCAGCATTGAGCATAGAAGAGAAGCGGAGAGTGAGTGTGACAGCGCCTGCAGCGTGAGGGAAAAAGCGGCCCTGAGGCTGCCGGAGAGGCAAAGATCCGACCAGCAGATTATTGCCTTAGGTGAAAAAAGCCGGTAAAGATGTGGCACCCCGGCTGCTTATGCTGAGGCTGGCGGGATCGGGCAAAGCACGCTAAGCGCTTGCGACAGTGATAAGAACGCTTTACCTTACGCGCATTCTGATAAAGCAATAAAAAAACCGACGCGTGCCGCGCACGCTGAAACGTCAAAAGGGTTACGGATGGTGGATCAAACGGCAGATGACGCTATTGAGTGGGTGGATATCGTCAGCGAAGAGAACGAAGTGATTGCGCAGGCCAGCCGGGCACAGATGCGGGCACAGTGTCTGCGCCATCGCGCCACCTATATCGTGGTTCATGATGGTATGGGCAAGATCCTGGTACAGCGTCGCACAGAAACCAAAGATTTCATGCCCGGTATGCTGGATGCCACCGCGGGTGGCGTGGTGCAGAGCGGTGAAGAGATGCTCGAATCTGCACGGCGCGAAGCGGAAGAGGAGCTGGGGATCGCGGCAGTACCCTTCGCTGAACACGGCAAATTCTACTTTGAAGATCAGCACTGCCGCGTCTGGGGCGGGCTGTTCAGCTGTGTTTCTCACGGTCCGTTTGCGATGCAGGAGAGTGAAGTTGATGAGATTTTCTGGATGACGCCAGAAGAGATCACGGCGCGCTGCGATGAGTTTACCGACGATTCACTGAAAGCGCTCTCGCTGTGGCTGAGCCGTAATAGCGATGCAGCACGCAGCAAGCAGAACAGCGAAAGCTGACCGCTGCATCTGCACGACGCGAAAAAAAAGCATGCGCCTGGCGCATGCTTTTTTTATACCTGAGCAGGGGAGGAGAGCTTATCCTTCCGCCTGCTGCGACTGAATGGCCGTCAGGGCGATGGTGTAGACGATATCATCGACCAGCGCGCCGCGTGACAGGTCATTGACCGGTTTACGCATGCCCTGCAGCATCGGGCCGATAGAGATCAGATCGGCAGAGCGCTGCACCGCTTTGTACGTAGTGTTACCGGTATTGAGATCCGGGAAGATAAAGACCGTGGCGCGTCCGGCAACCGCCGAATCAGGCGCTTTGGACCTGGCAACATCTTCCATAATGGCCGCGTCATATTGCAGCGGACCATCAATAACCAGATCGGGGCGCTTCTCCTGCGCAATGCGGGTGGCTTCGCGCACTTTCTCAACGTCGCTGCCCGCACCGGAGTTGCCGGTTGAGTAAGAGATCATCGCTACGCGCGGATCGATACCAAAGGCGCTGGCGGAATCTGCAGACTGAATCGCGATTTCAGCCAGCTGCTCCGGGTTAGGATCGGGGTTGATGGCGCAGTCGCCGTAAACCAGTACCTGTTCCGGCAGCAGCATAAAGAACACGGATGAAACCAGCGAGCTGCCGGGCGCAGTTTTGATCAGCTGCAGCGGCGGACGAATGGTATTGGCAGTGGTGTGCACCGCGCCAGAGACCAGGCCATCCACTTCTCCGCTCTCCAGCATCATGGTACCCAGCACCACATTGTCTTCCAGCTGCTCCTCCGCCACGACTTCCGTCATGCCTTTGCTTTTGCGCAGCTCAACCAGGCGCGGCACATAGTTTCCGCGCACAACTTTCGGATCGACAATCTCAATGCCGGTGCCCAGCTCCACGCCCTGAGCCGCCGCCACGCGCTGGATCTCATCCGGATCCCCCAGCAGGACGCAGGTGGCAATGCCGCGTTCGGCGCAGATTGCCGCCGCTTTAACCGTGCGCGGTTCGTCGCCTTCCGGCAGGACAATGCGTTTGCCCGCTTTACGTGCAAGTTCGGTCAACTGATAGCGGAAAGCAGGAGGCGACAGGCGACGACTGCGTTCGGAAGTGGCGGTCAGCGACTCAACCCAGTCGGCGTTGATAAAGCCGGCAACATACTCCTGCACTTTTTCAATACGCTGCGTATCGTCAGCCGGTACTTCCAGGTTGAAGCTCTGCAGGCTCAGCGACGTCTGCCAGGTGTTGGTTTTCACCATAAACACCGGCAGGCCGGTCTGGAAAGCGCGCTCGCACAGACGGGCAATAGGCGCTTCGATCTGATAGCCGCCGGTCAGCAGAATGGCACCAATTTCAATACCGTTCATCGCTGCCAGACAGGCAGCAACCAGTACGTCAGGGCGATCGGCCGAGGTCACCAGCAGTGAGCCGGGACGGAAATGCTCCAGCATGTGCGGGATGCTGCGTGCGCAGAAGGTCACAGATTTAACGCGGCGCGTCTCGATTTCACCTTCGTTGATGATTTCCGCGTTGAGGTGGCGGCACATATCGATAGCGCGCGTGGCGATCAGGTCAAAGCTCCATGGCACACAGCCCAGCACCGGCAACGGGCTGTTAGCAAACAGCTGTTTCGGATCGATGTTGGCTACGCTGGCTTTAGAGGAGTCATCAAAAATCTCTGACAGATCGGGACGGGTACGACCCTGCTCATCAACCGGGGCATTCAGCTTGTTGATGATAACGCCTGTGATGTTTTTGTTTTTACTGCCGCCAAAGCTGCTCTGGCTTAGCTCAATACGCTCTTTTAACTGAGCCGGCGAGTCATTGCCCAGCGCCATCACAAAAACAATCTCTGCGTTCAGCGTTTTGGCGATCTCGTAGTTGAGCGCCGAAGCGAACTGATGCTTACGTGTCGGCACCAGACCTTCGACCAGCACCACCTCTGCTTCTCTGGCCGTGGCGTGGTAGTTGGCAATGATCTCTTCCATCAGTACATCCWGCTGGTTTGAACCCAGCAGTGACTCAACGCGTGACATCTGCAGCGGTTCAGCGGCAGGAATAGCGGAGTTCTTACGAATAATGGTGGTCGTCTGGTCCGGTCGGTCACCACCGGCGCGCGGCTGAGCAATGGGCTTGAAAACACTCAGGCGCACGCCTTTGCGTTCCATTGCGCGGATCACGCCAAGGCTGACGCTGGTCAGGCCGACGCTGGTGCCGGTGGGGATAAGCATAATTGTACGTGACACGTTAAAAACCTCGCGGTGTTACAGGGTGTCAAAATCGCTCCGTCAGCCTGAGCTGACGGAGAAGAAAGGGATCAGGCCGTCAGACGCGCGGCATCCTGCGCAATCACCAGCTCTTCATTGGTCGGGATGACGAGTGCAGGGCGGGTACCCTCTTTATTGATAAAACCGGATTTGCCAAAGCGGGCAGCCAGATTGCGCTCGTGATCAAGGTCAAAGCCCAGCAGACCCAGTTTGCCCAGGGCCAGTTCGCGTACCAGAGCCGCATTTTCGCCAATACCGCCGGTAAAGATGACTGCATCCAGGCGACCATCCATCAGCGCCGTATAGCTGCCGATATATTTGGCCAGGCGATGGCAGAAAACATCCATCGCACGCTTTGCATCATCTTTAGTCGCATAGTTATCTTCAACGTAGCGGCAGTCGCTGGTTACTTCCGTCAGGCCCAGCAGCCCTGACTCTTTGGTCAGCAGCTTGTTGATCGCATCAACGCTCATACCCAGTGCATCGTGCAGGAAGAAAACAATGGCCGGATCGATGTCACCGCTGCGGGTGCCCATGACTAAACCTTCAAGTGGCGTCAGGCCCATTGAGGTATCAACGCACTGGCCGTTACGAATAGCAGACACGGAGCCGCCGTTACCAAGGTGACAGGTGATAATGTTCAGCTCGCTGACTGGCTTGTTCAGCATTTTTGCCGCTTCCTGCGTCACATAATAGTGGCTGGTGCCGTGAGCGCCGTAGCGGCGTACGCCATGCTCGCGATAGAGATGATAAGGCAGGGCGTAGAGATACGATTCTTCAGGCATTGTTTGATGGAAAGCCGTATCAAAAACCGCCACATTCTTATCAGAGAGATGCGGGAAATTTTTCATCGCCTCATCAATGCCGATTAAATGCGCCGGATTGTGCAGCGGTGCAAAAGAAGAGGCATCTTTAATGCCCTGAATGACCGCCTCATCAATGATGACGGACTGGGTCAGTCGCTCACCGCCATGTACGATACGGTGGCCGATTGCAGCGATTTGTGCCGAAAGCTCTGGTTTTTGTGCCAGAATAGATTTAACGATGAAGTTCAGCGCTTCGCTGTGGGCTGCGCCTGCACCCAATGGTGCTTCCTGCTTGCTGCCTTCCAGCTTCCATTTAATCCGCGCTTCCGGCAGGTGGAAACATTCAGCCAGTCCCGACAGGTACTCATCGCCGGTAGCTGGATTGAGGATAGCAAATTTAAGAGAAGAACTGCCGCAGTTCAGAACCAGTACTAACTTCGTCGACATGGAAGTACCTATTTGTTAAATAGTGGCTAAAAATAACGCAATCAGACTAAAAGCGTAGCCCATGAGAGCGGGGCGATTTATGATTAACATCATGCGCCAGCTAAAAAGAAAACGACACGCAAAAAAATTCGGTAATTTTACGCAAATTTTTGAAAGCGCTGTAGCAATACCTGGCTCTGGCTGTGCTTTAATCAGGCGGCAGCTTCCGGTAATGTTACTGAAAACGGCGTCAGAATACGCACTGTCACCTGCAAAAACAAAATGTTTTGAAGGATGTCACGTAAAGTTGTGTAGTTAAAAATTTATTTTAAACAATGCAGTATTAGTTGAGGTGCATAATGGCGAATGACGCAGGTAATCCGGGCTGGTTTGGCTTATTCCAGCGCGGACAACACTACATGAAAACCTGGCCTGCGGATAAACGTCTGGCGCCAGTGTTTCCGGAAAACCGGGTCGTTACGGCGACCCGCTTTGCCATCCGTTTTATGCCGCCGCTGGCCGTATTTACCCTGACGTGGCAGATAGCGCTGGGCGGGCAGCTGGGGCCAGCCATCGCCACCGCGCTGTTTGCCTGCAGCCTGCCGATGCAGGGATTGTGGTGGCTGGGTAAACGAGCCGGTACGCCGCTGCCGCCTGCGCTGCTGCAGTGGTTCAACGAAGTCCGCAGCAAACTGGAAGAGGCGGGGCAGGCGATTGCACCGGTAGAGGGAAAGCCCACCTATCAGGCGCTGGCTGATGTACTTAAACGGGCGTTCAGACAGCTGGATCGCACCTTTCTGGACGATCTTTAATTCTGCACAATCGGATAAGGAGCAGCAGGTGAATTTTAAAGGATTTCTGTTTGACCTGGATGGCACGCTGGTGGATTCACTGCCGGCAGTAAACCGCTGCTGGACGCAGTGGGGCGAGCGTCATGCGCTCAGCGCTGAGGTGGTACTCGATTATATTCACGGCAAACCCGCTATCGATTCACTGCGCCATTTCATGCGCGGCGAGAGTGAGGCCGCCATCCAGGCGGAATTTCACTGGCTGGAGCAGCGGGAAGCCCGGGATACGCAGGGCATACGGGAGATAGCCGGCGCGCGCGCGCTGCTGACGCAGCTTAATGAGCAGAACATCCCCTGGGCGATTGTCACCTCCGGTTCGGTGCCGGTAGCCCACGCCCGGCATCGCGCAGCTGAGCTCCCTTTGCCAGCGGTGTTTATTACGGCTAACGATATCCGGCGCGGCAAGCCCGATCCGGAACCCTATTTACTGGGTGCTGAGCGTCTGGGCCTGCATCCGTCTGAATGTGTGGTGGTAGAAGATGCGCCCGCAGGTATTGCGGCAGGCCTTGCGGCCGGCAGCGCAGTGATCGCCATCGATCCAGCGGCAGATACGCCTGGTCTGAACCAGGTTCTGTTTAATCTGCCCGATCTGAGCACGCTGAAAATTACGCAGAACGACACCGGCGCCTTTTCGCTGAGCCTGCGCGCCTGAATGATACCCGGTCGCTCAGAGCGGGGTCTCCTGTGAAATCTCATCAAGCGACAGAGTAAAGCTCGGGACGAACACCTCCATAAAATAATCCATTTCAGGTGAACGCCGCTCGGTCAGGGTCTTCTCCAGCCGTGTTTTAGCCAGTGAAAATTCATGGTTGCCGGCAGAGAGCTCCTCAAGGCATTTCAGATAGGCGCAGAGAGCGTCAGCCTGTTTCACCACAGCCTGTTCGGCCGCGCTATAGTGGTGTTCATCAATCAGCGGCCGATACGCTTCCTGCAATTCGGGCGGCAGCATTTCAATCAGCTTTTGCTGGGCAATTTTCTCAATCTTTTTGTATTCATGCGCAATTTGCGCGTTGTAATACTTAACCGGCGTTGGCAGATCGCCGGTCAGCACTTCACTGGCATCATGATAGAGCGCCAGCATTGCAATACGATCGGGATTGAGTTCACKTGCAAATTTCAGATTTTTGATCACTGCCAGCGCATGCGCCACCATCGCGACCTGCAGGCTGTGTTCAGAGACATTTTCTGTACGCACATTGCGCATCAGCGGCCAGCGATTGATGAGTTTCAGGCGGGAGAGGTGAGCGAAAAAGTGGCTTTGAGTCATTACAGCATCCTGTCAGCACAGCGGGGAGGAAACCCCTCCCCGGAATGCATACAGTATATACCTGACTGCAGCCAGATACATGACAGGTTAAGCGCCTGGCTGGCTGCAGCAGAAGGTGACTTACTGCCGGTAACCCTGCAGAAAACGTCCAAACTTGCCGATCGCCATCTCCAGATCGTCTACCCGCGGCAGAGTAACAATGCGCACGTGATCCGGATGTGGCCAGTTAAAGGCGGAGCCCTGTACCAGCAGCACTTTTTCCTGCAGCAGGAAGTCGAGCACCATCTTCTGATCGTCATAAATATTAAATTTTTTCGGATCGATACGCGGGAACATGTAAAGCGCGCCCTGCGGTTTAACGCAGCTTACGCCGGGAATATCGTTAATCAGCTCCCAGGCGCGCTGGCGCTGCTCGTAGAGCCGTCCGCCAGGGGCGATAAACTCGCTGATGCTCTGGTAGCCTCCCAGCGCGGTCTGAATCGCATGCTGAGCGGGCACGTTGGCACACAGGCGCATAGAGGCGAGCATTTCCAGGCCTTCAATATAGCCTTTGGCGTGCTTTTTCGGCCCGTTTAGCACCATCCAGCCCTGACGAAAACCGGCCACGCGATAGGTTTTAGACAAACCGTTAAAGGTCACCGTCAGAAGATCGGGTGCCAGCGCCGCAATGGAGTGATGCTGCGCATCGTCGTAGAGGATTTTGTCATAGATTTCATCAGCAAAGATGATCAGGTTATGCTGACGCGCTATTTCTACCACCTCCAGCAGCAGCTCTTTACTGTAAACCGCGCCGGTCGGGTTATTGGGGTTGATAATCACAATTCCACGCGTGCGCGGTGTGATTTTGCTACGGATATCATCCAGATCCGGAAACCAGCCGGCTGACTCATCGCATCGGTAATGGACAGCTTTGCCGCTGGAGAGTGAAACGGCTGCCGTCCACAGTGGGTAATCCGGTGCCGGCACCAGCATCTCATCGCCGCTATTGAGCAGCGCCTGCATCGCCTGCACGATCAGCTCTGATACCCCATTGCCGATATAGATATCTTCAACGGTAACGTCGCGCATATCACGCGCCTGATAGTGCTGCATAATGGCTTTACGAGCAGAGTAGAGCCCCTTGGAGTCGCAGTATCCCTGCGCACCAGGCAGATTACGTATAACGTCGACCAGAATTTCATCAGGTGCTTCAAAACCAAACGGCGCTGGGTTGCCAATATTGAGCTTGAGAACCTTGTTGCCTTCTTCTTCAAGTCGCTTTGCTTCTTTTAGTACCGGTCCGCGAATGTCGTAACAGACATTTTCCAGCTTACCGGATTTATCAATTTGGAAATTCATCGTTGCCGCCTTTTCGGGCAGAGTCCTTTAACCCGCCACCCAGTTAAAACCTGCCCAATTTACTCCTCTCCCGATAACAAAAGAAGGGTGGCAGCGGCTTTTGGCGTGATTGAGACAGATTCCCGGTGTGGGTAGCGTAATTATGGTGATATGCCGGTTAAATTGGTTTTTATGACTGCCTGTGGTTAATTTACAAGACTATTATTTTGGTAAATAGCGATGCGATTTGCCTGTAACGGCTACGCCAGCTGCCCCTCTGTCATAAGAAAACCGGGTTATGCTTTCCATACTAATGATTAGCTGCGCAATGAAATAGTTAAGCGTACCTTGCTAAATGATGCTGTTTTATTCAACTGACGTTAACTCATGCATGGCGCAGCGGCAATATCTGCATTCTTATGCGCAGTCTCAGCATAGAAATTGCGCGAATAGCAACGGGTACGATCGCAATACTGGCGGGCAATGAGCGTTTTTCTGTAACTTTATTGCTCCAAATAAGTTTACAAACCAAGTGGTCAAAATTTAACCCTGGCGTTGCCGGAGGGGCTAAACGGGCTTATTAAGCAAAAAATTTGATGTTTTGCACGAAAACATTTCCCTTTAAAGCGTAAAAATGATTAAGTATAATTTATTATTTGAAGCACTTTATGGCTTCGTTTCGACATAACAACGTGTTATCTCTTTTTTTGCTCTGCAACCTTTTATGCAGGCAACCAGGCAACTACACAGCTTCCAGCACCGGTACGACTCTTGTCTTTGGCCCTGAAGTTGTTCTGTCTCTAATGACGCCGCCTCTCTGCTGCCAGAGAACGTACGCTCGTCATTACCCGCCTGAACTCGGTTTTAAGACGATCTCCTCTGGAGATTGTCAGTAAGCACCATTGCCACTTATCTCTTTGATTTTGTGGCAATACACCAGGGTAGTAGTTCTAAAAATCTTATAAAGTGAAGAAAAAAATCATGACTAATGCAAATCGTCCGATACTGAATCTCGACCTCGATCTGCTGCGTACATTTGTTGCTGTTGCAGACCTGAATACGTTTGCAGCGGCGGCGGCGGCCGTGTGCAGAACCCAGTCAGCGGTAAGCCAGCAGATGCAACGTCTGGAGCAACTGGTAGGTAAAGAGCTGTTTGCCCGACATGGACGTAACAAACTTCTGACGGAGCACGGTATCCAGCTGCTTGGCTATGCCAGGAAAATCCTGCGTTTTAACGACGAAGCCTGCACCTCACTCATGTACAGCAATATTCAGGGCGTTCTGACTATCGGAGCCTCTGATGACACGTCAGATACCATTCTGCCTTTCCTGCTGAACCGGGTGACGTCAGTCTATCCAAAGCTCGCCATCGATGTACGTGTAAAACGTAACCCGTTTATGATGGAGATGCTGAACCAGGGAGAAGTCGATCTGGTTGTGACCACGTCCAGCCCGGGTAACTTCACGCATCAGGTACTGCGTACTTCACCAACGCTCTGGTACTGTGCCGCTGACTATATTTTCCAGCGCGGCGAAGCGATTCCTCTGGTACTGCTGGATGAACCAAGCCCGTATCGCGATATGGCGATAGACCATSTGAACGAAGCGGGTATTCCATGGCGTATCTCTTACGTGGCATCAACGCTGGCAGCAGTGCGCGCGGCCGTTAAAGCCGGTCTGGGCGTAACGGCACGTCCGGTTGAAATGATGAGTCCTGAGTTGCGCGTAATGGGCGCAGCCGAAGGTTTGCCAGTGTTACCGGATACGCAATACCTGCTGTGCCGTAACGCTGACAGCGATAATGAACTGGCGCTGGCCATTTTCAACGCCATGCAATCGACGAACGATCCTTACAATCTCAGTGCAAATCCGGATAGCTCACTGCTGCTGGATGATGAAGAGTAAGCCGTAGCGACACTGCAGTAATACGCGCGTTACGCGCTGATAAAATAAATGATGATAGCGTGGATAATTGTAGAGGCTGGCAGCAACAAAGTTTTATCATTCAGTGCGGCATAAAATTAATGTAGCTATTTGAATGCCAAGGAATTTAATCCGGTTTGTTTATTCGTGCTTTATTTTTTATCAATATGTGCTGATTATTAGTTCCACGATATTTACATCTGGCAATAAATTTGTAATAGATGTGGAGATAAAAACCGGACAAAAATCGGTGCTGGATTATCTGCTCAAGCCGCTGAATAAAGCGGCCGAAGCGCTGCGCGAGCGCTGAATGCATTATTATATTGGCGGGGAAATAGCGCAGATAAAAAAATGCCGGAMAAATATGTCCGGCGGGAATCAGGGTAAAACACTCATTCGGGATGAATGAAGATAATGCGCAACGGTCAAAATTACCGCGTACGATACCGCGATTTATGGCGATCTGCCTGGCATCGTCGAGAGCGTTTCTCCGGATACGCTGCAGGATAGCGACCTGCGCGAGCCACCCTATTTTCGGGTCTATGTGCGGACACAGACGGCAACGCTTACCAGCCGGCGCGGTCAGCGCTTTCCTGTGCTGCCGGGTATGCTGGGAGGCAGAGAAGATCAGCTGACGCGCACCGCGCTGCTGTCACCGGTGTATGGCATCGTCAAAGCTATCGCTATTACCACGCCGGGCGGTGTGGTAGAGCCGGGCGGTAAACTGATGGAGATTGTCCCGCTAGAGGATCGGCTGCTGATCGAGACACGCGTTGCGCCACGCGATATCGCCTGGATCCGGGCCGGGTTGCGCGTACAGGCGGAACTCAATCTGACTGAACCGCTGGTGGCGCGCGGTGCGGCAGGTAAAGTTGAAGCGCTGCGGCTGCGGCGCCAGGTCAGCGATCTGCAGGGAAAAATCGACGAGGTGCATAATGACTACACTGTGCGAACGCATGAGGAGCAGGTCAAAAACAGCGCAGAGCTGGATGCGCAGCTGCAGGTTGCGGACGGGGAAGCGAGCGCCAGGGTGCGGACACTGCGGGCGACAGCAGAGCGGCTGGATGCTGAGCTCAGCGATCGTCCCCTGCAGTTCAGCGCGGATATTCGCCGTTACCCGCAGCTGGTCGCCCGTGAAACTCAGCTCTATGAGTCGCGCCGGCAAAACCTGACGACAACGCTGCAAAACCTTCAGCAGTCGCTAAAGCTGCTGCTGATCTGGGCGCACGTTGCCGTGCTGGATGAGGTGACAACAGGCAGCGGCAAGGTCACGCCCTCCAGCCGGGCGCAGATTATCGATAATCTGGATGGCGGGATCCTCAAACAGCTCAGCGTGCGCGAAGGCGATATTGTCCGTAAGGGGGAGCTGCTGGCCACGCTCGATCCCGCCCGCTACCAGTCCAGCTAGTGCTGGTCACGCATCGTCCGGCGCTGCTGGGGCTGGTCGATCGCATCATTGTGATGAAGAACGGCGAGATTGTGGCTGATGGCCCGCGCGATGACATTCTGCAGCGCAGCGCTTCACGGACGGAGGTAGCAGATGAATAGAGATAACGAGGCGGCGTCGTCGCGCATTATCTGGCTCTGCGCGCTCACGCTATTGCCGCTGCCGCGCTTGACCGCCTCATTCATGAAGGAGGGCGCGGGCTGTCTGGCGGCCAGCGACAGATGATTCTGCTCAGCAGAATGGTGCTGCGTCAGCCACAGATCGTGCTGCTGGATGAGCCGACGGCGGCGCTTGATGAACCGCTGGAGGCGCAGGTGATCCGTCAGCTGGCGCAGTGGCTGCCGGGGCGTACCCTAATCATAATCGATGGCGTCAGCATGCAGCAGCTCGATCCGGCAGATTTGCGGCGGCAGCTCGGCTGGCTGTCGCAGGATTCGCGCCTGTTTTTCGGTACGCTGCGGCAGAACCTGCTGCTGGGCAATCCGCACGCCACTGAACAGGAGATGCTGCAGGCGCTGCGCATAAGCGGTGCGTTATCGCTGCTGCAGCAGGAGTATGCGGCGGTGCTCCGCGGACACTATGAGCTGCAGCAGGTGCGCTATCACTATGATGAAAGCAGCCTGCGTGCGGTTGCTATCGGGAGCCTGACAATCCGTCCCGGTGAGCGCATCGCGATTGTCGGCGGAGCGGGAGCCGGTAAATCGACCCTGCTGAAAATCCTGGCCGGGCAGGCACTGCCCGACAGCGGGCGAGGGGTCTATCTGATCCTGAACAATCAGATCACTACCGGTACGCTGGTGGCCAGCAGCCTGCTCTCCGCGCGTACGCTCGCTCCCCTGATGCAGCTGACGCTGGTATTTTCGCGCTGGCAGCATGCGCGCAGCGCCATGACCGGACTTAATGAACTGCTTAAAAAGCCGGTTGATCAGCCGCAGAGCGGCGTGCCGGCGCAGGCGCTGCTGGTGGAGACGCTGGAAGGGGTAGAGGATATCAAGGCGCTGCAGGCTGAGGCCGGGTTTCAGCGGCAGTGGRAACAGACCCACGAAGTCAGCGCCACGCTCGCCAGCCAGCAGCGGCTGTGGGGCGCGCGTCTTACCGGCTGGGCGGGCAGCGTGCAGCAGCTGACCTACGCGGGGATGCTGGTCGCCTTACTGACCTCTACGACGGTAAGTGCCGCAGCGGATATCCCTTTTGTGGTGCTGTTTCTGGTGATTTTATCCGCGATTGGCGGCTGGCTGGTGCTGGTGCCGCTTCTGGCGATCCCGCTGATCGTGATCCCGGGGCTGCTGGTACAGATCCCGATGGCGCGGCTGGCTAAAGAGGGCCAGCGCGAAAGTGCTCTGCGTGGAGTGATGCTGGCGGCGCTGATGGAATATCTGATCCGGCTGGCGCGTACCCGGGTTGCTGACGGCATGGGAAAGCGGATCGATCTGGCTCTCTCTGCGCAACTCTTTGCCCGCGCACTGCGCATCCGCAATGAGGCKCGGCCGCGCTCCACCGGGGCTTTTATTGCTCAGCTGCGTGAGGTTGAGCAGGTACGTGAGATGGATGAGTTTGTTCGTCCCTGGCAGCCACACTGGTTATGGCAGCATTTTCGGCCAATGAAGCGACGCCTGGTGGAAATCAGTCTCGCCTCGCTGGTCAGCAATATGCTGGCGCTGGCGGGGATCCTGTTCTCAATGCAGGTGTACGATCGGGTGATACCAGCCCGGTCACAACCCACGCTATGGGTGCTGTTTGGGGCCGTAATGCCGCTGCTGCTGCGCCTTAACGACGGCACGCTGGCGCTTGCAGAAGCGGCAGATGATGAGGGGAGGGTGCATTACTGGCTGAGCGCAGGCGGTGACGGCCTGCGCTCAGCTCCGCTGAGTGACCTGCTGGCACAGGCGCAGCCGGAAGTCGGCGTGATTACGCTGGCGACCCGCGCACGGGATGCGCGCTCACCCTTGCATACGCGCGACGAAGCGATTGCCGCGCTAAACCGGGCTGCGGCCGCGCTGGGGATCGCCACCGATCGCCGTCGCCTGCAGCTTCAGTGGCTGGCCGCGGCGTCACCGCAGGCGCAGCTGACAGATCTGGCGCAGCATATGGGGCTGACGCTGCAGTTTGTCAGCGCCCGCAGGCTGCGCTGGCGGCAATGGCGCACTACGGTGCCGGAGAGGCCATACCGGATGCCGCAGCGGCGGGGAGTGAGCCTGACCACCACTACGGCAGCAGCGATGCTGCCTGGACGCTGGCCGATCATCTGCAGCAGCAGCCGGTAGCGGCACTGATATAAATTATCTGCGCCACACGCAGGACATCACTCTTTTCTAAAAGGCGACCCAGGGATGCGGACAGCGCCGCAGTGGATGAGAGCGGAGAGTGGTCGCTGACCATTCTGGCGGGTCAGCTGGCGACGCTGGAGCCGGGCAGCTATCAGATGAGCGTCAGCGCGCAGGATAAAGCGGGCAATCTGGCCAGCGCTGTCCGGACGGTAACGGTAGAGGACGCCGGCAGCACAGATTTCAGCGCGACCACTATCGATTCTCTGAACGGTAATCACGACAGCCAGACGCTCAGCGATCTGTTCACCGTGGCGGTTCACCAGCTGCCATCGCTGACCCTGCAGCAGCCGTTTGGCGATGGCGTCATCGCGCCCGGCGACATGGATCACTGGCACCTTATTCAGGGTAGCTCTGACCATCTGACGCAGGGAAGCCTGGTCACCGTCACGCTGGGCGATCGGCACATGAATATTGGCGGCGATACCTTCCTTAACGCACAGGAAGCGCAGCAGCCGCTGAGCTTTTATCTTGAGGGTGTCAACCAGCTTACGCTCAACGGTAAGGCCTATACGCCAGTCAATGGCATGGTAACGCTCAGCGTGGCCGACCTGCAGGCGCTGCCGGATGGACCGGTCAGCGCTATGGCCGAACGCTGGGACAGCTTCTGCGTCGGGGATAACGTTTATCACGCCGCGATTGATGCACAGGGTCACTGGCAGGCGATCGTTCCTGCCGGCGAGGTCAGCAGCTTTATTTCGCTCGGTGAAGTCCGCGTTTACGCGCTCGACGCCGCCGGCAACAGCACCGACACCACGCTGGAGCTGAATGTCGTGACGACGTTGCCGGACATCTACTGTGAAGAGGTCAGCGCCCGCGATCCGAATGGCAAAACCAGCACGGTACAGCATGAGCTGACGCTGGTAACCCATCCGGAGAGCCTGCCGCATATCAGCTTTGACAGCGTTACCGCTGACAACGTCATTAACTTTGCTGAGAGCCAGCAGGATCTGATGCTGAGCGGTACGCTCTCGGCGCTGACTCCGGGCCAGAAGCTGGAGGATAACGCGATTAGCGTAGCGGAGGGCATTTACGGCGTGGAGGTGAGCGGACTGGTGACGCATATGCCGCTTAACAGCCATGTCACGCTGACGCTGGGAAACAGAAGCACCACTGCTCTCGTTGATGAGCACGGCGCATGGCAGGCAACGTTTACGCCGGAGGATCTGCACGCGCTGCCGGATGGCGTTTATCAGATGCACAGCACGGTCAACCACTGGGGCTACTGGCATGCAACCATGCCGCCTTCGATATTACAGGGTCTTGCGGATGGCAACTACAGCCTGACGCTGACCATCAGCGATAAAGCGGGTAACAGCACCGCCACCGAAGTCGGGTTTGGCGTCTATGTGGATAAAACGCTCCGTCCGGAGATCAGCGTGGCGCCCGTGAGTGGTGCTGAACGTGTCAGCCCGATTATGACCAGCCGGCAGCACCGCGATACCACGCCACCGGCCGCGCTACATCCCTATGAACCGCTGGCGCAGGATGGCGTGATCGCCGCCTGGGAGAGCAATCGCGCCATTCACCTGCGCGGACGCGCGGAGCAGGAGCCAGGCGCAACGGTCACGCTCAGCTTTAATGGCGAAAGCTGGCTACCTTTAACCTTGTTACCTGCGGGTAACCCGTTTTCATCAGGTGAAACGGGCCATGCTGTTATGGCCTGTATGGCGCACCGATCTGCCTGAAACATTAATACAGGTAATCACTGGTGCAATGCATACTCCGTAACGAGGTTACCTATGTTTTCAGGCCAATCCACTTCATCGTTTGCGTCGTTATTTACCTCTGGCTTACTGRTGCAATAAGCGAGAGATCACTGGCTGACTATGGTTTTCGCTGGTTGCGCGTTTTACAGCCATTTTCCGGATTTTTGCCACCAGACAGCAGCCGGTAAAGCGCGCTAAGATAAAGCAGGCCACCGCTGAAGGGGCCGCTTATAGCAAGATCGCCACGCACGCCAGCCCGGCCGGGAGCGCGCATTTAACGTCTTGTTAAAGCGTCGAAGTTTAGCATCAAAGCAGGCGGTGCAGCGGAATTAACGCGCAATTTGCGTTGCCTGCTGCTGCACAGGAATCGGACATCTTACCGATATTTGCCCGGGCCAGAATTTTTTCCAGATATTTCCTGGTACTGCCTGACAGATATTAAGTGACATAACGCAAATTAAGTCAGGTGATTGATGACATGCCCAGACATAGTAAAAGCCCGCCGAGGGAGGCTCCGCTCAGCTGCAGACGCTGGCTGGCGTAAGGCACAAGCGGCGCCCAGGCAGACATACTCAACCCGGCGATAAGGAAAACAGTGCGCGTGCCGAAATTAACACGCTGATGCAGTTTGGCTGGCTGTGCGGCGTCCAGTGCAGTCATAGTCGTTATTTTGATCCGCACGTTCATCGCCACATCCAGCATGCCGAGTCCGGCGCCGAATAGCATCAGCGTAAACGCCATCGCCCAGAGATGATCCAGCGTGGCAAGCAGCGGCAACACCGCCAGAATCAGCAGCGCAGAGCAGGTCATAATCCGGCGGCAGCCAAAACGACCAATCAGCGCCCCCGTCACCGGCATAGCGGCCAGCGAACCGATGCTCATCAGGGTTGGCAGACTGCAGCAGAGCAGCACGGCGATCAGCACCATCATAATCGCGATGGCCTGCAGCGGCGTCAGCCCGGCACCCAGCAGCAGACTCACCGCACCGGCGCCGATAATGCCGCCGAGGCTGAAGAAGCCGTGAAAGCCTGACATCATCGGCTTGCCCGCCGCTTTTTCCACGTGAACCGCCTGCGTCATGGCAACCGAAAACACCGCATAGCCCAGTCCGGCATAGGCTACGCTGAGGCCCGGGCTCTGCAGCAGGAGCAGGGCGCTCCAGTCGAGCACGGCACCCTCGGCGAGGAACAGAATAAAGCAGAGGCAGCCGAGAAAAGCGACCCAGCCACGCGGGATCACCAGCCAGGGTTCATCAGCCTGACGCAGCCGCTCGTTACCGGCGGCATTAAACAGCATCGGCACTGTATTCGCCAGCCCGAATCCGACCAGCAGAAACGCCAGCAGTGCGGTTTGCGGCCAGGGGACCAGCACGGCCAGCGTCATACCTGCACTGGCTGCCAGCGCGCCGGTAAGCATGACGTGATAGCGGCCAAAGCGCTGAATGATTTTGTCGCCGGTCAGCCGGCCAATCTCAGGATCCTGCAATCAACGCGTAACCCGGCGTGCGCTGGCGRCGACAGCCAGCAGCATCAGAGCRATCAGCAGGAATGCACCGCTTAGTGTGAGCCACTGGGAAATAAAGCCGATTAACGCCGGGCCTGAGAGAATACCCGCATAGCCTAACGTTGTCATGGCCGATATCGCCAGGTTGACAGGCATGGCCTGCTGGTGGCGAAGCGGTAAGCGTCGATGCGTTTTTGCATATCACGCGCCAGGTCAGCCATGGCATAACGCTTTTCGGCAATCCAGGCGCTGACGCTATTGTGCACCACGGCGCCCAGCGCCAGCAGCAGCACCAGGTTAAACACGACAACAAAACGCGTAACGTTACCGGAAGTCAGTGGAAATTTATAAAGCATAGTGAGTCATAAAGTATCGAGATAGCCGGACATACGCATAGTCATATCCAGCGTGCTGCCGTCGTGCGAACCGAAAATCAGCGCTTCCGTTTTGCGGCGCGTTTTTTCCAGATAGTAAACATCCGGGCGCAGCCGGGTCTCCTGCAGCGTGCTGTTTGGCGCAGAGCCGGCCGCACTGGTGGCGAGATTTTCGTAAATCTGCCAGGGTGGAGAGAAGCTCTCGCGCTCATCCAGGGCGTTAGCCTGCTGCAGCATCTCAGCCCGGCGGCTGTCGACCAGCGTATTTAGCGCGCTCTCTTTGTAGCGCGTTGCCATATCTTTCAGCGGCAGGGTAGAGATCATGATCAGGCTATTATCCTGACCGTTCAGAAAATACATCGACCACGCCGGGTTTTCCGCACCCTTCGTGCCGTCGCTGTCGTCATCAGTGCTGCTGCCCGGGGTCGCATCCTGACGCAGCTGGAAATTCTCCAGCGGCAGGTTCTGCGGCACCAGATCGTTAACCGGCAGATCGAAAGCCACCACCGTTGCCAGATGACCCGGCTGGTTAAAGGTGGTGCGCAGCGTAAAGTAGTGATCGTTCTGCCAGGTAAAATGACGCCGCAGCGCCTGCTGACGCAGCAGGGTCACGCCGGCAATCGACAGCAGGAAGAGCAACAGGTTGATAAGCAGCGGCCACATCAGGTTATGCAGCATATCAAGCGCAAGGCTAACCAGCGGTACGCGATAAACCAGCTGCAGCGGCGTGCTGGGCAGCGAGGCAGCGATCTCCAGATCCGGGTTAACCAGCGTAACGCTGGCGCCCTGATGCTGATCGGACATATTGATAATCTTCTGCAGGTTCAGGTGCGGCAGCAGGTGATCGGCAATCTTATTACTTAGCAGGGTGCGGTTAGTGGCGAAGTCATACACCAGCAGCCCGACCGGCAGGCTGGCGACGATCTCTTCGTTCAGCATACGCAGCGAATCGAGCTCTGCGCTCTGATTCTCATTCGGGTGCGCATGGCCAAGCTGCTGCATCAGCTGCTGGCGCATCTGGTGATTGCGGTCCAGTACCTGCTGTGCTTTCTGCAGCTTCTTATTAACCAGCAGTTCGCGATCCTGATCGCGCATCATAAACAGCTGCGTGTGCGGCGACAGCACGCTGCGTGCGTGACGGATCTCATAGACTTCGTTATTGATAGTCGCCTGCAGCTCATCCAGCAGATCCTGCAGATTAAACGGGCTGGTTTCCGGCGACCAGTCATGCGCTTCCAGCCGGTTCAGCAGCACGATATCATCGACCAGGCGGGCCAGCCGCTGGCTCTCATCCAGCAGATCCAGCACGCTCTCATCGTCACTGCGCTGGCTGAGCTGCACCAGCCGCGTCACCATATCCTGCAGCGGGCGGTTCAGCTTGTTCGCTGGCGTTTTCACTTCCAGCGTGATTTTTCCCCATTGCGTGGTGGTGAGCGCATAATGCATCAGGGTGGTCAGCACCTTACGCAGCGCGCGGCGATCGCCGCTGCGCATTTCATCATTCGCCAGCTGGTTGTTTACCACCAGCGTCAGGCCCTTGCGTCGCAGCAGCGGCAGGCTCTCCAGCGCAATCCCGATATCGGGTTTAGCGATAATGTCTAACTGGCCGCCCATCTGCTTGCAGAGCTGTTTACAGAGGAAAAAGGCCATTCCGGAGGCCTGACCAAAACGATCCTGCGACGTCTCACCAAGATAGGGGAAATCGGCGTTGGTCAGTTCATCCGCCGTTAGCCCGGAACCGGTATCGACCAGCTGCAGCTGCAGCACATCAGCGTCATGCTCCTGACCCGAGAGCCGTTCATCTGAGGTCAGGCACTTAGCGCCCCAGTTCTCCAGATGACGACAGACGATTTTCTGTACATCCTCCACTGCTATATCGACCAGAGCGGTCACGCCCTCCAGTAATTTTTCTTCCTGCTCCTCCAGCAGCAGCTGCAGCGTCAGCGGCAGCTGGATGTTATAGCGCGTGTCCTCATTTTCTTCACTCTCCTCCATCAAATCACTGGCCAGCTGCTTTTCAATCAGGGCCAGCAGTGCGTCAAGCAGGGCGTTGCTGAGGTTATAATTCACGCGATACTGTCTGTCGTTCAGGGCGTGATGCCCCAGCTCATCGCCCGCCAGCAGTAATGCCCAGCCGCTGAGACGTTCAGGGTCGTCCGTGATCAGGCTGTGCTGTTCTAACGCTTCACAAAGCTGTTTACCCGGCAGCAAATTGAGCATGGCAAAAACGCCTTTCAGGCGATGCGCTGTCTGAGCAAGAGAAGGATAGTCGCTATCCGACGCTTCAGTATACAGTCTCCTGACATCAGGCGGTACTGTCTCGGTAAACAGCTGGAAATAGCCGCCGCTTAACAGCGGTGTGCCATTTCAAACTCACCTACTACGTTAACCCATTCAATCTGTTCCAGAGACTTACGGATACCAAACAGAACAATGGGATGGTCGTCGGCAATAATTACGTTCAGGTTATTCATCTTATTGGTTACCTTGCTGCAGCAGTTGATTGACATAGGCGTCAATTTCACTGGTGGTATTTTTAATGGTTAAATCGTCGCACATTTTAGATCGAGATCCAGAACGGCACTCAGGATCGCCGGATTGTTATTCATGGTCAGAACAATGATCGAAAGATCGGGATAGTGACGCTTGATGTATTTGATCAGGGTAATGCCGTCGCCATACTTCTCGCCAGGCATTGAGAGATCGGTGATCAGAACATTCGCGTCCAGCTTGGAGAGGCTGTTGATCAGTGCTGTGGAGTAGACGAGGAAACCTTCAGCAAAGAGACGCAGTACTTCACTCTCTTTCGGCGACAGACGCTTGTCACCGTAACCACCTGCGCTGATCTTCTCCAGCAGTTTGGCAACGCTTTCCGGCGTATATTTTTTGCCTTTCTGCAGTGCGGCCAGCGCTTTTGGCAGATCGGTCGGAGCGCCCTGTTTCAGCACAATCCCTTCAAACGTAGGGCAGGGGATTAAACGAACGGGCGGCCTGCGGGCCGCCTGCAAAGATTAATCTTTGTCGATCTGCGTGGCGCTGACCGAGGAGAGGTAGTTCAGCAGTGCGATATCGTTATCCACACCCAGCTTCATCATGGCTGATTTCTTCTGGCTGCTGATGGTTTTG
The DNA here is from genome assembly GCA_002939445.1 of Pantoea sp. BRM17. Taxonomy (GTDB): domain Bacteria; phylum Pseudomonadota; class Gammaproteobacteria; order Enterobacterales; family Enterobacteriaceae; genus Pantoea. Next base: position 1,966,670 of record PEFU01000003.1, on the reverse strand, counting down.
ATACTGCGGTTCAGCTTCTTGGCAATCTCAGCGTTATCGCCTGACGCAGCGGCTGCGCCAGCTGGGGCACGTGTTCCCGGTGATTGGCGTAACGGCGAACGCGCTGGCGGAAGAGAAGCAGCGCTGTATGGATGCCGGTATGGATAACTGCCTGTCGAAACCGGTGACGCTGGATGAGCTGAAAGTCACTCTGGCGCGCTACGCTGCCCGCGTGCGTACCGGTCGTCAGCAGAATGCGAGCAGCAATGAAGATATTATGATTCTGATTGTGGATGATCATCCCATCAACCGTATGCTGCTGTCGGAGCAGCTCGGTACGCTGGGCTATCAGACCAAAACGGCGCAGGATGGCGTTGATGCGCTTAACGTGCTGAGTCGCAATCATATCGACATCGTACTGAGCGACGTAAACATGCCGAATATGGATCACGACGATTCACTGGCGCAGGCGGTGCGCGCGCGCATTCTGATCTGCGGTGAGCATATCGATATGCCGCAGGAGCGCTCGCCGGGCGTCTGGGTGCAGAGCAGCGCAACGCTGCACGACCTGCCGCTGCTGCTGGGTCGTATCTATCGCATCACGATTGACAGTGATACCACCACGCCGCTGCCGCCGCCTGCAGCAGTTATCGTGCGTATTCCGATCTACGCCGGGCAGCAGCCGGCGCCGCCGCTGCTGGATGGCCTGCAGGAGAAAGCGATCTGGCTTGACCTGCGCAACGACTATCTCGCTGCGTTTCTGCTGCGCCTGCTGCAGCAGCAGGGACTGAAAGCGGCAGCCTGGCAGGGACAGGCAGAAAGCGATGATGTGGTGATAAGCGATACCTTCCGCGTGCGCGATACCGGGGTCGGCATTCCTGCCAGAGAGGTGACGCGGCTGTTCGATCCTTTCTTCCAGGTTGGCTCCGGCGTGCAGCGCAACTTTCAGGGCACCGGGCTGGGACTCGCAATCTGCGAAAAACTGATCAACATGATGGATGGCGATATTGAGGTTGATTCTGAACCGGGAATGGGCAGCCAGCTCACCAGCAACTATTTATCGCTGGTGGTGCGCAAGCGTCTTACGCTCTATGTCTTTAWGGAAAACAACGTGCCGCTGGCGCTGGATRGCGATCCGCTGCGGCTGCAGCAGGTGATCTCCAACCTGCTTAATAACGCCATCAAATTTACCCATACCGGCTGCATTATTCTGCACGCCTACGTTAAAGAGGGCTATCTTTACGGCATCATCGGTAACCTCGATCTGCTGCAGACCAAAAGCCTGCCCAAAGGGGTGGAATCGCTGGTTACCGCCATGAACAACTCCTCCAGCCTGCTGCTGAAAATTATCAGCGATATTCTCGACTTCTCGAAGATAGAGTCAGAGCAGCTGAAAATTGAGCCGCGTCCTTTCTCACCGCGCGAAGTGATTAACCATAGCAATACCAACCTGCAGATCAGCTTTGTGCATTCGCGCTACCGCAATGAAAATGTGGCCATCTGCGTGCTGGTTGATGTCTCATCCCGCGTACGTATGGAGCAGTCGCTGCAGGAGATGGCGCACGCCGCTGAACAGGCGAGCCAGTCGAAATCGATGTTCCTCGCAACCGTCAGTCATGAACTGCGCACGCCACTTTAGCATGAGCAGTTCAACCGGAAAATTGTCGCGTCGGCACCGGTAGGGATTTGCATTCTGCGCACCAGCGATGGCACCAATATTCTGAGCAACGAACTGGCGCACAACTATCTTACGCTGCTRACGCAGGAGGATCGCCAGCGGCTTAATGAAATTATCAGCGGCCAGCAGGTGAATTTTGTTGATGTGCTGACCGGCCTGAAAAAGCCGCTGCCGCCGTCAGATCTGAATATCATCTGGTCTCTGCCCACGTCGGTAATGGTGGATCAGCTGCGGCTGCTGCTGCTTAACGCGCTGCTGCTTAACATCTTCAGTGCGATTGTGCTTTTTACTCTGGCGTGGATATTTGAGCGCCGCATGTTCCTGCCGGCGGAAGATAACGCGCACCGGCTGGAGGCGCTGCTGGGCGTTGAGCAGAATATCCGGCTGGATGAATTTGTTCAGCCCGGCGGACTGCCGCTGGTGGCGACCATTACCGATGAAAATTACCGCCCGCTGCTGAGCAGCCGCCGCAGCGGACCCGGTTACGCGCTGGACGATCTGCCCGATGAAAGCACCTGGTTTGGCTACCTCGACAACTACCGCCAGCTGGTGCCTGATTTCACCATCGGCAGCAGCAATCCGTTAGACCGGGAACGCAGCATGAAGGCGCTGCGCGAACATGTGCTGCACTATCGCAACAGCAATGAGGAAGATCGGCGCAATCCGATGTACTGGATCACCGACAGCACGCAGCCCGGAAGCGGCAACTTCTATATGGTCGTCCCGGTTTACGTCGCCAACAAACTTCAGCACGGCCTGCCCGCCGGTAAAAGCACGCTGCCGCAGTTTACGCCGCTCTTTTCCGACGGTGACTGCACCTCAATGAGCAACACCTGGCGCAACTCGCTCGACTCGCTCAGCTACTATATCAACTACTGGAAAAGCAATTTTGCTGCGGCCTATGAGCTGAATCGCGTGTTTTTTATCGGCGGTGAGAGTCAGTGCCTGTGGTCGCTGGGTGCATTGCTGACCACCTTCTACATCATCAATGTGCTGCATGAAAAAGAGAACGGAATACGCCAGGAGTTTGCGACGAACTATGGTAAAGCAGAGTGGTACGTCCGGCACTCGGCTGACGTCATGCGGGAACTGAAGTACATCACGGAAAATCGTCTTAGCAGCAGCGCCAACGGGCTGGACATGCTCAGCCGTTTTATTATCTGAGTTTTCGCCCCGCACCTCTGCACCAACTGGCTTTTTCGCAGCGATAAAGCTAGTGTATGTGCACCTTTTTGGGTCCTGTTAACCGTTACCGCCAGTGAGCCTCTCTTGAAATATCTCGTCTCCTTTCGCACCACGCTTCGTATCTCGCGCTATCTTTTCCGGGCGCTGGCGCTGCTGCTCAAGATGAGAACGTGGTTGGCCTGCAGCGCGTGGCGGAGCCGGTTGAAGAAGAGGAGCTGGATGCCATCGACGGCAGCGTGGCGGAAGGCGAAGAGGATATCGCGCCGGAAGTCGACAGCGATGACGAGGCACCGGACGCAGAAGACGACGCATAATCGTCTGATGCACCTTATCAGCGGCAGGTCAGGGCAACCGACCTGAAATCACGTGCCACTCAGGGCGTTATCTCGATCAAAGTTACCGAGCGTAACGGACCGGTTATCGGTGCGGTACAGGTGGTAGATGGCGATCAGATTATGATGATCACCGATGCCGGCACGCTGGTACGCACCCGCGTATCGGAAGTCAGCGTGGTCGGCCGTAACACGCAGGGCGTGATCCTGATCCGCACCGCGGGCTCCGCTGGCGGTAAAGTCGTGCGCTTTGCTGAGAGTGCAGTGCGTGCCATGGGGCGTTCAGCCTCAGGCGTGCGCGGTATCAGGCTGGCAGAGAACGATAAAGTGGTGTCGCTGATTGTGCCGCGCGAAGAGGGCGCGATCCTCACCGTTACGCAGAATGGTTACGGTAAGCGTACGGCTAACAGCGAGTATCCGAATACCGCTATTCTGCCGGTGCGTGAGTATACCGAAGGCTTCAATATTTTTATGGCGACGGCCAGCGGCACGGTGAAGAAAACCGCGCTGCAGGAGTTCAGTCGTCCGCGCAGCGCCGGCATTATCGCCATCAACCTGCGTGAAGATGATGAGCTGATTGGCGTAGCGCTGACCAACGGCWATGATGAAGCGATGCTCTAGGGTAAATCAGCCGCACGTATCAAAGAAGAGGACTTCATTGATCGCCTGCTGGTGGCTAATACCCACGACACGATTCTCTGCTTCTCCAGCCGGGGTCGTCTCTACTGGATGAAGGTTTATCAGCTGCCGGAAGCGAGCCGTGGCGCACGCGGGCGTCCTATCGTCAACCTGCTGCCGCTGGAAGCTAACGAGCGCATGGAAGTGATCCGCGAAGAGCTGGAAGCGATGCGCGATCAGTTTGGCGATGCGCGCCGTACTGAGATCACCGCCAACAGCGCGGATATCAATATCGAAGATCTGATCAACCAGGAAGATGTGGTCGTCACCCTGTCGCATCAGGGCTACGTTAAGTATCAGCCGCTGTCAGATTATGAAGCGCAGCGCCGCGGCGGCAAGCCGGAGTGGCTGGAGCCTGAATTTGGTATTCGCGATGGCCGCTACTATCTTACCGAGCAGCAGGCTCAGGCGATTCTGGATCTGCGTCTGCAGAAACTGACCGGCCTTGAGCATGAGAAACTGCTTGATGAGTACAAAGAGCTGCTGGAGCAGATTGCCGGGCTGATTCACATTCTGCAGAGTGCTGACCGCCTGACCTTCGAACTGCGCAAAGCGCGCGATCGTGCCCATATCCTTGAAGGTCTGGCGATTGCGCTGGCGAATATCGATCCGATTATCGAGCAGATCCGTCGCGCGCCGACGCCAGCAGAAGCGAAGGGCGCTCTGCTGGCACAGGCGTGGGATCTCGGCAATGTTGCCGCCATGCTTGAGCGTGCCGGCGATGACGCTGCGCAGCGCATTGTCATTGAAGTCAAACGCGACGCCGTGGGTGAAGTGGTTCTGAACAACCTCTATTCGCTGACGCAGCTGCAGGTCTCTTTCGGCATCAACATGGTGGCTCTGCATCAGGGTCAGCCGAAGATCATGCCGCTGAAAGATATCATCGAAGCCTTTGTGCGCCACCGTCGCGAAGTGGTGACGCGTCGCACCAACGGGCGCGGTAAAATCTACATTCGCGCGCGTGGCGAAATCGAAACCGATGCCAAAACCGGTCGCGAAACCATTATTGTCAATGAGATCCCGTATCAGGTTAACAAAGCGCGCCTGATTGAAAAAATTGCCGAGCTGGTTAAAGAGAAGCGCGTTGAAGGGATCAGCGGGCTGCGCGATGAGTCTGATAAAGACGGTAGCGGCTCCTCCGGTATCGCCGTGGGAATGGCAACTAACATTCCGCCGCATAACCTGACTGAAGTGATCAACGGCTGCCTCGCCTTTATCGATGATGAAAACATCAGCGTAGAAGGGCTGATGGAGCACATCACCGGTCCGGACTTCCCGACCGCAGCCTTTATCAATGGCCGTCGTGGTATTGAAGAGGCCTATCGTATTGACGGTCAGGGTAACTTCGGTTCCGTTGATGGCGACTCCGCCGCAGCGATGCGTTATACCGAAGTCCGTATGGCGAAGATCTCCTCTGAGCTTCTGGCCGATCTGGAAAAAGAGACGGTCGACTTTGTGCCAAACTACGACGGCACCGARCAGATCCCGGAAGTGCTGCCAACCAAAATTCCTAACCTGCTGGTAAACCGTGATGGCCTGAAGCCGGTGCATCGCCGCGTGCTTTACGCCATGAGCGAACTGGGTAACGACTGGAATAAAGCCTATAAGAAATCTGCCCGTGTGGTAGGTGACGTTATCGGTAAGTATCACCCGCACGGTGACTCTGCTGTATACGAAAGTATTGTCCGTATGGCCCAGCCGTTCTCCCTGCGCTATATGTTGGAAACCCCGCTTTACGTTCACCGTACGTAAGCAATGTGATATACTTTCGCACCTTTAAAATCCGGGATTAAGTAGAGGGATAGCGGCTCCATGAGCGACCTTGCGAGAGAAATTACACCGGTCAATATCGAAGAAGAGCTGAAAAACTCCTACCTCGATTACGCCATGTCGGTCATTGTTGGCCGAGCCTTACCCGATGTAGCGGCTTAAATTCACCCTCCAGATCCCACCAGCGCGAAGCGACCGCTTCAAACTTGGCAATCTCGCTGTGATCGACGTTCTGACGGCTTTCCTGCGGTTGTTCACTCATTGAATAACGACTCCTGGCAAAATATCTTCTGAGTATAAACGCTTAAACGTCAGGTGGCATCTCTCAGCGTGAACGAAAAGCGCCAGAGACGCCGTTCTCTTCAGCATGCAGACGCGCGACTGCCAGCGGTTCCGCGCCCATATCCAGCCCGGTTACGTCTGCGCCTTCACGCGCCATGCTCTCTGCCAGAATGCCGCCGCCGCAGCCGACATCGAGCACTTTTTTACCAAACAGGCCGTTGCTGTGCTGCGCAATCCAGCCCAGACGCAGCGGGTTAATACGGTGCAGCAGCCAGGCTTTAGGATTGCGGTTTATCGTGGAGAAAAAGACCTCACCACCTGGTTTTACCAGACGGGCGCAGGCCATAACAACCGAGCGCGGATCGGGTACGTGCTCCAGCATCTCCATGCAGGTCACTACGTCATACTGGCCAGCATGGCTGTTCGCATGATCCTCTACCGTCTGCTGAATATAATCGACGCTGATCATATAGTTCACGTCCACACCCGGTCCGAGACGGAACTTGTTGGTCAGCGGATTATAGTGCAGGCCAATCATGTGGCGTTCGCGCAGTGTGGTTTCGTCTACCCAGTCCAGTAATTCAGCCGGGCGGATAAACTTTTTGGCGTCATGCGTACCGCGCGGCAGCATGCGCAGCACATATTCGGCGCCGAAGATTGCTTGTCAACGGCTTCATACTTTTTTTTAATAGTATGACTGAGCGCGTAAATCTCAATCAAAGGCGCGGAACCCGTCATTAAGGCAGAGACGAAACGGAGAAGATCGGCTAGCGGGGATGAAGAAGAGAGGCGCGCTCCGCAGAGCGGGCCTCTGTTATCAGCGTGTTTCGCCTGCGGCATCAGCCTGAGCGTGGGTATGGAGGTCTATGCACAAGCCGCTCGCTGTGAGTAAGCCTGTGGATAAACACTATATATAGGGGGTTCGGGAAGTTTTACTAACTATATGGTGAGTATTTTAGYCAGCATTCTTTGCTTAACAAGAGTTGATTTTTGGCAAAGAATCAGTCCTGGTAGCCGGGAAAAATCCTGGATCCGCGTGGCATAAGGCCTGGGTTAGTAACTGAATGTGGGAGCGCAGTTCAACCTGAGAAACTGAAACATTGTTCAGTCCTTCAGCCGCCCAGTCGAGTACACGGTGAATTTTATCGAGATCAATGCGTTCCTGACGGCCATCGCGTTTGGTGACGAGCAGACTTTGGTTCATGTCGCGTGTTTACCTGTCCATGAAATAGGAAATTATCCCCTAACTATTCACTTATTTGCCCAGCTCCACCATTTTCACGACCTGATCGTAAAGCTTCGGTGGCTCAAACTGGCCATAGGCTTTTTTACGCAGATGGAAGATAGCCAGACGTGCTGCCAGATACTGGTAATCTGGCGCATCGCGCGAAATCAGATCGGCTGCGGCTTTGATGATGGTTTCATGGATATCAGAGGTTCTGATGCCATCATATAACAGGCAGGCTGCGACCAGGATATACAGGAACTGCGCGCTCTCATAGATCTCACCGCTGACGCGGTTCTGCACCAGATATTTTCCTTCCAGCTGCTTAACCGCAGCGTAAGAGAAGTTCATATCGCGCCAGTGATCGATGTAGCTGTCCATCAGCTCAAACTCTTCGGTGCTGTAATCTTCCAGCAGGTGGCGGTCCTATTTCACGATAGCGCTGGAGGTGGCGTTGATAGAGTCCAGGCTGTCGCCGCACTCAATCAGGACGCAGGAGCTGAACTGACGGGTCGGGGTGCGCACGCCAGACATGATTGGCGTTGGCAGCGAGATCTTGAAGGTGGAGATCGCGTCATAAAAGCGCTTGATGTAGCTCATGCGCGTATCGCGTGGATAGTTTGATACTTCCAGATGCCACATCGGGTAGAACAGCGTCGCTGCACCGCCGCGCACGCCGCCCTGAGAGCACGATTTCACCGCCGTCTGGAAATGCTTATAGAACGGGATACAGCCGGTATGAAACGCTTCGCCGCCGCGGATCGGGCTGCCCAGCGCACGAATACGGCCTGCGTTAATACCGATGCCGGCGCGCTGTGACACGTAGAGACGTTCAAACTCCTCCTGATCGGCGAAGAACGCATCATACAGACCCGGGACATCTGACGGGCTGAACAGGGTGATATCTTCGCCTTTCAGCAGGCGGGTATACATCAGCTTGTTGATCTGAACGCCGTAGTCCATGTGGCGCACGCGGTTACCTTCCACGCCACGGTTGTTTTTCAGCACCAGCAGGCTTTCCGGCAGCGCAATCTCAAGGCAGAGGTTAGACTGACGCACTGGCGCAATCGCCGGGTCAAACGGGCTGTGGGTATTGCAGTGATCGACGTTCTGGATGTAGATACGACCGGTTGAGGCGCGCTCCTGCATCATCAGCGAGAAGAGATCGACCGCTTTTACGCGCTGCTTACGGATGCTCTCATCTTTCTCATATTTGGTACGGCGACCCATGGCACCACGCTGTGCTGCCGGAATCGGATAGTCCTGATAATCAAGCAGCGCATCGAGCGCGCGAACCGCCAGCACCGCCAGCTCTTCGAGGTCGTCGAGGCTGTTGATGGCACCGAGGTTGAAGGCGGAAAGCGTACAGAGCGCAATTTCGCCGTTCTCATCATTCACATCCTCAAGCGGCTTGGTTATACCCTGTGAATAGGTCGTCTCTTTAAACCACGGGCAGGCGCCTTGCTCTTTTGCCAGCTCATTTGATGCTTTCAGCAGATAGTACTGAATAGCCTCAAAGGTTTTGTGCGTCAGATTGTTGGCGCTGCCGTCAGAGTAGCGTACGCCGTGCTTCGCCAGGTAGTAAGCGTAGTTAATGACGCCAATACCCAGCGTTCTGATGTGGCCGCGCGGCGGTTCAATACCGTTAGTGGCGTTAGAGATCTGCGAAGAGGTCTCTGACGGCATCAGGGCAGAGAGCGTGGAGTTACGCAGGCCGTGCGTGGTGATCGATTCACGCAGCGCTTCCCAGTCGAGATGCAGCGGCTCATTGCAGACGGCGTCCAGATCCTTTTTATAGGTATCAATCGGCAGTACTTTACCGTTGGCAAAGCGGCCCGGATCGTAGTTCGTGTTTGAGGAGATCGCCTGATCGATAAACTTCTGCATCACGCCGACCAGCTGCAGATAACCATCATTAGAAGGCATTTCCCACAGCAGCTCATACTGATCTTTCAGACGCTCATACTCCGGTACCACCTGACGCAGGATGCCATCTTTAGACGCTTTAATACTGGCAGCGCCAGCCCTGACATAAGTACGCGTCGCCGGTCAGATTTTGCAGGCGCCGCTTTCGCAGCCATCGTCCTGAATTGACGGGGCCAGATCGTCCTGTGCATCTTCTGCGCCATCGCGGGTGTTTTGATAGTAGAGCGTCTTCACACCAAACTTATAGGCGGTAAGCAGATCTTTCAGCAGCTGTTTCATCGGCCGTGAGACGTCGACCTCTTCCGGACGCCAGAAGAAAGAGAGCTGCTTCTCAATCAGCTTTTCAAAAATGTCATATTTCTGCTGATCGAAACGCGCCACGTTCACGGACTGGCCGAAGAACATCGGCTCTTTCAGCTGATCGTTTTTATTCTGTGAAAAAGTAGTATAAGCCATGACTAAGTCCAAAAAGTGAAGCGGCGTGTAAGAGCGTGAGTGAATGGTCTCAGAAAACGCCCAGGTTTCAATCCAGGTTTCCAGCTCCGGGATAGAGATCAGCGGCAGCAGCGCGACGTTCGGGCTGCGGCCCTGGATAGAGTCGAGCAGCGTCTGATACTTCAGGTTGCTGATGAAGATATGCTTTTCGTGATCCGGCAGCGCCTGGTAGTCGATACGATCCAGCGCACGCAGGCTGACGGTGACTGATTTACCGGCAACCTGATGCGTGCCTTCGCCCAGCAGATGCCAGTAGTTGGTCATCTCAATCAGATCGTCGTAGTACTTTGAGATATCCTGCGCGCGCGCCAGAATCTGCTCGTTGGTGACGATATCATCAAACACCAGCGACGGATCGTTGACGATGTTGCGGATAATATGGCCGCTGCGCAGCAGGTTCAGCATATGCTGGGTGCCGGTCAGGTGCAGCGCTTCATCGCGCGCGATCAGCTTGATGATTTTGGCGTTGCCTTCCATCAGTTCACGTTCGGCAAAAGCGAATGAGCAGGCGAAGCTGACGTAAAAGCGAATCGCTTCCAGCGCGTTAACGCTCATCAGACAGATATAGAGCTGCTTTTTTAGACCCACCGCCTGCATACGGATATTAGTGATGTACTCAATGTACTGGCACAGAATATCTTTGTTCAGACCAATCATTGAGCCGCCGCTGAACAGATACTCTGCCCACTCTTTCTCCTGCAGTGCCGCCTTCTTAAACAGCTCGAAGCACTCTTCACGGCACTCGGCAGCAATCTCTTTCATCTCCGGATCGTCTTCCACTGCGCAGGATAACAACAGCGCGGCTCATGCTCAGAGCTGGAAATCGTTGAAGTCGTCTTCGCCTACTTCGGAGTCGATCTGACCCACCAGATAGGAGCTAACTTCTACTTCCTGCGGTGCTACCTGCACGTTATCAGACACCAGCCAGGAGTTGATCCATGGAATCGGGTTGGAGCGGGTCTGGAAGGGCAGATCTACAGCAGCAGGGCAGGATTTCACCCTGCTGAATAAAAGCCAGCGGGGTTTCAGCGTAATCGACTTCGCCCCGTACCAGGCGCATACGGCAGGAGCCGCAGTAGCCTTCACGGCACTGAAACTCCACGCAGAGATTATGTGCCTCAAGCGTGGTCAGCAGATTAGGATGTTCATCTGCGCACTCCAGGCGGGAGCCTGAGGGAAGAGGGGGCGTTGAATTGAGCCGGACGTCACGCGGCAGGGACGCCGCGTGCCGAGGCCCGCAGGGAGCGGGTGTTGCCGTTCCGGGCGTGTTCAGCGCCCCCTCTGACCAGAGTGGCTTTCTTGTCGCATGAACGATGTGAAAGAAAACAGACGGGGGTGGTTACAGCTCAATCTCAATCTCGCCGCGCGCTTCCGTAACCGGTATCGCTTGCAAAGGGAGCCTGGTTGCGGAAGTGACGGTGACTTGCCGCACCGGCATAAACCCCTCCCTGGGGCCTGACGCCGCGCCATCCATGGCGCGGAGGCTGCTGCAAATCACCGTCGCTTCCGCGCCCTGTGACTTCTGCATAGCTGTCAGATAACTCGCTCTTACAGCCGCACAGAAGCACACGGGCTGGGGCCAGCGGGTGAAGTTTTCACACGGCCGCCATAATCAGGAAACCCGGCAGAAAGTGGTGGCGATGATGGCAATGAACATGCTGCGTCGCTGGCTGCACGGCAGCGAAGTTTCAACCGGACACGGCTGGATCGACATCCTGGAAACGGTAAARCACTGATTGCGTCTGTGGGCATACCGGATACGTCAGTGGGGCTTTCTGCACTGGCAGCTGGCCGCTGCGGACGTGCCGCTAAGCGCTGGCGAGATCCTGGCGCCGCAGGCAGAAACACTTGAAGCACAGGTTGAGCGGACACGCATGCTGGCGGCAGAGCAGGGCAGCGCTCTGGCGCTCTCTGTCAGTGAACTGGCCGAAGGAGAAATTGCGATTGCGCTGCAGACGCCTGAAGGCTCTTCAATGCCGATTATCGAAATCAAGCTTACCGGGCCTGCCAGTGCGCGCGTGGCGATGGAGCAGGTCTGGCAGCAGGTAAAGCTGCTGCTGGCCGAATGTACGATTTTCGAAGGCACCGAAGGGCTGCCCGCGCTGCTGGCGCGTGAGCTGCAGCAGCGTAAGTTTTACCTCGCCACCAGTGAGCAGTATACCGCAATTTTCTTTACGCCGGGCGTGCCGTCAGAATTCAAAGTGATGGTGGAGCAAGAGATTATTCCGCGCCTGAAAGCACGTTTTACCCTGCCTGAACCCCCGCTCTGCCTGCGCCTGACGACCTTTGGTCGCGGCGAGAGTGATATTGCGGCTGAGCTGGAGCCGCTGGCGCTGCCCGAAGGGGTCGTAATGGGTTACCAGGCCGCCGCGGCCGCCAGCGGTTGCGAGCTGGTGCTGCAGACAGAATGGCTGGCAAAAATGGAAGCCTGGTTTGCCAGTCGCGGTCGCGTGATGGCCGCCAGCAATCGCAAACAGGCTGAAATCCCGGCTAACGCCACGCTTATCGATAACCCTGTGGGTACCGCCTGTGGTTTCGCACTCCAGCTCAACCGCTGCTTGCATGGACAAATTGTGGATACCAACGCCGCCTGGCTGGCGGACGTGCTGTTTCAGCATGGCCTGCCGATGACCAGCCGCATGACCGTGGGTGATGCGCTGCCGTCGCTGATTGATGCATTACAGAGCCGTAGCCAGGTGGCAGATGTGCTGATTGTTAACGGGGGACTGGGGCCGACCTCTGATGATTTGAGCGCGCATTAATACGCTGCCGGGCGCGCGCAACGCTGCGCCCGGCTTCGCCTGCCATACTTTCTTCGCTATTTACGATCTCTTTCCCGATTTCCCTTCCTGATGATTGTGTTTACCTCGCCTGCTTTCTACAGTAAAGCGTAACCAGGACAAGGAGAATGCAACGTGATACGTGTTGAGATGCTCGCCACGGGCGATGAAGTGCCGTATATTGAACTCAAACAAAAAGCTGAGCAGGCGCTGGAAGATGTGAAGAGCCGCGTCAGTCAGGCTTCGGACAGCTACTACTATCGTGCCAAACAGGCGGCCTATCGTGCCGATGATTACGTGCATGAAAAACCGTGGCAGGGCGTGGGTATTGGCGCCGCTGCAGGCCTGTTTGTAGGTTTACTGCTGGCCCGTCTCAGACGCAATTTCGGCCAGCAAAGTTATGATTTATGGCTATAGTTAATCGACACGTTATGAACACGGAGGAACCGCATAATGTCATCTTCAGACCAATTTGATAACCGTTATGAATCAGGTATTGACGACGATCTGGCGCTGTTAACTGAAACGCTTGAAGAAGTGCTGCGCGCGTCCGGCGATCCGGCCGATCAGATAATCCTTAGCTGCTCGGGTGTATTGTGTCTGTTTCCAGACGGTTAGCGTCGGGCTACAGGGGGTTACGACAGTGGCGCAATCAAAAAATTCACTCGCCGGAAAATTTATCAGATTAATCAAATAAACGAAGCAGATTCTCTGTCGCTCAGGGGGATCCGGCCTGTTTTTACAAAGCCGTCACGTTTTTACGGAGCGCACGCCCCAGGGCTTTTTCGCCAGCGCGGCGGCCTTCTGTTTCAATACATCAAAATCGAAGCGCACGGCTTTGCCGTCGGCGATGCCGTCATCGGCCCATGCAGATTGCGCAAACAGCGAGGAGAGCCCGGTCATGCCACTCAGGGCTGACAGAGCGACGGACGCTTTCACAAATTTTCTACGATTCATGCCGGAATTCGCCCGTGCTTCGCGGCTGGCCGCATCAACAGAGAACATGCGGATACGCCGTTTAAATCCCATGCCGACGTGGAAAAACTGCACGTCCAGCTCGCGATCGGCGACGTTGTTCCACAGCGAGTGCTGAGCGTCATACTGAATTTCGTTGTACGCTTGCGGCGTAAGGGTCGCCAGCGTGTCAGGCAGCGCACCGGGCGCAACGGAGAGGCCATACTGATAGGTTTCATCCACGGCGCGGAAGTAGCTGGCCCCGAGGAAAGAGACGATATCACGCCGCGCCAGCTCCGGCTTTTTAAACGCGCGGAAACCGGCAAAGCCGAGATCGTTTTTACCCGCCAGCTGCTGCGTGTCGACGCCGGCGTCATGATACTTAAACAGCTCCGGGCGAAAGTGGATTCGGTTTTCCACTTCCATCACCACGCGTTTCTCTTCACAGTGAATGGTGAATTTGTAGGCACCGGTCAGGCTGGCACCATCCAGCAGGGCATACACGACAAAGGTAGTGTCGTCTGCTTTTGGCGTTTCAAACCAGAACGCGGTGAAATCAGGAAACTCCTCCTGACCGTTGCTGAACGTGTTAACAGCAACGCCGCGGACGTTGAACTGCAGGCGCTGCGGGTTATTAAGCGGACGGGCGATCCATTCACCGCTGCCGCTCCACATCGCCAGGCGATCGGAGTCATGGATCTGCGGATGGTAGGTGTTGCACATGCGGCGTTCGTTGGTACCGCAGCTGAACATACTGGTCATCGGCGCAATGCCGAGCTGACGAATCGCTTTACGTGTATAGAGGCAGAAGCAGACCACGTTATCCAGCGTTTCCCCGGTGGTAGGGATCTCCATCAGATTAATCGCGCCTTTACCCCATTTGCCGGTTGGCTCGACCCACAGGCTCGGGCGTTTGTCGTACCAGCCAATCACATCCTGATAATTTTTAAAGTCGTGATCCAGCTGCAGCAGACCAAAGCCGCGCGGGTTTTCATCTTTATAGGTGAAATCTACGGCAAAGCGGCGGCACCAGGTCTCCGGGAAATGTTCACCCGGCGCCCAGCCTTCGGGAAAACCGCCAATGCCGGTACGGGTCGCATCCACGCGCGCCAGATCGCTGCGCACCGGCGGCAGCTGGCTCCAGTAGAGCTTATAGCCAAAGTTCAGCTCGCTGCCCGCCTGAATCGGCTCCTCTGGCTGCTGCGTCTCATCTTTGGTGCGCAGGAACAGGCGCATCTCCACAGGCGTGGTCGCATCGCTGTTCGGATACCAGTCAAACAGAATGCGATAACCGTTAATCGGTTCAACGTAGAGGATCTCTACCTGTTTGAACGTGCCTGATGAAACGGTAATGACCGGCTCAATGCCCCTGGCAGCGGCTGCTTTCAGGTCGCCATCATTTTATGGCCGGCTCGGTTTTCAGGCGGTCACTGCTGTTTACCTTGAAGATGAGATTCCGCATATCGGCATGCAGAAAATATAACGGCGAGGGAAGCCTCGCCGTTATCGTTATCAGCCCGGCGTCATCTGCCGGTCATCGGTATATTTACGCTGATCGGGCGGTGGCGGAAAATACTGGTAGAGCCAGGTTTCGCTCAGGAAGCTGCTGGCCTGCGCGCGCATACTGACACCCGCGCAGCCGGATAAGGCAGTCGTTGTGGGGCGGGTGATTGTCTCTGAAGAGGCGCGCGGGCTGAAGCTGGGCTACCGGCTGATGGAACAGGTGCTGAACAGCTGTGAAACGCACTGGCCCGGGCAGGCAATTTATCTGTCGGCGCAGGCGCACCTTGAGGGGCATTGTCATTTGAAGAGGAGGATATCTGTGGAAATAGCATGGCTTGATTGCCACCACCAGGAACTGACGGCACAGCAACTCTATACGCTGCTGGCGCTGCGTAACCGGGTTTTTATTGTGGAGCAGCAGTGCCCCTATCAGGATCTGGATGGCCAGGATCTGGCTGCAGAAAACCGTCATATCCTCGGTTTTCTTGAAATCCTGATCTCCGCCATTCTGGTGCTGCTGCTGGGTGTTTATCCGCAGCCGCTCATCAGGCTGGTGCAGATGGCGCAACCGCTGATGTAACGATGCATTCTGCTGACGAAAATCAGGCCTCCGGGCCTGATTTTTTTTATCTGTATCGATGGCCGCTACCATCATGGTGTTACTTCGGCCGGCGGAGTAGTCTCAGAACGCTTTATCGGTAAGTTTTACGTTATCGCATCCGGTGTGAATGCGCATCTCTGGTGGCTGACTGCTGCAGTCGTTGCCGGCAGCGCCATCGGCCTGTACTACTATCTGCGCGTAACGGTGAGCCTCTATCTCACCCCGCCAGAGCTGCATACGCGTGATACGCCTGCTAACTGGGCGTTTACCGCGGGTGGTGTGGTTCCGGCTGGCGTCTACCTGGCGGGTTATCTGTTCAGCAGCCTGGGTGCGTTTGGCGTGGTCAGCCTGATGTCCAGCCCGTATCGCGGTCCGGATGCTGACTCGCTCTATTCCTATCGCGGCCTGTTCTGGCATCGTCCGGTACTCTCAGCGGTCATGACGGTGATGATGCTGTCGCTGGCGGGTATTCCGATGACGCTGTTGTACGCGCCGCTGACCGACAGCGAAGCGGTACGCACCGTGCTGGGGATTATCGCCTTTGTCTCTATCCTGGTGGGTAACCTGATGGCGATTTCGCAGAGCAACATTAAGCGTCTGCTCGGCTACTCCTCTATCGCTCATCTCGGCTATCTGCTGGTCGCGCTGATTGCGGTGAAAACGCATCAGCTGTCGCTGGAATTGACCGACAGCATGATCCAGCAGCCGCTGCTGCTGGTGGGACTGGGAATGATGATTATCGGCCTGGGCTTTAAGCTGTCGCTGGTGCCGTTTCACCTCTGGACGCCGGACGTTTACCAGGGCGCGCCTGCACCGGTATCGACCTTCCTGGCAACCGCCAGCAAGATCGCTATCTTTGGTGTCATTATGCGCCTGTTTGCGCTGTTTATCGGTATTGAGCTGCTCTCCCTGCCGCTGTTTGGCCTGATTGGCTACGCCTTCCGGCAGAAACGTTCACTGGAAGCGGCGCTGAAATACACCATTCTTTCTGCGGCCGCCTCGTCGTTTCTGCTGTTTGGTATTGCGCTGGTCTACGCCGATTCCGGCAGCCTGAGCTTTGTTCAGCTGGGTAACAGCCTGGATGTCACGCCGCTGCTGCGCGTTGACGGCTACTCCATGTTTTATACCGCGCTGGTGATGCTGGCGAGTCTGGCGACCTGTACGTTCGCCTATCCCTGGCTGGCGGGCTTCCCGGATAACAAGGATGAGTTTTACCTGCTGGTGCTGATTGCCGCGCTGGGTGGCGTGGTGCTGGCAAGTGCCAACCATCTCGCCTCAAGGCCGTAATTCGCCATGACAATAACTCCTCAACAATTGATCGCGCTACTGCCGCTGTTGATCGTCGGACTGACGGTGGTGGTGGTGATGCTGTCCATTGCGTGGCGACGCAACCACTTCGTTAATGCCACGCTGACCGTTATTGGCCTGAACCTTGCGCTGGTGTCGCTGTGGTTTGTTGGTCAGGCGGGCGCATTCATGATGCAGCGTGCTTACTATGGCGAAGCGAAATCGAAAGAGCCGCTGCCGGGCATGTCAGTACGCGAATTTGCCACCATCGGCGTGCTGGTCGTGCTGCTGGTGCTGCTGGGTGTCTACCCGCAGCCGATTCTCGATACGTCCCATGCTGCGATGAGTAATATTCAGCAGTGGTTTACCGCTTCAATTTCAACTTGTCAGATGGGCGGTCTGTGGTCGCGAATCAAATGGATCCCGGGTCTGTCACTCTTTTTTGCGGTAGCGAATCTCGGCATGCCGGGGACCGGCAACTTTGTGGGCGAATTCATGATCCTGACCGGCAGCTTCCAGGTCGTGCCTGTGATTATCGTGATTGCCACCTTTGGGCTGGTGTTCGCCTCGGTCTACTCGCTGGTCTCGCAGACCGATATTAAACGTCTGATCGCCTATACCTCGATTTCGCACATGGGCTTTGTGCTGATCGCGATCTATACCGGCAGCCAGCTGGCCTTCCAGGGCGCGGTTATCCAGATGATTGCTCACGGTCTTTCAGCCGCGGCACTGTTTATTCTGTGCGGCCAGCTGTATGAACGTCTGCATACCCGCGATATGATTCATGGCTGGCTGCCCGATGCACACAGTCAGGCGCCGACTGCCGGCTCCGTCGATCTGGCCGGTATTCTGCTGAAAACAGCAGCCTATGGTCTGCTGCGCTTTAGCCTGCCGCTGTTTCCGAACGCTTCAGCTGAATTTGCACCGATTGCGATGTGGCTTGGCATTATCGGCATCTTCTATGGTGCCTGGATGGCGGTCTTTATTTACACCCAGGCGTCTGGTCTGGTGATGCTGATTGCGATTCTGGCGCTGGTGTTTGTGCACTACAATGCGACCGGCGTCTGGACCTTCAGCTATGAAGAACTGCTGAAAACGCCGATGTCACGCAATGTCGAATGGCTGCTGATGCTGGGCTTCTTCATCGCCTTTGCGGTGAAAATGCCGGTGGTGCCGAAGATTGAGAAGTATCAGGGCTTTTTCCACCTCAACCTGATGTGGATCCTGGGCGGCGTTATCGGCGTATTCCTTGCCATCGACATGTTCCTGTTCTTCTTCTTCTGGGAGATGATGCTGGTGCCGATGTATTTCCTCATCGCGCTCTGGGGACATAAAGCGTCGGATGGTAAAACCCGTATCACGGCGGCGACCAAGCTTGGCCTGCAGCTGTGGCTGCAGGGGGGCTATTCGCTGACGCAGGCCAGCGGTCTGCCGCAGTGGCAATCAAGCTTTGATGTTGCGTGGATCCCGCGCTTTGGTATTCGCTTCCACCTGGCAATTGATGGTTTGTCACTGCTGATGGTGGTACTGACCGGTCTGCTGGGCCTGATGGCAGTCCTCTGCTCATGGAACGATTGCAGGCACTGCCGGAAACGAAACGGGCAAGCAGGATAGCTCGAAACCAGGTTAAAAAAAGGGAAGTATGCCGTGCTATTACCTTGGCTAATAATAATACCTTTCGTCGGGGGCCTGCTCTGCTGGCTGGCTGAACGGCTTGGCGCAAAAGTACCACGCTGGATCGCCCTGATCACCATGGGGCTCACGCTGGCGCATGAGTGTGGGTGCCGTTGTGGTGCTTGCCCTGATGCTGGTGATGTAAAGATTGATGGGCTTGGAAGAGAAGATGACAGAAACTGCTTCTCTTCCTGATAGCGAATGTGAAAATTGCCTGAATGACGAAGCGTAATCGGCGCAGCCCGTTTCGTTATCGCCAGCGCACAGCAACCGGAGCGTACTGATGTACGTAAGGGGCACCTGGTGGTTTGCCGCGTGGGGCTTTGACTGGCTGTATGACAAAGTCTTTGTCAAACCCTATCTCGGTATCGCCTGGCTGCTGCAGCGCGATCCGCTGAACTCACTGATGAACCTGCCTGCGCTGCTGTCGCGTATTGGTAATAAAGGTCTGGTTGTCAGCGAGAACGGGTATCTGCGCTGGTATGTTGCCTCGACCTTCATTGGCGCGCTGATAACGCCTCCGCTGGCAGGCGTACTGCCGGAAAATGAATTTGGTGAAAACGGCAAAATGGCACTGGAGATCGCCTCAGGCTTGGTCGCTGTCAGCGGTATTCTGATTGCTGCTGCACTCTGGCTGGGCAAGCGTCAGCTGGTGACCCGCGTAGCCAACAGCGCACCGGGCCGCTTCTTAAAAGATGAGATCCTGTTTGGTGCGCTGGCTAATGGTCACATCAATCTGATGGTTGCCGGTCTGGTCGGGGCATTCCTTACCTCTATCTATACCTTCCGCATGATCTTTATCGTGTTCCACGGCGAAGAGAAGATCCACGCGCATGCCGGTAAAGGCATTACCCATCATCTGCCGCTGATTGTGCTGCTGATTCTCTCATTCCATCTGATGACGCACGCATTCTTTAAAGCGCTGCTGTTCCTCTCGTCTGGCTCCGTTATTCTGGCGTGCCATCATGAGCAGAACATCTTCAAAATGGGTGGCCTGCGCAAGAGCATTCCGCTGGTTTATGCCTGCTTCCTGGTGGGCGGTGCCGCGCTGGCTGCGCTGCCGCTTATTACCGCAGGCTTCTACAGAGCCCGTACCCACGGCCTGTTCCTGCTGACGCCTGACGTTCTGCACCTGGTGGGCATTGTCGGGGCTATCACGCTGGTACTGGCGGGCTTTGCTGCGCTGGTTCAGACCGATATCAAGCGCGTCCTGGCTTACTCAACCATGAGTCAGATTGGCTACATGTTTCTGGCGCTGGGCGTGCAGGCGTGGGATGCGGCGATGATGGCGCTGGCACCGGCACACTTTGCCGCCGACAACAGCATGCTGCAGTGGGCGACCCTGATGCTGCTGGGTGGCGCGGTAGGTAAATCGGCTCAGCTGCCGCTGCAGACCTGGCTGGCGGATGCGATGGCGGGTCCGACGCCGGTTTCAGCGCTGATCCATGCGGCAACCATGGTAACGGCGGGCGTCTATCTGATCAACCTGATGCTGATGTACCTCGGCTGGGAAGGGGTAGGGCTCTGCTCCTATCTGCTGATCGGCTTCTACTACAGCAATCCGGACAACGGCAAAGCGGCCATGAAAGCCTTTATCATCACCCGCGTGGGCGATGTGTTCCTGGCCTTTGCGCTGTTTATTCTCTACAACGAACTCGGCACGCTGAACTTCCGCGAGCTACAGGTTGGCAACTTTGACATTAAAGTGAACCTGGTGCTGGATGGCCTGTCGCTGACCATGCTCTCTGTCRTCACCGGCGTCGGCTTCTTTATCCATATGTTCGCCTCCTGGTATATGCGTGGTGAAGAGGGCTATTCGCGCTTCTTCGCCTATACCAACCTGTTTATCGCCAGCATGGTAGTACTGGTTCTGGCTGACCTTCTCTATTTAACTGTACTGTTTCCGCTAATTGGCTTTTTGCTGTTAGCGTTTTCCCGGGGCCGCTGGTCGGAGAACCTGTCAGCCGCTGTCGGAATGGGGTCGGTCGGTCTTTCAGCCCTGACCACGCTCTATGCGGGCGTGGAGTTTTTCAGTCAGGGGCAACAGCCGTTTACGCAGGCATTGTGGACCTGGATAGATCATGAYCAATGCCGCAGCGCTGGCGCTGGTGGTAGCGGGCAGCTATTGGGGACAGGCAGATGGTCAGGTGATGTATATCCTGGCAATCAGCCTTGCGGCAGCGGAAGCGAGTATTGGCCTGGCTCTGCTGCTGCAGCTCTATCGTCGTCGTCAGACGCTGAACATTGACACAGTGAGCGAGATGCGCGGATGAATTGGTGGCCTTCCATATCGGTCGCGACGATCGTCACGCTGAAGTGATGAGCCATCGCGTCACGGATGCGGCATCCAATAAGGAGGGACAGGCATGATCCCATTACAACATGGCCTGATTCTGGCTGCGGTGCTCTTTGTTCTCGGCCTGACCTCGCTGGTGCTGCGCCGTAATCTGCTCTTTATGCTGATTGGTCTGGCGGCTTAAGCCCTCGCTCTGGGTGGGACCCGGCATCGTTTCAGCGCTGCTGCTGGTGGTGATGGTTTACGCTATTCTCACCGCCACCGATCAGGGTATTGATGGCACGGTTATCGATGCAAAAGCGGTCGGTATCAGCCTGTTTGGCCCGTATGTTCTGGCAGTTGAGCTGGCTTCAATGCTGCTGCTGGCAGGCCTGACGCATACGAACCCGGTACACGCGCTGCTGTACCTGATTGTTTCGCTGCTGTCGATTGCCGGCGCGTTTTTTGCCATGGGTGCCTACTTTGCAGGCGCGCTGGAAATTATCGTATACGCCGGTGCCATTATGGTGCTGTTTGTGTTTGTGGTGATGATGCTTAATCTCGGCAAGCAGCAGCAGGAGCAGGAACGCGAGTCTCGGGACCCGGCAAATACCCGGAATACAACTTCTATCGTATGGCGGGTATGGCGATCGACGGAAAAGAGAAGGGCGACGCGGAAAACGAAGCCAAACCGATCGACGTCAAAGGGTTACTACCTTAAGGAGCCAGGTATGGAATTTGCGTTTTATCTTTGCGGACTGGTGGCGGTGCTGACGACGCTGCGCGTTATCACTGTATCTCGCTGCAGAAAGCAGAGACGCAGGATGGCCGCTGGTATCCGGAATTCTTTCGCATCAACTTTTCACGCTGCATTTTTTGTGGCCTGTGTGAAGAAGCCTGTCCGACCACTGCGATTCAGCTGACCCCTGATTTTGAGCTGGGTGAGTTTAAGCGTCAGGACCTGGTGTATGAGAAGCAGGATCTGCTGACCGTTGGCTTCGGCACGACAGTGCGCAGTATCTGGATGATCGGCATGCACGCCTTTGCCAAACGCGAAACGCAGATGTATCCGGAAGAGCCGGTCTATCTGCCGCCGCGCTATCGTGGTCGCATTGTGCTGACGCGCGATCCTGACGGTGAAGAGCGCTGCGTTGCCTGTAACCTCTGCGCAGTAGCCTGCCCGGTCGATCGCCCTGAAAACGGCGTTCTTCATGGTGATGTTTATCCTGATCCGTGCTGCGCTGCCGCGTCCACGCTATGACCAGGTGCTGTCGTTCGGCTGGAAAGTTTGTCTGCCGTTGACGCTGTTGAACCTGCTGGCGACCGCCGCAGTGATTCTGTACAACGCGCAGTAAGGGGTATTGAGATGACATTAAAAGATATTGACAGTGTGTCACCGTCATCCGTTTGACCAGCCGGAAGCGGAACAGGAGCTGGCTGACGGTTACCATATTGAATATGCCGGTATGAAGTTCGGTCTGTTCTTTGTGGGTGAATATGTCGCCATTACCACGGTTTCCGCGCTGATTGTCACGCTGTTCTTTGGCGGCTGGCATGGACCTTTCCTGCCGCCATTCATCTGGCACAAATACTCGCTGCTGGGTGCGATGCGTGCCTCTGCGCAGACGCTGAGCTATGAGGTGTTTCTTGGCCTGTCGCTGATGGGCGTAGTGGCGCAGGCGGGATCGTTTAACCTGAATGCGATTGTTGAAAACCAGACGCACCTCTGGAACATCATTCCGCAGTTCTTTGGCTTTGTGACCTTCTGTATTGCCGGGGTATGGGTACCGCCGTTTACCGACCGCTTCATCTTTACTCTGGCWCCGGTTATTGCTTTTGTATCGCTGCTGCTGGCCTTTGCGATTGTACCCGTTTCACCCACCTGGATGGTCACGGATCTGAACATCGGTCTGCTGTTCTTCCTGATGATGGCGGGTCTGGCCGTCTACGCCGTGCTGTTTGCCGGCTGGTCGAGTAACAACGTTATCGACATCATTCTGCAGGTGGTTAAGGCGATTGTAATTTTGCTGGTCGTGGTAGCCTGCGGGGCGTTCATGAGCTTTGCCGAGCGTCGTTTGCTCGGCTTATGGCAGAACCGCTACGGACCTAACCGTGTCGGCTGGGGCGGTTCACTCCAGCTGGCGGCGGATATGATCAAAATGTTCTTTAAAGAGGACCAAGCTTGGCGTCAATCACGGCGCTGCCGCAGAGCTGGTTTGCGCCGGCGAAACACTGCGCCTGCCGGTACGCTTCTCCGCTTTCCTGCAGCCGGGTCAGATTGGTCTGCCGCTCGGCATGCCGGGTGTGCCGCCGTTCCTTGCGCATGCGCAAATTGATCAACTGCAGGAGGCTGCGCAATGAGCTGGCTGACATCGCGGTGTCCGGCTGTTTGAAGCGGGCGAAGGCTCACTGCCGTGGTTTAGCAACGTGCCGGAGCGGTTTGCCAGCGGCAGCCATTTCCGCGTTGCGCCTTACTACCGGCTGTTTGGCAGTGAAGAGATGACGCAGCGCTCTCCGACGTTCCAGAAGCGTATGGTGCCGGCTGAGCTGGTGATTAACCCAACGGATGCAGACCGCGCCAATATCAGCGTACATGAGCCACGTCAGCCGCAGGATAAAGACACTATGTTTGCCTTCTCAATGGAAGGGAACAACCAGCCTGAAGCACCGCGCTCGCAGATCCCCTTTGCCTGGGCGCCGGGCTGGAACTCACCGCAGGCGTGGAACAAATTCCAGGATGAAGTTGGCGGCAAACTGCGGAATGGCGATCCGCGCTGGCTGCATTCGCTGCACAGCGCGCTGGAGAGCCGTCATATCGACTGGACGCAGCTGGATCACGTGATTGATGCGGCGATTATTGCGCTGCCACAGCTGAAAGGCATCAAAGATGCGGCACCGGATGCCAGCTTCCGCATTCGCGGTCAGAAGCTGGCGCGTTCACCGCATCGCGCCAGCGGTCGTACTGCCGCCCTACAGAAGGCGTCAGGCGTGATTGTGGTTGACCACCAGCGGACCGCCACGCTGGAGAAAGCCGGTATGGTGCTCTCCGCGGCCAGCTTCGCTGAAAGTGATGGCACCTCAATCAACCATGAAGGTCGCGCGCAGCGCTTCTTCCAGGTTTACGATCCCGCTTACTATGACAACAGCATTGTGATGCTGGAAAGCTGCAAAGCGCTGAAAGCCCGCGGTGCCGACGTAGGGATCACCCTGCTGGCCGGCGCGGCTAATAGCATGGGCCTGGGCATGATGGGCGGTCACTCGCTGGATGCGGCGCTGGATCAGCTGACAAACGGCGAAGCGGATGCGCTGGTAGTGCTGGAGAACGATCTTTATCGCCACGCGCCGAAAGCCCGCGTCGACGCTGCCGAAGATCAGGCGCGCCTCGGGTTTGCCATCGCCAGCGCGCTGGATGAGAGCGCACCCGCGGTGAGTGATATCGACAAGTCACTCAGCAGCAAAATTGATGTGGTAGTGCAGGCGCTGGCAGGGGCGAAAAAGCCGCTGATTATCTCCGGCACCCACTCCGGCACGACCGCGATGATTGAGGCGGCTGCAAACGTGGCTGGCGCGCGCGTCGCGCTGTCAGTGCGCCAGGCCGTAAAAGGCAAAGCACGCGAGATGGCAGCCGCGCAGAAAGTTGCAGACTGGCAGATCGCCGCCATCCTGAATATCGGTCAGCATGCGAAACATCCGCTGTTTGTCACTAACGTCGATGAAACCCGTCTGGATGATATCGCGGCGTGGAGCTATCGCGCCCCGGTCGCCAGCATCGAGAGCAACTTTGCCCTGCGTGAGCTGGTGGGTGCCGGCAACTTCTCAACCGGCATGCCAGCAGGAGAGCAGGCGCGCGTTGAACTGATGCTGAACGTGCTGCAGAACAGCGGTATCTATACGCCTTCACTGCGCGAAATGGAAAGTTACGATGCCGTGCTGGTGCTGGGCGAAGATCTGACGCAGGTGAACGGTACGGTAAACCACTACTTCCTCTGCGATCGCGGTCGTTTTGGCTATGGCYATGTCAACCGCAAAGATCGCCCGCGTCACCCGCATCAACTGCGCGGCAGCGATACGATTACGCTGAACGCAGAGCAGGCGGTTAACGCTGCGGCTGACATGCTGCGCCAGGCGAAACGCGTGATCGGTATCGGCTCACCCCGAACGCTGGAGAGCGAATTTTCAGGTAACCTGGTTGAGATCTGCCCGACTGGCGTGTTTACCGATAAAACGCACTCTGAGCGCTATAACCGTAAATGGGATATGCAGTTTGCGCCCAGCATCTGCCAGCAGTGCAGCGTCGGCTGTAACACCAGTCCCGGCGAGCGCTATGGCGAGCTGCGTCGTATTGAAAACCGTTAGGGCCACAGCTTCCGTCGTTATCGCTTTACCAAGCGCACGCACCAGAATCAGGATCTTGGTCCGTTTATCTCCCATGAGATGAACCGCTGTATCGCCTGCTATCGCTGCGTTCGCTATTACAAAGATTATGCTGACGGCAAAGATCTGGGCGTCTATGGCGCACACGATAACGTCTACTTTGGTCGTCCGGAAGATGGCGCCGAAGATACCCGCGGCCGCCTCGTTATGTCCTGCATGACACCGGCATCGGATGGCACTTTTATCTCTATTGATGATGGCGAAGCGAAAGAGTTTCGTGAAAGCGTCGTAGAGTGGCTGATGACGAACCATCCGCACGACTGCCCGGTCTGCGAAGAGGGCGGTAACTGTCATCTGCAGGATATGACGGTAATGACATCCCCGGACGAGCCTTACGGAAGCATGTTCACTATGGCTACAATCCATGTAGACGGTAAAGAATATGATGTGAACGGAGCGGACAWCCTGCTACAGGCGTGTCTCTCTCTGGGCCTTGATATTCCCTATTTTTGCTGGCATCCGGCGCTCGGCAGCGTAGGCGCCTGCCGCCAGTGTGCGGTGAAGCAATTCCAGAACTGCAGAGCGCAATTAAATATTTCCGTGAAGAGTTTGAAGCCGGCATTGCGCCGCAGGTGTTTGGCAATACCCGTTCTATCGGCGGTATTCAGCCTAACCTGCTGAAAACGCGCTGGTAAGCAGACCACCGTAGACGGAAGGCGCCAGACGCCAGTCCGGCTGAAAAGCGGGATAACAGAATTTGATGTTTAACGCTCGTGGAAGAGTTTTTTGCCCGTGAGTCGTGCGGATGGTGTACGCCGTGCCGCGACGGCCTGCCGTGGAGCGTCAAGATCCTGCGCGCGCTGGAGCAGAAGCAGGGGCAGCCGGGTGATATCGAAACGCTGCTGCAGCTTTGCCGTCAGCTGGGCCCGGGTAAAACCTTCTGTGCGCATGCACCAGGCGCGGTTGAGCCTGATTATGCYGGCGGTATGCGCGATGGCCTGAAGTTTAAGGCGTGGCAGCCAGGCGGTGCCGGAACCGATTTTCTGACCGACCAGCATCTCGATCTGCCAATGGAGTTTGCCRGCATCGGTAAAGCGGGCAGCCGTCTGGGTACGGCGCTGGCGATGGCGGTAGATCACGAGATCAATATGGTGTCGCTGGTGCGTAACCGGGGCAAGCCAACCTGCGTTAACAACGTTGAGACCCTCTCCAACGTGCCAGCTATCTTCCTGAACGGCGTGGAGTGGTACAAAGGGCTGTCTAAAAGTGAAGATGCCGGCACCAAAATGATGGGCTTCTCCGGCCGCGTTAAAAACCCTGGCGTCTGGGAACTGCCGTTTGGCATCACCGCCCGCGAGATTCTGGAAAGTCGCGCCATCGCCGAAGCTACAGAAGCGGGCTATCTCGGTAAAAATATTCTCGGCACCGGTTTTGATTTTGAACTGTTTGTTCACACCGGCGCGGGCCGCTATATCTGCGGTGAAGAGACGGCGCTGATCAACTCGCTGGAAGGGCGTCGTGCTAACCCGCGCTCAAAGCCACCGTTCCCGGCCAGCGCCGGCGTCGAAGATGAGTCCATGAATATCCGTTATCTGCTGTGTAACGCGGATGAGATGGAGCCAGGCACCTATAAAGACCGCCTGCTGATGGAGCAGCTGCCACATCAGCTGGTGGAAGGCATGCTGATCAGTGCTTTCGCGCTAAAAGCTTATCGCGGCTACATCTTCCTGCGCGGTGAATATGTTGAAGCAGCAGAGAACCTGTCGCTGACCTGGCGTCTGCGCGACGACAAACAGCCGGTCTGGCTGGAAGAGTACCGCAGCAAAAATGGCTACGCTGGCGCCGAAAAAGCGCTGAACGGCATGAGCCAGGATGAAATCGTTACGGCGGTCAAAGACTCTGGCCTGAAAGGGCGCGGCGGTGCGGGCTTCAGCACCGGCYTGAAGTGGAGTCTGATGCCAGCTTCATATTAAACCCGGCCAGACAACGGCAGACGGCCGCTTTACGCTGCTGCCTACCTGCTGCCTCGGCAACTGCGATAAGGGGCCGACCATGATGGTGAATGACGATACGCACGTTCACCTGACGCCGGAAGGTATCGCCTCGCTACTGGAGCAGTATCAATGATGAAACCCATTATTCGTGCTGCGGAAACGCATACGGGGCTGGGTGCCGGATGGCGCTATTCACGCAATTGCTAATGTGCTGGGTATTCCGGCCAGCGATGTCGAAGGCGTGGCAACGTTCTACAGCCAGATTTACCGTACGCCGGTTGGCCGTCACGTGATCCGCTACTGCGACAGCGTGGTGTGCCACATTACCGGTTATCAGGGCATTCAGGCAGCACTGGAACAGAACCCTCGGTAGTATCGATTTTGTTATGTCAGACGTGGACCGCTAATTATGCACGATCAAAAAATTGCCATTCAAACCATCGACCCGAATGAGGTCTTTGTGCTGAGCGAGGCCGAGCACCACGCTATTGAGCATGAAAAACATCACTACGAGGATGCGCGCGCAGCCTCAATTGAAGCGCTGAAGATCGTGCAAAAACATGGTCTCCTGGGGACCGGTGATGCCCGCCAATGAATCGTTCCAGATGATTGAGGCGACGAAAGGGATCAACAGCTACTACCTGACCAGCGACGGCAGCACCATGAGCTACCGCACCCGCGTGCGCACGCCAAGCTTCCCGCACCTGCAGCAGATCCCGTCAGTGATCCGCGGCAGCCTGGTATCCGATCTCATCGTCTTGGTTGGCGCAGGCATCAGCGATGCTTACACCCGCGTACAGCTGAAAATGGAAGAGATGTGGCAGTCGCTGCGTATTCTGGAGCAGTGCCTGAACAACATGCCGGAAGGGCCGTTCAAAGCGGACCATCCGCTGACCACGCCGCCGCCGAAAGAGCGTACGCTGCAGCACATTGAAACCCTGATCACCCACTTCCTGCGACGCCTGAAAGAGTATGACAAAGCGGCACTGCGCAACACCGTGCTGATGGGACGCTCACAGGGCGTAGCCGCTTACAATATGGATGAAGCGCTGGCGTGGGGCACAACCGGTGCGGGTCTGCGTGCAACCGGTCTCGACTTTGACGTGCGTAAGTGGCGTCCTTATTCAGGCTACGAAAACTTCGATTTTGAAATTCTCTCAACCTTTATTCAGGACGTTGGCGCAATGACACCGGTGTTCTTTGCGTTTACCGATCGTCAGAAAATTTATGATGTCGTGGAAGCGATTACCGGTTTCCGCATGCATCCCGCCTGGTTCCGTATCGGTGGTGTGGCGCACGATCTGCCGAAAGGCTGGGAGCGTCTGCTGCGTGAGTTCCTCGACTGGATGCCAAAGAAGATGGGCGAGCGGCAGTCCTGGCACAGCTATATCCCCTATACCGATCGTATCGAGTATCTGGGCGGCTGTGTTAATGAAATGCCTTACGTACTCGCCGTAGAGAAACTGGCCGGGATCACGGTACCAGACCGCGTTAACGTCATTCGCGTGATGCTCTCTGAGCTGTTCCGTATCAACAGCCACCTGCTCTACATTCTGGAAATGGAGTCGCTGACGTTCAAACCAGAAGAGTGGGGCATGAAACGCAGCACGGCCAATGAGGACTTTATGTTCCTTAACCTTGGCCCGAACCACCCCTCTGCGCACGGTGCTTTCCGTATCATCCTGCAGCTCGACGGTGAAGAGATTGTCGACTGCGTACCTGACGTTGGCTATCACCATCGCGGTGCCGTAACCATCACCACTATCTTCGCCAACGCCAACTGGTATGAGCGCGAGACCTGGGAGATGTTTGGCATTACGTTCCAGGGGCATCCTCATCTGACGCGCATTATGATGCCGCAGACCTGGGAAGGGCACCCGCTGCGTAAAGATTATCCGGCGCGCGCGACTGAGTTCGATCCCTTTACGCTGACTAAGCAGAAAGAAGGAATTGTAACGTTTCTGCGCAAGCTGCCTAAGCCCTATGTCATGCTGTATGACCTGCATGGCTTTGATGAGCGTTTACGTACCCACCGCGCAGGCCTGCCTGCTGCGGATTTTTCCGTTTTCTATCATCTGCTTTCTATTGAACGTAACCGCGACATTATGCTCAAGGTGGCGTTATCTGAAAACGATCTGAATGTGCTAACAGGCCGGAATGGTGAGTAACGTATGACAGATTTGACCACGCAAGATCTCGCTCAGCCAGCATGGCAAACCCGTGAGCACCTGGATGACCCGGTGATCGGCGAGCTGCGTAATCGTTTTGGGCCGGACGCCTTTACTGTTCAGGCAACCCGCACCGGCATTCCTGTAGTCTGGGTAAAGCGCGAACAGCTGCTGGATAGTCGGTGACCAGGGTGTATATCGCGCCAACATGCAGTCTGAACGTGAAAGGAAACGTGGCGAGCGCATTGCCGTCACTAACCTGAGAACCCCGGACGAAGTGTAAGTATCCCGTACACGGATGGAGTAACGGCCACAGCAGARAATTACAACGTAGTGTGTGCCGCCATCCTGACGCCTTCTTTTGAGTGCCTGACCTAAATGGGTGATCTCTATGGGTGCCTGCGCTAACTCAGGCGGGATGTATGACATCTATTCTGTCGTACAGGGTGTGGATAAATTTCTGCCGGTGGATGTTTACATTCCGGGCTGCCCGCCGCGTCCGGAAGCCTATATGCAGGCGCTGCTGCTGCTGCGTGAGTCGATCGGTAAAGAGCGCCGTCCACTCTCATGGGTCTGGCCCTATAACTTTGGCCTCTCCTGCTGCTACGTAGAAATGACCACGTCATTTACTGCGGTGCATGACGTGGCACGCTTTGGCGCTGAAGTTATGCGCGCCTCGCCGCGCCAGGCTGACTTTATGGTTATTGCCGGTACGCCTTTTACCAAAATGGCACCCGTTATTCAGCGTTTGTACGATCAGATGCTGGAAGAGCAGTAAAAGCGAGGCAATAAGATGGACTACACGCTGACACGCGTAGACCCGAACGGCGGGGATGGCGATCGCTATCCTCTGCAGAAACAGGAGATTGTTACCGATCCTCTGGAACAGCACGTTCACCGTAGCGTTTATATGGGCAAGCTGGAACACGCTCTGCATGACATGGTGAACTGGGGTCGTAAGAACTCTTCCCTCTATTTATACGCCTGGTCGACCTCCATTCGCGAAAGCGGCTGGGTCGGCTTTGTCGAAGCCGCAATTTTCATTTTGGTGCTCCTGGCAGGCCTGGTTTATCTGGTTCGCATCGGCGCGCTGGATTGGGCTCCTGCGCGTCGTCGCGTAGTGGTCAAATCAAGCCCGGTCAGCCACAGTCACACCAACCCTCATCTTATTGTATTTATTGTGATCGCATTTGGCCTTTGTGCCTTTATGTTAACCGGCGGCTGGCTGCTTGGTGGACGTGCTAAAGCGCGTTACAAAAACACCCCGTTTGAGTCTGGTATTGAATCGGTTGGCGATACCCACATCCGCCTCTCTGCAAAATTCTATCTGGTTGCCATGTTTTTCGTTATTTTCGACGTGGAAAAAGGTTATAGAAAGGAGTAAAAAACCCCATAAAATTGCTGCCTAATCAGGAAAGACAGCAACGTTTATAAGGTTTTTATCCTTCCCTTGAATCGATGTGGTGTGTTTGCTGCAACAGTGCAGGATGCCATCGCCACTTTTGATGAGTAAGCAAAGCGTATGTCAACAACCACCGAAGTCATCGCTCATCACTGGGCGTCCCTGTCAGGGAGAGGGAAATCTGCGGAAGACCTGTCAAAATGTGAGTGTTAAACGCACGATCCATGCATGTAAAACCCCGCTACACTGAAATTAACCGCACAAACTGAAGCGATTTAGCTGGCGCTGATGAGGGTATATGTTAATAATATGATGCGGGTGTAAAATAATGTTTGGATACTTTTGTCAAAGTTGACATGCCTGTTATCCGGGGCCAGATACGCATTTTTATGGCCGATAATTATCAGGCTTTCCGAAAAACGAGCAGTTGTTTCAATTCCCGTCATTTTAGAAATTTTTTATCAAAAAATGCCTTCTTTGCACTAACCGATCCTGCCATATGCGCTGCTTTTTAGAGTTAAAAGCGCAGAAGTGTGTTCTGGATCAAAAAAATAAGATTATTGCCTGCTATAAAACAACAATGAATTGCCGGCTGAATTTTTAACATTCAGTTTGCAGTGGCATAACTATAAAGGCACATAACCGAGGGTAAATAAATGAATCGTCGCGTTCTCTCCCTGATGATCCCGGCGCTGCTGGTGGCGGGTTCAGCAAGCGCAGCCGAAATCTATAATAAAGATGGCAACAAACTCGACCTCTACGGCAAAGTAGATGGTCTGCACTACTTCTCTGACAACGATGGCTCAGACGGTGACCAGTCTTACCTGCGCTTTGGTTTTAAAGGTGAAACTCAGGTGACCGATCAGCTGACGGGTTACGGTCAGTGGGAATACCAGGCCGCGCTGAACACGGCTGAAAGCGAAGGCACTAAAGACAGCTATACCCGCGTCGGCTTTGCCGGTCTGCGTTTTGGTGACGCTGGCTCTTTCGATTACGGTCGCAACTACGGCATTGCGTATGATATTGGCGCATGGACTGACGTTCTGCCGGAGTTTGGTGGCGATACCTATGGCGCGGACAACTTTATGTTCCAGCGCGGTAACGGTATGGCAACCTACCGCAATAATAATTTCTTTGGTCTGGTGGATGGCTGGAACGTGGCCGTTCAGTACCAGGGCAAAAATGATAACCCGACTGAATCCACCTCTGGCCGTGATGTGCTGGGCGAAAACGGCGACGGCTGGGGTCTGAGCACCACCTATGATCTGGGTAATGGTCTGGCACTGGGCGGTGCTATGTTCCAGTCCGATCGCACCAATAACCAGAATGCCGCAGGCGTACTGGGCCAGGGCGATAAAGCGGAAGCCTATACCGGCGGCCTGAAATATGACGCAAACAATATCTATCTGGCTGCGATGTATACCCGCTCTTACAACGCGACGCGTTTTGGCTCAGTTGATTCTGACGCTTTCGGTTATGCGAACAAAGCGGACAACTGGGAAGTGGTTGCGCAGTATCAGTTTGACTTCGGTCTGCGTCCGTCGCTGGCTTACGTCAATTCACGCGGTAAAGATATTGAAGGTTATGGCAGCCAGAACCTGAAAAAATATATCGACGTGGGCGCGACCTATTACTTCAATAAAAACATGTCGACCTATGTGGATTACCAGATCAATCTGCTGGATGACAACAACTTTACCAACAATGCCGGTATCAACACCGATGACATTGTGGCGCTGGGCCTGGTTTACCAGTTCTGAGCCTCTGGCGCGCGGCCCGGCGGGCTGCGCGCCACCTTTCCTGCCCGCTTCTTATCTGCAGCACCCGCCTCAGGCAGGCACAGCATCTGAACTACTGCACACTGCGCCAGCGCCGGGCTTTTGCCGCCGGACGCGGTTCAGCCTGCACTGCCGCAGCCGGCTGGCTGCCCTCCAGCGCAATACCTGCCAGGGTGAAAGCAGAAAAGCTCAGCCACCGCTGCCACTTTTCACTCTGCGTTTTTGACATCGCCATGCTGCACCTCGCTGAGAATAAACCTGCTCTCAACAATGCAGCATTTATGCCATGCTGCCGCTCTCAGCGTCACATGCTTCAGGCGGGGTTTGTTACACTGCGTCAGCCCTGAAGCAGTGCAGAGTGGGTAATAATGGTGCAGTACTTAACGTCGACGTGCGCTATAGCTCTCCAGTGAACGCTGACGCGCGTGCTGCCAGCTGCGATAACTGCCGTACAGGAACAGCGCGGCGGAGAGGGCGGCGATTAATACATACATCATCTGTGCTCCTTAAAGGTGGTATGCCTGGGGGTAAAGCCTGCAGCATGACCGGCGTTAATTCAATGAGATTTAGCGTAAATTACCCGCAGTTTATGCTTTGTAATACGCTGTATTTCCGTGTAACAGATGAGGAACCGATGCATTTCCGGAATATTTTGTTGACTGCTCTGATCGTGACCGGGCTGACGGCCTGCGACCGCGCACCGCAACGTGAACCCCTGGTCCTGCAGGGAAAAACCATGGGCACCGTATGGCGGGTTACGCTCGCCGGCGTTGATCCGCAGCGTAAAGAGGCGCTGCAGCAGGCGATTCAGCAGCAGCTCGATCGCGACGACGGTGAAATCTCTACCTGGAAAACCACCTCAGTGCTGTCGCGCTTCAACCAGTATCAGGGGACAGAGCCGCAGCCCGTTAGCGCGGATATGGCGGATATTGTGACTCTCTCACTGCGCATTGGTGCCAAAACCGCAGGTGCCATGGATATCACGGCAGGCAGACTGGTGAACTTATGGGGGTTCGGACCCGTCGGGCAGCCGGCGCATCAGCCTGATGTGGCAGCGATCGCGGCGGCCAGAGCTGAAACCGGCCTCTCGCATCTGCGGGTGATCCAGAACGTAAGCGYGCAGTGGCTGKAGAAAGATCTGCCGGGGCTGTATGTGGATCTCTCAACCGTGGGCGAGGGCTACGCCACCGATCATCTGGCGCGGCTGATGGAGCAGCAGGGAATAACCAACTATCTGGTGTCGGTCGGCGGAGCCGTGCTCAGCCGCGGTCGTAATGCCAGCCAGCAGCCGTGGCGGGTGGCGGTTCAGAAACCCACCGATCGAGAAAACGCGGTCGAGGCGCGCGTTGACCTGCAGGGGCACGGCATCAGCACCTCCGGCAGCTATCGCAACTATTATGAACTGGACGGGAAACGCATTTCACACGTCATCGATCCCGCAACCGGACGGCCCGTTCAGCATAAACTGGTTTCTGCCACGGTGATCGCCACTACGGCGCTGGAAGCGGATGGCTGGGATACCGGCCTGATGGTGCTGGGCACCGCGCGCGCAAAAGCGCTGGCGCTGAAAGAGCATCTGGCCGTTTATCTGATCACCAAAGAGGGCGACGGCTTCAGCCACTGGATGTCGCCCGGCTTTAAAACATTTCTTATCGATAAATCGTAACCGGAGGCCGTGATGCTGGATCTGTTTAGCGATGAAGCGCCGTGGCAGGAGCCACTGGCAGAAGGCGCGGTCATTCTGCGCCGCCGCGCCCGCGATGATGCACCTGCGCTGCTGGCAGCGATTGAAACCGTTGCGGCGCAGCATCCTTTTACGCACCGCATCACGCCGGGAGGCTATCGTATGTCCGTGGCGATGACCAACTGCGGCGATGTTGGCTGGTTCAGCGACGCGCGCGGCTATCGCTACAGCGAACAGGATGTCAGCAATGGCCAGCGCTGGCCCGCAATGCCGCCGCTGTTTCGTCAGCTGGCGCAGCAGTGCGCGCAGGAAGCGGGGTTTAGTCACTTTACGCCAGACGCCTGCCTGATCAACCGCTATACGCCCGGGGCAAAAATGTCGCTGCATCAGGACAAAGATGAGCGCGATCTGCGTCAGCCGATCGTCTCCGTCTCGCTGGGGCTGCCGGCGATATTTCAGTTTGGCGGTTTTGCGCGCGGCGACGCCACCCGGCGCGTGCTGCTGGAGCATGGTGATATCGTGGTGTGGGGCGGGCCGTCGCGGCTGCGCTATCACGGTATTCTGCCGCTTAAACCAGGCGTGCATCCCGCGGCGGGGGCCGTCCGCTATAATCTCACCTTCCGCCGGGCAAACTAACGTAACAGGGAATGAGAATTATTCTTGCTATCATCTGACGGGCCATTAAACTGCAGGCAGCATTTTTTGACCTTTGGAACAGATTGATGGCATTGCTTCAGGTGGTTTTTCGTCAGTATTGCTGGCCGTTTACCGGCGTTCTTTTTCTTACCCTGCTGAGTGCCGCACTCGGTATCGGCCTGATCGCTTATATCAATAATGAGCTGATTGTGGCGATCAATAGCGATGTAACGGTGCTGCCGATGTTTCTCGGTCAGCTGTTTCTGCTGATGGCGGTCACGCTCGCTTCGCAGCTGGCGCTGACGCAGCTGGGGCACCATTTTGTCTGGCGGCTGCGGGGCGAATTCATTAAGCGTATCCTCGATACTAACGTTGAGCGTATCGAACAGCTGGGCAGCGCTCAGCTGCTGGCCGGGCTGACCAGCGATGTGCGGGCCATTACCATCGCTTTTGTCCGGCTGCCGGAGCTGATCCAGGGCATTATTATCACGCTGGGATCGGCGATTTACCTTGCCTGGCTCTCGCCGGAAATGCTGCTGGTCACTATGCTGTGGCTGGCGATCACGCTGGTGGGCGGCTGGCTGCTGGTTTCGCGCGTCTATCAGCATCTGGCAAAGCTGCGCGATATCGAAGATGACCTCTATCGCGATTTCCAGACCATTATTGAGGGGCGCAAAGAGCTGCAGCTTAACCGCGATCGGGCGCGTCTGATCTACGATACGGTTTATCAGACGAATGCGGGTCGCTATCGCCATCATATTGTGCGCGCCGACACCTTCCATCTCAGCGCCGTTAACTGGTCTAACATCATGATGCTGGGCGGCATCGGTATCGTGTTCTTTATGGCAAACGGTCTCGGCTGGGCCAACACGGCCGTAGCGGCCACCTATTCGCTGACGCTGCTGTTCCTGCGCACGCCGCTGATCTCAGCCGTCGGCGCGCTGCCCACGCTGCTCAGCGCGCAGGTCGCGTTTCGCAAACTCAACCGCTTCGATCTGGCGCCTTATGAGCCTGCCTTCAGCGCCCCGGCACCGGCCAGCGCATGGCAGACGCTGGAGCTGCGCGACGTCTGCTTTCACTATGGCGAACAGGGCTTTGCGGTGGGGCCGATCAATCTGACGCTGCGACGCGGCGAACTGCTGTTCCTTATTGGCGGCAACGGCAGCGGGAAATCCACGCTGGCGATGCTGCTGACCGGCCTCTATCAGCCGCACGCCGGCAGCCTGCTGCTGGATGGTAAAGAGATAAGCAGTCAGCAATCCGATCTGTGGCGGCAGCACTTTTCAGCGGTATTTACCGACGTGCACCTGTTTGACCGCCTGATTGGCCGCGGCGGCGAACCGGCCGATCCGGCACTGGTTCAGCGCTGGCTGGAGCGGCTGAAAATGAGCGAGAAACTGCAGCTGGATGGCAACCGGGTGCTGAATCTGCAGCTGTCGAAAGGGCAGAGCAAGCGCCTGGCGCTGCTGCTGGCGGCCGCGGAAGAGCGGGATATTTTGCTGCTGGATGAATGGGCCGCCGACCAGGACCCTCATTTCCGCCGGATTTTCTACCGCGAGCTGCTGCCCTGGCTGCAGGCGTCAGGCAAAACGGTGTTTGCTATCAGCCATGACGATCACTACTTTACCCATGCCGACAGGCTGCTGGAGATGCGCAACGGACAGCTGGTGGAACTCAGCGGCCGCGAGCGCGATCTGGCCACGCTCAATGCGGTGGAGCGAACGGATACCGGTCGTTAACGTCAGCGGGTAACACTCATCATAACCGGCCATCAGGCCGGTCATGGCACACAGGCGGCATGCGGCAGCGTCAGTGATTGGGCGGGATGGCAAAGCTTTTCAGCTGAACAACAAAGTGCTGATGGCCGCGGGTGATGCGGGCGCCACGATCGCACCAGTGAGTCGCCAGACGAAAGAAGTCGTCGCTGCCGATATCATAGGCCAGCTCTACTTTGCTGATGCCTGAATGCAGAAGCTCCTCTGCATCCTGCAGGCTTTTTGCTTTGATGACCATAATCGATTTCCGGTAATGACTCCAACTTACTGATAGTGTTTTATGTTCAGATAATGCCCGATGACCTTGTCATGCAGCTCCACCGATTTTGAGAACGACAGTGACTTCCGTCCCAGCCTTGCCAGATGTTGTCTCAGATTCAGGTTATGCCGCTCAATTCGCTGAGTGTAACGCTTGCTGATTACGTGCAGCTTTCCCTTCAGGCGGGATTCATACAGCGGCCAGCCATCCGTCATCCATACCACGACCTCAAAGGCCGACAG
>PEFU01000003.1:1909677-1929634 GCA_002939445.1 Pantoea sp. BRM17 | reverse complement strand
TCAGCACGCTGCATCTCATCCAGAAAAGCGGCGCGTGATTTCTCCAGCGCTTCGGCCTCCGGGTGGCCCAGGTTGATCAGAAAGCTGTCGTGCGGCAGGATTTGCGCGGAAGAGTAGTTATACCGCGCGCAGGCGCTTTTGAACGCGTCAATGGTCTGCGCAGAGAGCGGTGCGGCTTTCCACTGACGCTGATTTTTCATAATGGTCGCAAGATGCTCAAAGCGATAGCCGAGGTTACTGCCCTGGCCGGCGGTATTTTCAATCACCGCGACGACATTTTGCGTTTTATCCAGCGTGATGTTAATCGATTCGGCGATGCGCTTCAGACACGTCTCTTCATCAAGCTGCTGCAGATGGCTGCCGGGGTGGAAGTTCAGCAGCGTCAGGCCAAGCTGTTGGCGATCGACGCGGCTGCCAAGTGCACTTTTGGCATCGTTCAGATGCATACCGCGCAGATAGTTAAAGCCCACCACGCGCTCAAATTCGGCAAAGGTTGCGACGCAGTCGGCTTCGGTGCGCAGATCGTATCCGCCGGCGAAGGTGTGACAGGTATCGATACAGACCCCTACGCGCGATTTATCCTCGACGTGCGCTAGATAAAAAAAGGGAGCTGCGGCTCCCTTTTTTATTGTCTGCTATCCGGCGTGCTGCTCGGATTTAAGCCAGGCGATCTCATCTTTCCAGATATCGGGATTGATGGTTTCCAGGATCAGCGGAATGTTATCGAAGCGTGCATCTTTCATCAGCCAGCTGAACACGGTTTTGCCGATGTTACCTTCACCCAGACTGTGGCGGCGCCATCTCAATGGCGATTGGCGCCAAGCTGATGGCACCTCACGGCGGTCTGTTTGTGCTGCTGATCCCGGGTGCGATTACGCCGGTGCTGGGCTATCTGCTGGCAATTATCATCGGTACCGCGATTGCCGGTCTCGGTTACGCTGTACTGAAGCGTCCGGAAGAGGAGCTGGCGAAAGCCGCGTAACGGGCTGGGGCGGCGGGCATGGTGCCACCGCTGGCGATGGGTCTGGCGACGCTGGTTGCACGCCGCAAGTTCAATAAAGGGCAGCAGGAAGGCGGCAAAGCGGCGCTGGTGCTGGGTCTCTGCTTTATCTCTGAAGGGGCCATTCCGTTTGCGGCGCGCGATCCGATGCGCGTGCTGCCGTGCTGCATCATTGGCGGAGCCGTGAAGGGTAAACCGGTTGCCGGTATCATGAGCGGCCTGACCAGCTGGCTGGCAAACATGGGCACCGCGAACGCCGTGCTGCTGGGCGCCATTCTTGGCGGTATGATGTGTACCGATATGGGCGGTCCGGTCAACAAAGTGGCCTACGCGTTTGGCGTCGGGCTGCTGAGTTCGCAAACCTATGCGCCAATGGCCGCAATTAACCTGATTGGCGGCATGATTGCCACCAGCATTAATGCCGGTTTCCTGGGCGGTATTATCGCCGGCTTTATCGCCGGTTATGCGGCGAAGTTCCTGAGCAGCAAAGTGAAGCTTCCACAGAGTATGGAAGCCCTGAAGCCCATTCTCATAATTCCGCTGGTCGCAAGCCTGATCACCGGCCTGCTGATGAGCTACGTTGCCATGCTGCCGATGGTGGTTGCAGGCGGCCTGAGCATTGCGCTGTCGTTTGCGTTCGGGATCACCGCATTTAAAGAGCCGGGCACGCTGGCTGCAGCGCTGATGCAGATCGGCGGCGGCAGCGCATTTGCGCTGATGGTGCCGGTACTGGCAGGCTTTATTGCGTTCTCTATCGCCGATCGTCCCGGCCTGACGCCTGTGGATCTGGCGA
Source organism: Pantoea sp. BRM17 (assembly GCA_002939445.1). Classification (GTDB taxonomy): domain Bacteria; phylum Pseudomonadota; class Gammaproteobacteria; order Enterobacterales; family Enterobacteriaceae; genus Pantoea. The sequence goes on along the minus strand of PEFU01000003.1, from coordinate 1,927,841 downwards.
AATTTGCCGGCAAGCCAATGTACCGCACCTCCACCGGCCTGGCGCTGAAGAAAACGGCGCAGGAGCTGGATAAAGCACAGGCGGAAGCGAAAGTTTATCAGCCCTCCGGCAGTCAGAGCGCCAGCGCACAGGGCGACAGCAAAGAGAAAGCGGGCGCCTATCGTCACCTGCTGACCGGTGTCTCCTAGCGCATTGTCGCCGTGACCGCCTGTCCGACCGGCGTCGCACACACCTTTATGGCGGCAGAAGCGATTGACGCGGAAGCGAAAAAACGCGGCTGGTGGGTAAAAGTAGAAACCCGTGGTTCCGTCGGGGCGGGAAATCCGATTACTCCGGAAGAGGTGGCCGCCGCCGATCTGGTGATCGTGGCAGCGGATATCGATGTGATCCTGGTTGCCGGCGATAATATTCCGGAAGATACGCAGCTGACGGGCAAATCCGTGGCGCGCGTTGATGTGCAGCAGGCGCTGCGCGATCCGCAGGCGGCGATAACACAGGCGCAGGCAAACGCGCAGCGCTGGCAGCCCGCAACCGCACCGGCAGCTGGCGCTGCGGCAGCACCGGTTACGGCTGGCGCGCAAAAACCCGGTTGGCCGCGATGATGGCGCGCGTCGACTTACAACCCGTTAACTAACAGCAGGAGAGCGATGATAATGAAAACGCTGCTGATAAAAGATTCTTCACTGGGACTGGCCTCCGCACATCTGGCTATCGAACGTCTGCGTGCTGCAGCAGCACAGGCCGGACTGGAGCTGGTCAGCACTGCCGCTGAAGCCGAACATGGGTCAACGCATCTGGCGAATGGCTGGCAAAACCGCCGGTCTGTGAGGTTGTCAGCACCGTCGGTGCCGGTGACTCCATGGTCGGCGGCCTGATTTATGGCCTGCTGATGCGTGAATCCAGCGAACACACGCTGCGACTGGCTACCGCCGTGGCGGCAATGGCTGTCAGCCWGAGCAACGTCGGCGTAGCCGATCGGATTTTTGACAGTAGCCGTGATGCGCTGGTTGCGGGTCTGAAAGCCGCCCCGTGGCTGGTTAAACCAAACCGGCGCGAGCTGGAGATCTGGGCTAACCGCAAGCTGCCTGAGCYGCAGGATGTGATCAACGCGGCGCATGAGCTGCGCGAGCAGGGCATTGCTCACGTGGTGATCTCGCTCGGCGCAGAAGGTGCACTGAAAGATGGCGAGGTGACCGACCTCAACTTCTCCGGCTTTGAGGTAACAGCACAGGACTGGGAACGCTTTACCGCAGATTCACTCACCTGGCTTGGCCAGTTCGATATGGTCTGCGTCAGCGGCAGCCTGCCGGGCGGCGTGACGCCAGAGGCGTTTACCCGCTGGATGAGCGATCTGCGTACCCTCTGTCCGTGCATCACCACTGGCCTGCATGCGGCAGGCAAAGGGATCAACGTTGCCAAAGTGCTCAAAGATCTCGGCATCGACGTCACCGTCGGCGGCTTTCTCGGCCGGGAAAATCAGGATGGCTTCCAGCAGCTGTTCAGCGAGCTGGGAATAGCTAACCGCTTTCAGGTCGTACAGGGGCGTACCCGCATCAACGTAAAGCTTACGGATGAAAGGCCACCGCCTGCGCTTTACCGCCAGCGGTGATGATGCGCCGCAGGCTATGCAGGCTATCGAAGAGGCCATTAATTCCGGTCTGGGCGAGGGGGCAGCATGAGCCGTCGCGTCGCCACCATTACGCTGAACCCGGCGTATGACCTGGTTGGCTTTACGCCGGAGATTGAGCGCGGTGAAGTCAATCTGGTCAATCGAAGTGGATGAAGCCGCTGAAGTGCTGACCGCAGAATTTACTATTCGCAATGAGCATGGTTTGCATGCGCGTCCGGGAACGGCGCTGGTCAGCGTTATCAAGCAGTTTAACAGTGATGTCACGGTTACCAACCTCGACGGCAGCGGTAAGCCCGCTAACGGCCGCAGCCTGATGAAAGTGGTGGCGCTGGGCGTGACGGGCAGCGCAGTCGCGGTAAGCCGCCCGGCGGTGCCGTTTGACCGGCAGGGCGAGCGCGTGGCGCTGCTGCTGACGGTTGCCGCAGTGGATGAGCGTCCGCTGGAGGTGCTGGGCTACCTGAGCAATCTGCTGCAGAACAATAAAGCTGAACGTCTGCTGAAAGCGGATGCCGCCGGCGTCCTGGCGCTGCTCACCAAAGCTGAATTTACCTTTGATACCTCGCTGATTGCGGTGGATGTGGCGGCGAGCGATCTGATTACGCTACAGGCGCTGAATGCCGGTCGTCTGCAGGCGGCGGGCGCGGTTGACGCCGCATTTATCACCGACGTTATCTCCCGCACGCCGCTGAGTCTGGGGCAGGGGGTCTGGCTGAACGACAGCGCGCAGGGCAACCCTTTTCAGTTTCCCCAGGGCGTAGAGTGGGGCGAAGGGCAGATTGCCTATGTGACTATCGGCATCGCCGCTAAATCAGATGAGCATCTGGCGCTGCTGCGTCAGTTGACGCATGTATTAAGCGATGACAGCGTGGCAGAGCAGCTGAAAACGGCCTCTGCTGAGGATCTGCGTGCGCTGCTGATGGGTGAGAAGCAGGACGCCACGGCACAGACAAAAGAAGACGCTATTCGTCAGGTTGCCGCCGCGCTGACCGCAGCAGGCAACGTTGCTGAAGGCTATGTCAGCGGCATGCTGGCTCGCGAACAGCAGACCAGTACCTTTCTCGGCAACGGCATTGCTATTCCACACGGCACCACTGACACCCGTGACCTGGTGCTGAAAACCGGCGTACAGGCCAAAGATCTGTTCTTTGGTTTACGCATTTTCTTGCCTCAGAGAGCCGCCTGTACCATATTCCCTGAAACGTTTCAGCGTTGTAGTTGCGGCTAAGTGGCTGTGATGCAGCGTGTTTTTTCGCCATTAAGCTGAAACGATTCAATTCAGCAAGCGAGGAGAGATATGTTCCAGCTCGAAGTTCAGGCCATCCATACCGACTGCAGCCTGAAGCGGAAATGTGTGGCCGCAGCCGGGACGACGCGATGATCTATCTGCTGCATCTTGAGGCAGAGACGGCGCCCTGAAAAGCTGTAAGCCTGCTGAAAATCTGCCCGGCCCGCCGCCTTCACTTTCAGCAAACTCATCAGCTGCGGCGTGCGAAAAATCTTAATTTCCCGGTGAAGTGTGCGTAGCGGGTCGCCGCGAAATCTCTGCCGGAGCCCCTCATGTTATGCCGCGACCAGTGCGGTGCCTGCTGCACCGCGCCCTCAATTTCTTCGCCTATTCCGGGTATGCCTCATGGTAAGCCTGCCAATACGCCCTGCGTTCAGCTGGATGCGCAGCAGCGCTGCCAGCTATTTGGTTCGCCACTGCGTCCGGCTGTCTGTACGGGAATCAATATCCTTCACCAGCAACAGCTTGCCGTTCCAGGTAACGGCCATTCCTTTTTTGATTTCGTTTGCCTTAGGCATGATGTTATCTACTCAGAAAAGAGAGGTGCGCGTCACGTTACGCGCGCGACCGGAAACAGGCAAGTAAGGCCCTGTAAAATTGTTATCTGCGCATAGCTTTCAGGGGGCGGGGCTGCTATGGGGTGTGTAATCTTCATCATCCATAAAGACATACTCGTCGCCGTCGATATAAGAGAAGGTTACCGGGCGACGGCTCAGCTGAATGGCATCGATAATATCGTCGCCTTTAAACCGCTCTTCGACCTTGAGGCCGGTACGCACATCGGTAAACCGCATTTTATAGAGCGTGGCTGCCCCGCGTGCGCTGGGACTCTGCATCATCACCGCGGGTTTGGTGCGCGCGCTGGCAGATGCGCCTTTGATGCCGGGCGTGGTATCAGCAATCACCATATCTACCGTCTGCGGCAGCTCCAGCGCCAGTACCAGGCCCTCCATTGTCAGCACCTGCATACCGGGAATACCGCCTTCCGGGATAAACAGCAGCTCTTCGGCAATCTGCTCCTGTTTAAAGTTATACTGTCTGGCAGGCAGTGAAGTGAGCGCGCGGCCGGTAACGCAGGCCGCGCCCGATGTTGTTATAGTATAACAACCTGCCGGGCGCGAACAACGCAGCGATCAGTCGGCGCGGCTCATATAACGCCGTTCAGCTACGTGGATGCGAATACGGTCGCCGTTGCTGAGGTATTCAGGCACCTGCACCGAGAGGCCGGTACCATCTCTTTTAGCTCAGCGCCACGATTGGCCAGCAGGGCGCCGTCTATACCGACTTCGCCAAACTCATTGACCAGAATGGCCCATTTTTCATCGGCCGGTTTATGCGCAAGCAGATGCAGCAGCGTGGTGGTTTTACCGCTGCCGAGAAAGCCGGTAATGAGGTTGACGCGCGTCATAGTTTCTCCCTGTGGCCTGCTCGGATCGAGCAGGGTCAGCGTCGCATCCACCGTGATCCACGGCTGATAGACGGCGGCGCGCAGCATATTAAGTAACTGTTTGGGATGGCCAAGGCCGGTAGGTTCGATAATCAGACGATCGGGTCTGGCCTGTTTCAGCAGCATATTAAGTCCGACCTGCAGCGGCAGACCGTTAACGCAGCACATGCAGCCGCCGGGGAGCAGCGCCGGGTCTATTTTCCCCCAGGCTGTCTCTGTCAGCAGGCGATCGCCCAGATTGTCCCGCTGCCAGTCCGCCAGACGCTGGCGATCTTCCGGCTGCCAGCGATCGCTTTTGCTGGCGACGATAATGTCAGCGGCAGTGAGCTGATCGCGAAAATTTTCGTTTGCGGCCACGCGCACATCGTCAAGCTGACGGTCCAGCAGCGGAATGGTATCAAACTGCGTCTCTTCATCGAAAATCCAGCCACACGAAGCATAGCCCTGACCTTCATTTAACGCACGCCGCCAGCGCGCCTGACCCTCCAGTTTCAGCGCCGCCAGTCCCTGCGGGCGAGTGCTGTGAGCGTGGTGGAGTGCGTCCGGAACCGGGCGATCGTCTCGTGCAGGGTGTGTAAAACGAACCTTCAACAGCGAGGTCTGCAGAGCATTCCAGTCGGCTGGCTGATGATGGATCAGTTCAATACGGCTGTCGGGCGGCGCGACCGGACGGGTTTCAATAAACAGATCGTCCCCCTGTCGATTAACGTTCACCAGGCCATCTGGCGTACGCAGCACGCCTTTTACCCGATCGACCGGCGCACATCGCGCCCAACAACCATCAGATCGTTGAAGCTGAAAAAGATCCCCTTATCGATAGTGAACCAGAAACCGTGATTGGCCGGCAGATACCACGAGAGAAATAGCATTACACCCAGCGCGTTAAGCAGCAGGATGGTGACAAGACGTGTTGCGCGCATAAAAAGTAACACCCAAAAAGTGAAATAACGGGCAAACCTATCGCAATTAATTACCGGCAGCAGATGTCCCAGCTGGTTAAGTAAAACCGCCGTCAGCAGCATAGTTATCCCGATAGCCAGCATACGACGACGGCCTTCGGGTGTTTCGCGTCGCCAGAAGGCGAGATAGAGCAGCCCCATTGTCAGCAGTGAAATCGCATCAAAACCGCGATAGTTGGTTATCGCGACCAGGACGGCAAACGCGTGGTGATCAAACAGCACCGCAATCAGCACGCCGGTTAAAAATGCCCGGAAGCCGAAATAGCGCCACATAAAGCAGGCAAAAATAATCAGCATCATGCCATGGTCGCCAGGAAAACTGTCACGCGAGGCATCCTTCGCCGGAATACCGGTGAGTTCACTGACGCGATGGACGTTATCAAAAAACAGCGTCGGGCTGGCGTGTTTCCTTTTTGCTCTCCGGTTACCTGCGCTAAACAATTACCCGCGTGGCTTATATTTGCCGGGCAGCGTGCGATATAGCCACGCTACCAGTTTGTCGCTGGCCGGCGTTAATAACCACCAGCTCAGTCCGACGAATATTACCGACAGCGAACCCACGGCAATATCGGTAAACCAGTGGGCGCCGGCCATTATGCGCGGCAGGGGGGCGTAATTAATGCGCAAATAAGCGGCGGCTTAAGCAGGTAATTCCGGCGTTAGCGCTGATTTTCAGCGCGTTCTGACTGGACAGGGGATAACAAGAGAAAATGTTAAGGCTTGTTTGCCATCATGTTTTCTTTTGATGGCAAACTGTTAGGTTGCTAATAGTTTTTTTAAACATTTTATAAGCGCAGGCGGGTCAGGACAAATCCTTAATTACTAAAATGTGTTAATGCACACATTTTTCGCTCAGTTTGCCACCACATTTTATGCTGCACCAGGGTAATCGAGCTTGAGGTTAACTGATTACAGACCCCGTTGCGAGTGGTTTTATATAAATTTCTATAGGTTTTTTTGATGTAAATTAAAACATTCACTGAACGGCTACTTTATCACCAGCTTTCGCATTCTGGCCGTTATGGCTGCTGCTACATGCTGATAAAAGTGTGGCTAATGCTACCGCGGGAATGATCCGCCTGAGGTATCTCAGAATTGGTTGAGACTTGACCATTATACGTGTGTTCCTTCGATGTCCTTACGACAGAATGTCGCCAGCCAGATGACAAAACGGGTTGAGATTAATAAGTACAGCGGTGTAAAAGGTGCGCTGAACAAAAGCAGAACAGTCAATGCCACGTTTGGTGTCACCGCCTAAGCGATAGCGAACACCTTTCCAGTCGCTGTACTGTTCCATGATGCGGGACTTGATGTCCACATTCTGCACCATTTGTTCAAATTCGTCCTGAGACGCCTGAAGTAAAAAACCATTGTGGTTGTTAACTTCATGATTCTCGTTTTTTGAAATCATGACGCCGCTGCTGGTAGAAGCGTGGACAAAATTATCATTGCCCAGATAGATGCCGACGTGTCGCCCGGTTGAGCCGACGCGGAACAGCACTAAATCACCCGCACGCAGTTTACCGCGTGAAATGCCTTTGCCCGTATCCTGCTGCTCATAGGTTGAGCGGGGCAGTTCCAGACCAAACTGGTCGCGTGCCAGAAAAGTCTTGTTATATTTCTGATTACCAACTGGATTTTAACGGAATATATATCCGCAATAAAAAAACGCTGCCGGGGCAGCGTTTCTGTTTTCTCTGGCTGAGAGAATCGTCGGAGAAAGGGATCAGCTTGGATTTTTCGCCAGAACCCGTCGTGCTTCGCGGTAGCGCGTCTTCCAGTAGCTGTCGTTGAGATCAGCGTAAGCAGTATGGTGATAAAAAGAGTAAACGAAACCATGCCTGCCAGCGCACTCTTCCGGAACAGACGGCGCATGTGCGTAGCGTGCGGTTTCAGCGTCCGCGACAGTGGCATGGTGTCAATGTTCCTGATATTGCCATGTGAGTAAACCGTCTGAGGCTGCACCGGAGAGGCAGTGAGAATATAACGAGGACCCCGCACCAGCAGAATCGCGCGGATATTATCTGCAAAGGCGGCACGTGAGGTGAGCTCACGGCTGACGCTGTTGCAATCCAGCAGCGTATACTGCTGCAGCGGACGCAGCGTGTCGGTCAGCGTCGCGAGCATCTGCTGCAGGTCGTCCGCGCTGTGCTGCAGCAGCAGTTCATGCTGCTGCTGGCGTTTATGCCAGAGATTAACCGTTGTCAGGATGCCGCTCTCTGCGCCGCCGGGATATTTGAGCCACAGCGCCAGCGCCGGACGCGACGGCAGCAGCGGGGTGCCCGGCAGCAGCCGTATATCGCGATCGCTCTCCAGTTCGGTGGCGGGTGAAATCTCACTGACAGGCAGCCTGAAGGCGCCGGTGGCCGATGAGCACCAGGCGAGGCCGTGCGTTGCCAGCGTGCTGCCATAGAGAACAAAGCGGATATCACTTTGCGGCAGCGTAAGGGCGGTCAGTCCGGCTGGCAGGTCGCGGCGCGGAATAGCGTGGCTGACGTCACTCTTCAGCGCATTGTTGCCAATAACCAGCGCCATGCCGGTGATTTCAGGGTGATAAGAGGCGAGCAGCTGATAGGGCGCAAGAGAGGGCAGCAGCGCTTCCACGCCGTAGGGTTGACCGTTATGTGCCATGATTAACGGCTGATATTCAACATAGAACTGCCCGCGCCGGATTGCCAGCATGATCTCGCGCGCCGGGCGCTGGTGGCGGTTAAGCAGCACGCCGGTCAGACAGCCGATCATCAGCGCAAACAGGACGCCGGTCAGCAGCGTCATTTGATAGTCGGAGCTGTCGGCGGCAAGATGCAGCGGGGAGAGGTTCAGGCTCAGACGCGTACCGCGCGGCAGCTGCTGGCTCAGGCTAGGCGCATCGCGCGCGACCAGGCAAAACAGATGCCGGGTAAGCGGAATAATCAGATTCTGCGCTTCGGCATAGCTGATGAACACATCGGGCGGGATCGTACCCTCTATGGGATGCGCCCAGTGATACTTTTCCAGATAGATCAGCGCGCTGTGTCCGGTGCCGAAATCATCAATGGCAATGCTGAACTGGTTAGCGCGCAGCCAGGCAAACACCTCTCCGGCGTTGGCTTCTTTCACCATGGTACGCTCGGTGATCTCAAACACATAGCTGAAGTGGTCAGCAGGCATTGCGGCAATCCACGTCTGGACGTCGTGACGACTGAACAGGTAGCCCTGCAAATGCGTCACGCCGCGGCTGATCAGCCAGCTGGCCTGTTCGCGCGTCTCTACGCCCTCAGCCACCGTTTTGAGATTGAGCTTTCTGGCCAGCAGCAGCACGGCGTCCAGAACCGGCGAGGTCAGCGTCTCGGTGCCGATGCTCTGAACAAATCCCCGATCTATCTTCAGATAATCAAACGTGCTGCTGCCTTTCGGGGCTGCGGCATCAGCACGCAGCAGAGCAGCAGAGCAGCAGAATTATCAGACGCAGCATAAGTGAAATACTCTCCCGAATAGTCTGTGCTTGAGATCGGCCGATAAGCGTGTTAAGCCACCTTACCCGAAACGCGGAAAGTTTTGATAGTAGCTGATCAACTTTTCCGGTCCCAGCGGCCGGTAAGCTGTCGCTGGCGCAGTGAACAGCACCGCACTTTCYCCCTGTTCAACGACCTCTCCCTGCTGCAGTACCAACAGCAGTTGCATAGCCCGGAGCAAATTAGCACAGTTATAGCCGCTGCCCCTCGAGTGCTACGGCGTATAGATTTCACTGAAGAGAGCAGGCGGTAGCTGCGCTTTCCACGGCGGCGCCAGCGCCAACGCTGGCGCAGATTCAGGTGGAGTGCAAAATCGCCCGTTGTGAAGGGCATCCCTGCCTGCTGATCCAGCGAATTAACGAAAGTGCTGCAAGCTGCTGCCTGAAAAATCAGGGCGTGGCCATTGCAGAAGATTTTAACGGACGCTGATCCCCGCCCCTTATTTGCTCATTTGCGCCGAGGCGAGCAGCTGGCGTGTATATATCTTTGGGGAACACCATGCTGCAGCTCTCTGTTGTGCATCGTCTGCCACAGCTCTATCGCTGGTCTGCAGATCAGTTAGGCGAGATTGAACTGCTGGAAACCACCAGCGGCATTAACGATGAAGATTTGGTGGCGTTGAGATTACTGAGCCATGAAGGCGCGCTGGCGCTGGATATTCTGCAGCAGCTGCGTGATAACGCTAATGCGTATAAACTGGTTGTCTGCATCTGGCGATCGCGGTACACATAGGCTTAACTGCGAGAATGATCGCAAATAACGTATTTTTTCTATGATTTTGTATTTAAAACGCGAAGGTCATCACTGACATCCGTTTTTTGATTTGAGGTGGGATTTTCGGCTGCGGGCACAGGGTTCAGGCCGGAAACAGGATCACGGTGCTTCATTCTCCGTAGGGGCCGCATTCATGCGGTCCCTGGATATATGTGGTGCCCTATCCCCCGTAGGGGCCGCATTTATGCGGCCCTGGCATATTTCCCCCCTCAGGCAAAAAAAGAGAACCATGCTCGCTAAACGCCAGCTATTCGTTATGCTTAATGTTTCCGTGATGTGAAAATTTTTAGACAAAAAAGCCTGGTCAGTATGAACAGCGCATGGCCAATGGTGGCAACAATCGCGCTGTGCGCCACCCTTTCCATTATCCTGTTCAGCTACGCTGCCCGCCCGCGTAAAACCACCTGATTCCCCCAGGGGCCGCAAAAATGCGGCCCTCTGCGTATATGCGGTGCTCAATTTCCCCAGGGCCGCATAAATGCGGCCCCTACGAACATCCTGATTGTCAGCGCGCTGCAGCTCGGCTTTCTGCCGCTGGTGCTGGGCGTGGCGATGTTTATCGGCTGCGTTTCTATTGTCTCCTCTAACGCCATGGCAATTGTACTCGATGAGTTTCCGCACATGGCGGGGACCGCCTCGTCGCTGGCAGGCACGCTGCGCTTTGGCGTCGGCGGTCTGGTGGGCGCGCTGCTGTCCGCGTTTCTCAACGCTGGTCCCTTTGTTTATATCGAGGTCAACCACGTATCGCCGCAGGATTTTGGCTACTACTTCGGCCTGAATATCATCTTTCTTTTTGTGATGACGCTGATTAACAGCCGCGCGGTGCGCCGTTTTGGTCCGCTGAAGATGTTTCGCCTGGGGCTGACCATTCAGTTTGCTATGGGCATCTGGCTAGCTATTTTCTGGGCGCTGGCGATTGCGGCACTGATCACGACCGTGCTGGTGGTGACACAGGTGCGTGAGACCCTGAAGCCGGAGCAGCGTCAGCGCTTTCATCTGCGTACGATGCTGGGCAATTTTGTGGCGCTGGTACGGCATAAGCGGGTGTTCGGCTATATGCTGGCCAGCGGCTTCTCGTTTGCCGGCTTATTGGATCAGCTGATCCTGATGCGCTTTTTGCACGGTCTCTCTGCCGCTGCCGCCAGCGTGGTGATCAACGCCCTGATGCGCGACAGTTATTCAAAAGAGGACTTCTCGCGCATGATGTCCTTTGTGCTACTGATCACCACAATCGCGCCGCTGGTGGCCCCGGTGCTGGGCGGCTGGCTGCTGCTTATCTGGAGCTGGCAGATGCCGCAGATTGCCCGCGAATTTGCCGTCTCCGCAGGCAGCGTGCAGATGACGCTGAACCTCTACATCCTGGGCTTCGCTATCGGGCAGCTGGTGTATGGTCCGCTGGCGGACAGCTATGGCCGCAAGCCGGTCATCGTGCTGGGTACGCTGATTTTCGCCTGTGCCGCCGCCGCCTGCGCACTCTCCGGCTCTATGTGAGGCGCTGGAAGAGGGGGAATATCGCGAACTGACCCCCGAAGAGGTTGACAGCATCGGTCTGCCAGACGAACTGAAACAGCACAAATAACGGAGTACAAGGTGCGCAAGGAGAAAAACTCCCCGGCAGGATTAGTGGTGATTCTGGGATTGCTGGCGATGCTGATGCCGCTCTCCATTGATATGTATCTGCCCGCTGGAGACGTTTGCTGCCGGTATCCAGCTGCACAATGAGAAGACGCTGACCAGGCCAGCCCGACTGGAGATCCTCGATGAAAAAGCGGCGCGACTGACAATCGGCGAAGGGCGCTATCATCAGGTTAAGCGCATGTTTGCCGCGATGGGGAACCATGTGGTTGCGCTCCATCGTGAAAGTATTGGCTCGATTGTGCTGGATCATCCCACTATCCTCTATTTTATTGAGGAGCCGTCAGCCTATAAGCTGCACGCCGCCGGCCGACTCGATATCGATACTACCGGTCTGGTGCTGCTGACGGATGATGGCCAGTGGTCGCATCGCATCACTTCACCACGTCACCATTTAGAAAAAACCTATCTGGTTGAGGTGGAAGCGCCGCTCGATCCGGCACTGGTTAGCCGTGCTATCGCTGGCCGCGAAATTCGCGCCAGAAAGATCACCATCAATGGCGAAATTGTGCGCGATACCGCGTACAAAGTGATGCCGGAAGATGATATTGCCTACGATGGCAACCCGCTGGTGGTACAGCAGGGGCCACGCTACTTTATGCTGAACAAGCCGCAGGGCTATGTCTGCTCCACAGACGATCCCGATTATGCCATGTAAGCGGATGAAACGCAGGATCGGCACTATTAGCAGGCAAAGCTTCAGGCTATACTGCCCGCACTTTTTTAACGGTTATCCTGGCGGACGTATTCTGCGCACTGGCACCGTTTCAGTTTTTCCCCCGCAGTAACAGGCAAAAGCGAATTCATGCGACTCGACAAATTCATATCTCAGCAACTGGAAGTCCAGCACCAGCACCCGGCCACGCGCCAGCCGCGCCAGTTCAGCAATGACCAGGCTCTTACCGGCACCGGTGGGCAGCACAATCATCGCCGGCGTGGTATGGCGCCGGAAGTGGGCAACGGTTGCATCAACCGCTTCCTGTTGATAGGGACGAAGTGTAAAGGCCATCAGCATAAACTTTTTTCTGGATCAGAGGCGTCTGCGATGACACTCATCGACAATTACCAGTGAAAAGGCGCTGTCGAAGCGGTCAAGGTTGCGCGCCACGGACTGTACGCTGCCAAATACCACTTTGCCTTCGCTCTGCCTGCGCTGCAGCCCGGCCGCAAAAATATCCGCTTCCAGCCCGTAAGCCTGATACTTGCTGTGGTTCTGCTCGACCAGCTCTTTGACGTGCTGTAGCGGCAGCTCGTAGATGCAGTCGCGAAACAGCGCTTTTTCATCGCCGCGTACCATGCCGTGATAGTGGAATTGATAGATCCAGCCTTTGCCCAGCCGGAACGGCGTGGCGGTCAGTCCCAGCAGGCGCAGCTGTGGATTATGCTGGCGCAGGTGGCTGAAGAGCTGCTGATACTGGCTCTCCTCATTGTCGCTGGCGCGCCGATCGTCGGCAAACTCAACGATCTGGCGGATAATCTGTGGCGTGACGCGCTGCTGCTGTTTCAGCTCACGGTTAAGATCCGCTTCCCTGAAGAGGCCGCTGTTCTGCGGCACCAGCCGGCTGAAGTCATACTGCACCACCGGCATATCAAGACGTTCCGGCGGCACCAGAAAACCGTGTTTGATCATGTAGGAATCCACGTGCGGTGCGTCGAAGCCGGTGGTCAGTACCGCCACGTTAACCAGAAACTTCAGCTGCTGCGCTTTGAACTGCTGAATTAGCCGGTCACGCTCTTTCACCGCGGTTTCTGCCGATACCAGCGCGCTGTTCTCCGGCAGCAGCGACAGAATTTCGCGCGCATGTTCAACCGTGGCGGCGAAGATCATTACGTAGGCAGGGCAGAACACCTGTACCGGCTGGTTGTCACTGGCGCCTTTTGGCGTACCCACTTCCGGCGTAAAGAGATCGTGCGGATTACCGGCGTAGTCGAGGATCAGGCAGTCGCGTTTATCCGGAGCCAGGCGCAGTCCGCGTCCGACTATCTGCTGATAGAGGCTGACGGATTCAGTCGGGCGCAGAATCGCGATTGTGTCGCACTGCTGGCAGCGTCGTGCGGCGATATCATTTTCAGCGCCGCAGTCAGGGCAGCTTTTGAAGCGAAAGCGGAAATCGCACTGCTCACGACCGCCCTCATCATCCTCCAGAATACCCTGACAGCGGCGACCAAAGTGCTCAATCACATGCCCGTCTTCGGTGGCTTTTCCCCAGAAGGTATTCGCAAAGCCGAATGCTTTTCGCTGCGCGGGCGTCTGCAGCCGGAAGCGTTCGCTGACGTCGCTGCCATCCTCGTCGTAATAGGTCGCTTTCAGCCATTCGCCCTTGTCATCACGGCCATGCGCCAGCGTCATGCCGCTGCAGCGCAGCACCCGCGCATCTTTTAGCTTCAGCGCCGCTTTCAGCATATCATCGGGGTCGACCAAAATTTGCAGCTCATTGGCGCGGCGGAAGCGCCCCTGGTAATCAAACACTTTCTCCCGCACCTGCCAGAACTGTCCCCGGGCACGCGCCACCACAAAGTCAGGATGCCGCAGCAGCGGCTGCAGCGCGACCACGTCGGCCGCCTGCTGCCAGCCCAGCTCTACGCCAGGCGCGCGCTGGTGCGGGCGCATAAACAGCTGCTCAGGCGCAGGCGGCGGCTCGCACCCTTACCCTGCTCTTTACGTACTTCTGCGTTGATAGTGAACATCATTATTTCTCTTCAATAATTCCTGCTACAGGCGACCCAGCAACAGGACGGTTATTCAAACGCTTGTGCGGATGCAAAAGCGGGCGGGATTATAGCCGGATCGGGGCAGGGGGGCAAATGATTCTGCCATCTAGAGTGCAGTTTTGGCTTGAACGGGTGACGCTGAACAGCCTGAACTTTAACTTTCGTTTCTTTACCGTCAACAACCAGCGTCAGCACATCGGTGTAGAACTCAGGCTTAACCTGCATGTTCATCACGGCGTCGTGATCCAGTTCGATAGAAACTGCAGCTTCATTTCCGCCATAGATGATAGCCGGGAACTTGTTAGCTGCTGACGCACTGCTGCTTGGCGAGCGTATCTTCTGGGATCCGGCAACCGATACCCTGACCATCAAAGGCACGCCGCCTAACCTGCGCGATCAGCTACAGCGCCGCACCGGCGGGAAGTAAATTGCAGGCATAAAAAAACGCCGCAGAGGCGGCGTTTTTTCCGATTTCGTCTGCGATTACGCGCGAACGAAGTCGATGTATAACGAACAGCTGCAGGCGGGAGAGGAGATTGCGCTGGACGATCTTTCGCAGGAGCTGCCACCGCTGGGTGAGAAAAGCTTTCAGGCGTTTACGCAGGAGCAGGGCTATGAGCTGGAGGAGCACTTTCCGGCCGACCGCAGCACGCTGCGCCAGCTGACAAAATTCTCCGGCAGCGGTGGCGGATTAACGCTTAATTCGCGCTATCTGACTTTTCTGCGGGGTCGCGTCGGACGTAAAGTAGCTGACTTTTTCATGGATTTCCTCGGGGCCAGCGTCGGTCTCGACACCAAAGCGCAGAACCGCGGCCTGCTGCAGGCGGTCGATGATTACTGTGCTGAGTCAAATCTGGATAAGAACGAGCGGCAGAACTACCGTCAGCAGGTCTACAGCTACTGTGACGGTGGCGTGGTGCTGTTTATGCACTACCGCTATCTGGCGGTAGAGTATCTGCTGGTTGCGGTGCTGAACAGCCAGTCGAGCATGCGCGTTAACGAACAGCTGGATATCAGCAGTACGCACTATCTCGATATCAATCACGCTGATATCGTCGCGCGTATCGATCTAACCGAGTGGGAAACCAGCCCGGAGTCAAGAACGCAGGCGGTAAGCAGTATGGCCGAAGAGCTGCATCGCGTGTACAGCGCCAAAAGCAAAGCCTATGGCCTGTTCAATGAAGATAGCGAGCTGGCCGACGCGCTGCGCAACTGTCGTCGCGGGCAGGATGACTTCCTGGCGTTCAGCCGGGCTGCCACCGGACGCCTGCGCGATGAGCTGAGCAAATATCCGTTTGATTCCGCACTTTTATCGCAAGCAAAGCGATCGGTTTGCGTACGCAGTTGAAAGCGACGGCGGGCAGTGATTGAATACGCGCCTGAGTTTAAAGGAGAGTCTATCATGAGTCTGGATATTGACCAGATTGCCCTGCATCAGTTAATCAAACGCGACGAGAATCAGCTGGAGCTGGTACTGCGGGATACGCTGCTGCCGGATCTGTGTTAATCAAATTGGTGACCATGTTTCCCAGAACCATCAGGGAAAGATCGAGAGGCGCTTTATCTTTTTCAAGAATCTGCGCCAGCTGTGCGAGAAGCTGCTCAACGCGCTCGTCGCTATAACGGGATGATTGTGGCATATCGTCGACTAATCAAGTGTGAAAAGGCGGTATAGTACCGTAACCATGCGATTTCGCGCAAACAGAATATTAAACAGCGCGAACCAGTGCCCCCAGCTAATCATCTGGGAGACTTTTTCACGGTAGCGCTGCCGGTTGGTTACCATATATAGGAGTCAGATCTGCAAATTAATGAGCGTTATCATCGCGCACGGAAGACTGCAACGCTTCCGCGAATGACCGGGCCAGGCTACGGCGCTGGGCTGGTGCGATTCGGCGGTGGCAACAATCGCGGAGAGTACCCGCAGCAGACGCTGCGACATCACCACAAAGGTAAGCGGGAAAATAATCAGCAGATAGGCGGCAAAAACGATAAAGCTGAAATGGCCAATCCAGCTGGTAAAGGCGTAAATCCGGCCCGCCAGTGAGGAGGGCCAGTCAGCGACCAACAGGTAGCGGCTGCCGAGAGCCGGACTGCGCAGCTTCTGCCAGCTCCAGGTGGCAAACAGCATCTCCACCAGAAAAATGCCCGGCACGCTGATAAACATCAGCTGCCAGTCACGCGCCATCTCGCTTTGATCGGGGTTAACCACCAGCTCCCAGACCACCGGATTAAGGTGCAGGTGGAAGCGGTTAAACACGGCGCCATCCACCATAATGAGCGTCAGCTGATACTCCTGCGCATCCAGCAGCCCGTGACGCTCCAGGAAGCGGCGCGCGGTCATCGGATAGGAGAGCGGCAGATTGGCGCGCTGCATGGTGACAGGACGATAGAAATTGGCATCGGCCCAGATATAGAGCAGATGACTGGCAAAAAAGGCGCTGATAAACAGCGCGGCGAGCGGCTTGCCAAATGAGCGTCGGTTAAAGTGCCGGGTAAAGCGCACGTTCTCAGCGGCAAACTGCTTCAGCGACGGCAGTGCGCTGTCCAGCGTTGCGTTATTTACGCCATCGACCGTCAGCACCAGCAGGTTATGACCTGCTCCGCCGTCACGGAAGGTGATATCGCTTAACGGATACTGAACCGATAGCGCCTCAGGATTACCCTGCTGTACCAGACGGCGCAAGTCCGCCAGCAGCGCCTGCCGGTAGAGCGGCTGATTAAACCCATCAGAGGAGAACAGGCCAAACTGGTAGCCCTGCGCGTTCAGCGCGTTCAGCAGCGCCGACGGCGTACGCGATGCCAGCACGCCATCCATATAGCTGGAAGAGATGCCGTAAAACAGGCCAAACACCCCTTTTTCAGGCTGCACCCCGGCGCTGACAATCTGCTCATCCACGCTGCCCGCCTGGCGCAGATAGCTGCGCTGACGCGCCTTCGTGCTGTCGCCGCTGGCGCTTATTCCGTTTAGCGCGACCCAGGAGAACCATGGAGAGCGGCTGCTTTTCTGACCATTGAGCCAGTTCTGCCACTGCGTGACGGTCTGGCTGTTAGGCTGCGAGGTCGCTTCCGGCAGCGTACTCATCACATCCTGTTGATCGGTCAGGCGATCGATAGTCTGTGCTGGCGTATTGGGCCAGTGCACCACCAGCGGGATCTGCAGCATCGCACGGTTGCCCGGATTATCGCTGTTATTAAAGGTCACCGCACGCTGGGCAGTGATCACCACCACCGTATTTTTCAGCAGGTCGCGCTGCTGCAGCGTAGTCAGTACCGCACCGCGACCGCTGGCGTCCCACGCGGTATAACTGCCGCTGTTATTCAGCATCAGCGTCACCGATGGCGTGGTGATCACCAGTTTGCCATCTTCACTGCTGGCTACCCAGTTATGGCTGCGCTGGGCGGCGAACAGATCTTCACCCTGCGAATAGCTTACCGGGCTGGTGCGCACGTGCAGCAGACGCTGCATGAGCGTTAGACCCCTGACACCCCATGACAGTGCGCTACCAGGCTGCGCTACGTGCCGAACGTGGAAAACCATACTACTGATTCCCCAGCCGATTGCAAGATGCGTCAGCGTTAACTGCCTCATATTTAATCAGTTTGCCGTGAAGCGCTTCTCTTCCGTCAGCACCTGCAGCAGCAGCGCCAGCTGCGGCTTATGATCCTTCAGCGCTGTTCCTGAAGAGGCAAAGTGTGATCTCGATCGGGTGCAGCAGCAACGCGCTGAAAGCCTGAGAATTTCCGGAATAACGGTATCGGCCGGTACTGCGAGATAAACAGGCATGCCAGCTCTGACAGGCATAAAAAAAGCAGCCATAAAGGCTGCTTTTTTCGGGATTATTTGGTCGGCACGAGAGGATTTGAACCTCGCTTTTGCCGTTACGCACCACCCCGTCAGTAGCTGAACAGGAGGGACAGCTGATAGAAACAGAAGCCACGGGAGCACCTCAAAAACACCATCATACACTAAATCAGTAAGTTGGCAGCATCACCCGATTTCCCATCAAATAAATGAGAGCATCAGAGTAGAGGATCTTCATGACACTTTTGTTGCGCTTTGATGAAAGCCAACGCGCATAATGCGGGCGGTTCGCCGGCATCCAACACCATTGATGGCCATATCAATGATTTTCTGGTGCGTACCGGGTTGAGAAGCGGTGTAAGTGAACTGCAGTTGCCATGTTTTACGGCAGTGAGAGCAGAGATAGCGCTGATGTCCGGCAGT
>PEFU01000003.1:1887969-1909577 GCA_002939445.1 Pantoea sp. BRM17 | reverse complement strand
CAACCCAGGGCGGCATTAATGCCGCCCCTGTGATTGCACGATACGCAGGGGACGCATTCATGCGTCCCGGATTTCAAACGATACACCCGGACCAGGGCGGCATCAATGCCGCCCCTACGCATTTATGCGTCCCTGGCATATTGATGCATCCCTGCCGGTTTGAGCTTTGTTACAGAGATATAATTGATAATTATTATGACGGCGTGGCGGCAACTTATATCGGTATCCCGCTATTTCTGATTATCTGGATGGGCTACCGGCTGACACGCGGCAGCCGCGTAGTGAAATATAGCGAGATGGAGTTCCCGGTTTTTAAACAGTAAAACCTGGCGTGGCGGCATTCCAATCCAGACGTAGGGGGCGCATTTTTGCGCCCCTGGTTTCAGGCGATTCACAGTTTTATCGCCTGGCTGGGCATTGCCATCAGCCACTATCGTTTCCGTCGCGGCTATGAAGCGCAGGGGCGCGATCTGGCCGATTTACCTTACCGCTCCGGCTTTTTCCCACTGGGTCCTGTCTTCGCCTTTGTGCTCTGCCTGATTWTTACGCTGGGGCAGAACTATCAGGCGTTCCTCGCCGACACCATCGACTGGCTGTACGCCTCAACGCGCATGCTGTTTAATCTCGCCCGTGAGGGCAAAGCGCCGCGCATCTTTGCAAAACTCTCCAGAGGCGGCGTGCCGCGCAATGCGCTGATTGCGACGACCGTAGTAGCTGGTCTCTGCTTCCTGACGTCAAAGTTTGGTAATCAGGAAGTTTACCTGTGGCTGCTTAATACCTCAGGTATGACCTTGCTGTTTTATGTGTTTGCGATTCTGATCATCAGCCTGATCCTGCCCTATACCGATCCGCAGTTGCTGCATAATGACGTGACCGATATCAGCGTCAGCCCGTTTACGCTGGTGTTCCAGAATGCCGGTCTGCTCTCAGCGGCGGCGATCATGAACGCAGTCATCCTGACGTCGGTGCTTTCAGCGGGTAACTCCGGTGGTGCAGAACATGCAGGCTGGCACAACTGGACCGTGGGCGATGCGCCTTTTGCCGGCGGGTTTTCTGCAATGATCGGCGTGGCGATGATTGTCGGTTTCTCCTTTCAGGGCACCGAGCTTATCGGCATCGCCGCCGGTGAATCTGAAGATCCGGCCAAAAATATTCCGCGCGCGGTGCGGCAGGTTTTCTGGCGTATTCAGCTGGTGATGAACTACTGGTTCCCCGATACGCCAGGCTGGATCTGGAGCGCCACTTTTCTCTGCCTGATGTTCCTGATTAACTTTATCTCGGTTAAAGGTTTTGGCGAAACAGAGTACTGGTTCTCGCTGATTAAAGTCGCCACCGTCATTATTTTTATTGTGATAGGTATTCTGATGATCACCGGCATTATGCGCGTGCTCTCCTATGCCCTGATTGGGCTGATGGTCTACTTTCTGATGACCAGCCTCGGCGAACTGGCTGCCTTTATGCCGGTTTCCGGCTCCTTTGCCACCTATGGCGCAAAATATGTTGAAGAGGGCTTTGGCTTCGCGCTGGGCTGGAACTACTGGTACAACTGGGCGGTGACCATTGCTGTTGATCTGGTCGCCTCGGCTGCTACAATCGCGCCTTATTTTTATCCGGCATAGCGTTTACACATGCATAATGACTCAAAAACAACACAACAACCTGGGCTGCGCCGTGAATTAAAAGCGCGCCACCTCACTATGATCGCCATCGGCGGCTCCATTGGTACCGGCCTGTTTGTCGCTTCCGGCGCCACCATTTCACAGGCCGGACCCGGCGGCGCG
This sequence comes from Pantoea sp. BRM17, assembly GCA_002939445.1. Taxonomy (GTDB): domain Bacteria; phylum Pseudomonadota; class Gammaproteobacteria; order Enterobacterales; family Enterobacteriaceae; genus Pantoea. The sequence continues at coordinate 1,907,796 of PEFU01000003.1, read as the reverse complement.
CAAGTGGCGGTTCCGCTGCCGCGCCTGACGCGCACGCTCTACCGCATTCACCACCGGCAAAAACATCTCTCAAACGCGCTCAACCGCTTTCTTGCCTACTGCTGTGAATAGCCGGCGGCGGCGGGTGCTGCTAATAATCGCCCGCCGATCATGAAGGTAACTAATAACCCGAGGTGAATGCTATACAGCGCAGGGTTACCGTGGATCCTGCGTGAACGCGGCTCCGGTACGCGTGAAATTGTTGATTACCAGCTGCTGTCGCATCTGCCGCAGTTTCAGCTGGGTATGGAACTGGGTAACTCCGAAGCGATCAAACATGCGGTACGGCACGGCATGGGCATCAGCTGCCTGTCGCGCCGGGTCATTGCCGACCTGCTGGAAGCGGGCACGCTGGCAGAGCTGAGCGTCGGCAACAGCCAGGATGCGATTCAGGCCGTTGCAGATTTTCGCGTGGATATCGGCCTGATCGAGGGACCGTGTCACGAGCCGGATATCATCAGCACGCCGTGGCTGGAAGATGAGCTGGTGGTGTTTGCAGCACCCGACTCGGCGCTGCTGCAGCAGCCGGTGACGCTGGTAAKCCTGGCGGCGGCACAGCGGCTGGTGCTGAATGAGCATGGGCGGCYGCTCTATCCGCGCGCCGTCGGGCTACTGGAGCAGGCGGGTGAAATTGAGCAGCTCTTCCGGGAAGATAGCGGGGCGATCCGGCTGTTTGCCAGCAGTACCATCGGTAACTATTTGCTGCCGGGCATGATTGCCGCCTACCGGCGCGATTTTCCCGCACTTCCGCTGTGGCTGATACAGCGCTATATGGCCTGAGGAGCAAGCATGCATATTACGCTACGCCAGATTGAAGTGTTTACTGAGGTGCTGAAGAGCGGTTCCACCACCCAGGCCTCGCAGGTGCTGTCACTGTCGCAGTCGGCGGTGAGCTCGGCGCTGGCGGATCTCGAAAACCAGCTGGGAGTACAGCTGTTCGATCGCGTAGGCAACTTCATCCCGATTATTGGTCTGCTGGATGACGCCATCATTGTACCGCTTGGCGTGATTATTTTGCTGCGCCTGCTGCCGCGCGATATTCGTATCAGCAGCGCTGAACGCGCGGAAGTACAGCGCGCGCGCGGAGTAAAAATTGTCAGTCGCGCCGGATTTGGCCTGATCCTGCTGATCTGGATCGGCATTATCGTCCAATATCTTTATAATCGACCGGAATAAGTGATAAGGAGAAAGGCTATGTTTGTGCGTCTRCGCCGCTGGGCAAAGCTGATTAAGCGGGATGTCCTGACGCTGTGGTTTGCCTGTCGCGACCCGCGTACGGCATGGTGGTTCAAACTGATGGCGTTTGGGCTGGTAGCCTATGCGCTCAGCCCGATCGACCTTATTCCGAGCGCGCCCAGACCGAGGTGAGACAGCCACGGCAGCGTGGTAAGCCAGGCGGCGCAGCCTGCCAGCGCCGCCGTGAGTGCCAGACCCGCTACCACCCGGCAGGGCGGGAGCACCGGTTTTATTATGCTAAATTCAGCCATTAACCACCTCCTGAGTATGGCAATAGCCTGCGCCTCTCTGATATAAAAGTGAAATTGATCGATAATCAGCGTATCGATAATCACGCCGCACAGGCCGACGCCGGCTATCTGCTGAACGGTGATGCGAAAACCAAAAAGAATAATGCCGAGGCGCAGCAGGCGCTGTTTTGCCAGCAGTACACCGCTGTCGCAGTGGCTGGCGATATGCGGGTAAAAAGTATTGCCTGCAATCATGCCGCCAACGATCGCCAGCGTCGGGATCCCGGCGGTACCAAACAGCACCACGGTTGCCACCGCCACCGCTACTTTCGAGGCGTCAGCTTTGACCACGGGTTCCGTCGCCAGCACCGCTGCCGCCCCGCAGATGCTGCTGCCGGCACCAATCAGCCATACTGTCTCGCGATCCATCTTCAGCAGCCGGATGCCAGCCAGGCAGGTAAGCAGGAACGTTGTGTTGCCCAGCAGTAGCAGGAAAGGGGCCAGCATCATGACGCGCAGCATCTTGGTGATCACCGCCATATTCTCTGCTTCAGCGCCTATGGCGTGCCCGGCGGCTACTACCTGCGCCACCTCATGCAGCGTGGAGCCGGTAAAGATGCCAAACTGCGCGGCGCTGACAGCGGGCAGCAGTGCAAACAGCGCGGGATAAAGCGCGGAGAAGCGCGTGGTCAGACCCAGCGCTGCCATCGCCATCGCCAGCAGCAGGTTGGCCAGCTGGTTCAGCGCGCTAACCACTCCGGCTGGCAGCAGCTGCAGTGAATTGACCAGCGCGACCGCGATAAACAGCAGTGCAAACCACGGAAAGCTGCGTGCAGACGTTGTCGTGCGCGGGCCGCGCTGCCGCAGCCAGCGATGCGCTAACGTGTGCACCGATATATTTCATGCCGCTCTCCTGTATGGGCGTTAACTAAAGCAAGGCGCACATGATAGCGGAAGCGGCTATGCCATGAAATGTTGCACCAGCAAATTCAGCGCGCCGCCGCCGACGATGAGCCAGCAGAACATCATCAGCCCCAGCAGCAGCGGTTTCGCGCCCGCCTGTTTCAGCCGTAAAGAGCGCAAAGGCGGTGGCCTCCAGCTCATGGGCGCGGATCACTGCCTGATCCACGCCGCCTATGCGGCGCTCTGTCTCGGCTTCTGGCCTGCGCTCGCGCGTAACCGGCTATGCAACCTGATTCAGGGAGTGGGGCGCATGGCGCTGAGCAACTATCTGTTACAGACGCTAATCTGTACCACGCTTTTCTACCGGTTTGATCTCTTCCTGCACTTTAACCGGTTACAGCTGCTGGCGCTGGTGCCCGTTATCTGGGTGCTGCTGCGCTGCGGCTGGCTGACCGGTGAGTTCAGCCTGCAGCACTACCGGCGCGCCGCACTGCTGCTGCTGACGACCGGCTGGCTAATCGCGGTGCCGGGTATCGTTGCGCAGTGGCAGCTGCAGTGGGCGCAGCGCTGGACCAGCTTTTATCTGCAGGTGCCGCGCGATCTCGCCTCGCCTTTTATCAGCCTCGGCTTCGGAGCGATCTCCGGCAATCAGAGCAGCAGCGGCTGGCAGCCGGGTGCCGCTGTGCTGGAGTATGAAAGTTACTGGAAGCTGGTGGGCGGCTGGGAAGCGGTACGCAACCGGCTCGATCTGCTCGCATCGGGCCTGATGGCGCTGGCATCCCAGTATGGCTGGCAGCTGGCGGGGCTGATGCTGATGGGTGCCGCGTGGATCAGCACGCGCCTGACGCTGCTGGTGCTGCTCGGGTTTATCCACGGCGTCTTCTTCTGGGAAGGGGATATTCTCCTCGACTATGGGCTTATCGGCCTGATTATCTGGCGTCTGCTGCGTGAAGTGCCCTCTGAGCGTGCGCTGTTTCAGACCGGCGTGCTGCTCTATCTGGTCGGCTGTGCGGTGCTGCTTATGGGCATTTTGCTGCTCAATATTACCGGCTTTGGCCTGCCGTCAGCCGCCTATCTTAATCCCGCCTGGCAGGGCAGCGTTACGCCGCAGGATGCCTGGACCTGGGCGATACTGGACGGGCTGGCGCAGCTGAAATTCCTCACGCTGTTTGCACTGCTGTTTGGCGCCGGACTGGCGCTGCAGATCCCCCGCGGTAAGCGCGAAAGATGCGACCAGCGCAACCACGACCACGTCGCTGGGCGGGCTGTTTAAATCGAGCCAGAATACGCGTCAGGAGTTCCTGCGCGCGGTACGTCATATCTGATCCCCAGGCGGCCCCGGTGCCGCCTTTTTTGATGGCTGAGGGCCGCAATGCAACGCTACCAGGCGCTGGATTTTATTCGCGGATGCGCGGTTCTAGACGGTGGCCTACATTCCCAAAGACAAAGTGATTGGCCTGTCGAAAATCAACCGCATCGTGCAGTTTTTCGCCCAGCGCCCGCAGGTGCAGGAGCGGCTGACGCAGCAGGTGCTGGTCGCGCTGCAGACGCTGCTTGGGACGACTAACGTGGCGGTGTCGATTGATGCAGTTCATTACTGCGTAAAAGCGCGCGGCGGAGATGACAGCCTGATGGAGACGCCGCATCGCATCGCAAAAATGTATGTGGATGAGATTTTCTCAGGTCTCGATTACGCCAACTTCCCGAAAATCACCGTTATCGAAAACAAAATGAAAGTGGACGAGATGGTGACGGTGCGTGACATCACGCTGACCAGCACCTGCGAACACCATTTTGTGATCATCGATGGCAAGGTCGGGCGCATCACCTGCCGGAGAATGAGAACGATGAGCACCTTAAGTCAGGAAGCCGCCCTGGTTCATGAAGCGCTGCTGGCGCGCGGTCTGGAAACGCCGTTACGCGCCCCGGTGCGCGAAATGGATAGCGAAACGCGCAAGCGTGAAATTGCCGGTCACATGACGCAAATCATGCAGCTGCTGAATCTGGACCTGGCTGCGTTATTGCCGCTTTTGCAGTTTAGCCAGGCGCGCTGCTGATAAGTGTAGTGATAGCGACAGCAACAGCCGCTTTTTTGCGCCTTTTGGTGCCGCGCACGCGCACGTGCTGATTGCCAATCAGATTGATTACTGGATTAAGCCTGCGTTGTGTTTCACAATACGCGCTCAGAATTTCCCCCGCGGGCTATGTTCCCTCTTCCAGCTGGCGCAGGCGCGTAGTGAGATTAGAGGGCACGCGATGCAGCTGTTCAGCGGCACGCGCCAGAGAACCGGTATCGGCTACACAACAGAACATTCGCAGCTGAACTAAATCCATCTTCTCATCCCGTAAACAACAAGTGCAATGTTATTCATATTTTGTGAGTCTAAACTGCCCGCCGGCGGCTGGCAAGAGCGCCGGCAGGCGGGTAGCTGCCGTGCTCTCCATTGAACCAAAAGCAAAATTGCCGCCTGGCTCACCGGCGCGGGCGATATTCAGCGCTTCATCGCTCAGCGCCAGAATACGGCGGGCGTAGTTGAGAAAATTATGCCCCATCGGTGACAGACGCATGCGCTGCTTCTCGCGGATAAACAGGTCAACCCCGATCTCGGGCGGATGTTCAGGGCTGGAGATCAGCACCATCTCTTCGCTGAAGGCGATACAGCCGTTCAGGTCATCATAGGGAGCCGGACCATCAACCAGCGCCGCCGCCAGCGTGCCGGCGCGCACTTTGTCGATGATATCGCCCGATGTGCCGGTCACCAGGGAGAGCGCCACCGCCGGGTAGCGCTGATGATAGGCGGCCAGGAGCACGGAGGCGGGCAGCATTGCCACGCCGCCGCCGCCCGCCACGCAGGCAACCATCGCGTGATAGGACTGGATCTCCATGACGTTGCGCGGTGCGCTCTGGCTGTCGCGGTACCAGCTCTCCAGCCGGGTGCGGTAGGAGCAGCTGTTGCCAAAGGCAAACAGCGTATCCTGCTGGGTATCGCGTGCGCTGAGGATGGTCTGCTCGCTGTCCGGCAGCGGATGCAGCAGGCCGTCGTGCTGTGGCCGGTCATCAAACATATCAATAATCAGGTATTTCAGCGCCTCGACGTTTGGCGTAAACGCATCGCGTCGCCACATCAGCCAGGTAGCGGTATCGCGATAGAGCGGCGGCAGCGCGTGCTCCTGTACCCGCTCGCGCGCCGGCATCTGCGCGCGGTATGGCAAACGCCGGTAGCAACGATGCGTACTAACACTTCGCCTTTCTGCGGCGGCATCAAATCCACTTCTTCGATTTTCAGCGGCTCGCCAGGTGCCCAGGCAACGGCGGCACGGGTTTTAATCATGTTCATGCAATCCCTCTTGCGGTAGATGCGGGCCAGTGGCCCTGGTGGTCATTACTTATTTCAGCAGATCGCCTGGCAGAGGTTGGTTTTGCCGGAGAGACAGAACTTACATTTGCCGCACTCCGGAGTGTAGAGCGGGATAACGTGATCGCCCACGGCGACGCTGGTAACGCCTTCGCCCACCGCTTCCACCACGCCGCCACCTTCATGACCGAGAATGGCCGGGAAAACGCCTTCCGGATCTTTGCCGGAGAGCGTATAGGCGTTGCCGGTGGTCACGCCGCAGCCCAGCAGGCACACCTCTTCCAGCGGAGCTTCTTTACTGATTTTCGCCAGCGAGATTTCCGGTACAACGGTGTACTCGGAAAAAGTAGAGGTGCCCATATAGTGGAAAATAGGCTGGCCATCTTTAAAGAAGCGCGTAGTGCCATCCGGCATCAGTCCCTTGCCCTGGGTGGCGCGGTAATCTTTCGGGTTGATCAGGTCGGTGGCACCCAGCTTGCGGGCCAAATCAAATTTGCTGGTATTGATATCGATAGCGATAATGCGGCCCGCTTTTGCCATCTGCGCACCGATGATCGCCGAGAGGCCAATACCGCCGAGACCAAAAATTGCCACGGTGTCGCCCGCTTTAACTTTAGCGGTATTCATCACCGCGCCCAGGCCCGTGACCAGCTGGAACGGGCGGGTGGAGATCTCTTCACCGGCACCGGCCACGCCGATGATGACCGACTCACCCCAGCCTTTATGACAGCACTCCAGCGCCGAACGCATGACGTTGACGTTACCGATACACTCAAATGAGAAATCGACGCCGCCATCGGTCAGCTCAACGATGACATCCTGAATAGGCTTATCGGGTTATTTGTTGAAGTGCACCACAGAGCGAATCGATTTCCCTTCGTGCATCAGATCAAAGGCGTCGTTGATCTCATCCAGCGCCATGGTATGGGTGATGAAATCGTTCAGCGCAAACTTGCCATCCAGATAATCCTGCACGATACCCGGCAGCTGGCTGCGGCCTTTCACGCCGCCAAACGCGGAACCCCGCCAGACGCAAATTTTCGTCGCTGCAGGTCAGTCCGGCGAGAAACCAGACCGCAGGCGGCGGCGTATCAGCTTTGGGCGGCGGTAAAAAAATGCTGAACGTCATCGGGCAGTTCAGCACCGATGACTGATGTCGCCAGCGTTGTTGCCAGCCGCCAAAGATGCGGTGTTCTTCCAGCAGTTCCAGCGTGGATGCCATAACGCCTCCCAGCTCCTCGCTGAGGTAGTCAAACATACGATAGTGCGCCGCCCACGGCTGCTGCGTTGCGTTGAGATAGAAGCCGGCGCCCTGGCCGAGATCGTAACTCTCATCGTTAGCCACCGCGTCCCCGCGCGGGCTGGTGTCCGGCATAATCAGCACCAGACCCAGCTCTGTGGCCACGCGCTGCGCGCCCGCTTTGGTGGTGTCGTCGCCGAGATAGGCAGTAAACGCCTTTTGCCCCCAGGGGACGTCGCAGGGATTCACAATCGGTGCAAAGGCTGAAGCGGAAGCAAAGCGTCCGCCGAGGCGCAGTGCCAGTACCAGCGCACCGTGTCCTCCCATTGAGTGGCCCATAATCGACTGCCGATCGCTCAGCTTGAAGTTATCCGCCAGCAGCGCCGGCAAGTAGCTGTGGTCGTAACCCGGCTGAATGCGCAGCTCCAGCGGGAATCCCTGTTCGCGCGCAATCGCCTCAAGGCGCTCCGGACGCAGCTGGTCCGCGAGAAACTGATCGCCGTCGCCCTGATCGATCAGCAGCGGCAGACGCTGCTCCGCCTCCTGCATCAGCAGGCAACTGTCCCATTCCCGCCACGCCTGGCGCCCGCCACCTTTACAATTACCTATCAGTAATGGTGCGACGCCTGCCGGGAAGGTCTAATCGCAGTGAACCGGTCAGAGATAAGCGGAAGGGGCAGCTGATAGCCAGCGCGGGCTGAGAAGCCCGCGGCTGGCAAAGGACTATACCAGCAGATGTTTCGCGTGAAAGCGCAGGTGATCTTCCACAAAAGTGGCGATAAATATGGCGTACTCAATCTGACCGGCGGAACTGGCAGTGCAACAGGAGTGGGCATTCAGCTGCTCTACAACAATGTACCGTTAACGCTGCAAAAGCCAATTAACACCGGCAGTGCGGACACAGCCGGAACGTTCAGTATCCCGCTGCAGGCGCGCTATTATCAGACCGGAAGTGATATTACGCCCGGTACAGCAAATGCCTTGACGGTAACGACGGTGGCCTGTTCGGTAACCAATAGCGCGCTTTCGGTCACAATGGGTACGGTGCAGAAGCGGGCCTTCAGGGGCGCGGGCACCGGACCGGGCGACAGTTTTACCCGCACGCTGACCATTCCGCTGAACTGCAATGCAGGTACGCGGGTAAACGTGCAGATCGATGGCAGCGTTCAGGATGCGGCAACGAATGTTCAGCAGCTCTGCAAAAGCAGTGGCCTGCTGGCCAGTCAGCCGATGACGGGGCAGGCGCTGGTGCAGTTCTATAAGACGGCGCAAACCACCGGCAGCGGTAGCGTCGGCGCGCAGCTGATTGGCTCATTTATCCTGCGCAACAATCAGTCAGCCTGGATGTGGCCGGAGGCATATATCAACCTCGGTGCAGGATTTAGCTGTTCAGATACGCCTGCGCCGGCGCTGACCTATCAGGAGTTTGGCATCAAGAGTCATGGCAAAAATGTCACGATTATTGACGGACGCAATATCTACAGTACCGGTATTGCAGGCATTGGCTACGCATTCGGCGGGCTGTCCGGGAATAACTGTGCCGGCACGTCAGGGTGGGTGGATAGTGTCTGGGGATAAGGATTAACCATGCGAAAAATTCTGCTGCTTATTATTCTGGCTCTGCCCGGTGCCTTTACGGTGCAAACGGCTTACGCCTGGAACTGTTCCGTTGCGACAGCGACAAGCGTTATCACGCCGCCAACGCTGGTGGTACAGAGAGATCTACCGGTTGGCGCCATGATCGGAAGCGTGCTGACCTCAGATATGGCAGGATTTATGGCGCGTCGGCCACGGTAACCAGCGGCAGCCAGACATCATCAGGTATCGTAGACGATCGTCATCAGGTTTATCTGAGCGGCGTGCCGTCGCGCGGCACGGTAAAGGTGGTCTGGCAGCACGACGGATGTCAGGCCGATTACGTCCTTCCCGGCGACAAGCCGGTTATACAACTTATTAGCCTGCAATGCCGGTGTTATGCCGTGGTGCCCTATCTCTCTCCCTACCAGCGAAACATCATCAAACTAGATTCCGGCACGCTGGCCGACGACATCGATCTTACTGCAGATACCCGTCGTGTTGTGCCAGGACAGGGCGCGCTGGTTCTGGCAGATTTCCCGACAGCGGCGGGGCAGAAAATAATGCTGACGCTGAATTCAGAAAAAACTATTCCCGGTGAATATCTGGCGGGCTATAACGTAACCCGCCAGACGCGACAGCTTAATTATGGCGTCATGGGGGGGATCCTGGTTCACCCCTGGGGCCTTACTCTATCGCAGCCCTTAGGCGATACGATGGCGTTGGTAAGGGCAGACAAAGCGGCAAATGTGAAGGTAGAAAATAGCACTGGTGTTTATACCGATAGCCGGGGTCCGTTTGAACGCTTCATGCCGAAAAGCTGGCTTAACGTCTCAGCCAGCCAGACAAACAGTAGTGGATTGATGGCATCAGCCGGTATTGCGGGCGTGGCGCTGGCGGATAACACGCTTAGCTATAACATTCAGCAGGGTTATGCCAGCCGGGGAACCGGAGGGTCGGGCAGCGCAACCCTCGACTATAAAGGTTCTTATCAGAGGCTGGGCGATTTTGGCAGTCTCTATCTGTCTGCTTATCAGCAACAATACTGGGGCATAAGCGGCCGGGAAAATACGTTTAATCTCGGCTACAGCATCAGCCACAATGCGGTGAGCTATACGCTTAACTACATGCGTTCGTCCTCGCCCTGGCTAAGCCAGCAGAATAACGTATTTTCGCTGGCCGTTCAGATCGGAACCACGTTTAATCTGGCCGGCTATCGCTACTCAACATCCGGCTATATGGATTTTAATGAGGCAAATGGCTATTACAATACGCCCCCGCTTAATGCCAGCAATGATGAGCTGATTGGTTCAAAGCAGGCGCAACGCGTCTGGACGGAGTGGCGCAATCGCCACAATAAACGCAGCCGGGCCGAGCTAAACATCACTCTGACGAATGCCAGCACGCTCTACGGCGGAATAATTCTGTCCGGCGATTATATGAGCAGTAGTCTGGGATCGGCTAAAGGGCTGGGTTATCTGGGTTCGGTCTCGATAGACGGAACCTGGGCGCATGCGCAGTCAGGTGAGATCGAAAAACAGGGGGCATCGTTCCGTTTTCAGTATGCCAAAGATTTTACCGCCACAGGCGGCGATCTCAGCGTCTCAATTCGCGAAGCAGATGGCACAGTGCGTCAGTTTGTTCAGGCATTCTCAGCAGTGCCGCTGATGCTGCGTGAAGGTCAGGCTAAATATGCACTGACGGCGGGTAAGTATCGGGTGGTTGCCGCTGATAATGCCGCCCGGTACGAACCACTCTTTTTGCAGACAACCGGGAGCTATGGTAGCGTCGCTTTTCGCGGCGTGCAGCTCTACTCTGATGACAATATGCTGCCGGAAAGCCGGCGTGGATTTGCCCCGGTCATTCGCGGCATCGCGCAGAGTAATGCGCGCGTTACCATTCGCCAGGATGGAAACATCATCTATCAGGCTTATGTTCCACCAGGACCTTTTGCAATTACCGATCTCTATCCTGTCTCCTTAACGGTTCAGAATAATTATCTGAATCTGCGCAGTGGCGTAAACCTGGGAGCATGGCGTCTCAGAAACTATTCATCCTGGTCTGATAACGGGCGCTCGCGCCAGTGGAACAGCATCAATACTTACCTGCAGCATGACGTTAAATCACTTAACGCGCAGTTTGTGGCGGGCGACAGCTATAGCCCGGCAGGCGTGTTCGCGATCGATCGCGTCCTGCCCGACGGCCAGCTTAGCTATGACTTTGCTCAGCGGCGTCTGGATATCAGCATTCCTCAGGCGTTTATGCAGCAGAGTGTGCAGGGAGCGGTCTCCCCTGAAGAGTGGGATGACGGGCTGCCTGCTGCCTTTGTGAATTACGCCTACAGCGGTGCCAGCAGCCGCAGCGACGCTCGTCAGGGCGGCGGTCAGATCCCCGGACGATATCGGACGGAAATCTATCTGAACAGCCGCTATATGGCTGAAAGAATACTAAATTTCACGCTGGGTGAGCGTGGACTTATCCCGGAGATCACTAAAGAAGATCTGCTTTCCTGGGGCGTGCGCAGCCAGGCGACACCGGCATTTTCAGCGATGAGCAAGGGATCACTCCGCCAGCGAAATCTGATTAAGGCCTGACCATCAATGCGGACGACGCTTTTTACCCGCCAGTCAGGCCGGTCGGCGTCAGCGATGACAGGCTTCATGCTGGCAGCGCTGATGAGCCCTCCCGGATCTGCAACAGATTATTTTGATCCTGCCGCGCTCGAGCTGCGCGGGCAGGTGAGTGCTATCGACCTCTCGGCACTGGAACAGCTACCGTATTTACGCTTCTAATCCCACGCCGTTTTATATCTCCTTTTATGAACTGAAAATGGGCAACGCTAAGCTGAAATCGCTGCCTGTGCTCAGTCCATTATCAGAGCAGGCTATCGATTTTCCGCCGGGAACCGCAGGCACGCTATCCTGGCGGGCGATTAATGATTACGGCGGTATTACCGACGTCAGAACTGCACATACCGGCGCGGCGCTGCCTGCCGATCGGGAATCTCTGTACTGGCTGAGCATTAAGTCCGTGCCGGGCACGCCGAAAGAGGAGACCAATCGCCTGTTAATCACCGTAAAAAGCGTCTTCAAACTCTTTTACCGGCCGGCAGGGTTACCAGGCGATGCGGCGACAGCGTTTGAAAAAATCACTTTTCGTCGTCAGGGCATAGGGGGTTCACGGCTCATTTATGAGGGGAATGCGCGGCAGGCTGCGCTGAGCATCAGTAATCCGGATGATTATCCCTACCTGATTCAGGCATGGGTAGATAAAGATCCTACACAACGTCACAGTGACAACACGTTTATTGCCACGCCGCCCCTGTTCCGGCTGGAGCCGCATACGCAAAATTCTGTCCGCATTGTCTTTTCATCGCCAAATATGTGTCAACTGCTGCCACCGTTGGCGCAGGTACGGCGAATGCGGCTGCCACGTTTACCGTTGCCTATAACTGATAATGCGAGCCGCTTGCGGCTCCTTCTCTTCAGGGAAGACTTCATGATTCGTTTTTGTATTCTATTGATAGTGCTGATCAATCCACTGATGAGCCTGGCAGGGGTTGAGTAGCGGTGACGTCAGCCAGCATCCGCTTTGACGGTCCGCTGGCGAGCGGCAACTCCAGCCTGCTCGGCCTGACGTCCGGAACCGGCGTGGCTACCGGCGTTGGTATCGGTATCTATGAACAGAACAGCACCACGCTGATTCCTGTCGGGCAGGCATCTGCGCCTGTCACGCTCTCTTCTACCGGCACCAATGCCCTTAGCGGCATGTGCCCGGCCGTATTTGCTGCCGATGGCACAATAAATTTCACCGGGAGTATCCGCGATACAGCCTGCACCGTTAATACCAGCTCTGCTACGCAGACCGTCAATCTGGGCACTGTAGCCGCCAGCTCTTTTGGCGCGGCCGGTACGCAGGCCTCGGCAACGCGTTTTACCATTAACCTTACCAGCTGTCCGAGGTTATGTCATTTTTTTATTTCAATTTATTCCGCTGCTTTTTTTTCAGGTTTACCGGGTTAGCTCGTAACTCTACTCTCTGGCTTCCCTGGTCAGGGATTGATAGTTAGGGCGATAGCTGTTTTTCGGCAGCATTCGGTTATCTTGAGACGAGGTATAATTATGAAAAAAACGACACTTATTGCTGTGCTGGCGGCTGGAGAAAACGTATTTTGCTATCCTGGTTAGCTGTTTATTCGAAATGCGAGTTAGGATTTTTCTCAATACCGGTCAGTATGCCTGGATACATATAGGAATATAATAAAATAGGATGATTTAAATAATCTTATTACCTGGTTTTTAATTTTACATAAACGTGCTCTGAACGGGCTGAAGCAGATATAAATTCTGTCTCTGCTGCGTTGCATTTCGGCGATAATGCCGAACTATGATTATAACTAATTGTTTTTGATCAATAATATGCAATGATAGTTGTCATGATAGACCCATCTGCTTTTGTGATTCAAATTTTTAATTCATAATAGCTAATGTAAATGATCAACGGTGATTATTATTACACAGGTAAACCGATCATTGTTTCTTAACTGAATCATTATTTGCTCTTCCTTTCTGCATTGCGGTAACACTGGTAATGCAGAAAGAGTAAGTAATCCTCCTGGCTTTGTAAATGTTAATGATTAGACCCAAAAAAAACACCTGATCTGGACAGGTGACTTCCCCTGAACGCAAAGAGCTGAATGAAAGATCGCATTTAGCAAGCATTCTTTCTTAGCAAGCAAGGCACGATACTAAACAGCCTGGCGAAGCGCTGCGGCGTATCACGCTCGCATCTTCGTAACATCATATTAGAAGCGAAAGAAAATTCCCTGGTGGACTACGATCCGAAATCAGGCCGCATACACATTCTGGAGTCTTATAATGCGATGTATCATAAATACATGGCGTATTATTTTTCTTTTGTCCTTTATGCCGCTGAGAATTTCAAAGATTAGGTCAATAACTTCTCAGTAGAGAATATGCAAAGCTTCTTTAAAAGATACTATGACATATTTCATCACGATATCCATCTTATTAATATTGCTGACAAAGCTGATATTTTTATCAACAAAGACTCCGGTCATATGATTATGACTCATCTATATCTTCACGGAACTACCGCACAAGACTGCGGTGAGGCATTAACCATCATTACCAATATGATCAGTCCTAATACTGTCTCTWCTCTGCTATTACTGTTAAAAACGGGTAGCTATATATCCACCAGAAAAGACACTATTGATAAGAGAAAAACGCATTTTTCAATTACTGACCGGGGATTGAAGTCAGCGATGTCGTTAACAAAGACGGTGGCTATTCCATTAGATGAAATGGGTATAACGGATTTCAATAAAATAATGCAAAGCGAGAATTTTCATGCGGCTTTGATGACGCATGCAAATATGATCTGTAAAGAGTTCGCATCCAATAAGATGTTCTATAAATACATTTTCAAAAATAACAGGTTTCTTGCATCCGTGATTATCACATGTGTCTTCTTTAAAAAAGAGAAGCCTTGTCTGAATGATATAAAGTRTCAGTGCATCAGGATCCCCTCTCCAGAAAGTAGTTTTCTTTTTGAATTAAATTAACATCCATATTACATCCCGTTAACAGTATGGTTGATTTTATTTCCATTCTTTTGCTTTTAGCCGTAGCATATAATTCCCAAGGCCATAGGATCGGGAATTCTTATGAAAACAGGTGTAAAAGCAACTACAGTCAGAGATATCGAAAATTGCTATAGTTGATTTTGCTGGAGCGGTAAGCCAGGCTGATAGCTAAAGGCATCATATCTCTGGACACCAGCAGTAAGATGATTTCATCAGCCCGCTCATTCTCTTCGCAAAAGCAGATGAAATCTTTTAGTGATGCTTTGTTAAGCAGGAAAACCGATGCTTTACTAAAATGAAAAAGAAAGCGCTCTTGCAGATAAAGTTCGCTATTATTAAGCTTTTTAAGCGCTGAATGTCGCTGAGAATAAAACGTTTTAATGCTGCAGCTCCAGTCAAGCTTCCTGGTTTTCGTTAGCAGCGTTGTCTTTAATGCTTCAAATTCCCTTGGCGTAATGATTTTTTTATTGCTGCTGCATTTATACAAATTGCCCATAGCGGCAGAGTAAATATTACCATTGTCAAATATATGTCTCCTTCACCGGTATCAACACCTGTCAGGCCCCTTCGCCCTTTTAGCCCTGCAGTTAAGCGACAGGTTCACCATGAATGGCTATGAGGCCATGCAGGGGGCATGACCTCTTAAGGCCAGAGATATGCCAGCATGGCGTGAGAGGGACTTAACCTGCACGATTTTTTCATTTCAAAATATCGATGAGAGCTTATCAATGGCATACCCGCAGAGGTGATTACGCCGCAGACGCTGGCGCAGGTGTATGGCGTGCGCGGCCGGATTGAGCACTGCTCGCATGGCATGCCGCAGGTAATGATTGACGGGCTGGTGGCAGAGTCGCTGATGTAGCTATATCTGCAATGCCAAATCTATAGTGTGATGGCTTGCCTGCCCACTGCTCGATCGGCCAGCCTCCGCCGGCCGGAGCTGCTGCTGCTGGATGAACCGCTGAGCGCGCTGGATCTCAACTATCAGTTTCACGTGATGGATCTGGTACGACGCGAAACCCGGCTGCGCAATATGGTCACGGTGGTGGTGGTGCACGATATCAATATTGCGCTGCGGCATGCTGACCACGCGCTAATGCTGAAGCAGGGCCGGCGTCTGGCGGAGCCGGCCGGGGTTCATCTGCACGTACTGGAATCGATTATCGTGGCGCAGCGCGCCTCGGGCGGCCTCCATAGTGCGGACAGTGAAGCAGAAATTATGGCGCTGCTTGAGCAGCTGGGTATCGCTCATCTGGCGATGCGCTACCTCGATCAGCTCTCAGGCGGGCAGAAACAGCTGGTAGGTCTGGCGCAGTCGCTGAACAATCTGGACGTTGCCACGCTGCCGCGCGGCAAAATCACCGTGCTGCTTGGCCCGAACGGCTGCGGTAAATCCACGCTGCTGCGCGCGCTGGCGGGCCTGGGTAAAGGCGAGGGCGCACTCTGGCTGAACGGCGTTGATTTAATGGCGCAGCCCTTCACGCAGCGAGCAAAGCGGGTGGTCTACCTGCCGCAGACGCTCATTGGTGCTGTCGCTGGCCTCGGTTGCGTCGAAAAACCTGATCCCGGGCGTGATTATTCCGGTGGGGATCGTGACCTCGCTGGTCRGCGTTCCCTTCTTTCTGAGTATTATTCTGCGTCACCGGGGGAGCGTGTAATGGATTCAGGCTTACGTATTGAGCAGTTCAGCGCCGGTTACCCTAAGCGTCAGGTGATCGCAAGATCGCGCCATTAGTTTTGGTATCGACGTGCGCCGTCTGCGACTGGCAACGCTGTTACGCATCAGCATTCTCTCGGCGCTGGCAGTAGCCTTTGTCGGCCCGATTGGCTTTATCGGCCTCGTCGCCCCGCAYATCGCCCGCATGATGTTTGGCGAAGATCATCGTTACTATCTGCCCGCCAGCGCGCTGGTGGGCCTATTTACCTTCAACGCCCTGGTTTCCATGATGCAGTTTATCGCCAGCGAAGATACGCTGCAGGGACTGGTGTTCTGGACCATGGGTAGCCTGGCGCGCGCATCGTGGGAGAAGCTGGGCGTGCTGAGCGCTGCGTTTGCGCTGCTGGTACCGTTTTCCATGCTCAGCAGCTGGAAGCTGACCGCACTGCGGCTGGGGCTGGGCGTCTCTTCCGCTGCAGCCTTTGGTGCCGCGCTGGCAATTATCCTCGGCGTCGGTTTTCCCGGCCTCTCCGATCAGTGGTTTATCTCCGCTAACGCCTTTGTGTTTGCGCTGTTTGCCGCGCTGATGCTGGATGGCATTACGCGCTGGAGCAAAGTCTCGACCTCCGGCGTGGTGCTGTTTGGTATTGCGCTGGGCCCGGCCGGGCTTACGCTGGAAACGCTCGGGCAGACCTTGCTGCATCCGGCCGCGATGGATGCCGGTACCCGCGTCATCGTCTGGGATATCCGTCTGCCCTATGCGCTGATGGCCGTGGTTGTCGGGCTGGCGCTKGGACTGGCGGGTGCCGAGATGCAAACCATTCTGAACAACCCGCTGGCGAGTCCCTTTACGCTGCTCTATTGTGTCAGCCGTTATGATTACGGCTATACAGGTAGACTCATGCGTACGACGGATTCCGTGCTGATAGCGGAACACCCCCCTGAAGCTGACACCCTGACACGTTATCGTCAGGTGCTGCGTCAGCGACTGCTGCTGACTGGCGTACTGGTTGTTGCTATTCTCGCCTCGGTTATTCTCGATTTCACCCTTGCTTTGTTACAGAGATATAATTGATAATTATTATCACGGTGTTTTTGAGGTGCTCCCGTGGCTTCTGTTTCTATCAGCTGTCCCTCCTGTTCAGCTACTGACGGGGTGGTGCGTAACGGCAAAAGCACTGCCGGACATCAGCGCTATCTCTGCTCTCACTGCCGTAAAACATGGCAACTGCAGTTCACTTACACCGCTTCTCAACCCGGTACGCACCAGAAAATCATTGATATGAACGCTGGATATCGCGAAGAACCTGGCAGATGGCAAAGAGCCAACCGCGGGCACTAACTTCAAGATGGAAGATAAAGTGGTTCGCGTGCCTTATGTCGCCGTAGATAAAGAGAACCTCTCTCAGTTTGCGAAGTAATCTATTCCGGGCGCGGCAACTTGCCGCGGGTGATGCTGCCAACTTACTGATTTAGTGTATGAGCCGAACGCTAACAAAATTGAAGTGATCATTGCCAACAATGATGCAATGGCAATGGGCGCGGTTGAAGCGCTGAAAGCACACAACAAATCAAGCATTCCGGTGTTTGGTGTTGATGCGCTGCCAGAAGCGCTGGCGCTGGTGAAATCGGGTGCGATGGCGGGTACCGTGCTGAACGATGCGGAAAACCAGGCGAAAGCATGGGATCTGAACAAAGATGGACAGATTCAGTTTGTCCTGCTGAAAGGCGAGCCAGGCCACCCGGATGCTGAAGCGCGTACCAAATATGTTATCGACACCCTGAACAAAGATGGCATCAAGACGCAGCAGCTGGCGATGGATACCGCAATGTGGGATACCGCTCAGGCGAAAGATAAAGTCGATGCGTGGCTCTCCGGGCTGGTAGATCCGGCAGCGGCAGCGGTAGTCATCGACAAAGCAAAAGCCAATGACGTACCAATTGTGTTCTTCAACAAAGAGCCGAACGCCAAAGTGCTGGCCAGCTATCCGAAAGCCTATTATGTCGGTACAGACTCAAAAGAGTCAGGTATCAAACAGGGCGAGCTGATTGAGAAGCACTGGAAATCGACGCCAGCGGCCGATACCCGCATTGGCGTGACCATTTACAAATATGATGACAACTTCATGTCAATGGTGCGTAAGGATATCGAGAAAGAGGCGAAAACGCTGGGCGGCATTCAGCTGCTGATGAATGACTCGCAGAATGACCAGTCCAAACAGAACGATCAGATTGACGTGCTGATGGCCAAGGGCGTGAAAGCGCTGGCAATTAAGGGATAGGGAGAGCGGTCCGGCCAATGCCTGCGCCTGCTCCAGAATGATAGCGTTTCAACCGACTGCGTTCGCTGCCCGCAGGCAGCAGGGCGCAATGAAATACCCTGCATAATTAAAACCGGAGATACCATGAATAAGAAGGTTTTCACGCTCACAGCACTGGTTGCCAGCATGATGTTTGGTGCAACTGCACACGCTCAGGCGATAGCGCCATGTAACCGTTTCCAATATGTGATTACATTCACAGTTAATTACCAGACCGCTCACTATGATGGCAGCGTCTTACCGGACTGAAACATCATGAAACGCCGGGTCACGCCTCTCCGGACAGGTTTCAGTAGCCGATTGAAATGGTTCACAACACTCTTCAGGAAGCGGTTACGTACAGGGAAGTCGTTCCTATTTCCCGTTACACCGATCCCCAGCTGACAACCGTACGCTATCCCATTGTTTCTATGGCAAAACTGGCAACAGAGCTGGCGCTGAAAGGCGCAGCCGGTGAGCTGGATCCTCAGGCATCGCACTGCTTCATGCCTACGCTGGTGCGGCGTCACTCAGTGGCCCAGCGACAAATTGTGGAGTCGATCACTAATTCGGCAGAGGCGTGGATCGCCCATGCTGAACCCGATATGCAGGGCGGTGAAGCCGCGATGGTGGAGCTGCTCGGGCGCAATTTGCATCTGACCGCCGTGTTTTCCTATAACGATGGCATGGCGGCTGGCGCCCTGACGGCGCTGAAAGATAACGGCATTCAGGTGCCGCAGCATTTTTCTGTCATCGGTTTTGATGACGTGGTTAACCGGGTGATCCGCGGCTACGAGCATCGCTGCGTCTGTCTCGACAATGTAACCGGTGCGCAGGTTGCCACCCGCATGCTGCTGCAGCAGGGGCATCAGCGTATCGGCTATCTCAGCTCCAGCCACCCGATTGAAGATGTGGCTCAGCGCCGCGATGGCTGGCTGCAGGCGCTGTCAGAGCAGGGTATCCAGGTGGTGAAAGCGGTGGATACCGTGGCGCAGCGGGTGCATAAGCATGTTCTCATCAGTAATTCCTGGCATCAGGAAGATAAAGAGCGGCACGCCATTGAGGTGCTGATCCGTCAGCGCTGCAATGCGCTGGTGGTACATGCGAAAACGCTTTCAGACGCTGAACTCACGCAGTTTATGGATCAGGTGCCGGGCATGGTGGCGGGAGTTTCTGTTGCCACCGTGTCGCGCGTGCTCAATAACAGCAGTGCCGTCACCTCTGATACCCGCGACGCCGTGCTGCAGGCGGTGGAATCGCTGGGCTATCGTCCGAACGCCAACGCACAGGCGCTCGCCACCCAGRTCAGCGACACGATTGGTGTCGTTGTCATGGATGTCTCCGATCCCTTTTTTGGCGCGCGCACCGCAGTGCCGCCTGTCAGATAATGACCTGCATCACAAAGATCGCATAAAGCAATGTAACCGTTTTCATTGATGTGAGCTGTTTCACGTAGCTGAAGTCTGCGGCCTGACACTATAGCGCTATTACGCGCCCGTCGCGTCTTTCAGCCTTTGTGGAACCGCTGCATGATAACGATTCGTGATGTCGCCCGACTGCCTGGCGCTGGTGCCCGTTATCTGGGTAGTCAATCTTCTCTTCTCAGCGCTCTGGCTGCGCTATTTTCGTCAGGGGCCGCTGGAGTGGCTGTGGCGCTGGCTGACGCAGCGTCTCTCTGCAACC
>PEFU01000003.1:1856039-1887869 GCA_002939445.1 Pantoea sp. BRM17 | reverse complement strand
TGCTTGATAATAAGCGTATGAAGAGCGATACCCAGTGGGTTATTGACTCGATGCGGGTAAAAACGCCAGGTCACCATACGCAGATTGGCTCGCTTTCAGGCGGTAACCAGCAGAAGGTCATTATTGGCCGCTGGCTGCTGACCCAGCCGGAAATATTAATGCTTGATGAACCTACGCGCGGTATTACGCGCGGTATTGTTGGCATTCGTGAGAAGTCGGGCGGAACTATCCGGCTGCACGGCAAAGCGATCAACAACCACAGTGCAAACGAGGCGATCAACCACGGTTTTGCGCTGGTGACAGAAGAGCGTCGCTCCACCGGGATCTACGCCTATCTCGATATCGGCTTTAACTCGCTTATCTCCAATATTAAAAAATATAAATCCAGTATCGGCATGATGGTGGGTCGTTCGCTTAATCAGCGCTTCCCGGATAAGAGCAACGTGCCGGGCGAGGTGATTCTGGAAATCCGCAACCTCACTTCACTGCGTCAGCCCTCGATTCGTGATATCTCATTTGACCTGCATAAAGGAGAGATCCTCGGTATCGCCGGACTGGTGGGTGCCAAGCGTACCGATATCGTTGAGACGCTGTTGACAAGGTCATCGGGCATTATCTGAACATAAAACACTATCAGTAAGTTGGAGTCATTACCCGGCTGCGGTATTGTCTATATCTCGCATAAGATGGAAGAGATCTTTCAGCTGTGCGACGAGATCACCATTCTGCGCGACGGACAGTGGATCGCCACTCAGTCGCTGGAAGGGCTGGATATGGATAAGATCATCGCCTGAGCCTGCTGTCGGCCTTTGAGGTCGTGGTATGGATGACGGATGGCTGGCCGCTGTATGAATCCCGCCTGAAGGGAAAGCTGCACGTAATCAGCAAGCGTTACACTCAGCGAATTGAGCGGCATAACCTGAATCTGAGACAACATCTGGCAAGGCTGGGACGGAAGTCACTGTCGTTCTCAAAATCGGTGGAGCTGCAGAGACCGGTGTGAGGAGCGTCTTCAAATTTATCAGCTGATTTCAGAACTGGCCAAAAAAGAGAAGGGCATTATTATTATCTCCTCAGAAATGCCAGAGCTGCTGGGTATAACCGATCGTATTCTGGTAATGAGTAACGGTCAGGTAGCCGGTATTGTCGATACAAAAACGACCTCGCAGAATGAAATCCTGCGTTTAGCGTCATTACACCTTTAATGAAGCAAGGGCTTTAAAATGAAAGCGACTACTAAAAAGAATGCGCTAACCTGGTTAAAAGAGGGCGGTATTTACGTCGTCCTGTTTGTTCTGCTGGCGATTATTATTTTCCAGGATCCGACGTTTTTAAGTTTAATGAACCTGAGTAACATCCTGACGCAATCGTCGGTGCGTATTATTATCGCGCTGGGCGTGGCCGGGCTGATTGTGACTCAGGGTACTGACCTCTCCGCCGGGCGGCAGGTTGGCCTGGCGGCGGTAGTGGCGGCGACGCTGCTGCAGTCGATGGATAACGCGAACAAGGTTTTCCCGCATCTGGAAACCATGCCGATTCCGCTGGTTATTCTGGTAGTGTGCATTATCGGCGGCGTGATTGGCCTGGTAAACGGCGTGATCATCGCATACCTCAAGGTAACGCCGTTTATTACCACGCTGGGTACGATGATCATCGTGTATGGTATTAACTCCCTCTACTACGATTTTGTCGGTGCCTCGCCGATCGCCGGCTTTGACGCGGGCTTCTCCACCTTTACCCAGGGTTTCCTGCGCTTTGGTGACTTCAAGCTCTCGTTTATCACCTTTTACGCCATTATCGCTATCGTGTTTGTCTGGATCCTGTGGAATAAAACCCGCTTCGGTAAAAACATTTTTGCGATTGGCGGTAACCCGGAAGCGGCAAAAGTTTCAGGCGTTAACGTGCCGTTCAACCTGATTCTGGTCTATGCCCTGTCAGGTGTGTTCTATGCGTTTGGCGGTCTGCTGGAAGCGGGCCGTATTGGTAGCGCCACCAACAACCTCGGCTTTATGTATGAGCTGGATGCGATTGCCGCCTGCGTGGTGGGCGGCGTCTCCTTCGCCGGCGGTGTGGGTACGGTCGCAGGCGTCGTGACCGGGGTAATTATCTTTACCGTAATCAACTACGGCCTGACTTACATCGGCGTGAACCCTTACTGGCAATACATCATCAAGGGCGGCATCATTATCTTCGCCGTGGCGCTGGATTCACTGAAATACTCGCGCAAGAAATAAGCGTGAAGTAACGGAAAAAGGCTGCGCTGGCGCAGCCTTTTTTTATGGCTGCCGGCCGCAGCAAAGGCTACTTACGCAGCTTCTCTTCCAGCTCCAGCAGCTGTTCAGGCGTGACCGCCGGATAGCTCTGCGCATCTTCCGGCACCGTATGCACTGCCGGAATCGGCACCAGCGGTCCGAGAAAACGCGGCTCGCGCTTCATCAGATAGAGATCGGCCATCGCGCCCAGCCGGGCACCGACTTCGCGCGCGCGCACCGACAGCATATTTTTCGGCGAGGGTACGGCATAGCACTGTGCCTGAATGCCAAGGTGCAGCGCAATGTAGAGCGCCCGCTCGCAGTGAAAGCGCTGGGTGATAATAATGAAGTCGTTGGTGTCAAACACCTTGCGCGTGCGCACAATGGAGTCGAGCGTGCGAAAACCGGCATAATCCAGCACGATATCGGCTGGATCGATGCCAGCTTTAATCAGATCGCGTCGCATGGTGGCGGGCTCGTTATAGCTCTGCTGGGCGTTGTCGCCGCTCAACAGCAGGTAGTTAACTTTGCCGCTGTTATAAGCGTTGAGCGCGCCCTGCATGCGATAGAGGTAATACTGATTAATGACGCCGGCACGATAATATTTCGCGGTGCCCAGTACCAAGCCAACCTGACGATGCGGCAGCGAGGCGACATCTTCATAGATAAACGGCGCGGTTTTCCAGCTGATCCAGCGATCAAGGCCGAGCGCGGTCGCCACCATCGCTAAGATGATGATGATCAGAGCAAAGAAAACGCGTTTCAGCATGCGCGCGGCAACTCAACAGGCAGGATTCAGGGTGCTTCAAGGCTACTTGAGCCGGGGCGGCTAAGCAAGCTCACCCCGGCTGGCTGATGTTTTTTTTGGCAGTGCCGGATCGAAATCCGGCGCTGAGGCGATCAGATAGAGGTACGGCGGTAGTGGCGATACTGCGGCAGCCAGAAGTTGTTGTGAACCGCTTTAGAGAGCACATCCTCCGACGTTACCACGGCAACGCCAGCCAGCTGTGCCGCTTTGCCCACTTCCATCGCAATCAGTTTAGAGACGCCCTGAATATCTTTGATCTCCGGCAGGACCGGACCTTCACCGTCGTTAACCAGCGGCGAGCAGTCAGCCAGCGCGCGGCTGGCGGTCATCAGCATGGAATCGGTCACGCGCGTTGCGCCCGCGGCAATCACGCCGAGTCCGATGCCCGGGAAGATATAGGAGTTGTTGCACTGGGCAATCGGATAGGTTTTGCCTTTCCAGGTCACCGGTGAGAACGGGCTGCCGGTGGCAACCAGCGCGGCACCGTCGGTCCAGGCGATGATATCCGCCGGCGTCGCTTCCACGCGTGACGTCGGGTTAGAGAGCGGCATCACGATAGGGCGTTTGCAGTGCTTATGCATCTCGCGAATGATCTCTTCGGTAAACAGGCCTGGCTGGCCCGATACGCCGATCAGAATATCGGGCTGCGCGTTGCGCACCACATCCAGCAGCGAAATCGTGTCGCTGGTGACGTCCCAGGCTTTCAGATTGTCACTTTTCTGCACCAGCCTGCTCTGGAAGTCGAGCAGGTTTGGCAGCTTGTCGGTGAGCAGACCAAAGCGGTCAACCATCATGACGCGCGAACGCGCTTCATCATCGCTCAGTCCTTCAGATTTCATCTGCGCAACGATCTGTTCAGCGATACCACAGCCTGCAGAACCGGCGCCGAGGAAGACCACTTTCTGCTCGCACAGGCGGCTGCCTGCGGCGCGGCTGGCGGCAATCAGGGTACCAACGGTAACGGCTGCGGTGCCCTGAATATCGTCGTTGAAGCAGCAGATTTCATCGCGATAGCGCTGCAGCAGCGGCATAGCGTTTTTCTGTGCAAAATCTTCGAACTGCAGCAGGACGTTTGGCCAGCGACGTTTCACCGCCTGAATAAATTCATTCACAAACGACTCATACTCTTCGCCGCTAATGCGCGGATGACGCCAGCCCATATAGAGCGGGTCGTTGAGCAGCTGCGGGTTATTGGTTCCGACATCCAGCACCACCGGCAGGGTATAAGCCGGACTAATGCCGCCGCAGGCGGTATAGAGCGACAGTTTACCAATCGGAATACCCATGCCGCCGATGCCGAGGTCGCCCAGGCCCAGAATGCGCTCGCCATCCGTGACCACAATAACCTTCACATTCTGCTTGGTGGCGTTCTGCAGCATGTCTTCGATGCGATCGCGATTGTTGTAGGAGATAAATACGCCGCGCGCGCGACGGTAAATTTCGGAGAAGTGCTCGCATGCCGCGCCCACGGTCGGGGTGTAGATAATCGGCATCATCTCTTCCAGATGATTATCCAGCAGGCGGTAGAACAGGGTTTCGTTGGTATCCTGGATATTGCGCAGATAGACGTGCTTGTCGTTGTTGTTTTTGAAATCCAGGAACTGACGCCAGGCGCGTTCCGCCTGCTCTTCAATAGTCTCAACCGCATCCGGCAGCAGGCCATTAAGATTAAATTCGTTTCGCTCTTCCAGAGAGAAGGCGCTGCCTTTATTCAGCAGCGGAAATTCCAGCAGAATCGGACCCGCATAGGGGATATAGAGCGGGCGTTTACTTTCGTACTCGAGTTCCATGCAATGTTTGCTCCGGTTGCAGTGTTTGCTGACGTATCGCTACGAAAAGGTCACGCCAGATCTGATTATTGTGAAGGTCTGGCGCCCGATCCTATGAAAATTCCGGCAGATGTACAGCTTTTGTTAACAGCAGGTCACAAAAGCGGTAAAAGGATCACTAAACGGATGTTTTTGAAACTAAAGTAATCGTCAGCTCACGGCAGCCGAGCGCGGCCAGCGTCGCCCGCGTGGCGTCCGCCTGCGTCAGCGTACCCTCTGCAGACTCGGCCAGCGCCGCGCGGCGAATAGTTTCCAGCGGTTCATGATGCATATTCATCAGGATCAGCGCGGCCTGCAGCGGCGGCAGGCTCGGGTTGAAGGCGGCATTCTCCGCATAGCGGCCGCTGTAAATGGCGCCGCTGTGGCTCTCCAGTGCCACGCCGCTGTAGCTGAAGCTATAAGGCGCGTGGCTCTGGCTGGCAGCCCGGATTGCCGCCTGCTGCAGCGCATCGCCGGCAGGAGCAAAGGCATGGTCAACCGGCGTCATCAGCCGTTCGGTAATATTGAGGTCGGCAGGACCAAATGCATCGGGCAGGTAGTGGGCCAGCGTGTTCACGTCACGGCCCGGCAGACTGATACGGATCGCCGTACCGCTGTTCAGCTCATTCATAAACTGACGGCAGTGGCCACACGGCGTGTAGTTTACGGTGATGGCCGCCAGCGCCGTTTCACCGCGCAGCCAGGCGTGGGTAATCGCGCTCTGCTCAGCGTGTACCGTCTGCTGCATCGTGGCGCCGCGAAACTCCATGTTTGCCCCAAAATACCAGTGGCCGCTGACGCCACGCGCGATAGCGCCAACGTTAAAGCGCGAGAGCGGCGCAACCGCACAGCAGGCGGCGAGCGGCAGGAGCGCCAGCGCCAGCGCATCCTCTTCCAGTCCGGTGACCTGCTGCAGCTGTATCAACTCGTCAGGGCGGAGCACGCCGTGAAAATCGGGCGCGTCCAGCAGCGGCTGCAGCGCCTGCTGCAGGGCAGCCGGCAGGTCGGAGAAAGCGGAAGAGAATCGTGGGTGCATGGTGTCAGGCCTCATTAACTCATCAGCGGCGGGGCGCCGCCTGCTGAGTTATATGTGATCCATGTCGCTATGACAATGCAAGCTCATTGAGTTGTTTCAACTTTGCGAGATCTCTCGCAAACTTTCAGCCAAACCACGCCAGCAGCAGCGGAAAGATAAACGGTGCCAGTAAAGAGGTAATGATGCCGCAGATCACCAGCGCCAGTGAACTGAACGCCCCTTCCTGATAGTCGATTTCCGCCGCGCGCGCCGTGCCCAGCGCATGTGACGCGTTGCCAATCGCCAGGCCGCGCGATGCTTTGCTGCGAATGCGCAGCAGGTTCAGCAGCATGTGCCCGAATACGGCACCAAATACGCCCGCGATCAGCACGCAGATAGCGCTGATGGCCGGAATACCGTGCAGCGAGGCAGAGACCGCCATCGCAATCGGGGTGGTGACTGACTTGGGCAGGAGCGTCGCGGCGATCTCCGGTGTGGCGCCCAGCCACAGCGCCATCGCCGTGCCGGATACCATGGCGGTCAGGCTGCCAATAAAGCAGACGCTGATGATGGTTTTCCAGCGTGCGCGGATCTGATGCATCTGCTCATAGAGCGGCAGCGCTAAGGCCACGACTGCCGGTTGCAGCAGCTGATTCAGCAGTGCGCTGCCGGCAAAATAGCGCGTATAGGGGGTATGCGTGAGCAGCAGCAGCGGGATAATGATGGCCATAGCCACCAGCAGCGGATTAATCAGCGAGATTTTGAGCTTTGCCGCCAGCCGGCGCGCCACAAAATAAGCAGCCAGCGTCAGCGGCAGAGACCACCAGGCGTCACTCATGCGGCTGCTCCTGTTTCGGGCGCTGCAGGCGTTCAGCGCTAAAACCCACCACCACCAGCACCATCAGCGTACTGGTGAGGCAGGAGACCACAATCGGCCCAAACTGCGCGGAAAGTACATCGGTATAGCTGATGACGCCGACGCTTATCGGTACAAACAGCAGCGCCATATAGCGGATCAGCAGATGGCAGCCGGGCTTTACCCAGCGGACCGGCAGAATTTGCAGCCCCAGTAGTAAAAACAGCAGCAGCATACCGATAATACTGCCGGGAATAGTAAAGGGAAGCAGGGCGGCGAGCGCGATACCGGCATAGAGCGCGGCATAGATAATCATAAAGGCGCGCAGATAGCGCCAGCAGGCAGTTAACACGTCAGACATCTCCGGCTTCGGTCATCTGTTTTACATCATACGCATTACGCGCTTAGCGTGCCAGAGTCCGGCCTGGCTGCGCTGCAGAACTGGCGCAGAGGGGCGTTCAGGAAAGGGACGGGAGCGGGAAAGCAGCCCTCTCCGGCACGGAGAGGGCTGTAAACAAAGAAAAGCGATTACTTAACCGGCATGCCTGGCTGTGCGCCGCTGTCCACCGAGAGCACGAACAGATCGCTGCCGCCAGAGCCGGCTGAGAGCACCATCCCTTCCGATACGCCAAAGCGCATCTTACGCGGTGCCAGGTTGGCCACGATAATGGTCATCTTGCCCACCAGTACCGAAGGATCGGGGTAGGCAGCACGAATGCCGGAGAAGATCTGACGCTTCTCACCGCCGAGATCGAGCTGCAGGCGCAGCAGCTTGTCTGAACCCTCAWCCAGTTCCGCCTGCTCAATCAGCGCCACGCGCATATCGACTTTGGCGAAATCATCAATGGTGATGGTGTCGCCAATCGGCGCGTCAGCGAGCGGGCCGCTTACGGCAGGCTGACTGGCTGCCGCCGCATCCTCTTTCGATGCCTCAATCAGCGCCTCCACTTTTGCCATCTCAATGCGGCCATAGAGCGCTTTGAACGGTGCCACGCTGTGATTCAGCAGCGGCTGCGCGATGCCATCCCAGCTCAGTTCGCTCTGCAGAAACGCCTCAGCACGCTCGCTCAGCGACGGCAGTACCGGCTTCAGCCAGGTCATCAGCACGCGGAACAGGTTGATGCCCATTGAGCAGATCGCCTGCAGATCAGCGTCGCGGCCTTCCTGTTTCGCCACCACCCACGGTGCCTGCTCATCAACATAGCGGTTCGCCAGATCGGCCAGCGTCATGATCTCACGGATAGCGCGGTTATATTCACGGTTCGCCCACGCCTCGCCAATCTTCTCTGATGCGGCCACAAAGGTCTGATACAGCGCCGGATCGGCGAGTTCAGCGGCCAGCTCGCCGTTAAAGCGTTTGGTGATAAAACCAGCGTTGCGCGAAGCCAGGTTAACGACTTTGTTCACTACGTCAGCGTTAACGCGCTGCACGAAATCTTCCAGATTCAGGTCGATATCATCAATGCGCGAAGAGAGCTTGGCCGCGTAGTAGTAGCGCAGGCTGTCGGCATCAAGATGCTTGTCGGCATCAAGATGCTTCAGCCAGGTGCTGGCTTTGATAAAGGTGCCGCGCGATTTTGACATCTTCGCGCCGTTTACCGTGACATAGCCATGCACAAACAGGTTGGTCGGCTTGCGGAAACCGCTGCCTTCCAGCATTGCCGGCCAGAACAGGCTGTGGYAATAGACGATATCTTTACCGATAAAGTGATAAAGCTCGGTCGCGGAATCTTTCTGCCAGAATTCGCTGAAGTCGATATCGCCGCGCTTGTCGCACAGGTTCTTGAACGAGCCCATGTAGCCGATTGGCGCATCCAGCCAGACGTAGAAATATTTGCCCGGCGCGTCCGGGATCTCAAAGCCAAAGTAGGGCGCATCGCGGGAGATATCCCACTGCTGCAGTCCCGACTCAAACCACTCCTGCATCTTATTGGCGACCTGCTCCTGCAGCGCGCCGGAACGCGTCCACGCCTGCAGCATCTCGCTGAACGCCGGCAGATCAAAGAAGAAGTGCTCGGAGTCACGCAGTACCGGCGTAGCACCGGATACCACCGACTTTGGCTCAATCAGCTCGGTCGGGCTGTAGGTGGCGCTGCACACTTCGCAGTTATCGCCATACTGATCGGCCGCTTTACATTTCGGGCAGGTGCCTTTCACAAAGCGATCGGGCAGGAACATCCCTTTTTCCGGATCGTAGAGCTGCGAAATGGTGCGCTTCTTAATAAAGCCATTTTCATTCAGGCGCGTGTAGATCACCTCAGCCAGCTGACGATTCTCATCGGCATGCGTTGAGTGATAGTTGTCATAGCTGATATTAAAGCCGGCGAAGTCAGTTTCATGCTCCTGCTTCATATCGGCGATCATCTGCTCCGGCGTAACGCCCAGCTGCTGTGCTTTCAGCATAATCGGCGTGCCGTGCGCATCGTCTGCGCAGATGAAGTAAACCTGGTTGCCACGCATTCGCTGGTAACGGACCCATACATCAGCCTGGATGTGTTCCAGCATGTGACCAAGATGGATAGAGCCGTTTGCGTACGGCAGGGCGCACGTTACCAGTAATTTTTTAGCGACTTGAGTCATGATTTGCGTAGCTTTCCGTTAATGAAAAATCGGGGTTAGATGTTAACCGAAGCACCCTCCGGCGTAAACACAGGAGGCGCGTCGCGCTCTTTTTCGCGCTGCTCTGATATGATTGACCTTATACCGCTACATTCTGGCGTCATGATGAAATAAGGAGAGGGGATGAGCACACAATCCCGGGATTATCATTCACCTGAAGCGTTGCGTGCCGTGGTCAGCGGCGTGCTGAGCGCATTTACGCACCCCACGCTGCAGCAGAATCTCACTACGCTGAAAGCGCTGCGGCACGTGGCGCTGCTGGATGAAAAACTGCATATCGAGCTGGTTATGCCGTTTATCTGGCGCAGCGCGTTTGAGGATCTCAAAGCGCAGGTCAGCGCGGAGCTGCTGCGGCTGACGCAGGCGCGCGCCATCGACTGGCGTCTGCGTCACGATATCGCCACCCTGAAGCGGGTAAAAAATCAGCCGGGCGTGAACGGCGTGAAAAATATCATTGCGGTCAGCTCCGGCAAAGGCGGCGTCGGCAAGTCGAGTACGGCGGTTAACATGGCGCTGGCGCTGGCCGCCGAAGGGGCGCGCGTGGGGCTGCTGGATGCGGATATTTACGGTCCCTCCATTCCGAATATGCTGGGAACGGAAGCGGAGCGTCCGACATCGCCTGACGGCACGCACATGGCACCGATTATGGCGCACGGGCTCGCGACCAACTCAATTGGCTATCTGGTTACGGACGATAATGCGATGGTGTGGCGCGGACCGATGGCGAGCAAGGCGCTGCTGCAGCTGCTCAACGAGACGCTGTGGCCCGACCTCGACTATCTGGTTCTCGATATGCCGCCCGGCACCGGCGATATCCAGCTGACGCTGGCGCAGAGCGTACCCGTCACCGGCGCCGTGGTGGTGACCACCCCGCAGGATATCGCGCTGCTGGACGCGCGCAAAGGCATCGTGATGTTTGAAAAAGTAGCGGTGCCGGTGCTGGGAGTGGTGGAGAACATGAGCATGCATATCTGCAGTGAGTGTGGCCATCATGAGCCTGTTTTCGGCACCGGCGGGGCTGAGCGGCTGGTGCAGGATTACCACACCCGCCTGCTGGCACAGCTGCCGCTGCATATTCACCTGCGGGAGGATCTGGATGACGGGACGCCTACGGTGATCCGCCGGCCAGAGAGCGACTTTACCGCCCTCTATCGCCAGCTGGCGGGGCGCGTAGCCGCTCAGCTTTACTGGCAGGGTGAGGTGATCCCGGGCGATATCGCCTTCCGGGCGGTGTAGCTCACGCCGTTTCGCTGGCGCGCCCCGCCAGCGGATAGTGCATCAGCACATAGGTACCCTGTTCGCCTTCGCCGCTGGCGACGCGCTGCCAGCCGTGATGCTGGTAGAACGCCAGCGCGGCCCGGTTCGCAGCCAGACATTTCAGCGCGCCGGTTGAGGTAAAGCGTGCCGTAACCTGCTGCAGCAGCGCGCTGCCCACACCCTGACCCTGATACGCCGGGTCAACATAGAGGCTGTGCAGAAAATTGTCGTTATCGAGAATGCCGGCAAAACCCGCGCGTTCGCCGCCGATCTCCGCTACCAGCACCGTTTCACCCAGGATCACCGCATCAAAATCCTCCAGCTGCCACGCATCACCGTTAAGCCACGTCCAGCTGTGCCGGCGCGCGGCGAGAAACAGCGTGCGCAGAAACGGGCGATCGCTCTCCTGAAAAGGTCGGATATTCACGTGCGGGGTCTCCTGAATCGCAAGCATCGCTTATGGCACGCGGTCATGCGTGCCAGCCTGTAAAAAAAATAGCAGTTTAGCCGCATTCTGAGAAAGCCTGTTATCGCCGCCGCTTTTCTGTGTAGAATGCCGCGGCAAGCCGCACCGGATCTGGTCTCGCTGCATTGATAGCTTTTGTTTATCTGATTGATAACGTCTGCGTATTAGCACCTGGCCTGAAAAAACTGTAGCCTGCATCACATCTTTTTAACGGAGGTCACTATGTCAATCATTAACACCAAAATTAAACCGTTCAAAAACGCAGCGTTCAAAAACGGCGAATTCATCGACGTAACCGAGAAAGACGTTGAAGGTAAATGGAGTGTTTTCTTCTTCTACCCGGCTGACTTCACCTTCGTATGCCCGACCGAACTGGGTGACGTTGCAGACCACTACGAAGAGTTCCAGAAACTGGGCGTAGATATCTACTCCGTTTCTACTGACACGCACTTTACCCACAAAGCCTGGCACGGTTCTTCCGAGACCATCGGTAAGATTCAGTATGCCATGATCGGCGATCCAACCGGCGCGCTGACCCGCAACTTTGAAATTATGCGTGAGGCAGAAGGTCTGGCCGATCGCGGTACGTTCATCGTTGACCCGGAAGGCATCATCCAGGCGATCGAAATCACTGCTGAAGGTATTGGCCGCGATGCCTCTGACCTGCTGCGCAAAGTGAAAGCTGCACAGTACGTGGCTTCTCACCCAGGCGAAGTTTGCCCGGCTAAATGGAAAGAGGGCGACGCCACGCTGGCTCCGTCACTGGACCTGGTCGGTAAAATCTAAGTTACCTGACGCCATTCGGTCTCTTTTTTATCGGGTGCTGCGGCACCCGATTTTCTTCACAGGAACTCACTATGCTCGACACCAATTTAAAAACCCAGCTTAAGGCTTACCTTGAGAAACTAACGAAACCGGTTGAGTTGATTGCTACCCTGGATGAGGGCACCAAATCTGCTGAGATCCGTACGCTGTTAGCAGATATTGCCGCGCTCTCTGACAAAGTCAGCTTCCGTGAAGAGAACGATCGTCCGGTACGCAAACCGTCGTTTCTGATCACCAACCCAGGCAGCCAGAGCGGTCCGCGCTTTGCCGGCTCGCCGATGGGTCATGAATTTACGTCACTGGTGCTGGCGCTACTCCAGACCGGTGGACACCCCTCTAAAGAGGCGCAGAGTCTGCTGGATCAGGTGATGTCACTTGATACCGATCTGCACTTTGAAACCTACTACTCGCTCTCCTGCCATAACTGCCCGGATGTGGTGCAGGCGCTGAACCTGATGGCGGTACTGAATCCGCGTATCAGCCACACCGCCATTGATGGTGGCGTGTTCCAGAATGAAATTACCGAGCGCAACGTCATGGGCGTGCCGGCCGTCTATCTGAACGGCAAAGAGTTTGGACAGGGCCGCATGAGCCTGGCCGAAATCGTCGGAAAAGTTGATACCAACGCTGACAAGCGTGCGGCAGAAGAGCTGAATAAGCGTGATGCTTATGAAGTCCTGATTATCGGCAGCGGTCCGGCAGGCGCCGCAGCGGCTATCTACTCCGCGCGTAAAGGTATTCGCACCGGCCTGATGGGCGAGCGTTTTGGTGGTCAGGTACTGGATACGGTAGATATTGAAAACTACATCTCTGTATCAAAAACAGAAGGGGCGAAGCTGGCGGGTTCACTGCGCGCGCACGTCGATGATTACGCGGTAGATGTGATTGACACACAGAGCGCGATTAAACTGATTCCCGCCGCGCAGGAAGGGGGATTGCACGCCATTGAAACCGCTTCCGGCGCGGTGCTGAAATCACGCAGCATCATCATCGCCACCGGCGCGCGCTGGCGCAACATGGGCGTACCGGGCGAAGATCAGTATCGCACCAAAGGCGTGACCTATTGCCCGCACTGCGACGGCCCGCTGTTTAAAGGCAAGCGTACCGCGGTTATCGGCGGCGGTAACTCCGGCGTGGAAGCGGCCATCGATCTGGCCGGTATTGTTGAGCACGTTACGCTGCTGGAGTTTGCCGGCGAAATGCGCGCTGACAAAGTGCTGCAGGATAAACTGCGCAGCCTGAAAAACGTCGACGTGATCCTTAACGCCCAGACCACCGAAGTTAAAGGCGACGGCAGCAAAGTCACCGGGCTGGCGTATCTGGATCGCACCACCCAGACCACGCACGAGCTGGCGCTGAGCGGCATCTTTGTTCAGATTGGTCTGCTGCCTAATACCGGCTTCCTTGAAGGCGCAGTAGAGCGCAACCGCATGGGTGAAGTGATTATCGATGCGAAGTGCGAAACCAGCCTGAAAGGCGTATTTGCCGCCGGCGACTGCACCACGGTGCCGTATAAGCAGATTATCATCGCCAGCGGCGAGGGCGCTAAAGCGTCACTCAGCGCCTTTGATTATCTGATCCGCACCCAGCCAGCACAGTAAATCTCGCTGTCCGGCCCGCGCCCCGCACCTTGCTGCGGGGCTTTTTTTGCGCTAAATCAGCCGAGCCAGCGGCGCGCTTCGCTATCGCTGAGGTCGCGGTAGTAGAGCTTATGCAGCTGCACACCACAGCTGCGACAGCGCGCGGTGATAAAGGTAGCCTGACAGTAACGTCCGGCAGGATTCAGGACGCCGTGGCGGCTGATGGTAATCTGATGCCAGCGGTGAGCGTGCGGAATAAGATGGCGCAGCAGGTTAAGCATGGTGATATCCGGCAGGGTGATCCGGCAGCAGATTAAGCATGCTGCCGCGTTGTCGCGGCTTGCGCTGTATCAATAAACCGGTCACTCCAGCGGTCTGTCTGCTTCTGCTACCGCGCAGATCAAGCTTTCTGCTCTCTGCGGCTTGCTTCGTGCGATCGCTTCCCCTAAGCTGCCGGTGTGTCGTAACAGACACCATGACTCGGGGTGCCCTTCTTTGTGAAGGCTGAGAAATACCCGTATTACCTGATCTGGATAATGCCAGCGTAGGGAAGTCAGATGCCTGCGCGCATTCGCCTTCCTGTACGCCTGACAGGAGCGCTATGATGACCCACCCTTCCTCTGTTTTACCGCGCGGCTTGCCCCGTATAAATGCCCTGACCATTGCCGGCACCGATCCCAGCGGCGGCGCGGGCATTCAGGCCGATCTCAAAACCTTTTCTGCGCTCAGCGCCTACGGCACCAGCGTTATTACCGCGCTGGTGGCGCAAAACACCTGTGGCGTACAGTCGGTCTGTTACATTTCACCGGCGTTTGTCGCCGCCCAGCTGGATTCGGTGCTGAGCGATATCCGTATCGATACGGCAAAAATCGGCATGCTGGCAGAGAGCGCTATTGTGGCGGTGGTGGCAGAGAAACTGGCGCGTGCGCGGCTGCCGTTTGTGGTGCTGGATACGGTAATGATTGCCAAAAGCGGCGATGCGCTGCTGGCGCCAGAGGCGGTGGCGGCGATGCGTGAGCGGCTGCTGCCGCAGGTTTCGCTGATCACGCCTAATCTGCCGGAAGCCGCGGCGCTGCTGGAAACAACACCTGCCCGCGATGAGCGCACCATGCAGCAGCAGGGGGAGGGGCTGCTCGATCTCGGCTGTGCCGCGGTGCTGATGAAAGGGGGACATCTGGAGGATGCGGAAAGCCCGGACTGGCTGATTACCCGCAGCGGACGTTTCCGCTTTACGGCCCCGCGCGTAGCGACGCGCCATACTCACGGCACCGGCTGTACCCTCTCGGCGGCGCTGGCAGCGCTGCGGCCGCGTCATGAGAGCTGGGCTGATACGGTGACGGCGGCAAAAGGCTGGCTGCAGCAGGCGCTACTGCAGGCCGATTCGCTGGAGGCAGGAAAGGGCATCGGGCCGGTGCACCACTTTCATCACTGGTGGTAGGGCGGATAACACGCAGGCATAAAAAAAGCAGCCTTACAGGCTGCTTTTTTTAAGAATCTGGCTCCTCTGACTGGACTCGAACCAGTGACATACGGATTAACAGTCCGCCGTTCTACCGACTGAACTACAGAGGAATTGTGTGGAACGGGGCGCATAATATCGGGCAGCCTGCTGCGTGTCAAAGCCCTTTTGCAAAATTTTTACTGACTGCTGAATAAACCGCCACTGCCTGACTTAATGTGAGGAATATCACCAAAGTACTGCAAAATTACAGCGGGATTTGTTGATTTTGTCGTGTGCTCCACATCAATGATCACAGATATTTCATTTCGCCATTGTGGCGCTAAAAAATGAAACATATATTCCGCGAAACCTCCTCCACTTTTCACGGGTGCAGCATGAACAGAGTCAGAATCGGAATGATCGGCAGCGGATATATCGGGCGGTGTCACGCTATCGCCTATGCGCAGGCGCCCACGGTGTTTGCCCTGAAAGGTGAGATCGTGCGGGAGATGCTGGCTGAAGTCGATCCGGCACTGGCGGCAAAGCAGGCGGCCACGTTTGGCTTCGCCCGCTCCACCGGCGACTGGCGCGAGCTGGTCAGCGATCCGCAGATCGACGTTGTCGATATCTGCGCGCCCAACTTCCTGCATAAAGAGATGGCGCTGGAGGCGATCCGCCACGGCAAACATGTCTACTCGGAAAAGCCGCTGTCGCTGAGCGTGGCGGATGCAGAGGAGATGGTGCAGGCGGCAGAGCGGGCGGGTGTAAAAACGCTGGTGGGTTTTAATTACATGAAAAATCCGACCAGCCAGCTGGCGCGGGAGATCATCGCGCGCGGCGAGATTGGTGAAGTGGTGCACTTTTACGGCACGCATAATGAAGATTACCTCGCCAGCCCGCAGACGCCGCTGGACTGGCACTGTCAGAAAAAACTGGCAGGGCTGGGCGCACTCGGCGATCTGGCCGCGCACATCGTCAATATGGCGCACTATCTGGTGGGCGACATTGAGGAGGTCAGTGGCGACATGATGACGGTAATCGCGCAGCGCCCCGACCCTAAAAATCCTGCGCGTCTGCTGCCGGTAGAGAATGAGGATCAGGCCAGCGCGCTGCTGCGCTTCAGCAATGGCGCGCACGGCGTGATTGAGACTTCACGTATTGCCTGTGGCAGCAAGATGGGGCTGACCTATGTGGTCACCGGCACCCGGGGTACGCTGCGCTATACCCAGGAGCGTATGGCCGAGCTGGCGCTCTATATCCACGACGAACCAGCCGGACGGCAGGGCTTTAAAACACTGCWCACCGGACCGGCGCATCCCGACTACGCCAGCTTCTGCGTCTCCGCCGGGCACGGTATCGGGTTTAACGATCAGAAAACCGTGGAGATCCGCGATCTGATCAACGGCATTGCGGCAGGCGATCGCATGTGGCCAGACTTTGCCGAAGGGTTACAGGTACAGAAAGTGCTGGAAGCCATCGCAGTTTCGGCGGCTGAGCGGCGCTGGATGAAGGTGTAACGCGGGAGGTTAAGCCGTTTGCCGGGCAAACCACCGGGTGCGTATCAAAGCGCACCCGGCGATGCCTGCGCCGTCAGGCCAGCAGCGCGCACTGGGGCGGCAGGCGACAGCTGAGCGCGCTTGGCAGCACGTCGATAGTAAACTCGCTGCCGCTCAGCGGCTCACCGTCCAGATTAAACGTCATCTCATGCGGCGAACGAATAGTCAGCGAGTTGAGCTGAGCTGACACAATATTGGGGTTCTCATCATCGCGCGTCAGCGAATGCAGCAGCGTTGGCAGTAGCTCCTGCGCGGTAACGATGCTGAGGTTAAGCTGACCATCGTTGATCAGCGCATCGGGGCAGAGGCGCTGTCCGCCACCCGCCTGGCGACCGTTACCGATACCGATTACCAGCGCATCACCCTGCCAGCTGAAGCCAGGCCCGCTGATTTCACAGCTGTCAGGTTTGAGCGCATCCACGCGCATCAGGCCGTGAATAAAGTAGGAGACGCCACCCAGCGCGGATTTCAGTTTCTCCGGCGTTTCGGTGGTAATACGCGTACCAAAGCCGCCGGTCGCCATATTGATAAAATAGCGGTCGCCATTCACCCGCGCCAGATCGATAGCGGTGGCTTTGCCCACCACGGCAAGGCGCAGCGCCGGCTCCATCTCCGCCGGAATGCCCACGCTGGTGGCAAAATCGTTGGCGGTGCCGAGCGGCAGAATGCCGAGTACCGGACGTGAGGCCTCGGGTATAGCGGCCAGCGCGGTGGCAATCTCATTTATGGTGCCGTCGCCGCCGCCTGCAACAACGGTTTCCGCCTGCAGAGCAACCGCTTCCTGTACATAGCGATCGCCATCACCTTTTTCCCAGGTGACGCGCACGGCCAGATTAAAGCCCTCTTCGCGCAGCCTATTAACGGCCGCGCGCAGATCTTCATTGCCGGCGCCTTTTCCATTCAGGATCAGCAGCGTGAGCGGTGTAGTGTGCATCTTCAGTTCCTTGAAACGTGAGACAGGGATGTGGTTATAGCATAGCTGCGGCGGGAACTTTATCGGCAGGCGCTGAAAAAAGAAAACCCGCGCGGGGGAGCCGGGCGGGTAAATGAGGTGGTTCCTGGTCGTGCACGCTGGATATTGTTACTCATTAGCAGCAGGCGGGATTCTAAAGCGCGGCGCTGTAACCGTCTGTGATCCTGTTCTAACTTCGCCGCCTTTTTTTCATTTTGTGCGATTTTTGCCGTGCGGATCGCTGGTAGTATTGCCTTCAGTGAGGTTGCGCAGCAGCAGCGCAAAGCGGAGATCCACCTCTGCCGGCACCGGGATCCAGACCCGATGACCGTCGCCAGGAGCGACGGTGACCGCCTCGCCGCGATCGTTTTCCATCGCCTCCAGCGTGCAGGTCAGGTTGCCCTGCGGCGTCATGATCTCTGCCACATCGCCCTGCAGGAATTTGTTTTTCACCGCAATCTGCGCCCGGTCGCCGCGCCGCTCGCCAGTAAATTCGCCCACAAACTGCTGACGTTCAGAAACGGAAAAGCCCTGCTCATAGTTCTGGTAGCTGTCGTGGGTGTGACGCCGCAGGAAACCCTCGGTATAGCCACGATGCGCCAGACCTTCCAGCGTGGCGAGCAGTGAGGTATCAAAAGGTTTACCCGCTGCGGCGTCGTCAATCGCGCGGCGATAGACCTGTGCGGTGCGCGCGCAGTAGTAGAACGATTTGGTACGCCCTTCAATTTTCAGCGAATGAATGCCCATTGCGCTCAGCCGTTCCACATGCGCCACCGCACGCAAATCTTTTGAGTTCATGATGTAGGTACCGTGCTCATCTTCAAACGCGCTCATCACCTCGCCCGGTTTCATCTTCTCTTCCAGCAGAAACAACCGGTCGGTTGGCGCGTTGTGGCCGGGCACGGGAGCCTGCTGCTCTGCCGGTTCATGGATACCGGTAATATTGCCGACCTCATCCTGCTGGCCTTCTGAGACCTTATACGACCAGCGGCAGGCGTTGGTACAGGTGCCCTGGTTTGGATCGCGCTTGTTGAGATAGCCGGAGAGCAGGCAGCGACCAGAGTAGGCCATGCAGAGCGCGCCGTGGACAAAAATCTCCAGCTCCATCTCCGGCACCTGCGTGCGGATCTCCGCAATCTCCTCCAGCGACAGCTCGCGTGACAGAATGACGCGCGTCAGCCCCATCTGCTGCCAGAATTTCACCGTGGCCCAGTTGACGGCGTTGGCCTGCACGGAAAGGTGGATCGGCATCGCCGGAAACGCCTCGCGCACCAGCATAATCAGTCCCGGATCGGACATGATCAGCGCGTCGGGCTGCATCGCCACCACCGGTGTAAGGTCGCGAATAAAGGTTTTCAGTTTGGCGTTATGCGGCGCGATATTGACCACCACATAGAACTTTTTACCCAGCGCGTGCGCTTCGGCGATCCCCTGTGCCAGATTGTCATGCGTAAATTCATTATTGCGGACGCGCAGACTATAGCGCGGCTGGCCGGCATAAACGGCGTCAGCGCCGTAGGCAAAGGCGTAGCGCATATTTTTCAGCGTTCCCGCCGGGGAGAGCAGTTCAGGTTTAAACATGGAAGACTCACTGATGTCAGGTCAGCTGACCATCGCGGATGGCCATAGCAGAAGCCGCGGCGTGCGGCTCTGCAAAAGAGGCGGAAATTGTAGGCAGGGTGCGGAGTGAAGTAAATTGATCGGGATCAATAACAGGCTATGCCAGCCGGCACATATCCGCTTCCCAGCGATAGCCAATGCCATATACCGCACGAATAAACGGCTGATCGGCATCCYGCGCCTCAAGCTTGCGGCGCAGATTCTTGATATGGCTGTCTATGGTACGGTCAGTTACCACGCGGTAATCATCATAAAGCTGATTGAGCAGCTGCTCGCGGGAAAAGACTTTGCCTGGCTCCAGCGACAATGTTTTCAGCAGGCGGAACTCCGCCGGCGTCAGCTCCAGCGGCGCAGTACGCCAGCTGGCCTGAAAGCGGCCCTCATCAATCAGCAGCAGCGACGCCTGCTGCGTCTCTTCCGGCGATTTACGCGCGCGGCGCAGAATGGTTTTCACCCGCGCCACCACTTCGCGCGGGCTGAATGGCTTACAGATATAGTCATCCGCGCCGGTTTCCAGCCCCAGCAGGCGATCAATCTCTTCGGTACGGGCGGTGACCATAATAATCGGCAGATCGGAGTGGCGGCGTATCTCGCGGCACAGCGTCATGCCGTCGCAGCCTGGCAGCATCAGATCGAGCAGCATCAGCGCTGGCGTAGTGTGCTGCAGCCAGGCCTGTACCTCGCCGCCATTGGCAATATGGTGCGTGCGGTAGTTTGACGCCTGCAGATAATCGATCATCAGCTGCGCCAGTTTGGGTTCATCTTCAACAACAAGAATTAGTGGATCGCTATTTTCCGGGCTCATACGGGCTTTCTACTGGGGAACATAGGGCAAGTTTAGCCTGATTTGCACGCCACCTAAATCAGAGTGCTCCGCAGAAATCGTGCCGCCGTGCGCCTCGACGATATTTTTACAGATAGCCAGTCCCAGGCCGGACCCTCCGCTGGCACGATTGCGGGAGTTTTCCGCACGGAAAAAACGCTCAAACAGCTGCGCCCGCTGCGCCGCCGCTACGCCGGGCGCGCTGTCATCAATACAGAGCAGCCACTGATTCTCCTGCTGCCGCATGGTGATGCGGACTTCGCCGCCGGGATGGGTATAGCGCAGGCTGTTTTCCAGCAGATTCGTAAACAGCTGCATCAGGCGGTCAGGATCGCCAAAGCTGCTGGCTTCAGCAGGCAGCTGCAGCTGCAGCGTCAGCTGGTGCGTGCGATAGCGTCCGGCAAAGCTGCCAGCGATCACCTCCAGCAGGTTAACCAGATCCAGCGGCTGTTTGCGGTAGGCG
Source organism: Pantoea sp. BRM17 (assembly GCA_002939445.1). Lineage (GTDB taxonomy): Bacteria > Pseudomonadota > Gammaproteobacteria > Enterobacterales > Enterobacteriaceae > Pantoea. The sequence continues at coordinate 1,867,528 of PEFU01000003.1, read as the reverse complement.
AGGGCGCCCGCATCGGAGAGCGAAAGCTGATGCAGGTCATCCACCAGCTTGGTCAGTACCACCACTTCACTCTGCAGCGAACTTATCGCCTCGGGCGTGACCTGCCGGACGCCATCCTGAATCGCTTCCAGCTCACCACGCAGGATCGCCAGCGGCGTGCGCAGCTCATGGGAGATATCCGCCATGAACGCGCGGCGATTACTCTCATTTTTCTCCAGCGACTGCGCCAGCTGATTAAAGTCGCGCGCCAGCTGACCGATTTCATCACCGCTATCCACCTCAACCCGGGTAGCAAATTTTCCCGCAGCCAGCTGATGGGTGCCCTCTACCAGCCGTTTAACCGGCGCCAGCAGGCCGCGTGCCAGCAGCCAGGTGACCAGCGCCGCCAGCAGAGTGGAGAGTGTGACGATCATCCAGTTGGTCTGGCGCTGCTGCCGGTCAAAATTGATGTCGGTGCTGCGCGTCAGGTTTTCCGCCGGAGAGGCAATTACCCAGCCGACAATTTTACCGCTGCTGGTGGTGATGTTACGCCGCGGTCCTTTTGGCGGAATCGGCGCGCGCGGGCCTGACAGCACCTTATATTGCTGATCGATGATCCAGAACTGCGTGCGCCAGCCGTGCGGCGGCAGCGGATTGTGGCTGCCTGGGTTCTGCTCCAGCGAGCGCAGAATGGTGAAGATCAGCCGATCGTTCTGGCGCAGAAAATCCCAGCTGCCGTGCTGCTCATACTGATCTGCCAGCGCATCACTCAGCAGTGTCAGCCGCTGTTCGTTGCCTTTTTTGATGTAGTCAACAAAGCCATGCTCAAAGCTGAGCCGTACGCCCCAGTGCATCGTGATGATGACCAGCATGCAGGTACCAAAAATCGCCATAAAGAGTTTGGCGCCAATGCCGGGCCGGAAACGCGCCATCACTTTTTACTCCTGGTTCTGAGATCAACATTTTTACTGAGTGCTTCCGGTACCCGCCAGAACACCAGCGCCGGCAGGGCGATGACGACCACCATACAGAGCCAGGTCCAGGCAAACGTCTGCTGCGCCATGTCGCTGCCCGCGGCAGCCTGCTGGCCAAAAGCGCCGAGCAGCAGACCCGCCAGCGTGACGCCGATACTCATCGACAATTGCATAATCATCGACAGTAAGCTGTTGCCGCCGGAGGCGAGATCGTCCGGCAGATCTTTCAGCGTCAGGGTATTCATAGCGGAAAAGCGCAGGGCATTGACCATGCCGAGCAGCAGTAATACCAGCGGCAGGAGCCAGATCCAGCCAGCCAGCGCGACCACGGCAAACAGCGCCACCACCAGCGCCAGCGCGAGCGTGCTTCCCACCAGTACGCGGCGATAGCCAAACAGGTTAACAATGCGCACCACCACCCGCTTGATGCCCATATTTCCCAGCACCATCGGGATCATCATTAACCCGGCGTGAAACGGCGTAAAACCCAGACCTACCTGCAGAAATACCGGCGTCATAAACGGCAGCATGCCGCTGCCGATGCGCCCGGTAAAGCTGCCCAGCAGACCAATCGAATAGAGGCGGTTATCAAACAGTCGCAGGCTGAACAGCGCGTTGTCATTGTGGCGGCCGTGCATCAGATAAAACAGCAGCGACAGCACGCCCGCCAGAATCAGGAAGCCGGGCAGCAGCGCGCCATTGCCGCCGCCATCCAGCGCCAGCGTCAGCGCCGCCATGCCGGCCGCCAGCAGCAGAAAACCGGCAAAATCAAACCGGCGCGTCTGCATGGTGTAGTTCGGCATCAGCATCAGCGTGGCGACAGCGCCAATAATGCCGACCGGAATATTGATAAGGAAAATCCAGTGCCAGCTGGCGTACTCAACCAGCACGCCGCCGAGGGCCGGACCGAGCAGCGGGCCAATCTGGCCCGGCAGGGTAACAAAGGTCATGGCGGACWTATATTGCTCACGCGGCACAATTTTCATGACCGTTAAGCGGCCCACCGGCACCATCATTGCACCACCGATACCCTGAACCACGCGCGCCACAACCAGCTGATTAAGCGTGGCAGCCAGCGCGCAGAACAGCGATCCGACGCTGAACAGCACAATCGCGCTGAAAAAGATGTTACGCACGCCAAAACGGTCAGCCAGCCAGCCGCTCAGCGGCAGCATCACCGCAACCGTCAGAACGTAAGAGACGATAACGGAATGCATATGCAGCGGGCTGACGCCAAGATCGCGCGCCATGGAAGGCAGCGCGGTATTGACAATGGTGGTATCCAGCGTTTGCATAAAAAAGCCAAACGCCACAATCCACAGCTGCCAGCGTACCGTGGTGGCAGGTTTGTTCATCTTCTCTCCTCCAGCATAAGGCGCGTTTGTTTACCCCGGGGTGCATTAATGCAGCAATCGTCCCCGCAGGGGCGCCATTAATGGTGCCCTGGTTTCGTACGTGTTGATTGCCCGGGGCGCATTAATGCGCCCCCTGTGAAACCGCATGGCGCCCGGGTTTCGTACGCGTTGTTTGCCAGGGGCGCATAAATGCGCCCCCTACGAAACCGGGTGGCATGTTCCCCTGTAGGGGCACCATTAATGGCGCCCGGGTTTCGTGTGCGTTGTTTTCCCGGGGCGCATTAATGCGCCCCCTACGAAATTCGGGTGGTTGCTGGCTCTGTGACGGCTTTGCGGCGGCGTAATTTATCCATCAGCAGATAGACCACCGGCGTGGTGTAGAGCGTCAGCAGCTGGCTTACCACCAGGCCGCCGGCGATGGTGATGCCCAGCGGCTGCCGCAGTTCAGCACCGTCGCCGCTGGTCAGCACCAGTGGCAGGGCGCCAAACAGCGCGGCCAGCGTGGTCATCAGAATCGGGCGAAAACGCAGCTGACACGCCTGGAAAATCGCCTCGCGCGGGCTCAGCTGCTGCTGTCGTTCCGCCTCCAGCGCAAAGTCGACCATCATGATGGCGTTCTTTTTCACAATCCCTATCAGCAGCAAAATGCCAATCAGCGCAATCAGGCTGAACGGCGTATCAAACAATTTAAGCGCCAGCAGCGCGCCGGTTCCGGCCGACGGCAGCGTCGACAGAATCGTGAGCGGATGCACATAGCTCTCATACAGAATGCCCAGCACGATATAGACCGCTGCYATGGCTGCCAGCATCAGCCAGAGCTGGCTGGACTGCGACTGCTGAAACACCTGCGCGGTACCGGCAAAGCTGCCGCGCACGCTGGAGGGCACCCCCAGCACCGTCATGGCGCGATCGATCGCCGCGGAGGCCTGCGACAGAGAGACGCCTTCCGGCAAATTAAACGAAATGGTTGTCGCTGCAGAAAGCCCCTCATGGTTGACGGAGAGCGGTGCGTTAGCGGGCTGCCAGTGGGCAAAACCGCTCAGCGGAATCGCTTTGCCGTCGCTGCTGACCACAAACATCTGGTCGAGCGCGCTGATATCCTGGGTATAGCGCGYATCCACCTCCATCACCACTTTGTACTGATTCAGCGGCTGATAAATGGTTGAGATCTGGCGCTGGCCAAAGGCGTTATTCAGCAGATCGTTGGCGGCTGAAACGTCTATGCCGAGGCGCGCCATGCTTTCACGATCGTAGGTGATGGCCATTTCGCTGCCTTTATCCTGCTGGTCGGAGTTAACGTCAGTGAGCTGCGGCAGGGCAGAGAAGGCCTTACGGATTTTGGGTTCCCACTCACGCAAATCGGCAAGGTTATCCGACAGCAGGCTGTACTGATAGCTGGCGTTCGACTCCCGTCCGCCGACGCGAATATCCTGTACGGCGTTGAGATAGAGGCTGGCCCCCGGCTCCTTAGCCAGTTTGGTGCGCAGGCGGGCGATCACCTGCTGGGCGCTTTCGCTGCGCTCAGAGAGAGGCTTCAGCGCCACAAACATCAGGCCGCTGTTGGTGCCGAGGCCGCCGGTAAAGCCGGTGACATTATCCACCGCCGGATCCATTTTGATGATATTCATAAAATCTTCCAGCTTGCCGCGCATCGCCTGAAACGAGATGCTCTGATCGGCAGACAGAAAACCGCTCAGGCGACCGGTATCCTGTTCCGGCATAAAGGTTTTGGGTATCGTAATAAACAGCCAGACGGTCATCGCTACCGTGCCGCCCAGCAGCAGCAGTACCCAGATGGCGTGGCGTAACACCCAGCGCAGCGAGCGGGCATAGCCATCCTGCGTCCGCTGCAGCAGCCGGCTGAACAGCCCGGGCGCGGCAGGCTGTGCCGGTTGCGGCTTCAGCAGATACGCGCACATCATCGGCGTCAGCGTGACGGAGATAAACAGCGAGATCAGAATCGCCACCGACAGCGTAATGGCAAATTCCGAAAAGAAGCGTCCGATAATGCCGCCAATCATCAGCAGCGGCAGAAACACCGCAATCAGCGACAGGCTCATCGACAGCACGGTAAAGCCCACTTCGCGGACGCCGGTCAGCGCCGCCTGCAGCGGCTTCATGCCAGCCTCAACGTGGCGGGCGATATTCTCCAGCACCACAATCGCATCATCCACCACAAACCCGGTGGCGATGGTTAGCGCCATCAGCGACAGGTTGTTAAGACTGAAGCCGCACAGATACATGGCAGCAAAGGTGCCAATCAGTGAGACCGGCACCGCCGCAGCAGGAATGAGCGTGGCCCGGCCGTCGCGCAGGAACAGAAACACCACCAGAATCACCAGCACCACGGCAATCACCAGCGACTGCTCGACTTCATGCAGCGAAGCGCGGATAGTCGGTGAGCGATCCTGGGCAATCTGCAGATCGATCGCCGCCGGAATGAAATCGTGCAGCACCGGCAGCTCAGCGCGAATGCGATCCACGGTATCGATAATATTGGCGTCCGGCGACTTACGGATCACCAGCAGCACCGCCGGCTTGCCGTTGGTCATCCCGGCGTTACGCACATCCTGCACCGAATCCTGCACGCTGGCGACATCGCTCAGGCGAACCGCCGCACCGTTGTTATAGTGCACCACCAGCGGCTGATAGGCGCTGGCGCTCTGCAGTTCATCATTGGTACGCAGCTGCCAGCGCTGCTGGCGATCGTCGATTGCGCCCTGCGGTCGCCGCTGGTTAGCGTTGCTGATGGCGCTGCGTACCGCATCCAGCGACACGCCCTGATTAAACAGCGCCTGCGGATTGAGATCGACGCGCACGGCGGGCAGCGAACTGCCGCCTACCGTGACGTCGCCGACGCCCTCAATCTGCGACAGTTTTTGCGCCAGCTGCGTCGAAGCGTAATCATAGAGCTGACCCGGATTATAGTCGTCCGAGGTCACCGTAAGGATCATAATCGGCGCATCCGAGGGGTTCGCTTTTCGATAAGAAGGCCGGCTCGGCATGCCCGACGGCAGCAGGCTCTGCGCCGCATTAATCGCGGCCTGCACATCGCGCGCGGCACCGTTAATATCGCGGTCAAAATCAAACACCAGAATGATGCGCGTGCTGCCCAGTGAGTTCGTCGAGGTCATTTCACTGACGCCGGCAATGCGCCCCAGCGAGCGCTCCAGCGGCGTGGCCACCGAGGCGGCCATGGTTTCCGGTGAGGCACCCGGCAGCGAGGCCGAAATCATAATCACCGGAAAGTCGAGCTGCGGTAGCGGGGCGACCGGCAGCAGACGAAAACCAAGCATCCCCGCCAGCGCAATCGCCAGCGTCAGCAGGATGGTGGCGACCGGGCGGTGAATGAAGAGGGCAAAAAACTTCACGACTGCGCCTCCGGACGACCGAAGCGCCTGCGGGTAGCGTGCGCCAGGCGATCAAACAGCAGATAGATGACCGGCGTGGTAAACAGCGTCAGGATCTGGCTGAGGATCAGGCCGCCCACCATGGCGATGCCGAGCGGATGGCGCAGCTCAGCGCCGACGCCGGTGCTGAGCATCAGCGGCAGCGCGCCCAGCAGCGCCGCCAGCGTGGTCATCAGGATCGGGCGAAAGCGCAGCAGGCAGGCCTGATAGATAGCGTCACGCGGCGCCATGCCCTGTTCACGCTCCGCCGCCAGCGCAAAGTCAATCATCATAATGGCGTTTTTCTTTACAATACCGATCAGCAGAATGATGCCGATAATGGCGATGATATCGAGTTCGTTACCGCTCAGCATCAGCGCCAGCAGCGCGCCGACGCCCGCGGTGGGCAGGGTAGAGAGAATGGTAATCGGATGAATAAAACTCTCATACAGCACGCCAAGAACGATATACATTGCGACCACGGCCGCCACAATCAGCCAGACGGTGCTGCTCAGCGCGGCTTCAAACGCCAGCGTACTGCCCTGGAACTGCGTGACGATATCCGCCGGCATACCCAGCGCCCCTTCTGCGGCGGTAATGGCCTGCAGCGCTTCCTCAAGTGAATAGCCATCGGCCACGTCAAAAGAGAAGGTTGCGGACGGGAACTGATCGAGATGATTAATACTGAGAGCGGTATGCCGCTCCTCTGTGCTGGCGATAGCGCTGAGCGGTACGCTGCCGCCGTCGCTGCTTTTAAGCCGGATCCCCTCCAGGCTCGCCAGTCCCGGCGTCTGCGCATTATGCTGCTCCAGCACCACGCGATACTGGTTTGCCTGCGTGTAAATCGTTGAGATCAGCCGCTGACCAAACGCGTTATACAGCGCATTATCGACGTCAGCCATGGTGATCCCGAGCCGGCTGGCGCTGTCGCGGTCGACGCGCACATACGCTTCCAGCCCCTGATCCTGCCAGTCGCTGCTGACGTTGCGCAGCTGCGGTGCCTTTTCCAGCTGGCCGATCAGCGCCGGGACCCAGCTGCTCAGGGCGTCAAGCGAGCCAGACTGCAGCGTAAACTGATAGGGGGTACGGCTGCTCTGCGTCTCAATGGTGAGATCCTGCACCGGCTGCAGCCAGAGCGAGACGCCCGGGATCTGCGCCACCGCCTGCTGCAGCCGCGCCTGCACCACCGGAATGCGGTCGTCGCGCTCATCCAGCGGCTTGAGGTTGATCTGCAGCCGGGCGCTGTTAAGCGCAGGATTGGTGCCATCCACCCCGACAAAAGAGGTCAGACTTTCAACCGCCGGATCCTTCATCACCGCTGAGGCAACATCGCGCGTGCGCTGCGCCATGCTGGCGTAAGAGACCGACTGCGGCGCCTGCAGGGTGCCCTGAATAATGCCGTTATCCTGCTGCGGGAAGAAGCCTTTCGGGATCGCCACCCACAGCAGCACCGTCATCAGCAGCGTGCCGAGCGCCACGCTGAGCGTCAGCCACGGATGCTGCAGCACGCGCGTCAGTCCACGTCCGTAACCGGCAATGACCCGCTCAAACAGCGCCTCGCTGGCGCGTGAGAAGCGGTTCTGCCGGCGCAGCGACTCCGCGCTCAGCATGCGCGCGCACATCATCGGCGTCAGCGTCAGCGACACCACGGCTGAGATCAGAATGGCGATAGCCAGCGTGACGGCGAACTCGCGAAACAGCCGGCCAATCACATCGCCCATAAACAGCAGCGGGATCAGCACCGCAATCAGCGAAAAGGTGAGCGAGATAATGGTAAAACCGATCTCTCCCGCCCCTTTCAGCGCGGCGGTGAGCGGCTTCTCGCCTTTCTCGATATAGCGTGAAATATTCTCGATCACCACAATGGCGTCATCCACCACAAAGCCGGTGGCGATAGTCAGCGCCATCAGCGTGAGGTTGTTGATCGAGAAGCCCATAAAATAGATGGCCGCAAACGTACCAATCAGCGAAAGCGGTACCGCCACGGCAGGAATGATCGTAGCCGGTACGTTGCGCAGAAACAGGTAGATGATCATGACCACGAGCGCCATGGCCAGCATCAGCTCATGCTGCGTATCAGATACCGAGGCGCGAATATTGGTCGTGCGATCGGTCAGCAGTTTCATGTCGACCGATTTGGGCAGCGTGGCGGTAAGCGATGGCAGCAGCGCCCGGATATTATCAGCGGTGTTGATAATATTGGCGCCGGGCTGACGCTGGACGTTCAGCACAATCGCCTGCTGGCGGTTAGCCCAGGCGCCCAGCCAGCTGTTCTCTGCGCCCGATTCAATGGTCGCAACGTCGCCCAGTCGCACCGGCGCGCCGTTGCTGTAGCTGATAATCAGGCGACGGTAATCCTCAGCCGATGTCATCTGATCGTTTGCTGACAGCGTGATAGATCGCGCCGGACCATCAAGGCTGCCTTTCGCTGAGTTGACGTTGGCGTTGCTGATAGCCGTGCGCACATCTTCGCTGGTCAGTCCTAACGCTGCCAGCGCCTGCGCATTCATTTTGACCCGCACCGCCGGACGCTGTCCGCCGGAAAGGGTAACCAGGCCTACGCCGGAGACCTGCGCAATCTTCTGCGCCACGCGCGTTTCCACCATATCCTGCACCTGCGTCAGCGGCAGGCTGGTCGTGGTGACCGCCAGCGTCATGATAGGCGGATCGGCCGGGTTGACTTTGCTGTAGGCGGGCGGATTAGGCAGATCGCCAGGCAGCAGGTTAGTGGCGGAGTTTATCGCCGCCTGAACCTCCTGCTCCGCCACATCCAGCGCCAGCGACAGCTGAAACTGCAGCGTGATCACCGAGGCGCCGCCGGAACTTTGCGATGCCATCTGTTTCAGCCCGGACATCTGGCCAAACTGGCGTTCCAGCGGTGCGGTAATCGACGAGGTGACCACATCCGGACTGGCTCCGGGATAGAGCGTGACAACCTGAATAGTGGGGTAGTCCACTTCCGGCAGGGCGGAGACCGGCAGAAAGCGGTAGCCAAGCAGGCCAGCCAGCAGAATCGCAATCATCAGCAGCGTGGTGGCGACCGGGCGTAAAATGAACTGACGTGACGGACCGCCGCCAGCGTCAGGAGGCAGCACCTGCATTATTGACGCTCTCCCCGGGCTGGCTGCGCGGCACGCGTGGTCTCTGTTGCCGTACTCTGCGGCGCCACGACGTCAACCGTTGCGCCGTCAGTGAGGCGATCGATGCCGTCGGTAATGACCCGCTCGCCCGCCTCCAGTCCGGCACTGATCACCACTTTCTGGCTATCCTGCAGGCCGGCGGTGACGCGTTTCTTGCTGACCTTATTCTCGCTGTTAACCACCCAGACAAAGTGGCCCTCATTGCTCATCTGCAGCGCGGCGGCCGGAATAGTCACGGCGTTCTGCAGCGTATCTGCTTTCAGACGTGCGTTAACAAACTGGTTGGGAAACAGGGTGTCATCTTCATTGCTGAAGCGTGCTTTCAGCTTAATGGTGCCGGTAGTGGTGTCGATCTGGTTGTCCAGGCTCAGCAGCGTGCCCTGCGTCAGCAGCGTGGTGTTGCTGCGATCCCAGGCCTCCACCACCAGCGGCTGACCGCTTTTCTGCGCTTTCAGGATCTGGCTGATATAGCTCTCAGCCACGCTGAATACCACATCAATCGGATGCGTCTGGGTGATCACGACCAGGCCATCGGTGTCGCCGGTGGTAATGTAGTTGCCGATGTCGACCTTGCGTAACCCGATACGTCCGGCAATCGGCGCGGTGATGCGGCTGTAGGTCAGATTCAGCTGCGCGCTCGCGACGTTGCCCTCATCCGCTTTAATGGTGCCCAGCGTTTCGCTCACCAGCGCGCGCTGGGTGTCGAGATCCTGCTGCGATACCAGGGACGTTTTCGACAGCTTCTCATAGCGGCTGAGATCGCGGCGGGCATTCGCCAGCGTGGCCTGATCCCGGGCCAGCTGGCCCTGCGCCTGCGTGAGAGCAACCTGATACGGGCGCGGATCGATCTCAGCCAGCAGCGTGCCGGCAGCCACCTGCTCGCCTTCTGTAAAGTGCAGCGCCATCAGCTGCCCCTCAACACGGCTGCGCACCGTAACCGTATTTGCAGCGGTGACGGTGCCGAGGCCGTTCAGATAGTAGGGCACGCTTTGCAGTTCAGCCGTTGCCGCCTGTACCGGCGCGGCTGGCCGGTTTGCTCCACCGCGCTTCTCTTTAGCCTGCGCCGGCTGTGCTGGCGTGGCGCGCGAGTGCCAGGCGTAATAACCGCCAGCCGCTACCGCCAGCGCGATAAGAATTAACAGACCTGTTTTGGTTCGACTCTTCATTACTCTGCGTGCTCTCCAGCCATGTCGCTTTCCTGATACGCTTGCCCGACATCCGGACAGCGCAAACGAAAATAAGTGTAGCCGCCTGCGCCAGGCGAAAATTGAAGGAATTAAGAATATCTGCTCAGCGCGGCGTAAAGGATTTCCCGGTTCTGACACTATTCTGGCATGAATAGACCCCGGTGCGACTTTTTCATTTGCTACGCTTAAAGACAAACCTATCTCGTTTAACCAGGGAGAGCGCAATGAAACAACCTGTAACCCGTCAGCTGGGCGACAGCGGTATTACCGTTCCGCGCCTGACTTTTGGTGGTAACGTTTTTGGCTGGACAGTCGATGAGAAGACCTCCTTTTCACTGCTGGATGCGCTGGTCGAAAATGGCCTGTTTTTTATCGATACCGCGGATGTCTATTCCCGCTGGGTGCCGGGCAATCAGGGAGGTGAATCGGAAGCGATCATCGGCAAATGGTTAAAGCAGAGCGGCAAACGCGATCGCATCGTGCTGGCGACTAAAGTCGGCATGGAGCTGTCGCCGGAAAAAACCGGGCTGAAGCCTGCGTATATCCGCCAGGCGATAGAGGATTCCCTGCGCCGGCTGCAGACGGATGTGATCGATCTCTATCAGGCGCATCGCGATGATGAGCAGACGCCGCTGGCAGATACCCTGAAAGCGTTTGATTCCCTGATCAAAGAGGGCAAGGTACGCGCTATCGGCGCCTCAAATTACTCCGCAGCGCGTCTGCAGGAGGCGCTGGATGTCAGCAGCAAAGAGGGGCTGGCGCGCTATGAAACGCTGCAGCCGGAATATAACCTTTACGATCGCGAAGGGTATGAGAACGGCCTGGAGCAGGTGGCGGTGAAAAACGGTCTTGGCGTGATCAACTACTACTCGCTGGCGAGCGGCTTTCTCAGCGGCAAATATAAAAAGCCGCAGGATGCGGGTAAAAGCCCGRGCGGTCAGGCGATAGTGGAAAAATATCTCAATGAGCGCGGCAGCCGCATTATTGAGGCGCTGGAGGATATCGCTGCCTCACACGATGCGTCAGCCACGCAGGTGGCGCTGGCGTGGCAGATTGCGCGTCCCAGCATTACCGCGCCGATTGTCAGCGCAACATCGCTGGCGCAGCTGGATGAGCTGGTAAAAGCCACCCAGCTGGAGCTGAGCAAACAGGAAATTGAGGAGCTGGCGCGCGCCAGTCACCTCTGATCCCGCCCGGGGTGCTGCGGCACCCCGTATATTGATACAGAGCAATCAATAGTCACTGTCACACTTTGAATGTTTAAATCTTAGATATTCATCACAAATGCGCTAATCCACTGACTGAGCAGGCGTAAATCCACACGAAATTGCAAAACCCTGCTGCTGCCCGGCACTATCCTCTGCGCGGTTTTCCTTATAACTTTGCAGAAGATAACAACGATGAAAAAAATTTTTGCTTTGCACCCGCTGCCGCAACTGGCTGCGGGCATGCTGATGCTGGCTAT
>PEFU01000003.1:1848246-1855939 GCA_002939445.1 Pantoea sp. BRM17 | reverse complement strand
GCCCGGCCGCACGTCCCTATAACCGGCGTGAAGATGCAAAATATCGCGGTCAGCAGGGTGCTGACGCCAGCCGTATCGATAAAGATTAATCGCTGTACCCGCGCCCGGGCAGGGCTGACGAGGCGCGGATCATCACATTGAGGATGCAATGAGAAGATTGATAACCACGCTGGCCATCCTGTTAGTGGTAGTGGTGGCTTCCGGACGATCTGGTTGGCTGGCTGGATGGACGTTCTTCCCTGGCACGACTAGGGTTAATGGTTCACGTTACGGCACACCGCATCGATCCGGGCTGGCAGGGGCGTATCGTGCTGGAGTTTTACAACTCCGGCAAGCTGCCGCTGGCGCTGCGTCCCGGTATGCTGATTGGAGCGCTGAGCTTTGAACCGCTGTCGTTAGATGTGCGGCTGGGTAACGGGTTTCGTACCTTCAGCGGCCATACTGCCGCCTTTATCGATCTGAGCGGACCCAAGCAGGCGGTAAGCGCCGCGCTGGATCGGGTGATGAGTGACGAGATTGTATTACCGGATGGCGAAGCGTTTTTCCTGCATCCGGGTGAGCTGGCGCTGGCGGTGACGCTGGAGTCGGTGACCCAATCAGTATCTTTAATACGCTGTTTCGGCATGGATCGAATGCGTCAGGGCTGTCACCGTGCTGGCGGCCTTTCGCTACACTTTAATTAGGGAGTTACTGCGATGAGATTATGCGATCGCGATATTGAAGCCTGGCTTGACAGCGGCAAGCTGGCCATTGAGCCGCGTCCGCCGGTGGAACGCATTAACGGCGCCACGAGATATCTGTCTGATGCGCCGCATGAAGCGCGACGTGAATGAACGCGGTCGCTCTATGGATTCCGTCATGAATCAGTATCAGAAAACGGTCCGTCCGATGTTCCTGCAGTTTATCGAGCCTTCCAAACAGTACGCCGACATTATTGTGCCGCGCGGCGGTAAGAACCGTATCGCTATCGATATTCTCAAAGCGAAAATCCTGCTGCAGCATCTGCGTGCGATCAAGTCAGGACAGGATATCGATCTGCCGGTTTACAGCTACGTTGAACACACCCGTACCAGCGAAAGTATTCATCTGAAGCCAAAAAAAGTGATTATCCTTGAGGGCATTCTGCTGCTCACTGACGCGCGCCTGCGTCAGGAGATGAACTTCTCTATTTTTGTCGACACCCCGCTCGTTGGCATCGCAGGTGCATCTGCATCCGGAAAAAGCCTTATTGCCAGCACGCTCTTTCGTGAAATCCGTGACCAGGTCGGTGACGAGCATATCGGTGTGATCCCCGAAGATGCCTACTATAAAGATCAAAGCCACCTCACCATGGAAGAGAGGGTAAAAACCAACTATGACCATCCGAGCGCGATGGATCACGATCTGGGTTCAGCGGCTGCCTGCCAAAAGGAGATTTTCTGAAAAAGGGCGCCGCCGCATTTACTCTGGCGTCAAACCGGCGAAATACCTATAATTGCCGCCACCAAACCCTCTCATTTGGCCCGTTGCTGCTTCGGCAGAGGCGTGCTCCCAGTTATCAGGTCTTAAAAAAGTATGACTGACAAGTCCCATCAGTGCGTGATGGACCAAACGCCAGCAGCCAGTACCAGACGGTACGCTGGCTGCTGCTTTTCCACGGCAGCACCAGGGCGATGATCACCGCGGTGGGGATCAGCAGCATGCTGTCGCCAAAATAGGTCAGTGTTCTCCAGCTCATATTTTTCCTTGCAGGGCTAACGGGCGACCCGCACAAACCGGGCGCGGGCAGCCCGACAGTCTATTGCGGGATCGCGTACCCGATGGCAATCGTCACGGCGCGCCAGAAAGTGGACCAGCGCCCGGAGATAAGCCACATCATCACTGGCCAGAGCGTGGAGGACATCGCGCTGTGGCCGCTGAAGCCGGTAAAGTTAAAGCGTGCGCTGCCGATGCCAAAGCCAAGAAACATAATTTTAGACAGGCTGACCAGCAGACCGGCGTTGGCGACGCGCCCGTGGCCCATCAGCAGCAGCGGCACCAGGAAGGCGACGCCAACCTGCAGGGCGCTAAAGCCCTTCAATACCGTGCGGCGCTGGCTGATGAGAAACGCGCTGCTCAGGGTAAAGCCGAGCAGCAGGCCCGCCAGCACTTCACTGACGGAGTGCGCATGAATAACCAGGCGGGAGAAACCCACCATCCCCAGTCCAGCAGCGCGCAACCCGGTATGGGGAAAATACGCCAGTCAGTTTCTGCCCTGCATGCTAGCACATTCAGACAGGATCTTTACGCTGAATTGGCTTAAGTCATGGTGCTGTCAGCGAAAAAGGTCGGCACGCTTAAACGGTTTTTCCAGGCCGGCGAGCTTGACCGACAGACGCTCCAGAAACTGCTGCGTGTAATATGTTTTAGCGGCGCACGGAAAACGACGCCGGTCATCAGCGCCGTTGAGTACCACAGCGGCGAAATACGACCGCTGACCACAATCAGCTCCAGACAAAACAGCGTAAGCAGAAAAGCCAGTATGCTCAGCGTAACGGCAGTCAGCCAGCGGCCTGGCGATTTATCCTGCGCGGTGACTATCTCAACAATCATGTCGGCGCAGAGCGCAAAGCGGATCCAGTCAGGCAGGGCGTTAAGTGGCGCGCGGCGGTTCAGCAGCAGACGCAGCATGCCGCCTGCCAGCAGCGCCTGTATCAGATTCAGAATGGCAAATTTAGCATTGCTGAGTGCGGGACCAATAACCAGCAGATTCGCCAGCGCGGTGCCCGCGACGCAGCCCGCCAGCAGCAGCGGCAGGGTTTCCAGCTGACGGCCCGGCGCGATCAGTTCACGCAGCGGTTTAGCGGGCCACAGCAGTACCACCGGACCAAAAGCCAGTACGCCGATCACTTCCGAAATCACCCAGGTTGAGAAGAAGGGCAGCAGCGCCTGCTTATCCACCTGCAGCAGCCAGAGCGCAATCAGCCCGCCCAGCAGGGGAGCCAGCAGGCCGCCACTCTGTACCGGGTTGACCCAGTCCAGCGCCASCAGCAGCGAAATGAAACTGGCATTAATAAAGCAGAGCAGGAACGCTTCAAATTTTGGCAGCCGGACCGCACACCAGAACAGGATCACCACAATAAAGGTAAACGGCCACGGCAGAAAGCGCAGGGAGAGATAGCTGGCGAGCAGGGTAACCATCAGCGTCAGCACCTGCTGCCACTTTCCGTTGGTGCCGACCAGCGCCATACCGATAGCAGAGTACTCCATCGCATTGCGGAAGCGCGCTTCGCTCTCGGTGATATGGTTTTTCTCGCGCCGGAAGGCGTCCATGATCAGCGCCATGACATGGCTGGGCAGCAGCACCAGCAGAAAGGGCAGCCAGGCAGAGACCAGACCGGGCGGAGAGGTCAGACGCGACCAGACTATCTCGCCATCTTTGCGGAAATAGCGCTTTTCAAAGGTATAGGACATCAGGTCGCCCGCCAGCAGACGCTCCATCAGCTGCAGATCGCTGTGCAGATCGTCCGGATGGGTGATCTCCTGAAAGGTCAGCTGCGTCAGTTCATAGGCGCGATAACCCAGCGTACGGCAAAGTGACTGGTGATACATGCGCTTGTCCCAGAGCATCTCCCCGGTTTTCAGGTTCCACTCCCAGACGCCGATGCCGCCCGCTTCATTGGCCAGCGTAATGCGCTCCATCAGCTGGCGGTTGCGCTGCTCGCTCTGCCGCAGCTCGGAGATATCGACAATCTGCGCGATAAAATAGAGCGGCTGCTGCTGCGCGTCGCGCACCATAGAGAGGCTCAGGATACGATTCGCTTCTGAGCGAATGAACTGTACGCCGTGCGGCAGGTTGAGACGATACTCAAGATGAAAGGCCGAACGGCGCTCAATCGCCTGCTGCACAATCAGCGCCAGGCTTTCGCGCTCGGCAGGATCGACCAGATGCAGCCAGAGGTCATACGTGGGTTTCTGCTGCGGATCCAGTGCAAACAGCTCCGGCCAGCCGCTCAGGCTTTCAGCAACCGGGTTCATAAAGGTCACGCACATCTCATCGTCGGTGCTGATCACCGCTTCACCAATCGAATCCAGGGTGATCGCCATACGCTCTTTTTCCTGGAACAGCGCGTCATTAAGGGTACGCAGTGAGGTGATATCCTGGCAGATCCCGAGCATACGTTCGATCTGTCCATCCTCGGTTTTCAGCGGCGTAATACTGTAGTGGATCTCTATCTGCGCGCCTGCCAGCGTATGCAGCACCAGCYCCTCATCCAGTGCCGGAGAGATTTTTTCATCCGGCAGCGTGCAGAGCRGCAGATTGTCGATGCGCGGGCCGTCAGCGCCGCGCGTGATGTTCAGCAGCTCACCAAGCGGCGTACCGGCCGCCTGTTCCTCGATAAACACCAACACATGCGGCGTGCCGGTGACGGCCGCATCATTCACCAGCCGTTTCAGCCGATCTTCAAAGCTGGGCCGGTTAGGCAGCTGCGTCAGCATGTCGTGTGACGCGCTATAGCTCAGACGCTTCAWGATCTGGCGCGACTCGCTGACATCCTGAATGACCATCACCACCCCAATGGTGCTGCCGGTCAGCACGATGCCCTGCACCAGATCGCGGATCTGATCGACCTCGCAGTGCGGCAGCAGGATGCCAAACTCATCGCCGCCGAGGCGCGCCAGCATATCGCTGCTGCGCAGCTGCTGCTGCATCAGCACCGCCAGCTCGCGCAGCAGCGCGTCCCCCGCCGCATGGCCGGCGGTATCGTTGACCGCTTTAAATTTATCCAGGTAAGTGCTTTATCTCTCTGCATCCTGATAAACCTGATACTGACCGCGCCCGGCATGTTTGGCGCTGTAGCAGGCGACATCGGCCTGCGACATCACCACATTGCTGAGGCAGTTGCGCGCATCAATCTGCGTGATGCCGGCGCTGGCACCCACCTGGTAAGGATGCGTTTTCCAGTAAAATGTATAGTTATTGACGACATGCCTCGCGCGCCGGGGCGCAGATCATCGAGGGCAGCAGCGGCTGGTCATTTTCCAGCGCCAGCATCCGCGGCGTGCCGTTATCGCTTACTGCAATAGCGCAGTTCGCTGTGCCGTAGTCAAAACCGATATACATCTTATGCCCCATGCCAGAAAAAAAGGGGGCGACTTTAGCGCAGGCTGGTCATGCTGGCAATATGCATTTCGGTGATTTGACGAACCAGACATCTTCCGGCTCTGTCATATATTGCTGCAGCGCGGTCAGGCCAAACTGCACGCTGCCAGGGGTTATCTCGATATCTTCTTCGCGGTTGTA
Organism: Pantoea sp. BRM17; assembly: GCA_002939445.1. Classification (GTDB taxonomy): domain Bacteria; phylum Pseudomonadota; class Gammaproteobacteria; order Enterobacterales; family Enterobacteriaceae; genus Pantoea. The sequence continues at coordinate 1,850,676 of PEFU01000003.1, read as the reverse complement.
GCGCAGCGCGCGCTGCAGCAGGGCGGTGTTTTCGCTCGCGGGCGTGGGCACCTGATGGTGGCGATGCAGCCATTCGCTGATCCGCAGGATCCCCTGCGCCTGCTGGTTGGCATCGTCACCGCCCAGCCCCTGAAAGTTGACCGGGCGACCGATAACCGCCTGGTTGATCTGCTGCCCGAGCTGCGCTTCACCCTGCTGTCGGATATGCAGCATCATGGCGCACACCAGATCTTCAAAAAATGCGATCTGCTGCGGCTTCAGGCCAGAGGCGCCCAAAAAGTGCAGGCTGGCGTGGCGGTCAGCTTTCTGGCGCCACTCCGGCCCCATCAGCAGCATGGAGCAGTCGGTGGTGCCGCCGCCGATATCGACCACCAGCACGCGCGTCTCTTTGTCCAGCGTGGCTTCAAAGTCCAGCCCGGCGGCCACCGGCTCAAACTGAAACTCAACGTCACGAAAGCCGGCGCGCTGTGCCGCACGCTGCAGCTTGCCGCAGGCGGCGGAGTAGAACTCGCTCTGTGCCGGAACGTCGTTAATTGCGACGGCGTTCCACCACGGCAGGGCGGGGAGCGCCGTGCCCTTGCGGGTGCTGCCGCCCAGACCCAGCAGCGGCATCAGCGTTTTAAACGCCAGCATGATATCGAGATCGTTACCGCCGACGCGGCAGCCGCTGTGCCCCTCCAGCTGCGCCGCGCTGATCTTCGCCTGCAGCGACTGCGCAATAAACGCCAGCGACGCATCCGTTTCCGCCTGCGCTGAGAGCGCAATTTTGCTCTCTTCAGCCGCGCGCACCAGCCGGTAGCTTAGCTTCTGCTGCCATACTTTGAGCAGATGTGCCACGCGGTTTCCCTCTTCTGCATCGCGCACCAGATCCTGCAGTCCGGCGGTCACCGAACCAAAGTCGTCGCCGCCGGCAATCGGGGTATCGGGCAGCGCCTGCTGCAGCGCCGCACGCAGCAGCGGCGAGCGTGCGCTGCCGCCAGTAAGATAGATCACGTCCGGTCGGGTCTCGCTGGTGGTCAGCGCCAGCTGTACCTGCTCCAGCATCCGCTCCAGCGGCTGGCTGATCGCCTCTTAATGCGCAGCTGGCGAAGTGGCTGCAGCTGCGGCCTAACCTGCAGTATGTCGTGGCGCCGGGCGCGGTCGGAGAGGTGAAAGATGCCTTTGTCGGCGGCATCTCAGCCAATATCAACTTCTGACGGGCAGGGAGGAGGCGCAGGCTGCGCCTCCTGTTACGATCCGCTAGCGGAACATCACCTCTGCCCAGCGCGCCGATCAGTTTTACCTGGAAGGGGCCGCTTGATGCGCGTCCGCAGGATGAAATCGGTATTGGTGCCGCGCGTATTCACGTTAACAGCGCCTACAGCCGCGCCCTGCGCCAGCAGAACGCAGCCAGTGGTGAAACGCGCTTTGACAGCCCGGCTTATCTGCCGCTGCAGGCGGGATCGGAATACAACTATGAGATTTACTAGTACTCATCCGTAAACGGGGATAATTACGGCAGCTGGCGGGATGGGGGCTATCAGCGTCAGGATCACGCTTATGGCGGCTACCTGCTGCTGCAGCAGCAGCTGACCGCGCAGGGCGGAGACGCCAGCCGCGGACTGGGGGTAACGGTGCAGGCGGTCATGAACGATCGTAAGACGTCGAAAACCGATAATTATCAGTCGCGCCTGAAAGCGAATATCACGCCCGAACTCTTCTTCCAGGTCGGCTTTTACAACCAGAATCGCGCCAACTACGATCGCGGCGACGGTTTCCGCCTGGATACCCGTCATTCAGAAGGCAATCTGGTGCCGGTCGAGCTGGGCTGGAAACCGACCCTGGGCGCAGCGGGGCTGCCGGGCAACTATCGACTCGGCTATTATACGTGGCGTCTGACACAGTTCTGGCTGAGCAAGGGGCTGTTTGACAACCGGGTTAATCTCAAGGCCGGACGGGTCACCGTGGGTGAAGATTTTGACAGCCTCGACAGCAGGTTTCAGAACCTTGCCTTTGGCAGCGGTCAGGCAGGCAACTGGCGCGGCGACCGCTGGTTTAACTGGCCGGTTTCACAGTGGGGCGGCGACAGCCACACCTCAATGCGCTATAGCGATCAGTGGGCGTTTGGTGCGAATTTCGATCTGCAAAAGCTGCTCGACTGGCAGGATGCGCAGTTCCAGGTCACCGTCACTAATCGCGACGGGCGCAACATCTCCGATCAGGTAGCCGATCGCCGCACCGGCATGCTCTCCTCCGTGCAGGAGGTCTATGGCCGCGGCCATTGATGCTGGCTATGTTCAGTTCTGCCGCCGTCGCGGCAGATGCATTCAGCTACGATTCGCCCTGGATGCTGGGTGACTGGAACGGCAGCCGCACGCAGCTGGAGAGTGCCGGCGTGAAGTTTGACGTAAATTACACCATGGAGAGCGCCGCTAATCTCGGCGGCGGAGC
>PEFU01000003.1:1829074-1848146 GCA_002939445.1 Pantoea sp. BRM17 | reverse complement strand
CGGCTTCCGGCAAAGCGATCCCGTTTGAGTTCAAACCGCGCCGCGACGGCGACCTGCCCGCCTTCTGGGCCGACGCAACGCTTGCGAACAATGAACTCGACTGGCGCGTCACGCGCGGCATTGACGCGATGATGCGCGATACGTGGAACTGGCAGTCGAAGAATCCGAATGGATTCAGATAACTCTATAAGCCGATACTCGACAAGCTCGGCGTGTTTGGTAACGACTACGAAACGCCAGACGGTACTGCGCAGCGCGACTATATTCATGTTGTCGATCTGGCAGAAGGGCACCTGAAAGCGCTGGATCACCTCAGCAAGGTTGAAGGCTATAAAGCCTATAACCTCGGCGGCGGCGTCGGCTTCWCCGTGCTGGAGATGATTAAAGCGTTTGAAGCCAGTCCTTATGGCACTTCCAAGCTGATGACCGAATTCGTGATGCGCGATTTCGCTAAAGCGGAACCCAAATTTAAAGCCATCGCGCTGCGCTACTTTAATCCGGTAGGCGCGCATGAGTCTGGCGAGATTGGCGAAGACCCGACCGGCATCCCGAACAACCTGCTGCCCTACATTGCGCAGGTGGCGATTGGCCGCTTCGCTGCGCTGAAAGCCGTCGGGGAATCCACGCGCAAGCCGCTGGAATACTACGAAAACAACGTAGCCGGCACCGTGGTTCTGCTGGAAGAGATGCGTGACGCGGGCGTCTGGAACTTTATCTTCAGTTCATCAGCCACCGTATATGGCGCTGACGCCCCGGTTCCTTATGTGGAAACCACGCCGATTGGCGGCACCACCCATACGGTACTGGCGCTGCTGGAGCGCGGTGACGATGTGGTGGTTCTGGATAACCTTTGCAATGCATCACGCGAAGCGATTAACCGCGTTGAAAAACTGGCCGGTAAAAAAGCAGTGTTCGTCGAAGGCGATATTCGCGACCGCGCCTGCCTGCGCGATCTGTTTGCCAGCCACAGCATCTCTGCGGTGATCCACATTCGACTGCGGCCGTAAACTCGGCTACATGCAGGCGTTTGTCTCTTACGGTCTGCGCAACAACGCTCAGGGCCGCGACTTCCGCGAAGCGATTCACAAGATTCTGGATAAGTAAGCATTTCCATACCGCGCAGCCTGCGCGGTTTCCAAGGAGTAGACATGGCTATTTTGGTAACGGGCGGGGCAGGGTATATCGGAGATCGTTGAAAAGCCGGAGCATGCTGCTGAGCTGAACTCTGACCTGACGGCAGTGGGTCGCTATGTTCTTTCTGCGGACATCTGGGCTGAGCTTGAGAAAACCGAGCCAGGCGCATGGGGCCGTATTCAGCTGACTGACGCCATCGCGTCGCTGAGCAAGAGCAAACCGGTTGATGCGCAGCTGCTGACCGGTACCAGGCTGCCAGACGTACTGCTGGATGACTCAACTGCCGATCACCTGCGCTATAACCTGGCCGCCATGGTCGCGCGTTTTGAAGAGACCGGCCGCAGCCAGGTTCTGGCAAAACATATGCCGAATGAAGATCTCTCTGAGTATGGCGTGCTGACCACCGAGCAGCCTGTCGACAACCCGGGCGATATCAGTACGATCACCAGCGAAAACCACTTCGATACAACCTACGAACTGGAAGCCCTGCTGGAAGCGCGCGTTAAGCGTCAGCTGCTGAGCGAAGTGCAGTCCATCTGCCCGCCGGGCGTCACCATCATGAACGTCCGTCAGGCCGATCCGCTGGGTCTGGGTCACTCCGTACTCTGCGCGCGTCCGATGATTGGCGACAACCCGTTTGTAGTTGTCGGAACAAATATGACCAAGCTTAAAGCAGTAATCCCGGTTGCGGGCCTCGGTATGCATATGCTCCCTGCGACTAAAGCCATTCCAAAAGAGATGCTGCCTATCGTCGACAAACCAATGATCCAGTATATCGTTGACGAGTGCGTGGCGGCAGGCATCAAGGAGATTGTGCTGGTCACCCATGCTTCCAAAAATGCGGTATGCCCGAATGTTTTTTACGTCACGCTTTTGACCGGCTTTAGCGCTTGAATTTGCCCGAAAAATTACCGCTGCTCACCGCCTGAAATAACTAATTTTTGATGCTGTGACAGAGAGTTAGTGTCGGCTTTTCAGATAAAGATTATACTTGCCCGAGCGGCCATTCCTGCATAATCGATGCATGTCTACACTTCATAAAATGAAAATTCTGGAGCAGATGGTGTAAGCAGAATGAACGTCCGGGCAGGCTATCGGCAGGGTCATTTGCGTGACAATGCCGGGCACCTGCGCGCTGGCTCAGAATCTAACCGGCAGGGRCGCTCTTCATGACGCCCCTGTTTATTGTCTGACCACCCTATGCGCGTCGTATCATTCTGAAAAACGCCGGTCTCAACCCCGCACCTACCACAGCGGCATTCCGGAGCTGATCCAGAACAACGTCAGCGGCTGGCTGGTCTCTGAGAACGATGCTGATGAGCTGGCTGCCACGCTGCTGCGTCTGTCGCGCGGGGACATAGATGTGGCACCGGTCGTCGCTGCCGCGCGTCATAAAGTGGAAACAGAGTTTAACCAGCACATTGCCTACGGGGAACTGGGGATGCGCGAACATATCGCCCGTGCCGGCCTGAAAGAGATGGTCAGCATGCCGGGCTTTAAGCCGCAGGAGGAGATTCGCCAGGCGCTCAACGACGCTGACATTTTTCTCCTGCCCTCAAAAACGGCCGCCGACGGTGATATGGAAGGGATCCCTGTTGCGCTGATGGAAGCCATGGCGGTAGGGCTGCCGGTGGTATAGACGCGAATGGGCATCGAACCGGAGAAATTTAACTTCCGGCCGCGCGAAGCGTTTCACCAGCCGCTGCGCATCGTCTCTGTGGCGCGCCTGACCGAGAAAAAAGGGCTGGACGTTGCCGTCAAAGCCAGTGAAATTCTGCGCGACAAAGGCGGCCAGTTTGAATTCACCATTATCGGCAATGGCGAGCAGGAAGGGAAGCTGCGCGAACTGGGCGTGCTGAAAGGCAAGCAGGCGACCGTATTCCACGGTGCAGATATCTCACGTCGCCATATTCTGGAAGAGCACAAGCAGGATTACGTCAATCTGTTTAAGCAGAGCGAGCTGATGCTGCCTATCAGTCACCTGTGGGAGAACAAGCTGATTGAGATGGGCTGTCCGCGCGAAAAAGTGCACGTCGACAAGCTCACGCAGCGTATCGGCCTGATGCTGCCGAAGATTGCCAAACCGGCGCTGATCAAATCGCTCAACGTGGGCCGCTACGGTGCACAGGCGAAGAAGCTGCTGCTGCCGGCGATTGTCGCTAATGCGAAACAGACCTTCACCGCCGATGTCTTTCTGGTGCATTTTGGCTACGCCGGCGCGCTGGCTAACAACTTTTTCACCATGCGTTTTCCGGTTGCCTCTGAGACGTTTGTCCTCAACCAGGTAACTCACTTTATTGATGCCGGCTATGACGTTGAAATCATCTCGGTGTTTCCGGGTGACATGATCAACCGTCACGCCGCGTTCGACGACTATAACCTGGCGGCAAAAACACACTATCTGCTGCCGGAAGAGAAGGTATCGAACCGATTGGCGGGTAATTATACCTGCGGGAACGGCGGTGATGGCGCAATTTTGCACGGGATGACTGACTCACTGCAGGCAACCCAGGCTGACGACGGCACTGTAAAACTGAACGTAAATATCGCGGTCGCGCAGGCGCGTGAAACAGGCAACCGCATCACCGAAGAACTTCTGACTGTACTGGGGTAAGTGATGAAGTTAAATAAACGCCGCCGGGGGCGCATTAATGCGCCCCTGAAATCACGTAAAAAGCTTTAGGTTAGATAACAGGCAGTTGGCATCACTTTTCGGGCGTTGTCCCATTGCAGTTTTTTTTGCCAGAGTTCACTTTGCTGCTCAGGACAGGAGCAGCGGCTTGTAAGAATTACAAAAAATACATCTGGAGTGTGTATGAGGATTTTGCAGCCAGCAGGCGCCGCAGCGCTTTAGTCTGCATAACGGTAAAGCGGGCATCGGCGGCAATGAGCAGGGCGATCTGCTGATGGCGTCACGCGAGCTGAAACCGGAGCAGGTGGATACGCGTCAGCCAAAAGGGTTTGTGTCGGTAGTGATTAACGGCGAGCAGGTTGCGATGCCCTATTTTGCCCTTAAGGGATAACGGTCAGCCGAAGGCAGCTCCCCGGTGCTGGAGGTGCGGCTGGTGGCACGCTCTGACACCGATACCAAAGTCTGGGTCAGGCTGGCAGGCTGGACGCCGGCCACCGTGGTGCTGATAAAAAGCACCGCCAAAGATCGCTTTATGACCGGACGCTGCGCGCGCGTTGACGCCACGATGGTTAAAGGTACGCCAGGCAACAACCAGGCGACGTGGTTTGAGCTGGGCAACTTCTACTCGCCGGACGTGGGCGATAGCTGGGAGATTGAGCTGTTTGGCCAGTCACAGTTCAGCCCCGGCACCGATAATGCGCCGATGATGGAGGTGACCGGCGGCAAGCAGACCGGCGGACGGGCGGTGATCCAGCTGCAGCGCAAAACGCAGAAAGCGGAGGCGAGCTATGCGCGCAACTCACGTCTCAATATGCGCCAGACGAATCTGCAGTCAGGCAGCTGGATCGACAACTCGCTGCAGGGTGAGCGCTGGCTGAGCATCTGGGAGATGGGCTCTACCCGCGTGGAGTCTTATGGCGTCGCCATCGACGGCAGCCTTAAATATAACTACATCACCTCGCGCTTCCGCCTGAGTAATAACACCTGGGATCACAGCACGGCGATAGAGCTCTCTAACTTCAACGCCCAGCGCTGTACCGGCGGGATGGTGCTGAACCTGCCGCGCTGCAGTCAGTCGATTATTCATAACGGCTGGATTGAGCACAGCGAGCATCCTGGCGATATCTCTAACGGACAGTGGATCATCGACGCGCTGAGCCTGGAAGATTGCAAAAACCCGCTTACCAACCGGCAGGGACTGTTCAGCAATACCTGTCCGGGCGGCCAGTTCTTTCGCGGCGCCTGCCTGCGCTTCAACCGCGTGGGAGGCACCTCAATCAGCCTGCTCGATACGCTCGACTGCAAAATTGACCAGTGGTATGCCGATACCTGTACCGGTGATGTTATCAAAGCGGGCTGGTCAGGTCAGAAAGCGGGCGCCGGTAAGTTCTTTGTCACCGGCTGTGACTTCGGCGAGGAGGAGCAACGCTTTTTCCGCATCTCCGGCGCGATGGTTAACTTCGGCTATTTTCCGGCGACCACGCTGGTCTCTGATGGACGCTCCGACTTTGTGTTTAAAGTCAAAGCGCGCTGGACTGAGATCTCCAACCTCAACTTCAACGGCCAGAATGACAAGCGGCACGCGCGCGATGATGATGGCGTCATCTTCAGCGGCAGCGGTTTTTACTGGCGGCGTGTGGTGGAAGATTTTAACCGCCTGACGCTGTTTGAATTCGGCGCTATCGCCGACGGCAAAACGGATGCGGCGCCGGCCATCAAAGCGATGTATCAGTGGTCGCTCGATAACAGTCAGCCAATCTGCGTGCAGTTTCCGGCCCCCGATGTCTCACGCCCCGGCCAGAATAATTTCAGCCAGCGTCTGGCCCAGCCAAACGGCTATCAGCTGATTGGCGAGATCCCCTCCGTTGAGGAGCTGCGTAAAACCCGCCCGCTGTTTGCCGGCGCCAAGATCAAGCTCAAGAGCTGGCATGAAGGGCTGGAAGTGGGTGGCGGTGAATTTGTCGGGACGTACGGCTGCGACGCCAGCCAGAAAGGCAATCAGATACCGGTGTACCTGCGCGACGCCAGCGGTAAAGTCGCGCAAATCACTCAGCCAATCGCGCTGAACAAAGGCAATTTTGCGCAGTTTATTCATGATAACGCTGCGCTGATTGCCAGTCCGGCGCACTCCATGGCGGTGGAAGACAGCGAAGGAAACACGCTCTTCTCCATCTCCTCCATTGTCACCGCGCTTTCCGTAAGCGCGTTTTCCAGCTATGCGGCGAAAAGCGGCCAGCCCGCGCTGAAGCCGGTCGATCCGGCCAGCGTGCCGCAGGGCGATGTGCCCATCCTTACGCCGGAAAATGTCTACACCATGCCGCCGCAGTTCTGGCAGAACTTTGAAGGCAGGCTGTGGATCGGTAAAGCGGGCATGCCAGCGATGACGCCCTGTTCTTTGCCATGAGCGATAAGACAAAAGAGACCGCACTCAAGTTTGACGGTAATCAGATCAAACAGAGCTGGCTGGCGCTGGTATAAGCGTCACGCCTTTTTATGCCTGCCGGGACACACTGACTTTGACCACGGGATTATCAGCATGAAAAGAAGAGAAGTGTTGCAGGCAGCCGCCACCGCGACAGCGATATGGCGCTGATGACGTCCCGCTATGAAGGGCTGCCGCTGGTGCTGCTGGAGGCGAAATCCTGGTCCCTGCCGGTGGTGGCCTATGACTGCCCGACCGGCCCGCAGGAGATCATCAACCACGGCGCAGATGGTTTCCTGGTGCTGATGAACGATAAAGCCGCTTTTCTGGCGCGGATGGAGCAGCTCGGGCGGCTTGATCACCAGAAAGGGTTCGATCTGCTGCTGGATATCTGGGCAGATTTCAGCAAAAAGCATCCGGAGTGGACGCTGGCGATTGCCGGCGATGGCGAGCTGCGCCAGCAGCTGCATGAGCAGGCGGCCGCACTCGGCATTACCAACAGCGTGAACTTTGTCGGTAAGGTCAGCAACATCAATGACTACTATATCGCTATCAACTCCTTCAGTAAGCCGATCAAACTCATGAAGTGGCTGCTGCTGCGCTACTACGATCGCGTGATTGTCCTGACGGATAAAGATCAGCAGGTCTTCAGCCGCTGGCATATCCGCAGCCAGCAGATCCCCAATCCGGTGGTGTACAAAGGCTTTGAACGGCGTCAGCGCAGTCGCCAGGCGCTGGCGGTTTACCCCTTTACGCATGTAAAAGAGATCGTCAGTTTTGAAGGCCACAGCAACCCGATCAAAAGTGCCGTAGCACGTATCCATCAGGAAGGTTTCGACAGCGTTTTCCTCATCAGTATGGGCCGTCTGAGCGTTATGTTTGCGTTCTGGAACCTGATGATGCTGAACAAAAAAACCTTTAAGGCCTACGCCTGCGAGCACGTGCAGTCATGCAGCCAGTAGGGGTTTTACGTTCACTATTTTTGAGGTGGAAAGCGTTAAATGAAAAAAGTCGTTTTGGTGATCAAAGATGCCTACTCCTATGCGGGCACCGAGAACATCTGTAACTTCATGTCAGAGTGCCTGGGTGAAGAGCACGCCGTCACTGTTTACTCCCTTGAGGGCCATGGCGAAACCTCGATCCGCAAAACGCTGGTGAACTATTACGAGCTGGGAGATTCGCTGTCGCGCAACAAAAACAAGGCGGCGAAATGGCATCTGGAATTATTAAGAATTATCTACAAAAACAACCCATTAAAAGTCTATTACTATTACACCTGGTATATGGTGAATGGCGTCCTTTTCGCCCTGAAGCATCGCTGAAATCCGCATGTTTAAACGCAGAGCGCCGAACACGATATCACCTGGGGCAAGCCATATCTGCAGCAGGATAATTTCGTGAAGAAGCAGTATCGCGTCTGCTTTTCATCCGTCTGCTTCCGTCGTCCGCCCCAGGGGATCTTCTTCCAGCGTAAAGGGCATGAAGACTTTCTTTTCCTGTATGAGCTCTTCTCCCGCTACAAACAGGCGCGGGTGGATCCGCGCATTACTATCCTCAGCAATGAGGTTAATCAGGGCGCTGCAGAAACGCGCAACGTCGGACTGCGTGCTGCCAGCGAAGAGATCATCGCGTTTCTCGACAGCGATGATGAGTGGCACGCTGAGAAGCTGGCTGAGCAGGTTGCCGCCATTGCCGCCGGCGATGACTTCGTTATCACCCACTATCACTATATGTTCCTGACACTCCGGGCAATAAAAATGACAAATCATGTTGGCACCATCGGTATTGTGATGCCGATGTATAACGCACGTAAAACGGTATTGCGCGCGGTCGAGTCGATTGTTAAACAGACCTACAGCGACTGGCATCTCTATCTGGTTAACGACACCTCCACGGATGACTCTCTGGCCCTGGTGCGTGAGCACTGCCCTGCCGCTGCGCTACAAGATGGACGGTAAATCGCTGCAGGCGAGCCTGAGTTTTGCCCGCTACTTTTTTCTGACCAACCGCGACAACCGCGCCTACTTTATGAATCGCCTGAAGGATAAGGTGAAATCGCGGTTTGGCGGCAGAAAAGCGGTCTCCTGACACACATTCACTTGCTCCCTGCGCGGGAGCAATTTTTTTGATTACGATTTCTGTATCCGCGCCGATCGCATGGGCTATGAGTTTGTGATGATTGCCAGACCGCTGGCGACCTATCACCTGGTGACCAAATTTGGCTCCAAGCATAAAGGGGAGTCGGTGAAATACTCCTACTTCTGGCTGGATAGCATGAAGCCTCATCTGACCACGCGAGACGTCCATACCTATAAGGCATTTAAACACGTCATTTTCAGCCAGGTCAATATCCACCAGGATGGCCACTTTCTGAAAGTGATGCCGATGCAGGCGCCGGGCAAAAATGAGACCGTCGCTGAATATCTGTTTGGCTGCTACGGCTTTATCCAGACCAGTACCATCGTGCTGAAGCGCGAGGATGCGCTGAAAATCCAGTTCGATACGCGCTACATCCGCCATCAGAAGCGCTATCAGGAGCTGACAATTAAGCTGGAGCTCTCTGAGGTCAAACTCAACGGCGCCGGCGCCCGTAACAAAGGTATTGAACTGGCTGAAGGCGACTTTATCAGCTTCCTCGATGCGGATGATGAGTGGCACCCGAATAAACTTGCAGAGGTACGCGACACCATTGCGCGTCTGGAAGCGCAGGGGCGGTCACGCCGATCTGGAACAGCTGTTTAAGAGGTGCTGGCAATGCAGGACATTCGCTTCTCAATCGTTATTCCGGCGTATAACGCGTCGAAATCGATTATCACCACGCTCGACTGCGTTAAAGCGCAAAGCTATCGTAATTTTGAAGTCATCATTGTGGATGACAAATCAGCTGATGCGGCCGAGCTGGCGCAGGTGGTGCAGGGTCGAATAGCGGCTTACCGCAGGGCAGGGGCTTTTCAGCCTCACCCTCTTTTTGGTGCGTTTTGCACCGCAAAACAGACACACAGCACAATCTTTGGTATTTCCGTAATGGTACGCGGCATCCTCAGAAGAAAGAGTAATAACGGTTTGATTTTTCGGAATAAAACCGATTTCTTTCCATGGCCTGCTCGCGCTACCGTTTAAGAACTGGATGTCAGCTACAAGCGCTTTGCGCAGAACGGCATCGAGATCAAGGGTGTGATCCTCAACGCCGTGGTACGTAAAGCGTCAAACGCCTACGGTTATGGCTACGACTACTACAACTACGAGTACGGCAAAGAAGCCAAAAGCTAAATAACACCTTCACGGGGCGGTTTATCCGCCCCGTTTTTATGGTGATCACGCGGTCAGGTGCCACCTAACCCGTCTGAACTGCTGATGCATCGTCGTATGGGTGAGCTGCTGGAGTGGGCGAGCAAGAACTATGATCTGGTGCTGATCGATACCCCACCAATTCTGGCGGTTACCGATGCATCCATCATTGGTAAGCTGGCTGGAACGTCGCTGATGGTTGCGCGCTTTGAGACTAACACCACCGTTGTCTGTGCCAACCTGGCAACCCTGGTTGCCAAAGCGGGTCAGCGCGTACTGTTTATCGATGGTGATATGCGTCGCGGCTATACCCATGAGCTGCTGGGTGCGGATAACAAGCAGGGCCTCTCTAACGTCCTTTCCGGCAAGACTGAGTTCTCTCCGGCGATGATTCAGCGCGGCGTCTACGGCTTTGATTTCCTGAAAGATACCGAAGCCCTGGCGCGTCGTGGTCACAAAGAGAAGAGCGATCCGCACAATACGCTGCTGGCGCTGGGTAACCCGACTGACCTCTCCATCGAAGCGATTCGCAGCCTGCGTACCAGCCTGCACTTTGCGATGATGGAAGCGAAGAACAACATCCTGATGATCACCGGCGCCAGCCCGGGCATTGGTAAAACCTCTGAAACGGCCGGTAGCCCGGTTGCACCGAAGAAAACGCTGATTGTACTGGCTGGTCTGATTCTCGGTCTGGTGCTCTCGGTTGGTCTGGTGCTGCTGAAAGCGCTGTTCCATCACGGTATCGACAATCCTGAGCAGCTGGAAGAGCTGGGCATGAACGTCTACGCCAGCGTCCCGCTCTCTGAGTGGCAGCGCAAGCAACGCAAAACGCTGGAAGCGGAGCAGGCTCAGCTGAACAAGCGCATCTCCTCGATGCCGCAGACGCAGCAGGAGATCCTGCGACTGACGCGTGACGTACAGTCCGGTCAGGAGATCTACATGCAGCTGCTGAACCGTCAGCAGGAGCTGGGGATCAGCAAGGCGAGCACCGTAGGTGATGTGCGTATCATCGATAACTCCAAGCTGGATGATGCGGAAGATAAGCTGAACACCTTCCGTCGTCAGAACGCGTCAGTGGATATGTCGCTGGAAGCCAAATCCGCTCTGGATACCTCTGTCAGCGTGCAGAGCCAGCTGAACGAGCTGACCTTCCGTGAAGCGGAAGTATCGCAGCTGTTCACCAAAGATCACCCGACCTACCGCGCGCTGCTGGATCTGGGCGCGCTGACCGTAGCCGATAAAGGCAAAAGCACCGGCGTACTGGGCCTTGAGTATCGTGATGAAGATCCGGAGCAGGCGAGTCGTGTCCTGAACCAGATCGTCAACAACTACCTGCTGCAGAACGTTGAGCGTAAATCTGAACAGGCGGAAAAGAGCCTGCAGTTCCTGCGCAATCAGCTGCCTCAGGTGCGCGAGCGTACCGTTGAGCTGGAAGTAACCGGTGCAGATACCTATACCGTAAGCAGCGACGGCGACGAGCTGTTCAAGGGCCGCGTGGGTCAGCTGGAGCAGCATGGCGAAGTCACTATGCTGGTCAGCGGTATTCAGGCGGATGAAGGCACAACCTTCAGCGTCACGAAACTGACCGACCTGCAGGCGATTAAAACCGTTTCCATGCCGGCATCCGATACCGAGATTCAGATCCTTGAATCCCGTATGGTTATCGGTAAAACCGTTCAGGACCTGGGCCTGGACAGCGTGGTGCAGCAGCACTACTTCCCGGTTATCGGTAAAGGCCTGTCGCGCCTGATGGGTAACAAGCCGGGTCAGATCGCTATCTCACGCCTGGAAATCCCGCGCAGCATCGATCATGGATGGGATCTGGCGCATCTTGTGGGACAGCTGGTTGATCACCGCTGGATCATTGTTGCCGTTACCGCCTTCTTTATGCTGGTGGCAACGCTCTACACACTGTTTGCGACGCCAATCTATAGCGCAGACGCCATGGTTCAGGTTGAGCAGAAGAACACCGCTTCGGTGCTGAACGACCTGACCGACGTTCTGCCATGAAAAACGATGCTGCTGGGGCACTGGCTTAATCAACAGGAAATTGCGGACCCGTACCGAAAGAGCCGTGAGGCCTTCGACGCTGTGTACGGGTTACTGGACAACGCAACCCAGAAATGGGTCAACGTATTAAGCCGATAGTTGGGATTATCCATGAATATTAAAAACAAGGTCATGACCGCGCCAAAAGAAGATTCGCCCTCGGCGGGCCTGGGTGCCCTGGAAGGGTACCCGGCCGATAAGATGGCCAGTGAGGTTGCCGCTGAACATGGCCTCTCGCTCGACGGACATCAGGCGCAGCAGTTAACGGCAGAGATGTGCCGTGACTTCGACCTGATTCTGGTGATGGAGAAGCGCCACATTGAGCAGGTCAACCGCATCGATCCCGCCGCGCGCCGGAACCGCGTTATCTCCGGACTGCTGCCGACCATCGTAGGTATCGACGATGCAAGCTCGTCAGCGCTGCGCTTCCGCAACTGGTCGAACTAAGGTTTTACCATGATTAAGTCAGTGTTAGTGGTCTGTGTGGGTAACATCTGCCGTTCGCCAACCGCCGAGCGGCTGCTGAAGCGTGCACTGCCGCAAACGCGCGTGAACGCGCAGGGTATGGATCAGACCACCTCTGATGCAACCGGCGTGTTCGTTATCCGTCCGATTCGCGGCGCGAACCGCACCAAAATCGCCAACATCTATCAGTTGAATACCAAGGATGCGGCGTCAATGGTGATGGGTACGGAGTTCCAGCTGGAACCGTATGACATCGTCTACGTCACCGCGACACCGATTACCCGCTACGGCCGCGAGCAGCGTATTTCGCTGCAGGCGCTGATGCAAAATGGCGACCTCAGCCAGAACCATCTGCTCTATCCGGGCGACATTCTTTACGTTCCGCGTAATGACGACCTGAAAGTCTTTGTGATGGGTGAAGTGCGTCAGCAGGCTACGCTGAAGATGGATCGCAGCGGCATGACGCTGGCAGAAGCACTGGGCTTGGCGCAGTACATTGAAAGCCCGCAGGTAGATGTCAACCTGGCGGCTTTCCGCTCGCAGAAAGCGTATATCACCGGGTCGGTGACCACATCTGGTCAGCAGCCGATTACCAACGTGCCGCTTACCGTTCTGGATGCGGTCAACGCCGCGGGCGGCCTGGCCGCTGATGCTGACTGGCGCAACGTCGTGCTGACGCACGGCATCGGCGTGGGCGACGTGCTGAATGTCACCGTCTGGGATCACCCGGAGCTGACGACCCCGGCCGGCCAGTATCGCAGCGCCAGCGACACCGGCAACTGGGTACAGGCTGACGGCACGATTTTCTATCCGTACATCGGCAAGGTACGCGTTGCGGGTCGCACCGTAACGGAAGTGCGTGCGGAGATTGCGCGTCGTGGGTGCACCATTGAACCAGGTTCGCACCTTACGACCAGCGGAAAAGATGTCATTGAGCAACAGGATAGCAACTTTGACATCGATAAATACGTAAACGTCTTCCCGATGACTCCTCGTCTGGTTGAACAGATGCGTCCTAAGCCACTGGTTGCACAGGCTAACCCACAGCTGCAGAACGAGATTCAGAGCTACGAATACCGCACGGTGACAACATAAAAACCAAGGGAGCAATGATAATGACCCACAGTTTCAGTGTTTAACCCGTTAAATTAAATTTTTGTAAGACGCTTACACAGCGGCGTTTTCGCCTCTATCAATCATTAACTGATAGCGAATAACCAGATGATAATGAAAACTAAATTGATACCTTTACTGGTATCCGCAACTTTTCTCTCCCCTGTTTAAGACAGTCGGCGTAGTGCTTAAGCGCGACGGCGCATATTGATAGACAGCGAAGGCGGGGGAGGGTATCTCTCTCGCTGAATAACTGCCGGTGCTGGGAGTCTTGTTATCTGAACACTGCCATTATCGAGCCTGATTAAAGCGGAGAGGTTGTTGAGCTGCACTATTCCGCTTTAATTGATGTCGTCCGGGAAGCCTTGTCGGGCCGCGTCCGGTGATTGAAGATGAACTCTGCCGTTATGCCGGGGATGTAGATTACTACCTGATGGCGAAGCCAGGCATGACGGGATTGTGGCAGGTCAGCGGTCGTAACGACGTTGACTACGAAACACGCGTCTATTTCGACTCGTGGTATGTCAAAAACTGGTCGCTGTGGAATGACATCGCGATCCTGAAGTTCCGCTCAATGGTGATTAACTCCAAAGAAGTGCTGGAGGAGGTGCTGCGCACCGATCCGGTTGCGCGAGCGGAGTGGGATAAAGATTTCAAACTGAAAAACGACCCGCGTATTACCAAAGTCGGCCATTTCATCCGTAAAACCAGTCTGGATGAGCTGCCGCAGCTGTGGAACGTGGTGCGTGGTGACATGATTCTGCGTGTAAACAATAACCTGGCGAAGCGTACCTCGCGCTTCCTCAAGCGCGCGTTCGATATCGTTGGTGCGCTCGGTATTATCGTGGCGCTGTCGCCGGCGCTGCTGGTCCTCGGCTTTATGGTTGGCCGCGATGGCGGACCGCCGATTTACGGTCACGAACGCGTCGGTATGAACGGACGTAAGTTTAAATGCGAAGCTGAGCTCTGGCAGTTAACCAACAGCGAAACGCAGTTTATCGTTGCGGTTGAGTCTGAGCAGAGTCAGCATCGCGATCTGTGGCTGAAAAACCTGGCTATGCACAATTGCCGTTCAGTCTCCGTTATTCCGACGCTGCGTGGTGTACCGCTCTATGGTACGGATATGGCCTATATCTTCAGCCACGAAGTGATGGCCGTTTCCAAACGGGTACTGAACCATTTTGGTATGTGGAAAAAGCAGACCATCATCATTGGCAGCAGCCGTAACGCACAGGAAGCCTGGCAGGCGCTGCAGAGTGAAGAGGTGATGGGCTTTGACGTTATCGCCTTCTTTGATGTCGACGGCAGCTGTCCGCAGGCCAGCATTTCCGGCGTACCTGTGCTGCATAAAACGGGCTGGTTCTGGGTTCGTCTGCGCCATTACACTTACCGCAAACCTTTCTGGTTTGAGCTGAAAGAGATATTTCGTACCGTGTTTATTTTCTCGGTTATCGATTTGTCTATTTCTGCATTATCGCAGTGGCAGATGTCGCGTTTTGTCTGGGTACTCACCTGGATTCTGGCGCTGATCCTGATCCCGGTGGCGCGAATGCGCGATAACGAATTTACATATAAAAGTCTTCTGACCAAATTTTTACTGGCGTGCTCAGATTTAATTTGTTTTAACGCGGCGTTGTTTATTGCACTCGCCCTGATTAATTCATTATCTGACTCGCCACTGGCTGATATCTCTGAAAAAGATCTCAATTTAAAAATTGCTACTCACATCTGTCTGTCAATTATCTGATGTCTGGTGTAGCGGCAATGGAACTCAGACTAATCCGTTGGTATTTATCACAATTTTCTGGCGAAAAGCAATAGAGAATTGACCTAAATACCGGGGAGTTCGCCGCAGTTTGCTCAACAGGCTCCGACTGAGTATCGCTCATTTATTACACAGGCCTGTAGCGTTAGGGATTAGGGAAATAAAATAAAAGAGTTAAAGTCAGTAAATGTCTGCGCCAATCTGGTTAATAGCGCAGGGTAATGCATTTTAAAGTTGTGAATTGTGAACCTGCACGATCCTGCCAGGAGTTATCCTGGAAAAATGGTTAAAAAAGCGCAAAACAGGATGAGCAGGCGGTATTGGCAGCGACAGCCAGGGGCGGTAGCGTGCCTGAACCGGCTTAAACAGGAAATGAACATTAATTGTTATGCGAGATGGTGAGGTTTGCCGCGTACATTTTACCAATCGTATATCCGAATAATTCTGAATTTTCACTGCTGATTGCACGGCAGATGTGGCGTCATTACTAATGGCTGGTAGTCTTTTTCCTAAAATAGCACAGGGGGCACGGGCCCTACTTGTAAACAAGCCAGTAATAACTAGTATAGCAACGTTCTCCCACATACTCATGTCACCGTAATGTCTCAAAATGGGTTTAATCTGATGATAGTGAATGGCCGGAAACAGGGCAAAACCCTGCCGACCCTGCTGGTATAAGGTTATACGCGCTGGTCAGGGAAATGTTCAAAGCGCAGCGGGCAAAATAAGCAAAATGTATGGATTAAGAATGCAGGAGAAGGAGAGCGGCGCACTCAGCCATGAAAGCGAGGCCAGCAGCCCGAGGCGGGTCAGCAGCGCCAGCATCAGGCCAATCACGCGCGCCCGGTCGCGCAGCAGCGGCGGCAGCTTTTCGACCAGAATGGCAATAAACACCAGGTTATCAATGCCCAGCACCAGCTCCAGAATGATTAGCGTTACTAATCCCGCCCAGAGCGACGGATCAACGATCCGCACCACGATCTGCGCCACCACCGGCCAGAATTTAGCGCCGTTCTTATTTTGACCACCCTCATCGTCACCCCCTTCGAGTCGCGCATTTAGCTCAGTGGTCGCTTTATAGAGCAGGAAAATACCGCCCAGCAGCAGCAGCAGATCGCGTGCGCTGAAGCTATGCTGCCAGAGGGTGAGCAGAGGCTGTGTCAGCGTGACCAGGCTGAAGCCAATCATCAGCAGAAAGCTCAGGCAGAGGATCACAATCGTGGGATGACTATTCACAAAACGCGTCAGCGGCTTGCTGGCGAGCAGCATAAGCAGAATAGCGATGGTGACCGCGGCCATCATTACCGGCAGCTCATTGACCATGCCCACTGCTGTGATGACAGCGTCGAGGGAGAAAATAGCATCCAGCAGTTCAGCACGCTGCGCCTCTCCGCGCAGAATGCGCAGGACCGCTTCGGCCGTGCGCTGGCGTAGCGGACGGCCGGCTGACAAAAAGCGGCGGCGATTAAAGCTCGCCAGCTGATTGAGCATTTCAATCAGAATAGAGAAACCGATAGCGGCGTAGAGATACCCTTTGGGAATAACAAAGCCAAACCCCTCTGCAAGCTGATTGCGATCGAGCTTCGCCATAATCTCTTCAGGCGCTTCACTTAAATCAACCGATTCCACATCGTGCCGGGAGGTCATAATGGTGTTGATCTGCCGCTGCGCCAGCCCCAGCACCCGGGCGATCATCAGCCGCTCCTGACGATTAAACAGAGCGCCTTCATCGCTATGGCTCAGCAGCGAGGCCGTATCCGCATCAAAGGCAAAATGCGTGCGCGCCTGGCGAAACTGCTCCAGCGCCTGCAGCAGCGTTACCCGTTCCGGAAACACCAGCGGCTGACGGATCAGCGCGCGCAGATCAAGGGAATCACTGTGCAGCGACTGATGCAGCAGATCGATAACGTGCACCACCCCCAGCGGATCGCGGCCATTTTCCGTCACCAGAATACGCGTGTAATTTACCGGCAGCGCGACATAGAGCGCCAGATCGTCCAATGGCATATGCCCGTTTGCGATCCAGCCTCCCTGCGGGCCGGGTTCAATATCGTAGCGCGCATCCAGCTCCTCTCCTTCATTAGGCAGATTACCGGCGATAGTCTCCATCACGTCGCTCAGCGTCACCACGCCTTCGACGGAGCCAAACTCATCGACAAGCCCCCTACGTTTACAGGGACGCTGCTACGGCGCTTCTGATAAAGGATGCGGCATAATTTCCACTTTCTGTACCCGATGATTCTCCACCTGCAGCGCGCGCAGCAGGTAATCTCCTATCCGCAGCTCTTCACCCTCTTCGGGGACATGCTGCAGCGTGTCCATCAGCAGGCCGGCCAGCGTGTGATAATCGCGTTTATCGCTGGGACAAACTGCAATATTCGCTGCCGATAGATGATGTTGTGCGCCAGCAGCTGCAGAGCGAAGCGAAATCGCGTCTTAATCAGTGGCTCGATCGCCACCCGTCAGGGGCGCATTAATACGGCAGGTGCGCGTTAACCACCAGGGGCGCATCAACACGGCTGGGTCGCATAAACACGCCAGGGGCGCCTTAATGCGGCCTGCAGCAGGGAAAAGTAGCGTTTACCGATCTGCAGGGCGGCAGCAGCCAGCTGGCACTTCAGACGCGCGGAACCGTTGACGTTGTGCAACAGCAGCTGGATGTCACCATCAATATGATGCTGCGCGGCTGGAAAGGGGACGAGCGTCTGGCAAAAGTCCTGAATCAGCAGCCCATTCCGCTCCGTATGTATGGTTAGGTGAGTGGAGCCGGGCTGAGTGTAGAAGAGGCGAAGCAGAACTGGCAGGGCAGTGCCGATCTGGAGGCCACCAATCTGCAGCTTACGCAGCTTAATCTGCAACAGATGGTACGCCGCGCCGTCGCGCGCGCCAGTAGTGAGGTCACCAACGATCAGCCTGATAGCCAGGGCATACAGCAGCTGGCGGGCCATATCTAGCAGGGTCTGATGACGCTTAGCCGGTTACAGGGCCGGCTGGGTGACGGTCATTTCTCGCTGCCGGGTCAGATTGATATCCGGCAGCCGGTTACCCGGGCTGCGTTTCAGCCTGAACTGGAGAATATTGCGATTGCCCCTCTGCTGAAAGCGCTGGCGCTGCCCGCTGCGCTTGAGGGGACGCTATCGCTGCAGGGTGCCGTCAGTACCCCGGTCAGCAGCGGCAGCGGGACCGTGCAGGCCGCGCCGGTGCAGCCGCCGGTCATTGCGGAACCGGTACTGCGCAATAACGCCGATTCACCGCTCAATACGCTCAATCTGCAGCTTGCCCTGAAGGCGGACCAGAGCCAGTGGCGCGGGCTGACGCTCAGTAACCTGCAGATCGACGCCAGCAATCACCTGCCGGTACAGGGCATTAAAGGCGCGCTGAGCGGAAAAGCGATATGGAACGCCGATAAACAGCAGTTCTCGCTGGCCGATTTGCAGCTTACCGCCAATGACAGTACGCTGCAGGGCAGCGCGGAAGGACGCATTGCGATGCCGCAGCAGCTGCGCCTGGCGCTGCATGCAACCTCGCTGAACATCGATAACCTCTAAGAGTACAACTTCCGCAATCTTAATCTGAGCCTGGATCAGGACAGCCGCAAACAGAACCACATTGAGCTGAGCACGCGCCTGTCGCGTAACCAGCGCAATCTCAGCGTTAATCTGCAGGGCGAGATGGATGTCTCACGCTATCCGCATCAGGTCAGCGGCGAGCTGGCGCAGCTTGATTATGCGCTGGATGGCGCGCAGCTCAGCGTCAGTCAGGTAATGCTGAAAAACGCGATTATCCGCGCCACGCCGGAGAGCGCGCCGCAGAAGCCTGGCGGCGCCCCCATCGGCCCTGGCGACAGCGAGCCGGCATTAGCCGCCTCACAGAGCTGGAGCCTGGCAATTGCGAAACTGCGCGTGGCTGACAGCCTGCTTATCTGGCAGCAGCCGGGCGGGGGCGCCTACATGGTAAAACAGGTAGAGCAGCGCAGTGGTTATCAGCTGGTCACGGGCAGCGATTTGCGCTGGCACGTCTGGCCTCAGCTCAGCATTCTTTCCGGACGTATGAGCCTCACCGCACCCGGTGCCAGCCAGCCGCTGGTGACCGCCGAAAATATGCGGCTGGACGTCGACCTCTGGCCGCTGCTCACGCATGCCTGTTAGTGGTAGTGGTGGCAGGGATGGCCGCACTGGTACTACTGGTTAACCCCAATGACTTT
>PEFU01000003.1:1728912-1828974 GCA_002939445.1 Pantoea sp. BRM17 | reverse complement strand
TAAATGAGACCATTGTTTCTAAGGTTACCAGACTCCTTTACAAAATAAGCCAGCCTCATGCTGATATGATTTTTTTCCAAAATGACGATGATAGAAATATTTTCCTCGAAAATAGAATAACTAGTAAAGATAAAAGTGAACGCCTACGAGGGTCGGGGGTTGATCTGACTAGATTTAAAATTCAAGGAGCCAAAAACGATGGGGTAACTCGTTTTCTGCTTGTGGCTCGAATGCTTTATGAGAAAGGCATCACTTACTACGCAGATGCTGCTAAAATTTTGAAAAAAGAGCATGGAGATTCTGTAGAGTTTTTTCTGCTTGGTTTTATAGACGATCATAATCCAAAAGGTATTTCATCCAAGGTAATCGACGAATGGGTAAAAGGTGGATGGATAATATATCAAGGTATTTCTGATGCTGTAGAAAAAGAAATGGCTTTAGTTGATTGTGTTGTTTTACCTTCATTTTATCGCGAAGGTGTGCCTAAGTCACTTCTTGAAGCTGGTGCAATGGGAAAACCTATCATTACGACAGACAATGTGGGATGCCGTGAAACTGTAGATGATTATGTTAATGGTTTTGTATGCCAACCACGTTCTCTGGAAAGCCTTCTTAAAGCCATGAAACTTATTATTGGTATGACACACGATGAACGTCTTGCTATGGGTGCTAAGAGTCGACAAAAAATGGAAGAAAATTTTGATGAGAAAGTGGTGATCTCGAGATACATGTTAGCTATTGACAAACTGACTTCCTAGATTTCTATGCTTTTTAACTTCGTTTTAAATGTTACCCAAAAGTCCTTTTTCTTTCAGTCTTAGGTTTGTATAATTAGCGATGTATTATTTTATTATCCAAATACAAATACTATAGCACCAATCACTACCATCCCCGCTTAAACCTGAGTTAATATGTTCAGAACATTGGCCGCAGTCATATAACTGCTGGTTTTCTCACCTAGACAGGAGTAGGTATGTCCAAGCAACAGATCGGCGTTGTAGGTATGGCAGTAATGGGCCGTAATCTGGCTCTCAACATCGAAAGCCGTGGTTACACTGTTTCTATCTTCAACCGCTCACGCGAAAAGACCGATGAAGTCATTGCTGAGAATCCGGGTAAGAAACTTGCTCCGTTTTACACCGTAGAAGAGTTTGTTGAGTCACTGGAAAAACCGCGCCGTATTCTGCTGATGGTGCAGGCGGGTGAAGCGACAGATAAAACCATTGCATCGCTGACGCCGCATCTGGATAAAGGCGACATTCTGATTGATGGCGGTAACACCTTCTATAAAGACACAATCCGTCGTAATCAGGAGCTCAGCGAGCAGGGCTTTAACTTCATCGGTACCGGCGTCTCCGGCGGTGAAGAGGGCGCGCTGAAAGGTCCTTCTATCATGCCTGGCGGTCAGAAAGAAGCGTATGAGCTGGTTGCCCCTATCTTCGATAAGATTGCTGCCCGTGCAGAAGATGGCGACGCCTGCGTGGCGTACATCGGCCCGAATGGCGCGGGTCACTATGTGAAGATGGTGCATAACGGTATCGAATATGGCGATATGCAGCTGATTGCTGAAGCTTATGCACTGCTGAAAGGTGCGCTGGGTCTGAGCAATGAAGAGCTGGCTGAAACCTTCACCGACTGGAACAACGGCGAGCTGAGCAGCTACCTGATCGACATCACCAAAGATATCTTCACTAAAAAAGATGAAGAGGGTAACTACCTGGTTGATGTGATCCTGGATGAAGCGGCAAACAAAGGCACCGGTAAGTGGACCAGCCAGAGCTCGCTGGATCTGGGTGAGCCGCTGTCGCTGATCACTGAATCCGTCTTTGCCCGCTACCTCTCTTCACTGAAAACGCAGCGCGTTGCTGCCTCTAAAGTCCTGAGCGGTCCGCAGGCGCAGGCAGTCAGCGGCGATAAAGCGGAGTTCGTCGAGAAAGTGCGTCGCGCGCTCTATCTGGGCAAAATTGTCTCCTATGCGCAGGGCTTCTCACAGCTGCGTGCGGCATCAGAGCAGTACAGCTGGGATCTGCAGTATGGTGAGATCGCGAAGATCTTCCGTGCGGGCTGCATCATTCGTGCCCAGTTCCTGCAGAAAATCACCGACGCCTATGCGGCCGATGCCAATATCGCCAACCTGCTGTTAGCGCCATACTTCAAAGATATCGCTGACCAGTATCAGCAGGCGCTGCGCGATGTGGTGGCTTATGCAGTCCAGAACGGCATCCCGACTCCGACCTTCTCTGCTGCTATCGCGTACTATGACAGCTACCGTTCAGCGGTGCTGCCTGCCAACCTGATCCAGGCGCAGCGTGACTACTTTGGTGCGCATACTTACAAGCGTACCGATAAAGAAGGCGTATTCCACACCGAGTGGTTAGAGTAACTGTTCTTAACACCTCCCGTCCGGGAGGTGTTTTTCTATGCTGACAATGATTGGCGAGTACTGAATTTATGAATGCAAACAATAAGCCCGGACTGAATAACGATCCGGGCGTTCTGGCTTCAAACAATAATGATGAAATAGATTTGCTCGACATAATTGTCCAGCTGTGGAAAGGCAAGTGGATAATTATTGCGACGATGGTAGTGACAATGTTGTTAAGCATTGTCTATTTAAGCGTGGCGAAGGAAAAATGGACGTCTGAGGCCATTGTGACGCAGCCTTCAGCGGGACAGGTTGCCAGCTATAACGCCACGCTGAGCGTGCTGTATGCGCAAAACATTCAGGAAAAGCCGTCAGTTACCGATCTGCAAAACCAGCTGTTTGGCCGCTTTAGCGCCTCAATGAATGCGCTCGCTAGCGCTCTGGCAAATCAGGAAGAGCCTGAAACATTAAAAATCAGCCAGGTAAATAAAGGCAGTAATGATGCGCTGACTATCTCTTTTGTCGCGCAGAGTGCCAWAGAGGCGCAGGCGCAGCTGAAAAAGTATCTTACGACTGTCAATAATGAAGTTGTCAGCGATTATGGTCAGGATATAAAACATAGCCTGGGCGTGAAAGCCAAAGAGCTGAAAGAAATTCTGGATGCGCACAAGCAGATCGCCATTAACAAAAAACAGCATCGTCTTGATGTGATTAATCAGGCGCTGAAGGTGGCGGAAGCGGCCGGCCTCGCAAAATCGCAGCTGAGTCAGGCAGAGTATCTTTCTGATGACACGCTCTATCTGCTGGGCAGTGAACCGTTACGCGCGATGGTGACCAATGAAGCGACCAAGCCGCTCGATTTTGATGATGACTATTACAGTGCTGAGCGCGCGCTGCTCTCTATTACGCACGTCACCATCCAGGCAGACAACCTGCAGTCGTTCCGCTACATCGCTGAAGCTGACCTGCCGATTCGTCGTGACAGTCCGAAAAAGACCCTTACCATATTGTTAGCCCTGATCCTGGGCGGCGTGCTGGGTTCGGCTATCGTGATTGGCCGCAGCATCGTCAGCAACTACCGCAGTCGTCACTAAAATAAAAAAAACCGGCCTCTGAGCCGGTTTTTTTATGCCGTCACATCACCAGCAGCTCACCGCTGCGTCCTGCACTTTCCCCCGCCAGCCGCACCGCCAGCATCCCGGACGTGACAAACTTGGTCAGGTTTCTGGCGTAGAGCACGCCGCCATACTCAGCCACCYGTGGCGTAATGTGGTCGCTGACCGGATCGATCACTTCTGCCACCACTTCCCCCGGTTTAATCCACTCACCCAGCTTACGCCGGTTCAGCAGCAGGCCGGAGTAGGGCGCATGAATATATTCACAGCCCGCCAGCGGCGTGGGCGGATGGCGCAGGGCAGGAGAGACGCCCGGATCGCCGCTGATATAGCCGCTTTCGGTGAGCGCATTAATGATTGCATCGGCATCTTTTTCCGCCTGTTCCGCAGAGACATCGGCGACGCCGCGCAGCTCCAGCYTCACCGGCAGCAGACCGCGCGGCATCGGGTAGTCATCGCCAAAGCGTTTTGCCAGCGTCAGCCAGGGTTCGCAGCACGCTTCGTCGAACGGCTCACCGCCGGAAATCTGCGCCAGCAGCTGCACCTCACTGCCGAGCCAGCGCGCCAGCGGTTCCACTTCAGACCAGGCGTGAGGCGTTGTATAGAGATGCGGCAGCGCATCCCAGTCGCAGTGCAGGTCGATCATCAGATCGGCCTGACTTGCCATACGCATCAGGGTATAGCGCTGCGACTCCAGCTCGGTTCTGGCTATCTGATCGCGGTAGTAAAGGTCGATGGCATCGCGGATCAGGCGTCTGTTTTCATATTCACTCTGCGTCAAAGACCCCGCCAGTTCAGCGGCCAGCTTCTCACCCAGCGCCGGAAAGCGCCGGTTAAAATCCTGGCCAGAGAGAGTATGAAAACGCCCCAGATGCG
Organism: Pantoea sp. BRM17; assembly: GCA_002939445.1. GTDB lineage: Bacteria > Pseudomonadota > Gammaproteobacteria > Enterobacterales > Enterobacteriaceae > Pantoea. The sequence continues at coordinate 1,824,618 of PEFU01000003.1, read as the reverse complement.
TGCCGTGCCAGTGCTGACCCAGCGCCAGCGGATTGGCTACCGGGACCAGCGTGATTTTCGCTTTCAGCTTGCCGGCGGACTCCAGCGCCAGCAGCTTCTGTTTAAGATACCAGGCAACCGCCATACCCGGCAGCTCATCGCCATGCAGGGCGGCCTGAATATAGACGCGCTTTTGCGAGTCGGTACCGAAATGAAAGCTGACTATCTCTCGCTGGGTGCCCAGCGAGGCGCTCAGTAATGGATGATGTTGTTGTTGCATAGGGCGGCCGGTGTCCTGTTTCTGAGGCTGCAGTAGCGCGCATGCCTGTTAAGGTGACTGAACAGAGTATAGTTCCGTTAAAAAAGCGGCGGCAAACGCGCCGCCGGAGATTCACGGCTGGACAGAGATATCTGTCGCGAAGTAGCGCTTCTGGATAGTGTCAAATGTGCCGTTTTTCTTCAGCTCATCAAACGCGCCGTTGAGCGCCGCTTTGAGTTCAGTGTCGCCTTTACGCAGGCCGATAGCGGTGCCAGGGCCAATCAGCGGGTCCTGCACAATCGGGCCGGCCAGCGCAAAATCTTTCCCCTGTGGATGTTTCAGAAAACCGATAGCCGCCTGCGCAGCGTCGGTAAACACCGCGTCCAGACGGCCGGAGATGAGGTCGCTTTCTACCTGTGCCTGGTCGCCATACGGCACCACATTGACGCCGTGCGGCTGCCATTTAGCGCGCGCATAACGCTCCTGCACCGTACCCTGTTCCACGCCCACGCTTTTGCCCTTCAGCGACTCTGCGGTCGGCAGCAGGCCGGAGCCTTTACGCGCTATCAGCTGCACGTGCGTGTCATACATCGGTTCGGTAAAGTCGATCTGCTTCAGGCGCTCTTCGGTCACGCCCATATCGGAGAGGATAGCGTCAAACTTGCGCGCCTTCAGCGCCGGGATCATGCCGTCAAACTGGCTTTCCACCCAGACGCATTTGGCCTGCATCTGCGCGCACAGCGCGTTGCCCAGATCGATATCAAACCCCACCAGCTTGCCCTGCGGGGTTTTGGACTCAAACGGCGGATAGGTCGGATCAACCGCGAAACGCACCTGATCAATCTTTGCCTGCGCGCCAAAAGCGCAGCCAGCCAGCAGCGCCAGCGCTGCGGTATTGCGCAGACGCGCGGTAAAACGGGAGTGTGCCATAAACGGGTTCTTCTGTTGTAAAAGCGGGTATTCCGAGAGTACCCCCCGCGGTGGCGGATGGCAATTAGAGGATTATTTTCATCACGTTACCATTATGCAGCCGCTGGTAATCGTTAATATTCAGCACTACGGATCTCTCCAGCACTCCGGCATTAAACGCGATTTCGCCATAGCGTTCAAACAACAGCGGATCGACTACCAGCCGTAAATCTTCATGAAAGCTAAACGGTGGAATCGCCCCAAATACACAGGCGGTCAGGGCATCCACTTCTGCCGGGGAGGCCAGCGAGGCACGACGTCCACCCACCGCAGCCGCCACTTTACTCAGGTCCGCCTGCCGATCGGCTGGCAGCACCGCCAGTACATATTGCTTGATACCGTTACCTTTGACATGGCACACCAGCGCTTTCGCACCCTGGCCCACCTCTGTACCTCGCAAAGCCGCCACTGCTTCACACTTCCCGTTCGCTGCATGCTCCAGCAGGCGATATTGAGCGCCGTGCTGGTCGAGCAGGGCGATAAGTTTTTCATGGGTGGTCATGGGATGCGCCCTGTTGAGCCAGCAGCGCAATCAGCGTTTGCCGCATGTGAGATTGTTGTGGCAACAAACCCATTTCCAGCCCCAGCGGCCTGAAAGCGCGATTCAGCACATTCAGGGTTACGCTCTCTTTATCCTGTTCGATATCTGACAGGGTACGCCGGCTGATGCCAGCCAGCGCCGCATAGCGATCCTGTGAAAATCCCAGCACCTGTTTGCGGAGTTGCATAAGTAACTTGCCGTGGCTGGCTTTTTCTTCAATCGACTGACGTAATAACGCCAGGAATAACGCTTCACGTTCAAACGGCGTCATGGTTTTCATCATAATTTCCACCCTGCGATGCGCTCATCCAGAAAATTGAAGCCAACGCCGGGCATTTCGAGAATTGACGCAGGCACACCGCGTTGCGCCAGGCGCACCTTAAGACCAGTCAGCTTTTTCGCTAGTATACGTAGCGCCTCCAGTAACCTTTTCTCAGAGACCAGATAGTTCAGACGTTGTGCAATCAGATGCCAGTTGTAATGACCGCCTTCTTCATACGGTGAGCCCCATTGTGTAGTACGAACCACACCTTCAGGATCGGCTTTCATGGGCGCAAAGTCGTAAACGGGGGCAAGCCACATACCGCTGGGTTTTTTCAAAATAGCACTGTTACGGCCATGATTATCGGAGTTGCCAAAGGCAATGTTCAGCATGTCGCGTTTAACCCATTCAATAACCAGTAATTCGCGTTCTGCCTCTGCCAAATTCAACTTTTCTATCAGACAGTGAATGATGTCGAAATGGTTGAGATAGCTTCCCGGCGCTTTTTGCATCAGTGAGTAGACGGATTCCAGTCCATACAGGACTTTTCTGTTTTCAACGAACGCTATATCAAATCGTGGTAGCCATAGCGATGGGTAACGTGTGCCTTCGCACAACAGCATTTGCCTGGTATCAATAGTGTCTATGCCCAGTGCCTGAAGTTCATGATAGAAGTGATACTCGGCGCGCAGAATATCGCAATCAATCGGGCTGCGAGCACCACGCGGATATTTAACGAGATAAGAGGTATCCTGATTCAAAGGATCGTCTTGCCAGGTATCTATCCACACTTCCTGTTGTGCATTCCGGCGTAACAATAATTTTGGCGCTTCCCCGCCTGCACCCGTTGCACCGCCGCTGGCCGCGCCCATCTGCTGTGCGTATTCAAGAAAATCACTGTCGCGCTCAATAGCCCATTCTGCGGAAAAACGCCGGGTTGGCAGAGTGCTATTCACAGGAAGCTGTGGCAGAGACTCTTTAATACGCAGATTACCCACGGGGGCGATGGTACCCGCTTTCAGTAGTGCGTAATCCTGCTCACCTGCGGATTTGCCCTGCAGTCCCAGTTGGCTGATCCAATAACGACGGCTGGCACCGGCCGGAATAATATCATCCAGAAACCCAAACCAGGGCTGCGCAAAATGGCTACCGATTAGCATGACAGGATAATTCAGGCTACAACTGGCAATATCATTGCGCTCCAGGTGTTCTGCTGCATAGGTAAAGTCATAAGCCAGTAATGCTTCGCTGCCACGACCAAGCTGGGGGGCTTTAACATTGAGCATGGCAGCATCATGCCAGACTCCGTCAAGGCAAAGTTGTAAGGTCAGCATAACCAGCCCTCTTTGAGCAATATATTGCTCAATATTAGCTGGAGTTGCTTTTTTTGAGAAGAATGCTGCTCAAAATAATTCCTGGTTACTAATTTTGAGCAGCATGTTGCACAATTGGTTACTTATGACGGATGCGCAAATTGTTAACGATCGCGCTTAAATCCAGATCCTGGTCCTGCAACAGTACCYTCAGGTGATAGAGCAGGTCGGAGGCTTCGTTGGTCAGTTCATGACGATCGTTCACCGTGGCCGCCAGCGCGGTCTCCACGCCCTCTTCGCCAACCTTCTGCGCAATACGCTTGGTGCCGCTGGCGTAGAGGCTGGCGGTATAGGAGCTGGCGGGATCGGCATCTTTCCGCGACGCCAGCAGCTGCTCCAGTTGATAGAGGAACGTCCACTCCGGGGCGGCAGGCGAGAAGCAGCTGGAGGTGCCAAGATGGCACGTCGGTCCGATGGGGTTCGCCAGCACCAGCAGCGTATCGTTATCACAGTCTGGCGTAATGCTCACCACTTGCAGAAAGTGGCCGGAGGATTCGCCTTTGGTCCAGAGCCGCTCTTTGGTGCGCGAGAAAAAGGTGACGTTGCCTTCCGCCAGCGTTTTTTCCAGCGCCGCCTCATTCATATAACCGTGCATCAGCACTTCGCCGGAGACGTTGTGCTGCACGATAACGGGCATCATGCCCGCGGTTTTGACCCAGTCCAGGCGGGCCAGTTGGTCTGCTGTTAACACGCGCGAATCTCCACACCGTTGTCGATCAGAAAGTTTTTCAGCTCACTGATATTAATAATCTGCTTATGGAACACCGACGCCGCCAGGGCACCATCAACGTTTGCCTGCGTAAAGGCGTCAAGGAAGTGCGGCATGGTGCCGGCACCGCCGGACGCGATTAGCGGCACGCTGCACACTTCGCGGACCTTCTGCAGCTGAACCAGATCGTAGCCGTTACGTACGCCATCCTGATTCATCATATTCAGCACGATCTCGCCCGCGCCGAGCTTCTGCACTTCCCGCACCCAGTCAAGGGTTTCCCACTGCGTTACCCGGGTACGCGCTTCATCACCGGTATACTGGTTAACGTGATATTTACCGCTCGCCTCATCAAACCAAGTATCGATACCCACTACTATGCACTGCACGCCAAAACGGTCGGCGAGACGGGTGATCAGCGTCGGATCGGCCAGCGCCGGGGAGTTGACAGATATTTTGTCAGCGCCAAACTGCAGAATGCGCGCGGCATCCTCCTCGCTTCTGATGCCGCCCGCGACGCAGAACGGAATGTCGATCACTTCCGCTACGCGGGAGACCCAGCTTTTGTCGACCACGCGGCCATCCGATGAGGCGGTGATGTCATAAAACACCAGCTCGTCGGCCCCTTCCTGCGCGTAGCGCTGCGCCAGCGGCACAATGTCGCCGATGATTTCGTGATTGCGGAACTGCACGCCTTTTACAACCTGTCCGTCACGCACGTCCAGACAGGGGATTATCCGTTTTGCCAGCATGAAATCGCCTCCGCTACCGTAAATTTATCTTCCAGCAGGGCACGACCGACGATCACACCCTGCGCACCGCTGCCGCGCAGCGCGGCGATATCCGCCAGCGAGCCGATGCCGCCGGAACTCTGAAAGGCGATGTCCGGAAAAGCAGCAGACACCTCTTTATAGAGCGCTACGTTAGAGCCGCTCAGCGTGCCGTCGCGTGAAATGTCAGTGCAGAGCACATGCTTCAGGCCCACCGGCTGATACCAGCTAATCACCTCTTCCAGCGTAACGCCCGCCGCTTCCTGCCAGCCGCTGATCGCCACTTCTTTACGGTTAGCCGCGTCGATGCGCACATCCAGCGCCAGCACGATGGCGTCGGCACCGAATTCGCTGAACCAGCTTTTCACTTCTTCTGGCTGTTTGACTGCCGTTGAGCCGACCACCACGCGCGTGGCCCCGGCGGCAAGCAGGGCGGCCACATCATCACGCTGGCGAATGCCGCCGCCAACCTGCACCGGTACGCTGACGCCGCGCAGCAGCGTGGTCAGCAGCGGGATCTGGCGCTTAGCCGGATCTTTTGCACCGGTCAAATCCACCAGGTGCAGCACACCGGCGCCCTGGCGTTCATACTCCTGCAGGCGCGGCAGCGGATCGCTGCCGTAGTCGCGCTGCTGACCGTAGTCACCCTGATGCAGGCGCACCACCTTGCCATCAATCAAATCTAACGCGGGGATAATCATTACATCTCCAGAAAGTTTTTCAGCAGCTGCGCGCCCGCTTTGCCGGAGCGCTCGGGGTGAAACTGCACGCCAAAGAAGTTATCTTTCTGCAGTGCGGCGGTAAAAGGCAGGCCGTAGTCACACTGCGCAATCGTGGCGGCGTTAACCGGCATCGCGTAGCTGTGCACAAAGTAGAAGTAGCTGCCATCCGGAATATCGCGGAACAGATGGTGTCCCGCTTTGGCGGTGATCTGATTCCAGCCCATGTGCGGCAGCGGCAGGCCCTGCGTATCCATCAGCGCCACCGGCTCATCAACGATACCCAGCGTGCTGATGCCGCCATTCTCATCGCTGCCGCGTCCCAGCAACTGCATACCGAGGCAGATCCCCAGCACCGGCTGCGTACAGGCTTTGATCAGATCAATCAGCTCGCGTTCTGCCAGCTGGTTCATCGCCGCCTGTGCGGTGCCGACGCCCGGCAGCAGCAGTTTATCGGCGCGCAGTACCACATCGGCATCGCGGCTCACTTCAGGCGTATAGCCGAGGCGCTCAATCGCCCATCTGACCGACGAGAGGTTGGCGCAGCCGGTGTCGAGAATGACCACGTTCATCACAGCACTCCTTTTGAGCTCGGCAGGGTATTCCCCTCGACGCGGATCGCCTGGCGCAGCGTGCGGCCAAAGGCTTTGAACAAACTCTCCACGCGGTGGTGATCGTTACGGCCTTTGGTTTTCAGATGCAGCGTGCTCATCATGGCGTAGGAGAGCGAGCGGAAGAAGTGCTCGACCATCTCYGTGCTGAGATCGCCTACGCGCTGGTAGCTGAACTCCGCTTTGTATTCAAGATGCGGCCGGCCGGAGATATCGAGCGCGCAGCGCGCCAGACACTCATCCATCGGCAGCACAAAGCCGAAACGGCCAATGCCGCGCTTGTCGCCCAGCGCCCTGAGCAGCGCTTCGCCCAGCGCCAGGCCGGTATCCTCCACCGTGTGGTGATCGTCAATATAGAGGTCGCCTTTGACGTCGATATTCATGCGAAAGCCGCCGTGTACCGCGATCTGGTCCAGCATGTGGTCAAAAAAGCCGACGCCGGTGTTGATTTTGCTGCCGCCTTCACGGTCGAGCCACACTTCCACTTTGATCTGCGTCTCTTTGGTGTTGCGGTTGACCAGCGCATAGCGGTCGCGTTTGGTGAGCTGCGCCTGAATGGAGGCCCAGCTCTCGCCTTCGGCGCCGTAGCGCAGGCCCTGAATGCCCATGTTTTCCGCCAGCTGCAGATCGGTCTGACGGTCGCCAATCACATAGCTGCTGGTTTTATCCAGCGCGCCCTCTGCCAGCCACGCCTCAACCAGCCGGGTTTTGGGTTTACGGCAGTCGCAGTTATCGGCGGGCAGGTGAGGGCAGATCAGCACATCGCTGAAGTTGATTCCCTGCGAGGTAAAGATCTGCATCATCAGCGTATGCGGCGCATCGAAATCGGCCTGCGGGAAGCTTTCGGTACCCAGACCATCCTGATTGGTGATCATCACCAGCTGGTAGCCCGCTTCCTGCAGCGCCAGCAGCGCGGGGATCACATCTTTCTCCAGCGCCAGCTTATCCAGGCGATCTACCTGAAAGTCAGACGGCGGCTCGGCAATCAGCGTGCCGTCACGGTCAATAAAAAGGATCTTCTGGCTCATGCTTGCTCCACGGAAAAGGCTTGCAGCGCGGCGATCAGGCGCTCGCACTCGGTTCGGGTACCAATTGAGATGCGCAGGCATCCGGCAAGACCGGGATTTTTGTTCTGGTCACGCAGAATAATGCCCCGATCCCACAGCGATTTAAACACGGCTGGCGAGTCGGTGAAGCGCGCGAGAATGTAGTTGGTCTCGCTCGGAAACACCTGCTCCACCACGGGCAGCTGCGGAAGCTGTTCATACAGCCATGCGCGGTTCGCGTTGAGTTCAGCGACATGCTGACGCATCAGCGCAATGCCCGCCTCGCTCAGCGCCTGCGCCGCAACGTCAGCGACCGGCGTGGCAAGCGGATAAGGTGCGATCACCTTCATCAGCAGATCGATAACCGGCTTGTTAGCCAGGGTGAAACCGCAGCGCAGACCCGCCAGCGCGAACGCCTTTGAGAGCGTGCGCAGGATCACCAGATGCGGATACGCCTGCAGCCACGCCGCAAGCGTTGCGGCCGGGCAGAACTCAATATACGCCTCGTCTGCTACCACCAGCGCTTTACCGGCGGTCATGTCCAGCAGCGCCCGGATATCATCCTGATTGATCAGGTTACCGGTCGGATTGTTCGGGCTGCAGAGGTAAACCACTTTTACGCCATCGAGCTTACCGGCAATGGCCGGCAGGTTAAGCTGCCAGTTGTCCAGCGCCGGCACGGTACGGTACTCAATACCGATGGTTTCGGCGCTGACGCTGTACATACCATATGTCGGCGGACAGAACAGAATGGCATCTTTGCCCGGCTCGCAGAACGCGCGCATCAGCAACTCGATGCCCTCATCAGCGCCGCGGCTGACCAGAACCTGCTCCGGGGTTAAACCGGCGTAGGCGGCATAGCGCTCAATCACCAGCCGCGGCTGGCACTCCGGATAGCGATTCAGCGTCTGCTGTGACAGCTCAAACGGCACCGGCAGCGGAAATTCGTTAGCGTTCAGCCAGACATCCCCGTTGCCACCCAGGCGACGCGCTGACTGGTAGGGCGTCAGGGCGCGGACGTTAGCACGCGCTAACGCTTCAATTTCAGTGCTCATGCTTGCTCCTTCAGGGCGGCAACGCGCAGGGTAACGGCGTTTTTGTGCGCATCAAGCTGCTCGGCGGCGGCCAGGGTTTCAATGGTGGCGGCCAGGTTCATAAAGCCCTGCGGTGTCAGTTCCTGCACCGTCATCCGCTTCTGGAAATCTGCCAGTCCGAGGCTGGAACTGGTGGCGGTATAGCCATAGGTTGGCAGGACGTGGTTAGTGCCCGAGGCGTAGTCACCGGCAGATTCCGGTGACCAGTCGCCGAGAAATACCGAACCGGCACTGGTGATAGCATCGACCAGATCGCGCGGCTGGCGCGTCTGAATGATCAGGTGCTCCGGACCATACTGGTTTGAAATCGCCACGCACTGCGCCAGATCCTGCGCCACGATCAGGCGGCTGCTCGCCAGCGCCTGACGCGCGGTGGCGGCGCGCGGCAGTGCGGCCAGCTGCGCCTCAACGGCCTGTGCCACCTCTTCGGCCAGCCTCTGCGACGGCGTCAGCAGGATCACCTGAGAGTCAGGACCGTGTTCCGCCTGCGACAGCAGGTCAGAGGCGACAAACGCGGGCGTCGCCCCTTCATCTGCGATCACCAGCACTTCAGAGGGGCCGGCAGGCATATCGATAGCCGCGCCGTCGAGCCGCTGGCTGACCTGACGCTTCGCCTCCGTCACCCAGGCGTTGCCCGGGCCAAAGATTTTGTCCACTTTCGGCACCGATTCGGTGCCGAAAGCCAGTGCAGCAATCGCCTGCGCGCCGCCGACCTGAAACACCTCCTGCACGCCGCACAGCTGTGCGGCATAGAGAATTTCATCGGCAACCGGTGGCGGCGAGCAGAGCACTACGCGGCCGCAGCAAGCGATGCGCGCCGGCGTTGCCAGCATCAGCACGGTGGAAAAGAGAGGCGCAGAGCCGCCCGGAATATAGAGGCCTACCGACTGCACCGGCCGCGTAATCTGCTGACAGCGCACGCCGGGCTGCGTTTCGACATCCACCGCGGCCAGAATCTGGGCGTTGTGGAAGGTCTCAATATTGCGCACGGCAACCGCCWTCGCCTGTTTAAGCTCGTCGCTCAGGCGTGCGCTGGCGGCCTGCATCTCTGCCGCAGAGACGCGCAGCTGGCTGACCTGCGCCTTATCAAACTGCGCGCTGAAGTCGCGCAGTGCCGCGTCGCCGCGCGATTTCACTTCCGCCAGCACGTTCTGCACGGTGGCGCTGACGGTGGCAGAAGCGGCAATGGCCGGACGCTGCAGCAGCGCCTGCTGCTGTGCGGCGTCGCACTGCTGCCAGCTGATTGGGGTCATCAGGGTGCTCATCGGTTACTCCAGCATTTTTTCAATCGGCAGCACCAGGATCGAGCTGGCGCCCAGCGCTTTCAGTTTTTCCATGGTTTCCCAGAACAGCGTCTCGCTGCTGACCATGTGCATCGCCACGCGGCTCACTTCGCCCGCCAGCGGCAGCACGGTCGGGCGCTCGGCGCCAGGCAGCAGGGCGATAACCTCTTCCAGCCGCTCGCTCGGCGCGTGCAGCATGATATATTTTGATTCGCGCGCTTTGATCACGCCCTGGATGCGCGTCATCATGGTGTCGACCAGCGCCTGCTTGGCAGCCGGCAGCTCGCCGTCGCGCTGGATCAGTACCGCTTTGGAGCGGTAGATCACCTCGACCTCACGCAGGCCGTTGGCCTCCAGCGTGGCGCCGGTAGAGACCAGATCGCAGATCGCATCAGCCAGGCCTGCGCGCGGCGCGACTTCTACTGAACCATTCAGCAGGCAGGATTTAAACGGGATACCCTGTTTGTCGAGATACTGTTTCAGCAGATGTGGATAGGAGGTGGCGATACGGGCGTTGTTCAGGCACTGCGGACCGGTATAGTCGGCATCTACCGGCATCGCCAGCGACAGGCGGCAGCCGCCGAAATCCAGACGACGCAGCGTAAAGTAGCGCGGATCCTCACCCTGCGAGCGGCGGGTCAGCAGCTCCTCTTCCAGCACGTTCTCACCGACAATGCCGAGATCGACCACGCCATCCATCACCAGACCGGGAATATCGTCATCGCGCACGCGCAGGATATCGATAGGCATGTTCTCCGCAAACGCAATCAGACGCTGCTGCTGAAGGTTGATTTTGATGCCGCAGCGCGCCAGCAATTCGCGTGATTCATCACTTAAACGGCCAGATTTCTGCATAGCTATGCGTAAACGGGTGTTATCTAACATGGTTCCTGTCCTCTTATTTGATCCTGTCTGAACGTGTTGCGTTTGCGTTCGCCCATAAAAAAACCCCCGGAAGATGATCTTCCGGGGGCTCTCTTTGCGCTCGCACCACTGGAAGATCCTGAACGTCTCCCAGCACACATCGCCTGAAAGACTAGTCAGGGTGATGGTGGTGATGATGGTTGAACTGAACGCGTGTCATAATAAATTCCGTTGCTGAATGAGTATTCATTTGCGTGCTGATTAACCTAGCGAAGATGGCGCGGCTTGGCAACCCTTTTTTAACGTCAGTTTACGGAACCTTCCGCAACACTTTGCGCTGGTTTGCCGGGCGGCGCCGCTCTAAGATGAGATAACGATGGCGCGCAACAGCAGGAGCAGAGATGAAACGAGTCGCGATTACGGGTCTGGGCTGGCTGGGGATGCCGCTGGCAATGGCGCTGACGGCGCGGGGCTGGGAAGTGACCGGCACAAAAACCACGCCGGATGGCGTTGAAGCCGCGCGGCGCTGCGGCATTGAGGCGTATCAGCTGAAACTGACGCCGGAAATTGAGTGTGATGCTGACGAACTTGAGGCGCTGATGCAGGTGGATGCGCTGGTGGTTACGCTGCCGGCCAGCCGCACCGTGCAGGGGGCTGACGCCTATATGCAGGCGGTACAAAACGTGGTGGACACGGCGCTGGCAAGCCGGGTGCCGCGCATTATTTTCACCAGCTCCACCTCGGTCTACGGCGCAGGTGAGGGGATCATGAAAGAGCAGAGCGCGCTCCAGCCGGAGACAGTCGCCGGCAAAACACTGGTCGAGCTGGAGCACTGGCTGCACGGCCTGCCGGGCACCAGCGTGGATATTCTGCGGCTCGCCGGTCTGGTGGGGCCGGATCGCCATCCTGGTCGCTTTCTGGCCGYGAAAACCGGGCTGGAACAGGGCAGTCACGGCGTGAACCTGGTGCATCTGGATGATGTGGTAGAGGCGATTATGCTGCTGCTGCAGCGGCCAAAAGGCGGGCACACCTACAACCTCTGCGCGCCGCATCATCCGTCGCGGGATACGTTTTACCCTGACGTGACAAAGAAGCTGGGCCTGGTGCCGCCCACGTTCAGTGCGCAGTCCGGCCGCCCGACCGGCAAACTGATTGATGGCACAAAAATCTGCGATGAGCTCGGCTTTGAGTATCGCTACCCCGATCCGGCACGCATGCCGCTGGCATAAACCCGGCGGGAGATCTGCGTCTCCCGCTGCGGCTCAGACGCCCAGCCGATCGCGCAGCGCATACCATACGGCGCCCATTGCCGTCAGAGGAACTTTAAACCGGCGTCCGCCAGGGAATGGCAGATGCGGCAGCCGGGCAAAGGCATCAAACCGCTCCGCCTGACCGCGCAGCACCTCGGCAATCAGCCTGCCGGCGAGATGCGTGCAGGTTACGCCATGGCCGCTGTCGCCCTGCATAAAATAGGCGTTCCGCTCCAGCTGACCAAACTGCGGCATCCGCGACAGCGTCAGCAGAAAATTACCGCTCCAGCGGTGGCTGATTTTGATATTGCGCAGCTGCGGAAATGTGCGCTGCAGCTTGGGCAGGATCAGAGCGTCAATGTCAGCTGGTTCGCGCGCGCCATATACCACGCCTCCGCCATACAGCAGACGGTTATCCGCGGTAAGACGAAAGTAATCGAGCAGATAGTTACAATCTTCCACGCAGTAGTTGTTAGGCAGCAGCCCGAGCGCCTGGTCGCGGCTCAGCGGTTCAGTGGTCACAATCTGCGAGCCGCACGGCATGCTTTTGCGGCTCAGGCGCGGCTCCAGCTGCGCCGGCAGATAGGCGTTGCCGGCAAAGATCACAAAGGTAGCATGCACCTCCCCGTGCGCGGTGGTAATGCGGTGCGGTGCGCCGTAGTGCACGGCGAGGGCGGCGGAGTGTTCATAAATACGCCCGCCGTGGCGGCGGATCGCCTCCGCTTCTCCCAGCGCCAGGTTCAGCGGATGCAGATGCGCACCGCGCTTATCCAGCAGACCGCCGACATAGCGATCGGTAGCGATTTCCCGCCGGATGCCGCGCTCATCCAGCAGCTCCAGGCTCTGATTGCCGTAGCGCGCCCAGCTCGCCTGCTGACGATGCAGGTGGCCCATCTGCCGCGGGTTGAGGGCAGCGAAAATACCGCCCGGCCGGTAGTCGCAGCTGATGGCGTAGCGATCGATACGGTCGCGGATAATATCGGCACCCTCAAACATCATGCTGCCGAGCATCGCGGCGGTTTCTTTACCGTAGCGCTGCTCGATCACATCCACGTCGCGGCTATAGGAATTAACCACCTGACCGCCGTTACGTCCGCTGGCACCAAAGCCGATGGTGGCCGCCTCCAGCACGACCACGTCGTAGCCCGCTTCGGTCAGAAACAGCGCCGAGGAGAGACCGGTAAAGCCGCCGCCGATAATACAGACGTCGCACTGAATACTCTCCTGCAGCGCAGGCCAGGGGGCGTGCGGATTAGCTCTGGCTGCGTAATAGCTCTCCACATGGTGCATCACATTCTCCTCAGGGTCGTGCCCGGTGATAATCGCTGGCGGCCTGAATAAAAGCAGCAAACAGCTGGCGTGAAACCGGGTTCTGCTCAGACTGCCACTCCGGATGCCACTGTACCGCCAGCGCAAAAGGGTGATGACGCAGGCTCACCGCCTCAATCACGCCATCTGCGGCGCGTGCTTCTATGCGCAGCTGCGGACCCGGCGTGCGTACGCCCTGCGCATGCAGTGAGTTAACGGCGAAGGGGGCCTGGCAGTCAGGCAGCTGACTCAGCAGCCCGCCCGGTTCCGGCGTGACCAGATGCGCCGCAGCGTACTGTTGCGACAGCGGCCGGGCGGGGTCTTCACGGTGATCCTGAAACCCGTCAACCTGATGCAGCTGACGATAGAGCGCGCCGCCATTGGCGACCACCAGCTCCTGCAGGCCACGACAGATACCCAGCAGCGGCATCTGCCGGCTGGTGGCCCAGGTAATGGCCGCAAAGGCCAGGCGATCGCGCCCCGGATCGCTGTGCGCTTCACTGCCCGCTTCGCCATAGTGCCAGGGTTCAATATTGCTGGGGCTGCCGGGCAGCAGCAGGCCGTCCAGCAGCGCCATGCTTTGCGCCAGCAGCTTTGGTGCCTGCAGCAGCTGATGCGGCAGCGGCAGCGGTATGCCACCGGCCGCGACCACCGCATCCGGATATTTATTGTGCAGCGTCTGAGCGGGGTGGGGACCGGCCATGTTCTGGCACATCACTATTCCGATCAGCGGTTTTACAGCATCTGTCATCATCGGGTTACCACGCTGAGAGTGCTGACGCTCTGCCGGCAAATTCAGGCAGGCGTTTAAGCGAGCCTGTTATTCTCAATCTAATCTGCCCGCGCCGAACTGCAAACCAGATTGTTACATTTGCACACTATTTGTGTTGGCGCTATGTTAGAGCTGTAGTTCGGAATTAAAGCATCGCGCAAACCTCATTAACGGTAACTGGCGGGTGGTATATGACGAATATCGTGGAAGTAGAAGATTTCACGCGGCACAGTGAAGAGAAGCGAACAAGCGCGTTCCAGCTGGAGGTGAAAACCTGGCTGGAACGCCATCCCGAAACGCAGTATGTTGATATCCTGTTAAATGATTTAAATGGTGTTTTTCGCGGTAAGCGCATTCCGGTTGCCGCGCTGCCAAAGCTGGAAAAAGGGTGTTACTTTCCCGCCTCTGTTTTTGCCATGGATATTCTCGGCAACACCGTTGAGGAAGCCGGTCTCGGACAGGCACTTGGCGAACCCGACAACCTCTGTATTCCTGTTCCTGGCACGCTTATCCCTTCTGCTTCCGATCCGCAACGCATTGCCCAGCTGCTGCTGACGATGTGCAACCAAGATGGCACTCCCTTTGACGTTGAACCCCGAAACGTGCTGAACCGGCTGTGGCAGCAGCTGCGCAATCGCGGGCTGTTTCCGGTGGTAGCGGTAGAGCTGGAGTTCTATCTGGTTGATAAGCAGCGCGATGCCGGCGGCTTTATTCAGCCACCGTGTTCGCCGGGCAGCGCAGAGCGCAACATGCACTGTCAGGTTTACTCCGTGGACAATCTCGACCATTTTGCTGACGTGCTGCGCGATATCGACGCGCTGGCGCAGCGGCAGGGTATCCCGGCAGATGGCGCCCTGGCAGAAGCCTCACCGGGCCAGTTTGAGATCAACCTGCATCACACGCAGGACATCCTTAAAGCGTGCGACGACGCGGTGCTGCTGAAGCGACTGGTGCGGCAGGTAGCGGAAAATCACGGTATGACCGCCACGTTTATGGCGAAGCCCTATGAAGAGTATGCCGGCAGCGGTATGCACGTACATATCAGCATGCTCGACGCGGCGGATCATAACGCTTTCTCTCTCGATGATGGCAGCAACTCGCCGCTGCTGAAGCGCGCGCTGGCGGGCATGATTGACCTGATGCCGGCGTCAATGGCGCTGCTGGCGCCCAACGTCAATGCTTACCGGCGCTTCTCGCCAGAGTCGTTTGTGCCGCTGCAGGCGTCGTGGGGACATAACAATCGCACRGTGGCGCTGCGCATTCCGTGCGGCGACAAAGAGAACCATCGCGTGGAGTATCGCGTAGCGGGTGCGGATGCAAATCCCTATCTGGTCGTGTCAACAATTCTTGCCGGTATTTTGCACGGTCTGGATAATCAGCTACCTTTACCTCATGCGGTGACCGGAAACGGACATGCGGCGGAAGGGCTGGCACTGCCGATTCGCCAGAGCGACGCACTCTATGAGTTTGAGAGCAGCTACCCGCTGCAGAAGCTGCTGGGAGAGCGTTTCAGCCGCGTGTGGCATAGCTGCAAGCAGTGTGAGCTGCGCGAGTTTGAGCGATTGATCACCGCTACAGAGATTGACTGGATGCTAAAGAACGCCTGACGCACAGAAGAATTGCGTTAACGTCTTGTGTCGATGGTATAAGTTGGGGCAAAATATGCCCCCTGCAAAAGACAGAACATAGCCGACGCATTGAGCGTCGGTTATTTTTTTGCATAATGTTTTTAATACATACATAACCGAGGCCGGACACGTATCCGGATAGATAGACACCGAAACACGCTTCTGCGTGAGATTTGAGGAACAAAGATGGGACTGTTTACAATTGCACCAGCACTGGCTGGTTCTCGCTTTCGTGATGATTACGGCGCGGCGACAATCGCAAACACTAATATCACTTCTCACTGCAGCACGTTGCGCAGTATCCCTGTGGTACAACTGACATCAGTTGCTGCTGTAGGGGGTCTGAACAATGGCGCTTAATACCTCTGCCGCACCTCAGCGTGCACATCTGAAAAAAACTCTGACCCTGCTTCCGGTCGTCATGATGGGCCTGGCGTATATGCAGCCAATGACCCTGTTTGATACCTTCGGCATTGTGTCAGGTTTAACCGACGGCCACGTCGCCACCGCCTATGCTTTCGCCCTGATTGCGATTCTGTTTACGGCTGTGAGTTACGGTAAGCTGGTACGCCGCTTCCCATCTGCGGGCTCCGCTTATACCTATGCTCAGAAAGCCATCAGTCCGCACGTCGGCTTTATGGTGGGCTGGTCATCGCTGCTGGACTATCTGTTCATGCCGATGATCAACATCCTACTGGCAAAAAGCTACTTTGAGTCGCTGGTGCCGGGCATTCCGTCGTGGATTTTCGTTGTGCTGCTGGTGGCCTTTATGACCATCTCCAACCTGCGTGGTATCAAAACCGTGGCCAACTTTAACAGCGTCATCGTGGTGCTGCAGGTTGTAGTCATGGCCGTGATCACCGGTATGGTGGTTTACGGTGTGGCGCACGGTATTGGCTCCGGTACGCTGGTGAGCACGAAGCCGTTCTGGTCTGAGCATGCTCAGGTGGTGCCGATGATCACCGGTGCGACGATTCTCTGCTTCTCGTTCCTCGGCTTTGACGGCATCAGCTCGCTGTCGGAAGAGACCAAAGATGCTGAACGCACCATTCCGCGCGCCATTTTCCTGACGGCGCTGATTGGTGGTGTGATCTTTATCGCGGTCTCCTACTTCCTGCAGCTCTACTTCCCGGATATCTCGCGTTTCCAGAATCCGGACTCGTCACAGCCTGAAATCATGCTATTTGTGGCCGGTAAAGCGCTGCAGATCGGGATCCTGATCTTCTCCGTAGTGACCGTGCTGGCGTCAGGCATGGCAGCACACGCAGGCGTTTCACGTCTGATGTACGTGATGGGCCGCGATGGCGTCTTCCCGCAGCGTATCTTTGGCTTCGTGCATCCAAAATATCGCACGCCGTCACTGAACGTACTGCTGGTCGGTGCGGTGGCACTGCTGGCTATCAACTTTGATCTGGTGACCGCTACGGCGCTGATCAACTTTGGTGCGCTGGTCGCGTTTACCTTTGTTAACCTCTCTGTGATCGCGCAGTTCTGGATCCGTGAGAAGCGTAACAAGACGCTGAAAGACCATCTCAACTATCTGGTGCTGCCTGTGATGGGCGCGCTGACGGTGGGTGCACTCTGGATCAATCTCGAAGAGACTTCCATGGTGCTGGGTCTGGTATGGGGCGCAATTGGTATCATCTACCTGGCGTTCGTGACCCGTACTTTCCGTAATCCGGTCCCGCAGTTCAGCGAAGAAGTGTGATGTTCGTGACCGGGTGCGCAGCGATGCGCACCCGGTCTGCTCTCTGCAGTACCTGCCTCCTGATATCCGTTACCTGCGCCTGCCGTTTCCTCTCTGTGCTTCCAACTCTTTGTTCATCATTACTCGTCCCTCAGCAGCAGCATAATGACGCCACTATCCCGGCGGGCCGGGCGATGGTGAAACCTAACGCTCACGCTGAATATGTCTGCGCAGCTGCCGCTCTCACCTGCGGCGCAGGCGGTCAAAACCATCCTGCTGTCGCTGCTGAATAAGCCAGCGGTTACCGATCGCGAGCTGATGCTGGTGGGCTGAAAACCACGGGATCTCAGCAACGCTCCTTATTACTAAACCGCATAACAGGCGGTTTTTTATTATTTGTTGTATTGGCGCCGGGTAGACGAAGCGTTTTCGCTGCGCCGCCTGAGCGCGCGCATCATCGGCGAAATTGAATCGATCGCCACCCTGACCGCCGCGGTCTCCAGCGGGCTGGGCGTGACCGTGCTGCCTGAATCCGCGGCCCGGGCGCTGGTCAGCTCAACGCACGCCTGGATGGCGCGCATTACCTCACCGTCGCTGACGCTGCCGCTGTCTAAAGTGCTGAACGGTCAGCTCGATATGGCCGTGCTCTACGATCGCTCGCCGGCGGCGGGTGTAACCAGTCTGCCGCTGCTGAAAGAGGAGCTCTATCTGGTCGGCGCCACCGCCTGTCCGGGATCGGCTGTGGATCTGGCCGATGTGGCGCAGATGAACCTGTTCCTGCCGCGCGACTACAGCGCGGTGCGCAAGCTCACTATATTGCGCCAGTGTGAACAGGCTCAGGCCGCCGTCAGCAAAGCGGGCCAGACGCTGAGCGGACAGGTTTCTATTGGTCTCGCACCCGGCACGGCCGCCTCTTCTCTGACCATGCCGCTGCTGCAGACCGTGCGCGAGCAATATCCGGACGTGCTGGTGTATCTGCATGAAAACAGCGGCAGTTCGCTAAATGCAAGACGGCTGAAATATTTTGTGAACATCGTCGATATCGGCAGCCTGACCCGCGCCGCCGAAGTGCTGCACATTGCGCAACCGGCGCTCAGTCAGCAGGTGGCGACGCTGGAGAGCGAGCTGGATCAGCAGCTGCTGATCCGCACCAAGCGCGGCGTAACGCCCACCGACGCGGGTAAAATCCTCTATGCGCACGCCCACGCCCGCTGCGGCATCAGCACGCTCTGTTTCCTTTCAGGTAATCACAAAAGCTTATTTTCCAGTCTCTTAATTACCACTGCCCGCCGTTTTTTTCCGCGATGAAATAACTGGCCTGCTTATTGCAAAACTCTGTTTATCGGCCAGCAGGCTACGCGCCCTTCAGGGGTTAACCGGATTGACGGAGGCAACATGAACTGTGGCTGCGGTTTCCATTGATATGCATCGCAACCGCAAAAAACGCTGAGTCACCTCGCTCTGCGACACGGCTGACCCCGGCATAAACGGGGTCAGGCCGGAGGCGGCACGGGACGCTACCACCTCTCCGTCATCACTTTTTTGCACGTCTGCCTTGCAGGTTTTGCACCAGCAGAGTGCATGCCATCCTCCGCTTTACCGCCAGTCAAGCATGGGGATGGCGTATGAGCTGGATGCTATCGCCGCAGCGGTTATCGGCGGCAGCAGCCTGATGGGTGGCGTGGGGCGTATCACCGGCACGCTGATCGGCGCCGTGATCCTGGGACTTATCAAAAGCGGCTTTACCTTCGTGGGCGTGGACGCCTATGTACAGGACATCATCAAAGGCATGATCATTCTCCTGGTGGTGGCGTTCCTGTTCCACATCGCGCTGAAACATACCCGCTACGGCAAATATGTCTATGCGATTGGCGGCAACATGACGTCAGCTAAAGTGTCCGGCATCAACGTTAACAAGTATCTGATCATTGTCTACACCATCGCCGGCGCGCTCTCGGGCCTGGCAGGCGTCGTACTGGCAGCACGCGTCAGCAGCAGTATTGGCGTCGGGCTGCTGTGCGGCGTCATCAACGGCGTGCTGATCACCCGCACCGGTATTCCGCCCTTTATCGCCACGCTGGGGATGATGGTGTCCGCGCGCGGTCTGGCGCAGTACTATACGCAGGGTAATCCGATCAGCTTTCTGTCAGACGGCTTTACCTCGATTGGTCAGGGCGCCATGCCGGTTATCATCCTGCTGCAGGTCGCCATCATCGGTATTATCGCGGTCGGCGTTACGCAGGTCATTATCACCACCGGTATCGATCTCTCCTCCGGCTCCGTTATCGCCCTGACGGCGGTGGTGGCGGCAAGCCTGGCGCAAACCTCAGAAAGCCTGTCGCCGATGTTTCCCTCGCTGGTTAACCTGCCTGCGGCTATCCCTATCGGCGCCCTCCCTATGAATAATGTAAAAGCTACGGCCCCGCAGGCCACTGAACAAAGCTCCTTCTTCAGTAATCTGCGCCACAAGCTGCCGAAAGATACCGGCATTTTTGTGGTGATGTTAGGCATTGCGCTGATCTTTGAAATTGCCGGCTGGTACGTACGCGACCAGTCTTTTCTGCTCAACACCAACCGTTTAGTTCTGATTTGCAGAGATCTACCGCCTGATCAGCGAACTCGCTAATCGCGGCGTCGCTATCATCATGGTCTCCTCTGAGCTGCCGGAAATTCTCGGCATGAGTGACCGCATCATGGTGATGCACGGCGGGCGCATAACCGGCATCCTCAGTAAAGAAGAGGCCGATCAGGAAACCATTTTGTCGCTGGCATCTGAGTGAGGCTTGAGTGTCAGCCATGTGAAAATGGCGCAGGACTGTATGGAGCAGATCCGCAAGCTCAATATCAAAACCCCGACCATGGATCAGATCATCAATAACCTCAGCGGCGGTAACCAGCAGAAAGTGCTGATTGCGCGCTGGCTGCTGGCACAGCCGAAGATCCTGATTCTGGACGAACCGACCCGCGGCATCGATGTGGGAGCCAAAGGCATGGAGAGCTACGACAGCGGTGAAGTGCTGATTGACGGCGTGCCGGTCAGCATCGATTCGCCCTCCACGGCCATCGAGAAAGGCATGGCGTTTCTGACTGAGGATCGCAAGAAGTCAGGGCTGTTTCTGGTTCTCTCAGTAATGGAGAACATGAGCATCGTTAACATGCCCGGTTACACCGGCAAAAGCGGCTTAACCCAGATGGTAGGGCGTGAGCTGACCCAGCTGTTCCCTAAATTCAACGGCACCATCGGCGACGATGTGCTGACGGTGCGCGGCCTGAGCAGCAAAGAGCGCTTTAGCGATATCAGCTTCAGCGTGCGCAGGGGAGAAATTCTGGGCGTGGCCGGGCTGGTGGGCGCAGGGCGCAGTGAGGTGATGGAGAGCCTGTTGACCTCCGCGCTGACCGAAACTGAAGTGGCGCACCTGTTCACTATCATTCGCGACCTGCGGGCGCAGGGCAAGGCGATTATCTATATCAGCCATAAGATGGATGAGATTTTTACCATTACCGATGAGATCAGCATCTTCCGCGACGGCACCTGGGTCGGCAGCAACGATACCAGCGCGTTTACGCGGCAGTCGCTGATGCTCGGGCGTGAACCGATGAAGTTTGGCTTCGTCGATCACGCCCTGCTAAACCGCCAGACGCAGGAGTTGCTCAACAAACTCAATATTCGCCTCAAAGCGGATCGCATGGTGGGCGAGCTGAGCATTGCGGCGCAGCAGATGGTGGAGATTGCCAAAGCGGTATCGTGGAACTCTGACGTGGTGATCATGGATGAACCCATGGGCGAGAATGGCGCAGGCAAATCCACGCTGATGAAATGCCTTATCGGGATTTACCGTCCCGATAAGGGCACTATTCGCATCAAAGGGGAACCCGTGCAGTTTCAGGACACCATGGACGCGCTGCGTTCCGGCATCTCGATGATCCATCAGGAGCTGAACCTGGTGCCGCATATGACCGTGGCGGAGAACATCTGCTACCAGCTGATCACCAAAGAGAACATGGCGCAGTTTGAGAATCGTAACCAGAAATAACCGCTCTCCCCTTAAGCCGTATGGAGGTGATGTATGACCGCTTTTGCGCTTGAAGCCGAAGGCATCAGCAAGTTCTTCCCCGGAGTGAAGGCGCTCGATAACGTCTCACTGCGAATCAGGCCGGGGTCGGTACATGCCCTACTGCAGGCGCTGGGTAAAAACCCGAACCATATCCTGATCGCCGGCGTGGATGGCACCCCGGATGCGCTGCAGATGCTGAAAAACGGCAAAATGGTCGCCACGGTTTTCCAGGATGCCAGCGGGCAGGGTGCAGGCGCAGTGCGGGCTGCGGTGAGCCTCGCAAAAGGGGAGAAAGTTGAGAAAGTGATCAACATCCCTTTAGCGAACGAATCAACGCGCGACCGCACCAAAGGGGTGGAAGCGGTGGTCGCGAAATATCCCGATATCAAAGTGGTGCAGAAACAGACCGCAAAATTCACCCGTAACGACGCGGTGGATGTGGTCAGCAACTGGATGACCGCCGGCGATGACATCCAGGCTATCGCCTCTAACAACGATGAAATGGCGATTGGCGCAAACGCCGTGAAACCGATTATGGACGCGGCGAAAAAAGCCAACATTCCGCTGATCTTCGTTAACCGTAAACCTGCCGGTGAACTCACGGACAAGATGGCGTATGTCGGCTCAGACTCCGAGCTGGCGGGTCGCCTGCAGATGGAAGCGCTGGCTAAAGCGATGAACGGCAAAGGCAATGTGGCGATCCTGATGGGCGAGCAGGTTGGCGTCTCAATGGCGCTGTTTGACGACAATTTCCTGACCATTCTGSGCACGGCCATGCAGAAAGAGATGCAGAAAGATAACGTAAAAGGCCAGCTGGAAGATGCCAAAGGGGATGTGTCACAGCAGCTGCAGCAGGTACAGAACTTTATCGGACAGGGCGTGGACGCCATCATCGTCAACCCGGTGGATACCTCCAAAATCTGTACCCATAAATAACGCCAGCCGCGGTGCGCAAAGGCAAAAAATTTTTTTCATTTACCTGATGCATCATGCTGTGCGTGCGTTAACCAACAATAAGAAGGTAGAAGGTGCCCTATGAAATTTAAAAAAGCGTTAGTCACTTCCCTGTTGGCCTGCATGTTGCCCGCTGCGGTTATGGCGAAAGATCTTTTGCTGATTTTAAAACAACTGTTTCAGTGCTTTTATGATGAAAATTTCATATGAAGCAAGTATGAAACAAATGAACTGCTTATCATCACGCCGGAAACTATTTTTTACCCGGCGGCGGTGACAGCAAAATTAACCTGTTGATAAGGAGCGCGTTCTTCAGAACAACATCAGCTGGCTTCAGCGCGAAAAGTGCAACTAAATCGTGTGAACGAGGCGAATAGTAGCGAGCCCGATCCCGCTTGTCAAAGCCGTACTGCACACTTTTGGTTTAAGTGCGCGCAAAAGCACCATTCTGCTGCTTTTCTGCCTGATATGGTGGCAAAGCAAACTGCCAACAGGATCTCACTTCAGAGGCATTTCCGCTGAGATGTTAGAGGCGTGTCAAATTTTTGCGGCTTTGCGTTTTGCGGTGGTTTCAGACATAGCGTGACAATCAATCCCATTAAAACGGCAGGGTAACATAGCCCGTCAGACAGCAAAAAGCCCGCTCAGGTTTCCCTGAGCGGGCTTTTCTAATTCTGGCTCCTCTGACTGGACTCGAACCAGTGACATACGGATTAACAGTCCGCCGTTCTACCGACTGAACTACAGAGACTCGCGCATGGCGCGATACACCTGCTCCAGCACGTCAATGTAGAGCGCTTCTTTGCTGGTGAAGTGATAAACCACCATGCGTTTCGTGGTTTGCGCCAGCGCTGCAATCTGCTCCATGCGGGCGCCCGGCAGGCCATATTCAGCGAAAACAGAGAGCGCAGCCGCAATGATTCGGCGTTTTAATCCTTCCGGATCGTCTTCAAGCAGATCGAGCGCGCTGCGGTTAAGCGTTTTGATCCGCTCAGACTGCATGATATAGCGCCCGCGCAGCAGGTTTTCGCTGCAGACCAGCCGCATAAAGTCCGGGTGCGCCACATGGTAATCAAAGCTCGCCTCAACCAGTTTGATCATCGCCTGCTCCGGTTCGAGCGTGGCAAGCTGCAGGCTGGTTTCATGACGCAGCGTTGCCGCCACGGCCAGCTGACGGTTGCGGCGGATGGTTTCCGCTTCGCTGTCGTCAGGCGTGAACAGCGTATGGAAGGTGTAGCGGTTCGACACATGGTGCACGCAGATACTGCTGATCAAGCGGTGCACATCCACGCTATTAAGGTCGCGGTAAAACAGCCCCTGCTGCTGGCCACGCGTCAGTATCGTCTGGCCTACGACAGAGTTCTGCGCCCAGTTCCACAGGGCCGTATCATGTTCAGTATCCTGGGTGTTGCGTAACGGATAGAGAAGGGCATCTTTGTTCACTTCAGTGTTCCTTAGTCTCAGGTCTGTGACGGTCCCGTTGATGAGATCAAGCGTAGACCATCATAGCGAACCCGCAGACGACGGGGCCTGGCGAATGTCGGCCGCGAAAGTAATGGAATTGTCATCTTCAGCCACGACGCCGGTAAAGGCGCTCAGGTCGAGCAGCAGGTCGTCGGGCTGCACGCAGAGCATCCGGCCTGGCGACAGCCGGCTGCCCACCAGACGCACTTTGCCGCGCGTATCGCGCAGCAGCTGCTGCAGCTCAGCTTCCGTTTGCGGCTGGTGCAGCTGCTGACGCTCGCGTATGCTGCCATCAGCCAGCACCATACGGATGCGCAGCGCTTCATCGGCCAGTGAACTCTGCTGTAACCCCTGACCGTGGGTGCCGGTGGCCAGCGCGCCTGCCAGCGTCTGAACGGCAATCACACCCGGCGAAGAGGCGAGCATACGATCGCGTGCGGTTAAGGTGTCATAAACTTCCTGCAGCAACGTACTGACAAACCACCAGGCTTTGCTCAGCTCATAGTCGCTATTCCACTTCAGCAGATCCTGCTCCAGTCCATCGGCACTGACGGCAAACTTGTAGCAGGTAAATAAGCGAAACGGCTGGGTGCGSAGCGTAACCGCCGTCACGACGCCAAGCGAACCCAGTGCAACCTGCGCTGCCGGAAACTCGGGCTCACCGCGCGTAAGGGTGCGGAACTGTTTACCGCCTTTACCGTGGATTTGCGTATCGCGGTGCATTTGCGCCAGCGTCTGATCGATCGTATGGTTCAGGCTGCTGTCGGCGTTATCGCCATGCTCAATCACCTGACGTCCGTTGGCGTGCCAGGCCTGCGTATCCTCATCGCTCGCCTGTTCAGCGTTCCAGACGTGCATCAGGTTGTCATGGCCGGTGCAGCGCAGGATAATCGGGTAGTGCATATGCGGCTGATGCTCAGCGTACCAGGCTTTGATTTTGCTGATAACCTGCGGCGTTCTATCGAGCGGCACGGCAATTTCTACGTTGATCTGCGGCACCGCAATACCGCGACAAAAAAGCTGATAAATATCGCCGCTGACATCGGTGAAATCGCGGAACCGGGTGAGATCGCGCCACTGATAGCGCTGCGGATCGTAATATTTCCCCCAGTGCGGACGTCCGCCTTCGGCAGCCAGCAGCTTCTCCACCTCCGTCAGAAAATGCAGGCCCTCCTGCGACAGCGAGCCATCATCCGCGTAGTAGACCACAAAGCCAAAGAAGCAGGAGGGCTGCTGATGTGACGGGCTCAGCCAGCCCTCCGAGGACACTGCGCTGAAGCGAACGGTGCAGCGCTTTCACGCCAATAACATAATCGGGCTGCGTCAGCAGCGTTACCCAGGCGAACATACTCTCTCCCTGTACAAACATCAGTCAAAAAGCGCGGTGGTATAGTCGTTACTGAAACGACGGGCAGGATCCAGCGTCTCACGCACCGCGCGGAA
Source organism: Pantoea sp. BRM17 (assembly GCA_002939445.1). GTDB lineage: Bacteria > Pseudomonadota > Gammaproteobacteria > Enterobacterales > Enterobacteriaceae > Pantoea. Next base: position 1,799,578 of record PEFU01000003.1, on the reverse strand, counting down.
CGCATCCCACTGTGGATAGAAGCTCATAGTCGGTCAGCTCCCACGCGCGTAGTTTACTCCACACCTCGCCAAACTGTGCCGAGGCGTAGTGCTGCTCCAGCGCGCTGTCAGGCATCAGCGGTGCGACCGGATGGATCACGCAGCCCGCAGCCTGCAGCGCAGCGCGCGTGTCAGCATCGATTGCATCCGTTACCATCACAACCAGCGGCCAGCGGGTTGTGGCGGGCGCCGTTTCACCCCGGTCATGCCAGGTATAGTGACAGTTTTCCGGATGCCAGCTGGCCGGATAGCTCGCAATCTGGTTTGGATTACAGCGGCAGGCGTGGCAGGCGGCCAGCGCATACTTACCCATATCCAGCGTAAACAGCTCATCCATATTCTGCAGGACCAGCATATCGGCATCCAGAAAGACCACGCATGGCAGCGTCTTCAGCGCGTTATAGATATAAGAGAGCGGCAGCCAGCGTCCGGCAAACACCTCATTCAGCAGATCCTGCTCGGAGAAGGGATAGCGCTTAAGATCGTCAATCTCCTGCACTTTCTGCTGCAGCCAGCTGAACACAGCGTTATCCGGTTTCAGCACCAGGAAACCGCCATTGAGATAAGCATCAAGCTGCATTATCATTCATGGCGCCCTGGCCGCCGATGAAAACCGGCGCCGCTATGCGGTACCGCGCTCCCACCACAGCTTGTCCAGCGCATAATAGCGGTCGCGCTCTTCTTCTGGCTGATTGAGATCGCGCTTCCACGGCTTGGCGAGGATATAGTGCAGGTTTTTAACTTTATCCTGCTGCCACATAGCGCTGTGCTGAAGGATCGCCTGATAAAGATGCTGGCAGAAGATGAAGGCATCGCAGAGGCAGATACGCTGCTGCTGGCAATTCCAAATCAGCTCGGCGTTGATTACTGCGCGCACGTTATCGACAGCATCCTCACCCACGTCGCCCCGGCGCTCGGCTGGCGTTAACCGGCCGTTTGAAACCAGGGCCGCATAAATGCGGCCCCTACGTGGATCCGTGCCTACCGTGCAGCCTGGGCTGCCGCAGGCCATCAGCGCACGCCGCGCGTGTCGGTGAGCCGCAGTATTTTTGCGCTGATGAATGATACCGATCGCGCCTATTTTGGCCGCGGTGGTCAGGATCAGGATTCAGTAGGTTTTCTGGATGAGAAGACGCGCGCCATCTTCGGCCGCAGCTATGCAGCCGAGCTTCCGCAGCCGATGTTCCCGAACCCGCCAGGGCTGCTGCGCCTGGAGCCGTTCTCTGAAGGGCTGCGCGAGCGTATCTGGTGGGGCTCCGGCTCAAACGCCACTGCCGTCTGGGCCGCAGAGCAGGGGATGAACCTGCAGAGTTCTACCCTGAAAGATGATGAAACCGGCGAACCCTTCCATGTGCAGCAGGCGCAGCTAGATGCGGGCGCAGCCGATCTGATCTCTAACGGCCGTCTGCAGCTCGGACTGAGCCGCGGTTCACCGGAGCAGGTGATTGAGGGTTATCGCTACTTTGGCTTTGATCCCCGCGCCGGCGAGAGCGATGCAGATATGGGACGCCGGCATACCGAGGCGCTGCTGGACGTGCTGCGCGGTGAGGGGTTTGCAAAGCCAATGCTGCTGCAGTCTATCGACCTTGCGGTGGCGGCAGAAGAGCTGGGGGCCGACGGCGCCTACTTCCGCGTCCACCATTTTGCCCGTCAGCTGAGTTCGCCGTTTCCGCTGCTGGCGGCGGTGGGGGCGAAAACCCGCCGCATTGAAATCGGGACTGGCGTTATCGATATGCGTTATGAAAATCCGCTCTATATGGCAGAGTTGAAGATGCGCACGAAAACTATTGGATATCACTGCCTGCCGCGCTGGCGTACCCTCTGTTTATCGATTTATGCACACGTAACGCCAGGCGGTCCTGTCGCCGGCGGGGAGCACTGAAACATGAAAAAAATTGGCTTTCTCTCATTTGGTCACTGGACGCCGTCACCCCATTCTGCCACCCGTTCGGCGCAGGATGTCTGCTGTCACATCGCGTTTTGCCAGCAGTTTCAGCAGCGCGCTGGTTGTCGCCGCCGTCGTCGCGCTGTCGATGTCATACATAGGTAAAGAGATAAGGTGCATAGGGCATCCCTGAGTGCATCAGCCTGTTCGGCAAATCAGTGTTTAAGGATAGCTGAGATTGATAAGCGAGAGGGTGGCTGCGGTTGTACAAAAAAGCATGCGGGCGTTCTCCGCCTGGCGCACCACCAGCCAGCTGCGATAACGCAGATCCTGGCAGCCCGCTGCGCACGACTGCATCGTACCAACCAGCTGTACCTCCGGCAGCTGACTGACCAGCGCATAGCCGCAGGTCTGGCTCAGCAGCAGATTGTCGTCGCGCCAGTGGGTAAGCAGATCGTCCGGGGCGACCACCTTAATGCAGTCAATGGCGGCGATATCCGCTTCATTGCGGCGCAGCGCCGCCAGCGACTGCTGATGGCTGCCGCTGAAGTGCGTTTCGGCAAAAAATTTACCGTTCTCTGCAAGCGGTGCGATCGCATAGCGCAGGGCGTTGTAACCGGAGTGTGAGTCAGCGCTGTTGCATACGGCACGGCGTCCGCGAAAATCTTCCCCCAGCAGGTTAGCCTGCATCAGCGGTTTAAAATCCTCAACGTTGGCCAGTWCAAATAAGGCGCTGCGCAGTTTTTCCAGCAGCAGGCTATCGGTGCGGGAAGAGGTAATAAGCGGCAGGGCCGGGCAGAGCGGCGTCTCGCCAATAATTGTCACATCGGCCAGCGCCTGCGGCTGATACTTCTGCAGCAGCGCCCAGCAGGCGGGCGACATCRTCCAGCGTTACAGAGCGCGCGGTCATTACATTCTCCTGAATTGACTGCGGCGAGTGTAACAAATTTTCCCGTTAGTCACCTGTTCCCGCGTTGTTCAGAGCCGGGTAACGCCCATGGCTGCCGCCTGCTGCTCCCACGCGAGCACCTCATCATAGTAGCTGCGGCGGGGCACGGAGAAACCGGTGCGCCGGCGCCATCAGCGCCAGATCGCTGGTGGCCAGTCCCAGCGTGCGCGTTGCCTTTCCCGCCAGCTGCTGCGCCACCCGGTTGGGTACGTAGCTGAGTTCTGCCATCGCCGCCTCTACCCGGGCGCGCGTGCGTGCCGAGACCTGCGACGAATGGTTCAGTACCCGGGAAACCGTTTGATAAGAGACGCCGGCGAGGGCGGGTTTACTGCCGCACTGCTGCTGAATCTGCGCCGCCTGTGCGGCATCCAGCGGCAGGTTAATCAGCAGGGCATCAACGCGCTGCGCCAGCAGCTCATTGACCGTATCGGATGCGGCGCTCTGCGCGTTAGCCATGGCGATCACCAGGTGATACCCCGCCGCCGCGGCCCGCTGCTGAATCGCAGAGGCGATGGGCTGCAGCTGATGCTGTGCCAGCGCCCGCTGCCAGTCCGCAAAACGTGCGCGGGCAGAGGCTGAGCGCGCCGGACCGTTCAGCACGCCAATTTCACGATGCCCCAGCGCCACCAGATGATCCACAGCCTGCCGCGCCCCGCAGCTACTCTGATACTGACACTGCGGCACCGGCGCGCAGGTTTCGACAWCAAGAAATCTCTCTGCGGTGTCATCGTAACCAATCAGCGAGATATCCGCCGGGATCGCCACGCCGTGTTGGTGTAGCGCGCGCATCGCACCCAGCGCCATCTGATCGTTAGCCACCAACAGCGCCTGCGGCAGCCGATCCGGCAGCAGGGTGAGCAGTGCCTGATAGCCGGACGCCGCGCTCCAGTCACCCTCCAGAACACAATACAGCTGGCGGGCAATTTCGCTGTTATCCAGGCCATCCTGCTGCGGAGCGGCCGTGGTTTCGCGCAGAATCAGCCCGGTCTCGAGCAACGGCGCAGGCAGCGTCTCTCCGGCCAGCTGCGCCAGGATCCGGTCCACGCTGATACGCCCAAGCTGCTGCAGATCCTGCCGGATAGTGGTCAGCGGTGGCTGATACCAGGCGCCTCTATGCGCGTGGACTATGAAGATCGCGTGGATGAGTACATCATTAAAAACGCCGATCTGTCGAAAGAGCGTCGCGACCTGTCGAAAAAACTGAAAAGCATGGGTGAGCCGAAAGGACACTAAGTGCGGCAGTAAGGTTTCACTGTGACGAGGTCGCCATTATGGCGACCTTTTTAATGCCTGCGCCAGGACCTGCACATGGAAAATGCCAAGCAATCATTTCAGGACGTGCTGGAGTTTGTGCGTATGTTTCGTCGTAAAAACAAACTGCAGCGCGAAATTCACGATAACGAAAAGAAAATCCGTGATAACCAGAAACGTGTGTTGCTGCTGGATAACCTGAGTGAATATATCAAACCCGGCATGAGCGTGGAGGCGATCCAGGAGATTATCTATCTGGTCCGGCTGGCGCTGCGTAAATAGTTTTCTCCGGCAACCACTTAGTGCGAATCGCCCTTTCTTTGCGCTAAGATAAGAGCCAGTCTGAAATTTGCTGTGAGAATTGCTAACCCGGCTCAACAGCCGCTAAGCTACAACTCTTGACGTTATATGACTATTCCGCCTGCTGCTGCAGGCCTTAAGAAAGGTGCCCAGACGCTGAACGCGCTGGCGCTGCTGCTGCAAAAAGGCGAGACGGAACAGGTTATCGCAAACAGCCACGCCCTGGAGGAGATAGTGCAGGAGCTGGAGGCGCTGATCGCCAGCGGCAGCGCGCAGCTTGAAACCACGGCGATTTACGGCTACGTCTGGCTGAGCCTGGAGCAGGCGCGGCAGCTGGAGCGCATGACCCTCAGAATGCGCGCGCTGCTTGAGCCCGCCAGTAAAGAGACGCGTATTCCAAAATCGGTGTTTGAAGCGATCCAGACCATCAACCGTAACATGGTCAATACCATGCAGATGCAGATTGAAGCCTGGTGGGCCTCACGCGAGAGTCATCTGCTGCTGCTCAGTGCACCTGCGCTGCGGCGTACCCAGCAGATGACTGAATGCGGCGATGTGATTTTAGGCTCGCTGATGGCGCTGCTGTTCAGTGCCATCTGGGCGCAGCGCGCCTATATCCACTGGCGTATACAGCTTTCAGATGCGTTTGTCAGCATGGCAAAGATCCATCACGCCGGCTTTTCCCCTAATCTGGTCGAGAAGCCGCGTCTCAATACGCGCTTTCAGAAGCTGCTCAGCAGCGTGCGGCTGATTTCCGGACTGATTGCGCTGAAGCTGGAGCTGATCTCGCTGCCGCTGATGCTGGTCTGGTGCTTTGCGGTAATGATTGTCTGTGGCTATCTGACGCTGGGCAAACATCCCTACATGGCGCTGCTGATTGGCATCACGCTCGGCGTGGTAGTAGGGGCGCCAGCCGGTGATTTCACCGTGGCGCTGTGGCGCCGGTTCTACCGCCACTACCGCGCCGTACACGGCGTGCGTATCGCAATCGCCTTTGTGCTCTGCTTTCTGTTTGTCAGGCTGACAAATATTCCCGAAGGTACCTGGCCACTGATTACGCTGGTGGTGGTAATGGGACCTATCTCAACCTGGGGAAACGTGCTGCCACGCGTGATTCAGCGCATCAGCGGAACCTTTGCCAGTTATCGCTGCGTTTCTTTATTGRAAGCAGAATGTAACGCCACGGTTACCTGATACGTACGGATAGAAAAAAAGCGGGAAAAAGCGGCGGCWGGGGCTGAAGCCAGCTGCCATGCCAGGGTAACATAGCGCGCAAATTTTTCCCGTTTCCGGATCACCATGTTACGCGCTGACAAGCCTGTCTCGTCGATTGAATTCGCGAAATATGTTATCGATCGCAAAGATCTTACCGCGCCGCTGAAAGCGGGCGAGCAGATTGGTGAGATTCAGGTACTGGATAAAGACAAACAGCTGGCGAGCTATCCGCTCTATGCGCTGCAGACGGTTGAAGAGGCGGGCATTCTTACCCGTATCAGCGACTACGTGAAGCGTAAACTCTGACAGGTTTAACCGTGGCGTTCCAAAGGACGCGAAGAGCAGGCGCGCAAGCTGCTGACGTGGGGGCAGAGCAACTTCGATACCGTGCAGCTGTTCCATGCCGGTAAGAAGATCGGCAACGAAAACGTCTGGTACGGCAATCCGCATAAAGTCGAGGTAGGCACCACGCAGGATATCTATCTGTCTCTGCCGCGCAGCGAAGTGGCTAACGTGATGTACTTTTACGCCATGTACAGCGAAAAGACCCTGAGCTACAACGGCATTACGCAGAACAACCGTAACGGCCTGCTGTGGGATCAGCATCTGCATGTCGACGGCATGAAAACCGGGCATACCGAGAGCGCCGGGTTCAATATCGTCGCCTCCAGTGTTGAAGGGCGTCACCGGCTGATTGCGGTGATCATGGGCGGCAAACACGACGCCTGCGTGGCGCTGGCAGACTATGTCGCCGGCAGCCAGGAAAGTTTCGTCACCATGATGAACCACTATGTACAGAAGCTCGGTCTGACGCATACCCATTTTGAAACCGTGCACGGCCTCGATGCGCCGGGTCAGCACACCACGGCGCGCGATCTGGCGGTGCTGTCGCGCGCCATTATTAATGGCGAGCGGTCTAAACTGATGACCGGCTATGTGGTTGATCGCGCCGTCGATCAGGGAAAAATTACCCGGGATGATGTTGTGACCGTAGGCAAAGATGCCTGGGCGGCCGGAAACCCGGTGTTTAAAGGCTCTTCGCTGATGTTCCTCAAGCCAGGCGATAAAGTCACGGTACGCGATCTGATGCGCGGGGTCATTATCGACTCCGGCTATGTGTTGAAAAGGCGTGTGTGGGTAACTCTTTCTGGATTAGTGTTTGTGGCATCAATAGCGCAGGCGGATGACAGCCTGGCGTTTCCCGTGACGGCGCCGGGTATTGATGCCGCATCATGGGTATTAATGGACGCTACCACCGGGCAGATCCTCACTGCCGGCAATCCGGATGCGGAGCGTAATCCCGCCAGCCTGCGGCACGGCGTTATCCTGGATTGAAAAATCAACCCACAGAATAGTCGGGCGTTTTAGTCAGTACAACCCTCATCCGCTGTACTGCGGGCGGACCTGAGTTTTTTCTGTACGGGACATACTTTTTTTCAATTTATTCAGATATCAAAGCGCTATTTGCCGTACAACGTGCGGCGGTAAATTCATTTTTAAACTGAGGACCGGCGTAATGCCAGTGATCATCACCGCTTCCGGCTGCGGCAGATAGTCATCTGCAGGCTGACAGTAGAACACTTGCGGTTCACCCACCGGGTTAAAGTCGGCATCGGTGCGCAGGCCGGCAAACTGGGCCGGACGATCCAGCGACGGGCTCTTCCCGAAGGTTTCATAATCATGGAACAGAAAGGTGAACTCAGAGGCGAGATCCCAGCGCGAATTGCCGTTCTGCCAGCTCCAGCCGTAGGGATCAAAAAAGTTGCGGTAGAAGATGTTGCGCGTGACTTCGTCGTCAAAGCGCACGTTGTTATAGCCGATCACGCAGGTATTGGGCTGGGTAAACAGCGCGTGGATACGTGCAGCAAACTCCGCTTCCGTAACGCCGCGCGCGCGCGCAACCTGGTTTGGCTGCTTCTCTTTGACCAGTTTTGCCATCGCCAGCGTCGCCCATACATCCGACATCGCATCGTGCGCCTGTTCGTGCGCCACGCCGTTGGCTTGCGTGAGATGCTCCAGCTTAAAGCTGGGAAAGCCCTCATCATTTTCCGGCCAGACAATCCCTTCCGGGCGCAGCGCATAGCAGGCGCGCATCACATCCAGGGTCATATCGCCCGCCAGGTCCGCCACAATCAGCGCATTTTTATTATCAGGATGCCACGCCAGCGGCACGATCCAGCTGGTATTGCCCCGCGCGGCGCCAAACATACCGGAGACGTGAACCAGCGGCTTCATCTGCGGAATATCAATCAGGGTCATCAGCTTCTGCTTATTACGATGCGCAAACAGAAACGCATACAGGGCGAGGTTCGCCAGACAGTGCTGGCGATCGATCCCGAGCCGCTCCGCATCCTCCGGGCGCAGCGTACTGGCCGGGGCCAGCACCGGGCATTTATTGATGTGCACCAGCTTGATCGGCACCGGAGCCGCATCGCCCAGTTCGCTCTGCCGCGTATAGAGGCGCTCGCGCAGCGCATCCGGCTCCAGCTCCAGCAGCGGCGCGTCGTTAAACGTAAGATCCAGCGCGGGCAGGTTCTGCGGCGCCGTCTGACGCAGAATATTCATGCCGGCGCGATCGGCATCGCTGAAGAAGCCGTCATAGAGCTGCGCATCAACATCCTCCGACGGCGTAAACGGCTCCGCTTCAGCAAACAGCGTCACCACTTTTTCGCGTACGGCGACGTGCTGGCGCAGCAGGAGCGCTTTCAGCTGCGCCATCTTATCCGCATCCTCTTCGTGCAGGCTGGCGAGCGACTCCAGCTCCAGCAGAAACGCCTGTACCCGCTCTGGATTTAACGCTTCGCGGCGATGCTGCAGCCAGCGCTGCTGCTCGCGATCGTCGAGGGTGCCGGGGAAATTACGCGCCCGGTAGCGGAACAGCAGCGGATTGACGCGCCGCTGGGCGGCGGCTTGGGCGTAAAAGGCACCATCGGACAGCAGGTGGGTGATAAAGGCTGGTCAGATACGGCGGCGGCGATAAGCATCAGTTACCGGTTCTGAGCCTGTGCGGCCTGATACGGGCCTGCGGCGGCAGGCAACACCCTGCCGCCGCAGCGCCTCTCCTCAGGAGACCAGCGCCTGAGCGTAGTGATACTGAGCAGCGGCTTGGGGGTAAAGGCGTTCATGAAAGGCCATTCGCAGCTGGATGAGAATACCGGCCGGCAGTTTGGCATGTTTACCGAACTGAACTGGATCCATAACACGCGCGAGTACGTGGTGCGGATGGATGGCGTCAGCGTTTCGCAGAACGGCAGCCGCAACATCGCGGAGGCGCGCGTCGGAATCGATGGGCAGGACGAGGCGGGCGAGTCCTACAGATCAAAAGGGCTGAGCGCATCACTCTCCACCGGCTATGTGATCCCGCTGGGCGCAAATGCGCGCACGGCATTCTTTCTGCAGCCGCAGGCGCGGGTGGGCTGGTCAGGAATTAAGGCGAATGATCACACCGAACGTAACGGTACGCTGGTGCAGGGCTCGGGCCAGGACAACCGTTTTGGTCTGATGGCGGGCTACGGCAACAGCAAAAGCAACACCGCATCAACCATCACCGGCTACCGGGCCCGGGGGCAGGTTAACGGGTACACTACCGGCCTTTACGGGACCTGGTTCGCGCAGGGCACGGACGAAAAGGGCCTGTGGGCAGACAGCACGCTGCAGTACAGCTGGTTTAACAATAGCGTGGATGGTGTGTTCGACACACGCATGAACGACCGCCAGGGCACCTGGTACCTTGATCCGGTCACGGGGGAAGAGAAGCATACTTCGCTGTGGCTGCGCACATCGGGCGATCATAACCGCCTGAACGCGGGCGGCGGACAGCTTTCAACCCGCGCTAACAGCAGCGTGACGATGCTGGGCGGTGATGTGGCGGCGACGGAAACGGCGGCCGGATGAAGAAGAGGGCAACGGCAGCGGTGGCGATAATGGTGGCGGTGATGGTGATAGCGGCAGCGGTGATAACAGCGGTGGTGATAACGGCAGTGGCAGCGGGGGCAGCAGCGGTAGCGACGGCAGCGGCAAAGGCGTCATGGTGCTGCGTCCGGAGGGGGCGCCTATGCGGCAAACCTGGCCACGGCTTCGACGAGTGAATAATCTGGGCGGTAGCGGCGCAGAGACGCTGAACGGTATTACGTTGATTGAGGTAGAGGGCAGCGCGGACAGCAGCGCCTTTACGCAAGAGGGCCGCATCGTGGCGGGCGCCTACGACTACCGTCTGGTGCGCGGGAGCCGGGACTGGTATCTCACCAACCGTACGGATCTTGAAACCGGGCTTCCCATTATCAGCCGGACGCTGGGCGACATCATCAACGCCGGTACCATCAACCTTGCCGGGAGCAGCGCCGGTGCGGTGCTGACCGTAAACGGCAACTACACCGGCTATAACGGCCTGCTGCTGTTTGGTACTGAACTGGGCGACGACAGCGCCACTTCAGATCGGCTGGTCGTGACCGGTGATGTAACCGGCACTACCCGGGTCCGACTGAGTGGCGCAGGCAGCAGCATGCGTCTCTCCGGCCAGTATGACAACGCCGGCATCCTGCAGCTTGAAGAGGGTGCTGGCTTTACGTCAGGCACTTTCGTTAACGACGGCACCGTGCTGATTACCGGCAGCGGTACGCAGCTTCACACTGACACCCTGACAAACAACAGCACCGGTCTTATTGACCTTAACGGCTTCACAAATGTGGGCGCTGTTGAGGCGGCATCCGGCGCAAAAATCACTGCAGCTGCGCTGACTAATAATGGCCGGGTCATGCTCAGAGATACCGGGACCACGCTCACGCTCGCAGACGGGCTGACCAGCAATGCTGACTTCAGCGTCACTGGCGGCGCAGCAATTACCACCCGGCGCGTGACGAACGGCGGCACTATGCTACGCTATCGCCTGTCAGGCACAGGTACGCTGGACCTGAATGGCCTAAGCCAGGATCTGGGGCAGGTAACCAACGACGGCACCGTCATCGTAAGCGGTTCAGCATCACCAACCGTTGTGAATATGAATGCAGGATATACAGGCAGCGGACGGCTGTCAGTGGCTGGCGAGAATACAACGCTTAATATTACCGGACCGTTGTCATCATCGCGTGCAGGCGTGGTATTTGATCACACCGGTTCAGATTATGTTTTTACCCATGCTCTCACAGGCAACGGGGATGTCGCCGTGTTATCCGGCACCACTACTTTGGCTAATCAGAACAGCTATTCAGGCACCACCTCTGTAACCGGCGGAGTGCTGCGCGCGGGAGCGGCCAACGCCTTAAGCAGAAACTCCCTGACGGGCAATATGGTTCAGACCGGGGGGCGCCTGCTGCTTGCCGGAGGCGGCACTCTGACGGCAAATACCTTCAGCTTAACCGGAGGCTCAGGCTCAGCCCCGGCAACCCTCCAGATTGGTGATGCCACAAATGGAATAAATGGGCCAGGCGTGATCAATACCCGTTTAACCCGTTCAATTGCCCTGGCTTCAACATTAACAAACAGTACTATTAATATAGACAATGGCGGCCTGCTCGATATACGGGAGGGAACCAGTAGTAATGCCCCTCCAAAAAATATAATAGCGAACGGGAGTTTAATAAGCGTCAACGGCGCGAACTCAACTCTGCAGGTGGCTGACCTGATTGCCACTGGAACCAACCTGCAGGTTCTGAACGGTGGAYTAGCCGACAGCGGTTCACACTTTAACTTGTATAATTTCGATAATAATTATTCATTAGATAAGGGATCGGTGCTCAATATACTGGATGGTGCAACAGGCAATGTTGCGCAAATAAACGGTTTAATCAGTGACGGCAGCACAATTAACGTTTCTGGTAAAGGTTCATACCTGAGGATGCATTCAAGCATACTCGTGGATGACCAGCGGTTTTCCAGCCTTTCAGACATTATCAGAGTAGGCCGGTTTGGCACGTTTTTGCTGACTGGCGCGACTACTCATCTCACTTCTTTTGACATGAGCCTCGGTGACAGCAGCGCGCCGGGCGCAGGTTCAGTGCTGGTGAGCAATGGCGGCCGTCTCTATCTACAGCGAAGTGAGATCTATGGCACCGTGACGGCCAGAGGCTATTAAATGGCGCTTCTCAGGCTCGTTACAGCGAGCAGCTGTCAATTCATCCTCGGGGCTGCTCTCTGCAGCGTGCCTGTCTCCCGGGCTCAGGTTTCTAACTCAGGCGATTCATCTCTCACCTGTCAGCCATCGGGAGGCTGTTCAGGCAATATTGGTATTTCAGCCACGGGAACGGCAACCCTCTCTGATGGATCTCCATGTTTTACGGCAGTGAGAGCAGAGATAGCGCTGATGTCCGGCAGTGCTTTTGCCGTTACGCACCACCCCGTCAGTAGCTGAACAGGAGGGACAGCTGATAGAAACAGAAGCCACGGGAGCACCTCAAAAACACCATCATACACTAAATCAGTAAGTTGGCAGCATCACCTACTCTCTGTGTCCTTTTAAAAGGACCATTCATGGCCATATCAATGATTTTCTGGTGCGTACCGGGTTGAGAAGCGGTGTAAGTGAACTGCAGTTGCTGGGCGTATTCATGCAGGGGCCAGCGCTTCGCGAGCTCGGCGAGCGGGCGGTACCACTGACGCATCTGGTACATGTTCACGGCACCGTGATGATAGGCGTTTTCTCCGTCAGGGTTCTCGCTGCAAAACGTTAAGAGAGTGAAAAAGCGGCTTTTGACAGTTCTTTACCTGACGTCGCTCCTGTTTTTACCAGAAGCAGCTATGCTTAACGCTGTTTGATTATTATTGATAACAAGGAGTTAGTATGGATTTGCTGCGCATTATTATCGCTATTTTGCTGCCACTCCGGAAGGGAGCGAGGGCGGGTTTCTTCTGCACGCATACGGGGACTCCGTAAAGCCAGGGTGAGTCTTGAGTATAGTGCGGCACGCGCATACGCGCATACGCGCGCAGCGCGACAGGCAAAAAAAAAGCCCGCGCTGCGCGGGCAAAAATCCTTGTTACTTTTAGGTTGGCTGCTTCTTTGGGGTTGATGCAGCGAACGTAACGAATCCATTGATAAATTTAACCCGGCCTGAGCCGGGTTTTTTTTAAATCACTCTCAGCGATTCGCTTCGCAAAAGCTGCAATCGTGAATATCCACTTCGCACTGTTCAGAAAGGCAGCGCGCCTGATCCACGGTTTTACCCGATGAATCAAACCACTCCGGGTCGCGCTCTTTTTCCTGTTCCGGATTGCCTAACAACCAGGAATAATCTTAAAAGGCAGCGCGACGCCGGCTACCGGTGCATGAAGTGTGCAGGGTGAAGCGCAGACGGCGCGGCTCTCTGGCCGGTTTAACGCCAGAAGATATGCATATTTCTGCACTTTATATGCACAAATGCCGGTTGCCTTCATACACAGTGAGCGTAATCTGAAACGGCATTACCGTTTCCTGGCGTCCAGCCACGGGCGGGCAGCTTCCCAGTTGTAATCGTGGTGATCCAGCAGCGAGCCGTCCAGGTCGGTTACCACCAGCAGGGGGGAATCGGGATCAATCATCGTCATACTCCTTACACCACAGAGGTGAGTAAAGCAGAGAGTAATCAGTATAATAGCGTTATGACGATTGCACGTTTTTCCGGCGTACCGAACGCTGGCCAGCATGTCGCACAGCGCCAGATAGTCAGCGCCTGGCTCATCATTAACCGTAACGTCGTCGCCAAAGCTGATGCGGGCACCATTTTCAGCGATAAACGGCGCTCCGCCTAAACCCAGGCGCTTCTGCAGCGGGATAATCTCTGCAGCGGTTTTACTGGAGCAGAGCACTACCGGGATCTGGCGTGCGGCAAAATGCGTCAGCGCAAGCTGATGCCGGGCCAGCGCGGCGCGAAATGCCTCCAGCTTATCGCTCTCGTCGCGCCACAAAATCACCTCCGAGGCGTCCCGCAGGCGGCTTAGCCGGGCGTCACTCAGCGCCAGACCGGTAAAGCTCGCCACGTCGCTGTCACTGAGATCGTGAAAACCGGTAAAGCGAAATTCCGTTTTCAGCGCAACCGGCGACTTGCTGAAACCTTTGATAATGACCGCGTAGTCCGCCTGCTCCAGCATCGGGATATCATTGGGGCCGTCACCCAGACCCAGCGTTATCCGGCTTACGCCATCCTGCTGCATCAGCTGCTGCTGCAGCTGCGTCAGCGCGATACCTTTGCCGCAGTTTTCCGGCATCACGTGCCAGAAGCGGCCGCCCTATTTTTCCAGCGACTCCACGCGGCGATGGGTGAGGTTATGGAAATTCGTAATCACGCCATTCTGATAAAAATCACTCATCGTCTCATCCTCTGATTACGGCTTATGGGGGGCCAGAAAGTGTTCTATGCCTTCGCTCCAGCCTTCCGGTCCGGTTTGCGCTGTGCGATAGATATGGTCGCTATCGGTACGGCTGAGTGGGGGCAGGCGTGAGAAGAAGTCGCGGGCAAACAGAAACTGATCGCGATCGGCTCGATCGAGACCAATCACAATCTCTTCCAGATAGGGCACCTGCGCCAGTTCATTAACAATATTATCCAGCGCCGGGCCCTCCAGTTCGGAGAACAGCGAGGGCAGGATCAGGCCCATCTTGCGCCGGCGGGCAAACTGCACCATCTCCATGCCGCGCTCATAGGTCACAATGTCGCAGTCGTGCAGCGCCACGCACTGGGTGCGATCGGACGCCAGGGTGTAACCGGTACAGAACCAGACGTTGCGTCCTTTGCCCGGCTGGCTGGGTGAGAGACCCTCTTTATCCAGCTCTGCATCAATCGCTTTCAGGCGCGGCCCGTCATTCCACAGAATGCGGTGCCGCTCGAGGGGATAGCGAAAGCTGCTGAGGTAGTCGAGATACTCGGAGTGGCCATACACCTGCTGCAGCGAACGCAGCATCGGTCCGACCAGCAGACGGCCGACGCGGCCATTGAGCTTGCCATCCGCGACGCGCGCATAAAACCCTTTGCAAAACTCATACTGAAACGCCGGGTTGGCCAGCGGATAGAGCAGACGCGCCATGCGCTTCAGCCCCCCGGTACCATCCTCTTCGGCCAGCGGCTGATGCTTGTGGTCATAGTGATCGGCGATCTCGACCTGACAGCTCTGTCGGGTCGTATAGTTGCGATAGATCTCAGACAGCACGCCGATCTCCAGCCCCCAGTCGCCAGGGATCTTAATGCCGTTAAGCACATGGGTGCGCATGGCAAACTCGCCGGAAAACATCTCCACCGCCGCTTCCTCTTTGTGCTGATCGAACGACAGGCCGTTCATGGTTGCTTCATGCCGGTAGATCTCCATCATATCCAGCGCGTTACGGTAATAAGTCGCCTTCAGCACGCGAAACGAATCGCTGGTCAGCGGCACGCCCATGGTCGCCAGCTTGCGCAGCAGCGACTGGACAATATCGCTGCTCAACGCCAGCTGAATCTGATCGGGACGGTTTCGCCGTCCCGTATCCCGTTACACTTTTCCCTCGTTATCTTCTTCCACCGCCTGATAAATCCGCTGCAGAATATCCGGAAACGCCGACTGAACGCGACTCCAGCTCGGAATAAAGGGCTTATCGTTGGGGCGTTCAATAAACGACTGACCGGCGTCGAGAATGGCCTGGGACAATCAACGGTAAAAGGGAGGGCGCGGTATGACCTTTGCAGTGAGTGATGAAGTTCAGCACAAACAGGGCGGACCCACGATGGTGGTAACCGGCTATGCCAGCGGAATGGTTGAGTGTCGTTGGTATGATGGCTATAGCGTGCGCCGCGAGGCATTCCATAGTGATGAACTGAGTCACATGACTACGGAATCCCGGCAGCCGGCTGAACTCAGTGATGATGCTGAGTGCGAAGGCTGCAAAATCTGACGGTCGCAGCTAAAAATTTCAAAGCCGGTAATAAACATTACCGGCTTTGTTTATGAACCAGATTTTGCACTGCTTATTCCTCTTTTATCACACTAATAACATTATCCTATAGGCAAATTGTCTGTCCGGCTGCTATACCTTTAAGCGTAGTTCGCGGTAAGTCGGCATAACAGGCCAGCGCGGTAAGCGGCGCACAAGCCGCTTACCGCTTATCTCTGGCAATGCGATATAACGCGCGGCACACTAATTTTCAGGAGAGTGATGATGAACGACGATATGTTTGAATTTGATATCGATGCCCAGCTGGAACAGGCTGAAGCGAAAGCGGCGGAAAAAGCCAGCGAAGTGTCGTCGGCACGCTGGCGATGTTTCTGGTGGGCGGTGGCATTATTGTGCATGGTATCACGCCGCTGCATCACGCTATCAGCGAGTACAGCAGCGGCTTTAACGGTCTGGTTTCCGGCCTGCTGAGCAACGGGGCCAATCTGGTGCTTGGGTTTATCGTCGGCGCGATTGTGCTGCTGGTGGTTAACCTGATCGCCAAGGAGGCGCCGCTGCTTAACCAGGTGCTGATCCTCGCCGGTATCGCCATTCTGGTGACCATCGGTGTTTATGGCATTGTGGCGATGATTGTAAAGATCGATGACCTCGGCTACTGGCTGCGGGAAAAGTCCTCTTCACTGGCGCAGGCGGTGGGCGGTTTTCTGCTGGCGATGGCGCCGTGGCTGATGAAAATTCTTACTTATGAAGGGGTGGAAAAGGTGTTACACAGCCTGCAGCACGATAAAGAGGAAAAGAGCCCGGAAGCGCGTCAGCAGCGGCTCGACAGCCTGGCACAGCAGGATCCGCGCGCGTATGAAAAGAGCAAGGTCAAAGGTGCGGTACGCACTGACTTTATTCTTTCGGCGGAGATCGTGGCGATTACGCTGGGCATCGTTTCGGTGCTGGGCGACGATTTGTCGCTTAATGCGCAGCAGGTCACGGGCGTCAAAGCCAATCGCGAATTGCCGGTGGTCTGGGGCGTTGCGAAAGGCTCATTTCTGAATAAGCTGATCCTGGTGCCGCTGGCGCTGGTGATTTCAGCGTTTGCTCCCTGGCTTATCACGCCGTTGCTGATGCTGGGAGGCGCCTACCTCTGGCGTTGAATGGGACTGTGAGGGCATCGCCGACATGTCGGTGACGTGGGTTGAGCGCTGCCCCTGTTGTCAGGAACACTAACCGGAATAAGGATTACCATTTTGGCAGGAACCAGTTTACTTACGCTTCTGGATGATATTGCAACGCTGCTGGATGACATTTCAGTCATGGGCAAGGTTGCGGCAAAAAAAACCGCTGGCGAGCACTACCATGAGCAGTATTAAACTGACGGTCAGACGGCTCTATCAGCTGCGTGACGAGCGGCTGGTGGCGACACAGGCCACGGCACGCATCTGGCTCGACGATCGGCTGATTGCCACAGAGGAGATCAGCGGCATGACCGAAAGTCCGGTGAGTAAATATCTGCACGCAGCGGATACGCAGGGAAAAACGTTACCGTCTGGGAGTGCGCGCTGCGCGGTAAGCTGCGGCTGAATGACAATCAGCTGATTGAGCGCCTTGAGGAGTGGCTGCTGGCCGCCGGGCAGAGCGCGGAGCTGGATCATCAGGGATTGCATCATTACCATCCGCTCTAGCCGGCGATGATTGCTTTTCGCGGCAATAATCGTTTAGATCACGTTTTTCTCTGGGACGCAGGGCGGCCCGATTTCGTGCTGCCTGAGCAGCAGGCCATTATCTTTGTGCACGGCTGTTTCTGGCATCGTCATCACTGCTATCTGTTTAAAATGCCCGCCACGCGCACCAGTTTCTGGAACGGCAAAATCAACAGTAACGTTGAGCGTGACCGGCGCTATGTGCAGCAGCTGCAGGAGACCGGCTGGAAGGTTCTGATCTTTCGCTTTTGCCGTAAAACGCTAAAGTTGAATAGGCCCGCAGGAAAAGGAAACGGCATGGCTGACGTTCACTCACAAGAGATCCGCAGTAAAAATATGCGCGCGATCCGCAATCAGGATACGGCGATTGAACAGCGCGTGGCCGCGATATTGAAAGATCGCGGCTTCAGCTTTCGCGTGCAGGATAAAGCGCTGCCGATCCAGTACCTGCAGTAACAGCGCTAAATCATCCTGCGCAGCGGTTAATGAAGAGGGGGTAGCCGGTGCGGCGGGATCGGGAGCGAGCATGCGTTTTTCCTTAACAGTTGAGCGGCTATGCTACCACTCATCTGTCAGGGTTGAAATTAGCGCGTCGTGTGGCGCTGCGCGCCGTGCCGCACTCTTTTACGCCGCCGAGAGATCGATAAACTGAAAGGCGGGCCTATCATAGTGGGCCGGTCGCGATGGCAGCAGGGCACGCAGGCTGGCGATCTCAGACGGCAGAAGCATTGCCGACGCGGCTTTGCCACTGCGCAGACGGTTCAGCTTCGCCACGCTCCAGTGGCCTGTGCCGGCGGCGTTGAGGGTCTGCATCACATCGCGCGCCGCGTAGATCTGATAGATAGCCGCCTCCTCAGTGAGGCCGGCTGGCTGCGTGACGAGACGAATATCGGTATTGAACCGGTGGCGCAGCGGATCGCAGTAGTGGTTCGCTTTATAGGTGCGGACCGCCTCTTTATTCCATTCGCTGGTAAAAACGCACTCGCCGCCGGCCTGCTCAAAGCCGCGCCGGATGCCGCCGATACCGGCAACATTTTCCAGCACAAAAAACGCGGGCTTTTTAGCCGCGAGAATGCGCGCCACGTCAAAAAACAGCGTGCCCTGCGCCTCACACTCAAAGCCGTGCGCCCGGCCGAGCGCGTTCTTTTTACTGACGCCCGCCAGTGAAAAAGGCTGACAGGGAAAGCCGGCCAGCAGCACCTGGTGATCGGGGATAGCGCGATCGATATGCTTAACGCCGCTATCGCGCCGGATGCCCACCAGCACAATGCGCTCACGGTGCTGCGGCAGAAAATAGCGCGCGTCGATCACTTTGGCGTCCGGTGTGCCTTTATCATCCGCATCCGCCACGTCATAACCCAGCTCATCCAGCGTTGCCATAATAATGGCGAAGGWGCGGCCCTTATCGTGGCTCTTCAGATTCTTGACGTGCGGATTCTGCGGATCGTTCAGGCCAAAGCCAAAGCCGTTGCCCTTCGCCTTGTGCTTTTGCGCATAGCGATAGAGGTAGTGCCAGAGCGTTGGCGACAGGGTATATTTTTCACCCGGATCTGCGTCCAGCAAACTCTGCAGTGGCGGCACCTGCGGCGGATAGAGCGCCGGCAACGCGCGCAGTGAAAAGGGCTTGATGCGGAACCGCGCTTCACCCGGCGCTTCAAACCCCATCAGGCGCGCGCACTCGCGCGGGCTCAGCCGGCGCGGTCGCCGCGCCATGTTCTCAGCAGCGGTAAAGTTCTGTTCACCCAGCGCGCGATCCCAGCCGCGATCGATCAGGATCTCCGAGCCATCTTTGTAGTAGCGCGCTGAAAGCGTGCGCACGCAGCCGCAAGAAGAAGAAGTAATCTCTGCCACCCGCCGCCCGGCGGGTGAGCTATTTCTTATGCGCGATCAGCTATTAGCCTGCTCTGGCGCGTTCAGCCTGTAGTATTCAATCAGCGGCAGCAGTAATTTCGCTACCGCAGCAAATACCGGCACCACCACGGAATTGCCAAACTGACGATAGGCCTGGGTATCGGAGACCGTCACTGAAAGAGGAGATTAAGCAGCTGGCTGCTGACAATCAGCTTTCAATGAGTCAGGAGATTGTTAACCGGCTGCAGGCGAGCCTGCAGAGTGCCCTGCAGCAGGAGACGGCGGTAGATAATCTGCACTCCGATGAGACGCCGGACGACCGGTTAAGCGCTACGGAACTGCGCCAGATCCGTGCGCTACTGAAAAAGCAACTCTGTGCGGAGCTGCAGGGGAACCTGGCGGGGGTTGATGAATCCGTGCTGCGCGACTTCTGCTGCACGTTACAGGAATATTAAATTTTTATGACAGACTGTTAACTGGCCTCATCTTCCGCTACGTTTGTGAAAAAAATAGCAGGGAGTGTGGAAATGACTGAAACCGTGAACATTACGATTAAAATTGATCCGTTCTACACGGCTGGCGCACTGGGCCGGCCGCTGTTTGACAGTGACGATCCGCTGGGGCGCGATCGCGAGCTCGACGATGTGAAGTGGACACTGGATCACTTTCAGAAAAAGCTGCTGCGCCTGCCTGAAACCATGCAAACGGCAGCGGGACGTCGTCTGGCTGAATATAACGCCGATTTTCTGGTGCACTATATGGCCACGTTTGCCGCTGAAGAGACGCGCCGTATTCTGCAGCAGGATTTTCCCGATTTTCCCGCTGAACTTATAGATAGCGTGGCGCACGCGGTGCAGGCGCACAGTTTTAGTGCTGCCATTACGCCGCTGACCGCAGAAGCAAAAATTGTGCAGGATGCCGATCGTCTGGAGTCGCTGGGGGCTATCGGACTGGCACGCGTATGTTATGAACACTGGCTGCGGCTGAACTGGCAGCATGACGATAAGGCGCACGACACAGGGCATCTGCGTCGGGTCTGGATGAGCGCGGCGCGTATCATGCAGGAGACGCCTGCCGATGCCATGGTGGTACTGACCGCCAGCTACTTTCACGACGTGGTGAATCTGCCGAAGAACCATCCGCAGCGTCATCTTGCCTCTGAAAAAGGCTACTGGGCAAGCGGGCTTAACAACGCTATAACATGATCAGGATCGCAGATTTTTCCCTCTCACCCCAAAAATGCTGTAAGAAAAGTGTCATGACCTGCCCGCTAAGATAGGGCTGAGTCTGAAGAGCTCCCGCCGCGCACCACATGTCATAACAGGAGAAGCATCATGTCCATTACACACTGGCAACAAGCTATACAGTACGTTATAACGGCCAAAATAGAAATATTTTCAGACTATTTCACCTTTTTCTCCGCTAATAACTGGCTATCTGTCAGCGAGGAGTGACCGCTTAAATTCCCCGCGCACTGGCATCGCGGTTAAGCGCGACACATAAACTATGTTAACTAAATCTGACGATAGTGAAACGTCATAAGGAAAAGCTGAAAAGATATCACGAACCCGGAAAGCGTTGACGTTACATCCTGTACAGGACGAGACCCTTAGCATAAAGGTTTCAAACAAATTTGCTTAATAATTTGTCACCTGATAATCAGGCGTTCCCTTCCTGTTCCGGTATTAAAAAAACATCCAGGCAAAAAGTGGGGTGCAGATCGCTTAACGTACCGGCGAAATGCGGAAATTTCCACATCGACATCAGTTTGTAGCCGTGAAGATGATTCGCACTGACATCAAACGCATGAACGCCTTCATGGTGGTCCTGTCCTGGACCAAATGCCTGCGTTTTCATAATGCGTCGGGTCTGTGTTTGCTGACCAACCAGCAGGGCGCGAACCCGCTGTTCGGAAAAAAGAATCGGCCGTTCTTTCATTTTTTACCTCTTGTTGTCCTGCAGATCGTCCTCCAGCTGACCAAACTCGTTGCTGTCAGCACGATACTGGCAGAAGTCGGGATGGCGAAATAGCTGGGGATCGCGATCGTACTCTGCCAGCTGCGCTTCCGGCACAATCGGGCCGCGCCAGGTTTCGCGCACCCACAGGCGATCGCCAACCTGCCCGAAGGGACAGTGCGCGCTGATATCGGGCTCTTTGGGCGACTCTGAATTCATATTCATGGTAAAGAAGTTGTTCAGGAAGTGCGAGTCCGTCTGAACGCCCTCTGCCATGATGTCATCCTCGCTGATATCCTGGATTTTTTCAGCCCGGATCGCGGTGATGGTCAGATCGATGCGGCTTGCCCAGCGCGGCATGTGAATGGCCGTCTGCCAGCCAAACTGCTCCGGATTGCGCTTGCAAAGTGAAAAGCAAAAATAAGCGGGGTGGGGCGTAAGCGCCTCTTCCGGTGGGCAGAAGAGGCGCAGGGCGCTCGCTCAGAGCGATCGGCTTTCGCGCAGAACGCGCTCAAATTCAATGACCCAGACCCAGGGGTTAACCTCCCAGCTGGTCGCGCCATACTGTTTTTGCCACGCTTTGCGATACGCTCATGATTAAGCAGAGAAAACACTGGCTGCCGCAGCGCCTGCGTCCAGGGCAGTTCAGCGACAGCATCGGATTTATGCGCGTTCCGGGACCATTTAAACATCGCAGCGCCTGTAGAAGGAGAGAAGGAGTGCCGACGGGACAGAATGTGCCAGACGTCAAACCCGTTATTCAACCTGTTAGCCGGGACGGTGTCTGTCTCAACCGCAAAGGGTTCAGGATAGATAAGCACGTCGTGAAAGCCATCCAGCCACTCCACGCCCAGCTTCAGCACCGGCAGGCAAAACAGCAGCGCCAGACGGGCGCTGTGCAGCGCATCCAGTTCAGTGCCCTGCAGCAGGACAAATTTTTTCTGCTGCAGAAAGCGCTGCGCCATGCCGATCAGAACGGCGTGCTCTGGGATGCCGCTGGTGTAGCCGCTGCCGCGCGCGTCCAGCTTATGCGCCACTTCATGGATCACCAGGTTATAGCCTGAGAGATCGAACGCGTCGGAAATATCCAGCGCGTTGAGCACCACCGGCCCCTGCGTCCAGCTCTGCCCGGCGTGTACAGCGGGCGCCTGATGCACCAGCCCGCTCTCATCTTCCCAGCGATCCGGAAAGCGCTGAAGGAGCAGGTCGGGCGCAGTGAAGAAATATTCTGACAGCACAGCAAAACATTCGGCCGGATCGCTGGCTGCGTAGGGATCAAAGGTCGCGGCCTCTTCACCCGCGAGTGCCACTTCATCGTCAATTTCCTGCATCACCTGCAGCAAATCTTTCTCCCAGCCAGCGACCTCGCGCAGCGGAATAGCGGAACTACAGAGGAATCGTGTGAACGAGGCGAATAGTAGTGGCCCCGGACGAGCCTGTCAACAGCTTAAAACACAATTGCATTCAACTGGCTAGCAAAGATACAGCCCGCGCAGGGATCAGGCAGATTCCGCCGCCAGCGTCGCAAGCCGGGCAGCAGGATCCTGACGGTAAAACAGCTGCAGGTGTCGATACATCGCATCATGCTGGCCAGCGACGAAGCCAGCTATATCTCAGGGGCAACCATTGCCGTAACCGGCGGGGTAGCGGTGATTTAACGCCGGCGCAGACAGCAAAAAGCCCGCTCAGGTTTCCCTGAGCGGGCTTTTCTAATTCTGGCTCCTCTGACTGGACTCGAACCAGTGACATACGGATTAACAGTCCGCCGTTCTACCGACCAAGCCGCCATCATTAACTTTTCCGGCAGCCTTGCCGCGCTGCTGGCGGATAAGGGCATTCGTGCCAACGCGGTCGCACCGGGACCTATCTGGACGCCGCTGATCCCGGCCACTATGCCGCCGCAGCAGATCGAAAGTTTTGGCAGCCAGGTGCCGCTGCAGCGTATGGGGCAGCCCGCTGAGCTGGCCTCTTCTTATTCTTTCCAGATGACGCGCGACTCGCTGGATGAGATTGATGATGATGAGTTTGACCGCACGATGAAAACCAATCTCTATGCGATGTTCTACATCTGTAAAGCCGCGGTACCGCATATGCCAGCCGGCAGCTCCATTATTAACACCGCGTCAGTCAACGCCGATCAGCCAAAACCAAAACTGATTGCCTACTCGGCCACCCCCCGTGAAGGCGCCGACGTGGTCATCTCCTACCTGGATGAACACGAAGATGCAAAAGATACCGCGCAGCTGGTGGAAGCTGCCGGGCAGCAGGCGCTGCTGATCGCGGGTGATATTATGCAGGCGGAACACTGCCGCAGCATCGTGGCGCAGACGGCYGACCGTTTTGGCAAAATTGATATTGTGGTCAACAACGCCCAGGAACGTGTTATGACCGATCGTCCAGAAAATCCGCAACAGGCGCAGCAGCAGCAGTGGCCCGGCAGCTTTCGCGAGATGCAGCCGGTGCCCGATCACGGCGAAACCAGCTATCAGGGCAGCGGCCGGCTGAAAGGCAAAACCGCGATTATCACCGGCGGCGACTCCGGTATTGGCCGCGCAGTGGCCATCGCTTACTCCGGTTGTTTGCTGCTTCCTGCAGCAACCTGCTGATTTTGTCAGCATCTGCCGCTGCCTGATACCCTGCGAAAAGGCCGTTTTTTGCAGAAATAGGCTTATCTCTCAAGCCGTTACGCTTATCACTCCGCCTTGCATTCTGGTTATGGCTGCTACACTTGATGCTGTTCACCTGAGCCAGATTACCCTTCGCTGAAACCCGCGCACCGCCGGAAAGCAAAAAGCCAGATGTCAGCTGACATCTGGCTTTTTTAATCTGGCTCCTCTGACTGGACTCGAACCAGTGACATACGGATTAACAGTCCGCCGTTCTACCGACTGAACTACAGAGGAATTGTGTTTCGGCGCGCATAATAATCAACTCTCCTGCGGCTGTCAAAACGTGATTTAGCGCCCCCCGCCGCTGCCAAGCTGGGCCTGCATATCCCGAAAGCGTGCGGCATGGGGATCTGCGGCACCTGCAAGGTGAAGTGCCTGGAAGGTGAGGTTGAGATGAACCACAACGGCGGCATTACCGACGAGGATGCCGAAGAGGGCTATATCCTCTCCTGCTGCAGCGTGCCGAAAGGCAATGTGGTCGTGGAATTCTGACCCCAAAACGTCGGCTACGATATGGCGCACTACCATGAAGAGTCGTTTGGTGCCACGCCGGAGGTGGTACAGGAGCAGGTGGTGCAGGAGGCGGAAGAGGCGGCCGAACTGGCCGACGCACTCTGCAGTTCCGAGCTGCTGACCGTGGCGTTTACGCAGAGTGATAAGAGCGTGAAAATTGCGCCGGGTGAAACCGTTCACCTGGAGAATATGACGGCGCGTATTCCTAACTTCAAACTGAGCATCATCTGCGAACGCTATGAATCAGGACAATACTGGGCAGGCTTTCGCGGCTTTCTGAACCACGCCATGCTGCAGATGATCGCGCCTGATTTTATGGAGCGGGAGATCTTCTGCTGCGGACCGACGCCCTATATGCGCGCGGTGAAAGCGATTCTGGATCTGGCGGTGCACGGCCCGGTAGGGCAGTTTAACTGCATCGATTATCCCGGCGATAAGGCGCTGTTTCTCTCCGGCGGCGTTGGCATTACGCCGATGATGTCGATGGCGCGCTGGTATTTTGACACTAACGCTGATGTAGACATGGTGTTTGTGCACAGCGCCCGCACGCCGGAAGATATTATTTTCCGCCGCGATCCGGAGCAGCCGGTGATGTTCTTCTTTAAGCCGGGGCAGTTTGTCACGCTGGAGCTGATGATTGAGGAGCAGACCGTGTTTCGCTCCTACACCATCTCCAGCTCTCCCTCGGTGCCGTATAGCTTTTCGATCACGGTAAAACAGGTGCCGGGCGGCGTGGTATCTAACTGGCTGCACGCGAATATGCGCGAAGGCATGCTATCCATGCGTCGATACAGGCAATTGATCACTCCAATCCTGACGGGAATGAAATGTATGACAGAGAGAAATATCACGGTACTGAATACCAATGCTTTTGAGCCTGTCACCACGCAGACCTGGACCAATGGCCGTCATGCGGTGCGGTGCGTTAAGGTCATACAGGAAACCTGGGACGTGAAAACCTTCTGCTTTATGACGCTACGGATTACGGATATGCTGCACCGGTCCGGCGCCCGTCAATGTTCTGCCAGCGACATAAATCCCCTCTATTAAAGACGCGCGTGCAGAATTTCCTGCGGATGTGGTTTTTTCAGGCATTTCCGTGTCGCGCATAACTAAATGCTGTGGCGGGGTTACACGGAGAATCGCAGTTTCTGGCTCAAAAGCCTGTGGAGTTGGGCTGGCGTTTTTCGAGCAGATCCTGCATGCGGTCGCTCGCATCGACAAGGCTTGTACAGGTGATATTCAGCAGATCGTTGTGGCTCATAATGTTGCTCTTCTCGCGCGGTTGAAAAGGGAGTGGTTCGCGCCCGACAGGCGCAGCCGGATATCAACAAAACCGGACTTCCGCGTTACCGGAAGCCTATAAGATGTTATGAAACGCGTTGATGTTGCCCTCTGCATCGCGCAGAACCAGCACCGGGTTCTGTCCGACCTCAAGCGTGAAGTAGTCACCCTTTTTCGGGATTTCGCTGCTCATGCCGGCAAACAGCCACTCTTTCTGAAACACCTCCTCCATATCAATGCGAAACAGAGTCGGGTCATTATAGAGCGCCTGCGGCAGCGAATAAAAGATAAACCCGCCGGCGGTTTTACAGTGCGCTTTTTTCAGGCCGTGCTGCTTCATGTCAAATGACTGATTCATCTCTGAACCGGCGAAGAGCAGGTTGCCCTTTAAATCGTACGTCCACTGGTGGTAGGGACAGACCAGATTGGCCACCTTGCCGCGCTCCTTTGAGCAGAGGCGCGAGCCGCGATGGCGACAGGACAGCAGTTCCGGATGGCTGCCGGCGCAGTGGTAGCACTCGCGGTTATTCTCCAGCACCAGTTTCCAGTTGGCTTTTTCATACATATGGGACTCTGCCGCCAGCTTGGTGTTGTCCACATCATAGGGTTCCATATACTCCGCCAGCGTGGCCAGAAACTCATCGAAGTCAGACTGCGGCGGCGTCTCTGCGAGGCAGAAGCCCTCACGACCATCAATGGTCATGACTTTGGTGCCCTCTTTCAGCGGCATACGCACAATCCGGTTGCGCAGACCAAAGCTCTGATGGCGATGCGGAATACCCTGCTCATCCCACAGCGCCGCCTGCTTGTTGTAGTAGTCATGGAAACTCTGCGGCGCGCGCGGATCGTTGGTGTCGTCCCACTCCAGCAGGCTGTTCGGATCGTAATCGATACCGGCCACCGCGTCTTTATGCACAAACCATTTTGTCGTTACCATCGTCTCCTGCGCGGAGATTGGCAGCACGCGGAACACGATAAAGTGATCGCTTTGCATATGGTTCCACGAGTTGGGCAGGTGCAGAATACGCATCGATCCCTGATAGTGGCTGGTAAAACGGCCCAGCAGCCGGGTGCGTTTTCTGTTATCAGGTCAGCCTTTTACGTTTTTAAGCACGGTTTCACTGTACCAGTCGATAAAATTAATCACGCCAAACTCATAGGTTTCTGAATAGGGGCCTGGCTGATAGCCAATGGAGTTGATGCCGCGCTGWTTCTCTTCGCCCAGAACGCGATCCTGCTCGTTGGTGGCGTCCCAGACGGTGCGCAGACGCTCAAAAGCGAAAACGGCGGCGGATCGCTTTAAAGCGGCCACGGCGAAGTCACAGAATGAAGGTGGCAAAGTGGTGCAGAATAAACCGGTGAATGAGATGGCGCAGGCGGTCTTTGATCTGCTGCTGGAGGAGGGCGTGATCCGCTAGCTGCGTGCCTGAACGATAAAAAACCCGGCTGGCGGTTAACGACGCCAGCCGGATCAGCGGCGTCTGCTGCGTGTGGCGCTGCCGTTTATCGCCAGCGTGGACATGGCCGCCGCCGCGCCGCGCCAGAGCGCGTTTGGCCCGGCAAACCGGGCAGAGATCACCACCGCTGCGGGCGTGGACGTGCCGGATACAGCGATGGCAGCCTGGGAGATAGCGCCGGCGCGTAAGCGGCCGAAGCGCCTGAAAAAAGCGGCGGTGCTGAGTCACTATCTTAAGCAGGATCACCCGGATGTGATCCTCACCGGCGGCCGGGCGGAGCGCGGCGAGTCATCCGGTATGCTGCCTTTTCTGCTGGCAGAAGCGCTGGAGATCCCGGTTGTGGTCGGCGTGGCGGAGATTGTCAGCCTGAACGGCACCGATGCTGAAGTGCTGCAGGCGCTGCCGCGCGACGGACTCCATCCCGAGTCGGGCAGGGCACGCCGCGCCGGGCAGGATGCGCGTGCGGTAGAGATGGGGCTGGCGCTGGCTTCCGGCGATCTGGAGCTTCTTCACGCCGGCGATCCGCACAACGCGGCGCTGCGCAGCTATGCGGGCATGGGCGTTGAGACGCTGCGCGTGCTGCCGATGACGGAGCAGGGCGATGCGGACAGTGCGACCGGGTGATCGCCATTAATACCGATCCCGGCTGCGATATGGTCAGCCGCGCGTCGCTGAGCGTGATTGGCGACAGCGATGCGATCCTGGCTGAACTGGCGCGTCTGGCGCGCGCCTGGCGTAATAAGGAGCTTAACCATGCAGCATAAAGCACACCACAGCGGCTGCCGCATTACGGCGCTGATATCCGCAACGGCGTCAGCGACTGGGCGCAGTTTCACGCTACCGCAGAGAGTCTGGGAGCGACCGAAGGCGCCAGCCGCGTGGCCGTGGATAATGGCCATATGCCGCGTTTCCGGCAGGTGGGTGCTACCGGCACCTGGGTGACGGCGCGGGTCTATCTGGCGGTGGGCATCTCCGGCGCGGTGCAGCATCTGCAGGGGATTGCAATTACGCGTCCGGTTGCGCGCGTCATGCTGCTGACCGCAGAGTGCGCCGATCCGGTGGATGAGACCCGCCATGAAGCGCTGCCGGTGAGCGTCGGGCTGCGAAGCATTGGCGCTGCGCGCATTACCGACTGCGGACTGATGCCGGTCGATCCGGCAGCGGTGCCGCTGGGCGAGGCGGAGTTTATTTTGTCTGCCGGACCGGAGCAGCGCATCCATGCGCTGATGGCGGCAGAAAACGAACTGGCACCGCGCTTCTGGCTGTTTCCGGACAGTGTTGCCGGAGGCTTTGAGCTGGGCTGTCGCTTTGCCGCACGCTGCGGGGAGCGACCCGCCACGCAGGTGTGGCGCATAGAGGGCGACAGCTGTATCAGCCGGGCGGCGGGCGGCAGCGCCGAGGTGCTGGATATGACCGGCGGCCGCCTGACCAGCCACGATCGCGACGTGCTGGGGCAGGCGCATCAGCTGGTGCGTGATGCTGGCGGTGCTGGCGTGGTCGTGGCCGTGGTATTTGGTGAGCATCGTGAAGAGAACTTTGCCACCGCGGGCGCTGACCGGCTGCTCCACTTCAGCGGCGAACGCTATGAGGGTTACAGCGAGAGCCGCGGCCCGTCCGGGCTGCTGCGTAAAAATCCGCACGCCGTCGGCTTTACCGGACCCAACGGACTGAAGCGCATCGATCGCGAGAACGTTAACGCGTTTTCCCAGCTCTCCGGCCGGCGCAGCGCCGGCACGCCGCACGTCGCTGAGCTGCCGCTGCACCGCGTGGCGCAGCCGGATTACTGCGTGGCGGCCGGAGGTCAAAGATATCGCTGAACTGGTGGCGGAAGCCCTCAGCGAACCGAAAAAACCGCTGCCGGCGAAGCTGCGCGAGCGCCAAATTGCTGTGGAGGTGATCTGATGGAAACCACTGTACGCCGCGATCCGCGTCTTGAGTGGATTGCCCGCAACCGGCTGCATCCGCAGCATGCAGAGCTGATGCAGCCGGTGCAGACTCAGCGAAATGGACCGCTCCGGTTTCCGCTCACGCTGCTGCGGCGGCGGTGGCGGTGCGCCGATTACGGATATTCCGGGGGAGCGGCGCATCGCTGACATGCGGATGGAGGATGCAAAACAGACCGGCGCAGAGCTGATTGCCGTTGGCTGCCAGCAGTGTACCGCGATGCTGGAAGGTGTCGTCGGGCCGCGTCTTTTCTACCCGGCAGACACGCAGCCTGACTATGAGGTGCTGCATCACACCACCTTTATTAATGAGCTGGTTAAGGCGCAGCTGCTGGATCTGAAAGATTACAAAGGCGGCAGCGTGACCTGGCACGATCCCTGCTACCTCGGCCGCTACAACGGTGAATATGCATCACCGCGTGAACTGCTGGCGGAGCTGGGGATCATCAGGGCCGCCGGCGTAAACTTTGCGGTGCTGGGCGATGAGGAGCTCGATAGCGGAGACGTGGCGCGACGCCTGGGTGATGACGCCACGTTTCAGCGGCTGGCGCGCAGCAATATCGCCACGCTGCAAAAATATCGTTTTAACCGCATCGTGACCACCGATCCGCACGCCTTTCACTGCCTGAAAAATGAGTATCCCGAAGGCGCGGAGGTGCTGGATAACCTCAGCCAGACAGATAATCCTGGCGGCTTTAACCCGCGCAGCCGCACGCACTGGTCAGCCGATCAGAACCTGCCGCTGATGCGGGATGTCGGGCAGGCCGACGTGCTGTTCTGGGTCTCCGACGGGGCGTTTGATATGCGCAGCCAGCGTATTCTGCGCGCGTTTGTCAAAGTGCTTCCGGGCGTGCCGGTGGGCGAAGCGTGCGGAGCGCCGCATCAGCCGATTGTCGGAGGGCTGATCAAAGAAGAGACGCTCTGGTCCTGCACCACCTGCCGCGCCTGCGTGGAGGAGTGTCCGATGATGATTGAGCATGTCGATGCCATTGTGGACATGCGCCGCTTTATGACGCTGGAGAAGGGGCAAACGCCCGGCATAACGCTCGGCGTTGAAAAACCGGCCGATTTCAAATGGAACCAGCTGCTGGGCTTTGACGCCTGCGTGCAGTGCGGCAAGTGTGAAGCGATGTGCCCGGCGTTTGCGGCGGGTCAGCCGCTCAATCCCAAAAAGCTGATTCAGGATATGGTTATCGGGATGGCGGGCGGCAGCGACGCGCGCTTTGCCGGCAGCCCCTGGGCGGGGCGCTGGGTGATGGCGGTCCTGCTGCTGGCAGGGATCTGCTGGGGTCTGGGCGAGATGGTGTTTGGCATGGCGTGGGGCGGGCCGATGAAACACGCATTCGCCGGTGCGCTGCATCTTGCCTTTCATCGTCGTCCCGCCCGCTTTGGCGGCGGCCGATCCGTGGGCCTGAAGCCGGTGGATCTGGCTGCCCTCAGCGGCACGCTGGTGGATGGCGTGCTGGCGGGCGCGCTGCTGGTGATGTTCAGCGGCGCGCTGTTTATCTGGTATCGCCGTCGCAATCCGCCAGCCCGTCTTTCACGCGGGCCGTGGATGCGGTTGCCAAAGAGCCTGCTGGTGTTTGCGGCAACGTTCTTTATCACCACGCTGCCGGTCTCCGATCTGTTTGGCGAGCGCGTCCTGCTCTGGCGGCGCGGACAACCGGAACAGGTTGCGCTGCTGAGCGGCCTGATGGCGATGCCTCGCCGCTATCTGGTTGACCTGCATCACGTGGTGGCGCGTGATAAATATATGTCGCGCAGCCATGTGGCCACCGCCGGCGGCTTTGTGCTGTCGATGCTGCTGATCCTCGTGGTTCATCTGGCGGGCGCCGCGATCTACGACGCGCTGCGTCTCTGCAAGGATCTGTAGCTTCGCCGTCGCTGACGTAAAGCGTGCGGTATCCGGAAGCGGTACCGCACGCCGCATCTAACAGAAATTGTCTGGAAAGGGCACATCATGGTACTTGATCGGATACTCCCCTGGTTACTTCTTGGCGCGGTGATTCTGGCCATCGTGGGTATGGTCAGGGATCAGATTGTGGTGGAAAACGGCACCCGTCCTAATGAGGAACTCTACTACGCGCTGAAAGCGGAATCGCGCAACAAGGGGCAGATTGACGTGGAAGCGCTGTTTGATGTCCGTCCGCAGCCGGTGCTGGCGCAGGCGGGCAGCGGCATGATCCTGTGGCGGCTCGGCGACTGCGTCTCGCAGCGTAACGTTCACGAGGTGGAGCTGGTAACCGGCGATATCAAACCCGGCGTGGGCATTGGCGGCACCACCTTCCCGACCTACTATCGCAGCCTGTATGAAAAAGCGGTGGTGATGACCTCCGATCTGGCGCTGGAGAAGGTCTATCGCGAAGGCGAGAAGCTGGTGGCGGTGCTGGAAAATGAATACACCGGGCAGAAAGAGGAGCGGGTGGACGTCTGCATCCTTGCTACCGGCGGAGAGCCCTTCCTGGAGCAGAACCCGGAGTGGGGAGCGGCGGAAGGGCTGGTGGTCTCCAGCTGGGATGTGCTGAACGGCATGGTGGAGCCCGGCAAAAACGTACTGGTGTATGACGCTATCTGTGAATTTTCCGGGATGTCCGTCTCCGATTTCCTCGCCGCGCGCGGTGCGCTAGAGCGCGGGCATAAGGTCACGCTGATTGAGCGCGCCAGCGAGCTGGGCGGGCAGGTTACGATTGCGGCAAAAGCGCCGCAGCGCGATCAGATGGCCGGTATCACGCGCTGGCTGGCGATGGAAACTGAGCGTCTCGGCGTCAAGGTAATGACCGACACCACAGCGGATATGACGATGATCCGCGATCTCACCCCCGGGATCCGCCAGTGCGTCGGCGCCAACTACTGCATAGACCGGCAATATATGGGGCTGGATGTGCTGTGCATTCAGAACGCGGCCACCTCSCGCGAATATATGGGGCTGCCGCATATCATCACCAAAACCGAAGGGCCGGTGCGCAACGTCGTAGTGATTGGCGGCGGACCGGGCGGGCTGGAGGCAGCGCGCGTGGCGGTGCCCGAGCCGTTTCTGCATCTGGCGGCGGGTATCAAAGAGGTGGTCACGGTGCCGGTGATCCACGCGCAGAATATTAAAGATCCCAATCAGGCGCAGCGTATCCTCGAAGCGGGCTACGTTGACTTTGTCGGGATGACGCGTGCGCATATCGCCGATCCGCACCTCATCGCCAAGATCAAAATGAATCAGGTCGATCGCGCGGTCGGCCCCGATTTTGTCGTCGGCATGCGCATTACCGGTGATGAGTTTCATCCCGACGGGCTCAGCCATGAAGATATGCGGCAGATCGCCGCCTACTACGATAAAACCGGCATGGTCGATTATTTTGGCGTGGTCGGCTCCGGCTGCGACACCCATAACACGCTGGCGAACGTTATTCCGAATATGAGCTATCTGCGCGTTATCGGCGACTTCGCTAAAGCGGCGCAGCGCGCCAAAGCGGGTGGCCTCGATGGCGTGGAGCTCTCCGCCGTGCATCAGCATATGATCGACCAGTTCTGGTCACCACGCGTCAATAAGCGTACCGATGAGTGGGGCGGCAGTTTTGAAAAACG
Source organism: Pantoea sp. BRM17 (assembly GCA_002939445.1). Taxonomy (GTDB): domain Bacteria; phylum Pseudomonadota; class Gammaproteobacteria; order Enterobacterales; family Enterobacteriaceae; genus Pantoea. The sequence continues at coordinate 1,767,164 of PEFU01000003.1, read as the reverse complement.
GATGCGCTTTGGCATTGAAGTACTGAAAGCGGTGCGTGCCGACCGGATTATTCCCCACTTTCAGAATCTCGCCGATGCCGTGCACCAGCACGGCGGCAAAATCATGATCCAGATCTCCCACATGGGGCGGCGCTCGCGCTGGGATGGCGAGAACTGGCCTAACCTGATGTCACCCTCCGGCATCCGTGAGCCGGTGCACCGCGCCACCTGCAAAACCATTGAGGAAGAGGAGATCTGACTGACTATCCGCAACCGTATTGTCAGCACCGCCCACGCCGAGGTGTATGCCACTGACGGCGGGATGACCACCGATCGCTATGTGCGCTATTACGAAGAGAAAGCCAAAGGCGGCTGCGGGCTCTGTATCTGTGGCGGCTCAAGCGTGGTCTCGATCGACAGTCCCCAGAGCTGGTGGAGTTCGGTTAACCTGAGTATCAGACGCAGAGCGCGGCCGAAGAGGGATGTGAGTACGGCATTTTTACCGTTTCGCCAGTATAAAACCGGGTACGCAGCGCCGGCTGCGTACCCTGCACAACAACTGAACCGCAGGCTGGCGGGCCGGATATCAGAACGGAATTAAGGTGAAGCTATGTCACAGTTTGATCTGCTGTTTGAGCCATTAAAGATAAATACCGCGGCTGGGGCTTCTTTTCCACCGAAGCGCTCGATCTGAAACAGGGCACGGCGCGGATCCGACTCGATCACTCTGCGTTTGTCTATCAGTACGGCAAGGTCAACCGCAAGGTGGACTACATGTTTACCGGCTGGTTTGCCGGCGCGATGGATCAGATTGCGCAGAGCCTCGGCTACAGCGTGAAAACCCGGGCGGTCCCGATGTTGTACGTGCCCCGGCACTTCTTCGTGAACAACCATATGGGCATTGAAGAGGAGATTGGCGCTGAACGCTACGCCGCCATCCTCTACAAAGCGGGCTATAAATCGGCCTGGCACTGGTGCGAAAAAGAGGCTGCGCTGCACGGCCTCTCCGGTGACGCCGTATTTGAGCACTACATGAAACGTCTTTCTCATCGCTGCTGCGCCACGGCTTTACCGAGAAGCAGGTGCGCAAATTTATGGGCGAGAACTGGCTCAACCTGCTGGCAAATGTCTGGCATGAGTGATCGTCTGGCCTGTTCACACCACTAAGCGAGGTAAACCATGGCACATGCGCCTGAAATGCCAATCAGCGTCGATGATGAAACCGGCGTCTGGACCACCGATGCGTTCAAGCGATCGACTACATCTTCAACCTGGTGGGTGAAGATCAGATCGGCATCGGCACCGACTTCACGCAGGGCCACGGTCAGGCATTTTTCGAGTGGCTGACGCACGACAAGGGCTACGCCCGCCAGCTCACCGACTTCGGCAAAATCATCAACCCGGAAGGCATTCGCACGCTGGGTGAATTCCCGAACTTAACGGCTCCCTCAAAAGAGGTGATCCTCGCGTCGAAAAAACCGGTCTGTTACTCCCACTGCCTTCCCTCTGGCCTGAAAGATCACCCGCGTAATAAATCTGATGAAGAGCTGAAATTTATTGCGGACCACGGCGGATTTGTGGGCGTCACCATGTTTACCCCGTTCCTGAAAAATGGCATTCACTCCACGATTGAAGATTACGTGTTTGAAGATCAGCTGGGCTACATTCAGGTGTTCAAAGAGCTGGGCGTGGGCGTGGTGCAGATGGCCTATAACACGCAGAATCTGGTCGGCACCGGCTGCTATGAGCGTGATGGCGGCCTCTCCGGTTATGGTCATGAAGTCGTGGCGGAGATGAACCGCGTCGGCATGCTGTGCGACCTTTCGCACGTGGGCGCGCAGAGCGGGCTGACGGCTGCCAACTGCACGGTCTCCGTCTGGGAAGGGTTTCAGGGCACGGTTAATAATATCGTGGAAATGAATAACCTGATTGCGCAGAACGCCGATCTGGTCACCAAAGTAACCAACACCCGCGATATCCGGCGCGCCAAAGATGAAGGCAAAACCGGCATCCTGATGGGCTTCCAGAACGCGCACGCGCGCTGTCAGGCAAGTGACGTTTTCAGAACAATTCATCCGCAGCGTAAACCCTATTCTGTTTTCATTCGGCCGCACCCGGTTATGAATCAAACCAGAGAGGAAGATATGAACGCTACTGAATTGCACGATTCTGCGATTGTCATCGATGGGCTGGTAATTGCGAAATGGGACAGAGAGCTGTTTGAGGATATGCGCCGCTGAGCACGGTATCCGCCTCTCTGCGCATCCTGAATGAGGCGCGCTTTGAGCCAACCTTTGGCTCAGTGGCACTGTCAACGGATCTCTGACGCCACCCGCCACCTGTAATGCGTGCCGGCTGAAAACGCTGCCTTCAGGGCAGCTTTTTTATGTCCGCTCATCGGTTTAAACCATCCGTTCACTTTCCGGGGCTGCGCCTGCAGACCTCCATGTCGATTATTGAAATCGCCCTGGCGTGCGGCTTTGTCTCTACGCCGCACTTCAGCAAATGCTATCGCGAACATCTTGGCGTGCCGCCGCGCGAAGAGCGGCGGGGCGTACACAGTCAGGGAGGCGGCAAGACGCTGACGCAGTTCTTTATGGCGGAAATGCCCGGCCTGACAAACTGGCAGCAGGTCACGGCGCAGCCAAGCCTGGTGGAGGCAGTATCGCTGATGGAGGCCAACATTGAGGAGGCGATCGATCTGGATGAGCTGGCAGGTTACGTCGGCCTGTCGCGCCGTCAGCTGGAGCGGCTGTTTCAGAAATACCTGCGCTGCTCGCCCTCACGTTACTATCTGAAACTGCGGCTGTTCCGCGCCCGCCAGCTGCTGACCTGTACCAACCAGCTGTTTGTGATTGAGCACGATCGCATGACCAGCAGCGGCGGCACCGTGCCGATGGATATGATGCTGACCATGATCCAGCGCCACTTTGGCCACCAGCTCACCGCCGGCATTTCAGAGATGTTTATCTGCGACCGCGTACGCAATGAATCAGACTATCAGCGTATCCCGCTGCGTCACGTGCTCGACGGGGGTGTCAACATTACCCGCAGTTATACCAGCCGTCAGGTGAGCTGGCTGCAGAGCATGGCGCGCCGCAAAATCCTGATTGGCGGCATCTGTACCGGACCCTATCTGCTGGCGGAAGCCGGGCTGCTGGATGGGTATCACTGCAGCGCGCACTGGGAGTGCATTGCGTCCATGCAGGAGGCGTACCCCAAAGTCAAGGTCAATAATTTCACCATGATGGCTCTGGCAACCGCAGTTGAACCTTTACGCATGGCGAACCAGCTAAGCGGCAAGGAACTGTATAGCTGGTGTACCGTCAGTGAAGAGGGTGCGCCCGTTGTGGCAAGTGATGGTATTTCAATTACGCCCGATCATTCGATGGCTAACGTGGCAGCACTGGATGTGCTGATCGTGGATCATTTTCCGCAGGGCCATCCTGGTGACGAATGGCATGTCTGTTGCTTACTCTATAGGTGATGGAAAGCGATTGGGGGAGATGCCCCCGGGTAATGTTTCTGTTTAGCCTAATAGAGGTCAGCGCACATGTTCGACACAGACGCAATTTTGAAAAGTCCCTCTACTGATATTAAAAAGCGCAGCGTAGGCTTTTTACCCTAATTGGTTACGATAGCTTATGCGGATCGCCATACGGGCAGGCAGCGGACAGTGATGTAAAAGAGTGCAAAATGCGCTGACTTAACCAAAACGGGTCAGCGTCTGCACTGTTTTGAGGCTAAAGGGAGCAGTTCGTGCAGCAATGATCAAATCTGTGAAGCTGAACAAACATTTGTTTCGCTTATGTTAACTGTGTTTTGAACGCAACGCGATTGCGGCAATGAAAGCGATTAATGCCGCGCAGATGGCGCTGCGCGGCGATGGTCAGCACTTTATTTCGCTGGATAAAGTGATCCGTACCATGCGCGATACCGGCCGCGATATGCAGGATAAATATAAAGAGACGTCGAAAGGGGGTCTGGCAGTCAACGCGATTGAATGTTAATTCTGTGTATAAAAGAATGCGTCTATATCCGGCGCTGAGGTGGGCTGTCAGGGCGAGGTCGGCTCCGCCTGTGCCATGGCGGCGGCTGGCCTCACAGACGTGCTGGGCGGCACGCCGGAACAGGTTGAGAACGCGGCGGAAATTGCGCTGGAACACAATCTTGGCCTGACCTGCGATCCGGTGGGCGGGCTGGTGCAGGTGCCCTGTTTGGACTGGATCAATCTCTATGCGCTGGCGGTCAACGAAGAGAACGCCGCGGGCGGGCGGATGGTGACGGCACCGACCAACGGCGCCGCCGGCATTGTCCCGGCCGTGCTGATGTACTACATGCAGTTTGAACCCCGCGCGCGCGAAGAGGATGTGGTGGACTTTCTGCTGGCGGCGGCCGCGGTCGGGGCGCTGTGCTAGGTATGGCGTGACGAAGCGGCGATCCGCAGCGGGCTGGCGCAGATCTGGCAGGTGATGCAGCAGTGCATCGCTAACGGGCTGGCCCAGGAGGGCATCCTGCCGGGTGGCCTGCAGGTGCGCCGCCGTGCGCCAGCGCTCTATCAGTCTCTGCGCCGCGCCTCAGCGGAGAATGTCATCAGCTCGACGCTCTCCGCCTTCCGCACCGGCGACAGCCTCTCGGTGGTCTATTACTCCATCGGCGGCGGCTTTGTGCTGGATGAAGAGGAGGCCACGGCCACTGCACATCTGGTGCCGCAGTGCACGCTGCCCTATGACTTTAACAGCGGAGCGGAGCTGCTGGCCCACTGCCGCGAAAAGGGGCTGCGTATCAGCGCGCTGATGCTGGAAAATGAAATGCTGCTCGGGCTGATGGGCGCTTCACCGGATACCATCGATCCGCACATCATTGACGCCACGGTGCAGGCGATCTGCGAAACCGGTTCGGTGACGCTGCCGTGGGGGGAAAACATTGAATTTGACTGGCATCAGGATCTGCTGTTTGTGGATGACGTGCTCGCTTATCACCCGAACGCCATGCGGCTGAACGCCTATCTGAGTATTAGCGTCTTCGATTTATTTAAGGTCGGAATTGGCCCCTCCAGTTCGCACACCGTCGGGCCCATGCGCGCGGCGCAGCGCTTTGTTGAGCAGCTGAGCCAGAGTGCCAGGCGGCAGGCGCTCTGCCGCATTAAAATTGAACTGTTTGGCTCGCTGAGCGCAACCGGACGCGGCCACAGCACCGACAAAGCGTGTTTGGTAACGCCGGGGCTATGTCAATTTGCGWCATAGGGCGCTGCCCGCCACCGTGCGGCAGGGTAAGGCGGCTACGCCGGGCGGAAAATGGCGAGTTCACGGTGAAATGCGTCGTTCTCCGGCATCCATCGATTTTTTACGCCATCGATAATGCGGCAGGTAAACACTACATGGCCGTGAGCCCGGGAGAGCAGAAGTGCTCTTCCTGACGCACTGCTTCCTGCTCTATCGCCTGCCACAGTTCACTGTCAAAGCTCTGAATGGTGTCGCTTTTCGCAAACATGCTCTCTCCTTGCCCGGATAATCGCGCGGCGCCTGCTCCGGAACTGAGCCATTCAGGGCAGCGATGAATTGAGTGTGAGTTGATAATACCCAGCGCCACTGCGGCCAGGAACGGCTGCACGTTGGCGTAATCGGCCCCGAACAGCGTACAGGCGCGTTCAATGGCCAGTTTCTCCACGATGTCGACATATTCACAGCCGCCGTAGTAGCGTTTGGCCGGATAGCCCTCCGCATATTTATTGGTCAGTACCGTGCCCTGCGCCTGCATAACGCGCGGGCTGGTGTAGTTCTCTGAAGCGATAAGCTCAACCGCTTCCACCTGGTCGTAGTCGATCTCGCCCGTTGCTTCGTTCAGGCCATACTGCACGGCGTGATAGATCTTGCCGGAGAAGTTGACGTGTGCGCCGTGCGTCAGATGGCCGCCGTGCGCCAGACTCATGCCCAGCACAGTGTCACCCGGCTGGCACAGTGCCATATAGACCGCCGCGTTAGCCTGCGAGCCGGAGTCGGTGGTGGTGACCACGTCAGCGAACGGCAGCGGATTAGGATAGATACCGGCGGCGACGAGGCCTGCGACGTGTGCCATATCAACAAACAGCCATGCGCCCGTTTTATCGGCGATAGCGCGAAAGCGCGCCCAGTCAACCACGCGTGAATAGGCGGAGAAGCCAGCCACAATCATTTTCGGCTTATGCTCCAGCGCCAATTTCACTACCTGGCGCTGATAGTTTGCGTAGTCAGGCTGCATCGCCTCTTTAAAGGCTACCGCTTTGGCGGCGATAACATGCATCAGCGGACCGCCCTGGCCGCCGGGGAATACGGCGGCATTCAGTTTCTTCTCCAGCTCCGGATTGGCTTTCGCCAGGATCAGACCGCCGCGCGGACCGCGCAGGGTTTTATGCGAGGTCACAAACGGCGACTGCGGATCGCCCGGTACAGCATTTTTATTGACGGTGATATTGGCGCGCCCCAGCGCGGCGTCCGCCGCTTTGCCGGTCAGGCCCTGTTTGATCAGGCTCAGCAGAAACAGGTGGTTATCGGTACCGCCCGAGACCACATCGTACTGACGCGCAATAAAGACCTCCGCCATCGCCTGCGCATTCGTTCTGGCTTAGCGGTAAACCGGGAAATCTGCACACAGCGACAGCACCTGCTGCTTCACCTGCGCAATTTTCACTTCCAGCTGCTCCTCGTTGTGCATGACGTCGAGGATGTCTGCGATCCAGCCTGCCAGCGTGCGGCAGTTCTCCTCACTGAAGCCGCGCGTGGTGATCACCGGTGCACCGATGCGCAGGCCGGCCCGCCGCCGATGATAATCACGTCATAGCGTTTCTGCGGTGTCGGGTTGCGCCAGACCTTCTGCCAGTTCTCATGAAAGCTCAGACTGTGTCTGAGCAGGCCAAATCCTGAATAGCGTTGCATGTTTATCTACTCCCGTAACGATACCGCGTGTGCGAATGGACAGAGGGTAAGACGGCGCCCCGCGGCAGGCCGGGGCAGCTCCTGCGACAGGCCTTCCCACAGCTTCATGGAGTGCTCATAGAGCGCGGCGGACTCATCCCACAGGTAGTTGGAGCGGACGATGGTGGTGTTGCGGCAGATATTGCCGCCGCCGAGATGGCCCTTTTCCAGCACCGCCACATTGGTGATGCCGTGCTCCTTCGCCAGATAGTAAGCGGTAGCCAGACCGTGACCGGCGCCCAGCACCGGATAACGCGCATCTTTACTGCAGTCGAGCGCCGGGATCTCACGCTGCAGCTGGTCGCCATAGACCATTTCGTTGTCGACGCCCTGCAGGCGGTTGGCGTTAGCCAGCCGCTCATTGGTGCGCAGATCCTGCAGCGTATGGCAGGTGTGATAGACACCACGCTGCGAAAACATCTGGTTGTAGTTCGCGGTCACGCAGCCCACGCGGTCGGCTTTGATTACGCCATGGTTGCGGGTTTTCACGCCGGTGATCTTGCCATCGCTGATCTCCATATCGATCACTTCACAGTTCTGGATCAGATCCACACCCAGACTGTCGGCTGCGCGGGCATACCCCCAGGCCACCGCATCATGACGGGCGTTGCCGCCGCGCCGCTGCACCGACTAACCGACCCAGCCGTCAATGCCGGCACCAATCACCAGGTCGCCTTTATCAGACTGGCTCATATAGCCGTGTACATGGTTGGACATCACAACCGTATCCAGGAAAGGTTTAATCGGCTCTGAAACCAGCGCCTGCAGCGGATGCGACTCCACCGGCAGTTCAAAGCCCGCCATTTTCGCCATCACGCCGGAGTTGCCTTTGAAYCCGCCGGTGCCCCAGCCGCAGTTGAAAAACAGGTTGCGTACCGGGGTCGCGGAAAGGATAGGGCTGGCGTCYGGGCAGGTATCAACAATGCCGCCCCACTGGCGGTTCATGCGTACGCGGCTGGTGCAGGGGAAAAGCTCAACAATCGCCTGGATCGTGTGCTCAATCACGCTGTAGGATCCGCGCTGACCATTCTTCGCGATACTCACCGCAGTGAGGACAGTAAATGTGCAGCATGCTAAAAGTCCTTAGTGGGCCACGCCCGCAGCGCCATGTTCGTCAACCAGAGCCCCGGTATAAAAGCGGGAGAGGGCAAAAGGTTCAGCTATCGGATGCGGCGTGCCGTGCGCCAGCTGGTGGGCAAACAGGTTGCCGGAGCCGGGGGTGCCGACGTTTGATTTCATACGTCTGTGTGTCGCGCGTCAGGTTGAAAAACTTGCGGCAACCGGCGCTGTGCACCCAGAGTTCGTTATGCATGCCGCGCGGGTTTTTACGAAAGTAGAGAAAGGTTCCCCACTCCTCGTCGCTGCAGGCATCCGGACTGGCGGGCCGGGCGATATGCGCCTGACCGCGCGGATGAAACTCTTGTATATCGATACCGTTGGCGAGCAGGGCAGAGGCGACGGTATCGCCTTCGTAGCCCTGATACTGACGGCCGTTCCAGGTAAKGTTCAGCGTGGTGGAACGGTTGATTCTGCCGCCGGACGGCAGGCGATTTTTCTGGCTCATGCTCTGCGCTCCTTACCCTTGCTCGCCGGCTTCAGGCTGTTCATTGAGTGTATAAAGCCCCATCAGATCGGATTCCACGCTGGGCCAGCCGTTGGTGGCGGAGCAGACCAGGCCCTCATAGAGCGTCTGCTGCGTGGCGCGCACGTTGGGCACCTGCGTCGCCTCTGAGGCCCCAAGCTGCAGCACCGCATTAGGCTCTTCCGCGCCCGCGGCAACGATGCCGCGCGGGCGGCTGTATTTAAAACTGCGTCCGACACCGGCGCCGACAATCATCACATCGCAGTGCTGATTCATGGCGTCGTAGATGTCAGGGTCTTTCTCGCGCGGCGCGCGGCCCAGCCCGGCGGCCTTGCGGATAAATTTCTCGTAGGTGGGCCACATTGACTGCGGATACATAAAGGTCTTGTAGTAAAAGCCGGGCGGCATCACTTTACCGCCGAGATTTCCCACCACCGTCGCGCGCATCAGCAGCGTCACTTCCGGCATAGTGGCCAGTTCAGCCACCACCTCAGCCACCCAGTCAGCGGCAGGCTTGCCCTCAATCAGTTCGCGGCTGGCGAGCAGATGCCCGCCCGGTTCGCTCTGCTCATCCGCGAGGATCACGCGTGCGCCGCTGCGGCCGGCGGTCAGCGCCGCCATCAGGCCCGCCGGGGAGGGGATCATGCAGCCGGGCACATCGTTATGGCTGAAGACCAGCGGGCGCTCCTGCGCGCCGGTGGCAAGCACCACCCAGTGCGCCCGCACGCGGTGCATGCGCTGGCGTACCTGTCCGGCTGCCGCGCGGTCGCCGTGGTAATCGGTGCGGTTCTCATTAATGGTGAGGAAATTATGGTCGTGATAGCCGTTTAGAATTACCCGAATGCCGCGGCGGCGCACGGCGGCGGCCAGCTCGCCTTTGGTGGCGGCGCGGGTATCCACTACGGCCACCACTTCGCGCCCGGCATCGGCCCAGTCCAGCGCGGTCTGATAGGCGCTGTCGTTCGTGGTCATCAGCACCAGCTGATTGCCGGGCACCACGCCGTAGCGGTTGATATAGACGGAGATGGATTCATTGTTCCAGACCGGACGGCTGCCGGTATGTCCGGCGAGGTGGATCACCGGGCTCCAGCCACCGGAGCTGGCGACGGTATCGCAGGAGAGGGTAAAGGGCTTACCGGTGAGGGCGTCGCCTTTTTTATCGATGGCGGCAATAGTGACGCCGCTGACGCGCTTTTTACCCTGCACGTCGATCACCGCGCTGCCGCGCAGCGCGGCGGGRGGATGCTCAATCCACTTTTTCACTTCGGGCAGGGCGACCTCAACCGGCGTCAGGCCGAGTTGCAGTACGGCATCCTGACCCGCTTTGATCCCTTCCTGCAGCACATTGTCGAGCGCGTAGCGGCCGTTGATGCCGCCCGCCGTCAGCTGCTGCTGCGCGGTCGGGCCGGGCAGAAAGCCAATCATGGCAATCGCCATACCGTTGATGTTGCCGAGCTTTCCCTGATCGGTACCAAACCCCATCGCCGTATAGCGCTTGATATGCTCAATCGCCTCAAATCCTTCGCGCGTTGCCAGCGCAATGCCGGCCGCTGTGACATCATTCTGATAGTCAACAAACTGCTTTGGCGCGCGGCTGATCGGTTTGGTGTGCGGAATATGAAGCCACGGACGCTTCCACTGGCCAACATCTTCAAATTTCGCCCCCTGCTGCACGTGCCACTTATGCATCGCGGTAAAGCGTTTGGGATCGAACAGCTCGCCGCAGTTACGCCCCGCGATAGCGCCAAAAGCGATCGGGGTATAGTTCGGACGGAACACCGTGGTCCCGGTCTCGGGAATGGTTTTGCCCGTTACTTTGGTCAGGCCGTAGCGGCACTTGCCGACGCCGAGTTTAGCCCAGGCGTTGGTATAGACGCGGCTGATGAATTCGCGCGCATCTTTGCCCTGAATATCAATTTTGCCGAGGGTAGAGGCATCGAGGATGCCGACGCCGCTGCGCACCGCGCGGCATTCGCGATCCAGCGACTGCTGCATGGTTTCACCCGGACGCGGGTAGTAGGAAATGGTCATGGTCGCCCAGTGATCGGTTACGCTGGTGAAGAACACCTCCAGCTCCGGCCACTCGGTCTGGTGGTAGAGTTCCAGCCATTCCATAACGTGCGCCGCGCCGCCGGTGGTGGTGGTCATCAGAAAGTGGTTCTCTGCGAGACAGGAGGTTACGCCGTCATCAAACACCATGCCGCTTTCACCGCACAGCAGCTTCTCCCAGACCGCAAGGCCGTAGTTTGCCTGCACGTTGATCTCAAACGAGAGCTCACCGGTAAACGAGATGCGGAAGATACGCGCCGGTACGCCAGCGACCGTGCCTTCCTGCCAGTCCATGAACTTAAAGGTCTCTTTATCCAGCGACACATCGCTGCAGAGTTCCGCCAGCAGGTTGCGGCTCTCCGGACTGTCTGCCCGCGCCATACCGCGCTTGCCGATATAGCTGAACGGCTTTGAATCGGCGACGCACCAGCCCATATTGAGATCGTGCGGCGTCACCGAGCCATCCGTATCCTGACCTGCAATAATAAAACCTTTCTCCGCCCGCAGAATGTGCATGGTCTCCGTGCCGTACGGCGTCAGATCATATTTCGCGCCGTGCTCAATCTGCAGTCCGCCTTTGATAAAGCCCATTGCGATACTGCGGTTCAGGTTGGCGCTCCAGTAGCTGGAGCTGACGTGGCCCAGCAGATCCATCGGCACCGGCTGCTGCGGATTAGCGACCGCCTGCGCGCCTTCCGGCAGGACCACCAGCGGATCGCGCGTTTTCAGGCCGACCAGCTGTTTACGCTGCTCGCGCACGCCGGCGATTCAGCGCGTACCTGCGGCGCACTCTGGTTCATTACCGCGACCTGTCTGACGGCCTCTGCGGGTTTGGTTTCAGGTAAGAGGGTTTCAGACATGTTGACGTTCTCCTTTCGGATCGATAAAGACCGGGCTGCAGATTTCCGCTTCCACCACGCGGCCATCTGCCAGCGGATAAAACACGGTTTCGCCCATACGATATCGCCATCTTCGGCGGAGGTCAGCGGCGCGGTGGGCAGCGGCAGGCCTAATACCGTCAGGCAGCCCTGCATAAAGCTCGCGCTGTTTTGCGAACCGCGCAGCACCAGATGCCCGCGCAGCGCCAGCTCACGCAGTTCAACGCCCGCCTGCTGCGACTGGCTGGCAGTGACGTTACCGCGATCGGCATGGTGCAGCTGCAGGTCAAGCACCGTGCTCTTTTTCAGTACATCGACCGCGTGTTTACCGGAGAGCGCCAGAATGGTCTGTCCGCCGCTGACGTTCACCACCGAAAAGTGACCAGTAATTTCAGCGCGCAGCGCTTTCTCCACCGGGAACAGCTGATCCATCGGCAGTACCACCAGCCACTCATCGGGGCTCAGCCAGCGCACGGATAGAGCCGGCACGGCCGGATATTACGCGGTGATCTTCAGCCCATATTCGCGGCTGGCATCCCGCAGCCAGAGCCAGATGTACTCTGCAAAGCTGCGGCGGATCACCAGCTCCCAGCTTTCCGGACCGGTGCGGCGGATCAGCGCGCTGCTCTTCGCAAACACCGATCCGGCAACTTTGCCGACGGGAAACTGTGACGGCGCGGATAAAAAAGTGGTGGCTGACGCGGTCGTCGAACGAATGGATCTCATTAATATAGTGACCCGATTCCGCCATAAACCGGGTCACGACATCCACCGTGCCTAATTTACTCGGGCAGCTGGCGGTAAAAATCCATGAATCGGGCAGCACGCTCATGGGCGACTCCTGATAATAAGGGAAAGGCGTGCCGGTGGAGAGATCAATAGATAATTGTCCGGTGCGATGCCGGAATAACAGATCGTTCAGGCAGTGATCAAATTTAGAGACCAGAATAGCCACGCGTTCACGATGCTGCGGCGGGGTAAGCTGCCACTGCATCTCAAACGGAGTGACGCGCGGCGTAAAATTATCGCGAAATATATCGGTACTGAAGTGCGCGGCTGGTGAGAAAGCGAGTTCACACATCCGCGGTGAAAGAACTTGCATGTAACGTGCCAGAACCACCAGGTCGATATTATATTGTTCCAGCAGAGCGAGAATCTGCGCTTCCTGTTCTGCGCGATTCGCATTATTTACCGGCAGGTGGTACCAGGGGATGCCGTGCCATTCCGCCAGGGAGCAGAGATCGGGATGGTTGGAAATAATCAGCGGCAAATCGTCGGGATAGAGCGCGTGATCCACGCTCTGAATACCCTGCGTAATAATGGGTCCCTCATCCAGATCATTATTAACGTAGTGCGCCGTGGCACCGACCATTTTGACCCCTTTCTCCCACGCCTGATGGTAGGGGCGTGCGCCTTTAAATCCCGGCAGCAGAGAGTGATGAATATTAATGGCTTTACCGTCGAGCTCCCCTGATTACCCTGTTTTCCGCAAAAAGATAAAAGCGTGCAGCCTGCGGGTGCATTGGCTGCACATTTATATTCAACACTGCACCGGCTAACTAAATACCACCGTGCGCTTGCCGCTTAAAAATACGCGTTTCTCGACGTGATAACGCACCGCGTTAAATAGCGTGACGCGTTCAATATCCTGGCCGCGGCTGATAAAAAGGGTCCGACATTCACGATAATATTATCCTGGCCTACCTGATAGTCAGTATCATAGGGCGATACTTCGCCATCAGGCGTCATCGGATCTCTGGAATCCGCCATAGTGATTTCCTCGCGACTTACGTGTTGTTGTTAAAAACCGGCGCTGCTATCAGGCCAGGTTCTGTTTTATTTAACGCTGAAGGTCGTGATCAATGAGAAAACCAGTCCCAGACAGATGATGACAAAAATATTGCCTGCGCCAATGAAAAACCAGTCGAGTTTAGTGGTAAGCCAGCTCAGCATGCCTTTGAACAGCGGGGCAACATCACTCTGAAACGCCAGAGTTAATATAACGAATAGAATTACGGCGATGCCGGATATCGCAAATACCCGGTTGTGAATATCCAGACCAAGCGGCGCCCAGTCGGTACGCACGCCATTTTCAGTGGCCGTGCCGCCTATCGCGCTGGAGAAATGCGACAGCGGCTCAGAGACGCCGTAAAACATCAGGCCGATACCCATGCCGGCGGCAAACAGCATCGAGAACCAGGTGACGTAGTTGTAATCGGGACGGGCGAGGGTGCCGCCGAGCCGAACCTTGCCCAGCGGGGGCCAGCCCCATACGGCGTCACCCAGCAGCGGATAAAAGAGCGAGCGGATAGTCAGCGGCAGGCCTTTGTTAAAGGTGAAGAGGGCCAGTCCCAGGGCAAGAACCGCATAGATCGCCCACGGATGGAGCGCCCAGTGGAAAATCGTAGCCGCCATGGCCAGCCGCGTAGCCTCTTCTGCTGATCCACTCGCACCGCCCCCGGCGTCCAGCCCGGCGACCACAGAAAAGGTGGCAATAGCGGTAATCGCGATCACCAGTACAATCTGCGTGGTTTGTCCCAGCGGTACATCAAACAGGAAATTCAGTCCGGACGCCGCCTGCGAGGCACCCAGCCCGAGCGAGGTAGCGAGGCCAAACAGCGTGGCCAGCACGGCAAGGATATCGATCAGATGACCGCAGTAGAAGGAGGTCCAGCCGGCGGCAAAATTGCTGTCTGGACGGGAGACCGGATTGGAGAGCGCGGGCAGGAACTCAATATAGGAGACGAGGTTAGAGAAAAAGCCGCTAAACAGCAGCATGGTCGGGCCGACCACGATAATAAACAGCAGCAGCAGACCGGCGAGGATCATGTTCGCTTCTGATAAGCGCCGCACGAGAATGGCATCAGCAATACTCTGATATCCCTCAGTAAAATATTGATGGATAGTGGTGCCGCCCAGTACCGTCATCCACAGTACACACGCCAGTGACGGGACCAGCAGCACGGAGATGATAAACTCCCGTACCGTGCGACCACGTGAAATACGCGCGATAAACATGCCGACAAACGGTGACCAGGAGATCCACCACGCGACCAGCGCTTCAAACACGCACCAGAATACGCGTTGCGCAGTCGGGGATTCAATTTTACCGCCGGAGGCGATGATATCGATCACCAGCGTGCCGGAGTCAGCTGAGGTGACAAAGAACACCACCACCAGAATGATGGCGACCACGCAGGTGATTTTTGCCAGCGGCAGCGTGTCGAGCATGGTAAAGAGCTGCAGCGGCGCCTGGCCGGCTATCCGCCTGCGTGCGTGCTATTGATTGCGCACAGCGGGAGCCGGGCGCGTCGGGCGTGGCTCAGAGAGCAATCCCTTTACAACGGCGACCGATGCGACCAGCAGCACCAGTGCAAAAGGCAATCCGGTGGAGACCACCATTGCCTGCAGGGCATCCAGCCCGCCGCCGAGGATCAGTACGATGGCTACCAGGCGTCAACCTGCTGACCAAAGGTGAGGATCGGCGTGCCGGCTTTGTAATAGCTCACCTCAAGGGTGGCTGCGATCCGCGCCAGCGCCGTCAGCGGCAGGGTGTTAAACGGCGGGTAGCGCTGAATAAAATCGATGATTTCCTGATGTCCGGCCTGCATAGCGATCTCCCTTCCTGCACCTGCAGCGGCGGATACTTCATATTTGCTGAACAGCTCATTAAAAATCGGGGCGGGAATCAGATAGGTCAGCGTATCTTCCAGGGCGGTAACCGGAAAGCGCACGCTGTTCTCGCGCAATAAGCCGAACTCACCAAAATAGCCGCCGGCGCTGAGGCGATTATAGAGGTCGCCGTTGCGGCGATAGATCTCCACTGCGCCGCTGCGGATGAGAACAATCAGCAGGGATGAGACGCCCTCTTTACTCATTTTCTGTGCGGCTTCACACACCGTGGCGCGGCTGTCGATGGTCACCGGTGGCCGGCTGATTAGCGCCTCGATGCGCGACGTCATCAGGCCGCTCGCCTCTTCGGTACGCGCCACGGTCTGCCGCAGCCGGGTGCGATCTTCCACCTCTACCAGGTCGGCAAACTGTATGTTGTGCTGCATCATGATGAGCATCGCTTCAAACACCAGCTGGTGGTGACTGACGTGGGTCAGCTGCCCGGTCATAATTGTCGCGACTGGCGTATCGAAGCTCAGGCCGCGGGCAATTACCCGGTCGCGCAGATCTTTATCCGTGACGATCCCAGCCAGCGTTTGGGAACGCTCCCCATCCGCCTCCGGGGTCATCTGCGAATTGGCGTCTTCACGCACGATGCGGCTAAAGCAGGCGCGTACCTCATTTTTCAGCGTGCTCAGCTCACTGATGCTGTTGCAGTGAAAAATGCGGCTGACGAGAAACAGGCTGTTTTGTGACTCATAGRGGATAATATCTGACTGGGAAATCACTCCTACCGGCAGATCCTGCTTCAGCACCGGCAGATGATCATGGCGGGATGCATCATACCGGTTGTCGAGGATCAGTGCGTTATCCTGGTCGGTGACCAGCAGCTGCTCCTGGCGCGCCATCGACCCCAGCGTGATAAAGCAGTAGGGCACCGGCGGCGGCCCCAGCTCCGCTTCAGCCAGCGCCAGCAGCCGCTGCGTAAAACTGCGTCCAATCACCGCCATGGCGCGGCCCGTCACAAGATCGAAGAAGATTGCGCTGTCGAGCAATGTCTGCGGGGAAGGGGTGTCGATCCACTCATCAAAGTATCCTTCCCAGACGGCCAGTGGCTGCCGCCAGCGGCCGTTAGTGGCCATGATGTTGCCGCTGCAGTAGTGATAGCCGCACGCCGCCAGGCCGTCACAGACGCGGCGCGCCAGCGCCATAAAATAGGCTATGCCGCGCCGTTTCATATCGATAGACTGCGTATGCTGACCGGAAGGCRCCATGACAAAATTTTTAAAGAACCCCAGCGGCGGTTTGCGCAGCAGCGCGTTGCGCGCCATGCAGGCGAGAAAGCGCGAGTTGTGCCGGACTTTATGCGTAATGCGTTTATTCAGCTGCTCGCCCCACGCCAGCTGGCCCCAGACGGCACCCTGACCGCTCTCCACGTCCTGCGCCTGATGGCGGATACGCACCATTGAGATAAACTCCAGCGCATCGCGCAGATCCTGACCGCGTCCGTGCGGCAGCAGGTCGGTTTGCATAATATCCTGCAGCCGATCAAACGAGTTGCGAGCGGCTGAACCGGCCGCCAGCGCGTGCACGCGGATCAGATCCGCCAGCGGCGCGATCCCGCATGCGGCGCGGGCGCGGGGGCGGAACGCAGCAGCTGTTTACTGATGTGCAGCATGTTTACCTCACACTTTCCGGCCTGGCTGATAGCGGTATTTGAGAAATTTTTGTGCGTTGCTCAGGATCTGAAACGCATCTTTGAGATTTTTGCGTTCGAACTCAGAAAGATTAAGCGGTTCAATGCGGTTATCCGGCGGAAAGGGATAAGGCCGATACTGACAATATCGTCGCGCCGGGTATTCAGCCCGGTGGTTTCAAAATCCATTGCCAGCAGCGGCACCTCGCCGATCGGCGTCGCCGCGTCCGGTACGCCCGCCCGGTAGTAGTGCTGCAGCGCCGGATGGCGTGCCGTCGCGGCCTGCTGCGCCAGCAGCGCGGGCCACGCGGGCGCGAACTCAATGCCGCGATGGTGCACCACCATGACGCGACCCGCCATCATCGTCAGCAGCTTCAGCAGCCGCTCGCTCAGGTCGGGCGCCTGCGCGACCGTCGCGTGGGTGATGCCGTGGATCACCACTGATTCATGGCGCAAGTCGGCCCGCGGGTTGAGGATCCAGTGTGCGCTTTCACTCAGCCGGATACGCGTCAGGCCCGGGTAGTGCGGCAGATGATAGCGCGCCCGGCTCTCCGGCAGGCAGAGCGAGGGGCGTGACCTGCCGCGCCAGAGTCTCTTCAGCCGGCTGAGCGGCGCGTGCTGACAGAGCAGCCCCTCCAGCGCCAGCGTGTCGATACAGGGGAAAATAATGCCCTCTCCGATGCGCCGCTGCAGCGCCGCGTTCAGAAAATGCTGGACTGGACGGTGCGCGGTCTCTGCTTCTGGTGGCGGCTTAATAGCGGCAAGTGGCTGCATAACTACCGGCGTATGGTGGCAAAAGCGGCTGGCTCAGCACCATAACTCACGCAAAGGCGTCTGCGGCGGAAAATGGTGGGCACACTGCGCCTGCAGCAGCTCGGCACAGCCCAGCGCATCCGTCAGCGCGTTATGGGCATCTGGCTCAACGCCGCGTTTATGCCGATCTGGACCGCCTCCTGGGTGCTGCCTGCCGGACTGAAAGGCGCCCGCGATGCGCGCTATACCATGTTTGTGTCGATGTTCAGCATGTGGGGCGCTCGCGTGGTGGCAGGCTACCTGCTGGGCATCGAACTGGGCATGGGGGTGATCGGCGTGTYGCTTGGCATGTTCCTCGGTTCGGCCTCTACCATTATTACCGGCAAGCGTCTGGGCCGGAATCAGGTGATGCAGGCGGAGCGGCAGATCAGGCATGTGTTCTGGCTGGCGATGATCGGGCTTTGTACGCTGGCGCTGATCACCGTGCCGCTGGCGGGTACGCTGGCGCGCTTCTATACCCGCGACCCGGAAGTGATTGAAGTCACGAAACATCTCTACTTCCGCCGCTGGGATCGCGCCATTCTGATGGAGGTGCTGGGCATCGGGGTGCCGGCGAGTATTGAGTCCGTGCTGTTTAACGGCGGTAAGCTGCTGACGCAGATCTTTGTCGCCGGTATGGGCACCAATGAAATCGCCGGCAACTTTATCGCCTTTTCTATCGCCACGCTGATTAACCTGCCGGGCAACGCGCTGATGCTGATCAACGGCGGCATGAATATCCTGAACATCATGATCAGTAGCGTGCTGATTTATGGCGCGCTGGGCTGGGAAGGGATGGGCTTCGTCGGGGCGGGCCTCGGGCTGACGATTTCGCGCTATATCGGGGCGCTGGCGGTGCTCTATGCGCTCTGGCGCGGTATCAGCCCGGCGCTAAAGCTTACGCTCAGCAGCACCGTGCTGGCGCTGGTACTGGCGCTGGCGATAGAGTTCTGGGGACACCTGATTATCGACGTTATCGCCGGCAGCGCCGATCCGCAGGTCAAACAGCTGGCGCTGAGCTACCTGCAGACCTCCGCCTGGAGCTACCCGGCGGCGATTGCGCTGATCGGCAGCGGCGCCCTGCGCGGGGCGGGCAACACCAAAATCCCCGTGCTGAGCACGTTTCTGGTCAGCTGGCTGGGCAAAGAGGCGATGGCGGGTGTCGGGCTGGCAGACAGCTTCAACATGGTGATCATCTCCTTTTTTGCCGCTATCGATCTCGGCACCACGGTGGTGGTGGCGTTTAGCCTGGCGCGCCGTAACGGTAAACGCGCCCGCGCCGCCACCCGGCAGTCGCTGGGGCTGATGCTATCATCATTACCTCTCCTCTCTTATCCAAAGTGATTTGGTACTCTCTTGCAAAATCCCGGTGTGGCAGTAATGCGGGCGGTGCGTAATACGGCGTGGTATCCGCGGCGCCGGATGTACCGCACGCTGTTGTGGCGTGAGATCGCGCCGCTGGCGATCCCWATCTTTATTGAAAACCTCTGCGTAATGCTGATGGGGATTCTCCTTCAGGAAAATGGATCAGGTTGAGCAGAGCATAGCGGATAAACCGGCTGATATAATTAAGAATCTGTGACGCTATGCCAGCGTAATTATTGCGTACAGAAATTAACGTGGCTGCGCAAAGCGGGCAGAAATAAAAAGTTTGTAATAATGATTAAATGGCC
The DNA here is from genome assembly GCA_002939445.1 of Pantoea sp. BRM17. Lineage (GTDB taxonomy): Bacteria > Pseudomonadota > Gammaproteobacteria > Enterobacterales > Enterobacteriaceae > Pantoea. The sequence goes on along the minus strand of PEFU01000003.1, from coordinate 1,747,950 downwards.
GCTGCAAAGACTTTGCATAATCGCTGGGCGCGACCCTCTCCCTGCCAGGTCAGGCGCAGCTCCGGATAGACAAACAGCCCCTGCTGCCGCTGCTCTGCGTCGGGCAGCGTACCCTGTTCAGTGAAGTCGCGGATAGCGTTGCGCAGCGCCTCAACCGCCGCATCGTAGCAGCGCTCCAGTTCATCCAGTGCCTGATGGGCAGTCAATCCGTTCCGTTGTGTTTGCATACGATCCGAGCCGTCAATCACGTAAGGGTAGGGGATCTCCTGCTGCGACGGCCCCACTTCAATCAGCACCTCATACTCTTTCTCAATCATCTGCAGCTGCTCGCTGAGATAGTGGCGCAGCAGCGCAGGACGGGTGATGGTGGTGCTGTAGCGGCCGGTATGGGTAAAGCGGCCCCAGGCGCGGGTGCGGTTCTGCTGCTGGAAGTGTTCCACTGCCGTACCGGTGTAGTGGCGCAGACGCGCCAGCGAGAAGTCGGTGCGCAGCGCGTCAAAGTGGGAGAGCGGGAAGCGGGCATCGGCGTTGAACAGGCCATCAGCGGTTTCATCGCCAATCTGCGACAGCTCGGTAGTCGGAAAGTGGCGGGCAATACTGGCGCTCATTGAGCGGTCCAGCGACAGCCAGGCGGGCATCTGGTGCTTTTTCCACGCCAGATCGGACATCATCGCCGCAGGATCGGCCGTTTCCGCCGTGATCACCACATCACCGGCGCAGGCGAGGCTGTCATACGGCGTGGCGGGATCCTGCACCTGTTCTATCGCCCAGCGCACAAACTCATCGACGTACCGGGTGTAGTTGGTAAACAGCACGAAAGGCACATGGTCATCACGCAGGTAGGCGTGCGCCAGCACATAGTCGCCAATGTTCTGACTTTCGCGCAGGCCGCCGCAGTGGCCAATCATCAGCCAGGCGTGCGGACGCGTTACCGCCAGGTGATCGCAGATCGTTTTGGCATTCGAAGGGCCCACACCAATATTGACCAGCGTAATCCCGCGCCGGTTAGGCGAGGTAAGATGGTTGAAACGCAGCGCGGAAGCGGCGTAGCGCAGCTCCCAGTTACGATCGTCTGTGGTCACCACCGTACCGGTACGCAGCCGCTGTTTAACCTCTTCACCCGGCATGCCGCTCACTGACTTGGTTGCGTCATAGAGCGCACGCTGCACTTCGGCGATGCTGGGTACCGGAATATCCGGCGGCAGCACGCTGTCGAGCTGCTCTACCGCACAGATGCCAATCTGCAGATGCTCAGAGATGGCCCCTTCATAAAAGCGATTCGCCTGACCCGGCAGCTTGATCTCACCGTGCAGCGGTTTATCCGATACGCACAGCAGCGTGCCGTAAGGCACGCGGAAGCGGTAGCCCTGCGCCGCGATGGTCGCGCTCTCCATATCCACCGCCACGGCGCGGCTCTCCGTGAAGTGAATAGCGCACTGGTGATCCTCTCGCTGCTGTTTGTCATCAAGCTGGGCTGGCTCAGCGCCTGATGAAAAAAGGGAAGCCCGGACGGGCTTCCCTGCTGATAATGGCTGGCCGGTGCGTTAGCGGAACGGCGGCTCATTAAAGGTGCGCAGCTTGCGGGAGTGCAGCTTATCGCCCTCGGCGCGCAGCGCTGGGCCACCGCCCCGGCGCTGCTGTTCGTCGCCGTGCTGATGGCATCGGGCCTGGCGGAAATCGACTGGAAAGATGTGACGACGGCGGCACCGGTAACGGTAACGGCGCTGACCATGCCGCTGACCTACTCAATTGCGAACGGCATCGCCTTTGGTTTCATTACCTGGACCGTTGTTAAGCTGCTGAGCGGCCGCGAAAAAATGGGGCGCGCACTGATTGCTGACAGCGCGGCTGCGCTGTTTGGCTCACTGCTCGGTACCTCAACCACCACCAGCTATGTGGAATCTGCGGCTGGCGTCAGCGCCGGCGGACGCACCGGCCTGACGGCCATTGTGGTGGCCGTGCTGTTTCTGCTGAGCCTGTTCTTCTCGCCGCTGGCGGGTAGCGTACCGGGGACGCCGTTTGGCGGCGTCTTCTCCGCGCCGCCTTCAATCGCGCCTACCTTTATGCAGCTCGATATTGCCGGCGCCTTTAATGTGGGGCTGGTAAGCGTTATTTTTGCCTTTCTGTTTGTTGATGTGTTTGATAATACCGGCACCCTGCTGGGCGTAACCAAACGCGCAGGTCTGGCGGATGAGCAGGGCAACGTGCAGCTGATTGCGCTGGAAGGGGCCGGCATTGTGGTGGATAACCCGGCGACGCTGGTCGGGCTGGGCGATCTGACCAAACCAGGGCCGCTGCTGGCGCTGCTCGGCTTTTTTATCATCGTGGTACTGGAAGCGCGCCGCGTGACCGGCGCGGTGCTGATTGGCATTCTGGTGGTGACCTTTATCTCTATGGGCATCGGCCGCATGGGGCTGAACGCGTTCTTTACCTACACCGTGGTGCTGCATATGGGCTACACCTGGCAGATTGCGCTGGGCGCGGTGTTTCTGTCGGCGGTGATCTTCTTTGCGCTCTCGATCTTTAAAATCCGCGAGTGGATTATTGCCAGCATCCCGCTGCCGCTGCGCGCCGGCATCGCCGCCGGTATCGGCCTGTTCCTGGCCACCACCGTGCGCACGGAGATCGTGGCGGGGATCACCACTTTCCTCGCCATGGCCTATATCCTGTTTGTTAACCCCTCTATTCTGGGCGCGACCGGCATGGATAAAGGGGCGGTGTTTGTGGCGACCTGCCTGGCGGCGGCGATCGGCTCAATTCTGATGGGACTGATTGCTAACTATCCGATTGCGCTGGCACCCGTACGATTGCGCAGGAGATGGCACAGCAATTGCTATCAGGACAGGGGAAAGCGGAGGGGGCACCTCACGTCCGGCAGGCTCGCTTTCAGCAACAACGATCAGCTGTTAACCACTTTGGCCAGTGAGAACGCGCAGCCGCTGCGTCTCCGCTCATGAGAGAAAATGATGTTAGAGAAACTGTTTAAGCTTAAAGCGCACATGTTTTTAGCCTGCTGAATCGTGCAGCAGAAACGTGAGCGATATCGCCAGGCAGAACGCGAAAGCGTGCGGCACCGCAAAATTATCGCGCTTTATAGGGCAGCAAGGAAAACGATTGCGCAGCAGCGGGGCAATGCACCATAATCGCGCCTCTTTCTGGTTCAGACTTTTCTTAACCGGATGCGCAACGGAAAACGTAACCAGCGAAATATCCGGATGCTGCGTCAGCAGCGCCTGAACATCGCGCCCGAGGTGGCAGCGATACACGGCGGAAACGTGCTCACTTAAGACATCGTGCAGCAGTTCGCAGATGGCACGATCATCGTCAACGATCAGTATCGCGGGCTTCATGGCGCGGCCTCGTTATCATGCAGAGAGTAAAGGCACTATAACCTGCTCGCGCGCGCGCGCCACGACCACGCGCGGATTAAAGGGTTTAGCGATATAGTCATCGGCACCCATTTCCAGGCCCACCACCATCTCCGCTTCCGAGCCCATTCCGGTCAGCATGATCACCAGCACATCCGGCCGCTCACGCTGGATCTGCTGCAGAACCAGCAGCCCGTTCGTATCCGGCAGCATCATATCGAGCATCCGGTCGCGGGTTAACACTTTGCGGGCGTGTGCGACCAGCGCGCGCAGCAGCGTATATTCCCCCTGCGTCAGCGGCACGCTTTCACGCTGCGGATTCAGCAGCTGGCAGCGCACCTCATCCAGCTGCCAGCCGTTGAACTGCCAGCCCGCAGGGATAACAGCGTCTGGTTCATCCTGCCTGCCGCTGCGGCGCAGTGCGATGGATCATGCGATCTGCGATACGCGCGCTGCCGGACGCACCACGTCAGCTGAAAATACATAGCCGAGGCCGCGAATGGTGCGGATAAGGTTTGGCTGATGCGGGTTAGCTTCGATTTTGCGCCGCAGCCGCATGATCAGCACGTCGATAGTACGGTCAAAGACATCCAGCGTTTCGCTGTGCGTCAGCTCCAGCAGCTCGTGGCGGCTGAATGCCAGCGACATTGTCGGCAGCGTGGGAGCGGGTGACGCTTTCTGCGCCGGCGTGCTGTACGCCAGCCACGAGGGCTTTACGCTGTCAGCCACGCTGCAGCTGGCGCACACCTGCGCCTGCTTTAACCTGCGCGCGGCGAACGCGCTGGATGGGATCCGGCCGCTGCCGGAGATGCAGCGCTGGCATTTAATCATTAATGAGCTGGAGGCGGCGGCGCTGACCGGTATCCCGCTGCGGCACGGCGCCGGGCTGGCATCGCCGGAGACGTTTGCTGCCGCGGGCGCGTGGCTGCTGCAGCAGGGGGTGCGTCAGCGCGTGGTGATCCACGCGCCGGAAGGGGCGTGGGGGACAGAAAGGGGCGGTGAGGCGTGCTGGCAGCCGACTACTCCGCACCGCATTTTTCACCTCGGCTATCTGCTGCTGCTCGACCAGCTTGACCGGCCCGACGCGCAGTTCGGCACGCGCAGCGCGCGGCTGCTGGCGCAGATGCAGCAGCGCGGCTATCTGACCTCGCTCGATCTGGTCTCGCGCGCCGGCGATCACCGCAGCCTGGTGCTGCCGGCGCTGCGCTGGCTCGACTTCACGGGCGAGGATGCGGACGGTGACTATCTGCTGCAGCGACTGCGCGAGGAGGGGGTGGATTGCCGCGGCGTAACGCGCACCCGCGCGGCGGCCACTGCCATGACGCAGGTAATGACCGCGCCGGATGGTCAGCGCACCTTTTTTCACGCGCGCGGCGCCAGCGCGCTGCTTGATGTGGCGCATTTCCGCGACCTTTCTGAGATGACGGCACGCAGCGGCATTCTGGCCGCCGGTACTCTGCTGGTCGATCATGTCCAGCGCATTACGCACTGGCCGGATCAGGGCTGGCTGACCGAAATCGTGGCGCGCGAGCGCTGCAGCGGCGGCGCGGTGCCGAATGTGCTCCTGACGCTGGCGCGCATGCAGTCAGGTTTACCGCTGGCGGCTGCCGGTGCCGCGCCATTACGCTCGGCATTCATAAAATCAACTTCTACACCGGCATGTCCCAGGCGGCGCTGGACYCAATAGAAACGCAGATGGATCAGCGCGACGCCCGCTATGACAGCTTTGCTGAGCTGCTTATGGCGGTGGAGCGCAATATCAGCCGCGTGGTCGCGCAGCAGATGCAGATTTTCGGCAGCAGCGGACGCGCATTTACCGATCCGGCGCTGGCGGCTGACTTTGTGCAGAGTACCGGCATCGACTGCCTGGCGGTGGCGATCGGTAACGCACACGGTAAATATAAAGGCGAACCGCGCCTCGATTTTGACCGGCTGGCAGCGATCCGCAGCGCGGCAGATATTCCGCTGGTGCTGCACGGCGGCTCAGGGATTAGCGACGCCGATTTCCTGGCGGTGGTGCAGGCGGTGCGCCTGGGCTTTACCTCGGTGATGTTTGACGGCTCCGGGCTGAGCTATGACGAGAATGTGCGTCAGACGCAGGAGGTCGTAAAACTCTGTCATGCGGTGGGCGTCTCGGTCGAAGCGGAGCTAGGCGCGGTGGGAGGCGACGAGGGCGGGGCGCTGACCGGTGAAGCGGACAGCGCAATATTTAACGTCCTCGATACCCACTTTCTGCGCGCGCTGTTTCAGGCAGCGGAGCAGCAGCGTTCACCCTTTATCATCAACCTTGCAGAGGTGCACTTTAAGTATGTCAGCCTCGATCACCTGGTCGCGGCGATTCGCTGCGAGGCGGCGCGGCACGCGATTCCGGTGGTGCTCAATCTCGATCATGGTCTGCATTTCGGAGGCTGGACAGTGAAATAACGCGGCAGATTTTCCGGTCGTCATCCCTTTCCTGCCTGCAGGAGAGGGCTGCGGCGGCAGGTATGTTGCCTGGCCCCGCAGCCTCCATTACCCCTCACGTGACGGGAGCACTTCATGGCACTGATATCTCTGGCGCAGGGGCTGGCCCATGCGCAGCAGCACGGCTACGCGCTGGGCGTCGATGGTTCACCGGACGGGGAAGAGGCGCTGAAGCGTAAAGGCTCGCTGTTTGTGGCGACCCCGGCGCAGGACCCGCAGGTGATGGCGGAGAAAGCGGTGGAAATTGGTTACAACATACTGCAAGGCAAGTCTGCTCCCGACAAACCGGTGCTGATTCCGGTGACGATGATCGATCGCGACAACGTGAGCAGTTACAAGACGCACCCCGATATTAAGCTGCTCTCTTACAACCAGAACGCTAAAGGCAGCCGCGAAGGCGGGCTGGAGGTGATGACCGGTCTGCTCTCCGCTAATCCGAAAATCGACGCCGTGTTTGCTATCAACGATCCGACCGCAATCGGCGCCGACCTGGCGGCCAAACAGGCGCAGCGCAGCGAATTCTTTATTGTAGGGGTCGGCATCGTCGTGGTGGCGGTGGACGTGGCCGCAGATGGCGCTAACGCCACCATTACCTCGGATAACACCCAGGCAGGCGCGATGGCGTGTAAATATATCTCTGACCGGCTGAAGGCGAAGGGCAACGTGGTGATCATCAACGGACCGCCGGTTTCGGCGGTGCAGAACCGTGTCGAAGGCTGCATGAGCGAGCTGAGGATCACCAAAGGTGCCGAGCTGAAAGCCCGCGAGCTGGCAGGTGACAAGGTCAACGTGACGCTGGTCTCCAGCGGCTACGATCTCGGTCAGCAGGTGGGACAGATCGATAACTTTATCGCCGCCAAAGTCGATATGATCATTCTCAACGCCGCCGACTCCAAAGGCATTGCGCCAGCGGTGAAGCGGGCGCGCGACGTGCCGGCAGAACATTTCCAGGTGGCGATCCCGCGGACCGCTGACAATAAAAAAAGCAGGAGAACATCAACTATGCGTTTTAATCCGATTGTAACCGGACTGCTGGCCGCCACGCTGCTGAGCGCGCCGCTGGTACAGGCAAAAGAGCTGAAATCGATAGGGGTGACCGTAGGCGATCTGGCCAACCCGTTCTTTGTGCCCCTCGGCGGCACCAGCTTTGTCGGCGGTATCGGCACCATCACCGGCACGCTGATTGGCGCACTGATTATCGCCACGCTCAACAACGGCATGACGCTGATGGGCGTCTCCTACTTCTGGCAACTGGTGATCAAAGGCGGCGTGATCATCGTCGCCGTGTTAATCGATAAATACCGTACCCGTCATCACGTCAGCTGAAACATCCATATCTATGCGGTGGGCGGCAATATGCAGGCGGCCCGTCTGACCGGGATCAAAGTCGGCGCGGTGCTGATTTTTGTCTACGCCATGAGCGGCCTGCTCTCCGGGCTGGGGGGGCTGATGAGCGCCTCACGACTCTACAGCGCCAACGGCAACCTTGGCGTGGGCTATGAGCTGGATGCGATTGCTGCGGTGACGTTTATCGTCACGCTTGGCACCTATACCGCCCTGCGCGGGGCCGCCTATCTGCTGGCTGACGGCACAACGGTCATTAACTCCAGCATCAATTTTGAGTGGATAGGCAACGGCTATCTCGGGCCGGTGCCGTGGCTGATCATCATCGCCTTTGCGGTTATCGCGCTCTGCTGGTTCATTCTGCGCCGTACCACTTTAGGGGCGGGGATGACGTTTGTCATTCTGACCGGCGGTATCGATCTGTCTGTGGGCTCCATGCTCGGCACCACGGCAGTGGTCGCGATGGTGGTGTCGCTCGATCCCGCCTTTGCCGACCTGACGATCCCTGCTGCACTGGGTGCCGGGCTGATCATGGGACTGTTCAACGGCATCCTGGTCGCCTGGGCCGGGCTGCCACGAGGAATGACCAGCGAAACCGCACGCGTAACCAGCCCGACGCTGAAACGGGCGTTAATGAGCGATCTGCTGCAGACGATCGGGATCCTGCCGATTCTGATCCTGATTGTGGCGGTGTTTGGCTTTATCGCACCTAACTTCTTCACCGAGGCGAACCTGCTGAACATTACCCGGCAGGCCTCTATCAATATCGTGCTGGTATGATGAATCAGCTGGCGCAGCAGGGCGTGGCGATTCTGATGATCTCCAGCGAACTGCCGGAGGTGGTGGGCATGAGCGATCGCGTCTACGTCATGCGTGAAGGCACCATTGCCGGCGAGCTGAGCGGTGACGCCATCAGCCAGGAAAATATCATGACACTGGCCACCGGCGCTCAGCCGGTTACAGCCTGAGGAGAGGGGCAGAAGATCGCCACTGACGCTATCGCCTCGCTCAATATTCGCGTGCCGCATGCGCAGGTTCGCGCGGGCGGGCTATCGGGCGGCAACCAGCAGAAGCTGCTGATCTCCCGCTGGGTATCTATTGCGCCGCGCATTCTGATTCTGGACGAACCGACGCGCGGTGTGGACGTCGGTGCGAAGAGTGAAATTTACCGCCCCGCCGGCGGCGAAATCTGGATTGACGGAGAAAAAGTGCACATCCGCTCCCCGCGCGAGGCGATCGCGCGCGGCATCGGCTTTCTCACTGAAAACCGCAAAGAGCAGGGGCTGTTTCTGGAACTGGCCGCCCGGGAAAACATTGTGATGGCGACGCTGGAGCGCGACGCCAGCTACGGCCTGCTGAACCGGCGTAACCAGCTCAACGCCAGCGAACTGGTGCGCATGATGGTCGGGCGTCCGCTCAGCGATCTGTTTAACAAAGCGCGCGACATTCCGTTTGGCGCTATCCGCCTGGCGGTCAATCACCTGACTGACCGCAACAAGGTTCACCCCAGCAGCCTGGCGGGCGCCGGACGCAGCGAGCTGGCGCAGCTGATATTTGGCGTGCAGCACCGCATTCTGGTGATGGATGAACCTACCGCCGCGCWCTCCAGCCGGGAAACAGAGCAGCTGTTTGCGCTGATCAAGCGGCTGCGCAGCGAAGGCATGGCGATTATCTACATCAGTCACCGCATGGCTGAAGTGTATGAGCTGTCAGATCGCGTCAGCGTGCTGCGCGACGGTGAGTATGTCGGCAGCCTGACGCGTGAGCTCACGGTGGCAGAGAACATTTTTCTCGGCAGTGAGATTGCGCGCGGCGGGCTGGTGAAACGCCGGCAGATGGCGGAAGAGGCGCAGCAGGTGATTGCGCGGCTTGGCGCGCGCTTCAGCGCCACCGATCTGGTCGGCCGTCTGAGCATCGCCGAACAGCAGCAGGTGGAGATCGCCCGCGCGCTGCACCGCAACAGGTGGCCGGGCGAAGTACACGCGCTGATGGGCGAAAACGGGGCCGGTAAGAGCACCCTGATGAAAATCCTGGCCGGTGCCTACAGCGCCAGCAGCGGGGAGATCCTGATTGAGGGCAAGCCGTACGCCATCCGCGGCCCTAAAGAGGCGCTGGCGGCGGGCATTACGCTGATCTATCAGGAGATCAATCTGGCACCCAAGGAGTWTAAAAGTGGCGCGCAGAGGCAATATGACAAATATGAACGGGCGCTGACATTTTCCATTTATGTTGCGCGGCGACACTGCTCAGCACTATCCGGCAGCAGGAGCGCGGCAATGACAGCACCGATACTGGAGATGCGCGGTATTACCCGGCGCTTCGGCAGCTTTTACGCCCTGAAGGGCGTGGATCTCACTATGTTCATATCGGCCAGCGTCTGCGCCTGCGCCTGTTCCTGAATCGTGCCGGCGTGGCGGAATCCGGTAATCGCCACCAGGCTGACCGCCAGCGTCACGCCGACCACCAGCAGATTAAACAGCAGCAGGCGTCCACGGGCACCGGCATACCACGGCAGAGTCTGACTCATGCGCCACCCCTCGCAATGCGGAACGTCAGCTCGAATACGGCTGAGCAGGGCGGGCTGCTGCCTGGCCACGGGGGCCGCCGCCAGCTGCGTCAGCGCCTGCTGCAGCGCCTGCTGCGTCTGCTGCAGGCGGGCCGACTCACTCTGATACTCCAGCGCACCCACCACCTGCGACAGGCGTACCGCCGCCGTCGCCACGTTGGCCGTATCACGCGCCAGCGCCAGGCTGCCTCGGATCGCTACCGCCAGCAGGCTCTCGCTCTGCTGGCGCAGCGGCAGAAAAGCGGCGTCGCTCGCAAGCGTTGAGATCCGGTTCAGCAGCAGCTGCGCCTGCCACAGCCCGCTTAGCATGGTGTTGCGCTGCAGGTGGCGCTGATGCCCCCGCTGCAGCAGCAGCGTGATGCTCTGCTCCAGCATCTGGCTGCGCTCCACCAGCGCCTTGATACGGTAGGTCGCCCAGGCGATGCCGGTATCGCTCTCCTCAAGCCCGGCGGCGACCGGCTCCAGCGCACGGAGGGCATGGACAAAGCGCGCCCGCTGCAGCGCCAGCACGCCTTCCAGCGGCAGGGCTGACCAGACCGGAAGAATGGATGAGAGCTGCTGCACCGCAGCCTGCGGCGCGGCAGAGGCGATAGCGGTAAGGCCGGAGCCAAGATTGCGGTAGATGTAGTAGCCGGCGTAACCGGTGATCAGCAGCGCCAGCAGCATAAACAGCGCGATAAAACCGATGACCGAGTTGAGTTCACGGTGGGTGCTGGCGCTGCGCGCATCGCTCTGCTGCGCCACCTGCTGTACATAGCGGGTGATATCCTCATTGAGCATCGCCAAGCCGTCGCGCATGGCGAGAAAGGTTGACTCCAGCTGGGTGCTTTTCTCTTTCAGCAGTGAAGAGGTGTGCGCCAGTGAAGCGGTGTTGCGGGCAAAAACGTTAAACGCCCGCGCCAGATCGCCCAGTTCGTCGCGCCGCGTCTGGCCGGGTACGCTGACGCCTTTCTCCCCCTGCGCCAGCTGCGTCATCGCGCGTCTGAAGCGCAGCTCCAGCGTCCGCCCGTCCGGCAGCCGCACTTCCTGCGCATCCTGCAGGCTGAGCAGCTGCAGATCCAGCCGTGCCAGCAGCTGCTGATAGTGCAGGCCACGCTGCAGCTCATGCGGCGCAATACCGAGCAGCTGCGCATACTGCGCGTTCCAGACCACCAGCTGACCGCTGTTATCAAACAGCGCTGTGCCAGCCGGCAGCTGATCGGCGGTGAGCGCCAGGCTGCCGATGATCACCGCCAGCAGATTATTAAAATCGTGCGCCAGTCCGCCGGTCAGCTGGCCCACCGCTTTCATTTTCTGGCTGTGCAGCAGCGCCTCCTCCAGCGCTTTTCGCGAGGTGCGCTCCAGCACGGTGTTGACCATGCCGCGACGCGGCACCGGGGGGCGTGCTGCTTCTGTTACCAGCTGCTGACCGGGCAGCAGGGCGTGCTGCAGCAGCGAATGCAGATCCTCTACCAGATCCACGACCGCGACCGCCCGTGGATAGAGCGCCTGTTTACGGGAAAACGCGAGCAGTCGCTGGGTGAGCTGCGCGGCGCGGTCCGCCGCCTGGCGGGCGCGTTCGATACGGGTTGCCAGGTCCGCTGACATGCCGCAGCCGCGATCGATCACCTCCACCACGACCCACTCGCGTTTACCCGCCGCGGWCGCTTTGCGCTGGTTCCAGACGCGCAGCACTATCTCACCGGGCTGCTGCTGCAGCGCGTCGCGCGCGTTAACCACCAGGTTCATCAGCGCATTTTCAAGCTGACCGGCATCGATCCATGCCGGCCAGCCGGGAGCCGCCACCGGCTGTACCGCCTCCGCCGCGCGCGGCAGCAGCAGGCGTACCGTGGTACCCTGGCCCGGTGCGGTCTCCAGCGCAATTTCACCGCCCGACTGCCGCACAAAGCCATACACCATCGATAGCCCCAGACCGCTGCCGCTGCCGGTGGGCTTGGTGGTGAAGAAGGGTTCAAACACCTGCTGACGCACTGGCAGCATCAGATCGCTGATCAGCAGATCGATATCGGGTGTCTGCTGCAGCAGCGCCAGCGCGCTGGCACCGTCGGCGCACTCCAGCGTCAGATAGCCAAGCTGATGCAGATGGTCACACAGCGTCTGCCGTACGGCGGGTTCATCATCCAGCACCAGCACCAGCCGATCGCGGCTCGCACCGGGCTGCGCGGGTGGCTTAAGCCGTGCGCTGCGCTGCCAGGCCCGCTCCAGCGCCTGAACCAGCTGCGCCTGCTGCCACGGCTTCGCCAGCCGTTCACACAGCGGTAACGTCACCTGCGACCGGCGCAGATCCTGCCCGCTGACCAGCAGCGTGGCGAGCTGCGGCCACTGCTGCTGCGCCTGGCGTATCACATCGGCGCCGTTGAGCGCACCCGCGCGCGGTTGCACCGCAGCTGCCGCCGGCGGTGCTCGCTTATCTGCGTGAGCATCCGCATCCCGGCCGGCAGCGGTCAGATCTCATTTTTACCTGCGGTGAAACGCTCATGGCGCTGCCGCATACTGTCCGGGTGGCGGTGTGCTGAGCGCAGGCTATCAGCGGGAAAGCGGTGTGGCAGCAGCCTGCCGCGTGCGGGCATTTTTGTACCGGCATGCCGCTTGTCTCCGCCTGCAACGCCTCGCTGGCCCTGAGTCACGCCCGTGCGAATCCTGATCCCGCTACTTTGATGGCCCGGCAGGCTGCCGCCGGGCATAACCGCACGCTGATTATTGAGCTGCCAGGTCTGAACGGCGGCCTGACGCTGCGTCTCAGCGGCGACGGGCTGCGTGAAAACGTCGCGGATGCTCAGCAGGCGTCCCGTCGCGTACACAAAGCTATAAGCGAGCKAGGCGTTATCGTGTCGCTGCCGCTGATGCCAGGCCAGCGCGAACTCTCCTCTGCTGCCAGCGCGCTGCTGCTGACGCGGGAAGAGGGGGCAGATACGCTGTGGCTCGATCCGCAGATTGACAGTGCGGCGCTGCGCAGCACGCGGTTAGCTGCTCATTGGCCGRGGCTGATTCATCGCGCCGTCACGCCATCGTCACCGCACTGTCATCTGCTGCGCGCATCCTGAGCGTTCATTAAAACGGGCGGGGCAGCCGGACACGGCGCTGAAAGCGCCCGGCTATTTATTGTTTATTCCGGTATCCGGAGAGGACCCATGACTTTACTGGCCAGTTTTCATTATTGGACAGCACCAGAATTGCGATCAGCGGCGCGACCACCTGACGCAAAAAACTGTGCCGGAATTGACGGGATGTTCTGATTGAATTCATTATTTTTCTTCATATAAACAGGCGGCCGTATTGAATAAGTTAGCAGAAAGACGGGTTTGTGCCTGGCGGAGAGCGGCGCGGCGCGAGATGCACTTATTAATCATCCTGATGGTCCAGCCACGCCCGGTCGGCGTCACGCAGCGTCAGGTGGCTGGCGAGCGGCGACCAGCGCGTCAGGCTGCGCAGCTGGCGCAAATGCTCGCTGAGGCTCTGGTCGAATGAGGCGGCAATCATCCGCTGCTGCTGCTCACGCGCTTCACTGTTGGTCACGGATGTCCCCCAGTAAAGTCCGCTACCGGCCCCGGCAAATACAAAATCGGCCCGATCTTCTGCGCCCGCCGCGCTGGCTACCAGCGGCGTGGCGAGCAGATCGCGCAGCCACGGACCGACTGCCTGCAGGCTGACCGGCTCACCATTGCGCCAGGCGGCAACCGGCTGCTGCCTGCTGTCCAGCAGCAGAATCAGCTGATGGGCAAACATCTCATAAAGCCAGCTGCCGACGTTCTGGGAGAGGGGCCAGAAAGCCATCTCCTTATCAGTGGGTGGCGCGTTGCTAAAGTGCAGCTGCGCCAGCTGGCTGCGATCGGAAAGGTGACGCAGATAGCCGTCGTCAAGAAACGCGACGCTCACCAGGCTAAACCGGTTTGTCGTGTCAGGCGTGCTAATTTCACCCACGGCCAGCGCGGCAGCGCGACCGGCGATGCGAGCCTCGCTGGCACCCAGCCGGACCAGCGACTGCGACAGGCTGAGCGAGGAGGTCCAGATGCGCCGTACCATAAACAGGCAGAGCAGGGTGATAATCAGCACCGACAGCAGCGTTGAGGGCACGATCGTGCGCAGCATCTGCGCGCCGGGCTTATCGGGTTGCCAGCTCAGATAGCCTACCCGCTGGCCGCTCTGCGAGTCGCGGATCAGTTCATCGCCGGCGTGATGGCCCCAGGTGTCATTGATATTTTTAAACCGATCAAGATCGAGCAGCAGCAGCGCCACGCGGCGATCGTGCCGCAGCGCCGCGGCCAGCGCCTGGGTCAGGCGATCTTCCACCAGCGCGCGGTTGGGCAGGCCGGTCAGCACGTCATGAAACGCAAGGTGCTGCGCCTGAAGGCCGATACTGACGCCAACCCACAGCTCATTGCCCAGCAGATGATAAGGAGCGCTGAGCGCGCTGATAATGCGCTGCGCCAGCGTATGCACCTGGCCGATAGTCTCCGTATCCGGCATCACGATAATAAACTCATCGCCGCCGATGCGTCCCACGGTATCGCTGGTGCGCACAATCTCGCTCAGGCGCCGCGCCACGCAGACGGCCAGCCCGGTAAAATTAACCAGCGCCTGACGCAGCTCTGCCGCCAGCTCCTGCCGGGTACGCAGCGACTCATCCATCGCTTTCTCAAACTGGCGAAACTGACCGCGCCCGTGATTTTTGGCGTCATACAGCGCGATATCCGCCTTACGCATCAGCTCCAGCCGGTCCACGCCATCTTTCGGTGCCAGCGCGACCACCTGCGGCAGCTTCAGCGACGTCTTACACGCTTCGCGCAGCACCCACTCGCCCAGCGGCAGGATCAGCCCGGTCTCTTCGGCGATAGCGATAAAGTCAGCCGGTGAGATATCGCCACGGGTCGGATGGTGCCAGCGCAGCAGCGCCTCAACGCCGACAACGCGCTCACCGTTAATCTCCATCAGCGGCTGATAGTCCAGCGCGATACGGAAGCCCGCTTCACGCAGCGCAATGATAGAGCTGCGGGCCGCATGCTCATCCTCAATCAGCACGCCTTCGGTGATCTCCAGCTCCAGGCGCTGCGGATCGGCGCCTTCGCTCGCAACAATCTCCAGCAGCCGGGAGACAAAGCCGCTGCTGCGAAACTGCACCGGTGAAACGTTCACCGCCACTTGCATCTGTCCTTCGGTTTCTACGCCTTCGGCGGTGACGGTCAGGCCCATGGCGTGCCCCAGCCGAACGACGGATTCAATAATCGCGGTTGAGTTATCTGCCACGCCGAGCGACTGGGTAAAAGAACGGTCGATTTTTATCTTATCGACCGGGAAACTGCTCAGATAGTTAAGGCTGGAGTAGCCGGTGCCAAAATCCCATGCGTCCCTGGCGTCATTTATGCGTCCCTGACGTCGTTAATGTACCGTGTCCAATTGTTGCCAGGGCGCCATAAATGGCGCCCCTACGGGGTTTTATCCTGTCGTTTCCTATACCATTTTTTCAATCTCGGTCAGCGGGACGGCGTGGCTGAACAGATAGCCCTGCAGCTGGTTACAGCCGGCGTTGGCGAGGGCAAGCGCAAACCGCCCGGTGGTGCTGGAGGTGAAAACCGATCCGGAAGTCGCACCGCTGCCGCCGCATATCACCTTTAAGCAGGCGAAATCCTTTATGGCCTCCATGGTTAAAGGCGATCGCGGCGTGGCACAGATTATCGGTGACACCGCCAGTCAGCTTATCCGCCCCAAACGCTGATTCCGTCGTAGGGGACGCATCCTGATCGTCTGCGTGTTTAACAATCAGGATCTTAATCAGGTGACCTGGGAGCAGCGCGTGATGGAAGGCAATCCGCGCTTCGAGGCGTCACAGCAGCTGCCCGATGTGCCCTACGCGCGTTTTGCCGAGAGTCTTGGCCTGCAGGGGATCGTGGTGGATAATCCGGATGAGTTAGCCGCCGCCTGGCAGCAGGCGCTCGTGAAGCAGGGGCAGCGCGCCACGCTCTCCGGCGGTCTTGCCTGTATGGGTGCCGCCGTACCGTTCGCTATCGCCGCTAAATTTGCTTATCCCGATAAACCGGTTGTGGCGCTGGTCGGAGACGGGGCGATGCAGATGAATAATATGGCTGAGCTGATCACTATTCAGAAATACTGGCAGCAGTGGGACGATCCACGGAGCGATCGCCACTGGCAGGAGCAGATTGCGCTGCAGGTGCGCGACTGGTGGCAGCTGATGGAGGAGCGGGCGCTGGCGCCGGCTAATCCGGTTAATCCACAGCGGGTAGTGTGGGAGATGTCGCCGCAGCTGCCGGATAACGCTATTGTCACCTCAGATTCCGGCTCCTGTGCCAACTGGTTTGCGCGCGACTATCGTATGCAGGAGTGCGACACGCTGCTGATGATCGGCACCGGCTTCCCGTGGACCGAGTTTTTACCTGCCGAGGGCAAAGTGCGGGCGGTACAGATTGATATCGATCCGGCGATGCTGGGCCTGCGCTACCCCTGTGAAGTCAACCTGCACGGGGATAGCGCCGAAACGCTGCGGGCGCTGATCCCGCTGCTGCAGCACAACGTTCTCAATGCCGGCAGCAAGGTGGCGATCCTGATCGGTGCAGGTGCGCGCGGCGCGGCAGTGGAAGTGGTGCAGGTTGCGAATCTGCTCGGCGCGGGCGTCGCCAAAGCGCTGCTGGGTAAAGATGTGCTGCCGGACGATGCGCCGTTTGTCACCGGATCAATCGGCCTGCTCGGCACTAAACCGTCGTGGGATCTCCAGATCCAGCATCTGGTCGATCGCGGCGTGCGCATTGCGAAAGCGCAGAACGGCGTAGCGGTGCTGATCCTGCCGAAAGATATTCAGGATGAAACCTGGCAGCCACCGCAGCACGCGCACGGTTTTACCCACTCCGGTCCTGGCTATCAGCGTCCGAAAATCGTGCCGTATGAAGCAGATCTGCAGCGTGCGGCAGACTGCCTCTCCACCGGCGGGCCGGGCGCTACCCACCTGCTGACTGGTCTTTACGATGCGAAAATGGATCATGCACCGGTGCTGGCGATCGCCGGACAGGCTGAAGTGACCGCGCGCGGCGCCAGCTATCAGCAGGAGATGAACCTCGATCGTGTGTTTGCTGATGTCGCTAATTTTGTTCAGGAAGCGGCCGCACCGGCGTTTTTTGTCGAGCGCCTGCAGGCGTGGGGCGTCACGCGCATTTATGGCTATCCGGGCGATGGCATCAACGGCGTGCTGGGCGCTATCCAGCGCGCCAATAAAGCGGGTGCCGGCATTGAGTTTATCCAGGTGCGGCATGYAGAGATGGCAGCATTTATGGCTGCCGGCCACGCCAAATTTACCGGTGAGCTTGGCGTAGGTGCACGGCACCCCCTGGCGCCCGACAGAGGAGATGCACTGTTTTGCGCTGGTCTCCCCGGCGCTGGGTTAGGCAGCCAGCGGGCGCAGTCAGGCCATAATCCGGCAGATCCTCTGCACGCCCGTTTCTGTCAGCTACCCTTAAAAGCTGACAACAGCCTTTAAGGGAGCAGCGGGATGAGTAAAAAAACCAGCGAATGCCAGCCTGCGTCGCTTTGGCCGCGGCTGGACCATCGGCCCGGTTAACGCCCGTGACGGCACCGTGGCGCAGGCGCTCGTTGCCGCGCTGCTGCAGACGCTGACCGGTCAGTTTGTCCGGCTGGACACGCCAGACGCCGGGCTGGCAGAGTGGCTGGCAACGCTGGGTCTGCAGCAGGTCGATGCGCCGCACATTAAGTACCAGACGGCGGCATTAGCCGCGCCTCCCGCTATAGCGCTGCCGCCAGCGGTAAGCCTGGAGCCGGCATGCAGCGCAGCCTGTGCGGAACTCTGCACGCCCGACTGGCAGGCGACCGGCCTGCAGCGTGCGCGTCTGCTGCAGCAGTTGCTGCCCGGCAGCGTGCTGGCACGCGATGCGCAGGGAGTACAGGGCTTCTGGCGCTGGGGAAGCAGCGCAGCCACCATCGGCCTGGTGGTGGTGGATCAGCAGGCGCGCGGACGCGGTATCGGCCGCAAGTTAATGCAGGCGCTGATTACGCGCTTCGCCGGCTGCACGCTGCGCCTGCATGCAACGGAAATGGGTAAAGGGCTTTATGCACAGCTGGGATTCAGGGAGTGCGGTCAGGTATGGCCTCTTCTTCTGCATTCACTAAGGGAGAACCGCATGAGCATGACGTTGCGTGATATTACGGCGGCCGACGCCGCAGCGGGCCATGCCCTGACGCAGCAGGCGGGCTGGCCACACCGTCCTGAGGACTGGCAGCAGCTGATTGCGCTGGGTGAAGGCGTGGTGATGGAGGAGGCGGGACGACTCTCCGGCTGCGCGCTTGGGTTTGAAGCTAACACCGTCTGGCTTGGTCTGAAGCGCGGACAGCTGCAGCGCAACTATGTCTGGCAGTTTCTGGAGCTCTGCAACGCTAATTTGTCGCTGGAGGAGATCAAGCGACAGGCGCTCTCCTATGAGAGTGAAGAAGAGCCGGCGCTCGATTTTCAGATCTGAGGCTGTCAGGCTCGGCAGCGGTGTGGCAAACAGGGGATCACCGGTCGTTCACGCGTGGATCGGGCGTTTCAGGCGGCCAGCCTGCGGCCCGATATTGTGCTGAGCGCGCAGGATTCTGATGTGGTGAAAACCTATGTTGAGCTGGGGCTGGGTGTTGGCGTACTCGCCGATCAGGCGTGTGATATCTATCAGGGCGAAAACCTGGTCAAGATTGATGCCCGTCACCCGGAGATTGTCGCCATGCTGCTGGCCGGGGAAGCGGATGTCGGTATCGCCTCCGAACAGCTGGTTAACCATGCCAGCCTGGTGGCTTTCCCCTGGTTCAGCTGGCATCACTCGCTGCTGGTGCCGCCCGGGCATGAACTGCTGCTGCAGCAGCCGGTGTCGCTTGAAAACCTGAGCGCCTGGCCGTTAATCACCTACCTGCTGACCATAGCCGAACGCATTCTCGATGAGGCGGGCAAGGTGCGGCGTCTGGCCGATGTGTTTACCAACGAGACCAGCGGCGTGCTGACAATTGCCACCACCCATACGCAGGCGCGTTACAGCCTGCCGCGCGTCATCAAAGCGTTCCGTCAGCTCTATCCCAACGTGCGGCTGGAGCTGAATCAGGGCTCGCCGCATGTGAATTTCCAGCAGCTTAAAATTATACGGGAAGCCGCCCGCTGCGACTTCAATCTGACTGAAGTCGCCAACACGCTGTTTACCTCGCAGTCCGGGGTCAGCCGGCATATCCGCGATCTGGAAGATGAGCTGGGCGTGGAGATATTTATCCGGCGCGGAAAACGTCTGCTGGGCATGACGGAGCCGGGTAAAGCGC
>PEFU01000003.1:1716854-1728812 GCA_002939445.1 Pantoea sp. BRM17 | reverse complement strand
CTGGACCGTTGGGCAAATTCATCCATTCGTTTCTGATCGAGACGGTTTTCCTGACGCAATGCACTCTCCTCAGCGCGGGTAATCAGCATCTGATAGGCATTGAGTTTCTTGTGCTTTTCCCGCCAGCTGCCCAGCGCCTGTTCAGTACGCTGATCCCACTGGCTCAGCTGCTGGCGATGCTGGTCAATCGCTTTTTCCAGCGGCACCCGGCTGCAGTTTTCCCTGCTGTTTAGCCAGCGCCAGCAGCTGATTTCCCAGCTCGGTGATAAAGTGGGACGGCAGGCCGTCACCCATTGCCTGGCTCTCTGGCGCTGCATCAGTTGCGGCAGCTGTTTTAGCGACTTTTGCAGTATGCGTAAGCAGGGCTTGCAGCGTAGTCATTCGCTTTTCCTCAGTGCGGACCTGCACATTCTGTAAGTCGCTGGCGCTTAACGGCGTTACGGCATGTTCATCACTATCATCGGCGGATTTAAGCCCGGCTTTAGATCCCGCCGGCTGGAAAAGTGCATTTAAAGCGTCTGGTTTGTCCAGTGCCTGCAGCAGGTTACTCAGTGACGCTTTATCGTCATTACCGGCAACGTCGCCTGCGTCACGGGTTCCTGACGTATCCTGACTGCGGGTGTGTGGTGTCGCCGCCTCTGCCTGCTCAGTTGCCGGTGCGCTGCCCGTCAGCAGCGCACCGCTCAGCGCTGCGTTCAGCGGCGTGCCTGCGGCTGCATCAGTTGCTGCCTGTGGCGGCGTGCCCGAAGCCAGCGGCGGCCGGTTTTCCACCATCGCCGGCAGCATGGCAAACAGCCGCGCGCTGCTGCTGAACATAGCGCTGAGATGGGCTGCTGGCTGTTCCTGCCCGACTGACAGCGCCTGCCGCTCATCGCTTTTACTGAGTCCCCCCAGCATCTGCCGGAAACTCTCATCCAGCGTCAGTGCAGCGCTGCTGGCGGGCGCCGTGCTGCCGTGGCTGCCGGCGGCCAGGCCATCAGCGCGCGCGGTAAGCCCCTTATCCATGGTGAGGCTGATCTGCAGCGCGCCTAAATCCTCCGGATGCAGCCGCAGTTCAGCATTCTGCTGCCCGTTGCGGCTGAACATTACAATCTGCTGCCCCAGCGCCTGCTGCCACTCCTGACTGCCAAGCTGCGCATTCAGCATCGGCGTTGACGGGGTGCCCTGCAGGCTGGCGCTGGCGGTATTAACCAGGCCATACTGACCATCGCGCTGATTCTCCTGCTGTCCGGCGTGCTGCTGCTGGCTCTGGGCAAATGCGTCGCTGCTCACCTGGCTCTGGCCCAGGTTGATGCCGCTCTCCGCCAGGGCACTGCGCAGCTGCGGCAGGGCAGCTTCCAGCGCCGCCCTGACATGGCTGTGGCCTGAGACCAGCGTCAGCTGCGCCTGGGGGCTTGCCTGAACAGATTATCCCGCGTCTTAAGTCAAACAATGGGAAGAAAAGACGCGGGTTTTACGCTTACCTTCAGCGTTTAGCTGCTGTCAGGCAAAAATATCGACGCCACCGCTGCCGGCGGCGCGCGCCTGCAGGGCCGCCGGAACGGCCACAGGCGTTATCTCACTGTCACTCTCCAGCGCCTGAGTAAAGGGTGGCTCAACTTTCGCGGCTTCCGGTTTGTCACCCTCGTGTTTATTCATCATTCGCCAGACTGCATAGCCTGCTACGCTGCAAGCGGCCAGCGTTACAATCAGTAACACCGGAATCAGTAATGAACGTTTGCGGCCTTTTGCTTTCGCGTTATCAGACATGTTTGCAGTACTTCCTGTGAATTATGGGCAAGCCTCTCGCTGCGCCGCGTTCTGACGCGACAGCAGCAGCAGCAGACGGCTGCGCACTTCCGGCAGGTAATCGTTCAACCGGCGACGGGTATCCTCATCCGGCAGACGCAGGGTAAAGCCTACGTACAGCACGCGATCGGGATCGTTGTCAGGATTGACCAGGTTAACCGTAAACGTATCCATTGCAAAAAAGACGGGGGCGGGCTCGCGCTGTCACTGTCGCCGTTAAGCAGCGCGTCAATTTCAGCCTGGGAGAGAATGCTATCGCCCATTAAATCACCTCAAAATGAAGGCGGTAAACAGCACATCACTGACCACCTGTGCAGGTTGTCCGGTTACCAGCGGCGGCGCCATCACCTGTTTAATCTGTCCGACCAGGGCCTGTTTGCCCTGTTCGGTTGCCGGGGCTGAATTTTTATCGCCCCTACGCTGATATCCGGGCTGCGGCGCAGCAGGTTAAACAGCGCCATACGAAAATGGCGCGCAAAACGTTCATTGATGATCTCCAGCGCCTGCAGCCGCTCACGTACCACACGACGCTGGGTATTGGGGTCGTAAGGGCGAATGTCGCCATCGCTCCCGGTGGAAATTTTCTCTACTTTGATCACGCGCTGTTCAGTATGGGTAAACTCGCGCCCCTCAACTTTGGTCGGAAAGCGCCCGTCGCCACCAAACAGGWTATCCACGGCGATAAACACCAGGCTTGGCGAGAACACGACCAGCGCCGTGCCGCGCAGCGGCTGCAGATGGATCAGGTTCAGGTTGGTTGGCACCGGCAGATTGCGGGCAAACTCGTGGTCCGGAATACAGATGTTAAACTCACCGACCAGGTTGCCAATCTCCACCTGAAAAGGGGTGTTAACGACAATATCGTTAGGTGAGGTGGTGATGTTGGTAAACTTCACCTGCATCTCTGAACGGACATACTCCACTTCCAGCGGGTAGATCGCTTTCCACGCGTCGCTGTAGCCATCCAGCGCCAGCTTCAGCATGCGGCTAATTGGCAGTACATCGCCGGGTTTAAGCTGCAAAATGCGCGACAGGCGCATTGAGGTTTCGGCAAAATGTGCAATCAGCTCCAGCTCAGAGTGCTGCACCTGCTTCACCAGATTATCGCGCCAGTGCGTATCCTCCTGGCGGGAGTTCTCCAGCGGTGGATTGACCAGCAGCTCGCGCAGCGGCTCAATCATGGAAAGTCAGCCCACAGATCGTCCGCGGAGATATCGTCGGACGGGTTTTTGCTGTCACTCATTGGGCTGTTCCTCATTCAGCGAATTCAAAATCGGGTTAATCAGATGTTCAACGCGCAGCGCATACTGGCCATTCAGCATGCCGTACTGGCTGGTCAGCACCGGAACGCCATCCACATGGGCAATGATGCGATCCGGCTTTTAACAGAACCCTGCGTCAGACGCAGCAGCTCTTTGATCGTCATTTTGGTACGGCCCAGTTCAACGGTGAGTTTGACCGGGATATCCATGATCAGATCGATATCCTGCATGGCACCGCTGGCGCCAGCACTCTCAAACGCTTTAAACACGTTTTCACTGGCGGCCGGTGCGCTGCCGCTGCTGGTCTGCTCGTTCATTGCGCGCGTGCGCTGGCTGCAGGGTTTGTGCGCTGTTTTGCATGATCAGCGGCTCAGACGACGCATGCGTTCAGAAGGCGTAATGATATCGGTGATACGCACGCCATATTTATCATTCACGACCACGACTTCACCCTGCGCAATCAGATAGCCGTTGATCAGAATATCCAGCGGTTCACCGGCGAGACCATCCAGCGACACCGGCGGTTTCAACGATCACCACCCGCTCCTGACGCCCGACCTGTACGCTGGCGCTGACTTTCAGCGCCTGTGCATTAACCGTTTTTGGCGCAAAGCCCATGCGCTTCGCCAGCCAGCCGCAGGCCAGAATCAGCAGAACAATCACCGCCAGCATAGTGCCGACCTGACTCACTACGGAGCCGGTGGAGACCACCGGCTGGCAGCATCAGCAGCGGCAGCAGAGAGAGTAATCGACGCATCATTAAGGTTTTCCGGGACGTTTAACCAGGTTGTGGAGGATCTGACGAAAATCCTGCGGTACAGGCTGAGCCTGCGGGTGTTCTTCAGGCGGCAGCGGCGGCAGCGAGTGCAGATGGGTGATCTGCTGCGCTGTTACCCCCAGCACCAGGCGCGCATTGGGTACCCAGCGCGTTACGCAGCAGGCCAAATACAATAATGATGCGTGTAAAGCTGGTCATCATCAGCAGTACGGCCGGGATAAAGGTCAGCGAGGTGATAAACACCAGCGTCTGTACCGGCAGCGACCAGCTCTGCCCGCCATTAGCCAGCGGCTGGCTGACCAGACCAGGCAACTGCGCGTGCGCAGCCGGTGCCCGATCGGCTTCGCGCGTCTGGCGCAGCATAAACTCACGCAGCGGCTGGGCACCTTTATCCAGCGCCACTTCCATACTGATTTTGTCCTGACTGAAGGGCAGGTAGGCATCCGCGTAGATTTTATCGAACGTGGGCGCCATGATGAAAAAGGTCAGGAACAGCGCCAGGCCGAGCATCACCTGATTAGGCGGGGCCGAATGTACCATCATCATACCTAATGCCATCAGTACACTGGCGACCACCAGGTCGATAATCAGAAAAGGGATAAAGACCGTAAAGCCAATCTGGAATGCGGTTTTCAGCTCGCTGGTCACGTACGCCGGCAGCAGAATACGCATCGGTACCGCTTCCGGGCCGTCGATAGGCGCGGTATTGGCCAGGCGGGCAAACAGGGCCCCGCCATCATCAGCGCGACGCGCATCGCCTCCTGGCCCATTACCATTACCGATTCCGGGGTCATACTGTGCTCCTGTCAGGGAAAGATTAATGAAGGGTCAGGAATAAAAGCTTTGGGCCAGCGACCCCACCAGCAGCTGCCAGCCGTCGACCAGCACAAACAGCATCAGCTTAAACGGCAGCGCAATCGTCGCCGGCGGATATAAGGCAGGTTGCTGAACAGAGTGCGAATGTAATCCAGCATCAGATTCAGCATCCACGGTCCTGCGATTACGCCGGTAGCCGCCACCGCCAGAATCTTGGGAATAAAAGAGAGCGTCTGTTCGTTAATCTGCGTTGCCGCCTGCAGAATACTGATGATAAGCCCGCTTACCATCGCGACCAGCAGTAGCGGAGATAACGTCGACCGGTGGCAACAGCGGCAGCAAAATCCAGGTGATCACAAACGCAAGCGCCACCTTTACCCGCTTGGGTATATTGCGCTCGTTCAGCACCGGCGCGCTGGCAAACAGCGCCAGCAGGCGCGCCATCGGCCAGAAAAACTGCGCCACCCAGTGGATAAGCTGACTGCTGTCGAGGGTAACCATCAGCCAACCGAGAAAACGCGCCAGCAGCGGCATGTTAACCCGCGTGTTCGGGTCCAGCAGCGTAGCGAAAGATAATCCCATCTGTAAACCAATGATTTCACCCGCCAGCTTTACGGCTGAAAACGCCAGTTGCATGGTCAGACCGATACCGGCACCAATCAGCAGCTGCTGGATCAGCATCCAGAAACCGGCAGGTGAGAACAGGATGAGGAGCAAAATGATTAAGGGCAGCGCTAACATCATGCCATTAAGGAAAATTAGCCCGGCACCTTTGACCAGTCCTATAAAGGCATCAGCACTCAGCGGCTCTGCACTGACGGGCAAGGTCTGAAAACTGTCTGCCAGCAGTGAGATCAGCCACAGATGTCCGTTAAAGGTCAGAAACAGCAGCATCGCCAGCATACGTGCAGGGGAAAGTTCTGAGGCAAATCGGGCGAGTAAATCAAAGACTTCGCTGAACAGATGTTCGCAGAATGGGGCAAGAAGCGGCATCAGCATACCCATAGAGAGGATACCGACCGTTAAGGTCACAGGAAAGCCGATAGCGAAAACCGACAGTTGAGGTGAAACACGGTTTAACAAACCCAGTGCCAGGTTTAGCGATTCGTCAGGGAAACCACCTTAAGAATCGTCTGACTAAAATACTCCACGGACCGTTTAATAAGAATGTTTTTCACGATAAATATCGATTTATCAGATTTTCCTCAGTTGATTTCTGAAAAAAATGGTTTGAAAAGTATACGGAATGATTTTGACTGCTTAACTATCACTTCAGAATGGTAACAGTATCGTTAACTAACGCCCTGTTTTTGAGAGCTGTGTCACTATCGCGCATGTTACAGGCAATTCTGATAGGACAAATCTTAAAAACATTTGTTTCGCGAAAGTGTGACGCTTCAGCGAGTGTTGACAATGCCGGAAAAAGGGAAATTAGACAAGAAAAATCGCTTTTAAATTTTTTTTGTTTAAAAACATACCTTTGAGCATTTTGCCAACCGCGATGAATACGCGTTTGCGGTACGAGAGAAATTTTCAAAGACACTTTTTTATTCTGCTTTGCAGTCTGGCAAATTATATCCCTGCGCCATCATGACTCTTCCCTGACCCGTTCTGCGAAGTTTTTTGTGTTCCATCCACGTCATTCTTTCCCCGGCGATAGCGGGAATCACCAGGAATTTGCTTTAAGTATACCTTCTAATAAATACTACGCCAGGTTTTAATTGCTCGCATTTTTGTTGTAGCTGTTCGATATCCGTGGCTGCAGTAATGTTTTTCTTTTTAACTCCTTTTGCCGACATATAGTCCGACAGTCCCAGGCGTGTGTAGTTACATGAATCCATAATAATCGTTGGCATTATAGCGACCCTCACCAATTTGTTATCCGTTTAAATCAAAGTACCCAGCAGTGAATCCAGAGTCGATGTCTTGATCGATTTTGATGTAATAATCAGGTTCTTACGAACGTAGAGATATTCCTCAAAATGGATATTTGAGATCGCCATAAAGATAAAGAAAAGAGTATCCGGGTGCTGTGTGATAATAGCACGAATGCGATCGCTGGAATCGGCTTCGTGAATAAAGCAATCTTCGTTTTTGATTTTACGCTTAATATTGCCTTTATGTGACGAAACGGTTTTAGCCTTAATCTGCATTTTGTCTGAAATCTGAATGGTGTCATGGCCTGACATCCACATTTTCAGCATATTTGATTCGGTCTGGCTCAGCGTCAGTGGATGAATGTCCATCCCGGCGGAAATACGCGGTGACGCATTGAGTTTCTTTTGCAGGTACAGGGCAGGGGAAAGGCTTAGGTGAGAATATGGGATCGCGATCGCAAAAGCGTTAAAAAACAACAGGGCTGGTCATCAGACCAGCCCTGTGGCAGCATAAATTATGTAGCAGACAGCTTATCGCACGTTAACATAAATGCCGGAGGTTACATTATCTGTCAGACGTACTACATGATAGATAACCTGTTTATTATGCGCAATTATTACTCTGAATGAGAAAATAGCTGGCGAGACCAATACACAGGGCAAAAAGCAGCAGAATGCCGCCGAATATCACGCTGAATAGCGGCATCAGGCGCAGGTTTTGCCAGAGGCTGAGCTTATTATCTACATCGATCGATGCTGTTTTCATTTCCTTGCTCTCATAGTGGTAAGGGTTCTGAAAGCAAACATCGCCCATATAAAGCGTAAATCCTTCACGCGCCTGTTTAATGCGCGTTTCTGTCCGCGCCAGATCGGCGCGATAGCTATCCATCTCGCCAATACGCGTTGCCGCGCCCGCCTGCAGTATATTAAGGCGGGCAGTGCGCAGATGGTTAGAGCTGTTGGAAATGCCCATGCGCACCTGAATCTCTTCGGTGGCATCGTTCAGCCTAATGGCCTTCAGCAGCAGCGCGTTATAGGCGTCATCCAGTTTACGGGTGACATCGGTCTCCTGTGCCACAATGCCTTCGAAGCTACCCTGACGCGCTGACTCAATCATCGGCTTCACGCCTTTATCGATATATTGATTGAAGCTGGCGGTCAGCGGCGCATCCAGGGCCAGATCGGCGGGCGTTTTAACATCGCGCATCAAATCACCCCGGGCAATTCGCTCAATGCGGACCACCGACTGGCGCAGAGGATTAATAATGATCCGCCGCAGAAAAATAAAGGTCAGCCCGACCAGCACTAATGCAGCCGCAAACGCCGCTGCCATGGCGATAAAGCCGAGGCGCGCCTGGTGAGCTGCCCCGGCGTTAATCGCCTCGGCCCGCTCGGTACGGATTCGTTCCAGTGCTGATGCCTGCTGCTCGGTGCGGGAAGAGAGGTCGGTGTWCCCGGCGGAGATTTCGCTGGTTCCCTGATAAATAGCCTCCGCCCCTTCGCGCACGCTGCCCACGGTGCGTACCAGCGCGGCCTGCATCAGCTGCAGATTATGCAACAGCATGCCGATTTCGTTACGCCCGCACGGCACATCGGCGGCGATGTTAATCACGTTGGTGATTTCAGCAATTTTTTTCGAGCTGCCGGAGATGTTGTTCATGGTTTTCACTACGCCGCTGACCAGATCGCCACCGTTGCGCGCTTTGTCAGAGGCGTCAGCCGCCAGCTGACTGGCGTGATGGGCATTTTCCGCATTCTGCTTCACCGTTGCGGTGAGCTGTTCCATACTGGCCGCGGTCGCCACCTGATGCGATCCGTCACCAATCAGCGCGACCGACTCGGCAATCAGCGTTTCGATCTCTTTCGCCGCCTGAGCGCTGCGCTGTGCCAGGCTGCGTACTTCGCTGGCGACAACGGCGAAACCGCGGCCCTGTTCTCCCGCCCGGGCAGCTTCTACCGCAGCGTTCAGCGCCAGAATATTTGTCTGAAAAGCGATGGCCAGCGAGGCCGCTGCAGAAGAGGCTTCTTCAACCAGCGAGGCGTTTTGCTGCGTCACGTTATCCATTTCCGTCACCGCCAGGCTGACCTGCTGGATACCGCGGCTCTGCTCATCTGAGGCTGCGGCGATCTCTGCCATAATATCGGTAACGCGCCGTACGGCTTCAACGATGTCACTCATGGTGGTTCCCGCTTCGACCCGTCTGACGCTTCAGCGGGGCGCGTGCTGTCAGAAGGTCTCCCAGTTATCGCTGCCTGATACCGCCAGTGCCGGACGCACCGTGCGCTGAGCCGCTGGCGCCGCGTGGACCGGCGCCGCAACTTTCGTTGTGGCGTAAGCGCTGTCGCTGAGGCGGAATGCCGCCACCGCCTGCGTCAGTTTACCCGCCTGATCTGCGCGTAACGGTGAAAACAGACGGCGGCCCGCGCCGCGCAGGTAAACTGCTGGCGGTGGAGCCGTTTAACGAAGGGACCATGTATCTGGTGGCGCTGGAGGATTATCCGCTGGGCATCTGGTTTTTTAACGAAAGCGACCACGCCGAAGGCGTATTTGTTGAGCCTGAAAGCACCGGCTGAGCAAACCAAACCGCGCGTGCTGGGCGTCTCCATGCAGGTAGGTTTTGGCGGAGCGTTCTGTCTGAACATTCTGCTGACGCTGTGTGGCTATATTCCCGGCATCGTCCACGCTGTCTGGGTTATCGCCCGTCGCTGATCGCGATCACTATTTCGCCGCCTGTTTACGGTACACTGGCGCAAAACAGTCGCTGAGAGGTCGCAATGCAGGCAGGTGAGCCCAGACTAAAACGCTGGCAAAACTGGCTAACTATGCGGCCAAAAAGTGGACCAAAACCGGCGGGGTGGTGGATCTTTCAGATGCAGAGCGACAGCGCAAGCTTATGGCGCTGGTGCCGGTAGAGGAGGTGTGGGGCGTAGGCGGCCGGCTCAGTAAAAAGCTGAACGCCATGGGCGTGATGACGGCTAAAGATCTGGCTGACCAGAGTCCCTGGGTTATCCGCAGGCACTTCAGCGTGGTGCTGGAGCGAACGGTCAGGGAGCTGCGCGGTGAATCTTGTCTGGAGCTGGAAGCGTTAGCGCCTGGCAAACAGCAAATAGTGTGCTCGCGCTCTTTCGGCTCACGCATCACTGATTATCGCGATATGCGCGAGGCTGTCTGCAACTTTGCGGTGCGGGCCGCAGAGAAGCTGAGAACAGAGCGCCAGTACTGCCGGCAGATAGCGGTGTTTATCCGTACCAGTCCGCACGCCAGCGATGAGATATTTTACGGCAATCAGGCGCTCGGCAGGCTGGCGATCCCGACCAGCGACAGCCGGGATATTATCCGTGTCGCGACAGACGCCCTGGATCGTATCTGGCTGGATGGCCGGAGATATATGAAAGCGGGCGTGATGCTGGGCGATTTTTTCAGTCAGGGCGTGGCGCAGCTCAACCTGTTTGATGAGTTTCAGCCGCGTGCAAATAGCGCAGCCCTGATGCAGGTGATGGATAAGGTAAACCAGGAAGGCAGGGGGCAACTGTGGTTTGCAGGGCAGGGGATCGCGAAACCCTGGGCGATGAAGCGGGAAATGCTGTCTCCGTTTTACACGACGCGCTATGGCGATCTGCCGGTCGCGAAATAACGTCCCTGTTCATCTATCCTGCGCTGGCTTTCAGTTGCCCATATCTTCGGGCGTACGCTGGATCACAATCTCCAGCGCGTTGCGGTAGATATCCTGCTTCACAACATCCTGTTCCGCCTCAAGCCGCATGATCAGTGCCAGAATGATATCTTTGTTAGTCACGCGGATTTTGCGCGTGGTCAGCTCAAGTCGGATTTCAGAGATGATGACGCGTTCACTCAGATACTGTTCACCGGTAGTTTTAAAATAGTCGCTGAGCTGAGACTCCGGGGTAGCAAGCTGTTTCATATTAAGCCTCACAAAAAAGGGGAAATCGCCTGTGTTATTGTCTGACAGTGGCAGCCATGCATGACCGCCGCGTTGCAATAAAGTTATACAAGATTTCTGTAGTTGTACAACTATCTCGCCGCTCTTTTGTGTGGTCGTACGTGTAGATGATATGCATCAAAACAGTTGCGCTATTTTTTAGAACGATCATTTCCTTTATAAGCAGCAGGTTAGCCGGGGGCGAAGCAAAACGCGCAGCCTTCACGCGAGCCGGGCTGAAAGAAAAATTTTACGAGCTGGTCACCAGGCAGGAGCAGGCAACGATTATGCGCCCATTTTATTTTGCTAAACGCAGCGCGAAATCTGCAAGTCAGGCTACTTTTAATGCTCAGACCAATAATCAACAGAGGTGCGCATGCACTCACAACAGGTCAGTATCAACGTGTACGCTTTGGCAATCCGTAAACTTGCTGCCGCTCACCAGACAGGGGAAGATCTTAGCGACGTAAAACATCAGGTCGATGCAGTTATTCAGGCGATGAAAGAGGAGATGGCCGTTGATAAAATGGTGCAAATCGAAATGTGGGGTGAGCTGCTGACGATCCTCGATAGCTGCAGCCGCAATACGGCTCATCCTTCGTGGATCACGGTTATCAACCACGCGCGTTACCGGGTCAAGAGCAGAAAAAACACCGCAGTACAGTATTACCGGCAAATCAGCGCCTGATAAAACACTGCCGATCGCGACGATCGGCAGTTATTTTTCAGCCTGGTATCAGGGTTCATCAATGCGGGCGACTTTCAGGTGCGCGCTCTCGCCTTTGCCATAAACTTTACCGCTGACGCGGATTTTGTCCGTGGCGTCATAGGTTTTACCTTTGAAGGTTTCAGCAGGAGCATCGATACGTACGGTGCCTGAGCTGTCGCGGAACTGATAGCTGTGATCGCCCACTTTTTTGATAATGTAACCTTCAAGCGTTACATACCCGCCCTGACGGAAATCGCGGATCAGCGACACGCGCGTCTGACCGGTATCTTCCGATCCTTTATAGCCTGCATCTTCTTTATGCTGCGGCGGTGGCGTTTCACCCGCTTCAAATCCCCCTTTTTCAGCGTAAGCGCCAAAGCTCAGACACAGCATTACAGCAGCCCATGTAGTTTTGTTCATGTCACTC
This sequence comes from Pantoea sp. BRM17, assembly GCA_002939445.1. Lineage (GTDB taxonomy): Bacteria > Pseudomonadota > Gammaproteobacteria > Enterobacterales > Enterobacteriaceae > Pantoea. The sequence goes on along the minus strand of PEFU01000003.1, from coordinate 1,717,214 downwards.
TCCTTGAAGTCAATCGACCCGTTAAGCCTGGCACAGGTTTCGCCAGGGAGCAGGGGCGCAGTGAAATTAATAGAGCAGCAGAACAAAAGGTATACAGCAGAGGGGGAAGCGTTATAGGGCTGCTTTTGCGCGGCCATAAAAAAGCCAGACCGGGTGCTGGCTTTTTTATGGCGCTGAGCAGCCGTCTGGTTATGCTCAGAGCGTTCAGGTCAGCGAGAGCCGGTTACTGATAACCCGATAACCTGAACTGGTAAATGCATCAGCATCGAGCGGCTCATTTTTGCCTGGCCCAAACCATTGCCGTTTATGCTCTCCCGCGTAATACCACACTTCCGGTTCCGTTGTGGCTGACTCCACCCA
>PEFU01000003.1:1714726-1716754 GCA_002939445.1 Pantoea sp. BRM17 | reverse complement strand
GTTCTGGTCATTAAACGCGTGTTCAGGTTGACCCTGCGGGCTGCACAGGCTTCCCGACAACGCAGACCGTTCCGTGGCAAAGCAAAAGTTCAAAATCACCAACTGGCCCACCTAGAATAAAGCCCTGATCAACCGTGGCTCCAAAACTTTCTGGCTGGATGATGAAGCTAATCAGGCCTGGTATGAGTCGGCAACGCCTTCATCACGGGGAAGACCTCAGCGCTATTCTGATCTCGCCATCACCACAACTCTTCCGCTTTTTCCACGCCCTCGGCAACCACGGCAATTTCCAGTGAGGCGCAGCATTTAATAATCGCGTGGACGATTGCCTGTTTTGGTCCGCTTTTATGGACGTCGCAGATAATTTCACGATCGATTTTTATTTTATCAGGGACTTTGTTGAATAAATCGAACTTTTGCTGAGTTGAAGGATCAGATCAGGCAGATGAAATATGTCATTCTGAGCGAGCCGCTTGATGCGCCTGCAAAGCAGCTGCAGGCGCAGTGAATTGTTGCCAGAGATGCACTTCAGACTGAGGCTATCTGATTTCAGGCCACGCAATTGACGGGAATCCATTCAGCGCCGGTCGCGCAAACAGGTAGCCCTGGAACTGATTAATACCGGCTGCCTCAAGCCACATCCCAGCTGCTACACTTAACGATGTCGCGAACGGCGGCAGTGAATGTCAGTTCTGCAACAGAGGCGATCAGGCTTATGAAAGATGGATATTACTGGGTGAAAGATGGCGAGCGCTATCCGGAGGTATGGTTCTATCAGCGGCAGTTTGGCTGGTTTCGTCCCTGCAGCGCGGTGCCGATGACGCAGCGCACCTTTGAAATTTAAATAAGCGATGAAGATAAATAATTAACAGCGTAATAATTTACGAAGAACTGCAGGAATAAAACGTTGCAGGGTTGAAGGTAATTTATAACAGCCTATTACCGCAGTAGATTATCCTCTGCGCTTTAAAATTAAATCTATTTTGCAGATAGCTGGCAGGACGACGAGCAGAGTATCAATATATCCCGTCCGGAGTGCGACGGGCAGAACAAATTCGGGCTTTTTGAAAACAGATGAGTTTAAAATAAAAATACAGGGTCTCATCCGACCACATGAAATGTCAAAATATAACTTATACAGATAGAAGATGACTGTATAAGTTAGAGGGTCAGGCGTGACGCTATCTCAGACGCCTTGTTATCGTGCGGGCTCAGCCTGAGCAGGGCGCTGAACCAATGGCAGACCTGAATTTAGCGGCCGAAATCGATTTCACACTTTACACAAAGTCAGGCTAAGTTGTACAGTTTTTCAAAGTTGTACAAGTTTGCACTGGCTGTATAGAAGCGTCTGGCATCCTGCTTCTCTCAGCAAAAATGTATTGCCTTTCGTCTTATTTTTATACAAAAGAGAATGCTCTGCGCAGAGTAAGCTCAGTTTTGAGGCGCCGAATATCCTCTGCCTCTGCGCAACATACGTATCTGCATTAATCGAAACCGGGCTCCTGTTCATTATGAATCTGAATTTCATTTATCAGGCACGGCACAGCAGAAACCTGTCATCCGGCTTTTATGGCCACTTGCATAGGCTGCCCGATTAACGGCAACGCAGCACCAGAACAGCGCGAACGTTATGCCGGTAAAAGCCGCGCCCCGCATCCCAGAACCATACTTCTGGCTCAGTTGTTCTGCTACCCACCCAGTAAAAACCCGTTTCCATTAGTGCTCTCCAGAAATGAATGAAGGCACGCCTTCTTAAATTTCCGCAAAATGATGTATCAGGTAAAGTCGATAATCAATCTTGTTTACCGCTTCGCTTATTTTACAACTTACCCCCAGTAATAGCCTTCCTGCATCGTCTTATCCTCCTGCGAGGAATATAGTCCAGCTGCGCTGCGCTTAACAGCATTGCGCGCCGTTCTGCACAGAAAAATGTGCCGTCAGCGCTCTTCAGGAGGCGTCAGTTTCTCGCTGAGAAGAACAAAGCCCGCGGATTTAAGCGCGCCAGAGAGAGAGGTATCGGCTCCATCG
>PEFU01000003.1:1712483-1714626 GCA_002939445.1 Pantoea sp. BRM17 | reverse complement strand
CGGGAACGTGTTCATCGAGATGGCTGCGGTAAAGAATAGTGGTCAGCATGCAATTGTCCTGCCGGAACGTTATTTAAGCTCTTACATTAACCGTCGAACGGGCCGGGATGTCCAGCGCACAGAGGCTAAATCAGCATAATATTTACCGATTTATCTGGTAAACTGCGCGAAATCATGCATCAGCTCGACCAGATTATGATGACGGGCATCCTGGCGAATACGATCATAGATATGCCTGACAGTGCGATCGGGTCCTTCCAGAAGCTGAAAGAAATGCCGGCCGTCGAATAACAGAATGCCGGTAATGTCCGACAGCGCATTTTTGGTGTTTGCGCGGGCCACGATATCTTCAAGAACTCTGCTGTTCGCCGGCGGGATTTCAAAATAGTTCTCTTTTTCACGCGCCTCTACAAAGGTGCGTAAAAACCGCAGCGCACGATCGTCGTAAGTCAGCTGGTGACGCGAGGTGCCTTTATCGAGTACGGCCTGCAGCACGCGGCTTCTCTCATGCTGACGCAGATCAAACAGCTCCATACCGGTATTACCAAAGCGGCGCGCCCAAATAGCATCACCGCCGAAAGCAGCAAAATACTCTTCTGGCGCACCGCCGGTAGGCGTGCGGATCAGCGCTTCATAGGCAGCAATACGGCGTGAAAAGGGATCAACAATAGGCTGGAAAGCAAAGCGGCAATCCTGAATCGAGTGCTGAAAATCGTTCAGCTCACACAGCGTCGACTCATCCGCGACAAACTCCCACATTTCATTCTCCGTGACTTCAACCACGATCTGTTCAGGAATAAGGCCGCTGGCGTGGATCTCTGCGAGCAGAAAATCCACGGCATCAGGCACGGTGACCAGCGACATCGGCAGCAGATTGATGGTGAGCGTATGCTGCCCCAGGCCGAGCTTGCTGGCGAGATTGAAGGCCAGGCTTTTTGACTGAATATCTGCCCGGTGTATTGCCTGAAAACACAACCCGCAACGGGGGAGACTTACCCGAAATCTGATTTATTCAACAAAGCCTTTATCAGGCTGAAACTTTGCCAGCAGGGAGAGGCCGGCAAAGCCGGCACCGAAATCATCCAGCGCCAGACTGATACCGGCAGCTTTTAACTTCCGCACTTCTGCCGTGAACGCATCAGCGCGCGAAATAGTGACCGGGAGTAATGCGCGGTGGAAATGGACAACAGATTACAACCGTCGCTCGATAGCGGAAACGGCGATGTACCGGGTAAAACAGCTGTTCGGGGGTTCACTGACGCTGCGTGACTACGATGGTCAGGTTGCGGAGGCTATGGCCCTGGTACGAGCGCTGAACAAAATGACGAAAGCAGGTATGCCTGAAAGCGTGTCAGAAGCCTTCCCGGGTCTTATCCGGCAGACTCACAGAAAAATCAGGGCAGCATCGGCAGACGGCGCTTACGACACCCGGCTCTGTCACGATGAACTGCGGCGTAAGAAAATCAGCYCSCTTATCCCWCCCCGAAAAGGRGCGGGTTACTGGCCCGGTGAATATGCAGACCGTAACCGTGCAGTGGCTAATCAGCGAATCAAAACGTTCACCCGGGGTGAAATCGCGCATCTGGTGATTGATTCCACCGGGCTGAAGGTCTTTGGTGAAGGCGAYTGGAAAGTCAAAAAACARGGCKAYGAACGCCGTCGTATATGGCGAAAGTTGCATCTGGCAGTTGACAGCAAKACACATGAAATCATCTGTGCAGACCTGTCGCTGAACAATGTGACGGACACGCCTTCATCACGGGGAAGACCTCAGCGCTATTCTGATCTCGCCATCACCACCGTTCTGGTCATTAAACGCGTGTTCAGGTTGACCCTGCGGGCTGCACAGGGTTTTATTGATTCCATTTTTACACTGATGAATGTTCCGTTGCGCTGCCCGGATTACACCAGTGTCAGCAAGCGCGCAAAGTCGGTTAATGTCAGTTGACTTTGTTGAATAAATCGAACTTTTGCTGAGTTGAAGGATCAGATCACGCATCTTCCCGACAACGCAGACCGTTCCGTGGCAAAGCAAAAGTTCAAAATCACCAACTGGCCCACCTACAATAAAGCCCTCATCAACCGTGGCTCCATAACTTTCTGGCTGGATGATGAAGCTATTCAGGCCTGGTATGAGTCGGCA
>PEFU01000003.1:1702540-1712383 GCA_002939445.1 Pantoea sp. BRM17 | reverse complement strand
CTTAAGCCACTTTAGCCGGAGGAATAAAATGTTACGTGATTACCTGAAACTGGAATCAGAAGATCGTCTTGTTGAGCAGGATAAACAGACAGCCCGGAACGATCGGGAAGCCATTACCCGCTGGCAGATCACAGACAGCCAGGGCAGGGCAAAAGGGAGCGTCGTGCTGAGCGACAAATTCAACACCCGCCGCTCATGGAACGTGAACTACCGTATTACCCAGATGGATGCATCCGGCCGCATCGTTATCGATCGCCTGACCGATACGCTGTAGCGGGCCGGTGTGGGGTTTTACTGGCCGCCAGCGTGATAGTGCCGGCGCATTTCAGCCAGTACACCGATAATCTGCACCTCATGTTTGTCCGTACTGAGTACGGGATAATCTTCATTCACCGGGCGCAATAAAAAATGCTCTTCATTTTGTGAAGGGGAACGCACGCGCAGCGTTCTGACCAGCGCCTGCCCGGCATACAGCGCCAGCACCACCTCACCGGGCGCTGCAGAGCGTTGTGGTTCGAATATCAGCAGATCGCCGGGCAGAAAAGCTGGCTGCATGGAACGATCGTCCAGCTGAACGGCGACGGCGACGGCGCTGTCGCTTACCGCACTGTCACAGTAGAGAAAGCGATCGGCTTCCCGCTGCAGCTGCAGGCGGGTTTCATCCAGCCAGCCGGTAACCTGCTGCAGTGTCAGCAGCGGCACAGCCCGCACGCTGCTGTGGCTGCTGACAACCGCAAAGGGTTCCCCCTCACCATCAAACAGCCATGCCGCCGGGCACTGCAGCAGCTCTGCCAGCCGGAGCAGATGCTCGCCACGCGGCAGCGTCTCATTTTTTTCCCATTGTGAAATAGCCACGTGCGAGACGCCGACGTCTGCCGCCAGCTGCTGCTGGGTCAGTTTCAGCATTTTACGGCGTTCGCGAATGCGCTGGCCTGGCGTTTCCTGATTTTTCATCTTGACAACTCCTGAAAGGTTTACTTAAGTATACTTAAATTAAATGATTAAAGTAAACTTAAAATACACTGATCGTATGACTGGCAAGGGGAGGCCAGTGTATTCCGGGCGGAGCCCTTGCCAGTACTGAGAGGTAAGGCATGGAGAGTAGTCTCATCACCAGCGTTGGCGCACTGCTTCTCGGCGGTGGTGCAGCAGCGGTGTTCTGGAAACCATTACTGGCCGGGATTGCAACCATCGTAACCAGCAATCGTGCAGGCGGGGAGATTATCACCAGTTACAAAGAGCAGGTGATGTTACTGAAAGAGAGTCATGCGCTGATGCGGCAGGAGAATGATGAGTTGCGCATTCGCCACGATCGCAATTTGCGTCGCATCTCTTCGCTGGAGACCGATCTGCGCCTGATAAAAAATGCGCTGGGCATTTTGCTGGCAACGACTGAGACCGATCACAGCGATAAATTTCGCAGTCAGATCAATCAACTGATTACCACGCTTGAGGAGAACCGTGATGGTGCAGATAAACAGTGAATTCACGATCAGAAATCACCGGCGTCAGCTGCTGCTGGGGGGAATGATGCTGCTGTTATCGCTGATATGCATTGCCATGACCGCGATGTTTATCTACGTCAGCAATGAAGCCAACCAGCGCGTCGAAAATATCCGGGAAGAGTACCGGCAAATCTCTGACCGCCGCGAAGCGCGGGTGGCCGAACTGACAGAACAGCTGGCAGACCTGCAGCTAAAAATTGACGGAATAGTGGTGCGTGAAAAGGCCAGACCGGCTAAACGCAGCAGCTAGCGGCAGGGAAGCAGTGATGAGTATTACCCGTCAGATCGCGGTATGGCTACGGCAGCGGCGGTCGTTAACCCGAAAGAAGGAGAGTACCATGAGCGAACAACAGAGCGTTAACCCGGCAGCAGCAGCGGATCCACACGATGTTTCTCCGCTGGAGAACTTTGCTAACGAGACGGCACCGGCCAGCCCGGCGGTAACGGAAGAGGTGGCGACGAGCGCAGAGGCGGCCGCGACACCAGAGGAGAGCGTACCGGCTGATGCAACACCACAACCTGTGGCAGGCGATCCCCTGACGACGGCCTCTGCCCGCGCGGATGCTGCGCCGGCAGAGGTGGCAGCACCTTCTCAGACAGAGGGAGCGTCACCCGCCGCAGCGGCGCTGGATGCCGGGGTGAAAGATTTTGTCCAGGCGTTTACGTTTGTTGAACATGGCGTGAGCCAGCTGGGAGAGGCTGCCAAAGCGGAACTGATGACGCTRGCGCGCAAATATCTCTGATGCGTAGCTATCTGTACTGACAGGGATGTCAGCCCCGGCCTGAAACCCACTTCCGACTATTCTTAATGCGGCTTCGCTATTATCGACTATCTTTAATCACTCAGACGTTATTTTAACGGGCAAAACAAGCAAAAAGGAAAATAGCATGAGCGATTCAGAAGCGATTAAAACCAAACCTGAGTACCTGCGTGATGTTACCTCACAGCTTAAAGAGATGCGTCACTACGCGCAGACCAACACTGAAACGCTCTCTGCACACTGGCTGGCCTTTGATGCCGGCGAGTACAAAGATAAAGAGTATGCGGGGCGATTTGAGCAGCTGATCAATGAGCAGAGTAAACTGCTGGAGAATATTGACCAGACTATTCAGGATTTAGAGATTGCGGTTAACCATATTGAGCAGGAGAGCTAACCGCACACGGCAGGGTGGCCTAGTCGGCCACCAGCCACATATCCGCCTCATCAAACATCTCTTCGACAATGCGCGCAACGGTCGCTTTATCGTTTTTGCTTAAATCGGTATCGATTCCGTTGCGCTCCATCGGTTTTACCCGCACTTCAGCCTCCGGAAACACGCGCTGTACCCGCTTTTCGAGCTCAGCCTGAATCATCTCGCGCGCGCCGGGCAGGCCAGCGACGTTACGCTTGTCATAAATCAGCTCTACAAACATCAGAACCATCCATCAAATAAGGTCAGGGCATCATATTACTGTAAATAAAAACAGTAGCAAGGGGTGCGGACGGCACAGGCGGAAAAAAGTGTACGCATCAACGGAGTGAGGAAAAGCGCCGGAAAAAGCCGGGGAAAAAATGAACCTCTGGAAGTGGAAAACCAGCACCACTTCCAGAGGTGGCGCAAACGCACCATTCGTTAAGGGACAATCCCTGACGGTTGTCATGCTGCGTAACTTATACAAAAACATGTCTTTGTACAACTATATTTTTCGTCTTGTACAACTTTACCGGCTATAACTCAGCGTTACAGCTCATTCTTTATACAAAACTCTTCCCACGTCATACCCAGCGCCTCAGCGTGCGTCTTCAGATAGGCTTCAATCGCTTCTGCGGCCACTGCCTTATCCGGCTCGGCGAGCTGAATAGAGAACAGGATGCCATCCAGCTTTTTCTGCCGGATAAAGGCCGCGTAGATCCGTTCGGCATGCCAGTCGCGCAGTTCACGCAGTGACATATTCGCCGCGCGGGCATCGCTTTCGCTCAGCTCATCCAGCGCGGCCTGAAAGGTGGGGTGGGCGGTGAAAAACAGGCTGCGCGCCAGGCTATAGTACTCTTCAGGGGTTTTCATGCTCGGTTCCGGGTCATTAACTCGGCGCATAGTGTAACTGCAACCTGCCGCGTTGTCAGGCGCGCCGGGTTTTGCTGCAGATCGCTTGCCTTACGCCTGAGAAAAATTATACCGTAGCCGCCATTAACGCGAGGACAGGGAATCAAAATGAAAAAGTGGATCGTGCTGGCCGCCGTCGCACTCAGCGGGTGCGCGCAGATTAACAGCTACAGTGATGCGGTAAAAACCCCGGCGCCGGCCGCGCTGCAGGGTAACTGGCAGACCGTGGGGCCGCAGAGCAAGCTGATCAGCGGCCAGGCGCTGGGCAGTCTGATTATCACTGCCGACGGCGACACGCTGGATTGCCGCYAGTGGCAGCGCGTCATTGCCAAACCGGGCAAGCTGACCCGCCTGAGCGACCGCTGGGTTAACGTCAACCGTCAGTCGCGCGTGATGCCGCTGGTGCTGGAAAACGGTGGGCTGCAGTATGATGGTCTGCGCCTGCGCAAAGTGGAACAGCCGACCGTAGAGTGTCAGCAGGCGCTGGCGGAAGTGGCGCAGCGGCCCGATGAGGCGGTGATTCAGGATATTGAGCCAGAGCTGATGAAACCGGTTGCGGCGCATACCGCGCAGTAATGCAGTAAGAGACCCTCTCCCGGCGGGAGAGGGCTGGCATTCAGCCCTGCGGCAGCCAGACGTCACCCTGCTGACCGTAAGCGCGCATCACCGACTTCTGTACGGAGGACTGGCTGACCAGCCGCGTCAGCTCATCCATCCGCGCCTGCAGCAGGCGTTTGACTTCGCTCTCATTATCCAGAATATGACGCAACACCGGACGCAGCTGCTCCTGTAGCTGGCCTGACGGCGGCGCGGTTTCCGTACTCTGCGCCAGACGCTCCACCGCACTGACGTAATCCATTTCGTGAGTAATTAAATCGTCCCACTCGCCGCGGCTGGCGTGGCGCAGCATGCCGTGGCTGAGGGTGAGGATCTGCTGATAAGCCAGCATCAGGTGCRGTGCAGTATTCATAACATAGCGTCCTAAGAATTAAGATTAAGCGACTTCTTTCCAGGCATCAGCGATATTGCGCAGCAGGGTTTCCACCTCTTCCAGCGCTGCCACGTCGTTGCGGATGTTTGCCTCCACCAGACGGCGCACCATATAGGAGTAGAGGCCGATAAGGTTCAGCGTCAGCGCATCGCCCGACGCTTCATCCAGGCCCTGTTTTAGGCCGGCCTCGATAATATTGATCGCTTTCGAAATGGCGCTGCCTTTGCCCGCGATGTTGCCATCCTGCATAAACAGACGCGCGCGCACCACGGCGCTGACGGCGCCATCAAACAGCAGCGTCAGCAGCTGCGGCTGAGTGGCGCTCATTACGGCGCTCTCAACGCCAATTTTTGCATAGGCCTGCGTGCCATTTGCCCCGTACATGGTCACTCCTTATTTGTTCGAGCTGCTGGTCATGTTGTCAAACTGCTGCGTCAGGTAGTCGCTGGTGCTGTTGAGCTTGCTGACGGCGAGATCCAGCTGGGTAAACTGGGTTTTGTAGCGTGCTACTAAATCGTCAATACGTGTGTTCATGTCGTTATATTTCTGCGTCAGCTCATTCAGCGTTTTGCTGACGCCATCTTTGGCGCTCTGGATTGGCCCTTTACTTGAGAGCCAGGTCGTAAGATTACCGGCCAGGCGCGTGGTGATGCCGGTTTTTTTCCCGTCGCCAACGATCATCTCTTTGATACCGTCCGGATCTTTCGCCAGCTCGGTTTTCAGCTTGCTGTCATCCAGCGTGAGCTTGCCGGAGGTGGGATCGGAGGTAATACCAATCTGCGCCAGCGTTTTATAGGCGGAAGCGCTGGCGGAGTTGGTCAGCAGCCCCTTGATCTGCGTCTGAATGCTGCGCAGGGTGCTGTCGCCGACCAGCGCGCCGTTGCTGCTATCCTGCGCGTCGGCGCCTTTTTCCACCGCGGTATATTTGGTCAGCGTGCTGAACTGATCGAGCAGCGTGTTGTAGGCGTTAACAAAGTTGGTCACCGCAGTGGTGGCTTTTGACGTGTCCTGCGCCACGGTCAGCGTCTGGCTGCCGCTGGTGGTCGCGGTCAGATTCAGTGAGATCCCCTCCAGCGCGTCGCTGATGCTGTTGCTGCTATTAGTGATCGGAATATTGTTTACGGTGAGCTCTGCGTTCTGCGCCGCGACGCTGACGCTGAGCTTGTTGTTCGCTGCGATATCGTTCTCATCAAAGCCGACCACTGCCTGCAGCGTGTCGTCGCCGCTGACGCTGACCGCCGAGACGGCATTTGCCTCACCGGTTTTGGTCGCGGTCAGCGACAGGCGGTATTCGCCCTCGTTGCTCTTAATAATGCTGGCAGAGACGCCGGCGTTCGCTTTATTGATCGCATCGCGCATGCCGGTGAGCGAGGTCTGGTCGCTGGTGAGTGCAATATCTTTGCTGCTGCCGTCGGCAAGCTTAAGGGTCAGGGTGCGGCTGGCGGCGCTGTCGCCGAGCACGCTGCTGTTACTGCTCTGCGACGCAGAAGTCAGCGTCTGCGCCTGCGCCAGCTGCGTCACGTTAATCGTGTATTTACCTGCCACTACGCTGCCGGAGGTGGTGGCGCTGAACGCCGTACTGCTGCTGGTTGCGGTGGTGGCGCTGAAGACGTCGGCGCTGTTGAGCGCGCTGTTAGCGGTCTGAAACGCGGTCAGCGCGCTGGAGAGCGTGCCGTAGGCGCTGAGCTTTGCGGTATAGGCGCTCTGCTGGGTGCTAATCGGCTTTAAGCTCGCTTTTTCGGCGGTGGTTAAGCTATCGAGAATATCGCTAAGCTTCAGGCCTGAGCCGACGCCGAGGRAAGAGATGCTGGCCATATAGTGTCCTTTTCCTGTCGCTGCAAAGAGTGAATAGCGCAATTATCGGCGTCAACGCGGCAAAGTTTAGAATTAATCACCGCTGAGTGATAAACGGAATAGAGGGGCGTAACCGAGGTAATTCCGGCGCTAAAAAAAAGGTTAAGCGGGGCTAAAGAAGTGCAGGCGGGTGGCGATAACCAGAAGCATGGCAGGTGAAGCGAAAAAAATTCACCCGGTCCTAAAAAAAATCTAAAGGTTGTTCAGGGGCAGACGATAACAACTTTGACGGCGATGAAGCCGACGGGTTGAAGCCCACACCTTAACCGAAAGACTTGATTAAACAGGAAACTTTATCATGGCCCAGGTCATTAACACTAACAGCCTCTCGCTGATCACTCAGAACAACATCAACAAAAACCAGTCTGCTCTCTCTTCTTCTATGGAGCGTCTGTCATCGGGTCTGCGTATCAACAGCGCGAAAGATGACGCAGCAGGCCAGGCTATCGCTAACCGTTTTCAGTCCAACATCAAAGGTCTGACGCAGGCAGCCCGTAACGCCAACGACGGTATCTCAGCCGCGCAGACTACTGAAGGCGCGCTGTCTGAAATCAACAACAACCTGCAGCGTATCCGTGAGCTGACCGTGCAGGCGCAGAACGGCACCAACTCCGATTCTGATAAATCCTCTATCCAGGACGAAATCAAATCGCGTCTGGATGAAATTGACCGCGTATCGCAGCAGACCCAGTTCARCGGCGTAAACGTGCTGGCGAAAGATGGCAACATGAAAATTCAGGTGGGTGCTAACGATGGCCAGACCATCTCAATTGACCTGAAAAAAATTGATTCAAACACGCTGAAATTAGACAACTTCAACGTGACCAACATGGCAACTACCGTTAAGAATGGCTCCACCGGAAATGTACAGATCGCGGTTACAAGCGCCGTATCTGACGATGATAATGCTGCTCCAGAAACTGTAACCAGTTTGGCAAAAAATTCTAACGGTGATTATTTCGCAACTACCAGTTCAGGTACTTACGCAGCAACCGTAGATAATAAAACCGGTACTATCAGCTTCGATTCAAGTGGTACCAGCTTAAGTCCAACTGGCACTACTGCAGTTACCACCATCGGCAAAGATGTAACTTTAGATACTACTGCTGTTGATGCTGCCAATAAATCATTGGTTACTTATAAAGATGAAGCAGGTAATGATAATTAYCTGGTCCAGACCACTGATGCTAACGGAGATTCAACGTACGAAGCAGCAACAATTAATGCAACTACAGGCGCAGTAACTGCTGGTGCATCTGTTGCTACACCTGCTAATTTTAATGCTAACCCACTGGCTAAACTGGACTCTGCCATTGCTGATATCGACAAGTTCCGCTCTTCACTGGGTGCGGTACAGAACCGTCTGAACTCAGCGGTAACGAATCTGAGCAACACCACCACTAACCTGACGGCTGCTCAGTCCCGTATCCAGGATGCGGACTACGCCACTGAAGTGTCAAACATGTCTAAAGCGCAGATCGTTCAGCAGGCGGGTAACTCCGTGCTGGCGAAAGCGAACCAGGTTCCACAGCAGGTTCTCTCTCTGCTGCAGGGCTAATCGCTCACTGCGTAAGTATCAAAACCCCGCTCCGGCGGGGTTTTTTTTACCTATAAAACCGCAGCTGTCCGCTACAGCCTGCCGCCGCGCAGCCGATAATCTGTTACAGAACCATTCCGCTATAGGTCACGTTTTCCACTCAGGGAGGGGCGATGCGCTTCAACTACGATCTGTTACCGGGTGAGCTGCTCACGTTTGATGAGATCGCGCTGCGTTATGCGCAGCAGCATCCCGGCGAGAAGGCGCTCACCGCACGCGGCCTGCTGAGCCCCCCGGTGAGCTATCGCCATCTGACGATCCGCGCGCTGTTTGCGCAGCAGGCGCTGAACAGTCCGCTCGACGAGCTGCTGTTTATCAGCGATGACAACGAGCACAAAAATTATCTGCGCCGCTTTGAGCGCTATCTGAAAACGCAGCAGGCGTTTCTCTATTTTCGCCGCAGCGACGATGCCAGCCAGGCGGGGCGCTGGAAAGTGATGGGCGAGAGCCGGGTCTATGCGATGCTCGATCCGCATTCGGCGGCGGCGCAGAACCTGCTCACCAGCCGGGGCTACCGGCTGGTGCTGATGCGTCAGCAGGAAGAGGAAGCGTACTGGCAGCTGTTTGACGCGCAGGCGCACCCCTGTTTTCCGCTGTCGCGCGCGGTGCAGTTTATCGTGGTGCTGAGCACGCCGCAGCAGCCGGCACCCGCCGCCGTCATGCCTGGCACCGAAGTCGGGCGGCGGGTGAAAACCCGCGTGCTGCAGCACGCCAGCCAGGCGGCGTTTCTGGCGGCGGTAAAAGCGCGCTACGGCGCCTGCGTCATCACCGGCACGCCGCTCACTGAACCACACGGCTGGCCGTGGGTGGAGGCGTGCCATATCAACACCGACGAGAGCGAGGCGGGGCTGCTGGCGGATAACAGCGTCGATAACGGCCTGTTTTTACGCAGCGATCTGCAGCGCCTGTTCCGCAATAAACTGATTAGCATTGATGGTGAAACCGGACAGGTGATGCTCAGCACGGCGCTGGAGAGTGAAGCGGCGGACGGCTTCGCTTATCAGCTGCTGGCGGGCAAAATCTGCGCGCTGTGGCCCGCGGTGCCGCCTGCCACAAGGCAGCGGCTGCAGCAGCGCAACGGGTAGCGTCCGTAACGGCGGTGTTCGCCACCGCCATCCATCACTAATTTGAAATAACCTCGCTTTTGCCCGCCTATTCTGCCAATCGAAACCGCTACAGAATTGGATAATCATGCCGATAACTTAATTAACGCAGGGTAGTCAACGTGAACGATCTCTATACCGCCGGCGGCGTGATGGATAAACATTCGCTCTGGCAGCGCTACGTTCCCCTCGTGCGGCATGAAGCGCTGCGTCTGCAGGTGCGCCTGCCGGCCAGCGTGGAGCTTGACGATCTGCTGCAGGCTGGGGGCATCGGACTGCTGAATGCCGTGGAGCGCTACGACGCGCTGCAGGGCACCGCCTTTACCACCTACGCCGTGCAGCGTATTCGCGGCGCCATGCTGGACGAACTGCGCAGCCGCGACTGGGCACCGCGCAGCGTGCGGCGCAACGCGCGCGAGGTAGCCGGTGCCATGCACCAGGTGGAGCAGGCGCTCGGCCGCTCAGCCTCGGAGCAGGAGGTGGCGCAGCAGCTGAACGTGTCGCTGGAGGAGTACCGGCAGATCCTGCTGGATACCAACAATAGCCAGCTCTTCTCCTATGACGAGTATCGGGAAGAGCACGGTGACAGCGCAGAGCTGGTGACAGAGGGCCATGAAGAGGCGAATCCGCTGCATCAGCTGATGGAAGGGAATCTGCGTGAACGCGTGATTGACGCAATCGAGGCGCTGCCCGAACGCGAAAAGCTCG
>PEFU01000003.1:1667898-1702440 GCA_002939445.1 Pantoea sp. BRM17 | reverse complement strand
GGTCAGAAGCAGCAGCGCCGCTGCTGTGGTCACGCTGAGCATCAGCGTCTGCCGCACGGCGGTAACAGCGGAGGGCATTAATTCAGCCCCCCACTGCGCCGCAGATGGCGAGACCCGCGCCGCAGCAGGCGGCAACCAGCGCCCGGCTAAGCCGGAAGTCCCAGATCACGCTCTCATAAATTCGATTGAGCGGCTCTGCCGTCAGGCCCAGACGGTTGCTGAACGCGTAAAACACGCTTCTGAGCGGCACCGGGAGTTCGCCCACGCTGATCCCCAGCGCAATGACCACATTGCCGCTGCGCGCGCCCTTAGTGAGAAAAGCGACAAACGCAAACGCGGCAAAGGCGCCGGCAAACGCCCCCGCCGAGAGCGAAACAGCGCCGGTGCCGAGACCCAGAATAACAATGGCCACCGCGCCGGTAGAGGCGCCCGCCGATACGCCCAGCACGTAAGGCTCCGCCAGCGCGTTTTTCAGCAGGCTCTGCAGCCAGAGACAGATCGCCAGCCCCAGCAGCACCACAATCAGCACCAGCTGAAATTCCGGCCAGCGCACGCCGCTAAAACTGCCCAGTAACCAGAACATCACGTCACGCGCCTGCTGGGCGCTGGCTGACGTGCTGATGGTGTAGGCGGTCACGGCATTAAACAGCTGAGAGGCCGCGACGCCGGCGAGGATGGTGCGTTTATGCAGCGGGCCGAAGAAAAAGCGCATCACGTGCGGCACAACCAGGCCGACAAAGCCGATCGAGCCGGCCATGCTGACAATGGTGGCGGTGATCAGTGCGGTAGTGGTAAACAGGATCAGGCGCACCCGCGGTACGGCGATACCCAGCGACGCGGCGGCATCATCACCAAAGGTAAACGCATCCAGTGCGCGCGCGTCTCCACGTAATATTTTCAGCGCAAATACTCATAGTTTATTTCCTGAGCGGTAAATGATGATGGCGAAGAAAGGAACGCCGACCAGCGCAGTAACCACGCCTACCGGCAGGCTTTGCGGCGCAATCAGCAGGCGCGAGGCGATATCCGCCAGCACCATCAGAATCGCTCCCGCCAGCGCGCACGCGAGCAGCAGGGTGCAGGCGCGCCAGCGCTTTTTTGGCGATAAAGCGGATATCGTTGCCATCCAGCGTGACCTGTCCTGCATGCGGACGCCGCAGGCCCGCCAGCACGCGCAGCAGCGACGATTTACCGGAGCCGTTTGGCCCCAGCAGGCCCACGGTCTCTCCGCGCGCTACGTTCAGCGAGACATCATTAACAATGACTTTCCTGCCCACTGCACCCCCGGAGAGGCTCTGCCAGCCCTGTTCACTTTTCTCTACCATATCCACGCGCTGCAGCGCCGCCAGCACCGCGGCGTCATCCTGCGCACTCCAGCTGGAGAAAGGGGAGTGATGTGGAATACGTCCCAGTTTCACCACGTCGCGCACGCGCATATTGGCCTCCGTCATCCCGTGCTGCTCAACAAAGGCCACCAGCATCACAATCAGCGTATCGCAAAACATCGAGGCGTGATTGAGATCGTGTATTGCCACGATGCTGGTCACCGGCAGTTCGCTGATCAGTTTCATTAACTGCATCTGGTGATGAATATCGAGGTGGTTGGTCGGCTCGTCCAGCAGAATTTCGCTCGGCATCTGCGCCAGCGCCCGCGCAATATGCACCCGCTGCCGTACCCGGCAGCAGAGGCAGCCAGAGCCGCGTGGCGGGCCGGGGCACAGACATGAATGTTTCCGTCAGGCGATATAGTGAATGTGTTTACCGCTGTGGTAAGGGGAGTTTTCAATTTTTGCCCGCACGCGGAATACATCCCACAGCAGATCCTCATTCAGAATCGCCTGCGGCGTGCCGGTGGCAACAATCTCTCCCTGCCCAGCCTGCCAGCACCACGCGCCGGGCGCCAAAGCGATCGGAGAGCGCGCCGCCGAGCAGAAACATACCCTGCTGACAGAAGGTGCGCAGTCCCAGTATCAGCCCGACAAGCGTGCCGGAGAGCGCCAGATCGTCGCGCAAAAAAATGGCCAGGAAAGGCACCACGGCGTAAAAGCCAAGGTTGAAAATAAACTGGCACCAGACGGCAAACAGGGCAAACCACTCCGCCCGGCTGCGTTTACCTTCAGCTTCACTCTGCGTACCCGCCTTCGCCAGCAGCGCTTCAATAGAGGGCGAAAACAGCGCGCCGCCAATACCGGTCAGGCAGGCACCCATGATAACCGGCGTTAAAGATTCACCGCCTGCCAGCAGCAGATAGCCGCTGATACGCACCATCAAGCGCGGCTGGTGAAAGGTGCGCCACCACGGCACGATCTGCAGCGAAGCGCGGCGCACTGGCGCGGCGGGCAGGGTAAAAAACAGCACAATCATCGCCAGAACAAATACCGCCGCGCCGGCAAAGGCGATCTGGCGAAAACCGTAGCCGGTCAGCAGCGCGCCAGCCGCCGGACCGATAACGGCACCCAGTTCACCTACAACCCGCGCCGCGCCGGTGTGGCGGGCGAGACGCGCCAGCGGCAGCTGCAGCGTAATGATCAGCAGCGAGGCCAGCATAAACAGCGGCGCCAGATCGCTCTCCTGACCGCCGGCGCGCTGGATCTCCACCGGCAAGGCCAGATAGAGCTGGTTATAGCTCAGCAGCCAGCTGCTGTAAGCGATAATAAATGCCACGTGCGCGCCGAGCGATGACGGCTCCGCAAACCACGGCACCAGGTCTTTTGCAGCGGGCACCAGCAGCATCTGTCCCAGCGTCAGCAGCGTGACAAACGCTGCTGCGGGCAGCAGACGCATCCAGCCCGCAGCGGGAGCGGCATCAGCACACAGCGCCACGCTGAGAAATGCCACGGCAATCAGCGCAAAGCCCCACGGCCTGGCCGCAGGTCACGCTTTGCGCAATGGCGCACAGATAATGCGCATGGCAATCGCGCTGGCAAGAGGAAACAGCGCCAGCACTAGCCACGGCAGCCGTGCCGCCTCTGAGGGGGCACGCGCCTGTTCCAGCACGCCTCCCAGCAGGATGTTACCCAGCAGCACCGCCACGCCACCGGCAGTGGCCAGGGCGCCATAGGGGCTGAACGGGTAAACATAGTGATTCTCCTGGAGAAGGGACAAGATGCGTAATTTATGCAAATTTAATGCATAAAAATACACATTGCTGCATGCTCTGGCAAGCGGAATAGTCAGCGCTGAGGACAATATTCATCAAAGCGTGAAGGGGGTCGTGCGCCAGTTGTGGCGCAGTGTGGAACGCAGAAGAGCAGCACGTTGCCTTCCCACGGGGTATTGWCCAGCTTAATATCAAAATTTTCCGCTTTGGCAACGGCCTTGATAATGTCGATATCAAACCCTTCCAGCTGCTTCTGCGCGTTTTCAAATTCGAATGGACGGTAAGTACCGCCAGAGCCGACAACATAGGTAACGGCCTGCGCCGCCGTGGCTGACAGTGCCAGCACTAAGCCCAGCTCGGTACTGGAGTTCACCACGCCTACGTTCAGGTTCTTCAGTGAAGCCAGTGACGATACGCTGGCGGTTTCCGGTACCACAATAGCCTGTTCAGCCGGGAAGTAGGGCGCGGAGAAATCCACCATCTGTTTGCGCTTATCGGTGATGGTAATGCCGGAGATAATGATGTCGCGATCGCCTGAATTGAGTGTGGCAAAGGGGCGCTCAAACTTGTTATCAGAAACCAGTTTAAACTGCTTTTCCGGATGCGTTTTTATGTAGTATTTCACCACGCCAACATCCCCCACGGCGGCGCCAATACCATCTTCATACAGCTCCTGCAGCATCAGCGGCMTATTATCAAAACGTTTAATCGCCGTGCTGTTTTTGCCCAGCACATCGGAGACAACGATGTCGATCATAAAAACGTCCTTATTGTGCCGCGCGAGCGCGCGGCGACGGGAAAATTACTGCGCGGGAAGAGCAGGAACGTTGCTGTCGAACCAGGTCGCGTAAATTTTCGCATAGGTGCCGTCGGCAATGATTTTCTGCAGGCCGGCGTTGATTTTGCTGCGTAATTCATTGTTGCCTTTCGCTACCGCGATGCCAAAATACCTGCGCACCGGCCACTGAATGCCGTAATGCAGTATATATTTCCACGGGCCGTGCGGCGCCGACGCCAGGCGGCCTAAGCCGAGCGTCAGGCCCCACAGGGTGCCCGTGATCACACAGATAAGCGTGCATTTGAGGGTCATCATCGCGCCGTCGATAAACAGCGGCATATATTCCCCGATGATTTCCCAGCGGAAGCCATCTGCATTAAGAGTGATGGCCACAACGCAGGAAAGAAAAGCGCCATAGTTGGCGCGCAGCTCGCGGGCAAACTCTGCCGGCATAATGCCGTTCGCCACCAGCACGCCGTCGCGCGGATTGATAAATAGCGGGATCAGCGCAAAGTGCACGACCATAATCTGCACGAACAGCGGCGTGCCGCGAAAAGCACTGATATAGGTCGCTGACGCCAGCGATGAATCCTTAACAATAGCGATCGCGTTGTTGCCGAGCGGCGGCAGCATGCGGCGAAACGCCTGCGGCAGGATCACTCTGCGCATAGTGCGACCATATGGCATGCCGAGCGATCGCGACGCTTCCATCTGGCCGCGATCGATCGACTGGATCCCGGCGCGAAAAATCTCTGATACGTAAGCGTCTGGTTTTCACCAAAGTTTTTCTGCAAGTTTTCAACGTGGATCACTTTTGCCAAACCTCTTTTCCATGTAACGAACCAGCAGCGACAGCAGGAAGGTGAATACCCAGTACACCAGCGAAATCACCAGATAGGGCTCCCAGTAAGTCGCATAGGCGCCTGAAACCGTACGGGCAGCATACGCCAGATCGGCGAGGCCGGCATACCCACGTGTTGACGCAGCGTATTGATGCGGATTTTGGGATCCTGTACCTCAAATCCGTTCACCACCACGCGACCGCCGTCAATGCTTTCAAGCCCGTTCAGGCAGCGCAGGAAGGTGCTTTTACCGGAGCCGGACGGACCGATAACGCACAATACTTCCTGCGCCGGAATGTCACAGCTGATGCCGTTCAGCAGAATAGCAACGCGCTGCTGCTGGCCGCCGGATAAGCTGTTTGGCCAGGCGTGCATCTTATCGGTTAAGCCCACCTTCTCCAGCAGCGCTTTAGCCTGCTCTGTGGCCTGCTGGCGCGACAGTTTGCGCACATCCATCGGCGCCATAGTCAGGTTTTCCAGCACGGTCATGTGCGGGAACAGATTGAAGCGCTGAAACAGGATCCCCTGATCCATAAACATCACGCGATCTGCCACTTCGCGCGCAAACCCCATTTCATGCGTGACAATCACCATGGTCATGCCTTCCTGCGCCAGCATTTTCATGACGCTCAGCACCTCGCCGACCAGCTCAGGGTCGAGCGCGGAGGTCGGCTCATCGAACAGCATGATCTCCGGCTCCATCGCCAGCGCCCGTGATCAGACCGATCTGTTCTTCACACTAAAAAATGCGCTGGCGCTTAAATAAGCGGATAGCAGACAGAAAAAATCCACGCTGCGGCGTGGATTTTTGTTATTACCGGAGCAGTATCACCCCAGCACTTTGCTGAGAAACGCCTGAGTACGCGGATTTTGCGGCCGGGTGAACAGCACATCCGGCGTGTCCAGCTCCTGAATCGACCACGCGCACAGCAGTCAGATTGTTGAGAACGGCATCAAAGCCCCGGGCCTGACCCAGGCGCTGAACACGAAAGATGGTGCGGTAATGACCATCAGCTACGGCAACTCGGAAGAGGATTCGCAGGAGCATACCGGTGCTCAGCTGCGCATTGCTGCTTACGGACCGCACGCGGCAAACGTGGTGGGGCTGACCGGGACAACAAAAGCGATCGACCTGCTGAGCAAAAATGAGAAAGGGTTCTTCCTGCAGGTCGAGGGCGCTTCAATCGATAAACAGGATCACGCGGCTAATCCGTGCGGCCAGATTGGCGAAACGGTCGATCTCGACGAAGCGGTCCAGGTGGCGCTGGCCTATGCCCGCGAACATGGCGATACGCTGGTGGTGGTCACCGAGGTAGAAAACCTGGACGCAATGAACGCGGTACAGCAGGCCACCCAGCAGCAGCCTCTGCTGGGGCTGTTTGCGCCGGGCAATATGCCGGTGCGCTGGCAGGGTCCCAAAGCCAGTTATCATGGCAACATCGATAAACCGGTGGTGACCTGTAAGGTTAATCAGGATCGTCCGGCATCGGTGCCGACGCTGGCGCAGAACCCGGAGAAAACCAGCGAACTCTGCCCGGGCAACGCCTTAGAGCAGGGCGGCCGCGGCTCAATTACCGAGCAAATGCTGCTGACCCGGCCGGATGTGGTCCTGGGCGGCGGTGCAAAGAGCTTTAACGAGGTGGCTAAAGCAGGCGACTATAAAGGCAAAACGCTGTATGAGCAGGCGCAGGCGCGCGGCTATCAGCCGTCCGCCACCGCGTGGGCTACAGGCACCAAATCCTATAACGGGGCGATTGGCGTCGACGTCAATGGCAAGGATCAAATCACGCTGCTTGAGCTGGCTAAAGCGGCCGGCAAAGCAACGGGTAATGTCTCTACTGCCGAACTGCAGGATGCTACGCCAGCGGCACTGATGGCGCATGTTACCTCACGCAAATGCTACGGTAATCAGACGGCGAAAAATGTCATTTTACTGATCGGCGACGGCATGGGTGACTCTGAGATCACCGCGGCACGTAACCTTGCAGTGGGAGCGGGCGGCTTTTTTGCCGGTATTGATGCGCTTCCGCTTACCGGGCAGTACACGCACTATTCGCTGGATAAAAAAACGCATAAACCCTCTTACGTCACTGACTCTGCCGCGTGGTCTCACTGATAAGGATGCTGAAGAATGAAACACTTACCTCTGCTGACGGTTTCACTGCTGGCTTCGCTGATTGCCACCTCCGCGGTGGCAGATGTTACAACATACAATAGAGCAGCAACTGGCGATTTGACGCAGCATGGTGGCGCGCGTCGGCTGAGCAGCGATCAGACTGAGGCGCTGAAAGCCTCGCTGACCACTGGGTCAACGGGGCGCTACTATAGGGAGTTAGCTGAAAAGGGTCAAGCGCTATTTTCTCCTTTTTTTCTATCTGCTTAAGCTCTGCGCAGATTGTATTAACCCTGTTCGCTTCGCGGCGATTGTCATAGAAACGTTGCGCGTCTGACACAAAAATGTCATCCCGCTGACGCAGACTTGGCAGCGAAAATAACCGCGAACCCGGTCGGAGGTTCTCATACCCCTCTCACTGTGCAATATGCAAAAAAAAAGCCTGAACGTGAGTTCAGGCTCTTCTTCAAATTTGTGGCGGTGAGAGGGGGATTCGAACCCCCGATACGTTGCCGTATACACACTTTCCAGGCGTGCTCCTTCAGCCACTCGGACACCTCACCACATATTTTTTTTGCTAACCGCCTGTATGAAGGCGCCATTAAGCCTGACATTGCCTGAGCAAATAGTAATCACATCAATTAGCCGTACCATGTGTTAGCGCAGGCAGTCACGAAGCATGAAGATATAGGGAAAATGATCACGGAAGGGCTGAGTTGGTCGCTTGCGCCATCTCAAAAGCTGTATGTGAGCTCATGTCTGAAGGTCATGATGTCACTGTAGCAGTATATCACATGACAGGGGATATAGCGCCCGACTATAAAAACAACCATTCCTGTTATGGTTCCTTCTCATCATTATTGTTAGAAACCTGTGAGGCAATCTTAACCAGCGCGACACTACCTGCGCCGGCGAATGCAATCATTAGAATGATAGCGATCCAGCATGGAAAATTCATTTTGTACTGTCGCTTATGGCCCTTGCTATTTTATTATCGCGTAACTTCTGTTTGTTTTGCTGTATCTGGAGGTATTCAAGAAGTGTGCGTGTATTGACTGGCCGTCCGGTTCTGCCGACTTCGATCACAGCATCACCGAGTATGGTTTTTACAGGAGGAAGCWGGGCAGGGTACCAGTCCAGCGTGTCTTCAGATTTCATATCAAATTTCTCAGGGACGTCGCGACGCTTCAACGCAGGAGGGCGAGAACATGACGTGGTTCCGGTTCAACCTTAACGGTGGCCTCTGAGGGGTTCCCTTCACCGGCGCAGGACTACACAGAGCCGCGGCTTAACTTTGCCAGGCTATCGATAACCGCGAGGCTATAACCTTCCGTTAACGCGCTGGTTATCTCTCAGAACATCAATAGCGGTCTGCGTTTCACAATAAACTGAGGCAGGGTTAGACATGCCTGTTTGCTGAGGCTTGTCTGTCATTCATCAGCTTCATCATGCGCGAGCCATCAGGCCGCAGCACCGTTGCCACTTCTGACTTCGTAGAGGAGCTGGAGCGCGTTAACTGGCACTTTACGCTCAAGGCAGCCAATGACTGGATCCGGAGCCATACAACCACCTTAAAACAGTAAACCAGACGCATTTTCGTACCGATCGCCAGGCCCGGCACCTTACATTTTAGTTACCGTTAACCGGCACCACAGCTTATTMGTTATCTTGGCGGTACAGTGCCCACTCCTCGATACGCTCCCCACCCGGAAGGGTGCAGTAACCTGAATCACCATCAGGACCTTTAACTATGTCCGGTTTACCCCCCATTGGCTACTAACCCGTAGTAAACGCTATCACGACATTCACAAAGCCAGCAGCTAACAGAACAAAGCCCGGAACGAGGTAATTTTTGTCCCGCTTATTGCGCGCCAAATAGAACATTGCGAACGCAATGCAAAACATCGGAATTGATATCTTCGCAAAAACTGACATGCCATCTCCTTAGCTAAAATTTTCTTCCTGCTATCTCAGCTTCATATTCTTCTTTGTTATCACTCATGGCCGCCACGCCCGGGAGCTTAACGATGTGCTGCCTGAAAGATTTGACGCCGATTTCGGAAAGAAACAAGTGTAAATTATTGATCGCTAAGCTGTATCGATGTAAATGCCTTAGCGTGTGCAATGCCGCATTTCTGCGGCCTTATCTTATCTAAACGCTCTTTCCTGCCTACCGGCGAGCAACCAATGATGTCTTCATGGCAGATGTATACCGCGATGCCATAGTGATCATTAAGAAAGGCAAGTTATAAGCATAAAAAGTCCGCTCAGTGGCAGGCTTATGGGTGAGGGAGCATGAAAAACCAGGATGCGATCCGGATATTTTTTACAGTTCAGGCTTCATTTTCCCAAATACTTTCTCAATCCTCAATAGAAGAAAAAGCCCGATAAACCGACATCCCGACCCCGCAAGTGTTAATGTGGTTAGCAGTTACAGATGGGGGATTATGGAAAATGACAATGACAGAGTGGAATTGATAGCTAATGCCATTTTGAAAGCAGCACTCGAACTCGCTGACACCGGGGCTGAAACCACAATCGAAGAGTTGCTGGGCAGGCTTGACTTCAGACGTAAAAAAACCCGCGTTACACGGGCGTAAATTCGTTCAATAAGGGCAAATCATTTGTCAGCGTTAGCTGACGACAGTAAGGATATGCGTTCAGTGTTACTTAAGGAAACAACCATTCGACAAATTACTCTGCGTGGCACGCATTGCATAAAAAAGCCCGCTTAGCGCCGGCTTTAAGAGGAAGCATAGTAATTCTTGTGCGTTTATAGTTATTCTCCTGTCAGTTAGCTTTGATTGAGCGTTGCCGCGCACCAAAGCTTACTGCTTTGTATGTTTGCACTTTTTCAGCGCCTGATGTTAAGGAGCGGCGGGACTCAGTTCCGTGCCCCTGCGTTGCTTCAGCGTGCTGCTGATGAGATTAAATGCATCTGATATGTGATTTTATTTTTCGCATCAGCCACGGCGGCGGGTTACATTACCGTCAGGATTAACGGCGTTAACCGCAAGCTCGCCTATTTTTAACTGCCTGAGAGAGTATTGCGGCAGGTAAAAAAGAGCCTGAACGAGAGTTCAGGCTCTTTTCACTCTCTGTTTTGATCTCAGGTCTCGACAGGTGCCCATCGTATCAGCTTGGGCAGCACGGCGGCGCTTACTACTGATGGCCCGTCGCGGTTCGATGGCGGTGAATGTTCACTGTTTAATCCTGATTTGTCTGAAGTGACCAATCTGAATACGGATAACCGCGTTAACCTGTCAACGGTGATGAACTATCACAACGGCACCGCCGGCGTGGGTTATGACGGCAAAGTGGTTACGCTGACGTCCGATCCGGCATCGGCACCGGCGACCGCACCACTGCTTACCAACGTCTGCGGTAAAACATTGCTCAATATTTATCGCGGAGAAAGTTCGGTCGGCGGCAATCTGCATTATGAAGGTGATTCCGGTGTCATCGACTGCATTGTTCGCACCACTGATGATAAAGGAAAATATGCTGAAGTCTGGATCAAGCTTAAAGCACAGTGTGGTGATGTAGTCATCAAATGGCGCCGTGATGAGAACTTTGGCACCCAGATGACGGGTTCGATGAAGGCGGGCTGGTACTCGGGATATCGCGTCTCCAATACCAGCACGGAAGATAAGTGGTTCCGCCTTGGCAAGTTCTTTTTCCCTCGTGCTAATCAGCACTGGAACATCGACATGTTGGGCAAAGCGCTGCGTGATACTCAGACACAGCCAGCGTGGATTGAACATACGCGCTTCCCTGGCGATCTGAGTAATGGTCAGTGGATCATTGATGCGCTGAGCATCGAATCCTCCATTAACCCGCTGAAGCTTAACTACTCACGTGTTCTGATGCGCCAGCTAAGCCTGCAGTCCGGTTCCAGCATTGATACCGAGCGCACCGGCTTTGCGCTGCTTTCAAACTATGAACAGGGTACGCTTGATACGCGACTGGATCAGATTTACTCCAGCAATACCTATGGTCGGGTATTTGACATTACCTGGTCCGATTCACCCCAGGGTAACTGGGACCACTCAACGGCCGTGGAGCTAACCAACTCCAATTTCCAGCACGGTTATGGTGATGCCACGCTGTTTATGCCGCGCGTGGGGCAGGGCCTGATCCGTAATGTACGCCGGACGGCTATTCGCGGTATTTTCTGGGATGGTCAGGCGACCGCCGATACCACGGCAAACACCGGCGCGATTACCACTGCAATGGTAAGTAACCAGCAGCCATTTTTTGAAAATATTACCATTGAAGGCCAGTACATCAACGTCACCTGTTTTCGTGTGGAAAACAATGGTAACTCGGTGTTCAGGTTTATCGACGATCCGAACAAAAACCSTATCCGCGATATCGGAATACGTTTTCCTGCCGGTAAGTTTATTATTAATCCTGTCGATTTAACCGGTGAAGGCGAGCTGCCATTCTTCAATCTCTATGGCGACGACTGCGAATATGGTGTTGCACCCAGAACGATTATTACCTCGGATAAGTCAGCTAACACCGTTTTCAAAATTAAAGCAGGCACCGTTGCGGTCTCTTCTGCCGGCGATTATTACTGGCAGCGTATTATTGATGATGTATCCGCTATTAATATTTTCCATTTTGGCGGCAAGCGCTTACGCGGCTCGGTTTCATTTGATGCCGATAACGGCGCAGTTAACCACGATGCCTGTATCAACATGTACCGCTGGGCCAGAGGCTTTGTATCACCGGTTGAAAAACAGGCTCAATAAACCCTAAAAGGAAATATCATGATCGAAGTAAATTCATTTGCTGAACTCCGCACCACCAAACCTTCTGCATCAGGTGAAATTGCATTTCTTAAGCGCTATTACGACAGGGACTCAACCTTTAATGGTGGTGGCCGCTTTGTAGGCTTTGTCGACACAAAGGGTAAAGCCCCTGCGGATGACAGGTCCCGTACCCGATCCTATGACCTGGGGCGACAGCCTCGAACTTAACGAAAGGCTTATGACGTCGGTTGAAAACTGCAACCGGGATAAGCGCGCCATAAGAAAAATTGAATCGCTCCGGTAACTCATCAGGCGATTTTCTCACTATCTGCATTTTGCAGGTTATTTACCTTAACCGAAAAATAAAGCTTCTCCACGAGGCATCATGATCGATATCAAAACGACGCTGAAAGCGAGAGGCGCGTTGTCTACATCAGGCAGGCGGTTAAA
Organism: Pantoea sp. BRM17; assembly: GCA_002939445.1. Taxonomy (GTDB): domain Bacteria; phylum Pseudomonadota; class Gammaproteobacteria; order Enterobacterales; family Enterobacteriaceae; genus Pantoea. The sequence goes on along the minus strand of PEFU01000003.1, from coordinate 1,690,400 downwards.
GAGGATGCGTGTTCCGCTCACTCTGTTCCTGCTGATGTGGCTGACAGCCTGCGCAGACACAGAGAAAGAATACGTTCAGCTTCCGGCAATGCCCGTTCCGGCAGAGCTGCTGGCTGACTGCGAAATCCAAACGGGCATCTGGTACTCAGGCTCTTCCTTATGGCGACGGTTGTGATATCTGCCGCCGTTGCCAGTCACTATCACTCGCGAATGTTGCAGGCGCAGGAGGAGATCTCCCGGGCAGTCCAGGCCCGGAAAAAGGCGGAGTCAGTAACCAGCAACCTCATTACCGCAGTAATGCTCTTTAACGATATCGCAAAGGCTGCACCTATAACATCGGCCCGTCTGCTTTCACCCGCTCCACTCTGCTCAAAAAACTCAACGCTGGCGATCGGGCTCAGGCCTGCGAAGAGCTGCGCCGCTGGGTCTATGCCGGTGGCATAAAATGGCGCGGGCTGATGCATCGTCGCGACATGGAACGCGCTTTGTGCCTGGCGGAGAGTAGTGATGATTTGGCTGATAAACAAGCTTATCAGGATGTGGCCGGCGTCCGGACCGTCTGTGACGGGCATACCGGCAGCGATATCATCAGCGGCAGGCAGTATAGCGATAGCGACTGCGATCGGCTGCTGCAAAACGATCTCCGGTCCGTTAAAAAGGTGGTCGATGGCGTAGTAAAGGTTCCCCTGAGTGAATATCAGCGCGCATCGCTATACAGCTTTTGTACTTCAAACGCAAGGTCGCCAACGCTCAGGTAAAAGCACTTGAGAAATATGGTCCGGCCGTAAAAGTGGAGGAGGATTGATATGACTATGTCCGGCAGCGTGCGCAGAAAACTGATCGCCGCCGCAGGTGGCGGCTCCATGCTGATTGCCACCCTGTTTCTTGGCGGAAAGGAGGGAGCGGAAGGGCGTACTTATCTGATCAACAGCACCTGTCCGATCGGACGGCGTCTGCGAGCACTCAAACTATGAGCAAACTTGTTACTGGTGTTGCCCTGGGCACGTCCGGGGGCACCATTCTTAACGGTGTACTCACCAGCCTGAGTCCTGATGAGTGGTCTGCCATCGGCGTACTGGCAGGTATTGCCGGCATCATCATTACAGGGCTCATCAACTAGATACAAGAGATTTTTTGAGGGGAAGAATGATGCCGCTGTGTATCAAAAACGTTCTGGAAACGCTTAAAAAATAATCCTGAATAGTTTATTTCCTTTTCTAAAGGCACTGCTTCGGCGGTGCCTTTTTCGTTTCCGCCCCCGCCACTCAATGCGACATCAATGCTATCCGTTGTGGCGGAGGGCCTCTTTTCTTCTGTGAATGGCGTATAACTGACCGATCAATGTCGACCCATCTCAGCACCAGGCAAATAGTGTCAGAAGAAGTTCAGGCGTTTGAAGCGGATGGGCACGCTCTTTCCGACTACGCTATTGAAAAAGATGACTTCATAAGCGTCTCTGTAAAAGGCGCAGAAACCTACAGAAAGATGGCTAAGGGTGTCAGCTATCCCTATGCCTTCATCACTCTGTGATAATAAAAGAGCCCTGCAGATTCACACGCTGCGAGGGCTTTTTTTATGGGCATCTGAAATATATGATGCCGGTTTCAGGGAGYAATAATGAGAATTCTGTGCGCCCTTTTAATCGTGCTGTGTGCGCCATCTTTTGCTGTGATATCGGATGCGCAACGCGCAGCTAACGATCTGTGCGAAATACATTTTACGATCGGCTTATTACTAAGCTGGAAGCTGAGGAAACCCGCGCAGATGCCGCGCTGAAAAGCGCCACTGCATAGCGACCTAAAAAATAGTGTATTAAATTATCGCAGGCTATTTACTTTTCCCGAACCCGGGGGTATACTTTTCAACAGTTGAAGTTGCGTGATGATGTTCAGCCCGCAAACTAAATCAGCGGCGTCGTATCAACTGCATGCCGCGACTGTAACGGACGCGGACAGGCAGTGCTAAAAGCGGCAACGGAAAAGCAGGGGGTGCCGGTGAAGGGTGAGTGCAGGCGCTGCTACGAGCGCATACCCTCAACCGGGGCGTATAAGGCAATTTCAGAATTCACCGGCGCTATCAGCCTGGACACATGGAAGAAGAGCGGTAAGCCAGTTATGCAAACGCTCGCCGCTTATGCCTGGCTCGATTACTGCCGCAGCGCCGCCAGCGTGAAGCCGTGCGAATGCTGTCAGGCCACCGGATTCATCGAGGCAGAGGTGTTTTCAATGAAATCGCCTCTGCACGGCGGCCTCACCAGAAACGTCAAAGAGGCCGTACGCGTGCTCTGCAGGGCGTGCAAAGGCAAGCCGCTTACCGGCATCGACTATATCGCCGCCATAGGTATGACGCAGAGCCGCGTTCAGCTCGGTTACAGCGCTTTCATGGGGAAGATGGGCGTCAGTGAAATCGACGCAGCACGGGCCGTCTCCCTGCTAACTGATTTTGCACTGGAGAGCTGCGATAAGGTTGCCGCCTTTCGCAAGCTTGATGCCGGTGTCAGAACGTAGCAAAACGCACTACAGCATGATGCAAAGGATTCAGCACGACATCGATATCCCGCTGTGGCGGCAGATGTACTGCCGGGATAAAACAGGCGAACTGATTAAGCAAAGAGAGGCAGTATGAGCTTAGAAGCAACGGTTAAGTATCATTTTCCGAAGGGGCAGAACTTCAGCGGAACAGCACCGCAGACGTCGCCTGATTCTGCAGCCTGATGCGCGCTAACAACCTGAGCGAGTCTGAGCTGCGCATTAAATGCCGCTCAGAGCTGCGCAAAATGTCTGCGCGGATCGAGGCCGGTGAAACAATTCCTGAGCCGCGCAGGCAGCTGCTGAAGGCTGCAATGCCCTCCACCCCGGAAAAGGCGAGGGAGGGCGTGGCCCTGCTGCGCGCTACGCTGAACAGCGGCTCGCCATTTCTTCCATCACCGGGCCAGTTCATCAGCTGGTGTAAACAGGACGCTTTCGCCGCTGCGGGCCTGCCGGATGAAGAGACGCTCTATAGCAGGGTGATGACCTACTGCGCGCAGCGTGGCGACTATGCCTCTCCGGAGCACTATCCGTGGAAGAGCAACGCCGATTACTGGATGGTTACCAGCCGACGCCTGCATCAGGCGATCGAAAAAGTGATAGATGAGTTCTTCAGCGGGCTGAAGCAGGTTTTCCCCGCCTCAGTCAGCACGGTCTGGCGGGATCCGGCAGACGAAGCCGCCGCTAAACGTCAGTGGATAGCCGCCTTAGCGGAGAACGGCGTGACCAGCAAACAGCAGCTTTCAGCCGGCATGCGCCAGGCGCGCGCAGTGGGACACACTGAAAATTCAGATGAACCAGCCAGACCGTAACCGGGCGGCACCAGCGGGGCAGCAGCCTGCCGTCCACTGGAACAGCCAGGAAGCATGGGAGAACTTCATATGAGAGATCTCGTCACGGCAGTTAATCATCGTGACAGCAGCGCGCTGGCGCGCATGGCCGGTGACGTCCCGCAGCCGGCGGATCTCCAGGTGGATGTTCAGCAGGGTGCAGATTGTCGCTCCGCATGCCCGGCAGCCCGCCTGGCCCGCCTGGTCAAACGACATCAGACTGCTGCGCTCGGCCCTGCAGGTTACGCACCGCGATATCTGTGAGGTATTTRTCTGGGCCAGCCGCGATCGCTTCTGGCAGTCAAACGTGCTCAGCCCTGCGAAGCTGCGGGAACTCACCAAATCCGCGACAGCGCTGTCACCAAAACAGAGGCATACAAAAGACACTGTGACAAAAGACAATAATTCTGCGTCAGAGAATCCTGGTGAATCCCCTGACACATCCTCTGCAACGCTTTCTGCATCGCGTCCTGAAGCCGCGGTCCGGACTCCCAGGGGGGACAAGTGGGGAACCGAAGAGGATCTCAAAACACGCGGCTTTAATAAAAGCATGGACCGTATTGCTGACAGCCAGATAAGCCAGTTAACCGGGCTGCCAAGACAGAAGGTTAACAAGGCAAAAAATGAGCTGATTCAGATGGGTGTGCTTATCCGGGAAGGGACGATGATCGGCCCAAATAAACACCTTTCACAGTGGCAAATACCGGGGTGTCACCGGGAGGGTATCACTAATCGCGGAAAGTGCGTGTATAGAAAAAAGTGAAAATTTATGACGCTAATCAGGCCCGGACTGCGGGCCGTGGAGACAAGTATGGCAGATACCGAAGAGGGATTTACACGTCTGGCAAACGCGCTGTATGAGGAGCTGATAGGGGCCAGCCTGACGCGAAATCAGGCCAAAGTCGCACACGCCGTTTGCCGGAAAACCGCCCACATCGCTATCTGTACGCAGGGCAAGTTCACTCAGGGTCATCTTATTCGCTTTGCGAATCTGTCTGATTTTATCGCCTATTTTCATAGCGGATAGTTAACCTTTTTTATGCGTTACACGCAAAGCGCCTTGCGCATATTTGATTATACTCATAATATGCGTGATACGCATTATTTAAATGCATTGCCACAATGCCGAAACGTCAAGAACATCAATCCTGTACACATCTTTTCTCCCCTTTTTTATAATGGAACTTACACTGTATGAATCTACAGTATCATTAGCCTCATTAGAAGAGAATAGCTCAGAAACAGGAACTGACAGGGCTGCTGCAATTTTGTGTAGCAGACCATCARTGTATCCCTGTATGCCGCGTTCCAGGCGTGACAGATTTGTGCTGACAGCTACGTCTACAAAGATGAGATCACCGGGCTCAATGGTTCCCTCCATGCTGTCACCGCGGACGTTGATCAGCTTAACAGAGGTTTCCGGCCGGTTGCCGAATATCACGCGCGCCTGATCCGGAACATATTCAATAGACCTTATGACTTCAACTACATCTTTAGACGGCGACCCGTCTCCGGCACTTGCGTGACGTCGGAACTGCTGGGACTGACTGAGCATTACCCTGCCAGCAACATGGAGCATAGAGAGTTCTTCTTCTGAGATAGACCATTCACGATAACGGGGATTGTCAGAGATAACGATAATTTCGCGCTTAACTTTTTGCAGGCGCTTAACAAACATATCGCCGTTGAAGTCAAAGACGTAAATTCCATCCCCATCAAACTTGGCAGGGGACGCAACCTTACAGGGGCGCCATTTATGGCGCCCTGGCATTATGCGTAAAACGCATAGCATGGCACAAAACAGCTTGAGGTAAACCAAACCAGGCTAATGTTTTCACATTAGATTTTATGAAAATAATGCGGCAGGTACAAAAAAGCCCGCATAACGCGAGCCTGGTTGAAAAGAGGGCGGTTATCCTGGTGTCTGCAACATGGCGTCTCCTTCAGCAGGTTTGAGCGAAAGAGGTAGCTGATACCCGCATCCGGTTTATGCCTGCTGAATGTTGCTGCCGGGTCAGTTTAGCAGAGGTGGAGCAGAGCTGCGGTCTGAGTTTGCTGATGATGGCGCATTGCGGTCAGGAGTGGGCACCTGAATCCGATAATATGCATTGCACAATCGACAACGCGTTCATCTCTGCACCAGATACAGTTGCCCGTTGCGCTCACCAGACGTGGTTTACGCGCAAACAGGGCGCTCTCCAGATGAGCGGCTTCTCGTTCCTGTGCCAGATCTACATCATCCATAACTTTTTCCTTAATAAAACATATGTTTCTTCAGGCCCCACGGCCCTGACCACGTTGATGACAATCCACACGCTGCTGAACCCGCGCTACCCYCCAAAAATTAAGGTAGTCAGACACAGCAGATAATCAAGCCTGAACGCGCGTTCAGGCTTTTTTCAGGCATAAATTCATGCCGCGGCTGGCTTATTCGCCGTTAATACGCTGTTTCATTTCACGCTGGTGCTTGTGATAGTCCTCTCCGCACTCTGCAGAGCAAAATGCAGTATCGCGGAGTGACGGAGATGATCGATGCGGCAAATAAAGCGATCAATACGGTTATCGACTCCGCTGAAAACGATGAGGTGCTGAGGTCCGATGCCGCTATTCTGCTCAGCGAACTGCAGAATCTGCTGACTATCTCTCAGGCCGTGGATAAAGCCGATGGTGAAATTAACCATGCAGGTCTGAGCGAACTGACCGGCGTTGCAAGAGTGATAGGGTTGCAGCGGTTCGCTAACGCGGTAAGATTGATCTTTTTTCAGGGAGCACAACCAGTGAAAAACGTCGTCCTGAGTATGCTGGCAAAAATATCGCACATTGATGCGGACATGAAACAGCTGACCGCCCGGGTTGAAGCACAGTCGCTGCTGATTAGCGCGCTGGTACTGGCTGTCAGCAGGCAGGGGTGCCGATGCGCTGGCACGCTTTGAAGAGGATGAGATGGTGGGCGTGGTGCGCTTTGCYAAAGAGGACTGCGTTCGCTCAGCACTCTGCCAGCGCACGCTGCACGCCTACGGCTGATAGCATCCTGTTACGTTGACAAACCCGGCCCCGGCCGGGTTTTTTCTGTCCGTAATCTCACCTGCAGAGCCTGACGACCTTTACGCCAAGGTAGAGATTGCGCCCTTCGCCTATATGCGTGGACGTACTTTTGAGAACGCAGTGGTTATCCTCGACGAGGCACAAAACGTCACCGCTGCACAGATGAAGATGTTTCTGACCCGCCTGGGGGAAAATGTCACGGTTATCGTTAACGGTGATATTACCCAGTGCGATCTGCCCGCCAGCGTCCAGTCCGGTCAAAAAGCAGCTGAGGCCCTGATCAATAAGGATATCGAAAGGATAATCGTGACGCGCCCGGTACTGCAGGCGGATGAAGATCTCGGTTTCCTGCCCGGAGACATTTCCGAGAAATTCGCCCCCTATTTTCGTCCGGTTTATGACGTTCTGGTTAAACGTCTCGGCGCTTCCTTTATGCAGTACTGCCTGCGGCCTGAAAGGCGCGAAGAAGAATCGGTCACTTCGCTGGTGCAGATGGGCGGGTTAGATGCTATTGGCATGGCGCGCGACGTGCGCGACCGGGCACCAATTGCAGCCCGGAATGAAGCTCAGGCGCACTATCTTAACGCCATAGAAACGAAACAGCTGATATTCGCAACCGGTGAAGCTGGCTGCGGTAAAACCTGGATTAGCGCTGTTACACCCCGTTTTGTGTATCAGTACGGCTAAAAGGAAGCCAACGTAACCTCTAAAGCGTTCAAGTCATCGCCGCGGGTGATCCGTCGCGATTCATGAAACCAACTGTAAGGTGCCACTATGGGAAGACAGAAAGCAGTGATCAAAGCGCGTCGTGAAGCTCGTCGTGTGCTTCGTAGTGACTCCCGGAGTCATCGTCCAAGCGTTGTCAGTTTTGTGGCATCAGCCACTGGAGTTCGCGCATGAGGCGTTCCATCCCGGAACCAGCAGGTGTAACACAGCAAGCGCAGTTCTCTGCGGGAGCGAGCCTCCTGTCAGCGTTTTACTCTTCTTTCATCCACTATCTTCATCATCCCGTTTGTTTTTATCCGGTACGCTGCGGCGTTTCGGCGCTGTTACAAGGCTTATTGCGCCTGATAAGCGTTCTGCATCATAAAAGGATCCGCAAAGGATCCTTTTTATATTTTATATAGCTATTGTTTTACTTGCATTTTTTACGGACTACGCCTGATGCGATCGCCACCATAAATCTTAATTTGCATCGGAAAGTAAAAATAGTGTTGCAAATTTTCGGCGCTATGTTTCACTTTACTCACATATGGGGCTGCTGTTTATCTGCTATCAGCACGATCTCAGTAAAGGCTTTATCACCGTGCAGCAGCGGCTTAACGGTGAAGCGCTGGAAGAGTATGTCCGGCCCACCGGCGGCGGCTACTTTTTTGCGCTGCCGGGCGTCGCCGATGCCACGCACTATCTTGGCCAATCGCTGATTGAAGCCTGAACCCTGCTCCCGCAAAAGCTCAGCGGAGCGCCGCTTGGCGGGCATCATGAGCATGATGAGCCGGATTATGCCAGCGATCCGGACGGGGATGTGATAGCGCTGGATGCCCATATCCGGCTCGCTAACCCGCGTACGCCTGAGACGGCAGACAGCCTGATACTGCGGCGTGGCTACAGCTACTCAGCCGGGATCACCGGAGCAGGGCAGCTGCTGGGTTTTAAAGATGGCACGGCGAATCCGGATGCGCAAAACGGCGCGCTGATGAATAAAATGCTGTGGGTCACGGCCGATCAGCAGGAGCCTGCCTGGACATATGGCGGCAGCTATCAGGCGGTGCGGATTATTCGTTTCCGCGTTGAGCAGTGGGATCGCACGCCACTGGGTGAGCAGCAGACTATTTTTGGCCGGGATGATTCGCTTGACGCCAGTCAGTGCCACGGGGATTTATTGATTCAGATCTGCGCCAATAGTCAGGACACCGTGATCCATGCGCTGCGCGATATCATCAAACACGCTCCCGATCTGCTGGCGGTCCGCTGGCGGCGCGAAGGGTTTATTCCTGAGCACGCAGCGCGCAGTAACGGGCAGGAAACCCCGATTAATCTGTCATTTCTGACGCAGGGTGGACCCGCACCTGCAGTGAAAAATGCGCAGCTGCCGCCGGCTGACTCCGGTATTCTCGGTGCCACTATTGCACCGGATAACCTGACGCTGACGCTGTCCGTGGGCAGTTCGCTGTTTGACGAACGCTTTGGGCTGGGCGCGCACAAGCCTGCACAGCTGCAGGCAATGACGCGCTTCCCCCCAGACGCAGCAGCAGAGCATTTTTCTCCGGGCACGGTTGCACCTGATGCGCGTCAGCAGGTGCAACCATTTTACGGCGCGCACCAGGCGGGCATCCTGACGCCGCAGCAGGCCGCCATGATGCTGGTGGCCTTTGACGTGCTGGCCGACGGGAAAGCGGAGCTGAGGCGTCTGTTGCGGCTGCTGACGGAGAGGTTCCACCGCGGCCGATCGCAATGCGTTGAAAGCACCGATCACCGTACTGGCTGAAGATCTCTCTCTGCTGCGCGGTACGCTGGGCCTCGATTAACGATGAGTAAACAGCATGATGCTATGCAGCCGGCACGTCGTCGGTTACTGCAGGGATTGGGTGTACTGGGCGGTGCAGCCGCGCTCGGGGGTAGCTGTCCGTTCCACCGATCGTTACAGCCGCACTGACCTGTCTGATTTCCGGGCAAACGTCGACGGCGCGCAGAAAATTGTGTCGCTGCTGCGCCCGCTATTGCAGCAGCGGAATCCGCAGCTTCTGACAAAAATCGATACCAACTTCAGCAAAGTTGACGCAATTCTGGATAAATACCGTACGGCTGAGGGCTACGCATCCTATGAGAAGCTCGGTTTTCACCGGCTGGAGAAACTGCTGTTTGCCGATCGCACCACGACCGGTGCCACGCCTTTCGCCAGTCAGCTTAATGATGATGTTAAAGCGCTGCAGGCGCGCATCAGCGCACTGGCATTTGCGCCGGTTAAAGTCGTGGGTGGCGCAGCGGGTCTGATCGAAGAGGTGGCTGCGAGCAAAATCTCCGGAGAGGAGGCGCTGGTAAGCAGCACCAAAGCGTTTACGGCAGCCATTAATGCAGGCGACGGTGACAAGGCGAGAGCGCTCTATGCACCAACCCGCGCCCACTACGAGCGTATTGAGCCTGTTGCTGAACTCTTCTCCGATCTGGATGGCAGTATCGACGCACGCGAAGATGATTTTGAGCAGAAAGCGGCAGATCCTAAATTCACGGCGCCGGGCTTTACGCAAAAGCTGACGGCAAATCTGGAAGCGGGTGAGTATGAGATGACCTGCGGCCTGCTGAGCAATCCAAAAGGCAAACTGACGGTGGCCGGATCGGGACAGTCATCAACGCCAGAGCAGAAAGCGCTGCTGCAGCTGGCTCAGCCTATCGCCGACTACAAAGCGTATGTCCTGAATGAAGTTAAGGCGCTGCTGCTTTCCGGGGCTGCAGTCGCTGCAGAGATCCCGCAGTTCACCGTCACCGTTACGGATAAACAGTGTGAGCCCATGACGCTGAACGTGCCGGCGGGTAAAAGCCAGTTCATTATCAAAAACCATAGCCAGAAAGCGCTGGAGTGGGAGATCCTGAAAGGGGTCATGGTGGTCGAGGAGCGGGAAAATATGCTATCAGGAAGCGCCCAGCGTCAGTGAGGTTGCAGCCTGGCTGCTCTATCTGGTGCCGGCGCTGCTGCTGTTTTTTTTCCCGGCGCCTTCTGCTCCGGCTGCCGCACGCAGCCTGCGCTAATCCCGATTGTTTTAACCTGACTCTTTAACACGGATACCATCATGAATACCACGTTACGCGCTACCGCCTCTGTCGTCCGTCCGGCTTAATCTGGCCCATTTTTTCCGCTGGAGCAGCCTGTTCATTCTGTTTGTAGCCGCCGGGCTTGCGGCCGGCGCAATCCGCGCTTTCCATGAGGCGGGATTGTGGAACCACTTCCAGGCAACGGCGTTTGATATAAGCAGCGTGCTCTCTGTGCACTCTCTGGCCGGTACGCTGCTTGAAGGCCTGCTCGCTCAGGCGCTGGCAAAGCGGGGCGGCAGCGGCCTGCCGCTGGTGATTATGGTGTTTCTCGCCGTAGCGCGCGAAGGGCTGGAGTCGGTGTTCTTTCTGCTGGCGGCCTTTACGCAGGATGTGGGCTATGCCCCACCTGCGGGCGCGCTGCTTGGCCTGCTGACCGCAGCGCTGCTCGGTACGCTGATCTACTACGGCGTCGGGGTGATAGCGGCCATTGTGCTCTGCGCGGGACTGGGTATCGCCATCAATGCCACTACCGGTGAGTTTCCGCAGAAGCAGCAGGAGCTGTTTGAAGGCGTGGTAGCGCTGATTGCGGTCGTGATGCTGACCACCATGGTGTTCTGGATGCGCAAAGTTGCGCGCAGCATGCGCCTGACGCTGGAGAAGTCAGTGGCGATAATGATAATCGATATCGTTCGCGCTTTACGTTTTTTTACGACAGATTTACCCTGCTAAACACTTAAGAGGCAAACGATGTTTGTTCCGTTTCTCATTATGCTCCGTGAAGGTCTGGAAGCGGCGCTGATTGTCAGCCTGATCGCCAGCTATCTGAAGCGCACCGGACGCACCCGGTGGTTCCCGGCGATGTGGGGCGGAATACCAGGCAGATTAAGGTATTCGCGCGGTGCGTTGCGGCACCGCCATCAAAAAGGAGGCACAGTAATGTGCCTCCTTTTTACGTTGAGGCGTCAGGCAACGTGATCCTGCCGACCTTTCTGAACAGTCATCCCCTGACTTCTCCCCCCTGTGCAGCAAAATAATTTCCCGCAGTGACTTGTTTTTTCTGCAGCAGCGCATGACGCGTAACGGCGCGCTGGCGGGAATGGTAATTGGTGCCGCGACGGTGCTGCTGTGGAAACAGTACGGTTACGCTGAGCTGTATGAAATCATTCCAGGCTTCATCTTTGCCAGCATCGCGATTGTGGTCTTCAGCCTGACGGGCAAAGCACCTTCCGCCGCCGCGCAGCAGCGTTTTGCCGCTGCGGAATTCTATAAGGGCTTCCTGCGTAAAAATGCCAGCCAGCAGGAGCTGGTATGGGTCGGACGTGCCATGGTGCTGCTGATTGCACTGATTGCTATTGCCCTGGCATCCAATCCGGATAACCGGGTGCTGGGCCTGGTGAGCTATGCATGGGCTGGCTTTGGCGCGGCGTTTGGTCCGGTGGTGCTGTTTGGTGTCTGCTGGGTTGGTATCGCCTACTTCCAGAATAACCCGGCGCAGGCCGCAGGCGTCACGCAGAATGGAGAACGTATCTTTATTGAGCTGACGCGTATTCTGTTTAACCCGTGGATCGCCGGTATTCTGCTTTCGGCCATTCTTGCTGCGGTCATGTCCACTCTGAGCTGCCAGCTGCTGGTCTGTTCAAGTGCGCTGACGGAAGATAAGAACCTCGATATGCTCAAGGGGCTCAATTTTGTCGCGGTCATCTCGCTGCTGGGCTGGGGGCTGGGCTACTTCGGGCAGCCGCATATCCTGGCACGCTTTATGGCGGCAGACTCTCATCGCTCCATCCGTACTGCGCGTCGCATCGGCATGGCATGGATGATCTTCTGCCTGGCGGGCGCGGTTGCCGTAGGCTTCCATTACCAGACCGCTATCTGGGCGGGCGCAGCGGCCACCATACTCTATACGCTGGTGGGCGGCTTCCTGGCCGTGAGCTGGACCGATACGGTGCAGGCGACGCTGATGATTTTTGCGCTGATCCTGACGCCGGTGATTGTCATTATCGCCGTAGGCGGCTTTGATGATTCACTGACGGTGATCCGCGAGAAGAGCATCCTGGCGGGTCGTCTGCGCGTGCAGACCGAGCATCACGATAATGCGCTGACGCTGCCTGACTTCTTTACCAGCCGCTTCGAAGACAAAAGCAAGCTGCTGCGCGTGATCTCCGCGGTGGTTATCCTGATTTTCTTCACCATTTACTGCGCTTCAGGCGTGGTGGCCGGTGCGCGCCTGTTTGAAAGCACCTTTGGTATGCGGTCAACAAAAAACTTTGATGATTATATTCTGGGCGGCCGCAGCCTGGGCAGTTTTGTTACGGCGCTCTCAGCCGGTGCCTCCGATATGAGTGGCTGGCTGCTGATGGGCCTGCCTGGTGCCATCTTTCTGTCCGGCATCTCTGAAAGCTGGATCGCTATCGGCCTGACAATTGGCGCCTGGCTGAACTGGAAAATTGGACTGCCGTGACAAAGAGGGTAAGTGATACGTCGCGCCAGGGAGACGCCCGGCTAATGCTGCTGAGGCAGGGCGGGCAAAGAATTTCTCTTAAGCAATTACATAATAAGTGGAGAGAGTATGAGTATAAGTACACCAATGCTGGTGACCTTTATTATCTATATCCTTGGGATGGTGTTGATAGGGTTTATCGCTTACGGTGCAACCAAAAGTTTGAACGGGCGCAACCTTTGAGCAAAGAAATGAGAAAGAGAGGTGAAACCCAGGTAACAGCTGTGTTAAATCCATTGTGCGCATCGCACCTTTGCGGCAGGATACCGCGCCTTAAGAGAAATTCGCTTCTCTGGCGGCGGTAACGCGCAGTGGCCACCCCGTTCCGGTGCTGCCGCGCTGATTCTTGAAAAATAAATCAACATCAGCGTGGGCTGCACTATCACTCATGTTGCAACTTTGTGCAACCGTGTTAAATGTGACCCAAGTTGCATGCCTGAAAGCCGTTTGTTTGTTAACTGTAAAGAAACGGCACGTTTCTTGCTGCAAGAATCTCGCCAGAGTTGCAACCGGGTTCACTAAACCGCAAAAAGCCGCGTTTCTGCGCCGTGGTTTCGCTGGCCTGCAGGGGAATTTCCGGCAGGGTTTCGCCCGCTTCAAGCTGGGTTAAGTAATTGAAAATAGCCTGCTTAATCAGCCAGTGAGATGTGCGATCGACCTTCTGTGCTGCCAGCTTAATGCGCTCGCGGGTGGCTTCATCCAGCTTCACCCCCATGGTAGTTGTTCCCATGAATTCCTCGTGGGCAAGGCTATAAGCCAGCTGATGGGTTTTCTCTGCCAGCGGAGCGGGCAGGCGTGCCTGCTCCAATAGCATCGGCACCGCTTCCGTCTCGGGCCGGCGCCATGCAGCGGTGATCGCGGAGCGGGTAACCGACTGCGGCAGAATGTGTTCAGCAAAGTCGAGGAACGGCTGCAGACTCTCTTCGGGCAGGCTCTCTTGCAGGTGCGACTGCCAGTTGCCGTTGCTGATTTTGTCGCGGATCAGCGCGTCACGGGTAGGTTWATCCGGAATACGCAGCAGCGCTTCTGCCAGGCACATCAGCGCCACGCCCTCCTGCGAGGAGAGGGAGAACTCCTGTAGCAGGCTTTGCACCATTCCGGCGCGTCCGGTTGCACCTTTCTGGTGACGCAGTTTGTGGGTCTCGCCGGTAACGAACTGCTCGCCCATCAGGCGCATCGCCATATCCACGCCTTTGCGCACCAGCGGCTCGCCGCTTTTACCGATAATACGGTTCAGCGAGCGGGACATGCTCGCTTCGTTATGGGTTGAGACCAGGCGTCCGGTAAACAGCAGGCCCCAGGTCGCGGCGTTCACAAACATGGATGAGCTGCGGCAGAGTTTGATCGAGATCCCCGGGCCTTCATAGATGCCGCGGCCGTTGGAGGCTTTACCAATCGCATGGATCGCCTGCTGATAAGAGAGCAGATAGGCTTTCGCATCGGCGGCGGTCAGGGCCGCTTCACCGAGCATATCGTAGGAGTAGCGGAAGCCTTTCTCTTCCAGCTTGCGGGCGTTGGCCAGCGCCTCAGCGATCCAGCCTTCCAGTTCAGGCTCAAAGCAGAGTTTTTCCAGCAGATCCAGCGACAGCTCAAGGCGATCGGCTTCTTCGGCATCGATATTGATGCCGATGTCATAGGAACGCGCCAGCAGCGTCAGCGATTTCAGGATCGGATAGAGCTCTTCCATAACGCGATCGTACTGGGCGCGACTGTAGCGTGGATGCAGTGCAGAGGTATATACCTTGCGGGTATAAACCGGATAGCCTTCAAGGCCTTCCATCTGCGCGCGCTTGATTTCGCTGTCCCAGTAGGCGCCTTTCACCAGACGGATCATCAGGCGGCGACGGCTGCGCTGTGCCAGATCGACCAGCGAGTCGATCAGCATCGGGCAGCGTTTCTGGTAAGCCTGAATCACGAAGCCAATCCCGTGCACTTTGCCTACCACCTGTTCATAGAGCGGCTCGCCCATGCCGTGCAGGCACTGGAACTCATACTGACCCGGATAGTAGTTATTACCCGCCAGATTATAGATAGCGGCCAGCGTGTGGGCGTTGTGCGTGGCAAACTGCGGGTAGATCTGGCTCGGTACCGCCAGCAGTTTGCGGGCGCAGGCGAGATAAGAGATATGGGCTGCACCCATTTTTTCCACCGCTACCACCGGGTCGGCAACCAGCTCATCTATCGGCAGGCTCTTATCGGCAATCCGGTTGACAAAGGAGGTGTTGGCACCGTTTTCCAGCAGACGACGTACCAGGTAAGCCAGCAGCGTTTCATGCGTGCCCACCGGCGCGTAGATACGGCAGGGGCGGCTGAGTTTGCCATCGGGGCTGACACCCGTTTCCAGGGTGCCCTCGATCATCGGCTGGGCCACCCATGGCTGGCTCGCGCTGTTCAGCAGGGCGCTGGAGAGTGAGGCGAGGCGATGTTCATTTGCGAGGTCGAGACCCGCTGAGTTCGGACGCTTGTCGCCATAGAGATCGCGCGGCAGCGGGATCTTCGGATGTGGCAGACCCACGGCGCCTTCACCAATCAGCTGCTGCATCTGCGCTTCCATCGCCTGACCGGCACGCTCAAGGATCGCCGCGCGCTCGGCTGGCGGGGTCGCAAACCAGATCGGTCCGGCGCTGACCGCGGCATCCAGCGCGGCAGAGACTTCGGTTTCGGTGGCTTCACGCACGCTGCCGACCACGTCAGCCGGCGCCGCCGGGTTCAGTACTGGCTCCGCGGCGGCAATCTGGCCGGTAAAGATCGCCAGCGGGAAGTTCCACGGGCTGATACAGACTACCGGACCCAGCGGACGATGCGTTTCGTTGTCGAAATCATCGCGTACCATACCGGCGTAGTAGTAGAGGAAATCGACCGCTTCGCGCACTTCGGCGATGGCATTGTTGTACGTTTTGCCCGCTTCGCGCACCAGCACGGCGGTTGAGCCGGTGAACATGACGCCGCGCACGCGCTCATCGCCGGTGAGCTGTGCGCCCACGGTTTCACCCTGGCCGGGCAGCAGCTGCAGCACGCCGGCGGGAACGCCTGCATCCAGCAGGATCTGCACCGCCTGCGCCGCGATAAGTGGCGTCTGCTCAGCCGGTTTTGCCAGCACGCTGTTACCGGCAGCAAGACAGAGCAGACGCAGTGCCGAACAGCGCTGGCCGGCGCTGTCAAACGCTGAGGCAACGATATCCACCACCACCTGTTCGGTGAGGGCAGAGGAGTCAACGATCATGGCGTTCATGCCGCCGGTTTCTGCGATCAGCGGCGTCGGACGCCCCTGCGGATCGAGACGGCCGGCAAGATTACGCTGCAGCAGCGTCGCCAACGCATTCTCCTGCACCGCCTGATAAACGGTAAAGCCTTTGTTGCGCATTGCCTGAATGTGACGCTCAATGCCCGCTTTCGCTTCCTGGTCGATAACCGGACCGATATCAGTTGAAAGGCGTTCCGGATTGCCCATGCGGCACTCCGCCATCGCGCCGCGCAGCATTTTAATGGTGTGATCGGCGGCATCTTCCTGAACAATACGCGTATGGACGCCAAGCGTCAGGCCATAGCCGGTGGCGTTGATCTGCTCAATCAGCTGCGGCAGGCTGCTGCGTGAGAAGCGCACCACGTGCAGCACCGGTCCGAAGATCTCTTTATCGAGATCGCTGACCTGATCCAGCTCAATCAGCGTAGGTTTGATAAAGGTGCCGCTCTCCCACTCTTTACGGTCCTGGAAGGTCAGGCGCAGCGCGCCATCCGGACGATGTGCCAGCAGGCGATAGAGATAGAGCGGGCCACCCGCTTTCGGGCCGGTACCGGAGAGGCCTTCGCCGCCAAACGGCTGCACGCCTACTACGGCACCGACCATATTACGGTTTACATACAGGTTGCCAACGTGCGCATTCGCAGTAACCTGAGCGATGGTTTCATGCAGCAGGCTGAAGGTGTTGCGCTCGCCCGTCGGGCCCGGCAGCAGACGCACCGTGCCCGCCTGCGACAGCTCATCGTAACGCTGACACAGCGCCTGCAATGCTGGCTTATCCTGCGCCCAGTTCTGCAGCGCCTGGTGCGCGCCCATCAGCGTTGTACGCACGCTGCTGTCGACCGGCTGCTCAGCATCCTGACGATCCACCGCATCAAACTCACCGGACAGGGCATCTTTGGCCAGCCGGATGCGCTGCTGTACTGCCGGCGGCAGCGCTTTCAGCAGGGCACGATGCAGCTCATCATCCTGCCATAGCGCCTGACTGCCGACGCTGGTTACCGCGGCCAGCTGGATCAGTGCATCCTGCTCATTATCGGCCAGGCAGAGCACGCGTTCGCGCGAGGTTTAACCGATGGTCATCAGACTGGCGTTGCCGCCTGCTGCTGCGGTGTTGACGCTCAGCGAGCGTTCAATCAGCAACCGCTCCAGCAGCAGATTGGTTTCTCCGCGGGCAAAGCCCTGGACGGAAACAATGGCGCCCTCGCGTGCAGCAATATCGGCACACAGCGTACGCAGCTGATCGGCATCACCGTGATAGACTGGGCCAGTCGCTGTTCCTGTTCCCGACGCTGATCGGCATGAAGCGTCGCAAAGCAGCGTAGGTAAATCCAGAGGCAACAATGCCAACCCCTGGGGACGCATTTATGCGTCCRTGATGCGTTTATGCTTCCCTGGCGTCCCTGGCAAACCCGCAATAAAAAAGGGCCCGCAGGGGGCCCTTTACTGTGATGAACCGGGGCAATACGCTGCAAATCTACGTTATTCACCGCATCTTTATTGAGTTTTTTGGGATGTCGGCAATTCTGTTTGCCCAGCGCCATCACCTGTTTGAGCAGGCGTGGTTCTCTGTGCTGTGGGCCTGTTTCTATCCGCTGGCCATCGTCGGGATCTGTTCGCTCTGTTCAGTAGCCGTCTGGTCACTGACCAACCGCGGCGCAATGATGCTGCGCCTGAGCGAGCTGCGCCGTGAAAACCTGCTGCCGTGGGCGGCACTGGCCGCGCTGACGGGACTGCATGTCATTATGGGCCTCGATAAGAGCCTGTTTATGTGTGTCATCGCCGTGCTGGTGAGCGTGGCGGCCTGCCGCTGGCTCAATCAGCATTTCAGCATGCGTTTTTTCAACTGGGTAGGAGCGATGAGTACCTCCTGGTATTTGTATGGTCTGGCGATCTACTTCCTGTGTGCGAAAATTTTCCATCAGCAGAAAATCGCGCTGCTGGTTGTGGCGGTGGTACTGAATTATCTGGCGGTGGAAAAAATCATTCCTTACTGGGGGCCGCAGAGCGTCGCACAATATTTCCTGTTCTTCCTGCTGGGTGCATTCTGGAGCCGCATTTTAAATCGTTCATGGAAACAGGTATTTACCAGCCGTATTACCAATCTGTTTTATCTCTATATTTTGTGGGGCTTTATTCAGTGGTGGTCAATTGTCGGGATTTCCACAGAAATCACCGGGCAACGCATTTCGCAAAATCTTAATGCGGCCTATGCCGGTTCACTGCTGGAGTTTCTCAAGCTGACGTTTATGCGCTGGATAAATACACTAAAAGGTGCCTGTATTTTGCTGGTGGTTCTCTACCACACCGTATTACCGGGATTTGAAACAACGATAAAATATTTGAGTGCCGGCTGGTTTCCGGCAGAAATATGGGTGCAGTTTAACACGGTACTGTCGCCATTACGTATGCCGGCATTCTTTTTTGTTTCCGGCCTGCTGGCGACCAACCTTGATTAACGTAAAGTCTTGTTACATCAGGGCCAGTAAAGACAATTTAGGACTTTCGCCAGATACACTCCCCGCAGTGCTGTTGAATAATCGTTTAATAACCATAACTCGCGAACTGATTATTAATGCGTTTATCTCTTACAGACCTACACAGCTTTAGGAGTCAAACTGATGAAAGATAACGGGAAAAATGATATAATTACGCTGCTATCATATCCCTTCGCGTTTCTCTTATCCTTTTGGTGCATAGTCATATAATTGTCTTATTGCTAAATTATTAACTGGCTTCTCTGTTTGCAGATTGCTCTTAATTAAACAGCAGCTTTTCTTACRGATTATTTTTCCTGAATCACGGTTTATAACTCTCTGCGCTGCCTCAGACAGATGTAAATGCATTCGATGGTGATCGTCACGCATGAGATGAGTTTTGCGCGCGACGTGGCTGACCGCGCTATTTTCATGGACCAGGGGCGCATTGTGGAGCAGGGGGASGCCAGAACCCTGTTCAGCAATCCGCAGCAGGCACGTACCCGACAATTCCTGGATAAATTTCTTAATCAGTAATATTCAGGGCCGGTTCGCTGGCCCTTATTTTAGAAGGTCGGGCTGACGGGTAAAGAGGCGAGCTTTCCGCGCCGGCTTTCCGGCGGGCAGCAGCAGCGGGTAGCGATTGCCCGCGCGCTGGCGATGCGCCCGGAGGTGATTCTGTTTGATGAGCCGACATCCGCGCTCGACCCGGAGCTGGTCGGCGAGGTGCTGAATACCATTCGCGCCCTGGCGCAGGAGAAACGGCGCATCACCATTGACGCCAGCCTGAGTCTTAACAAACAGAAAGAGAAGGTGCGTCAGCTGCGCCAGCAGGTCGGGTTTGTGTTCCAGAACTTCAATCTGTTCCCGCATCGTTCAGTGCTGGAAAATATTATTGAAGGGCCGGTGATCGTTAAAGGTGAGCCGAAAGCAGAATCGCAGGCGCGGGCACGTCAGCTGCTGCGAGGAGAAATGAGTGCAATTGAAGTCCGCCAGCTGGTGAAAAAATTTCACGGGCAAACGGTGCTGCACGGCATCGATCTCGACGTGGCTGCCGGAGAGGTGGTGGCGATTATCGGCCCCAGCGGCTCGGGAAAAACCACGCTGCTGCGCAGTATCAATCTGCTGGAGGTGCCGGATCAGGGCACTGTGACGGTAGGCCATCAGCCTGGTCAAGGATACCTCACTGGCAGCCACTATCCAGGTGCCGGAGCTGTTTCGTCAGGCGCAGTTAATCACCTCACGCACGCTTGAGGTGTTTACCATGTATCTGGCCGCCTCGCTGATCTACTGGATCATGGCGACCGTGCTCTCCGCGCTGCAGAACCGCCTTGAGGCGCACGTTAATCGTCAGGATCGAATTCCCTCCGCGATGATTGGCCTGTCGCTGAACACGGCAGCCTATGCGTCAGAGTCGCTGCGCGGCGCCATCGCCTCTATCGAGCGCGGGCAGTGGGAAGCGGCAGCCAGCATCGGCATGACTCCATGGCAGACGCTGCGCCGGGTGATCCTGCCGCAGGCGGCGCGTACTGCGCTGCCGCCGCTCGGCAACAGCTTGACGCTGCAGCTAAGCATCGGCGGGATGTTCTTTGGCCTGCTGCTGGGCTTTATTCTTGCCCTGATGCGTCTGTCCCGCTTCTGGCCGGTGAACTGGCTGGCGCGCATCTATGTCTCGATTTTCCGCGGCACACCGCTGATCGCCCAGCTGTTTATGATCTACTACGGTCTGCCACAGTTTGGCATCGAACTCGATCCAGGAGGCTGGCGTGGCGGTGCGTAAGGGTAACGACGATCTGCTGAAAGCGATCGATCAGGCGATGGCAGAGATGCAGAAAGATGGCTCGCTGAAAAAACTCTCTGATAAATGGTTTGGCACGGACGTGACGAAATAATGCTGGAGAGCGTACATCTGGTGCTGGATTCAGCACCTTTTTTACTTAAAGGGGCACTGTTACGGCTCCAACTATGAGCAGTGGCTGCGTGATAACGTCAAAGGCGTCGATATCCGCACCTATGATGATGACCCGACAAAATATCAGGATCTGCGCTCCGGCCGCCTGAACGCCATTCTGGTCGATCGCCTGGCCGCGCTCGATCTGGTGAAGAAAACCGGTGACACCATGGCCGTAGCGGGCCCGGCGTTCTCGCGCCACGGTATGCTGGCGTCTCTGGATTCAAAACGTATTGATGTGGTGATAAATCAGGTCACTATCTCCGATGAGCGTAAAAAGAAGTATGACTTCTCCACGCCGTACACCATCTCGGGCGTGCAGGCGCTGACGCTGAAGAAAAACGCCGGCACCATCACCAAACCTGAGGACCTGGCAGGGAAAAAAGTGGGCGTGGGCCTCGCAAAAACCTTTGCCGCTGAAGATTTGCTGGCACAGATTAAAAATAAAGGCGAGCTGCGCGTGGGCCTTGAAGGCACCTATCCGCCGTTTAGTTTCCAGGATGAGCGCGGCAAACTGACCGGCTTTGAGGTGGAGTTTGCGCAGGAGCTGGCACAGCATCTCGGCGTAAAAGCGGCGCTGAAGCCGACCAAATGGGTACAGGCGTAACGTCACCACGGAGATGCAATTTCTGTGGCGTTCATAATAAGACTACGCTATCTGTTACAGGGTGCGTCACGCGACGCACCTGCACTGACACACACAACAGATAATAACGGGGTAAACATGGCTTTCTCTCTGATTCGTCGCCCGCTGGCGATGGGAATGATGGCGGTGGCGCTGCTCGCAGGCATCACCACGGCTGGAAGGTATCATGCTGGATCCGGTCTATACCGGCAAAGCGATGGCCGGTCTGATTGACGGTATCAGCCAGAAGCGCTTCCGGCGCGAAGGGCCGCTGCTGTTTGTACATACCGGCGGCGCACCGGCGTTATTTGCTTATCATCCTTCGGTATGAGACAGGCTGACGAAACGCTCTATAATCGCTGCCACACTGCCGGAAAGCGAGCTGGTTGGCGTGACAGTGTCACGTAGCGTGGCCGCGCAGCTGCCGGTGGTAGAGCGGCTGCGCAGCGCGCTGGCAGAGCAGCTTGAGCTGAAGCCGCAGGCGACGATCACGCTCTGGGATGAGTACTACGCGCCGCGCTATGGCGAACCCAGCGAAGAGGGCATGGAGGCAGTGCGCCTGCTGGAGCGTCTCGAAGCGCAGGGGTATCGCCCCTATATCGTGCCGGTCGGCGGCTCGAATGCGCTGGGCGCGCTGGGATACGTAGAGTGCGCCCAGGAGATCGCCCATCAGAGCGAGGGCGTAGTGGATTTCGCGGCGGTGGTGGTGGCATCCGGCAGCGCCGGTACCCATGCCGGTCTGGCGGTAGGGCTGMAGCAGCTGCCCAATCATGTACGCCAGACGGCCGCAGTGGCGGCGCGGCTTGGCCTGAAGTGCGTGGCGCTGCTGGAAAACCCGATTGGCACCACGGCAGAAAATTATCTCTCCAACGGCAACCGCCTGCTGCTTGATCTGATGGAGGTGGAGACGGAGATGGTGGCGGCGCTGGATAATCCGCCGCAGCAGCTCAGCGACTACGCAARTGAGCTGCTTGGCGCACCTACGCCGCTGGAGCATCTGCCGCGTCTGTCCGATTACCTTGGCCGCGATATTTTTATTAAACGCGATGACGTTACGCCGGTCGCGCTGGGCGGCAACAAGCTGCGCAAGCTGGAGTTTCTGGCCGCGGWCGCGCTCCGCCAGGGCGCGGATGTGCTGCTGACCGCCGGTGCGATCCAGGAATACGATCAGTTCCTCGGCTGGCAGCGCGGCTGATCAATGATTAATGTCCGCTGCGGCGATCTGTGCCGCAGCGGGCTGCTGCTACCCCGCAATTCCGGATGCGCCTCAGCGCATCTTCTGCAACACTACAGGGATATCTTCACACTGCCCTGGAGGCCTGCATTGTCCCTACATCTTCTGCACCAGTTTCCGCGTTTTAAACAGTATCTGTTTGAACAGACCGAGATGAACCACAGTACGATTCGAGAGTATGTGGTGCGCCTGCGTCGACTTGATGACATGCTGAAAGCGAGAAATTTCCCGGCAGAAAATCTATCCGGCAACAGCTGGCATGAGTGTCTGCAGCACGATCTGCCCGATGCCGGTAATAACAACTACCGTATTGCGCTGCGT
>PEFU01000003.1:1619968-1667798 GCA_002939445.1 Pantoea sp. BRM17 | reverse complement strand
TCCCAGCCTTGCCAGATGTTGTCTCAGATTCAGGAATACGGCGAGTTAAGCGACTCACATTGCGAACGACTAATGCACGTCGAAAGGGAAGTCCGCCCTATGAATGACGCCGGACGGTAGCGAGATGGAATCCACCTCGAGTTTCCGGCTGTCGTCCGAGTCTTCTGCGAGGTCACACCGGTCTCACGCAAGTGGCTCAGGCACCCGTAAGGGTGCCTTTTTTGTTTTCGCGGTGTATCCGGTCAGAGCATTATTGTCAGCAGATAACCGGCGAACAGCGCCAGATGTGCCGCACCGGGTAATGACTCCAACTTACTGATAGTGTTTTATGTTCAGATAATGCCCGATGACCTTGTCATGCAGCTCCACCGATTTTGAGAACGACAGTGACTTCCTGTGCCGGTATGGCCGTGGGTATTGCCGGCCTCTTCATCGAAGCGCATCCGGAGCCAAACAGTGCAAAATGCGACGGTCCTTCCGCGCTGCCGCTGGATAAGCTGGAGCCGTTCCTGGCTCAGATGAAAGCGATTGACGATCTGGTCAAGAGCTTCCCGGCGCTGGACACCAGCAGCTGACAGCCTCTGGCAAATAAAGACGATAAAGTTATCCTGTGCGATCGCGGCAGCAACTTCGGTTATGACAACCTGGTTGTGGATATGCTGGGCTTTAACGTGATGAAGAAAGTCACCAACAACAGCCCGGTCATTTTCGACGTGACGCATGCGCTGCAGACGCGCGATCCGTTTGGTGCCGCATCGGGCGGTCGCCGTGCTCAGGTTGCCGAGCTGGCGTCCGACGTCCATGAATCCTGGCAGGCGCAGCCGGTTGCCGATGTGGTTGATGTTATTCAGCTGCCAGCGTTTCTGGCACGCCAGACGGACCTGGTAGAGGCGATGGCAAAAACCGGCGCGGTAATTAACGTTAAAAAACCGCAGTTTGTCAGCCCGGGCCAGATGGGTAATATCGTGGATAAGTTTGCGGAAGGCGGTTTGGAATCACGCGAGCTGGCGATGCGCATCTGTGAGCACTACGTGACGGTTACCGACAAGCTGGGTATCCCTTACGTTTTCAAAGCCTCTTTTGACAAGGCAAACCGCTCCTCGATTAAATCGTATCGCGGTCCGGGTCTGGACGAGGGGATGAAGATTTTTCAGGAGCTGAAGCAGACGTTTGGCGTGAAAATCATCGATTTTGTTGAGCAGTGCCCGGAAGATCCGGTGAGTGAAATGATTAAAGTACAGATCCACGCAATCGAACAGAAACAGGTCACGCTACACTAAGCGTTGCCGGCATAAGGAAAGGTCATGACAGAGAAAGTAGTTAAAATTGGCGATATCGATGTCGCAAACGATCTGCCGTTTGTGCTGTTTGGCGGCATGAACGTAACCAAAACGCTCAGCGTAATGCGGAAAATGCTCGACACGCTGAAAGCGGCGCTGATGGAAGAGAAGCAGATGGAGCTGGCGCTGAATGTCAGTAAAGTACTGCTGGAGATCGATCCTGACGACCCCTATGAAATCCGCGATCGCGGTCTCATCTACGCCCAGCTGGAGTGCGAGCATATTGCGCTCACTGACTTAACCCTCGCCGAGCAGCTGGAGCTGCCGCTGATGCCGGTGATTTTTCCGACTCAGCTGATTCTGCGCGCAGACTGGCTGGATGGCGAAATGTGGCTGATSAATCCGTTTAACGGTGAAACGCTCGATACCCATACGCTTGAGGTCTGGCTGAAGGGCAATATCAGCCCCACGGCCAAACTCTATACCGACGATCTGGATGAATTGGAAGAAGCGCGCGATTATATCAGCAGCGCCACAGATGCCGATCTGCGGCTGGAAAAGCTGCTGGAGCTGTTCTATCGCGAATGGGGCTTTGGCGGCGCCAGCGGTGTCTACAACCTGTCAGATGCACTCTGGATTGATAAAGTGCTGAAAAGCCGTCAGGGCACGGCGGTGTCGCTCGGCGTGATACTGCTGCATCTGCCTGCTTGCGCTGGTTGCTCTGCTGTTTGCAGGCAAACTGGCGATGACCAAAATGCCGATTTTGGGGATAGTATGACCTCATCAGTAGAATTTGATTTTAATGAATCACCGTTAAGTGAAGCGGTCATCGGCGCAACCTGCGCTATCCGCGACGATTTTTCCGCGCCTTCGGTTCAGCAGCAGCTGTCAAAACTGGGTGCGGATTGTGCCGCACCTGTGCGACACGTTTTTACTGCTGAGCGGCGCGCTGCTGGTGATAATTACTCACTTTTATCCTTTCACACCACAAGGAAGCTGGCTGACGGAGAAGCTGTTAGCGGTTATTATCTACGTCGCCTTGGGTTTTGTGGCACTGAGTCGTCGTCCGCGGAAGCTGAGCACGCGCTGGATCGCCGCAGGTTACCACTCTCAACGACTACGGCGGCAATCCGCGCGTGACGCTTGGGCAATATGCATAAAGGGGCACTGGATGGCCAGCTGGTATCCGCAGATTAAGCAGTTTCATATTTTTATCGTGATAGTCAGCGTCAGCCTGTTTCTGCTGCGCTTTTACTGGCTGACGACCGCTTCAGGCTTGCTGCAGCAGCGCTGTCGATGCGCATCTGCTGCAGGGCGACGTGCGTTTTGAGCCGCGCAGCGCGCTGGTAGCCGATGACGCCGGACTGGCTGATATTCGTTTTATCATTCACAGCGCCCCGGCGTGGCTGCAGCCGCAGGGCTGGCTGCTGCTGGAACACGGCTGGCAGCAGGATGCCGCCGTGCGCACCCTGATGCTTGAGCAGGGCTATCTGCTGGCGCTCGCCAGTGAACGACCTGACGCGCAGATCACCGGCTGCGATCGCATTCCCGCTGCCGTTGCGCTGGCGCAGGAGAATGCGGCACGGCTGGGTCTCACCAACGCCCGCTTTCAGCTCAGCCACTGGTTTGACAGCCTGCCTGCGACCCGTTATCACCTCATCGCCAGCAACCCACCTTATATCGACATGGGGCTGGCGCGCCGTCAGCGGGGTGAACCGATCGCTCACCTGACGGGCGAGCGGGAGTTCTGGTCGCTGCCGCTGCGCGTCAGTGACGCCACGCTGATCCCGCGTCCGGATACTGAAGTGCTGGTGGAACAGGCGCTGCTGCGTCTGCCTGCGGGACCCTGTCACGTGCTTGATCTGGGCACCGGCACCGGTGCTATTGATCGCCGCGCTGGCCGGACAGGATTGATGGAGATCCGCCGCTGGCGTCAGCTGGCTATGACGGCGCTGAGCGGAGGCGAAAGTCCGAAGCGGGACGCCGAGATCCTGCTCAGCTTTGTGACCGGCAAAACGCGCAGCTGGCTGCTGGCCTTTGATGAGCACCCGCTGAGCGACGCACAGCTGGCACAGCTGGAGCAGCGATGCGGCTGAGGCATCAACCCGGCGCAACCTGCTTGGCAGCGGCGATCGCTCCGACCGTATCCGCACCTATAATTTCCCGCAGGGACGCGTGACCGATCACCGCATTAACCTCACGCTTTACCGGCTGGATGAAACCATGGAAGGCAAGCTGGATACGCTGATCGAGCCGATCGTTCAGGAGTATCAGGCCGATCAGGATCTGAAAATCGATACCTTCCGCTCCTCAGGCGCGGGCGGACAGCACGTCAACACCACCGACTCGGCTATCCGCATCACCCACCTGCCTACCGGCATTGTGGTTGAGTGTCAGGATGAGCGTTCACAGCATAAAAACAAAGCCAAAGCGCTGGCGGTGCTGGGTGCGCGTATTCACGCGGCTGAGATGGCAAAACGCCAGCATGGCGGCTATAAAGAGGTGATCGCGCGGGTGACGGGCGAGGGCGCTTACGGGCGGATGAAGTTTGAGTCGGGTGGTCATCGCGTTCAGCGCGTGCCGGAAACTGAATCGCAGGGGCGTATCCACACCTCGGCCTGTACCGTGGCCGTTATGCCGGAGCTGCCGGAAGCGGAACTGCCGGACATTAATCCGTCCCGCGAGGTGCTTGAGCAGCAGCTGCAGGTGCTGCTGCTGCCGAAAGATCCGGATGACGAACGCCCCTGCTTTATTGAAGTGCGTGCCGGAACCGGCGGCGACGAAGCGGCGATTTTTGCCGGCGATCTGTTCCGGATGTACAGCCGTTACGCTGAAGGGCGGCGCTGGCAGGTAGAGATCATGAGCGCCAATGAAGGCGTGGGCGATGCCGGCGTGATTGGCAATCAGGAACGTTTCCGCGCGCTGTCACGCGAATATGCCCAGCTGAGCGATGTGACCCGCTGCTTCCGCAACTGGCAGCAGGTGCAGGATGATGTGGATACCGCTGAAATGCTGCTTGAGGACCCGGAAATGCGCGAAATGGCGCAGGACGAACTCAGAGTGGCGCGCGACAAAGCATGCGCCAACCAAATCACTTCAGCAGGCCGCCCGCGATGGCGATGGCGAACGCCTGCAGATCTTACGCGACAGCCTCGGTTTAGAGTAATCTCCGCTGTCACGACCTATCACCGGGATACCTACAATTAGATGAAAAGCTCGATTATTGCCAAGCTGGAAGCGTTACAGGAACGCCATGAAGAAGTGGAAGCGTTAGATTGTCGTGCAGGAGAGCGGAGAGTTTATGGCGTGGCTGCGCGCGCAAAGCGCCGGCGAATCGATCCGTGAATACCGCATGCAGGCAGAGCAGGTGCGCGCTGAACTGCAGGAGCGCGCGATGGCTGCGCTGCGGCAGGGAGCAGACGCAGAAAAAGTGCTGCAGGAGCTGGCACATAAACTCACCAACCGCCTGATGGGTAAAGGCATGGTGGAGCGTGCGCTGAAAGCGCGACGTAATCAGCCGATGCTGCTGGTGGATATCGCCGTACCGCGCGACGTTGAGCCTGAAGTGGGCAAGCTGCCCAACGCCTACCTCTACAGCGTCGACGATCTGCAGGCGATCATTGAGCAGAATATGGCGCAGCGTAAAGCGGCAGCCCTGCAGGCGGAAAGAGAAACCATTGAGCTGGTCRCACGCCATTTGCGCGAGCACAGCGTAAAAAAACTGATGATCGCGAACCGCACCCGCGAACGTGCTCAGCTGCTGGCTGACGAGGTGGGTGCCGAGGTGATCAACCTCGCTGAGATTGAAACCCGTCTTTCTGAAGCTGATATCATTATCTCCTCTACCGCCAGCCAGCTGCCAATTATGGCCGACTCCTCACGCGACCGGGCGCTGACCAGCGAGCTGGAGCGTATGTTCCAGAAAACCTTCTCCGTGGCCAAGCGCGTGCGGACCGAAACCGAAATCGGCGCCAGCGCGGTCTCTGTTGCGTTTGCCGCCTGCTCGCTGGCGCGGCAGATATTTGAGTCGCTCAGCACCGTTAATGTGCTGCTGGTCGGGGCGGGAGAGCAGCAGGCGGATTTGCAGGAGAAGCTGGTGCGCTGGCTATGTGATTATCATAATTTGCCGGAAGCGGACGTACGCAACAGCCTTTACTGGCACCAGGATAACGCTGCGGTCAGCCATCTGATGCGCGTAGCCAGCGGCCTCGATTCGCTGGTACTGGGTGAGCCGCAAATCCTCGGTCAGGTGAAAAAGGCGCATGGACTTCCCAGCCGCAATCACATGACGCTCCTGGCACTCGGAATCAATCACAAAACTGCTCCTGTCGCTCTGCGTGAACGCGTGTCGTTTACGCCGGACACGCTTGACCAGGCGCTGAACAGCCTGCTGTCGCAGCCAATGGTACAGAGCGGGGTGGTACTCTCGACCTGTAACCGCACCGAACTCTACCTCAGTGTCGCATCACGTGGTCATCTCCTCAGACACGTTTTTAATTCGTAACCGATAACGCTAACTGCCCGCCTGAGAACCGTCAATGCCGGCCAGCGGAAAATTGCGCACGATCAGTTTAATCTTATCACTGTCATAGTCTTTGTATGGCTTTCCATGATCTGCCGCATCTTGTAGAATGCGCTTCACAAAACCAGACAATCAATCCCTTCTGTTTATCGGACAGATAAGCAAAGGCGCCGCGCGTCTGATAATGGCTGATACCGGCTACCTGCTGCTGGTGCTGTTGCCACTGCGGTGCGGTGGTAGCGGGCCCTGCGCCCTGCTGCGGTTTGTTGATGCTGCAGGCCGCCAGCAGAACGCTGGCAAGGGGTAAAAGGCGCAACAGTTTGCGCGTGGGCAATTCCAGCGGAATATCCATGCCGGTGAGCTGCGAAATCATTTTCTCAGCATCGTTGCTGGTGTAGCGCTTGCCCTTGTTGTCAACAATCTGCACCACGGAGCCCTGCGCATCCAGCTGCAGTTCGGTGCTGCCCAGCGGGTTGGTCAGCAGCAGACGATAGCGGTCAGGGGCGGTCYGCTGCCAGTTGAAGCGGGCGTAGCGTTTGATACGCTGGTCACCTTCGGTCAGCTCCAGATTAGCGGGCAGAGAGGGCGTGACTTTCGTGTCGTAGTCGCCGATAGCGACGTGCCACTGCTGGCCGTTGCGGCTGTAGCTCAGGCTTTTCAGCTGGTAGCTATTATTGAGCTGATAATCGGTGGCATCGCCCGGCAGACCCATCATCCACTGCCGCAGGTTGTGCCAGCGGCGTCAGCAGGCTGATGCGCCCGCTGCGGTCCGGCGTCATCTCCAGCGTATCGCCGGCATCAAGAAACTGAAACAGCGTTTGCAGATTGTGGTAGCCGTCAGCGCGCTGGCCGGTAATGTAGAGAAACAGATTAAGTTTTGCCGGAGCGGGCCAGGTGGTCATCATTGCAGGGTCCAGCTATCCATACGCCCACTGCCACAGGTGGTTCAGCGCCACCAGCACCGTGGCGGCATCCGAGGAGCCGCCGCCCAGCCCGCCGCCCATCGGCAGTTTTTTTTCCAGCGCAATCTGCGCGCCCGCGCGATCGTCAAGCGTGCCTTTTGCCACCGCCGCCTGCTTCAGCGCCAGCGCCGCGCGTACAATCAGATTGTCAGCGTCCGCCACGCCCAGATCGGGATCGCGGAAGATATCGGGCGTAGCGATACTTACGCCCGGATGCGCCACCAGATACCACTTTTCTGGCGGCGAGGCGGGCTGCAGCAGCTCCCCGACGCCTTCGGCAAACGCAGCGTGGCCGCGCACAAACACCGGCACATCGGCACCCAGCGTGACGCCAAGCGCAGCCAGTTCATCTGTGCTCAGCCTGTGACGAGCGTCGGACTCGGTGTCAAATTCAGCAAACACGCAAGCGCCGGTCCCGGTCAGGCGCGACGGCGCGTATTCTAGCAGCCAGGAAAGCAGCGCATCAACCTCACGAAAACGTTTTCTTGCCACAGCTTCACAATCATTGTGAAAAGGCAGGCTTAACAGTTCATCTAATGTGCGTATCGGTGAATTGCGCGTGGAATGAACCGCTCAAACATAACCGGCGAATATGTTTGAGCCTGTTCATACGGTGTGTTAATGCGCAACGTGCCATATCTGGAACGGGTAATACGGTCACGTAAACGCTTAAAGCCCGGAAGGGATTTGCTGCAACGGCGAGAGGTTAAGCCCGCGCGCCACAAATCCGCGAATCCATTTCGGGGCAAGCTCCAGCACTGGATGATGAAAATATCGCCACCGCGTACATTTTCGTTAATCTGTACACTTACTTCGCCGTCGCTGAAACGACCGACAGCGGCGTCTCCGAGGCTGGTGTAAAGGCGGTTGGCAATACGTTGTGCTAGTTCCGGGGTGGCGTTACCAGCAAATAGCTTCATATCAGGCACGAGAAGAACCTCAGGCTTGGACGTCCAGACCACGCCGACGCTGGAGAGGAAGTCAGCCACCACTTTAGCGGTGATCGGTACACGCGCTGAGCGCACGCGGCGATCCTGACGGGCATAACCGAAATAGGGGATAACAGCGGTAATTCGACCAGCAGAAGCCCGACGCAGCGCGTCGACCATCACAACCAGCTCCATCAGATTATCGTTGGTGGGGGCACAGGTGGACATATCCGTGTCATTAAGCAGTTTGGCAATTGCGCGGGCGCGCACCACACCACCAATATCCGGGGAAACCACGATAGGGTTTTCCAGGCCAAGCTGCAGCATATCTTCCAGCAGAATCGGGCTGCCGAAGACGTTGTCTACCGGCACATCAAAGAAGCCCTGGATCTGTTCGGCATGCAGATCAACGGTCAGCACGCGATCTGAGAAGATAGGGTGGGTGGCATACGCGAATACGCGCTTGGCACCACGCTCTTTCAGTGCTTCAGCCGCTTTGCACAGCGTACCGCCGGTGTCGATCATATCGTCGACCAGCACGCAGTCACGGCCTGCGACATCACCAATAATATGCATAACCTGAGAAACATTCGCGCGCGGGCGACGTTTGTCGATGATAGCCGTAAGCGTGAACAATTAATGTTCAAACATAGCAGAGATAGATTCTTCGTTACTGATACGACGAATAGCTTCAGCCAGCATGCCGGAAAGCGTCAGCGTGCGCACGTTTGGCAGCGCTTTCATCTCTTCCGAGAGCGGGATGGTATCGCAAACAATTACTTCATCAATCACGGACTTGCGCAGATTTTCAACCGCGTTGACCGGAAAAAAGTGGCGCTGAAAATAGCACTATTTCCGGGGCTGCTGAAGTGCCGGACAGCGCGAAAGTGAAAAAGAGCAGAAGGCAGGGGAAATAGTGCACAGACTAAAAATTTATAGGGCGAAGCGCGCGGGAAAAAGCAGCTTCAGCAAGGCAGGAGGAAGCGGATAAGCATAAAAAACCGGGCGCGAGGCCCGGGACTGCAGGCCGGCACTGCGCAGGCTGCTGAGAAACACCGCGCACAGCGTCAGGATCAGGGTCAGCGTGGTAAAGCCCAGCACGCGATCGTACTGAGCGCCGACCCAGGCAAATATCATAATGATGCTCAGAAACCCCAGCACATAAAGCTCGCAAACAAACAGCGTATAAATATCGAGCATCATGGCAGTGGGCGTTTGTATGCAGAGCAGGCAGAGCACCAGCACCCGCAGTGGCTGACTGTGATAGAAATCGGGCAGCAGGCAAAGCAGCGCCCAGAGCAGCGCGCCACCGGGCCACAGCAGGCCAGCGGGTCGTTTACAGAAAGTACGAAATGCGCACAGCAGCGTACCATAAGCCAGCATAACTATGACATTGCCCAGCGCAACCGGAAGATTCGACTCAAGGATCACGTAAATCGAGAAACCCGAGCCGCCAATGGCGCCCGGCAGGCGGCTGGCCACGGCGTCATCGAGAAAAATTCGCGCAAGATGAAAGCCGAGATGGATCCACAGCAGCGTCTGCGCAGGCCAGAACGTCACTTTCAGCATGCTGCGCGCGCGCCACAGCAGAGTGATAAACGCTGCGGTGTAGTCGAACAGCACCGCGCTAAACCCGGCGGCAGAGGAGATTCTGACCCGCCGCCGCAGCACATTATCCGCCTGCTCAAACAGCGCGCGCCGGTTCCATGTGCCGGTCAGCGGATCGCGCAGTGACGCCAGCCTGTGCGCCACCTGCGACCGTTCATTAACCATGGCCAGCAGGGTAAAGGTCAGGCCAATCACAAACAGAACCACGCGAATAGCTTCGCACACGCGCTGCACCTGTGCACTGTCGCCTGTCACCAGCGCGGCAAACTCCTCGCCGCCAAGTCGGGCGAAATAGCTCTCTGCCGGCATTTGCGCCTCAGCTATCTGACAAAAGTCGATTAACACCCGGTCACCCTGCAGGTGGCCGTAGCGGTCGTTAATACTCTTAAAATGGTCAAGACATTAAATCGCCACTTCAGTAACCGGCTGTGGCCGGGCAATGTAGCACTCTGTCCGGTTGCGGCCGTGGGCTTTGGCGCGATAGAGCGCTTCATCAGCCAGCGCCAGCAGTGCCGGAAACTGGCTGACAGCCGGATCGGCCGGGGCATAGCCAATGCTGACGGTATAACCAATGCCGGCCGGCTGCGACCGCTGCGTTGTCGCCTCATCCGTGATCAATCAGCTGCCGTCAGTGAATATGCCGCCTCTGCTGGCCAGTGGAGCCATGTTTGGCATCTTTATCGGGGCGCTGTTGTGGCTGGCGGGCGCCCGCGTCAGTGGCCGGGAGAAGATTGAAGATCGCTATTACTGGCATCGTCACCATGGTGACGTCCGCTGTCGCCGTAACCATATGCCACTTTGTCATTTGCACATTGTGTTGTGTGATCCTGGGCGCAAAATGTCCCGCTATCATTGCCTAAACTTATGACAGGTTAACGTTATGTGCGGTTTTTTACTTTGCTCATAAGGATGGAGGTGATTCATGAAACGTCATCAATGCCGCGTTATAGGCAATAGCCTGATGTGTCTGGGACTGCTGACCATGGTTGCAGGCAGCGTCGCCGCATATTCGGCACCGGGATTTGCCAGTCCCACAATCAGTTTAATGCTGCTCACAATAGTTATCCTGTTCTCCTGCAGAAAGGTGGCTAGTTTACTGTCTGCTGAGAGGGATGACAAAGATTGTCAGGCAAAAGTAGTGTCAGAGTGTGATTAGTCAATTTCTATATAAAACAAGGTGCTGCAGGTAAATGGCGTAATGCGGTAAAACGTGGCCATTGCCGCCACCGCTTTACCACTGAGATTCATATAGGTGGTCGGCACCAGCAGCCGCACATCATTCCCGGCCAGAGCCAGGCGCGCCGTATAGCCAAAGAATTTAGGCTCCTCTTTTAGCGCCTGATTATGGCGGCTGGCCAGCAGATCCAGATACCACGCGCCGGCGTTATGACCCAGCACAAATCCGGTCACCTTGTTGCGATCGCCAGGATGACCGATACCTACGCGTAAACGGTGAAAATTATTGTTGTTACCCAGCTTGCTGATAATGTCTTTCAGGCCGTTATGCCCGCCGTGCCCGCCGCCCTGTTTAAATTTGGCAACGCCCGGCGGCAGATCCATCTCATCATGCGCCACCAGAATCTCTTCAGGGTACGCCTGATTCAAAAAATTTCGCGCATTATACACAGAATTGCCCGGCGCGGCGCGGGAATTGCCTTAGCCCGCTTTGAAAGCGTGCAGACGATTCATCGCTTTAATCTTATCCTCTTTCAGCCATAGCTCCGTGCAGCGCACCGCTTCATCAACCGCGTCATCAATCAGCTTCTGCTCGCTGGCCGGCGGTTTCGATCGAGGCGCAGATCGGGCATCGGTACTACGCCAGTGTTTGGCTCGATGGTGCAGAACGGAAAGTTCGCTGCTTCGATACCCGCTTTGGTCAGCGCGTTAAACAGGGTAGATTTACCAACGTTTGGCAGGCCCACGATACCGCATTTAAATCCCATGATCTGATTACCTTTCTCACTGAGGGTGGCACACCGCCGGGCTTTGCCTGAGACGTGAATAATGTTCTCATTCTCAAAGCAGCGCACTACGTGACCAATCGCTTCAGTTTCACGGATGTTGGTCAGGAACTGGTTGCCGAGGCCTTCGCCTTTCGATGCGCCTTTTACCAGTCCGGCAATATCCACGAACTCCATGGTGGTAGGCACCACGCGCTGGGGTTTAACAATCTCGCTCAGCTGGTCCAGCTTCAGGGCACGCAGCATACCGGCGTTTTCCAGGTGTGGCAGGCACTTCTCCAGCGCAGCCAGCTCCGCTTTCGCGTCTTTATCACCGCCTTTGGCTTTTTTCTGGCAGCGCTGGATGGCGCGCTCACAGGTATCAAGGTCAGAAAGCGCCAGCTCAGTATTGATGATATCAATATCCTCCGCCGGGTTAAGTTCATCATCCAGCTCAGCGATGTCAGATTCAACGGCAGCACACACCGGCACCACTACCGAGCCTTCTGCTTCAGCAATAGCGCGTACCTGGTCAAGGTACGGGTTGTTCTCAAAGCCATCTTCATTGACGTTGGCGATGTACATGGTGGGCTTCAGCGTCAGGAAGCTCAGGTAGCGAATAGCGGCTTTTTCATCAGGAAAACCTTTTTCAAAATCGGTGTGAATTTTACCGGCGGCCTGCGGTGCCGTTGCGCCCACCGGGATGGTCCATGCACGCACTTCTTTAACGCCAGCGGTGAAGTAAGTCTGCAGGTTCAGCAGCGCGTAACCGGCGCGGATCACGCGGTTCAGACCTGGCTCTTCCAGACCCAGCTCAGCCATAAACTCATCGCGCTAGCAGTTGCTTAGCTTCGCGAGATTAACGGTGATCCCGCGAACCAGCCGGGGTCATCAGACGTTGAACAGGAAGTTCATCACATCGCCATCTTTAACGATGTACTCTTTGCCTTCGGAACGCATTTTGCCCGCTTCTTTGGCACCCTGTTCACCTTTATAAGTGATGAAGTCATCAAAGGCGATGGTCTGCGCGCGGATGTAAACAGTAAAGCAAATGCACAAATGACGTTTTTCATCTAACCCTTTCTCGTTTAAAAACGCTGATCCGTAAAGTTTATGCCCGCGATAATAATGATAATGAATTACATTATCAATGGTTGGCTATCGCCGGTGACTGCCTGACGGTAATGGCATAAGCCGCCATAAAAAAATCCACGCCGGAGCGTGGATTTGAATTTCGCCAGCTGCGGCAGCACTTTTGTCGGCCAGAAAGCGCTGGCAACAATCTTATCCTGAAGCCCGAGCAGCAGCAGGATCTCCGTGGTGTTCTGTCCCAGCGCAACCACGCGCTCCGGCGCCTTGGTAAACGTCTCTTTATAGCCACAGTTTTCGATGGTCAGCGGGTAGGGGGCAGCAGCGACTTGACTGGCGGCGGCGCCTTTTTTGGTGGCGCACATGCCGGGCGACATATAGCTGTTCAGCCCCAGCGTGGCAAAATCTTCACGCTTTGCGACCTTGCTTTCCGGACCGAGCAGCAGCGGCGCCTGCGCCGGTACAAAGTCCGGGTTCTGCGCCAGAATCGATTCCAGCGTCGGGATCTCCACGGTCAGCGTTTTGATTCCGGCGTTCTGGCTGGAGAACCAGAAGACAAAAGAGAGGTTACGCTTGTTTTTACTGAAGGTTTCACGCAGTGCGGCTTCACGCTGTCTGAAATCCGCAATCAGCGCCTGACCGCGATCTTCCACATTGAAGATACGTGAGAAATCGTCAATCTCTTGATACAGATAAGTCATGTCCCACAATTTCTGACGACTGCCGTACATATCACCCGCGCTGTCCAGCGTCCAGCGGTTACGATCGAGGCTGGAGACAACAATCACATCCGGGTTGGCAGCAATAATGCTCTCCCAGCCCACGGTAGGCCACTCGGTCTCGGTAGTAATGGCGTTATGCCCGCCCAGCACGCTGGCAATGAAACCGGAAGCGCTGTTTTTGCCGCCCACATAGGCGTCTGCCGCAGGGGAGGACAGCCCCAGCTTACGCAGCTGCTCTGCCACCTGCTCCGCGCCGTAGATGGTGCGGATAGTCGGGTTCATCGCCTGGCCATCCATGACCACGATATGCCCTTTTTTCACCGCATCCAGCTGGCTTACCGCCGGGTCGCTCTTAAGGAATTTAATCTTCTCTTCATGGCCATATCAATGATTTTCTGGTGCGTACCGGGTTGAGAAGCGGTGTAAGTGAACTGCAGTTGCCATGTTTTACGGCAGTGAGAGCAGAGATAGCGCTGATGTCCGGCAGTGCTTTTGCCGTTACGCACCACCCCGTCAGTAGCTGAACAGGAGGGACAGCTGATAGAAACAGAAGCCACGGGAGCACCTCAAAAACACCATCATACACTAAATCAGTAAGTTGGCAGCATCACCGCCGCACCGTTAAGCACATTCGTTCGGCCGGTTGAAAACGAAATATGGCACAGGATCAGAACGGCGATGAGCATGACCATATGCGGTGGCTCCAGGCCAAAAATCAGCGTCTGACCCGTCAGCGTGGCGATGATACTGACCGCGGGCACGGTAAGTGAGATTGTCGCCAGCACGGAGCCGAAAAACAGGTTCATGGCGCGCTGCACCTGGTTGGTCAGTACCGCCCGGATGGCACCCAGCCCTTCCGGTGAAAGGATCAGCAGCGCGACGAGGAAGCCGGTAAACTGTTCCGGAGCGTTAAGCTCTGTGAGCAGCAGCTCAAGCGGGTTAGCGTTCATTTTAGTCACGCTGATAACCGCAATCAGATGGACGATCAGCCAGATTGTATGCCACAGCGAGCTGTGTGCTGAAGGCTTACCGTGATGCGGATCGTCCCCCTCATCCTCATGCTCATAGACAAACAGGCTCTGGTGCGTTTTGGTTTGAATCAGCAGGAAAACGCCATACATCGCCGCAGAGATAGCCGCGATAATCAGCGCCTGTGCGGTGGTGAAATTGCCGCCCGGCAGGGCGTTCGGGAATACCAGTACCAGAATGGCAAGCGGGAAGATGGCAATCATATACTGTTTGACGCCGGCCAGATTGACGTACTGAGTAGCGAATTTTCTGCCTCCCAGCAGCAGCGCGCAGCCTACCAGCCCGGATGTGACGATCATAATGATGGAATAGAGTGTGTCGCGCATCAGTGCCGGTGCGGCGTCGCCCGTTGCCATCAGCGCAGAGATCAGGCTTACCTCCAGAATCACCACGGAGAGGCTGAGGATCAGCGAGCCGTAAGGTTCGCCCAGCCGGTGAGCCAGCACGTCAGCATGGCGCACAACGCTGAAAGCGCTGCTCAGAATAGCCACCAGTGCCAGCAGGTTGATACCGATAACCGGCAGAAGCGCTGTCTGATCGCCAAAAAAGGTCAGCACCGTCAGCGCAGCAACGGGAAGAATCAGCGAAAACTCGCTGTGTCGTGTTTTCTCATGTCCAGGCATTCACCATCCCCATTAGCAAAATGTTTAAAAACCGGCGTCATTGCCTGTTAACTATACGCATTAATTACACTGGCGCAGTGTAGCTTTTCATCACTCGCTGAACAGTTTTTTTACGCGACTTTACTTTTTGCACTTTATTGCTCCTGGTGGCTTAAACAGGAAGTTATTTTCATATTTATATTTCAATTCAGCTAAATATAAACTGCGGTTAAGCAGACAGAGCACAGAAAATGTTGTTTAACGGCTGCAATGACAGGCTTTTTTTTGCCTTATGCAGGTCACTTCAGCTATGAGCGGCAAAAGACAGCATTTGCATTTTAGCTAAGCTGTTCCAGACTTTAAGTGATACCTGATACCGGAGGAGCTATGCCTTATTCATCAACCAGCGAACTGCCGGACAGCGTGCGTCATGTGCTGCCGGCTCATGCACAAACCATTTACCAGAACGCGTTTAACAGCGCCTGGGATCAGTACAAGGATAAAGAGGATCGGCGGGGCGACGCATCACGGGAAGAGGTCGCACACAAGGTCGCCTGGGCGGCAGTAAAGCATGACTACGTGAAAGGTGACGACGACAAGTGGCATCCGAAAAAGTAGRTGCTGCTGCGGGCCTGAAGAGCCCGCATCATCCCCGGTTTTAATCCTCTCATTATTTTTTCCCGCCCGCCGATACTCTGAAACAGTTCTTTATGTGAAAAGCGTCAGGACAATCTTGAAACCGCAGCAATGAATGCATTACTGTTTCTGACTGTGCCGACGCGCGTCGTTTTCGGGATACCGGTTCGGGATCCAGGCGTGCGGGATGCCAGGGCAGTAGAGGAGATCGCAGTGTTAACCCYGGAATTCTTACTTAAAGCCGATTGCAAAACATCCTTTGGTGATATCGATGAAGCACTGCTGTGGAGCTGTGAAAAGCGCGCCGCTTCGCTTTCTGCCACGCTCGCCTGTCGGCCCGATCAAAGTCCGGTGTGGATCTTTGGTTATGGTTCGCTGATGTGGAACCCGGTGTTTGACGCGGAGGAGGTGGCTTCGGGGCGCCTGGAAGGGTGGCATCGTGCGTTCTGCCTGCGGCTCACCGCCGGACGGGGCACCGAGGCCGCACCCGGACGCATGCTGGCGCTGAAAGAGGGCGGCAGCACCAGCGGCCTGGCCTTTCGTCTGCCGGAGGCGCGCCTGCATGAAGAACTGGAGCTGCTCTGGAAGCGCGAGATGATCACCGGCTGCTATCTGCCCACCTGGTGTGAGCTGCAGCTGGAGGATGGACGCTGCGTTACCGCGCTGGTGTTCATCATGGATCCGCGTCATCCGCTATATGAGGATGACTCCTGCCGCAGTACCATTGCACCCCTGATTGCGCAGGCGAGCGGGCCGCTCGGAACCAATGCGCAGTATCTTTTCTCGCTTGAGCAGGAGCTGGTCAGACGCGGCATGCAGGAAGCCGCGCTGACGCGTCTTGCCGCTGAGGTAAGAGCGCTGCAGCAGCGCAGCGCACCTCAGGCTTAATTACCGGGGTTAATGAGCCAGGTACCAGGCTGCTTAATCGTCAGGGCCTGGCTGCGCACCTGGTCGCCATGCCGCACCTCAAGACGATAGCTGCCGGCAGCGAGATTGAGTGACGCAAAACCGCTGCTGGCGGCTTTCACATCCTGCACTTCACCATTCAGCACGACGCTTTCGCCTGAATGCAGCTGCAGATAGATCGTGGCAATGGCAGGCGTACTGGCCGCCGCCGCCGGTACCTTCGTTGCTGCCGGCGCAGCGGCTTCCGGCGCGGCTGCGACCGGCGGCGTCTCACTGTGACGCACCGTCTGCCACACGACCAGACCCACAGCCAGCAGCGCCACAGCAGCCAGCGCCACTATACCCGGCGAGACGCGCCGGCCTGCTGCACTGCCAGCGATCGGCTCAGCGGCGGCGGCGGGATTCACCGCCACCAGCGGAGGTTCCGGTTCAGCGGCGGTCTCCGGCAGCCCGGCGGGCAGGGCAACAACCGGCAGCGGCGTGCTGAGCGCTTCGGCATCGCTCACCGGCAGATCGATAAGTTGCGCAAAGGCGTCGATGGTCTGCGGACGATCCTGAGGCTTCATCGCCAGCGCACAGTCGATGGCGTGCAGCAGCGGCAGGGAATAGCCTTCAGGCCGGGTGACGGCAAGCGGCTGGTAATTATCCTCAATGCAGCGCACTACGCTGACCGGCGGCGCATGGCCGGTAATCAGCGTGTGTAATACCGCCCCCAGCGCGTAGATATCGGTCCACGGACCCTGTTCAACCTCACCCTCTTCGCTATATTGCTCGATCGGCGCAAAGCCCGGCTTCAGCATGATTTCAGTTTCATCTGACAGATTGCCGATCTCTTTACGCGCTGAACCAAAATCGAGCAGTACCGGCAGCTGGTTATCCTGAATCTGAATATTATCCAGCGAGATGTCGCGATGCAGATAGCCGGCAGTATGAATGGTGTTGATGGCACCAAACAGCGGCGGAAGCAGGCGACGGATCCAGGCTTCATCAACGGCGTCAGACTGGCTCGCSTGCCACGCTTTCAGCGTCATACCGCTATAGAACAGCGTGCCCATATAGGCGGTGCCGTTCTCTTCCCAGAAGCGCAGCACGTGCAGCAGCCCCGGATGATTAAAGCGTGCCAGCAGGCGTGCTTCCTGAATAAAGCTGTTGCGGCCCGCGTTGAACAGTTTCTGAAAGCGCTCACCACGCAGTTCAAGCGACATGTCGGCAGCGCGCACGGCCAGCGACTGCGGCATATACTCCTTGATGGCGATAAACCGTTCCAGCTGGTGATCCCAGGCGCGGTAGACGATGCCAAAGCCGCCCCCGCCCACGACGTCCCTGATTTCAAACTCGTTAAACCGGTAGCCCGCAGGCAGGGCATTAGGGATATGATTTTCGTTTGCCGACATAGTGAGTTCTCTGAACACATCCTGTAGTGCCTGTTGCCGCGGGGCAGCAGGCAGCGATCGCTGATTAATTAATGTTACGCCAGGCACCGATAGCCGGATCGGCGAGATCCGCATGCAGGGTGTCAATCAGTAACACTGTCACTTTTTGCTGTGGCATAAACTGCGGCGACCAGATGCCGCGTAAACGATCGACCTGCGCTTTCACCGTGCTGCTGTCACTGCCAGCTTTTTTATCCATCTGAATCAGCAGGATACCGCCAAAGCGCCAGACATGCTCCCGCGCATCAAACGGCAACACCAGCCAGCTCCCGGCAGCGTCCGGCCGGGTCACAATCATTCGCTGTTTATTGACCGCGACAATCTCCAGCGGTTTGCTGCCGGTCGCGAGGCTGGCGACCGGATACCCCTGATAAAAGGTCACCGGCAGCGTTGCAGGTTCACCTTTACTCAGCAGCGTTATGCTGGCTGCGCCTTCCAGCCAGCCTTCCGTTGAGCAGCGCTGCGCCGGCGCATCAGGAATAAACAGCGAAGCACCTTTGTCGTCCCACCAGGTGCGGAAATGACAGCCGCCCGGCAGCGCAAAGTGCTGCAGCGGCGTGTTGTCCGCCGGACGGGAGAGATCCAGCGGTGCGGCGGTGGTGGCGCTGGCGCTGGCGGTTGCATCATTCAGGATAATCGGGCGCCAGTTCTGCAGTTTTGCTGCGCTGCCGTTAGCCAGCACGCTGCCTTCTTTGGTCATCATCTGCCACGGCAGCTCGTCAAGGCTGCCGCACTGGTTCGCCAGCAGCGTGCCTACCCGGGGCAGGAAGCTGGTGAGAATGCGCGTGTCGCTGCTTTTACCGGAGACAATACGTAACGGCAGCGTCTCTTTGCACCAGTCGTCGGGCGCTTTACTGGCAACGTTGTCGATCCAGACCTCGAGCGCCAGGCTGGGCGAATAGACCACCCGATAATCTTCTGCCTGTGCATTCTGGGCCAGCAGCAGGGCGGCAATGCCCGACAACCACACTTTCATAGGGATCCTTGCAAATCAATAGTGAGGCGGCACAAAGCGCGCCGCATCAGCCTGAGAATAGAGCAGCGTGGCATCCTGCGGTTCGCCAATCCAGATTGCCAGCGCGCTCAGGTTGTCCCGCTTGTCGCTGCGATTGACCGCCTGTTCCATCAGCGTCAGCCACTCTTCACAGGCGTTAACCATGCGTAACGCCTGTTCCATCTCCTGCGTGGTCAGGTTAAGCCAGAAGCCATCCGTGCAGACCAGAAACGCATCGCCGTCCTGGAGGTCAATCGCGCTGCTGAAGGTCACCGGGCGTACCGGCTCAGTGCCGAGGGCATTATAAAGTAAATTACTGTTAATGCCGGAATTTTCATAGCCTGCCTCTTGCAGATGTTGGGTCAGACTATGGTCCCGGGTTACCTCACATAGCGTACCATGACGAAAGTGATAAACCCGGCTATCACCGGCGTGCGCCCACCATGCACGCTGTTTTTCACGGTCAATAAACAGAGCCGCGAGCGTGGTGCTCATGCGGGAAAATTTCGGATTCTTCCCCTGCTCAGCCGCCAGCGTTTGCTGACAAAGAGTGATAGCCGCCTGGGTAGTGGCAGGCGTAAAGCTGCGGCTGTTTTGCACCGCGCTGAGGAGCGTATCGCGCACCAGCTGCGCTGCATAGTCGCCACCGGGTAATCCGGCTACGCCATCACACACCAGAAAGCAGGCGCGCTCGTCGTCGAGTTGCGCACCAGTGCGATCCTGATTTTCGTCACGCCGGCCCTGCTGACAGCGGCTGGCAAACATCATTTTCATGTCTCATCCGTCCGCGTCTGTGAATCTTTATACTGATTAACTTCCATGTCATACGCGTTGAGAAACGCTTCGCCAAACAGCGTATGGAAGTCATCTTCAATCTCGCCGGCAGTGCGCTGATAGTGTCG
Organism: Pantoea sp. BRM17; assembly: GCA_002939445.1. GTDB lineage: Bacteria > Pseudomonadota > Gammaproteobacteria > Enterobacterales > Enterobacteriaceae > Pantoea. The sequence continues at coordinate 1,648,244 of PEFU01000003.1, read as the reverse complement.
CGTAAAGGCGTCCCACAGGGCGGCCTTGCGCCCGCTGCTGAAGGCGATTTTAGGCAGAGCGCCATCCTCGCGCGCGCGATCTTCCAGCCGCTGCGGATTAAACGATTGCAACATGGCAGCAATGATCGCCCGGATACCGGCAATCATGCCCAGCTGATGCGCCTGCAAATCTACCAGCGCATCGCGCACTGCGGCTTCAGGCGGCATAAAACCCGGCATCTGGCTCTGATACATCTGCATCAGCACGGTTTTGCCGGAAGGCAGGATCTTAAACGGATTATTGGCTTCGTTCAGAATCATGGTCATATCCGCTTTCACGCCGCGCTTAAGAATTGAACGCGAGGAGAGCAGGGCAACGGTTCCCTGAGAAAACAGGCTGAGCATACGACCGGTAACGCGCATCTGCTCTTCACCGAGCGATGTCTGATGACCATTATTGAGTCCCATTCCCTCCAGCAGAGCGGCGATAAGCTTCTCCTCGCCGGCTTCTGCAGGCAGGCGGGTTTGCGGTGCGCTGTCTCGGGCGGGATCGATGGCCAGCCGCGGATCGGGCCGCCGCTCCTGACGTACCGGAGCAGGGGGTTCCGGCATCAGCTCAGCACTCAGGACGGCCTCCTGCTGCATGCCAAGTGGATCGCTGGCGTCCTCGCTAAAAAACGACAGCGGATCGTCCTGTAGCGCAGGCTGATGCGCAGGATCGGTAATTTCCAGCATATATTGACCAATCTGCAGCCGATCGCCATGCTGCAGCAGGGCCTGGGCACCCCGCTGCACCACCTGACCATTGAGCTCAATCGCCGTCACGCTGCCCTGTGCGGTCAGACGGCATTCCCCTTCGGCAGAGAGATGGACAAGCGCCTGCAGGCGTGAGATGGCGCGCGTCTCATCAGGCAGGATCAGATCGTTATCCTGACTGCGGCCAATGGTGCCGCCAGGCGGCATAAAGGTGACGCTTCTGGCGGGCACATCCGTATCGCACTGCACAAAGGTAAATTGCATGAGTCATCCCGTTAACAAGGCAAACGTGCCGGCTTATTCAAACATGGGTGGATAGAGGCCATTACGTCCCGGCTGCGCACCCGCCGCCGGGTTAAATAACAGTGAAAAAAGCTCTGCGGTCAGCGGGCCGCTGTGTTTATGGGTGGCGTGGGCAAAGCCGTCACTGCGATTGCTCCACCAGTAGCTGATATGCTGCTGCGGTTCAAACCGTTCTGCCACTTCCTGCCAGCTCAGGGTGCAGGGAAGATCCGCAAAACCGATGACATCCATAATATCGCTGCGCTGATTGCCGGGCACCAGCAGGGGTGAGAGCTGCTGCATCTCTGCTTCCAGGCTCTCCGGCAGGGTGCGAGCGCGCACCGCTGACCAGAGCAGCCCGCCCAGTTCGCGAAACCAGTCGCCGGAGATAGTCAGCTGCGCCGGGTGCCACTCATTCAGCGTAAAGGTGCGCAGGGCCAGCAGCGGCCAGGCGCGTCCTACGCGATCGCACGAGGGCAGCAGGCAGCCCATCTGCACCTGCTGACGCAGCGGCGACAGCGGCAGAACAAAGTTCCACACCGGCGCGCGCAAAAAGAGCTGCGTGCTGGCATGCTGCTGCTGATGCCAGTGGGTGAGTCCCTGCTGAAACCAGTGACTCCAGGGGGAGACCGTGGCCTCGCTCAGGCGCTGCCGCAAAAAATCGCCGGTAGCGGGGAGTTTGCCATACCAGCCCGGCACGCTGTGGTTCGCCATGTTTACCTCACCGTCACTCACTATAGCGGGTCAGCTGTCCGGCAGAGGCCTCTGGCGCGGTCGCCAGCACGCTGCTCTCCTGACCCGCCCGTTTCAGGTTTTCTGCAAGCTTGCGCATCATCAGCGCGTTATCACGTGCATAGGGTGAAGATTGTATCTGCTGATCGAGCAGCTGACTGAGATGCCAGTCGAGCTGCTGCAGATCGCGCACGCTGACATCGGCCGGCAGCGTGCGCTGCAGATTTTCGATCAGCCAGCTGCGCAGAAACGTGCCGTCGTAATTTCGCGGCTGATAAAGCATCTGATAGGCGCGCAGCGCGTTGCGGCTGTAAGCGTTATCGGTGCCAGGATCGTCGCGCAGCAAATGCGTGATCTGCTGCGCCACCCGCGGCAGCAGCAGAGACTTAAGCGCATTTTGATAAAGCACCCAGGCCGCGTCGCTGACCTGTGTGCCGCGATAGAGTCCGGCGCGCATAGTAAGCGGCGGATTATCCAGCGAAAAGCGCTCGGACAGCGGCAGCTTTACCAGGTTATTTAAGAAGGGTAGCAGATCAAAAATATTATCGACGGGCTGATGTGTGACCTGCTGACTCTGCTGCGTCAGGGGCGCAATACGGCTCGCCACCTGATCAAGATAGCGCTGGTTTTGCACATAGCTGGTAAGCCATAAGCCGCACAGCAGAAGCAGCGCACCCGCCAGCGCGCCATAGCCGATCCAGTGCAGCAGACGGTTGCGGTATTCCCAATGGCGGTTGCTGCCGGCAAGGCCGCTTTCGCGAAACACCAGTTCGCTGAGCAGATCGCGGATAAAGTAGCTCTGGCCTTTATTGCCCGGAATAGGATTACTGCGGTTAACGCTGTCCCAGGCTGCCAGGGTGTGGTCACCGCTCTGCGGCAGCTGCAGCTTGCGATTAAGGGCGCCCATAATGCGGTCAAACGGCAGGCCTTCCTGGGTCCCGCTGGTAAAAAACAGCCCGCGGGCAGACCAGGCAATATCCTCCTCATGACGGGAGAAGATCACGTCCAGATACTCATTAAGCAGCGGGCGCAGGGAACCAAACTCCTGCGGAAAGAGAAAGCTGTCAGCGCGCTGCATCAGATCGCGGTCGGCCGCCATGCGCTCCGCCAGCTGCTGCTTAAGCTGCTGCTCAAGCCGCTGAAAACGTGCCGTAAAACTGCTCTGCCACTCGTCTTTGTGAGGTTTGCCCGGCTCCCAGGGAAAGGTAAATCCCCAGATGGCATCCCGCTGCGGCTTGCTGAGGCCCGCATGAAAGCTCAGAAATCCCTTCAGCAGATCCGTTTTGGTTACCATGATATAGACCGGAAAATGGATACCGGTTTGCTGATGCAGCTCAGCCATACGGCAGCGCAGCGCCGTGGCCTGCGCATGCCGCGCCTCTGCGGTGTCGGTCAGCAGGTCGGCCACGCTGATGGTGAGGATCACGCCATTAATTGGCTGACGCGTGCGGTAGCGCTTGAGCAGGTTGATAAAGCTCTGCCACTCGGCGCTGTCGCGCGCGCGCTGGCTCTCCTGCAGCGCATAGCGCCCGGCGGTGTCGATCAGCACGGCGCTGTCGGTAAACCACCAGTCGCAGTGACGGGTGCCGCCTACGCCACGCACTGCGCTATTGCCGTGCGTATCCGTAAGGGGAAAAGAGAGGCCGGCGTTCAGCAGCGCGGTGGTTTTGCCCGCGCCCGGTGCGCCGACAATCAGATACCACGGAAGCTCATAAAGATAGTGACTCTGAAAACGCGCCAGCCAGCTTTTTTGATGATGGCGACCAAACTGCGTGCGTTTCAGACGCAGCGCGGCTTCGCTAAAGCGCTGTGCCAGCACCTGTTCGGTGGAGTGACGATCGGAGAGCTCTTCKTGACTCATGCTCTGGAGACGATTCAGCAGCTTGCTATTGAACCAGCCGCGCCATATTGCCGGAATAAGCTGAAACAGCGTCCAGCAAAAAAAGAGCAGGGCCACGGCCAGCTGCCGGGAGAAAACCGGCTCCAGCGGTCGGGTCTCACCCCATACCCAGAGCGGGCCAAGCATCCACACCAGGCAGCTGAGGGCGGTAACACCAATCAGACTCCAGAGCAGGCGATGAGTCAGCAGGTGACGAACAGATGTGCGCATCAGCGTTGGCCCTCCGGGGTAGCCGCTGCTTCCGGCGCAGCGAAGAGTGTGATCTCAACCCGGCGGTTGCGGGCGCGGTTTTCATTGCTGTCGTTAGGCAGCAGCGGATTACTGTCGCCGCGCCCCTCAGCTTTAACGCTCTGCCCCGACGCCAGCTGCGTCGTCAGCAGCTGCGTAATAGCGCGCGCGCGGGCCAGTGAAAATTCATAGCTGGAGGCGAAACGTCCATCGACGGCGCGGTTATCGGTATAGACCGAGACCAGAACGGTTCCTTTAACGCTTTTCATAGCGCTGGCGACGTGCGCCAGCAGCGCGCGGCCGACCGGGTTTACAACGGTGCCGTCCGGAACAAAAAGTTTATCGGCGGGAATAATGACTTTGCTGCCAAACGCGCCATCGCTGACCTCCAGCTGGCCGGCGGCAATCACATCATTCAGACGCTGGCGCAGATCGAGCAGCGCCTGCGGTGAAGCGGGGCGTCGTCCGGGCATGATCTGCGGCAGGGGAGTCTGATAGATATCGCGCAGCAGCGGTTCAGCCGCATTGCCGAGCCGCCAGTTCAGCATGCTGTAGACCATGCAGGCGATAAGCGCCGCCACGGTGGCACAGGCCCAGAGCGGGACCATCGGCCGCGTCAGGCTGTTCACTAACGGATGCACCTCGACCAGCGGCGTTGCGGTGTTACTCTCTGCAGCGCGCGCGTCGTGGATCAGCTGCGCCAGACGTTTGCGGATCCCTTCACACTGCGTGCGACCGCTTTCGCTGCCGCGGTAGCGACCTTCATATCCCAGCAGCAGACAGTAGTGGATGACTTCCAGCAGCCAGAGATGCTGCTGCGGACTTTGCGAAACGCGGGAGAGAAGCTGAAAGAATTTTTCACCCCCCCAGCTCTCATTGTGAAAACTCACCAGCATGCCGTTGCCTGACCAGACGCCGCGCGTCCCCCACGGCGTCTGTGCCGCCGCCTCATCCAGCACGCTGCAAAGACAGTAGCGTGCGCCGATGATCATCTCAAACGGCAGGCCAGCCTGCTTGCAGCGCTGTTCAAACAGCCGGATTTCATCAATCAGCAGCTGGCGCAACCCGGCCGGATCGTCATGCGTGGCAGCCTGCCGGATGCGGACAACAGCATTCAGCACCGGGGCGGCGGCGTTCAGCAAAAGGTTATCGTTGCCCGCGCTGATATCCTCGCGGGCAATGGGATCCTGCATCATTAACTCTCGTTTTTCCTGGCGATGACGGCGCTATTTTGCCATAAACTGCGGTATGACTGTCGCCAATATGCGCCAGATTGTTGACTCAATCCAGGATCCAGGTCGCGGTATCAGTGGTGCGGCACGCCTTACTGGCACCGCCTACTGCCACGCACACCTGTTTAGCGCGACGCGGTTTCGGGCGATCGCTGCGCAACGTGGCGTCATAGCGGCTGGTCTCAACGGCCGCTTTAGGGGGGATATAGCCTATCAGCTGGCCTTCAGGCTCTTCAGCAATCGCCAGCCAGTTATGCTCCACCCGGCCAAGCACTTCAAAGCGCTGGGCGTTATCAAGGTAGCGCACGACTTTACCGCCGTAGTCAGGGGTGGTCATAACGGAAGCGGCGTAGAGTGCGCGCCAGGATGCGTTGACGGGGGTGAACTCTGCCGGTGCGGCAACCGCATAACGATGCGTCAGGGTAACGCCGTTAACCGTACTGGTTACCAGCGTATCCTCTGTCACTGCCGGCGGCGGGGTTTTGCACCCGGCCAGCGTCAGGGTCGCCAGCAGCGTAAGCATAAGCGTTTTTTTCACCATCATCCTTATCATTCCATCAGATTAATTGCAGAGTAACAGTGGGCGTACCCGGCGAGTATGAACATAGTGTGTTGRGAAAAAACCACGAAAAACAGCCAGATCTCTTCAGGACAACGTGCGTCTCAGTCTACCTAAGACTTTTGAGAATTCAAACTATTGCATCGCGGTAAATTGCGTGTTAGCACCATAACATCACGCCTGAAGCCGCAGAGGAGGTCTGCAGAAGGCTGCAACAGTTAAGCGACTTTTACGGTTCACCCGGCATCGGGCAGGCCGGGTAGCGAAGAATCTTTTCAGGCAAACGTCTGTCCGGGATAAAACATTATAAAAGTTTATGTTTTACAGTGAAATTAATAATGTGATCTCTTTGCAGAAAATTCTCATTTTAAGATTTTCTGCGCCTGTTCAGATCCCCAAAACCCCGATCGCGTCACGTCTTTTGTGCGCTGTTTCTGCTGAGAAAACGGACAGGGCACGACAACGATTTTACTTATGACGCAATAAGCAGGTTATTTCGTCGTTTAATCCGCGCTTCACTCCCGGGTAAGTTTGTCATCCTGTACTCAGAATTTCTGCCAGCTGAGGTGTGCTGTGTCTGAAGAGAGTAGCAGCGAGGACAAAACAGAATCGCCCACCCCCCACCGACTTGAGAAAGCGCGGGAAGAGGGGCAGATCCCGCGATCGCGCGAGCTGACATCGGTGCTGATGCTGCTGACCGGGCTGATGATCCTCTGGCTTGGCGGTTCCCACATGGCCACGCAGCTTGCCCGTATGGTGGCAACCGGTTTTCGCTTCGATCACGGTATGGTGAACGATGACAAAATTATTGTGGCGCATATCGGCAATCTGGTCATGCAGGCAGTGGTGGCGCTGCTGCCGCTGATGGGCGGGCTGGTAATTGTTGCCATGGCGGCCCCGATGGCGCTGGGCGGCATTCATATCAGCGGTAAGTCGATCAAACTCGATTTTAAGAAGCTCAACCCGCTGCCAGGCATAAAACGCCTCTTTTCCGGCCAGAGCGCGGCTGAACTGGTGAAGGCGATCCTCAAGGCGGTGCTGGTAGGGGTGGTAGCGGGCTGGTATCTCTGGAGCCACTGGCAGGAGATGCTGCGGCTGATCGCGGAATCGCCGGTTAACGCGCTGCACCATGGCCTGAGTATGGTCGCCACCAGCTGCGGGCTGGTGATGCTGGGTCTGTTTCCGATGGTCGGTTTTGATGTGTTCTGGCAGCTCTACAGCTATTTCAAAAAGCTGCGCATGACGCGTCAGGAGATCCGCGACGAACATAAACAGAATGAGGGCGATCCGCACGTGAAGGGGCGGATCCGTCAGGCGATGCGCGCGGCAGCCCGCCGCCGCATGATGGCTGATGTACCGAAAGCTGACGTGATTGTGACGAACCCGACGCACTACTCGGTGGCGCTGCAGTATCAGGAAGGCAAGATGAATGCGCCAAAAGTGGTGGCGAAAGGCGCAGGTGACATCGCGCTGCGCATCCGTGAAGTGGCAAAAGAGCACCGTGTGCCGATCCTTGAAGCGCCGCCGCTGGCGCGAGCGCTCTATCGGCATACTGAAATTGGTCAGTTTATCCCCGGTGCGCTGTACGCTGCCGTAGCGGAAGTGCTGGCCTGGGTCTGGCAGCTGCGGCGCTGGAAGCGTGAAGGCGGCCTGATCCCGACCAAACCTAAGCATCTGCCGGTCCCGGCAGAGATGGACTTTGCAGGAGAGAACAGAGACGATGGCTAATCTGGCCGAAAAGCTGCGTTTACCGGGCAGTTTTAAAGAGACGCAATGGCAGGTGCTGGCAGGACCGGTGCTGATAATGTTGATCCTGTCGATGATGGTGCTGCCGCTGCCCGCCTTCATTCTCGATCTGCTGTTTACCTTTAATATCGCACTATCGATCATGGTGCTGCTGGTGGCGATGTTCACCCAGCGCACCCTGGAGTTTGCGGCATTCCCCACCATACTGCTGTTCTCAACGCTATTACGCCTGGCGCTGAACGTCGCCTCCACCCGTATCATTCTGCTGGAAGGGCATACCGGGGCCGACGCAGCGGGCCGCGTCGTGGAAGCGTTTGGCCACTTTCTGGTCGGTGGAAACTTTGCCATCGGTATCGTGGTGTTTATCATTCTGGTGATCATCAACTTCATGGTCATCACCAAAGGCGCTGGCCGTATTGCGGAAGTCGGCGCCCGCTTTGTACTGGACGGAATGCCCGGCAAGCAGATGGCGATCGATGCCGATCTTAACGCCGGTCTGATTGGCGAAGATGAGGCCAAGCGTCGCCGTTCCGAAGTGACGCAGGAGGCCGATTTCTACGGCTCAATGGATGGTGCCAGTAAGTTTGTGCGCGGGGATGCCGTCGCCGGTATTCTCATCATGGTGATCAACGTCATCGGCGGCCTGCTGGTGGGCGTTGTGCAGCATGGGATGGATGTTGGCCACGCCGGTGAGACCTATACGCTGCTGACTATCGGTGATGGCCTGGTGGCGCAGATCCCGGCGCTGGTGATCTCCACGGCAGCAGGCGTCATCGTCACCCGCGTCGCCACTGACCAGGATGTCGGTGAGCAGATGGTCGGGCAGCTGTTTAATAATCCACGCGTGCTGATGCTCAGCGCCGGGGTAATCGGCCTGCTTGGTCTGGTGCCCGGCATGCCTAACTTTGTCTTTCTGCTGTTTACCGGCGCGCTGCTCGGGCTTGCCTGGTGGCTGCGCGGCCGTGAGATGCAGCCGAAGAAGCAGCCTGAATCAGCCAGCCTGATGAAAACCCAGGAGACGCCCGCCACGGTTGAGGCCTCCTGGACCGACGTTCAGCTGGAGGATTCGCTGGGTATGGAAGTGGGCTATCGCCTCATTCCGATGGTTGATCATACCCAGAATGGCGAGCTGCTGGGCCGTATCCGCAGCATCCGTAAAAAAGTGGCGCAGGAGGTTGGTTTTCTGCCGCCGGTGGTACATATCCGCGACAACATGGAGCTGCCGCCCGCACGCTATCGTATTCTGATGAAAGGCGTGGAGATTGGCAGCGGTGACGCCTACCCTGGCCGCTGGATGGCCATTAATCCCGGCACCGCAGCCGGCAGCCTGCCAGGCGAGCCTACCGTTGATCCGGCGTTTGGCCTGGCGGCGATCTGGATCGACAGCGCCCTGAAAGAGCAGGCGCAGATTCAGGGTTATACCGTGGTTGAGGCAAGCACCGTGGTGGCAACGCACCTCAACCACCTGATTGGACAGTATGCCAGCGAGCTGTTTGGCCGGCAGGAGGCGCAGCAGCTGCTGGATCGCGTTACTCAGGAGATGCCGAAGCTGACGGAAGATCTGGTGCCGGGGGTAATCAGCCTGACCACGCTGCATAAAGTGCTGCAGAACCTGCTTACCGAGCGGGTATCAATCAGGGATATGCGCACCATCATCGAAACGCTGGCGGAGCACGCGCCGGTGCAGAGCGACCCACAGGAGCTGACCAGCGTAGTACGCGTGGCGCTGGGGCGGGCGATCACCCAGCAGTGGTTCCCGGGCAGCGGAGAGGTGCAGGTTATTGGCCTGGATGCCATGCTGGAGCGTCTGCTGCTGCAGGCGCTGCAGGGCGGCGGTGGCCTGGAGCCAGGGCTGGCCGATCGTCTGCTGATGCAGGCACAGGCGGCGCTGCAGCAGCAGGAGATGAGCGGTGCGCCGCCTGTCCTGCTGGTGAACCATCCGCTGCGTGCGCTGCTGGCGCGCTTCCTGCGGCGTAACCTGCCGCAGCTGGTGGTACTTTCCAATCTGGAGCTGAGTGACAATCGCCAGATCCGCATGACCGCCACGATTGGAGGCAAATAATGCGGCGCTGCTATCCGTTAATGTTGCTGCTGCTGTTCACACCGCTGGCGGGCATAGCCGCTACCGGTGCGTGGAGCGCCAGCGTCAGCGGTCCCGGACTTGGGGCACGCGGCAGCTGGCTGTTATCGCCAGCGCTCAGGGCGCCTTCTGCGGCACCCGGCAACATCGCCGTGGTGAACTGGCGCTATCAGCTCAGCCGTCCGGCACCGTCCGGGCTGGTGGTGCGCCTCTGCGCCAGCCAGCGCTGCGTGGAGCTGGATGGTGCCAGCGGATCCACGCGCGGTCTGGCGCTGATCCCGGCCGAAGAGCCGCTCTATCTGGCGTTTGGCTTTCAGGGGCAGGGAGCGCTGCCGCCGGGTCTGCGGGTGCTCAGCAGTGAAGTGACCGTAAACTATCGGTAATAACAAAAAACCCGCACAAGGCGGGTTTTTTATCAGCTGCCGTCATTACATCCGTTCGACGGTTTTAATCCCCAGCGTATCCAGCCCCTGTTTCAGGGTCTTCGCGGTGAGAGCCGCCAGCTGCAGGCGGCTGTTGCGTACAGACGCCTCTTCAGCCGCCAGAATCGGGCAGTGCTCATAGAAGCCGGAGAAGAGTCCGGCCAGGTCATACAGATAAGCACACATAACATGCGGCGTGCCATCACGCGCAACCTGCGTGATCACCTCTTCAAACTGCAGCAGGCGCGTGGCCAGCAGCGCTRCGCGCTCATCCGTCAGCGTAATCTCACCGCTCAGGGTCTCTGCATCCAGACCCGCTTTACGGAACACCGACAGGACGCGGGTATAGGCATACTGCATATAAGGCGCGGTATTGCCCTCAAATGCCAGCATYTTGTCCCAGTCGAAAATGTAATCTGTGGTACGGCTCTTGGAGAGATCGGCATATTTAACCGCGCCGATGCCAACAATTTCCGCCAGATCGGCCAGTTCCTGCGGCGACATCTCCGGATTTTTAGCGCTGACCAGCGTATGGGCACGTTCAACGGCTTCATCCAGCAGATCCGCCAGCTTGATGGTGCCGCCGCTGCGGGTTTTAAACGGACGGCCATCTTTGCCCAGCATCATGCCGAAGGCGTGGTGCTCAAGCGGCACGGAGGCTGGCACATAGCCCGCTTTACGTACGATGGTCCATGCCTGCTGCAGGTGCTGATGCTGGCGCGAGTCGATATAGTAGAGCACGCGATCGGCGTGCAGCGTTTCATAGCGATATTTCGCGCAGGCGATATCGGTAGTGGTATAGAGATAGCCGCCATCCTTTTTCTGGATGATAACGCCCATCGGCTCGCCTTCCTTGTTTTTATACTCATCAAGGAAAACCACCGTCGCGCCTTCGCTGGTGACCGCCAGACCCTTTTCACGCAGGTCAGCGACAATGCCTGGCAGCATATCGTTGTAGAGGCTCTCTCCCATGACATCATTACGCGTCAGGGTGACATTCAGACGGTCATAGACCAGCTGATTCTGACTCATGGTGATATCAACCAGCTTTTTCCACATGACGCGACAATACTCATCGCCGCCCTGCAGCTTGACGACATAGCTGCGCGCGCGCGCGGCGAACGCTTCATCTTCATCGTAAGTACGCTTTGCTTCGCGATAAAATGCTTCCAGATCGGCGAGAGCAATATCAGCATGATCTTCATTCTGCTGCTTTTCCAGATAGGCGATAAGCATGCCAAACTGCGTACCCCAGTCGCCGACGTGATTAGCCCGGATCACATTGTGACCCAGAAACTCCAGCGTCCGCACCGCCGCATCGCCGATGATGGTGGAGCGCACGTGGCCCACGTGCATCTCTTTCGCCACGTTAGGTGCCGAGTAGTCGATAACAATGGTTTGCGGTTCAGGTTTGCTGACGCCGAGATCGGGCTGCTGCAGCGCCTGCGCGGCCTGCTGTGCCAGCCACTGGCGCTCGAGGAAAATATTGATAAAGCCAGGCCCTGCAATCTCGGTATGACTGGCAATGCCGGTCAGATCCAGATGCTTCACCACCTGTTCAGCCAGCTGACGCGGTGCCTGGCCCAGCCGTTTTGCCGCGCCCATGATGCCGTTCGCCTGATAATCACCAAACTGGACTTTAGCTGACTGACGAACCAGCGGTTCGCAATCGTCGGGCGCACCCGCTGCACGCATCGCCTGACTGACTTTATCGGAAAGAAGAGCCTGAATATTCACCGCGTTACCTTCATATGCTGAAAAGGCCCGTCAGCAGAGGACGAGCCGATACCATCATCCCGCGCTTGTGTCGGGACGGAAAAAAAGAGAGGGGAAGTATACGTGAAATGTTAGGATGCGTCAGCAACAGCAGTCGGCCCGGACCGGTAAGCTGACGGCAAAACCGCGCGCCGATTAACGGCGGCGCGGGTGACGACGAGGGTTTTTGACGCTTTTGTCTTCACGCACTTTCCAGTGGCGGGAAATGGCGAATCCCGTTAAGGCAATGAGAGCCGCGACAACAATGAGCATAGACATAGAGCCGTTCCTTGTGAGGTAGAAACTCAAATTTATAAGAAAGGGGGGGTTATCTGCAATTCATTGGCGGCCAAATAAGAGTTATCTCATTGTGTAAAGATTCGTCAATATAATCATAAGGTTATCTTGTTTTTATAAAGTTAAGCCTGGTCCTGATTGAAAGAATAATCTGAATGTAAGCCTGTTTTTATCTGGTTTTGACGGTTTTTATTGACTAAATCGGATGAATCCGAAGCTTTTGTCAGGCTGCAAAAGCTGGCATATTGATTTTAATGATTAATTTCACTGAACAGACGTTGAGGTTTCAGGCAATGAAGCTGGATTTTCCCCCGGAGTTAGACGATTTAACAGAAGATTTTTGCCGTTTTGAGCAGGCGCTGCAGGCTTTTGCTGCGCGACTCGGACTTTCACCGCAGGCACATGAGATTGATCATCTGGCCGTGCGCTGTCACCAGTTTGCTACCGCCGAACGCTGGAAGCGCGGCTTTTTGCAGATTGGTGAGCTCTTTTCAGAAGCGATGATTAACGGTCGACCGATCTGTCTGTTTAAACTCCGGCAGCCGGTTACGCTGGCAGGGCAGCAGGTTGATGTCATCGAGTTGCCCTGGCCGGGCGCGAAGCTTTACCGGCACGAGGGCTGGGAACATATTGAAATCGTCCTGCGCGGTGAGCCGGAAACGCTGGGCATGCGCGCTATGGCGCTGCTCTCTGATACGGCGTTGACGCAGCCCGGCATCTCTTTTAAAACCAGCGCGCCGCAGGGCGAAAATGAACGCCTGCCTAATCCTGTGCTGGCCGTCACCGATGGTGAAACRACGATCAAGTTTCACCCCTGGCGACTTGAGGAAATTGTCGCCAGCGAGCGCGATTAACGCCGGGCTTCCGCCGCCTGCTCCAGACGCGCTGCCGCTTCCTGCAGGGTGGCGCGCGTACAGCCAAAATTGAAGCGGACAAAGCGGTCATCGCCAAAATCGCCTCCGGGCGAGAAGCCGAGCCCGTACTGCTCAAAATAGCGCGCCGGGTTTTCACTCTGCAGGCCGCTGGCGTCAATCCAGCCGAGATAGGTCGCGTCCGGCACGACCATATCGAGGCCGGGCAGTGCATCAATGCGGCTCGCCAGCCAGTCGCGGTTTGCGCGCAGATAGGCAATTTGCGCCTGCAGCCACGCATCACCCTCGCGRCACGCCGCCTCGGCGGCAACCAGCGCCAGAATATCCACGCCCGGCACGATCCCCTCACGCACCTGCTTAAAGCGCCGGCGCAACGTATCATCGGGAATAATGGCCATAGAGGCGCCCAGCCCGGCGATATTGAAACTTTTAGAGGGAGAGATAAGCGTTATGCTGCGCTGTGCGGCATCCTCACTCAGCGCGGCAAACGGCGTGTGCTGCACGCCCGGCGTAAGCACCAGATCGGCATGGATCTCATCWGAACAGACGATAAGATCGTGACGCTGCGCAAATGCGAGCTGGCGGGAGAGTTCATCGCGCCGGTATACCGTGCCGCCGGGGTTTTGCGGGTTGCACAGCATCAGCAGTCGCTCGTTGCCCGTCATCTCCGCCCGATCTATGTCCATGACCCAGCGATCTTTTGTCCGCTGCAGCGGCAGACTGAGCTGCGCGCGATCGGCCAGCCGGGAAGCGCCGCGAAACGGCGGATAGATGGGCGCAGGCGCCACGGTACGTTCTCCGGCTGCGGTAAAAGCACGCACGGCAATGTTAAGTCCGCTTACCACACCCGGCAATATCACTATCCATTCCGGCCTGATAATCCAGTCATAACGCTCCGCCATGCGCTGCACGATAATCTCTGTCAGTCCGGCAGGCGTGACACCGTAACCAAATACGCCGTGTGCGACTCGTTTTTGAATGGCCTCAATAATACAGGGTGGCGAGCGAAAATCGGTATCTGCAATCCAGAGTGGCAGCACATCACGGTCACGATATTTGTGCCATTTAAGACTATCACTGTGACCGCGGTCTATCCGTTGATCAAAATCGAATACCATAGTGCGCTTTCCACGTAAAATGAGTGAGTAACAGACTAACCGAAGCTACCCCCTCTGAGCCAGCAGTCGTGATAAGGAGAAACCGATGACGAAACTGGAAATTTGTTGCTACGGCATTGATTGCGCAGTGACCGCCCAGCGCGCCGGTGCCGATCGCGTAGAGCTTTGCAGCGCCCCGCGCGAGGGCGGGCTGACGCCATCAGCGGGCATGCTGCAGGCCGCGCTGCGCGAGCTGACTATTCCGGTGCATCCCATCATCCGGCCGCGCGGCGGCGATTTTTGCTACTCCCGTCTGGAGTTTGACATCATGAAATCGGATATCGCGCAGATACGCGAATGGGGCTTTCCCGGCATCGTCGTGGGCGTTCTGGATGAAGATGCGCATATCGATGTGCCGCGTATGCAGCAGATTATGCAACTGTGCGATGGCCTGGCCGTGACGTTTCACCGGGCGTTTGATCTGTGCCACAGCCCCAGGCGGGCGCTGGAGGTGCTGACCGATCTGGGTGTCGCGCGCATTCTGACGTCAGGCCAGCAGCAGAGTGCAGAAACAGGAATTGCACTACTCAGGGAACTTAATCAATTAAGCACGGGTCCAATCATTATGGCCGGTGCTGGTGTACGCCTGAGCAATCTGCAGAAGTTTCTGGATTGCGGCTTGCAGGAGGTCCACAGCTCAGCCAGTCGCGCCATCGCTTCCCCTATGCGCTATCGCAAAGRGGGTGTTTCGATGTGCGCCGAAGCAGAAACCGATGAATTCAGCCGTTCCTGCGTTGATGGTGACGTAATAGAAGCCATGAAAAGTATGATGCAGATGAACGTTAACCGGGTCGCCTGATCCGCTATCGATTTTGCCGCACAGCACGCCACCAACCCTGACGTGATGTTTGCAAGTACCACGCCCCAGTCATTTGCTGGGGTTTTTTTTATGCCGTTAAAAACGCGCAGGTGAGCCGGCTGCCGGCAAACATAGCCTGTTCTGCGGTTGATTCAGCCCCTTGTATATTCGCTATACCCGGCATAATTTTCTTCTCCGCCCGCCATCTGCATAGCGATTTGCCCGAAAAGGTGCTTTGCTTAACAGATGGCTCCATGCGGATAACCCTATGAAATGCCACCTTTGTGCAACGCTGTTGCTGACATATTTAGCTGCCTGCCCGACGCAGGCGGCCACCGCTCCCTGTCCGCCGCTCAGCCATAACATCAGCAGCAGCAATCTCTGGATCCTGCTGGGCGGCGCGGCAAAAGGCGCGGTGCGGCAGGTTATTGCCGGGGAGTTTGGTAAAGACGTTGACTCCCAGAAACGCGTGCTGGGCCAGTTTGACCGCTGCGGCGACCTGATGGTGGCTGATATCAGCTACGATAAGCGCGAAGGGAATATTGTGCTGAGCATGGAGCAGCATATTGCCCGCGTACAGCGCGGCTGGGTAGCGGAGTACGCCTGGCGGGTTACCGCGATTAAGTCGGGGCGTGAAGAAGTGGTGGATCAGCGACAGGGTACGCTGAGCTGGCGCAAAGGGCCGCAGGGAAACATCATCAGCGCCACCGATAAATTCGTGAATATGGGCAGTGAGGGTTCTGCAGCGATCGCCTATCATTACGACCCGCGATTACGGGTGCAGAAGAGCGTCACGCGCGGCAGCGATAAACAGAATAACGGTGAAAACCGCTGGCGCTGGAATGCGCAGGATCGGGTGGTTGAGACGCAAAGCGCGCGCAGCCGGGAGATCTGGCGTTATGATAAGCAGTGGCGCGAGCTGGGATTAAGCGGGCTGGCGACCACGCCGGTCAGCACGCTGCACTCTACGGACACCTGTCAGCTCTGGGATGAAGCCGGCAACTGTACGCTGAGTTTTCTGCACGAAAAAGAGGTGTTTGCCAAAGGCACTATCGAGCGTCATCTTACTTCCGCCTATAAATATCAGTACTGGGATCGGTCAGCAGATGAGCAGTAGCAGGATAATACCTGACGCGCCGCGATGCCGTCGCGGCGCGTATTTTCAGGGCTTGCGGGCAACCAGTACGGCGCGCAGCGGCGCGGGGTAACCCTCAACAGTTTTGCTGCTATCGGCCGGATCGAGAAACTCTGCCAGCGACTCGCTGGTCATCCAGCTGGTGCGACGCTGCTCTTCCACGGACGTGACCGCATAGTCGGCAATGCGTACATCAACAAAACCGCACTTCTCCAGCCAGCCTTTCAGCGCTGCCGCTGACGGAATAAAGTAGACGTTGCGCATCTGCGCATAGCGCTCACCCGGTACCAGGACGGCATGTTCATCGCCCTCAATCACCAGCGTTTCCAGCACCAGCTCACCCTCGCTCACCAGCTGATTTTTCAGCTGCAGCAGATGATCGAGCGGTGAACGGCGGTGGTAGAGCACGCCCATTGAGAATACGGTATCAAACGCCTGCAGCGCGGGCAGCTGTTCAATGCCGAGCGGCAGCAGATGCGCGCGGCGATCGTCACCCAGCAGCTTACGTACCGCTTCGAACTGGCAGAGAAACAGCTGCATCGGGTCGATGCCCACCACCATCTGCGCGCCAGCGCCCAGCATACGCCACATGTGATAGCCGCTGCCGCAGCCAACGTCCAGAATCGTCCGCCCGGCGAGCGGAGAGATATGGGGTAACACCCGATCCCATTTCCAGTCAGAGCGCCATTCCGTGTCGATCTCCGTACCGTAAAGCGCATAGGGGCCTTTACGCCACGGCATCAGATTACGCAGCAGCTTTTCAATACCGGCGCGCTGGCGATCGGTCAGATCGTCACGCTGCGCGCTGACGCTGTGCACCAGATCCAGCGTTTGCGGCGTCAGCAGCGGCAGATACTCCACCGCTTTTTCCCAGTTGCGAAAATGTCCGTGCAGATTGTCACGCTGCCAGGCCGCGATTTGCGCCGGCAGAACTTCCAGCCAGCTCGCCAGCGGGCCGGTGGCGATTTGCTGATAAAAACGGCCAAAGTCGATCATTTCAGCGCCACCAGTGAACCAAAGTTGAAGCACTGGAACCAGAGTTCTGCATGAGCAAAGCCCGCCGCTTTAAGGCGGGCTTTGTGCGTTTCCACGCTGTCGGTCAGCATGACATTCTCCAGCATGCTGCGCTTCTGGCTAATCTCCAGTTCGCTGTAGCCGTTGGCACGCTTGAAATCGTGATGCATGTTAAACAGCAGTTCGCCCACCTCAGCATCTTCAAAGCTGAACTTTTCTGACAGCACCAGGGCGCCGCCGGGATTCAGGCCGCGGGCAATTTTTTCCAGCAGCGCAATGCGGGCGTCAGGCGCCAGAAACTGCAGCGTAAAGTTGAGCACCACCAGCGAAGCGTTCTCAATTTCGATATCGCGGATATCGGCCTCCAGCACTTGTACCGGCGTATCGGCACGAAAGGCGTCGATATGGCGGCGGCAGCGCTCAACCATCGCCGGCGAATTATCCACGGCAATAATCTGGCAGCCGGGTACGCGGATGTTACGGCGCACCGAAAGAGTGGCGGCCCCCAGTGAACACCCGAGGTCATACACCTGGCTGTCGGGCTGTACAAAGCGTTCTGCCAGCATACCAATCATTGAAATGATGTTGGAGTAGCCGGGCACCGAGCGCTGAATCATATCGGGGAAGACTTCAGCCACGCGCTCGTCAAAGGTCCAGTCACCCAGCTTATCGATAGGTGCGGAAAATAGCGTATCGCGGTCAGACATAATGGAAAATCCGAAGAGAAAAACGGAAAGGGCGCTATTCTGGCAGAAAGTCGCCTCTGCTGCACCCGTTTCCCTGCTCAGAACAGCGCGCTCTGCTGCGGCCACGCTGGCAGGTCGCGCAGGCCGGGTTCCAGCGCCTGCAGCTGTGGCCAGAGCGCCTGCACCAGCGGAAACACCTCTCCCATATCCGGCGTATGAATAAACAGCAGCGGATCGCTCTCTATCTGCCACGCTGCCAGCTTGCTGCGCCACGGCGGAAAGAGAGCTTCGCTCTCTGCCACGCTATCGCTGCCGATAAACCGGACCATCGGCTGAGTGCCGGTGCGCACCGCATGTGGCGGCACGCGCGGTTTTTTCGCCCGCGCGTCGATAGCGGCAGCCGATTGTGAGGCAGAAGCGTGCACCGGCCGGCTGTCGAGTACCACCCGGTTAACGCCGCGCGCGTGCAGGCCACGGTTTAGCTGGCGCTCCGCCTCGCCACGGGCAAAAAATGCCTGATGACGCACTTCAACGCCATAGCTGAAGCTGCGCGGCAGGCTATCCAGAAAGCGCCACAGATCGTCAAGCTGTGCCGGTGAAAAACTGGCGGGCAGCTGCAGCCAGTATTGCCCCAGGCGCGTGCTGAGCGGATCCAGCAGGCGAAAAAAATCGCTGACTAAATCATCACAATTACGCAGAGCAGCCTGATGAGAGATGGTTGCGGGAAATTTAAAGCAGAAGCGGAAATCGTCATGCGTCATGTCGCGCCAGCGCTGCACCACCTCAGGTTTTGGCAGCGCATACAGCGTTGTATTCCCTTCTACGCAGCTAAACAGACGCGCATAATCCTCCAGCGTGTGCAGACCAAACTGTTTCCACTGCGGGTGATGCCATTGTGGTAGACCAATACGAAGCGTCAAAACGGACTCCGGATGCCGGTTGTAAGAGAAAGCGGGCAGAAGATAACGCATAAATGCCGATGAATTAGCTGCTTTGCAGCAGCTCTACTTATCCTGCCTGGCTTTTTCCATTATAATAGCTGCCTTTTTTGCGGCAGCATCTTCAGAGGTTACGCGCCCTGATGCTGCCTGGCAGCAGCGGCGAAGTTAAAAGGATACGTTATGCGTACAGAATATTGCGGACAGCTCAACCTGTCTCATGTGGGTCAGCAAGTTACTCTCTGCGGCTGGGTTAATCGCCGTCGCGATCTCGGCAGCCTGATTTTTATCGATATGCGTGACCGCGAAGGGATCGCTCAGGTGTTTTTTGATGCCGATTATCAGGAGGCTTTCCAGCTGGCGTCTGAGCTGCGCAACGAATTCTGCATCCAGATCACCGGTACGGTGCGCGCGCGTGAAGAGAAAAACCGCAACAGCGATATGGCGACCGGCGATATCGAAGTGTTTGCCCACGCGCTGACCATCATTAATCGCGCGGAGCCGCTGCCGCTGGACTCCAACCAGGTCAATAGCGAAGAAGCGCGTCTGACCTATCGTTACCTCGATCTGCGTCGCCCGGAGATGGCACAGCGCCTGAAAACGCGCGCCAGAATTACCAGCTTTGTTCGCCGCTTTATGGACAGTGAAGGTTTCCTGGATATTGAAACGCCGATGCTGACCAAAGCAACGCCGGAAGGCGCGCGCGACTATCTGGTGCCAAGCCGCGTGCATAAAGGCAAGTTCTATGCGCTGCCGCAGTCGCCACAGCTGTTTAAGCAGCTGCTGATGATGTCCGGCTTCGATCGCTACTATCAGATTGTAAAATGCTTCCGCGATGAAGATCTGCGGGCCGATCGCCAGCCTGAATTTACGCAAATCGACGTTGAAACCTCCTTTATGAGCGCGGAAGAGGTGCGGGAGAAGATGGAGCGCCTGATCCGCGAGCTCTGGCTTGAGATCAAAGGCGTTGATCTGGGTGATTTCCCGCTGATGACGTTTGCAGAAGCGATGAACCGCTACGGCTCTGATAAACCCGATCTGCGTAATCCGATGGAACTGGTGGACGTTGCCGATCTGCTGAAAGACGTAGAGTTTAAGGTGTTCTCTGGTCCGGCGAACGACGCCAAAGGACGGGTTGCTGCGCTGCGCGTGCCGGGCGGTGCGACGCTGACGCGTAAGCAGATTGATGAATATACGAAGTTTGTTGAGATTTATGGTGCACGTGGCCTGGCATGGATGAAAATCAACGCCCGCGCCAGTGGCGCTGAAGGCGTGCAGAGTCCGGTGGCTAAATTCCTGACGCCTGAGATCGTGGAAGCGATTCTGGATCGCACCGGCGCGCAGGATGGCGATCTGATCTTCTTTGGCGCCGATCGCGCTAAAGTTGTGGCGGATGCGCTGGGTGCACTGCGCCTGAAAGCTGGCCGCGACCTGAAGATCACCGACGAGAAAGCCTGGGCACCGCTCTGGGTCATCGACTTTCCGATGTTTGAAGAGGATGACGAAGGCGGTCTGGCAGCGATGCACCATCCGTTTACCTCACCTAAGTCGCTTACGGCGGAGCAGCTGGCAGCCGAGCCGACGCAGGCAGTGGCTAATGCCTACGATATGGTGATCAACGGCTACGAAGTGGGCGGCGGCTCTGTGCGTATCCACAACGGGACGATGCAGCAGACCGTGTTCAGCATTCTCGGCATTACGGCTGAAGAACAGCAGGAGAAGTTTGGCTTCCTGCTGAACGCGCTCAAATATGGTACGCCGCCGCACGCCGGTCTGGCGTTTGGCCTTGATCGTCTGACTATGCTGCTCACCGGCACCGATAATATTCGTGACGTGATCGCTTTCCCGAAAACCACGGCGGCAGCCTGTATGATGACGGAAGCACCAAGCCTGGCAAATCCAGCTGCGCTGAGCGATCTGGGCATTCAGATTGTCGCGAAGAAAGAAAAGCCAGAGCAGCAGTAATGGGCTTTAAACATCCGGTATCGGTGCTGGTGGTGATCTTTGCGCGAGATACCGGCCGGGTGTTGATGCTGCAGCGGCGCGATGATCACGGCTTCTGGCAGTCGGTCACCGGCAGTCTGGAGCCGGGTGAAACGCCGGCTCAGGCTGCAGCACGCGAAGTGGCGGAAGAGCTGGCGATCGATATCTGTGGCGAAGGGCTGCAGCTTGAAGATTGCCAGCGGCAGATTGAATTTGAGATCTTCCCTCATTTTCGTCACCGCTATGCGCCAGGCATAACGCACAATCGCGAGCACTGGTTCCGGCTGGCGCTGCCGGCTGAACGGATGCCGCTGCTGAGTGAGCACCTGGCTGCCCGCTGGCTGATCGCTGAAGAGGCTGCGGCGTTAACCAAATCCTGGAGCAATCGCCAGGCGATTGAAGAGTTTATCTGAGCGAGCGCCGCCGCGTGTTTTCCGGTGGCAACCAGGGTAAATTCCACACATTCGACGAAGCGTATTCCCTTCGTCCAACTATCGTGTGCTGTTTTATCAAACCGCACCGCTAACATTGAGCAGTCAGGCGTTATCGGCGCAGCGCAATTGTTCATCGTCAGCGCCACCACCGCCGCGCAGATCTCTGCGTGCGGATGGCGTGGATGCTGCCGGGGATAAGAGCGCAGGCAAGATAGCCTGCACCCTGTAAAAGATCGGAGAAAATGTAAGATGGCTGGTCACAGTAAATGGGCGAACACAAAACATCGTAAGGCGGCGCAGGACGCCAAGCGCGGCAAGATCTTTACTAAAATCATTCGCGAGCTGGTCACTGCCGCGAAGCTGGGCGGCGGCGATGCAGGTTCTAACCCGCGTCTGCGCGCAGCGATGGATAAAGCGCTCTCAAATAACATGACGCGCGACACCATGAACCGCGCCATTGCACGCGGCGTCGGCGGCGAAGATGATTCCAATATGGAAACCATTATTTATGAAGGCTACGGTCCGGGCGGCTCTGCGGTAATGATCGAATGCCTGAGTGACAACCGTAACCGTACCGTCGGAGAAGTGCGCCACGCCTTCACCAAAACCGGCGGTAATCTGGGCACTGACGGCTCTGTCTCCTATCTCTTCAGCAAAAAAGGAGTGATCTCCTTTGCTCCGGGTCAGGATGAAGATGCGGTGATGGAAGCAGCACTGGAAGCGGGTGCGGAAGATGTGGTGAGCTATGATGACGGTGCCATCGATGTCTTCACAGCGTGGGAAGAGCTGGGCAACGTGCGTGATACGCTGGAAGCGGGCGGTCTGAAAGCTGACAGCGCTGAAGTCTCCATGATCCCGTCAACCAAAGCAGAACTGGATGCAGAAACGGCACCAAAACTGCTGCGGCTGATCGATATGCTGGAAGATTGCGACGACGTGCAAGAGGTTTATCACAACGGTGAGATCTCTGACGAGGTGGCGGAAACGCTGTAATGGCGTGGTTATTTTTCCGGCAACCGGAGGCGTGCTGTGGCGATTATTCTCGGGATTGACCCCGGCTCGCGCATTACCGGCTACGGCGTTATCCGTCAGACCGGCCGTCAGCTGAGCTACCTGGGCAGCGGCTGTATCCGCACCAACGTGACCGATTTACCGGGACGCCTGAAGCTGATTTATGCCGGCGTCTGCGAAATCATCACGCAGTTTTCGCCTGACTACTTTGCGATTGAGCAGGTGTTTATGGCGAAAAATGCGGATTCGGCACTGAAACTTGGCCAGGCTCGCGGCGCAGCGATTGTGGCCGCGGTCAATGCCGATTTGCCGGTGTTTGAATATGCGGCGCGGCAGGTCAAACAGACGGTTACCGGAACCGGCGGGGCGGAGAAGAGCCAGGTGCAGCATATGGTCCGCACGCTGCTGAAACTGCCGGCCAACCCGCAGGCGGATGCGGCAGATGCGCTGGCTATCGCCATCACCCACTGCCACGTTAGCCAGAATGCGGCGCGCATGAGCGACAGCAAACTGGTGATGACGCGCGGGCGGCTGCGCTCGGGTTAAGCTGCCATCAGACGCGCTAACAGGCTGGATATGCATCCAGCCTTTTTTATGTTATACATAGCCGCTATCACACCGCCAGCGGCTGCGCTGGTCACAGGGAATACCCTGCACCGCTTACTCACAGATTAAGGAATTGCTCAGGTGATTGGTCGTTTACGAGGCAACATTCTGGAAAAACAGCCGCCGCTGGTGCTGCTTGAAGCGCACGGCGTCGGTTATGAAGTGCATATGCCAATGACCTGCTTCTACGAGCTGCCGGAGATCGCCCAGGAGGCGGTCATTTTCACCCATTTCGTGGTGCGTGAAGATGCCCAGCTGCTGTTTGGTTTCAACAGCAAACAGGAGCGCGCGCTCTTTCGCGAGCTGATCAAAGTCAACGGCGTTGGCCCCAAGCTGGCGCTGGCGATCCTATCGGGCATGTCAGCGCAGCAGTTTGTGACCGCTGTTGAGCGTGAAGAGGTCGCCTCGCTGGTGAAGCTGCCGGGTGTCGGCAAAAAAACCGCTGAGCGCCTGGTGGTTGAGATGAAAGATCGCTTTAAAGGCATGCATGGCGACCTCTTTGGCGGCGACTCAGCCTTCACGCTGACGACCCCAGCGGTCGCGCCGGAGAGCAACGACGCTGAAGCAGAAGCGGCGGCTGCACTGGTGGCACTGGGATATAAACCGCAGGAAGCCAGCCGCATGATCAGCAAAGTGGGCAAACCTGACGCAGACTGCGAAACCCTGATCCGCGAAGCGCTGCGTGCAGCTATCTGAGGTAACACATGATTGAAGCCGATCGCCTGGTCTCGGGCAGTTCATATAATGAAGAAGAGAGCCTGGATCGTGCTATTCGCCCGAAGCTGCTCGCGGAGTATGTCGGTCAGCCGCAGGTGCGCGAACAGATGGAGATTTTTATCCAGGCGGCGAAGCTGCGCGGCGATGCACTTGACCATTTGCTGATTTTCGGCCCGCCGGGGCTGGGAAAAACCACGCTGGCGAATATCGTGGCGAATGAGATGGGCGTTAATCTGCGCACGACGTCAGGGCCGGTGCTGGAGAAAGCGGGCGATCTGGCGGCGATGCTCACCAATCTCGAACCGCACGACGTCCTGTTTATTGATGAGATCCACCGTCTCTCCCCGGTAGTGGAAGAGATGCTCTATCCGGCAATGGAAGATTATCAGCTGGATATCATGATCGGTGAGGGGCCGGCCGCCCGCTCAATCAAGCTCGATCTGCCGCCGTTTACCCTGATTGGCGCGACGACGCGCGCCGGGTCGCTGACCTCCCCGCTGCGCGATCGTTTCGGCATTGTCCAGCGGCTTGAGTTCTATAACGTGCCGGATCTGCAGCACATTGTCAGCCGCAGCGCGGCCTGTCTCGGCCTGACGCTGAGTGAAGAGGGCGCGCTGGAAGTGGCCCGTCGCGCACGTGGTACCCCGCGTATCGCCAATCGTCTGCTGCGCCGCGTGCGTGATTTTGCCGATGTCCGTGCCGCAGGCAACATGAGCGGTGACGTGGCGGCCAGRGCGCTGGATATGCTGAATGTCGATACGCAGGGTTTTGATTACATGGACCGCAAGCTGCTACTGGCGATTATCGATAAGTTTATGGGTGGCCCGGTAGGGCTGGATAACCTGGCGGCAGCAATAGGCGAAGAGCGCGAAACGATCGAGGATGTCATAGAGCCTTTCCTGATCCAGCAGGGATTTATTCAGCGTACGCCGCGCGGCCGTATGGCAACGCAGCACGCTTACCGGCACTTTGATATCGTGCGCGAAGAGTAGGGTGCAGCACGCAGGCAGACAAAAAACGGGCACCTCAGGTGCCCGTTTTGCATCGCGAAAACGGAGGGCTCAGACAGCCGGTTTTTTTATCATGCTGAGTATAAACAGCACGGCGGCGCAGAGCACGACAGAGGGGCCGGCAGGGGTATCATAGGTGGCGGAGAACGTCAGGCCACCGGTCACGGCGATCAGTCCGGCGAGCGTTGCACAGCCCGCCATCTGTTCCGGAGAGCGCGAAAAGCGGCGCGCCGTTGCGGCAGGGATAATCAGCAGTGAGGTAATAATCAGCGCGCCGACAAACTTCATTGCGACGCCGATCGTCAGGGCGGTCACCAGC
This sequence comes from Pantoea sp. BRM17, assembly GCA_002939445.1. Classification (GTDB taxonomy): domain Bacteria; phylum Pseudomonadota; class Gammaproteobacteria; order Enterobacterales; family Enterobacteriaceae; genus Pantoea. The sequence goes on along the minus strand of PEFU01000003.1, from coordinate 1,623,595 downwards.
ATCAGCATCAGCCGGGTACGCTGAATATTCACGCCGTCAACCTGCGCCAGCTCCGGACTGATGGTCATAGAGAGCAGGGCGCGCCACTGCCACGCCATTACCACCAGTACAATGGCAACGCCGCCGCCCATCAGCCAGAGATCGTCTGGCGTAATCGCCAGCAGGTCACCAAACAGGTAGGCCATAAGATCAACGCGGACTCCCTGCATCAGGCTGACCACCACCAGACCAAGTGAAAGCGCGCTGTGCGCCARAATCCCTAACAGCGTATCAATGGCCAGATGCGGGCGACGTTCCAGCCATACCAGGCCGAGCGCCAGACAGATTGTCACCAGGATAACCGCGTAGTAAGGGTTAACGTTCAGCAGCAGGCCAAAAGCCACCCCCAGCAGCGAGGCGTGCGCCAGGGTATCGCCAAAGTAGGACATACGGCGCCAGACCACAAATGAGCCGAGCGGTCCGGCCGCCAGCGCCAGCAGCGCGCCGCCGAGCCAGCCGGGAAGTAATAATTCAATCATGACGGGCTGTTTCCTTTGCGTAAAACGATACGTCCCTGTAGGTCGTGACGATGGTTATGCTGATGCCGGTAAATGGCCAGCTGCTGTGCGCCGCGCGGACCAAACATGGCGATAAACTCAGGATGCTGCGACACCGCTTCCGGCGTACCGGAACAGCAAATATGGTGGTTAAGGCACAGCACTTCGTCGGTTTTCGCCATCACCAGATGCAGATCGTGTGAGACCATCAGCACGCCGCAGTTAAGTTCGCGTCGCAGCTGATCGATTAAATCGTAAAGCGCCACCTGACCGTTTACATCAACGCCTTGGGTCGGTTCATCCAGCACCAGCAGCTGCGGCTGGTTCAGCAGGGCGCGCGCCAGCAATACGCGCTGCGTTTCACCACCGGAGAGTTTCTGCAGCGGCGCCTGCAGCAGATGCCCGGCCTGTACGCGCTTCAGCGCCGGCAGGATATCGGCACGCCTGCTGCCGCCTGTCAGACGCATAAAGCGTTCTACGGTAACCGGCAGCGTGGGATCGATATGCAATTTTTGTGGCACGTAGCCAATACGCAGACCCGGCGCGCGCTGTACACTGCCGCGGTCCGGCGTCAGCAGACCTAAAACCGTTCGCACCAGCGTTGACTTGCCGGCGCCGTTAGYGCCCAGCAGGGTCAGAATTTTACCAGGCTGAAGCGTCAGCGAGATACCTGCCAGCACACGGCGCTGGGCAAAGGTCACTGAAATATCGTCAAGTGTAACAAGTGAAGACATATAATTTACGGGTTGCATTGAAATTAGAATGTTATAATATCACATTCCATCACCCAGTCACGATGGAATGACGCATTATGTTACACAATAAGCAGCGCCTGTTTTTTAACCTTTCTGCCACTGCCATTTTAGCCGCGCTTGCGCTTCCGGCCCACTCAGCGGTCGTCACGTCAATCAAACCGTTAGGATTTATCGCAGCTGCGATCTCAGAAGGCATTACGCCGGTTGAAGTATTGCTGCCGGATGGCGCCTCGGAACACGATTACGCACTCCGTCCTTCTGATGTAAAACGCATTAAAAACGCGGACTTAGTCATCTGGGTCGGGCCTGAAATGGAGGCTTTCCTGACCAAACCTGCCGCCGCTCTGCCCGCCAGCAGGAACCTGGAAATCGCCGCGCTGCCGGCGGTGAAATCTCAGCTGATTCGGGGCGGAGAAGATGAGGATGGGCACGAAGAAGGGCACGCCTCAGATAAGTCCGAAGATCAGGACTCATCTCATACTCACCATCATCATGGTGAATATAACATGCACCTGTGGATGTCACCGAAGATTGCACAAGAATCCGCTGTTGCAATCCACGGAAAATTATTGGAACTTATGCCCGAAAGCAAAGCCAAACTTGACGCCAATCTGCAGCAGTTTGAAGCAGCACTGGCCGAGACGGACAAACACATTGGCGCGCAGCTTGCGCCGGTGCGGAACAAGGGTTATTTCGTTTTTCACGACGCGTATAGCTATTTTGAGAAACACTACGGTTTGTCCCCCGCGGGGCATTTTACCGTCAATCCTGAAATCCAGCCTGGCGCTCAGCGTTTACATCAAATACGAACACAGTTGGTTGAGCAAAAAGCCGTATGCGTTTTTGCTGAGCCACAATTCAGGCCGGCGGTCATCGATGCCGTGTCACGTGGCACCAGCGTACGCAAAGGCACGCTGGATCCATTAGGCATGGGGATCAGCTTAACCAAAGACAGTTATGTGAAATTCCTCTCACAGCTGTCGAGCCAGTATGCGAGCTGCCTGAATGGAGCATAGAGGAAAAGATAAAAGTGCAGCAGATAGCCCGCTCTGTCGCCCTCGCATTTAATAATTTGCCGCGCCCCCACCGCGTTATGCTGGGGTCATTAACCGTTGTCACACTGGCCGTCGCTGTCTGGCGGCCGTATGTCTATCATCCCCATGACGTTGCGCCGATTGTCAAAGAGATTGCGCTGGATAAAAACGCATTGCGCACTCTGCTGCCGGAAGCCAGCGAGCCTATCGATCAAACCACGGCCGAACCTGAAGAGGATTTGCCGGCGGACGATATCGACAAAGATGTGCCTGACAATCCCGATCAGCATGACTACACCATTTCATCTGGCGATACATTAAGCAGCGCGCTGAATCAGTATGGCATCGATCTCAGCGACATCAATGCGCTGGTCGCCAGTGATAAAGCGCTGCGCAATCTGCAGGTGGGCCAGCAGCTGAGCTGGACGCTGGATGCAGAAGGGCAGCTGCAGGCGTTTAGCTGGGAAATCAACCGCCGTGAAACCCGTACCTATGCGCGTCAGCCAAATGGCAGCTTCAGCATGCAGCAGGAGATGCAAAAAGGCGAATGGCAAAACAGCGTGCTGAAAGGGGAAGTGCGCGGCAGCTTTGCTGCCAGTGCGCAGCGTGCCGGTCTGAGCAGCGCTGAAACCAGCAACGTCATTAAAGCGATGCAGTGGCAGATGGATTTTCGCAAACTGCGTTCGGGCGATGAGTTCAGCGTGCTGATGTCGCGCGAGATGCTGGATGGCAAAAGTGCCCAGAGCCAGCTGCTGGGCGTGCGCGTGCACAGCGGCGGCAAAGATTACTACGCCTTCCGCGCGGAAGATGGCAAGTTCTACGATCGCAGCGGTTCGGGTCTGGCGCGGGGCTTTATGCGCTTTCCAACGGTTAAGCAGTATCGCGTCTCTTCAAACTTTAACCCGCGCCGCCTCAACCCGGTAACCGGGCGCATCTCACCGCATAAAGGCGTCGACTTTGCGCTGCCGGTGGGGACGCCGGTGCTGGCCGTCGGTGATGGCGAAGTGGTGGTGGCTAAAAATGGCGGAGCTGCGGGCAACTACGTGGCGATTCGTCACGGCCGTCAGTATATGACGCGCTATATGCACCTGAGCCGTGCGCTGGTAAAGCCGGGGCAGAAAGTTAAACGCGGCGATCGCATCGCGCTCTCGGGTAATACCGGGCGCTCAACCGGTCCTCACCTGCATTACGAGGTGTGGATTAATAATCAGGCTGTTAACCCGCTGACGGCGAAAATGCCGCGTATGGAAGGGCTGACCGGGAAAGATCGCAGTACCTACCTTGCACAGGTTAAAACCTGGC
>PEFU01000003.1:1606080-1619868 GCA_002939445.1 Pantoea sp. BRM17 | reverse complement strand
CCTACCTTGCACAGGTTAAAACCTGGCTGCCGCAGCTGGCGCTGTAAAAGTCCGGCGGCGAATAAACGTAAAACCGACGATTAATTCGTCGGTTTTTTGCTTTCAGGCGCGTGAAGATTGCAAAAATAGCTGCCGTCACTATTATTGAGCCGTCATTGTCAGAGGCGAGTGCATGGAAACCCGAAAAAAAAATAACAGCGAGTTTATTCCCGTTTTTCAACGTTCTTTTTTAAAACCTAAATACTGGGGAAGCTGGCTGGCGGTTGGTGCGCTGGCGGGCATGGCAATGCTGCCGCCACGCCTGCGCGATCCGGTCCTTGGTAGCTTAGGCACCTTTGCCGGTAAGCTGGCAAAAAGTGCGCGGCGTCGTGCGCTGATCAATCTCTATTACTGCTTGCCGGAACTGAGTGAAGCGCAGCGCGAAGAGATTGCTGACCGCATGTTTGCTACCGCGCCGCAGGCGATGGCGATGATGGCAGAACTCGGCATGCGCAACCCGGAGCGGGTGCGCCAGCGGGTAGAGTGGCACGGCCGTGAAATTATTACTGACTTACAGAATAACAATGAGAATGTGATCTTCCTGGTGCCGCACGGCTGGGGCGTGGATATCCCCGCCATGCTGCTGGCGTCGGAAGGGCAGAAGATGGCAGCGATGTTTCACAATCAGAGCGATCCGCTAATGGATTATCTGTGGAACACCGTACGCCGCCGGTTTGGTGGCCGTATGCATGCGCGCAACGACGGGATTAAGCCCTTTATCGCCTCAGTGCGTCAGGGCTACTACGGCTACTATCTGCCGGATCAGGATCACGGTGCTGAGCACAGCGAGTTTGTCGATTTCTTTGCAACCTACAAGGCTACGCTGCCGGCAGTGGGACGACTGATGAAAGTCTGCCGGGCGCGGGTAGTGCCGCTGTTTCCGGTATACAACAGTAAAACGCACCGCCTGGAGATCTACGTGCGGCCGCCGATGGACGATCTGGTGGATGCGGATGACACCAGGCTGGCACGCCGTATGAATGAAGAAGTGGAGATTTTTGTGCGGCCGCATCCGGAGCAATACACCTGGATCCTGAAGCTGCTGAAAACGCGTAAAGAGGGGGATATCGAGCCTTACCGGCGTAAAGATCTCTATCCGCGTAAGTGATTCTGTATGCTGCCGCTACCCGCAGTGCGTAGCGGCAGCGCACGGTTATACGACCTCTTCGACCCTGCTCAGTCGTCTGCGCTCACGCAGAAACAGCGTAACCAGCACAAACCACAGCAGACCCGCAGCAAAATTCAGCGTACTGAACCACGGCGTACCGCCGTGAAAATAGCCCGCTTTAGCCAGCTCAATGCCCGCTGCCAGCGTCAGGATGCTGATCATTCCCAGCATGGCGGCAATACTGCCTTTGCCTTCACTGCTGGCGTAAAGCGTCAGGCGATAGAGACCGGCATTCAKCATGCCAGCCCCGAACGCGTAGAGACTGAGTCCGGCGGTTAACAGCAGGTAGGTGTGGCTGTTCATCAGGTTGGCAATCAGCGCTATGCCGAGTCCGATTAAGATGGGCCAGGCGGCCAGTTTTACCGGCTGTTCAATCGGTACGCGGCCTGCCAGTTTGCCCAGCGTCAGATTGCCGGCAATCATAGCCAGAAACACCGGCAGCTGGAGCAGGGCATAATGCATGCGCGACAGGCCCTCATCGTGCATGAGGATCACCGGAGACAGCGCCACCCACGTCAGAATGGGAATAAACACCAGGCCGATAGCAAAGGAACCGTACATCACCTGTTTATCGCGCGCCAGCCGGCCATAGCCGCGCGCCAGCACCGGCAGCGCTACGGAGCGACTGCGATCGCCTGCCGTTTCCGGCATGATGCGCCACAGTAAAATAAACGCTATCACGCTGCAGATCGCAAACAGCCAGAACATACTGCGCCAGCTGCCTGCGGTAAGCCATGCCGCCCCGGCCAGCGGACCGGCCAGCGGCGCCAGCAGCGCCACATTCGCCATCAGAGCCATTACCCGCACCGCGAGCGCCTCTTCAAACGCTTCCTGCACCGCCGCATAGCTGACGGCGCCAATAAAGCAGAGGCTGATGCCCTGAACAAAGCGCAGCGTGACAAACTGCTCAATTGTGCTGACCCAGGTGGTAAGGATGCAGGCCAGCACAAAAAACAGGATGCCGGAAAGCAATACCGGACGCCGGCCATACTTATCTGATAGCGGGCCCAGCAGCCACTGCAGCACCACGCCGCCCATCAGATAGGCAGTCAGAGAGGTGGAGACCCACTGCGGGCCGACGGCAAACTCCTGCGTGACCAGCAGCATGCCGGGCTGGATCATGTCATGAGCGATATAAGTCGCGAACTCAAACAGGACCAGCGCCAGTGGAAACAGCAGCGTACGTCCGGTTAAGCGGGCAATAGGTTGGTAGCGGGCCATCAAGCCTCCCTGAAAATGCAAAATAAAACGCGACCGCCAGAGCAGTCGCGTTTGTCCATTTTTACAGCCGCTACGCGTAACGCGTCGGCGTTAGTCGACGCGCAGCACGCGGCTGGTGTTGGTGGTACCGGTTGCGCCCATCACATCACCCTGGGTGACAATCACCAGGTCGCCGGAGACGAGGAAACCTTTATCGCGCAGCAGATTTACCGCGTCGTGGGCGGCAGCCACACCGTCGTTGTTGCTGTCAAAATAGACCGGCGTCACGCCGCGATAGAGAGCGGTCAGGTTCAGCGTACGCTCATGGCGCGACATCGCAAAAATCGGCAAACCTGACGTGATACGTGACGTCATCAGCGCGGTACGGCCTGATTCGGTCATGGTAATAATGGCAGAAACACCCTGCAGATGGTTTGCCGCATACATAGCTGACATCGCGATCGCTTCTTCGACGTTGTCAAACTGCACGTCCAGGCGATGTTTGGAGACGTTTACGCTTGGGATCTTTTCAGCGCCGAGGCAGACTTTCGCCATCGCAGAAACGGTTTCCGCCGGATATTGCCCGGCTGCGGTTTCCGCTGACAGCATCACGGCGTCAGTACCATCCAGCACGGCGTTGGCCACATCCATCACTTCCGCACGGGTTGGCATGGGATTGGTGATCATCGATTCCATCATCTGCGTGGCGGTAATGATGGTGCGGTTCAGCTGACGGGCGCGACGGATCAGCGCTTTCTGAATACCAACCAGTTCCGGATCGCCGATTTCAACGCCCAGATCGCCGCGCGCTACCATGACGACGTCAGACGCGAGGATAATATCATCCATTGCTTCCTGTGTCGCAACCGCTTCTGCGCGCTCCACTTTGGCCACCAGCTTTGCATCACAGCCGGCGTCGCGAGCCAGACGACGGGCGTAATTCATATCTTCGCCATTGCGCGGGAATGACACCGCCAGATAATCAACGCCGATTTTTGCCGCCGTGACGATATCCAGCTTATCTTTTTCAGTCAGCGCTTCGGCAGAGAGGCCGCKGCCCAGCTTGTTGATACCTTTGTTATTAGAGAGCGGACCACCGACGGTAACTTCAGTGAAGACTTTCACATCCTGCACCTCCAGCACCTTCAGCTGTACGCGGCCATCATCGAGCAGCAGAATATCGCCCGGCACGACATCTTCCGGCAATCCTTTGTAATCGATGCCGACTTTTTCTTTGTCGCCTTCACCTTTGCTCAGGTTCGCATRAAGCAGAAAACGATCGCCGACGCTGAGAAATACTTTCCCTTCTTTAAACGTAGAGACGCGGATTTTTGGCCCCTGCAGGTCGCCGAGAATCGCCACGTGACGCCCCAGCTTGGCGGCTATCTGACGTACGCGATCGGCGCGCTGCTGGTGATCTTCGGGCGTGCCGTGGGAGAAATTAAGGCGTACTACGTTAGCGCCTGCCGCGATGATTTTTTCAAGGTTATTGTCGCGGTCGGTTGCCGGGCCGAGGGTAGTAACAATCTTGGTTCTTCTGAGACGACGTGACGGGGATTTTGAGATGAAAGCTGTAGGGCTGGTCATTCGGTGATCCTTTTATTCTATCTGATTGATTGGCATTAAATTTACAATGCGCGTGTCTCTGTTTGGCTATTGATACTGCTTCCAGGGTGTTGACGCAAAAGGGCTTGAAGTATTAACGCCAGGTAAACGCTTACACCTAAGGTACACCAAATGTCTGACCCTGTTAAGATGGGTCTGCTTTGTCAAAGTGCGGAGCGATCTATCACGCTAAAACGCGGCACAGGATAACCCCGGTTTTGCTTGCGCATTTTTAGCATCGGTATAACACGGCTGCATAGCAGAGCTAAAATGCGCCCGAACGGCACCGCACAGACATGAAAGCGCTTACATCACCATGATTTAGTAAAATTTGCTCTGTGAAGCACGCCTTCGCGCAGCGGCAGATAAATGCGAAGCTGAATTCTTTGTCATACTTCTGCAGGCCCCGTCTGTAATGACTGACGTAAACCCTGGTCAGGGACGCCGGCCTGTTGGTTACGCGACGTCGCGATGAACAGCGGGACGCTCGCTTGTCCTGGCGCGGCGAAAAAAGTACATTGTGCCGTAAGAACATGACAATAAAGGTCCGGGATGGTGAGGATGCACATCCGGGAGATCCTGCAACGAGGAGAGGAAAATGGCGGTAACACAAACAGCCCAGGCATGCGATCTGGTGATTTTCGGTGCCAAAGGCGATCTTGCACGCCGTAAACTGTTGCCTTCGCTGTATCAGCTGGAGAAAGCTGGTCAGATCCACGAAACCACCCGTATTATCGGAGTAGGACGTGCGGAGTGGGATAAAGCGGCTTATACCAAAGTGGTACGCGAGGCGCTGGAAACCTTCATGAAAGAGAAGATTGATGAAGCGCTGTGGGATAAGCTTAGCGGCCGTCTCGACTTCTGTAACCTCGATGTGAACGATACAACGCATTTCACCAAACTGGGTAAAATGCTCGATCAAAAAGAGCGCGTAACCATTAACTACTTTGCTATGCCACCGAGCACGTTCGGTGCCATTTGTGAAGGGCTTGGCGCAGCGAAGCTGAACGCAAAACCTGCCCGCGTGGTAATGGAAAAGCCGCTGGGTACCTCGCTGGAAACCTCGCGTGGAATCAACGACAGCGTGGGTAAATTCTTTGACGAGAGKCAGGTGTTCCGTATTGACCACTATCTGGGCAAAGAGACGGTGCTGAATCTGCTGGCGCTGCGCTTTGCTAACTCAATCTTTGTGAATAACTGGGACAACCGCACCATCGACCACGTGCAGATCACCGTGGCAGAGGAGGTGGGGATTGAAGGCCGCTGGGGTTATTTTGATAAAGCGGGCCAGATGCGCGACATGATTCAGAACCACCTGCTGCAGGTACTGACCATGATTGCTATGTCACCGCCCTCCGATCTCAGTGCAGATGCAATCCGCGATGAGAAAGTAAAAGTACTGCGTTCACTGCGCCGGATCGATCAAACCAACGTGCGTGAAAAAACCGTACGCGGTCAGTACACGGCAGGATTTGTACAGGGTAAAAAAGTACCGGGCTATCTGGAAGAGGAGGGCGCTAACAAGCAGAGCGCAACCGAGACTTTCGTGGCTATTCGCGTTGATATTGATAACTGGCGCTGGGCGGGTGTACCTTTCTACCTGCGCACCGGCAAACGTCTGCCTTCCAAATGCTCTGAGGTCGTCGTCTATTTCAAGAACCCGGAGATGAACCTGTTCAAAGACTCCTATTCTGAACTGCCGCAGAACAAACTCACTATTCGTCTGCAGCCGGATGAAGGTGTGGATATCGAGATCCTTAACAAAGTACCAGGGCTGGATCACAAGCATAAGCTGCAGACCACTAAGCTGGATCTGAGCTATTCAGAAACCTTTAATCAGTCACATCTGGCGGATGCCTATGAGCGTCTGCTGCTGGAATCGATGCGCGGCATTCAGGCGCTGTTTGTCCGTCGCGATGAGGTAGAAGCAGCATGGGGCTGGGTGGATTCGATTATCGAGGCCTGGAATGCGGATGGCGATGCCTCTAAACCGTATCAGGCAGGCACCTGGGGCCCGGTGGCTTCCGTTGCGATGATCACCCGCGACGGCCGTTCATGGAACGAATTTAGCGAGTAATCGCCCGTCGTACGGATGCGCTATTCAGACTCAACCAATACCTCTGCCATGCAGGGGTATTTTTTTGCGCAGCGCGTGCCAACGCCCATAGCAGAGAGAGTCTACAGCAGCATCACCACGTGGTGTTGCATAGACGCAAAGCCGTTTTATCTTGTATGGTAAAGTGCTAATGATGAGAACGCAGCCGTCGGGGCTGCGGTGACCAGGGAAACCTCATGAAGAACTGGAAGATAAGTGCAGAGCAGGTGCTGAGCACCGGACCGGTCGTGCCGGTCATTGTGGTGAAGCAGCCTGAGCACGCTGTGCCGATGGCAAAAGCGCTGGTCGCAGGCGGTATCCGGGTGCTGGAGGTGACGCTGCGTACGCCGGTTGCGATGGATGCGCTGCGCGCCATTATTCGTGAGGTGCCGGAAGCGATTGTGGGCGCCGGTACGGTTATCAATACGCAGCAGCTGAAAGAGGTCACGGATGCAGGCGCGCAGTTTGTGATAAGCCCGGGACTGACCGAGTCGCTGCTGCGGGCCGCAACAGAGGGGCCGGTACCGCTGATCCCGGGGATCAGCACCGTGTCAGAGCTGATGATGGGTATGGATCATGGCCTGCGCGAATTCAAGTTCTTCCCGGCTGAAGCCAGCGGCGGCGTAAAGGCGCTTTCAGCACTTGCCGGACCTTTTCCGCAGGTACGGTTTTGCCCGACCGGCGGCATTACACCGGCAAACTATCGTGACTATCTGGCGCTGAAAAGCGTGCTGTGTATCGGCGGCTCGTGGCTGGTGCCGGATGAGGCGCTGCAGCAGGGTGACTGGGAGCGGATCACGCAACTGGCGCGTGAGGCGATAGCGGGCGCGCGGTAGCTCAGGAAGCAGATATCTGGCAGCAGGCGCGTTGACCTGCTGCCAGCGCTGTCAGCCTTCGGCAGTTATCGCGGCCGCGCTGGCGACGGCGCGCGCCACCGCTTCTTCCGTGTTCTCTCCGGTTGCCAGCGCCACGCCCAGGCGCCGCTGTCCGCTGATCTCCGGTTTACCAAACAGACGCAGCTGCAGACCCGCGCCCAGCGCGGCATCAACGTGCGCAAAGCGCACATCCTGACTCTCCAGCTGCGGCAGGATCACGGCTGACGCCGCCGGTCCATACTGGCGAATACTGCCGATCGGCAGCCCGAGAAACGCCCGCACGTGCAGAGCGAACTCAGAGAGATCCTGAGAAATCAGCGTCACCATGCCGGTATCATGCGGGCGGGGCGACACTTCGCTGAACACCACCTCATCACCACAAACGAACAGCTCAACGCCAAACAGGCCATATCCACCCAGCGCGTTTACCACGCTGGCCGCAATCTCCTGCGCCCGTGCGAGGGCAGCGGCGCTCATCTGCTGCGGCTGCCAGGATTCGCGGTAATCTCCCTCCTCCTGGCGATGGCCGAGCGGGGCGCAGAAGTGGATGCCGTCAACGGCGCTGACCGTCAGCAGCGTAATTTCGAAATCGAATCTGACCACGCCTTCAACAATCACCCGGCCGGCACCGGCACGGCCACCCTGCTGGGCATAATCCCACGCCTGCTGCAGCGCGTCCGCGCTGCGAATAAAGCTCTGACCTTTGCCGGATGAACTCATCACCGGCTTCACGATGCAGGGAAACCCTATCGCTTCCGCTGCGGTAAAAAAGTGCGCCTGGCTGTCGGCAAACTGATAGCGTGAGGTGGGCAGGTTCAGTTCTTCAGCGGCCAGACGACGGATCCCCTCCCGGTTCATGGTCAGGCGTGCGGCGCGTGCGGTCGGCACCACTTTCTGCCCCCGGGCTTCAAGCTCAACCAGCGTATCGGTGGCAATCGCCTCAATTTCCGGCACCACAAAGTGCGGCTGTTCACGGGCAATCAGTGCAGCCAGCGCCTCGCCATCCAGCATATTGATTACGTGGCTGCGATGCGCAACCTGCATCGCCGGCGCATCGGCATAGCGATCGACGGCGATCACTTCCACACCTAAACGCTGGCACTCCAGCGCGACCTCTTTACCCAGCTCGCCTGAGCCCAGCAGCATAACGCGCGTGGCACCGGGTCGCAGTGCCGTTCCGAGAGTTGTCATACCTGTCACCTTAGCAGTCAAAAAAGCGCCAGCAGTATATACGAAAACGTTTGCGCGCTCACGTTTTACGCCGGTAAAGATTTTCCGTACTTTGCCCGCTCTGACATTTTCTGACGCAGGTTGCGCCAGGATAAAGCGGGCTAACTTAAACGGGAGTTAAACAATGAATCAGTGGCTGCAGCAGCTTCAGACGGTTCTGGCAAAGAAAAAGGGCGGGACTTCCGGGTTGGGTGACCTCCTGGGGCCCGGGGCACTGGGTGGGCTGGCAGGCGTGCTGGCGGGCAGCAAATCGTCACGTAAGCTGCTGACAAAATTTGGCGGCAAGGCGCTACTGCTGGGCGGCGGTGCGGCAGCCGGTGCGCTGTTATGGAATAAATATAAAGATCGTATCCGCACAGCGTATCCGTCCGCATCCGGCACTGACGGGCAGCAAACGCCGCCTGACCAGCGCGCAGAACGGCTGATCGCTGCGCTGGTATTTGCTGCCAAAAGTGATGGTCATATCGATGAGGCTGAACAGGCTGCAATTGAGAAACAGATTCAGCAGGCGGGCTATGGCGCGCAGGCGGAAAGCCTGATTAAGCAGGCGATGGCGCGTCCGCTCGATCCGCAGTGGCTGGCGGCCGGGGTAAAAAACGAAGAGGAGGATGCAATTTTATTCCGTCTTTCGACCGATCTTTTTAAGTTTACAATAAAAATTTTCATTATCTGCCGTGCGCGATGTGCGGTTCCTTTACATTCCTGACCTGAATAATGCAGATATTATCACATAAACAATCTTGCTGAGTATAAGGCCTCAGCCGGTAACTGGCTCCGTTCTGTAGTTTATAAACCGGACAAAACCTCCAGAATCATTGCCGCTTCAATATTGCTGTCGACGATTTTCTGGTAAATTTTTTGATGACTTAATGCGCACCCAATCTCTCCGGGTAAAAATGCGTAATTAATCGGTGCACTTGCGGCAGCTCTTTCATCGGCTGTCATGAGTGTGCCATCGACCGCTTCGACAAATTCGTAATCAAGATTAAGTGCATCAAGCTGAGCTTTGTGGTTAATTACGTATGAGTGAGTGGTGGTGGCCTGCAGCGTTTTATGCAGAGCATGTTTATGGGTTAAATGAGAGACAGGCGATAATAAATAACTGTTTGCACGGCTAAAAAGGATCACTTCTGGTCTGTGGCTGGCGGGCTTTATTTTTTCCAGTACGTCCCTGGCTTCGCGAGTGAAAATAATGTCATCCTTCCAGATAACCTTTTTTTGCCGGGCAATCTCACTCATATCATTATTACTGTTTATTGTAGACTGGCTGGCCTCTTCGGAGAGCTGAACCGGATGCGGGACCACTGAAAAAACGCTTACAAACGCGTGCTCTGCAAAAAGTGTCCATTTATCTGCAGTGATCCAGACAGGATGCAGGTTTTTTAAGAGAGATTGCGCTCGACATCTCACTCCGGACGGCACTCGCACTGGTTCTGAACAGGTAAATCCAGGCGTTAGCGGATAGTCAGTCAGCTACCTGACAGAACAGAAGCGTTATCCCTTTCCCTGATCCACTATTTTATAAAACAGTGGAACGATCGCTCGCCGGAAACGGTGTTTTAACCTGGCTTTTAACGGTCGTGATGACATAAGTTGGTCGCCTCAGGCTGCTTGCTGGACAATGTTCGCCGTTGGACTACCTTTAAAAGGCAAGGCACCTCGCCTTCAAAAATGCCAACTTTTAGCGCACGGCTCACTACGAGCCATTTCCCTGGACCCGATACAGGAATCGTATTGGGTCTTTTTTTAACTGGTTGTTATTGAAAGATAAATCAGGGGTTTCCCAGCATTTACGGGGCAGGGCACGCTGCAGTCGATTAATACTATCCTGGCAGATGATAAGGCGCATCCCGGCAGTAAAATGTCGCTGCAGCCGATTATCGATCGCGCGCAGCAGCTGTGCGTTAAGTAAAAGCCGGCAGACGCCGCCGTCAAAAAGCGTTGCAGGCGTCTGGTAGTGCCAGCGCGATCACAGAGTTGGCAGCTTTCCGGCCTGCTGGCGCTCTGCAGCCAGGCGCTGGCGGGCGAAATTATTACGGTCAGTCGTTTTGAAATCGGTAAGGCAAAGTGGCCCTTCACGCGTGAAGAGGTGATGCTGACCTGTGAAAAGGATGGCGCACTGTTTGCCATTAACCCCAGCACGCTACTGCAGTACCCGCTGAATGAAAAAGCGCTGGCGCGTGCCGATGCCAAATAATGGTTTCATGCAGCAGGATCAAGGGCAACCGGATCGCACTGCAGGTCTCGACACGCTGAATCGGGCGGCGTATCCTGCTGCCACATCAGCGGCAGCGCCGGAAAACCCGCCGGGTAATCTGTCTGCCTGCCGTGTCAGTGAAGATGAAATGAGGTCAATATTTTGCTGAAAAAAGTGATTCCTGCCTGCCTTGCATCAGGCGCTGACGGAACCAGTCGCGCAGCGCTTCCGGCTGCTCGCGTTCAACCATCTCCGCCACGACCGGCATATTGTAGCGCTCTTTAAACGCGACGCCTGCCGCCGCCAGCTCAACGTTGACTTTGTCTTTCTCTTCCTGCGACAGCTGTGCAAGATTATAACGCATGCTTTTCTCCTGATAATCAGCGGCAAGACGACTGATAGGGCGATCCGGGCAGACCAGATCGCTCATCGGATTGACAATCTGCCCGTCAATGACATCCACCGAGGCGATCTCTACCACGCCGCCCTGCAGGCCGCAGGTTTCTGTATCTATCACGCGTAACATAGACTATTTCTGCTTAGGTTCGTAGGGCAGGCGGGAGAGGCTGAGCGAAGCCTGGCGATAGAATTTAATGCCGGGCCACAGTTTGCGCGCCAGCGTCATGGTACAGATCCATTCACCCGGCATGGCGGGCAGCATGCGGCGGTCAAAGCTGGCGTTATGAGCCACATAGTGCGGACTGCCGTGATAGCGGCTGATGATCGCTTCTATCGGAGGTTTATCCGCCACCATCGCTTCTGTGATGCGATGCACCATCATTGCCACAAATGGAAAGATATCGCCGGAGAGCGCAGCCGGTTCAGTCCGGCTTACCATCTCCGCCGGATTCCAGCCGGAGATCTCCATAATACGGATCAGCAGCGCGGCGGTAACGTAGCAGTCATAAAGCGCGCGGTGTGCATGCAGGTCTGCAGGCGGCGTCACCTCAAGTTTCAGGCTGTGCCGCAGCGCCTGATTACCAGTTGCGCAGGAATTTACGTTCCTGATTGCGCTGGCGCAGGGCAGCCTGCCGGATCGGGTGGATTACTGATCGTCTTTGACATATTTACGCAGCGCCTGCCGCAGCGGCGGGCGCAGATCGCGGACATTGTCCAGTACCCAGCGCAGATAACCCGGATCGCGGCGCGCAATAGCGCTGATACTCTGTCCGCGATATTTGCATAATGTGACCGCGCAGGCGTATCCGCATCTGCTGATCACCACGGGGTTGCACGATTCACAGGTGCAGTACTGGGAGCCCGCTAAGTGGGTGGCAAAGCTGCGCGAATATAAAACCAGTGACGCGCTGCTGCTGCTCTGTACCGACATGGATTCCGGCCACGGCGGTAAGTCGGGACGCTTCAAATCCTATGAGGGCCCGGGCGGGCTGCTGATGGGCGCGGTTGTCAATATGGCACCGACCCTGTTCCACGGCGTGGTAGCGCAGGTGCCGTTTGTGGATGTGGTGACAACCATGCTCGATCCCACTATCCCGTTAACCACCGGCGAGTATGATGAGTGGGGCAATCCGGAACAGCCCGACGCCTATCACTACATCAGCCGTTACAGCCCCTATCGCGTCAGCCTGCTGCAGCGCGGTTTTATCTATGCCATTGTGCATGTCCGCGGCGGGGGCGAGCTGGGCCAGCAGTGGTATGACAGCGGCCGTCTGATGCATAAGATGAACAGCTTCACCGATTTTATCGACGTGACGCAGGGGCTGGTGGCCAAAGGCTATGGCGATCCGCAGCGTCTCTACGCCATGGGCGGTAGCGTCAAACAGACGCCGATACCAGGCTTTGATCCGGATGAGTACAGAAGTGAGCACCAGTGGATCAAAACGCGCRACGGTACCGAAGTGCCGGTATCGCTGGTTTATCATCGGAAATATTTTCAGCGCGGTAAAAATCCGCTGCTGGTCTATGGCTATGGTGCCTACGGCAGCACAATGGAGGCGAACTTTAGCGCCAGCGGCGGCGTCAGTACTTTGCGGCAGATTAACCGCGCCAGCGGCGAGAGCTATGGTATCGCGTTTGACGATCCCGCCTATGTGACCTGGCTGGCGTTTAACCCCACGCCGGAGAGCGATACGCTGCGCTACGGCTACTCCTCGATGACCACGCCCGATACGCTGTTTGAACTGAATATGGAGACCGGGGAGCGGCGCATCGGCGATCACGAATASAGCATCGACCACTATAACCACAATTTTTATATCCGCTCGAACCGCGACGGCAAGAACTTCGGTCTCTACCGCAGCGCCTGGCTGGCGGAGCAGCGCTGGGAGACGCTGATACCGGCGCGCGAGCACGTCGTTCTGGAGGATTTCCAGCTGTTTCGCAGCTGGCTGGTAGTAGAAGAGCGCCAGGGCCATGAGCTGGGCCATCCGCAGAGTGATGACCAGCTGGTATATGAAGAGAAGGATGAGAGCTTTCATCTTAGCGTGCATAAAACCACGTCAGAGCACTTTATTCTGATTGCGCTCTTCAGCACCACCACCAGTGAGATCCTGCTGCTGGACGCGGAGTATCCTGACGCGCAGCCGCAGGTATTCTGCCCGCGCCGGGACAATCAGGTTATGGCACTGGCGGAAGATTTTTTATCGCGCCGTCAGTATGGTATCCGCTTTCGTAACCTGCAGAGCGGCAGCTGGTATCCTGAAGTATTACATAACGCCTCATCCAGCGTAGCCTGGGCAAACGACTCGCGTACGCTTTACTATGTGCGCAAACATCCGAAAACGCTGCTGGCGTATCAGATATGGCGTCAGGACTATTCTGTGCCCTATACGAAAAACGGCTTTCGCTATCAGCGCCGCTATGAGGCTGGCAACGAATATGCAGCGTTTTATCGGCAGCCGGTTGAGGGCGGAGCGGACGCACCCTGGCAGCTGCTGCTTGACGGCAACCGGCGCGCTGCGCACAGCGACTTCTACACCATGGGAGCGCTGGATATCAGCCCGCCAAAAAAAATTCCGCATGTCATGACGTTGCATGGCGATACGCGCACTGATGATTACTTCTGGCTGCGCGATGACGATCGTGAAGACCCCAGCGTGCTTGCCTATCTGCAGGAGGAGAACCGCTACGGCAGGGCGATGATGGCGTCGCAGAATGCACTGCAGAAGAAGGTGCTGAAAGAGATTGTCGATCGTATTCCGCCTCACCGCGCTGGGCGATGCGCTGAAAATTCCGCAGGATGTGCGTGACGGGATCCAGCGAGATATCGCCGCAGAATCTGCTGGCTGAGAGGTCTGAAACAGCTGCGCCTGCGGCAGTTCTGGCATTCCCGCCTGATTGGTGCCACGCTTGCATAAAACGATTTCTCCGGGAGAAACCGCGTTATGAAACAGCCGCAGAACTTTATGGAGCGCAGTTA
>PEFU01000003.1:1572908-1605980 GCA_002939445.1 Pantoea sp. BRM17 | reverse complement strand
CGAGATAGCGCACCGGCATGCCTGCCGCCAGCTTGCTGCCGTCGTAGGTGTGCAGGGTGATCTGGCTGCCGACGGCGCGCGCTGCGGTTTCTGACGCATAGAGCACGCGCTTAACGCCTTTTTTCGCCTGTGCACCGGTCAGATTGTCAAAGCTGATGGCGCCTTTCAGCGCCCGGTTAATCGGCGACGCCTGCACGGGATCGACGTTGACATAGGGCTGCAGAATCGTCTCCAGATGGTTGACGCCTGCCGCAGAAATTTCCGGCGATACCACTGAGAAACGGCTGCCCGTGCGGGCAAAGTCCTGCACATACTCCGGATAGAGCACGGCTTTAGCGACCACCTGATTGTTATCCTGACTCAGCGCCAGCGACTCCACCTGACCGACATTAATACGCACCCGATCGGCCATATTACCCAGCGAGGTGCCGGTGACCGTACCGACCTCAACGCCGCGGAACAGAACCGGCGTACCCAGGGAGAGCGATCCCGCCTCGGCGGCATCGACATAAATGTTCAGGCCGTTCAGGTAACGCGAGTCGGTGATTGTGCTTTCCTGCAGCTCAAAGCTGCGCGCCATCGCACCTTTGCCGATGGCGCCTGCCTGCGGTGCCAGCGGCACGGTTGGCGGCGTAGCGAACTGAATGCCGCCGCGAATAAACTGCTGGAAGGTGCCGGTTTTCACCACGCCGCCAATCAGGCCAAAATCGAGGTTATAGCCGGATGCCAGCCAGAATACTGAGTTATTCCGCACCAGATGCTGATACTTTTTACTGATGCGCAGCGCAATCAGCATGAGGGTAATGAACTCTTCAGGAAAACGACTGGACACAACAATTTACCGCGCTGACAAATGATGGGCGCAGTGTAACACGCGCAAAGAGAACGGGCAGCCTGCTGGCTGCCCGGTTGTTTAGCGCGGAGCAGGGATAGCGGTACCCCAGTCACGCCACGCTTTCGGCGCTTCATCCTGCAGCAGGAAATGTTTGGGGCTCTCATCATCGCGCTCGATCCAGAATCCCTCTGCGCACCAGGGAACCGGCGTCAGCCGCCAGCCATACTGCGCCGTGCGGGTAAGAAAATCAGCCACGCTGATCTTCAGCGTGTTGACGCGTACACTTTTGCGCAGCGGCTGCTGGCTGATAGCAAGAAAGCGTTGCAGTTCAGCCTCATCAGGGAGGCTGGCATATTCATTGGCGAGGATCGCGCCGCGATTATGCATCAGCGCCGCCAGCTGCGTGGTTTTGGATCCCGGTGCCGCCGCCATATCCATAACCTGCTGTGCGTCCGGCGCGGCGGCAAACAGCGCCGTCACCGGCAGCATCGAGCTCGCTTCCTGAATGTAGAACAGACCGCTGAGATGTTCAGCCACGCTGCCAAGCGGCACCAGCGTCCAGTTGCGCAGCGCATCTGCATCTTTACGCACCACGCCTTCGCCTGAGCAGGGGGCATCAAGCAGGATGGCGTCGAACTGTTCCGGCAGCGCTGCGCCAAACACCCGGCCATCGAAATGCGTCAGCGCCACGTTGCTGACGCCGCAGCGGCTGATATTGGCATGAAGGACTTTGACCCGGCTGGCGGAGCCTGCGCCGGCAAACAAATCCTGCAGCGACAAGATCTCAATGGCGTCGGGATAGCGTGTCAGCAACCAGGCTATGACCTGCTGATTCTCGATGGTGTTAAGGGTACAGGTTGAGTAGATCAGCACGCCACCGGGCCTGAGCGCGTGAAAAGCGCTGTCGATAAGATCGCGCTGGGTGGCCGCAATCGCCTCGGTGCTGACCACCTTAGCCGCYGCCTGCATCACCTCCGCGCTGAGTTTTCGGCTGGCGGGCGCAAACGGCAGTTTCCCGAGTTTATAGCCCGGCGCCGGCAGTGCCGGCACGCTGGCGGTTTTACGCAGACGCGCGACGAAAAATCCTTCGCTGTCGAAGCAGTGAGGAAACACGTGCAGATAGCCTTCCGGCGTCAGGGCAGCCGACGCCAGCGATGCATCAGGCCTGGCCAGTGCCATCACCGCCTCATGCTGCCAGCGGTAGCCTTTGGGAAAGGTTTCAGCCAGTTTCAGACCAATGCGTGAGAAGCGTACCTTATTCAGCCACTGCTCTGCGCTGGCCGGAAACAGCCACAGCTCTTTATCGCGCTGCCAGAGCGTCAGGCTCTCATCCCACTGCAGGTCAGCCTGCTAGCGAAACAGCCGGCCGTCACGCACCAGCTCGCGCGGATAGCTGTTTTTAATGCGGTTGCCCACTTTTTTAGCCAGTCCAAGCGGCTGCTGCTGCCAGGTGACGATGACTTCATCCCGGTCAGGCAGTGTCTCCGGATGGATATCCTGTCCGCGATACCAGCTTTCCGCTTCCGCTTCATTCAGCGCACACCCGCTAACCCACTATCAGCAGATGCACCAGCCGGGCCAGCGATTCCAGCAGCAGCAGGCTGCCGGTCACCAGCATAATCAACACAATGATAAACTGCTTACGGCCTTTCATGCTGTGCTCTCCATGGCGACGCCATACCGGCATTACACTATGCCGGTTGGGTTAAACTAACGCTCAACCATCAGATTATGAGCCTAAAATGCCCTGGTTTCGTATATTTCAGGACAGATCATTAATGGCAGATACACACTATTTACTTTGGGTAATGACAGGGACGCTGACCATCCTCAGCCTGTTTATTGGTGCAATTGTCGGACAGGCAAAAACCCGCCGGCTGGGTATGATGACCTTTACCGGTCTCTGGGCATTTTTTATGCTGGCAATATTTTTGATATTTGCCCATGGATGACGGTGCTGTGCCCAAAGATGACGCGCTTCCTGTGGATGACACGCGCAGAATCTGATCGGGATGTATTTACCACTCAGTTAACCCGTATGGCCTGACGCTATACGGGTTTTTTAATGAGCGCTTCTCTGGCTGTACCTGAGATCGGCAAAGAGTAAAGCAGCGTTATACTGCCTGAAATGGTATACGCTAAATAAGAGTGGTGTGACATTTATCTTTTTTTCTGCGGCTGGCGCACATATCCCTCAGGCTGCCGCAGAGCGTCAGACAGCAGTGCCTATACTGAAAATACCCAACCCAGGGTCAGGAGGTAAATATGTCAGAACGTCCAGAAGATATTCAGCCTATCCCCGATGATGGACAGGCACCCGGTGCAGATGAAGCGTAATGAAGAGCGTAAACATGAGGGCGATGTAGCCAAAGGATTGCCTGAAGCGGCCCCCTCTGCCGGAAATGCGTATGAAGAGGATGACCATCCGGTTCAGGACGCGCCGGATGAGCATGGCGAAATTCCCCGTACGCGTGACAGCAGTGAAGATGAAAAGAAAGATCCCTGGGAAGATAAAGGGAAATAACGCGTATGGCAACCCGGCGTTGCACATTAACCCTAGCTGATAAATCTGTGCGCTGACGGCAGCGGCTGGCTTAATTTTATCGTCCTGATTAAAACAGCTGTAAGGCCAGATTTTTATCTCAGACGTCGCCATTCATGGCGTCATTGCTTCTGTTGCCTATACTTAGGTTCTTGATGACAGGAGGCGAACATGTTCAAACATAACTCAGGCGCTCAGGCTTCAGGCTGGCCTGCCGGGCCTTTACTCATCGGCCCGCCGGGCACCGGATGCTCCATCGGCGGAGCAGGGCGGCCATCCGGACCCAGCGGGCGTTCCGRCTGCTGACAACCGGCCAGCATCAGCAGGCTGGCAGAGATAATTAATCCACTAAAAAACAGCTTCATCAGAGACTCCTTGATTAACCAAGTGCATATTCTGTAAAACAGCGATGGTTGCTCTTAACCCTGCGGCGATGAATACGTTAGCTAAGCTTAAAATGAATAACGATATGCTTCACAGATAACCGATCTCTGCCACGCAAAAGGCCACCTCAGGGTGGCCTTTTTACTTTTTGCTGACGACAGCATCTATCCCGATGGCTACAGAATAATCCAGCGCCTGATTATAGCAAAGGGTGAGTTTTGTAAAAAAGAGTCATGCTGTACCCTTAACAATAAACAGACAGGCCGCGAAAGGCCGTTTTAAACCAAAGGATATAAAAATTATTTCAGTTTCAATTTCTATGCGTTGCCCTCACTGTCTGGGCTCGCAGTATCGCAAATCCGCATTTGACGTTTCTGAGAAGAATCCGGCGGGTGCCGAAATAGCATTATCGCCCTGCGTTTTGTCTGAATTCAGCGTGACGGCGGTGACGCTGACAGACCGCTAACTGATTAAGTTCAGAGAATAAAGTGGTTTACCTGCCGCACTAACTTCAGGTTGCGCTGTCTCAGTTACAGATGTTTTAGTCCGTATCGATCTTAAAAACACAGCAAAACTCTTTTTTTGTACTATATTATGCTGCCCGCTGCTGCCCGCAAAGCGCGCGCAGCAGCGGGTAAAGCGCTCACTCCAGCAGATAAATACCTGCAACGAGTGTGCCTACAGAAATAATGTGCAGTAGCTCAGTCATGGTTCGCCCTCCCGGATATGTACAGACAAAGTCAAGGACGGATATCACACTTCGTCAAATTTAATCATGGCGGGTGATTATTCGGAAACAGGCTACGCTTAAAGGGTGACAACTCAATGCGCCGTATCTAACGACGGACTGTTTGCTAATCAATGATGATCAACAGGCGCACCAATTCAGGGCTCTGCTTCGGCAGGGCCTTTCCTTTGCCCGACCGCTGCGGCATGCGCTGCAGCAGGGCGCACGCATGGCTTATCAGCGTCCGGCGCTCAGCAATGACGATCTGGCATTTCTGCAGTATACCGGAGGCACCACCGGCGTCGCCAAAGGCGCGATGCTCACCCATGGCAACATGCAGGCAAACCTGGAGCAGACAAAAGCCACCTACGGCAAACTGCTGCGCGCCGGGCATGACAGCGGTGCCAGCGCCATTGTTATCGTTTCCAATTTTGCTCACACGCTGGAAAAAGTTGTGGCAGAGACGGCGGTAAAGCACGTGATGCTGACGCGGATGGGCGATCACCTGGCACCGGTCAAAGCGACGCTGGTGAACTTTGTGGTCAAATATGTCAAAAAGCTGGTGCCGAAATACCATTTGCCCGGAGCTGTCCAGCTCGACGCGCAGAGCCGCGACTTTGCCGCCTGGCTGCAGCAGGGGCTGGGACTGCAGCAGGGCGATCGCGTGGCGCTGATGATGCCTAATCTGCTGCAGTATCCGGTGGCGCTGTTTGGCGTACTGCGTGCCGGTATGGTGGTGGTAAATGTTAACCCGCTCTATACCCCGCGCGAGCTGAAACATCAGCTCACAGAGGCGGCGATGGCTACGCAACAAGAATATCGGGGTGACTCTTTGACCAAAGTTTGGCTGAAACGCTATCCGCCAGATGTGCCAGCAGAAATAAATGCCGACCGTTATCCCTCTCTGGTCGATCTCTTTGAACATGCGGTGTTGCACTATGCCGACAACGTTGCCTTTATCAATATGGGGCAGCCGCTGACCTATCGGGGCCGGCTCAGGTACAGACTATTCTGACCGAGTAGCCGCCACATACTTTTCCGGCCCGGTTGCGGTGCACGCAGCCGGGCTTTTTTATTGGGCGCGTAACCGGCGCGCGAAATTTAGTGATGGGCTTCGCAACCTGAAAATGCCGTAACCGGCAAACTGGTACAATCAGTTAAAGTATTGTTAATAACACTGATTGCAAAGGCACCGAAAAAGGTGAAATTGGCAAGGCCAGTTATAACTTTGTTGTGATTGATGTGCGCGGCTATCAGCGCTGGCATCTGACTCAGCAGGTAATGACGCCGCCGCAGCCAATCGATCCCTGGATCGGATATGGCCCGACGCGGCATCATCCGGGTTACTGGGGGCCAAACCCTTACTGGGGGATTAACCTGGGGTCACGCTTTGGCGGTAAAGTGGTTCGCGTTACAAACCTCAACGGACTGACGCGGCTGGAGATAGCCACGCAGCCGCTGGATGAGAGCGCACGGCCCCGGCTGGGGGCTGCCTCAATCGGACGGATATATGCCGATCTCAAAGGATTTGTCGATCCGGTTGATGTGAATAACCAATATGTTACGGTGCTGGGTACCATCCTCCAGTCTAAATTAAAAATTACAGGAGATGTGCTTATGCCAGGTTATCGTGCTGGAATCGCTGGTGGCGTACTGGCGTGTGTATTGCTGCTGAGCGGCTGCGTCAGCGTACCCGATTCTATTAAAGGAAGCTCGGCGCTTCCGCAGCAGGATTTATTGCGCGTGATGAACGCTCCCCAGCTCTATACCGGGCAGGAGTGACCACGCCGGGCGCAACGCTACTGGCCACCCCGGTTACGCTGCCCGCGGCTGAAGATATGCTGCCGCTGGCGCTGCAGGCGTGGCAGCGAGGCGACACCGTAGCGGTGGAGCATGCAGAGCCGGTTTATCTGCGTAACGAAGTGGCGTGGAAAAAGTTGCCCGGACGCTGAGCCGCCACGCAACTTATTTTTGCATCCACTCGTGTGCTGGTGGCGATTGATGCACGCATGGGTGAAGTCTACTGGGCTGAATATCAGCGCGATGATGCGGGTCACTGGCACGGCGCCGACAGCGAAGCGGTGCTGAAGCCTGAGGCTGCTGCTGCCCGCATCGCGGCGCTGAGCGGCGAGTGGGCGACCGCAGGCACCGGCTGGCAGGCATGGCCTGAGCTGCTGCAGTCGCTGCTGCAGGCGCAGCAGCTGGACCTGACCGCGCTGGATGCGCTGGCGTTTGGGCGCGGGCCGGGCAGTTTTACCGGCGTTCGCATTGGTATTGGCATTGCGCAGGGGCTGGCGCTGGGCGCAAACTTACCCATGATTGGCGTCTCTTCGCTGGCAACGATGGCGCAGGGGGCCTGGCGGCTGACCGGTCGGCTGAGGAACACTAATTTATGCCGCTTTGTGATAAGATGCGCGCCATTTTGATTCTCTGAGGTTGTTATGTCCGCCCGAATTTTAGCACTGGACACGGCGACAGAAGCCTGTTCTGCCGCGCTGCTGAATCAGCAGCAGATCGATGCCCGTTTTGAAATTGCTCCGCGCGATCACACGCAGCGCATTCTGCCGCTGTTGATGTGCAGCTGCCGGATGCAGTAATCACCCTCAAACAGGGGGTGGGGCGTTTGATCCGCGACACCGCCGATCGCGGCGTACTGGTGATTTGCGATCAGCGTCTGGTCTCCCGCCCCTACGGCGAACTCTTTCTCAACAGCCTGCCACCCACGCCGCGGACCCGCGATCTGGCGCGTGCGATCGACTTTGTCCGGCCAGGGCAGCTGCTGAAGCAGTTCCTGGAGGCGGGTAATGCGCTGCTGGTTGCCACCAGCAGCTTCTGGGAAGGTGTCGACGTGCGCGGCGATGCCCTGTCGCTGGTCATTATTGATAAACTGCCGTTTACCTCGCCAGACGATCCGCTGCTGAAGGCGCGCATGGAGGATTGCCGGCTGCGCGGCGGCGATCCGTTCATGTGCGTGCCGCGCAACATGCCGGAGCCGAATGCGCCTGGCGGGGCCCGGCAGCTGGCGCGGATGATGAAGCCGCTGATTGATGCCAATAAAGGACGCTGCTTTTTTCTCTGCACCTCACACAAGATGATGCGTGAGCTGGCGGCCGAGTTTCGTGCATCAATGACTCTGCCGGTGCTGCTGCAGGGCGAGACCAGCAATACGCTGGCGCTGACGCCGCTTTCAGTTGCGGAGCGCTTTCGCGAAGTGATGGATACGCGTAAAGCGGCCTGGGTGTTTACGTCCGCCACGCTGGCGGTGAATGAACAGGTCGGGCATTTCGCCAGTCGGCTCGGGGTTGAGCAGGCGCAGACGCTGATCCTCGACAGTCCGTTTGACTACGCCCGGCAGGCGCTCCACAACGTCATGCGCATGTTTACTCTGCTGGATGATGCGCTGGAACTCTGTTACGACGTCATTAAACTCTCCCTGGGACGCTCAGCGCTGCTTGACGCGGCCTTTGAGCGCGCGGCGCTCTATCGCACCCGCCTGAAGCGTTTACGTGCCATCAGCGAACCCGGTTTCAGCTACTGGTATGAATGTACCAGCCGGCACTTGTACTTTGGCCAGCAGCTCTCCAGCCGTCAGCTGCAGGATCTCGCCAAAGATATCATTCTTGCCTATCGCACCGAGGTGCGTGATGTGCAGCAGCTGCAGAAATCTGCCGATCGGCTGGCGCAGTGTGCGCAGGATTTTCGCCTGACGCTTGGCGAACCCGGCTTTCGCGGTAATCTGCGTGATCTGCTCAGCGATATCAGCGACTGCCCGCTCTATAAAGAGTGTTTTGTCGTAAAAGCGCGTAAAAAAGCGATGGATGCTGACGTTGTGGTGGTCAACCATCATCTGTTTCTGGCTGACCTGGTGGTCAAAGAGGGCGGGTTTGGCGAGCTGATCCCGGAAGCGGACGTAATGATCTTCGATGAGGCACATCAGCTGCCCGACATCGCCAGCCCTAACTATCTTTGTCTCGAACGTATGGAGCAGCAAAACCAGAGCGGCGGCGATCTTACTGTACAGGCGCTGGGCGATCTTATCCACGTGCGCAGCTGGTCATCGGAAACCAAAGATGGCGATATCAGCAACTGCGCCGGTGTCGCTGAAGATAGCCCTGTCTGGCCTTACGTCACCAGCACCAATGACAACTGTCTTGGCGGTGAGCTGGTGGTGGAGGCGGGCACCGGAACCGGTAAAACCTACGCCTATCTGGCGCCTGCACTGCGCGCAAAAAAGAAAGTCATTGTCTCTACCGGCTCCAAAGCGCTGCAGGATCAGCTCTACAATCGCGATTTGCCCACCATTGCCCGGGCGCTCAAATTCAGCGGAAAAACTGCGCTGCTGAAAGGCCGCTCACCGGGCTGCGATGTCATCTGTTGTGGTCGCGTCTGCGGAATCCTGACATAATTACAGTGTTTTTCAGGTTACAGGTGAGGATGTGTGGCAGACGATTTTGCAGCAGATGGCGCGTTAGCGCAGGCAATTCCGGGTTTTAAACCGCGTGCGGCCCAGCATGAGATGGCACAGGCGGTCACGGCAGCGGTAACGCACGTGGCGCACGCCAGAATACGATCGATGACTGCCAGCGCGTTAGCCGTCTGCGCCTCCGCATCGGCATCCAGATTTTCCGGGACGCTGGTGTAGTAGATCGTATTGCCGTGTATCACGGCTTCGGACATACGATGTTCGGGATCGATACGCGTAATAGACATGCTGTTCTCCTCTGTTTTTTGCTGCGCCAGCCTGGCATGWGCCCGTGCCGCTTAACGTGCGGCGATAATTTTTATTTCTACTTTATATTTCGGGTTCATCAGTCCGGCCTGTACGGTGCAGCGTACCGGCGCGTTGCCCGGTGATACCCATGCGTCCCAGGCGCGATTCATCGCCGCAAAATCCGCTTTATCCACCAAAAAAATCGTGGCGTCGAGAATATTGCTCTTGTCCGATCCCTGGAGTAACGTATGTTTACAGGGCTTCCGGCACTATCTCATGAGCAGCAGCAGCAGGCGGTTGAGCGAATTCAGGAACTGATGGCGGGCGGCATGGCCAGCGGCCAGGCGATTGCGCAGGTGGCGCAGGAAATTCGTGAAACCTTTACCGGAGAGGCAATCAGGGCACGCTTCGAAGATGAAGATGAAAACGAATAACGAGGTCAGCAGCATGGCCCACGGGCGATGCGCCAGCGTGGCAAAGCGGTTCAGCAGTGCATCGGGACTATAGGTAAGCGTGAGGGTTTTCGCGATCATGGGTTCAGCAGCATTCAACAGGCAGAGGCGTAGCCTGGCATATTTTTTTGCCACTGGCACCTGTTTGTTCCGCGTGGGATAATGCCCGTCCGATTTAAGAAAAGGCAGATCGGGATGGGAGGCGGGCTGCAGGCCCAGCCGGTCAATCTGCCGCTGCAGCAGCTGCAGCGGATCCTCCCCGGAGCGCTGAATGCCGGTGCCATCATCGGTTTCGGTATACCCGCCGCGCGTGGTGAGCGTGATGCGCGGATCGGCAGTCAGAATATCAAAGCGGTTATCGGCGTGATCGGCCTGACCCTGCAGCCAGCGCCAGCGCGCGTCAGCATCGCTGAGAGAGACCAGCGTAAGCCGCTGCAGGTGATGATCGGCAATCAGCGCCCAGTCATAAAGGCCCACTGCCATATCAGGCGTCTGCAGATCCTGCTGCGCTACCGCCGGCAGCTGTTCAAACCGGCGGCCGAGATCGTAGCCAAACAGGCCCAGCGCACCGCCCTGCGTAAGGCGCAGAAACGCCTGCCACTCATCCCCGCTATAGCGCGCCTCGAAACGCTGAGCAAGATTGACCTGATAGCAGTCACCTGCCTGAATATACGCCTGTACAGCATTGAAGCGTGCTGCATAGGCTTCGCGCGTCAGGTCAGAGCGCCACGCGCTGGTTAAGTGAAACGCCCGCGGCAGCGGAACCGCCTGCGCACGATCTTTTGCGGAGTGCGCCAGCTTTTCCGCCTGCAGACGATCGGCCTCTGCATCGGCCAGACGCGGCAGCGTGCCTTTGATCGGACGCGTTTCAATAACGTTTTGCTGCAGAGAGAGAAAACGTTCCGGCGACAGGCTGAGCAGCGCGCTGTCCGGCAGACGCAGAAAGGCGCTAAAGGGCGCGCGATTGGCGCGTGAGCCGCCCGGAAAGCAGGCGCGCAGCAGATCGGTGGCGCGCAGCCTGTCGGGCAGACGGGCCCGCACGGTGCTCACCAGATGATGCACTGCCGGAAAGGGTTCAACCACAAACAGCTCAGGCACGC
Source organism: Pantoea sp. BRM17 (assembly GCA_002939445.1). Lineage (GTDB taxonomy): Bacteria > Pseudomonadota > Gammaproteobacteria > Enterobacterales > Enterobacteriaceae > Pantoea. The sequence continues at coordinate 1,595,229 of PEFU01000003.1, read as the reverse complement.
TCACGCTGCCGGGTTCAGCCACCCGACCAATATCATTACGCATCAGATCAACAATCATCAGATTCTCCGAATCGCTGTCAGCCACCAGTCCGCCACCGGCGGCGCAGTAGAGGGTATTGTTTTCAGCGATCAGCGTACGAATGGTAATACTGCTGTCCATACGGCCACACAGGCTGACATAGCCTATGCTGCCGCACCAGGCGTTGCGACGATGCGGCTCCAGCTCTTCGATAATCTCCATCGCACGGATTTTTGGCGCTCCGGTGACGGCTCGGCGCTGTTGATAATCGGCACCAGCACTGCCGCATGACGTCCGGCAGGGGCCGGCAGGCGTGCGGGTGGCGGAGGCTGCAGCATAAAACGCGTCAGAAACTGGCTGAGTTCGGCAGTCATATTACTTCTCATCGCTGAGGCAGGGCAGAATGCGGTTAACCTTATGGAAGGTCTCTTCATATTCAGATTGCAGAAACCGGTACTGCTGGTGACCGCCGGCAGTACACCGGCTATCTGCACCTGACGGGGATCGATCCCGATCTCTTCCTGCGCTTCACGCAGCGCGGTATCGATCAATGACGTATCGCTGGCATCCTGCATGCCGCCCGGAAAAGCGACCTGGCCGGCATGTTTACGCAGCAGCGCCGAGCGCCGCGTCAGCAGCAGTGCTGTCATGCCCCAGATAAAATAATCGTTATACCAGGAGAGCCATATCCGGTGCTGACGCTGGCCGCGATATAACGTCAGCGGATGATAGCGGGCCAGATGCAGTGCTTCACGCAGCGGCRTGGTAAAGGCGCTTTCGACTTCATCCGGGTTCAGACGGAGCGGCATGGCTGGCAGGATCCCCACCACCGGCGTGACGGCGTGAGCCGTAATTGCGGCTAATAGTAATCGCCACGGCGGGCGAAAGAACAGCTTTTCGCATGAAATAATCTAATTATAAACCGCAGAAATAGTTATCAATCCATACCTTTGTGRAGTGGATCGATTTTTCAGCTATGAGTTTACACACGGCATTCAGGGCAGCGCGATCTGCTGACCAAGCGCACGAATAATTCCGGCGCRAGAGAGAGCCATACACATCCACCGCTACGCGCGTGACATCCTGCAGTTTGCCCTGCTCAGCCAGCAGATCCACAAACTGTTTGCCCGCTTTCATCGGACCTACGGTATGTGAACTGGATGGGCCGATGCCCACTTTGAACATGTCAAAAACACTAATCAACGGTAACGCTCCTCACAAATACGKGGTTCTGCGGCCAAGATTCTCACTGCGGAACACCATGCCGCCTTCGCGTGGAAAGTCGACCTCATGCGCGCCCTTAGCCAGCAGCAGGCGCTCACGCGTTTCCGTATCTTTAATAAATGCCGGGATCGCATCAATATCCACGGTGGCAGGTTCATAACCCGCCAGACCCATAATGATAGCGATATCCGTATGRTGACCTTTGCCGGTCATCATGCCGGTCTCGCTGCAGTGGCTGAGCAGCTCTTTTGCCGAGTGAAACGCATAAGGTACCGCGACTTCATCCAGCACCGGCTGGCCAAAATGCGCTTCATCCACGATAAACCCGCCGCCAATTGAGTAGTAGGTTTTCGTCAGAATCAGCAGATCGCCGGCAAACGCATACAGCGTCATACCGTTTTCATGCAGCGTCTTGGTCGATGAGACCAGCAGGCGACGCAAAGAGGCGGCACGGCGCGGAACGCGCAGCGGCCCCGGCAGCACGCCTTCGGTGTTCAGACCGCGGTCAATACACGCCTGCATGGTCTGCCAGACATCGGTAAAATAGCGGGTGATCTCTTCACGGCTGTGCAGCGCCAGCTCATTTTGCATCACCAGTCCTGAAAGCGCCGCGAGAAAATAACGGATAAAGATATCGGGCGTGACGCTTTCGATAAAGTGATCGTAATAGGCAAGCACCGCCGGCACGATGCCGCAGGCTCCGTTAGTCGGGGCCGTTACCACGCGTCCGCCTGCCGCATTCTCTTCGTTTACCGCCAGGGCAAACATATTGACCCAGTCGATAACGTTCATTGGATCATTGGAGTTAACCGGATCGCAGGTCAGACCCAGGTTATGCTCCATACCAATTTCCGCGGCCACGCAGACCTGCTCCGGGCTGGCGCCCAGCAGCTCCGCCAGACCCGCCGCCGCCATAGAGCAGGCCACGCCCACTTCACCCTGACAGCCTACTTCGGCACCGGAGATAGAGGCGTTCATTTTATAGAGAATACCGATAGCGCCTGGTTTGATGGCCAGACCGCCACGCGAGGTTTCGCGATATTTAGCGTTCATATCTTTACCGGTCTCATACATGGTCTCAATGACTTTATCCAGCGAGACGCGCGGGGCGCTGGTCCGGCGCAGCGCCATGCGCGCTGAGTTGATGGCTTTGACCGATGCAATAGCATTGCGCTCAATGCAGGGCACCTGCACCTGACCGGGAGGTTATCGGCATCGGGACGGCCAGGTTTAGCGCTGCCCGTTAAAAAAGCAGGCAATAAAAATTGCGTCCTGCCGGATCCGCGCAGGAAAATTACAATATCTGGTTTGGCAACGCCGAGGTAGGTAAAAAAGCAGAAATCAGTATGAGTGCGCTGATTTTAACCAGCGCACTCCGGACAGGTATCAGTCACACTGAATCTGGCAAAGTTAAGAGACTGCTGCTCAATACGTGACTTCTCTTCGATATAACGAAAAGTCAGGGTAAGGATCAAAACCAGCGTCGCGATCACTAACGCAATAAGCAGCCGCTTACGGCGAAATTGACCCACAAATTGCTGGGGAATGAGCATCAGTAACCACCTTGTTAAGACACAGACCAGGAGCAAATTAACGTGCTCGCGGGCGCCATAGATGCTGGAGCAGTAGATAGTGTCATTTTGCACCAGCAGCACGGTGCGTACCGTCTGCAGCGCAGCGATCTTTTCAATCAGCGGATAACGCACCAGCGAACAGGGCAGGCCCACCAGGCCCAGCGTGTTATTGGCGGAGACGTCCAGCGGCGAGAACATACGGTCAAAGCGCTCAATGGCGCGTCACGGCAGCTGAGGCTCAAGCAGATAATTGCTCATCAGTTCAACATTCACCACCTGCAGCAAGCCATCGCGATTATCCAGCGACTTTGGCGTCCAGAGCAGCAGCACCGGCGAGCCTTTAAGCAGATAATCATCTGTGGTCAGCAGCATGCGCTGATTATTGAGCGCCAGCTCCGGATAGGTCTGACTAAAAGAGATGACCGCCAGCGGCAGCTGGGAAGGCAGCGTATTTAACGCCAGGCGCGCCGGAGAAGGGCCGTAGAGCGTAATGGTGAACGGGTAGCGTAAAGATGCCTGATCGTAAGCGACCTCGTCATCCGAGGGCACCGTGTGTTCAATCATCGGATTACCATACTCAAGGCTCTGACCGCCCACGTTGAAAATAGCCCGCTCTACGGCAATCCATCCCTGACGCGGATTATGCCAGCGCAGCAGAAGCTCAATACCCTCACACTGTTCGCTGCGGGCATTGATCAGCGGCTGACAATAAACCATAAACTCACTGGCGGTGATGCCGTAGCTGATTTGCCAGCTGAGGCTCATGCGATTGGCCGTTGCCAGCCAGACAATATAGCCAATCAGCAGGCTCAGCATATTAGCAGGCCACCAGATCTGCTGCAGATCTTCCACAATGGCGCGATCGTGAAAATGGCTGGCGGCGACGTTAATCGCAATATGGAACGCGCTGCTTTGCGGCAGCTGCGGCAGCGCCTCTACGGCCCGGGCAATCACGAAGCGGGTAAGGRGAGCGATCAGGTTTTGCCGTTCAGCCAGAGGGATAAAGACGTCAGGCATCGCCGCGGTAAAAATCTTGTCAATTTTCAGCACATCCGGCTGCAGATCTTTCAGGTAGGCCAGCGAACTGTGCCCGGTGCCGAAATCGTCTATCGCCAGGCGTACGCCAATGTTATGCAGCTGCGCCACGACCGACTGATCGATAACCGGCAAGGCGTCACGCTCTGTCAGCTCCACAACCAGCTGCGGATGGGGCTGAGCCAGCCATGCCGGAAAATCTTCGATCGGCATGGGGCGCGCATAGAAGTAACCCTGCAGATGATCTACCCCGCGCTCGCGCAGATAGGAGGCCTGTTCAGCGGTCTCCACGCCTTCGGCCACCAGCGCAATCTTCAGCCGCTGCGCCAGTGAAATCACCATATCGGTTACCGTGGCGTTGATCGCGTCAGTGCCGCCGCAGCCTGGTGAGGTAATCGATCTGCCGCCGCTGCACTTTGAAATTGTTGAGGCGACAGATTACCGTATCGACCTGGTACGGGTGACCAAAGATGCGCCTCACGATGAAGATGAAGAAAACGCGTAATCGCGCGTAGCTGTTCAATCAGGGCCGTCGTGAAGACGGCCCTTTTTTTAACCCGCTGTTTCCTGATGCGTGCTGGAAGCGATTGCCGGTGAGTTCCCGGATGAAGATGAGACGCCGGATGTGATCGCCGATGGTGATGGCTGGCTGGTCAAAGGCGGCACCGACCTGCATTCGCTTCAGCAGCTGCTCGACTACCATGAACTGGTTAAACAGGAGGACGATCACGCTTCGCTGGCGGGCCTGCTGATTGAGCAGAAAGGTCAGCTGGTGCGCGCAAAAGAGCTGCTGGTGGCGCTGGAGCACGGTATGGATGTGACCACGTTCGCATCAGGCTCGCCGGCGATTGTTGTCCCTGAGACGCTGGATCCTATTAATCTGCTGGGCGTGCTGCGCCGGGCGAAAGGCAGCTTTGTTATCGTAACCAACGAATTTGGTATGGTGCAGGGTCTGATTACGCCGCTGGACAAGGATGAAGAGCGCTATATGATTAACGGCGTACTGACGCTGTCGCAGCGCTCTATTCGCAGCATCATGACGCCGCGTGGCGATATCTCATGGGTTGATGTAACGCGTCCGCTGGATGAGATCCGTATGCAGCTGCTGGATACGCCACACAGTCTGTTTCCGGTGTGCCGCGGTGAGCTGGATGAGATTATTGGCGTAGCGGCGATCGGCTTCTCAATTTTGATTGAGCTGTTTAATCAGATCGCGCGCCGTAATTTTATGCGCCATCAGGCGCGCCGGCCAATGCGTGAGCGCACGGCAGAAGCTATTTTACGCCTGATGGGCGGGCGCAATCGTCAGCAGCAGCCTTCAACGGATGAGCATACGCTGAATAACGCTATGCCGCAGGAAGCGTTAATGGTTAACCACCTGCCGGTGATGATGACTGCGGTGGTGATCGCAATGGGCGTAATGCTGCTGGCATCGAAGCCGCTGACTAATTTTGTCAACGCTCATCCGACGGTTGTCGTGCTCTGCCTGAGCTTCCTGCTGATGATCGGTTTGTCGCTGGTAGCGGAAGGGTTCGGTTTCCATATTCCGAAAGGTTATCTCTAATCCGGTCGCGATCTGATCCTGCTGTTTGGTGGCCTGTTCCTGCTTTTCAAGGCCACGATGGAGCTGCATGAGCGTCTGGAAAATAAAGGCATGGAGCAGCAGGGTAATCGCAACTATGCCAGCTTCTGGGCAGTGGTCGCACAAATCGTGGTGCTGGATGCCGTCTTCTCACTGGATGCCGTGATTACCGCAGTGGGAGTGCTGGAAATTGTGCTGGGTATCGATAACCTGGTCTTTATCGCCATTCTTGCTGACAAACTGCCGCCAAAGCAGCGCGATAAAGCGCGACTGATCGGTCTGTCGCTGGCGCTGGTGATGCGCCTCGGCCTGCTCTCCCTGATCTCGTGGATGGTCACGCTGACCCGTCCGCTGTTCAGCGTGATGGATTTCAGCTTGTCACCGACGTCGCTTCTTATCCTTACTGTGCCAGCCGGCGCAGATCGCCACGCCATTCAGCGTTATTTCGCCTTCGACTCTTCAGCTGTCTCACTTACCGGTGCAGGCTGATTTTCGTGCGTCTACTTTCTTAGCAAGGAGTCACTAATGGAGTTTCTCTTGGATCCCTCGATCTGGGCGGGGCTGTTAACGCTGATCGCGAAAGAAGAAAGAGTGTGACGCCTGTCGGTTATCTGGTGTAACGGCGGTTCAGCGGACTTTTTTATGCCGTTTTTATGCGCCAGCGCAGCTATGTGTAAATGTAAGAAAATTTTTTGATCTTGTTGAGGTAACTGATACATTAACTTTCTGTTTATTACTCAGGAGTACCGGGCTCAAGCTCACCTTTATGGACCTAGCGGCTCTGCTGCCCAGCCGTGTGTACCAATGACTAATGCGATGGTCACCTGMTACCTCCGTTTATGACGAAACCCTGTCATTAAAGGACGTTGACAGGAATAAAGGATGCGGCCGGGCCCGTCAGGCAATATAAGCCTGAGCCGCTACGATGGAGCCCCCATCGGTTTGCGTTAAGGTCGCCGTTTATTTTAGTTCTCCGTGACGAGACGGCTGGCGGCATTAAACGGGCTGCCTCCCCATGTATCGACCAGAAACAGGACTCCCTGAGCGGTATCAAGCTCTGCCAGCCGGGCACGATACTTATCCATCAGGGTTTCGGCGTTTTCACCGGGTGCAAAATCGATACAGGCGACATTGTGCTGTTCGCCCAGCAGCATCTCTGCTGTTTTCAGTGGCGGCGGCGGCGCAGCAGATTTAGCCGGCGCTGCGGCAGCGGAAACCGGGTTCGCCTTTAGCGCTTTAATGCCCTCACGGCCGGCATCGGTTGCGACCTGCACCAGCGCCGCCAGTTCAGGATTGTCATCGCGGGCCATCAGCGTTTCGACCAGCATCGGAATATTCACGCCAGCAATGACCTCCTGATCCGGGCGAACGTGTGCGGTTACGCCCGGCGGCGCCACCTGGGTCAGCAGGGTTTTACGCACGTGATCGTTTGCCACTTCATCACTGATCACAATAATGCGACTGACGCCGGTCTCTTTAGTCCAGCGGGTCGCTACCTGGCCATGGATCAGACGATCGTCTATGCGCGCCAGCCCGATTTTCATATGCTGGCCCGGCGCCAGCGGGTTTTCATCTACTGAAACCGCATTATTGACCTGCGTCTTACCCTGACGAAACGCCATGCCGCCGATATTCACAGAGGTAATATTGACGCCCTGCGCAACCACGCGCTCAACGTCGGTGGGATTAGTAAACAGCAGCATGACGCGTTCGCCCGCATATTTGGGGTTATTCCAGACGCGGATCATTTTTGCGATATCGACAAAATATCAGCACAATCTGTAACGTGGTTATTTCCATTTTGCATCTCCTCAGCACGCCCGCCATTATTGCCGGGCGGCAACAAGTCAGGCGGTGGCCTTCGCAATCAGGTCCATCATATTAAGCTTTTGATCGGTGGAGACTTTGCGTACCTCAAGCTCAATCCCGTGGGCGTTGAGCTGACGAAAAACGGCAATATCAGGAGGCGAGAGCCGCATCGGGTGCTACCGCCGCCCCGATATTCATCCAGCCCAGCGCGATCATCTCCAGCGTGCCGCCGATAATAATGCCGGTTTTCATGTCACCCAGCACGGCACCAATCAGGGTACAGGCCACCAGCGGACGGTGAAACTGAAATTCATCCAGGATAGAACCCATACCGGCAACACAGGCCACGAAAATGCGCATCGCCTGCAGCAGCAGGGCAGAGACATGGATCCAGGAGATAGCGGTGAGGTTACCTTTCGCGGCCGCGTTATCTGCCGCATGCTGAAACGCCACGGTCAGCACCTGACCCGCTGCGGCCAGCGGGATCGCCAGAGCGATACCGGCACCGACGCTCTGTCCGCCGGCAATCACCAGGATGGTGGATATAAGGGCGGTGACAAAACCGAGATAGAAGAACGGCATCAGATAACCGGCGCGCATCATATTGATGACCATTGCGTATCCCACTACCACAATCATGCCGCCGGCGATGTTAAGGCCGTTGGTGACTACCTYCGGAATGGAACTCAGTAGCGTATGCACGGCGCTGGTGCCGACAGAGATAGCGACAATCAGCGCCGGGATGGGTGAGCTTTTTAGCCATTCGCGTGCTGTCAACCATAGTGGCACCTGCTCCTAGTCAAGTTCATTATCAAGGTCGTTTTGCGAGGCACCTGCCGGCGCTGCGCCTGCGACCCGGTTATATTTCGGGGCGAGCTGGATATAGAGAATCGCCATCACGACGCCGATAACGCCCAGCGCAACCAGATTGAAGTCAGTAAACGCCGGCGACATAGGGCTGCGTGTTGAAAAACTCCAGATGACGCCGGATCGCCTGTTTACGTGCGTCGTCGTTTTCCGGGTAGAGGCGACGAATCACCGGCACCATGGAAAAACAGAAACCGAGCGCCTGCATACGTTCAAAGTTCCATGACCCCTGAAGCAGGTTAGATCGTATGAACACGGCGCGGACATCACCGGAGCCCAGCAGGCTGCCGCTCATGGCGATCCCTGCACCAAGCGCGGCAAATACCGGCCGTACGGTGCCCCAGAAGATGGGATCGCCTACGCCTGCCAGCGGCCCCATCAGACCTACTTTAATGCCGTTAATAGCACCATCATCAATGGCGGCGCCGTTTGCCCGCTGCTCCTCCATTGCCATAGTGACGCCCAGTACCGGCGCGTTAACGTGGGTCCATTTATTGACCAGTGCGCCCATCACAAACAGGCCGAGGATCGAGGCGCCTTCGGTGAGCTTCTGCAGAAAACCGCCGCCCATATCGCTGACGATATCAACGCCTTTGCGATAGCCGTAAGCAACGCCGTAATAGCGGGTCAGCAGGCGCACAACGTTAAACAGCACAAAAAACAGCAGCGGGTTCGAGTAACCAATAATCCCGATCGCAAAGAAACCGATGATGATCCACAGCGCGTTAACTTTACGACGCAGCAGCCACATACAGCCAAATGTCAGCAGCAGCGGGATCAGGCCGGGCATAAGCTGGTCAAGAATAGACTGAACGGTGGTTATCGTGGTTTTACCGGTCTGGTCGGTAATACTCGATACCACCAGCGGCTACGTCGTCGCAGTGCGACCCGCAGCAGGGTGACGCCTTTACGGCGCGGCAACACTACATCATGGTAAATAGCAAACAGCAGCRAAGCGGCGATGCAGAACATCAGCAGCAGATCGGTCAGCGCCATTATCGCTCCTTTTAACACTCTGCCCATATTACGCGTCCGGCCGGAAAGCGGCTTACAGTCCCAGCAGGCCACATAGCGGATCCAGATCCCGTTATCAAACAGGCCCTCCTGCTTCATCAGCAGCACCGGACGGCGCAGCCAGAATACCCAGAGCGTCAGGGCGCACAGCACCATGATAAGCGTTGTCGTCAGCACCGGCCCTGCATTGCTGATATTTTTCCACAGCAGAATCAGCAGCAGTCCGATAAAAATCGCGCTATCGGGCAGGTGGCTGGCAGCGGCAGAGCAGTTCCGCTGTGACGCGGACTTTACCCTCTCTCTGTGGCAGCGCGATTAGCGAGCGGTGAGGAGCGTATGCCAGATACGCTCCAGGTCATCCAGCGTATGAACAGCAATAAGCAGCCGGCGCCGCTCCAGCTGCATCATTAAAACCCCCTCCGGCGAGAGGTTAATCGCGGCAATGCGCGGGCACCATCTGCAGCAGTTCAAGGCGCTAATCTATTCGCAGGTGCAGCTGCATGCTGCAGAAGAGAAAACCTATACCGGCTTTACGCTCTGCGAGTCGCAGTCTCTCAGCTATGACCTGACGCTAAGCGGCGCTGAAGCGGTAAGCCTGCTGCAGATGACACCCTTTGCCTGGCGTGCATCGGAAGCGGTATGGCAGAGTGATGTTGCCAAACCGGCTATCCGGATGGCGGCAAAACGCTATACGCAGGTACGCTTTTGCGTTGCCTCCAGCCAGCGGCTGCCGTTTGCCAGCGCGGTGCTGGATGCGGTGGTACGCATCTATGCGCCCTGTAATGAAGAGGAGCTTAGCCGGGTGGTAAAGTCAGGCGGTTATCTGCTGACCGTTACGCCGGGTCATGACAGCCTGGAGATGCTGCAGGCGCGCCGTGCTTTCCTGGATGCCGGGCACTATCAGCCGCTGCGCGATCGCGCGGCGGCGATACTGGCGCAACGCCTGACGCAGCCTGCGGCTCAGGTTCTGGATATCGGCTGCGGTGAGGGGTATTACACCAGCGCCCTGACCAGCGCGCTGCCTGACGCCGAAATCTATGGGCCTACTCCTGCTTCAGGGTAAACTGCGCCGCTTATCGTTGAACCGGAGTCCGCTATGTCCCTGATCTGTCCCCTGTGCCGCCAGCCATTAACCCAGCAGCCGGGCGTGTTTCGCTGTGACGCTGGTCATCAGTTTGATCGGGCCAGAGAAGGGTATGTCAATCTTCTGCCGGTGCAGCACAAGGGGTCGCGAGAGCCGGACTCTGCTATCCAGGGTAACGGCTTCAAAACTCTGGCTGAAGGCCAGCAGGTAGAGTTTGAAATTCAGGATGGCCAGAAAGGTCCTGCAGCGGTTAACGTTACCGCTATCTGATTTTCCGCTCAGCCCGGGTCACTGTACCTGCTGAAACGAATCGTAAGCCCTGCTCTCTGAGCGGGGCTTTTCTTTATGCTTTTTGACTTCCTTGCCGAACCTTAAATTAGTGCCTCATTCAGTAACGTCTCTGTTTCTCTGCAATACTGCCTTCGGGCAAAATAAACATTTAAAGGAATTTGCAAAATGGCAAAGATTAAAGGTCAGGTTAAGTGGTTCAACGAGTCTAAAGGTTTTGGTTTCATTACTCCTGCTGACGGCAGCAAAGATGTGTTCGTACACTCTTGCAGTTCCTGTTTCACCACGAAGGAGCAGGGGTCCCGGATAATAATGTGCGACAAGTCGACCACTGTTTAAAAATGGCTTGCCATTATTTAGCGGATATGTGATAACCATCAGCGGGTCAAACGAGGTACAGTTCTGTTTATGCATGGCATCTTCAGTAAAGAAGTTTTGAGTAAAGACGTTGACGTTGAATACCATAATTGTACACCTTGTGCATTAAGAGAAGCAGGCGCTGTTATTTTACACTGCAGAGAGAAATAATCTTTGTCTGCCATAATAGTGCAACACGTTTAACGTAGCGTCTGGCACTTAACGCRAATTCATGTCCTGCCGCTGCGCTTGACGTTGCTGCAGAAAAACGCTGGTCATCAAGGATTTTGTGCGCCATCAGGTGACGGACGCTGGCGGATATTGAATGAGATTTTTCTCACCGGTAATGAATAAGGTGTACAGTTTTCTTAACCTGTCCGGATTAGCGTGCTTATAAAAATAACAGATAAGTTCAGCAGGTTAATGATTATATCCGGAGCAGCCGGATAATAATTTTCCCGGTTTTGGTGCAAAAGCGTTTTATAACCTGTACTCCGCGGGTGAGCCAGCACATGAACCCGCAGCACGCCGCAGACTTATGGCAGTATGCCGGGCATCCATTAACAATACCTATACACTGGGGTGTTTATGAACTGGCTGATGAGTCGCTGGATGCGCCTCCTGCTGAACTGCAGCGTGTGCTGGACGCAGCCGGGACGCCTCTGGCCGGACGGTTCAGCCCGTGGCGAATAGGGGAGAGGCACTGGAGTATGCGCACGCTGTGGGATCGCAATCGCTCGCTATGGTGTGGCTGGGTAGTGCGCTGCGGCACGCTCAACTTCTGGTTTTCCGGCGACAGCGGTTACAGCGATAACCTGCTGCAGATTGTGCAACGGCTGGGGCCGTTTAATCTGGCCGCCCTGCCGGTTGGCGCGTATGCACCAGAATGGTTCATGGGGATTTCACATAACCACTACGATCATCTTGACCGGGGCACGATAAAGCGCCTGCTGCGCTGTTTTCCGGAGGTAAAGATGATAGTACCGCTTGGCCTGGGCGCATGGTGCCGGAAGCGGGGGGCCCGCAACGTCACCGAGATGGACTGGTGGGAGTCAGCGGATAGTCAGGATTTGAGCATTACCGCTGTGCCGGCGCGCCCCGCCGACCTGAGCGGCAGTGACGATCGCATCTGGTGGCTGGGTCACGCCGCGCTGCTGCTGCGCCTTAAGCAGCGCTATATCCTGATTGACCCGGCTTTATCACCGCGCGCTTCGCCGCTGCCCTTTGCCGGTCCTGAACGCCGGGTACCCTCACCGCTTGATGTGACCCGGCTGCCGCAGCTCGACTATGTACTCAATGGAGAGGGCATGAGCCGCAGAAGTCCCTGGTACGACGCTTCAAAAGCACACCATACCCCTGACGGGTTTTGCAATCCTGAAGGGGAACAGCGCAAGCCGGGTGATTTACAGCGCTGGCGTCGTGAACGTAAAGCGCAGCATCTCCCGCTGCCGCCTGCCAGCGGCTATGCTGATTTCAGCGCTCGCTGGTATCATTTTTTGTTAATCGCGCCAGCGTGCGTGCCAGCGAGCATCTGCAGCTGCTGGAAATGCTGGTGGAAGAGCAGAAAAAACAGACCGCGCTGCTGCGCCGTATTGCGGAGGCGCAGGGAGAAATGTCATCCGCTGTGCAGGATGACGAAGGCACGGCTTCACGCGATTTTATCCGGCTGATCCCGGAGCGCTGAAAGTAAATAGCTGAAAGCGCTGCGGCAGGCAACTGCTTTGGTTGCAGAAGATATCTTTTCCTGGCGCAACAGGTAGAATTAGCGCCGTTAAATCCTTACTGATAGTTACCCGAGGCAGTTATGAACGAATTAGCCGCAAACTCCAGCCCGCTGCTGCACTATGGTATCGTGGCGCTCATTATTCTTGTGGCCTTTATCGTCTGGTCGGCTGCTTTCTCAGCGCTGCCGGTCAGAACACCATAGCCGGTGAAGAGCAGCGCCAGCCACAGCAGGGCGAACAGCATCACCAGACGAATAAAATATTTCATTATTATCTCCCGAAATTGAAAACKCGCCGCATCCGTTTGGCAATAAGCGCGACAGGCGTACCATGCCGTGCTTTACACGTTAATACGATCGGAGGTCTATTTCGCTGATGCCGGCATAGCGAAAATCAAAATGGGCTCACGCTGAGCCCGGAAGGGTTACTGGTTATCAATGACATCGCCGCTTTTTTTCAGCAGCGGGCAGGCCGTTACACCGACAATTCCGCTGTCGCTATGCAGATAACGGGCGGTCATCATGCCGCGTGCGGTCAGGTAGTTACACTCCAGGCCAAGAGCGCTACGTTAGCGATAGCGCCATCGAGTACCGCCATCATAATACCCAGCGCAATCGTGATGATTGCGCCATAGCGCTGCGGTAGCGGAAGTCCATCCTGAGGGGCAATTGAAGGCATAATAGTGGTAAGTAAAGGGAGTAAATATCATCATGCTAATCAATTTAGCGCCGGAAAGCATCGCCGCAGGCGTGAAAAACCCAGCGTGGAGGAGAGGGCGCAGAACAGCGATGTCGCGATAAACAGGATCAGGCCGGCCTGAAAGATACGGCGGTATCCCAGCATATCTCCCAGAAAGGAGAGCGACAGCAGCGAGATCACGATTGCGATCTGATACGCGTTAACTATCCAGATTGATTCAGCCGGGCTGGCGCTGAGATCGCGGGCTATCGTCGGCAACTGCCAGCTGGCCACGGCCAGAATAGCCGCGGCAATAGTGGGGCCGGCGGYGCTGGAGACCGCCACAATGAGTGAGTTGATTGCCATGCCGCGTCCAAGAAAGCGCTGCGGATAAATAATCCGGATTAGCGCGGTGTTGACGCTCATCAGCGCGGCGCCGCCAAATCCCTGCAGTACGCGCGCCACGGTTAGCGTCGTGGCCACGATAAGGCTGGCTGGCTGCCCCTGCGAAAAGCCGCTCAGTGCAGTGATGAGTAACCCAAAAAAGAGCGCGTTCATCACCGCACTTGGAATATCAAACTTCTGCTGGCGCGCTTTTTGCGGATTGTCAGGCAGGAAGCGCAGTGCCAGCCAGAGTGCGGCAAGGCCAAACGGGATATTGATTAAAAAGAGCCGATCCCGGCCAAGCACGTTCTGCAGGTAAAACGGCAGCGATACCATCGCCAGCATCTGCGCGCAGAAAGAGCAGACGGAGGTGCCAATGGAGAGCGAGAACAGCGGCAGACGTAGCAGATCAACCGGTAACAAGGGCACCGGCAGGGTTAGCTGACGCCGCACAAAGATAATACCGGTAACGATCAGCGCCGCCAGTTGCATCATACGCCAGATGATATCTGCATCAGCAGGCTGCGCCGGGAGCATGGCCAGCAGAAACAGCCCGGCGGCAAACAGCGCCAGCCCCAGTCCACCCAGCAGGCCGGCGTGATACTTCTCAATCAGACGTCCGGCAATCGGCGCCATCACCATTGTTGCCAGCGGCCACGGCGTCAGCAGCAGCCCGGTTGCCACTTCAAGGATCAAAGAAGCGTGCGTGCCGCTGTCGCTGAACAGGTTAAACATCAGAGCCACCAGCGCGGCACCGGCACTCTGTCCTGTCAGCCGGGCGGTGCCCAGCATGCCGCTGGCTCCGCCGCTGCGGTTGCGCGGGGCAGCAGAGATAATGGTGTGATTATTGGGTGACTGAAACAGGCCAAAACCGGCACCGCACAGTCACCCGCCGCTTGATAAGCGCATCGAAGCGCTGCGCAGCGGGCAGTATCTGAAATAATCCGCTCAGGCGACGAAAAAAAAAGGCATCACCCTGGTGATGCCTTTTTTATTTGCGTGCGGATAGCGTCAGGCTGGCGCGCGTGACTGGGTCATCCGCACCAGACTTATCGCAGCAGCAGCGGAAGCAAAGCCACCGGGCGCCAGCATCATTACCATGTGGTTCTCACGCCACCGTGAGTTTCACGCTGATGCAGGATCGGCAAAACTGGTTGGCCGTGAAAAAATGATCGCCGCGCTGCAACGTCTGAAAACCAGCTACGAGCCGCAGGAGCCAGGCAGCATGATGGCGTTCTGCATCAACGGTAAAAACAAGTCGTTCAGCGAGCTGTTTATGTATATCGCCAACGGAGATATGGTCACCATGACCCTGATTCAGGGCATTGTGAACACCTTTGTTATCTTTATCTCGCGCATTATTGCGCAGGTTGCGTCGGGCTTTCTGTCCGGCAACCGCGATGGTGAAGAGAGCAGCAACGGTAATCCGCTGGTCTATTTTGCGGTTGCAACGGTGCTGGAACTGCTTTTTGGTATCCTGCTGATGGAGACCGTGGGTCGCCAGGCGCAGCAGGCTGGCATTGCGATGCCGCAGGTCGCGATTTATCATGCGCCCGATATCAATGCCTTTGCGACCGGTGCGCGCCGTGATGCGTCCCTTGTCGCTGTCTCAACCGGTCTGCTGCAAAACATGAGCCGCGATGAGGCTGAAGCCGTGCTGGCGCATGAGATCGCGCCCCTGGCGGTGATGTTGGTATTCGGACTCATTCTGAGTCTGACAGGAATCCAGTCAAGCAGTGTTCAGGGCCTGATGATTATGGCGGGTCTGTTTGGCTTTGGCGGTGCGTTCGTTTCACTGCTGATGTCCAAATGGATGGCGCTACGCTCCGTTGGCGGGGAGGTGATTGCACAGCCCCGTAATGAAACCGAGCGCTTTCGCTAAATAAGTGGTCTGAGCAGTTTGCAATCGATCGCCAGAGTGGAATGTAAAGTTTTGTTTTTTTAGGCACTTAAAGATTAAGGTCGCTTGAAAAGCCGCGCAATGAACATAGGATATATATCCGCGTACAAGCGCGTGAACAACTGAGGAAGATTAACATTTATGATGCGTATTGCTCTTTTCCTGATCACCAGGGAAGGTAAAAAGCCGCTTAAGAATCTTGAGGCGCTGCCAAAAGATTATAAAGAGCCCGATCCCTATCTGGATGAGACGGTGAAGATCGCTAACGATCTGGCTCAGCTGGCCTCTTCTCAGCCCGCTGCCACTCCGGCGAAGTAATCCTGAAGCCGGTCACAAAACACCGCTACGGCGGTGTTTTTTTTACACTATAAGGTGCCGAAGCTGACGCAGTCTCATGCCGATCGCATTGCGCAGGATCGTGAGTTTCAGTACATCATGAAAGATATTGCGCGTTTCAATGCGATGAAAGATAAACGCAATATCGTGTCGCTCAATCTTGCCCAGCGTGAGAAAGAGAGTCACGAAGAGGACGCGCTTCGTCTGGAGCGTATTAACGCGCGTTATCAGAAGGGTTCCGTACAATATACCATTCAGAAATTTTATCGTATCAACGGCGGCAGCACGCAGCGTAAAGGGGTAACCCCCGATCTGCTGATGCCAACCGGCGTTGAAGCGGCAGAGACCGGCGAAAAATTTGAAGATAACGCGCTGCCGTGGGACAGCATTAATGCGGCAACCTATACCAAAACCGGTGATATCACCGCGCATGTTTACTACAAAGGTCCGCTGGTAGTGCTGGTCGACCGGTTCAGCGCGTCAGCTTCGGAAATCTTTGCCGCGGCGATGCAGGACTATGGCCGGGCTCTGATTGTTGGCGAACCGACCTTCGGCAAGGGAACCGTACAGCAGTATCGTTCTCTGAACCGCATTTACGATCAGATGCTGCGTCCGGAGTGGCCTGCGCAGACTGACGATGTCAAAGTGCAGCTGCAGAAACTGCAAAAGCAAAATGTGGACAGCGTCGTTATCGACCTTCGAACCAACGGCGGCGGTGCACTGACTGAAGCGGTCTCTCTCTCCGGACTCTTTATTCCGGGTGGCCCGGTGGTTCAGGTCAGGGATAACAATGGACGGGTGCGTGAAGACAGCGATACCGACGGCAAGGTATCGAAAATCAAAGGACCTAAAGGCAGCAAAGTGCGTCTTGAGATCCTGCCTGCCGGTAAAGGCACCAAAACCCGGACCGTAACGCTCACGCGTGAAAAGATCCGTCTGGAAGATCGGGCAGTTAAAGGCACGGTGCATAACGTCGGCAAAGAAAAAGTGGGCGTGCTGGATATTCCGGGCTTCTATGTCGGTCACAACACCGAGATGAGCCTGTCGCTTGAGGGGATTGGTGCCGTGCTGCAGATGGATGATGACTACACGGTCATCAACTCTATGGTCGCTGGCGGTCCGGCAGCAAAAAGCAAATCGATTACCGTTGGCGATCGCATTGTCGGCGTGGGTCAGCCAGGCAAGCCTGTTGAGGATGTTATCGGCTGGCGGCTGGATGATGAATATGATGAGCTCAGCCTGAAGCTGGCGGGCAAAGATGACAAAGAGATCCGTGAAACGCTGACCAAGCGCTACAACTTTGCCATCCGTCGCCTGGCTCAGAGCAACAGTGAAGATGTCTTCCAGCTGGCAATGACCGCCTTCGCTCATGAGATCGATCCCCACACCAACTACCTTTCCCCACGCAATACTGAGCAGTTCAGCGGCAAGCTGGATCTGTTTTACGCGCTCTATAACCTGGCACAAAAACGCCGTTTTGAGCGCTATCAATATGCGCTGACGGTGCTGGATCGTCCGATGGATTTCAGTGGCAATGACACCATTGATATTGACCGGGCGAAAGCACCATGGCCAAAGAGCACCGCAGAGCTGAACGCGCTCTGGGACGCCAAAGTTACGCAGCATCCCACGGTCAGTGAGCGGGTTACATCGCGCTTTACCCGCTCTCACTACCGTCAGTTCGATCTGAATCAGGATTTCTCAGCAAAGATTTTTGATCGCTATCTGAACCTGCTGGATTACAGCCATAACGTGCTGCTGGCATCAGACGTTGCGCAATATGCGGACAAAAAAACCACGCTCGGCGACGAGCTGCGGCGTTCGGGTACAGCTTGCTTCAGGCCTGGCAATGATTGTGCGCGCAGAACACTTGCAGTTCTGAAACGGAGGCCCGACCCTGGCATGAACAGCTTTTTTAAGATCGGTATGATCGCGGGCCTGCTGCTGGCAGGCCCCTCCGTTGCCGCAGACAATATCACGCGTGCAGACCAGATCCCGCAGTTACATGAAGAAGCAAGCGGCTGAAGGTGATACGCCGCGCAAGCCGCGCCCTCAGACGCCACGCACCGGTGCTGCAGAACGCAACGCCGCACCACGTCCGCCGCGGGCAAAACCCGTTACCGACACCTCAGCTTTGCAGCCAGGCCAGAATATTAAAGTCAAAGCAGGCAAAAGTGCTATGGACGCCACCATTCTTGAAATCACTAAAGATTTCAAAGCCGGCGCAACGCGTGTCGATCTCGATGGCAACGCCTGTGGCGTACTGGATGAGCAGCACGTAGAGCATGCGCGGAAGCAGCTGGAAGAGGCAAAGGCACGCGTTCAGGCGCAGCGTGAGCAGCAGCGGGCGAAGAAGCGCGAGGCAGGAGAGGAGAGTGCAGAGCGTCGTCCGCGTAAGCCAGCACCGCGTTATAGCAGTAAAGAAGTCATCGCCTTTCTGGCGGAACGTTTTCCGCACTGCTTTAGCGCCGAAGGTGAAGCGCGTCCGCTCAAAATCGGTATCTTTCAGGATCTGGTCGAGCGCGTTCAGGGCGAAAATAGTCCGAGCAAAACGCAGCTGCGTTCAGCTCTGCGTCTTTATACCTCCAGCTGGCGTTATCTTTACGGTTTGGTAGCCCTTGCCGACGGGCTTTGTGAGGTGCTGGCGAACAGCAACATCGAAAAATTTATTGCGCTGTCGCATAGCTAATCGTCTGGATTGCATGGCATTTGGCGATGTTGTCATTATAATGTCGCCTGTTCATGCCCGCTCTGGTCGGCAAATCCGTTGTAATCAGGAAATTTCATGGAAAATCAACCTAAGTTGGGCGTTTGCGGTACGGCAGTGGCTGAAGAGCGCGTGCAGCGCGTGGATGACGTTCATGCGTTTCCCGGTCATATCGCCTGCGACGCCGCCAGTAACGCAGAAATCGTGATTCCTCTGAAAGTGAACGGCCTGCTGGCAGGCGTTCTTGATATCGACAGTACGCTTTATTCCCGCTTTGACAGTGAGGATGAAGCAGGGCAATTAAATCGTGATGCCCGGGCGCTGCTGGCGGGCGAAACCTCTTTTCTTGCCGCGCTGGCTAACTGCAGTGCGCTGCTGTTTGAGCGTCTGGAGGGGGTTAACTGGGCAGGCTTCTATCTGCTGATTGAAGAGAATACGCTGGTCCTGGGTCCRTTCCAGGGCAAGATTGCCTGCGTGCGTATTCCGGCAGGTAAACTGAACAGAACGTGCAGCCTGCACTATCTTGTGGTACGAGATCAGTCTCAATCATAGCGTGCTAAGGGTATAGCAACTTATTCAATGATTCACCTTGTTGGGCTGGATTATTAGTGCTTATTTTAACAACTGAGGGAAAACTGATACCTCTCAGTGATGAATTATGGTTGATCAATGAACAAAAAAGCCTTTTACGAGGACCAGTCACGGCCATTCTGGATTTTGGCATGACAGCGCGGGCAATAAGCCGTTTGATGCGATTTCACATCCGGTAAGGAAAAAAGGGTATCGCATTGGGGGCAACGCTGATAACGTGCGTGGGGCAAGCTCTGGCTGATAGCGTGAATTTTCATAAGTGACGCGAGTGGCCCATCATTCGTTACGGTTGCCGGCAGTCTCACCGGAGCCCCGATTGTACAAAACGCGACCATGGCGGCCGTCAGCACGTTGCCCTGCTGCGCCATCTGCAATACGCCTTCCAGCAGACTGGCGTTTATGCGCATGCCAAGTAAGCGAATTTCAACCAGTGGCAGGCTGAAAGCAAAGGGCATCAGCACCAGCATTGTCACTGCCATCGCGGTCAGACGACGCATTCGAGCTACGTAAGCGACCAGACCATAWCCCAACGCCAGCGAGGCGTAATCCTGAACTTTGATAGAGGCGACGCCAATACCTACCAGGTAGATATCCAGCATCACCCACTCTTTCAGCCGCTCAAGCATTAGCAGCACCGGTCGCAGATTCATGCCCAGCCGGTTGCCAATCCACAGATAGCTGATGCCGGCAACCAGCTGGCTGTGGCGACGGCGAAAATTAAGCGGCGTGTGGCAGCGGGTACAGCGACCACGCTCATCGGGCATGCCGGTGTGATGACAGTTGAGGCACACCTGCCAGCGCTCTGGCGGCGCGGTTGGGATGGACTGGGGATAGTAATGCTCCCAGAGCTCTTCCACATTAAGATGAATAATAGTGAGCAGGCTTAACAGGGTCTCTTTAGTGAAAGGCACCAGGATACTGGCGATAAACACCACCGTAGCAATGGGAATATTGCCTGAGCCCAGCCCGAGGATACCGGAAAAGATAGTGTCTTCACGCCGCGAACCGTTTACAAACACCACGGAAATCGGCAGCAGGTTGGCGGGTATCAGCATCACGATCGACGCAATTAACGCCGCCCAGGATTTTTGCTAGTAAAGCGCGGCAGGTCCCATGGTAAAAGCCAGCAGCTGATCGCGATTGACCAGCGACATGGTTAAAGCAATAACAAACAGATCCAGCATCGACCAGCGTCCCACCCAGGTCACCACGCGCAGCAGCCGGATGCGGGTTTTCAGCCCCTGTTCACATTTGAAGTGAATACTGAGCAGCAGCGTCAGCATCACCAGCTCTGATAATTGGTCCATAAAAGCCAGCCGGCAATCAGCAGGGCGATAATGGGCAAAAGCCAGAATGGCGACAACTTGCGTTTGTTACGCACGGTTGCGCTAGTCGGTGTAGTCGGCGTTTCCTGTTGCATGTGCATCCCAGATCAGGCGGCTATCCAGCCACTCAACAGCCATAATAGTCAGGATTACCGCTGCGCCGGCCAGAATTGCGTATTCTCGCGCAGGGCGTCGCGCATATCGCTTTTGATGCTCGCTTTGATACGAATGCTGCGATAATCATCACTCAGCTCAATACCCTGCACAGTACCGACCTCCACGCCCTGATAACGAATCGGCGTGCGGCCCGGCACTATGCCGTCCGCCGTCTGGAAGTTGATGGTAATGGTGGTACCGCGCTCAGTATTAAGCGAGCCGAGATCGGGCGCATGCAGATGGATGAGCAGCTCGCCGGTATTGACCCGGTATTTAGGCTGCGTATCAAGCGCGGTGAAATGGTCGCGCTCTTTACCATCGCCAGGCATCATACCGATGTAGTTACCGCCCACGAGCGCATCAAGCCCGGAGACGCCGGCCAGGGAGGCTTTTGGCGTCACCAGCTCCAGCTTCACTTTCGCGCCGCTCAGGCTGACATCTGCATCAATACCGGAAACATTCCAGAAGCGGCTCTGCTTTTTGATGAGATTGATAAAGCGCCGCTCGATCAGCACATCAATGGTGACGCCATCAGTATTGCTATTAAGGCTGTAGTCATAGACGTGACCCACCGGAATTTTCCGGTAGTAGACCAGCGAGCATACTTCCAGCCCCTGATACATCAGAGGCGTACTGTTGGCTTTGAGGTTGTTACCATCAGGCAGATCGAGGTTAATCAGCACGCCGCGTTGGCTGTGTGCCAGATCCGGATAGAGCTGATAGTTCTGCTCGCTCTCAGCCGGTTCGCCTTTATCGGGTGAATCAAACGCGATAGCGCCGTTTACCAGCGCGGCCAGACGCGGTTCGCCCTCACCGGGCACCAGCTCCAGCGTGTTACCGGTGAGCAGGCTGCTCAGGCTGGTGTCAGTGAGGCTGAGTTTCGGTGCGCGCATCTCAATACGTGTTCCGCTGCGCATCAGGCCGGTCACTGAGGGATCAATCGTCAGTTCGCCAGAGACTTTGCCGTCAGGCAGCAGCGTAAGTTTTGTCAGGGTGCCAGGGTTAATCGCGACCACGAAATTGATGCCGTTCTCATCCAGTTTGCGCGAGATCACCTGACCAATCTTCATGCCATAGATCACCAGGGGCTGGCCGGCATCGATACCGTAGGTTTCCGGCGCGCTAAGCTGTACCGTCAGGACATCCGGTTTCTGCAGCAGCGTTTCGCTGGCGGGCAGCACGCTGAAATGGTCCTGAGCAGCACGCTCGGCGTCTGCATAGAGTGGGTAGCGGCTGGAGGCTTTCCCTTTTGCGCCGGGATCGAGACGAATACCGCCATCCACCCATTCACGTGCGCTGGCACCCAGCACCTGCATACCATCAAGGCCAAATTTTACGTTCAGGCGACTGTTGACGATAAACTTGCTGTCAGCGTGCACCAGCTGACGATATTGGCTTTCGCTGGTCAGCAGCTTGCGATACTGCGGCTGGATATGCACTAAGATATCAAACGCATCCGCACGCGGCACCACGTCGACCACTTCACCGACTTCAAACTTACGGTAGAGCACTACTGAACCTGCCTGTACGTCCGGCAGGCTGGTTGCCGTCAGCGTCAGCGTGGCAGGCGGCTGATCGCCGGTGATCCCTTGGGTTAATCGGCGACGCCTGCACGGTCAGACCGCTGCCGTTGAGCTGCACTTTTGCGCCACCTTCGGCCCAGAATA
>PEFU01000003.1:1558411-1572808 GCA_002939445.1 Pantoea sp. BRM17 | reverse complement strand
GGCGGCACTAATCTGCTGATTACCAATCCGCGCGACATACCCGGATTCGTTAAAGAGCTGGCTAAGTTTCCTTTTACCGCCATTACCGGCGTAAACACGCTGTTCAATGCGCTGCTGAATGATGAAAACTTTAATAAACTCGATTTCTCCACGCTGCGGCTCTCCGCTGGCGGAGGCATGTCGGTTCAGAAAGCGGTAGCGGAGCGCTGGGAAAAGCTTACCGGGCATTACCTGCTTGAAGGCTACGGCCTCACCGAATGCTCCCCGCTGGTATCGGTTAACCCTTACGATATTACCTGCCATACCGGCAGTATCGGCCTGCCGGTGCCCTCTACTGATATCCGGGTTATTGACGATCAGGATAATGATGTGACGCCGGGTGAGCCGGGTGAGCTCTGTATCCGCGGCCCGCAGGTGATGGCGGGCTACTGGCAGCGTCCTGATGCCACGCTGGAAGTGCTGAAAAATGGCTGGCTGCATACCGGCGATATTGTTACCGTGGACAGTGAAGGGTTTATCCGGATTGTCGATCGTAAAAAAGATATGATTCTGGTATCCGGCTTCAACGTCTATCCTAACGAAATTGAAGATGTGCTGATGCAGCATCCAAAAATTCGTGAAGCTGCAGCGATTGGCGTGCCAAGCGAACTCTCGGGTGAAGCGGTGAAGGTCTGTATCGTTAAAAAGGATCCCGGGCTGACTAAAGAAGAGGTGCTGGATCACTGCCGTCGTCAGCTGACCGGCTACAAGGTGCCGAAAATTATCGAGTTTCGTGAAGAGCTGCCAAAGACAAACGTGGGCAAAATTTTACGCCGCGAACTGCGCGATGAGGCGAAGCGGGAAGGGCAGTAGTGTCGCCATGCTTCCCCAGGTTAACGCCGGCTACGACCGGCGTTTTTATTGTTTTTAACATGGAGCGCTGCGCGGGGTTTGCGCAGCGGGAATAAATACGTGAATTACACCCTGATCGACCAAGACCACCAGCTGGCTGACGTGTGCCGCCTGGCTCGCCAGCATGATGCTGTTGCTCTGGATACTGAATTTGTACGTACCCGGACCTACTATCCTCAGCTCGGGCTGATTCAGCTGTTTGATGGCGAACAGCTGYTTCTGATCGATCCACTGCCGATTGGTGACTGGACGCCGTTTATCGGCCTGCTGCAGGATACGCAGGTGACTAAATTCCTGCACGCCGGAGGCGAAGATCTGGAAGTCTTTCTGCATCGCTTTGGTTGCCTGCCGCAGCCGATGATCGATACGCAGATTCTGGCCGCCTTTTCCGGCCAGCCGCTCTCCTGGGGATTTGCAGCGATGGTTAATCACTTTAACCAGATTGAACTGGATAAAAGTGAGGCCCGCACCGACTGGCTTGCGCGCCCGCTGACCGAGCGTCAGTGCCAGTATGCCGCAGCGGATGTCGCCTACCTGCTGCCTATTGCCCGTGAGCTGATGGCGCAGACTGAAGCCGCCGGCAACATGAAAGCCGCCCTGAGCGAGTGCGACATGCTGTGTCAGCGCCGGCTCGATATATTGCAGCCTGAAGAGGCGTGGCGCGATATTACCAACGCCTGGCAGCTGCGTCCGCGCCAGCTGGCCGCACTGCAGCGCCTGGCGGCCTGGCGCCTGAAGGTCGCGCGTCAGAAAGATATGGCGGTTAATTTTGTGGTACGTGAAGAAAATTTGTGGAAGGTCGCTCGCTATCTGCCCGGCAGCCTCGGTGAACTGGATCACCTTGGACTCAACGGCCATGAAATCCGTTTTCACGGTAAAGCGATGATTGATCAGGTCGCTGAGGCGCAGGCACAGGATGAGGCAACGCTACCGGCACCGCTGCCCAATCTTATTGAGCATCCGCACTATAAGCAGGTCTTTAAAGCGATTAAAGCGCTGGTACAGCAGGTAAGCGAAGAAACGGGATATGGTCAGGAACTGCTGGCTTCACGCCGTCAGATTAATCAGGTTCTCAGCGTGTTCTGGGGGCTGAAATCAGCAAACCGTCCACCCGAACTGCTGAACGGCTGGCGTGGCGAGCTGCTGAAGCCGGGAATCGACAAGATTCTGCAGGCACTTTAAGCGCGCTGTTTTCCCCTGCGCTATTACGCAGGGGAAACGCTGCGATCCGCTACACTCATTTCGGCGCGTCTTCCGTTTCCGGCAGCGTCACGTTCAGCWCCAGAATCGAAATATCGTCGCCTTTCTGATCGAGCTGTACTGTCACCATATCGGGATCGATTTTGACATATTTGCAGATCACTTCCAGGATATCGCGTTTAAGCTGAGGCAAATAGTGGGGCTCACTGTCGCCCCTCCTGCGTTCAGCAACGATGATCTGCAGCCGCTCCTTGGCTATATTGGCTGTGCTCTTTTTACGGGATAAAAAGAAATCGAGTAAGGCCATTGGTTATCCCCCGAACAGGCGTTTCAGGAAACCCTTCTTCTCTTCTTCAATAAAGCGGAAGGGGCGTTCTTCGCCAAGCAGGCGTTCTACGGTATCAGCATAAGCTTTACCGGCGTCAGAATTGATGTCGAGGATCACCGGTTCGCCCTGGTTTGAGGCGCGCAGCACAGACTGATCTTCCGGAATAACACCGACCAGCGGAATACGCAGGATTTCCAGCACATCTTCCATGCTGAGCATATCGCCACGGGTCACACGGCCTGGGTTGTAACGGGTCAGCAGCAGATGCTCTTTGACCGGGTCCTGGCTGTTTTCAGCACGGCGCGATTTAGAGGAGATAATGCCCAGAATACGGTCAGAGTCGCGTACGGATGAGACTTCCGGGTTGGTTGTGATGATCGCTTCATCAGCGAAGTAAAGCGCCATCAGCGCGCCGGTTTCGATACCCGCCGGGGAGTCACAGACGATAAAATCGAACTCCATAGCGGCTAAATCGTTCAGCACTTTCTCTACGCCTTCGCGCGTCAGAGCGTCTTTATCACGCGTCTGCGATGCCGGCAGAATGTAGAGCTGCTCGGTGCGTTTATCGCGGATCAGCGCCTGATTCAGGGTGGCATCACCCTGAATAACATTCACAAAGTCATACACGACGCGACGTTCACAGCCCATAATCAAATCGAGATTACGCAGACCGATATCGAAGTCGATAACAACGGTTTTTTTGCCCTTTTGCGCTAACCCTGTCGCGATGGCCGCGCTTGACGTGGTCTTGCCAACGCCCCCTTTGCCCGATGTTACTACAATAATGCGTGCCATAAATGTTGATTTCCTTAACGAAAGAAAAGGGGCCTAATTAAGTGTCTGGATGGTAAGCGCGCCCTCTTTCAGACAGAGGCGCGCCGCTTTACCAAAAAATTCCGCCGGAATCTGATCCATGATCCAGTACTCACCGGCGATTGAGACCAGCTCAGCGGCAAGGTGAGTACAAAAAATCTGGCAGTCACGATCGCCACTGGCGCCTGCCAGCGCCCGGCCGCGCATCATGCCGTAAATATGTATATTGCCATCGGCAACCAGTTCTGCTCCGGCGCTAACGCTGCTGGTCACAATCAGGTCGGCGTTACGGGCATAAATCTGCTGACCGGAACGCACTGGCGTATTCACCACGCGCGTTTTGTTGATGCTCTCGGTAACAACAGCGGGTGCAGCAGCTTCTTCCGCAGGCGGCGCTTCAGCCGTTTTGCGGTTCTCTTTGCCTTCAGAGAGCACCGGTAAGCCCGCGCGGGCCACCATTTTTTTCTGGGCGTCATCTTTGCAACCGCTGACGCCAACGATACGCAGTCCGGTGGCGCTGATCGCCTGCTGCATCTGCTTCCAGTTAATATCTCCGGATAGCGCTGAGATGTTCAGGACGACCGGAGCGTTCTGTAAAAAGGCCGGCGCCTGATCGATCTTCTCCTGCAGCGCCTGACGAATCACATCGGGTTGTGAATGGTGCAGATGAACAACTGACAGGGTAAAACTGCTTCCCTTGAATTCGATTGGCGATTGCGGCATCTGTCCTGGCTCAGTCCTGTTTTTTTTGACCCGGAGATGAACGTCGATAAAATCGCCATTAACATCATCGGGTCAATATTCGAAGTTCTGCAAGCATGTTATAGTTACTGTAATATTCAGGCAAGTGACGCTAACAGTTAATTCGAGTAAAAAATATGTTTTGTGTGATCTATAGAAGCCCGCAACGCGACCAGACTTATCTTTATGTAGAAAAAAAGGACGATTTCTCCCGCGTGCCGGAAGCGCTGCTTAAAGGTTTTGGCAAGCCGCAGTTAGCGATGGTGCTGTCGCTGGACAAGCGTGAGAGACTGGCCAACGCAGACATTGAAAAGGTAAAGCAGGGACTGCGCGAGCAGGGTTTTTATTTGCAGATCCCGCCGCCTGTAGAAAGTTTGCTCAACGTCCATCTTGAGCAGGGTAAAGAAGTTTAATTCAGATTCATCTGTAAAAAATATAGCCTGTAAATATATTCAGTGTTCAGTGATTAATTAATTGCCCATGTTCCATCCTGTCGTGGGCAATTAATATTTGTTTGCCCGCCGTCGTAAGAAAGATAAATCTCTTTTGACAATTTCTGTTACACCTGTCGCGATAACCGTTAATATTATCTTTACTGGCGCCCCGTTCCGGCCGCTACTCACAGAGCCTCTGTCATCCCGACAGAGCGCAGACATAACTCAGGCAGGTGAAAAATATGTATCAGCATCGTAACTGGCAGGGTGCTCTGCTGGATTTTCCGGTCAGCAAAGTGGTATGCGTAGGCAGTAATTATGCAAAACATATTAAAGAAATGGGAAGCGCAACGCCGGATGAGCCGGTGCTGTTTATCAAACCTGAGACAGCCTTATGCGATTTGCGGCAGCCGCTCTCTATCCCGACCGCGTTAGGCGACGTACATCATGAAGTGGAACTCGCTGTCCTGATCGGCGCCACGTTAAAGCAGGCCAGCGAAGAGCATGTGGCAAAAGCGATTGCGGGTTACGGCGTAGCGCTGGACCTTACGCTGCGCGATCTGCAGGCGGGGTTCAAAAAAGCGGGTCAGCCCTGGGAGCGCGCGAAAGGGTTCGACAACGCCTGTCCGCTTTCCGGCTTTATTCCGGTCGGTGAGTACACGGGCGATCCGCAAAACAGCGAGCTGCAGCTGGTGGTGAACGGAGAGCGGCGTCAGCATGGTTCTACGTCCGATATGATCCACAAAATCAAGCCGCTCATCGCCTATATGAGCCAGTTTTTTACGCTGCGCGCGGGCGATGTGATCCTGACCGGCACGCCAGAGGGCGTAGGCCCGCTGCGCTCAGGGGATAAACTTGAGATATCGCTTGCGGGTCACGGTATCAGCACGCGCGTGCTGTAATACTTGCATCACCGCATCTTAACCTTTATAAGGTGCGGTTTTGCTGAACAACCCGGACCGCAATGATGAGTGACCAACCTTTCTGGCAGACCAAACGTCTGGAACAAATGGACGACGCTGAGTGGGAATCGCTGTGTGACGGCTGCGGACAGTGCTGTCTGAATAAGCTGCAGGACGCCGATACGGATGAGATCTATTTCACCAATGTCGCCTGCAACCAGCTGAATATTAAAACCTGCCAGTGCCGCAACTACGAACGCCGGTTTGAGTATGAAGAAGATTGTATCAAGCTCACGCGTGAAAACCTCACAACCTTTAACTGGCTGCCGCGCACCTGCGCCTACCGGCTGCTTGGCGAAGGCAAAGCGCTGCCCGCCTGGCATCCGCTGCTGGCGGGATCAAAAAAAGCGATGCATGCCCAGCGGATCTCGGTGCGCTACATCGCTGTACGCGAAAGTGAAGTACGCGACTGGGAAGATCACATTATTGACCGACCCGATCGGAATGGCTGATTCTGCGTCCCTCAGCGGCCAAACAGGTTGCGCTGACGCGGCCTGAATATCTGAGCGACAAGTACCACTATCGCCACCAGCAGGTAGGCGGCAAAAATGGCGATCATCCACTGCGGCATGCTCCAGCCGAGGAGCGTCCAGCCGCGCTCAGCGCAGTCGCCGCTGGCAACAAATACCGCGGGCAGCCATTTGTCCAGCGGCAGCCATGCCGGAAAGCGTGCGGCAAAGTCGCAGGTGACAAACGGGTTAGGGTGCAGCTGCAGCATGGTATGCTCCCAGGATAAGCGCAAGCCCTCAGCGGCGCTGTAGATCCAAATGGCCAGGCTGGCCCAGCGCAGCGGAGTCTGCGGCGCAATAGCGCCCACCACGCCTGCCGCCATTACGCCAAACAGCGCACACCGCTCGTAGATACACATCACGCAGGGCTTAAGCCCCATACCGTGCTGGAAGAACAGCGCCACCAGCTCCAGCGCCAGCGCGGTCAATGCCAGCAGCAGCCAGGCGCCACGCCCGCGCGAGCAGAGATTCAGATATCGCAACATAGTGGATTTCCCTTAGCTATCAGTGCCTGGCAGTGTAAACCAAAAGCCCGACGCTGCCAGCCTGCAATCAGGAATTCAGCGATAAAAATGACGCAGATCGTTTATGTGGCAGGTTGTCTGACCCGATAGCCACTTGCCCGGCCCGGGCCAGGTGAAAGCATTCAGCCCGCATGCTGAAATTTGCGCCAGGCCATGCTTTTAATCCGCCGGCAGACTATTTCCGCTATAGCCCCTCTGGTATGATGAGTGTAATGACGATTAAGAACGCAATGAGAACGTAACGCTATGGTTATCAAGGCGCAGAGCCCTGCAGGATTCGCAGAAGAGTACATAATTGAGAGTATCTGGAACAGTCGTTTCCCCCCCGGGTCGATTCTGCCTGCTGAACGTGAATTGTCTGAACTGATTGGCGTTACCCGCACCACCCTGCGCGAAGTGCTGCAGCGTCTGGCGCGTGATGGCTGGCTCACTATTCAGCACGGCAAGCCGACGCGCGTAAATGATTTCTGGGAAACCTCAGGTCTCAACATCCTTGAGACGCTGGCCCGGCTCGATCACGACAGCGTGCCGCAGCTGATTGATAATTTGCTCTCAGTACGCAGCAACATCGCCTCTATTTTTATCAGCCGTGCGCTGCGTCACCATCCGGAAAAAGCCCGCGAAGTGCTGGAGAGCGCGCTGCATGAGCAGGATCAGGCTGATGCCTATGCTGAGCTTGATTACCGGGTATTCCGCGGTCTGGCGTTTGCTTCCGGTAATCCGATTTACGGTCTGATCCTCAACGGACTGAAAGGGCTCTATACGCGGGTCGGACGCCACTATTTCTCTGATTCCGAAGCGCGCGAGCTGGCACGCAGCTTTTATCAGCAGCTGGCGGATATGTGTTCGCAGCAGCCGACGCAGGAGCAGGTGGTTGAGTGCGTGCGGGTGTATGGACGCCGCAGCGGGGAGATCTGGCACAGTATGCAGAAAAATCTGCCGGACGATCTCGGTAACAAGCGCTAAAGAAAACCGGACTCTTCAGTCCGGTTTTTTATGCTCAGAGTCCGGGCGCACGCGGCGGACATCGGTCGAGCAGTTCTATGCTGCCATCTTCGTTTTGCTGCTCCAGATGAATATCAAATCCCCAGAGCCGGTGAACATGTTTCAGCACATCGCGCCGGCTTTTATCCAGCGGCGCACGCTGCTGAGGAACATAGCGCAGCGTCAGCGAGCGGTCGCCGCGCAGATCCACGTTATAGACCTGAATATTGGGTTCCAGATTGCTGAGATTARACTGGGCAGAGAGCTGCTGGCGAATGGCGCGATAGCCAGCCTCATCATGAATCGCCGCAATTTCCAGATAGTTATTGCGATCGTCATCCATCACGGTGAACAGACGGAAATCGCGCATCACTTTCGGCGACAGGAACTGGCTGATAAAGCTCTCATCTTTAAACTCGCGCATCGCAAAATGCAGCGTTTTAAGCCAGTCGGAGCCGGCAATATCGGGGAACCAGTGGCGATCTTCTTCTGTCGGCGCCTGACAGATGCGTTTGATATCCTGGAACATAGCGAACCCCAGGGCATAGGGGTTAATACCGTTATACCACTGGCTGTTATAAGGCGGCTGATAGATAACGTTGGTATGACTGTGCAAAAACTCCATCATAAAGCGTTCTGATACTTTGCCCTCGTCATAGAGATGATTGAGGATCGTGTAGTGCCAGAAGGTTGCCCAGCCCTCATTCATCACCTGCGTCTGTTTCTGCGGATAGAAATACTGGCTTACTTTACGCACGATGCGCAGCACTTCGCGCTGCCACGGCTCCAGTAAAGAGTAGAGCAGATTCTCCTGCGGTTCAGAGGGATAGCGCGCGGCTTCTATGTGCGACGCCTCTTTCTCTTTACGCGGCAGCGTACGCCATAGCGTATTTACCTGACTCTGCAGATACTCTTCGCGGCTCTTTTGCCGCGCTTTCTCCTCCTGCAGTGAAATTTTCTGCGGGCGCTTATAGCGGTCAACGCCGTAGTTCATCAGGGCGTGGCAGGAGTCAACCAGACGCTCAACCTCTTCGACACCAAAGCGCTCCTCACAGTCGGCAATATAGTTACGGGCAAACAGCAGGTAATCGACGATTGAACTCGCATCCGTCCAGCTGCGGAACAGATAATTATTTTTAAAGAAAGAGTTGTGTCCGTAGCAGGCGTGGGCCATCACCAGCGCCTGCATGGTCATCGTATTCTCTTCCATCAGATAGGCGATACAGGGGTTAGAGTTGATGACGATCTCATAGGCGAGCCCCTGCTGCCCATGCTTATAGCGCTGCTCGGTTTCGATAAACTTTTTACCGAACGACCAGTGCGCATAATTGATCGGCATCCCCACGCTGGAGTAGGCATCCATCATCTGTTCGGAGGTAATAACTTCAATCTGATGCGGGTAGGTATCAAGCCCGTAGCTTTTCGCCACGCGGTCGATTTCAGCCAGGTAGACATCAAGCAGTTCAAATGTCCAGTCGGGCCCGTCACTGAGTCGTTTACTGCTGCGGGTTGGCTCGTCAAACATTGTCGTCATAGCGCACCTCTGTTTTGCAGGCGGCAGGAAGACCCTGCCACACGGGTGAAGGCTTCGTCCTGAGAAAGAGCGCCCAAAAACTGAGCGAACAGATCAAGGATAGTTCACTGTCTCGCATCCGATAACGGAACTCAAACGAATTCTTTTGGCAGAAAATCATCCGGATAGCGCGATTACACCATGCTATGAGATATTAATCCGGCTGCAAATCAAAAGGCAGAATAATAAACTGGAGAAACCGCAGTCAGGCAGCAGCGGGTGATTCTGCTGAAAAAGGGAAAAAGCCCTGATTTTTTTCTGACAAAGCGCTCCGGTCAGCGCTTCAGAAGCGGTAAAACTCTGATCTTTGCTATCAGGAAGGATTTAAGTGTGCAGAATGTTAAAAAAGATGTGAAATAGCCGGGTCAATTCTAAGATAAACAGAGCAGCCTGATTATTCTGACTCAGGTGCTCATACCAGTTAATTATGCTTTTGTCTCGAGGGGCCTATGCGTGTCGTGATTCTGGGTAGTGGGGTGGTGGGAGTGGCAAGTGCCTGGTATCTGGCGCAGGCCGGACATGAGGTTACCGTCATCGATCGACAGCCTGACGCCGCGCTGGAAACCAGTGCCGGTAACGCCGGTCAGATCTCGCCTGGCTATGCGGCGCCGTGGGCCGCGCCTGGCGTGCCGCTGAAAGCGATTAAATGGATGTTTCAGCGCCACGCACCGCTGGCGATGCGGCCAGACGGCAGCCGGTTTCAGCTTGAGTGGATGTGGCAGATGCTGCGTAACTGCGATATGCGCCACTATCAGGAAAACAAAGCCCGCATGGTACGTATCGCTGAATACAGTCGCGACTGCCTGAAAACGCTGCGGGCGGAAACCGGAATTGCCTATGAAGAGCGGCAGGGCGGAACGCTGCAGCTGTTTCGTACTCAGCAGCAGTTCGACAGCGCCAGTAAAGATATCGCCGTGTTGAAAGAGGCGGGCGTGCCCTATGAGCTGCTGCAGGCTCATGAGCTGCAGCGTGCCGAGCCGGCGCTGGCAGCTACCGCGCACAAGCTGACCGGTYGCCTGCGGTTGCRTAATGATGAAACCGGTGATTGTCAGCTCTTTACCCAACGCCTGGCAGAAATGGCTATGGCGGCAGGCGTCACGTTTCGCTTCAATACGCCGGTTGATCGGTTACTGCGTGAAGGCAACCGCATCTATGGTGTGAAGTGCGGAGATGAAGTGATTAAAGCGGATGCTTACGTCGTGGCATTTGGCTCCTATTCGACCGCGCTGCTGAAAGATATCCTCGCCATTCCGGTTTATCCGCTGAAAGGCTATTCGCTGACTATTCCGGTAAAAGATGCTGACGCTGCGCCACGCTCTACGATCCTTGATGAGACCTATAAAGTCGCTGTGACCCGCTTTGATAACCGTATCCGGGTAGGCGGCATGGCTGAAATTGTTGGTTTTAACACCAAACTGTTGCCGGCACGGCGGGAAACGCTGGAGATGGTGGTGCGCGATCTCTATCCTGAAGGCGGGTTTATCGAACAGGCCTCTTTCTGGACGGGGCTGCGTCCGATGACGCCAGACGGTACGCCAATTGTGGGACGTACCCCGCTGACAAATCTCTATCTCAATACCGGACACGGTACGCTGGGATGGACCATGGCCTGTGGTTCCGGCCAGCTACTGGCTGATATTGTATCGGGTCAGAAACCCGCGATTGCCGCAGACGATCTCTCTGTATTGCGCTATCTGCCGGGTTTTGCCTCGCACGCATCGCCTTTACGCCGCGCGGATATCGCACGCTAACACTCACGGAGAGTTAACACTATGTCACGTCCTGTGCGCGCGTCGGTTAACCGACAGGCGCTGCGTCATAATCTGTCTGTGGTGCGTCAGGCCGCGCCGCAGTCACACGTATGGTCAGTGGTCAAAGCTAACGCCTATGGACACGGCATTGCCCGCGTCTGGCAGGCGCTGGAGAGCACCGACGGTTTTGCGTTACTCAATCTCGAAGAGGCTATTCTGCTGCGCGAGCAGGGATGGAAAAAACCGATTCTGCTGCTGGAAGGTTTTTTCCACGCAGACGATCTGAAGCTTATCGATCGCTACCGGCTGACCACCAGCGTGCACAGTAACTGGCAAATCAAAGCGCTGGCGACCGCACAGCTCTCTGCTCCCGTGGATGTTTACCTGAAAATGAACAGCGGTATGAACCGGCTCGGTTTTCGCCCTGAACAGGTGCATAACGCCTGGCAAAAACTGCGTGCGCTGCCGGGGGTAGGTGAGATCACGCTGATGGCACATTTCGCTGATGCCGATAATCCCGAGGGGGTAGCCGGGCCACTGCAGCGCATTGAGCAGGCAGCTGAAGGCCTGAACTGTCCGCGTTCGCTCGCTAACTCCGCCGCCACGTTGTGGCACCCGCTTACGCATTATGACTGGGTTCGCCCCGGCATCGTGCTGTATGGCGCCTCACCCAGCGGTCGCTGGCAGGATATCGCCGGTACCGGGCTGCAGCCAGCTATGACGCTGAGCAGTGAAATTATCGGCGTGCAGCAGCTGACAGCGGGCGACGGCGTCGGCTACGGCTATCGCTACCGGGCCAGCGGAGCGCAGCGGATTGGTATTGTGGCCTGCGGCTATGCAGATGGTTATCCGCGCCATGCACCTACCGGCACACCGGTATCCGTTGGCGGCGTACGCACCCGCACCCTGGGAACGGTGTCGATGGATATGATGATGATCGATCTCGAACCCTGTCCGCAGGCGGGTATCGGCACCGCCGTTGAGCTGTGGGGTAATGACGTGAAGATTGATGACGTTGCTGCAGCGGCCGGCACGGTCGGGTACGAGCTGATGTGCGCGCTTGCCCCGCGCGTGCCGGTTGAGGTTATTTAAGCGCGGTCACGCTGCCGCGTATTTTACGGCTGCAGCGCCAGGCAATCAGTGCCAGCGCTGCGCCAGTCAGCATCATCAGGGCCAGTGACGYTTTTTCCGCGACCGGCAGGGCAACAATCAGCATGCTGCCGCCAGCGCCTCCCGCCATCTGAATAAAGCCCTGCAGCGCTGCGGCTACACCCGCCTGCTGCTGATAGGGTTCCAGCGCATAGCTGGTGGCCGGGCCAACGGTAAAGGCAAGGCCTGCCACCGAGACCGCCACAGGGATCATATAGAGCGCCCAGTGAGGCTGCCATTCAGCAGGCAGAAGGTGAGCGCCCGCCAGCAGCAGTATTGCCCCCAGCAGCATCGTAATAAAGCCCATCGCCAGACAAAATGGCCGGCCCGCTTTGCGGATCGTTTTATTCACAAAGGCGCTGACCAGCATGATCCAGAAGCCGTTGGCCCCAAAGGCAAATGAGAATTGCAGCGGCGTCAGGCCGCCTTCAGTCATCAGCACATGCGGAGCCAGAGAGACGTAGGTCAGCACCATGCCCAGCGCGCCTGCATTGGCAAACGCAAAAGCGAGAAAGCGCGGCTGGCGCAGAATCGCGCCATATTGCGCCAGCGGCAATCCCTTCACCCGCAGCGTATCCGCCGGCCGGGTTTCCGGTAAGGCCACGATCACCAGCAGGCCAATCGCCAGCGCATAGCTGCACAGGAACCAGAAAGGTGCACGCCAGCCATAGGCTTCCGCCAGAAGGCCGCCCAGCAGCGGTGCCAGAGCCGGAACGATGTTTAGCGCGCCATTCAGAAATCCGTAAGCGCGTGCCGCCTCATCGCCGCTCAGGCGATCGCGTACGCCGCTGAATGCCACCACCGCGCTGCAGCAGACGCCGCAGCCCTGAATAATGCGGGCCAGGAAAAATACCGGCCAGAGCGTGGCGGTTGCCGCAACGGCGCTGCCCACGATATAGAGCAGCAGGCCAGCCAGCGCCACGGGCTTGCGGCCAAAGTTGTCCACCAMCGGCCCCGTCACCAGCTGACCTATGCCCATCACCAGCAGGAACAGCGGGATGGTAAGCTGGATCAGGCTCACCGGGGCGTTAAGGCCATCGGCAATCTGCGGCAGAACAGGCAGGTAGAGATCAATACCGAGCGGAGCCAGCAGCACCAGACTCAGCAGAATAAGCGTAAATTTTTGCATGAAGAACCAGAAACGTCCTGTTAAACAGGCGAGAAGGGTAATGAGTCTGCGGATAAAAAGAAAGCGCTAAAGTGAAAAGGCGATGCCTGCCGGACGGCAGGCATCGCACAGAGAGCGGWCAGTAGGCACCGTCGCGGCGCAGTACCACGCCAGCGGTTTTAAACAGAATGGCAATATCGGTCCACAGCGCCCAGTTTTTTACATACCAGGAATCAAAATAGACGCGGGTGTCATAATCGATATCATTACGACCGCTTACCTGCCATAAACCGGTCATACCCGGTTTGGCCATCAGGTAGTAATCAACGTCACCGGCATAGCGCTCCAGTTCAGCTTCGATAACCGGACGCGGCCCCACCAGGCTCATCTCTCCGCGGATCACGTTCCAGAGCTGCGGCAGCTCATCGAGGCTGGTTTTACGCAGGAAGCCGCCGATGCGGGTAACGCGCGGATCGTTTTTCAGCTTAAAGTCACGATCCCATTCGGCCCGCGCCTCTTCGCTGGTGGCCAGCAGCGCCTGCAGGACGTCCTGCGAATTGGTAACCATAGAGCGAAACTTCAGGCATTTAAACTTTGCGCCATCCTGACCTACGCGCTCATGACCGTAGATAGCGTTACCGCCATCGCGTTTCACCATCCAGCAGAGCAGGCCAAATATCGGTGCGAGAAACAGCAGCAGCAGCGACGCTACCACAATATCAAAGGTGCGCTTCAGGAAGCGCGATGAGCGCTTGGCCAGATTATTGCTGACGCGCAGAATCATCACTTCATGACTGAAGATAAATGACATATCGGTACCGTAAAGCGGTACGCCACGCAGCGTCGGGATCACTGAGACAGAGCGGCATTTCATTCTGGAGAGAAACTTCAGCCAGTGATCGCGCACCGCCTGCTGTTCATATTCGGTCGCCACGATAAACTGCGTGTTATCGCGATCCATGGTCTGCCAGTTAATATCCTTGCGGGTGATAACCGGCACGCCGTTGAGTTTATCCGGGGTGTTTTCATCATCCAGTGAGATAAACGCCTGCACGTTATAACCAAGGATCTCTTCACTCTGCAGCGCGGCATAGGCTTCCAGGGCATTTTTGCCTGAGCCGATGATAATGGTCTCTTTCTGCCACTGTCCTGCACGGCTGATCGCCCGTTTTACCATTGCGCGCATCAGCGGCAGCAGCAGCAGCGCCCAGCTCCAGCTGAACACCCAGACCATGCGTGAAAAGTCCCATTTTGAAAAGGCAATCAGCGCCAGATCCAGCAGTGAAAAAACAAACAGCGTTTTAACCACTTCTTTCAGCTCAAACCAGAAAGGTTTGCGGTAGGTGTAGTGCCGCATCCGGACCCAGAACCAGGCGGTGCAGAGTACCGAGAGGCCAAGCTGCGCGATAAACCGGTACTCAATCTGCTGC
>PEFU01000003.1:1552579-1558311 GCA_002939445.1 Pantoea sp. BRM17 | reverse complement strand
GGTACTCAATCTGCTGCGGCGGAATAAAGCTGTCCAGCTCTCCCCAGATCCCCTGGACGGTAGCCGCGGATAAAAACAGCGCCAGATTAAGTGCAATAAGATCGGAAAGACTTAATGCGACTTTAGCAATGAGATTTTTGCGCAGGCCGCTCCATGAGCGGCTTGCGTCATTCATTACAATTGTACTTGCCATAACACCCGCTCTCTTTTCTTAAGTAAAAGATGGCCTGACCAGAATCAAGTACGCGCTCAGGGTTAATGGCTGACAGGAAAATAACTTTTGTTATCAGCACACTAACCATTAGTGATCACTCAAGCGCTGCACGGCAAGGGCCGGATAAGACGTGATACAAGTCACGAAAACAGCAGCAACGTTTACGAGTATGCAAGAGGAATCTGACGGAGTTAATATGGAATTACTCTTAAAAGGAAATTATTGACCTGAGGGACTATCAGCTATGTTATTGAAAACAGAGAGATGGTGATGAAAAAGAGGACAAAAAAAGCGTTTTTTTTCAGCAATTTTTAGGAATCACCGCCATACGCAGGCATGACGGTGTGGTGAGATCAGGCGGGGCGATTGAGTACCCAGCGATCCTGCTCTTTATCGTAGTGGCCAATTTTCAAATCGACAGGCTCGCCATCAATCCACGCCGGCACGCTGGTCTCATGATCCCAGCCATCAAGCTGATAGCTCAGGCCCGGGTTAGTCTGGCAGGGGATAGAGACGGTATCAGGTTTATCGCCTCCCATCTCCGCATCAACAATTTCATAGCGACCAATTTTGACTACCGTTCCCATTTTTTGCTCCCGTTTGCTGACTGATAAGTAAAATCATAGTCGCTGCTGACCGCTTCAGGGGCGCTAAAACCTCAGATTATTCTCGCTCTTCGCTGACGCGCACGCCGACTTTCATGATTTTATTATCCTCTTTTTCCGCGACGGTCCAGGTCAGCTGCTTCCACTCCACCTGGTCGCCTACCACCGGCGTGCTGCCGAGCAGGCTCATCACCAGCTGCCCCAGCGACTGTTGATCGCTGGTTTCATCATCCAGCTCCAGGCCATAAATCTGTGCCACGTCCCGCAGGCGTGCATCAGCGTCGAGGATAAAGTCGCCGAAAAAGCGCTGGTCAAGGGCCACCGGCGGCGTCTGACTGAACATTTTACCCAGCGCCGGTAAATCGCGCTCGCGGCCTATGACGCACAGTACATCACCCTCTTTTAGCCGGGTAGCGCCGCTGGGATGCATCAGCGTGTTATCGCGGAACAGCGCCGCAATGCGCGTTTCACGCGGCATTTTGAGATCGCGCAGCGCCGCGCCCACACACCATTTGTCGGCATTGAGCTGGTAGACAAACTGCTCCCACGGATTTTCCGGATGGATATCAAGCCCGATACGGCTGACAGGCGAGGCGAGCGGCGGAACAACCACTCTGGCGCGTTTCGCTGCGTAACCCAGCGACGTTCCCTGCAGCATCAGTGATACCAGCACCACAAAGAAAGCGATATTAAAATAGAGTCTGGCATTCTCCAGTCCCGCCATCATCGGAAACACGGCCAGGATGATCGGCACGGCGCCGCGCAGGCCGACCCAGCTGATAAAAATACGTTCCCGACCGGTGAATCCTTTGAAAGGCAGCAGTCCGACCAGTACCGAAAGCGGGCGGGCCACCAGAATCAGCCAGAGTGAGAGGATCATGGCCGGCAGGGCGATGTGCCACAAATCGGATGGCGTCACCAGCAGCCCCAGCACAATAAACATGCCGATCTGGCTGAGCCAGGCCATGCCATCAAACGTTTGCAGAATGCCGTGGCGGTTGCGGATAGGGCTGTTGCCCAGTAAAAAGCCACACAGATAGACCGCGAGGATCCCGCTGCCCTCCATCACCGTAGTCAGCGCGAATACGATAATGCCACCGCTAAGCGCCAGCAGCGGATAAAGCCCCTGAGCCAGGCTGATACGGTTAACCAGCTGCTGCAGCGCCCACCCGCCGCCGAGGCCAAAGACGATGCCCAGACCAAACTGCTGTACCAGATGTACT
Organism: Pantoea sp. BRM17; assembly: GCA_002939445.1. Classification (GTDB taxonomy): domain Bacteria; phylum Pseudomonadota; class Gammaproteobacteria; order Enterobacterales; family Enterobacteriaceae; genus Pantoea. Next base: position 1,556,269 of record PEFU01000003.1, on the reverse strand, counting down.
ACAAACATCCAGCTCAGGCCGCTCTGACCCTGCTGGATCATATCAATCAGCGTGATGGTCAGAAATACCGCCATCGGGTCGTTGCTGCCCGATTCAATCTCCAGCGTAGAGCTGACGCGTTCGTTGAGGCCTTTATCACCCAGCAGAGAAAAAACCGCTGCTGCGTCCGTTGAGCCGATAATGGCGCCAATCAAAAATCCCTGCATCAGGTCGAGTTTAAACAGCCAGGCTGCAATCAAACCGGTCAGGCCGGCGGTGATCATGACGCCGACTGTTGCCAGCGACAGCGCCGGACCGAGCGCGACTTTCAGCGAGCTGGCTTTCGTGCGCATGCCGCCGTCCAGCAGAATAACCGCCAGCGCAAGGTTGGAGACCAGATAGGCTACCGGGTAGTTATCGAAGGCGATACCGCCGATGCCATCCACACCGGTCAGCATACCGAGCGCGAGAAAGATCACCAGAATGGGGATGCCAAGACGCGAGGAAAATGAGCTCAGTAAAATGCTTGCAGCGACCAGCACGGAACCAATAATAAAAAGACTGTAAATCATGCTGGTATTCAATAGCATTCTCCTGCAACCGGGGCAAAACTGACAAGCACGAACAATTCGTACAAATAAGTTCAAAAGATAATGCCTTATCAACGGCTTGTCAGCGCTTAATTTCCTGTTTTTTGTTTATGCGAGCTATGATGACATTAAACAGGAAAATCCTGCAACAGGCGGGTCGTTTTGCGGGTAAACAGGTCGTAATCAGATATAAAAAAGCCGGTCAGTGACCGGCTTACGATTCAGGCCTCGGCAGCCTGCTTGTGGAAAAGCTCCCGGAATACCGGGTAGCACACTTTTACCACTTTGAAGCGGGTGATATCGCCACCAAATTCATGCAGGCGTTTTGCTGCCCACGGCGACATAATGGTGCCAAGGTAGCGCCGCGGTACGCCATACTCTTTCTCCAGAATATTGGCATCTTCCTGCGGGTTAAACAGGCACAGCGGATGATCGTTAACCGGGCTGCGTTCGCCATCGGCACTCAGGTTGAACATCTCTACGAATTCCATGATGCCCTGGTTCGCGCGGCAGAGCGCACCAGAGTAACCATAGGCATCCGGATCGTTTTGCGCATGATTCTCAAGCTTGCGAATATCAACCTTACCTACCAGCGCGGAGATATCCTGGTTGTTTTCATCACCGGGTTCAGTTTTAGCGATAGCCAGCTGTTCCAGAATTGATGGACAGTAGGGCACCTTAACGATATAGACACGGTCGAGGAAGGCTTCATTATTCTTATTGTTGCGGAAGGTGACCCACTCCGATTCGTTGGAGTGCGCCAGAATAATGCCGTTAAAAGGCAGAGCGGAAATGCCTTCAGTACCGTTGTAGTTGCCTTCCTGCGTAGCAGTCAGCAGCGGGTGCAGCACCTTAATCGGCGCCGGATCGGTATCCTTCAGGCTTTCACCGTCATACACCCGCATTTTCGAGTAGATGCTGGAGTTTTCCGGCTCTTTCATGCGCGACAGGATAGTGAAACGGGCCAGCGTTTCAAGTGTGCCAGGGGCGCAGGGCGCAGTGGTGAGATCGCTATGGTTAAGCAGCTTCTCGTAAATCTTGATCTCTTCTGAAACGCGCAGCGCCTGATCCTGCGGAAACTGCTCCCGCTCAATCTGCTGCTCCAGCACGTAAAAGAGGTGAACCGGGTTAGCCGCCACTTCAGTGTGATCAAAGTTGAACACGCGCGACAGAATTTTGAAGGCAAAACGGGTTGAGAGGCCATTCATCCCTTCGTCGACGCCCGCGTAGTCGTGATACTCCTGCCAGGATTTTGCTTTACGGTCAAACAGTTGCCCGGTATCCGGATCGCGATACTCCTGATCCTGGATCCAGAAGTCGGCATAAGTGACATAGCGGTCAAAGATATTCTGACCATATTCAGAATAGGACTCCAGATAAGCGGTCTGGATCTCTTTACCGATAAACTCCGCATATTTCGGAATTAAATAACCCTTCAGATGCTCCAGATATTTCTCTAGCAGCTCCTCAGTATTGGAGAACATTTTTTTMTCAATGACCGTGCGCAGTTTCTCATAGCTGGTCCAGTTTGGATTACGGCCGCTATTTTGCGCCCGGGCGCGAAGAACAAAGTTGACGATTTCATTWCGGAAATCTTTTGGATTACTGATACCGGCTGGTTTCTCAATCTTCTCCAGTTCCGCATTAAGCGACTCGGGTTCTCCGGCCTGATTAACGGCACGCAAGGCGCCGGGCTTACAGATCGATTATGACGATTTACGCACGCGGAGATACCACTCGCAGAGCAGACGCACCTGTTTGCGGGTATAGCCTTTCTCCATCATACGGTCGACAAAATCATCATGTTTTTTCTGCTCATCGGTAGACGTTTTAGTATTGAACGAGATAACCGGCTCGACACCGACTCACCACTCTCTGTATCGGTTACCGAACGCTTGTTGATGGCCTCGGAAATCGACTGCTTGATTTGCGACTTATAACGGCGCAGAAAGCGCTGCCGGTTGACCGCACTCTTGTTTTTACCGTTGAGACGCCGATCGATAAAATAGGCCATGGTTTCCCCTCAACTGCAGTGTAAGCCAGGCCGGAAATATATCTGAAAGACAAACTCATCCTGCCCCTCACCATCCTGGCTGGCGTTGCCCTGACCACTGCCGCTGCCGCCCGCGCCGCCCTGAGGCCGCTCGACACGGTCATTTTGTACAAAGTGATCGTTGCCGGGATGAACACGATGGCGGCTTCCGCCGCGACCCTGATGAAATACGGGTTCATTGATGTCATCAATCGGGCGGCGCTTGCCTGCTGTCATAGCTGTACGCCGGGCGAGCGAGTTCTGTAATGAGCGTACCACGCTGATATTGGCCGGGACGCCGTTTGAGGTAAAACCGGCACGGTGCGTTTTAAACTCATTGAGCTGGCGATGCTGATTTTTGCGCAGGTTCGGCAGCGCCAGGTCTTCAAACAGTAAGTCGAGATACTCATCTTTCGACATCACCGCCTGACTGGAGGGTTCAGGACGTTTTTCAAAGTTTTTGTAGCGCAGATCGAAGGTGTCAATAAACGGCACCCGTTCAATACGCGCGCGCAGTTCAGCAATCTCATGACGCAGTCGATCTTCTTCAAGCAGCTGCGCCGGCTCGCTGTTTTCTACCTCATGCAGGGCAGCTTCCAGCTCATGCAGCATATAAACAATGGTGCCGCCGGTTTCCTGCGAGTAGAAGAACTCCTGTTCATCCACCTCTTTTGCCTGCGTATGGTGACGGATATACACCACTTCAACGTTTTTATAGGTACGACTCAGGAACAGGTAAAGCAGAATATAGAACCGTTTGGCCATATCTTTGGTGGCCTGATCCATAGAGCCGGAGACGTCCATCAGGCAGCTCTGGTGGGCCCGCCGGGTGATCTCGATATAGCTGTAATAGCGTACCACCGGCAAAATATGCTTCGCCAGGATCTCGTGGCATAGCGGCGAATCATCTGCCCAGTTATCTCCGTCTGATGCCTGCGCCGCATAAATATTCCACTGGGACGGGTCATAACGTTCTTTGACCACCTCATCCATCAGCTTCAGCGCGCTGCGATATCTTCAGGTTCACGAATATGCTGGATAGCAAAATTGTCAAACATAGCCTGTAAGTGTTCATATTCGCGCCACAGA
>PEFU01000003.1:1525179-1552479 GCA_002939445.1 Pantoea sp. BRM17 | reverse complement strand
GTTAACCGGGCTGCGTTCGCCATCGGCACTCAGTACATAAATAGGCACGCGCTGCATCAGCGCTTTTAAACGTTCAGCGAGAGAGGATTTACCGCCGCCCACCGGACCGAGTAAATAGAGGATCTGCTTCTTCTCCTCCAGCCCCTGCGCCGCATGTTTCAGGTAGGAGACGATCTGTTCAATCGCTTCCTCCATACCGTAGAACTCTTCAAACGCCGGGTAACGGCCAATAACACGATTCGAGAAGATACGGGAAAGGCGTGGCTCCTGAGCGGTATCAACCATAACGGGCTCACCAATAGCCGTTAACAGTCGTTCTGCCGCATTGGCGTATGCACTGCGATCCTGCTTACAGATAGTAAGAAATTCCTGCAGTGTGAACTCTTCGTCCTTGGCAGCTTCATAACGCTGACGATAGTGATCGAATATATTCATAGCGATGCCCGTCCTGTTAGAATTGTTGGGAACAATAAGCGTAACCTTACAAACAGTGGTGCCAACCTCTCAATTTTAAGGATATAAATCTCTCTGCTTCTCTATTGTTATGAGCGTGTATCGGATAAAGATCAAGTAGTAAGTGGCGCAGGATTAAACGATTAGCGCACAAAAAACGCGCAAATTTCCGCATATTGTTTTAAGCCACGAGCGTTTTGCGAAATATTCGCCTGTGAGGATGGGAGACGGCCTGTAAAGATGCCAACAACTCTGTTCGGTATAAGCTGCGTAAATTTCTGCAAGATGTGAAGAGCGGCAGAATTAGCCATTACGGTTAACAGCAGATTGCCTCTGTTGCAAAATATTCGCTAGACTGCAAAAGCAATTAGTGACTTAACAGGCAAAATATATAGTGAACACCTTTAAACTTTCTGCGTTTATGCTGCTGTCTCCCGCGCTGGTGACCGCATTTACTGCTCATGCTGACCCGCTGTCGCTGGGCGCCTCTGTTATCTATGCTCAATCGCCTTATCGTGGCGGACAGGATCGCTATCTGCCCGTACCGGTTATCAACTATGAAGGCGAAAACTTCTGGTTTCGCAGCCTGCAGGGCGGCTATTACCTGTGGAAAGACCCGCAGAATCAGCTGTCGCTGACGCTGCTCGGTTCGCCACAGCAGTATGACCCGGATGATAACGATCTTGGCGATATGAAATCTCTGGATAAGCGCCGGATGACGCTAATGGCGGGTGGCACTTATCGTCATGTTGCAGAGTGGGGCATCCTGCGCACGGCATTACTGGGTGATGTGCTGAATAACAGTAATGGCATCATCTGGGATCTGWCGTATCTCTACCGCTTTGAGTTTGGCGCATTCAGCCTGACGCCCGGTATCGGGGCCCTGTGGAACAGCGCAAATCAAAACCGTTACTACTACGGCGTTTCTTCGCATGAGAGTGCCCGTAGCGGTATCGCCACCTACCGGCCCGATGACAGCTGGTCGCCCTATGTCGAGCTGAACGCCAGCTACCAGCTTACCCAAAACTGGAACGCCAGTTTTTCCGGGCGCTACACCCGCTTTGATGATGAGGTTAAAGACAGCCCGATGGTCGATAAAAACGGCCAGGTCACGCTCTGGACCGGCCTCAGCTACAGCTTCTGATGCACTATCGCAACGCCTGATATCAGGCGTTGTTTTTTTATAGCCGTACCGCGCAGGAGGGATGATGCAAAACGTCTGGATCAATGGTGCTTCGCTGCCCGCTATCGGGCAGGGAACCTGGTATATGGGGGAAAACCCCGCGCTGCGTGCTCAGGAGATCGCTGCGCTGCAGGCGGGGCTTGCTGCCGGATTACAGGTGATAGATACGGCCGAAATGTACGCTGACGGGGAAGCTGAGAGAGTGGTGGGTGAAGCGCTGCAGGGACGACGTGATAGCGCCTGGCTGGTTTCCAAAGTCTATCCGTGGAACGCCAGCGAAGCTGATATCACCGGAGCCTGTGAGCGCAGCCTGCAGCGACTTAAAACCGACTACCTCGATCTTTATCTGCTGCACTGGCGCGGTAATATCCCGCTGGAGGAGACCCTTCGCGGCATGGAGAAACTGGTGGCGCAGGGAAAGATACGCAGCTGGGGCGTATCAAATTTTGACAGCGATGATATGGAAGAGCTGTGGGCAGAAGAGGGCGGCTTCTCCTGCGCGACGAACCAGGTGCTGTATCATCTTGCATCCCGCGGCATTGAGCATACGCTGCTGCCGCTCTGCCAGCAGCGCGCCATGCCGGTAATGGCTTATTGCCCGCTGGCCCAGGCGGGGCGGCTGCGACAGGCGCTGTTTGATAATGCGCAGCTGCTGGCGCTGGCACGGGATAAGCAGATTAGTGTGGCGCAGCTGCTGCTGAGCTGGGCGATCCGGCATGAGGGTCTCATAGCGATACCTAAAGCAGGCAGCGTCGCGCACGTTCAGGAAAACGCTGCGGCGCTGAACATCACGCTCAGCGCCGAAGAGATCGCGTTGCTCGACCAGCTGTTTCCTGCTCCGCAGCAGCGCATGCCGCTGGATGTGGTTTAAGCTGGCTTAGCGCTGCGCACGCGTAAGGTTGTCCCCAGGCGGGCAGGTGTTTCGCCCGCGCTTTTTAGCGGCTTAGTGATGCGCGCCGTCTCGACGCAGACCATGCGCTTGTAGCCGTCATTCGGCATATCCGCCATGCTGCAGGAGAGTTCAGGACCCGGGTTCCAGGTGACAACGTCACTTTGATAGTGATGATAAACTTCAATCTGCCTGCCGCCGCTGCTGTCTTTGATCACGCTGCACTCGTCAGGCGCAGTATAAATACGGTCAATCCGTCCCGGGTAGCGCTGTACGCCGCTACTGTTTTCACCCGGTGAGTTATCCGCCACTTTATCGATAAACGTCTTACCCAGCCCGCTGACTGCGGTCTCAGCGATATCCGCTACGCTAAAATAAGCATGCAGCGCGGCTGTCGCGTCGAAATCGCCCCAGGCTTCAAGTTCAATCTCGCACTGATCGGCCAGCCGGAAACGGGCCAGCAGCGTAAAGTCGTGAGGCCAGAGCTTTTTCGTCTGGCTGTTACTTTCCAGCGTAAAGGTCAGCATGACGGCATCGTCATTTTCATCGTGTGCTGTCAGCGTCCATGGCTGGGTGCGGGCAAATCCGTGAGCCGGTTCACCGGCAGGGCCAAACCACGGCCAGCAGATCGGCACGCCGCCGCGAATCGCTTTACCTGCTTTAAACGCACTTTTATCACTCAGCCAGAGAACAGGCTGCTGACCGCTGGGCTGCCAGGCGAGCAGATGCGCGCCCTGAAGCGCGATAGCCGCACGAACTTTCGGATGACTGATAATCACGACCGGCAGGTCATCCTGCTGACGCAGCGACAGGTAAGGGGTTATCTGCTCTGTCACAGGCAGTGTAAAAAGCGTATTTGGCATCGTTCAGCCTCTGTTTATCTGGTCGAAAAAAAAAGGGCGACCGAAGTCACCCTTATTGATATAGCCTGGTCGCTTATTTAGCAGCAACCAGAGCAATCAGGTCGAGAACCTTGTTGGAATAACCGGTTTCGTTATCGTACCAGGAAACCAGTTTCACAAAGTTATCATTCAGCGCGATACCTGCTTTGGCATCGAATACTGAAGTCAGTACTTCGCCGTTGAAGTCAGTAGAAACCACGTCATCTTCAACATAGCCCAGTACATCTTTCATTTCGCCTTCTGAAGCCGCTTTGATAGCTTCACAGATCTCTTTGTAGGTCGCTGCTTTTTCCAGACGAACGGTCAGGTCAACCACAGAGACGTTAGGCGTAGGAACGCGGAAAGCCATACCGGTCAGTTTACCGTTCAGCTCTGGCAGTACTTTACCAACCGCTTTTGCTGCGCCAGTAGACGATGGGATGATGTTCTGTGCTGCACCGCGGCCGCCGCGCCAGTCTTTATGTGACGGACCATCAACGGTTTTCTGGGTAGCAGTGGTGGCGTGAACGGTGGTCATCAGGCCTTCAACGATACCGAATTTATCGTTGATGACTTTTGCCAGCGGTGCCAGGCAGTTGGTGGTGCAGGATGCGTTAGACACGATATCCTGGCCAGCATATTTATCAAAGTTGGCACCGCGTACAAACATCGGGGTGTCATCTTTAGATGGACCGGTCAGAACCACTTTCTTTGCACCGGCAGAGATATGCTTACGTGCGGTTTCGTCAGTCAGGAAGATCCCGGTTGCTTCAGCAACAACGTCAACGCCTGCTTCGTCCCACTTGAGGTTAGCCGGGTCTCTCTCAGCGGTAACACGGATTTTTTTGCCGTTAACAATCAGCGCGCCATCCTGTACTTCTACGGTGCCGTCAAAACGACCATGGGTAGAATCGTACTTCAGCATGTAAGCCATGTAATCGGCGTCGAGCAGATCGTTGATCGCGACGATTTCGATGTCTGAACGCTGCTGAGCAGCACGGAAAACGATGCGACCGATACGGCCAAAACCGTTGATACCTACTTTGATAGTCATATATTCCACCAGCTATTTGTTAGTGAATAAAAGGTTGGCTGTAAAATTACAAAAACCTTACCAGGCGTCAAGCGGAATCGTGTCAATTGTTGCGACAGGTCAATTCCAACGCCAGGAATAATCTGTATTGCAACCGCTTGCGCGCCGATTTTACAGCGCGTCTATCTTACGCTGATTAGCGTGTGAAAAGGGAAGTTTGTCACAAAGAGTGATCGTCATCACAAAACCACGCTGCAGCGACCAGGGCAGAAAAGTTCGCACAAAAAAAACGTCGGGCAATGTTGTCCGTTTGTTAGAATAGTAGCTGATTTCTACAGAAAGATACTCTGGAAGCAAAAATGGCAAAAGATACCGCATCTGAAGCAAAAATCGGCCAGCTGTCGGAAATGCAGCGCTACGTCACGCAGCATCGGGGTACCGAACCACCCTTTACCGGCGCGCTGTTGCACAACAAGCAGGATGGCATTTATCACTGTCTGGTCTGTCAGGCACCGCTGTTTCTGTCAGAAAGCAAATATGATTCAGGCTGTGGCTGGCCCAGTTTCTACCAGCCGGTCAGCGATGAGGCGATACGCTACCTTGAAGACGACTCGCACGGCATGCACCGGGTTGAGATCCGCTGCGGCAGCTGTGACGCGCATCTGGGGCATGTTTTTCCGGATGGCCCGCAGCCTACCGGTGAGCGCTATTGCGTTAACTCCGCCTCGCTGAGCTTTACTGACGAACAGGGCAAACAGCAGGAGGGATAGAATGAATCAGGAACTGAATGCGATGCTGGATGCGATGACGCCTGAGATCTATGCACGTCTGGCAACCGCCGTTGAGACGGGTAAATGGCCTGATGGTGTTGCATTAACGCAGGAGCAGCGCGAGCACTGTCTGCAGCTGGTCATGCTGTGGCAGGCGCGTCATAACGACTCACCTCAGCATATGAGCATTGCCAAAGGGGGAGATATTGTGACGAAATCTAAAAAGCAGCTGAAAGAAGAGTTTGGCATCGAGCCGGATGTCACGCGCATCAATCTGCACTAAGAAATCAGGCTGGAATACCCAGCCTGTTTTTCAGATTATTTCCGCACCCTGCGCCTGCATTTGCGCCAGCGCAATGTCACTGTCTTCCGGATTGAGATTCACGCCGCGGCAGCCCTCTTTAACGACCTGAACGTGATACCCGAGCTCCAGCGCATCCAGCACGCTATATTTCACACAGTAGTCAGTCGCAATCCCCAGCATAACCAGATGCGTGATATCGCGTTCGCGCAACCAGTTATCCAGTTCAGTTTTGCGCCGGTGTCCGTTATCGAAAAAGGCGCTGTAACTGTCGACATCAACGTCTCCACCTTTGTGAAATACGGCGTCAATCAGGGAGCGATCGAGGTCGGGATGAAAATCTGCGCCCGGGCTGTTTTCGATACCGTGGTCCGGCCACCAGATTTGCGCCAGCCCGTTAAGCTCACCCAGCGTGTAGACAGGCTCACCGGACACTGAGGCAAAGCTGCCATGATTTGCCGGATGCCAGTCCTGCAGGGCCACAACACATTCGCCGCGCTGGCGAAACTCACGCGCATAGCGATTCGCTACCGCCACAGTCTGATCACCTTCGCGCACGGCCATCGGACCGCCGGGGCAAAAGTCATTCTGGATATCGATAATTACCAATGCCCGCTTCATATCATTTTGCTCCGTTCAATCTTCAGTCAGTTCGCCACGTAAGTTCTGCTGCATTCTGGRACGAATTTCATCGGGGCTAAGGTCCTGACTCAATAAATAGTGCAGTTTTGTTAACGTGGCCTCAACGGTGAGGTCAAAACCGCTGATCACGCCAGCATGCTCCAGCGCATTGCCAGTGGCATAGCCGCCCATATTCACTTTGCCGGACATGCACTGCGTCAGGTTAACCACGATAATCCCGCGTTCGCTCGCCTGCTGCAGCTCARGCAGGAACTCCGCATTTTGCGGCGCATTGCCCACGCCATAAGAGCGCAGAATCAGCGCCTTAACCGGCTGGCGCAGGAAGTTGCGCACCACGTCTGCAGAGATGCCCGGATAAATGGTGACCACGCCAATAGGCTGCGGGGTAATGGGATGAACCACCAGCTCGCCCGTCTGCTGTGGCGCGGGAGAGGTGTTCAGACGGCGGATATGGATACCCGCTTCCAGCAGCGGCGACAGATTTGGCGAGGCGAAGGCGTTAAAGCCGTCGGCGTGCGCTTTGGTGGTACGGTTGCCGCGGAACAGGGTGTTATTGAAAAACAGTGCCACTTCATTGATCGGATAGTTAGCCGCCACGTAGAGGGAGTTCAGCAGATTTTGCTGACCGTCAGAGCGCAGTTCCGCCAGCGGGATCTGCGATCCGGTGACGATGACCGGTTTTGCCAGATTTTCCAGCATGAAGGAGAGAGCCGATGCGGTGAAAGCCATGGTATCGGTTCCATGCAGAATAACAAAACCGTCATAGGCGTCATAATTCTGGCGGATATCATCTGCGATTGCCTGCCAGTCCTGCGGCGTCATATCAGAGGAGTCGATAAGCGGGGCGTATTCATGAATCGTAAAATCCGGCATCTCCGGCCGGTGAAACTCAGGCATATTGGCCAGCTGCTGCTGAAGGTGGCCTGATACCGGTACATAGCCCTGCGCAGAGCGCTGCATCCCGATAGTACCGCCCGTGTAGGCTACATAGATATTTTTCTTTTGCATGAGTGTACTCAGACTTGCCGTAAAACGCGCAGTATAAGGGGATTGACAGGGAAAAGCAGCCCGACCAGCGGCCGGGCTGTAAAATTAGCGAACGCTGCCGCAATTCAGACAAAAGGCGTAACGATTTTGCGGATCGTTAAGCTTACCGAGCAGGCCCGGCTGCGACTGCATGGCGCTGACAACATCCTGCACCGGTGCGGGCAGCCAGATTTTCAGCGCGTCGGGCAGTACCGCCTGCGCCGAGGCGCTCATCTGATTAAGCAGCAGATCAAGCATACCGGGTTCATCCTGATACCAGTTCAGCGCAGGCTGTTTCACGCTGGCCAGCGAGGCAGCTTTCGCCACGGCGTCATCAAAATCACCCAGCGCGTCAACCAGACCATTACCTTTGGCATCGCTGCCGGTCCAGACATGGCCCTGTGCAATCGCATCAATCTGCTCAGGCGTCTTATGGCGCGACGCAGCAACCAGACCGATGAAATTGCGATAGCCATTCTCAATCGTCAGCTGCATCAGCTGCTGTACCTCTGCAGGCAGCGTTTTGGTGGTAGCCACATCAGCGAGCGGTGAGGTGGCTACGCCATCCGTATGTACACCGATTGCGTCCAGGCTGTTTTCGACCGTATTAATCACGCCAAAAATGCCAATTGAACCGGTCAGCGTAGAAGGCGCGGCGATGATGTAATCTGCCGGCGTTGAAATCCAGTAACCTCCCGATGCGGCCATGCCTCCCATGGAGACCACCACCGGCTTACCGGCTTCATGCGCGGCGGCCAGCTCTTCACGAATCGCTTCCGATGCGGTGACGCTGCCGCCCGGGCTGTTTACCCGCAGCACGATAGCTTTAATGGCGGGATCGAGGCGTGCTTCACGGATCTGTGCGGCCGTCGTATCACCGCCGACATTGCCTGCGCTCTCTTCTCCATCCATGATCGCACCGCTGGCGAGGATCACCGCGATGTTGCCTTTTTGCTGCGCTGGCTGTTTCAGACGGTAGTCATAAATGCTGACATAGCGGTAGTCATTATTTGCTTTGTCCCAGCCAAAGGTTTTCGCCAGCGCCTGGTCAGCCGCCGCGCGTGAGCTCAGCGTATCCACCAGTTTGTTATTCAGCGCATATTTAGCGGTGTCACCCTGTACCGCCTCCAGTCCGCTGATCACGCCTGCCGCACCGGGAAAGAGCTGCTCTGGCGTAATCTGACGGTTGGCCGACACCGTATTGAGATAATTTTGCCATAGCTGAGTGATCCAGCGGCTGTCCGCATCGCGTGCATCCGGTGACATATTGTCGCGCAGGAACGGTTCAACGGCTGACTTATAGGTGCCTACGCGGAAAACGTGGGAAGAGACCTTCAGCTTTTCCAGCAGCGTTTTGTAATAGAGGCCGTTGGTCGCAAAGCCGTGCAGGTCAACCGTACCCTGAGGGGAGAGCCAGATTTTATTCGCGAAGCTGGCCAGGTAATACTGCGCCTGACTGTAGCTGTCACCCAGCGCATAAACCGGTTTACCGCTGTCGCGAAACTCCCGCAGCGCTTTACCGACATACTGCAGAGAGGGCTGATCGCCACCGGCAAAATCGCGCAGATCCAGCACGATACCGATGATATTGCTGTCAGTTTTAGCCTGACGAATCGCATCAACCACATCAAACAAGGAGTTTTCCTGCAGGCGATCGCTGTTCGCGCCCAGCAGCTGACGGCTGATGCGGCTCAGACGGTTACTCACTGAAGGTTTATCCACCAGCATACCGCTAAGATCGACTTTTAATGCTCCCTGCTGGACCGGTTCACTGTTGCCGGCGCTCGACAGCTGCAGCCAGATGCCGACACCGGCCAGGATCAGGACAATCAGAAACAGGTTAAGGATAAATTCCCGGATAAAATTCAGAACCCGCCAGCTCCAGCGGAACAGACCGGTAATCATTCGCCACAATGTGCGCATAAACTCTCCATATTCACGTAGCCAGAGCCGGCAGCAGGCGTGCGGACCCCGATATCGGCATCATCCTAAAGAGCAGCGGCTGAAAAGTCAGCAGGAATTCGCACCAGACTGTTACAAAAGATCGCGCTGTGCCAGGATTAGCACATCATCAAAAGGCACAGGAGAACCCTTATGGATGCACTGGAGTTATTAACCAATCGCCGCTCAGCTTCGCGACTGACTGAACCCGCTCCGGCAGGTGAGGTGCTGCAAAATATTCTGCATGCCGGTATGCGGGCACCCGACCACGGTACGCTGCGCCCGTGGCGTTTCGTTATTGCGGAGAATGAGGGACGGGACCGGCTAAGCCGCGTGCTGGAGCAGGCCGCCCGCGAGAGCGCGCTGGATGAAAAAGCCATCGCGAAAGCGGCGGCGGCGCCGTTTCGTGCGCCCATGGTGATAACGGTAATTGCAGACTACAAGCCCTCTGAAAAAGTGCCGCAGTGGGAGCAGGTTGTCTCTGCGGGCTGTGCCGTTATGGCGATGCAGATGGCCGCGCTGGCTCAGGGGTATAACGGCATCTGGCGCAGTGGCCCCTGGACCGACCATCCTCACGTGCGGGCGGCGTTCAACTGCAAAGAAAAAGATGCCATTGTGGGCTTTCTCTATCTCGGCACGCCGCAGCTTAAAGCCAGCACCACAGTTGTCGCACCGGATACCACAGAGTTTGTCTCCTGGTTTTGATTCTCTCGCCTGCAATCTGGCAGAATTGCAGGCGTCGTGCGCAAAAGCGCCGCATCCGTGCAGAGAAAGCTTACCTCCAGCAGGCCGCCAGGCTACCATCGCTTCACTGTTTTCGTTAAAGCTAAAAGAAAGGATTTGCGCCTTCCATGCGTCTATTTATTGCTGAAAAACCGAGCCTGGCGCGCGCCATCGCAGATGTTTTGCCAAAGCCGCATCGCCGCGGAGAGGGCTATATCGCCTGCGGCAACGATCAGGTGGTGACCTGGTGCGTCGGGCATTTGTTGGAGCAGGCGCAGCCTGATAGCTACGACAGCCGCTATGCCCGCTGGAACCTGGCCGATCTGCCTATTATTCCTGAAAAGTGGCGTCTGCAGCCGCGCCCCTCGGTAGCGAAACAGTTGAAAGCCATAGAAGGCTTACTGCAGCAGGCCAGCGAAATCGTGCACGCCGGCGATCCGGATCGCGAAGGTCAGCTGCTGGTGGATGAGGTGCTGGACTATCTGCAGCTGCCGGCCGGTAAGCGCCAGCGGGTGCAGCGCTGCCTGATCAACGATCTTAATCCGGCGGCCGTTGAGCGTGCGGTGAGCCGGCTGCGCGAAAACCGCGAATTCATCCCGCTTTGCGTCTCAGCGCTGGCGCGTTCACGCGCTGACTGGCTGTATGGCATCAATATGACGCGCGCCTGGACCCTGCTGGGGCGTAACGCCGGCTATGATGGCGTTCTGTCGGTGGGGCGCGTGCAGACGCCGGTGCTCGGACTGGTCGTGCGACGTGATGAAGAGATCGAGCACTTTGTGCCCAAAGACTATTTTGAAGTAAAAGCGCATGTCGTCACGCCAAAAGAGGAGCGCTTCGTTGCCAGCTGGGTGCCAAGCGACGCCTGCGAACCCTGGCAGGATGAAGAGGGGCGCGTCCTGCACCGGCCGCTGGCAGAGCATGTGCTGGCGAAGGAAAAATGGACGTCTGAGGCCATTGTGACGCAGCCTTCAGCGGGACAGGTTGCCAGCTATAACGCCACGCTGAGCGTGCTGTATGCGCAAAACATTCAGGAAAAGCCGTCAGTTACCGATCACTTTGTGCCCAAAGACTATTTTGAAGTAAAAGCGCATGTCGTCACGCCAAAAGAGGAGCGCTTCGTTGCCAGCTGGGTGCCAAGCGACGCCTGCGAACCCTGGCAGGATGAAGAGGGGCGCGTCCTGCACCGGCCGCTGGCAGAGCATGTGCTGGCGCGTATTCAGGGACAGCCCGCGCAGGTGACCGGCTATAACGACAGGCGTGAATCGGAAACCGCACCGCTGCCGTTTTCGCTCTCCAGCCTGCAGATTGAAGCCGCAAAGCGTTACGGGCTGAGCGCGCAGAGCGTGCTGGACTGCTGTCAGCGCCTCTATGAGACGCATAAGCTTATTACTTATCCGCGTTCGGATAGCCGCTATCTCCCTGATGAGCACTACGCCGGTCGTCATGCCGTGCTGAAAGCGATCGCTGTGCATCAGCCCGATCTCACGCCACCTGCTGACTTCAATACGGAACAGAAAAACCGCTGCTGGGACGATAAAAAGGTCGATGCGCATCACGCTATCATTCCCACCGCGCGTACCGGCAAAGTCGCACTCAGCGACAATGAGGCCCGGATCTATGCGCTGATTGCCCGGCAATATCTGATGCAGTTCTGCCCGGATGCGCAGTTCCGCAAATGCGTTATCGATCTGGAGATCGGTGGTGGCCGGTTTGTTGCAAAAGCGCGGTTTCTGGCGGAAGCGGGGTGGCGCGCGCTGCTCGGGAATAAAGAGCGTGACGAAGAGAATGACGGCACGCCGCTGCCGGTCGTCGCTAAAGGCGATACCCTGCTGTGCGAGCGCGGTGAACTGCTGGAGAAGCAGACCCAGCCGCCGCGGCCGTTTACTGATGCCACGCTGTTATCCGCCATGACCGGCATTGCGCGCTTTGTGCAGGATAAAGAATTAAAGAAAGTGCTGCGTGCGACCGATGGTTTAGGAACGGAGGCGACGCGGGCCGGCATTATTGAACTGCTGTTTCGCCGCACCTTCCTGGTTAAAAAAGGGCGCTATATCCACTCAACGGAGGCGGGCAGAGCCCTGATCCATGCGCTGCCGGAAATGGCGGCGCGGCCGGATATGACGGCGCAGTGGGAGTCAACCCTGACGCGCATCAGCGAAAAAAGCTGCCGCTATGATGAGTTTATGCAGCCGCTGGTGTCAACGCTGACCACGCTGATTGGCGAGGCGCGGCAGCGGCCTTCTTTGCAGGCGTTCAAAGGGCTGGCGGCCGCTTCGCCAGCGCGCGCGAAAGCCAAAAAACAGCGGCGAAAGCCAAAGGAGACGCAATGAGCGGGTATACAACAGGGGTGGCGCTGGCGCTGCTGATCTGCAGCACTACAGCGCTGGCAAACCGGATGCCGGAGCCGGGGCGGACGGGTAATACGGATGTGGTGGTGGATATGCCGGCGGAAGTCTGGACGCAGGGCCAGAATCGTCAGCAAAACAGCTGCCTTCAGTGCTGCATTTATGAAAACCGCAGCTATTCAGAAGGCGCAGTGGTTAAGGCCGAAGGGGTACTGCTGCAGTGCTCGCGGGATGAAAAGGTGCTGGGGACCAATCCGCTGCTGTGGAAAATCATTAAATAGTTAAGCGTGGCGCGCCGGCGCCACGCCTGACGTTTACAGATCGAACGTCGCCCAGACGGGAGCATGGTCAGAAGGTTTTTCCATGCCGCGAATGGCGTAATCGATACCGGCATCGACGCAGCGCGCGGCCAGCGGCTGACTGGCCAGCAGCAGATCGATGCGCAGTCCGCGGTTGTCATCAAATCCGCGCGAGCGGTAGTCGAACCAGGAAAAGCGATCGTTTTTCGTCGGGTTTCTGGCGCGCCAGGTATCGGTAAGACCCCACTGCAGCAGCCGATCCATCCACTCACGCTCTTCCGGCAGAAACGAGCATTTTCCGGTACGCAGCCAGCGCTTGCGGCTCTCCTCACCAATCCCGATATCCAGGTCAGTGGCGCTGATATTCATGTCGCCCATGATCAGCACCGGCTTGTCAGCGGCAGCGTGCTCCATCAGATAGCTCTGCAGATCGCGGTAGAATTTCTCTTTAGCCGGGAATTTAAGCGGGTGGTCGCGGCTTTCACCCTGCGGGAAATAGCCGTTGATAACGGTGATGTTACCTGCCGGGCTCGGTATCTCCGCCATAATCAGGCGTCGCTGGGCGTCAGCGTCATCGCCCGGAAAACCGCGCATGACCCGTACCGGTGCGTTTTTGGTAAGTAGCGCGACGCCGTAGTGACCTTTTTGCCCATGATAGAAGACGTGGTAGCCGAGCTGGCTGACCTCTTCCAGTGGGAACATCTCATCGTGAACCTTGGTTTCCTGCAGGCCGATAACCTCAGGCTGATGCTGTTCCACCAGCGCGGCCAGCTGATGAGGGCGGGCGCGCAACCCGTTGATGTTGAATGAAACAAATTTCATATCGCTGCCATTTTAATAACCTGTATGCGGCGCGATGGTAACGGCTTTTTGGCAAAAAGTCATGCCCGAAGCGGAGCAGGCAGCACAGTATCAGAGGGGAAGAGCAAACTGAGTTTTTTCAGGATGTAGCGAACGGAACAGGAGATGGTGGCGGGAGAAGGATTCGAACCTTCGAAGTCGATGACGGCAGATTTACAGTCTGCTCCCTTTGGCCGCTCGGGAATCCCGCCTGGGATATAAAGCTCAGATTCAGGCACTGCAGAGTGATTCAGATGGTGGCGGGAGAAGGATTCGAACCTTCGAAGTCGATGACGGCAGATTTACAGTCTGCTCCCTTTGGCCGCTCGGGAATCCCGCCACTTGCCTGAATCTTTGTGCCTGAAGGCGGGGCGCATCATATCAAATGCGTTCCGCCTGTAAAGCACCGGATGTAAAAATAAAACCTGTTTGCCCGTTTTTTACGCGTAGCGCTGAAGAGTTAGACAATTCAGCGCCCTGGCGCCAAAACGCCGCGCTTAAAGAATAATCGTGCGGTTGCCATAAACAAACACGCGCTGGCCGAGCACTTTATAGAGCGCGCGACTCAGCACGTTTTTTTCCACATCGCGTCCGGCGCGCATCATCTCTTCAGCGGTATAGCTGTGATCCACGTTAATGACATCCTGCATAATGATTGGACCTTCGTCCAGGTTGTCATTGACGTAATGCGCCGTTGCGCCAATGATTTTAACGCCGCGTTCATACGCCTGATGATAAGGACGCGCGCCGATAAAAGCTGGCAGGAACGAGTGGTGAATATTGATGATCTGGTTAGGGTAGCGCTGCACAAAAGCAGGCGTCAGCACGCGCATATATTTTGCCAGCACCACGTAATCAGGCTGATAGCGATCGATCTCTTCCGCCATGCGGTTGTCATGCTCTTCGCGCGTTTTGCCTTCATGGCTGACCAGCACAAAAGGAATATCAAAACGTTCTACCAGCGAGCGCAGCGTATCGTGATTGCCGATCACCGCAGCGATCTCCATATCCAGACCGCCAAACGCGCTTTTCATCAGCAGGTCACCCAGGCAGTGCGCCTCTTTTGTGACCAGAATAACGACGCGGCGGCGACCGGCAGTGTGCAACTCACGCACCGAACCGGTCGGCAGAGCGCTATCCAGATCGGCCAGCAGCGTATTGTCGTTAAAAATGCCTTCCAGCTCGGTGCGCATAAAAAAGCGGCCGGTGCGGTGATCGACAAACTCATTGTTTTGCACAATGTTGAGTTCATGCTTGTAGCAAATGTTGGTGATCTTGGCGATCAGACCTTTAGCATCAGGGCAAATGGTCCGTAAAACTTTTCGTTGCAGTGTTTGCGCTTGCATCTCAGTCAAGGTCCTGTCAAAGCGATAAGGGTATTACCATTGCGGCGAAGCGGATATCAGCCACAACATTTTTTGTATTTTTTGCCAGAGCCGCAGGGGCAGCGATCGTTACGCCCGATTGCTGGCGCTGTTCCATCCACATAGTACCAGCGACCCTCCTCCCGAAGAAAGCGTGAACGTTCAGCGATCGCTGACTCGCGCTCTTTTTCGCGGTAGCGCGCAAAAAAGGTCACAAAGGCTTCGTTCTCATGGATGCCATGATTACAACAGGTTACATTTAGTCCGAGCCACGTTGTACCGGCAAAACTTTCAGATAAACGCGCCGTCAGATCGACGCTGCGCTGGCTGGCGTGCCAGGTTTCTGTCAGATAAACTGCATTACCCGTGGCGTAGGCCGTATAGCGAGATCGCATCAGCTGTTCAGCACTTAGCGGGATGGCCTCGCCGTTTAAAAAGGGCTGACAACATACGCTATACTGCTTCCCGCTGCAGCAGGGGCACTTTTCGGACACATCATCTCCTGAGAGTGGTTAACGTTATCATAGGCGTGCGCTATGGTAGCCGACTGCGTGGCATGATGCTACGTACCAGCAGCATCACGAGGTAAGATGAGAAAGGTCAAGATTGGACTGGCTCTGGGATCGGGCGCCGCGAAGGGCTGGGCGCATATCGGCGTCATCAATGCGCTGGAGCGTGCCGGTATTGAAATTGATGTGGTAGCGGGCTGCTCAGTCGGCGCGCTGGTTGGTGCCGCCTACACCAATGGTCACCTGGCAAAGATGGAGAAGTGGGTCAGCGCGTTTCGCTACTGGGATGTTATACGCCTGATGGATCTCTCCTGGCAGCGCGGGGGACTGTTACGCGGCGATCGCGTTTTCAGTCATATTCGCCAGCTGATCCCGCATGACCAGATTGACGGCGGCCTGAAACCGTTTGGCGTGGTTGCCACCAACCTGAGTACCGGCCGTGAGCTCTGGCTGACTGAAGGCGATCTGCATCAGGCCGTGCGCGCTTCCTGTAGTATGCCAGGCTTATTACCACCTGTTGGCTACAATGGATACTGGCTGGTGGATGGCGCGGTGGTAAACCCGGTGCCCATCTCCCTGACGCGCGCACTTGGCGCCGACATTGTTATTGCGGTCGATCTTCAGCATGATGCGCATCTGATGCAGCAGGATCTGCTGTCGGTAACGCCGGAAAACGGCGATGACGCGGCAGAGGCGCTCTCGTGGGGTAAAAAATTACGTCAGCGTCTGATGGGATTTTCCCGCCAGCGCGCGGCGCAGTCACCTGGCGCAATGGAGATCATGTCGACCTCAATTCAGGTGCTGGAAAACCYCCTGAAACGTAACCGTATGGCGGGCGATCCGCCGGATGTGCTGATTCAGCCGTTTTGTCCGCAGATTTCAACGCTGGATTTTCATCGTGCTGAAGAGGCGATGGCTGCCGGTAAGGCGGCCGTAGAGAAAAAAATGGATGAACTATTACCACTGGTCCGTAGCAGATAGTCAGTTGTTCATTCAGGGGGGTTGTCGCTGATGACAATAATTAAAGGCGCAACTGCATTTTATGAACCACTATTGCAATATCTGGTACGCAGGGGGAGAGAATGGAAAAACCACTACTCGGCAAAAAGATACTCATTGTCGAAGATGAGGTCGTTTTCCGTTCATTGCTGGAAAATGTACTGACCAGTCTGGGGGCAACAGCCCTGCAGGCCGGCGATGGGCTGGAAGGCCTCGACATTCTGTCGTCGCACAGCGCCGATCTGGTGATTTGCGATCTGGAAATGCCCCGGATGGGCGGTATTGCGTTTGTTGAGCATCTGCGCAGTCAGGGGAATACGGTGCCTGTACTGGTCATATCTGCTACCCAGAATATGGCTGATATCGCGCATGCGCTGCGGCTTGGCGTGCAGGATGTATTACTGAAACCCCTGAAAAATATCGAACGCTTCCGCGAGGCTGTTTTTGAGTGTCTTTATCCCTCGATGTTCACCTCGAAAGTGGAGGAGGATGAGCAGCTGTTTCAGGACTGGGATGCGCTGGCCCGCGATCCGATCGCCGCGGCAAAACTGCTGAAGCAGCTGCAGCCGCCGGTGCAGCAAACCATTGCGCACTGCCGCATCAACTACCGACAGCTCACCATGGCGGAACAGCCAGGGCTGGTTCTGGATATCGCTGCGCTCTCCGATAAAGATCTCGCCTTTTACTGTCTCGATGTTACCCGGGCGGGCGACAACGGCGTGCTGGCCGCGCTGCTGCTGCGGGCGCTATTCAACGGTTTACTGCAGGAGCAGCTGTCCGGACAGCATCATCGGCTGCCGGAACTCAACGGCCTGCTGCGTCAGGTGAATATGCTGCTGCGCCAGGCAAACCTTACCGGGCAGTTCCCGCTTCTGGTGGGATATTATCATCGCGAACTGCGTAAATTAATTCTGGTTTCAGCAGGGCTTAATGCCACGCTGCACCTGGAAACGCAGCAGCTGCAGTTAAACAGCGGTGTACCGCTGGGTACGATGGGGGGGACCCATCTTAATCAGATTTCTCAGCATACCGGTGCCTGGCAGTGCCACGTCTGGGGTGCCGGCGGCAGGCTACGTCTGATGTTATCGGGTGAAGAATAAGCAGTTAAACAGCGGGTTAAATCAGTTAAGCGACAGCGCCAGACCTATCCTTTACACTTGGGTAAAAGTCTTAAATTCCATGGATTAACTTTATCCAGGATAATTCCGCCTGATACTAACTGATATACTCATTTCGTTTTTTAAACCGACATATCAAGTATTAACTTGAGCGGCCTATTAAGAGAGGTATTTGATGTCTGCCTATAAGTCAAAAGTAAAAAAAGCGGTAATCCCGGTTGCAGGTTTAGGTACGCGTATGCTGCCAGCGACCAAAGCTATTCCAAAAGAGATGTTACCGCTGGTCGATAAGCCGTTGATCCAGTATGTCGTAAATGAGTGTATTGCTGCGGGCATTAACGAAATTGTGCTGGTTACGCACTCTTCTAAAAACTCAATCGAAAACCACTTTGATACCAGCTTCGAACTGGAAGCCATGCTGGAGAAGCGTGTTAAGCGTCAGCTGCTGGATGAAATCCAGTCTATCTGTCCGCCACACGTCACCATTATGCAGGTGCGTCAGGGTATCGCTAAAGGTCTGGGCCATGCAGTCATGTGTGCACATCCGCTGGTAGGCGATGAGCCGGTAGCAGTCATTCTGCCAGACGTTATCATCGACGAATATGAGTCAAACCCGACCAAAGACAACCTGGCAGAGATGCTGGCGCGTTTTGAAGAAACCGGTCACAGCCAGATCATGGTTGAGCCAGTAGCAGACGTAACCGCATACGGTGTGGTTGACTGCAAAGGCGCCGAGCTGAGCGCGGGCCAGAGTGCACCGATGGTGGGCGTTGTTGAGAAGCCAAAAGCGAATGAAGCGCCTTCAAACCTCGCGGTAGTAGGTCGTTATGTTCTTTCTGCTGATATCTGGCCTCTGCTGGCTAAAACCCCTCCGGGTGCAGGCGGCGAAGTTCAGCTGACCGACTCTATCGCTATGCTGATGGAAAAAGAGACTGTAGAAGCTTATCACCTGACTGGCGTCAGCCACGACTGTGGTAACAAGCTGGGTTACATGCAGGCTTTTGTTGAGTACGGCGTACGTCACCCGGTGCTGGGCAAAGATTTTGCACAGTGGCTGGACAACGCGGTAGGCAATAAAAAGTAATTCATTAAGCACAGGATAATTTAATGAAAGTCACTGTATTTGGTATCGGCTATGTCGGTCTGGTTCAGGCTGCGGTGTTGGCCGAAGTCGGACATGACGTTCTCTGCATTGATGTCGACGCGAACAAAGTCGAAAACCTGAAAAAGGGTGTTATCCCGATTTTTGAACCGGGTCTGACGCCGTTGGTGATGTCCAATTATGAATCGGGCCGCCTGAAATTCAGTACTGACGCCAAAGAGGGCGTTAATCACGGGGTGATGCAGTTTATTGCTGTTGGCACACCGCCTGACGAAGATGGTTCTGCCGATCTGAAATATGTGACCGCGGTTGCGCGCACGATTGCAGAACATATGAACGATCACAAAGTCGTTATCGATAAATCAACGGTGCCAGTCGGCACAGCCGACCGCGTACGCAATGTGATGCAGGAGACGCTGAAACAGCGTGGCGCCAGCGTTTCTTTCGATGTGGTTTCCAACCCGGAATTCCTCAAAGAGGGTGCGGCCGTTAACGACTGCATGCGACCAGAGCGTATCGTTGTCGGTACTGACAATGATGATGTGGTGGAACTGCTGCGCGAGCTCTATGAGCCGTTCAACCGTAACCACGATCGCATGATCCTGATGGATATCCGCAGTGCAGAGCTGACAAAATATGCGGCAAACTGCATGCTGGCGACCAAAATCAGCTTTATGAACGAGATCTCTAATCTCGCTGAGCTGCTGGGCGCTGACGTGGAGAAAGTCCGTCAGGGTATCGGTTCTGATCCCCGTATCGGCTATCACTTCATCTATCCGGGCTGCGGCTACGGCGGTTCCTGCTTCCCGAAAGATGTGCAGGCGCTGATCCGTACAGCAGAGTCTATTGGCTATAAACCGCGCCTGCTGCAGGCGGTGGAAGAGGTCAATGACGCGCAGAAAAACAAACTGCCTGCCTTTATCAAGCGCCATTTTGGTGACGATCTGCGCGGCAAGACGTTTGCGCTGTGGGGCCTGGCGTTTAAACCCAACACCGACGATATGCGTGAAGCCTCCAGCCGTGTGCTGATGGAAGCGTTATGGGAAGCGGGTGCTACGGTTCAGGCTTACGATCCGGAAGCGATGGAAGAAGCGCAGCGCATCTATGGTCACCGTGACGATCTGAAACTCACAGGGACTAAAGAAGCGGCACTGCAGGGCGCTGATGGTCTGGTTATCTGTACCGAATGGCAGAATTTCCGGGCGCCTGATTTTGACGTAATTAAAAATGCGTTAAAACAACCCGTGATTTTTGATGGTCGTAACCTGTATGATCCAGAGCGTATCAGCAAACGCGGTTTCGTTTATTATGCAATCGGCCGCGGAGCGTCTATTCAAATTGCGTAATAAATGAGGGATGTATGAATTTTCTGGTAACCGGCGCAGCAGGATTTATCGGTTTTCACGTAAGCCAGCGTTTGCTCGCTGCCGGTCACCAGGTTGTTGGTATCGACAACCTGAATGACTATTATGATGTCAGCCTGAAACAGGCTCGCCTCGATCAGATTTCACCGCATCCCGCATTTACTTTTATTAAAATGGACCTGGCCGATCGCCAGGCCATTTCCTCTCTGTTTGAACAGCACGCGTTTYAGCGCGTTATCCATCTCGCCGCGCAGGCGGGTGTGCGTTACTCAATCGKTAACCCGCACGCTTATGCAGATGCTAACCTCACCGGCCATCTGAATATTCTGGAAGGCTGCCGTCACCATAAGATTGGCCACCTTCTTTATGCATCTTCAAGCTCAGTTTATGGGCTGAACCGCAAAATGCCGTTCTCCACCGATGACAGCGTTGATCACCCGGTTTCCCTCTATGCGGCGACGAAAAAAGCCAACGAACTGATGTCGCATACTTATTCGCACCTTTATCAGCTGCCGACAACCGGACTGCGTTTCTTTACCGTGTATGGCCCATGGGGCCGGCCCGATATGGCGCTGTTTAAATTTACCCGTGCAATGCTGGCAGGCGAGGCGATCGACGTTTATAACCGCGGTGAGATGACGCGCGACTTTACCTATATCGATGATATCGCTGAGGCGATTGTTCGCCTGCAGGCGGTGGTACCACAACCTGACAGCGCATGGAGCGTGGAGCACGGCTCCCCCGCCAGCAGCTCTGCGCCTTATCGGGTATATAACATTGGCAACAGTCAGCCAACGCGCCTGATGACCTATATAGAGTCGCTGGAGAAAGCTTTGGGCATTGAGGCAGTGAAGAACATGCTGCCGATGCAGCCCGGCGATGTACTGGGCACCAGCGCAGATACGCAGCCTCTCTATGACGCCATCAATTTCCGGCCGCAGACCAGCGTTGAGCAGGGCGTACAGCAGTTTGTCGACTGGTATCGCGACTTTTATCAGAAATAAGCGCATAAAAAAAGGAAGCCGCGGGCTTCCTTTTTTTTACCTGGCGAAACGAATATTGCAGTAAAAGTGCAGACAGTTAAAACGAAGCGCGCGGATTACAGCAGGAAATCGTCCAGCTGTTTACCATCTTCTTCAATCGCTTTTTTAATTACGGCAGGCGTGCGGCCCTGACCGGTCCAGGTGCGGCTTTCACCGTTTTCATCTACATAGCTGTACTTGGCGGGACGGGCAGCGCGACGCGCTTTGGTCACCGTTTTGTTTTCTGATAATGCGTTCAGCAGTTCATTAGGATCGATGCCGTCAGCCAGCAGCATTTCGCGATACTGCTCCAGTTTGCGGCTGCGTTCAGCATTTTCAGCCTGAGCATGACTCTCTTCTTCACGACGCTCATTAACCACTACGTCAAGTTTTTCAAGCATCTCTTCCAGGGTTTCCAGAGAGCATTCGCGAGCCTGAGCACGCAATGTACGGATATTATTAAGGATTTTAAGTGCTTCGCTCATTGTTCTTATCTCAGAATATAAAAAGGAGTGGTTAAGCTGTTCCATAATAGTGGCGGGAATATATAACTGCAATAGTGAAACCTGAGTGAGGAGATTTATTTATTTTTTTAGTTATGTCAGCAGAGTTAATTATCAATCGCTGTGCTGCATAAATTATCCGCGATATGTCTCGTTGCGTGACGGCTATTCCATTTGGCTGAGATTAAATTAACCGCTATTAGTGATTTAACCGCAGCGTGCCGGCATTGATTTTCAGCGTCCAGCAGCGTGGCTTTCTGCTACGGTAAACCTGTCGTTTGTGAGGTGCTCTGCGGCAATACATTTGTGTTAAACTGCCGCCTTCTGAATTTAGTATCCCCGGAGAGACTGGTAAGTGGCTCAACTCTATTTCTATTACTCGGCGATGAATGCGGGTAAATCCACCGCGCTGCTGCAATCTTCCTATAACTATCAGGAGCGCGGCATGCGCACCCTGGTCTATACCGCAGAGATAGACGATAGATTTGGTGCCGGCGTGGTCAGCTCACGAATCGGGCTCTCTTCGCCTGCCTGTCTGTATAATGATAAAACAGAACTGGCCGAAGCCATTGCGGAAGAACATGCGCGCCAGCCCGTACACTGCGTGCTGGTTGACGAAAGTCAGTTTCTGACGCGTGAGCAGGTTTATGCGCTCTCTGACGTGGCGGACAATCTTGATATTCCGGTTCTCTGCTACGGTCTGCGTACTGACTTCCGCGGTGAGCTGTTCACCGGCAGCCAGTATCTTCTTGCCTGGGCCGATAAACTGGTCGAGCTTAAAACAATTTGCCACTGCGGCCGTAAGGCGAGCATGGTACTGCGCCTTGACGGGGAGGGCAGACCGTTCAGCGAAGGTGAGCAGGTCGTAATTGGCGGTAATGAGCGCTATATATCCGTATGCCGGAAACATTACAAGCAGGCGATTAATCTGGGTACGCGTGAGGCGATATATGGCGCTAATCCGCCACCGGTTTAATCAGCCAGCCATAAAAAAACCCGCCGCGGCGGGTTTTTTATTTTCAGCGGACTACGCTTTCTTTACTTTTTTTTCACGGGCAGCGGACTGCAGCTCGCAGATTTCTGCAGAGGGTATGTCCGTTTCTGAATAATCACGTCCGTAGAARGTATCCAGCATAATCTGTTTTAGCTCAGCGATTAATGGATAGCGCGGATTGGCGCCAGTGCACTGATCGTCAAAAGCGTCTTCAGCCAGCTTATCTACTTTCGCCAGGAAATCCGCCTCCTGCACGCCTGCTTCCCGAATAGAAGCGGGAATACCGAGCTGCGTTTTTATTTCATCCAGCCACGCCAGCAGTTTTTCGATTTTCTGCGCCGTGCGATCCCCGGGCTGAGTCAGGCCGAGATGGTCAGCAATTTCCCCATAGCGGCGCCGTGCCTGCGGCCGGTCATACTGGCTGAACGCCGTCTGTTTCGTCGGGTTATCATTGGCGTTATAGCGGATGACGTTACCGATAAGCAGCGCGTTTGCCAGCCCGTGCGGGATATGAAACTCTGAGCCAAGTTTATGGGCCATAGAGTGGCACACCCCGAGGAAAGCGTTGGCAAAGGCAATGCCGGCGATAGTCGCCGCGTTGTGTACGCGTTCACGCGCAACCGGATTTTTCGCACCATCGCGATAGCTGGCAGGCAGGTTCTCTTTAAGCAGCTTCAGCGCCTGTAGTGCCTGTCCATCTGAGTACTCACTGGCAAGCACCGAAACGTAAGCCTCCAGCGCATGCGTCACCGCATCAAGACCGCCAAAGGCGCAGAGCGAGCGCGGCATATCCATCACCAGGTCGGCATCGACAATCGCCATATCCGGCGTTAGGGCGTAGTCCGCCAGCGGATATTTTTGCCCGGTGGCGTCATCGGTGACAACGGCAAACGGGGTGACTTCTGAGCCGGTGCCTGACGTGGTAGCGATCGCGACCATGCGCGCTTTCACACCCATTTTCGGGAATTTGTAGATACGTTTACGGATATCCATAAAGCGCAGCGCCAGCTCTTCAAAATGCGTTTCCGGATGCTCATACATGACCCACATGATTTTCGCTGCGTCCATCGGTGAACCACCACCCAGGGCGATAATCACGTCAGGCCGGAAACTGTGCATCTGCTCTGCACCCTTACGCACAATGCTCAGGGTCGGATCGGCTTCCACTTCAAAAAATATCTCGGTTTCGATACCCTGTGATTTCAGCACCCGCGTAACGCGCTCGGCATAGCCGTTATTAAACAGAAAGCGATCGGTAACGATAAACGCGCGTTTCGCTCCCTCAGCAGCAACCTCTTCCAGCGCAATCGGAAGAGAGCCGCGGCGGAAGTAGATAGACTTCGGTAACTTATGCCACAACATATTTTCTGCTCGCTTAGCCACGGTTTTCTTATTGATCAAGTGTTTAGGGCCCACGTTTTCAGAGATAGAGTTGCCCCCCCAGGAGCCGCAGCCCAGCGTCAAGGAAGGGGCAAGTTTGAAGTTGTAAAGATCGCCAATGCCGCCCTGTGAAGCCGGGGTGTTGATCAGGATGCGGGCCGTTTTCATTTTGTCGCCAAAATAGTGGATCCGCCCGGCCTCGTTATCCTGATCGGTGTAGAGACAGGATGTGTGACCAATGCCGCCCATCGCGACCAGCTTCTCTGCTTTTGCTACCGCGTCCGCATAATCTTTTGCCCGATACATCGCCAGCGTCGGCGAGAGCTTTTCATGTGCAAAAGGCTCCGATTCATCAACGGCTGACACCTCGCCAATTAAAATTTTGGTGCCCGGCGGGACACTAATGCCGGCAAGCGCAGCAATATTGCAGGCGGGCTGGCCCACAATTGCCGCGTTCAGTGCGCCGTTRTTCAGCAGGATATTCTGAACCGCGCTCAGCTCATGGCCCTGCAGCAGATAGCCGCCGTGGCTGGCAAACCGTTCGCGGACCGCGTCATAGACGGCATCAACGATAATGACCGATTGCTCAGAGGCACAGATCACGCCGTTATCGAACGTTTTAGACATTAAAATGGAAGCGACCGCGCGTTTGATGTCAGCCGTTTCATCAATCACCACCGGCGTATTGCCCGCGCCAACGCCAATCGCCGGTTTACCTGAGCTATAGGCCGCTTTAACCATGCCCGGGCCGCCGGTCGCCAGAATCAGGTTGATATCCGGATGATGCATGAGCTGACTGGAAAGCTCGACCGAAGGCGCATCGATCCAGCCGATGATATCTTTGGGAGCGCCCGCAGCAATAGCCGCCTGCAGCACGATATCGGCTGCTTTATTGGTGGCATTTTTTGCGCGCGGATGAGGAGAAAAAATAATGCCGTTGCGGGTTTTCAGGCTGATAAGCGCCTTGAAAATAGCCGTGGAGGTAGGGTTGGTGGTAGGGACGATACCGCAGATGAGGCCAATGGGTTCGGCAATGGTAATGGTGCCAAAGGTATCATCGCTTGCCAGCACGCCACAGGTTTTTTCATCTTTGTACGCGTTGTAGATATATTCTGAAGCGAAATGATTTTTGATCACTTTATCTTCAACAATACCCATGCCCGATTCCGCTACCGCCATCTTAGCCAGCGGAATGCGGGCGTCAGCTGCCGCCAGCGCCGCGGCGCGAAAAATTGCATCAACCTGCTCCTGGCTAAAACTGGCAAACTCGCGCTGCGCGCGTTTTACACGTTCAACCAGTGCATTGAGTTCGGCAACATTGGTTACGGCCATAATACTCTCCTGAGGAAGTTAAACTTTTTTAATAAACAGGCCAGCGCAGAGAAAGAAATCAGCTAAGGTTTGACAGGGCAGGCCCGTCTGTTTAGTAAAAAGGTCTGACGTGAATGATTTACTGCACCCAGCGTAGCGCTGGTGGAGAGACGTAATCATGATGCAGATCAAGAGAGGCTGCAGCGGTGAGCGGTCAGCCAGATCGTTTACGACTAAAGGCGCCGTTTTTTAGACGCTGCTGTTCTGCAGGCATATATGAAAACAGCCAGATTTTTATGCCATCTCTGTGGTGGACATATAGCAGATATTTCTGCCATATACGCTGTTTTTCAGCAGACATATGCACTACATTAAGCGCGTTTTTTTGACTTTTTCAGGAGCCTGTTGTGACCCCCGTGCTACTCGATCTTTCCGGCTATATAAAATTTTTTGTCGGCCTGTTTGCGCTGGTGAATCCGGTAGGCATCATTCCGGTTTTTATCAGCATGACCCGCTATCAGGCGGTGGCTGAACGCAACAAAACCAATCTTACAGCCAACCTTGCGGTCGCGATTATTCTCTGGACCTCGCTGTTTCTTGGCGATGGGATCCTGCATCTGTTTGGTATCTCAATCGACTCTTTCCGAATCGCAGGCGGCATACTGGTTGTGACCATTGCGATGTCGATGATTAGCGGCAAGCTGGGTGAGGATAAGCAAAACAAGCAGGAAAAATCAGAAACGGCTATTCGTGAAAGCATCGGTGTTGTCCCGCTGGCGCTGCCGCTCATGGCAGGGCCGGGGGCTATCAGTTCCACTATCGTCTGGAGTTCGCGCTATCACAGCTGGCTTAATTTGCTGGGTTTTACGCTGGCGATTGCGGTTTTCGCCTTTTGCTGCTGGTTACTGTTCAGAGCGGCGCCGTTAATGGTACGGATATTGGGTCAGACCGGAATTAACGTCATTACCCGTATTATGGGGTTGTTATTAATGGCGTTAGGGATTGAATTTGTCGTCACCGGCATAAAAGCAATCTTTCCAGGATTACTGAATTAGACCTGACCTGTTTTTTGCTGAAAAACATCTTCATGAACCAAAAGGGTGCATCGCGACGTGCAGATGCACCTTTTTGGTGAAATTAGTTATCGGGCTACTTTCAGGCTCGCTTTTATCACTTTTACTACTCAGTCAGCCATCCCTGCTTAATATCCGCTTATTAATGTGATTATTGTCACGGATTTACCTGCTGCTAAATCCGCGCTGAAAGTGATTAGCTGTGCCTCTCTTGTAAAGTAGTCGCTGAATATTCCGCTTTGAAGTAAAAACTCAATAGATTTGCGCAGAATGAGTTTTGCATAAAATAAGTGCGCACATAATCGCCAGAATTGATTAAATAAWCATATTTATCAATGTATTAACTGATATTTAGCGGAGATAATTAACGCTTTCAACGTTATCCCGGACATGATAAAAGAGAAATAGCTAACATTTTTCTGCATTGGCTTTGGCGCAACGGGATAGCTTCTGATAATTTCTGGCACTCTCAGGATTTTTATCGCTCTCTCAGCAGATGTGTACGATTTTTGCTTATTAGCACGCGGGCGTAGTTATACCGGCAACGCGTATCAGAAACCGGCAGCTGYACGCTTTCTTTATCAAAAGAACAGTGAGTGAGTCGTCAGCAAATATCATTACCCGCTGGCGGCTTGCTGAAGTCACCCGGAAGGGGACAGGGATCTTTGCTCGAACGAGACGAAGATCGCCCGGTAAACGGTATACGTCAGGCGCGATAGCGCACCGACGACAATAATAAAACTGGAGCATAACAATGAACAACATCACAAAAAAAAGTCTGATTGCGGCCGGCGTTCTGGCCGCAATTGCCTCTCTGACAGGGAACGCTGCGCTGGCTGCAACGGTACCGGCTGGCGTTGAGCTGGCCGCCAAACAGGAGCTGGTGCGCGGTAACGGTGACGAAGTTCAGTCGCTCGATCCGCATAAAATTGAGGGCGTACCAGAAGATAATATTGCCCGCGATCTCTATGAAGGGCTTATCGTCAGCGATGCCAGCGGCAAACCGGTTCCGGGCGTTGCAGAGAGCTGGGAAAACAAAGATTTTAAAGTCTGGACTTTCCATCTGCGTAAAAATGCCAAATGGTCTAATGGCGAGCCGGTTACCGCACAGGATTTCGTCTACAGCTGGCAGCGGTTGTGGTGTTGGGGGCAGTCACCGATATACGGGCCCTGAGTGCCATGAAAGTACCGGTTTTTGCCCGTACGGTGAGTTGTTTAACCACCCGGGCCGAAGG
>PEFU01000003.1:1513100-1525079 GCA_002939445.1 Pantoea sp. BRM17 | reverse complement strand
TTATGCCAGCTATCCGCAGTATGGCCATATCGCTAACGTTGATGAAATTATTGCCGGTAAAAAGCCGACCTCTGAACTGGGCGTAAAAGCGCTGGACGATCATACGCTGGAAGTTACGCTAAGCCAGCCGGTACCTTACTTTTATAAGCTGCTGATCAATGCCGTGATGTCACCGGTCTATAAGCCTGCAATCGAAAAATCGGGCGATCAGTGGACGCAGCCGCAGAACTGGGTAGGAAACGGCGCGTTTAAACTGGAAGCGCACGTCATCAACGAGCGCGTCACGCTGGTACGCAACCCGCAATACTGGGATAACGAACATACGGTACTGAACAAAGTCACCTTCCTGCCCATCAACTCAGAAGTGAGCGATGTGAACCGCTACTTCTCTGAAAATGGCAGCGACATCACCTATAACAATATGCCGATTGAGCTGTTCAAAAAGCTGCAGCGCGATAATGGCAAAGAGCTGATGGTAAAACCGTATCTCTGCACCTACTACTACGAGATCAATAACCAGAAAGCGCCTTTCACTGATGCCCGCGTGCGCACCGCGCTGAAGCTGGGTCTGGATCGCGACATCATGGTGAATAAGGTACTGGCGCAGGGTCAGCTGCCCGCCTACAGCTATACACCGCCGGCAACCGATGGCATGGAACTGCTGCCGCCGGACTGGTTTAAATGGGATCAGAACAAGCGTAACGCAGAAGCGAAAAAACTGCTGGCTGAAGCAGGCTATACCGCAGATAAGCCACTGACGTTTAACCTGCTGTATAACACCTCAGATCTGCACAAAAAGCTGGCAATCGCGGCGTCCTCTATCTGGAAAAAGAACCTCGGCGTTAATATCAAGCTGGAGAATCAGGAGTGGAAAACGTTCCTGGATACCCGTCATCAGGGCAACTACGACGTTTCACGTGCGGCCTGGTGCGCGGACTATAACGAACCGACCTCCTTCCTGAACACCATGCTGTCCGACAGCAGCAGTAATACAGCGCACTACAAGAGCGCTGATTTTGACAAAGTGATCCACGATGCTGTGAAAGCTGCCGATGAAAAAGCGCGCGTGGCTGACTACCAGCAGGCAGAGCAGATTCTGGATAAAGACAGTGCCATCGTGCCGGTCTATTACTACGTCYACGCCCGTCTGGTTAAGCCTTATGTCGGCGGCTATACCGGTAACGATCCGCTGGATAAAACGCTGGATAAGAACCTATACATCATTAAGCACTAATAGCACACAGGCTATCGACAGTGGCGGTGCTGCGGCACCGCTTTTTTGATTTTGTGAAGCAACAGCCTGGCAGGTACGGCAATGTTAAAATTTATTCTGCGTCGGCTTCTGGAAGCGATTCCGACGCTCTTTATTCTGATCACCATCTCGTTTTTTATGATGCGTTTAGCGCCGGGCAGCCCGTTTACCGGCGAGCGCACGCTCTCCCCTGAGGTGATGGCCAATATTGAAGCCAAATACCATCTCAACGATCCGATTGGCAAACAGTACCTGAGTTATCTGGGGCAGCTGGCGCACGGCGATTTTGGTCCTTCGTTCAAATATAAGGACTATTCGGTTAACTATCTGGTAGGGCACGCCTTCCCGGTCTCCGCGAAGCTGGGACTGGCGGCCTTTTTCCTGGCGGTGATCCTGGGCGTAACCGCTGGCGTTATCGCGGCGCTGAAGCAGAACAGCCTGTGGGACTACGCCGTCATGGGGGTGGCGATGACCGGCATTGTTATCCCGAGCTTTGTTGTGGCGCCGCTGCTGGTATTAATTTTTGCCATTACGCTGCGCTGGCTGCCGGGCGGCGGCTGGAACGGCGGGCAGTGGAACTACATGCTGCTGCCGATGGTGGCGCTCTCGCTGGCTTATATCGCCAGCATCGCCCGTATTACGCGCGGTTCCATGATTGAGGTCATGCACTCAAACTTCATTCGTACGGCTCGGGCAAAAGGGTTGCCGCTGCGCCGTATCGTGCTGCGCCATGCGCTCAAGCCTGCGCTTTTGCCGGTGCTCTCCTATCTGGGGCCTGCCTTTGTCGGCATCATTACCGGTTCGATGGTAATTGAGTCGATCTATGGCCTGCCCGGTATCGGCCAGCTGTTTGTTAACGGTGCGCTAAACCGTGACTATTCGCTGGTAATGAGCCTGACGATTCTGGTCGGCGTGCTGACTATTCTGTTTAATGCG
Source organism: Pantoea sp. BRM17 (assembly GCA_002939445.1). Classification (GTDB taxonomy): domain Bacteria; phylum Pseudomonadota; class Gammaproteobacteria; order Enterobacterales; family Enterobacteriaceae; genus Pantoea. The sequence goes on along the minus strand of PEFU01000003.1, from coordinate 1,522,891 downwards.
ATCGTTGATGTGCTTTACGCCGTTATTGATCCCAAGATTCGCTATTAAGGGTGGAGCACGCTCATGATGTTAAGCAAAAAAAACAGTGACGTGGTGGATGCCTTCAGCGAAAAGCTCGAGGTGGAGGGGCGCAGCCTGTGGCAGGATGCACGCCGCCGCTTTATTCACAACCGTGCGGCGCTGATCAGCCTGCTGGTGCTGCTGCTGATTGCCCTGTTTGTGGTGTTTGCGCCGATGCTGGCGCAGTTTAACTATGATGATACGGACTGGGCGATGATGTCGTCGCCGCCGGATACGGTTTCAGGCCACTGGTTTGGAACGGACTCCTCCGGGCGCGATCTGCTGGTGCGGGTGGCGATTGGCGGACGTATCTCACTGATGGTGGGCATCGCCTCTGCACTGATTGCGGTGCTGGTGGGAACGCTCTATGGCTCGCTGGCGGGCTATCTCGGTGGCAAAATCGACTCGGTGATGATGCGTATTCTGGAGATCCTTAACTCCTTTCCGTTTATGTTTTTTGTGATCCTGCTGGTGACCTTTTTCGGCCGCAATATTCTGCTGATCTTTGTCGCCATCGGCATGGTCTCCTGGCTCGATATGGCGCGTATTGTGCGCGGTCAGACGCTGGGACTAAAACGCAAAGAGTTTATCGAAGCGGCTCAGGTAGGGGGCGTCTCCACGGCCAGTATCGTGCTGCGCCACATTGTGCCTAACGTACTGGGCGTCGTAGTGGTCTACGCCTCGCTGCTGGTGCCCAGCATGATTCTGTTTGAATCTTTCCTGAGCTTCCTGGGTCTGGGGACGCAGGAGCCGCTCAGTAGCTGGGGCGCGCTGCTGAGTGACGGAGCGAACTCGATGGAGGTTTCTCCGTGGCTCCTGATGTTCCCGGCCGGCTTTCTGGTGGTCACGCTATTCTGCTTTAACTTTATCGGCGATGGTCTGCGTGATGCCCTCGATCCGAAAGATCGCTAAGGAGTTTCCCGATGAGTTTTGAAACCACAACGCCAGCGCGTGCTGTGCCGGCGGGAAGCCCGGAGCTGCTGCTGAATGTGCAGGATCTGCGCGTAACCTTTACCACGCACGACGGCGACGTTACCGCCGTCAACGATCTCAATTTTTCACTGCGTGCCGGGGAAACCCTTGGCATTGTAGGTGAGTCAGGCTCCGGCAAATCGCAGACGGCGTTTGCGCTGATGGGGCTGCTGGCAAAGAACGGCCGCATTGACGGATCGGCACGTTTTAACGGGCAGGAGATCCTGAACCTGCCCGAAGGCAAGCTGAACAAGCTGCGTGCGGAGCAGATTGCCATGATATTTCAGGACCCCATGACCTCGCTCAATCCCTATATGCGGGTAGGGGAGCAGCTGATGGAAGTTCTGCAACTGCACAAAGGCATGAACAGCGCGCAGGCTTTTGAAGAGTCGGTACGCATGCTGGATGCGGTAAAGATGCCGGAAGCGCGGAAGCGGATGAAGATGTATCCGCATGAATTTTCGGGCGGGATGCGCCAGCGCGTGATGATTGCCATGGCGCTGCTGTGTCGTCCTAAGCTGCTGATTGCCGATGAGCCCACCACTGCACTGGATGTAACGGTTCAGGCGCAGATCATGACGCTGCTTAATGAGCTGAAACGCGAATTTAACACCGCCATCATTATGATCACGCACGATCTTGGCGTCGTAGCCGGGATCTGCGACAAAGTACTGGTGATGTATGCCGGGCGCACCATGGAGTATGGCCGTGCCCGCGATGTGTTTTATCAGCCGGCGCATCCATACTCTATCGGGCTGCTGAATGCGGTACCGCGACTCGATGCAGAGGGTGAGTCTCTGACGACCATTCCCGGCAATCCGCCAAACCTGCTGCGGTTGCCGCAGGGCTGTCCGTTCCAGCCACGCTGCGCTTATGCAATGGAGATATGTGCCGCTTCGCCGCCGCTGGAGCCGTTTGCCGACGGACGCCTGCGCGCCTGCTTCAAACCGGTGGAGGAGTTAGTATGAGCACCGTTGTGGAAGAGAAAAAAGTACTGCTGGAGATAGCCGATCTTAAAGTGCATTTTGAGATCAAAGATGGCAAACAGTGGTTCTGGCAGCCGCCGAAGACGCTGAAAGCGGTGGATGGTGTCAGCCTGCGGCTGTATGAGGGCGAGACGCTGGGTGTGGTAGGCGAATCGGGCTGCGGTAAATCGACGCTGGCGCGCGCTATCATCGGGCTGGTGAAAGCGACCGAAGGGCGTGTCGCCTGGCTGGGACGCGATCTGCTGGGGCAGAGCGCGGAAGAGTGGCGTCAGGCCCGCAGCGATATTCAGATGATTTTTCAGGACCCGCTGGCGTCACTGAACCCGCGTATGACCATTGGCGACATTATTGCTGAACCGCTGCGCACCTATTATCCAAAAATGCCGCGTCAGGAAGTCAGAGACAAGGTCAAAGCGATGATGATGAAAGTCGGCCTGCTGCCGAATCTTATCAACCGCTATCCGCACGAGTTCTCTGGCGGCCAGTGTCAGCGTATCGGTATTGCGCGCGCGCTGATCCTGGAGCCGAAGCTGATTATCTGTGATGAGCCAGTCTCGGCTCTGGATGTCTCTATCCAGGCGCAGGTGGTGAATCTGCTGCAGAAACTGCAGCGCGAGATGGGGCTGTCGCTGATATTTATTGCGCACGATCTGGCGGTGGTGAAACATATCTCCGATCGCGTGCTGGTGATGTATCTGGGCCATGCCGTTGAGCTGGGTACTTATGATGCGGTGTACAACGATCCGCAGCATCCCTATACCCGGGCGCTGATGTCGGCGGTGCCGATCCCCGATCCTGACCTGGAGAAGAATAAACAGATCCAGCTGCTGGACGGAGAGCTGCCTTCGCCAATCAATCCGCCTTCAGGCTGCGTGTTTCGTACCCGCTGTCCGATTGCCGGGCCGGAATGTGCCAAAACCCGTCCGCTGCTGGAGGGCAGTTTCCGCCATGCGGTATCCTGCCTGAAGGTAGATCCGCTCTGACGTCAGTCAGCAGGCTCTGAATAGCAAAACGCCCGGCAAAGGCCCGGCGTTTTTATGGCTGACTTATTCGCGCCAGAGAATATGGCAGAGCTTATGATCCTTCTCACGGCAGAGCAGCACGCGGGCAAACACATCCGTGATAGGTTCGCCATCGGCCTCACCCAGACCAATCACAACCTCTGAGAAAAAGTCGGGATTTAAGTCAAAATCAACATGTTCCTGCCAGTCTTCCGACGGGTCAAACAGCTCTGCGCCGCCACGCTCTTCAAACTGCAGGTTAAACAGAATAATATCAGCCGGATCGAGGTTATCGCCCGCCAGCTCCAGAAAAATATCGTAGGCCTGCTCCAGCGTTTCATCATCGGTCAGGCGGTTGTCTAAATCCATGGTCATGTGCTTATCCTGCGGCGGTAATCTTTCCGCTCGTTTTACAGTAATGGACTAAAGAAGTAAAACAGTCGTTCAACGATGCGCTGCCACCAGGCACGTTTCGCCCAGCGGGCGTTGTCCAGCAGGCGCGAACGGGCAATATAGTCATCCTGCACGGTAGCGAGATCGCTGCCAAAACCATCATCATCTACCACCAGGGTGATCTCAAAATTGAGCCACAGGCTGCGCATATCAAGGTTCACCGTGCCCACCAGGCTGAGCTGCCCGTCAACCAGCACGCTTTTGGTATGCAGCAGGCCATCTTCAAACTGGTAGATTTTTACGCCCGCTTCCAGCAGTTCCGTAAAGAATGCCCGGCTGGCCCAGCCAACCAGCAGTGAATCGTTGTGACGCGGGACAATAATACTGACCTCTACGCCGCGCAGCGCAGCCGTGCAGATAGCGTGCAGCAGATCGTCGCTGGGAACAAAATAGGCGTCGCTGGGAACAAAATAGGGGGTAGTCATGATCAGCTGCTCGCGCGCGGAGTAAACCGCGGTCAGCAGCGCCTGATGGATCATATCCTCGGGGAAACCCGGCCCGGAAGCGATAACCTGAATAGTGTGGCCGCTCTCCTGTTCAAACGGCATGATGTTGCCGTCTGGTGCCGGAGGCAGAATACGCTTACCGGTCTCAATCTCCCAGTCGCAGGCGTAAACGATCCCCATTGTGGTGGCAACAGGCCCCTCCATCCGCGCCATCAGATCGATCCACTGCCCGACACCGGCATCCTGCTTAAAGAAACGCGGATCGACCAGGTTCATGCTGCCGGTGTAGGCGATGTAGTTGTCGATGAGCACGACTTTGCGGTGCTGCCGCAGATCCATACGCCGCAGGAAGACACGCAGCAGGCTGACCTGCAGCGCCTCAACCACATCGATCCCGGCGTTACGCATCATATTTGCCCATGGGCTACGGAAAAAGGCGACGCTGCCGGCAGAATCGAGCATCAGACGACAGTGCACGCCCCGGCGTGAGGCTGCCATCAGCGACTCCGCCACATCGTCAGCCAGGCCGCCTGGCTGCCAGATATAGAACACCATCTCGATATTATGACGCGCCAGCTGAATATCACGGATTAGCGCCTGCATCACCTCATCGCTGCTGGTCAGCAGCTGCAGCTGATTGCCTTTGACGCCAGCGATCCCCTGCCGGTGCCGGCAGAGATCAAAAAGCGAGCGTGCAACGTCGCTGTGCTCGGTGGCAAAGATATGCCGGCACTGCCTGAGGTCGGTGAGCCACTTAGCCGTAGAGGGCCACATGGTGCGGGCGCGCTCGGCCCGGCGCTTGCCAAGATGCAGCTCCCCGAACGAGAGATAGGCGATAATCCCTACCAGCGGCAGAATATAGATGATCAGCAGCCAGGCCATAGCTGAGGTCACTGCGCGACGTTTCATCAGAATACGCAGCGTTACACCCGCAATCAGCAGCCAGTAYCCAAACAGCAGTAACCAACTGATCAGGGTATAAAAGGTGGTCATTGAGTGGACATCCTGTTCGCGCATTTATAGGCAAAGTTTACGTGCTGATGCGCTGTAGCGAAACCTTAATCTGCCCTGAGATTTATCGATAAAGGTTTCGAATTGGCATTTCTGTGCAGATCACTATAATGCGTGCCGAAATATGCCGGACTGAGAGAGTGTCATGAGACGAAGCAGAAATGAAGTGGCCCGCTGGAGAATGTTACGCCAGGTGCATCGCCGTCGTGCCCGCTGGCTGGAGGGCCAGTCGCGTCGCTATAAGCGCATCCATGCCATTCGTCACCAGGTTGCGCAGCAGCAGCGCCGTTCAATTCTGTTTATTACGCAGAATATGTGAGACCGGCGCGGCTGGGTTCGTTAATGGCCGCGCAGCATCAGCGTAATGTTGACGATCTGCGCCGCCGCCGCCAGGACTATCAGCATGACAATCTGCTGGCGCGCCTGAAGCCAGCCCTGACGGCGCCAGATCCAGAGCGCACGACCGGTAAGCAGCAGTGCCACCAGTAGCAGCAGCAGTGATAACATCACGAATTAAAATACCCGCTTAAACGGCTTAACGGTAACTTTTTCGTAAACGCCAGCGGCGATATAGGGATCGTCCTGAGCCCAGGATTGCGCCGCCTCCAGCGAATCAAACTCTGCGACAATTGCCGAGCCGCTAAAGCCAGCGGGGCCTGGATCGTTGCTGTCGACCACCGGTAGCGGGCCGGCAACAATCAGTCGTCCCTCATCCTGCAGCAGCTGCAGACGAGCAAGGTGCGCAGGGCGCACGCTGTTGCGTTTTTCCAGTGAATCTGCGGTATCTTCCGCGTAGATGAGGTAAAGCACGATGGGATACTCCCGTTAGACTGGCCGAAATTGCGAGACACGTTAAGGGATCGCCCGGCAGAGTGCAAACGAAACCTCAGGGCAATCGGCGCCAGCGCAAGCGGGGTTAAAAAAAAGAGGAAACGGAGCACTTTTACGCTGCTTATTGAAACTGATTGCTATTTGCATTTAAAATCATCTTCTCACTCAATGACCACAGCTGCTATGACGACATTGACTACGCCTTTTCCGACCCGTACGCCTGTTTCACTGATCCTCTCCGTGGTACTGCACGGGTCCGTTATTGCCGGCATTCTCTATGCCTCGTGGCATCAGTCCCGTGAGCTGCCTGCCGCGTCTCAGCCTATCGCCATCACCATGGTCGCGCCTGAGGTGCAGCCGGAACCTGCGCCGGCTGTGGTAGCACCGGCACCGCAACCTGAGCCTGAACCCGAGCCGCAGGCCGCCCCGGAGCCGCCAAAAACGGAGCCGGTTCCTATTGCAAAACCGGAGCCAAAGCCGAAACCTAAGCCGAAGCCAAAACCAAAAGCAGAAAAAAAACCGGCGCCAGCCCCCCGTCAGCCGGCACCGGACCGGGCCGATCCGTTCAGGCAGGAGACCGCAGCAGCTCAGCCCCGGCCCGCCACTGCACCAAAAGCGGCCACTGCTCCGGCACCGGTTAAAGCGAGCGGACCGAAAGCGCTCAGCATCAGCAAACCAGCCTATCCGGCACGCGCGGCCGCGCTGCGTATTGAGGGTAATGTACGGGTGAAATTTGATGTCGACAGTGACGGCCGGGTTGGCAACGTCACTATTCTTTCGGCACAGCCGCGCAATATGTTCGAGCGCAGCGTCAGGGATCAGGTTAAAAAGTGGCGCTACCAGCCGGGCCAGCCGGGCCAGGGCATCACCATGAATATTGTTTTCCGTATTAACGGCGGCGCGAAGATCGAGTAGGGCGCAGAGCAGAGCGGCCGAAAAAGCCGCTCTGCTTTTCATCACTCAGTGGCTGCGGTTAGCGCGATCTGCCGGCAGCGGACGCGACTTGCCGCTGTTGTCTACTGCGACGTAAACGAACACCGCTTCGGTGGCGCAGTAGGTCTGGCCTATCGGCTCAGYTGAAACCTTTTTAATCCACACCTCAACGTTGATAGTCATTGAGCTGTTTCCGGTGCGCAGGCAGTGCGCATGSCAGCTGACCACATCGCCTACCGCGACCGGCTTCAGAAAACTCATGCCGTCGACCCGAACCGTGACCACGCGACCTTCAGCGATCTCTTTTGCCAGAATTGCACCGCCCATGTCCATCTGCGACATCAGCCAGCCGCCAAAAATATCGCCGTTGGCATTGGTGTCGGCTGGCATAGCCAGCGTACGCAAAACCATTTCGCCCGTGGGCTGCTTATGCTTCTCGTTCATTGCTCAGTTCTTCTGCAGGTGAAAAAAAGCCCGGCTGGCCGGGCGATGGAAAGACTATTTTGATTCCTGCTGGGGCATCTGCCGCCAGATGTAGAGCCCGCTCAGCAGGGTAAACAGCAGCGTCAGCCCTGTCAGGCCAAACACTTTAAAGTTCACCCATACCGGCTGTGGCAACCAGAACGCAACATAGATGTTGGCAAGGCCGCATAGCAGAAAGAACAGCGCCCAGGCGATGTTGAGCCGGCGCCAGACCGTGGCAGGCAGCTGCAGCTCTTTTCCCAGCATGGTCTGGATCAGGGGCTGCTGCATGAACCACTGGCTGTAGAGCAGTGCGAGCGCAAACAGCGAATAGATTACGGTGACCTTCCACTTGATGAATTCATCATTATGAAACACCAGCGTTAGGGTGCCGAACACCGCCACCAGGACAAAGGTAAACAGGGTCATCTTTTCCAGCTTGCGATAGAGCACCCAGCTCACTACCAGCGCCAGGCCGGTAGCCACCACCAGCGCGCCCGATGCAACGTAGATGTCGTAGAGTTTGTAAAAAACAAAGAAAACGACCAGGGGGAGAAAGTCGAGTAACTGCTTCATAGCGTTTCCAGTCCGGACAGTAGCCTGTGGTTATAGCGCTCAGCGGAGCGCCGTAACCCTTAACGTAACAGCATATAGAGCCGATACAAATAAATAATCAAAACGGCAGAAACCAGATTGCCCAGCGCGTTAAGCACCACGGAGGCAATATTGGCGGGCAATACCGTCAGCGAAGAGAAAAAGAACATCAGAATAATTTTTGCCAGCAGCCACAGCAGAATAGCGGGTGCAATCAGGCGAATATTTTTCCACGCCAGGCGCAGGCTGGCGCGCATGGCACCGATTACGCCCATTTTTTCACTGACCAGCATCACCGGCGCCAGAGAGAGCAAGATAGCGAGCACGATGCCAGGCACCATCAGCACCATAAAGCCAAGCTGCACCAGCAGCGTGATCAAAAAGGTCTGCAGCAGCAGCTTAGGCAGCAGCGGTGCAGCGGTACCGATAGCGCGCAGGGCACTGACGCGCTGACCGCTGGAGACCAGCGGGATCAGGCAAAGCATGCCGCCGAGCAGCAGCGTATTACCAATCAGCGCCGCCAGGGTTCCTGCTGCGGAAGCGCGCAGCAGTATACGCTGCTGATCCGGAGACATATTCTGTACCAGTTCAAACAGGGAGGATGCGCTGCTGTCACTCTGACTCAGCAGCGACAGCTGCTCATCATCAGGCGTTAACGCATGCCCGATAATCACGGTAATGAATGAGGTCAGCAGCGCCATCAGCATTATAGTGACCAGCTGATGGCGCAAAAAATTTCCTGTGTCACGGTATAACGAGCTTGCCGTGATAGACATGTACACTCCTTGAAAAAAACCGGGTTAATTAACCCGGCGATTGTACATGCTAAGCGGTCAGGCTGGCACCCGGAATACCATAACTTTCTGTCATGTCAGGTAAAGAAGGGTGAAAAAGGGCAGGTAATCCATGGCGGGCGCGGGCACGGTCGCAGGCTTCGTTAACGACGCCATTTTCCCCGGACATCGCAAATTCACGGCAGGGAGAGGGGCGCTGCTCATAGATACCGCAGGAGACGCAGCTACCGGGCTCGCCCTGCAGAGCAACGCAGCGCGGTGTGCGATCGCCGGTGCCGCGCATATTGCGCATCAGCAGGTTTAGCGGCTCGGTGAGTTCGGCTGGCACTGCGCCACCGGCATCATCGGCTTCAGCCCAGTAAAAGGAAACGCGAAAATAGGCGCAGCAGGCGCCACAGGTCATACAAGGGTTAGTTATATCGCTCATCTGATCGCCCGCCACTCCTGAGGCATCGAACCAAAATCACTCGGGATCAGCAAAGTAATCACGTTATGAAACTTCAGCAACCTGTTTTTGATCTTTTTTCGCGCTGGCAAATTTGATCTGTGTCAATTCATTGTTAACTAAGCATTTATTCTGCCAGCCAGTTAATGAAATCTGCGCTGAAAACCGTTACATCTGTGCCGCGAAAAATTTTAATTCAGGCAAAGGAGTGATGATGAAACTGGCAAAATGCGCACTGTTCCTGGCGATGGCGATACCACAGCTGGCGCTGGCTCATCAGGCGGGTGACTTTTTTATGCGCGCCGGTACGGCAACGGTCCGTCCGACAGAGGGGTCAGATAATGTGCTGAACATGGGTGAATTCAGCGTCGATAATGATACGCAGCTGGGGCTGACATTCACCTGGATGGCAACCGACCATATCGGAATTGAGCTGCTGGCTGCCACGCCGTTTCGTCATAAAGTCGGTCTTGGTCCGACCGGTAACCTGGCCACGGTGCGTCAGCTGCCGCCCACGCTGATGGCGCAATACTATTTCCTCGACAGTAACAGTGCGGTACGTCCTTATGCGGGCGTTGGCATCAATTACACCACCTTTTTTGYCGCAAAGCTGAATCAGACCGCCAGGGATGCACAGCTCAGCGATTTGAGCGTTAAAGACTCCTGGGGCATTGCGGGTCAGGTGGGGCTCGATTATCAGATTAACCGTGACTGGATGCTGAATGCTTCGCTGTGGTACATGGATATTGATACTGAAGTGAAATTCAGACATCAGGGCGTACAGCAGAATATTAATACGCGTA
>PEFU01000003.1:1481263-1513000 GCA_002939445.1 Pantoea sp. BRM17 | reverse complement strand
GAAGATTAATGATGACTACTCGCAGGTGCCTGGAACAACCCAGACTTTCACGTACAGGCAGCCCACACCTCACCAGTCAACCAGCGAGGTGTTTTACCGCACAGACAAGCTGACTCCAGCGGCAGGATTTGGAAAGTATGCCGTAAGCCTCCAGCGTACGGACAACTCCAGCGACGCTTCTATCCTGAAGGTGGAAGCGTTTACCTTCAGCCAGCTGGAAGGTCCACAGGACATTCCGGCCAGCGCCACAATCAACACGTCTAAATTCGTGCTCAATGACAATGAAGCACTGGTGGTGGGGCCGTTCTTCTCTCCGGTTGCATCAAGCCAGCTGTGGCTGCACACGCAGTCGAGCCTGGGCGGARAGAAAGAGACCAACTGGAAGGTGGTGATCTGGGCGATTAAAATCGTCAAACAGGCGGAGTTCGACTACTTCAAAAATCTGGTTCTGCCGCATGCAGTGACATTTACCATCAACGTGACGTACAGCACCGCATCAGGAAACGTCACTACAGACGCGACCTACTCCGGAACGCTGATATCTGCAGTTGAAACAACAGACGGCGCTACAACGAATCCGGTTCGCTGGTACAAATCCAGTCTCGGATCGCTTGCCGGCGCGGAGTATCAGATTTACCAGCCGGGGCAGGTTATACCTGAGATTGTGGAGGGCTACGGCTTTGATGATGTGGACGGTCAGGAAGTTCCTGGTCAGAATGAGGCCAGTGACTTCCCGATCCAGTCAGCCACCGCAAAGACCATGGTCAGCGGCAGCTATTCCGGCGGCCAGATTGGCCAGACCAACACTGCACGCGTTTATAAGGCCAAGCCGGACATCTACGGGCAGGTACGATCGTTCCCTGACCTGATTCAGGAGTCGGTGTTTGAGTATGTCACGCAGAATGTAAAAAGTGGCGGCCTGAAGTATGTCACCGAGTGGATGTGTATCGGCATCGGGAGCTATGACTACGACTCTGTGCGCTATTCAGGGGAGGAGGATGATGAGCTTGATTTTGAACTGACTGAACTCGATCACGTCCAGATATTCGACCAGCCTAAAGGCGTCGTAGGCGACATCCTCAGCCCGATATTCAAGGTGGTGGGGCAGGTATTTTCATTTCTGATGCCAAAGCCGTCCATTACCAATACCGGCGGCAATTCGGTTGATTCGCCGAACAACTCCCTCAAGAAGCTATTCAGTCAAGAATCGATTACGAGAACAATACAAGGGTTGATGACTATGGCGCTGGTTGAGCTGCAGCGATTTCCCGGAACGCCGAAAGAGCGTTACAGGGTGCCTAATGGCACCTTTTTTTATGCCTGGCTGACAGATAATGACAGCGCACTGCATCGTGATCTGCTGATCGTCCGCAACGGCGTGAAGCTATCGACCATAAAAATAGAAATAAACAAGACAATTCGATTTTTAATCTAAGAGATATTTCTTCTTCTCACAATCTCTTTAATCGTGGGTTTCTTTCGAACAATAAGAGCGGTTGTAACGGTGTAAGTTACTGCAACAACACCAAAACATGGTGTTCTTACTTCGGCAAAAAAAGACTGGGAAGGTTTAAAACTGTCGATATATTTAGGTGGAAAAAAAGGCCAGAAAATCATTTCAAAAACCTGCGTTCTGCCAATGCCTGGAACGCTCGTTATGCGGATAAAGTAGCTGGAGCCATTACCCATAGCGGATACATTGCTATAAGTCTGAACAACAAGCTCTTCTTTGCGCATCGCTTGGCTTGGTTCATGCATTATGGCGTTTGGCCTCAGCAACATCAAAGTGGAGTATTTCGAATACGATCCAGACTGTGGTAAAATTAATCAGTCCGGCTAGGGTCGCTCCCGAAAACGCAGAACACAGACTGCGCGCCGGACACCATCATCTGTGAAACCTACTGTGAGGTTAAAATGAAAGAGTTAAGTCTAACATCCGAATTTCTTAACCAGTGCCTTATCTATTGCCCAGAAACCGGGCTTCTTTACCTGCTATCAGGGTGACGTGGTTTTCTGGCAGCAGGTGCCGCATCCTGCAGAGGGCGGGATATTCGTTGGCTACACCGGTGCGCAGCCGGCGCACGTCGGGCTTATCCTTGGACGTCAGGCGCTGCACTCTCGCGGCGAGAACGGCAGCGTCAGACAGGATTCTCTGATGTTGATTCAGCGGGCATTCATGTTGGCCGCCTCTATGACCCGCGAGAATACACCGGACTGCAGTACCTCTGATTTTATTGCGCGCATGATCGGCGTGCCATGGGCGAACCGTGCCTGCACGTCTGATGCCGTGGACTGCTGGGGGCTGGTGGTTCTCTATTACCGGCATGTGCTGGGGGCTGAACTGCACCAGACGCCTGACTACGAATCCGGCGCAGATCCACGGACGTGAAAACGCAGATGAAGAAGTGGCGCGGCGCCACCCGCCTGACGCCTATTGTGGCAACGCGGCAGGTATTTGACAGTGGAGACACCTCAGCGCCGATTAAATCGTGGACGCTGTACGTCAAAACGGTGGATATCGATGCGGAAAGTGCCTCCGTTACGTTGTCCGTTACCAACCCACTCAATAACAAGCAGCAACGGCCATCGCGGGCGCTGTATGACACGCTGACCTTTTATCATCCGTCTTTTGGCTACGTCAGGCTGGTTGATAAACAGTTCTACGATAAGACGTTGGCCGGGGTGACATACCGACCGGCGCGCTTTGAAATAGAGGAAAGTCAGCAGAGCGGAATTCCGGTGATTGACGCAACCGTAAAGCTTGGCCGTGTCTGGCAGCGTGGTCAGATGGACGGGAACAGTAATCGCTAACCGCCTCAACAATCCTGATGACGACTTTGACGACATCATTGTTGAGCTGCCGCCGCCGTGGGATTCATGGCTGGATATTGTTGTGACCGGTTATCCTGATAATCGCGATCCGGAGTCATTACCGAGGGTTCCCTGATGCCATCATTTCGTGAATACCGTAGACGACCTCAAAGTGACCTGGTCACTGACGTGGATATTCACACGGGCAGAGGAAAGGGCTTTTCAGCAGTGGCTGCGCAGCCCCAATTACCTCAATCGCGGCCTGAACTGGTTCCGCATGCGGGTTGATATCGGCGGCAGTGGGCCACAGTTACAGGAGCTTCACTTTACGCAGATGCCGGTGCAGTCCAGCATTGGAAACACATTCCGGGCCTCGGCCTGTTGAATAAGCAAACCCGCTTCGGCGGGTTTTTTATTGCCTGGAGTTCAGATGCCGATCATTGATTACCCCGACTGGTTGCCGCTGGCGCAGAAAGCCAGCAAGAATATGACGCTGGATACTGGATTTCAGTCGGATCAACCGGCGGTCGGTCCGGCCATTTTTCAGCAGATGACTGGCAATTATTGAGCCAGGCGGAAATCACAAAATCTCCGTAGAGCAAGGCGTTCCACAAACCTTAACGTTCAACCGCGCAGTTGAGTTTGTTTTCACGTTGACTGACGGATCGATTATTAAAGGTATCGTACCGGCAGGTGAGGATTTAAAATTCACCAATCAAGGTGAAATTGCCGATGTGATAATTAATATTTATTGGCGGGTTACAGGTCATATTTAATGTTCAAAACATGAGCAGCGCCACATTTGATGCCAGGGCCACTGATAATGGCAATGGTACAATCACCGTTGATGCCATTGTTGCCGATCTAAATAATGGCGGTCCGATATCACAGGCTATTACCGGAAACACAACAGCCAAGCGCACACCTCGTGGCCAGGTATAAGGGAAAATAGGGCTTGGTGCCGTCGCCGGCATTGTTGGTATGAGCCTGCTCGGGAAACGGAAGAATGGCGGGCCGGTCACCGCCGGCGGTATGTATCAGGTGGGGGAAAGCGGCCTGCCGGAGATATATCAGGCCAGCACCGGCAAGCAGTACATGATACCGGGTGATAACGGTAAGGTGATCAGCAATAAGGATTTGCAGGGTGGGGGTGTTGAGTGGGTCAAATCCGCAATCATGGGACAGGCGGCGCAGACGGCGGCAATCGGCACGGTAACAGCTGTGCAGACTGCAGCAACTGCTACCCAAACAGCTACCAGTGTGGCCGCAGCGGCAACGACTACTGCAGCATGGACACCTGCCGCGCTGCTTGCGTCAATTGCTTCGATGGGTACCGCGGCTGCAATCCGCGTAGCGGCACAGTGGGAAATCTGGCGGAATCAGAGCGCGGGCAATGAGGCGCTGGCTGCCTCTTTCGATGCGCTGGCCGGCAATGCCTCAAATGCGCTCACCGGCATCATCACCGGCAGCATGTCTGCAGAAGAGGCGATGCGCTCGATAGGCAGTACCGTCCTGAACAGCCTGGTTAACACATTTGTGCAGATCAAAATGGCGCAGATACGCGCTGACCAGGCTGTCACTCCGCAACAGCAGTCAGCCGGAACGGTAGACCCGGTACAGGCGCTGGCAAACGAGCATGCGCGCAAGCTCGCCCTGATACAGCAGTTTGAGCAGCAAAAGACGCTGACGGAGCAGCAGGGGCTGGCGCTGCGCAATGCGGCGAACACTGAGTACGAGCAGAACGAATACGCAGCCCGCAAGTGGGACGTGGCTAATGCAATCAAGGCGCAGGCTGCGGCTGAAAAGCTATTGCCTGAATCGCGTGAGAATGCGAGCTACAAGCAGGACCAGGCAGATTTGAATGCAGCCCTGAGCGCCAAAAAAATCACTCAGGAGCAGTACAACGCCACAGCTGAAAAACTGGAGCAGGATCACCAGGCGGAAACCAGCGCTGCGGCCAGTGAACAGAAAAAAGCAGCCAGTCAGGCGGAAAGTATTGCGCAGAAACTGGCGAACCTTAGGCAGCAGTCAGAGCTTGCCGGAGAGAGCACAAAAGAACTGAGCCGGGAGCAGGCCATCCTGACGGCCCAGCAGTCTCTGGGCAAGGGCGCTACGGAGGCGCAGATCGCTCAGGCAGGCGCAAAGGTGCAGGACTATCTCGATAAGCTTCTCGAACAGGTGGAAATTGAGGGTGAGATTGATGCGCGTAAGCGCTCCCAGCTGAAAGCCGAAAAAGAAATTCGTGCTCTGGGCGGCGATGATGCTGCAGTCAACCTGGCACGTCAGCGTGCTKGCGCCGAATATGACGCACAGCAGGCGCAGCGTGACCTGAAAAACAGCAAGACCAAGAACCTCACCAGCATACTCCAGGCGCAATACAACGGCGTTCTTGAGCAGGGTATCGATCTGTTGAAGCGTGACGGGCATGAGGCCGGGGTTGCATCGGGACTGATGAACCAGCTGGGAAATTCGATAAATTTCGCTGCAAAAGCAAAAGAGAAGTTCAACGCTTCAAGTCTGCAGGTACAACGCCCGGCTCAGGCAATGCGCATACAGTCAGAGATGATTGATGATCAGCGTCAGAAGGTTGATGGCCTGATTGGTGCTGTCGAAAGCTACAAGCGGTCTCAGCGCATATATGGCGAGTCTACCCGCCAGATGGAGAATATGCGTGATGCACAGGAAAGGCTGGCAATTGAGCAGGGCAAGCTCGAGGAGATGGAAAGCCGGTATCTGGCTTTCAGGGCGCTCGGGCTGATTGGCGGTCCAGCCGGAGCGGCCATGCTTGCCGGCGCTGCAATTTATTATTTTTATCAGAAAGCGCAGCAGGCTAAACAGGAAGCGGTCGACTTTACAGATAAGCTGACCGGGCTTGTGGGCAAGATGAAAGATATGTCTCAGACGCAGATTGCAGCTGAGATTGCTAAATCAGAAGTTCGTATCGCTCAGGTCATGCGAAATTCGTCAATCACAGCCGCGAATCTGGCGGGGGCAGAGGTCAGGCTGTCAGCTGCAAGGACTGAGGCGGCCACCCTGACTGACAATTACAATCGGGCGCTGGTGGCAAATGCAGCAGCGCAGGATGCAGCCGCTGCTGCGGCAGCACGTGCAAGTCTGGGCGTACGGAAAGGCGTGCTGGCAACTGTCGCCACAATAATGGGTAGTCGTTTTGTTGGCGCCCTCACTATGGCAACCACTGAGAAAGTCAGAAAGGTCATAGCGACTCGCGAAGAAATCGTTGCTGAAAATCAGGCGGCGCAGGCTGCAGCCAACAAGGCGACCGCCGATATGCGGGCAGCAGCAGTTGCCAAAGAAAGAGCCCTTGAGGTGGTAAATGGACTGCTGAAGCAGGGCGACGCAATTGCAAAAGAGTTTGCGAACACCACCATGACCATGGGGCAGGCGTTTACAGTTGCCACCAACAACATCACGAAGTTTGTAGGTGAGTCCTCTTCTGTCCAGTCAACTATCAACGTTTTCAATACCGGCATTGTTTCGCTCAGCCAGAATCTTGATGCGATAGGCGGCGCGACAACTGAAGAAGCCAGCTCAACTATGGTTCAGCTGTCGCAGGCTCTTGCATCTGGCGTTCTGCGTGGTGAAGAATTTAACTCTATCTCTGAAAACGGCAGCCGTCTGGCTGTCGCACTGGCGGACTCGCTGGGGGTGACTATCGGTCAGCTGCGCGGGATGGCCGCACAGGGCGCACTGACTACTGAAGTGGCCAACTCCGTGCGGGCAACTGAACAACTGGCGGATGTGACTCAGCGCGTATTCGACATCTCACAGAGCACCATGAGTGGCCTGCAGGCAACGGCCACATTATATGGCCGACTGGAGCGCGCCACCCGCAGCGCCGGTACCAGCACAGAAGACCTGATAAAACTGACGTCCACCATCAATAAAGGCTTGGCGGTTTCGGTAGATGCGGCGCTCAATGGTCTGTCTGGAAATATGGGCAGGCTTGAGGCCAGCGTGACACGCACGGAGAGGTCTGTCAGTGCTATGCAGGGCAGCCTTTCCAGCCTGTCGAATGTTGCCAAAGGACTGGCTGCTGCGCTTTCTGTACAGCAGGTTGCAGCATGGGGTAACGAGTGGGTTACGGTTAATAACAAGCTCTGTCAGGTGTTGATATTATGGCAAAGAAGATAGCAGAAGCCTGTAACTGGAAAATATAACCTCACTTGAATTGTATACCTCGCTCCGGCGGGGTTTTTTTATGCCCGGAGATCAGCAATGGCAGGCACCCTTAACGCTGGCAGCATCGTTTATGAAGTAGACATGGACACAGCCAAACTCCTGGCTGCGCGCCGTGAATTGGCTCCGACTCGCCACGAATAACAATTCGTTACGATGGTGGAAAGCCCAAAAAATCAATCTGGCAAGGAGGAGAAAGAGGTAATTCCGCCTTTTCCCCAAATGCTGTGTCATTTATCAAAGAGTTAGCAAAGCACAAGACAGCAGTGATCGGCTTTGAGCCTTATGGCTCAACAATGCAGGCTGTGGAGTTCGATGTGGCTAACGATGAACTTCAGAATGAGGGTAATTGGTTCTTTAAATCTCAAGTCAATAAAATGACTGATTCAATTGATGTAGTTGCCATCAACGGATCCAAAGATGTTTATACAAAAATGGGCCGTGAAAGAAATACATCGCTTGTGCTGAGATGTAATGAAAATCAAACAGATGCCTATTTGTCTGTTTATGACTACTGCTTCACGCGTGAAGAGTACGACGCAGCCACGGATAAGTATCTCGCCCGCCAAGCGAAAAGGCGCGCAAAAGTCGTGTGATTTTGCGGGTGGTTGCGCTTCCTCCCTGCTAGGATTTATCCTATGTTTTTACATTCATAGGTAGGGAAATCCATGAAGTATCTTTTTGCTGTGCTCTTAGCTGCAACATTTTCCACACTCACGCACGGCATCATTGGCAAAGCCAAAATCAGGCAGCTGCAGCGCTACGAAACCGGGCAGGCAGTATCCGAGTTCCGTGCCTTCGACTATATCAACGCGGCGCGCAATCACTTCAGCATTTCACGCGCTGAAGCAGAATCACTGACCATGACTGAGTTTCAGTTACTTCTGGCAGCCAAATATCCGGACCAGAAATTGAGTGAGCATATTGGCAAAACCAGTTACGGACGGCGCGCATATCAGGCCGCCATGACGGTGCTGTCTGCCTGCTGCGATCGTGATGCGTCAAAACTGACGGGTGAGTATGTTCCCGGCAGAAGTGGACGGCGGGCGATCATGCTCAGGCCCGGCATTATGGATGCTTTCGCGCTGCTGGCTGTTGGACAATCGCTAGTGGCCCCGGCAAAAGAAATAGGCGAATGCCTGATTACAGTGGGCGAGGAGGATTACTTCTTCAGGCCCTCATTCGCAAACATGATGAAGATTGGCGAGCCGCAGGAAATCGTTCAGGCGTTCTATGACCTGCACCATGATGAAGTCACACCACTACTGCAGCGTGCACTGGATGCCTACGGAGTAATTCCTGCCTGGTATGGACGTCTTCCGATCCGACTAAGTTCACTATCAACAGCAGCGGCCTGATTACCGGCGTAGCCGCCGGCACCGGTACCGCTACGTTCACTACCAACGATGGTGCGAAAACGGCGCAGACGGCCGTCACAGTTACCGCTTCCTGATCCATTACAAAGGGCGGTCACGACTGCCCTTGATAATGACCCAGGAGAATTTACAATGACATCGTGACGTTCAGCACTGAGTTTAAGGTTGCCGACGGTACCACTGTTAAGGTCACCAAGGTTGAAGACGAAGATACTGTGGCAGTAACCGGCGTGACCGTTTCTCCACAGACCACATCTGTTGTCGTTGGCGCAACACGCCAGCTGACAGCGACTGTCAGTCCATCAGACGCTACTGATAAATCCGGCGGAGATGGTACCGTGAGCTTTGAGGGCGAGGTGCGTAAACGCGATCGTCTGGACCAGTTTGGCTTCGGTAACTTCGTGAACTACTTCACCACTGAAATCGGCGCCGGCCGCCAGCCAACCATCTGGGTGCGCGTAGAGATCGGCCCGGTTGAGTTTCAGGGCTACATGGTGATCACCGCGCTCAGCACTGACGGTGGTAGCCCAACCGAGAACGGCAAGCTGTTTGGCCGTAACGTTGTGCTGGAAGTAGCGCTCGGCTGCCCGGATACGGTACCGGCCGAGTCGGAATGGAAAGCGCTGGCGGCAGGCACGTCAAAGACGCTGGATTTCTCCCCTAACACCACCAACTCTGACGCTGATGACACCGGGGGCTGGGTGGAAAACCTGACCACCAACGCCCGATGCCGAATGACTGTATCGGCCATATCGAAAACGTAGGCGGCATGCCTGCACCCGTTCTCACCACTGAAGGAAGGCTGGTTTACCGGCTGCTATTCGCTTGCCTCTATGGAGAGTAAGCAACACCCACTCAAACAAGGTCGCCCGGTGCGGCCTTTTTTATTATCTGAAATGAGGTAAGCAATTATGCAAGGTTGGTCACCCAGCTACTGGCCTGGAAGGATACGGGAAAGCTGGCAGATAAATTCCTCGTTTTCCGGCCAAATGGCGGGTCTGCCATCCGTAACGACCTGGGCTCTGAGTATTACGTGCTGGTGGACGTGATCGGCGCAAAGGACGGAAACGGGGCGGCCGATGCGGCTGCGCAGGCGATTACTGACTATGTGCAGCAGAAATGCGGCTTACGTTCATGACCCATCCATTCCTCAGCGCTTCCGTCTTCCAAATGCCCGGAAGGAATTCCTGACCAAGGGATTCGAGGATGCCAGAGACCTTATCGACAAGGCCATCACGGAGGAGATGTCGCTATGAATCCTCCAATGCATACGCGGGTTCGCGATCTTCTTGCTTCGGCAGGCCTCACTGATGGTTTTCAGGAGCGTTAATCGGGCTATCGACAGCATTCAGGATCGGCGCGTCATTCGTGCGCTGACAGGGGCGATGATTCATGGGTTAGAAAGCGCTGCTGGCTACACTCCAATCGATACGAGCGTTCTCCTCAATAGTCAGTTTCGAGAGATTATTGTCAACGGAGTCCGGGTAACGGGCAGGGCTGGCTATTCGGCTAACTCCCGAGTATGCGCTGGCGGATGCAGGAGATTACATTCTGATAGGCGTCTCTGCTGAGACTGACCCCATTGGCGCAGGTGCGGATGAGGTGATGCAGGCCATCCGCTACGCAGACACCTTTGAGCGGCTTGCTGACGACTTTGCCATCATAACCGGAGCATAACCATGGGCGTGAAAGTGAAGGGCGTGAGCAAGGTGATGGGGTCGTCTAATGTCGAGCTTAAGCGCGTGGTCATACACCGCGCAGGCGACGGTCTGGAGGCGCTCAGGAGCCAGTAATGATTACGGTGACCCGGTGTTTGATGCGCCTGTCGTTATCGCCTGTGATTATCAGGGCGGGCTGGCAAAACGGCTGGGTGACATTGGTACGGAGCGGGTGGTCAAAAACACGATCTGGCAGAAAGTTATCAGAAAGGCATACCGGTAGTGGCAATCCGATGTTTGGAGTAACTCCGACACACGCAAAATTCACTGATGAGCAGGTTAGAGAAATCAGAGTTTCAATCTCCAAAGGTGATTCACTCAATACCATCGCTAAGCGGTATGGGGTATCTAAAGGAACGATTGCTCATATCAGGCAGGGACGTTCTTATCACTTGATCGCTCATGAGCAGCACTTCATCGACATTCTGAAGCCAAAATATAACCTTGCTCCAATGGCGGGCACGTGCCTTGGCGTGAAGTACTCACCTGAAAGCAGGGCGAGGATCAGTGCGCGGGTGTCTGGAGAGGGTAATTACTGGTTTGGTAAGGTACCGCCATGTGCAACTATGCCAAGAAGTGCTGAGATGCGCGTTTATAGGCTAGTAAATATCCTGACCGGCGAGTGTTATGTCGGCTCATCTACCAATCTCGGTAACAGGCTGGCAGTACATCGATATCAGATGACCAATGGCACACACGGCAATCGGAATGTTCAGGCAGCCTTCGATGAGCACGGTATTAGTGCGTTCTCGTTTGAAGTGCTGAAGATTGTTGCTGATAAAAGCCATATCACCTGAAACCAAGCCAAAAGCATTTGAGCGCGTCTGGCTGAAAACGTCAGATGGCCGGCAGACAACCGGATACGTGAACAGCAGCGGTGAATGGGTATTTAACTGCAAGCGCATAGCGGCTGAGAAGCCTGCTGTAATCGGCTGGAGGGCATAACTATGAAGGTTCCTGATTGCAGTCTAAACAACGTCTCAGGTTGTCCGGCGCCCGTAAAATATCATCACAGTCTGCTCCTTCTGGCGCGTCCCGCTCGTTCACCTATGACAGTGCAGGCACAGATCATCTGTATAAGCAGATTCTGGCGTGGGATACCAATGGCTGTCTTGGCGGCCTGCCGATCTCTGGTCTGGCTGTCGGCTTCTTTGACGTCGTGGGAGGCTGCTGATGAACTGGCGAAGTAACCATGGCAGCCCAAATCACGCTGGATGACGTAAAGCCGCTGATGGCTGAGCTGGGCTTCACGGTTCCTGACGCCGTTCTGCAGCTGTTGATTGAACAGGTCAGCGCTGCTTCAGCCTGTATGGACGGGGCGGGCTACTCCGAAAGCCTGCAAAAGCTGTTGCTCATCTATGCAGCCGCGAGATTAGCCGCCAGAAGTGTCGACACCTTCCGCGCCCGTCAGCACTGACACGTCGGTTTTGCAGTCGAAACTCGATGATGCGCTGGAGAAGCTGAAAGCCTCGCAGGATGCGGCTGAAGCGAAAGACAAAGAGCACGCTGATGCGCTGGCGGCGGCTAACAAGCGCGCGGATGATGCAGAGGCAGCACTGTCGGCAGCAACTAAAAAGGAAAAATTCTCGGTAGTTCACGCCTCTTAAGGAGCAATCATGGCACTTGTAAAGATCCTGGCTAATAACCTCTTTGCCGGTGCCGGTTTCCAGAAGCTGGAGGCTGGCAAGGCATACAACGTTGATGATGCGGTCGCTGAAAAGTGGATCAAATCAGGTAAGGCTGAGAGCACCAAAGAGAAAGGGGAAGCTCTTCAGTTTGGTATTGCAGCCATCAAAGAGGATGCGCAGCTTTCAGGTAACGAAATCCTGATTGTTCCGCTGACTGCCGGCGTTATCGCTCCGATTGTAGGTCAGGCCATCGGCACAGTTGCCGACCCGCGCCAGTTCTACAACAGCGATTACATCTGGCGCACCTGGGGTGCAATGGGTCTGATGGTCAAGCAGGACATCAACGGAACCATCAACTTCGCGACCAGTACCGATCCGGTTGCACTGCGCACAAACGCCATTGCGCTGCGCGATACGGTCCGCATTACCAACAACCAGTACGCTCCGCAGACCTGGTATGTTTCTGCTGAAATCATGTCGAACCTTGAGCGTTACTTCGATGTGAATGCAACCCGCACCGTGATGGAAGAGTTGCTGAAGCTGTCCCGTGACCCGATCTTCAACAGCCCTTCGGCTCTTCAGTCCCAGGCTGATGCTCAGCGCGGATCGGTAGAGGACGTGCAGCGCCAGTACGTTGATTACATGTTCAACGGCTTCCGCGACAAATCCGGAAACTTCGCTCAGTTTGATGGGCTGACCTGGAAGGGCCTGAAGGAAGATGAGCGTGTTGCTCAGGTAACACTCACCCTGCTGAATGATCTGATGCCGCTGTCCCGCTCAGTGCGCATTGAACAGTCACGTTACGATTATGCGCGTACCGGTGGTCGTGGCTGGGCGCACACTTCAATGTCAGGCCAGATTGGCGCGGCACTGGATGCGAAGGGTTACACCTTCGACGGTACGATGGTTCCTATCCATGACTCGGGCTTCAAATTCGAGTGGAACCAGTCTCAGTTCGCTGAGCTTCAGGCCGCTCGTCAGGAAGGTGCTCAGGCAGCAGCTGATTTCATTGGTCGCGCCCGTGGCATCCGTGAAGATGGCGCTCGCCTTGACGCAGTGAACGCTGTAGACGACATTCGCCGCYTGTATCGTGCATTTGATACCACAGTACTTGCACAGTTTGAGCCAACAACTCAGTTTCAAAAGGCCAACCAGTAGCGGTTGCTGGTGGCCGCATCACCGCAGTTGCAGATGACGCCGCTGTATTCGCTTATGTCGAAGAAGATAAACCTGTCACTGCGGTGGCGGGCGATCTGATTCGCGTTGTGTTCAAGTAAGGAGCACTGAATGTTTGTATTCTCTCGTGCTGTCGGTGAGCGAACCGGCAACTTAGAAGTACTGTGGGCTTTTTCAGCACCGCAGATAAGTTCACTTCTTCGGCAGATGGTGCTGAGAGCGCGATTCTGTATGTCGCCAACAAAGACTATCTCCGCTGCCTGAGTGTTGATGACGCGATTCCAGTGAACGAGCTGGTTATCGGTATTCAGCCGCTGCCTGGCATGTTCCTGAACGTGCGCGCTGCTGCCGGTACGTATTTGGCTTGTATGCGCAATGCCAGACATCTGTAGGCCTGAATGGCGGTATGCGTCATCAGGTGAACACTCAATCCCTCAGCGAAATGCCGGAGTAAAGAAATGGCTAAAGATGGAAAGCATGTAATTCACGCGGGCGGCGTATTCCCCAATCCACTGCTTAACCGTGAAGGTGGTGCAGCTGCCGCTACCGCGCCGGGCTCAAGAAGGCCAAAGAGACCGCAACCAATAGTGAAGACATGCCAGCCTGGGCGAAATTGCTTGCTGATGACCTGGCTGCCGTTAAGTCAGGCTTGGCTGTTAACGCTGACAAAGAAAAGTCAGATAAACGCGCGGCCGTTAAAGCCAAGTTTCAGCTCGACGATCTGGCAGTTAACGAACTGGACGGCGCGGCGCTGGTCGAAATTAAAACCAACGGAGAAACAGATCCGATGAAAGACCTGATCGTAAATGCGCTGAAAGCAGCTGGTAAGCCGACCGAAGGCAAAACCGACGCAGAGCTGATGGATGCATACAACCAGATGGCTGCTGAAAAAGCAGCTGCTAAGCAAGAGACGCCTGAAGAGAAGGCCGCCCGTGAGAAGAAAGAGGCGGACGTCATTCAACGCGCTATCAGCGATCGGCTGCGTGAAGGTCGTGATGGCGATAACTGGCCTTGGCCAGAAACCGTCTGGCCTGACAGTTTTATTTACCGAGATGACACCCGCTATCTCAGACAGAAGTACCTCATCGACGATGACGGCACCGCTCAATTCGTCGGCGAACCTGTAGAAGTCGTGCGCAAACCCACTGAGTTTGACCATGTGGCGGTTCTTCTGGATGAGCCGGGCGCCGGAACACCAGATGAAGGCGTAGGAATCTTTGTTAACTCTGATGGTGAAGACCAGCAAATTGAAGTAGCCAGCCTCTCTGATGCATCTAACTGCACCAAAGAAGGTCTCGTTAACAAAACGAAGTTCTTCTTCACCAACGCCTCCAATTTCAGCTTTGACGAAGGCGACATGTATGTTGACCGCCGCTATGCCGAATCCAGCGAAAAGGGTAAGCGCCTGATTAACCGCCTGGATGAAATGGCCGCCGGCACCAATGCCGAGCCGAWCCACATTTCAACCGGCCTGTTGTATTCCGGCATCGCTGCCAACGGCGAGTCGAAAGGGAAAAAGTACAACGAGATCGCCACCAACATGATGTGCGATATCGTGATGAACCGGAAGTTGTACCCGGCAGCAGAAATTGGCAAGGCGTATAACACGCTGGAGCGTAATCCGATGCCGCTGGGCCACCCGAAGGTGGACGGCAAGCACGTATCGGCGCGCGATGTTAGGGCAGTCAACAACTACCACGTCGGAGCTTGGCTGCAGAACGTGAGTCACGCYGACGGCAAGGTAATTCCCGGACTCGCAGAGAGATTAGCCGCAGAGCGCAGAGAGTGGCAGCAGGCCGCTTAACTATCCATCCCATGAGGACACAGCATGAAGCGCAATCGCGTTAACGTGCTGACCGTCGTCAACTCCGCTTCAAACATCACGACTGAAACCATCGACGGAAAGCCACATATCGTGGTTCGCGGCATCACGCCCGTTGTCGTTGAAAGGCTTGGGCTCAATACGGCCGTGATGTGGCTGTCAGCGCTTAAGCCTACAACCAGAGCATGGCACGCGGCGCGCCATGGCCGGGTTTACACCACTGAAGAGGTTGAGGCTTTCTATTCGGTGAGCGGCAACCGGTACCACTGCTACTGTAGTCAAATCCCCGTGATTCTTGATGAAAAAGGCCAGATCGTTACGGGCATCAGTGATGCAGCCCGTGCTGACCTGGCTAACGTCATATCCGATTCAATAGGTCGAGGCGTTAACCCGCGTGAAACGGCTCGCATCATCAGCAAGCGGCTTGATGTGTCGATGGCACAGGCAAAGAACATAGCTCAGACCGAGCAGGTTGGTGCTTTGCGGAAAGCCCAGTGGCTGGAAACCGACTGGGCACTTGACGGTGGCAGCCAGAACCTGTGGGCACTGACCTATGTTGCTGCAGAGTATGAGCGAGGCACCCGGCAGGCATTCACCAATCTGTCAGTGCAATCGGCCGTTTACGAGCAGCAGACCACGCTGGCGCAGCTGCTCAGCAGTCCGGCATATCAGAATCAGATTGCCGCGGCATACGTTTCCACTTACAGCGACTGGAACTACCGGATAAAGCTGGCTCTAAAGCAGTTGCTTGATGAGCGGTTGAGCGGCACTGAGCGCATTGGTAACGCATCGCATGCTGTGTACGGCGATGTTATTTACCAGGTGAATGCCGGCACCTACATCTACGACATGACAGCCGCACAGCTGGCGGACCTGCTGCAACGCGTGCAGTTGATTCTCGACGACCATCTGCTACTGTGGGAGAGCTCGAACCACGCAAGGCTCCATCCACTCCGGACCCGAACAAAAAGCTAAACGATAAGGACCCGCTGAATGACGACGATGCCAGCGAGAGCCCGAATCGGAACACCGATAATTCCCCGCAACAAAGCTGACCCGACGCAATCATCGCGTCAGGTAGGCCGGATGTATCGCAATATTGATGACCGCTGATTAAATCCGTTCTGGAGCGATTCTGGAAACTGGGGGTCATTGATGCGCCCCGGTCTGGAGAGGTCACACTGGCATGGTCTGACCTGCTCGCACCAAGCGAGAAGGACAAGATTGCCAACATGCAGGCTATGGCCTCTGTAGCCAAAGACACGCAGCAGGCATTCGGAACATCAGCTGTTGATGAGAACGAAGTGCGTACGCCTTCTGTGCTTTCTGTAGCGGCGGCTGACCCGTCACCCTCATGGACGGTGACTGCCAATGAGTTCTCCTCTTCGATTCAGTGCCCGTTCACTATCCTGTTSGGGCAGCAAACCGGTCGCCTGGCATCCGATGAGGATAAAGCAGACTGGGCGAAGCGTTGTAACGGCCGGCGGTGGGGATTCATGACGGCTGCAATTTCCGGGGGTAGTGCTGAAGGGTTCCTGAAAAACGCTAGTCGCCAGCTGGGCATCGCCTTTGACTCAGCGACAGACATGGCCACCATTGCTGCTCAGGCGAAAGAGGCCGGTTACGCCAATATCGGCGAGGCGATGAACGATAAAATTGCCCGGATGAACCGTGGTACCGATGCGGCACTGGTCATGCAGGCCGGCGAAACCTACGGCGAACCAGTTAACTACCAGTTCAACGAGCAACCTGTTGGTGACGATGGCACGTACGGGCCCGTTCGCAGCGTTACGGTGCACCCCGATCGCGTCATCATTCTGTGTGAAGGCTCAGAGGATGAAAACATGCTGTCTGGCGTGCCTTATCTGCGCGCCGGCTACAACAAGCTGCTCGACCTTGAGAACAAGATTAAAGACGCTGACAGGCGCAACCTGATCGGTAAATACTCCGCGCTGCTGATTCAGTTCCGTGATGGGCGCGAGTGGAAAGAGCCCGTAGACAGCACTGTGATTAAGCGGCTGGGTGACCGGGCAGTCGTTAAGCTCATCCCCGCATGGGAATCGCAGATCAAGCCTGGCACCTTCGACACCGACACCATGTCCTATCCTGACGATCTGGATTTTGACCGCTACTACCGCGCCTATGAGCGCAACCCGGTGGCTTACGCCGCCGTGCATAAGCTTCTGGACTCCTGCTGGGTGGACCGGCCTGTCATCATTGATGGTGATGAGAAAAAAGAATCGACCACCACAACGCCATGGGAAGCTGCCGCAACAAAGCTACTGGCGCGGCACTGGGCGCCGCTACTTCGCCGTAGCGAAAACGAACCACAAACAGACCGGCGCAATCTTCTTTTAAGGAGCTCATCAGTGAGTGAACAAAGCAACGAGGTCACATTCCTCGTCAATGCCCTTGCTGATGCTATGGGCCGTCAGCGCATGTTGTACGGTGGTCATCAGGGGAATACCAAGCGAACGAAGCTCTATGAAGAGTTTGGACAAGGTTGCGCCA
Organism: Pantoea sp. BRM17; assembly: GCA_002939445.1. Lineage (GTDB taxonomy): Bacteria > Pseudomonadota > Gammaproteobacteria > Enterobacterales > Enterobacteriaceae > Pantoea. The sequence goes on along the minus strand of PEFU01000003.1, from coordinate 1,495,761 downwards.
AAGCTGGGCGTTGATACCGGTATCGATTCAGTGCGTGAAATCCTCCCGCGATGCGCCTTTGACTCTGCTAAATGCGAGCTGGGCATCTCTCATCTTGAAGGTTACCGCAAAGAGTGGGACGACAAGCGCGGCTGCTGGAAAGATAAACCCCTGCACGACTTTACATCGCACGGTGCTGATGCCTACGTCATCGACTACTACGAGAACAGCGGCGAAGGTCTGCGCCATTACATGAAGGTGCTGAAAGACCGCGCCTATGAATACGGCGATCACTGGGCGCCACACGATATCGATAACCGGGAGTTTGCAGGCGACGGTAAAAGCCGTAAGCAGATAGCAGCTGAAGGCTTTGAGATAGACGGGCAGGTCTACTCCATCAGATTTCCATCGATACCGGCTGAAGCCTTTGAGCAGTCAGTTGAAGGTGCTTATTACGCCAAGCAGTTCCGCTGGCTTTATACCAACAAGCGTGTTGGAGAGCTGCCGGATAACTCACATCAGCTTGTTCACACATTCTGGGATATCGGGGTGGGCGACTCAACAGCAATCTGGTTTGTTCGTGAGGTAGGGGATGAATTTCTCCTCGACTGGAAGTTCTTCTTCTTCTCGTGGTGGAAGAACCCACTCTATGCAATCGACCCGGTAGAGGCTCTGCCACAACGCCTGAGCGATTATTTCGCTGATATTGAGGCAAAGCATGGCGTGAGTCTTAGCGAGCGCCAGAAAGCCTGGTATTACGCTAAAGAGAAAACACTCGGCGACGACATGAAGCGCGAGTTCCTGCACGTTTCCGAATTCGGGAAAATATGCGCTAAGTTCCCCGATAAAGCCCGTGAGATTGTCACTGGTGCATTTGAGGCGGTATCAAGCGATTGCTTTACCACGATCGAGAGCACGGCTGAGGGGCGCGCCAGTTACTTCTTCGACTACTGCCAGGCAGCTGAGAAAGCGCAGCTGCAGGGTAAGCCGCTGTCTAACAAGTGCGCCCTGATTGCCCATACCCTGAACGATGCCAAACGCCTGTTCCGCGAAAAGGTGAAATACGCCTATGACCGGCTGCCGGCAGAAATTAGAGCGGCCAACCCGGCGAGCAATGATTCTGCAGGTGAACTGGTTTTCAGAAAGGGCGGCTCAATCTACGTCAGCACATCATTCCGCGGCGGCACACTGCGTTGTGACAAGCTCTGGCGCCTGAACAACCTGTACTGGATCACCGACAAAGAAGGGAAGCCGGTACGATTCAGGATGACGCCGGAGCAGCTCGAATACTTCGAAGGCATGCATACCCGCAACATCATCCTGAAAGCTCGCCAGTTAGGATTTACCACCGAGGTGTGCATTATCCAGCTGGACGCGGCTTTGTTCGAAGCTGCACAAGRTTATCAGCATGCCGGGGCGAGTGAAGTCGATGAAGGACTTATCCGATACCATCAAAACGCTGATTGGCCTTGAGCGCCAGGCATATGACATCGACGGGCCGTCCGGCGACGAGTCAACGAAGAAACTTTCCGATCTGATGGACGATTTAGCCAAGGGGTAATCATGAAGCCAGAACATCTCGCGCTTCTGCGTTATTGAGGCTAATGCCGAGGTAATCGCTAACGTCCGCATGGAGCATCGCGGAGATATTCGCCGTGCTCGTAACATCGCCAATTCTCTCTTTGATGAACTGGAAGCCGAGTGCACCGACGTAGCAGCGCTTCAGCAGCTGGGCGACCTGATGTATGAGCCTGACGATAAGGGCTACGACAAGCTCAACGAGATTTATGACCGGGCTGGTTCGTTGTCTATCCGCGAGATTGCATCTCAGCAAGGCATCACCCATACCGCAATTAACAAGCGGGCGAAGAAAGAAGGGTGGGAGCGAGACCTAAAGGCGAAGATAAAAGCCAAGGCTGAATCACTGGTTTCCAAACGCGAGGTTTCCAGGCAGGTTTCCAGCGAAAAGATGGTTTCTGAACGGCAGACCGGTGAGACGCATGAAGGGCTGATGAACCGATCTCAGCCTGAAATCGTTAACGGCTTTATCGGCATTGCCCGGGAAGATGGTGGCTGGGTCTATCTGGCGCCTGATGACGTGCTCAAGATGGAGTACGTGCCAGAGGCGGAAACACAAAAGGAATAAAACATGGCGAAACCAGATTGGGAGGCCATCGAATCGGCTAAAGGTTACTGCAAATGGCTATCGGAACACTGACCTATAAGATGACTCTGCGCCCCTTAATGAAACCAGTACTCATTGTTTCGGCATTGCTGAATTGGAATTGGATGATCGATGCTTGCTTCAAAAAGGAAGTGGTGCGTGAAGGGCAAGAGGTTGATCTCAATGGCTGACACATACCGCATCACAGTGACCACCAAATAACCGCGGTGGTTTACGGCCTTTCCTCTCTGATTGTGCGGTTCGCCAGATCCATGGCGCGCGATGAGGCAGTAAAGCAAGGACTGGCGTAGTCATCACAAGGCGCTTTCTAACCAGAGCGCCTGATGATGAATCTCTCCGACAAGGGATAACGGTTAGCCACGCTGTGAAGCGTCGCGATACCACCCCATCTGATTAAGTGCCTTATCGGCCTCGTGGTTGCCATTATCATGATGGCGTCTGCATCCTCCTACAGCATGGTAGACGGAAAAGCTAAAGAGAAAGTAGGTGCGCTGCTGACTGATGCTGCCAAAACTAAAAGCCTCGCAAGAAAGCTTTTCGGCTGGGCCACCTTCACACTGACCATTGGCCTGCTCGCCTGGTCAGGTTGGGTTGAGCGGGTATTGGCTGTTGAGGAGGAGCACATCAAAGAGATGGTTAATCCGGACATGTTGGTGATTATGCAGGGGGGGTGACAAATGAAAGCATTCACAGCAACACTTATTTCGTTATCCCTGATGGCGGCTCTGGCTGCAGGCACCATGCTGCAAATTGATGGACTGGTTGCCGTATCCGTAGCGGTGACGTGGGTTCTTGTCATGGGCTTTACTGGTAAAACCGCGATGGCCGTCAAAGAGTGCTATATCAATGCCTTTAACTGGATGGCAGAGCAACTCAACCGGCGGAATGCGATTGGAGAGGAAGCTCAGCATCGATTGGCTCTGAAGGAAACGCGATCAAAGCTGAAAGGTACGATCGGCAGTCGCCTTATGAATGAGCGAAAGAAAGAAAAAGACAACAGAGTAATAACCACTTCGGTAAAGGTGGCGGAGTACTTTGGTAAAAGGCACAAAGACGTACTTCGCGCTATCAGAAACCTGCAGTGCTCAGATGATTTCGCCCGGCGCAATTTTGCGCCCTCTGATTTCATTGACAAAAATGGCGATGTGCAGCCGATGTATAGCATCACCCGTGATGGATGCATGATGCATGCAGTAATTCCCGCGCCATGCCCGGCGCACTACACACAGAGCCTTTCAGGAATCAGCTTCGGAGATAACCGTTATAAGCGGCGGCTTCTCTGTGGGCGGTTATCTGGGCAACGAGGCTTATTCGCTAAAAGGTAGAACGCAATGAATAATCCGTCAGTTATTCCAGCTTTTGACTTCCGCAATATGGTTCAGGCCGGGCCTATCAGATTTACAACATCTTCTCAGGTATCTGCATCGGCGCCCTCATCGCAACGTGGGTCGGATTCTGGATTCACCAGCGGCAGGAGCGCCGGCACCGCGGTGAATTAACCAGGCTGCAAGAGCGAATCGTGGCCGAAGTTAAGCAGAGCATCAGGAAGTAACAGAGCCTCGCAATAGCGGGGCTTTTTTGTACGCCTGGCAGCGCTGTTGACAACGAGCTGCGCTCAGACTGGCTTAACAAAAATTGAAGTCGTGGACACTGCCTGTAACTGGGTAAAGCCTATCCTGGTGACTGAGGCTGACATCATGACAATGGATGAGCGCACCAAGCGGGCCATCCTCACGCACAACAAGACATGGAAAGCTAACTGCCAGCAGGAAGCGAAATGAGCTTCACTGTAATCGGTGTGCTAATCGCTGCAGTGGCTGGCGCATTCGGCATTGGTCACTCTAAAGGTAAGGCCAAAGCAGAGCAGGCAGCGAGCGAGCGGGAAACCAAAGCCGCTATCGATTCACAGCAGGCGGCATCACAGCGCCAGACAGAAACCTCTAAAGGGGCCGCCGATGTTCAGCAAAACGTTTCCCGTATTCTTGGTTAGCTCAGGAGTAATAGGTTGGTATGCCTACAAGCTAGAGCTGAGCGAATGGATGTTCACTGCTTACTTCACCGTTGCTGTCGGGGCGAACATCATCAACAAGAAAATCGCCACTGACAAAGATATCAAAGAGCAGAAGATTGACGCTGGTCTTGATACGGAGAACAAGCCATGACGACCATCGAAATGATACTAAGGCAGAGGAAAAAGCGATATTACCTTGGTCTTTACGATCGCATTGAAGATGCGGAAATGGCAGTCAGAGCAAGGCGCGTAGAGCTTCACCAACAATTTCACTCTCACGGGTAGGCCAATGGCTCTTATCGATATTGTCAAAAGCGTTGGTGATGGTAAGCACAGTCTCAGCAAATGGACTCAGCTTATAGCCTCGTCTATTTCCATAAGCAGGCAAATAAATGGTCCGCTGAAGAAGGGCGACCTGCCGGCCGCCCTTTTGGTATTACTTGATCTGCATATTATTAACAACAGACTTCACGCCTGCCACGCTGCGCGTAACGGAAACGGCGCGGTTAGCCATCTGTGGCGAGCTGACAAACCCGCTCAGCTGAACCTTACCTTTGAACGTTTCAACATTGATTTCTGTAGATTTCAGCGCTTCATCATTCAGCAGCTGCGCTTTTACTTTCGTGGTGATGACGGTGTCATCAATATAACCGCCGGTGCCTTCTTTGGTTGGCGTTGGCGCACAGGCGCTCAGTGTCAGTGCCACAAATGCAGCCATAAAAATTCCCGCAACGACCTTGAACAATTTCATTTGGTTATCTCCCTGTCATAGATGGATTCACACCGTAACGCAACGGCGCATTTAAGTGTGGGTCGGCCCTGAATAATCGGCAACCTGCTGGCAGAGAAAAAGTGAAAAAAGCTGGCGCTCAGGCAGAAAGGATGGGGGTGGCGGAAAAAAGAGTGTGGCCCCGTCGGAGTGACGGAGCCACAGCGATTAGCGGGTGGCCGCTTTCAGGCCGCTGACAAAGGCTTTCAGCTCACGCAGCAGCGTTGCCGGGTCGCGCTGATTTTTCTCAATGATGCGTACAATGGCGGAACCGGAGATCGCTCCCGCTGCGCCTGCAGCAATCGCTTCACGTACCTGCTCCGGCTCGGAGATGCCGAACCCCTGCAGGGCAGGCGGCGCCTGAAACTCACGCAGTTTATCAATCAGATGGTGAAGCGGCTGACTGGCGCGGTTTTCAGCACCGGTCACCCCTGCGCGCGACAGCAGATAAGTGTAACCGCGGCCATGCTGAGCCAGTTCACGCAGCAGGTCATCGCTGGCATTAGGCGGGCAGATAAAAATCGGCGCAATGTTGTGACGCAGCGCAGCCTGGCGGAAGGGGGCTGACTCTTCAACTGGCACATCAGCGACCAGTACCGAGTCGACGCCCGCGGCGGCACACTGCGCATAGAACGTATCGATGCCGCGGCTGAACACCAGATTAGCGTACATCAGTAAACCAATGGGCAGATCGGGGTATTTCTGCCGCACTACCTGCAGCATTTCAAAGCATTGCGCCACCGTGGTGCCGGCCGCAAAAGCCCGCAGCGTGGCGCTCTGAATGGTGGGTCCATCTGCCAGCGGATCGGAGAAAGGGATCCCCAGCTCCAGCGCATCAGCGCCGCCTTCAACCAGCGTATCGATAATCTGCAGTGAGAGCTCCGGAGAGGGATCGCCCAGCGTAACAAAAGGGACAAACGCGCCTTCCTGACGCGCTGACAGGCGTGAAAACAGCTGATTATAACGCTCCATCAAATCTCTCCTTTCGCTTTAAGCAGATCGTGAACCGTGAAAATATCTTTATCGCCGCGACCGGAAAGGTTAACCACCAGCAGCTGCTCTTTTTCCGGATTTGCCCGCATCATTTTCAGCGCATGGGCCAGCGCATGAGACGATTCCAGGGCCGGAATAATCCCTTCTGCGCGGCACAGCGTTTTAAACGCGTCGAGCGCTTCATCATCGGTAATGGGCTTAATAAATAATATTTCTGCGAATCTAAATCGGCCCTGCTGCTTTATTTTACACCGCTTTTATTTATGCACAAATTAAGCGCGCTAATAGATAGCAATAAAACAGAATATAGAGCCTTAAACCAACCTGTAGTGCGAATCATGCGCGCAACCGGCTCAGGGCAAGGTGAAGTTTTGTTTTAAGATGGTTGGGTAGCAGCGCGAACAGCGCCGGGCAAAGTACGGTTATTTTCATTGTTACGATCTTCTTTAAGGCGCGTCAGTAACATCCCTGGTGAGGAGAGCAGACACGCTAATTAATTATGTCAGCATGTGCGGGCTTATAAACGGAATACTCTCCGTTAAAACAGCCGTCATGCAGAGTAACGTTAATAATTTGTTATAAACAGCTTCAGGGATGATAGGCCTTAACGCGCTGCACAGACGTTTTAGCAACGTGCGCCGCTGTCAGGCTGTACTCCGGCGTAAGGGGAATAGTTGTACCGAGAACACCCAAACCCAGCACTGTCGGCACGCCTGTTACGCTCATATCAACATGTTCAAGCGCCGCTTTGCTGTATTCAGTCTGTCCAACGGAACAACCGGTCAGCGCTGCCATTGCCATACAGGGTTTTTTATTCCAGCGATTAGTAATAGCCGTGCGCGCCAAATTAACGCCGCTCGATTCAACCGGCATGGCAGAAATAAAACTGTAGCCATACATTTTAATCGCTTCTCCGGGCGCGCTGGTACGAAACCTGGCCAGCGTATCAGGACTATTTTTGTGATAAATAATCGCAACGTCGCAATAAGGCGCCTGGCTGAGATTGCGCTCAAGCCAGCGCTTAAAATCGCCATAGGGAATATAGAGTGACACATCTTTAAGGATCACTTTTCTGCTACGTCTGTTCGCAATTTCATGACTGTATCCCACAATCACTCCGGCAATGGTTTCATCACTGTTATAGACCGCGCCGCCTGACATTCCCTGAGTCACACCCGCATTAGATACGGAATCCGATCCGGAAGAGATCCAGCACAGCATCGGAAAACTGGTCGATCTGATCCTCGATGGCGGCACGCTGGGGCAACAGCCGACGACGGTTGTCGACCTGACGGAAGACACGCCGGTCGTGGTGCGCGCAGGTGCCGGAGATACGCGGCCATTTAGCTAATCGCCCGGCCAGGCCAGGTGTCGCTACGTGACACGTATCCTGAAAAACAACACCCCAGGTAATTACACTTTTATTCTCAAGGCGACGAAAGAGGTGCCGCGCCGCCTGATGAATGACAAACGCAAAACCATCGGGCTGCGCGTGCCTTCGCATCCGGTTGCGCTGGCGCTGCTTGAGCGACTGAATGAGCCGATGATGTCGACATCACTGATGCTGCCCGGTAATGACTTAGTGGATTATCTCAATAAAGGCAGCGTCATTGTCTATCCCACCGACTCCGGCTATGCGCTGGGGTGCCGGCTGGAAGAAAAAAACGCGATGGAACGTATCTGCCGTATCCGTCAGCTGGATGGTAACCACAACTTTACGCTGATGTGTCGCGACCTCTCAGAGCTTTCGGTTTACTCTCAGGTCGACAACTCAGCCTTCTCCGACTTTCACCAACCCTGTCCCTGGATTGAGCTGGGGCGTAAACTCTGGCTGCCGGGTGGCGTTGAACCCGTCTGGGAACGCTTTCCCGCTCTGGCCCCCGCTTCAACTGCCTGAGACAGATGACAAGAGGTTTTTATGAGTCAACGTTTTCACATTCATCCTGATAACCCGCAGCCGCGCCTGATTAATCAGGCCCATCATTCCGGCGGCGTCGCGGTGCTGGCGCATCCGGGACGCTACGGCCTGTCGGCAAAATGGCTGAAGCGGCTGATTGCCTTTTTCGCACAAGCGGGAGGCGACGCGATCGAGGTGGCGCAGTGTCAGCAGCCGCCTAACGAACGCACCCAGCTGGCAGGCTATGCGCGCGATAATCAACTGGCAGCATCGCAGGGACGCATCCCCGACGCACTGGCGGGCGCACAGCGGCTGGCACAGGGTGGGGTGATTACGCGCGGTCATTTTGCCCGTTATCTGATTGAACAGGGTAAAGCTGAGAATATGGCCCAGGTGTTCAAACACTATCTGGCGCGTGGCAAAACCGGCTATGTGCCACCACAATGGTGTACAATTGAACAAGCTATTGAAGCTATGGCGTTTGCACAGGAGCAGAAACTGCCGATAAAAGTGCTGGCCGGTCTGGAAGCGTCCACGCTGTGGGAAAATCACGAAATTCATATCGCAGGCCTGAATATCGATTGCGATCATCCGGCACTTAAGGCCTTTCTGGCAGCGCAGCACCAGTGTCGTTATGAGCGGGCGCTGCAGATTGCTGAACGGCTGGAGCGGGCCCCCGCTGATTTTTAGCCGTGCTCCGGAGTTACTTTGTCAGATATCAGCCGTTTCCCGCTTTACGATCTTCACAGCCATACCCGCGCCTCCGATGGATTGCTGACCCCAGCGGCCCTGGTTCAGCGCGCGGTTGATAAGCAAGTTGGCGTGCTGGCCATTACCGATCACGATACGGTCGCGGGCGTTGCTGAGGCGCACTCAGGTATCTGCACAGCAATCAGGCTTGTGCACAATAACGCCACCCGTTACAGGAAGACGTACGCCAGCTATCTGTTAACCGCATTGCTACCTGACTCATGGCAGATACCCACTGTGTGTGAACTTGTGTACTAGTTAACTGGTTCGGGTGAAAAATGTCAATACCCTTTCTCAGTTAACAACAAAATCGCTATCATGTTCAGATTTTTTTTGCTGTCGATGTCCGCAGACTCAAGCAGCAGAGTGGCCGGACGTGCGCCGCACAGTTGATGAAACACCGCGGCCGGATCTTCGCGATAGGGTGCGTTTCCGGTAATCAACTTCAATGTAGGTTTCGCATTTGCCATGATAATTTCTCTGAAATTCGCTCAAAAAAAAGCCCGCATGGTGGCGGGAGAATCTTCATCCTGTACATCATTCGCCGTAGCAAAATGCAGCTCACGACCATCCGGACGAACGTCGATTTTTACGCTCTCAGGCAGAGCGGCATCCAGCAACGGCAGCAGGGCACGGCCATTTTCAGAGAGCGCCTGTAAAGTCACGGTCTGACCAAGGGCGCTGATGCGCAGTGCACTATCAACAATCAGCAGGCTGAGCAGCGTTTCCGCCAGATAGAAGCAGTAGTCGGGACAGCGCTGGTCGTTGCGCAGCGCCGGCAGCGCTTCAAAGCCGGCGACCAGGTCGTAAGCAAACAGTCCGCCCAGCAGCATCGCTTCACGCTCATCGGCAGGTGTATTAACCAGTTGCGGAATCAGACGCAGCGCATCAAACACCGAGAAGGCTTTTAGCCGGACCTCGCAGTAAGCATCATCGCTCTGGCTGGTGCTGAGCGTCATCTGTTCCACGCGCTGCACCGGCAGGGCGGGCGCCGGCTGTGTCATCTGGCCGTGCAGCTGCTCAATACGGCTCTGCAGACGCTGAAACTCACTGGTTGACGGCGTAAACAGGCTCGCCTGCAGGCGGGCTGAACCCTGCTGGTGGTCGATAATGTACTTCAGCGAGCTTTCCGGTGAGGCACCAAACAGGGCGAATTCCCGATCCTGCATAAAGAACATATAGGGGCTGGGATTGCTGTTCTTCAGCGTTTCATAAGCGGCAAGCGGTGACGGACAGGGTAGCGAGAAGCGGCGCGACGGCACGACCTGGAAAATTTCACCGATGCGGATAGCCTGCTGCAGCGACGCCACTCCGGGTTTGCAGATACGGGCAAGGTCGTTACGCGCCAGATCCACCAGCATCAGATGTTCGGCCAGCTCTTTATGATCGGTACGCATCTCCAGCTCGATACGGCTGTCGAGATCGCGATCCAGCGAGCCGTCGGCATGGCGGCCGCGCGGGCGGGTGCCGGCAATGGGGTAGATCTCAATCTGGCGCGACTGCGCGTCCCGCCGCGTGCCCTCTTTTTCAGCAATCAGCTGCATGGCGCGTACTTTAGGCGCGCCGCTCAGCGTGCCCATATTCATACAGGCGCGGTAGGCGTGCAGGACATCCAGATCGTCACGCAGCGTGCCGACCACGCGGGAGACCAGATGCATAACAAAAGAGTAGCGGTCAACTTTGGTCAGATCGGCAACGTAACGACTCGTTGCGATAGCGCGCAGAACTGCGCGTGCTTTGTTGCGGCTTTCATCCGCTTCAGCCTGCGGGACAGAATCCAGCACCACGCCGGCACCCGCCTGCACTGTAGCCACACCTTCTTCGACCCAGGCGGAACGGATCACGATGCAGGTATCGAGATCGCCGGTCGCCGTGAAGTAGCCTACGGCACCGCCGTAACTGCCCACCGGGTGACAGCATCAGCACCGGATTTTCCATCTGCTGCAGCCGCGCAATCAGCGTCTCAGCCGGCACGCTGTTGCGGTAGATCACTACGTTGTGACCAAAGCTGCGCAGCTGATCCACCAGGTTATAGGTAAACGAGTCGATATTATCGAGCAGCAGGATATCAGCCATCAGAACATCTCCTTGCAGTGGTGCGCCCAGGCCGCTGAACATCGCGCTGCCGTCATGCTCTACCGCAGACGCCTTACCATGCAGAATTTCACCCGCCTGGCCCACGTGGCCGCCATACGCTTCAACGATAGCCTGATGACCCAGACAGATACCGATAATGGGCAGCTGGCCGCGCAGCGCCTGCAGCAGGGCTGGCATACAGCCCGCATCAGCCGGCGCGCCAGACCAGGCCAGCGTCTGCTCAAGCAGGCGTGCGCCCTGGGTGGTGAGAATCGATTCAGGATGGAACTGAAAGCCGCAGACGCGATCGGCATCATGCCGCACGGCCATGACCATGCCGTTGTAGCTGGCGTTAACCGTCAGCTCAGCGGGCGTATTACTCCCCACCAGCGAGTGATAGCGTGCCACCGGCAGCGGATTACGGCGGCGCCGGCTATCTCCTGTGGCTGCTCGCCGCGCACTTTCATGGCAATCAGCGCTGCGGCCAGCTGAGTGGGCTCCAGCTGACCGGTAATAATGGCRCTGAACAGCTGGTGGCTCTCCGCCTGGCTCAGCGTTTGCGCCTGWTACAGTTTTTCCAGAATAGTTTGCATCTTTATCTCCCTGTTACTGCGCCAGCGAAGCAGATCGGAGGAGCCGGATTTGCTGGAGACGCTGCGATTACCATGTTTGGCCACTTTAAGGCCGCAGGTTGCGGCCACAAACGCGCTGGCGGTCGAGATATTAATGCTGTTACTGCCGTCGCCTCCGGTGCCGACGATATCAGCAAACGCATAGTCAGGACGCGGGAAAGGTTTGGCATCAGCCAGCAGCGCCGAGGCCAGCGGCGGTCGGGCCGGATTGATCAGCGGGCCGAGCACGTTGAACAGCGTGCGCGATTTCAGCTGCTGACGCACCGGCATTGCGTGACGAAAGCCGGTATGGTACTGCGGCGCAAACAGGAAACAGACATTAAGATCGTCCAGCGCCTGGCGCGCCTGCTGCGCGGGCATGTCCAGATTAATACCAAACGCTGCGATGCCAAAACCAAAGTCATCCGGCGTCAGCTGATAGCAGGTAATTTCCCCTTCGCGCAGCTCAGCCACCTGCGTGGCGCTGTGCAGAGCGACCTCATCCATTCCGCCGCCGTGGACCACAGCGGCCCGCTGATAGCCGAGTACCTTCAGCGTTTGCGCGATGGGCAGCACCAGCTCCGGGCTGTACACGCCAATCACGGCCTGTCCGCTGCGAATCGCGGCAATGGCCCGCTCCGCGTTGTCGCGCAGGTCTTCATGACCAAACACTTTCAGCAGCATCGCCACGTTAACGGCGACCGCCTGCTCATGCGCGGGCTCTCCTTTACCCTGAAGTAAACGGGTCAGAATGTCACGGTTTTCTTCCGGCGTCCCGCCCGCCAGCGCCTCTTTGTCATGTTAAAAACGGTGCGGGTGCCGCGCAGGGCGTCATAAAAAGAGCGCGTTGCCGGCTGCAGTTCCGGGTGGAATGTCTCCAGCGGCTGCTGCTGCTGACGCTCTGCTATCCAGATCGCCTTATCCTGCACAATTTTCTCTAATACGGTGCCTTTAATACTCATCTCATCCTCTCGCTGCCAGTGCAACCACGCGCTCATATTAAAATCTTTGCACAGCACGGGCTGGGTCACCGCCGCGCTGACAATCGGCAGAAAAGCGAAGTCACCCTGAAAATATTTCTCATCCGTCAGTACCGAAATGGCAGACGCGTGATGACGATAGACGGCGGCGATGGCGGCAGGATCGAAATCCTCGCGGATCACCCCTTTTGACGGTGACGCTTTTTTACACTCAAGGTTGCCCACCACCTGAGCGTCGAGGGCAATCGCCCGTTCCAGCTCCGCCTCATTGCTGACTTCGGTCAGGATGCCCATGTTCAGGCTGTGAGCCACTGCGGCGAGCTGCCGGTACTGTTCATCATCCAGTACGGAGAGCATCAGCAGGATGGCGTCCGCCTGGTAGTGGCGCGCCAGGTAGATCTGATAGGGGTCGATGTCCGCAGCTGCCAGGTCAGCCTCTTCCATCAGCGCCGAGCCGATGAGAAAACCGTTAGCAAAGCGGCTCAGCTCACGCACCTGCGCATAATTATGAATACCGGATTCACTGATGACCGTGACGCCGTGACTGAGGCGCGGTGCCAGCTCGCGGGTGCGGTTAAGATCGATCGAAAGATCGCGCAGGTCGCGGTTGTTGTGCGCATTACGAAACACGCCCACATAGCGCAGCGGCGCTGCGGCCATCACGCGGTGTGCCTGGACAGTATCGATTTTGCGCGGTGAGCCTTCAGCAAAAATCAGGCCGCCATACAGGGCTCCCGCTTCACTGGCGGCGCGCGCCGCTTCCGGCTGCGTCAGGCCGCACACTTTATTATCACCCAGCAGCACGCGACGTCCATTATCAAACACGTAGCGATCAACGTGCGGCCAGTCGCGCGCCGGCAGGCTCTCTTTGACACTCAGCGCTTTCCAGATTTGCGTCTGTGGCGGCAGCGCCTGACGCAGCGTGGCAACATAGTCGCGATCTTCGGCGCCATGCAACTGCACTGCTGCCAGATTCAGCTCTACCGCCAACGTGACAACGTCACCAACCGTAAATACCGCAGCAATTTTGCCGGCATCTTTTATGCCAGGGGCGGACTCCACGCCGGAGTTAAAATCAAGACCAGCGCAGCCCAGCTGGGCTGCCGTCACGCAGTTATCAGCGGCGAGACCGCCAGCCAGCAGCACGTTGTCCAGCGACTTTCCCTGCAGCAGCGACCAGTCAAACTGCTGCCCGCTGCCGCCCTGGCAAACTCCTGCTGAAACTCAGGATCGCGCTGCGCTTCAACAAAAGCAGCTTCCAGCTGGCGCAGAGCCGGCATCAGGATTTGCGGAACGTACTGGCCGCCAAATTCACCAAAATAGGGATTCAATAACGTCGACATAATTGATCTTTCCTCAACGGCCCGCACTGGCGGGCCAGCAACATTAGTAAGCGCGTAATGTGAGCCGGTTTCCGCAATGATCTCATTTTTCCCCATTCGCTTTGCCAGCAGCGCCTGACCCAGTACCTGATTGGTTTTATGCGCGCCGCCATGCAGCAGATCTTCGCGCTTCAGATAGAGGCGGGTTTTCGTCCCCTGAGTCAGATTACGGCACAGGGTCAGCGCCGTCGGACGACCAGCGTAATTTTTCAGCAGATCGGGCCAGTCGCGCAGCGCCTCGTTACAGGCATCTTTCAGCGTAGCTGAGCCGCTGTGAACCGGGATCACTTCCGCGCCCATCAACCGCATCCGGAACACATTGGGAGACTGACGCTCAACATCTTTCGCCCCCATATAAATACGGCACTTCATGCCGAGCAGCGCGCAGGCGAGCGCGGAGGCGACACCATGCTGGCCGGTATCAGCAAACATGCCAATCGCATTGGAGCCGCCGCCTACGCACGCCAGCACGGCATCGGGCAGGCGGCCTTCCGCTTCGAGGATCTGCGCTTTGGTCTCTTCGCCGATCATACGCTGGAATTCGCGCACGATGGTCGGGAAGGGGTGCGGACCTGCTGCGGTTCCCAGCATATAGTGTGCGGTCTCATAGCTGCCTGTAACTGACGGAAAGTCGAGGCCGGCGGAGATAGAATAAGACTCTTCAATCTGGCCCTCTTCGGTCTGCATCATTGGCGCTTTCATACCAAAATAGATACCAACCCGGCCGTGCTTCAGTGGCGCGCCGTGCTCGCCGCTTTCAATACCGTGGCCAGCGGGTTCAATACCAATCAGGCCCACGCTGCTCTCTTCAATGAGGAGACATACTCTGCGCGCCCGATGCTGTTCAGATGCGCGTGCTGCGGAC
>PEFU01000003.1:1473017-1481163 GCA_002939445.1 Pantoea sp. BRM17 | reverse complement strand
ATGATTGTGTGGTTTTCGTAAGCGATAGCAATATTTTGCCGCGCAGGCGGGATTCAGACTGGTTTAGCGGGCTCATCGCTTTAGAGCGATTTCCCCGGTCGGGTTCATCAGGCAGCAATATAATGCGGGCTTCTCCATCGCCAGGTCATTGACCAGCCTATAAACAGGAGAGTGCCATAGATAAAAACGCCTGTCGTCATGAACGGCAAAACCGGCAGAGGCGGGAAAACGCCGGCCGGCTATTATCGGCAGCAAAGTTAAAGGTGTTAACGCAACCTTAGCTGGTGTAAAATCGCAGGCCGTTTGCATCCGATCAGATTGATGCGCAACGTTAACAGTTTCTGACAGAGGACGTGGTAATCCCGCTGTCATACCCATTCTTACCACGACGCCTGGGAAGGCGACAACGAGGCAGCTCCATGAGCGAAAAATTACAGAAAGTATTAGCGCGTGCCGGTCACGGCTCGCGCCGCGAAATCGAAACCATGATTTCCGCCGGACGCGTCAGCGTAGATGGTAAACTGGCCACGCTGGGCGATCGCATTGAAAATGACAAAAGCCTGAAAATTCGTATTGATGGTCACCTGGTTTCCATTGCCGAGTCCACTACGGAAGTGTGCCGCGTGCTGGCTTATTACAAGCCGGAAGGGGAGCTTTGTACCCGTAACGATCCGGAAGGGCGCCCAACTGTGTTTGACCGCCTGCCGCGCCTGCACGGATCGCGCTGGGTGGCCGTGGGTCGTCTGGACGTTAACACCTGCGGTCTGCTGCTATTTACTACCGATGGTGAACTGGCTAACCGCCTGATGCATCCAAGTCGCGAAGTTGAACGCGAATATGCGGTACGTGTTTTTGGCGAAGTGGGTGACGATAAAGTGCGTCTGCTGAGCAAGGGCGTTCAGCTGGAAGATGGCCCGGCTGCCTTTAAAACCATTAAGTTTGCTGGCGGTGAAGGGATTAATCAGTGGTACAACGTTACCCTTACCGAAGGACGCAACCGCGAAGTGCGTCGTTTATGGGAAGCGGTAGGCGTGCAGGTTAGCCGCCTGATGCGCGTGCGTTACGGTGATATTCAGCTGCCAAAAGGTCTGCCCCGCGGCGGCTGGATGGAGATGGAGCTGCCCGCGGTAAACTATCTGCGTAAGCTGGTGGGCATGCCGGAAGAGACCGTCACCAAAGTTGCCGTTGAGAAAGATCGCCGTCGCACCAAAGCGAATCAGATCCGCCGCGCAGTGAAGCGTCACAGCAGCGCCGGCAACACCAGTCAGCGCCGCAGCAGCAAACGCGGCGCCTGATGCCTGTGTGCCGCTGCCCCGGCAGCGGCTACCAGTCAATTCCCTGTTGTGCCTGGATGCCGGCATCAAAGGCATGTTTTACCGGGCGCATCTCAGTCACGGTATCTGCCAGCTCCAGCAGGCGCCGGTGACAGCCGCGTCCGGTAATAATCACGCTTTGCGCAGACGGACGCTGTTGCAGAGCAAGCATTAGCGCCTCCAGATCCAGATAATCCATGCTCACCATATAGGTGATTTCATCGAGGATCACCAGGTCGACATCGCTATCAGCCAGCATGCGTTGTGCCTGCTGCCAGACCTGCTGGCAGGCGATGGTATCCGTGCTGCGGCTCTGGGTCTCCCAGGTAAATCCGGTGGCCATTACCTGAAACTCAACCCCGTGCTGCGCCAGCAGATTACGCTCGCCGTTGGGCCACTCCCCCTTAATGAACTGTACCACCGCCACCTTTTTTCCGTGGCCGCAGGCGCGCAGCGCCGTACCGAAAGCCGCCGTGGTTTTTCCCTTACCGTTACCGGTAAATACCATAACGATACCGCGATGTTCTGTCGCCGCAGCGATGCGCGCGTCAACCTGCTCTTTCAGGCGCTGCTGACGTTGCTGATGGCGATCGCTCATGCGCTGGCCGGACCCGCTTTACGTCCGGGCTGAGCATCGAAGCTCATGCCCGTTTTACGCCGGCTATCATCGCCCATCAGGTAGAGATAAAGCGGCATTAAATCGGCCGGAGTTTTCAGCAGGTTTGCATCCTCCTCCGGAAACGCGCTGGCGCGCATCTTCGTACGCGTGCCGCCGGGATTGATACAGTTTACGCGCAGGGCGTGGTTTTTATACTCATCGGCGAGCACCTGCATCATGCCTTCAGTGGRAAATTTAGAGACGGCGTAAGCGCCCCAGCCGGCGCGCCCGGTGCGGCCTACGCTGGAGGTAGTGAATACCAGCGATCCCGCCTCTGATTTCAGCAACAGCGGCAGCAGAGCCTGCGTCAGATAAAAGGTGGCATCGAGGTTGATCTGCATCACCTCGCGCCAGAGGGCCGGCTCAAGATCGGCCAGCGGAACAATTTCACCCAGAATACCGGCGTTATGCAGCACGCCGTCCAGACGCGGCACGCGCTCAGCAATCTGCGCGGCCAGCTGCTGACATGATTCAGGCGTGGCGGTCGCGAGATCCAGCAGGTATGAGCTGGCGGGCTGCTTATTAAGCTGGTTAATCGCCGCTTCTGTCTGCTGCAGGGTAACGGCGTTACGTCCGAGCAGGATAACGCGGGCGCCGTAGCGGGCATAGGTCAGCGCCGCTTCCCGGCCAATGCCGTCTGATGCGCCGGTAACCAGAATAATGCGGTTTTCGAGTAGATCGCCTTTAGGCTGATAGTGCACAGCAATCTCCTTCAGTCAGTGGTAGAGGTTTCTGGCTTTATGCCTGAATTCGCCAGCCGGTGCAATGCTACAGAGGAGCATTCTGTGCCGCCTGCGGGCTTTTCAGGCGACGAACCGGGTTAAAGCAGTTACACTCAGCTGTTAATTGTAATTCACTGTTTAATAAGGCGGCAGAATGGATTTTTTCTCCAGCTATGGGCTCTTCCTGGCCAAGGCTGTCACGGTAGTGATCGCCATTGCGGCCGTAGTATTTATCATACTGAATGCTGCGTTGCGCAAACGTCATCACGCCGGTCAGCTGCAGGTGACGCATCTGGATGATGAGTATCGTCAGATAAAAGAGGATCTGCAGCTGGCTAAAATGAAGCCGCAGGTACAAAAAGTCTGGCTGAAACAGCATAAAAAAGAAGAGAAGCTGAAAGCGAAAACAGAGAAGCGCAACGCAAAAAACGGCGTCACTGAAACCGCGAAGCCGGTACTCTATGTGCTTGGCTTTAAAGGCAGCATGGACGCGGGTGAAGTCGCCTCCCTGCGTGAAGAAGTATCCGCTGTACTGGCCGTAGCGCAACCGGGTGATGAAGTCCTGCTGCGGCTTGAAAGCCCGGGCGGGGTGGTGCATGGCTACGGTCTGGCAGCGTCGCAGCTGCAGCGCCTGCGCGACGCGGGTCTGCGCCTGACCGCCGCCGTAGATAAAGTGGCCGCCAGCGGCGGATATATGATGGCCTGTGTGGCAGATCGCATTGTCGCCGCGCCGTTCTCCATTATCGGTTCAATCGGCGTTGTGGCGCAGATCCCCAACTTCAACCGGCTGCTGAAGCGCAATGATATTGACGTGGAGCTGCATACTGCAGGCCAGTACAAACGTACCCTGACGCTGTTTGGTGAAAATACCGAAGAGGGGCGTGAGAAGTTCCAGCACGATCTGGATGAAACGCATCAGCTGTTTAAGGGCTTTGTGCAGCAAATGCGTCCGTCGCTGGATATGAACCGGGTAGCGACCGGCGAACACTGGTATGGGCAGCAGGCGCTTGAACTGGGTCTGATTGATGAAATCGGCACCAGTGATGCCCTGATTATCCGGCATATGGAGCGCTTCACCGTGCTGGGCGTACAGTATGCGCGTAAGAAAAAGATGATGGATCGTTTTACCGGCAGCGCCAGCCAGGCGGCAGAACGGCTGTTGCTAAAAATCTGGCAGCGTGGCGAAAAGCCTCTGCTGTAACAGAAACCCGGCTCCGGCCGGGTTTTTTATGCTTAGCAACGGGTGAGTCCCATTTACTTCGGCCGGGTTGTGAAATGAATTCCATTTTTGTCCCGAATTATCCGACTTTTTTTGACAGCGCATTTTCTCCTTCTATATTACCTGCCATTCTGTTGCCACTTATCCGTGTTCACGCCTGCAGCTGGCGCAAAATTAAACAGAGTGCTATTTAAGTTGCGTATCAGATTTTATCAGGTAGAGTGTGGGCGATTCAGCTTTCAGGGAGTTCACACCAGGATGTGTGATGATGTCAGGCGGAAAAAGTGTAGTTAATCATAAGGTTGCGCACACCGTTTTAAACTGAATAGTGGCAGTCCCCGCCAGCTTGAAAATCAGATTGCTGGCAGCAATATTAAACCCACTGGGTTTTGGGGCATTAATCCTCTCCCGTTTATCAGGACGTTTCAATCAGGTAAAGGTACATATGGGTAAAGCACTCGTTATCGTTGAGTCCCCGGCAAAGGCCAAAACAATCAATAAATACCTCGGTAATGACTACGTGGTGAAATCCAGCGTCGGTCATATCCGCGATTTGCCGACCAGTGGTTCAACGACCCGTAAAAGTACTGACGGTGAGAAGGTAAAAACCGGGAAAAAAGTTAAAAAAGATGAAAAGGCGGCGCTGGTCAACCGAATGGGTGTTGATCCGTGGCATGGCTGGGAAGCTGATTATCAGATCCTGCCAGGCAAAGAGAAGGTTGTGTCTGAACTTAAGAGCCTGGCCGCTGACGCCGATCATATCTATCTCGCAACCGACCTTGACCGCGAAGGAGAAGCCATTGCCTGGCACCTGCGTGAAGTCATTGGTGGCGACGACAAGCGTTTCAGCCGGGTGGTGTTTAATGAAATCACCAAAAATGCGATTCGCCAGGCGTTTGAAAAGCCGGGTGAACTGAATATCGAGCGGGTTAATGCCCAGCAGGCGCGCCGTTTTATGGATCGCGTTGTGGGGTATATGGTTTCGCCTCTGCTGTGGAAAAAGATCGCCCGCGGTCTCTCTGCCGGACGCGTTCAGTCGGTAGCGGTACGTCTGGTGGTTGAGCGCGAGCGCGAAATCAAAGCGTTTGTGCCAGAAGAGTACTGGGAGATCGACGCAGATTTTGCTACGCCAAAAGGCGATGCGCTGGCGATGCAGGTGACGCATCAGGGCGACAAAGCGTTTCGTCCGGTTAACCGCGAGCAGACGCACGCGGCGGTCGCGATACTGGAAAAAGCGCGTTATGAAGTGCTGGATCGTGAAGATAAACCGACCAGCAGCAAACCTTCTGCACCTTTTATTACCTCAACGCTGCAGCAGGCTGCGAGCACACGTCTCGGCTTTGGCGTGAAGAAAACCATGATGATGGCGCAGCGGCTTTATGAAGCGGGTCACATCACCTACATGCGTACTGACTCCACGAACCTGAGCCAGGATGCAGTGGCCATGGCGCGCGACTATGTCGCCAGCGAGTTCGGCAAAAAATACCTGCCGGAAGCGCCGGTGACCTATACCAGCAAAGATAATTCGCAGGAAGCGCACGAAGCGATTCGCCCGTCAGATGTCAACGTAAGCGCTGAGCAGCTGAAAGATATGGAAGCGGATGCGCAAAAACTTTACCAGCTTATCTGGCGCCAGTTTGTGGCGTGTCAGATGGTCCCGGCTAAATATGACTCCACCACGCTGACCGTAGGCGCAGCCGAATTCAGGCTCAAGGCAAAAGGCCGCACGCTGCGTTTTGATGGCTGGACGCGCGTTATGCCGGCGCTGCGTAAAAACGATGAAGACAGGACGCTGCCGCCAGTAGCGGTAGGGGAAATACTGGATCTGACTGCGCTGCAGCCGAGCCAGCATTTTACCAAGCCTCCGGCGCGATTCAGCGAGGCGTCGCTGGTGCGCGAGCTGGAGAAGCGCGGTATTGGCCGTCCCTCAACCTACGCGTCTATTATTTCCACTATCCAGGATCGTGGTTATGTACGCGTTGAGAACCGTCGTTTTTATGCTGAGAAGATGGGTGAGATCGTCACCGACCGGCTGGAAGAAAATTTCCGCGAGCTGATGAATTACGATTTCACCGCTCATATGGAAAACAGCCTCGATCAGGTAGCCAACAATCAGGCGCAGTGGAAAGGCGTTCTCGACTCCTTCTTCAGTGACTTCAGCCAGCAGCTGGAGCAGGCTGAAAAAGATCCGGAAGAGGGCGGCATGCAGCCGAATCAGATGGTGCTGACCTCAATCGACTGCCCGACATGCGGTCGCAAAATGGGCATTCGTACGGCCAGCACCGGCGTATTCCTCGGCTGTTCGGGCTACGCCCTGCCGCCAAAAGAGCGCTGCAAGCAGACCATCAATCTGATCCCGGAAAACGAAGTGCTGAACGTGCTAGAGGGTGACGACGCGGAAACCAACGCGTTACGTGCCCGCCGCCGCTGCGTTAAGTGCGGCACCGCGATGGACAGCTATCTGATTGATAACAGCCGCAAGCTGCACGTCTGTGGTAACAATCCAGAGTGCGATGGCTATGAAATTGAGCAGGGCGAGTTTCGCATCAAGGGCTATGATGGCCCTATAGTCGAGTGCGAGAAATGCGGGTCGGAAATGCACCTTAAGATGGGACGCTTTGGCAAGTATATGGCGTGTACCAACGAAGAGTGTAAAAACACCCGTAAAATCCTGCGCAATGGCGAAGTCGCGCCGCCGAAAGAGGATCCGGTACCGCTGCCTGAGCTGCCGTGCGAGAAGTCAGATGCCTATTTTGTGCTGCGTGACGGAGCAGCCGGCGTCTTCCTTGCGGCTAATACGTTCCCGAAATCGCGCGAGACCCGCGCGCCGCTGGTGGAAGAGCTGAAGCGCTTCGCTGACCGTCTGCCGGAAAAGCTTAAATATCTGGCAGAGGCACCGGCAGCCGATCCGGAAGGAAATAAAACCCTGGTGCGTTTTAGCCGCAAGACAAAACAGCAGTACGTTTCGTCTGAAAAAGAGGGTAAAGCAACCGGCTGGTCAATGTTCTATATTGACGGTAAATGGCAGGAAGCGAAAAAATAACTCTCCGGGGCTGGCATCTGCCAGCCCCGTTTACTTTCCCCGCCTTATAACCTAACGTTCTTTATTCGGTTAAAAACTGATATAGTTGTTATAGTTTTTCTATTCTCAATTCGCTCTGTTCCTCACATCTGCATCATGGGCGGCTGCCGGCACGTACGTTAGTCGCTAACGGGAAGATATAACTATGAAACTGCAGCAGTTGCGCTATATCGTGGAAGTGGTCAATCACAATCTCAACGTCTCATCAACCGCTGAAGGTCTCTATACCTCACAGCCTGGCATCAGCAAACAGGTACGTATGCTTGAAGATGAGCTGGGGGTGCAGATATTTGCCCGCAGCGGCAAACATCTGACGCAGGTTACGCCAGCCGGTGAAGAGATTATCCGCATAGCACGTGAAGTATTATCAAYAGTTGATGCGATTAAATCCGTAGCGGGCGAACACACCTGGCCTGACAAGGGATCGCTTTATGTCGCCACCACGCATACGCAGGCGCGCTATGCGCTGCCGGGCGTAATCAAAGGATTTATCGAGCGCTACCCTCGCGTTTCACTGCATATGCATCAGGGCTCCCCTACGCAGATTGCTGAAGCGGTATCCAAGGGCAACGCTGACTTTGCCATTGCTACTGAAGCCCTGCACCTCTACGACGATCTCATCATGCTGCCCTGTTACCACTGGAATCGTGCGATTGTGGTAACGCCCGACCATCCGCTGGCAGGCAAAGACAACGTGACTATAGAGGAGCTGGCCGATTTCCCACTGGTAACCTACACCTTTGGTTTTACCGGCCGCTCCGAGCTCGATACAGCGTTTAATCGTGCAGGTCTGACCCCGCGTATCGTGTTTACCGCAACTGACGCAGATGTAATTAAAACTTATGTACGGCTTGGCTTAGGTGTGGGTGTGATTGCCAGTATGGCGGTTGACCCGGTAGCCGATCCGGATCTGGTTCGCATTGAAGCTTCAGAGATTTTCACCAATAGTACGACCAAAATAGGCTTCCGCCGCAGCACCTTCCTGCGCAGCTATATGTATGATTTTATTCAGCGATTTGCACCGCATCTCACGCGTGATGTGGTAGACACCGCTGTTGCTCTGCGCTCCAATGACGACATTGAAGCGATGTTCCGCGATATCAAACTCCCTTTCAAATAATTCGCCAAATCATGAATTTACCGGGGTGTCCA
>PEFU01000003.1:1453006-1472917 GCA_002939445.1 Pantoea sp. BRM17 | reverse complement strand
GCTCATCAGCGGCAAAGCCCAGCTGATGGTTCGCCTCGACGGTGTCATAGCCTTTATCCTGCAGCGCATAGGCGCGGATTTTGTTCAGTAAACCGATATTACGGCCTTGGCAGATGCCCCATCTTTTCCGCTTTGGTATCGAGATAGTGGGCATTTTTTGGATTGCGCCCGACGATCAGCGGCACGCGCTCAACAATATTAATGCCCGCTTCGCTGAGGATCTCAACCTTGCGCGGATTATTTGTCAGCAGGCGCACTTCATCGATACCCAGTAATTTGAACATATCAGCGCACAGGGTGAAATCATCGCCGGGCTGCACGGTCAATGTTACTCTGACCCGCGCAGACGGCAGTGAGGAGCAGGTGGCCGCACGCTGCCGTATCGATACGGCAACGGAACTGACTTACTACCGCAATGACGGCATACTGCACTATGTTATCCGCAATATGCTGAACTAAAAAAAAGCCGGGCTTGCCCGGCTTCTTTTCTCTCAGGATTTCGGTTCCAGCCGCGACTGGGCTGCTAAAGGACCGCGCCTGCAGGGAGTACGCGTCGTGATCGCTGAGTCTTTTGAGCGTATTCACCGTTCAAACCTGATTGGTATGGGGATCCTGCCGCTGGAGTTCCCGGCGGGCGTTACCCGTAAGACGCTGCAGTTAACCGGTGAGGAGCGGATAGATATTGCTGACCTGACGCAGCTGAGTGGTAACCATGAAGTAATGATGCGCGGTACCTTTGCCAATATTCGTATCCGCAATGAAATGGTGCCCGGTACGGAAGGCGGCTACACCCGGCATTTTCCGGGTAATGAAACGCTGGCTATTTATGATGCCGCAATGAAATATAAAGAAGAGGGCGTGCCGCTCGCCGTGGTGGCCGGGAAAGAGTACGGTTCAGGTGCTTTCTTTGATGACATGGAGAAAACGCCAAAGCCGGTTGAAGATATTCGCGGCGCCCGTATTCTGGCGATGCTGGGTGACTCAGTCACCACTGACCACATTTCGCCTGCGGGGAGTATTAAGGCTGAGAGTCCGGCGGGACGCTATCTGCTGGCGAAAGGCATAGAGCGTAACGACTTTAACTCCTACGGGTCGCGCGCCGGCAAAGATGTTTATCTCAAAGATATCTGGCCATCACCGGAAGAGATCGCCGCCTCGGTGCAGCTGGTTAACAGCAGCATGTTCCGCAAAGAGTATGCGGAAGTGTTTGACGGGACGCCGGACTGGCAGCAAATCTCCGTGAGTGAAGCGGCAACCTACGACTGGGATGAAGGATCGACCTATATCCGCCTTTCATCGGATGAGATCGAAAGCGTTATAAAAGAGGGCGATCTGACCGTTGGCGCCGTGCTCTCCGGGAACCGTAATTTTGAAGGCCGTATACATCCGCTGATTAAAACTAACTGGCTGGCTTCACCCCCGCTGGTGGTGGCCTATGCGCTGGCCGGCAATATGAACATCAATCTGCAGAGCGAGCCTATCGGTCAGGATCAGGCCGCCGGCCTGCTGGCAAAAAAAGCGGTTGAGCGCGGGCTGAAGCGCCAGCCGTGGGTAAAAGCTTCCCTGGCCCCCGGATCAAAAGTGGTATCTGACTATCTGGCCACAGCCCGTCTCACGCCTTACCTGGACAAACTCGGTTTCAACCTGGTGGGGTATGGCTGTACAACCTGTATTGGTAACTCAGGGCCACTGCATCGGGTGGCGCTGGGCGATGTGCCCGCCGCGTTTGCCGCCAGTAATGAGCTGGAGATCAACCAAGCACAAAAGCCGCATAAAGCGGTCAGTTACCGCGACAGTGAAACCCGCCAGTCGCATCAGCTTGATGATGGTGCGGTAGTTATTGCCGCGATTACTTCCTGTACCAATACGTCAAACCCCAGCGTGCTGATGCTCTTCCCGATTGATGACGTCACCCTGAGCTATATGACGCTGACCGGGCGCGATGAGCAGCAGGTTAAATTGACGGAAGCGTATGCGAAGCAGCAGGGCCTGTGGCGAAATGCGGGCGACGAGCCGATCTTTACCAGCACGCTGGCGCTGGATATGGCTGACGTCGAATCGAGTATCGCAGGACCTAAGCGCCCGCAGATTGGCTTTAAGCTGACTGGCAAACTGCGTCCGGGCATTACCGCGACCGATCTGGTGCTGACCGTTACCCAGATGCTGCGTAAGCATGGCGTTGTCGGCAAATTTGTCGAATTCTACGGTGACGGGCTGGCCGATCTGCCGCTGGCCGATCGCGCAACGATCGCTAACATGGCACCCGAATATGGTGCCACCTGCGGTCATCTGGAATATCTGGGTAAATCCGTCTGGCATGAAGAGCTGGAGGGCAAAAACGTTGCCTGGCCTGATACGCTGGTGGGTACCGACTCGCATACCACGATGATCAATGCGCTGGGCGTGCTGGGCTGGGGCGTTGGCGGCATCGAAGCGGAAGCGGCTATGCTGGGTCAGCCGGTTTCAATGCTTATTCCCGATGTGTACCCTTTGTCCCCGGTGGATCTGGTTATTGACCACTCCGTAACCGTCGATCGCTTCGGTAACGATGACGCCTTTGGCGAAAACGTCAGGCTGGAGATGGAACGTAATCACGAGCGCTACGTTTTCCTGCGCTGGGGACAGAAAGCGTTCAACCGGTTCCGCGTGGTGCCGCCGGGTACCGGCATCTGTCATCAGGTTTGGCAGGATGGCGAGTCCGTTACCCTTGAAGATATTCAGGCGCTGGCAGACTGGCAGCAAACCGCCCACGCTGACCGGGAGATTGCATATCGTCCGGCACGCGTGCTGATGCAGGATTTTACCGGCGTACCCGCCGTGGTCGATCTTGCCGCTATGCGCGAAGCAGTCGCACGACTGGGCGGAGATGTGGCAAAAGTTACTTGCACTCTCTGAGGTTTAGCCTAAGGAATTAAAGGAGGAGACATGTCGTTAACATTACGCGAGCAAAGTCAGGATACGCTGGCGGTCGGGGCACACACCTATCATTATTACAGTCTGGCTAAAGCCGCACAGCATACCGGCAATATTGATCGCTTACCGAAATCGATGAAAGTGCTGCTGGAAAACCTGCTGCGCGTCATGGCTTAGCGTTTATGCTTTCTCATTTGCCTTCTGGGCAGCGGCAGCCTGGGCTCTTATGTAACCGACGCTTCTTATCACCGAATTTATGGAAATGCCCCGACTCAGGTCGGGGCATTTTTGTTTGTAGCACCCAGTGCCCTTTCGGGTTGTTATCAAAACGTTAACGAAAATGTGGTCTATCTTTAAGCTAAAAATCCAAAACTCAAATAATTGTTGTTGCACTTATTTTTAGCATCTGATGTTGCTTTGATTTTTTTCCGGTTATTCCGGCGGGCCAGCAAAAAGCCCATGACCTTACACTGCAAATAAGCGTCGACAGTAGATTACTGAAGATTAAAGAAAATTTAGCCCGAGAACCGGGAAGGAGTGACGAATGAATACAACCACTTTCTGGCATTAATGATTTGGCGTTTATGGGGCTAAGCCATGTGGGCAAACTCACTCAGTCGTAAATATCCGGTCACTGCACGGCAGCCAAATACACCTGCGTGCAAAGCAAAAGAAGCTCCTGCTGCTGAGCAGTCTGTAGCGATTCCTGCTTCCTGGGATCTGAGTGACAAGCAGCGCAGCTTTATCGAATCTTTTATGCGAAGTTTAGGATTCATCCTAAATCTTAATCGTTGTTATCAATCGTTTTGTTGAGAGTGATTATCAAAAACTATGGCTACGAGAATAACTGTACAACCCGACTTCCGGGCTAAGAGCACCAAGGTTCAGCGTACCGGTAACACCCGTCGCAAAGCCTGGTTGGCTGTCTTCGCTGCTTCAGCGCTGTTCTGGGTAGTGTAAGAAGGGCTTTATTACTGAGGTTTCTTATTTAACTCAAATTTAAAGTGGTACTAATTGTTGTTTAACCCAAATTTCGGTCGCCGTTTTTTTAATAGTTCTGAGGTCTGTGTTTCAATAAGGCTAATCAGTTTTCGAAGCTTTGATTAATAGCGTTAATCGTTGTGCTCAATAAAAATAACTGGATTTTTGGACTTACGTGTCCAGTGGGCACCTTCAGGTTTCCCCTCGCTTAGCGCCATCAGTAGTTCAACAAAAGCTGACATTTTTCTGTAAATAAAACATGCATCACAGGTTTTTTCATTGTTATTAATTAATTGAGAAACAGTACACATTTTTCGGTTCACTTCTTTGCACACTGCCAGGATTATTCCCATACTCCAGTTAACACCTGATAGCAATCGCTGTTAACGCCGCTTCAAGCTGAAAGCCGCAGTCGCAGCGCAGACTGAACAGCGCATCACCGGTCAGACACTCAGAGTGGACACGCGCCAGCACCGGCGTATGATCGCTGATATCACCGTAAACCAGCGCCACATGATCGTGGCCGGTTGCCAGTTCTTCAAAACCTACCATCAGGAAATCTCCCCATGGCGTGGGCAGTTTAGCTTCTGCTACCCGTTTAAGCTGCATGTGATTCTCCAGAACCTTCAGAGGATGCGCTATCATCTTGATAACGCACGGGCCGACTGACCCGAAAATTGTGTCTATTGTGCCATATCCACAAGCAGGCCCGCTAATCAGTCAGAAAGATTGTAGTGATAAAGCACGATTATCCAAGCCGCTTTAGGTATGTTATTCTTTTTTCAGCTAAAGTTATTCAGCAAACGCATTATAACCCGCAGGAAAAGCCAAAGTATGTTGAAAATAGTGCAGCGCACGACTCTGGGTGCCTTCTTATTAATTGCGATGCCACTCTGCGTCTGGCTGTCGGGCTGGCAATGGCAGCCGGGTGAAAGCGGGGGAGTGCTGCGCTTTTTGTTCTGGATGACGGAAACCGTCACCAGCCCGTGGGGGATTATCACCAGCAGCGTGCTGAGCGCCTGGATGCTGTGGTGTCTGCGCTTCCGCCTTAAGCCTGCTATCCTGCTGCTGATTATCATGAATGGCGCGATTCTCGCCGGGCAGTACACGAAGTCATGGATTAAAGAGCAGGTGCAGGAGCCGCGACCCTATGTGGTCTGGCTGGAGCAGCAGCATGGCATCAGCAACGATGAATTTTATCAGCTGAAACGGCAACAGCGGGGCGAGATGGTTAATGGGCTGCTGGCCAGCGATACGCAAATTCCCCGCTGGTTAAAGCAGCACTGGGCATTTGAAACAGGATTTGCTTTTCCTTCCGGCCATACTATGTTTGCTGCCAGCTGGGCGCTGCTGGCAATGGGCCTGCTCTGGCCGCGTCGCCGGGTGGTGACGCTGGTGGTGCTGTTCAGCTGGGCCATTATGGTGATGGGCAGCCGGCTGGTGCTGGGTATGCACTGGCCGCGCGACCTGATTGTCGCAACCCTTATCTCCTGGCTGCTGGTGACCGTCGCGACCTGGCTGGCGCAGCGCTTTTGCGGTCCGCTTACGCTTCCGCCTGATGAGCAGCGCGAAGTCAAAGCGCGCGACGACGGATTGTAATCAGCCGAACTGCCCCCATATAGCTGATTACGCTTGCGCAAAGCCAGCTAACTGATAACGTGAAAGCAGCATGGTACACGCTTTTTTGGCATACTCTATTGGAAACTCTACGACAGGACGCATTGTGAAATATTTGCTGATTTTTCTGGTGGTACTGGTCATTTTTATCATTTCAGTGACGCTGGGTGCTCACAATGATCAGGTGGTGACGTTCAACTATCTGCTGGCGCAGGGTGAATTTCGTATCTCCACGCTGCTTGCGGTGCTGTTTGGCGCCGGTTTTTTACTGGGCTGGGCAATCTGCGGACTATTCTGGTTACGCATCCGCGTTTCACTGGCACATGCTCAGCGTAAACTGAAGCGTATGCAGGCGCAAAACGAACACGCTTCGGCAGCCACCACCGTATCGACTACAGGTCGTCGGGATTAATGTTCAATGCATGAATTGCTGTTTCTGCTTCTCCCGGTCGCAGCGGCCTATGGCTGGTATATGGGACGACGCAGCGCGTACCAGAATAAGCAACAGGAAGCGAACCGCCTGTCACGAGAGTATGTGGCCGGGGTAAACTTTCTGCTTTCAAATCAGCAGGATAAAGCCGTCGATCTATTCCTCGACATGCTGAAAGAAGACAGTGGTACGGTTGAGGCGCACCTGACGCTCGGTAATCTGTTTCGCTCACGCGGCGAGGTAGATCGCGCTATACGTATTCACCAGTCGCTGATGGAAAGCGCCTCGCTTACCTACGACCAGCGACTGCTGGCGATTCAGCAGCTTGGCCGCGACTATATGGCGGCGGGCCTCTACGATCGCGCAGAAGATATGTTCAGTCAGCTAACGGATGAAACCGATTTTCGCATTGCCGCTCTGCAGCAGCTGCTGCTGATTCATCAGGCAACCAGCGACTGGCAGAAAGCGATCGACGTTGCTGAGAAGCTGGTAAAACTGGGAAAAGAGAAGCAAAAAGGCGAGATTGCGCACTTCTATTGTGAGCTGGCGCTGCAGGCGATGAGCAGTGACGATCTCGATCGCGCAATGTCGCTGCTGAAAAAAGGTGAATCGGCCGATCATCAGAGCGCGCGCGTTTCCATCATGATGGGACGCATCCTGATGGAGCAGGGGGAGTATGCGAAAGCAGCACAGCGTCTGCAGCGGGTGCTGGATCAGGATAAAGAACTGGTCAGCGAAACGCTGCCGATGCTGGAAACCTGCTATCAGCGGCTGGCGCAGCCAGAGGTGTGGGCCGGTTATCTGCAGCGCTGTACCGAAGAGAATACCGGTGCCGCCGCTGAGCTCTATCTGTCAGATATTCTGGAGCAGCAGCAGGGGCCGGAAGCGGCACAGCTCTATATTAATCGCCAGCTGCAGCGTCATCCGACCATGCGTGTCTTCCACCGGCTAATGGACTTTCACCTGCATGAAGCGGAAGATGGCCGGGCAAAAGAGAGTCTGATGGTTCTGCGCGATATGGTTGGTGAACAGATCKGCACCAAACCGCGCTATCGTTGCCATAAATGCGGTTTTACCGCCTACGCACTTTACTGGCACTGCCCATCCTGCCGGGCATGGTCTTCAATAAAACCGATCAGAGGACTTGACGGGCAGTAACAGCTATTTTTAAAAAAACAGGAAAAATAGTTACAACGTATTTTTTTAATAATCGCCTTATCGCGCATCAGACACCGGCATATGGCTCAACAGGTCACGTATCCCGGGCGTAAGATTGTTCTGCCGCAGCATGGCAGGTAGAATGCAGGCCGTTTGTTGCCCCTGTGCCTGCTTATGAGGAAACGTTATGTCTGTAACCCCTTCACCCATTCTGGTGGCGCTCGACTATAGTAATCTGGATGACGCACTGCGATTTGTGGACCGTATTGATCCTGCTCAGTGTCGCCTCAAAGTAGGCAAAGAGATGTTCACGCTGTTTGGTCCGTCAGTGGTCCGGACATTGCAGGCACGCGGATTCGATCTCTTTCTCGATCTGAAATTTCACGATATCCCCAACACCACCGCACATGCCGTAGCCGCTGCCGCAGAGCTGGGCGTCTGGATGGTGAACGTGCACGCCAGCGGGGGAGCACGCATGATGCAGGCTGCACGCGAGGCGCTGCTGCCTTTTGGAAAAGATGCACCGCTGCTGATTGCTGTAACCGTGCTGACCAGCATGGATGAAGAGGATCTGCGCGGACTGGGCATCACCCTGTCACCGGCGCAACAGGCAGAGCGGCTGGCGCGCCTCACGCAACAGTGTGGCCTGGATGGTGTCGTCTGCTCAGCCCATGAAGCGGCTGCATTCAAACAGGCGTTCGGCAGCGAATTTGCGCTGGTCACGCCCGGTATCCGACCGGCAGGCAGCGACGCTGGCGATCAGCGCCGTATTATGACGCCTCTGCAGGCGAAGCAGGCCGGGGTTGATTATATGGTTATCGGCCGTCCGGTTACGCAGTCAGCCGATCCGGCTGCCACGCTGCAGCAGATTATTACATCGTTACAGGAGGCGTAATGGCGCAGGACAATCCACTGGTTTACTCCACCGACAGCGGGCGTATTGTGCCGGCAGAGGAGAAGCCACAGCGACCGCGCGGCGACGGTATTGTACGCATTCAGCGTCAGACCAGCGGACGTAAAGGCAAGGGCGTCTGTCTGATCACCGGTATCGATCTGGACGACAGCGCGCTGGCTACTCTTGCCGCAGAACTGAAGAAAAAGTGCGGCTGCGGGGGGGCGGTAAAAGAGGGCGTGATTGAGATTCAGGGGGATAAACGTGACCTGCTCAAAACGCTGCTCGAAGCCAAAGGCATGAAGGTTAAGCTGGCGGGCGGTTAATGAAAGCGGGCCACGCATTGTGGCCCGGACAAAAGGGTGTCTGCTGTGTAGCCTGCAAAAAATTAACGGTCGATTTGATGGCCGATAATACCGCCCACCGCCGCGCCGCCCACGGTACCCAGGCCACTGCCGTTGGTCAGGACTGAACCACCAATAGCACCGGCACCGGCACCAATTGCCGTGTTGCGATCGCGTTTAGACCAGTTTGAACAGCCGCTCAGCGCAACAACTAATGTTGCTGCCAGCACGGCAACGGATACACGTTTCACTGTTGTAGTCATAGATATCTCCTTGATGATTGGCTCAGAGGCAACAGCAATAAGTATAGATGCCCGACGGCAAAGTTCTTTATTCCCGGATGGAAAAGTTGGGCCAGGCCGCCGGGTTTATGCTGTCTGCCAGCGTAAATATCCTGAAACCGAATGGTCCTGTTTAATTTTAAACGCTGCGGCGCAGTCGTCAGACAGAAAACGCTGAATCTGCGCCGCATTTATGACGAGACAGCGACTTTCCACTGAGCATTCAGCCATTCTTTCCATAACATCCGATCCCCTCTCTGCGCACAATCTCTCTATCACAGACTGGTGGAGAACAATGATGCTGGAAGCGCTAAAGCAGCAGGTACTGGAAGCGAATCTCGATTTACCGCGCTACAACCTGGTCACGTTCACCTGGGGCAACGTCAGCGCCATTGACAGAGAGCAGGGTGTACTGGTGATCAAGCCTTCAGGGGTGCGATATGAAAAGATGCAGCGGGATGACATGGTAGTGGTAGATCTGGAGAGTGGTGCGGTGATCGAAGGCGCGCTACGACCCTCATCGGACACGGCCACGCATCGTGCGCTTTATCAGGCGTGGCCCGATATTGGCGGTATCGTTCATACGCACTCGCGGCATGCAACCATCTGGGCACAGGCAGGACGCGACATACCCGCCTGGGGCACGACCCACGCGGATGATTTCTACGGCACGATCCCCTGCACCCGCGCCATGCTGCGCATGGAGATCGAGCAGGAGTATGAGTGGAATACCGGACAGGTCATCATCGAAACTTTTGCCCATCGTAATATTCAGCCCGCCGCAATTCCCGCAGCGCTGGTTAACTCTCACGGGCCTTTCGCATGGGGCAGCGATGCGGCGGCGGCAGTACACAGTGCGGTGGTCCTGGAGGAGGTCGCCTATATGGCGCTGCATACCGAACAGCTGCGAGCRGAACTCCCGCCTATCTCGCAAAATCTGCTGGATCTGCACTACCTGCGCAAACACGGTAAAAATGCGTGGTATGGACAATAAGGCTGTTCTTACAGCCTCAGGCGCCTGCGGGCGCTTTTTTTATCGCTGCATCAGTAAATTCCTGGCTAACGATGCGTGATTCACGCGCGTGCAGTGTGCTAAATCGTCTTTATTCACAACGCGTTAGGCGATCTCATGTACTCTGGCTTTCGCTCTGCTCTATCCTGAAATGGCGCTAATGATTTTTCACCCCCCTGTTCAGGGATACTTCTGGATTTTGCTTTATAAATCAATCTCTCATTTGGTCTGGCCTCACTCTGCATTACGCTGATGTGGCGTTAAACGCATCACATAAATATTAGAGGATGAGACTATGACCGTTATTAACCAACCAACCTGCCGCCTGTTTACCGAAGCGGGACAGACCACCCAACTTGTTGCTTACTACGAGGAAGGGCGTCGCACCATGTGGATGATGTTGCGGGCTCAGCCACGCCCAAGCTTCAACCATGAATTAATCGAGGAGATCATGAACCTGAGCTATACGGCTCAGCGCTCCGGACTGCCGATCGATTTCTGGGTAACCGGCTCTTTAGTCCCACAGATGTTCAACGCCGGTGGCGATCTGCGCTTTTTTGTTGAGTGCATTCGCAACAACCGTCGCGAAGCGCTGCGTGCCTATGCCCGGGCCTGCGTCGACTGCATTCACTCGGCGGCTCGCGGGTTTGATACTGGCGCGGTAACGCTGGCGATGATTGAAGGCAGCGCTCTGGGCGGAGGCTTTGAGGCCGCGCTGGCGCACCATTTCATTCTGGCACAGAACAGCGCGCGTCTCGGTTTCCCGGAGATTGCGTTTAATCTGTTCCCGGGAATGGGTGGCTATTCGCTGGTCGCGCGTCGTTCCGGTATGAAGCTGGCAGAAGAGCTGATCTGTGAAGGGGAGTCGCACAGTGCGGAGTGGTATGAGACGCGCGGCCTGGTCGATAAAGTGTTCCAGCCGGGTGAAGCGTACCGCGCGACGCGCACCTTTATCGATACCTTACGGCCGAAGCTGAATGGCGTGCGTGCCATGCTGAAAGCGCGCCAGCGCGTACTGCAGCTGTCACGAGCTGAACTGATGGATATTACGGAGGACTGGGTAGATTATGCCTTTACGCTTGAACACAAGGATATCGCCTATATGGAGCGCCTGGTGCAGTTACAAAATCGCCACAGTGCTTCATTACGTAAAGCCGGATAACACTTCCGCGCAGCGTTAAACACGGGCAGGATGCTTCAGCCAATGCCCGAGCTGTTCTGCGGGCATTGGTTTGGCGTAAAAATAGCCCTGGCGCCCATCCACACCGTTAGTGAGAACAAATTTCTCTTCCGCTTTGGTTTCAATACCCTCTGCAATCACCTGCAGCTCAAGGGCTTTGGCAACCGCCACAATCGCGCGCACTAAAGATTGCGAAACCGGTTGTTTGTTGATATCCCGGACAAAACTCTGATCCAGCTTAATGGCATCAATGGGTACCCGTGCCAGCTGAGAAAGGGAGGAGTAGCCGGTGCCAAAGTCATCAAGATGTACCTGCGCCCCAAGCTCCTGAAACTGTTTCATGAGCTTAAGCGCACCCGCTTCATTCTCAATCAGGCAGCTTTCAGTTAATTCAATATCGATCGGGGATTCCGTCAGCCCCGCTTCGCCCAGCGCATTTTTCAGATCGCTGTAGATGCTCTGATCGATAAGCTGTTTCGCGGAGACGTTGACGGCAACGCGCAGAAAAATGCCTTCACTGCGCCACTTTATAATCTGCTGCAGCACATTAAGCATGACCCAGCGGCCCAGCGGGACAATGAGACCGGACTCTTCGGCATAGGGGATAAAGTCGCCGGGCGAGACCATGCCGCGTTCCGGAGAGTTCCAGCGTACCAGCGCTTCGGCGCTGCGCACCTCGCCGTCGCGATCGACCTTAGGCTGGTAATAGACCACCAGGTGATCCTGCTCCAGCGCTTTACGCAGATTGGTATCGAGCCAGAGGTATTCAAAGACCCGCTTGTTCATTTCGCTGGTGAAGATGCAGAACTTGCCGCGGCCATTCTCTTTGGCATGATACATGGCCGTATCCGCATTGCGGATCAGGCTTTCGCGATCTTCGCCATGCAGGGGAGCCAGTGAGATCCCGATAGAACAGCCGCTGTAAACCTCAATAAGCCCGATGCGAAAGGGCTGCCGCAGCCGCTCAAGGATACGCGACGACATCGCCTCCAGCGCCGCCTGACTGGTATGCTCAGCCAGCACCACAAATTCATCGCCGCCAAGACGCGCCAGCGTCTGATCTTTGCCCAGGCAGCTGAGGATAGCCAGCGATACCGCCTGCAGCAGCTGATCGCCGAACATATGACCGTAAGCGTCATTTACCTTTTTAAAATTGTCGAGATCGAGGTAGACCACGCCGGTCTGAGAACCGTTCYCCAGCTCCAGTGCCAGGCTAATTTGCTGGTGAATAGCGTTACGATTAGGCAAACCCGTGACCGTATCGGTATTTGCCAGCACCCGAAGCCGCTCCTGTGCCCGTCGCTCTTCGGTGATATCCGTACCGGAACAGATGAGGAAAATTTCATTTTTCCCGCTGCCGCTGTGAACGAACTTATTACGGAACAGAAACAGTCGCTGACCCTTTTTGGTTTTGACCCAGCGCTCAACTTCATACGAATTTCCGTCGCGGAAAAAACCGGTGATATTACGGCGTGAAGCCTGCGCCTCCTGCCGGGTCATAAATAGCTGAAAGACGTTACGACCGATAACTTCCTGCTCTTTCAGGCCGGTATACTCTTCACTCAAACGATTAAAGCGCTGAATGTTACCGCGCTGGTCGAGGATAACGATAACCGAGTTAGCTTCAGATACCACCTGTTCGGCGAAAGAGAGTCCCTGGGTGAGATCGCGGGCAACCGACGACGTATCACCCCATGCAGAGGCGGTGCCGGCCCAGGTAGACTGGTTCACTTTACGTCCGACAAAGTGCATTGGCACCGGGGTTCCGTGCAGCGGCAGAGTAAGATTAATGCTGGAGGTGATCACCGTCATCGCCCGTAACAGACTGGCCTGCGCCGGAGTAAGCGAAACGGCCAGATTGGTATTGGCATTTTCATCTTCGGCAAAATGCAGTGCGTCACTGTCAGAGGTTAACCGCCAATGGGGGCTGGTGGTGCCAAACAAGGCATACAGCAAGGTTTGCCCCTGTTCATCGGTCATTTAAACTTCCTCCGGCCATGTCTCTAAGACTCTATCTCATTATTTTGGGCAGTCGAAGCCGCGCGCTTTGTTCATGCGCATCAGATTACGCATATTTTTCAGGGCAGCTTTGCTGTCAAATACGAAACGGGTGGTCGCTTCCAGTGAACCCCAGCCGCCGGCAGCAGCGCGGTAAGGCTGAATTTTACGTTTAAATTTCATGGTAGTCGCAGGCTTATTGTTTATGAGTTGTTATCAGAATATCCTGTTATAGCGCATCGGGTGCGTCAGACGCCCCTGATACTCGAGAAAATAGTCGCTCTGCTGATAGAGCGTGCTGACGCTGTGCTGAGCAAAAAACTCAGGCTCGACCACGCGTCGCGTCGCTTCCCAGGTCACCGCTTTGGCGCCGTTCTCACAGAAGCTAAACGTACTTTTATTATCATCGCCCCAGGCACAGCCCTGGCACATGTTGGAACAGTCAGGGAAGTTATTGGTGCCCATCACACGACCAAACAGCTGATAGAGCCAGGAGGCTTCATTGCTGGCGCGCCCGGAAGTGTAGAGTTCCAGCTGATCGGGATGGTCCATCGCTTTCAGGTGCTGAGCAATCAGCGCAAACGCCGCATCCCAGCTGATGGGTTCATAGTGATCGGTGGTTCGTTCACGCAGGGTATTAAATGTCACAATTTTTGCGCCGTGATCGGCAGCGTGACGCAGGCTGTGCAGCATGCGCGGATGGTTGGTCCCCGGGTTTTGCCCGAGCACAAAAATGGCGTTAGCGTGATCGAAATCGTCGAGACGAATGGTGCCTTTTCCGACACCGATGCTGCGTTTCAGGCCGCTGCCGCTGGCTTCTATAAACGTCCGATCGAAAATGCCCGGCTCACCGGCGGCAAGGCGCGCGCGCTCCACTTCCAGCAGCGCTTTCACCATGCCGCGCAGGGCAGCCATATCGCCACCGAGGTTGGGCTGATAGTAGGCAGAGCTAATGGTACCAGCTTTTGATGTGACCACTTCCAGCGGCTTTTGCGGATCGGCAAAGCGCTCCAGACCCTCGCGTACGGTGTCGACGGAGTGCTTATGCTGCGTGATCCCCATCGCCCAGGTGATAATCACCCGTTCCGCGCTCTGATAAATGGCCGCCGCTTCGCGGATCTGCGCTTCGCTCAGGCCTGACTGCTGCACAATCTGCTGCCACGAGGTGTTATCTACCGCGTCCAGATAGGCCTCAACGCCCTGCGTGTTTGCGGCAGCTTCAACGGTATTGTGACCGGCATTACGCGGGGGTTCAAAACCAAAATGGGCGCCCATGGCATCAAGGAAAGGCTTAGAAGGCTTTTCATCGATACCCATGGTGCGGTTGCCCTGCACGTTGCTGTGGCCACGTACCGGGCAAAGGCCGGCACCTTTTTTACCCAGCTGACCAAACAGCAGCTGCAGGTTGACGATGGTGCGGCCCAGCGTAGGCAGGATCAGCCCTTCATGACCCGGCACCAGATGACTGCGGTTGAGCTTGGTGCTGATATGCACCGTCAGACCACAGTGCTGCAGCGCGGCTTCCGTAACCGGAGAGTCGGGCGCTGCCGCCGCCAGATTGCCACCGAGAGCAATCAGCACTTTCACTTCATCACGCAGCATGGCGCCCAGCATATTGTAGTCCGCCGCCATGCCGAGCCAGTCGATATGATCGCTGCCCAGCGTCGCGTGGGCGATACCTGCCACAATGGCGGTTTCTGAACGCTGCGTCTCCGCCAGCGGGATGCCCACGCCTTCTGAAGCGTGAACCATACTGAATGAGTCCTCAACGGTAATGAACTGATTACCACCAGCCTGACGATCGCGCTCTAACGGCACGGTCACGTCGCTGCCGAGCTGAGGAAACAGCGAGTCGGGCAGGGCGGACGCGCTGAATTCAGCACGCTGCGATGGCGTATTAAAGCGCAGCTCTGCCGCCGCGTTGCCGAGATAAAAACCGCCAGGCTGGTCGCACTTTGTATTGAAATCAGCAAAGCCCGGGATCGTTGCGGCGATATGATCGCGGATTCCGCTGACGCGACGGGTCAGGCCATCATTCCAGAGAGTTTCAATATCCACCTGCTGGCCTTCGGTAAAGCCCAGCGCCGCCATATCCTCAGGATGAATAAACACCACTTCACGCTGACCATAGACGCCGCGATAGCGATCGTCGAGACCGTAAATCGTGGTGTTGTACTGATCGTGTGAACGCAGCGTCTGTAGCGTCTTGTTTCAGAGAATAACGCGTAATCAGGCGATACGCTGCGTGGGCAGGGCGGCGCTAAGCGTGAGCTTCACCGGCACCGATTTAGAGGTCGGCGTTCCGCTGATATCGCCGTAGCTTGAGAGCGGTACCAGCGGGTTGGTTTCCGGATAGTAGGCTGCGAGATTCCCGCGCGGAATGTTGTAAGGCACCAGTTTAAAAAGCCTTTTTCTGTGCCTTTCACAACGCCTTCGGCGCGCGGAGTCTGCGCGTGAAGCTTCTCTTTCAGCTGCGCGAGCAGCGGGTTATCCTGGAACATAATTTAGTCAGTTTCGTGGCCTAAGAGCGGTGGACAGTTTTACGCGAATCAGGGGCGCGCGGCAAGGTTAAAACGGGTTAAAAAGCCGCAGAGCGCGGCTTTGGCGAGACGATCGTCTTTTTTCTGCACCCGGCCGACGAAGCGCGTCAGAAACGGCTCAATCAGGGTATCCGGCTCTGCACTTTCACGATCTTTATCGGTGTGGATTACCGCGGTGATACGATCGCCGTGCATCACTTTCTTCATTTGCGGTGGCGGAATGAAGTAGCTTTTCTGAGCATCAACTTCAAGGAAGCCATGCGTGACCCACCACGGCGCCAGGTGGTCGTCTGCGGTAACGATAAATTCAGTCAGCTCAGCATAAAAGCCGCGATCGCCTTTCAGCGGATGGCGACGCATTTCAGCCACAGCCCAGTCACCGTTCTGGAAATCGTGCGTCAGACCGCGCACGGCGCGACACTGAATGGCATCTTTCAGCAGCGGATGATCCGGCACGTGATCGGCAATAGCGATGGTCAGCAGCAGGCTGCCATCCGCCTGCGCTTCCGCATAGAGCGCATCGTCCATATCCTGCGTACTGGCGCTGTCGATGGTGACAAAGTTCAGCGCGGTGAGATCTTCACGCGTCAGCTGCTCATCCAGCATTCCGCCGCATTCACTCTCTGGCGCTTCGCGCTCCAGGTTATGGCGCGACCCGTCAGCGAGTGCGCCATCCGGCTGGACCGTCACCCGGCAGGCGAGCACCGGACGTTTCTCATGCGGGCGCAGCGAACAGATATTATCGGAGAGCTCGCGCGGCAGCATAGGAATGTTAAAGCCGGGAAGGTAGTTGGTAAACGCGCGCCGGGCGGCCAGCTTATCAAGCTCGCTGCCTTCCGCTACGTAAGCGGTCACGGGGCGATCTTTAAATACCAGCGCATGGGTCTGACGCCATTCACTGCGCGCCAGGCAGAGACGATGCAGCAGACGGATCTGCTCAGCAATCGCCTCATTTTCCGGCTGCCAGCTGCCGCTGTTTTCCAGCCAGTCTGAGACGTTGTCGTAAACCAGTTTGGCTTTGGATTCAATCCAGGCTGCAAAGAAATGCACGACGGCTACCTGTTCAGCGTTGGCCAGATCGAAGCCGGTGTGCAGGTTGTAGATGCCAAAACCCAGTTTTTTCTGCAGCACGTTCGCCGCGCAGATGTTGGCCAGAATCATCGCCTCTTCAACCATGCGGTTAGCGATACGACGATGTTCAGCGATAATATCCAGCACTTCGCCTTTCTCTCCCAGCAGGAAGCGGAAAGACGTCGCATAGGCATCCAGACCCAGACCAAAGTGCGGGCCGGGTTCGGTGCCAATCTCAGCAAAGCTCTGGAAACGGCGAATGCGGCTGTCGAGATACTGTGTCGGCTGCGCGTCGAGTTCGCGACGCATCTGACGGAACCCTTCCAGTGTCGTAATGGCCTGCGGATCGACGGTAATGCCGTGACCAGCCAGCACGGCGCTGCCGGCGAAAGGCGTCAGGAAACGCGCATAAAGCCAGTCACCCACATCGCGCTCAGCCATCCGGTTAAGGCGACGACGCTCACCCATAATAACCGTAACGTCACTCTGCGGACGGGCAATGCTCTCACCGCGCACAATAGCTTTCAGCAGGCGATGGTTGATCATATCGCCAAACTTACGGATCGGTGAGGTCATGACATCAATAATATCGGTGACGCGATACACCACTTCACCTTGAACCTGCACCGTGCCGCTCTCCTGCGAGCAGACCAGCTCATCGCGTACCGCATGAATAAACGGCGCCGGAATAAAGGCCACCGCACCGTTCTCCTGCAGGCGTACGCGCATACCGCCGCGCGATACATCAATGATCTCGGCGCTGAATTTGCGCCGAAATACAACGAGTTAAAAGTAAGGTAAAAAAATGTTAACGAAAGGTAGTAAAAGCAGAAGTGTGAAGCGCGATACAAATTTTAAAGCAGAGCAGAAAAGAAGAGGCGGGATAACATCTGYTATCCCGCACTATGAGCGCCGTCAGGCTGCCGGGCGGGCAACCACGCTGCGGGTCTCCATGCGCACTTCGGCGATGGAGGCTATAGAAGCGGTAGGCGATGCTGTAGCAGGCGACCGATGCAATAACCAGCCAGACCGCATTGACATGTTCGCCGCGACTGAGCGCAAGCATGGCAAATGCGCCAGCACCGATTAACGCCACTGCTAACCAGACGATGCCGGTTTTGACGTTGTTCATGAGTTAACTCCTTGTAGAGGCCGGAAAAAAAGCAAGGATCCAGATAGTGCCCGGCAGAAAGCCCATCTGTGCGGCCAGAATCGGTCCGACCAGCGGTCCTGCACCGGCAATGGCGGCAAAGTGATGACCAAACAGCACCCATTTGTTGGTCGGAACATAATCCAGACCATCGCTGAGGCGCTCTGCCGGCGTACGGCGGCGATCGTCAAGTTCGAAGATGCGGCGGGCGATAAACAGTGCTTTAACCACCACCAGCGCCAGCGCAGAGAGAATAATGATCATCACGCCCAGCGCACCGAGCATCGTCACCACGCCGGCAAAAGAGCCCAGCTCCTGGCGCGCCATTTCACCCAGCGAGCGCCCGTCACGGCGGGTAGAGATAAACAGGATCAGGAAGTCCTGCACCGCGCCGGCGAGCATCACC
Organism: Pantoea sp. BRM17; assembly: GCA_002939445.1. Taxonomy (GTDB): domain Bacteria; phylum Pseudomonadota; class Gammaproteobacteria; order Enterobacterales; family Enterobacteriaceae; genus Pantoea. Next base: position 1,454,944 of record PEFU01000003.1, on the reverse strand, counting down.
CCTACCAGCTTAAGGGTAAAGAAGGGGCCCCAGTAAGGATCGGCGGCCACATCGCCTCCATAGATAATCGCTGCCATCATCAGTACAAAACCGATAAGGGAAACCTCAGCAATTTTTCCCGGACGCAGAAAGCGCATATAGACGCCCATAAACAGCGCAATGGGAATGGTAGCTGCGATGGTGAAGAGTCCCCACGGGCTGTTAGCACCGGTGCCATCAATGAATTTTGTGACCGCCGGCATTTTCAGCTCCGGCATAGCAAACAGAATTCCTATTGCCAGCCCGACAATAACGCCAATCTTCAGGAAGGTGGAGAGGTAGTCGCGCGGTGCCAGCAGCAGCCAGACCGGCAGCGAAGAGGCGACGAAACCGTAGATCACCAGCACCCACGTCAGCTCTGTGCCCACCGAGGCGCAGATCAGCRCCATAATAGCCACGAACGACTCCATCAGCATGGCGCCGTAACCGATAAACCGGATATGGCTTTCGCGCTCTACCAGTTTAGGCGTGGTGCCGCTGGAGACCAGCGCATGAAACCCGGAGATAGCCCCGCAGGCAATAGTGATAAACAAAAACGGGAAGAGCGCACCGGAGAACACCGGAGCCATACCCACGGCGAAGGTGGGTGCGCCACCGGCGCGTGAGAGCACCGTACTTTCACCGACGTCACGTGCAATGCCGCTCAGCATCTCCGGCGTGACAACAAAGCCCCAGCCATTAATCACCTGCGACGCGTTCTCGACGGTGGTTCCAATCAGCGCAGCCGGGGAGTTCATGGCGAAGTAGACGCCCGGGTCCAGACCGGCCATATTCCCCAGCCAGGAGCGGTTGCTGCCCATTGCCGGAACCACGGTACCCACTAAGTCCTGCACCATAAAACGGCAGGCGCGGGTGCCGGCATCCACGGCGGTCAGGATAAATAAGGCCTCAAACAGAATGGCAAAGTGATACCAGAACGCCATCATCGCGCGACTGTTGAATACCTCGGTGATGATGTGCGCGGTAGGGAGAATAGTGACCCACGCGTAGCGCTGTTTTTTCATCTTAAACAGCACCACTGTCCCGAGGATCAGCGCCATTGAGGCGAGCATCTGGTTACCAATGCCGAACAGCGGCCACAGCGTATTGATCCCGCCCAGCGGATCGACCACCCCCTGATAGACAAAAAAGCCCCAGCCGGCAACGGCAACGGTGGTAAAGAAGCCGCACAGCGCCGCGTTGATCTGATTGCTGAAGATAATGGTCTGCATATCCGCCACGCTTTTGGCCGGGGCGATCACGATGCCATTGTCGATGCCCTGCTGAAATTTGCGCGCCTGAGCCAGAAAGCCGATGGCGGGTTTTTCATGAAAAATCTTTTGCCAGCCCGCGGTCATCGAGGTGATAAATAACCATCAGCGGCACTCACTATCAGTAAGCAGCGCTTTATCTGCCAGCCTGCGCCGGGAGGCGTCCAGCGATAGATGGACTCAGACATGGCGTACCTCCTTACGCAGTGAAACCTCGGCTTCGCGCACGGTCGGTGCGGTGCTGCGGAGCGCACGACGAATAACAAAGAAGGCGGCAACCAGCATGGTGACTGCAACCAGCATACGGGGTTTCCAGCCTGGCTCGGAAAGCGGGCATTGAGACAGTGCCGGTGAAAAGTGCGCTCATCCATGGGCGGCGTTTCAGGATGATGGAGGCGCATATGCTTCAGATAAGTTTGATAATCGTGCACGCCAACCATTAAACGAAAGCTCTGCTGCAATCCGCGCCAGATTTGCTGCCAGCGGGAGAGCGGCGGGGTAGTCTAAGACTCTATCTCATTATTTTAGCAACAGTATTCAACCTCCTGCGTAAGCACAAGATGCAAACCGAATATATTTTTGTTTTTATTAAAGAATGGCACGAAAAAGCCCCGAAAACGGGGCTTATAATCATCAGCAGGGACATCTG
>PEFU01000003.1:1437341-1452906 GCA_002939445.1 Pantoea sp. BRM17 | reverse complement strand
TTCTGACCGGTAGAAACTGAAATGTGCCAGAAAGCTCCGCGCTGAAATTTTTGTAGCAAATCACGCAGGCGCTCAATATCCGTATTACGCGGTACAACAATTTTCAGGCGCTCCAGAAACAGTGCAACCGCATCTCCCGTCAGAGAGTGACCGCCGCTGTTAGGTCTTGCATCAAGAAAGTAAAGGTTACTGATACCACGGATTATTTCCCGGCAGAAGATCTCCTGCGCGCCGGCACGCCAGACCGAAATAGCTTTCAGGTAGGCCGCATTATTTTTGATGCCCAGTCGGCTGAATGCGGCGTTTTTAAAATTAAACCAGGTTTTATAATCTACYCCCATTCTGCAGCGTGACATCTCCTCACTCATTCCAMGGCCGGTATCAAGCAGAACGCGTAGGCAGAACAGGATGGAAATAAAACAGCAGGTCAAAATAAAACCGATCGTTAAAATAAATTTCATAGGGTATGACGGTTATTAAAAATCATGTACGGCAGAAAGCAATCAGCCTGCTATATAGTAAGGCTGACTGCTAAAATAGCGCTCCGAAAAACAGCGACTGCGCCGGATATAACCTGATTCYTCAAGACGTAAGTGCCCGCCCTGTGCGGGCTTTTTTTTTCTTCCTGACTGGCGCGGCAGCGGCGTTGGCTGCGTTCAGCAGAACCGGTCACATACTGATGTATGCTCCCGGTCTCCGCTTCACTTGCCGCCTTGCTGCCACGCCAGTCAGTTTGAAAAAAAGGGACTGTTTTGTCTGCGCCACGCTCCTGCGGAAAGATAATATCAGGTATCCMAAACTCCCCGGCACGCCAGCAGCAATAACAGCCATATCGCCCAAAAAACAGGCGCAATAACTGTGTGGGAATGAGAAAAATTCTCAATAAAGCTTTACAGATGATAATAGGAATGATTATTATTCACCTGCGCTTCACCGGTGGCTCTGCCGGAGAAGAGCACGACATTGCTCACATTGCTTCCAGTATTATGAGCTGCTGACCATCTGCGGGTTAAAAGTGTTAACGCTGCCGTTTACACAATAGACAAAGCCGGTCTGACGGATCGATTCCGCAGGCRCAGCAGACGCGCTCAAAGCGCTGAAACTCAGCAGCAGCGAGAAGAGAATTTTTAGCATAGAACTCAACGATTCTGAGGCAATAGCCAGAGTGTATCGCAAACCGGTAAGAGGGGCGTTCAGCGTGCGGCGGGGCGTAAAGCTGGCGGTATGCTGGAAAGAGACATTCCGCCGCAGATGAAACCGGTAGGTTGCGCCGTTATCGCGCACTTCCCAACTCTGCGCCAGATCGGGTATTAAACGATAAGTGTAAGGGTCAACGTCCAGCAGTCTGTCGTAGAGCTGCGCGGCCAGGGTATCAACCACCAGGCGGTGGGTAGCGATATGCCATAAAAAAGAGGCGTCAGGCGCGTTCAGGCGGATCTCCACGGTATAGCGATCCAGCTTTTTGACGCTCTGGACGGAGTCGGAAAACTGCAGGCTGTCAAAATAGGRATAGCTGCCGCCGTTAACATTATGCCACGGATGATGCCGGTCAAACATCCGCGCAAAACTGAATACCACATCATTGCCCAGGTCAATCACCACCTGCTGCAGGCGCGGTACGCCCTTCCAGTACCAGGGATTACGCGCCAGGCGCAGATACTGCCCGGTACGATACTCGCTCAGCTGATAGGGACCGGTGCCCACCGGTTCGCGATCCAGCTTCTCCTGCTGCCCTTTGGCATCCAGCTGCGCGGCATACTCCTGTGACAGTACCGGCGCGTGCAGCGCGTGCCGCACTTCAGGCCGGTCCAGCGGCGCTTTACGGGTGTTAAACGCCAGATAAGCGATATTCATGCCGGGGCGCAGCGTCATGCGCAAACGCGGATCGTCGCGCAGGATCGAGAGCTGGCTCGCCGCCGGATAAGCCAGTACGTCACACTCGCCGGTCAGCAGTTTTGACAGACGGCCGGTGCCGCCAAGGGTTGGCACCACCAGACGCAGCGTCAGGTTTTCGATGCCGAGGGCTTTCAGCGCCGCGCGCGATTTGTCCGGATTATATTCCGTTACGCGGGCGTCGCTGTCATAGGCCCACGAGGCGCGCGGCAGGATAGACGCTGCAGTTTCCGCCGTGCCGTAATAAATGGACTCCATCAGGCGCTCATTATTGATTGCCAGCGACGGACGGAAGAAGCTATCAGGATCGTTGCTGTCGGTGGCCCAGCCGCTCAGGGTTAAATCGTGGTTCATCGCCATCAGCTGCGCTTCCTGAAAGCGGCCCTCAACCGGGGTGATAATAACGTTAACGCCGACCTGCGCCAGATCCGCCTGCAGCAGCTCGGCGGTTTTAAGCGGGCTGGGGTTCCAGGACATGGAGGCGTACGCCTGCACGCGCAGTGAAGAGGCGAGCGGCAATACCGGCAGCTCCTGAGCAAGCAGCTGCTGTGCACGGTCATAGCTTTCAATCCGCGCGGAGAGCTGCTGAGAGAGCAGGGCGCGCTGCAGAGACTCATCGAACGCCGGGGAACACCAGTGAGCATAGTTGGTCTGGGAACGGATCGCCGCACAGCTGAGCACTTCGAGCGGCGCGTTTGGGGTGAAATAGCTCAGGCTGAAGCTCACCAGCGACAGCAGAAACAGGGTGATCACCAGCAGCAGCAAACGGCGCAGTAAATAGATAATCATCGGTTACTCTCCGCTCYGCTCATCACGATGTACGCCGGCGAAAGAGGCGTTGCCAAACGGACTCAGTACCAGCCCCTGAATATCGTGCCGCATGACCCCGGCACAGATACCGAGCGGAATACCGGCCAGCAGCGCGAGCATAAACGCGAGCACGCACAGCTCCAGCGTGGCGGGGAAGACTTCACGCAGCTGCAGATCAACCGGCAGCCCGTTAATGCTGGAGACGCCAAAATCAAACTGCAGCAAACCCTGGGTCCAGAACCACCACGCATCGAGAAGCGACGCGCCCGGACTCAGCCAGGCGTCGATCAGCGCAAACCCGGTGACATTCTGCACCGGATAAAGCAGGTCGAATCGACCCGATACCGGCAGCCAGCCGAGCGTTAGTGAAAAAAACAGGGTAAACAGCAGCGCCAGCCAGAATACCGGCATGGAAAAGCCCAGCAGCGCCAGCGCGCTGATCGCTCTGTCCGGCCATTTTTTACTCAGCACGTGACGGCGGATTACGGTGAAGCGCGACAGGCCGCGGGTAGCCGCCGCTTTAACATAATTTTTATCCATCACTTCACTGGTACTGATGCGCAGCAGCCGGATCACTTCGGTGGTGGGTGCCACGGCGAGCACGATCACCGGCAGCACCATATGTGACAGCGCGCTCAGCAGCATCTCATGACGCCAGCGCGCAACGCTGACGATAATCACCAGCCCGCCCGCCACCATTACGCCGGCGGAAATGGCCGCATAATCCTGCTGGCGGATGGCGTTAATCAGCCAGCGTCCCAGACCCGGCCAGTTGAAAACGACTTCGGTGATCATCGCCAGCGTCAGCATGGTCGAAAATTGCAGTCCCAGCCGCGGGATCACCGGTGGCAGGGCGTTATCATCAGCCGGCCAAACAGGCAGAGCAGCAGCAGCGTGCCAAAGCCATACAGGCCGATCATCGCGCCCGTATCGCGGTAGAAGTGATGCCAGCTGAGGCGCAGCGTGCTTGGCAGCCGCTTCTCGGCGTAAACGTTATCGATGGGCATACCACTCCTTGTGCTTTAGCGGGTTCAGGGCGGCGCCAAGAATATCAGAGACAGCAGCGCGGCCAGCGCGGCCAGCAGCGTCACCACCAGCGCGGAACCCACCGTCGGCGCCACGCCGCTCAGCAGACGGCTCAGCACATCACGGCCCAGGTCGTCAGTGCCGAGGAAAAATGAGACGTCGCCGTAGCGTGACCAGGAGGGCGGCAGCAGCTGATAGCCCAGAAACTGCTGATCGATGCCATACGGCGCGACGGCGGTGTAGATCTCCCGTACCAGCCGCGGGATCAGCGCCAGCAGCACCGCCAGCATGGCGTGCGCCAGCTGCGGCCCGAGAAAAGCAACCACGATAATCGCCAGCAGCAGTGACGGAATTGACAGCAGCGTATCCAGAACGTGGTTCATCACGGCGGAACGCACGCCGCGCGTCATGCCCGCCAGAATACCCAGGTCCGGCGAAGGAAGCTGTGCGCCCAGGTCCAGGAAGCCCAGCGCGGCGATATCCAGGATTGCCATCGACAGTGAGCGGGTAAACTCACCAATCAGCAGCGGCAGGATATTGGGCAGCACCGCGTTCCAGAGAATGCTGAGATTGCGGGCGCCGTCCAGACGCAGCGCCACAACATACTCTTTCTCCAGCTCATCGTGAGGGCGTCATAAACTCAATCGTCAGATTGCGGATATCCAGTAGCGGCATTATTCAGCTCCCGCCTCAACCGCGCGACGGATACCGTCGCCCAGCAGGTTAACAATCAGGACGCTTATCATTAGCGCCGCACCCGGCAGCATCACCGTCCAGGGCGCAACATAGATCAGCTCCAGCGCATCTCCCAGCATCGCTCCCCAGTTCGCGCGGCGAAAGACGCTGCAGATCGATGTCGTCAAACACCATACGATCGGCGGTAACGCGCCAGTTATCTTTCGTTACGCCGCAGATCGCTTTAGCCACCAGGCTTTTTCCGGAGCCTGATTCCCCCACCAGCCCGCGGATCTCTCCCTCGCTCAGCGTCAGGTTAATGCGGTCCACCGCCTTGACCGGCCCTTCATCGCGAATACCTACCCGGTGCAGTAATTCAATAGCGCGTGCTTTGCGCCAGAACCACAGGCGCTGATACCAGCGGCCCTTATGCGTCCAGCGTGGGATCGCCTGCATCAGCTGGCGGCCGACGCTCTCCGAGGGATCGAGACAGGATTGCGGCTCCTGAAAAATCATCGAGACATTGTGCCCCATGATTTTACGCCCCAGAATCGTGGTGTTGTTATTCTGGTTCAGGCGGCTCAGCAGGCGAAATATCTGCGCCTGGGTGGTAGGCTCCATGGCGTTAGTCGGCTCATCGGCAATCAGCAGGCGCGGCTGATTTGCCAGCGCAATCGCTATCATCACTTTCTGACACTCACCCTCGGTAAGTTCGTAGGGAAAGCTGCGCATAATATCTTTGTCGGAGAGCGTGTTCAGACGGCTTTTGTGCGGTAGCGCGCTGCCAAAATCGGGCATCGCGCGGATCAGCGCCTGCGTGTAGGGGTGGTGCGGCGTGCTCATCAGCTCTTCGCTCTGCGCGGTCTCCACCGTCTGTCCGCAATACATCACGTTAATGCGGTCAGCCCATTTGCTCATGGTGCGCAGATCGTGGCTGATCAGGATAGGTTTTGCTCAGGTTGCGTACTTCCAGCAGGGTTTCCATTACTGACGCTCCCGGTTAAGCGGAAAGTGACAGGCAAACAGATGCGATTTACTGCCGGTCAGGCGCGGCGTTTCAACGCATTTGCGCTGCGCGTAGGGGCAGCGCGGGCCGAGCCGGCAGCCAATCGGCAGATGCTCCAGCGACGGAATCGCGCGCGCCATAGCTCAGCGGATGATCGTCAATCAGCATTTCACCGGCACTGGGAGCCACCATGCCGCTCAGCATCTTGGCCAGCGTGGATTTGCCGGAGCCGTTCTCGCCAATGATTGCCAGCGTCTGCTTTTCACGCAGCGTAAAACTGACATTTTTTACCGCCTCGACGTGCTGGCGACGAAACAGCCCGGTGCGATAGAGATAGTATCCTGCATGGTCGCGCAGCAGCCCGACCTGACGCAGCGTGCTGATAATACGCTGCTCGCGCGCCTCATCATCCAGCTCCGTGTTCAGACGCAGCGGCAGGTCGAGGATCTGACTGACGCGCTGGCGCGGATTCAGCGAGGTCGACGGGTCCTGAAAAATCATCCGGATGCGCTGGCTGCGATAGCCGTAGCTCATGCCAAGATGCTGCGTGACGTAGATATAGGCGATGCCATGTTTCTCCTGCAGCTCCAGCATCAGGTTAACCAGCTGAGAGCGCATGGTCATATCCAGCGAGGCGAGCGCCTCATCGGCCACGATCACCTTGGGCTGCAGAATCAGCGCACGCGCCAGCGCCAGGCGCTGCTTCTGGCCCGGCGCCAGCATATGCTCGCACCGCGTTTTCCGCGAGACGGGCGGCATTCAGAGCGCGCGCCGCCAGGCTTCAGCGGTCAGCGCTTCACCAAAGTGGCTGGCGATGAGCCTTTTGGTCAGCTCATGCAGCGGCGAGGCTAAAACATCTGCGGTGCCGCCGCGCTCAACCACTTCACCCTGATGCATCACCAGCACCTGATCGCTGATATGTTTCGTATGCATCGCCTGCGCAATACCGTAGGCGATGGAGAGTTTACTGGCAACGCCAGTAATCAGAATGCGCTTACCGGAAAGAAAACCCATAGCTGTAATCMTTATGGTCATTGTTGTTGGCGGTCGTGATGATTAAAAAGTATACGACCGACGTTAATCGACGTGCGGATTCTAGCACGTCTGTGTCAAATACGGTAAAAGGGCAAAGCCGATAGAGTGCACGAAACCGTCAAATTTTRGCCAGGTTTTTGCCAGCTCAGTGAACAGGGCAGTGATGCTCTCATCTTCTGCCACATCGCAAGGCAGAACAATGTCTGAACCCAATTCTTTAGCGAACTCTTCCACACGACCTTTCAGTTTGTCGTTCTGGTAGGTGAAAGCCAGTTCTGCGCCCTGCCCCAGACCCATAACGTTGTAGTTTGGAATAGCACGCTCTGCGCCCAGATAAGAGAGGGTCAGCAGGGCTGCATTCGGGTTCAGCATCGCGCGGCACTCTTTGGCCATCGCCACGAAGCTGTAAGCGCTGATGTCGTGCGCGATTTTAAAACCTTCGCGGGTCACGGCATTGACGTAGTCACCATCCAGCTGATCGCCCCAGTTACCTACGTCTTCAATGGTCACCGTACGGCGAATCGGGGTAACCGCTTCACAGTGGGAGAGCATTTTACGGAAATCTTTGATGCCGGAGGCAGCCAGGGTACGGATTGGACCCGCAGATACGGCGTTGACGCGCACGCCTTCCGGACCCATTGCGTTAGCCATGTAGCGTACGTTAGCTTCCAGCGACGCTTTCCGCAAAAGAATGAAGGGGAATAATTAATATCGAATGGGTATATAGTGCGGTCAGAGAGGGAGTGGGGCGAGTCAGGCTCGCCCCTGCAGAACTTATTTCAGTTCCAGCTCGTTCATTGCAGCGATGCTAAAGCCGCCATCAACGTGAACAACTTCACCGGTGATACCACCTGCCAGGTCGGAGCACAGGAAGGCCGCACGCCTCGGGGACCAGCGGGGCGGTGGTGGAGGTGTATGGGCGAGCCTGGCTTTCATACAGCCAGAGGTTATGGCCGGTAAAACGGCGTTGTTCCATAATCCATCCTTTCGCTAAATTCGGGCTGAGCGTACGACGGGAAATTCTGAAAAGCGTGTCGCCACTCGGGGGCAGGCTTATCGTCGCTGATGGTCATGCGCACTGGGCGACCGTCAGGGCCGCGCTCAGCCGGTCGTAGAGTGTCAGCGTATGCGTGTGCGATGCCGTCAGGCTGTCAGGAAACAGCAGCTGGCTTACATCGCGAGCCGCCAGCAGCGCCGGCTGAAAATGGCGAAACAGCGGCTGTAAAACCGTTGCTTCCTGCTGCAGGCCGAGCAGGAATCGATCGTTAACCAGGGCGATATCGGGCTCTGTCAGTCCCACCGCCTCCAGCGCGCCGAGGCTGTGAGCGTTAATCAGCGCCGGCTGCATCGCCAGCTGACGAGCATACTGCGTCATCTGCGTCAGGCGATTGTTGCTCTCGCGGGAAGAGTCGGGACCGGGGAGCGGGTTGAGGCGCGCTGAGTAGTGATTGCACAGGCGCTGAACGCCCGCTACCTGCGGGCTGGCGTAACGTCGTTCCAGCGGCTTCAGCCCGGGCGAGCAGAGATTATCTTCAGCAAACAGCGTGGCGCAGGCGTCGGGCGGCACTGATGCGCCGGGGATCCAGCGTACCGGCTGTGCCAGCAGCGCCTGCACGCCAGCCACCATCCGCGCCTGGAATCCTGTGAAACCGATAATCTGGGTCAGCGTAATGTAGCGTGTAAAACGCTGACGACAGCCGTGAATACGCGCGCTGACCGCCAGCGCCAGCGCCTCCGCCTCAGGGTTAACCGGCATCAGCTGCTGTTTCAGGCGCTGCAGGCCGCTCAGAACCGRCGCATCATACATCAGCAGCCAGCTCAGCGGCTCCAGATCGCTATCGTTCAGACAGTCAGCCTGCGCGCTCAGCTGCCGGTCTTCCCAGCTGGCCAGCGCCACTCTCTGCAACAGCGTAAACAGGGCGGTATGATCCCAGCCGCTGTTGATCAGCGGCTGCAGGTGGGCGGCACTAAACCGATCGGGCTGACGCGTCAGCTGCCCGCTCAGCGCAGCCACCGCGTCGCGATTATGCGCAGCGTCAGCCAGTAACACTTCCCGCCGCTCACCGGCGGTTTCACCGTGCGGGCATCTGCTGCCCGAACTGTTGCAGAACCTGGCGCGGCGCCCGATCGATATGGCACCAATGGGACGACAGGCTGCGCTGGTAATCGCAGAGCCGGGACGTGCCTCACCGCTGGCGCAGCACTTTTTTGATGAGGCGCGCCGCCATCTTCATGACTGACGCGTCTCTGCCAGCGCCATAGTAAGCCCGGCGCTGCTGAAGCAGCAGCGGCTCTCACTGCATACCCTGGCGGCGCAGCCGCTCTGTCTGGCTGAACCCACGCGCTATTTCCGGCGCTATCTGGACGGGCAGCTGCGCGAAACCGGCCTGCTGCCGCGTGTAATAGTTGAGAGCGCATCCATTATGCAGCTGCTGCAGAGCGCGCAGGTTGGCCTCGGCGTGATAGCGGTCGAGACGCGCTATCCTCAGCTGGACTATCGCGTCGCGGCGATGAGCGCCGATCAGCTACTGGAAGCGCTAAACAGCCATACCGTCGACGGCGGGATCGGCTTTTTTGAGCTCACCGCTCTGCGCGAACTGCATTTTCAGACGGCACTGCTGAACGACGGCGGGGTGGAAGCGATTTTTAACCCGCAGCACTTTTTATCGCTGATTAACCGCAGTAATAACTTTGACGGCTTTACCCCGGAAGGTGAACGGGTGCTGACCTGGGCGCGGGAAATTGTTTCCGTCTATCAGGGACTGAAGCTGGAGGTTGAATCTCTCAAACATGGCGTAAACGGCACGCTGCGGCTGGGCGTGATGCCGCAGTGCAGCGTGGCGCTGCCGGCGCTGCTTAACGCAGGTTAGTACATAATAATTTTATCAGATGTTTTATAGTTCATAAGTCATTGATAGGTAATCAAAATAGACATAAAACAATTAATTTACCTGTGTAATCTTGAGCGGGAGCGCCATTTTGGTCGGGCGGCAGAAGCGAGTTTTGTCAGCCAGCCCACGCTCTCAATGCGGCTCAAAAACCTCGAGCGTGAGCTGGGGTACTCCGGGCTGGGGAAAATATACCGCAACAGTCTGGTGACAGAAGAGGTCGAGGTGATCGAAAGTGAGCCGCTGAATGATGTCATCGTAATGAGAAGGTAACGTGCGAGATGCGGAACAGAGATGTTTCATTTTGACATTCATGCTGAGCTACCTGATGATCCGCACTCTGTATCTGAGCAATTTTTTATTTATTAGGTTCAACGCTGACGGTGGCCTCTGATGGGATTCACTTCACCGGCACACGACTCCATAGAGCCGCGGCTCAGCCTCAACCCGGTATTCATCTCCAACCCGGCGACCACGTTCCGCGTGGATATCCCGGATGGTTTTCTGCTGGTTGACTCAGCCGCGAAGGTAAAACCGGGAAACAGGATTGCGTATTAGTGGAACGGCAGCAGATTAAAGAAGCATTCATCAGTTTCATGAAGCGCGCGCCATCAGACCGCTGCATCGTCATCACTGGCGACGTTGCAGAGAGGCTGGGGCGCGTTAACTGGCACCTCACAAAGCAGCCAATGACCGGGTACGGAGCGACACGACGACCTTCCGCGACGCTTCAACGCAGGAGGGTGAGCATATGACGTGGTTCCACTGACACAGGTCAGCCTTGATTAATCTGGCGCGGCGTTATGCCGCAACTATGTGTATGCACTGGCTGTCATTGGTCGTCATGCCGGAAAGCAGCATTGAAGAATATACCTCTGACGTATCCTGATCAGATCCACCGTTCGATACTGCTGTGTCTATACACAGTTATCATCAGAGCAGGATTTGATCATGCTACCGGGATCATTCAGGCATCGAACCTCTGGAGTATAGAAGCTTTGACCGTCCGCCATGACTGCGCTCGAAACTAAAATTCCTGATAGTAAAATCCATTTCACAACTTATTTCTCCTCGTTCTGATAAACCGGGTCCGTACTGCGCGGGAACTGCAGGGCGGCGTTCCTGTAATGCTGCAGGCATTAGTGATTTGATTAATGTGCCTTAGCGTCATATTTTCGTCGTATATCAATCATTCTGATATAGAAGTCATACAACTCTTTGCGCATATGCTGCTTCATTTCATCAGGCAATGGCTCTTGCAACTTCATCCACTCATTAAGTTCAGGCTTGCATTGTGCGTAAGCATCATCAACGACTTTCTTCGGCGGGATACGGGTCTCAATGAAGGGGATGGTGTGATGGTCTGGGTCAGGCCCGATGATAACTATAAAATCTTCTCCTTTCCCATTACGCATCAGCGTCACCAGATCCCCGGCGCAGGGTTTGGTATCAAAATCATGTACCTCTTCAGCGCCGGTATCCTCGAAAACCACGTTAATTTTCATCATTCAGCTTCCTCTTGATAAACCGCCTTAGCGAGCAGCTTCTGCGGCTTTCTGGCCGGTTAGCCATAGCAATTTCTGCATTGACTATCTCAGGGTCTGACGCATCATCTGCAATGTCGGATATTATGATTCTCCGGATATCAGATATAAAAAAAACCGCCTCAGGGACGGTTGGTTAAATCTTATCCGGTGTTATGCAGGCCTTACTGAAGCCTTTGCTGGATGTCCATCAGGGCCATCATCATGAGTCACCACTCGACACAATGTTGAACGCAGCAGGCCCACCAGGTGCGGGTCTGCTGGACGTTTCACATATTCCTCTCCGGCTCGTCTTTGGTCAGATAACTTCATGCTCTTCTCTGCATTCCCGGCTGCGGTAGCTGTATCCATCGCGGGAAGGTTCCCCGCAGTCCCCATTACGGCAGAAGGGGGACCGCGGCTCCGGGCTTCTTTTAACCTTTCAGGAACAGAGTGGACACACACACAGCCGTATCAGCTCAATTGTCCGAGCTAATTCAATTCCTTACGACTAGCGAGAGAGTAACAGCTAGTGCAGAAAATAATGAAGAGATGATGGAAATGTACCTCGTTTTGGGTGCACTTCTGCAATGGACATATCAGGTGAAAATTAAAGCCTAATTTTCGCTGAGTTACTTCTGAAACGCTTTTATAGCCGTAACACCTTCTCACGCAGAGCGTGATAAAGATTAATGAGTGGGTAGTCCGATTTGGGCTAACAGGTACGAAAGATAAAAGTGGTATTTCTAATGCAATATATTTGCTTTTGATTTTTTTTGGCCTACAGTTGATAGGCTTTACTTTATCCTCCAAAGATATACGGCGTAAAGCATGTGCGTAATCGAGGATGCGGATAACGGCATCAGCCAGTTTAACCTCTGCTATCTTGCGATACGGCAGGTGGCCATCCATAAGATTTTTACGCTCTCCCTCTATGGCTTCACTCATTTCTGAATGAACTAAACACAGCAGCGTGCCTTTCTCTCGTGGGTTATCACAGTAACCGGCCTCTCCATTCTGCTGTTTTCATGAACCGGCACATTCATGAGTTGTGCGCCAGGATGGCAGAAGCGACCCCGGTACAATCCCTGAAAGCGAACGATTTTGGTATAAAGAAGCTTACGAAGCGTGTTCCTGATGATGACGAAATCCGGACCATTTATGGAGCGTTTGACAATACTGCAATGCGGCGTAAACCAAAGCGCCCTCAAAGTCATACCCTAAGCTTATACGGGGATGGGACAGGGTTTACGCGCGGGCTAACCTGAAAGATGCTGCCGGAATTCTCCGTTYGTTTAAAATTCGTATGTCTCTGAAAACCGGCCATTTACCTCATGAGTCTGCTGGCAGGCATACATGGAATGAGTTAATCAGGGAGATACCCAGGAACGTTCCGGGTATTACCAGGCGAATAGTGACTAGGGCAAAGTGGTTTTTCACATGCACTACCGGTTACTGATAAACAGCGGCAAGTTGACGCGGGCGGCTATCCGGCACTCAGCCTTAAAGGGGCCCGTGAAGAATCAATCAACATCGGGCGTGAACCGGAAGAGGGCATGGATATTTATACGTACCCTGCTGCGCGCTATAAAAAAATGTCACAGCTATGACTGCTGATCCTCATAATGCCGGCAATTCGCACCTGAATCCCTGAAATCAGTACATAACATCGGGTACTTTGAGTAATTAAAATCTATGTACTAACCGTAAAAAATAGCACTTACAGATACTTAATCATGGTCGTTCATGGGTAAAGAGCATGAAAAGGTTTCTGAGAAAACCGATCGTGACGAGCTATCCGTACGGATTTGCAAAGAAACAGATGATCACTTCGGGTCGTACATAAACGTTATAACGAAGGATTTGGCCCTGCATAAGTTATTGACAGGTGAAAAAGAGGTATAAAAGAACAAATTTACCTCTGTAGTCATTAATTTAATAACAGGCTCTCTTTATTATCCCTTAATATCCCGGGCACTAAGGGCTTAAGCCTTATTTATTGCCCTGACCTGCGAACAGCAATCTGAAAACGTCTGGCACCGCAGTTATCCGCCGTTAGCTCATTGGACAGAGCGCTGGCTACTTAGGGCAGAGAGCGGGGTTAAAATCCCCGACGGCGGTCCAGCCCGATTCGTTGATCACCGAAGCTCTGCATCAGCCGCGCTTTTATATTGCCGCCGGCAACGTCTTCAAAGTTTGCGCTCATTACCTACTTATGAGTTATCCCCCAGCCCGTATCGCTTACCGGCTCAGGCAGAGCCAGCTGACAGCTGGCCAGACCGCGCTTGCCCCTCTATTTTGCTCTGTCCCGGCATCGTCGGGTAACCAATATGTTATAATCAGGTCATACGTTAAATTGCCTTCGCGGGCAGTATCAGTTTGCCATCGGGTAAGGCTCACCAGCTGCTTCCATGGTGCGAGCCGGTACCGCCGTGAGGGTGGGTCCCTTTAGGACAGGCAACCGCTGCCGTTGAAAAAACAAATGCTGCAGTTAAAACCAGAAGCGTGGCGACTTTTTTCATTTTTATAGTCCTTTTGCTGTGTGCAATCTTTGCACACCTAATGTATCAGAATAATCCTATAAGTAAATGTTTATTTATCATTAATCATTGCGAGTGCCGGAGATAAGCGCCGGGTAGGGCATTACCCTGAAGCTGCCTGCGGGCAGCTTTTTTGTGCGCAGCGCTTACCGGTTATGAAGCGCAGAGTGCATAAAAAAACCCACCTGTCGGTGGGCTGGCTGAGAACAACGCTGGCTCTTTATCCTGTAAACGCACTTACAGGAATCAGTAACACGTACCGCCAGCTAACGGCGTTAACCGCGTGACGGAACATGATGTGCAGGTGATCTATGGCCCGCAGGTTGAAAAAATTGCGAATGAAGTCAAACAGGCGCTCGGGGTAAGCTGATTTGTAAGCCTGCTAATAGTGAGGATCGCAATCATTGTTAAAAGCGTCGGGCGGATATTTGCGATAGTAACGCTGCCCTTTCAAGAGCTAAGCCGGGTAGAGACGCCGGGACGCGAGAGTGAAGATGAGCAGAAAGCGCCGCAGGTCACGGCAGACGAGCGTACCAGAGTCATTATCAGCGGTCTGGGCGGCGAAGCGAATATAGAGGAAGTCGATTGCTGCTTTACCCGCCTGCGGGTACGCGTCAAGGCAATGAATGAGGTAGTTGATCAGACGCTGCTTTCCACCGGACCGCTGCTGACCGGCCTCTCGTTTATGCTGATGTCGATGCTGCACCTGATGATTGGCAACGTGCAGGGCGGCGCTATCGATCTGGTGGTATTCGGCATTCTCGGCGGCAGTAAGACCCACTGGTGGTGGACGCTGGTGCTGGGTGCCTGTTACGCGCCGCTTTATTACTATCTGTTTCGCCTGGTCATCACGCGTATGCCGCAGGGCAAAATCCCGGTCATGATGTTTGGTCTGCCGGCCGCCGCCCTGGCGATCTACCATACGGCCCGTCCGGAGCATAAGCAGCGGGTAAAAGCGCTGGTGCTGGCGGGGGCGCTGACCTCATTTACCACCGGTATTACTGAGCCGCTGGAGTTCTGTTTTATCTTTGTCTCACCGGTACTTTATGTGCTGCATCTGGGAGCGTGCGAACGGCTACTGATCCCGACCGGCCTGCACCATATTCTGAACGAGACGGTGCGCTTTACTCCGATTGGCGGGATGGCCACCGTCGAGGGACAGAGCGTCGTCGGCGCGCTCAATATCTTTAACAGTTCGCTGACGCATCCGGGGGCGATTCCGGATGACACCGTACGCACCGCCACGCAGTTTCTGGTGCACAACCGCTTTTATACTCAGCAGCTTCCGGTGGCGATCAGCTTTTTTGGCGGACGCCGTTTTGTGCCGATTATTACCGTGGTTGTGCTGCCGCTGGCGGGCGTGCTGCTGGCGCTCATCTGGCCAACTATCGGAGCCGGTATTGCCTGGGTCGGAGAGATGATTGGTAAAAGCGGGCAATATGGCGCCTTTCTGGTGAACACAGGCATCAGCGCCACCCTGGCAGCCAAAGGGCTGACCGCCGCAACCACCACGCCGCAGGCGCTGCAGCAGGCGGGGATGGATCAAACCAGCGCGATGATGCTGTCGGCAGAATATATCCAGATGCTGGGCATTTTTACCTACAACATGAGCGTACTGGGCGGGGTGATTGCCGGGCTGCTTACGGTAGTATCGCTGCAGAACCCGGCGATCACCGGTGAAGCCTTTGCACAGATGCAGGTGCCACAGCTGATCATCGGCTTTATCCGCAAGGTTGCCGGTGCACTTTTTGCCAACCTGCCGCTGTTCTTTGCCGTTGCCAGCGCAATCGGGCTGGCGAAAGCGGAGAAACCCACGGCCGCTTTTGCCGCCGTCATTGGTTATCTGATGCATCTACTTCAAATTACCTCAGCTCTGAGAGACACGCGGCTGCGTAAGCAGCGTAATAGTGGCTAATAATTGCTCTTTCACCGTGTGAAGGAGCGCGTCATGAAACAACTCACCAGCCAGATCCACGCGTTTGGTAAAGCGCTGATGATGCCTATCTCGGTTATCGCCGCCGCTGGCATATTTCTCGGACTGGCCGCTCATGAGTTGTTATCAGAATATGTCTTCTGTTGAAAAGAAGTGTGCGACTGAGAACAGAGGTTGTCTAATTGATTGACTTAATTGAGCGATAGGCGGCGTTTATCGCCATGGCGGCAAACTGT
>PEFU01000003.1:1415515-1437241 GCA_002939445.1 Pantoea sp. BRM17 | reverse complement strand
AACGAAAAGATTGTTCTGGTGCGCAATAAACATTACTGGGACGACAAACATTCAGTGCTGACGCAGGTGACCTTTCTGCCCATCAATGAGGAGTCCAGCGCCACCAAGCGCTATCGCGCCGGGGATATCGATATCACCGAATCATTCCCGAAAAATATGTTTGCGCTATTGAAAAAGAGTCTGCCGGGTGAGGTCTATAAACTGGGCGTAACGGCCACCGATGCCACCCATCTGAAAGTGACGCTGTCACGACCGGTGCCGTGGCTGCCAGCCATGATGGCTAATGCCGCGCTGTTTCCCGTGCCGCAAAAAGTTATCCAGGCTGAAGGTGACGCGTGGACCGCGCCGGGCAAGCTGGTGGGAAATGGCGCCTATCAGTTACAAACGCGGGTCGTCAATGACAATAAAATCTGGCTGTTTACGCTGCGCAAAGATGCGCGCTGGTCAGATGGCAGCCCGGTCACTGCGCAGGATTTTGTCTACAGCTGGCAGCGTCTGGTCAATCCGAAAAACAGTTCGCCTTTTGCCTGGTTTGCGGCGCTGAGCGGTATTGAAAATGCGGAAGCGATTACCAAAGGCAGCATGAGTCCGGAAGCTGAGATACCGGCGGGCGCGCAGCTCGCCAGCCAGCAGACAATTGTTCGCCACATCAAAGATGAACCCGCCTCGCTTGATCCCATGAAAGCCGTGGGATTGCCGGAAATTCAGGTCATGCGCGACCTGTTTGAAGGCCTCACCAGTCAGGATGCAAAAGGCCAGATTGTGCCCGGCGTCGCTGAGAGCTGGAGCAGACACTACATTAACGGTAAACAGCAAACCGGGAAATAGCTACATACCAATCAGCAATTTGCGTTACAGTTGCCGGAGTTGCTGGCGACATTACGCACTTCAGGTCGCCCTTTTTTCTGTTAAGGAGTGATGATGAAGCCTCTGTTTTTCCCCACGGCGCTGGCGCTGATCGTCAGCAGCACGTTTTTCCCGGCTACTGCCAGTGCCGGCGATGATCAGTCCGCTCTCTTCATCAGCTGACTGCGCCGGAAACCAGAGCAGCGGGGCGCCGAGCGCCGAGCGACCATACTGCTGCCAGACCGCATCAAGCTGACCGCGCTGCGGTCGCGGGTGATGAAATGACATATCAGGCTCTCCTGTGAGCGGCTCTGCAAACGAGCGGGGCGCGCGCCTGTCCGCGCGGTAGTGCGTATCGCCCCGCTGCCAGTTAGCGGCGGGAAAGTTACGGTTGAGATCGACGCCGCGCGCGTTGGCGCGCAGCCCGAGCTGACAGCCGTCCGGATTCACGGCCAGAATGACATGATGGCGGCGCAGGGAGGCTGGCAGCGTCCGCAGCGCGGCGGAAAGCGTGGCGATTGCGGCGTTCTCATCGCCGTTTGCGGTCTGCTCACCCAGCCAGCGCGCCAGCGCGCTGTGATGGGGATCGTCGATACAGGCCAGCGGTTCATGCCATGAGACCACCCAGCGCGGCTGCAGCTGATGGATCAGCTGGCACAGCGCGCTGGTTTCGGGTTCGGAAGCGGGCTTCTCACCAGTAGAGAGCACCACATCGCGTGCGTCAGCGGCGCTGTTCCTCGCTCTCATTCAGCTATGGCACACTTAATGCGGCGCCTGCCAGCGCAGCAGATTAATCATCGCCTCAAGATAGCGTTCGGTCGCCTCATCAACGGAAATCGGCGGCATTTCCGCCGTAATGCAGAGTAGCCCCAGATCGGCGCACCAGCTGCCAAAAGAACCCGGCGTGGCGTATCCCACGCTGCTTACCACCGGCACATATCAAGCTGGATAAAACCGGCGGCCTGACAGAGGCGCTGGCGCTGGCCGCTACCGCGCGTGAGCAGGGATTTACGCTGATGCTGGGCTGTATGCTCTGTACCTCGCGCGCTATCCGGGCCGCGCTGCCGCTGGTTTCACAGGCCGCCTTCACCGATCTGGATGGCCCGACCTGGCTGGCAGCAGATGTCGATCCCTAATCCTGGGAAGCGGAAGGGCTGGCGGCACGCTGTCAGCTGCTGGCGGATCTCAATATTGCGATGCTGGAGCAGCCGCTGCCCGCCGGGCAGGATGCTGCGCTGGCAAATTTTGTCCATCCGCTGCCGATCTGCGCAGATGAGAGTTGCCATACGCGCGACAGCCTGGCGGAACTGGCGGGGCGCTACGAGATGATCCGCCCTCTGGCCGGGCAGGTAGCCACGGCGCGCACCATCAGTATCGATACGCCGGAAGCGATGGCCAGCAGCGCGCTGGCGCTGTGGCAGCATGGTGCAAAGCTGCTCAAAGTGAAAATGGATAATCATCTGATCAGTGAGCGGCTGGTAGCGATCCGCAGCGCGGTGCCGGAAGCGACCCTGATTATCGACGCAAATGCGTATGCCCGTTATGGTGAGAGCGAGGCCTCAGTGCTGGCGCAGATTGCCGCTCAGCTGCCCGCGCTGCAGCAGGGCTTAACCCGAAGCGCGCTGCAGCAGGCGATGCCGGCGGGTGCGGCGCGCAATGCCATTGATTGTGCGCTCTGGGATCTGGAACGCCAGCAGCATGGGCAGACGCTGGCCGCGCTGTGCGATGTACCTTTCTTACAATAATCGCTCAGCTTCACATCAGGCGCACAATTTTAAGGTGTAAAAATGAGAACAGTGAAGAGTTATCCTGAAGCCTGGCCACTGCATTCGCCGTTCGTTATCTCGCGCGGCAGCCGGACGGAAGCGCAGGTTGTGGTGGTGGAAATTGAAGAGAATGGTATTAAAGGCACCGGAGAAGCGACCAAGCCAGATCTTTAGTGACCAGCGTAAAAGGCTGCGCCTGCTCGCCTGCCTGCGGGAAGTGGCCGGCAACCGGAACAGGATTACCCTGAAAGTGAACGTTCTGTGACATACAATCTCCTTTTTAAATGAAAAGTCAGCGCAGCGCGCGACTTTACGAAAACCGTTAAAGTTTATGCCATAATTTTTAGGGGTTTACGAGATTGGCGACGTTCTCCGCGCCGCAGAAGCGTGACTGGGCAAACGGCAGGTCAGCTGAAATGCAGAGCACCACGGTGTTGCTGGTATCACCGGAGCGCTCGTTAAACTTGCGAACCGAGGCGGCGCAGACGCCGGTATCGATACTCGGGAAGATGTTCAGCACTTTGCGCTTTCCTGCATAGTCTGCCAGCGAAACATGTTACTTCAGCGCGGCCAGCGCTGCATCGTAATCGGGCTCTTCGGTGRTCTCATTGACCAGCTGGCTGTAAAGCACCTTGTCATTCTCATCAAGCACCACTACCGCACGGGCGGTCAGGCCTTTTAGCGGGCCGTCAGAGATAGCGACGCCATAATTCTCTTTGAACTCAGAGCCGCGCATAGCGGAAAGCGTGACCAGTTCGGTACTGACCCGGCTCTATCTCTCCTATCCCAGCACGCGTAAGCTGGCCAAACGTCTGGGCGTATCGCACACGGCGATTGCCAATAAACTGCGTGAATATGGATTAGGGCAGAAGCGCGGAGAGAGCGAGTAGCTGCGCTGGCCTGTTCTGAACAGTAAAAACCGTCCCATAAGGACGGTTTTTTTATGAGCAACGCTGCCGTTCCTGACGCGCTACAGCTGGCCGGGCAATGTCCGGCAGCTGAAAAACACGCTCTATCGGGCCATGACGCAGCTGGAAGGTTATGRGCTGCGTCCGCAGGATATCGTGCTGCCGGAGCAGGCGCTGGATGTGTCGCTGGGTGAAGAGGCGCTGGAGGGATCGCTGGATGAGATCACCGGCCGCTTTGAGCACGCCACGCAAAAGAACCTGATTGAGATGGTACAGCGCGGGGAGTTCCGCGAGGATCTCTTTTACCGGCTCAACGTGCTGACGCTGAATCTGCCGCCGCTGCGCGAGCGTCCGCTTGATATTCTGCCGCTGACAGAGATGTTTGTGGCGCGTTTTGCCGATGAGCAGGGGCTGCCGCGCCCGCGCCTGTCACCGCAGCCCGCGGCCGGCGCCTATCCCAACGCGCTGGAGGGGAAAAAGGGCTTTTTTGAGCAGGCCAGCGGCGGCTCGGTGCTGCTGGACGAAATCGGTGAGATGTCGCCGCGTATGCAGACCAAGCTGCTGCGTTTTCTCAACGACGGGACCTTTCGCCGCGTAGGCGAAGATCATGAAGTGCATGTTGATGTCCGGGTGATCTTAATGCGTCAGGTCATTGAGCAGGCGCGTAAACTGGCGATGCACGATGCGCCGCTGCTGATTGTGGGCGATACCGGCACCGGCAAAGATATGCTGGCGCGCGCCTGCCACCTGCGCAGCGCACGCGGTAAAAAACCGTTTCTCGCGCTCAACTGCGGTTCGATTCCGGACGACGTGGCGGAGAGCGAGCTGTTTGGCCTCCAGCATGTGGTGATTCAGGGGCGTGACTTTCTGCTGGAAGCGCGACCCATCTACCTTGCAGACAGCGATGAGCAGGGCGATAACCCGGTGGGCGCAATGATCACGCTGAAGTCCACGGCGCGTATGGGACGTCAGCTGCAGAATCTCAGCGTCACGGATGAGTCCGAGTTTGACCATATCGTGGCGGTGACGCCTAGGCTCAGCGCGCTGCTGGTGGCGATGCCGGAGCCGGTCTTCTCTATCGATCTTAAAGGCAAAATTGAGCTGGCCAATCCGGCGGTGCAGCATCTGTTTGCGCTGGATGAGCAGAAAATCCGCAATCACAGCGTGGCGTCACTGATTGGCGGCGTTAATTTTCAGCGCTGGCTGGAGAGCGAACGGGTAGAGGCGCAGAGTGAACTGCTCGACCTGCTGGTCGCCCGCAATATCGATTTACGCGGCATCGAAATTGCCCCGCAGGGCCGCATCTATCTCAGCTTTTCTGCGCTGGAGTTTGACGCTTTCAGCAATTTGATGGCAGAGATCCGGCGCACGCCCGGCGTCACCGACGTGCGTACCGTGGCATATCTGCCCTCTGAGCGCGAACATCGCGCCTTTTTCGTTTCTTCCCGGCATAAGCAGCTCTGTCTGACCCGGCGAAAAGGGGAATCTGTGCTGCACTGTCAACTTTTCATGACACAGCCCTTCTGGGGTGCTGCAAGTTAGCGTATTATCTCTGAAATCAAAACCTGACTAAGGCTTACTGCCATGCGTTTGGAAGTTTTTTGTCATGACCGAATCGGTCTGGCGCGAAAGCGATGGAGCTGTGCCGTCCGCTGCCGTGGCTGGAAGAGGATAAACCCCGCCTTGGCGACTTCCGCCGCGACCTGGTGAGCCAGCTTAAAACCTCGCTGGCAAAAGGCAGCTCCGCCTCAGAGCAGAGTGCTAAATAATCAACGTTCCTGTCACTTTCATTCTGCTCCCATGCTAAAAGGCAACGTAAACGTTGTATTTACGGCATCGAACTGGGTTATTTCAGCCGTATCCGTCTGTTTCGTCTGGTGCTGCTCAATATGGCCTTTGCCGGCGCGTCCGAACTGGTGCGCGAAGTGGGGATGGACTGGATGTCGCAGGATATCGCGGCGCGTCTTTCAGCCCGTGCCGCACAGGGTATCGGTGCCGGGTTGCTGACCGCGCGGCTGGGCATCCATGAGACGCATAACGATCGCGAGATTGTCACGCTCTACGCACAGCTGGTGCAGCCGGTACTCGATCGCCAGGCGCGCAGTGAAATCAGCCGCCACGCCGCGGAATCGACCCTGATGATTGCCGTCAGCCCGCTGGCGCTGGTGGATATGGCGTTTATCGCCTGGCGTAATCTGCGGCTGGTGAATCGTATCGCCGCCCTGGCTGGCGCCGGCGCACTGATTGCGGAGTGGCGGCGTCTGTGGCGGCTGCGCCAGCGCGCAGAATCGCGCGATATGGCGCGTGACCTGCTGCAGAGTCACGGCATCGGCAAAGCACGCGCCTTTTGTGAAAATCTCGCGCAGCAGGCGCGGCTCGATCAGGCGCATCCGGCGCTGCAGCGCTGGTATGCCGCGCTCCTGCCTGAAGGCGCCGGTGAAAAGATGGTGGAGGCGGCGCTGCGACCTAAACGCAGCCTGTGGCGTAAAATAGCCGCTGCGGGCGTGGCGGTGTTCACCGTGAGCGTGCTGGCTCAGGGCGTACAGTTTATGCACGATGCGTGGCAGGCGCGCGACTGGTTTGCCCTGGGCAGCGGGGCGGCAGGCGGGCTGATTGTCGCCTCTGCCGCATATCCGCATGGATGCCGCGCTGGAATTTTTACTGGGAGATAAATTGCGATGAGTGATGAGACGCCGTTAAAAGCGCGAATCGATTTTGCCCGTCCGCTCAGCAGCGATGCGCAGCCACCGCTGCGTGCTGCGCAGACTTTTGACGTAAAAACCGCCGATTTTGTCGCAGCGACCGGGGCAGATCCCTATACAGGCTACCGAAAGCGGCCTGGTGGATCACCGGGGCGAGAAGCTGCCGGCACTGCGCGGTGAGCGGCTGACAGATGGTGAGCCGCTCACCGTTTATCCGGGTGAGGTGCCGCCCCGTTTGCCGGGGAACAGCTTCTGGCAGCAGCAGGGGTTTCAGTTTGAGCAATTCCGGCCGCAATCGCTGGATATAGATCGTCATTACGGTCAGCGGACCCTGTTCCGGCGCCTCTTCTCCCCGGTGATAGACAAGCTGCTGTTTGCCGCGACGAAAGCCGATCACATCACCGCCGATCAGCACGCCAATATGGTGTCGCTGCTGCAGCAGCTGGTACAGGATGCCTGGCAGAACGCCGCATTTGAAGGTATCAGCATGGATTGCCTCGGACTGGCCGAGCCGGCCGGCAGTAATTTTGCCGTACTGCAGCAGCGGTATAACTACTACTGTTCGCACGTGGTGAAAGGCTTCTATAAAAATTATTTTCTGCGTTTTGACCGGCAAATTGTGCTGGTGGACTGTCTGCAGCCGCTGAACAGCGGGCCGCAGGCGTTTAATGATATGCGTCTGGCGCTGACTCAGCTCATGCAGAGTTGGGCACCCGCTAATGAAAACCAGCTGGCAGAGMTTGCCGCCGCCTGGACARATTATCTGCACCACTGCAAAAGCCAGGGGCTGCACTTTATTCAGCCGGGCCGCTTTGTGCTGCCGGGCGAGATGGCGGGCGCACCGGCGCTGCAGTTTTTCCCGTGGCCCGATGCGGATGAGCAGGCTGTGAGCAAACTGGCACAGGACTCACTGCTGCGTCACTTCAAAGATACCGCCACGCTCTATCTTGAGATCGTTGACTATCCCGGTGAATGGCTGCTCGATCTGCCCATGCTGGCGCAGGATTATGTCAGCTGGTCGCGGCAGATGCGCGGACTGCTGCAGGGCGACAGAGAGAAATGGTCAGCCCGCTGGCGTGAGCTCTGCCATAACCTCGATCCGCTCGCGCGCCTGCCGCTGTTTTCAGTGGTACGCGAAGAGCGTTTACTTGGCGTCAAGCGCGTGCCGCAGCGCGAGCTCGGTACGCCGCGCTTTACCTATGATGAAGGGCTGGCTCAGCTCTACGGCGCGCCACCCGCATGGCCCACCCCAACGCGCGGCGTCAGCGAAATGTGCCTCGCGCTGCGCTACCGGCCTGATACCTGCTGAGCAGGGCGTTTCGCCGTCTGTCAGCGCGATTCATCAGGGAGAACGATGAAAAAACTGCAAAATGAACTTGTCGCGTTGATGAACCGCGGCGTGGATCGTCATCTGCGCCTGGCGGTCACCGGACTGAGCCGCAGCGGCAAGACCGCGTTTATTACCTCGCTGGTCAATCAGCTGCTGAACGTCCATCACGCTCTCAACTCATAAGGGGATTTATGCACACTCAGCGAATGACTGCTCTGCGCCGTCGCGCAACGCCTGCGTTGAAGTCGGCCGGAAAATTCATCATTATCAGTGCGGTAACATATGGTCCCGGCGGGCTCGCCGGCTGGGCTGTTAAATCGGTGGCGCGCCGTCCGCTGCGCCTGTTGCTGGCGGCCGCCCTGGAACCTTATGTGCTGGATGAGAAACCGGCCACGCTGCCGGATCAGAAGCAGCCAACGGCCCGTGAACTGCTGGATGAGCTGGCGCTGACCCTGAGCCAGGATGAGCGCAGCGTTCGCGATGTAGAGCGTTACGTGACCTCTGAAACCTTCAGCGTGCGCAGCCGTTTTCGTCAGCTCTGATCCCCGGACCCTCGCGGGTCCGCGGGAGCATCCAAACTGGAGGCAGCCATGACAGGCGATCGCAAACTCTGGCGCATTCCGCAGCAGGGCAAAGTACGCRGCGTGTGTGCCGGCGTAGCGGAATATCTCGACATACCGGTGCGTCTGCTGCGCGTCATCGTCGTGCTGTCACTGTTCTTTGGCCTGTTTATGATCACCGTGACCGCCTATTTTATTCTCGGGAATGAGCGCACTTTTTCTTGCCATACCCCTGACAATTTTTGTGCTGTTTGTCGCACCCATCTGGTTATGGCTGCATTACAGCAACCGGCGCAGCGCAGGTGAACTGTCGAATAATGATATGCAGCGGCTGCAGCAGCTGACGCAGGAAGCGCAACGTATGCGCGAACGCGTTCAGGCGCTGGAAGCGATTCTTGATGGACCATATGGAAGCTGAAGCGGAAAGCCAGCGCTTTGGTAAATCAAAAACGCTGGATCAGCAGTTTGCGGAGCTGAAAGCTGATGATGAAATCAGCCAGCAGCTCGCCGCACTGAAAGCCAGAATGAACCGCGGTGAGTGATCGCGTCCGGGCCCGTTTTCGGGCCCGGCTGAAACGGTGTAGATGATTAAGGAGAGTCAGGTGGATGAGACGCTGGAGCGTATGAAAGGCGAGATCGGTGAGCTGGAAAACAAGCTCAGCGAAACCCGCGCCCGCCAGCAGGCGCTGACGCTGCGCCATCAGGCTGCTTCCTCATCACGCGATGTTCGTCGTCAGCTCGACAGCGGCAAAATTGATGATGCGATGGCGCGCTTTGAATCCTTTGAGCGTCGTATCGGTTCAACTTCTGCACGCGCGCTGGCTGAGAAAAAGCAGCTGCTGCGCCGTATTGAACAGGCTGAAGTCCAGCAGTCGGAGTGGCAGGAAAAAGCGGAGCTGGCTATCAGCAAAGAGAAAGAGGATCTGGCACGCTCTGCGCTGATTGAAAAACAGAAACTTACCGATCTGATTAGCCTGCTGCAGCAGGAGTCAACGGTTGGCACGCATCTTGTAAGCAGTACAGGCGTCCCGACCATATACATGACAATATTGAGGAACATCATTATGGGTATTTTTTCTCGTTTCGCTGACATCGTAAACGCTAACATTAACTCGCTGCTTGAGCGCGCAGAAGATCCGCAGAAACTGGTACGCCTGATGATTCAGGAAATGGAAGACACGCTGGTTGAGGTACCACCAGCACCGGTTTTTCCAGCGGTGCCAGCTGAGACACCTGCTCCAGCATCTCAAGAAAATTATTCGACTCACCCAGCAGGTTATCGTTGCCATTAGCCATGATGAATTTCACCAATAGTTATGTAATTTAATCATTCTGGCCTTTCGCAGCAGGAATGTAAACCCAGCGCAGTCAATAAAATCAGCCACTTAAAAGGTCGGCGCGCTCAAAGCGGCCAAGATGACGCTTCTGCGCGCCGGTAAAAGCGCCCGCCTCATGCCCGAAGAGCTCAGAGTCGAGCAGGCTCTCATTAAGCGCCGCACAGTTAAGCGAGATAAAAGGGCCCTGCCAGCGTTCAGACAGATAGTGCAGCCGGCTGGCGATCAGCTCTTTACCGGTGCCGCGCTCACCTAGCAGCAGGTCCGCCCGGAATTTTCCGGCAGCAGCGAGCGCGGGCAGATCTTCATTGGTGGCGCAGACCAGGCGTACATTAACCTGCAGCGCGTGATTACCGCCAACGCGCTCCAGCTGGCCATATTCGATTACGCGCAGCAGCTTCTCCTGAACCAGCATCGGTGCGGTCGCCAGTTCATCAAGAAACAGCGTGCCGCGAACATTCTTCAGTTCGCGCACATTGCCGGGCCAGCGGTGATCCAGCAGCTCCCGCTGCGCACGTTCGCTGAAGCCGGGAAACAGCGGCAGACGCAGCTCGCGACACATCTGAATAGCAAAATGCTCTGCCATAAGCAGAATATCGCTGCGTCGCTGGCGCAGCGGCGGTAACTGCACCACATCAAAGGCGAGACGATGCTGCAGGCTCATTTCCAGCAGCGCACGCTCCTGCTGATACTGCCACTGGCGCAAATCGAGCGGCAGCGCGGGCAGGGCTGCTGATTCGGCAGGGCGCTGCGGCTCTGCTGAATC
The DNA here is from genome assembly GCA_002939445.1 of Pantoea sp. BRM17. Classification (GTDB taxonomy): domain Bacteria; phylum Pseudomonadota; class Gammaproteobacteria; order Enterobacterales; family Enterobacteriaceae; genus Pantoea. The sequence goes on along the minus strand of PEFU01000003.1, from coordinate 1,427,029 downwards.
AGCAGCACGTGAAGCAAACGGATTGATGATGATCATGTCCAGTGGCTCTTCGGTGCTGCGGTGACGATACACGGAACGCTCCACGCCTGCAGAACGCAAAAGCCGTAAGCGAATAATGAAAGTGAAAGCGGTCAGACATCTGCCGCAAACGTCCTGAGCCTCCGTATAGGAGACTCAGGGTAGCTCTTTCACTTCAACATCATGCTTTTTCATCATTGCCCGCAGCTGATGATAGGTCACACCCAGCAGCCCGGCCGCACGCCGCTGGTTAAACTTTGCCTACGCGCGCACTTTTATTGGCAGTTGTTATTCAAAAGAGCAGGCACTTTCCGTTTCACAGACAAATTATCGTGGCGTTAAATTGTGCCTGGAGTGCCTGATTCCGGCGGAAACAGCGTCATTTCTGCCGCTGGTAGTAAAATCCGGCAGCAGAAAAAAGCAGAAGACTTCGCCTGAAGAGAAAGCTGAAATGATCTATCTTTTATCCTGTTTATGTCAGATGATAAAGTTGCGTTTTCCCTCCTGAGTATTTAAAGGAATAATGACAGCAATTAATGATAACTGTTGCTGCTATTTAATACGTTTCATGCTTAAACCTGTAAAGTATTTTGTCAGCGATCATGCGCTGAGTGGATTTTTGTTGCATCGCGCTGATTGCCTGCATTTGCCTGCGGCCGCAGCGCATAGAGATCATACAATGCCACTACCTGAAAAGAAAGGCGGCCGGCTGAACCAGGAATAATCTGTCAGCAGAAGGAATATGAGGTTTCCGTTTTTTAATATCAAGAAACTAGTTCGTTGTGAGCCGATTTAAATTTTTTCTAAACTGCGTTAAATATTTAATAAATCGCTTTTTTCTTAAATTGCGTTGAGGTACATATCTGATCCGGATATGAGATGAAAAAATCGAGTAAAATAGCGACAGAGCCGGGTGTAAGGCTTATTCTGTTATCAGCATCATCGCGGTGAGACAGGGTTTTCGCCTTAGCGTCATAAATTATGGTGTGGTTAATAATGTAGCGCATGAACAGCGAATAAGATCCTATGAGGCGGAAAGCGGTGACTGCTTATGAGTCGGTTGCCGACGCGGGATATTCTGTTACTGCAGCGCTGAAAATAATGCCCTGATGCGGCACGGTGGCAAGCACCTCTCGTTCAGCGCCCAGGTCGCTGAGATAACGCCGCAGCAGGCTCAGGCTTTTGTTCACATTGGCTTCTGAGCCGGAATAAGGAGAGTGATCGAGTGCCCGCTGACCGAGCTCTGATTTGGTTCAGGGCGCAAAGTCCTCCAGTTTCTCTCTGAGGCTGCTGAGGCTGCCCCGATCGCCACGCTCAATAGTAATGCAGCCCGGTCTGGTCGTTAAAAATGAAGCAATGACGGCTGTAATTATTATCAGCAGGAGAATCGAGGCCGGCAGCAGAAACCGGCATCTGTGCAGCGCTGGCGGTCTCTTTGCTGACGCAAGTGACGATAATAAGCCTGACCACAACGCCGGTGGTCAGCAGGAGAAACAGAGCCAGCAGGCTGAGATGCAGAGGGGAGCGCATTATTTTTCGATATAGTTGATACATTGCCGATCATCCTGCGGACAAACCGCAATCATAGAATAGCGCTGGCCAGACAGTTTGCTGTCGCGGATACCATCAATAGTCACTGCGGGACGCTGATGCTGCCAGAGTAAAAGTATAAAAGCGATTATAGCGCCACTGCTTACCGTTTGCGGTTACTGTCCCGGTATCGTGAGCAAACCCCTGCTGATGCAGAATCGTTACCACGCGTGAAAAACGCGCCTGTACAGAAGCTGAAGCCATACTTTCTGTAATCGTGGCAGTGCACTGCTTCATCTCCGGAAATGTATTCGCACGCTCAGAGACCCTGCAGGCATAAAGCGGGAAAGCGAGACCAGAGAATAACCAGACGCCGGGAGCCACCTGCTCGATTCGGGTGATGTGCGTTTGCCTTCCCGTTTCAGGACGCAGGCGATGCATTATTGCATCGGGCACGGCATCATCGAATGATTTATTGCCCGAGGCGAGAGTAAGTCTGAAAGTATCTCCTTCTACGCATGAAAAATGAATAATCTGCTTGAAATGAATGATGGCGTACGGTGCACGACTTCGGAATAAAGGTAAGGTATTTACCTTTTATTACACATTAAACTCTAACTGAATCATCTTCTGAAGCATTTAAGTCTGCGCGCAAACTTTGTATCACATTTTCAGCGCGTAAATTAGCGTCGGAAAACGATCGGCTTAGTGCGCTAAGCAGTGGGAAATGGCTCAGATAATCATTATCGCGGTAGAGTTGTTCAAACCCCCATTGAAAGAAAATATCATCCGTAATCAGAATCATCGCTCAGGCTCGCTATCAACTTATGCCCGACGTGCAATTCAGCTGCCGGGTGAGGTCTATACCCCTGACCAGCTCGGGACCTACTACTACGCCTTTAATACGCAGAAAGGACCGACGGCTGATGTGCGCGTGCGTAAAGCGCTTTCGTGGAGTATCGATCGCCGCATTATTGCGGAGAAGGTGCTGGGGACCGGCGAGAAGCCGGCGTGGCATTTCACTCCCGATGTGACGGCCGGTTTTACGTCACAGCAGAGCTATCTGCAGCAGCATAGCCAGCAGGAGCTGAATGCGCAGGCGAAAGCGCTGCTCGCGGCAGCGGGCTACGGTCCAGCTAAGCCGCTGCATCTGACGCTGCTCTATAACACCTCAGAAAGCCATCAGAAAATTGCTATCGCCGTCGCCTCGATGTGGAAAAAGACTCTGGGCGCAGAGGTTACGCTGCAAAACCAGGAGTGGAAAACCTATATCGACAGCCGCAACAGCGGAAATTTTGATGTGATCCGCGCCTCGTGGGTCGGTGATTATAACGAACCCTCTACCTTTCTCAGTCTGCTGACGGCCAGCCACAGCGGGAATATTGCGCGTTTCAACAGCGCGGAGTATGACGCGCTACTGGCGAAAGCGAGTACCGAAACCAGCGTGCAGGCGCGRAATGCAGATTACAACAAAGCGGAGCAGATCATTGCCGACCAGGCACCCATCGCACCGCTATATCAATATACAAACGGCCGCCTGATAAAACCGTGGGTAAAAGGCTATCCCATCACCAACCCGGAAGATGTGGCTTACAGCCGCGAGTTGTGGATTGAAAAGCACTGAGTACCTTGCGTCACGTTTGCATACACCGGCGCGATTGCAACTGAAAGGCGCGGCGCTAGACTGTAGCCTGTTGATTGAGAGCGTGGAGTGGGGACGTGAACGTTATTGAAGGGAAAGCATTACAGGTATCAGATGCCATTATTGCCTGTCAGTTTGATGGCAAAGGTGGCGTTATCGCGATTAAAGATGACGATATCATCCACTGCGAGCGCCACTGCTGGCTGCATCTGAATTACGCGCAGCGCCAGAGCGCGGAGTGGCTGCAGAATACGCCGCTGATCCCCGATGCCGTGCGCGATGCGCTGGCAGGCGACAGTATGCGGCCGCGCGTCACGCGGCTTGGCGACGGCTTTATGATTGTGCTGCGCAGCGTGAACCACAACGCCGACTCGCGTCCCGATCAGCTGGTGGCGATGCGCGTATTCATCAATGACAAACTGATCGTCTCTACGCGCCGCCGCAAAGTCAACGCGATAGATGAAGTGCTCAATGAGCTGCAGCATGGTAATGGCCCGGCAGACGGCGGCAGCTGGCTGGTGGATGTCTGCGACGCGCTGACCGATCACGCCAGCGAATTCATTGAAGATATGCATGACAAGATTATTGAGCTGGAAGATGCGCTGATGGATCAGCAGGTGCCGGCCAGAGGCGAGCTGGCGCTGCTGCGCAAGCAGCTGATCGTCATGCGCCGCTATATGGCACCGCAGCGTGATGTCTATGCGCGACTGGCCAGCGAGAAACTCCCGTGGATGAGTGACGACGACCGGCGACGCATGCAGGACGTGGCGGACCGTCTGGGCCGCGGCCTGGACGATCTCAACGCCGGCGTGGCGCGCACCGGCATCCTCGCTGACGAGGTCGCCTCGCTGCTGGCGGAGTCGATGAACCGCCGGACGTATACCATGTCACTGATGGCGATGATTTTTCTGCCTGCGACCTTTCTTACCGGACTGTTTGGCGTCAACCTCGGTGGCATTCCGGGCGGTAACTGGCAGCACGGTTTTCTGCTGTTTTGTCTGATCCTGCTGCTGATGGTCGGGGGCGTGGCGGTATGGCTGAAAAAACGCAAATGGCTATAGCAAAAGCGGGAAAAGCTGATCGATATCAACTCACCCTGCGGAAAATCGCGGCACACTCTCTTTCGCAGGTGAATGCAACGTCAGGCGATGGGCGTTGTACTCCATATTGTCTTACTTCCTGTTTGCGAATTACTGCATAGCACAGTTAATTCCTCTGACACCGGCCCCAGGGCCGGTTTTTTTTATGCTGGCTTGTTCAGCAAAGCTTTCCTACGCTTAAAGTACGTTCCGCAACAGGAGAAAGCGATGCAAGCTATCCACGCCAGTGAACCGATCCCAACCGACCCGGTGCCGATTCCGGAGCCTGTTCCGCAGCCGRAGCCCATTCCGGAGCCGGAGCCGCCGCACGATCCCGATGTGCCACCCATCAGCGATCCGCCGCCGCATCAATAAAAAAAGGCGCGTTCCCGCCGGGATACGCGCCTTTGTAGTTCTCAGCAGAACTACTTTATCTCTAATACATCCAGCCGCAGCTCCGCGGTGGCTGCTGCATCCTCATCCGGCTGCCAGCCCGCGGGCTGCATCGGCAGCGTTTCGCGATCGAAGCCAATATCACCACCATCAACCACTTCATCGCCATGGCGGATGCCTTTGAAATCGAACAGGCTGATATCCGCCATATGCGAAGGCACAATGTTCTGCATGGCGCTGAACATGGTTTCAATGCGGCCCGGAAAACGTTTATCCCAGTCGCGCAGCATATCGGCCACCACCTGACGCTGCAGGTTGGGTTGCGAACCGCACAGGTTGCAGGGGATAATCGGGTACTGGCGCGCTTCAGCAAAGCGGATAATATCTTTTTCACGGCAGTAGGCGAGAGGGCGGATAACAATATGCTTGCCGTCATCACTCATCAGCTTGGGCGGCATGCCTTTCATTTTGCCGCCGTAGAACATATTAAGAAACAGCGTCTGCAGGATATCGTCGCGATGATGGCCGAGCGCAATTTTAGTACAGCCCAGTTCGCTGGCGGTGCGATAGAGAATACCGCGACGCAGACGCGAGCAGAGTGAGCAGGTGGTTTTGCCTTCCGGGATCTTCTCTTTAACAATAGAGTAAGTATCTTCGGTGACAATTTTATACTCCACGCCCAGCGTCTCAAGATAAGCGGGCAGAATATGCGCCGGGAAGCCGGGCTGCTTCTGATCGAGATTGACCGCCACCAGCGAAAAATTCACCGGCGCGCTCTGCTGCAGGCTGCGCAGGATCTCCAGCATGGTATAGCTGTCTTTACCGCCTGAGAGACAGACCATGATGCGGTCGCCTTCTTCAATCATGTTGAAGTCAGCAATCGCTTCGCCGACGTTGCGGCGCAGGCGCTTCTGCAGTTTATTGAAGTTGTATTGCTCTTTTTTTGTTACGTCTTGATTTTCTGACATTATTTTCACGCTTGAGAGTGCCGGCGAACAGAACAGGCGGCTGAAACCCGCATTGGCGGTCATAAACCTGTAGTTATGGATGCGTATGGTACGGATTGCGCGCGCGAATACCAGCCTCGCGTGAACGCTTTTAATCTGTTGCCGCATCCGTGGCTAATAATTTTGCTCTGTCTGCGCCTCTATACCATCTCCAGTGACTGCACCCCTTTAATATCCATGACCTTCTCATAAAGGCTGTGGCGCGGTGCCCGGCGGGAGAGTGTGACCTCTACGCTGAGTTCACACAGGCCGCTCTCTTCGTCACGGTTGACCACCGCGATATGCCCGTAGCGGATCCCTTCACGCTGCAGCACCAGTAACACCAGCGGGACGCTTTTGGCTTTCAGATGCACGATCAGCGTATGATGGCGGCCAATCAGCCAGTGGCTGAGGCGGCGAAAAACCTCCAGCACGACCAGCGCCAGCAGCGTGCCATAAATGCCAATTTCATACATGCCGCTACCGATAACCAGACCGATGGCGGCGGTAACCCAGAGGCCCGCTGCGGTAGTCAGGCCTTTCACGATCTGCTTCTGAATAATGATGGTACCGGCCCCGAGAAAGCCCATACCGCTGACGACCTGCGCCGCGATGCGGCTGGGATCAAGACCCACATGGTCGCTGCTGAGCATATCGGCAAAGCCATATTTCGAGACCAGCATAAACAGGGCGCTGCCGATCCCCACCAGAATATGGGTACGCAGACCCGCCTCTTTTGCCCGCATCTGACGCTCAAGTCCGATAAGCCCGCCGAGAACGCCGGCCAGCGCGATGCGTAACAGCATATCGGTTAACATAATTTCCCCTGAGCAATTGAAATAACGGATTATTTTAGAAGATAACCGGCAAAAATCTTCTCTTCAGGATAATTCTGCTTGCAATGAAAGGTCTGAAATTTTGTAAAAAGCTATGTCCGCACTCGATTCGCAGTAGAGGCTGTCATATGCTGTGAGCACTTTTCGTCCCCTGTCCCCGGAGTCCGACTAATGAAAGCTGCCTCTTTACTGCTGGCTGGTGCAGCACTGCTGCTCTCCGCCTGCAGCAGTACCCCTGATAACGAACCGCCGCAGCAGGCGACCGCGGCTCACGTCCAGCCGCACGTCGTGATGTCCGCGATGGCAGAAAGCAGCTGCAGCGGTGCCGGGGGCACGCTGGCATTTTCCCGCCAGCTGGATGGTTCACGTATCGGCATGTGTCAGCTGTCAAACGGCCGCCGCTGCGATGAACAGGCGCTGATGGGTGGCACGTGCGCCCGCTGATGCGGGCGCACCATTTCAGGGCTTAACCCGGTTCGGGCACGCTTCGCCTTTATCGAGCTGCTGCAGATTACCCAGCGTGGTTTCTGAGATGGCGGTCAGGGCTTCTGCGGTCAGAAACGCCTGATGTCCGGTAAACAGCACGTTGTGGCAGGCAGAGAGGCGGCGGAAAATGTCGTCCTGAATAACGTCGTTCGATTTGTCCTCAAAAAACAGATCGCGTTCATTTTCATAGACGTCCATTCCCAGCGACCCGATCTTCTGCTGTTTTAGCGCTTCAATAGCCGCCTGCGAATCGATCAGGCCGCCGCGGCTGGTATTGATGATCATCACGCCATCTTTCATTTCGCTGAACGCCTGCGCGTTAAGCATATGATGATTTTCCGGCGTCATCGGGCAGTGCAGCGTAATCACATCCGAGCGGGCAAACAGCGTTTTCAGATCGACATATTCTGCACCCAGCTCAAGCGCAGCGTCGCTCGGGTAGGGATCACAGGCCAGCAGCTTCATGCCAAATCCTTTCAGGATCCGCYGCGTAGCCACACCGATTTTCCCCGTACCGACCACGCCTGCGGTTTTATTGTGCATGTTGAAGCCGGTCAGGCCATCAAGCGAAAAGTTTGCGTCACGGGTGCGCTGATAAGCGCGATGAATGCGGCGATTCAGCGCCAACATCATACCCACCGTGTGTTCCGCCACCGCTTCCGGGGAGTAGGCGGGCACGCGTACGACCTCCATGCCCAGCTCAGCAGCCGCCTGCAGATCGACGTTATTGAATCCGGCACAGCGCAGGGCAATATACTTAATGCCCAATGCCGCCAGCTCTTCCAGTACCGCTCTGCCGCACTCGTCATTTACGAAAATACAGACCGCGTCACAGCCGGCGGCATTTTTTGCCGTATCCTCGCTGAGCAGGAAATCAAAGAACACCAGCTCAAATCCAAAACGGGCATTGACCTGTTCAAAATATTTCTGGTCATAGTGCTTGGTGCTGTAAACCGCAACTTTCATTGTTTCGCTCCTGAAAAATGCCATGTCGGTATCATTAAAGGATAACGGTTTCTGCGCGACTTTGCTTTTCTTCACYCAGCAGGCCAGGCTAACACCTTCATTTGCGAATGATTACGTGCCATCATTTCGGCAGGAAAATATAAACAACAGGATAGTTACCCGCCATGACGCGTGGCCTTCGCCGACTACTTGCCGCCTTGCTGGCGCTGATTCTGCTGCTGCTGGGCCTGCTGCTGACGCTGACGCAGTGGCTGCCACGGCTGGCCGGTATCTGGCTGCCGGATGAGACGCGCATCGAAATTGAGGGCAGGCCGGGCTGGCAGCAGGGCGCAGTGACGTTGCCGCAGCTGCGTTACCTGACGGGCAGCTGTACGCTGGCTAAGGTTGAGCAGGTGGCGCTGGGCCGCTCACAGCAGCGCTGGCAGCTTAGCGCACAGCGCGTCACGCTTAACAGCGCCTGCTGGCAGTCGCTGCCGCCGCAGCCAGCTTCTGCCGTACCGCGTACGCTGGCCGACTGGCAGCAGCGCCTGCCGGGGGCCGATGTGCATATCGGCAGGCTGGCCGTCCTGCCGTGGCAGCACTATGCCGGTGAACTCGATCTCACGCTTGCACCGGAACAGCAGCAGCTGCGCTATCGCGGCGATAATCTCAGCCTGAACGCACGCCTGCAGGGCCAGACGCTGACGGTCGACTCTCTTAAGTTACAACATCCTTTTCTGACACAACCGCTGGCGTTACATGGCAGCGTAGCGCTGCCCACATTTGCGGATGGCTTGCCAGTAACCGGCGCGCTGCAGAGTGAGCTAAGCGTGGCTCAGTGGCCGCAGCCGCTGACGCTGGATCTGCAGTGGCAGCAGCAGCAGGGTAAGCTGATCGTTCAGGAGCAGGGCGATGAGACACCGCTGCTTGAGCTGCCGTGGCAGAGCGACCGCGATACGTTTCAGATCGCCGACGGGCGCTGGCGCTGGCCTCTGGCCAGTCAGATGCTGTCAGGCGGCGTGGGGCTGACCCTGACCGGATGGCAGCAGGGGATGGACAACCTGCGCGTGCAGGGGCGGCTGAATCTGCTGACGCAGGGGCGCGGCGGTAAAGGCAATGTGGTACTGAGCGTCGGGCCGGGACCGCTGCGCGTAACGGATAACGCGCTGCCGCTGCGCATTACCGGCGAGAGTAAATTTGCCGGGCTGCAGCTCTATGGCAGCCTGCCCGGCGAGCTGCGCGGTGCACTCAGCGCGCCGACGCTGACGTTCCAGCCAGGCGCACTGCTGCGCCTGCGCGGCCAGCTGCTGGATCTCCCTGAAGTGGATGAAGCGCGCTGGCCCCTGGCGGGTGTTTCACTTTCAGCGCAGGGCATTAATGGCCGGCTGCAGGCGATTCTGACGGCGCGTAAGCGCGACTATGGTCACTTTACGCTGCATCTGGATGGCCGCGCTGCCGCGTTCTGGCCAGACAGCGGCAGCTGGCGCTGGCGCTACTGGGGCGACGGCAAACTGCAGCCGTTTAACGCAGAGTGGGATGTTACAGGCACCGGCAGCTGGCTGGATCAGCGTATTACGCTGGATACGCTCAATACCGGCCTGAATCAGCTGGCGTGGGGGCCGGTGCAGATTGACCGGCCGCGTATCCGGCTCACTGCGCCGCTGCGCTGGCAGCGGGATAGCACGCAGCCCGGTTTTGCAGGCAGTTTTCGTCTTGATGCGGGGCAAACGCACTTCAGCTACGGCGGCTGGCTGCCGCCTGCAGAGCTGACATTTGATGTAAAAGGCCGCGATCCGGCACGGTTTTTATGGCGCGGTGAACTGCGCGCTGAAGATATCGGCCCGCTGCGCGTGCACGGGCGCTGGGATGGTGAGCGGCTACGCGGGGAGGCCTGGTGGCCGGCACAGTCGCTGCGCGTGTTCCAGCCGCTGCTCAGCAGCGACTTAAAAATGCGTATCCGCAGCGGTGAGCTGCGGGCGCAGGTCGCGTTTTCAGCCGGAGCCAGTCAGGCATTTCAGGCTGGCGGCTTCTTTGCGGTTCAGCAGGGTAGCCTGCAGCTGCCGGACAGTGACATCAACGGCATCGACTTTGCGCTGCCGTTTCGCTATCGCGCTCAGCAGTGGCAGCTGGGACGGCGCGGACCGGTTTCGCTGCGTATCCGCGAGGTTAACAATCAGTTTGCGCTGCAGAATATCACGGCCGATCTGCAGGGTTACTATCCCTGGCAGGAGAGACAGCCGCTTACCCTGAGTAACGTGACGCTCGATTTACTGGGCGGGCACGTCAGTATGCCGGCGCTGCGCATGCCGCAGCGCGAAGCGGCCAGGATTTCGCTGCGCCAGATCGATCTCAGCCGGCTGGTGACGGCACTCAAGCCCAAACAGTTTGCTATGTCGGGTAAGGTTAACGGTGAGCTGCCGCTCTGGCTCAGTAATCCGCAGTGGCTGATCAGAAATGGCTGGATCGCTAACAGCGGGCCGCTCACGTTTCGGCTGGATAAGGATACGGCAGACGCGATTGTAAAAGACAATGTCGCCGCCGGGGCAGCGCTGAGCTGGCTGCGTTATCTGGAGATTTCACGCTCCTGGGCCACACTCGATCTGGATAATACCGGTAATCTGGTGATGCAGTCGCAGGTCACCGGCGTCAGCCAGTTCAGCAACCGGCGCCAGACAATCAATCTCAACTATCGTCATCAGGAGAATCTGTTCCAGCTATGGCGCAGCCTGCGCTTTGGCYATAATTTACAATCCTGGGTGGAGCAGAACGCCACCCTGCCATCAAAGAGGGATCCCTGATGATGAGGTTAAGAGGTGCGCTGCTGGCAGGCAGCGTTGTGCTGGCAGGATGCGTACCGCGGATTGAAGTGGCCGCTCCTGATGCGCCGATTACGATAAATATGAACGTGAAAATTGAACATGAGATCCACATCAAGGTGGATAAAGATGTCGAGGCGCTGCTGCAGAATCAGAGCGGGCTGTTCTGATGGCCCGCAACCGAACAATACGCGCCGTTGCGCTGCTGCTGGTTTTGCTGGCCGGGTCTGCCCATGCGCTGACGCTTGATGAGGCGCGGCAGCAAGGGCGGGTCGGGGAAACGCTGAGCGGCTATGTTGCTGCACGGCAGCAGGATGAGGTCACGCTGGCGCTGGTGAGTCGTATCAATGAGGGCCGCCGGATGGCGTATCAGCGCATTGCCGGAGAAAACAAACTCACAACCAGCGACGTCGCGCGGATTGCCGGAGAGAAGCTGGTGAGCCGGGCCAGCGCAGGGGAATATGTGCGCGGCATCAACGGCCAGTGGCTGCAGAAGTAACCGGCGACGGGAGAGCGACAATGCTGCCGTCACCGGGCCTGACTGCAGAAAGGATCGGTGCCGTCAGGCGTTATGTCGCATTGTGGCCTGCCAGCGCCGGCTGGCCTTTAAGCAGCGCGGCGCGCATTTCGTTTCGGTCGAAAGAGTGGCGCGTACCATAAATATTTTTTGGATCACATGCTATATCATTAAACAGCTTTGCATAGGCATTAGCGATCATTTCCTGTGCGCTGGTCTGCACCGAGTTGGCGCGTTGACGCCCTGTCGCATGTTGTGAAGAACGG
>PEFU01000003.1:1406040-1415415 GCA_002939445.1 Pantoea sp. BRM17 | reverse complement strand
GGTATTTGCTCATAGGTTCGATATTGAGATCGAATGAGAGGTCAAGATCGAGACTGCGGATAGTTTTGTTCCAGTCGCGCGGCGGGATCTCGCGCAGCTCGCTGCGCATCAGAAACAGCGAGCTGGCCATCAGGTCATTCATCGACTGCCGGCCAGCCCGCTCCGCGGTAAACTTATACACCAGGCCCACCAGCAGGAGCAGTGCCAGCGACATACCGATAAACGCCACCAGCGCAATATCCAGCAGCCGCATCTGATGCAGATAAAACAGATAGGGGATAGGCCCGACAGAGAGCACGTAGTGGCTGCGGGGAATATGCTGCAGAAAGGTGTATTGATCGTCGAGTGCGACAATTTCGCCGGCGCGCAGACGTTTCATATCCCTCTCATCCAGCCCATCAATCAGCTGTTTTTTGCTGGCCACCAGCGTATTGATGTTATCCGCCATCTGGTTAAACGCCACGCCGAGACTGTGAAGGCTGGAGGTGCTTTCAAAATGGGTGCGCACGTCCAGCTCACCGCGGCCAAAGCGCTCCGCGGCTTTCTCCAGCCGCTGCATCTCCTGCCAGTGCGGACGCAGCCAGATAAATACCGGCGCCAGGTCGAACGACTGCAGATGCAGGTCGACCCGCGGACGGTCCAGCCGGGCATAGGTCAGCAGTTCTTCAATCAGGCTCTCCAGCTGGCCCACATCGCGATTCAGCGCGGCGGACTCCGCCTCTGTCAGGTTATCGCTCATCTCCAGCCGGTAGCGCAGGCGCACGAGCGGCGTGCGCAGCTCGTGGGCGATGACGGTTGTGCCGTCAAACCAGAGGCTGACGCGCAGCCGCTCAGTAGCGTAGCGCAACGCATTATTGACGAGGTTATCCAGCACCCGCTCCATCAGCCGCATGTCGGCGCTGCCGGTATTCTGCAGCTGCGGAATATCCAGCGCGATCTGCGTGTGCGGCTGCATACTCTGTACATCAGCAATATAGAGCCGCAGCCACGTGGCGCCGCCGAGCGGCGAGCTCTCGATCACCACCTGACCCTGCAGCGCCTGGGCAATCGAATGGACGATAGCCAGCCCGAGGCCGCAGCCGCCGGTCGCGCGATCGCGGCTGGGATCGAGACGAACGAAAGGCTCAAAAACCCGCTGGCGCTCTTCGGCCGGAATGCCGGGACCATCATCCTCTACCTGCAAAATGGGCGCCTGACTGCCGCCGGGCGGCATGGTAGTCTGCATATCAACCCCGGCAATCGCACCGAGGTGACCGAAACGGGAAAGGCGCTGAAACGTGCGGGTAAGTTCCTGATAAGCTGATGTCACAGCCAGATCTCCTTAAGCGGGTAAGCGGGGGGGTGTCTCACGCAAGGGTAAATCAACCGGCCAGCAAAAGCGAACGGAGCCCGCCAGCGATTTTGCTTCGACCAGCGCGGCGGGARGCAGCGTTGCCTGACGCCAGGCGCGCTGCATCTCCGCCACGTTTGCCTGCTCAACATCGTTCAGCGACTCCTGCTCAGCAGCAGAGAAAAGCCCTTCCAGCGCCGGCGCGGTCAGCAGCTCATGCATAAACACGCTGAGTTCGGCCAGCGCTTCGCCACCAAAAGTGGCGTCAAGCCGGGCGCTGGTCATGCCTGGCTCATACAGATCCAGCAGCGCGTCATAGCGCGACGTGCTGGCCGCAGCGGCGCGCAGCTGCGCCTCTTCCCGGCTCAGCCGGACAACCTCTTTGAGGTTAGCGCTGAAGCCCTGCCAGTCATTCGCCGGGCGCTGCGATCGCCACGCATGCTCGCAGCGCGCCGGCACACCGCCGCAAAAAGGGTGGGCGCTGACATCCAGACGACCATGATTGAAATCGAAGCCGAGCAGCTTCATTACGCTCAGCCCCAGCTGCTTCTGTGACTCAACGGCAAAGGGTCCCAGCGGCTGAAGCGGCGCCTGCGCCTGCTTTGCCACCGCCCGCTGCAGTAAATCAGGCAGCCAGCTTTTCAGCGCGAGGCTGCGGCCCAGCTGCATCTCCATAAACAGGCTCTGCGACTCATGAATCGCGGTAGAGCGCGCCAGGGCCACTGGCTGACCGCGCCACTGCTGTGGCAGATTCTGTTCGTAGCGCGCGTGCCCGGTCTCATGGATCACACCCATCATGGCGCTGAGAAACTCGCTTTCGTTGTAGCGCGTGGTGATGCGCACGTCGGCAATCTCACCTTCAATCAGCGCGCGCTCAATCTCATAGCGCAGAATAACGTGTGCCGGATAGCTCAGCTCATCGGCATCGACGCGGATAAAGCCAGGCTTGACGCGCTGCGCCAGACGAATAAAGTTAGGCGTCTCCAGCGCAGGCTGCTCACCCATCAGCGCGACGACCTGCGGCTGAATATGCTGCAAAAAGGCGAGCTGCGGGATCGCGCGCTTAACTGCCTGATAAAGCTGTGCCGCATACATCGCGCCCAGCGTATAGGTCGGGAAATAGCCGAACGCGCCGTCGGTCCAGTGGATATCCTGCATACAGCCATCGCGATAGTTGCCACGGGTATCAATGCCGAGCGACTGCTGCATTTTTTCATCCCACAGCGCCGGAATATCCTCTACCTGCCGTTGCGGCCGCCTGCGGGGTCAATCGGCGAGGTAGCGCTGCTCAAGGTGCTGACGGAAATAGTCCGGATTCAGCGCTTCACCGGTGGCGTTGCGCAGCAGCTGTTCAGTCGGGAAGCGACTGCCGTGCTGCCAGATATTCTGCTGCAGCCAGTCAAATACCGGCTGCAGCTCGCCGTTGAGGATCAGCGTCTCCCGCAAAAGCAGCAGAAGAGAGACCCATAGCAGCGGCGATTACCAGTGCACATAATTTTTTCATCGCTTAATCCTCGGACTATTTTTTCATATGTAGCCCACTGCGGGGCCGGTGAAAACACTATATGAAAAAGCGATTTCGCTTTCCGTGAGGGATTGGTATCGGCGTGTAACGGATTGTACAAGGCGGGAAAGTGGCTGTTGATTTTTTGTGATGCTTTTTAGCGGCCTGCGCTTTCTGTTCAGCAGGCTTGGTTGCTTTTTTATGATGCTTTTTCGCAGCCTGGGCTTTCTGCGCAGCAGCTTTATGTTTGTGATGCACCATTTTATGTTTAGCTGGCGCAGCGGTAGTGGAGCTGGTGGTGGCAGTTGCCGCCGGAGCAGCGGTTGTCTCAGCTGGTGTTTTAAACAACATCGTGGTGTTGGCGCGAACTTATTTCGCTGATTTTTTCATTTTGTGATGCTTTTTAGCTGCCTGCGCTTTCTGCGCAACTTTAGCGTGGTGCTTTTTAGCCGCCTGCGCTTTCTGTGCAGCAGGTTTAGCGGATTTCACGTGGTGCTTTTTGGCAGCCTGCGCTTTCTGTGCAGCGGGCTGCTATCACGCTTAGGCGATAACTATAGTCGGTGAGCGGTAAAAAAGGGAGAAATATTGGAGTAATCAGCGCGCTACAGCCATCAAATAAAAAAACTGGCCGCGACAATGCCGCAGAGAATCATCACAAAGAGAATAATTTCGAAGCGATAGCGACGCACCATTTTTCGCTACTCCAGTAAATAAACACCCGGCATAACCAGCATCCCAGGGCGCAGCGGCCACGTCGCTTATTGCCTGGCGATGGTCTTTACCAAAAAACAGCGTCTTGATCTCTTCGGGACTCAGCCCGTCTTCATCATCGGCGTGTGCTGTGAGGGTAAAGCCGAAAATACCAATAAATAACAGAATTGCCAGGCGCATAGTTCTCTCGACAGGGAGAATAAAAGGGAGTTTTTGCAGCGACGGCTCAACCCGGGCATCTATATCGTGAATTTCGTAACGCCAGCCTTTTTCACCCGCCATAAAGCGCAGCGCAACCGGCTTATCGAACCGGCCTGGCGGTGTCAGCAGGCAGTGGCCGGCGGTCAGGGCCAGATGAGCAGAGATCAGCGTGGCGGTGCAGAGGTTGCCGCTTTCCGTCTCCAGCTGACCAATGTCGGCCGGATAACCCGCCTGCGTGACTTTGCGTCCGCTCTCTTTGAGCGCGGCGGTGAGATCGCTGCGAGAGCCATCAAACAGCGGGATCGGCACAATACCTGAAGGGGGGTTGTGCAGGATCACCAGACCATAATCGTAAGGCGCGGCGGCAGAGGGCACAATCCAGCCCTCGCCATCGGCCTGCAGGCGCCGCGCTCGGTTGTCAGCGCGATAGCGATCGACCGGCGCCGGTGCCGAACTCTGTACGGCGATGAGCTGCCAGCCATCATCTTTTTTCAGCAGCAGCGGGGAGCCGCTGTCGCCAGGCAGCGTATCGCACTGGTGCGAAAGCACGGCGCGCTGCGCCCAGCCGGTGACTATACAGTCGCTATGCGAATAGAGTGAATCGAGGTGGGATGATTGAAGAGCTGCGCATCAGCTACTTTGCTCAGCAGCTGGGTACTCCCTATCCGGTTTCAGATAAGCGGGTGCTGCAGGCGATGGAGCAGCTGAGCTGAATGCATAATGCGCGCAGGTGTGCGTGATCGCGCGCCTGCCTGCTTATTCAGCCAGCTCTTCGAGTTTATCTTTAAACGAGGTCACGGCAATGGCCCAACGGCTACGATCGGCTGGGAGATACGCTGCGCTATCTGCAGGGAATCGAGCGCCGTCTGGAGAAGCTGCCCGCCGATCCGCACAGCGATCGCGCCCGCATGCTGAAGGTACAGGCGGTGGAACAGGCGTGGAACGTCTGGCGCAGCAAGCTGCCGCCGCAGCGCCGGGATGATGCCGATGTAGTGGCGATCCGCTCTGAGCAGCTGCGCGATAAAGTGCGGGCGGAGCTGAACGACACCGTGGTGACGATTGCGCAGCAGGTTGAGCAGATCCTCACCTGCGTGTTCAATATCAACAAATTTCTGAAAGGCCGCGTGGATATGACGCTGGCGCTGGCGCTGGCAGATATCAAACAGCAGATGAGCGGTCTGGTCTATCGCGGATTTGTCACCGACGGTCAGCGTCGCCTGCTGCTGCTGAACATTCCGTCACCGGTTAAATATCTGCATGAAAAGCTGCCGAATAAAGCCAAGCTCGGGCTCTACTTTAATCCGTATGGCAAAGTGCTGGAGCTGATAGACGACTGTATTGCCTGCGGCGTGGATAAGCTAATGGCGGAGGCGGGCGGCCCCGCGTGGCAGCAGCAGAATTCGACGCTGTCGAAGGTTGCCGATGATGGTCTGGAGCAGAGCGGCCTGCACATCTGGAGTTTTGGCGACCTGCCACAGAGTTATGAGCAGAAGCGCGGCAGCTATCAGGTCAAAGCCTGGCCGGCGCTGGTAGATGAAAAAGATAGCGTGGCGATCCGCCTGTTTGACAGTGAAGAGGAGCAGCAGAAGATGATGTGGCTACAGCCGCTGCTGGATGCGCTGGAGCGTGAGTTCCGGCGCATGTCAGGCGTGACGATTGAGCGCGATGCCTGGCACTGGGATCAGGTGCCCGATCACCTTAAAATGACGTTCCGCATTGTGGATGAGCACAACCGCAAGCTGCAGGAAGGTAAAGATCTGCATCAGCTGAAACAGGCGCTGAAAGGCAAAGTGCAGGGTGCGGATGGCGTGACCGTTCATATCCCGCTGCCGCTGCTGAACCAGGTGGATGAAGCGGGTTTTGAGTGGCAGATCCCCGGCGTGCGGCGTGAGCTTATCATCGCGCTGATTAAATCGCTGCCCAAACCGCTGCGCCGCAATTTTGTGCCGGCCCCCAATTACGCGGAAGCGTTTCTCGGTCGCGTTCAGCCGCTGGTCAAAGAGGTGGTCTCTGCCCGTCACTTTGACAGCTGGTGGAAGCAGGCCAGTAAAGAGAATCCGGACCTGCTCAACTTCGACAAGCAGATGCTGATCAAAGAGGGAGCAGATAAGGTCAGCCAGCTCGACTACCCTAATGTCTGGCAGCAGGGCAACCTGAAGCTGCGGCTCACCTATCAGTTTGAGCCAGGCGCCGCCCGCATCGATCCGCAGCTGAGCCGCGAGCTGTTTATTCGCCATGCGCTGGTTGAGGGCGACTGGCAGACGCGCCACGCCTTTTTCCGCACCAACCTGAAGCTGCGCAGTGAAGTTGAGGATCTGGAGCATAAATCACGCCGCCGCGACATTCTGGTGGATGACGAAACGCTGTTTGCTTTTTACGATCGCCGTCTGGCACTGGTAGAAACCAGCCGCCTGTGGGGCCGGGTGGCGGCACGCATCGATCCGGAGTGGATTGAGCCGCTGGCTCAGCACCTTATCAAGCGCAGCTACAGCGAACCGCACTGGGAGAAAGCACAGGGCGCGGTGATGGCTACGGAAAAGGTAACGCTCTACGGGCTGCCCATCGTGCAGGCGCGTAAAGTGAATTACATTGAACAGGGGATGCCCGTCAACAGCGAGCCGGCACCTTATCGTGAGGTGCACTGTGCGCTGCTGACCGGCCTGCTGTCGCATATCGGACAGAAAGATGCGGAGAAGCAGGAGTTTACCGGTGCGCGCAACGCCCGCTTTGCCATATTCCCTGGCTCCGGTTTGTTTAAAAAACCGCCGAAATGGACCGTGGTGGCAGCGTCCGATGAGAAACATCGCCGCTTTGCTGATAAAGAGTCTGACTTTCTCACCTTTGTTAATCTCTGGAACTATATCCAGGAGCAGCAGAAAGCGCTGTCGGGCAACCAGTTCCGCCGCCAGTGTAAAAGTGACTATCTCAACTATCTGCGCGTGCGCGAATGGCAGGATATCTACACGCAGCTGCGTCAGGTCGTGCGCGCCATTACTCTTAATGAAAATGAGCACTACCGGCTGACGCCGTCCGGTCGTACCCTGGCGCAGCTGCCGGTGGATCCGCGGCTGGCGCGGATGGTGCTGGAGGCGCAGCGCTTTGGCTGCGTGCGCGAGGTGATGATTATCGCGGCGGCACTCTCGATTCAGGACCCGCGCGAGCGGCCGGTCGAGAAACAGCAGGCCTGTATCCGGCTCTACTCCGAGGCTGATTTCCTCAGCCGGCCCGCTTTTACCGATCCGGAGATCCTGCGGACCAATCTCGCGTCGGTGATCCTGCAGATGACCGCCCTGGGGCTGGGCGATATTGCGGCGTTCCCGTTTGTGGAAGCGCCTGACAAACGAAATATTCAGGATGGCGTGCGGCTGCTGGAAGAGCTGGAGCGGCGCATTGTCCTGGCCACGAACGTGGCAGAGACCTCGCTCACCGTGCCGGGCATTAAATATGTCATCGATCCCGGTACCGCGCGAATCAGCCGCTACAGCTATCGCACCAAGGTGCAGCGCCTGCCGATTGAGCCGGTTTCACAGGCTTCGGCAAACCAGCGTAAAGGGCGCTGCGGCCGCGTTTCGGAAGGGACGCAGGCCATTTTTGACGCCGTGGATGAGCTGGGGCAGGAGAGCCGTGGCGATATATTGATCTTCATGAGCGGAGAGCGTGAGATCCGCGACACGGCTGATGCGCTGATGAAGCGCGATTTACCGCATACCGAGATCCTGCCGCTCTATGCGCGTCTCTCCAATGCCGAGCAGAATCGCGTGTTTCAGTCCCACAGCGAGCTGGGATACCTGCGTGAGCTGCTGCCGCGCCGCCCCGATCTCAAAGTGATCATCACCTCCGCCACCATCGATCCGCAGCGCTTCTCGCGTCACTTTAATAATGCGCCGGTTATTGAAGTGTCAGGTCGTACCTACCCGGTAGAGGTGCGCTACCGGCCTATCGCGGAAGAAGCGGATGAGAGCGATCGCGATCAGCAGGAAGAGCTGGCGACCGTGCCGGGAAGTACCATCGGCTATAAAGTCCGTTTTACCGATCAGGTCAGCGACAGCACGCAGGTCAAACTGATGACCGACGGTATCCTGCTGGCGGAGATCCGGCAGGACCGGCTGCTGCTGCAGTACGACACCATCATTATTGATGAGGCGCATGAGCGCAGCCTTAACATCGATTTTCGGCCGGTCAGCCAGAAGCAGCAGGCGATTTCAGACGCGATTCGCGATCATCAGGTAGTAATTGTTGCCGGTGAAACCGGATCGGGTAAAACCACCCAGCTGCCGAAAATCTGCCTCGCGCTGGGACGCGGCGTTAAAGGCCTGATCGGGCACACGCAGCCGCGTCGTCTGGCAGCCCGCACCGTAGCGAACCGTATCGAACTCTGGGCCCGGCTTGATGCGCTGACGCTGCGCGATCGCCAGCGCCTGCAGCGACGTCTGCAGGGTGCGGCAAAGGTGAAAAACAGCGCCGCACAACAGACCATTGCCGCAGAGCTGGCGGACGAATTCAGCGTGGCCGAACAGCGTGTCGCCCGGCGCGTGGCCGGCACCCCGCGCATCACCTTTCCTGAGAATCGATTCGAGGCCAATGTTCGAATTAATTGAATAAGCCAGCCGGAGCGGCTCAGCCAGCAGGCTGAGAATATGCTATTATGGCGTCCGGTAATTGATTGAATCTGCCGGGAAAGCGTCCCGGCGCCGCGCGTGTTTCCGCCGTGCTGCACWAACAGGTAATCCATCTCTATGTCATCATCCATTGAATCACCTTTAGCACTACAGTTACGCTGTCGCCGTTGGCACGCGCTTCTTCAGCGTAAAAATCAGCCAGCTGGCCTGACTGTGAATAACCGGCAAGGATACTGGACTTCAGAATTAATACGTGGCTCATAATAGGTTCCTGTGGGTTATGCGGCGGGCTTCCCGCTCAATGCGTCATACTCTACGGCGTTCACCGGCAGCGTAAAAGCGTAATATTCAGCTGCGTCGGGATGTTGAAATTGTACATCGGTGCCGCAATAACAATCGTGTCATGCGCCTGCAGCTCAGCAATCAGCGCATCGGAGAGCGCCAGCGCCTCCTGCTGACGCGGAGAAAGCGGCGCATCTGAAGGACGCAGCGCACCCACCAGTTCACCATCCAGTACCGGTACCGGATCGGCAGCCAGGTCGCGAACAAACTCAACGTCAGTGATACCGATAAAGCCAAGGAACAGCTTCACATACGGAGTCAGCAGATCGGTTGGGGTATCTTTGTGGATACCGCCACGGCTGCTCAGGATCACCGCACGTTTACCTTTAACCAGACCTTCCGGACCCGCTTCGGTGTAGCGGAAAGTCACGCCCGCGCGGGCAATCAGGTCAAAGTAGTTAAATATAAAGAGAGGCTGGCGTCTAAAATGCGAATGTATATTTACGTTAAAATAAAAAACCGGGCGCTCAGGCCCGGTAAAAAATAAATCAGCAAATCATTTTTCTAATCAGGCAGAGACGCACTGTTTAATTGCATCTTTCGCATCAGCGGTCGCTTTGGTCGCTACTTCCGGCCCGTAGGCGATACCTTCCGCGAATTAATGTCAGTGAAACTGTCAGCAATAATATCTGGATGTTCAAAAAAAGTAGAATATCTTGCTGTACTGT
>PEFU01000003.1:1380865-1405940 GCA_002939445.1 Pantoea sp. BRM17 | reverse complement strand
TCGCCGCGCTGAAACCTGACTCTCTGACGCCCGCGGTGCGTGCGATCCTGAGCAGCATCCGCGTGGGCGGCATGCCGGGCGATCCTGCGCTTGCCTGCAACTGGGGGGAGCCGGGGCTGACGCCTGCCGAACGCCTTTATGGCTGGAACACGCTGGAAGTGCTGACCTTTATCACCGGCAATCCGGCACGCCCGATGCCGTCAGACGGACCGCGCGTCAGCGCACCCCGTCCGACCCTGTTTCTCGGCTCACGCGGCGCGGTAAATTTTCGTCTCACCATCAACGCGCGCGACAACGCCTGTCACTCCGGCAACTGGGGCGGCCTGTTGAGTAACCCCGGTACCCGGCTGGCCCATGCGATCGCAGCACTGATAAGCGCCCGCGGTGAGCTGCAGCATGCGCGCGGCAGCGCGGATAATAAAGGCCAGCACTGCATAAATCTGGCGGCGCTGGAGCAGGTCTGGCACGCGCGGGGCGGCCGGCTCGGCTTTAACTGCAAACTGCTGTTTGAAATGGGTGAGGAGATTAGCTCGCCGGGCCTGGCGGAACTCTGCCGGGAACATGCTGCGCTGCTGAAGGCCGATCTCTTTATCAGCGCGCTCGGTTTTGAGCTGCACTTTATCGCCAACCCGCTGGCGGATAAGCCGCCGTTCCTGGTTGCCATCCGTATGGAAGCGGCGACGCTGCCCACGCTGCTGAGCTATGGTCACGGCGATGTGGTCTTTGGTGACGATGAAAACTGGCGCGCCGATCTGGATCCCTGGCAGCTGACGGCAGAGGGCGATCGCTGGTTATGTCAGCACAATAACGCAAACAGAGATGCAAACATGACACGAGATCGGGCGATATCAGCCGCGCTGCGCTACTTCGACAGCGGTGAGTTTCAGCAGCTGCTGGCGAGACGCGTGGCGCTGCGCACGGAGAGTCAGCGACCAGATCGTGCGCCGCAGCTGGCGCATTACCTGCGCGAGGAGATCGGCCCGCAGCTGGAAACGGCTACGTAGAGCTGCGCGCTGGCCGCGCTGAGCGATCCTTCCCGGGCAACCACCAGAAAATAGCGAAGTTCAGTGCTTAACATCGACGTGCCTCATGATAGTGCATGCCTCAGAAACGGGCAGGGAAGCTTTGCTGTAAAAGCAAAGCATACTCGATAAATTGATAATTGTGGCAAAGCAGTGATTTCGTAACCCACGCGGATCAGCGTGCGCCGCATCGCACGTAATCCGTTGATTTCCGCCAGGGCATACTCCATATCGAGCTGCGTTTTTCGCACGTGATGCGCAAAGATTTCCCCCGCCTCCGTCAGCACCATCCCGCGCGCGTGGCGCTGAAACAGCGGCGTGCCAACCTGCGTCTCCAGCCGCTGTATCTGACGACTGATAGCGCGCCAGGAGCCGATAACCTCCACTCCCTGTTCAGCACGCAGGCTGAACTGCAGCGCAATATCGCACGCGCCCTGACGCAGCTGCTCTGCCACACCCTGTGCGTCTGCCACCTGTACCTCAAACAGCGTGGCCGGGTGGTCAGCGCGAAACGCGGCGATCAGAGCCGGTAGCAGGCTGAACGCCAGACCATCGGTACAGCACAGCGCCGAGAAGTTGTCGCAGGTTAACACCGGCTCAATCAGCTGGCCGCTCATGTGGCTCGCCAGTTCAAACAGCTGGCGTACGGTCGTATTTTGCTGCGGCAGCGCCAGCGGATAGTGGCTGAGCTGCGCCAGCGTAATAGCGGATGCTGCGGCCAGCGGGTGCTGCTGCTGCATCAGGAGCAACACCGGCGCATGCTGCTGCAGGAACGCGAGGAACAGCGTCAGGGCGGCGCTGCGGGGCCGCCCTGACTGCGCCTGCAGCTGGAGTGTACGCTGACTGAGCTGTTCGATATTAATGCTCCGCAGGGCGAGCTGATGCTGTCCGGTCTGGCCGCGTACGGTAAAGGCGCTGCAGATTGTCACCGCCTGCGGCGTCTGCAGCAGAAAGTTAACATGATCGGCGCGTTGCGCTCTATCAGGAAGCGCAGCAGATGATGCATGACCAGATGCCGGCGGTCATGATCGCACACTCCACTATTTTTGAACCGGTGCGCAAGTCGGTCAGCGGCTATCAGGTTGATCCGTTTGGCAAGCACAACTTCTATCCAGTCGATATTAAGCAGTAAGCGCTGGATCTTCTGCGCTCAGCATGGGGCGAATACCTTAAGCGGGTCAAGAGCGGCGAGCATCAGGCGGCGCTGATGGGCTGGACCACCGCCACCGGCGATCCGGATAACTTCTTTGGTCCGCTCTACAGCTGCACATCAGCGAATGGCGGCTCCAACTCGTCAAAGTGGTGCTATCAGCCGTTTGAGAAAATCATTACCGCCGCGCGCGCCGAGCAGGACCAGCTGAAAGATTACGCCTACGATCCGCAACAGGCCAAAGCGCTGCTGCAGGAGGCGGGCATCAAACCCGGTACCGAAATCGCACTCTGGGCGATGCCGGTGCAGCGCCCCTATAATCCCAACGCGCGCCGGATGGCTGAGATGATTCAGGCGGACTGGGCGCAGGTGGGCATCAAAGCCAGCATCGTCAGCTATGACCTGACGCTGGAGCAGAAGTCGGGCCTGAACACCGGTTTTCTCTCGTTTAACACCACCAAAGCGCCGCTGGATAATGTGAAGGTGCGCCAGGCGCTCGCAATGGCCATCAATAAACAGGCGATTATCGACGCAATCTTCAAAGGCACCGGCACGGTAGCGAAAAACATTCTGCCGCCGGGCGTCTGGAGCGCGGATCAAGTGCAGTATCAGAAAGATTCACGCATTCTGTATAAGGCGTTCCCGGCTTACTGGCAGGGCAAAGCAAAACTGGATCGGCTGATATTTTCAATCACGCCGGACGCCTCGGTGCGACTGGCGAAGCTGGAGAAAAATGAGTGCCAGGTTATGCCGTTCCCGAATCCGGCCGATCTCGATAAGATGCGCAACAATCCCGACAAACTCATCACCGCCATTGACCGCGTAGATGATCACACCGTGCGTATCACGCTGGCGCACCCGGAAGCGCCTTTTCTCGCCGATCTGGCGTGGTATTTCGCCTCCATTCATTCCGCCGAGTATGCGGACAAAATGCTGAAGGCGGGCACGCCGGAAAAGGTTGATATGCAGCCGATTGGCACCGGCCCGTTTGAGCTTATCAGCCCCGATGGCAGGGTTTACACCTTCCATCTGCGCAAAGGCGTAAAATTCCACAGCAATAAACTCTTCACGCCGGGACGCGACTTCAATGCGGACGACGTGATTTTTTCTTTTATGCGGCAGATGGATGCAAAAAATCCCTATCACACCGTATCCGGCGGCAACTACGCGAACTTTGAGAGCCTGGAGCTGGCCCTGGGCGTGGCTGTGGCGGGCAGCGTATCCGCGAAGACGCTGGTTTACTGTTCTGAAGGCTCCCYGGAAAACTTTAACCCGCAGCTTTATACCTCCGGCACCAGTGTGGATGCCAGCGCCGTACCGCTGTTTGACCGGTTGGTGGACTTCCGTCCCGGCACGACCGATTTACAGCCTGCGCTGGCAGAACGCTGGGACTAACGATAAAACCGCCGGGTCAGTTCCCGGGCAAGCTGGTCTGTCATCACAATTCCTTATCAGTAAGGGTCCGCAGGTGATACGCCTGGCGGTGAAAACATGTTATCAATGAAATAAATAGCGATGCAGACCAACATAAGTCAATAAAAAGCGAGAAACAGTATGAAAATGATGATGAGCAAACTGGCGCTAAGCCTTTGGGTAATAAAACCGATACGGGGTGCGCCAGGCGTGTTGCCGGGCTTAACGGCGGTTACGGTGGCGTGCTGGTCAATCTCGACCTGCTGCAGCCCCAGGTCTCGCAGCTCCTGTGCCAGCAGCGCAGCCATCTCATGCTGAGAGGGCGTACTGGGCAGGGTGGTGGACTTTGCATCACTCTGGCTGGAGACCGCCAGTGCAGCTTTGTTATCGGCACCCAGCACGCTGGTGCCGTCGCTGAAAATAATCTCCTGACCGCGGTAAGGCAGGATCTCCGGATGTTCCGCCACGCGCAGCCAGATTTGCTGCTCAGCATCAAGACAGAGGTCGTCGCCGGTAAAGGTCAGCTTTTGCGGATGGATATCGGGCGAGAGGCCAACGTCCACGGTATCGATGGCGCCGTTGAAGCATTCATAGACCACCTCTCCCAGCTCACAGCAGTCGATGGTCCAGGCGAAATCGACGTTAAAACGCCGCTCAAGGTCCAGCGCTTTGGCACCGCGCAGCCCAATCTCTTCGTCCGGCACAAACGCGACCACGACATCGCCGTGCGCGCCCTGCAGATTCGCCATGAGCGTCATCACCACGCTTACCGCTTTCAGCACCGCCTGGCTGGCGTTCGCCTGCATCTCATTAAACCAGATATAGCCTTCGCGGCCCTCGGTCTGTTCCGGCGTCGCCTGGCGATCAAAACAGCTGATAAAATCATGCGCCATCAGCAGCGGATTGACCAGCACCCCTTTCCCTGACATCGGATGCGCCGGCACGCCGCTAAACACCAGCTCAGCGCTCCCAGCCTGCGCCAGCGCGGCAAACAGCAGATCGATGGCGCGGCGATCTTCACCAATCGCATTGCTGATATTGCTGTAAACGTCGCCGATCGTCAGCGCCACCTTGCCGGTGGGATAGCGGGCGGCAATCTGTTCGGCAACCGTTGCCAGCTGCTGTTTCTTCGCGGCAAAACCCTGCAGATCGAAATCACGAATGGACTGTCAGGCTGGCCTGGCAGCCAGCGCGCACAGCGCCTCCGCCACCTGATACGACTTCACAAACGAGGGGATCGGCAGAAACTCAAAGCGCGAATGAAAATTGTGCGCGCCGGTAAAAAAGTTAGGCGTCAGCAGACCTTTCGCTGACAGCGCAGAGCCATCGGTGCCACCGCGCATCGGGATCACTTTCGGCGTCACGACGCTATCCTGGGCACCGGCATCGGTTATGGACTGCGCAAAGGCGACAGCCAGCTGAAAACGGCGCTGGATGAAGCTATCAGCAAGGTTCAGGCGGACGGCACCGTGACCCGGCTGGCAGCCAAATATTTTCCGGGCATTGACGTGACCGCCAGCAAACAGCCCTGATAAAGAGCGGGCAGGCGCAACGCCTGCCCTCAGGAGACCTATGCGAAGAAACACTGGGAGCCTCAGGGCGTGACGGTAACGTCCTATCAGGATCAGAACCAGGTTTATAACGATATGGTCGCCGGTCGTCTGGACGGCACGCTGGTGATGTCGGCGGCCGGGCAGTCCGGCTTCCTGGATAAGCCGCAGGGGAAAGGTTTTGCCTTTGCCGGCGGACCGGTTGAGGATGTCCCGGCGCTGCAGGCGAAAAAGTTTGATGCGATTAACTCCGCGATGAACATCACCGAGGCGCGGGCAAAAAGCATCGATTTCACCAAACCGATTTACCGTATTCCCAGCATGCTGATTGTGAAAGCGGGCGAGAAGCTGCAGCCTTCAGCAGACGCGCTGAAAGGCAAATCGGTCGGCGTGCTGCAGGGCTCTATTTTTGCACTGGGCATGATCGCATCGGCACAGACGCTGGCGCAGACCAGCCTGCGCTATGGCGTAGAGTCACAATACCCGCCGTTTGAGAGCCGCAACGCCCACGGCGAGCTGGAAGGCTTTGATATTGAGCTGGGTAACGCCATCTGTAAAACCGGCAACTTCAATTGCAGCTGGGTGGAGAGCAGCTTTGATGCGCTGTAATGGTAAAACGTCTTATCGTTGATTACGGCGTGGCGACCATTCCGCTCTCAGCGTTTTATTCAGATGGCACCGATAACCGATTAATCCGTCTTTCGTTTGCTAAAGATGACGCCACACTTGAGGCGGGCGCAGCTGCGCTCTGCCGGGTTACAGGGTAAAAGAGGACATATAATGAAAAAACTGAACGCGCTGTTTTAGACACGCCGATGCAGGCGGGGTTTGCCTGCTATCTCGCGCAGCCGGAGCACTATCTGCAGCTCGCTGCGCTCTATCAGGCAAAGCGCGACCGGCTGGCCACGCTGCTGCAGGCGTCACCGTTCAGGCTGCTGCCCGCCAGCGGATCCTTTTTTATGCTGGCGAGCTTTCGCGATTTCAGTGACGAGAGCGACAGCGGGGTGTATGAGCATATTCTGTTTGATGGCCGTCAGCATTGCGGTATGGCGACCCATCCGGAACTGGCGCAGCGCAGCGTTATCGTCTCGTCATTTGGCAAAACCTTTCACGTCACCGGCTGGCGGGTTGGCTACGCGCTGGCACCGGCTGCTATCATGGCAGAAATCGTCAAGATCCATCAGTTCATGATGTACGCGGTCACGCCGGTAGGGATCAAGCTGCAGCAGCCCGATTTTGCCATTAACTGGGATGAGGTACGCGCCCGTCTCTCACCGCGTACCCGCATGATCATTATTAATACGCCGCATAATCCGACCGGACAGGTGCTGACGCCGGCAGACCTGAGCGCGCTGGCGCAGCTGACGCGCAACACCGATATTATTGTGCTGTCAGATGGGCTGAAAAACGCGCTGGCGGAAAAAGTGCGCACGCTTTATGGCCAGCATTATGATGCTGACAGCGAAGTGCTGATCACCGGCAGCGCCAGCCAGGGGCTCTATATGGCGATTTCAGCCCTGGTGCACGCAGGCGATGAAGTGATTTTTTTTGAGCCAGCCTTCGACAGCTATGCGCCGGTGGTGCGCCTGCAGGGCGGAGTTTCTCTCTGTTCAAAACAGCCCGATGTGGGCACCACGATCTTTAGCGTGATCGGTCAGCTCTCGGCCCGCCATCAGGCGATTAACCTGTCGCAGGGCGCCCCCAATTTTCCCTGCGATCCGCTGCTGGTGGAGCTGGTGGCGCAGGCGATGCACGACGGCCAGAATCAGTACGCGCCGATGACAGGCCTGCCGGGGCCGTCACCAGAAACGCGTTAATCGCTGWCAGGGGAGGAGCAGAACAGGCCATAACATCCTCAGCTATGCAATTTTCTCATGGCTATTATGACGACAATTCGCTTGTCGTCTCAAGGCGCTATGCGTTGAATAACGATCTGATCTTTCAATCTTACTCTGTCAGTCAGCGAGGCCGCAGCAATGAGCATCACCACGCGGTTACCGCCAGCAGCTGCTGATAGCTCTGCTGCAGCTCCGGCAGCAGCGCCGCGCCGCGTTCAGTCAGCCGCAGGCCACGCGCATGGCGCTGAAACAGCGCAAAGCCCAGCCAGTTTTCCAGCGTGGCAACTTTGCGGCTTACCGCACTCTGCGTCAGGTACAGCTCGCGCGCCGCATGCGTCAGATTGAGACAGCGGGCATCGGGTGGCGGCAGACCATAAACAATCGCCGCATCGAACTCCTCCAGCTGAGAGAGATGCTCCTGGGTCGTGGTCAGCGCGACATGCGTTGCCGGGTAGCGCTGTTCAAACGCAATCAGGCGCGGGAGCAGCCAGCGCATAATGCAGCTGGGCGCTTTCAGCCGCAGCGTCTGCGACGGCTGGCGCGCCCGTTCGATAGCGAGATCCATCGTGGCAAAATGCTGATTACGCTGCATCACCAGCTCAATCCGCTGCTGCTGCAGCCAGTGCTGCCAGTCACGCCGGTCTGGCGTCGGATGCAGAAACGTCAGCGCGCTCATCTCTTCAATTCGCTGCGGGATCGCCATCCCGGCGGCCAGCACCGGCGTCAGACGCTCATCAAACAGCCGCAGCTTTTAGGCACGGCTGAGCCACGACACCAGCTCAGCGAGCAGCGGCGGGGCGCGCTTATCCTGACGCTGCAGTAAACTGTACGCCGCCCCGGTTGCCACGCTGCCGGGGAACGGCGTCACCAGGCGCTGCGCCAGCAGATCGTTTTCAATCAGCGTGATATCCGCCACCGTAATACCAAACCCCTGTATTGCCGCACTAGTTGAGCAGGTCTCTGCGGCGGCGAGCGCGCTGGAGCGGCAGACGGAAGCGCTGCAGCTCTCCGTCGCGCGTTTCCGCCTCTCTGCCGCCGCGCCGGTTCATCATGCGCCGCCGGTTTCCGCTGCTCCGCTGCGTCGTCCGGCGCTGGCTGGCGCTACGCCGGCGGCGAAACCCGCAGCCAGTGAGGAGTGGGTCGCCGTGGAGCGGGTGGACAAAGGCTCCGTGCTGGTAAGCAGCGCCGGCACCACGATGGATCAGATCCTGACGTCCGTGCAGGATGTCAGCGAAATTATGAAGCAGATCGCCGCGGCCTCCGAAGAGCAGAGTAAAGGGATCTCGCAGGTTGGCACCGCAGTCACGGAGATGGACAGCGTGACGCAGCAGAACGCCTCGCTCAAGAAAATTGCTGAAATTACCAGCGTCATCAACAGCATCGCTTTCCAGACCAATATCCTGGCGCTYAATGCGGCAGTTGAAGCGGCGCGTGCCGGTGAGCAGGGGCGCGGCTTTGCCGTAGTGGCCAGCGAGGTGCGCAATCTGGCACAGCGCAGCGCCGGAGCCGCAAAAGAGATTGCCAGCCTGATTGCCGACTCCTCACGCACCGAAGAGCAGGCGGCCGCGCTGGAACAGACCGCGGCCAGCATGGAGCAACTCACCGCGACGGTGAAACTCAACGCCGATAACGCCCGTCAGGCCAGCGCGCTGGCTGATACCGCGACCGGCACCGCGCAGCAGGGTGGTCAGCTGGTAGGCGAAGTGGTTGCCACGATGCAGGGCATTTCCGGCAGCTCAGAGCACTTTACGCTGATCGCGCAGGGCGATCTCAGCCAGCCAATGGAGGATGCAGGCCGCAACTGCGTGGGCAAACTGATACCGCTGCTGCGCGCCATGCAGGAGAGCCTGCGCGATGCCGTCAGCGCTATCCGCAGCGGGACAGATAATATCTACCGCGGCGCGTCGGAAATCTCCGCCGGCAACAATGACCTCTCGCGCGCGTTTGGCGCCACTGCCGAAACCTTTAATCAGTCCGCGGGCAGCAAACTGGATGCAACACGGGTCACGGTAGACCGGCTGACAGGCATGACCAAAGTCATCATCGTGATGGCGGTGGCGGCAGGTCTGCTGATCCTGCTGTTTACGGACAGGTATCTGGTGAGCATGCTGGTCAGGCCGCTGGCGCGGATCCGGCTCAGCAGCATGAAAGCGCAGCTGGATCAGTTTAAAGCGATGGCACCCGGTCCGATGGATCCGGCAACAGCGCAGAGCGTAATCAACAGCTGGCAGAAACTGCTGGATGAGGGCATTGCGCCGCAGGTCGCGCTGGCGCGCCAGGGCACGCCTGAAGCGTACAAAGCGCAGGCGACCGGCGTGACGCCGGCGCTGAGCGGTCTGTTCAGCGTTTATGCGCTGAATGCGCTGGGGAAAGGCAATGAGGTCGATCGCCAGCTGGTGAATCAGATGACGGTGCTGAGCAAAGGCAACGATCAATATTTTCGGGTAGTAACGCGTCTGTCGCGCGTGATGGAGAGCCGTACCGCCGGCGCGGCAATCAGCACAGAAGCCTTTGCCCCCGTTGAGCAGGCGGCTGCGCTGGCGCTTATTTAGCTTACAAAACGGTTACATTTTCCCTGCCTGCTGCCGATAACCGCAATATGCCCGATTTTATCGGGCGATAACGCGTATCAATCCAGGGGAACAGGTATGGGTATCTTTAAAAATTTTACGATTCGCGCGGTTTTACTGGCGCTGCTCGGGCTGTTTTGCCTGCTGTGGTGCGGCGTGTCGCAATGAAACGGAGTGGCCCGTCTGGCGCACCGGAGAGGATGTCACGCTCGCGTTTGGTGAACAGGGCCGTGCGGTTACCACTTTAAAAAAGCGCTTTATGCGCCGCCGTTTGCGCCTGTTCCGGCTGATGATGCGCAGCCACGTGCAGCTGTAATGCCGGTAGCAGACTGGCGCACGATTGCGTTGTTCCCCCCCTGAAAATGCGCGCGATCTCTACCCGCACGGCGCCTGGCACGGTAATGAAATCCCCTATGTGTTTAACGCGCTGGAGACGCTGCCGCCGCCCGATAACCGGCCTTATACTGCCGCGGACAAAACCCTAGCGGCAGAGGTAAGCGCATACTGGGTGGCGTTTGCCAGGGATGCCACTGAATTCAGCTATCGCCTGCGCGGCGGCGTGCTGCTGCAGATGCGCGAGAAGAACCGCTTCACTTATCGCCTGCTGAAATGGTTATACGACATTCATGATGATGCGCTGCTGGGACGTGCGGTGGCACGCGATATGGCGTTTACCGTCATGCCGCTGCTGGTCGCGCAGTCGCAGTCCGGTACCGGCATGCCCGTCTGGCGCTACTGGTTTGACTATGTTTCGCGCGCGCTGCCCGGCGATGCATTCTGGTCGCTGGCGCAGCCGCTGGCACCGGGACCGGTGGCGATCAGCGGGGATGCCGTGCTGCCAAAGCCGATGCTCGACACCTTTATCGCCGGCCGGCAGCATCGCGTGCCGCTGATGATTGGCAGCAACAGCGATGAAGCCAGCGTACTCAACTATTTTGGGGTCGACGCGCACACGCTATTTGGTGAATCGTCCGGCGCCCGCAGCGTACTCTCTCTCTGCTGTTCACCGCTGGCAGAAGGGCTGTTTCACAAAGGCATCGTCCAGAGCAGCTACAGTCTGCCCGATCTGACGCAGCCGCAGGCGCGGCAGAAGGGAATAGAGGTCGCCGCCCATTTCGGACTGCCGGAGAACGCAACGGCAGAACAGCAAGCGCTGGCCGCACAGGGCGTGGTAGTGGTCACCCTTAACTACCGGCTGGGCCATCTTGGTTTTTTCTCACATCCCGCGCTGGATGCGCAGTATAAGGCGGGCGCAACCGTCAATAACTTTGCGCTGCTCGACCAGATAGCCGCACTGCAGTGGATCCAGCGCAATATTCCCGCCTTTGGCGGCAACCGTCGCAATATGGGAGCAGCGAGCTGGCAAAATCGCGAATACTGCATCGGCATCGGTGGTGGCGATCCGGGCACTTTCAGTGAAGATTGCTTATATCTCAATATCTGGACCCCCGATCCTGAGCCTGGCGCACCGCTGCCGGTGATGGTCTGGCTGCACGGTGGTGGTTTCACCCTCGGTGCCGGCAGCCTGGATCCTTATCAGGGTACCTTTATCAGGGAACCCGATATGAAAAATGAACCGCGTCTGAGGATCAAGACAGCAGAAGGCGAGCTCAGCGGCCTGATGGATGATGACATCTATGTTTTCAAAGGGATACCTTATGCTGCGCCGCCGACGGGCGCGCTACGCTGGCGGCCGCCTCAGCCGGTTACCCCCTGGCAAACCGCACGCGACGCGACCGCGTCCGATCAAATCCGCCCGTTCAGGATGAAACTCATCTGACCTGCCGGATTCAGCCCCGCCACAATAGACTAAACAGCCTGCCGACAGTAAGCCAAAATATTTGATGATCTCATTCAGCGATCCGGGTCATGTTTCGGCATAATCTGCAAATGCTTTAAGAACATAGACATTTATCAGGTCGCTGCAAATAATGAGGCACATGCGCAGATGCAGCAGCGCAGTCTGATTCGCTGCGGCATTCACGAGGGATAACAGAGAGCCGGTCAGCGAAATCAGCGATGATTTCAGCAGCCGGCGATTTTTTATCATTATAATGGCAGGCGCATATGCAAATACGCTTCTGCTCAGCGGCACCGTTCAAAACGGTTACGCTTTTTCCCCGATGTAAGCATGGTATTGAGCGTGTCAGCCCTGCTGCAGGCTGGCCGGCTGCAGGCAGAACCTATCGTGTATGAAGATTTTCTGCCGGTCAGCGCGGCGGGCATATTTCAGTCTAATCTGGGTAATGCGGTAACAACGCGCGAGGCGGGTCACGCCAGTCAGGCAGCGTTTGAAGCGGCGCTGGGCGCGTCAGTACAGGATGAGATGGCGCTCTTCCCGGCCGGCCGGGCCCTCTATGACCGGCTGCTGGCTGCCGCGGGCTCCGGCAGCGATAATGCGCAGCATCAGCAGCGCCTCAGTGAGGTATTTCGTGATTTCCCCGATGATGAAGAGACGCTGCGCGAGCATCAGCTCGCCTGGTTCCGCTATCGTCTGACGGAGCGCGGCGAACAGCAGCCTCCGCGCGCCGGAGGTCGCGTGCAGGCGCTGATGCCGTCGCGCGGTATCGAGCCAAAAGTGCTGATTGAAGGCCCGCCGCGGCGCCAGGTTCCGATCCTGCTGCGGCAGACCAGCTTTAAAGCGCTGGAAGAGGCGGTGCATTTCAGTGACGGTACGCCGGGCACGCACACGGCGCGCTTCGGCGAGATAGAGCAGCGCGGTGCGGCGCTGATGGAGCAGGGCGGCCTCAATGCCAGAGACGCAGCCGCGTTTGTCAGCGAGGCGCTGGAAACGTTCCGCTGGCACGCGCAGACCACGGTGGACAGCACAACCTATCATGCGCTGAGCCAGCAGCACCGGCTGATCGCTGACGTTGTCTGCTTCCGCGGCTGCCATATCAACCATCTGACGCCGCGTACGCTGGATATCGTGGCGGGCGTACCGGTTCACTCCACGGCTTTCCGGCCCGTGAGCGAGGCCGCGCTGCGCCGCAATCCGTTTCGCGTTTTCACGTCGCTGCTGCGTCCTGAGCTGATTGACGATCCGGCGCTGCACGCCCGTGCGATGGCGATACTCGACGCGCGTGACATCTTTACGCCCGGCTGCCGCAGGCTTATCCGGCGTCATCTGGTCAGCGCGGTCAATGAACGCACGCTGGAAGCGACCCCCGCGTTGAAAGATCGGCTGGCAGCGGCGGATGAGCTGGCGCGGCTGAGCGTTGAACGCCATGGCGCTATCCGGGTCGGGACGGCCGCCGAGCYCTCTCTGCTGCGGGAGATGTTTGCAGTGATGGGCATGGAGCCGGTGGGCTATTACGACCTGTCGCAGAGTGACAGGGCGATCACACTTCAGGGAAAATTTTACCTGTGCTGCGTGCCTTGATTTAGAGTAACAGCACTGTTCCGGCTCAGGACCCCTGTTATGGAAAATTTTCTCAGCTCTGATGCGATCCGTACGCTATTTTCACAGGCCATGTCGGCCATGTATCAGCAGGAAGTGCCGCAGTATGGCGCGCTGACGCAGCCCACGCCCGCGCCACCGGCTCAAGCTGGATGCA
The DNA here is from genome assembly GCA_002939445.1 of Pantoea sp. BRM17. Classification (GTDB taxonomy): domain Bacteria; phylum Pseudomonadota; class Gammaproteobacteria; order Enterobacterales; family Enterobacteriaceae; genus Pantoea. The sequence goes on along the minus strand of PEFU01000003.1, from coordinate 1,392,840 downwards.
CGGCGTGGGCCGTATCGGTGCGATTCTCAGCGCATTTGCCGGCGCAGAGTTGCTGACGCTGGGCTGGGCGTTCAGCCAGATTTTCCTGCTGCTGGCGATACCGGCCGCCCTGACAACCCTGATGCTGGTGCTCAAGTACCGCTTTGCCGATCCAAAACCGGGCGACGCCGGCTGGCTGATGGACCGCATGAACGCCAGTCTTGCGCTGGCGACCATCTACTTCTGTGGCGGCATTGCGATAGTTGCGCTCGGCTTCTCTCCGGCGCAGGTCGGATTGATGAGCGCTATCGCTTTCTGCAGCGGCTTCTGTTTTAACGGCGCCAATACCGGCATGAATGCGCTTTCCGCACACTTCTATCCCACAGCGATAGCTACCGTGGTATCAGAATCCTATCTGTTTGGCAGCCTGATGCTCTGGGGCGGCTATTTTATGGGACTGTTTCTGGTCTACCTTATTGGCAGCTGGCTGCCGTCGCTCATCAATACGCTGGGGATGTCGCTCACCGGGGCCGCCATTGTCACGGCCATGTATCAGGCGGGCGGCACGCTGGGCTCGCTGTTGGTGTTACTCATGGGCGGTATTTTGCCGCTGCTGGTGCTGCCCTGGCTGATGTATGGCCTGCCGGAGTCGGTGCGTTTTCTTATTCACCAGCGCGCGCCGGCGGCGCGTATACACGCGATCCTCGAGCGTATGCTGCCCGGCGAGGTGGCGCCAGACAGCCGCTATCATGCCAGTGAAGCCCTGAATGCGCAGCGCGGCCAGATGATGCTGTTTCGCTTCCTGACCGGACTGGGTCTGGGCGCCGCCATGCCCAACGTGGGCACGCTGGTGGCGGAATATGCTCCTGAACGTCGCCGATCTTTTATTATCACCGTGGTCTTTTGCGGCTTCACCTTTGGCGCAGCGGCTGGCGGATTTGCAGCGTCCTGGCTGCTGCCGCGCTACAGCTGGCACGCCCCCGCGCTTAAAGCAGGCTGGGGCGTAACAAACCATCAGCTGGGCATGGTGATCAGCGCCGCGCTGATTGGTCTGGCGCTGGGGGCGATGGTGGCCGGGCCGCTGGCCGATCGCTACGGGCGCCGCATCATGATCCTGCTCAGCGTGCTCTTTTTTGGGCTCTGGACACTGGCCACCGCGCTGGCGCAAAACATTGACCCGCCGTTTTTTTTACCAAAACTGATGACCTTTTTGCTGAACAGCAGGAGTTAAACCGTGACCAGCGCCGAAGCCGTAGATGTTCGCCAGTTAATCAATCGTCATGCGCTGAGCCGCTGGCAGAAACGGCTTATCGCGCTCTGCTTTGTCATCGTGGCACTGGACGGTATGGATATTGCGCTGATGGGGTTCATTGCATGCAAAATGAATTTAACAAAAGTCTTTTCATCCACCGCCTTCTTTAACCCCTTGTTTTTGCAACCTTGCTTCGACTGGCTGAGAGGTGGTTTTAGCAAAACTATTTTTTATCAGAGGGTTAAATTGTTCTGTTTTCGAGTGAAACAGGTGCGATGTAAAAAAAATGTGCAGTGCAGGGTTAACGATGGGCTATCATAATCTTGGAGAGCGCAGGCTGGCTCAGGCTGAGCGTCTCTGCCGCGCGCCCCAGCGTTCCCTGTTGCGCGACGGCGACGAAAGCGTGCAGATGGCGCAGGCGAATGCGCTGGCTGAAAACCGTGTTTTTATCCATAGGGTCAACGTAATCCGTAAGGGCTGGCGAGAGCAACCAGCAAAAATGCGTTCTGTTAACTTAACCCGTGGTCAGCGCCCCCAGCCGGATAATAACCGGCCGTCCCGGTGCCGGCGCGTTAAAGCTTTGCGCAGCATGATTCAGCGCGTCCAGCACTTTTACTGCGTAAACCAGAAACTGTTCGCCCGCCGTGGTCAGCTGCGCGCCCGAACGCCCGCGATCCAGCAGGCGCGCGCCTGCCAGCTCTTCAAGCTCATTGAGGCGCGACTCCAGAAACAGCAGCTCATAACTTAACCCCGCCATCATTTCACTGCTTGCCATACGGCCAATGCCGACATCAAATTCACCGGCGCGCAGCCCGGCCAGCAGCACGTTATTATGCAGCGTAGCCACCTGCACCGTGGTGTTGGGCTGCTGCTCATGAAAGCGGTCCAGGATCTGCGGTAACATGCCCATTGCCTCCAGCTGACGGGCAAGGGAGGTAGAGGAGGTTTCAACGCAGTCCGGCGGCAAGCGGCAGCTCTGTTCATCCAGCATATGCTGAGCGAGGCGGCGCGGCGCGGTGCCTTCCGGCGAGATCACCACTGGCCACTGCATGGCGCGGGACAATGTGACGTTGTCACTTAAAAGCGGATGTTCCGGTCTGACGACCAGCTTCCGCCGCTAATGGTGAAACTTGCGGATCGTGGCGATCAGCACTTCGGCGCTGAGGCTGAGCGGATAGCCGCTGCGGGTGATGATCCCTACCGGTTCGCCCGGCCCGGGTGAAGCGAGCGGCAGCGCATGCAGAGCATGGTGTTCAAGATCCTCCTTGACCGCGCCAGAAGGAACAAACCAGACGTAGTCGTAGCGCAGCTTTCACGGCAAAGGACGTGATGACGAGTCGCATGCCAACATTGTGCGCAGTTATCTGGCGCGCTGGCTGCAGCAGTTTGATGAGGTGCAGAGCTTCTGTACCGCACAGCCGCAGCACGGCGGTGCGGGCGCGCTTTATGTGAGTTTGCGTAAAACTGAGCAGGCGCGGCTCGACAACCGTGAGCGGCATGCAAAACGCTAGATTGTTCCGCTCACGTCACCGCTGGAGTACCGGGCAGAGGGCCTGCAGCAGGGCGTCGCGGATAAAGTGCGGCTGGGCAAATATCCGCTGGAAGCCAGCCTGAATCTGCTGCGTCAGCCGGTGGAGACCTGCCGCCAGTCGCTGTTCAGTTTTATACAGGAAGCGCGCAGGCAGGGGCTGCGTAATTTACTGATTCGCCGTGCGCATATGCTTAATCGGGTATGGGGAAACATGATGAACCTTGATGATGAAGACCTGTTCCGCGATGCCATGGGGGATGTCACGCCCCTGAAAGATTGTGCTAATACGCAGTGGCTGCGTGCGCCCTCCACTAAAGCGCCACGGGCTGTGCCGCCGGAGAGTGAAGAGAACTTTCTTACGCGCGGTTTTCTGAGATTATTGACTGCCGTCAATTTTACCATTTTTCTCCCTGCTGTGAATGCATGCAGGCTGAATCTGGCACAAAAACCTTACAAATATTGGGTATTCGCCCGATTGATTTCACCCGCGCGGCGTAACAGCATCCGCCCTGTGCGGTTCAGACCTTTTACCCCGTACGGCAACCTTTGCTATTCTTCAGTTTTATCAGTAACGCCTTGAATAATGTCTGGCCTTTCTGAATCGGCTTTTTACGTTCGATGATGTTGTCCAGCTGATCAAGCTCATGCTCATTCAGTGTGAAAGGAATACACAACTGGCTGATACTGCAATCCTGACAGTGGATCGCACATCCGCCAGACTGAATACGTCGAATGCTGCGTTTTTCCTGGATCATATCTGTACGCTCGAGCTCAAAAGGAATTTCACAGACCATGGCCGTTTCCAGCGCCTGTGCAAAGCCCGGGTGCTTAGCGTTAACGATAGCGTCAAACCCGACCAGGTCGCCCGCCAGATGAAAGCCGGTGATCTGCTCGTCGCCCTGTTCGGTAATGGTATAACTCTTGATAGTGCCGGAGCGAATGGCATACAGCGACTTCAGCTCGTCACACAGCCGGAACTCGCGCTGCGAAAAGCCGCGCTGACCAAAGCGTCGCGAAAGATTCCAGATAAAGGCAGCCAGCCGCTCTTCAGCATTTTTTCTGGAGAGCAGCATAATCATGTCCTGATCGCCTTTGATCTCTCCGCTCATCAGCCGCATCATTTGCTGACGTAGGGCGGGCATTTTGCCTGACAGATCGTCCAGCGAAACAATTACTGACCCGGCAGCGCCTCAGGCGGGTTGCTCCGCCTGACCCGCCAGCTCAGAGAGCAGGGCGTGATCCTCGATTGTGATATATTTGCCTTTAACGGCCAGCATGCCGCTTTTCTGAAAGCGCCCCAGCAGGCGGCTGATGGTTTCAACCGTCAATCCCAGATAGTTACCGATATCGCCACGCGTCATGGAATTTTTCCGCCGATGCGTTGATTCAGATAAACCGCGCGACGCAGCGCCGGCTGATCGTCCTGCTGAGGATCGATCGCGACCAGAACATGTTGGTAACGGGACATAGCGCACTCTCCTTAGAACCAGGCCATTTGGAATAAAGATAGCCTAAGTTCCGGGCGTGCAGAAGCGGAAAAGGTGTAGCCGGATCAATAAAATATAATCGCTTCAAAAGGACGGTTGTGCCAGACCACTTTGATTTCGATATCCACGCCGGCATCCAGATAGGCCTGCGCCTGCTCACGGATCCACTCGGTGCGCTGGCTAATTACCCCTTTACGCATATTCGTGCGCTCATCAGGCGAAAGCAGGGTGGTCATTTCATAGGAGAAATCATAGATAGGCAGAAACGCTTTTGGCTCTTCACTGGCAAGGTTTACCGCCACCACCGCTTTGCCGCCTTCCGGCCACGGCTGATCTTTTACCATCCATACCGGGCAGGGGCATTTACGCAGCAGATGCCAGTCGGTGGGGGTAAAAATAACTGACTCCAGCCGGTCATGCTGATGTGCCATTTTCAGCACGAGGTCATGATTGTGCGCCAGCACTTCCTGGCGCAGCGCTTTCATCGCCACCAGATGCTGACCGCGGATAGCGTCGTTATAGACGCTGGGATCAAAATCGGGCAGCTCAATGGCGATATTAATTGGCGTAACCGGATAAGCGCCCACCAGATGGACCTCGGTGTGATTTACCATCTCCGCCAGACGCGCGGTTTCGCGGATCAGTTTCTGATTTAGCTCATCGTGATGAATGGCCAGTAAATCACAGCGCAGATGATCAATAACCTGCTCAGCGGTGTTGCCCAGAAAGGCCGCCGAGAGCCCGGTACGGCCTATCGTACCGAGCACGACAACACCGGCATCCAGCTGTGAAGCGATATCAGGGATCACCTCTTCCGGCAGGCCTTTAGCGACGTGAGTAAACTCTTCACCGATGGAGAATTTCTGCAAATCACGGACGCGTCTGTCGGGCAGTTAAGCGCGTAGCCTGTCAGGCTACGCGCTGGTCTGTCGATGCTGTTGTTAAGCGGGGCAATGGATCAGGATGGGCGTAATCATGCAGGGGCGCCGCAGCGCCCGTGACGATTAATCCTCTTCATCTTCCTCATCATCACGATCGACCGGCGATTTAAAATCATCCGGCTTTGTAGACGCCAGAATGGTGTTCTTCAGCTTCATAAAAATGATCCTTCGCCTTACGCAAAATGAGTACGAAAACGTGCTGGACTCTTGATGTATAACAGATTAGCCGCTGATTATTGCATGTAATAATCAGCCTGTCTCAGCCAATTTAGCGTGAATGCCGTACGGATGCATGTCTCTTTTTGCGGCAATATTTTTTCTTTTGGTATCATTGATGCCCTGAACGTAAAACGAGTCAGCGCCTTTTTCATCTGCTGCTCTCGAGACTGCGCTGGTGGCATCACCGATTGCGTTGAAACGGCCGTTGATATTAATACGTTCGAATGGTTTCAGGCCGGCCGCTTGTTCCGGCGTCAGCTCTTTGGCAGCAAACGCGTTAGCTGCCAGCAGCGATAACAGCGAGATTGCATCATTTACCGCGGGCTGGCTGGAGAAGAAACCACTGACTGAAACCGTGTCGAACGGTTCAAGGCGGTACGCTTCCGCTTTCGGCAGCTCTTTAACGCCGTTGATCACGCGATACTGCGTATCGGTCGATGCTTTAGCGGCGTCCGCTTTGTATAAATCAGCGGTCACGCGCCAGTTGCCGCCGTTACCCGCCGCTGCGCCGCCAGCGGCCAGCGCGGCTTTTCCGGCTTCAGAATCAGCAGGAATCGAGTTTGATGTATCCTGGACGATACGCGCTTTGGCGTCAGCTTTATAGACATAGGCGGTGACATACTGATTGCCGCCGTTATTGGCATCAACCTGGCGCACAATAAAGAATGAGGCGGCGCCTTTTTTCTGAGCGGCTCTGCCGAAATGATCGGAGAAGGTGATGGTATCAAACGGCTGCATCTGCGCGGCGGTAATCGCATTGACTTCCTGCACGCTGCGGCCGTCTGACTGCTTCACCGTATAGCGTTTGCCGGTTGAACTCTGCGTCTCAAAGAAGCGACCTACATTGGTGCTCGGCGTATCAGAAGAGGCTACACCCGGCAGCGCCACGCGCGACAGAGTATGCAGATTTGTGCAGGAACTATGCAAACAGCAGGGCAGTCTGGCTGCCCCGCTGCATCATTATTTAAACAGGTCGGCGGTAACGGTAAGGTTGCCACCGCTCTGGTTCTGCCACTGGCGCGTGATGTGGTAATACTTCGCGCCTTTCGCGATAGCCCGCTTGCCGACRGCCTCTGAAATCTCAGTCGGCGTTCAAGCATGGAGCTGAGCACCAGAGCCGTCAACGCGCTAAGACCTAATTTTTTATCCAAAATGCCTTTCCTGAACAGCAGAGTATGCTGGGTCGTGAACTTTCCGTAGAAGTGTAGTGCACCATCAGGCGCAGATTAAAACGGAATCCCCTGAAAACAGGCGGCAGATTTTACGAGGAGGAGAGAGGGATGGCAATGCGAGAACCCCGTTAGCTCACCAAACCCGGCGCGGGCATAGGTAAAGATACCGCCGTCGAGCTCCGGTTTGAGCCGCATCAGCAGCAGCATTGCGAGGGAGAGAAAAATAATACCCACGCCGGTGATGAGCCAGCCGATGAGCAGCGCCGCCGGACCCGCGACGGCCGCCATATTCTGCGGCAGGCTAAACACGCCCGCGGCGGTCTGCACGCCGCGCAGCACCAGCCAGTGTACCAGCCAGAGCAGCACCGAAGCGCCCAGCATCGCCTGCCAGGTGTTACCGTCGCCAAACACCACGTGCTGCGGCGTATCGGTAAAAAAGCTCAGCGCAGAGAACACAATCACCAGATAAGAGACGTTGGCGATCACGGCGCAGAGCCAGTAGCCCCACGCCGAGCCGGCACCCTCAACGCCGATAAAGACCCACAGCGTGATAAGCATGGTCTGCTTGATTTGCTGCCACAGCGGCTGACCCAGCTCAGCGCCGCTGAAATCAAAGCTGAACCGGTCATAATTAAATGCCAGCAGCGCCAGCACCACAAACAGCAGCAGYGGGACCAGCTTGCCAAGCGTGGCCAGCATATTAATGCTCGCTTCCGCATCGCCCCAGTGACCCAGCAGATGCGTCATCAGCCCGGCCATTGACGGGTTGCGCAGCTGCGCCAGCTCAGCGCGCGGGATCACACCCAGCGAGAGCAGCGTGACCAGCAGATAAACCAGCAGCGCCGCCAGCACCGCCAGCAGCGTGGCACGCCCCACATCCTGTTTATTGCGCGCGCGCGCCGATACCACCTGCGCGATGGCGATCAGGCAAACCTGTACGCTGCCGTTGGTCAGCCACAGCGACGCCGCAGGCGAATTGTGACGATTCTGCCGGGCGAGGCTGCGCGGAAATGCACCCTGCCGGGCAGCGATAAAGGGAACTTCAGCCGCCATAATGGTCCAGCTGAGATAGGCGCCGCAGACCGAGACAATCAGCCCCGCGGCTATCTCGGAGAGCAGCAGATGCAACGGGCCTGAGGCGTAGAGCAGCCAGAGGCCATACAGCGTGGCACCCAGCCCGATGCTCATCGCCAGCGGTTTCTGCTGGCCGCGCACCACCTTCATCAGATAGAGTCCCACCAGCAGGTAAGGCACCAGAATCATCTCTGAGGCGATTGTCAGCAGGGTATTGTAGTCAGCGCCGGTCTTACACAGCAGAACGATCTGCTGTGCGTCTCCATTCCGGCACTCGCGCATTGATTACTGCGTAAGCTGCCACAGCGCGGGCAGCGATGCCGCCATCAACAGCACAATCGCCATGCGCTCCAGCTGCAGCAGCGGCTTGTCACCGCGTCCGCCGCGGCGCGCGTAGAGAAACAGCAGCAGTCCCGGCGCGTAAAGCACCAACAGGCCAGCGACGATCATCTGAAAGAATTAGCGTTGCAAATCATTTCAACGCAGGTCAGCGATGAGATCAATATCGCCCGGCTGATCACGCTGGCGGAGCAGCAGCATATCAGCCGGTTTGATATTCAGCTGCCTTATCCGCTCTCTGCGGAACAGCTTGATGGGATCCACCTCGAATACAGCAAACCCCTGAATCACGGAACCGCATTGAAAAACAGGAGGAGTGCGAGGGTGTCTGATAAAGAGCTGGCTTCAGCCGGATACAGTGATCGCATCTGCTTCAATTACAGTGACTTTCTCTCCGCTTCCTGCAAAAAACGCTGGAGCTTTGTTGACGCCATTTACGGTGTCATGCCCATTTTTGGCATGGTAACCCGCAAGTCCGCTCACAGCTAGCGGCGATCAGCTCGCCGACTTCCGGCTCATCTTCAACATAGACAATTTTGTTCATAGGTAAGCGCGCTGAAAAAGAATGGCAGCAGCATAGCTTTTCCTGGTCCTGAGCACTACGCTACCGCACGAAATATCCCTGTCTTACTGGTATGTATACTGTGAAATGTGCCATTATTAGCGGCGCGTTAAGGCGCAAGGTCATATCGCTGTCGAGTGAGGTCAGCAGGACAATGGGACCACTCCAGTGCGCCCGCAGGTCGCGGCAGAGCGTCATGCCATCTTTACCCGGCAGCATAATATCCAGCAGGACCAGATCCGGCTGGACGTTAAGAATCGTCGCCTCGGCGCGATCGCCGCGCGTTTCGACAACCACGTCAATATCATGGCGGCCCAGATAGACCTGACGGTTCAGCGCATCGATGGTCAGCGAACCAAACCGCAGCACTTTCTGCGACTGCTGCTGTGCCGGCGTGCTCTCCGGCTTGTTGACCACCGCCTGACGCAGATGCAGCCGCAGCCGCGCCAGCAGCACGGCAGGGGGCGTGGTCTTGAGAATGTAGTCATTGGCGCCCATTTCAAGCGCGAGAATATGGTTGTCAGTCGCGCTGTCATAGAGCTTTTTGCGCAGCCGCGARATAGCCACATCAATACTGCGATCCATGCCGTCATAGCTCACGCCGCGCAGCGTCATCAGCAGCGCGTCGCGATCGAGGATCTCGCCGGCGTGGCTCGCCAGCTGCCACAGCAGATCGAAGTCGGCCGTTGAAAGCGTAATGTTCTCATCAAACAGCAGGATCAGCTGCGGGTATCCCAGGCCTGAGGCGCAAACAGGTAGCCTTTGTTGCGGATGGTTTTGATGCGAAACGGCAGCGCCCCGACGTTACCCACGTCTGAGAGCTGCAGATGCTGGCTGACCTGGCTGCCGAGCAGTGCGCCGGCTCCGATACCGATATTATAAATACCGGAGAAGAGCGACATCGCCACATCGGTGGCATCCGGGGCCAGTGACAGCACGCGAACCTGCATCGCCAGTCCGATCATCATCATCGCCATGCCCCAGATAAAACTGTTCATAAYGGTCCCTGCGGAGAGAGTCAGTGGGATTATAAAGGGCAAAACGGACAGGATGCGAGGCGTAATACAAAAAGCGGGATCCGGCAGCGTGCATCCCTGCAGCTGCCGGTCAGTCAGTCAGCCATTAGAGCGTAACTGCGGATAGCGGCGGAAAATCGCCACGCACCAGAACAGCGAGAAAAGCCCTAACCCGAGCTGACGCCAGACCACAATAGCGGAGGCGAGCAGCGCACAGTTCTCTTCGCTCTGCAGGCACTCAACCGTGGCGTAGCGGGTTTCATCCAGGGTATTGATAAAAACGCTCAGCGCAGCGGCTGGCACAATCGCCCGGATATCCTCAAGCATGACGTGGCTGACGGCGCGCGACAGAATCAGCGTTACTCGTTCCGATAAACCAGGCCAGAAACGTTACGCCGGCAACAATAATGGCAATGGGAAACAGCAAACCAATCTTCATAGCAATCCTTATTAAGCGAGCCGGAGCAGCGCGCGATGCGTTTTCATCATGCTGAACAGTTCAAACTGCGTGGCATCCGCGATCTGCCGCAGGCGATCGCCTTTATGGTAGTCAATGTGCTGAATCTCCTTTGCGCCCCTGATTTGCACGCTGCTGATTAGCTGGACGGGAAGTAGCCTGGCACCGGGCTATTATCTGATGGCGATGTCGCTGCTGAGCGGCGCGGCGTTGCTCTTTAGCCAGAAGCATATCCGTTAAGGCGCAGACGTCGGCTGCTGCCGCCGCAGCGGTGCCGCTTTACGACCCCGGCACCGCTGCACCGCTGCTACCATCTGGCCGGCGTTCCGGCTGTTAGCGAACCATACCACGCCGGTGACGCTGATTTTGCTGGTCTGCTGGATGGCGCTGCTGAAGTCGGTCTACTTCTCCGTGGTGCCTTCAGTGATGGCCGATCTCTTTCCGATGGGCACGCGCGCCAGCGGCATGGCGATCAGCTATAACGTCGCCGTTACCCTCTTTGGCGACTCGACGGCGGTTAACTACATGCTGAACTATGTGCCGACCTGGGCGACCAAAAATCTCCACCTTTCAGGCAGCGCGGCCTTTACCGCTACGCTGCTGGGCGGGGTGATCCTGACGCTGGTGACGCCGCTGATGGGCCTGTGGGCGGAGCGCGTTGGCCGCGCACCGCTGATGTGGGGATCGCTGATACTGTTAATGGGCGAAAGTGAAATGCAGGCGTGGGGCTGGCGCATTCCGTTTGCCTTTGGGCTGCTGATTGGTCCGCTGGGTCTCTATATCCGCCGCCATGTGCATGAGCCCGCAAGCTTTGCCGCCCGCCCGCCGGAGCCCGCGCCGCTGAAGCGTCTGTTCGGGCGCCAGAAGCAGCTGATGCTGCTGGCGATTGGCCTGATGGTAACGCTGGCGCCGCTGCTGATTCTGGTAGCGCGGCTGATTCAGGGATTTTCAGCTGGCGGCGAGTTTGGCAGCTCGACGGCCTTTCTGGTGGAGCACTATCCCGAGCGCAAAGCCTTTATTGCCAGCTGGCAGTTCGCGACCCAGGGAGCCAGTACGCTGATGGCCTCTGCGTTTGGGCTGGGGCTGACGCAGCTGCTGAACAGCGATCCGGCGGTCTCGCTGCTGCTGACCTTTGGCAGTTTTGGCGTCTCATTTCTGATCCGTCCGCTGGGGGCAATCGTGCTGGGTAACTACGCCGATCGCCACGGACGCAAGCGGGCGCTGCTGCTCTCAATCAATCTGATGATGCTGGGCGGGGCGATCATCACTTTTATGCCGGGCTATGCGCACATCGGGCAACGCGCTTATTGCACAGCATCGTGCCAGAGCAGGAGGTGCACAATGAGCAGCCTGAACCCGGCCGCCACGCTCGCGGGGAGTAAACCTGCGCTGCATAAAACGCTGTTTGCCACCTGCATCGGCAACGCCCTGGAGTGGTTTGATATTGCGGTATATGGATTTTTTGCCAGCTATATTGCCCACGCCTTTTTCCCGGCCGGCGCTGCTGCCGAATCTGGGCGGATCGCTGCCGAACGATGTGTTTGCGGACATTCTGGGATTACCGACGCTCTGGGTGCCGCACTCCTATCCGGCCTGCGGGCAGCATGGCGTCAATGAGCATCTGCTGACGCCGGTGGCGCGCGAAGGGCTGCAGATCATGACCGCGCTGCTGTGGGATCTGGGCGAGCGGGGTGCGGTATGCCAGCTGCGCTTCGTGGTGGGAACCGACTGGCAGCGGCTGGGCGAGCACGTTACGGCTCACCTTGCCGCCGCAGGCTTTACTGACGTTGAGGTTGAGGTGCTGCACGGATCGCCGGCAACGCGTTTTGATCCGACCGATCCGCTGGTGGAGTGGATCATGCATACCATGACGGCGCTGTGTGAGCAGCCTCTTTATCACCGGCAATCCGGCACGCCCGATGAATGCTATCCCCGCCAGCGCCACG
>PEFU01000003.1:1379363-1380765 GCA_002939445.1 Pantoea sp. BRM17 | reverse complement strand
CCAGATAATACAGAGGGTAATAATGGCGGTCGGGCGCACCGCTGCAAAAATCAGCAGTCCCATACAGAGCGTGATCAGCGCAATAGCAGCGATTAACATCGCAGACGGGAAGCGGTTACCCAGCGTACTGAACAGAATACTGCCGAGAATGCCCGCAGAGCCGAACAGCAGCAGCAGCAGGGTGGTAAAATTGGCATCCGCGTTCGCTACCACCTGCATAAAGGGCTCAATATAGCTATAAGCGGTGTAGTGCGCCGTGACCACCAGCGTCACCAGCAGATACATCGTCACCAGCGCCGGACGGCGGAACAGCATCGGCACGCTGCTGAGTGAGCCGGTATGCTCGCTGGGCAGACGCGGTAACACACGCACCAGCAGGATCATCAGCACCAGCGCCGAGAGGCCAATCATGCCAAACGTGGTGCGCCAGCCGAGATACTGCCCGATTACGCGCCCGATAGGCACCCCCAGAACCATTGCCAGTGCGGTTCCGGTGGCAAGCATACTCAGCGCCTGCGTTTTTTTACCTGCCGGTGCCACGCGAATAGCCAGCGAGGCAGTAATCGACCAGAACACGGCGTGTGAGAGTGCAATCCCGATACGGGACACCACCAGAGAGCGGAAATCCCAGGCAAACGCTGAGAGCACGTGGCTGCCGGTAAAGAGAATAAACAGCACCGCCAGCAGCAGACGCCGCTCAACGTTGCGCGTCAGCAGCATCAGCGGCAGCGACAGCAGCGCCACCACCCAGGCATAAATGGTGAGCATGATCCCCACATCTGCCGTTTTCATCGTAAAGCTTGCTGCAWTATCAGAAAGCAGGCCGACCGGGACAAATTCAGTGGTATTAAAGACAAACGCCGCAATGGCCAGCAGGACAACGCGTAGCCAGGCTGTTTTACGGGAAACGGTAGATGTTTGCATGAAGTTCAAATTAGTCAGACAGCAGGTTAACGGGAGCAGAGACGCCTCAAAGGTGATCTGCGTCACAAATTATCCCTATTGTGGCTGATGAACCGGCAGATGGAAACCTGCTAAGGCTTTTTTATTCCTCTGTTTATTACCGGCATCAGCCGCTGACGGGGAAAAGCGCGGAATTCAGGGCTGACAGAGTGGCGACGTAACCCTTATTTATAACAGTGTGACTTCAGACCAGAATTATCAGAGTCACACCATATGTTTCAGGGCCACGCTATTGCAGGGGGTCAGGTTTTTTTTACACCCACCGGGCAGCAGTGCTCACAGCCCATGGCGCCCGGATAGAATTTACGCGCCTGCTGGATCGCCGCGTTCGGCGCATAAAAAGTGCCAAGAAAGCGCCGCGCAGGGTCGGCAGGGAGGAACGGGCAGCCTTTTGCGTGCACCACATGATTATTGTTATACCCGGCATGTTTATCAACAT
>PEFU01000003.1:1356995-1379263 GCA_002939445.1 Pantoea sp. BRM17 | reverse complement strand
TGGAGCAGAGCATTCAGGCCCGACTGCTGGTGCGCACCAATCGCAGCGTACAGCTGACGCCGGCCGGTGCCGCTTTTCTGCAGGATGCGCGCGCTATTCTGCTGCAGGTAAACCAGAGCGCTGACCGGGCGGCACGCATTCATCAGGGGCAGCAGGGCGAACTGCGCATCGGTTTTACCTCATCAGCCCCGTTTACCGAGAGAGAGTGATTTACTGTAGAAAGGCGTTAATGAGATGTACAATATATTAATCATCTCAACTGATATGTTAAAAATATGGCTATCGAGCTGCGTCACCTGCGCTATTTCATTGCTGTCGCTGAGGAGCTGCATTTTGGCCGCGCGGCGCGGCGCCTCAATATTTCTCAGCCGCCGCTCAGCCAGCAGATCCAGCAGCCTGCGACAGCACCGGCAGAATAGGCTGGACGCAGTAGAGCAGAGCAAAAGTGGCAAGGCCGGCAGAAAACAGCGCCAGCGTCACCGGCAGGAACTGCGGTGAGTCGCGCCCGATGCGGGACGGGGTGGCGTCAGCAGTGACGTCGATAGGGTTACGCCATATCAGCGAGGTAAGGCGGCTCACAGGATATCCTTATTCCATCAGCAGAATGGCGTGCCAGCTCTGCATCATCGCCGACAGCAGCGTACACAGCGCCCCCAGCATCAGCGCCGTTACCATCACCGGCTTACGGCCAATAGCGTCTGAAAGCGGACCGGTAAACAGCAGCCCCAGCGCCATCAATCCGGTAGAGAGCGAGAGCGAGATGCTGCTTYGCGCCGGCGTAATGCCAAACTCGGTGACGCCAATGGCGATTCGCCAGGAAAAGAGATCGGTGATCACCCCGGTGAGCAGACGGCCGCTCATGCCGCCAATGGAGTTACCGCTGATATAGAGTCCCATCGAAAAAGCCACCACCCGGGGATGCATCTCTTCGCTCAGATAGGTCATGCCAACGGCGGCCACGCCGCTGAGCGACAGGCCGATCAGCGCACGACCAATATAGTTAAACAGGGTGACAAACGCGCCCATCAGCAGAAAGGCTTCGGCAAACAGCAGCGGCAGCCCGCCGTCGCGCCAGTGCAGGCGGAAGTTGATCAGCAGATGGCGCGGGCGGATCGAGGCGGGGCGGAAGTGACGCGATGCGGGCAGGATTTTCCAGAACATCAGCGCCGCCGCCAGCGAGCAGCAGCTCAGCCACAGGGTGGGCGCCAGCGTCAGCAGCAGTCCGGCCAGCATAATAGCGATAGCGCTCAGCATCACCGGCGCGCGCCCAAAGCGGCCGGTCAGGGCTCCTGCTTTTGGCGAACTCCATGAGCCGGTGAGATAGACCAGCGACAGTAATCCTACTACCGCCTGGCTGAGAGTCCACGGCGCACTCATCAGCCGGTACCACCCAACCGCTGGCAACGGCGTGAGCGGCAAAAAAACCGGCGGTAAAGAGCAGCATGCCGGGAACGATCAACCGCATTGAAGGCCGCGCCACTCTTCTGGGTAAAGGTTTTCGTCAGGTTTTCCAGTTTAATCATTAGCGAATCCCCCTCGGGGTCAGTGCCAGCTGCAGCCGGTGCAGCAGCCAGTCAAGAAAGATAGCCAGCAGACATATCATCAGCGCGCCGGCAATAAGCATGCGTACATCGCTACCGCCGATGCCATCCTATCTGCTGGATCACATAGCCGATGTTGCGGCGCAGCGTTACCGTATCCTGGCCGCTGGTATCCTCTCCGTTGATATAAATCTGGCCGCCGCTGGCCGGTATCAGCCGGTTAATCATCTTCAGCGTGGTGGTTTTGCCGCAGCCGGAAGGGCCGAGCAGCACGCACATTTCGCCTGCCGGTACATTCAGGCTGACGTTTAGGGCGCGGATAACGCCAATACGCTGCTGCTGACCACCGGACATTTCACGCGGATAGCGATGCAAAAATTTAGTCGGGTCCAGCGCCACCATGCTCATCAGCTCCGTAGCCCGTTCGCGGCAGCGCTTTTTATCCCAGCCCAGCATACGCGGCACCACCGTAATATTCTCCTCAATCGTCATGTTCGGAAACAGGCCGTGCACAATTTTTCCCTGACCAAACACCGCAATGCGATCGCCGAGCTTCAGCGCTTCATCAATATCGTGGCTGACCAGCATGACCGTTTTTTTCAGCTGTCGCTGCATCTCCAGAAACTCGTTCTGGATTACTTCGCGGTTTATCGGATCGACGGCGCCAAACGGCTCATCCATCAGCAATACCGGTGGATCGGCGGCGGAACGCATATCGTTGTCATCCATGGTGGCAAAGGCCTCTGTAAGCGGCGTGCTGCGGCGTACGGTAATGGTGGGCTGCTGGTCAGTGACGTCGCCCGCCTGTACCAGCAGCAGGCGCTTAAGGGTGCGATCCTGACCAACGAAGGATCCGACAAAGTCATTAGCAGGTTTTGCCAGCAGCTCATCCGGGCTGGCGCACCGACCATCTTCATCGACAATCGGCATCCAGACGGTATTGTGCTCATACAGCTTTGACAGCACCACGCGCAGGTTCTCTTCAGCTTTACCGGTGACGCGAAAGTGGTGCAGCAGCTCTCCGCACTGGCCGGCAGCGCCGCGCGCTTCGCGCCGCTTCACAAATCCGAGCGGCCTGCCATCCTCATCGACAACCGTAACCCGATCCGGAGGCGTTAACCGGGCCGGCGTTTTCCTTTACCAGGGCACAACCCGCAGCCGTCAGCGTGTCAGAACACGATTAACGAGCCACGCGTGCGCCGCTTCCGGCGCACGCAGCGTTCAGGGGTTCAGACGGCGGCGGGTCCGGCCAGAACTGAGATAATCCGCTATGTAATCCTGCGAAATTTCGCCGCTGTAATAATCATGCGCTGCTGACAGCGGAGGCGATTGCGCACGATGGCCTGACGCTGGCAGGCTGGGTCGCAAACCGCATCAATCCGGGTTTGGCTCACTATGCGGAGATTGTCAGCGTGCTGCGCGACCGGCTTGCCGCGCCGCTGCTGGGAGAGCTGCCTTATCTGCCGCGCGCTGAGCAGCGCGATCTCACGCGCTATAAAACGGGGGCACGGCAGCATATCGATTACGCGCTGCTGGATCGTCATCTGGCCGATCTGCAGACGCAGGCGGGATATGTGATCGTGGAGGGCACAGGCGGCTGGCGCAGCCTGATAAACGATCGGCAGCCGCTCGCCGGCTGGGTACAGCAGCAGCAGCTGCCGGTCGTGCTGGTCGTGGGGATAAAAACGGGGTGTACAGTGGTTGCATGCGCGCTGCTGCAATTGCTGGCACAGGCAAACATCTGCGCCGCAGGTTTTAAACCTGTGGCAAAAGAGGCGCGCGCCACGCCGGAAGGATTACGCAACCGCGATGCAGAACTGCTGCAGCAGGCGTCAGGGCTGACGCTCAGCTATCCGGCGGTTAATCCGGTTATTCTGACCGATGATGCGTCCGGCCTCTATAACGGTCATCTGCTGATTAAACTGCTGCAGGGATAACTACAGCCCACCTTAAGTTTGCGCTAACGCAAGCATCCGGCGGCGTCAATTACCTACACTGCCTTCTTCGCAGGCTATCCATGCTGCTTACTGGAAGGAGTGGAACAGGTGAAAACGCTATTTGTCACAGGTACCGATACCGGAGCAGGAAAAAGGATGATGGTGAATATTTTCAACCCGCAAAAAATTCTTATCGGTTCGCCACTCAATCAGGCGGCAGACGTACTTTTCCCCGCCATAAACAGCACTATCCGGCAGCAGGCGCTGCCCGCTTACAGCCGCGATCTGGAGCTGGTGCCTGCGTTAATGAGCGATCCCGGTACGCTGGGGGCGGCAGCGCTGATCAAAGATGGTCACGGCTGCCTGGAGACCGTGGCCAGCACTTCCAGTCTGCTGCAGCTGGCGCAGCAGCGGCTGGCGCTACAGCCTGACAGCCCGCTGCATCAGCAGCCGCTGACGCTGGAAAACCTCTGCCGCGCTGCGCAGCAGGGTGACCGGCTGGCGCACGATGCGATTGCCGGCGTGGGGCATCACGTCGGGCGTATGCTGGTCATCTCAGCGTGGACGCTGGCAGAGGCGCAGTCTGGCGCATCGCACGGCGCGCAGGATGTTATTCAGATTGTTATTGATGAGACCGTAGGCGCAGGGGTCATCAGTGGCGGTCAGCTGCTGCATAAAAGCGGCCGTGCGCTGGTGGAGATAGGGCATACCCAGATCGATCCCTGGGGCCAGCAGTGCTATTGCGGTATGCAGACGCTGGTGGATGCGTTCTTTATCCGGCATCAGCAGCGGCTGGAGCGTCTGACAGCTATCGCTATCACCACCCCGGGTCTTATCAACGCCGCCTCCGGCGTGGTTCATCGCATGCCGGGCTATGATGTAGAGGATATGCCGCTGGGCGAAACGCTGGCGCAGCGTTCCGGCCTGCCGGTGTTTGTGCAGCATGAAACGGAGTTTCAGGAGCCGGGCAGCCGCGGTCGTCCGGCGATTGGTCTCGTGCTCGATACCCTGGCGTGGCACTATCTGGCGATACGTATTCAGCCCGGCGCAATCACGCTGACGCTGCGCGATTTAAGCAGCCGCGCACTGGAAGAGGATCGCCTGCCGCTGCCCGTGACGTCTGACGTGCCGCTGCTGCAGACGCTCCGGGAGCAGGGTGTGAATCGGGAGAGTCAGCCTGGTCATATTGACCACATCAAACAGACTAACGCAGGCGTAGTCTACCGTCTGATTGACCAGCATGGGCCGATATCACGTATTGAACTCTCCAGGCGGGCGCAGCTGGCACCCGCCAGCATTACTAAAATTGTACGCGAAATGCTGGATGCGCATCTGGTGCAGGACTGGTCAGCGCTGCGGGAACCCACCGCCCAGATGCGCAACATGCAGGCGCTGATGCTGGAAAACGCTGAAATCTGACGCAATCAGGGCAGACGGAGCCGAACAATCTGTGCGACCAGTCACATTTCCAGCCAAATAGTTAACGCTCTCCGGCAAAGTGCCTCACCATAGCGAATGTTTATTTAGAAGCGCGAAAATAACATTCTGGCCCTGCTGCATCGCTATCACGTCAGCCCGGTTATCACGCAGGAGGCGGGTGAGGCGATGACGATTCTGGGACTGGTAGCGACCGGGCTGGGGATCTCGGTATTGCCCGCTGCGTTTGCCCGGGCGCGGCTCGCCGATCTGATCTGGATCCCGCTGGAGGAGAGCGATGCGCGCTCGGAAGTGTGGCTGGTCCAGCTCGATCTGGGTGTGATGCGCAATACGCCGCTGCCGGCAGATCTGCATTACCAGCTGCTGCTGCGGGAGCCGTTATATGCGGTGATGCACCGCGATCATCCGCTGGCGCAGCACCGCAGCCTCTCCGTTCGCGCCCTGACCGGGGAGCCGTTTATCTTCTTTGACGCGCAGAGCGGTACGGCGCTCTACGGTGCCGTTTACCGGACTGGTTTCCGATGCGCTGTTTCGTTTTCGCCAGCGCTGGCCGGAAGTGCATATTCATATGCAGGAGCACAACACCCGCCAGCAGCTGACGCCGCTGCTTGATGCCAGCAGCTGCAGTCCGAGACCGCCTGCACCGATAACGGCGGCGATCGCCATAACGCCGACGTTCATCACCACCGCCGTGCGGATGCCGCCGAAAATCACCGGCAGCGCCATCGGGATCTCTACCCAGCGCAGCCGCTGCCAGAACGTCATACCGATGCCGCGTCCCGCTTCGCGCAGTCCGGAGGGCAGGTTTTCCAGCGCCGTATGGGTGTTACGCACAATAGGCAGCAGCGAATAGAGAAACACTGCCGTGATGGCGGGCAGGGCGCCGATGCCCTGGCCGATCTGCGAAAACAACGGGATCATCAGCCCGAACAGCGCAATAGTCGGAATGGTCAGTACAATAGTGGCGACGCCCAGCACCGGTGTCGCCAGCCACTTAAAGCGGACAATTAAAATGCCCAGCGGTACGCCAGCCAGGATGGCAAAACCAACCGCCACCAGCACCAGCCAGGTGTGCTGCCAGGTCAGGCCGAGCAGCATCTGCCAGTTATCAGTGATGTAATAGAGGGTATCCATGGTGTCTCCTTACAGCATGTTACGGGTCTGGAGGAAATCGCGTGCAACCTGAGCGGGTGACTGATGATCGATATCCACCCGCTTGTTCATTTCTGAAATAGCGTCATCAGTAATCAATGCTGACAGCTGATTCAGCGCTTTCTCCAGGCCAGGATGTGCAGCGAGCACCTCTTTACGCACCACTGGCGTGACGTTGTAACTGGGGAAGAAGTGCTTATCATCTTTTAATACCAGCAGGTCAAAGCCTTTGACGCGACCATCGGTGGTATAGATCAGGCCGGCGTCCACAAACCCGTCACGGACCGCGTTATAGACCAGGCCGGGATCCATCTGACGGATTTGCGGGCGATCGAGCGGCAGTTGATAAACTTTTTGCAGCGGCTTCAGGCCATCGGAGCGACCAGCGAACTCCAGGTCGAGTCCCAGCCGCCAGTTATGCTCCGGCTCGCTGGCGCGCACCTGCTCCATTTTGCTGACCAGCTGCGACAGGGTGGTAATACCCTCCTGCTCTGCGCGACGTCGCTGCATGGCAAAGGCGTAAGTGTTGTTCATCGGTGCCGGTTCAAGCCAGACCAGGCCCAGTTTCGCATCCAGCTTTTTTACTGTTTCCCACGCCTGTTCAGGAGACATAGGCTTACTGATGTGGTTAAAAATAATGAGCGAGGTGCCGGTATATTCCCATGTCATATCGATCTGTTTGTTGATCATGGCATTACGGCTGATGGTGGTCGCAATATTGGTCTTAGGGACGATCGTAAACCCGTTTTTCTGCAGCCATAAAACGGACAGGGCAGACAAAATATGCTGTTCAGTAAAGCTTTTGGTTGAGAGCGTAATAGGCGCAGCCGCCAGCGCTGACTGATTAAGCAGTAGCGCAGCGCTCAGGGCCAGCACAGCGCCGCGCAGCCGGTTGAAAAACAGCCTGGTGGGGGTCATCAAAACGTGCTCCATGAGTTAAGTTGCAGCGTGTGGCGAAAGAATGCGGCCCAGCGCGGCCAGCAGCATGTCCAGGATCAGGGCAATCAGCGCGGTAGCGGCRGCACCCAGAATCAGCGTCGGGAAATCGTTCAGATAGATCCCGGGGAAAATCAGCTCGCCGTAGCTGCTGGCGCCTATCAAAAAGGCCAGCGGCGCGGTGCCGACGTTAATCGCGGTGGCGATGCGCACGCCAGCTAATATCACCGGCAGCGCGTCCGGCAGCTCAACCTGGCGCAGCCGCTGCAGGCGGGTCATGCCAATGCCTTTAGCCGCCTCGGTCAGCGCCGGTGGAACTGCGCACAGGCCGGCATAGGTATTGCGCACAATGGGCAGCAGCGAGGCAAGAAACAGCGCAATCAGCGCCGGTCGCTCACCGATGCCCACCACGACCATAGCCAGCGCCAGCACGGCCAGAGGCGGGAGGGTATTGCCGACGTTGAAGATCTGCATAACATATTCAGCCTGACTTCGCGCAAAAGGACGGCTCAGCACAATCCCGGCAGGGATCCCCACCAGCAGGGCGCAGAGCATGGACCAGAAAACCAGCCAGAGATGCTGCTGGCCAAGATAGATCAGATCGGTCTGGCGGGCGCGCAGCGTATCCGGACCAATGCCCCAGATCAGAAGCGCAACGAGTAGCGTAAGAGTGAGAAGAGCCAATCCGGTGCGCCGGATCAGCGATGCGTGAGGCATAACCGTTTTCTCCCTGAATAAACAGAACTATCAGCTATGATTGCTCTGCTGAGCGGCAGGATAAGAGGCCGCGTTCGATAGCAAAATTTTATGGTTAAGGTGCGGGTTGCCTGCGTTAATTCGGCATAAATTCACAGATAATTAACCTGACGGCTAAAAGTCTATAGCAATCTCTGATCGGCAACGCCAGCATTTAACGCAAAAAACAGCTGACAGTGAGGGGGCAAAACCGCCTGCAGCCCGCACCGGGTACGGGATGGTATGACAATAAAAAAAATTCATCGAAAAAGGTTACCCTGTCACATAAGCACGGGCTGTGTGGCGGGATAAGAGAGAGTAAAACGGGATAAGGAGCGTTATGTCAGAGCACGCTGAAGTTTTGCGCAGCCATCGTCCATGGATTTTGTTTGCCTGTATGCTGGCTATGTTTATGGCCGCAATTGAGGTGACGATTGTGGCGACGGCGATGCCTACGATCATTGCCGATCTGGGCGGCTTCGCGCAGTTTGGCTGGGTATTTTCTATTTATCTCCTGACGCAGGCGGTGAGCGTGCCGCTTTATGGCCGTTTAGCCGATATATGGGGACGTAAGCGGCTCTTTTTTGTCGGGGTATCGCTGTTTTTGTTTGGCTCAGTGCTGTGCGGCTTTGCTCATACCATGATATGGCTCATTCTGTTTCGCGCCTTTCAGGGGCTGGGAGCGGGTGCCATTATGCCGCTGACCACTACCATTGTGGCGGATATCTACTCCCCGCGTGAACGCGCCACCGTTCAGGGCTGGCTCTCCAGCGTCTGGGGCGTGGCGGCAATTATCGGACCGCTTAGCGGTGCGTGGCTGGTGCAGCACTTTAGCTGGGCGGTGATCTTTTGGGTCAACGTGCCGATAGGGCTGATCTCTATGCTGCTGCTGGCGCGTTTCCTGCCCGCCCGCCCGGTCTCCGCCGCAGGTGCGCTGWATATTACCGGCAGCTGCTGGCTGATGATCAGCGTCACTGCGCTGCTGGTGGCGCTGCTGCAGGCGGAAGCGCTCGGCTACTGGCTGCTGCCGTTTCTGCTGCTGGCAGGCGTGGCAGGCTGGCGTCTCAAACGGCACGAACAGCAGACGGCGGCACCGCTTTTCCCGCTTGCGCTGTGGCGCAGCCGTCTGATTGTGGCAGGCAACGCCGGTAATCTGATTATCGGCGCCACCATGATGGGCATCAGCGCGTTTCTGCCCACCTGGATCCAGGGGATCACCGGCGGTACGCCGCTGCAGGCGGGCAGCGCGCTGGCGATGATGTCAATTGGCTGGCCGATTGCCAGTACGCTCAGCGGTCGCCTGATGCTCGTGACCTCTTATCGCTTCACCGCTCAGCTTGGCGCACTGTTACTGATCGCCGGCAGCGCGCTGCTGCTGCTGCTCCACGCGGAAAGCTCCGTGCTGCAGGCGGGCTTTACGGCCTTTGTTATCGGCACCGGCATGGGCATGACCAGCACCACGTTTCTGGTTTCCGTGCAGAACCATGCGCAGTATGAGATCCGCGGTATCTGTACCGCCTCTATTATGTTCAGCCGGATGCTGGGTTCAGCGCTGGGAACCGCACTGATGGGGGCGGTTTTAAACATCAATCTGGCGCAGCGGCTGCCGCAGGCGGAGGATCCGATGCAAAAAATCATGTCGCCGGAAAGCCGGGAGGCGCTGCCGGTTGCAGAACTGCAGCTCTGGACGACCCAGATTGCCGCATCGCTGCACTGGGTATTTATCGTGGCCTTGCTGATCGCGCTGCTGACGGTGTGGATCGCCTGGCTGATGCCGCGTCAGCGACCGGAGATGGAATAGAAGAGAAGAAGCGGGGCAGCGGCGGCTGCCCCGGTTGCAGGTTACTGCGCTGACATATCCTGAGAGCTGCCGGCGCTGTCGGGTGCGCTACCCTCTGCATCCCGCATATTCTTTTTATAAACAATTTTTTGCGTATCATTTTCACAGTGGCCGACCACCTGACCGCCCGCCTGGTCGGCCTGATCGTTTGGCACGATATCCAGCGTAAAATCTGACTCCGCCACGCCATTACTGACAATTTTTTTACTGATATCGGCGCGAACGCTGTCGCAGGAGGCCTGAGCCATCAGCGGCAGCGTCATCACACCCAGCAGCAGTACCAGAGAACCCTTTTTCATCGCAAACTCCTTGTTGACTGTCTCTCTGAACACTATAGCAGCAGCGCCGCGTTACGGCGCGACCGGACGACCGGTGCGGCGATCGAGGCAGCGCAGGGTATTCTCTTCCCAGTAAGCGTTGACGTTATAGCTCTTGTCGCAGGCGTCGCGGGTATCAAACGCGCGGTCCGCTTTGTCGAACTCTTTCTCTGTCCGGGTATTAATCTTGCTGCGCAGATTACGCGTATCGTTCCACTGCTCTTTACTCTGGCGGGCGGCTTCATTGCTGGCCGCGCTATTGCCATCTTCCACGATCAGGCGATCGGTACGGGCAGCGGCAAAGGGAGCGCTCAGCAGCACGCTGGCCGTCAGCAGCGCCGTAAACAGAACGGAAGCATAGTTTTTCATGATGTTGTCCTTTAGTCAGACCCGGTCAGCCGTGCGAGGCTGTTGCCGTAACAGCGGCTAGTATATCATCCTGCTTTTGCTGCTCACCAGCGGTGTGCAGCGCGTTGAGGGAACAGAGAGCAGAGTTATGCTGATCAAGACCGCACTATTATTTTTCATTACGGCTGTCGCAGAGATTGCGGGCTGTTTCTTGCCCTGGCTCTGGCTGCGTAAGGGGATGAGCGCCTGGCTGCTGTTGCCGGCTGCGGCGAGTCTGGCGCTATTTGTCTGGCTGCTCACGCTGCATCCGGCGGCGAGCGGGCGGGTGTACGCGGCGTATGGTGGTGTCTATGTGTTTACGGCTCTGATCTGGCTGCGCGTGGTGGATGGGGTACGGCTGAGCGCATGGGACTGGGCGGGCGCGCTGATAGCGCTGTGCGGAATGCTGATTATTGTCACCGGCTGGGGAAAAGCGTAACAGCGTCACCCGGTGCTATCAGGTGACGTTGTCACACACGGTTATGCGTCTTTATGCACTTTCAGCCCGGCGGTGGTCTGGCTGACCGGCATAATCTCCAGCGTGTTGATATTGACGTGCGCTGGCAGCGTGGTTACCCAGTAAACGGCCTCGGTGACATCCTCTGCTGTCAGCGCCGTTGTACCTTCATACACCGCGCCGGCGCGATCGTCATCGCCTTTAAAGCGCACGTTGGAAAATTCCGTTCCGCCTACCAGACCCGGCTCGATATCGGTCACGCGCAGCGCGGTGCCGTGGAGATCGGTACGCAGATTCAGGCTGAACTGGCGCACAAACGCTTTGGTTGCGCCATAGACGTTGCCGCCCGCATAGGGCCAGCTGCCGGCAATGGAACCGATATTGACGATATGCCCGACGTTGCGCTCTACCATGGCAGGCAGCAGCGCCCGGGTCATGAAAACCAGGCCTTTGGTATTGGTGTCGATCATATTCTCCCAGTCATCGACGCTGGCTTTATGGGCTGGCTCAGTGCCCAGCGCCAGGCCGGCGTTGTTGACCAGTACATCAATGTTGCGCCACTCTGCCGGCAGCGCAGCAATGACCTCCTCGATAACGGCACGATTACGCACATCGAGCTGAACGGTATAGAGGTTTTCACCCAGCTCATCCTTCAGCGCCTGCAGCCGTTCGGCGCGCCGCCCGCTGGCGATCACTTTATGGCCTGTGGCAATGAAGCGACGGGTAATACTTTCACCAAACCCAGCAGTAGCACCGGTAACAAAAATAATCATCTCACTGTTCCTTAACTGTTTTCAGGTAGTCCGCGTTTAACCATATCACCATCATTCTTCGCCTGCTGAAAAAAAGCGGCCGGCAAACTCTCTGTCGCCGGCATGCGTTAACAGGGTGCAGGCGTGCACCGCGCTGATGCATCATGGTGCAGCGTGAGCGGTCGCCAGCAGATCTTAACGCCGGTGCAGATGCACGTAATCGTTTGCGCATCCGGTTGCCTCTCTTTTAGCCTAACCTTATGATTTAGCAGGTAAATAACCCTGAACTGGCACGGCTTTTGCACACTCATTTTATCTTACTGAGAGGATGAGTTATGAATGCTGACAACGAGACGCTGCTGCGCGCCAGTTTTTTTGATTTTACCCGCACGGTAGATCAGCCAGAGGCGCTGAGTGACGCCGCACGCTATTTCGCTGATGGTCTGCTCACGCTGCGTGCAGGAAAAATTGTCAGCCTGGAAAGCTGGAGCAGCGCGGCGCTACGGGTGGATAGCCGGCGGGTCACGGACCTGCGCGGCAAGCTGATTGTGCCGGGGTTTATCGATACCCACATTCACTATCCGCAGACGGAAATGATGGGCGCGTTTGGCGAACAGCTGCTGACCTGGCTGAATAACTATACCTTTCCGGTTGAGCAGCAGTATCACTGTGCAACCCATGCGGCAAAGATGTCCGATTTTTTCCTGCAGCAGCTGCTGGCTAACGGTACCACTACCGCACTGGTGTTTGGCACGGTGCATCCGCAGTCGGTTGACGCGCTCTTCAGCGCGGCGGAGCGGCTCAGCATGCGGCTCATTGCCGGTAAAGTGATGATGGACCGCAACGCGCCGGACTACCTGACTGAAACCCCCGAAACGAGCTATCAGCAGACGCGGGCGCTGATTGAGCGCTGGCACCGGCGCGGCCGTCTTGGCTATGCGCTGACCCCACGCTTTGCGCCGACCTCTTCGCCACAGCTGCTGGAACGGGTAGGTCAGCTGCGGAGAGAGTTTCCCGATACCTGGCTGCATACGCACCTGAGTGAAAATCCGCAGGAGGTGGCGTGGGTCAGAGAGCTTTTTCCCGAGCGCAACGGCTATCTCGATGTCTATCACCACTATCAGCTCACTGGCGCACGCAGCGTATTTGCCCACTGCCTGCATCTGCAGGACCATGAGTGGCAGTGCCTGCACGACACCGGTTCAGCCATCGCATTTTGCCCTACTTCAAATCTGTTTCTTGGCAGCGGGCTGTTTGATCTCAAACGCTGCTGGCAGGAGAACGTGCGCATGGGGATCGGCACCGACGTTGGCGCTGGTACCACCTTCAACCTGCTGCAGACGCTGGGCGAGGCGTATAAAGTCGGGCAGCTGCAGCACTATAAGCTGACCGCCTGCGAAGCGCTTTATCGCGCCACGCTGGGCGGGGCGCAGGCGCTGGATCTCGACGATAAAATTGGCAACTTTGCGCCCGGCAAAGAGGCGGATTTTGTGGTGCTGGATCCGGCCGTATCGCCGCTGCAGCAGCTGCGTCATGGCAACAGTAAAGATATCTTCGAGCAGCTGTTTGTTCTGATGACGCTGGGTGACGATCGCAACATTGCGCAGACCTGGGTAAATGGCCAGCCGGTGTGGCAAAAAGAGAGGGCGGGCAGCACGCCGGGTTGTTGCCCGCACACCGGCGTGCCAGGATAAAGGCTCTCTGCCGCAGGCTATTGCGGCGTTGCTGATTATCAGGAGCGATAATGAACCGATCCGCCAATCCCTTTTTTAGCGCCAGCACGCTGCCGTATCAGGCGCCGCCGTTCGATCAGATAAGCGAAGACGATTTTCTGCCGGCGCTGGAAGCGGGCATCGAAGAGAAGCGCCGCGAAGTCGCCGCGATTATCGCAAACCCTGCGCCACCGGACTTTGCTAATACGTTTGAAGCGCTGGAGCGCAGCGGCCTCTTACTGAGCCGGGTGTGGCAGGTCTTTTCAGCCATGACGGCAGCGAATACGTCGCCACGCCTGCAGGAGGTGGAAGAGATCATTACGCCCGCCCTGGCGGCGCTGCACGATGAGATCTACCTCAATYGCGCGCTCTTCGCCCGGCTGGAGGCAGTCTGGCAGCAGCGCAGTACCGCCTGCCCGGACGCAGAGGCGGTGCGGCTGACGGAGGTTACCCGGCAGGCGTTTCAGCTGGCCGGAGCCAGCCTGAGTGATGATGAAAAACAGCGGCTGCGCGACATCAATCAGGAGCTGGCAGGCCTCAGCACCCGCTTTGGTAACCGTCTGCTGGCGGCGACGCAGTCAGCCGCTTACACCGTCAGCAGCCCGGAGGCGCTGGCGGGACTCGACGATGCAGCGCTGGAGCAGGCGCGTGCCGCTGCGGCCGCACGTGGTCTGGATAATCAGTGGCTGATCCCGCTGCAAAACACCACGCAGCAGCCAGCGCTGAGCCGGTTAACCATCCGCGCCACGCGGGAAGCGCTGTTTGAGCAGGCGCTGAAGCGCTGTGAGCGTAACGATGTTAACGATACGCGGCCGCTGGTTTCGCGTATGGCGCAGCTGCGGGCGGAGCAGGCCGCGCTACTGGGCTATAGCAGCTATGCGGCGTGGAACCTGCAGGATCAGATGGCGAAAACGCCGGAGGCCGCGCTGGACTTTATGCGCAATATTGTGCCGGCAGCCTGCGAGCGCGCCGGGCGCGAGGCCGCAGAAATAGAACAGCTGATGGCTGAGCAGCAGCAGAGATTTGACCTGCGCGCCTGGGACTGGAATTTTTACGCAGAGCAGGTGCGCCAGGCGAAATATGACTTTGATGAAGACGCTATTCGCCCCTGGTTCGCGCTGGATAGCGTGCTGGAGCGCGGCGCGTTCTGGGCCGCCACGCAGCTTTACGGTATTCGGTTCAGCCGGCGCCACGATCTGCCGGTCTATCATCCGGATGTGTGCGTCTATGAGATTTTCGACGCCGATGAGACGCCGCTGGCGCTGTTTTATACCGACTTTTTCGCTCGTGATAATAAAAGCGGCGGAGCATGGATGGGCAACTTTGTTGACCAGTCTGCGCTGCTGGATCAGAAACCGGTGATCTACAACGTCTGCAACTATACCAAACCGCAGCCTGGCCAGCCGGCGCTGCTGAGCTGGGATGATGTTATCACGCTGTTCCACGAATTTGGTCATGCGCTGCACGGCCTGTTTGCCAGCCAGCGCTACGCCAGCCTCTCCGGTACGGCCACGCCGCGCGATTTTGTGGAGTTTCCGTCGCAGATTAACGAACACTGGGCCAGTCATGAGGCGGTGTTCGCCAGCTATGCGCGCCACTGGGAAACCGGGGAGCCGATGCCCGCTGCGCTGCGCGAAAAAATGGTACAGGCCGCAACCTTTAATAAAGGTTATGACATGACCGAACTGCTGGCCGCGGCGCTGCTGGATCTGCAGTGGCACTCCCTCTCCGCGCACGATAAGCCACAGGATGTGGAACATTTTGAACGGCAGGCGCTGCAGGCAGAAAACATTGCGCTGTCAGCAGTGCCGCCGCGCTATCGCTCCAGCTATTTTCGTCACATCTGGGGAGGAGGATATGCGGCAGGCTATTACGCCTATATCTGGACGCAGATGCTGGCTGACGATGGTTATCAGGCGTTCACTGAACAGGGTGGCCTGACGCGGGAAAACGGGCAGCGCTTCCGGGATCTGGTCTTGTCACGCGGAAACAGCAGCGATCTGCAGCACGTCTGGCTGAGCTGGCGCGGTAAAGCGCCAGCGCCAGAGCCGATGCTGCGCCATCGCGGATTAAGCGCAGAGTAGGGCAGAAGCGGTGGCGCGCTATCCCATCGGGCCACCGCAGATTGTGTCGCACATGCCAGCCAGCACCCGCTCGCCGCTTTCGGTTTTTAGCTCTTCATACCAGGCTGCCGTCAGCGCGGGCTCTTTACCGTGCGTCACGTCGCAGCGCTTGCGTGCCTTCAGCACCAGGTCGCGGGTGCGGTCCAGCCGGCGCGCCTGATAGCGCAGCAGCGCATCTTCCACCCCCAGCGAATGTGTCGCCAGCGTTTGTGCCAGCACCACGGCATCTTCCATTGCCGCGCAGCCGCCCTGACCAATATCGGGGGTGGTGCTATGGGCTGCATCGCCCAGCAGCGCCACGCGTCCGCGCACAAAGCGGGTAAGGGGTTCGGTATCGTGTATTTCGACCCGGTTAGTGGTGAGCGGATCGAGCTGCGCTATCAGCCGCTGCACCGGTTCGGCCCAGCCGGCGAAATAGCCGCTGAGATCGGCGCGCAGCGTGGTGCGATCCTGAGCGAGGCCGGCAGGTAGCGGCACATCAAAGAAGAAGTAGAAGCGGTTGCCGGCAACCGGCATCAGCGACACGCGCTTGCCGTCGCCGACAAAAGTGGTCCACTGATCGGCGGGTGCAATCGCTTCATCCACGCTAATCAGCCCGTTCCAGTTTACATAGCCCGCATAGCGACGCGCCACGCGCTCGCCCAGAACCGCCTCGCGCAGTACAGAGTGCGTGCCGTCCGCAGCGATCAGCAGGTCGCCTGTGGCTTCGCTGCCGTCGGCAAAGAAAGCGGTAACGCCCTGCGAGGTTTGTTCAGCATGCGTGACGCGCCTGCCAAAGCGAACGCGCGTCCGGCCATAAGTATCAAGCAGCATCGCCTGCAGCCCGGCGCGTGATACCGGCGCAGGATATTCACCGGTGCGCTGCACCAGCGGATCCAGGCTGAAGCGGGTCAGGGGGGCACCGCTTCGCGCATCGTGATAAGCCATCCAGGCCATATTGCCGCTCAGCGCGCGCAGCGGCTGTTTCAGACCGAGGGCATTCAGGCATTTCACGCCGTTAGGCCAGACGGAAATGGCTGCGCCAACCGGTTTCATCTCCGCAACGGCCTCATAGACTTCCGTCTCAAAGCCCGCCCGTTCCAGGGCGATAGCAGCACTCATTCCGCCGATACCGGCGCCAATAACAATCACTTTCATCATGCTCTCCTGTGCTCAGACAGGGAGATACTGCAACTTCTGTACCAGATGCGCGCCAACAGACAGCGTGTTGATAACTATGGTTTTTTATAAAAGAGACATAATGATGAAACGATTGTTG
Source organism: Pantoea sp. BRM17 (assembly GCA_002939445.1). Lineage (GTDB taxonomy): Bacteria > Pseudomonadota > Gammaproteobacteria > Enterobacterales > Enterobacteriaceae > Pantoea. Next base: position 1,362,679 of record PEFU01000003.1, on the reverse strand, counting down.
CAGTGCGTTCGCACTTTTATAGTGCAACTCTATGCGCATGAATCTTTTGTTTCATGCGGCATTCTGACCAGATTTTGCGCATACTTAAAGCTTCAGAGCGGAGGATTAATCATGAAGTGGATAATTGCGTTAATGATGGCGTGCAGCGTAAACGCGATGGCGCAGAGCAGCTGGCAGCCGTCGCCCAAATCGCCGTCTGCTATGTTTACTCCGATCGCGTCAAAATGCGATCTGTCGGCCTGTCAGCAAAACTGCTACGTACAGCAGTCACAGTGCAAAAATGATAGCGGCGGCGGATGTGGCTCGCTGGCGCAAATTTGTGTACAGAACTGCACCAGCCAGTGTCGCTGAGTATCAGCGGGTCTCGCGCCAGATGTCGCGCATCGCCAGCTCCAGTTTTTTAAACTGGTGATAGCGCGCGTCGTGGAAGCTGACCCACTCCGGCCGCGGCTGCCGCTCTTCCGGCTGCAGACGCACCGCATGCTGCACCGCATCCGTCAGATCCCGCCACACGCCCACGCCAACGCCTGCACAGAGCGCGGCGCCCAGCGCGCCGGTTTCCGTACACTCTGCCACCCGCACCGGAATATTCAAAACATCGGCAAACATCTGCGGCCAGATGACGCTGCGCGCGGCGCCGCCTGAGAGCGTGGCACGGGTAAATGGGAGGCCGGCAGCGTGCAGCCGGTCAATATGCGCCCGGTGAGCAAAGGTCACGCCCTCAAACAGGGCAAACAGCATATCTGCACGGGTATGCCAGCCGCCCAGCCCGTAAAAGCCGGCGCGGGCCGGTTCCGGTTTGCGGCCGGAGTAGAGGTAGGGGTGATAAAACGGCAGATGCGGATCCTGACGGATCTGCGCCACGCACTCGCTGCTCTGCACCGCGCCTTTTCCTCCGCGCCGGTCGTCAAATTCCCGCAGAAACCAGTTGAGGTTGGCCGCCGAGGTTGCGCTGGCCTCAATCGCCATAAAGCGATCCCGCTCTATCATTGAACTCATGGAAACCGGGCGAAGATAGTCAGGTTTATCCACCACAACCTGATTGATACTCCACGTACCCGCTACGATTGAGGCGTCACCGCAGCTGACGACCCCCGATCCCGCTGCGCTGGCCACCACATCAAACAGACCCGCCACCACCGGTATACCCGCCGGCAAACCGGTGCGTGCCGCCGCCAGCGCGGTAACATAACCGCTGACAGCGCTCGATTCACGCAGCGGCGGCAGCCAGGCTGCTGCCTCCTCAATGTCATAGAGTGCCAGCAGTTCACTGCTGTAATCGCGAACGCGATAGTCAATCAGCCCGGCACCCGCCGCATCTGAATAGTCGCTGCTGAGCGCGTCGCTGAGAAAATGGACGATAACATCTTTAGCGCTCAGTACCGCACCGATCTGCTGCCATATCTGAGGCTGGTGCTGTTTAACCCAGCTCAGCAGCACCGGCGTGGAGGCTGCCCACGGCGTCTGGCGGGAGAGGGTATAAATGGCGTGCTGTTTTTCAGCCTGCTCCAGCGCAGCGACAATATCGTCCGCCCGCCGATCGATCGACTGAATGCCAAGCTGCGGCTGCAGCGCCCGGTCCAGCGTATAGAGGCCATTGCCGTGTCCGGCGGCGCCCACTGCAATGATATCCTGTGCGTCCGTGCCCGCCTGCAGCAGGCAGTGACGGATCGCCTGTTCAGTACCGTGCCGGATGGCGGCTATCGAACGCTCGGCGTAGCCCTCCTGCGGCTGCAGCGTTTCGCCGCTATGCTCAGCCACGGCCAGTATCGTCCCGCTGAGATCAAACAGCACCGCCTTGATCATCGTATTACCGGCATCAATACCCAGGATTTTCATATCCGGCTCCGTAAAACCGCAGAGGAGAGCGCGCACAGAACGTGCGCCAGGTCAGGCGTCAGCCTGCTGATAAAGGGCCAGCGCATCCTCGCCGCTAGCACCCTGATGAATAATGGCCATCAGGGCGGCGACGACCCGGGCAGGAGAGGCGTGCTGATAAACATTGCGCCCATACACCATGCCGCTGGCACCCTGCGCCATCAGCAGCGCGCTTTTGTGCAGTACCGCACCGATCTCGCCTTTACCCCCACCGCGCACCAGCGTCGGACAGCGCGCCGCCTCTACCACGCGGTGAAAATCAGCCGGGTTATCGGTTGGATCCGCTTTAATAATATCGGCGCCCAGTTCGCGCGCCAGCCGCACCAGCGGAACAATCTGCTCTGCATCGCCCAGTGAACCGTAGGCGGCCCCCTGACCGGCGGGTGCCATCACCAGCGGCTCAATCATCAGCGGCATGCCGTAGCGGTCGCACGCATGGCGCAGCCGGCCAATATTTTCGATGCACATGCGAAAAATCGCGGGTTCATCGGGGATAAGATAAAGATTGACCACCACGGCGGCCGCATCCAGCTGCAGCGCCGCCAGAACCGGCTCATCGGGATTATGCAGCACTGCCCACATCTCGCGATGGCGCACGGCGTTATAGGCGTTGCCGACGTCGGTGCGCAGCACCAGAGCGGGTTTCACTCCTTCCGCGCACTGCAGCAGATCTGCCTGTCCGTAATTGAGCTGAATCGCATCGGGCTGCGCGGCAATCAGGTTCTGCATCACCGCGTCAATATTCTCAAGCCCCTGCAGAAAATCGGGTTCATTGGCAATACCGTGATCGACCGCTACGTCCAGACAGCGGCCGTGACGGAATAACCGCTTCATGCGTGCCTTACTGCTCGCTGACATGCTGTGCCTCCTGCTGCATCACCGTAGGGTAGAGGCCATGCAGACCGTGAAAACGCGCCAGCGACGCGCAGCAGCGCTGCAGCTGCTGTACCCGCTGACGCTCGCTCCAGCCCAGCGTCTGCGCCATCAGCAGCGAGATCTCCTGAATGAGCGGCGGGGTCAGCTCGCCGCCGATCGCCAGCGACGTGCGGCGCACCAGCAGATCTTCCAGCTGGCACACCTGCTCATGCTCTGTCAGATAGCGCAGTTCCGTGGCGCTGTAATCGGCGTGGTGATGCAGCGGACGGTCGTCATCGCGCAGCAGCGACAGCAGGGGTAAGGCGCGGCTGCCGTAACGTTTTACCAGCTGCGTGACGCGCGGCAGCGGCAGCGCATGCTGCTGCGCCAGCTGGGCGATCCAGGCGGGCTGGGCCGCCGGAGCAGGGAAGTCGCGCCCGCCGCCAATCGCTAAATCAGTGGTGGAAACATGGCGCTTTTCGCCCAGCAGCCGCAGAACGCGATCGGCCGCCTCTTCACCGAAGCGGCGAAAAGTGGTCCACTTACCACCTACCAGACAGAGCGTGCTCCAGGCGCGGGTGGGATCGGGCGGCAGCATCACCAGCGAGTGGTTACGTGATATCTGACCGCTCAGCTTTGCATCACTGGCAGGCAGCGGACGTACGCCGCAAAAGGTGTAGACCACGGCGGACTCCGGCACCACCACCTCAGGAAAGACAAAGCGCAGCGACTCAAGAATATACGCTTTCTCGGCTGCCTCGCAGACCACGTTATCGGGATCGTCAACGCGGATATCCGTTGAGCCGGCCAGGACTTTACCTCCCCACGGATAGAGGATGCAGACGCGCCCCTCCTGATTCTCGAAGTAGACCATTTCACCATCAAGCATGCGCAGCAGCTCCGGATGATCGAGGATCAGATGTGACCCTTTGGTGCCGCCAATCAGTTTCTGCCGGGCGCTTTTGGGCGCGATCTGCTGGTTAAGCCGATCAATCCATGCGCCGCCGGCATTGACCAGCACGTGTGGCTGCAGGCGAAACTGCTCTCCGCTCAGCGTATCTTTCAGCGTGACGCTCTCACCGTCGCTGCTGATTAACTGCATATAATTCAGCGCCAGCGCGTCGCTGCAGGCGCGCTCCGCATCCTCCACCAGCTCAAGCCCCAGCCGTTCAGGGGCGCTGATCCACGCATCATAGTAGCTGGCGCTATATTTCWCCCACGGCGCAAAGCCCGGCCAGCGATCGCGGGTTGCCGCCTCGCTTCGTACCTGATGTTTAGGCATGGAGCCATACTGGCGCGTATAAAGGTCATACAGGCTGAGGCCGGTTTTGATCAGCAGCGCACCGCGCCGGGCAGGTTTGTCACTGAGGCGCAGAAACCGTCGCGTGGCGTTGACCATGCCGCCGCCGAAGGTTTCCACCGGCACCGTCGTCCGCAGCGGGAAAACATAGTGCGACGCGTTTTTCAGCAGCCGGTCGCGCTCGATCACAGACTCTTTAACCAGACCAAACTCACCGGTTTCAAGATAGCGCAGGCCGCCATGGATCATGCGCGACAGGGCACCACTTGCCGCCTGACACCAGTCATCGCGCTCCACCAGAATAGCCGGGATGCCCTGAAGGGCCAGTTCGCGAAAGGTACTGATGCCGTTTATGCCGCCTCCGGCAATCAGGACCGGTGTAATCTGACGCTGGCGCAGCCTGTCGAGACGCTCATTACGGGTTAACACAGTAGCCATAGCACGCTCCCTGACGGTGAAGGCTTATCCGTCAAAGGTATAGGAGTGCGCAGCCAAAACGGCAAACCCGCTTACTCAGGATGTGACTCTGTTCACTTACACCACGAATGGGCATGTGGGGTGGGCCGGGGGCGGATATACTATGCGCACCGCTTTTGGTTCTGACAGGAATAAGGATTATTCATGCGACGCCGCGTTATGGCTACATTTTTGCTGTTTATCGCCAGTTCTGCTGCTGCCCGGGCACCGGATGAGATTATTGAGCCGCTGATGGCGCGCTTTGCGATCCCTGGCATGGCGGTTGCCGTGCTGAACAAAGGCCAGACGACCTTTTATAGTTACGGTGTCACTTCAACCGATCTCGGAGAGCCGGTCACCCCCCGCACGCTGTRTGAGATCGGCTCGCTGAGCAAAACCTTCACCGCCACGCTCGCCAGCTACGCCGTACAGCAGCATAAAATGCAGCTTCGCGACAGCGCCAGCCAGTGGCTGCCTGCTCTGCAGGGCAGCGCGCTCGATCGCGTTACGCTGCTGAACCTGGCGACGCATACCAGCGGCATGCCGCTGTTTGTGCCGGAGGAGGTCACGGATAGCGCGCAGCTGATGCAATGGTATAAGGCGTGGCAGCCTGAGGCAGAGCCGGGAACAGAGCGCGTCTATTCAAACCTCGGTATTGGTATGCTCGGCATGATAGCGGCGAAGAGCCTGAATATGTCATTTATGCGCGCAATGGAGTCGATGCTGCTGCCGGCGATGGGAATGCATCGTACTTTTCTTCAGGTGCCGCCGCGCGCCATGCCGGATTACGCGCAGGGCTACGATAAACAGAACCGGCCGGTACGCGTGACGCCCGGGCCGCTGGATGCAGAAGCGTATGGGCTGAAATCAACGTCAGAAGATCTGATTCGCTGGATCGGCATTCAGATGGGAGAGGTTAACGTGGTACCTGCCTGGCGGCAGGCGGTGGCTGCCACCCATCAGGGCTATTTTCGCACGGCGGCATTTACGCAGGCGATGATGTGGGAGTACTACCCGCTGCCTGTTACTCAGCAGCAGCTGGTGGCGGGGAACAGCAGCAAAATCATACTTAACGGTATGCGGGCCACGCCGGTTTCTCCTTCTGCGCCGGCGCCGCTGCGCGCCTGGTATAACAAAACCGGCTCAACCAATGGCTTTTCAGCCTATGCGGTGTTTATCCCTTCCCAAAGGGTGG
>PEFU01000003.1:1243388-1356895 GCA_002939445.1 Pantoea sp. BRM17 | reverse complement strand
GCGGTGTTTATCCCTTCCCAAAGGGTGGGGCTGATTATGCTGGCCAACAAATGGATACCCAATGACGATCGCGTTATTGCTGCAGATGAGATTATCCGTGCGCTGGCAAAGTGAGGAGAGACGATGAATATACGGGCATTGCGGGCTGAGGATTATGTGGCCTGGCTGCGGTTATGGCAGGGCTACCAGCAGTTTTATCAGACAGAGATTGATGAGGCGACGACCGGCGAAACGTTCCGGCGCATGCTCTCCCGTGCGGAACCGATGTATTGTCTGGTGCTGGAGCAGGGTGGCAGCATGGTGGGGCTGGTGCATTTTCTGACGCATCGCTCCACCTGGACGCGCGGTGACTACTGTTATCTGCAGGACCTGTTTGTCGCAGAAGCGGCGCGCGGTAACGGTGCGGGCGAAGCGCTGATACTGGCCGTCTATGAGCAGGCCAGAGCGCGCGGCTGTTCACGGGTCTACTGGAACACGCAGGAGGGAAACGTCGCCGCACGAGCGCTGTACGACCGGCTGGCAACGAAAACGGAATTTATTCAGTATCGCTATCTGGTAGCACCTTAGTAGTTACAACAAACAATTTTTTCCATGATAGAAAGGGTTAACCTCCTCTGCAAAAAATTTCCTGACAGAAAATATAAGCAGCGGGCAGGGCGGCCCGCAGGAGCTGAGCGCTCTGTTACCGCACACTTTCAAATGAAACCTTCTGCCAGCTGTGACCGCGTCCGGATTTCCGCCACGGCTGACTTGCTATACGCCAGCTGCATGTTATGAATGAAATTCAGTTAACTTTCATTTGAAACCAGAGCGAGAGGTGATTTCTGTGACCACTTTATTGTCTTCAGCGCAGCAGCCCGACGATTTCAGAAAAAGCATTCGTCAGATGAAGCAGCAGCTGCGCCAGCAGATCGGAGATGTGGAGGCGCTGTATAAGCAGGTGCGGGAGAGCGTGGTGACGGAGCTTGCCGCGGCCAGAAATGAAGAGGCGCAGTCTGGTTCCGCCTGGCCCCAGCTGAGCTGTGAGGCGATAGCCGCAGGTGAAATCAGTGAGGCGCAGAAAGCACATATCCGGCGGCGCGGCTGTGTTGTGGTAAAAGGTAATTTCAGCCGCGAATGCGCGCTGGGATGGGATGCATCGATGATGCGTTATCTGGACGATAACGATTTTATGACCGGCTACCGGGGACCGGGAGATGATTTCTTTGGCAATCTTGCGGCGTCGCGGCCGGAAATCTATCCGATTTACTGGAGTCAGGCGCAAATGGCCGCGCGGCAGAGTGAGGCGATGGCTGCCACCCAGCGATTCCTCAATCACCTGTGGCGGTTTGATTCTCAGGGTAAACGCTGGTTTGACCCTGATGTCAGCATTATCTATCCCGACCGCATCCGCCGGCGGCTGCCCGGCACAACCTCTAAAGGGCTCGGTGCGCATACCGATTCCGGTGCGCTGGAGCGCTGGCTGCTGCCGGCTTATCAGCAGGTATTCAGACATATCTTTAATAACCGCTTTGCACAGTACGACCCGTGGGATGCGGCATACCGCACAGAGGTAAATGAATACCAGTCCGGTACTACCACAAAATGTTCGGTATTCCGTACGTTTCAGGGCTGGACGGCGCTCTCTGATATGCAGCCGGGTCAGGGTTTGCTGCACGTTGTGCCGGTGCCGCAGGCAATGGCGTTACTGCTGCTGCGTCCTCTGCTCAGCGATGTACCGGAAGAGGAGCTATGCGGGGTTGAGCCGGGTAAAGTCCTGCCGGTATCGGAGCGCTGGCATCCTGAACTGATTGCCGGACTCTGCTCCATTCCGGCGCTGGAAGCGGGCGATTCCGTATGGTGGCATTGCGATGTGATACATTCTGTCGCGCCGGTAGAAGATCAGCAGGGCTGGGGTAATGTGATGTATATTCCGGCCGCGCCGATGTGCGACAAAAATCGCGCTTACGCGCATCAGGTGGCGCAGGCGCTGACAGAGGGTGTTTCACCCGGTGATTTCCCGCGTAAAGATTATGAGGTTAACTGGCAGGATCGCTTTACGCCCCAGCATCTGAACGCCCGCGGCCGTCAGGCGCTGGGCCTTACTGACTAACTGCAGGACACTATGAACGCACGTCATCAGTCAATTATCGAGCTGCTCAGCGCGCGCGGCAGCGTCAGCGTCAGCGAGCTGGCGCTGACCACCGGCGTCTCTGAAGTCACGATGCGCCAGGATCTTAACCAGCTGGAAAAAGAGGGGCTGTTGCGTCGGGTGCATGGCTCCGCCGTTGCTGCGGGCGGTGACGACGTCAGCGCCCGGATGCAAACCCGCCTTGCCGTAAAAAAACGGCTGGCCGATTATGCCGCCTCTCTGGTGAATGCAGGGGAAACGGTATTTATTGAGGGGGGCAGCACCAATGCGCTGCTGGCACAGGCGCTGAGCGAGCGGCATGACGTTACGCTGGTCACGGTAAGCCACTATATTGCCGGCCTGCTGCGTGAAAAGGGCGGCGACGTCATTATTCTCGGCGGTCTGTTTCAGAAAAGCAGTGAGTCGGTGGTCGGTCCGCTGACCCGGCTCTGTATTCAGCAGCTCAGCTTTCATAAAGTCTTTATCGGCATTGATGGCTGGGATCGCGCCACCGGCTTTACCGGGCGCAACATGCTGCGCTGCGATGTGGTTCATGCGCTGCTGGAAAAGCCTGCGCACACTATTGCGCTGACCGACTCCTCTAAATTTGGTCAGATCCACCCTTATGCGCTGGCGCCGCATCAGCCGTTCAGGCAGCTGATTACCGACAGCGAGCTTGATCCGGCCGCTCAGGCGCTGCTGACGGCGCAGGGAACGGAGGTCACGCAGATTTAACCTGGCGGTGCAGAGCGCTATTTTACTGACCGGTCAGCGTTATATCAGTAGCGCCTGTGCCGTGACCTCATCAGTGATCAGCCCGGAGAGCTGACCGCTGCTCAGCACGGCACGAATAGCCGCCACTTTACTCAGGCCACCCGTCAGCGCCACAATCTCACTGCGGTTCTGGCTGAGCGGCACGGAAAGTGTCCGCGCCGTCAGTGAGTTGTGGATCAGCGTGCCGTCGGCGGCAAAAAAGTGGCCCAGCAATTCTCCCACCGCGCCGGCTGCAGAGAGGGCGTTGATCTCCGCCTCTTCGAGCATGCCGGCTTCAACCAGCTGAGCCGCCGGCTCTACCGTCCCGATACCGACCAGCTTGACCTCACTGCGCGCGGCCATATCAAAAATCTCGCTGACGCCGCGCTGCGCCAGCAGAACATCGCGATCTTCTTCAGTGTTCGCAAAGAACGGCACCGGCATCATGTAAGACTGCGCGCCGGTTTTGGCGGCGATGCGGTGCATAACATCATGCGGGTTGAGCGCATAGTTGCGCGTCAGGCAGCCCAGCAGCGACACAAAACGCGCCTGTGGTGCCTCAAGGCGCGCCAGCTGATGGATCGCCGCGGAGAGGGTACGGCCATGCCCCAGCCCGAGCGTAATCGCGGGCGCGCCGAGCAGCAGCTGGCGCAGATAGTCCGCGCCAGCCATCCCCAGCGCCCGCACCGGCAGCCCGGTCTCACCCAGATCGGGCGCAACCTGACAAAACCGCAGGCCAAAGTGCTGACGCAGCTTATCCTCCAGCGCCACGCAGTCGAGAATATCGCCATCAATGGTGATTTTTACTGCGCCTTCCGCCACCATGCGCGCAATCAGGCGGTGCGTTTTTACCGAAGGCAGCCCCAGTCGTTTAGCGACCTCAGCCTGAGTCAGGCCGCCTACGTAGTGCAGCCAGGCCGCACGCAGCGCCAGAGAGTCATCACGATCGGCAGAAGCAGGTGCGGATTTCATGTCTTTGTCCATTCAGAGTAGAAGACGACGCGGGCTCCGGCCCGCGTGTTTAGCTGTGCGCTCCGGCGGGCCGGTGCGTCGCCAGATGCAGGTCCGCCACGCCGGTTTCAATATGGCTGGCCCAGAAAGCCACGCTCTCTGCGATCTCCGCCACGGCGCGACTGTCGGTGGGCTCGCGCTCTTTGAAACTCAGCTCCAGGCAGATTTCATTATCCTGCGCGCCACCACGCGCCAGCGCCTCCAGCAGCGGCTGCGGCTGAATACGGCCGCCGTCATTGTACTGCATTGTAAACGGACGATGCCCGCCTTTATCCATCATGCTCTGCTTGATATGAATGATCGGTGAGCAGCGCGGCACCGCTTCGGCCCAGGCGTAAGGATCGTAATCCTGCGGATCGGCCGAGGTCACATCACCGTGATCAATATCCGCCATCATCCACATTGGCAGGGCAAAATCGCGCTGGCTCAGGCGCTGCTGCAGTGCCAGCGCGGCGGGAATGGTTTCGCCAAACTCGCGCGCCACACTCATCGGCTCCCAGAAAAGATATTTCAGCCCCGCCGCGCGCGCATGTTCAGCGACCTCCTGCCAGCAGTCAGTGGCGATATCGATAAGCGTTTCGCGGCGCTCTGCGTCCCGGAAGTCGCGCTGCGTAAAAATGGCAAATTGCGAGCCGATAGCCACACCGCCCAGTTCAGCGGTGATATCCGCAAAGGTTTTGAACCAGTCAATATAGTAGCGGCGCACCGCAGCATCGGGATGACCAAAGTGGTTCAGTCGCCCGTAGGGGCCGGTCATACCGGAGGTGACGCGCACGCCGGTGGCGTTCAGCGCCTGCTGCATACGACGCGTCATTGCGGTTATCGTCGCGGCAGGCCAGCCCGGATTGATAAATTCATGGGTCAGCTGCAGGTCGCGAATGCGGATCTGTTCCGCCACCGTGATAATTAAGTCGTGCGGATCGGCAAAGCGGTTAACCAGCGGATTCGTATTAAGCGAAAGAGTCAGGGCCATATCAGTTCTCCTGTCCGGCACGGGCGCGCAGCGGGATCACGCGCGCGGAAGCCGCTTCAAACCAGGTGATGAACGCATCGCGCTGCGCCGGGGTAAGGTGCAGCTGATGTTTAGTGCGCCGCCACAGAATATCCTCCGCCTGCTGCGCCCACTCGTGGTCAGCCAGATAGCGTGCTTCTGCTTCATACAGCAGTCCGCCAAAATGGCGTCCCAGATCGCTCAGCGCCGTTGCATCTGCCAGCAGCTGTGCGATGCGCGTTCCATAAAGACGGGCGTAGTGTTTACGCAGCGGCTGCGGCAGCCATGGCCAGCGCGCTTTGCACTGTTCAAGAAAGGTTTCAAAGTCGGCGTCAGCCATATCGCCTCCCGGCAGCGTGGCCGCACGCGTCCAGTCAGCGCCCATCTGCGGAAAGAAGGGGGCTAGCTTCTGCAGGGCGTGCTCTGCCAGCTTGCGGAATGTAGTGATTTTCCCGCCGAAGACGTGCAGCAGCGGCGCATCCTGCTGGTTATCGAGGTCAAACACGTAGTCGCGCGTCACCGCGGAGGGGTTGCCTTTGCCGTCGTCAAACAGCGGACGCACGCCGGAGAAGCGGGTAATAACGTCAGCCGGGCGCAGCTTAACTTTGAAGTAGCGGTTAACGACGTCTAACAGATACTGTTGTTCCGTATCGTCGGCGGTCACCGCTTCCGCTTTGCCTTCCCACGGAATATCCGTCGTGCCAATCAGCGCTTTATCGCCTTCATAAGGATTGATAAAAATCACGCGCTTATCGGTGTTCTGCACCAGATACGCCTGCTGACCCTCCCAGAATTTAGGCACGATAAGGTGTGAGCCTTTCACCAGACGCACCCGGCGCTGGCTGTGGCTCTGCGTCACGTCGCTGACAATGTCCAGCACCCAGGGTCCCGCCGCGTTGACGATTGCCCGCGCAAACAGCGTGCGGCGCTCGCCGCTGCTGACATCTTCAAGGGTTATCTGCCACTTGCCGGCCAGGCGCTGTGCGGCAACGCAGCGCGTGCGCGGCAGAATGGTTGCGCCACGCTCAGCGGCATCCAGCGCGTTCAGCACCACCAGCCGCGCGTCATCGACCCAGCAGTCGGAGTACTCAAACCCTTTTTTATAGCTGTCGAGCAGCGGGGCGCCTTCGGGATCGCGCGTCAGATCGAGTGAGCGCGTACCGGGCAGTTTCTTACGGCCGCCCAGATGGTCATAGAAGAAGAGGCCGAGCCGTACCAGCCAGGCAGAGCGATCGGAGGGGCTGTGCGGCAGCACAAAGCGCATCGGCCAGATAATATGCGGGGCAGCATTCAGCAGCACTTCCCGCTCAATCAGCGCTTCGCGCACCAGCCGGAACTCATAATACTCCAGGTAGCGCAGGCCGCCGTGCACCAGCTTCCCGGAGCGGGAGGAGGTGCCCTGCGCCAGATCGTCTTTTTCACACATCGCCACCGACAGGCCGCGACCGGCGGCATCGCGGGCGATACCGGCGCCGTTAATGCCGCCGCCAATAACAAACAGATCCAGCATAGTGTCACTCATGATTGACTCCGTTACAGGTATTCAGCGCCTGCCAGCAGGCCGGCAGATCGCTGCGGATCTGCTGATAATGAGGAAACAGCGCGTCATAGCGCTGCATCAGATCGGGCTGCGGCGTTTCCGGCGCGTCAAGCAGCGGGCGGACCCAGGTTTCGGCACACGCGGCCATAGAAGAGAACGCGCCCACTGCAACCGCGGCCATCATTGCCGCGCCGGCCGCGCCCGCTTCTTCACGCTGACTGATACGCACCGGGGCACCGATAGCCGCCGCGAGGATCTGCCGCAGCGGTGCTGAACGCACCGCACCGCCGGTCAGACGGATCTCGCCGGGCCGATCCTGACCCATCGCCTGGTAGCAGTCGCGCGCCGCCATACCAATTCCCTCTACCACGCCGCGCACCAGGTCTCCAAAAGTGTGCTGATAGTGCAGGCCGGTAAAACCGGCACGCGCGCTGGCATTCACGAAGGGACCGCGTTCGCCCGCCAGTGAAATATAGGGATGAAACAGCAGCGTGCCGGGTGTGGTGTGCGTCAGCCAGCTATCAATCTGCGCCACCAGCCGGGCGTGATCGGTTTCGCAGCCAAAGCTCTGCAGCAGGTCTCCGGCGACATTCAGCAGCCAGTCCAGATTCAGCGTCGAGGCCATATTGGTCTGAACCTGCGTGACATAACCGGGCCACGGCAGCGGGATCACGTAGCCGGTCTGCGCCGGATTGAGCCAGACATCATCAACAGTAACGCTGCGCAGATGGACGCCGGTTGAACCCACAATCGAACAGGCGGTATTGGCCTCGCCGGTGTGGACGCCCGCGCCCAGCGCCGTCATCGCCATATCCACATAGCCCAGCACTATCGGGGTCCCGGCCCGCAGGCCCGTCAGCGCTGCCGCCTCGCGGGTCAGGGGATGCGTGGTCTCTGTGCCCTCAACAATCTCCGGCAGCAGATGACGCCGGTGCGTCAGCCCCAGCGCGTCAATCACGGTGTCGTCATAGCCGGCGTGACGAAAGTTGCCAAAGGTAAAACTCGCCTCAGACGGGTCGGTGGCGCGTACACCGGTCAGGTTAAGATAGAGCCAGTCTTTGCAGTGCAGCGCGACGTCAGCCTTTGCCAGCAGTTCAGGAAAGTGCCTGTCCATGTGTGCCAGCTGCGCCCCCTGCTGGCAGGTATTGAGTCCGGTGCCGGTTGCGCTAAAGCGCGCCTGCGCCAGCGGGTGCTGATTCAGCGTGGCCACCGTGGGGGCCGCCCGGGCATCGAGCCAGATCCAGGCGTCACCCACTGGCCGATCTTCCGCATCCACCAGCCAGCTGCCGTCCCCCTGAGCCGTCACGGCTAACGCCACTACGCGGGCGGCCAGGTTGTCGATATGGTCGCCGAGCTGACGCAGGGCGCTGGCCGCATCCTGCCAGGTTTGTGACATCGACTGCTGCGCTGCGCCACCTGCTGCGCGATAATAGCGGTTACGTACCGACGCGCAGGCCAGCTGTTTGCCGGTCAAATCAAAGGCTACCGCCTTGACCACCGAGGTACCTGAATCCAGGCCCACAATGATATCGCCACTCTCCACCGACACCTCCACCTGGTATGTGCTGCGGGCTGCCTGCGATCCCGCCGTATGCCGTGTTAACGGCGTGTGATTATTATGCTGCTGCTAGTGATACTTCTTTTCTCACTTAGATAACATATCTTTCGTATTAAATTTCAATCCAGGTAAAATATTTCATCCCACTTAGCGAGCAGGATCACGAAATCACCGCCCAACTGAGTCACCTCCAGACAACTTATCCTCGCCAGCATCCCTGACATAAGGGAATTTAAACCTTTATCAGCGGTTGCTTCAGATGTAAGGAAAAGTGTAGCCCCACTGTGTAATAAATCACCTTTTAGCAAATATAGCGCTAAATAAGCTGTTAAAACCGCAGTTTGCCAGCTATATCTTTTCTTATATCGTCATGTTCTGTAAACGTCAGCAACAGAAAGCCAGACGCAAATAATAAATTTTAGTGATCTGTTTTAATATTATTCATTCATTTACAGTTCAGTATGAGCCACGACCATCATCACCAGCGCAATCCCGCGCAGCATATCAATACGCAGATCGCGCCGGCCAGGCACGGCATAACGCCATGTCTGCGGCACGGTGACAGAGGTTGCAGCCGCGGCGACAGTTTCGCTCATAACGCATTAGCCCTGCYGATAAAGGATGAGTAAAAACATTAATATAATATATACCAGCAGCACAATGACGATATTCACCAGATAGATCTTCCCGGCCCGCCGCCATAGCGTCCAGCCAATCGTCAGCAGCACCTCTTTTTGCAGCCGCTGCCGGTTGAGCATGCCGAGCATAAAGCCGGAAAGGATGACAAACCCTTCAGCCCCCGTAGTCAGGCCAAACCGCTCCCAGATAAAGATATTGATCGCAGAGAAGACCAGCAGCAGGCAGATATAGAGACCCAGGATCTGCGTCTGATGAGGGCCTATCTGCAGGTAAAGCACAATATTAAACCAGGTCTCTTTGATCTGCGGCGTAGCGGGAAACAGCGCCCAGACCGTACCGGAATAGCGATCGACAAAGTGCGTAACCTCAAAGGTGTTAATCAGCGGCAGCGCGGAGAGCAGCAAAAACATCTTTAAACCAGCCGCAGCACATGCCCAGCACGTAGATCAGCTGCCACGCCAGTAAGGGAAAGGCGAATTCAAACTCGGAAACCGTCAGCCGCAGCGGCCAGCGCTGGTAAGCGAGATAGCCAAGCAGCGAAGCAGCGAAGCAGCGATAAGCCAGCCCGCGCGTCGCGTCTGCAGCAGCCAGAGGAACAGCGGGCAACGGTCCCAGCGCGTTCTTGGCGGCGAGATGGTGATAAAACCAGTTAAAATCGGCGGGCGGGATGATGTGCAGCAGCAGCGCCGGCGGCATAAACGGATTGGTATGGTTCTGCGCAACAAACATCATCACCAGCGCATAAATCACCATCAGCGTGATCACCACATAGCCTGCCGGGGTGCGCGCCAGCGAGGTCAGCGGCCACGCCTGCTGCCACAGATCAAAAGTGACAAACTGGCTGACGCCCAGCACCACGAACACGTGCAGGATAAAGGTGTWTAGCGAATGCTGACCAAGCGGGATCAGAAACCAGCCCGCCACTTTATTGATGGGCCACCAGCAGCGGGTAAGGATCAGATAGACCAGCAGAATCAGGCAGAAGTCGTTGATGACCCGATTTTATCAGAGCCGGTCTCTGCCGCTGAGGCGTCAAGCGTGCCTGCCACCAGCATAATCACACCGCACGTTATCCCTGTCCGCTGCCCGAATTCCATCTGATATCTCCGATCAATTAGGAATAAAACGCCCGCCAATCTCTTTTTTAGCCATCCACCACAGCAGGCCGAGTGCGCCCAGATGGATAGCGGTGTTACGCGCAGGTTCAGCAGCTGATTGATCTTCTTTTTTTGCTGCGCAGATTCAGAGCCGTTCGGGATGGTCAGCCACTGCTCTTTCAGCCCGCTGGAAAAACTCAACGCGCCGGAGAAGGTATCTTTGTTACCGGAAAAGAGTCGTCCCCAGCGGCTGGTAAACACGCCCGCCTGAATCGGTTCACTGCTCTCTGCTCCAGCCCAGTAGGTAAAGCGCTTAGTGCCGGAGGGAAACAGATGGTTATCGCCATAGTTGCTGTAGACCAGGCTAAAGGTGTTGGCATGCCAGTCGTCATAGCCGAAGCTGTAGCGAAAATCGGTGGTGTAGCGGTCAAAATCGGTGATCGGTGCGCGCAGGGTAACGTTAGCAAACCAGTAGCTGTAAGGTGAATACTGCAGGCTTTTAAAGGTGTAACCGCAGCCGCCCAGCATGACCTGCTTGTTGGCGCGCAAATCGTTATCCGCCAGCGAATAGTAGCGCGGCACCCAGCTGTAGCCGAGCTGGCAGGTCAGCGCATCCCCGTCGTTAATCAGCAGGTGACGCTCAAGGGGTTTGGGCAGCGAAAATTTATAGGCAAACGTAAATGCCCCCTGCTCAACTACCGTGCCTTCACGAAACTTTGCATTCGCACTGCTTCTGCCGGGAAAGCGGGTACCGCTATAGTTGCTGTACTGCAACGAGAACGAGCCAGGCGTATAGCCGGCATAGCCAAAGCTGTAGCTGTAATCTCCGTTCCACGGCTGCTGCTGGCTGGCGTGCGGATACCAGAACGCGGTGGCGCGGAMGAAGAAGTGCTTAGCAGATTAACCGGATGCTGCCGCAGCAGCGCCAGCGCCTGCTCACCCTCTTCAGCTTCCAGCACGTGATAGCCCCACTGCCGTAGCAGACCGGCCAGCAGCTTACGCCAGGTAAGCGCATCATCAACAATCAGTACCGACTGGGCGGAAACGGGCTGCATATATACCTTCCTAAAACGGCAGGAACCAGATCAGAGGAGGCGCGCCTGCAGCTCGACCCGGTTTACCGGTTTACGCAGAAAATCATCCGCACCGGCGGCGAAGCCGGCGCGTAGATCGTCGGTGCTTTCACGTACCGTCAGCAGGATCACATAGATATAACGCTGCCGGAACTGCTGGCGCACCTGACGGCACAGCGTCAGCCCGTCCATGACCGGCATCTCCCAGTCGCTGATGCCCGAAACCCAGGCCGAAGGTATAAACAGCCAGTCGGCAAACCAGCCGGCGTGATGAATGGCGTGCGGCGGTAATATGCTGCGCTGCAGCGCGGCGGCAGCCTGCAGGTCGGTCTCAATCTGCTGCAGCGCCTGCTGCAGGCTCTGATTGCGGCTCTCCAGCGTCGACTCCAGCTGCAGAATGCGCTCTCCGGCATGCTCATTCAGTATCGCCACCACGTCGGCGGGCGGCGTAATCGTCTCGCCGCTATAGAGAAACCGCTCTACCGTACGGCCATGCAGAAACTGGCGCGCCACCGCTACCGACATCATTGCCGCCGACACGCCATGCCCGGAGACATCCACGCTGTAAAAACCGAGCGCCTGCCCGTCCAGCGGAAAAAAATGAAAAATATCGTCCTCCCAGCTCAGATCGTTAAGCAGCCCGACCGGCGCACCGCCCTCACCGACGATGCGGATTGTGCCATCGCGCGCCACAATCAGCGGTGGCGGATGCCCGGCCTGACAGAGTCGTCCGGCACCGCTCTGACGATCAATCGCGCCATACACCATAGTGAAATAGCTGGTTACGTCGCTGCTTTGCGCCACAAAGCGGTCAGCGGGCAGGTCACGCCAGCGGTTAAGCTGCTGGTGCAGCGTCTGCAGCAGGCTCTCTGCCGGCTGGCAAGCCTGGCCGGCGAGCAGCGCCTGCAGCCGCGCCATGCCAAACATCTCCTGCTGTGGATTTTCACACTCTGTAATGCCATCGCTGTAGAGGCAGAGCCGCTCGCCGGGGGCCAGCGTAAAACTCACCTGCCCTGTCGCATCTCCTCCAGCACCTGCTGCTTAAAGGGCAGCGCAACGGCGGCGTCCAGTCGTCGTACCACCGGGGTCAGAATGCGGGTGTTATCGACGGTGTCAGATTCAAACTTCATGTGCAGACTCCTGTTCGTCCGGGTTCAGATGTTCAATGACCAGCAGCGAGATATCGTCGCCTGCCGATGCGGTACTCGCAGCGCCTCTTCGCGATTGGCGCACAGCGTAAAGACCCGGTCCATCCGGGTCAGCGTGAACATACTTTTGATGTTGCTGTTCAGAGCACACAGCAGCAGCTGGCCGCCGTTAAGTGATTTCAGGATAGAGATCAGCGCGCCCAGACAGCTGCTGTCGATAAAATCCACGCGTGAAAAGTCGAGGATGAGCGCGCGCGACCGTGGCGGATAATATTGCTCGCCGCCTCGCACAGCGCCAGATCGAGCGGGTAGATCCAGCTCTCCGGCAGCTGCAGCGGCTGCAGAAAACGACGCAGCGCGTTGCCGAGACGGGTCAGGCTGTTGAGCGTAGCGGGCAGCGTCAGCATCTCTGCGGCCATTGCGTGGTGCATAAGCCCCTCCTTATTGCAGCGTATGACCCGATCCACGCTGGCGTAAATCAGCGGCCAGCCCCGGCCGCCCTCAGCCAGCAGAGCGATGTCATCAAAACCGCGCTGCGCGCGCTCCATAAGTGCCTCAGGCACCGGTTGCCCGCTATCGGACAACGTGACGGTGACGCCCTGCTCATCACAGGAAAAATGCACCCGGTAGTGMTGCTGCGCATCATCCTGATAGGACTGCAGGCGCTGCTGGAGCAGCAGAAAATCCGGCATGAGTGGCACAGCTATGCCGGTCTCGGGCATGAGATGGATGTCTGGCGTCCGGCTTATATAGCGTTTGTCCGGCAGCTGTTTAAACCTTCAGACGCCTCAGACGCCCGGTAGCGCCCGCCACAGCGTCAGCTGGTTCTCTGCCGGCTGACGCTGATAACGTACCAGGCGCTGGTCAGCGGTATGCGGCATCTGGATCGGTTTGCCTGGCTCGGCATCTTCAGCGGCGTCACCACGGAAACCGTGCCTGACTTTCGTGTTACCGCACAGCTGAAAAAGCCCGCCGCAATCAATCGTCAGCTGCGCCTGTTTGCGCTGGCGGCAGGTGACGAAGATATTATCACCGGCCGGGATATGACACCGGATACGGAGACGGATATCAGCGATGCCATCCCCGAGACCTTTGCGCCCGCCTCCCGGCGTGAAACCTTCTATCCGCGTAACGCGCAGGCAGCCGATCGTGAGTTAACGCAGGAGATTATGCCGCGTATCGCTCAGCGCTACCGCGTGCGCAGCGAGGCTGGCGGCCAGGCGCTGGCGGGCCTCTCTCAGGGCGGGGAGGTGCTGAAGCGCGAGCGACAGCTGGCGGTCTGGGTGCCACCGGGCGCGGCGGACGCCGCGGATCCCCTGCCCGTGCTCTATTTCTATCACGGCTTTGGCGACACCTCGCTGTCGGCGGTAACCCAGGGACGCATCCCGCAAATCATGGATAACCTGCTGGCGGAAGGTAAAATTGTCCCGATGC
The DNA here is from genome assembly GCA_002939445.1 of Pantoea sp. BRM17. GTDB lineage: Bacteria > Pseudomonadota > Gammaproteobacteria > Enterobacterales > Enterobacteriaceae > Pantoea. The sequence goes on along the minus strand of PEFU01000003.1, from coordinate 1,343,541 downwards.
TGGTGGTGATTCGCTTTACCAGTGAACCGCTCGCCCCGAGCCTGTATGAATATTTCTTTAACGTAGATGGCTTTCGCAGCATCGATACCGGCAATTCCCTGCCCAAACCACAGCGACAGGTCAATACCAGCCTGATTCTGGTGCCCGGCAGCCTGCTGGATACGCGTCAGGTCCCGCATGGCGAAATCCATACCCTGACCTGGCACTCCGGAGCGGGTGCGCAGCCTCTGCCGCAGCGCCCGCCTGATACGCTGGTCCCTGAACAGTATCTCTCCGCAGTTAACACCGATGACAGCATAACCTGGCGACTCTGGGCACCCTCTGCAAAAGCGGTGGATGTGGTCACCGGCGCCACGCCTGACCGCTATGTCGCGCATCCCATGACTAAGGATGAGCGTGGTATCTGGTGAGCACCCGTTATTAAAGGTAGCGCAGTTCGCGATTCCCGCTACGCTTCCTGCAAATTGCCTGCAGCTCTCACACTTTTCTCGCCGTTTCTCTCACTTTCAGGCGGCCTGTGCCACACTTGCAATACCGTCTATTGGTAAGGAAAACTGATGCGTTATTCTCTTATTGCCCTGGTCTGCACCGCGCTGTGGAGCGCCACTGGTGCCGCGTTCATACAGAGCGCCGTAGCCAGTTCACCGCCATCGCCAATACGACAGAACTCCACCGGCAGCGCCGGACCATCCGCATGCCACTCGCCGGCCACCGGCAGTTCACCAGGTTTCCAGATCAGTGACCCCCATGCTAAACAGGCTATTTTCACCGCTGTCCCCCTATTAATGATGTTATTTAACGCTCGCGGCGGCAGCGCGGTCCAGATCACCGCATCAAGGCAGCGATCCTGCGCCCAGTCGCTAAGCACACCCGGCGTATGCTGCGGCTGCAGCWGTATGCCGACGCCATCTTCACGCTCATCAGGGATCGCCTCGCGCAGACGCAGTGCCGCCACCGCTTCCGGCAGCGAAACGCTCGCCAGTACTGCCCAGTAAACGTTCAGGATAACTTTTACGCCGCTCTACGCCACTTCAGCTGACGTGTCGATCAGCGCCTGCAGGCGCTGGCGATAAGCGGTGTCGAACTGCGCCGGCACGCGACGAATATAATCAAATGCGTGTTCAGCCGCCTCACCGCTCAGGCTGGCGAGATGCGCGAGCGCCTCGCAGCTGGGGATTAAGCCTTCCTGGTGCTGATAGGCTTTTTCTGCTGCAGTCGCCGCTGCTTATCCTGGCGAATACGCTCCACATACTCTTTCATGTCCGCTGCTTTAACCGGTAACGCTTTCTGCCAGAATGCTGCCGGCACATTATAGCTTTCCGGTTCAGCTGCAAATATTGCCATCAGCTGTTCAACGATACGGTACAGTGCCATCTCATACCGCATCAAAATTCTTAATGGTGCCCAGGTACATGCGGCCGATTCTGTATAAATGTCTATTCTGCGATAGATTACCGGCCACCACCAAAGTGCACATAATGTATATTATGTTAAATGATGGATTTCATCCGCAACGACGCAATGACCTCAGACCTCTGTCAGACCGTTTTCCCTGCTACCCGCCTCACCTCTTCCGTTGAGATCATTAGCCTTCTCAGGTTCTTTTACCAGGGGGCGGGCGCATGTTCACCAGGAGCGCATTAATGCGCCCCCTACAAAATTCGCCGGAGCGCCCGGATAACACGTCATCATTCAACGCACGCCCATAAAACCCGTAGGGGCGCCATTAATGGCGCCCAGGCCCGCGCGGTTGTCGGATCCGGATCGCATACGGTTTTGTAGGGGCGCTATTCGCGCAACAACAACCAGCAGCGCGGCCAGCCCGCGCAGATACTGAACAGAAAGGATCTTCATTTAACACATCCTGTGGCCGATCGGGTTGTCCGAGGTACTTTGTCAGAAAGTACCACGATAAAAGATGACGCATGAATACATGCTAATTGAATCCCGCCGGGCGGTCGCCGGATTTATGCGTGAGCCGGGGTCGGGCAGCGTCCACGCCGCCAGCCAGACCAGAAAAAACACCGGCCAGATGCGAAAGAAACGCTTAATCAGAAAAGGCAGCGGACGTTCAGCGGATTGTGCCGTAATAAAGGTCATGATAAAGCCGCTGATGATAAAGAAGATATCGACGCCCAGCGCGCCCGGAATATGCGCCGCCATACCATCCGGTAACAGTAACGCGTTATGGCTGCAAACCAGACTGCGCTGACGATAGCTGATACACATCGCCAGCGTGAACAGCGTATAGAACAGCACTTCATAGGTCAGCGTCCACGGTGGTCCCAGCGCGCTATAACCAAATACCGGTCCGGTGCTGCTGTAATCCTGCAGGCAAAAGTAGAGCACGCAGCCCATCTGCTGGAATCCGCGTTCGTTATACACCTGCGCCGGCATGTTGCCGCTGACAACCAGTTCAGCCAGCAGCATGCCGGTAATAAACTCAAATACAATGGTATTGCTGATGAGTTTGATCCACGCCTGCCACCAGGCATTTACCACCAGGTCCGGAGACGCCTGAGAGGAGAGGGTAATGCTGCCGTTATAGGCCAGCTGAAAACCGACGGAGGCAACGATAAACATCTAAGAGATGTTGCCGAGGAAATTCAGCACCGGCTGCGGCGCTGACTCTCGTCCGTCACTGAGCAGAATGACGCAAGCCATGATAATGGCGGCGAGCCAGTAGCCGCCGTGCAGACCAAATGGCTGCGGGCCTGTCAATAATGCGATACCTGCCGCGGCGGCGAGCGCCAGCCAGACAATGCGTCGTCCGCGGGTGCGCAAGCTGTAACAGCTATCGGCCAGCTTTTTACCTGCGCGGATAGCGTAGCGTTCGACATAGCGAAACAGCAGTGCGGCCAGTGCGATACTGCCGCTTACCGACAGCGCAAAGATCAGCAGCTTTGTGCCTGCACTGGCGTCAGCCGGCAGCTGGTTGAGCAGCACGCGGCGCAGCGGATAGTGCACCAGATAAAGAGAGGATGCAGGATAACGGCGTCAACGTGGTGGTCGCACCAATCAAGCGCGCCGCTGGCAGCCCGGAATAAACCGGGCTATTTAACATAATACTAAACCCTCTCATCTGCCAGCCAGGCGTAATCAGCGGGAAAACACCCGACGGGGAGGGATATTCAGCTCTCTGGCACAGCTGTTCAGTCAGCTTTTTTGCACAGAGAACGATTGTGGATGACGCGGTGTTTCATCAGTCAGCAGAGACGGTAGAGACCAAGCGCGCCATGTTTGAGTCGGCACAGAAGCGTATTCTGCTGATGGATCACACCAAGTTTGGCCGGCGCGCGCTGCATCGCTTTGCCGATTTGCGCGAGTTTGACGTGGTGATTGTGAATCAGGGCACGCCGCTGCCGCTGCTGCGTCGGCAGCTTTACGCGAAAGCGCCGCTGACGGTGATCACCAACTCGCTGACCCTGATGAACGAGCTGCGTAACGGGCGGGATATTACCCTGATGGGGTTGGGCGGGCAGTATCACCCCTGGTGTAACGCGTTTATGGGGCGCATGACGCGCGAAGAGATCGCCTCGCTGCGCGCGGATATCTTTTTTGTCAGCATGTCCGCCGTCGAACGCGGCCTGCTGCATAAGTCGCGTGGGGTGGTATCGGCTACCTCAACCAGCCTGGTGGAATCGAGCGATATCTATCGCGCCACGCGCCAGCTGGAGGAGAAGCAGGCGATTGCCGAAGTTGCAGCCAGCTATCTGGAGCCAGGGCAGGCGCTGTTTCTGGATGATTCCACCACGGTATTTCAGCTGGTGCGCGCGCATAACCCACACGACACGCTGCCTGGTGTTTTCACGGCGGATACGCTGCCCGGCGACAGTCGCCAGGCACGCCAGCAGGCGCGCCGCCAGCTGATCGCAGAAGCGGTCATGGCCGAGGGCGCCGTGCGAATCGAAGATCTGACCGCGCGGTTTGGCATCAGTCTGATGACCGCACACCGTGATATTGATGAAATCCAGCTGTTTGACTGCGTGCTGATCACCAAAGAGAACGCCGGCAACTTCATTTCACCGTTTGTGCTTAAACAATAACCGCAGCAGCCCCGGCTGGCCGCAGCTGGCCGGGGTGCAGGCGATTGGTTATTTGCATTAATGGGTATAACGCGCTGTAATTACAACTAATCCTGCATTTTACTCCTCTCCGGAACCTATATTGCGGCTCTGAAACAGGCCGGTAAACTGGGGCAGATCACGGTCGGGGGCTTTGACGGCACGCCGGACGCGGTCGATGCGGTGAAAGCCGGCACGCTGGCCTATACCGTTATGCAGCCGGTGGCGCTGTTTGCACAGAAAGCGATTGAGCAGGCAGATACCTTCCTGAAAACCGGAAAAACCGGCGCACCGGCTGAAAAATCTGATAACAATGCGGCAACCCGCGCCAACGGTTTTGATACCGTACTGTCGCAATATCCCGATCTGAAAAAGGCGGGGCAGGAAGTGGCGAACTGGGATCGCACGCAGGGCTTTAACAAGATGCAGTCGCTGCTGCAGGCGAATCCGGATATCAAAGGCGTGATCAGCGGTAACGATGAGATGGCGCTGGGCGCCATGGACGGCTCCATCGGCTCGGTGAAAAAAGCGATTGCCGCTAATATTCCGGTGTTTGTCATAAACGCAGAGCTGAATCAGAGCGGTCTGGCGAAAGCGCAGCTGGTTTCAAACAACGCGCAGGGTGCCGCCGCCGGCGCCATGGAGTGGGTGAAGCAGGTGGGTGACAGCGGTAACTATGTTGAGCTGGTAGGGCCGCCACTGATGACCATTATCGTCAACGATCCCTCTAACCCTTACTGGCTGACGGAGGGCCAGGTCGCGCAGAAAGCGGCTGAAAAACTTGGCTACAGCGCCAAAGTCAGCGCCCATAAAGGCGATACCAATGCGGAAAGCCAGCTGATTGATACCGCCATCACCAATAAGTCTAAAGCGATCATCCTCGATCCGGCCAACGCATACTGGCCGTGTTACTGAATACGCTGCAGTACGGGCGACGCAGCCGCTGAATTGCGCGCGCCGCTGCGGTGCGCGTTTATCCGTAAAAAAAACCTGTCCCCTGATAATAACGGAGTCACTATGTTTACCAAACGTCTTATTCTTGCCGCTACCGTCGCCATCAGCACCTTTGCTGCACCAGGCTGGGCCGATAAGGGCCCGGTCCGACGGCAGGCACCACCTACGAGCTGACGGCGATTGCAGCCGTGGTCATTGGCGGCGCGGCGCTGACCGGCGGGCGCGGTAACGTGCGCGGCACACTGCTGGGAGCATTCGTGATTGGCTTTCTCTCTGATGGTCTGGTGATTATCGGCGTTTCTGCCTACTGGCAGACGGTGTTTACCGGGGCCGTGATTCTCGGCGCGGTGGCGCTGGCGTGCGGTTTTCTGCTGAGTCGTACCGCATTTGGCCGCTGGCTTTATGCGTCAGGCGGCAATGAGCGTGCCGCCGATCTCTCCGGCGTGCCGGTGAAACGCGTGAAGATCAGCGTTTATGTGCTGTCAGGCATCTGTGCCGCGATGGCAGGGCTGGTGCTCTCTTCGCAGCTGACTTCTGGCGTACTGATTGCCATCTGCCGCGTACCCGCCTTCGTGGCCACGCTTGGCACTATGTATGTGGCGCGCGGCATTGCGCTCCTGATGACTAACGGTCTGACCTATAACAAGCTTTCCGGTAGTGAATCACTGGGCAACACCGGCTTTGACTGGCTTGGGTTTAACCGGCTGTTCAATATTCCGGTTGGCGTGCTGGTGCCTATCGGTATGCTGCTGGTGATCCTGAATGGCGGCATCGATCTCTCCGTCGGCTCTACGCTGGGACTGGCTGGCGTAATGGCGGGCTTTATGATGCAGGGCATCAGCCTTGAGGCGCTCGGCGTGGTGCTCTATCTGCCGGTGTGGGCCGTGGCGATCCTGACGCTGGTCGTGGGCGCGCTGGTAGGGCTGGTGAACCAAACGCTGGCCACCTCGCCCGCGGCGAATGCCTCCCGCAGTACAAAACAGCTTAACCTGGCCCGCCTGCTGCTGGAGGGGCGCGCCTTTATTGCGCTGCTGGTAATTATCGCGACGTTTTCGTTTCTGTCGCCTAACTATTTCAGCGGAGCTAACTTCCTGACGATGGCGTCACACGTGGCGATATTCGGCCTGCCCGGGGGCTGGCGGTGGTTTATACCACCTCCGAGGTTGGTGAATGTCTTAGCATCGCTCACCGCATCGTGGTGATGAGCAAAGGACGTATCTCCGCCATTTTCGACGCCAGCGTGAGTAAAGAGCGCATCATGGCGGCGTCGGGTGAAGCACTGGTGGCATAACATGAAAAACGGAGTGAAAAGTATGACCGATCAAACGTCATCCGCAACGTCACGGTGAAAACCGCAGGCGGTGACGCGGCAATCGGATCGCTCTCTGGCGGTAATCAGCAGAAAGTTGTGATTGGCAAGATGCTGGCGACGCGGCCCAACGTGCTGCTGCTTGATGAGCCAAGCCGCGGCATCGATATTGGCGCCAAAGCAGAAGTGTTTCGCCTGCTGGCAGAGAGTGCGAAGCGGCAGGAGACGGAGATTAGCCGCTTATCTCTGGCGCAGCGTATCGCTATCGGGCTGGCGCTGGTGCCGGAAGATCGGCAGCGCGACGGACTGGTACAGACCATGAGCGTAGGGGAGAACCTGTCGCTGGCCAGCATCGGTGAGTTTGTCCGGGGGCTGATGCTCTCAGCCCGCCGTGAAAAGCAGCTGGTAAGCGATAACGCCTTTGGCCCGCCCGCGCTGACGGTTGAGAACCTGACGGTGAAGAGTAAAACCGGCATCCGGCTGGTAGACAACCTGTCGCTGACCATAAAGGCGGGCGAGATAGTCTGTATTTATGGCCTGATGGGAGCAGGGCGCACGGAGCTGCTGGAGTGCATTGCCGGACGTATCGCGCAGAGCAGCGGCGATATCCGGCTCGATCTCACCAGCCAGGGCGTCGCCATCGTTTATATCTCCCATCATCTGGAGGAGGCGCTGGAGATCACCGACCGCGCCGTTGTGCTGCGTGACGGCGTGATGACCGCCTGGGCAGAGCGCAGCGATATCGATCTTGAGTGGATCGTACGCAACATGGTGGGGGAGCATTTCGATCTCGGCTCGCCGCCGCAGGGTTCACGGCTGACCCGGCACCTGATGGCGGCGCTCGAAGAGGATATCGATCCGCTGACGCCGGTCGAGAACCTGCGTCTCGGCCAGCAGCAGATTGTGGAGATTGCCCGGGCGCTGTCGGTAAATTCGCAGATCCTGATCATGGATGAACCGACCTCGGCTCTGAGCGCCGCCGAAGTCCGGGTGCTGTTTCAGGTGATCCGCGTGATTACGCCAACATCCGGGGAAATTTTGCTCAATGGCGAAAGTAAGCTATTTCACTCCGCCACCGAGGCGCGCGGCTGCGGTATCTCGATTATTCATCAGGAGCTGAATCTCGCGCCCAATATGAATGTCCGTGACAACATCTTCATGGGACGCGAAATCATGGGGGCTACCGGCGTTGACTACGACGAAGAGGCAGGTTAAATGAAACCCTTTCCTGTTAATCCGGCGCTGTTAAAAGGTGAAGTGGTGCTGCAGGCGCGTAACGTCAGCAAGGTGTATGGCTCAACGCATGCGCTAAAAGGCGTGAACTTTGAGATACGCCGCGGCGAAGTCACCACGCTGTTTGGTGAAAACGGCGCCGGCAAGTCGACCTTAATGAAGATTTTATCCGCCCAGCGGCACTATTCAGTTCGGCGATTTTACCAACCAGATTGAGTATCAGAACGCCGGGGCAGCGCTGAACCGCGCCATAAAAAAAAGCGTTCTGGAGAAGCTTGACCGCAACGCGCTGCCGGGCAAGACCGTGGAGGTCATCGGGGTGTTTCGCCTCCTTAATGCCAGTAACTGGCTGATCACACCGGTCAGCGTGCCGCTGCAGGCGAACCAGCAGGCCGCCGCCGCGCAGTATGGTGTCGGCTCGCCGCTGCCGGTGATCCCGGTCAGGCTGGAGGGCGTGGTGCAGCCGGGAGAGAAGGGGATTTTTCCGCTGCAGGTCGCCGGCGTGCCGGAGAGCCTGAAAGTACGCCTGCAGACCGGGCCGGCCCTGAGCGGTACCGATCTGCGCGACCGGCGTCGCCTGCTGCTGACCGCCGTGCTGAGCTGTGCCGTCATAGCCGGCATTGCTCTGGATACCCACGTTGTCAGAACCGACGCCGCCGGGCAGACGCAGCAGGGCTTTTCACCAGACAGCTGGGCGGAACAGCACTTTCCTGAGGTGAAGCAGAGCGTGGAGCGTCGCGCCGTTGCGGCGCAAACGCTGGCCGCATGTTCAAACAGCGATCCAGATCGCTCTCCTGAAAAAATCGCCGCCGGGCTGTTGACATTTTAGTCACATCAGCACAATTCTCATCACATTAGTTATCACATATATAACACAGCCAGCGTTAATTCCGGGCTGTTAACCCGATGAGGTGTCGTTATGTCTGATGTTTCAGTGCTCGCACACCAGCTTGACCGGCAGCGCCATCAGCGGTTGCCTCCGTTTTCCCGGTTTTCAGATCAACCCCCACCAGGCGGCCCCACGGCGGTGCAATGCAGGGAATACCCAGACCCGACGCGAGCTGCTGAATGTGGATCGCATAGTCGCCGTGAAAGTTTTCATTCCAGTAAGGCTGACCATCTTTGGTGAACAGGCGCTCGGTCGCCGTCTGCGGCGTGCGCTTGATCAGATTATTGGTCTGCCACAACAGCTCGCCGGTGGTGCTGTCATAGGCGCGGAAGAAGTTATCTGCCGTAGCACCGTGGAACACCAGATCGCCAGCGGTCAGCAGCGGCCCACCGTGTGCCACCATCCCCATCGGGAATCCCAGCGGGAAGCGGCCTGGCAGGAAAGTGGTTTTCAGGTTCTTCGTGGTGCCGATACGACGCAGCCGTGCAGCGTCCCGCCGGGCGGCGGGACGCTGGTTAACCCTGGTGTGATACGTCCTTCTTTACTTCAGACGAAACGCCACCATGCTGTCGCCCGCTTTGGTGCCGRGCGATCCGTGCCCCCCCGCCGCGATTACTACATACTGCTTGCCATCTTTACCCATATAGGTTGACGGCGTGGCCTGTGCGCCTGCGCTGAGTTTCGAATCAGCTGGTGAATAAAGTGATGGATGATGCCGCACGCGATCGTCTGGTAAACAACGTTGCCGGTCACCTGCTTAACGGCGTGGAGGAGCCGGTGCTGTCGCGCGCTTTCACCTACTGGCGTAATATCGACAAAACTATTGGCGATCGTATTGCGCAGAAAGTGCAGAGTGAACGTGCGAAAGCGTAATCTCTGCAGGCGCCGGTCAACAGCTACAGCAAAGATGGTGCGATGCGCATTAATCCGGTCTCCGATCCGGTCTATGCGCCTAACTCCAAAGGTGGTCCGGTGGCCGATGGCGAGCGCTACCCTACCGATTCCACCTGGCAGTCGCAGGGCGATATGGTGCGTTCACCTTATACGCTGCGCAAAGATGACGATGATTTCGGCCAGGTCGGTAAACTGACGCTGGATCGCAACCCCACCGATAACCATGCCCAGATTGAACAGGCGGCGTTTGAGCCGAATAACCTGGTTCCCGGTATCGGCCTGAGCCCGGACAAAATGCTGATGGGCCGTATTTTCGCCTATGCAGATGCGCACCGTGCACGTCTTGGCGTTAACTATAAGCAGATCCCGGTGAACGCGCCGCAGGAGAATGCCGACACGCTGGCCGGTCAGGATGGCGACTACCATACGCGCGACCTGTTTAATTCTATCAAAGAAGGCAATTTTCCGAGCTGGACGCTCTATATGCAGATCATGCCGTTTGCAGAAGCGGACAGCTACCGCTACAACCCGTTTGATCTGACCAAAGTCTGGCCGCACGACGACTATCCGCTGATCAAAGTGCAGTGGGATTTCTGGACCCTCTCACCCGAATCTGCGCACCAGGTGACCTGGCTGATGGGCGACCGCGGCATTCCGAAAAGCTGGCGCCACATGAACGGCTACTCCAGCCATACCTATATGTGGGTTAACGCCGCTGGTGAAAAGTTCTGGGTGAAATATCATTTTAAAACCGATCAGGGCATTGAGTTCCTGACGTCCGTAGCCGGTGAACGCGGCAGCCCGGATACCTGGCGCGATCCGCGCGGCTTCTCTATCAAGTTTTACACCACCGAAGGCAACTACGACATGGTGGGCAATAACACGCCGGTGTTTTTTATCCGCGACCCGATGAAGTTTCAGCACTTTATCCGCTCGCAGAAGCGCCGGGCGGATAACAACCTGCGCGATAACGATTGTCCGCTGGTGCTGCACGATCACTATCTGATTGAACAGATGGCCAACTTTAACCGCGAGCGTATTCCGGAGCGTCAGCCCCATGCAAAAGGCAGCGGCGCATTTGGCCATTTTGAAGTGACAGAAGATGTCAGCCGCTATACCAAAGCCGCCGTTTTCCAGCCCGGGACCCGCACTGATGTGGTGATGCGCTTCTCCCCCGGACAGGGTGAGTGGCGCTCGCTTCAGATTGCGTAACTAATCAGGCAAGCGCAGCGCATGCTGCTACGCTTAAAGGCTGAGATTACCCTTACAAAATCTGGAGATATTATGAGCAGTGATAATCGCAAACCGACCACCACGGATGCGGGCATTCCGGTAGCCAGCGATGAACACTCCCTGTCGGTCGGGCCTGATAGCGCGTAAAAGCAATAATGCCCAGATCATGACGCTGGGCGCGCGCGTGGTGGGTCCGGAGCTGGCAAAAAATATTGTGAATGCGTGGCTGGCGGCGGAGTTTGAGGGGGGCGGTTCTGCGGCAAAAGTAGAAAAGATAGATTTTTACGAGCACGCGGCGCAGCGCTGATCGCCCCTTCTGCCCGGCGCGCGGGGTGTCACAGATTTTACCAACGATGCTGATAACGCCCGCCCTATGTACCCGGATGTTGCCTGGGCGCTGGCGACCGCGATTCAGCGGCAGGAGTTTGCGCGCGGCATCCTGCTCTGCGGCACCGGTATTGGCGTAGCCATCGTGGCCAATAAAGTGCCCGGCGTGCGGGCAGCGCAGTGTCACGACACTTTCTCTGCCGAGCGCCAAAACCACCATATTACAAATGAACATGCATTGAACAAATGTTTAACCCTGTGGCACGCTGTGATCCACGCCTGGATGCAGGCCCTTTTTCTTTACCGGAGAACCGCTATGAAAACGATTGCAATCGGTGCTGATGATGCGGCTGTCGATCTGAAAAATATCATTAAGACGCTGCTGGAAACGCAGGGTTATACCGTTCCAAGTAAGCGTTGTGGCTGAGACATCATGCAGCTCCCGGTTATAGCGCGCCCTGACCCTGATGGTCATTTGTTCATATGAACAGTAAATGAATTAATGAACCTGTTTCAATGCGCGTTTAGAGGATCTGTGACCTGGCGCAAGGCCCTGTCGCGCCTTAAAACCTGCCACCTGACTCATCTATCGCGATCGCGCTCTGCCTGGCAAACATCCTGTCCGCCAATGCGTACCGGCGTGCCCGCGAAGATCTCCGCTACGGCAGGGATCGCCGGATAGGCGGGCAGGATAAACAGGCCGACCCTGCCGCTTCTGATCGCCGGGTGATCGGCCAGGCTGGCGACCTCGCGGCACCACGCCAGCGTTTGCTGATAGCCAAAGTACATTTTGAGACTGACGGGCGTGCCCTGCTCCGACTCGCCAATACAGAGCACCGGCGTCAGCCCGTGCTGTAGCGATATCGCCACTTTGGCGGCAATCTGCGCCGCATCCTCGCGGAAGTGTCGCCGCCGCTCCGCATGACCGATTTCAGCCAGCGAACAGCCCAGCTCCTGCAGCATGCTGGCGCTGACTTCACCGGTCCAGGCGCCATTTTCCAGCGTAATACCGGCGGGCAGCGGCAGCGTCCGCAGCCCGGCGCAGACGGTACGAATATAGCTGTCGGGGGCCGGCTGCGGCGCGCCAATGGCCCACTGGGGTTCATAGGCAAACAGAATCTCGCCCCGCAGGCGATGCGCCGCCGCCTGCGCCAGCGCATCGTTAAGCTCTGCGGCACAGAGCGCAATCGCCTCCGCGGTCGTAAGCAGCCGTAAGTTATAGCACTCATCGCGGCCGCCCCGCTATGCTCTGCCACCGGCGAGCGCGCTGGCCTCTTCAATAATCTGCGCCAGCGCCTGCGGGTCGTGAGCAAAGCGGCCAAGAAACAGGCCATCCACATCACTGCCCAGCCGCTGGATCAGACCCGGTCCGGCGCTGCCGCCGTATATCACCTTCCACGCTGATTTCCACAATGCCCTCTTCGCGCGCGCGTTTAAGCAGTCGCCCGACCTTGATGCGCGAGATACCAAATTTACGCGCGATCTCCTCCTGCGTGATGGCATCCTGATAGTAGGCGACGGCAATCTCGGTCAGCAGCTCAGCATCCTGACCCGGCGTGGTATTCTCCATCTCTTCTCTGTCCTGTGTAACGCCCACGTTACGCCCCTGACCGACAGCGACGATAGCGTTATCTTTCAGCGTCTGCGCCAGATGGGCAGACACCAGCGCGGCTACCTGACGGCGCTGCTCGTCGCTGTCGGCGGAATCCAGCGCAATCAGCGCCCGCTGCAGGCGCGGAAAAGAGCGCTGCAGCTGCTGCTCCAGCCGGGTACTGAAAACCGGATGGTAGCGAAAGCTGTCGCGCAGCGCGCGGTTCTCCACGTAGGCGGGGGCATAGAGCGTTTCGCTGCTGCCGCCAAACTTCTTTGCCAGCCGGCGGCTGATGTGATCGGCGTTGATGGCGTCGCCCGGGCGGTGCGTGCCGCCAATACCGCTGATAAACAGGCAGTTGCGGTCGGGCACCTGACCCGGATGATCGGCCACCGCCGAACCGCGGGCGTTGAAAAAGTCATAGCCGGCAATATCACCGGTCACACCCTGATTAACGCTGGCGTCGATAATTTCACGCGGGGTAAACCAGCCCAGCTTCACCATGTAGCTGTTCTCATTCATATCCCCGATCCCCACCAGCGCCACATCCGCTTTACGCGCGCGATCCAGCGTCTCTTTTACCGTACCGTTCTGCAGCGCCTGTACCAGGCTCAGCACCGTGCGGATATTCTGCGCCGAGGTCGCGATGATATCGATGGCCCCGGTGCGCAGCGCCCCGAGTATCGCCATCGCCTTGGTATTCTCTGCGGCTATCGCGATCACGCACGGGATCCGGCGCAGCTCATCAATGCTCAGCCCGATCACGCGCTCATTCATGACCGTCTCCACCGCTTCTCCTCATCCGCTGGCGGCCGCCGAGGCGAAACCGCAGCCGGTGGCGATGCCGGTTCCGCTCACGCGCGACGACCTGCATCAGGCGCTGGAGAGCGGGCCCCTGCTGGATATTGATGAGGACGATCTGCAGCTGCTGCTGCAGCGCGCCGAAGAGATTGCAATCCGGCGCGTTCAGATACGCTAAAGCGCGCTTTAGCTCGCCTGTCTCGCTATTGCGGTGATGTTTCAGCTGCGCTGTCTGCACCCGCCCAGCGGCGCGGTGGCGCTGACGGCGATTCTCGGCGGCGGCAGCGTGGCGCAGCTCGGCTACCACTTTGTGCTGACGCCGGTGATGCTTAACTCTGTCTGCCTCGCGCTGCTGGCGATCGTATTTAATAACCTCGCCGGACGCCGCTGCATCAGCCACTGGATGCTGGGTGCGGTAAACCTGTGGTTTGTCGCGCCAATGGGAGCGTCTGCGGTGCTGCTGTTTGGCCTGCCCAATAGCCCGCTGGCGCAGCCGTGGTCGATTATTGGCGGTAACCTCGTTGCCGGCGTTATTGGCGTGACCACGGCACTGCTGATCCCGCAGCCGGCACTGGCGTGCGGAGTAGATCAGACGCCAGGCGACAATCCCCGGCCACTGTTTCTGGCTTCTCACGGATTTTCTATGACACAACCGCAACCGGCGAGCCGACTGGCCTCGCTGCGCCTGTTTCTGGCCCGCTTCTGGCCACATCCCCTGCCCGTGGCGCGCAGACAGCGCCTGCTGGCCAGCCTCGGAGCCGGGCTGGGCCTTATGCTGACGAGTCCTGTTCGATATAGCGATCGGCATCGCGGCGCGAGCAGATTCCGCTCTCGCTGATGTATTTGTTCAGGCGGGTAGATAAGTCAGGCAGCATGGTTCCTCCGAAAAAAAACGGACTATACCTCAACTGCCGCCGTTGCGTAAGGCTGTCGCACCTTCCGCGTACGCGCATAAATCCCTGCAGACTGCAGGGTTGTTTAGCGTGGTTCACAAAGTCGCCGATATTGTCGCGCTCACCCTCTTCCATGGTGGTAACAATGCCGGTGGGTTTGTTAAGCGCAATCAGCACCAGATCGTCGGCGTCACGCGGCTCAATCAGCTGGCCATTCACCCTGACCTCATCTCCGGCGTACACCTGAGCACCGACGGCGGCGCGTTTACCGTTAATAAATACGTTGCCCGTGCCCAGCATCGGCACGCCACCCGCCATGCCCGCGATAAATTCATCAGTGATCGGTTTATCAACCGTCACCACATACTCTTTTTCGTGGTTATTACCGGCGCGCAGAATTTTGTTAACCAGATCGCCGTGGTTGGTGAGGAAAATTAACCCCTGCGAATCTTTATCCAGCCGGCCGATAGGAAACACGCGCTTGCTGTCATCATCGGTCAGATCGCGCCACTCGCCGWGCGGAATCCCCTTCAGGCTGACGTTCATGATGCGCGTACGCTCAAGCTTCGTCACCTCATAGCCAAAGTGTTTGGTCATGCGGCGGATCTGGCGATTGAGCCCCTGCACCAGAATAATGCGGAACACAAACGTCGACTCTTTTTTAACTTTGCACTTTTTTGTTACATTAACGCCCCTTTTTTTTGCGGCCGGGCTGGGTAAAGCGTTTGCGGTTCGCGCCCTGGCCCCCCGCTTTATCGCCCTGCTTTGCAGCCGCAGCGGGCGCTTTTTTCGCCGGTGACGCCGTTTTTTCTTCGCCTGCGCCTGCCGGGTTTTAGTATCTTCTGATGACGAATCCTCAATCAGCTTAAACAGATCGATCAGGATATCGCTGATTACAACGCGCAGCTGGTGCAGCACTGGCAAACTACCGGCCGCAGCGATGGCGAGAGCTGGAGCGACAGCGTCAGCGGCTACTACCAGCACATTTACTTCCCGCACGTGCTGGTGGCGCTCCATAAACAGGGGTTTGGCACCGATAAATAATCCGATCCGCCCGCAGGCCGGGCGGATAATCCGGGGGGGCTGGGTATTGTGCCGATTGGCGGCATCCGCCGCGATCCGGAAGCGATGATCGCGCTGCTGGATCTGCCCGACTATACCTTCCCGGTTGCCGGGGTGGTCATCGGCCACGTCGACCAGCCTGCGCACCAGAAGCCGCGTCTGCCGCTGCCGACTTTCCGCCACGAAGAGCGTTATCAGCAGGCGGATCTGCCGCAGCCCATTGCCGGCGGGCAGCCGTGGATCGCGAAAGCGCCCGTGTTTCTGACCTTTGTCCTGGATATGCATAAGTCGCGCCTGGCGATAGAAGCCAGCGGCCGTGAGCAGATTGCGCAGCAGAGTATTGAAAGCGTGGTCTCCGGCGCCACCGATGTGGGCATTGCGCTGGGATCGGTCATGGCCGCCGCGCGGGCTGAGCCAACAGGAGGCAGCATGAGTTCCATTATCGATCTTTTCGCTCAGCATAAGAGTGAGCGCAGCTATACCGATCAGCCCGTAGAGGATGCGGTACTTGAGCGAATTATTTCAGCGGCGTACTACGCGCCTACCTCGGTCAACTCCCAGCAGGTATCCGTCGTCGTCACCCGCGACGCCGCGCAGCGCCAGCAGATTGCCTTATCGCGAGCATGTGATTGAGGGGCTGGAGAATGCACCGCAGGCGTTCTTCGATATGCTCAATGGCAAAAACTTCGGTAAAACCGTGGTGAAAGTCAGCTGATACCTCCCGCCCGGGTGCCGCCACGGCACCCGGTTTTACCTCACGGCAATAACGGTAAAACGCACCGCTACCCGGCCTGCTACGCTCTCTCCCCCGGTTCCGGTCTGCGGCCTCGTCTCGGGCTACAGCAGCCGCGACCTGCCGTCGGGACCTGACCGCACGCCGCTGATCATGGCGGGGATCCTGAAACGCCGTATCCGCATGCAGGGCTTTATCATCTTCCAGGACTACGGCGACCGCTATCCTGAGTTTMTGAAAGCGATGACGCCGCTGGTTGAGCAGGAGAAGGTGCAGGTGGGCGTCGCCGGGGGTGAAGAGAAGTGCCGCTATGCGATTGAAAAGCTCGGCTTCTCCGCCTGTATCAATCACCACAGTGATGACTTTGCCGACCAGCTGGCTGCGGCCTGCCCGGACGGTATCGATATCTATTACGAGAACGTCGGCGGTAAAGTGTTTGACGCGGTATTCCCGCTGCTGAACACCGCTGCCCGCGAAGGCGTGGCAAAGCTCGGCGAGCTGGCTCACCCCTCCTGGGCGCTCGGCATTCTCGGCATGCCCGGTTTCACCGCCTATATGGGGCTGATGGACATTGGTCAGCCTAAAAAGGGCGAAACGCTGGTAGTGGCGGCGGCGACCGGTCCGGTCGGCGCGACCGTGGGCCAGCTGGGCAAGCTTAACGGCTGCCGCGTGACGGTGTGGCTGTCGCTGGATCCCTATATGCGTGGCCGCATGGATGACGGTAAATCCTATGCGCCGCCGGCGGAACTCGACCAGCCGATGGTTGGCGGCACGGTGTGTCAGGTTGAGTCATCAAAGCACAGCGATTTTAAAGCGGGCGACTGGGTGCTGGCCCAGAGCGGCTGGCAGACCTATGCGGTTTCTGATGGGCGCTAACGGCAGTGCGCTTATCCTCAGCTACACTTGCCTCACCCGTTTGTCATAAGAGAGGTAACTATGTCGCAACACGCTGTATCAAACCAGGCCTGGCTGCTGGCTTCCCGTCCCGAGGGCGAACCGGTAAAAGAGAACTTCCGGCTGGTGGAACAACCGGTGCCGGAGATCAAAGAGGGTGAGATGCTGCTGCGGGCCAGCAGCGGCGTACTGCCTGCCAGCGGCGCCAGCAGCAGCGCGGCGCGTAACGGTTTTATCATAACAATCTCCGGGTCAGGAAATGGCACATGCGAAGCAGCACGGTCCGGGGGGATCTGGCAATCGGTCGCTCTTATATAACACCCTTCCGCGAATGAGTGACAAACTATTGCGGCAGACCGGTCGCGCAATATGTCAATCACCCAGCTTGCCAGCTGCAGCGGCTTGCTGCGGATCGCCGCATAAAGATGGGTTTTATCGGTGCTGAGCGCCAGCGGCATCACCTTGCCGTCCGCCGGAGTATGGCCCAGCAGGTGCAGAGCGCCGTGCTGATCCAGACTGTAGCGCGCAATCGTGCCGTCGCCGGCTTCTGAAACATAGACGTAAGTCTGTTGAGCGGCAGGCCCGGTGGCGTACCGGCTCACCGGCGGTGCGCTGAGTGTCGCTTCCGGCGTCAGCCGGTATACATCAACGACGTTACCATCATACGAGGCCGCCAGCAGAAAACGCCCCTGCGGCTCAGCGACGATCCAGGGATAACTGGCGGCGGCGGGCACCTGCTGCTTCTGCGTCAGGTCGCCGCTGCGGCGCATTTCGCCAATGTTATACAGAAAGCGCCCGTCTGCGGACATTACCGMGTGGCGCGGGCCGTTGTTTTTAGCCGTAGCGACATACCCGCCGCCGAGCGCGGCCAGCGTGCCGCTGTCGCTCAGCGTCAGCTGCAGCACGCGGTCGGTGCCGAGGTTGCCGACATACACCGTTTTGCCGGCTGGATCCGCAATGGCCGAGTCGCTGACGTAGAGAAAGCGCCCGTCCGGCGTGAGATGAATATCGGCGGCCCAGATACGCGGCGTGGGATCGCTGTATCCCGGCGGCCGTTCGCGCCCCTCTGCCAGATGATAAGAGGCGGCAACGGCGCTGGGGAATTCAGCAACTTTTACCAGCGCCCCGTTCGCCTCACGCCGGAACTGCGTGATCACCCCGCCGCGCGTCAGCGCCCCGCTTTGCGGATCGATGCGGTAACTGCCAATCACCGCGCTCTTCTCGCCGCTGACCACCAGCCCGCGTCCGTCCGGGGTAATGGCAAACCCGCGCGGCTGCTTCTCCACCGGCCAGCTGCCCGCTAACGTCAGCGCCCCGCTCTCTGCATCTACCCGGTAGCCGCTCAGCGTACTGCTGGTGCGCGCCGCAGCGACCAGCGTAGTGGCTGCACGGCACCGGAGGGAATCGTCCGGTTAACAGATAARATGTGTCGGCGATCACATTTCTCAGCTGTGCGGCGGCTCCATAAAATTATTTTGTGCAGACCGCCGCCTGCACAGCCGTCAGTAGTGCACGATCGTCACCCAGTTGGCATCGCTGCCCACCGGCGCTTCACCGGTAGGCAAAGAACAGAGCGGGTCGGGTAAGCCACGGCATGTCACAGGGACCAGAAGGCACTAAGTGCGGCGTATCCTGCCAGATTGCTGCCTGCGCTCACGCAGATAACTACGACAAATTGTTTCGTCATCAAAATTTATGCTGGATGATACGCCCCGCGTGTGCGGTTATCCGTTAACGCCGCTTATCGAAGCTGCCGGTCACCGTCAGCGGAAAAATCAGAAAGATAAACAGGCCGCCCAGCAGCGTGCCGAGCAGACGAAACAGCGATTTAGAGATGGTCGAGGCGGAGTAGAGCTGCGAAGCGACAAACACCGTCGTCAGCGCCCAGGCGGGGCGATCCAGGTTAATCTCCAGCGCCAGCCAGAGCGCCAGAAACGCAGCGAGCGTGGTTTTTAGTAAGGTGATCTCTTCAATACGCGACAGCACCGTACTGGTAATGCCCCACGGCGTGTAAACTTCCGGAAACCCCATAATCGCCGCGCTGTAGCCCGCCAGCATAAACACATAGCTTTTGGGCGTCCGATCATGCAGTGAGAGCCAGAGACAGCCGCTGACCCAGAGTGAAATCACCAGGCTGAACAGCAGCGGATGCGGTTCCACCTGCTGCGGTGCGGTAGCCATCTGCGTCAGGATCGCTTCCCGCTCGGGCGAGACGGCGCTAACCGGCCCGGAGAGCAGATCGTGACAGAGCCGGCGGCCGGTGAGATACCACTGCGTCACGCTCTGCTCCAGCAGGCTGCGCATGGAGACCGGAAACAGCAGGCCGTGTATCAGGCTGCTGCAGACAATGCAGAGCCACTGCAGGAACTGCTGAAATCCCTGCGCCACATAGTCAGGCAGCAGGATATTGCGTGCGGCCAGGCGCTGCAGGCGCAGCTCGATGGCGGTCAGCGTCGGGATAAGATAGGAGAGATGCTGATACTGCGCGCTGACTAAGCGGATCAGCCGCCGGGCAGCGTCACCCTCATAGACGCAGTGGGTGATCAGAAAATCGCTCACCATGCCACTGACGCTCTGATACGCCCCGGCGATGCGCACAAAGTCGATCATGCGCTCCAGCAGCCCGCTCAGCAGCAGGCAGTGTTCCACCGGCAGCTCGCCGGCGCGCCACGCCGCGTTGATCTGCGCCTGCCGGTGGGTCAGCTCCAGCTGAATGCCGATCACATCGCCCGGCGCCTCTCCGTCGCTATCGAGGCTGGCGAAAAAAGAGCTCAGGATCGCCGCCATAACCGGGGCAGACGCACCGTCGCGCCACCCGCTTCCCATCCACAGCAGGCAGCTGCCAAAGGTGGCGCAGAAAGCGGTCAGCGCCGAAAGACGGATAAGCCCGCGATCAAAGAAGCGGTGGGTGCGTCTGCCGCGCGCCAGTGCGGTGTCACCCGACAAAATCGCCACGCTCAGGCCAATCAGGTTGGTTGCCGGGCGGGCGATTGTCAGCGCCAGCATAATAAGCCCCGGCGCCATGCAGATTATCAGCGCCTCAAACGAGGTCGCCTGCGGCAGCAGCAGCGCGACATACACCAGGCTGATACCAATGGCGATCAGCACGCCGCGCACGAACAGCTTCATTGAGGTGAGCGGCGCCTCCTTAATAAAGCGCAGCAGCTCGCGCAGTCCGCGCCGCACCGCGCGCCGCGCACTCCACGACGGCCGCTTGTTGCGCATAATGGCCGTGGCGATCGCGGCAAACAGGACACCGGTCACCGAGGCGATGGCGTTATTCACCAGCAGCACCAGATCCGGCTTCAGATGGTGACCAAAACCGATCAGTCCCGGGATCTAATTACCCAGCAGCACCCGGTGCCGCGCGTAGTAATCGAAGCTGTTGACGCCCAGCCACACCTCATTAAGCAGCATACCGGCGCTGCTCATATCCGACTGCGGATCGAGACGCAGACGCGGCAGCACCATGTTGACCTTATCCAGCATCAGGCTGATAAAGCGCTGCCGGGCCGGCAGGGATGAGCCGTTGCGCTCAATCAGATAGAGCCGGACGCTGAACAGATGAAACAGCGGCGTAAACAGGCGTTCATCGTCCAGCGCCAGCGCTTCCAGCTGCAGCAGCAGCAGATCAAGCGTCTGCTGCAGTTCAGCGTGCGGGGCGCTCTGCAGCGACTTCAGCCGCTGCTTCAGAAAGCGTCCCAGCTCATAGAAAAACGCCCCGCTGTCGAGCAGATTGCGCCTGCGCTTTACGCTGGAGCAGATTGATGGTTCTCCGGCCAGCCAGTCGCCGCTGACGGCGCTGCTGAAACCGGCAGGCTTTGCGCGCGTACCGGGCGGCTACAGCTGGGATGGCTGAGCGCGCAGGCGCAGAGCGTGCTGCTGCAGGGCGGCGCGCTGGCCGGCGGTCGCCTCCGGCCACGCCAGCTGCGGAAGCCTGCTGCCGTGGCCGCTGACCCTCTCCGGGACGAAACCGCTGCGGCGCAGCGGCAGCTGGGTGGTGCTGTTTCAGGGAGAGCCGCTGCTCTGGCTGCCGCCCGGCGGTAAACAGCTGCATACGTTTATGGCCGGTATATCGCCGGAGATCCTGCAGCAGGCGCTTGGCGCGCTAGCCGCGGCCCTCCGGCGCGAGCGTGGTTTTCCGGCGCTGCAGCCGGTGCTGCGCGCGATGGAGGATGCCGGACACCTGCTGCGCGGGCGCTTTGTCAGCGGCATAGGGGCCGCGCAGTTCGCTGAGCCGGCGCTGATTGAGCGTATCCGTCAGCTGCAGCGCGCGCCGTCCGCTGCGACGCTGGCGCTGGCTACGCTGGATCCGGCTAATCCGTTTGGCACCGGACGCCATTTTGGCGCGGCACCCGGCGGCGCCGGGCGTCCGGCCCTGGCCGCCACCGTGACGCTGCCCGGCAGCTGGACGCTGCTGAATATCAGACCGGCGTCCGATACGGTGCGGGCGCTGGCGCTGACCCGCGCCCTGCTGGACCGCAGCGGCGTGGCAACGCACGGCGCCGCCCGCAGCAGCGCGATCCCCGGGCAGCAGCACGGCAGCGCAACCTTCCGGCAGCTGCAGCTCGCTGCAGAAAGCGACGCCGGTGAGGGTGCGTCACCGGAAACCGACGCGGCGCTGTGGGATCTGGTGTGGCGTGGCTGGATCACGTCGCAGAGCTGGCAGCCGCTGCGGATGCCGCCGCTGCGCAGCAAACCGCGTCCAGCACGCCGTCGCCGCATGGACGCTGATTACCAGCCCGCGCTGCTGGATGAACTGCTGGCGAGCGGCGAGGTGCTCTGGCGCGGCAACCGCGCAGCCGGCACGCGACAGGAGCGGGTGGAACTCTGCCCGGCTAACGCCGCTGCCGCAATCATGACGCCACCGGCGGAGACGCAAACCGTGACGATGTCACCTCTGCAGCAGCGGATCGTGGCGCACCAGCGGCTGGCATCGCTGCAGGCGGCGCGTGAGGCGACCCAACCCGCTGCGCCGGCGGCATGTGTGCAGGCGCTGACGGAGCGCCACGCGCTTACCGCCCCGCTCAGCGGTACAGAGGGTTTGCGCCGGGTGATCGCGCAGCTGGCCGGCGTGGCCCTGCCTGCCGGGCTTTGGGAGAGCCAGATTTTTCCGGCGCGTAACGCGGTTCGCCCGCTGCAGGGGCTGGTCAGCCGCTATCTGCAGACACACACGCTGGTAAGAGCCAGCCAGGTCGCCCGGCATTTTGGCCTCGACGCCGGCACGGCAGAGAGGCTGCTGGCGGAGACGCCGGGTGTCGTCAGAAGCGAACCCGCCTCCGGCGGGGTGCAGTGGATCGCCGCGCCGGTATTCCGGCGTCCCGAACTGGGGCCACTCAGCGCCGGAGAGATAGCCCGGCGCTACCGGGGCGCGTCGCCGCTAGCTGACGTACTGGAGACCCTGCAGCAGGCGGGCCGGATCCTGCCGGTTACGTCTGGTGCGCAGGCCTGTTTTGCGGTCGCAGAAGATGCCGCCCGCCTGCAGGCGCTCTCCGGTGGCGGCAGCGCAGTGCCGGAGACCCGCCGGGCGGTGCCGCAGGCTGAGCAGCTGGCCGCACTGCTGGCGCTGGATACGTCACTGCTCAGCGAGCTGATCGGGGCGCTGCCGCCAGAGCAGCTGCTGGACGCAAACGTCATTGCGCAGACGGAAGCGCTGCTGCAGCGCCTGRCGCCAGCACGCCAGGCTACCGGCGAGGAAACGGTGGTGGATCTGCTGCTCGCCGTGCGGCCGTTCCCGGATTTTCCGCTGCTGCGGGAAACCGCGCGTGAATGCCTGCAGGATGTCTATGATCTGCCCGCGCTGCAGCAGCTGATGGCGCAGATCCGCGCCGGAGAGGTGCAGCTGCGCGAGATGACAACTGACGCGCCCTCGCCCTTCGCTGCCGCGCTGCTGACCGGCCATCTGGCTGACGCCGTCACATTTTCACTTTCCGACTGGCTGCAGTTTACGCCGGATGAGTTACAGCAGCGGGTCAGCCGCGCCGTCAGCGGATCGCCGCTGTTTGCCGCCCGCTTTCGCGAATGCGCCGCCCGCGCCCTGCTGCTGCCGGGTCAGCGTGCCGGGCAGCGCACCCCGCTCTGGCAGCAGCGGCTGCGCGCCGCAGAGCTGTTTGGGGACGATCGCACGCTGCTGATTGAGCGCTGTGCGGACGACAGCGGCGACTGGCGCATTATTCTGCACTCGCCGTGGGGCAGACGCGTACACGCGCCCTGGGCGCTGGCGCTGGCCGATCGGCTCGCGGAACAGCACGGCATAACGGCTGACGTGGTCGCCAGCGACGACGGCATTGTGACGCGTCTGCCGCCGCATGGGGCACCGGGACGCACCGCACGGCTGCCGTTCTGGCAGGCGGATGCGCCCGGACGCGCCGCATCGCTCGGCGCGGCGCGCGGCCGCTATCTGCGTCAGGCCGCAAACGGCACGGCAGAAGACCCGGCGCTGGACGCGCACGCCCGGCGTAATCTGCAGACGCTGCTGCGTGAGCAACGGATGGCGACCGGACAGCTGCGTATGCACGCCGGCGCCATTCCCGATCGCGGCAGCGTCAGCGTGATGCTGCCGGAGGGTGAGGCGCAGGCCGGTACCCGCCGCGTGGGCGAGCTGGATGAGGAGATGGTTTACGGCTCGCGCGTCAATGACATCGTGACGCTGGGAGCCACAACCTGGCGTATTCAGCAGATTATGCGCGACCGGGTGATTGTCACACAGGAGGCTGGCCGCTGGTTTAAGCAAGTCACGCGCAGCGCGCCTTTTCTGACGCTGTCGCGGCACGATTACGATGCGGTGCTGGCGATGCTGACAGGACGCGACGACACTGACGCTTTCGCCCTGCTGCGCCCGCGGCTGATCCACGATCCGCAGACGGATCGCATCACGGCCCGGCCCGGCGCAAAGCTGCTGGCGAAGCGCACCGGACGCGCCGGACACCGGCCGGGCAGCACGCCGCAGGGGGAATTCTGGCCCCGATCGCGCAGCGATCTGCTGCAGACGGCGGTGATCGTCACGGCGATGCTGGCGGGCGAAACGGAGCCGCTGACCGTGCCGGAAAACCCGCTGGATATTCTTGCCCAGCAGACCATCGCTGCCGCCGCCATAGCGCCGCTCGATGACGCTGCAGAGATTGCACGCGCGCACCACGGCTCCGTTGCCCGGGAGCAGCGCCTGCTGATCGAGAGCGCGCTGAAGAGCGGTGCGCTGCGCTGCGTGGTGGCCACCTCCAGCCTGGAACTGGGGATCGATATGGGCAGCGTCGGACAGGTGATTCAGGTCGGTACGCCGCCGTCGGTCGCCAGCGCCCTGCCGGTCCCGGTGCCGGATCTCACGGCTCCCCCGCCGCTGCCGGGGAGCGAAAGCGAAGCCGGCGCGCTCTGGCCGCATCTGGAAGCGGGAATACTGGCCGCGGTGCTGCGCCATCACACCACGCTGGTGTTTACCAATTCGCGCGCGCTGGCAGAGAAGCTGACGGCGCGCCTTAACGCCCGCTGGCAGCAGCAGCAGCGGCTGGCGGGCAACAAACGCGGCGCCCATCTGGCCCTGTCGCTGGAGCGGCTCGATGCGCAGCTGGCCCGGCCGGCGCAGCGTATCGGGTTATCCGCAACGGTAAACCCGCCGGAGACCGTGGCGCGCTTTCTGGCCGGTCGCCGCCCGGTCACTCTCGTCAATCCGCCGCTGCCGCGCCCGCTGCAGCTCCGCGTCAGGCAGCAGGGCGAGCCGGCCATCACGCTCCGTTGCGGGATCCGCAGCGGCGATACCCCGGCGCGCGAGCGGGCAGCGCTGCGCCGCCATCCGCCCGATATCTTAATCACCACGCCGGAGTCGCTCTATCTGCTGCTGACCTCGCAGGCGCGCGATACGCTGCGCGGCGTCACCAGCGTCATCGTTGATGAAATTCATGTGGCGCCGACCGGCTCCGGCAAAACGCTGGCGGCGTTTCTGCACGCCATCGATGCGCTGTTTCGCGAGCGCAGTCCGGATGCCGCCGTTGCGCACGAAGAAACCACGCGCGTGCTTTATATCTCGCCGGTTAAAGCGCTGGCCGCCGACGTGGCGCGCAACCTGCAGCTGCCGCTGGCGGGCGTCAGCGCATGTCGTCAAACCTGTTCAGCCGCGCGCGGGCGACTACACTGCTAATCGCGCCCTCTTACCCGCAAGGAGTCCGGGATGTCTGTCCCACCGCTGTCGCACTTTCTACCCGCCACGCGCCTGTGGTTTACACAGACGTTCGATCAGGCGACGCCGGTTCAGCAGGCGGCCTGGGAGGCGATCGCCGGCGGCAGCCATACGCTGGTTGACTCGCCGCTGCACGCCGGATTGCCCGGTTTATTGCCGGCAAACGCCTTCTGCAGCATACCGCCATCCTGAAAATCGGGCGACTGCAGGGTAAATACCGGCGCGGCCAGCGCGCTGACCGGCAGCGCCAGCGCCAGTAACGCCATTTTTACGCTGTTCATAACAAGCTCCCGTAATAAATCGCTGAGCATCAAGTATAATGGGCTGTTGGTGCCGCCGGTATAACCGGTTCCCCTGCTCAGCTCGCCGCGCGCAAACTGCTGCCGCTCCGCCGGAATGTTATAGGCGACCATATGCACCACGCCCAGCCCTTTCGCACCCACCGGATCGGTCATCAGCAGCGCAAAGCTGCGTGTGCCCGGCGGCGCATCGCGCCAGCTGAAGGCGGGTGAGAGGTGGGTTTACTCATCGTTGGTAAAGCGACCGACGCGGGTGGCGCCGGCGAGCGCGTGACCTTTAAGCTGAGCGATCAGCGCATCATGCGTCAGCCCGGCCGGCAGCCTGTCCGGCGGCAGATCGGTGGCGATAATCACAAAGTTGTAGTGATGCATGCCGCTGCCCGCAGGCGGACAGGGTCCATAGTAGTGCGCCGTGCGCGGCAGGTCGCGGCGGCGGCTGATACCGGCAGTAACGTGCTTGATGTGCCGCTCACCCCCGTCAGCGCTACTCCGCTGCGGGTGCAGACCTGGCTTATCGACGCACAGGGTAAAACGCTGGCAGAAAACCAGCTGGAGCTGGAGGTGGCACCCGCCGACGCCAGATAACTGCCCGCCCGGCACGGCAGCGGGCATGGTCCGAAAGCGGGCTATTACGCCCTGCAGCGCGCCTACCAGCCGCTGCTGCCCTCTATCGATCCCCATACCCTGAACTGGCAGGCCGCCAGACCTGGCGCGCTGTCACTCTGGGTGATTAACGATCTGCCGCAGGCGTTTCCGGCGCTTACGCTGCGCTGGCGCGCCACTCAGCAGGGTCATCTGCTCGCGCGCGGTGACAAAAACGCGGGCATCAGCCGGGGCAAGAACATCCATGACTTTATCAAAAACACCCAGCGCTATCAGGCGCAGCTGGTCGCCGTGGCTGCCGAGAGCTACCGGCGGCAGCGCTTCCAGCCGGTGACCGCGTTGTTTCAGTTTATGTTTGTGGAAACCTGGCCCTCAATCAACTGGGGCGTGGTGGATTACCTGCGTCAATATTTTGGCACGCTGAATAATCTGCTTGAGACGGCGAAAACGGCCACCGTCACGGAGTTCGGTGCGCAGGCGCTGCCCGATCTGGCCACCCTGAAGAGCATCATTCCGCGCCGCGAATGGTGGCCAGCCTCAACCGAACCCGGCGATCCGCTCTGGACGCGCTGGAAATATCACAATTTCCAGCCGATCCAGACGTTCAACTCGCCGGCTATCGTAGTCTGGGGCGGCCAGAACGAGCCGCCGTTTAACTCGCCGTGGATGGAGAAGCGCTTTCCCGACTGGCATAAAGATCTTAACCGCACCCTGACCCGGCGTGTGGCAGAGGCGCTGGCGGAAGATCGCAGCCGCATTGTGCATCCTTACTCTGCTGTGGAGGAGCACTACTGGGCAGGCTGGTTTACGCTGGTGGAGAAGATGAACGCCAACGCTATCCGCGTGCATGGTCACGTGGCGGGCCGGGCGCTTTATGAGGCGGCTGATGAACGCGGTCTGCTGATCTGGCAGGATGTGCCGCTGCAGTGGGGGTATAATGACTCTGCCGCCTTTGCGGATAACGCGGTGGCGCAGACCCGCACCATGACCGCACAGTTTGGATATCAGGTCAGCGCCACGCTCCGTGACGATCGCGGCGTGATGGATCGGCGCAGCAGCCGCACCGGTCTGCGCAAGGTGGAGGCGCTGGAAAATAATCAGGGCTGGCGCATCAACGATCGGCGGGTCTTTGTTCGCGGCACCAATTACATCGGCTCGCCGTGGCTCAGCACCATGAACAAAGCGCGCTATCTGCGCGAACACTACCGCGCCCCGGTCGCGGCTGACGTCACGCTGACCCTGCGCGCCGCACCGGATAACTTTCCCGGCCAGGCGTTTGAGCTGCAGCAGCGCGTGCGGCTGGAGGCGACCGGCGATACGCCCGCGCATCTGCAGGTCACGCTGCCGATGCCGGCGGCGCGGCTGTGGTGGCCGGTGGGCTACGGCAAACCCCATCTCAACCTGATGAAAGGGATCCTGAACCAGCACGATACGCGTCCCGGCGGGGCCTGGAGCGATCGCGGTCAGGAGGCGAACTCCGGCGGCATCTGGGCGCCGGTGCGGCTGCGCATCAGCCGGGGGGCAACGATCGATCGGCTGATCCTGCGTCCCGACTGGTCTCAGGGGCTAACGCAGCCGCAGCTCTCTGCCGGGCTCCAGCAAGCAACGCTGGAGTTTGACGGGGTCGATTACCTGGCTGACGTCTGGCTCAACGGCCGGCGGCTGGCGCAGCATGAGGGATATTTCCAGCGCTTTGCTGTCGATCTCACTGACAGCCTGCGCCGCTACAACCGGCTGGCCGTGCGGGTCGACAGCCCGCGCGAGGCGACGCCGGGCACCTGGCCGCTGCACAAGGAGGCGCCGGTCAGCTGGTCGCTGGCCGGCCAATGGCGCGTGCATGACGCAAATATCCCCGGCTTTGAGGGCTGGCGCGAAGCGGACAGCAAATG
Source organism: Pantoea sp. BRM17 (assembly GCA_002939445.1). Taxonomy (GTDB): domain Bacteria; phylum Pseudomonadota; class Gammaproteobacteria; order Enterobacterales; family Enterobacteriaceae; genus Pantoea. Next base: position 1,315,703 of record PEFU01000003.1, on the reverse strand, counting down.
GCCGACGCTGCGCGTCCCCGCCAACTGGTATAGCGCCGGTCGCGATCATCAGGGCGCGCTCTGGTACCGCCATGAGTTCTCTCTGCCGTCGCTGCAGGCGGAAAGACTTAACCCATACGCTGCAGGCCGCTGAAACGCAGATCCGCCGGGGTGACGCCATCGATGCCGCCCGGCTGCGCGCAAACCTGATACAAGAGTGTACGCAGGTGCGTCAGCAGCTGCGTGCCCTGCTGGAGGAGAAGTGATGCGTGGTTTACTGCCCCTGTTACTGATAGTCAGCCTGCCCGCTGCCGCGGCCAGGGCCAGCCGGCAACGCCGCCGCGCTGGCGCAGCAGCTTGGGCTGGACGCGACGCTGCTGCACGAACTGCTGCTGCTGTTTGCCGATTCGCTGACGGAGATCGAAACGCAGCTGCTGACCGCGCTGAGTGAAGGCGACTGGACGAGCGCGTCACGCCACTGCCACAAGCTGCGGGGCGAAGCCGCCATATTTGGATTCAGACGTGAAGCCGCCGCATCGCCGCCCCGCCACCAGCGCATCATTGCCATGACGGCGCACGCGATGAAAGGCGACCAGGAGTACTGCCTGCAGAATGGCTTTGATGGCTACGTCGCCAAGCCGGTGAGCCAGGAGATGCTGCATCAGGAGATCAGCCGGGTCATGGCGCTGCCTGACCCGGCGGCAGGCGACACGCCTGTCATTCTGCTTGCCGAGGACAATCTGGTGAATCAAAAGCTTGCCGCCCATTTCCTCACCCGGCTCGGTCATGAGTTCGCCATCGCCGGTAACGGGCTGGAGGCGCTGACGCTGCTGGAGCAGGATGGCTGGGACCTGGTGCTGATGGATCTGCAGATGCCGGAGCTGGATGGTGAAAAAGCGACGCGTCTGATCCGCGCTATGCTCAGTTCAATGAGCCGGGCGATGGATGCAGAACAGCTGCGGCAGCTCGGCGTGAATAAGTTTCTGGCTAAACCGATCGATCAGCGTGAGCTCTATGACGCGCTGGCGGGTGCCTCCGGGCAGCGCCAGCCCGCCAGCAGTGCGGAAAGTGCGCCGGTCAGCCCCGTGGCCGACCCCGCCACGCAGGCGCTGCACCATCTGCTGAGCGACATGCTGCGCAATATGGGTCTGCGGCCCAGCCTCGCCGCCAGCGCCGCCGATGCGCTGGCGCTGCTGCAGGCGCAGCCGGACTTTCCGCTGATCCTGCTGGATGCGCAGATGCCCGATCGGGATGGCCTTGACCTGGCGCGGGAGATCCGGGCAAACCCGCAGCTGGCAACCAGTCAGATTACCGGGCTCGGGCTGACCATCTCTGCCCGGCTGGTGGAGCGGCTGGGCGGTTCGCTGACCGTACAGAGTGAACCGGGGCGCGGCAGCACGTTTACCTTCTCTCTGCCGTTGCCGGCAGAGACAGAGAGCGATCCGGTGCGGCATTCGCCGCGCCTGGCACCGTTACCGGTACTGGTGGTGGATGACAACGCCACTAACCGGACCAATCTCATCAGCAACGCGCTGAAGTTTACCCATCAGGGCGAGGTTGAACTGGCCGTGACGCGCGATGCCACGCACAACCGGCTGCGCTTTCAGGTGCGCGACACCGGCATCGGTATTCCACCGGAGAAGCAGCAGCTTATATTTGAATCGTTCAGCCAGGCAGACACCTCGACCACCCGCAAATATGGCGGCAATATTCTCGACTACTCCAAAATAGAGRCGGGAAAAATTGAGCTGGATGAAGAGCGGTTTGAGATCCGCCCGTTCCTGCACGCCGTGGCGCGGCCGCTGATGCCGGCCGCCAGCGAAAAAGCGCTGGAGCTGCTGATTAACGTCACCCCGGATGTTCCCGCCACCTTTCTCGCTGACACCGTACGCCTGCGCCAGATCCTGGTGATTGCCGCTGCGCACGCGGCCAATGAAGCCAAAAGCGCGTTTCTGGCGAACATGAGCCATGAGATCCGCACGCCGATGAACGGCATTCTGGGTATGACCCAGCTCTGTCTCGACACCCGGCTGACTGCGGAGCAGCGCGAGTACATGACGCTGGTCTATCACYCAGCCCACACCCTGCTGCGCATCATTAACGTGCTGTTTGCCTCCGCCAGCAACAAACAGCTGCCGGTATTTGAACGGGAAATTCGCCTGCTGCACCGCAGCGGCAACTATCGCTGGATGCTGCTCTCCGGTCAGGTAGCCAGCGTCACGGTCAGCGGCGAGACGGAGCGCGTCATTGGCACGCTGCAGGATATTACCAAGCGCAAAGAGGCAGAGCAGCTCTCGCTGCTGCGGCAGCTGCACGCCGACTTTGTGCTGGCGGCAGAATCGACCCAGATTGGCATCTGGGACTGGCAGCAGCAGCACGATCTGCTGCAGGTCAACGATGCGCTGCTCAATATGCTGGGCTATCCGCGTGAAACCTGGCACTACAGCGCCACTTTTCTCGATACGCTGCTGCACCCGGACGATCGCGAGCCGCTGCAGCCCGCCTACATGACAGAGGATGACCGCAGCCGTCAGGCGATGATCGATAACCTGATAAGCCGCTGCCGGCTCGACAATCACAGTGAGATGCGGCGCATCGCTAACCGGCAGGTGTTTGTCCAGCATAACCGCACGCCTGAAGGCGGCATCGTCAGTCTGCATATTGACGTCTCGGGCTATACGCTGATTGACGCATCGCGGAAGAATAAGGAGAAACTGATGCCGGAAAGCCTGTTACCCAAAGCGCTCGATTCCCTGCGCGCCGCGGTGCTGATGTATGACGCACAGGAGCGGCTGGTGGCGTATAACCAGCAGGTAGTCTGTTTCTACCCCGGAATGGAGCAGCGGATCCGCGTCGGCATGACGCTGACCGAGCTGGCGCAGGATTTTATCGCTTGACCGAGGCGACCGGGGAGTACAACCGCGCTATCACGCTCTCTACCAACGCCACGGTACTGGAAGCGCTGCTTTTCAAAACCCACATGAAGCCGCTGATCGACAGCAGAAATAGCGAGAACCGCCAGTTTTTCCGTCAGCAGCTGGCCGATCCGTTCCGTGTGCCGCAGCGCTGTCTGCCGGTCACCGCCCCGCTGGCGGTCAACGACACCATTTTCGCTAACGGCTACGCCTGGAACACGCTGACCGATGACAATAAATGGGTGCCGACGCTGGCGCAGATCTCCACCCGCGCGGTATTTGGCCTCTGGGCGCTCTGGGACACGCCGTTTACCGATGCGCTGATGCGCACCACCCGGCTGCAGTACGATCCGGCGCGCGGCTGGTATGAAGGCCGGCCCGCCGCCCTTACCACGCTGCCCTGGGTGCTGAGCGGAATGGAGTATGGCTGGCAGCTGCCGGGCGCCGACCGCGCGCAGATCCGGCAGCAGCGCCAGCGCGCCAGCCTGGTCTATCAGGTGCAGGAGCGTCGCTGGCAGCGTCAGGGCATTTTAACCGCCCGCAGCGATTTCGCCCTGAACGTCGCGCCGTGGCACCTCAGTGCGGGCATGTGGCAGCAGCAGCAGATGCGCATCCAGCCAGAGGGGCGGCTGGGCGACAGCGAATACAGCGCCGCTGGTTTCGGGCTGTGGGGCTTTGCTAACCAGCAGTCGCTGCAGCCTCCGGCGCAGCACGTCATTATCGACGGGCTGGCGCTGGATATCGACAGCCGCGATCCCCGCACCACCTGGACCCTGCTTTATAACAGCCGGACGCTGTCGATGGTGGGCTACAGCAATACGCCACAGGTGATCGGCTGGTCCTCACGCGACATGGCGCGTCTGATGATGGCGCTGCAGGTGGTCGCAACGTTTCACCCGCAGTACGGGGAATATCTGCAGCGCATTATCCTGCGCTGGAACTTCTGCCCGGTGGTGGATAAGCAGGGCCAAAGCGAGGCGAACAGCGGTCTGGTTAGCGGCAGCGACCGGCGGCCGGTGGTCAGCCTGTGGCAGATGGGCGATACCCTGATTGCGCTCACGGCTGCGCGCGAACTGCAGCTTATCGACGATCGCCGTTTTGACCACCAGCTCAGTCAGCTGCTCGGCAGCCTCAATCGCCTTCCGCTCACCCAGAGCGGCGTGCCCAAGCCTAAAACCCTAGTGCGTATCACCGGTCTGGTCGTGGCTCTGCTGCTGGCGCTCGGGGCCTGGCTGCTGCTGCGTCACGAGGGAGACGGCTGGCGCTGGCTGGTGAACGGCGGCTGGCACACCACCGCCCGCACCGGCGCGCTGACGCCTGAAGAGCAGCGCTGGGCCGCGGTGGCCTGGCGCTACTTTGAGAATAACGGAAAAGCGCCTGGTAGATCTGTTTGAAGAGAACAACACGCGTCGCAACCGGCCTTTCCTGGAGGTGACGCCCGGCATAAAAACCTGGTGCGATCAGAGCGGGACCGCCGTGCGCAGCGCACCGAAGTGCAGCGCCTGCAAATGCGCCCGCTGCGACAGCAGTGCGCCCGTTAAACTTCCGCCGGTAGCGACCTCATCTGACGCGATTGAAAACGCCGATGAGAAAGACAAAGGCTACTACGAAGGGCTCTATGAGAATGGCGACGGCCCGATCAAAGAGTTCACCGCCAACAACAACGGCATCATGCTGGAAGCGCTGCTGTTCAAAAAACAGGGCAAGCTGCTGCGCTTTAACACTAACGATGCGCGCAGCCGCAGCTATGCGCCCTCCCTGTACGGTACCCTGACGGCGCGCTCCGAACACCAGCTCGATAAATCCCCCTACTTTGTCTATGACACCGTCTTCAGCGACGGCTTCAACTGGAACACCATCACCGATAAAGGCCAGTATGTGCCCAATGTGGCGGCTGTTTCGCTGAAGGCCGCACTCGGCATGTGGGTGCTGTGGAACTCCCCTTATACCGATCGCCTGTGGCCCTACGACTCGCGCGATCCGCGGCTGACCAATCAGCATAACTACGTGGTCACCGAATCCTATCTGCTGCATGGCCTGGAGATGGGCTGGGACAACAGCGACGATCGTGAAGCGCGCCCCAACAACCACTCTCATCCGTGGATGAAGAACTTCGCCGATCGGGTCTATCAGGCGCAGGAGAACCGCTACATGATCAACTTTACCCACGTGGTGGATGAGTGCGGCACGCTCTATGGCGCCTATCTCGATAAGCAGAAGCAGCCTCAGTACGTACAGGAGGGCCGGCTTGGCTATGAAGAGTATGCGGCGGCGGGCTATCAGCTGTGGGGATTTACCACCTGTCAGGCGAGCCGGCCTGAGCCTTATGCGCTGGCGGATATCTACTGCGTGCTGGTGCTGGTGCTGTTTCAGAACCAGGTGCCAAACAAAGCCTATAACACCATTACCGGGCAGAAAGTCGATTACCTGAACAAACCGGGCGAGATAGGCTTCTCCGCTATCGATATTGGCCGCATGCTGCTCTGGCTGAAGATTATCAAAGAGCGCTATCCGGAACATGGCAACAGCATTGATAACGTCGTGCTCGGCTGGGTGCGCAACGCCTGGTCCTATTTTGTCGCCAACTATGTCGGGTGATGGCCAGTGGTGAACGCGGTGAATAAATACCCCTCCACCACCATGTGGGACAGCGGCTCTTACCTCGCCGCGCTGACGGCAGCACGCGAGCTGGGGATCATTGATAAAGCGGAGTTTGATCGCCGCTTTCTGCAGTTTATCGCCACGCTGAACAGGCCTGTCTCAGCCCCCCGCAACCGCACGCAACAAGGAGCAAGAACGATGAAAGTGCTATCGCTRCAACACGCTGGCCTGGCGGGGCTGACGCTGCTGCTGACCCTGTGGATGCTGCCGCTGCAGGCGGCCGTCAGCCTGCCCGCCTCCGACTATAAAAGCCGCCACGGCGAGCTGACCGCGCGGGAGATGCAGGTGGACCTGGTATGCCCTGTTCCGCAATCGCTGGAGCGACGCGCTGCGCCAGCAGATGCTGCCGCTGCTGGTGCCCGGCAAAGGCTGGCAGGCGGGATTTAACCCTGACGGCAGCGTGAACGCTGCCCTGAATGCCGATACCAACGCGATGGTGCTGGAGAGCCTCTCCTATATCGCCCACGGACAGCTGCTCTGCCTGGGCCTCAGCTGGCGCATTATGCAGATCCTGCAGCAGCGCACCGGCAAACCTGACTCACGGGGGGATATCAGCGCCGACTATGCCGAACAGGCACCCGATTTCAATGCGGCGCTGCCGGGCCGACAGCCGCAGCGCGGCGCACCACAGCATACCGTCGCCCCGCTGCCCAACCAGGCGCTGCTCTCGGTCCGTACCGCCTTTTGCGTGCTGCGGCTGATCAACAGCACCGCGGGACTGGCGGTCAGTCAGCCGCCGGACGGACTCAAKATGATTGAGATCGAGGGGCATGCGGTGCCTGATGAAGGGATCCGCACGCCGTGGGGCAAGCAGCCGTCGCTCATCAGCTCGCCCTATCTGCTGACCGGGCTGGAGCAGGGATTTGACGCGCGCAGCGGTGAGTGTCTGCTGATGCYGCTGCAGATCCTGCTGTGGCGCTATCCGCAGCACGCTGCCGCCGTACAGCAGCTGCTGGCGGGCTGGCAGCTGAATGCGCTGCTGCAGAGCAGCGGTCCGCAGGGTGCCAGCCTGCCGGTCAATCGCTGGGTGATCCGCAGCGACGACCCGCGCGGCAGCTACGGCTACCGTCTCTATGCGGGCGTGCTGGCAACCATTGCTGCCCGCCAGCTGGAGGTGATTGACGCCGCTGAGTTTGACGACCGCATCGGCTCCGCGCTTGAGGCGCTGGGCAGGCTGCCGCTGCAGCCGGATAAACTTCCCGCCGCTTTTTATCAGGCTGAAACCCTGACCCCGCTCGACCAGGATCCGGCGCGCCCCGGCTCCGCTATCGATATGGGCGCCCGCACGGAAACCACCGATGGAATTATCCTCAGCGAAAGTTTTCCCGCGCTGCCGGAGACGCGCGAGCTGACGTTTGAGGAGGCGGTGTGGGCACGCGTGGCGTGGCAATACTTTGTCAATAACACGCAGCCCAACGGGCTGGCTAACGCGGAAGCGGATAACCCCTGGCTGAGCCTGTGGAGCAGCGGCAGCTATTCAACATTTTCTGGGGAGCCGTCAACATTGCGGCGATGCTGCCTATGATTATGGCTGCGCTCTGGACGCCGCCGGCACAGGAGACGGCAGACCMTGAGCCTTAAAGCGGGACTCTATAGCGCACGCAGCTATCTCACCATTCTGATCGGCTTTCTGATCGGCTTTGCCATTGTGCTGTGGGTTGAACATCAGATGCCCACAACCTGCGGGCGCTCGGTACGGTGCTGCGCGGGGAAAAAATCAAGTTTCACGTCACGCCAAAGGAGCGGCAGAGCGGGCGTTTTCTCTACCTGGTGAAGCCGCAGCTGGCGATTGTGGCGCTGACGCTGCTCGGGCTTATCTGGGGCGGTATACAGGTAGCGCGCGGCAACGTCGATGACCCTTCGGGTTACGTCAACTGCATCTGGAACACGGTGTTTCTTATCTCGCCGCTGATCTATCTGTTTACCGGTATTCCGCCGGTGGCCGCTTACTCAACGCCTTTTTACCTGCATTTTCTGCCGTTCTTTATCGTCTCTGAGCTCGCCTTTATGTTCGGCACCTGGGGGATCTCCGCGTGGGACGGTCGCGCCTCTTATCTGGCGTTCTTCTCTGGGCGTTCGGTGATGCATCCGGGCATTGAATCCAAAATGCTCTCGCCGCAGGATCTGCTGACGTGGATGATCCAGCGCTTTAAGTACGCTGCGGGTTCGCTGGATATTCTGTTTCATGACAAAATTTTCAGCCGCCGCCGCTTTAAGCTGAGCRCGGCACAAACGCTGATGTATGGTACAACGTTCTGGTCCTACCTGGCGCGCAGCTACGCGTTTAACGTGGAGGAAGAGATTGCGCGCTTTACGCAGGATATCCGCGATGAGGAGACGCGTCAGGCGCTGTCACAGGCGATGCGACCGCACATTATTGCCGACACGGAGCTAACGCCCTATAAATTCCACGTCTCTGAAGATATCTATACCTCAATCGTACTGCACGGTGACGCCGGTCGCCGCTAGACCGGCTGGCCCGGCTGGCTGCTTGGCAGCCTGAGTGAAAAGCTGTTTGGCCCGCTTACCGTGGGCAGCGATCCCTTCTTTAACGATCCGCGTATGTTCTACGACGTGATCCTGCGCCGCCGCAATGCGGCCAACGCGGCGTTCTGCTGCGGTGCCGCCTCTGTCCACCGGCGCGAAGCCGTTATGCAGGCCGCCCCGGGTAATATCCGTAACGGCATGGAGCACACTGACGGCGACTTTCTGGTGATCTGCGATGCGGATACCCGGGTTTTCCCCACGCTGCTGGTGCACACGCTGGGCTATTTCCGCGATCCGGACGTCGCCTGGGTGCAGACGCCGCAGTGGTTTTATGACCTGCCTGAAGGTGAGCGTCTGCCGGCATGGCTGCGGCGCCGCCTGTTTATTGCGACCTACTCTGAAGATCCGGAGCTGGTCAGGCTGTCGATTCAGGATGCCTGTAAGGTGCACTATCCCGTCCCTCTTGACTGCCGGGTGCACGTGCTGGACGATGGCCGCCGTCCGGAGATGCGCGCGGTGTGTGAGCAGGAGGGCGTAAATTACATTACCCGCGACAACAACACCGGGTTCAAGGTGATGTCCTCGCTGAACCCTGATGCGCTCTGGTATGCGGTGCCGCTGGCGCTGGCAGAGACCTGCGCCTGGTTTGGCACACTGCTGTTCACTATCAACATCTGGCAGGAGAAAGATCCGCCCTGTCCGCCTGCGCCGGAGGAGATTAACCAGTGTCTACTGCCGGCGGAACAGTCCGCATCGCGTCCCATCCGGGTTGCCTTAACGCGTTCACCAGGTCAGATGCCCTTTTTTGCAGGATGTGAGACAGGATGCCATGGACCACTACTTTTCCCGTTTTGAACAGCGTCGTCCCCCTCCGGCGCTGCAGACACCGCGCTGGGTTGTTATCTGCTGGCAGGTGCTGGCCGTTGCCGGACTGATTCTGGGCGCAAACTACATTCGCTGGCGCTCTCAGTAGTGAAAGCAATCCCCGGGCGCGGCCTCTTACCGCCCCGCTTCAGGCCGGATTGTTATCCGAATCAATAAAACAGTATGCGGGCACATCGCGTTTCCTGCACACAGGTCGCGCTAATTGCTGAAATTTTCTGCTTTACTGGGCAATAACTGTTCAGCTGAGGGCGCAACATGCATAAATTGAACAACTCACATCGCGGTTAACCTCTGCCGCTGCCCGCTTGGTCTGCGCCAGCGCGCGGACCAGCTCAACCGGCATTTTCTCGGTTGAGATACGAAAATGCTCCAGCGAGCGTTGCGTCTGTGCGCCCCAGAGTTTATCTGCCGGCACATCAACAGGACCCATTGAATCTTTTTCAGTGCGACTGGCTGCCATAGCCCTCTTCTCCTTTAGCCGCGCCATACCGCGCTCGCCGCCGAGGATCTCGCTCGCGCGGTTAGCCAGGACTTCATTCATATTCATATTGGTCTGCGTGCCGGAGCCGGTCTGCCAGATCGCCAGCGGAAACTGATCGGCGTGCTGGTTTGCCAGCACTTCATCCGCCGCGCGGATAATTGCTGTCGCGCGATCGTCCGGCAGCAGCTGCAGGGTGGCATCCTGCAGGTGCGTACGGCCAATTTTCACAATATCACTGAATGCATCCGCTTTACCGGCCAGCGTGGTTTTCAGCACCTCCAGCTGCGGAATGAGCTGCTCGCGCAGTGCCGTAACGGCCGCCACGTGCATAGCGGTAGGAAAAACGTCGTTAGAGCTCTGGCTTTTATTGACATCATCATTAGGGTGCACGATGAACGGCTGACCGGTCAGCGCGGCCAGCGCCTGCGCCACGCGGACGGCATATTCAGGATGCGTATTCAGGCCGGTGCCTACGGCGGTGCCGCCCAGCGCCAGCTCGGTCAGATGGGGAATGCTGTTTTCAACGTGCTTCAGATTATGCTCCAGCATCGCCACCCAGCCTGTGATCTCCTGTCCCAGCGTCAGCGGCACTTTGCCCGGCATAATGGAGCTGCCCGGCTCATTTTCCGGGATACTGATTTCGCCGATGCCGCAGCGCGGGCCGGATGAGAGCCAGCGGACGTCGTTGGCAATTTTCATTAGCGACGCCGCCAGACCTTTCAGCGCGCCGTGCGCGTGCACCAGCGCATCGCAGGTCGCCAGCGCTTCAAATTTATTGGGTGCGGTCATACCGGTTGCACAGTGATGATTAAAGCTGTCCATGCCGTCGGCCAGCAGCCGCACCGACTGCAGGAAGTTATGGATGACCATAGGACGGAATACGTTCAGCTCAAAGTTGCCGGACGCGCCGCCCATATTGATCGCTACGTCGTTACCCAGCACCTGACAGCAGAGCATGGTCATCGCCTCGCACTGGGTCGGATTTTCCGGGCGCACCCAGGCATCAAACTGCGCCTCATCGAGATAACCGAGCTGCAGCGCGGCTGCTTTAAGCGTCAGCCCCTCTTTATGGGCCTTTTTGGCAATTTCGGCTGCTTTATCATAGCCAATGTGCGTGTTCAGCGCGGTCACCAGCATCAGCGACTCATTCAGCAGCTGATCGATACGCTCCCGCACCGGTTCACTGTGTCGTGATAAAACCCAGGTGCCGGTGCTGGGCGAACTGCTGGATTATGATGCAGAGAATATCGCCCACCGCTATAAGCCGCTGGCGCAGCCGCTGCATCTGATCATCCCGCGCCTGCACCTCTGGAGCGACCGCCTCGCCTGATGAAGCGGCCGCCACCTGCAGGATTACGCTTTCATGCTGCCAACCATCTCCGCGAATCGCGCTCAGGCTCCCTGGACGCGTGAGCAGTGGGCAGAAAAAGTGCAGCTGGAGCTGGAACTGGTGCGATCGCTGCCCGCAGGCGCAAAGCTGAAAATCAAGCGGCCGGTTAAAGTGCAGCCTATTGCCCGCGTCTGGCGCGCCAGTGAAAAGAAACAGACGCAGCTGGCCTGCCCCTCTCCGCTGCTGGTTGTAGAGTCCGGCTTGCCGAGCGAGGCCCGCTTTGAATTTGTGCATCAGCATCTGCGCGGGCTGATTACGCTGAACGCCTATCGCAGCGTGCCCCTGCTCAATGCGCCGGATACGCTGCGCTTTGGCTGGGCGAACAAAAACATTATTAAAAATCTGACGCGGGAAGCCGTTATTGAGCAGCTGGAACGCAGCCTGAAGAAAAGCGCGCGTGAGATGGCCCTCACCCACTACTGCCGGCTGTTTATGCAGCATCAGTCAGAAAAGATCAGTACCAAAGCGGCCGTGCGGCTGCCGGGAGCAATCTGTATTGAGGCGGACGAGCAGGCCGCTGAGCAGATCACGCAGCAGGTCAGCGAAATCAACGCGCTTAAACAGCGGCTGGAGCAGCTCATCACGGAGAAGATTATGGCTCGCTACGATTTAGTCGCTGATTTACATGAGTGCGTTAACACGCTGGAACAGCGCCTTGGTGCGCTGCGCACCAGCATTGAGCAGCAGCCGCTGCTGGTGGCGCGCGTGTTCAGCCTGCCGGCAATTGAAAAAGGGCACGAACATGATGAGATTGACAAAATAGCGGTGACGCAGCATCTGGGCAGTGCACGGGCGCTTTCCGTATCAGATAAAGCATTGTTATATCATGGATATTCTGCAGGCTGAACCTTCTTCTTGTCAGGCCATTATTGGTCTCCGGGGCTGATTCTGGTAAAACTTAAATTTTAAAAGTTTGTTGTAACTAAACTGGAAGCTTGTCAGCGGCGCAGGCACAGGTACATTAAGTATGTTGTAACAAAAGTCGTCCGCTGAGTGGCGCCAGCAAGCCGGAGACCAGGATGCCGAGCGACAGCGCCCCATAAACCCACTGCTGAGCCCAGCCGGTTTCAGCGATAATCGGCGCTGCCATCACCGCCATCAGGTAGAACGACCCGCCCCAGGAAAGGATCTGAACCGCACCCAGCGTAATAATGGCGGGTATCGCGGGTTTTGAATGATTGCGCGCCTGTCCGCCATAGAGCGTGCCGAGCGTTGCAAACAGCGCATCGTAAAGGCTCATTGCCATTCCTGTGCCAATCAGCAGCCAGGCGGCAAAAAACCAGCCAGGCTGGTAGCTCATCCCCATCACCACCAGCCCTGACGCCATTACCACACCGCCGCCTGCCAGTATCAGCGGCCCGTAACCACGGGCAATCGTCCGGCCTCCCCTGCTCCCGGTTTGCGTGACCGGCGCCGGCAGCGCATAGCGGTAGGCGGGAAAGACCAGCAGAGTAAGCAGCGCAGCAATGATGAAACAGGCATCACGCCAGCCGGCGAGCGCAATCAGCCATGCCGTTCCCGGCCAGACCAGCGTGGTGCATAAGCCCGAAATCAGCGTCACGCCGGTGATAGTGCGCGATCCAATCTGACAGGGACCGAGAACGGCACTCAGCGCCAGCGCTGCGCTCAGCGAATAGCCCCCGGACTGAAGCAGCGTAATAAGCTGAACCGAGATGGCGGTCATAATAACCGAAGCGAGGGTAAAAATGGCGCACAGCAGCCAGAAAAGTCGCGGCGAGAGCGCGCTCTGCAGAGTGTCAGAGATCGCGCCGGGTTCCGGTCTGACAACGGCCAGCGGCAGCGTACCGCGCACGATGGCCCGCAAACCGTTTCCTGCGCCATAGAGCACCATAGCGATCAGCGCCATTGCCGGAAACAGCGCCAGCAGCAGCAGCCCTGCTGCCACCAGTCCCACAGAGAACAGCGCGGTCCATATGGGATGACTACGTTTAAACATTACATCCAGAAGCATTTGCACGGACGACGCCTGCGCCGGTAACTGCTGCTTAAGCAGCGCCACCAGCACAACGTTTATACCCGCCAGCCCACACAGTACCCAGAGAGTCACGTCAGCGCCGGCATGCGCCGCCAGCCAGCCCCCCGCCAGTGGCGTCAGCGCCTGTCCGATCAGCGCCGGGCGCGCCATACGACCGGTGATAACGGCATACATCTGCAGAGCTGTCGGGAAGCGATAATCTAACATTTCAATATCCTGAGTTGCGGCTTATCTTTTTGTTTTTATAGCGCGTCAATGAGTGAACAATGAGCAATAAATATAACAAACGCTGTTGCTTTTTAGAAGCAACCCCAACCGCACAGGGCACGGATTCCCCATCTGCGGCCCGGTTAGCGCACAAGCTGCTTAGTCGCGTAGCGTGATCTCTGCTGCGGGCCGGCCCAGGTGAATGGAGCCGGTGCGACCCAGCGTCGAAACAATAATGCCGTCGCGCGTCAGCGGAACCATCAGCTTACGAATAAAGCTGGGATTCGCCTCCAGACCATACGCCAGAATAGCGCTGGTCGAGCGTTTTCCCAGTTGCTCCGCCATCGCGACGCTTAAAACCATGCTGGTATCGTTGCTTTTCAGTTCGTTCAGCGCATCCGCCACGGTGCGCGTCTCCAGCACTTTCAGCGATGCTTCCTCCGCCTCCTGAGCAATCGATTTGAAATACCAGCAGAGGTTGGCGCTGACCAGGCAGCGCGGTGCAACATCCGGCCGCGACGCCCACAGTTTTTTGTCTTCAATGACTGACGTATAGATAACGTTACGCTGCGCAAGCTGGTAACGCGCCGCACGCGTGCGGAAAGCGCAACGTCACTTTAAAAGCGGTACAAATGGAAAAGCCCGGCTGAAGCCGGGCTTTTTATATCCTCTTGACCGTCGGACGCGCATGCAGTGCCGGTATCAACGGGTTTTCTGGCAGAGTCCGGCGGGTTCAGCGTCCGGCAGCGGTTCGCAATGACCGCTGCCGCGCTGGAGGCGTGTCGTCTGCGCCTGCGGCCGATTGTGATGACCTCGATTGCCTTTATCGCCGGTACGGTTCCGCTGATTCTGGGTGAAGGGGCTGGCGCAGAAGTGCGCGGTGTGACCGGTATAACCGTGTTTGCCGGGATGCTTGGCGTGACCCTGTTTGGCCTGTTCCTGACGCCGGTGTTCTAGAGCTGGACGCTGCCGCTGGCGGTGATCCTGATTGTCCCGGTCACCATGCTTTCCGCGCTGGCGGGCGTCTGGCTGACCGGCGGTGATAATAACGTGTTTGTCCAGGTCGGGCTGGTGGTGCTGATGGGGCTGGCGTGCAAAAACGCTATTCTGATTGTGGAGTTTGCACGTGAGCTGGAGATGCAGGGTAAAAGCGTCGATGCCGATCCGCGCGTGCTCTCTTCCGCGCAGGCGATGACGCAGCTGGAGATGATGTCAGAGCAGATGCTGCCCAACGGTATGAATATCGAATGGACTGACCTGAGCTATCAGCAGGCGACCCAGGGCAACAGCGCACTGATCGTTTTCCCGGTTGCGGTCCTGCTGGCGTTTCTGGTACTGGCAGCGCTCTATGCTAAATTTGGCCGTACCTGGCGCGTGATGGCGCAGGCGGACGGCGATTTCCGTGACAGCGTTGAGGATATTACTTCGTTGCGTACCCGTAATGACCGGGGCGAAATGGTGCCGGTCGGCAGCATGGTGCATGTCGCCACCACCTACGGCCCCGATCCGGTGATCCGCTACAACGGCTATCCCGCTGCGGATCTGATTGTGGAGGCTATTAACACCCTCTCCGGTGCCGTGATGCAGACGCCGGGCATGATGTTTCCGATCTCCTCCTATCAGGCCAATGTCCCGCAGCTGGATGTGCAGGTCGATCGCGACAAAGCCCGTGCACAGGGCGTGGCGTTACCCGATCTCTTTACCACGCTGCAGGTCTATCTCGGCTCCGCCTACGTGAACGATTTTATGTTTTTTGGCCTGAAACCGTTCAGCGAACGGACGCGCAGCGCGGCAGAGATCAACGCGGAGCTGAATGCAAAAATTGCTAAGATTCAGCAGGGCTTTGGCTTCTCAATTATGCCACCGCCGATTCTGGGTCTGGGCCAGGGATCGGGGTATTCGCTTTATGTGCAGGATCGCGGTGGCCTCGGCTACGGCGCACTGCACGGTTTTATTCCCACGCAGGATAAGCTCTATCTGATTGGCGGCGTAAAAATGCCGGAAGGCGCTTCGCTGGCGCGCACCGATGCGGTGATCCGCGAGATGAGCGAGATTGGCATGCATACTGACGGCGTCGCCTATGCGGTTGCGTTTCCCGGCCTGAACGCGCTGCAGTTTACCAATACGCCTAACGCCGGSACAGCCGCGCCTAAAGATCTGCCTGGCCGGCTGATTGACCGCCTGTTTGGCTGGCTGTTTCGCCCGTTCAACCGTTTTTTCCAGCGCAGTGCAACAGGCTATGAATCCCTGGTAGGCACCACGCTGCGCCGGCGCGGCGCGGTGTTTGCGGTTTATCTGCTGCTGCTTGCCGGCGCAGGCCTGCTGTTTCACAGCGTGCCGGTGCGCGAGGTGTCCGGTCCGATTATCGCCATTGCGCTGGTGCTCTGCGCGGTGTTTGTGCCGATGGCGTTTCTCTCCGGCGTGACCGGGCAGTTCTATAAGCAGTTTGCCGTGACCATCGCTATCTCGACGGTGATCTCCGCCATTAACTCGCTGACGCTCTCGCCGGCGCTGGCGGCTAAACTGCTGAAAGCCCATGAGCTGCTGGCGGTACCAGTTTCCGTGGTTGGCACCTTTAGCGTGCTCTGGCTGCTGGGTTTCTCACTCAATACGCTCAGCCTCTTCGGGCTGGTGCTGGCTATCGGCATCGTGGTGGATGACGCCATCGTGGTGGTTGAGAACGTTGAGCGCAATATCGAACAGGGTCTGACGCCGGTGGCCGCCGCGCACCAGGCGAGCTCCGACGCGGTGCGGGCCAAAATGAACGAGCTGGCCACGCGCTTCCCGGAGGATGTGCAGTGGGCTGCACCTTACGATCCCACGGTGTTTGTTCGCGACTCTATTCACGCCGTGGTGCAGACGCTGTTTGAAGCCATTGCGCTGGTTGTCCTGGTTGTGATCCTGTTTCTCCAGACCTGGCGCGCGTCGATTATTCACCAGGGTCTGCTGGAGAGCGAAGAGCAGTTTGGTGACATTATCCTGAAAAGCACGGCTGACGGCTCTCTGGTACGGCTGCGCGACGTGGCGCGCATTGAGATAGGCTCCGGCAGCTACGCCCTGCGCTCTCAGCTGAATAACAAGGATGCGGTCGGCATCGGTATTTTCCAGGCGCCGGGCGCGAACGCTATCGATCGCGTCGGCCAGATTCAGATCTTCGGCGCGGGTGAGTATGCGATGCGCGTCTGGCTCGATCCCAACAAAGTCGCCGCGCGCGGCATGACGGCCGCAGAGGTGATTACCGCCATGCGTGAGCAGAACGTACAGGTCTCCGCCGGACAGCTTGGCGCGGAACCGACCCGCAAAGCCAGCGATTTCCTGCTCTCTATCAATACACAGGTGCAGAACCGCGTGGCGCAGGCTGAGGCGCGTCTGCCGGAAGCGGTACGCCAGCTGGGGCTGACCACCCAGAAAATGTCGCCCACGCTGACGCTGGTTGTGCATCTTTTCTCCCCGCACGGCAAGTATGATTCGCTCTACCTGCGCAACTACGCCACCCTGAAGGTGAAAGATGAGCTGGCACGCCTCCCCGAGCCGCCCAGCGTGCAGGTACGCGCCGAATATCCTGGCGCTAACCCAAAAGCGATCGCGGATTCCGTGGCGACCCCGCTGGAAGAGGCGATCAACGGCGTTGAAAATATGATGTACATGAAGTCGGTGGCCGGCTCCGATGGCGTACTGGTCACTACCGTGACCTTCCGCCCCGGCACCGATCCCGATCGGGCGCAGGAAGTCTTTATGCCCGGCATGCCGGTACAGGCTCACTCAGTCGCGATGCGCCCCGCTCCTTAACCGAGACCCTACTCTATGGATTTCTCTCGTTTTTTTATCGACCGTCCCATTTTTGCGGCGGTGCTGTCGATACTGATTTTTGCCAGCGGGTTAATTGCGATCCCGCTGCTGCCAATCAGCGAATATCCGGATGTGGTTCGTGCCGATTTCACCGCGCTGCTGATTGATGACAAGGCGATTCTCACCGATCAGGACCGCCGCTATGTCTACATTGTTGATGCCGAAGGCAAAGCGCAGCGGCGCGATATCCAGCCTGGCGATCTCTCTGGCGGACTGCGTATTGTTCAGCAGGGTCTGCAGCCAGGCGATCGCGTGATCGTAAACGGTCTGCAAACGCGCCAGGGCGAACAGCGCGGTGCCCTGCCGCTGCAGGTTTCCCTGACCGGCGAACACGGCTATCCGCATCGCGGCACGGTGGATTTTCTGGATAACCAGCTTACTGCCAGTACCGGCACCATTCGCATGCGCGCGCTGCTCGATAACCCGCAGCGCGAACTGACGCCGGGGCTGTTTGCCCGCGTCCGGCTGCCGGGTATGGCCCGCCTCAACCTGAGTTTTACCCGCGTGACCGCCCCGATTGATGGCCGCGCCAGCCGCGCGCTAATCACCGCCGGCAATCTGGTCACCGCAGGCGACAGCGCCAGCGTACTGACCACGCTGGTTTCCCAGGATCGGATGTATGTCTGGTTTGATGTCGATGAGGCGACATTTCTGCACTATCAGCAGCTGGTTGATGACCGCAGCTATCGTGCCGCGCTGGCACAGGCTGAAGCGCAGCTCGCCGGCGCGCGGACGCAGGCGGCGCTGGCGCGCAGTGAATCGGATCGTACCGATAAGCTGATCAACAGCCAGGTGGTATCCCGCGAGATCTGGCAGCAGCGTCGTTCGGCCACGCAGCAGGCGCAGGCGAGCGTGCAGGCGGCGGTTGAGCAAAACGCCCCGCCGCCGCCGCCGGAGGTGAGTGCGGCACAGGTGATCCGGCAGCAGGTCAGCGAATGGGATAACTTCAATGGCCGGATCGAGGCGGTCGAGAGCGTTCAGCTGCGCCCGCGCGTTTCCGGCTATATCGACCGGGTAAACTATCGCGAAGGCGATGAGGTTAAAAAAGATTAGGTGCTGTTCACCAGAGATGCACTTCGCCGCGACCTACACTCCTCCCGATTAATGCAATCGTTAAAGTTGCATATTTTTACGTCGTCTTTCGTGCTTCATCAACGTGGAATAACAATAATGTCCGGAAAAAAAGACAGGGTTCGTCAGGCTATTAGCCTGGCAGGCACAGCGCTGCTGGCAGGTTTGCTGGCGGGTTGCGATCGCGGCGTGGGCGTCGCTCATCATCCCATTCTCTCCCGTCGCCGTTACGAACAGTATCAGTATCAGTTGCAGTTACACTTTAAGGGTGACTGACTATCGCACTTAATGCAAGTTTTATTATTACATTAAATGCCGCACATAAAGCAGGGTTTTTCTCTCTGCGCTGAGCGCCCGTCAGACCGCACATAAAGTGTATCAGATATTCTTGCCGTTAGTCGTGGTGAGCCGGTCCGCTGATTTTTTCAGCTTTTTCGCCCGGATATATTCGCCCAGCGGATAACCGGTGTGCTCTTTGAACATACGCTGCAGGTGCCATTTGGAGTAGCCCGCCCGGTCAGCCACGGTATCAAGATCCAGCCGTGCTTCGATATTGTTATCGATCCAGTCAATCAGATCGTGCATAAACAAGCATAGCAGATTCAGGCGKGAAATTGACGCGGGCCAGCGTGGCTGGCCCTGGCGGAGAACTTACTGCATGGCACCGGGTGCATGTGAAGCGTGACGACGCCACGCGCCGGGCGCTACGCCATACTGGCGCTTAAAGCTGCGGTTAAACGACTGCTGTGAATCAAAACCCAGCGAAATCGCTACGTTCAGAATAGGCGCCAGCCAGTCCGCAACGCGTTCAGCCTGCGTCAGCGCATCAATGGTGGCAGAAGAAGAAGCCGTGGCGTGGCCAGTCGTGGGATCGGCAGGCGGAGTGCTAACCTGTGGCCGCAGCGCGGTCCAGCAAACAATGACGATCGCCAGCAGGCCGATCCAGCGTAATATTGACATCGCGACACCCCTGAAAAAAGGAGGTTCGCAGCGATAATTGACGTCCGCCTCATACCACTGCCGTCCCACCTGACGCGGCAGCTGCTGTTCGCGATTGCTGAAGCGGTCACCGCCGATGGCGCGTCCTGGCAGAACCTCGCACAGATTGCCTTTATCCGGCTCCCAGCCCTGACGGCGCGCGGCCGCTTTGGTCAGGTAAAAATCGGGCAGACGCTGATGCTGCGAGATTTGCGCCGACAGCAGCAGGCGCACCGCTCTGCGCATTCAGCGCCTGATAAAACGCCGCGCGGTCGCGCAGCGTGGCGAAGTCGATATCTATAGTCAGCACGCTCAGTGCACCTTTCTGAAACTGCGATAGTGATCGCGGGTGAGGTAGATCAGCCCGTCGGAGGAGTAGATCAGACGGTCAGCGCCGCGGCGCGTGTCGGTGCTGCTGCTGCCGCTGCACGCCTGATCAGCGCCAGACCAGGCGCAGCTCGCCCTCCAGCAGCTGCGCCGCCTCCTCAAGCAGCGCCAGTACCGGCGCAAACTCCGCCTGCTGCGCGGCCTGCTCTGCATGTATCAGGCAGATCGTTGCCGGCAGCGCCATGCCGCCGGTCAGCCAGTCCCACAGCGCGTCGGGCAGACGATTTTTTCCCGTCCGCCCGCGCCGAGCGTCAGCTTCTCGTCAGGCCAGCGCCTGACGCGCCTGACGGCTGCGCCCGCTAATCATACGGCGTTCTACATCTATGACTGGCTGGTCGGACTCAACCAGCTGATTGTGGAGAATAATGGTTATACGGGCGGCAGCGATCTGCCCGCCGGCGCGCGGCAGACGCAGCTGATTGCGGCCAGTTTTCGTCTTAAGCTGCTGGCAAGGCTGCAGAGTGCGCTGAATGAGCCGGACAGCAGCACGCATGAAGCACGCACCGATCGTCAGGTTTCGCGCGCCATGACGGTGCTGGGTGATTTTGTCGCCTGGCTCGGTTTTTTACAGCGTCCGGAGAGCGAGCGCCCTGAAAGTCGCGTAAACCGGCTCGGCTTTGAGTTCGATCTGTTCAGCGACGCGCCCGCTCCCGCCGGCGAGCCGCAGCATACGAGCGTCCGCAGCGAGCAGCAGTTTCCGCAGCAAGTTCTGACGCTGTGGCTGGCGCATCTGCGCCAGCTGCCTGAGAACCGCAGCCTGCTGACGCTGCTGAACGTCGACAAGCCCACCATGGAGCTGCTGACCGAGTCCGAGCAGGCGCTGCGTAAACAGACCATCGCCGATACGCTGCTGAAATGTCTGCAGCACCGCACCGGCCTGCACGGTGAGCTGCTGGAGCGGCTGCAGCCGTCGCGTGATGCCGTGCGCCAGCTCTGGCTGAGTCAGAGCAGCGGCGCGGTAACGGCGCACAGCGGCAAGCCCGCTGCGGAGCAAAGCTATTTTGGTGAGCGTCAGATTGGCCAGCCGGGTCAGAGCTGGGGCTCAATGCTGGCGCAGGATCGCGCAGGCGTCGATCGCATGAGCAGCTGGCTGCAGGAAGAGATGCAGCCCGAGGCGCGTCGCGACCATCTGGCGCTGCTGACGGGCGCGCTGCAGCAGAAAGTCGCGGCCCGGCTGCAGCCGTGGACAGAAGCCAGCGCCTCGGGCCAGGGCATTGACCTGATGCTGATCTGCACCGCTGCCAGCCAGCGCCACGACGCCGATCCCGCCGCCAGCGCGCTGCGCGAGTGGCAGATGCAGCAGAGCGTAAGCAGCGGCAGCGAAAAACCGCGTCTGATCTGGGCGATAACCCCTTACGATGCGCGCTATCAGGCGCAGCAGATCAATGTCGACGAGGCGGTGGTGGAGCTGACCATACCGCTCAGTTCCACGCCGCGTCAGGCGCTCTATGATGAGGCGGACATGCTGGATCTGCCTGCCCCCGGCACGCTTCCCGATCGCCAGCTGCAGGAGGAGCAGGCACAATTGCGTCTGCGCGATCCGCTGCGTGCGCAGCTGCTGGAGCAGAAGCGTGCCCTGCTGCCCGGTTTTTACGCCACGGACCTGCTTCAGCAGCTGCGCCACGCGCCGCGCGTGCTGGCGCCGCTCTCGCTGCTGGTAGATGATGCGCAGCTGCCGGCTGAAAAGCTGATCGGTCACGACGCCGATCTGCAGGAGATGATTGAGGTCTGTCCGGTGGTAGCCAACCGCAGCGGTAAGCCACAGCGGGTCGCGCTCGGCGAGCTGGCGCTGCTGACGGGCGCAGAGAGCGACGCGCTCATCACCCTGTGGGGATGGAGCCGCCGTCATCATCGTCACGCGGAAGCGCTGGATCGCCATTTCTGGCCCCAGGCCGCCGAGCTGGCACCCTGGCTGAGCGTTGACGATCGCGTACAGCTTTATGCCCTGCTCTGGCCCGGTCAGCCCGCCCTGAGCGACACGCTGCGTCCGCTGCTGCCTGCGGCCACGCGCTTTAGTCACCAGCGTGAAGCGACCTCCGGCACGTGGCCGGTTGAGCTGACCCTGCTTAATGAAGCGGAGCTGATCCGATTGCTGCTCGCCAGCGCCCGCATTGAGCGTGACGGCGCGGATATCCGCACCWTTGAGACCACGCTGCAGCGCCTGCAGCGTCACCGCCAGAGCGAGCCACAGCCCCGCGCGCGCGCTGAGAGCCAGGCGCTGGCGCTGCAGCTGGCGCGTCCGGTTACGCTGGCGCTGTTTGGTCAGTCGCAGGCGGGTAAAGCCTGGCTGCTGAGTGAGATGGTGGGCGACGCGCAGGGTCAGTTGATGACCCGATTCAGCGACAAAGTGCTCAACTATTTTCAGCATATCAATCCCGGTAATCTCGATTTCGGCCAACGCGCAATACTGGATTGACAGCGGGAGCGTCTGTAAACGATGAGAACGACCAGAAAAACCACCGCCACCCCGGCTAAGCGACTGAGCCTGCTGCGGGAAACGCTGGACAGCGCGCTCGGCTGGATCGATGCCCAGCAGCCGCACTCGCCGCGCCTGGCGCTGGAAGCAGATACGCTGCGCCTGCAGCTGCGCACTGAGCATTACCGACCCGCAGCTGGCGCGCAAAGTCGCGGGCGAAAGCGTGCTGCGTATTAAGCTGGCAGCAGAGCCGGGACCAGATAATAACGGGCCGGAGCGGCTGATCCTCAGCGACGCGCGGCTGGATGATGGCACGCGGGTGCCGCTGGAGCAGCTGAGCCTGAAGCTTAATACACTTTCCGGCAGCGGCAAGTATTCGACCATTCGCTATCTTGGCGTTCTGGATGAAAATGCCACGCTCAGCGATGATAATCTCTGCTACAGCGAAATCGATCTCGACAGCAGCAGTTTTGCCCTGGATCGCAAAAGCAGCTTTCGCATTCGCGGCAACGTCTGCCTCGGTTTTCGTCAGCTGGAGAACGACCGCTGGCCGGCGTCGCCGCTCTACAGGGTGCGTCACCTGCAGCCGCTGCCGGGCAGCCGTATTCTGTCGCTGGAGGGGTATCACACCAGCGACTGGTATCCGTTTAATAAACAGGGACGTATCGATAACCCGAAATCAACCGCGGCGGTGGGCGCGATGCTCTGCCTGCTGGCGCTCGATCTGCGTCTCAGCAGCTTCTGGTTCCGCGCCGGTGATTTTGAGCCCCTGGGCAGCGAGAGCCGGTTTGATCTGCTGCAGGTGCCGCTGGTGGTCAGTATGGCGCAGCTGCACGGCGAATTTTTGCAGCACCGTATGGCTATTATCCCGGCGCTGCGCGCCATGTGCGAAGTGGTGTCGCTCTATCAGTGTGATGTTCTGCTGCTGACCGGCCGGCCGTCGCGTTTCCCCGGTATCCAGGCGCTCATGGATGGACAGGCGACGCTGCGTCAGCAGGTTACGCTGCAGCTGTTTATCCCGCTGGCGCAGGCGGTGCTGGAGCGGTATGAGAACTGGGATCCGCTCGACAGCCACAGCGAGATCAACGCGCTGTTTGGCGAACTGGTGCCGCAGCAGCCGGCAGGCGCGGTGCTGGCGTTTGTGAATGGCGAAATTCAGCGCACCCTGGATGATGGCCAGGGCAATAATGTGAAAATTACGCCGCGCCTGCTGTTTCGCGAAGGCTTTAAGGTTGCCGGCGATGATATTCTGCTGGATGTGATCCAGCTCTGGATCCTGCCGGCGCTGCAGCAGAGTCTGCAAAAAGCGGGCGTCACCCTGCCCGAGCCGCTGATGCAGAAGCTGTTTGGCCACGACAGCCGCGAAGCCACCTGCGGCCAGATGGTGTGGCTGTTTAATGAAACGCAGGTGAACTTTGCCGGGCGGGCGGAAGATTTTTTCAGCAGTATGGCGCGCCCCGATCGCCCGCGTGAGAGCGATGAGCTGCCGGGCAAAAGCCTGCGCATCGCCTCAATCGACATCGGCGGTGGCACCACCGACCTCGCGATCACCCAGTACCGGCGCCAGCGCATGCCGCAGAGCCAGGCGCCGCGCCAGCTGCGGCATGTGATCCTGACGCTGCCCTCCGCGATGCCCAAGCCGGAGCGGGAGATATTTCGCCGCCGCATGCAGGAGGCGCTCGCCCTGGTGTGGCAGKCGGAGGGCTGGGACACAGCGCCCGCGCACCGCCCGCTGCCGGATGTGCAGATGGAGTGGGACGGTCAGAGCGAAGAGGCGCAGGCTATTGCGCTGCCCTTTACGCTGATGATCAACGATGAGGGAGAGCCGCTGCAGGCGCTGCCGGAAGAGGATCGCCTGCCGGTGTTTTCCGCCAGCTACAGCCGCAGCGCGCTGATGACCTTTATGCTCTGCGAGCTGCTGGCGCAGGCGATGATGCAGATGAACAGCGTTGCACAGTTTGGCAAAGCGAGTTTCTCACTGCAGAGCGGGCGCGATAACGCATTTATGTGGCCTTCGCTGACCCGCGTGGGGCGCGAAGCGAGCCGTCTGGCGCTGCAGCGCGCCGGCACGGAAGGCAGCACCGGTATCTCCAGCCCGCGTCGTTATCTGTGGGATGAGGCGCGCTATCAGCCAGGCTGGCGCTTTAACGCTGGGCTGCAAACCCCGGCGGTCAGTGTGGATCTCATTCTCGATGTCGGCAACTCGCATACCTGCGGCATTCTGGTGGAGGATCACCCGGAAGAGAGCAACGGCCTGCGTCAGACGTATGAGATGCAGCTGCGCGATTTATCGCAGCCGCACCGCGTGTATAACGAACTGTTCGACAGCCGGCTGGAGTTCGCAGAGGCGAGCGAGTTTCTTGACCTGACCTGGGTCGACGGCTGGCTGCGTGAGACCTTTGTGCAGCGGGCGGTCGCGCTGGAATCGCGCGGGGAGCTGGCGCTGACGCAGGCGCTGCGCGAGTTTGAGTATCAGGCGCATTATCTCAATCTGCTGGAGCTGCTGGGTGAGCAGCTCGATCTGGCGGAGATYGCTATTCAGGCGGCGTCGGGTCCCGATAACTGGGCGCGCGCCCGCCTTGCGCCGCTCAGCGAACCGGATGCAGCGGGCCATACGCACCGCATTACCCTCGCTTTTGACACCCGGCTGGTAACGGAAGCAGAAGGCGGTGAACAGCTCGGCCTGAGCGCGGCCGACGCGCAGAACGGCGTGAGTTTTGCGCTGGCGTGGCACAACTATGAGCTGGGGACCGCCAACGGTCCGCTGCTGCGCCTGCACGTGGATGGCAATAACGGTAAATTCCTGCTCTACCCGGAGGAGGGAGGCGCGGCCGAGGTCGTACGCCCGGAGTCGGATGTCGCCCTGACCGACTCCCTCGCCCTGCTGGCTAATCAGTGGCTGCCGCTGCCGGTGCTGCGCTGCACCAGCGGTCGCCGCTTTATCGGCTATTGCCAGCTGTAACGCACAGTATGGGGCTGAACAGGCCTTCCCGTTGACGATTAAGCGTGAGAGTAAGTAACCATGTTGGCTCCTCTGATTGATGACAAACAGAAAATCACGCTGATTGAAGCGAGCGGCGTGCAGTTTCTCGACTTTGGTCTGCGCCTGCCTTCTGCTCAGGCGCGCCGCCAGTTTGTGCGCCACACCCAGCCTGCGTTATAAAATCCGCAACGGCAAAGGCACCGCCTGGATCAGTCAGGGCGATAATATTCGCTGTAAAGCGGATATCACCGCTGCGATGACCAGCGCCGGAACCATGGTGGTACGCAGCCGCTATACCGCCAGCTGCAGCGACAAGTCGCGCTATCGCATGCCGGAGCTGATATGCAAAGCGGGCGACGGGCTGCCGCAGCGTATGGCTGCGGCTCCCGCGGCACCGGCGGACGCCGCACCGCCAGAAATTGTGGCGGAACATACCGAAGCGGCAAAGGCGGATGACCTGGTTATGACCACGGATGACGCCCGCCTCGGCTCGGTGAAATTTATCGACGGCACCTGGCGCGTGACGCTGCGGCAGACCAACCTGCCTACCGGCAAACGGGTCCGCCGCCCGTCCCGCCTGCGCCCGCTTGCCCTGCTGCTGCCGGCGGCGGCAGTAGCCGCGGGCGTCACGCTCTGGATGCAGCGCAGCGAAACGCCTGCGCCCGCGGCTGACCTGACGGCAGCCGTAGCCCCCGCCCCGGTCAGCGCGCCGGTTCTGCCCGGCGTACTGGTCAAAGCTGCGACGCTCTCCGCGAGCTGCCTGCGCGACACGCTGGAGCTGACGCTGCCGGCGCTGGTAGCAGAACCTGAGCCCTCCGTCATACCGGAGCCGGTGCGTACTGAACCGGTTGCTGAGCCTGAACCAGAAACTAAACCTGAACCTGAAGCCGTTACGGCGTCTGAGCCGGTATCGCCTGAGGCACCGCCGGTGGCAGAACCGGCAGCGCCCGCTCGGTACCAGCAGGCGCTGCAGGCGCTGAGCGAACGCGCGCGCGCGGCGGACAAGCCGGCGCTGCGTCTGTTTGGTGCGCTGCTGGGCAAAAGCTTTCAGTTTCCCGATCAGCAATATGTCTATCTGGTTGATGCTAAACCGGTGATCACCTTCTGGGGCTTTGTGGATCCGCTGGCGCGCACGCGCGATGACGCCCTTGTGGTATGGATCTCCGCGCTGCAAATTCGCGAAACGCTGCGGCTGCGTCATCAGGATGCGCTCGCCAGCTGTCTCGCTATTCCGCAAGCCAGCGACAGCGGCGATCGCCTTGACTGGTACGCCCCGCACGCGGGTAAGGTCRAATCCTGGCTCGCCGCCAGCGACAGCGAGCGGCGCCGGGCGCTGGAGCTGCTGACGCGGAGCCGGGGAAAAACAGCCTGYTTACCCCCTCTTTTCGCGCCTTTGATTTTCCGTATTTGGCTTAAGATCACTTTTACGCCATCAATACACGATGTTTTGCACGTGACCTCCATCGATAAGGGCCAACGAGTGGCAAAAACTTTTCTGCGCAGCGGCAAGCTGGATTCGGTACTGGCTCTGGGTGAGAGCGGCCAGCCTACCCTCGCCGGCAGTTTGCAGCGCGCGCTGCAGGAGCCGGATCAGCGCGACAGCGCCATTATTACCGTGATGATCACCGCCAGCGGCATCTCTCTGGCCGGTATCGGCTCCGCCTTCTGGGGCATGGCGGGCGGCGTGCTGGTCCATCTGCTGCTGACCGCTCGTCGCCGCGGTTAATCCGTAACCACTTCATACCTGGTCTGCGTGGGGGCGATCTCAGCCGCTATCTGTATGGGCGATGAGGTCGACCCCGATCCGGCGCGCCGCTGGATCGCCGCCGTCTGCGCCGGGGGGTTCTATCTGCTGGCCGGGCTGTGCGGCGCGCTGATTGCAGCGCTGCTCGGCGCGCTGCCCGCCGTGCTGATTGCGACGCTGGCGGGTCTTGCGCTGCTTAGGCCGGCATTTGTGATGCCGCACTTTACGCTTGCCGCTCTGACCGGCGTCGCGCTGCCCTGTTTTCTTATCACCATGGCCTCACAGAATGCGCCCGGTATCGCCACGCTGCAGGCGCACGGCTATCAGCCGCCGGTCTCCATGCTGACCAGCTGGACCGGGGCCATCGCGCTGCTCTGCTCGCCGTTTGGCGGCTTTTATTTACTGCGCTACGGCATCGGCACCTTTACCGGCCTGGAAAGCAACGCCGTGCTGTGCGGCACCATGTGCCTGGTCTGGCTACTCTGTCGCCGCTGGCTGCCGCGCTACGCCATTATTCTGGCGCTGATCGCCGGGGCGGGCGTCACACTGCTTCAGCAAAGCGTGATCCTGCCGCCGGACTCCTTCAGCTTTGCCCACCTGCCGGTTATTGCGGCCTGGTCAACGCCGGGTGCAGCGCTGCTGGCGACCAGCGTGGAGGGGCTGAACCTGAATGAGGTCATCGGGGTGTTTGTGGCGGTTAACCTGCTGATCCTGCTGAGCGGCGTAACCGGGATATTTGCCCGGCTGATGCGCTTTATTCCGCCCGCGCTCGCGGCGGCGATGCTGGCGGGTACTGACACCCGCTCTCTCCCGTTTATTCCGCTGCTGGTCGCCGGTTTTGTCGCCGTGCTGGTCGGCTACAGCAGCAGCGCTGCCATTATCTGGCAGGCGGCGCAGGCGGCGGGAGCCACACCGGCGCAGACCGCCGGCTGGTTTACCATGCTGGGGCTGGCGATGGGGGTGGCCACGCTGGCGCTCTCGCTGCGCACCCGCCGGTACGGGCGGCCGCCAGCGTCAGGCTCCAGCCCCGCTCCTGACGCAGCTGCTTCAGCGTCTGGCCTAACTCGTGTTGCAGATTATCCATATCGTCTCCTGAAAGCGTACCCTCCAGTGTATCACTTGTCGCGGCAGGGCACGCGTGCCACAATGTGCGTTATAACGCACAACAGGACGTTTTCTATGCATCTGGCCTATCAAACGGCAGCAGCGGGCGAACCTGCATCTGTGCGCTGGCCTCGCTGAATACCGTGGTGCTGGCGGAGTGTGGCGCGCTGCCGTGGATAAAGCGGGAGAATGGCACGTTGAAGCCGGTCACGATCTTCCACAGCGTAGCTACCGTGGGGCTCGATTCGCCGCGCTCAATCTGTCCCAGCATCGCTTTACTGACCTTCGCGTAACTGTGCGGTTTATCGGCGGCAAACTGATACGCCTCACCCGCCCGCAGCCGCTGCGCGCCCTGCTCCAGGCCCAGCAGCAGCTCGCCCTCCAGCACCACCACCTGTTCAATGACCCCGGCCTCGTGGGCAGAGGAGCTGCTCTGCGCGCCGCCGGCGAGCGTCACCTCAAGCAGATCAACCCCTACCCGTCCAGCTCACCGGCGCGCGCAATCACGTCGTCAGCGCTCAGCGGTGCCACCGGCAGACGGACAATGCCGTGCTGCAGGTCAATGATAATCAGGGCGGTGTGTGCATCAAGCGTGGTTAGTGCCATGGGGACTCCTCGTCAGTTCGTTAGCAGAGAGATAGTGTATCAGACTGTGGAAACGCAGCGGCGTGGCGAGCGGCGCAGGTCGGTCTGATGAAATGCACCCCAGGTTTTTTTCGTGATGCAGATGTCATCCGCTTGCGGCTGCATCTCCGGCACCAGATCTGCCCAGTCGGCAGGTAAATCAGCGTCATGGCGCGGCATCTCATTGCGCCCCGGCGCGCCGCCCGCGACGTTAACCCGTACGACCGGCAGACTGCGCGCGTGAAACGCGCCAACGGTCTCACCCAGACGCGGAAAAATGCGCGTGACGCTGTTTTCATGCGTGTGCGCATCGAGGCAGGTCATGGCGTCGGTGGCCAGCGTCACGTTATAGCCGAGCGCATACGCCTCGCGCGCGGTCGACTCTACGCCAATGCTGGTGGCAATGCCGCACACCACCACCTGCGTGACGCCGCGCTGCTGCAGCTGCGCGGGGATAACCTGCTGGATCGCCACTATATCGGCTCGGTGATTGTGAATGAGAGCAACGGACGCTACTACGAACCGGCGCCGGGTCGTAATTACAGCGCCGGTCTTAATGTAAGCTACACCTTTAACTGACCGCCCGGTGCCTAAATCAGGCACCGGCAGGCCTTACTCCGCCAGCAGCGCCAGTACCTCTGCGGTGCTGATGCGCGTAACATGGCCTATGCAGGCATAGCGTATGCGCCGGAACAGGGCTTTTACGCCGGGGCTGACGTGCGCTATCTGAGCGATATTGCGGCCAATGACGAGAACAGCGTGCGGGCACCCGCCTACACGCTGGCCGGTCTGAACAGCGGCTACAAGTGGCACATCAGCGACTGGACGCTGGATCTGTTTGGCCGCGATGTTTCAGCCGGCAGCTATGAAGGACGCTCAACCTTTAAAAACGCCGGTGAGACGCGCCGCCGCGGCCTGGAGCTGGCGTTCGATCAGCAGATTAGCTATGACTGGCAGCTGAAAGCGGCGTGGACGCTGCTGGACGCCCGTTACCGCAGTAACGCCTGCGGTGACGAGAGCTGTCGCGGCCATCGTATTCCGGGCAAGAACGCTTACCTCTCCGCCGGACGCGGCTTCGAGACCCCCACGCTGAATGAGCTCTCCTATCGCACCCGCGGTACCAGCGGCCTGAACCTGGATCTGCAGCCCGCCACCAGCGAGACGCTGGAACTCGGCACGAAAAAACGCCTCGGCAACGGCCTGCTCAGCGCCGCGCTGTTTCAGACCGATACCCGCAATGAGACGAACCTCGATCCCTATTTACAGAGCGCCTGGCAGCTGACGGACGCGTGGTCGCTGGATGCGGGCGTGCGCTTCAGCACGGTCAACTTTACCTCGGACGATCGCTACGTTACCGAAAGCGATCCCGACGACAGCGGCAGCCGTCGCTATCACCGCTGGCTGCCGGCCGCCGCGCTGAATTACGCTATCGATTCGGGCTCTGCGCTGACGCGCCACTATCAGGGTATCGATACGCGCTGGACCCATCGCGACGCGCTGTTCAGCGTGCCGGTGACGCTGACCGGCGGTCTCGACTATGAGACCATGACGGAAAAGCGCAAGGGCTACCGCAATTTTACCCCGGACGGCACGCTGGGCGTGCAGGGCGAGCGCCGCCGCGATGAGCGCAACCGGATCTATCAGGTTGCCAGTAATGTCTCTCTCTATGACGCCCGCAAAAGCGTGGATCAGACCCAGGCGGGCGTGCGCTATCAGCGCGAGATGAGCGAGCATGACGACCTGAGCCTGATGCTCTGGGCCGGCGAGCGTGAAACCACGCAGTATCAGTCCATTCCGGTTGTGGCGCAGAACAGACCCGGTCATCCCGGCGGCGTGACCAGCTACACCCTTTCCGCTTCACGGTTTACCACCCACGGTTATCGCGACCACAGCGCCGCACAGAAAAACCTCGGTAACGCAAAGCTCGGCGTGCGCATTGATGAGGTGAGTACCCTGACGCTGCTGTTTAACAGCGTGCATCTGGAGGCGCAGGATCCGGGCGGCCTGACCGACGCACAGTGGCGCGATAATCCGCAGGCGCACGTGGACGTGCTGCGCGGCCCCTTTTCAGCGCTCTATGGCAACGCATCAGGCGGCGTGATTAACGTTGAAACCGCCAGCGGCGAACAGCCCCCTGTGCTGGAAGCGGGCAGCTGGTACGGCAGCTTTGGCAGCTGGCGCAACAGCATAAAGGCCAGCGGTGCGACGGGAGACGGCACGCAGCCGGGCGACGAGTCAGAGAACCTCGCCAGCGTGCCTGGCCTGCAGATCCTCAACCGGCAGAACTACGCCCAGGATCTGCAGCTCTCGGTGCGCGGCTTTGGCTCGCGCTCAACGTTTGGCGTACGCGGCGTTCGTCTTTACGTCGACGGTATCCCCGCTACCATGCCGGACGGCCAGGGGCAGACATCGAATATCGATATCGGCTCGGAGAATATTGCTTTACTGCGTCAGGCGCTGCTGCTGCCGGCGCTCCTGCCGCTGCCGCTGCTCGCCGCAGATAACGCAGAGCGTACGCTGGTGGTCAGCGCGGCACCCGCGGCCAGCGGCCTCTCTGAACTCGATACGCCCGCTGCGGTAAGCGTCGTGAGCGGCGAGGATATGCGCCGGGCCGCGCCGCGCGTCAATCATGATGATGTAAGCACTTCTCTTTACAGTGACAGAAAGCGTAGTACGCAGCCAGAGGTGCGTGGCGCGACGATAACGTTTTCATCATACCGGCCACGATCCGCGCGGTTTTTTACGCTTTTCAATCAAATGACATAACCGGTAACATACCGCTCACTGAGCTTTTCTGATTTCTCTCTTTTTCTGACGGTTTTGATTAGCACATCCGCCTGCGCAGCAGCAGCTTCCGCGCTGCCGCTCAGCTGCAGGCCTGCCGCCTCCAGATCTTCTCCTTTAGACCGGGTACGATTCCAGCCCTGCACGCGAAACCCTTTTTTCAGTAAGCTGGCGGCGAACGCATGGCCCATCGCTCCCAGACCCAGTACGGCTACAACCGGTTGCTGACGCATTTTCTCTCGTGGCGCTTTGGTGCCGGAGACCGGCGCATCAATAACGTTGATATCGGGACGCGCCGCGGCGATCTGTGCGATCAGCGCGTCGGTTGCCGCGACGCCAATGGTGCCCATCTGTACCAGAGTGGCATTCTGCTTCAGCACCGGCGCGATGCGCGCCGCCACGTCGCAGGTGGTATCTCCATCGGCCAGCATCGTGATCAGCTCTGCCAGCCGCGTGCTCTCGGCCAGGCTCTGCATCAGGCCAATCAGCCAGCTGTTCACCACCAGCTTCATGCGCGAGCTGGCGCCCGCCTCGCCCAGCCACTGCGTGCCTTTGCCGATCGCGGCAAACACCTGTTCTGCATCCTCAGCCCGCGTGCGGTCACCGCTGGCCAGCACCAGAATCTGGGCGTTTTCCGCAATGTTCTCCAGCGCCGGCAGCCGGGTCTCTCCCGCCGCCTCCAGCGCCAGTTTCGCATCCTTCAGTGCCCAGGTAAGCTGCATCTGCGGGGTGTAGTCGTCGCTGGCAATCGCGCCGAGTTTGACCTTCGCGTAGGGGGCCGCCAGCGGACCGCCCTCCAGCACCTGCCACAGATCGTCAGTGCTGAAACCAAACTGTGGATCAGCTGCGCACAGGTGTGATAGTGCCACGGCTCGCGGGCACCGTGCGCGTAATCGTGCGCAAAGGGTATCAGCGGGCGCCGGGAAAAATCGAAGCTTATCTGTTTACTCATCTCCGCGCTTCAGCCAGGCGTAGACGGAGGCCAGATCCTGTTCGCCGTAGCCCGCCTCCACTGCCTGCTGCCAGAGCTGCGTAGCGCGGAGATCTGCACCACCTGACAGCTGGCCGGCAGATCAGCGCGCGCCAGCGGATCGATAAACAGCGTGCGGGCAGCGACCTGGCCGCCCGTCTGCAGCGCATGCCGCGTGCCGGCTGGCAGCCAGACCCCGCGGCTGGGCGGCACCATCCAGCTGCCGTGCGCCGTCTCCACCCGTATCACGCCGCTCAGAGTGGTCCACGGCTCTCCGGCGTTCTGCTGGATCCGGGTACAGAGCGCCAGCAGGCGCGGGCTTTGCGGCATCGGCAGGTCAAACGGCAGCACATTCATCACCCTGATCTCATCGAGGATCAGCTCATAAATGCGTTCGCTGCGGCTGCCGGGAGAGTAGCCCTCCGGCAGCGACAGCGCGCTCACGATCAGTTCACGCAGGGCGCTGAACGCACCCGGACTCTCGTAGCCGAGATCCAGCGCCACCCGCAACACGCTCTCTCCCTGTGCCAGCCGCATCAGCGCCTGGCTCAGCCGGGCGCGCCGCAGCCAGTCGCCAAAGCGCAGTCCGGTTTCGCGGCTGAAATGGCGCGACAGCGTGCGCTCTGCCACGCAGAGTTCCGCCGCGGCCTGCGTCAGGTACGCTGGGTAAACGCAGCGACAGTCGCTCGGTTGCCTATATCTGCTGTACTGACGCAAACGGCAAACGCGCCTGGGGGGTGGGAATCGACAGTGACGTAACGCGCGCCTCGCTGCAGGCGCTGCTCAATGCGGCGAACGCCTTTCTGCCGGCGGAAAGTAGCCCGCCGGTGAAACGCCCAGCACGCGGCGAAACATTCCTGACGCAGCCGGCGCGCCAGCTTGACACGGCGGAGAGCCAGAGTGACGAACGGACAACGTGTATCCGCCTGCAGTTTACGACGGCATCGGGCGGGCGCATGCTGAATGGCAGCGGTAACGGCCTGCTTTCCGCCGCCGTCAGCGCGCTGCAGCAGCACTACGGGCGCGCAATCGCCATTGAGGATTACCATGAACCCAGCTATGAAGCGGTGATCCGGGTCAACAGCCAGTCGGGCAAAGGCGGCAGTGCCTGGCTGCTGGAACAGAACCACGGACTGCAGCTGCCGCGCGCGCTACAGCAGGATTTCAGCCAGCGGGTGCAGCAGCAGACTGACACGAACGGCGGCGAGATGACGCATCATGCCCTCTGGCAGCTGTTCTGCCACCACTACGCGCAGGTGATTGAGACGGTGACGGCGTGTAATCAGCTGCCGCTGCATCCGCGCCACCCTTATGCCGGTGAGCTGGTCTTTACCGCCTTTTCCGGCTCCCATCAGGACGCCATCCGCAAAGGCTTTGCCGAACGTGCAGCGCGGCAGGAAACCCGCTGGCAGATCCCCTACCTGCCGCTCGATCCGCGCGACATTGGCTTGACCATCAGCGTACATCCGCACAACGATCGCGGTACCGGCACCGCCTGCGCCGAGCTGGCGCTACTGGCGGGGGCCGATCGCGTCGAGGGCTGCCTGTTTGGCAACGGCGAGCGCACCGGCAACGTTGATCTGGTGACGCTGGCGCTGAATCTCTACACCCAGGGCGTGGCGCCGGGGCTTGATTTCAGCGATATGCAGTATTCACCGGAAACGTTCTGCTTTACCGAGCCGGACTTTGCGCTGGAGATTTGTGAAGCGGTAGCGGCGATCTGGCAGCCTGGCCCGCAGCGACCGATGATTATCAACCTGCCCGCCACGGTGGAAGTGAACACCCCTAACGTCTACGCCGATCAGATTGAATACTTCTGCCGCCACTTTAGCCAGCGTGCGGCGGTCGATCTGATCGATCGCACGTTCGACGCGCTGACGGGCGTCCGGCAGGCGATTGTTCATCTCTACAACGCCACCGCCCCGCTGTTTCGCGAGCGTGTGTTCTGCCAGAGCAAAGCGGAGATTGTCGCCCTGGCGTGCAGCGCCGCCCGCCAGATCCGCGACCGCTGTGCCGCGCAGCCTGATACGGCGTGGACGTTTCCCAACCAGGCGCTGGCGGTGCCGATGGACAGCGCCCGCAAGCTGGCGTTCTGGCAGCTGCTGCTGCGCTGCGGCTTCAGCGAAATTGAGGTGGCCTTTCCTGCCGCATCGCAGACCGACTATGCGTTTGTGCGGGAACTGATCGAGAAAGATCACATTCCGCCCCATGTCACCATTCAGGTGCTCACCCAGGCGCGCACGCGTGGTTGTCCGCTACGCGCAGGCGGGCAGCGATCCACCTGCGCCACACTACAGGCTCTGCTAAAGGAGACGACGATGCTGACTCACCCTGCTGATAAATATTACCCGACCCCTGTGCTGCCGCTGGCCGATCGCCAGTGGCCGTCGCGCCAGCTCACTCACGCGCCGCGCTGGCTCTCAACGGATCTGCGCGACGGTGCGCGGAAAGTCGAGATGCCCGGTTTCTGTACCGGAGAAAAATGCGCGCGCCGGATCGTCGCGATGATGCAGCCAGAGCCGCAGTAACAGGTCGTTGT
This sequence comes from Pantoea sp. BRM17, assembly GCA_002939445.1. Lineage (GTDB taxonomy): Bacteria > Pseudomonadota > Gammaproteobacteria > Enterobacterales > Enterobacteriaceae > Pantoea. The sequence goes on along the minus strand of PEFU01000003.1, from coordinate 1,281,253 downwards.
GACCGTCGAACGTAATAAATGACATAGCCTGCCTGAGCCGGAAACCGTGCCGCTATGCTACGCGCCCGCACCGCTTTCGCCAACCTGTCCGTTTTGCATCAATCTCCTCCGCGTTCAGGCAGAGCCGGGCGCGTCCGCCTGATTCCGCCGCCAGCGTTTTCAGAATCGCGAGCTGCTGCCAGAGAATGGTGAGCGGCGGCAGCTGCTCCCCGGCGCGCTCAGGCGCCACCTCGCTGAGATAGCCAGCCGGGGGCACAAACAGCGCAAACAGCCCGCCGCCAAAGCCGCCCTGCTGCCGCCCGTCACCGCTGTCGGGCGATCCGGGAAACGCGCCGGTGACGCCGTGACCAAAGCGGTTAGGCAGATTCCAGAATGGCCCGATGCTGCGTACGCCAGCCTGATAAAACGCCTGCAGATCTGCGCCGGCACCGTCGAAACCGTCGGCGCCTTCGATATGCGCCACCAGCGCCAGTACGCCATCGCGCCGGCAGGCGTCGCGAATGGCGCGCAGCTGATCGTCAGTCAGATTGCGCGGCTGTGCGCAGAGCGCGTGCGCGTTGGAGTGCGTGGCGACCAGCGGCAGCGTGCTGAGCCGCGCCGTCTGCCAGAAGGCTTTTTCATTCATATGCGAGAGATCGATAACCATACGCTGCTGACAGGCCAGCGTAATCAGCTGCTCCCCCTCCTCCGTCAAACCGGTAACATCTTTTAACGTCGCCGGTACGCTGATGCCGTCAAAATCCGATCCCAGCGCCACGTGATCGCGGCCCATAATAGCGATCAGATGCGCGGCGTGTTTAACAATTTCCGTCAGCGCGGTGCTGTCATCGCGTTTTCCGTCACTGCGCAGGAAGGCGTTGCCGAAATTTATCCCCACCACGCCGCCGCTGTGCTGGCGACTGCAGGCAGTACACCAGGCGCGGCGATGTTGCGCCAATGTCGCGCGGAGATCAACCCTGATTCATCAGGGAAACGCGGTTCAGGCCTGCCAGATCTGACGCAGCACGCGCTGCCAGTTGCCCCACGCGAGCTGTTCAGTCAATGCCTGATCATAGCCGAGACTTTGCAATAGCGCATAGAGCCGCGGTGCCGAGAACTTTAATAAACATGTGAAAGACCGAAGCAGAAAAAGAGAATGCCCGCACGAGCGGCGGGCAGAGAGTCTTAGCGGTTGGAGATGTACAGTGTCACTTCCAGGCCCAGACGCAGGTCAACAAACTCAGGTTTTTTCCACATAGTGTTCTTCCTCATCAATGAAAACGCAGAGCAGGCTCTGCCATAAATGCTTTTTTCACCAGCTCAGGCGTCTGCGCAATCTGCTGACTGATATCAGGCGAGGCGTTGCATAACACCCAATTTTCTCCGTCATCACTGACGATAATTGAGGACTGGGTGCGCGCCTGCGCCTGAATGGTGCCGTTACGCAGACCGCTGCAGTTGGCGCAGTTACAGTTCCACTGCGGAAAGCCACCGCCTGCCGCTGAAGCATGATGCTTCAGGCCGCCGTTCCAGTGCTGCAGCATGGTAAAGACAGGAAAACCGCTGGTAAGGTCGGCATGCACTTCAGGGGTGCACCATACCTGATGCGGGCAGCCTTCGCGCAGGCTGAGCAGCCCGGTGGTGTGGTCAATCTGACTGTCGGTCAGAATAATACTGCCGATCGCGGTGCCGCGCAGCACCCCGCCATCCGGTTCGCCCAGACCCGGCGCATAGAGCAGCGTCTGTCCGCTGGCGCGGTTTTCTATAAACAGCGCCACGTTGTGCCCCGGCAGCGGCCGGTCGCGGTACGGAGAGTAAGGGGGGGCGTTGCTGAGAATCGGGATCGCAGTAAACTGCAGATCGGGACAGACCGCCACGCTGAACGGCTCAAGCGGCGTCAGGTTAATATGAATAAGAATTTTGCGCTTTGCCGGCAGCGCGGCCAGTAGCGCCATCAGGCCCTGCTCTTCAGCCAGTGCCAGATGGCCCATCGCACGCCCGGTATTTTTGCCGACGCCGGTGGTCAGCAGTTCATCATCCTGCCAGACGGTGCCGTCAATCAGCAGGCAGTCCGCTTTCTGCAGCCACGGCATGATCACCATGGTAAGGGTGATGAATATGGTAGTAAGCGCCTTTGGCGCGCAGCGCCTGTTCAAACGCCTCGGGGGTCAGAGCGTCGGTGATCACGATGCGGACTCCTGCAGATGGATCGCCATCCCGTCCTGGCTCACTTCAATGCCCTGCTGCGTCAGAAACTGGCGCTGCGGCGAGTGTTCGTCGAGGATCGGATTGGTGTTAGGCTTCAATGCCGCCATCGCCATCGTGACTGCCGTCGTGATCGAGAATGCGCTGTACCCACTTACGCCGCGTGGCCGGATCGGGGCAGTTGGCCATGATCGCGGCATCTTTCAGCGGAATGGTGGTCTGGTAATAGAAACGGTTTGCGACCCAGCCCTGGATCTGCTCGCGCGTTGCCTCACCGTTATGCATCGCTTTCGGCCAGCTGTCGAGGCGCGACTGATGGATCTGCGGCGCAAACAGCTCGGTCAGGGAACTGCACGCCGCTTCCTGCCAGTCAGCGCGCCGGGCAAAATTGAGATAGGCGTCAACGGCAAACCGTACGCCGGGCAGCACGTGCTGCTCCGACAGCAGCGCCTCACGCGTCAGGCCTACTGCCTCACCCAGCTGCAGCCCGGCCATAGTCATGGCGTCAAGCATCGTCCAGAGAATATCGAGTTTAAACTGCAGGATCTCCAGCATGCGGTTCTGCTGTTCCGCCGTGGTAAAGCGCTCCAGCGCCAGCGCCAGCCCGTGCTCAACGTCGCGGTTAGCCTGGCTCAGGCGGCTGCGGAAGTAGAAATACCCCTCCTCTTTGATCCACGGATAGTGCTTGCCGCTGCCGTTTCATTCAGTTTCGCCATGCCTTCCGGATAGAGCACGACGTGGCTCTGCTGCGCGGCTTCCCACTGCAGACGATAACCGCGCCGGAAAGCGGGGATCAGGGTATCTTTCATGCGCTTACACCAGTCTTGTTGTGTGCCAGGCCGCCCGATCGGTGACCGTATGATAAGGCGGACGCTGCAGCACATCTCAGCTCCGCCAGCAGCCAGAGCGGCGCATTGACGGCAGGTTTATTCGGGTTCACGACACTGGATCCATTTCTGTTCAACGGCTGACTGCAGGAAATCTTTCACGTCGTCGCCGACGCCGCCAGCCTCGGGAAAACGGGCGGCAAGCGTGCTGACGATCGCGGCCACATCCTGCTTACCGGTCACCAGCTCCAGGATCGGTCGCGCGCGGCGCGGATCAGCTCGGGCAGATCTTTGCGTACCAGCGGCTCGCCGCCGGAGAAGCCGAGCTGTACGCTACCCATGGCACGCGCCTGGCTGAACACCTCAATCCACTGTTCGGTGGTCAGCTCTTTCTCCTGCTGCGCAAAATCGAGCGGATTAGAGCAGTAAGGACACTGCAGCGGGCAGCGATAGTAGCCATGCTTTTTCACTGCCCGCGCCATCTCCAGCTTCTGCTGAAACGCTTTTTGCGAGCCAGCCAGCGCGGCGTTCAGCGTTTCATCGCTGGCCTGAAAGCTGATCTGAATATGGTCCAGACCGGCGTCCGCAAAGGCGTCGAGCTTTTTCTCTGTCAGGCCAATGCCGGAGGTGATCAGGTTGGTGTAAAAGCCAAAGCGCGCCACCGTCTCTTCCGCGCGGGCGATCTGCTCGCGCGTCGGCAGCAGCCCCTCGCGGTTCAGGTGCGCCCAGCCGTAAAACTGGCAGGTTGCCAGCTCAACGTCATCGGCATCCAGCTCGATACAGAGGYCGATGATTTTATCGATCTGATCGATGTTATGGCGATGCAGTACAAAGTTCAGCACCATCGGAAGGCTCTGCGTCAGTACGGAGGGAAATTCAACCGGCAGCTGGCGCGCGCTGTGACAGGGTAACGCGGTGCCTTCCGGGGTTACGCTGAGGAAGATTGAACCCCACCCGCCCATGCACGGCTTGGGACGCTCTTCATAATAGTCCGGCGTCACAAACAGCAGATTGGTCAGGTTGCCGCTCTCGCTCATGCGCGCCCGGTCCTCGAGGATCTGCCCGTGATGCGGCGATTTGCTGCAGACCGGATCGGTATTATCAGCGTTACCGGTCAGCATATACGCCTGACAGCGGCAGCCGCCGAAATCTTTCTCTTTCTCATCGCAGGAGCGGCACGGCTCCGGCATCCAGTCAAAGCCGCGGTAGCGGTTAAAACCAAACGAGTCATACCAGATCGACTGCCCTGCCGGCCCCGACCTGCACCAGCGCCGCGGCTTCGCGGGCGTCAGGCTGGTGATAAAGGTGGCAGCGCAGGCCGCTGGCCAGCGTCAGGGTGCGCTGCATCATCAGAGACGCTGTTTGACAATCAGCGCAGAGTTGGCCCGGTTGCGGAACTGCAGCTGGGCAATTTTAATATCGCTGCAGTTTGCCTCACGCCGCCACGCCGCCTTCCAGCGCGGCGGCCGGCAGCTGAAAAAACCACGCGCTGCGGCTGAGCTGGGTGGTGGCGTTGACCTCGCCGCCCTGTTGCTGCACCCACGGCATCAGGCGCTGGCTGCCACTGAAGCGCGCGCTGTCGCAGAACAGCAGATGTTCGAGCAGATGCGCCAGTCCGGGCCAGCGATCGGGCTCATGCAGTACGTTGTCACCAAAAGCCGCCCTGCTGCCGGCGCGAAAGCGCCTGAAGCGCCCGCCCAGCGCGTGCAGCAGCGCCGCCTCGCTCAGCGTCTCGCTGTGGCTCTGCAGCAGCTGATACTCAGCATCGATAACGGCGCACTCCTGGCGGATGGCGTCAGGCGCGAGGTTCGGGGCGATCAGCATATCCGCCAGCCGCGTCAGCTGCGCGAGCGCATGGCTGCCGGGCTGCCGGGGCACCACCGGCAGCGCCGGTACCTCGCCGCCCGGCAGGCGATCAAAAGCTGCGGCCAGCGTTGCCAGCTCATCCAGCGACTGCGGCCCGGAGAGCCAGAGCTCCAGACTATTTGCCGTAAAGCGGGTCTGATGGAAGTGGCGCAGCGCACGCTGCAGCTCCGTTAGCAGCGCGTGCCGGGTATCCTGCCACAGCCAGCTGACCTGCAGCGTGTCACACGCGCCCTCACTGCGCAGCTGATGCAGCAGGCCGCCTTCAGCCTCATCGAGCCAGTAGCTGCGCAGCAGAGTGACACTGTCACTAAGTGTGCGATCGAAGGGGGTTAAAAGCGTCAGCCAGAATGCGTTCTCACCCGGCAGCTCCGCAGGCGCTTCTGCTGCCGCCCGCAGCCGCAGCTGACGCAGCGGCGTCTCAGCGCGGAAGTCGCGCTGCGCCAGCTGCAGATAGTGCTGATGCTGGCGCTGCGTATTGTGCTGCACGGCCTGCAGATGCTGCCAGACGCGCTGCTCTATACGCCGGGTCTGCGCGGGTGAGATCTTCGCTGCACTGAAGCGCAGCGCGTGCAGGGCGCGCGGCGGAAACTGCCAGCGCACCGCCGCCGGTAAGTCACCGCAAAGCACGCTGCTGCTGCAGCGCAGCGTAAATCCCTGCGTGATGCAGGTCAGAGCATCGCTCAGCGGCTGCCGGGTCAGCAGGCGCAGCCGGCCAGCCTGCGTCAGCTGGCGGATCGCCAGGACAAGGTCAGGAGGCAGATCGGCGTGCTGCTGCCAGACGCCACGCCCACCCAGATGACGCAGCTCTGCCAGCAATGGCCGCAAACGCCGCTGACAGGCCACTCCTGCGTGGTCAGCCAGCGGCTGGTAGCACGCCGGGCGCAGCAGCAGCGTCTCCGCCGGCTCAACCGGCAGCGCCTGCGGTAACGCGGCTGCGCTGCCGCAAAAACCTGCCGCGGCAGCGTGCCAGCCGCGGACTGCCGCCGGATACAGCAGCTGAAACGGCAGCGTCTGCAGCAGCTGGCGGATAACAATGGTCGCGGGTTCAGGCGGGTCGCCGGCCTCATCCGCTGCGCTCAGCTGCGCCGTGATAGCCGGCAGCAACTGCCAGGCCACGGCGGCGTCGGCCGGAATATCCAGCAGCAGCTGCCAGATCCCCTGGAGCGCCGCCAGGCTGATATCATCCGGCGTCGTCAGGGGGATAAACAGCAGCAGCGCCTGGTCGCGCCCCTGGCAGGCGACGGGCGTAATGCCGCGCCGCAGCGGTGGCGGCGAAGAGGGCGCTATCTGTTGCCTGAGGCTCGCCAGACTCTGGGCGGCGCAGTGATTGAGGTGCCGATCGTGCCCGCACCACGCTGCGGCCGTCTTCATATCCAGCAGAAAGCGCCGGCAGTGGGCCAGCAGGCGTACCCAGTCGATATCGGGCGACTGCAGTGCAAACAGCAGTCCATCCACATCGGCGCAGCGCTCATAGCGGGCCGTGACCACGTAGCCTATCTGTTGATCCACACGCAGCCGCTGAAAAAAGCGCGGTGCCAGAAACAGCCCCAGCGCCTGGCGCTGACGCACCAGCCGCCGGAAAAGCTGCTGCATGCGCGGCAGCGTCAGGGCAGAGACCGCCTCAGGCGTCAGGATCGCGCCGCCCGCTTCGCGCCGCAGCAGATCCTGCGCCACCTGCCGGTTAGCGTACGGCTGGCAGCGTTCCCGCAGCGTCTGCTGCCATGCGTGCAGCATTTCGGCATCACACTCGCTCAGGTGCCAGCACCAGACAGGCGAGTGCCAGGATCCACGTTGCGCGTTGGGGCGATATCATCATGCCGCAGCCTCAGAGAAAAGTGCGGGCATTTTATGTAACGCCGCCGCAAACGCCAAGTTTTGCCGTGTAAACTTTTGTCGGGACAGGCAGCGGCGCCGGCCGGCTCAGTGCCGGTTGATCAGCAGCCGCCAGCGCCGTGGCGACCAGCGCCATGACAAGCATCAGCAGCAGCAGCGCCGCATCAAAGACCGGCGTGCTGGCGCTGAGGGATTTTGCGCTCAGCGCACAGGGCTTGTCACTGCTGGCGGAGGCATCCTGCGCGCCGGACTCACTCAACACGGCAGAGGGGGTAACAGGCTGAACGGGCATACTGAAGCTGCGCTGTACCAGACAAAGACGCAGCCTGCCAGCAGGAGCAGCAGGCTCCTGATTAAAACAGTCATGWTAAATTCTCCGGTAAATAACAGGGGGTACGCGAAACAGCGTGCGGTGTTATTCCCGGAAGACGCAGAGCGTAAGATGTCGCCGTCGCAGCGGCGGACGGTGCGACTGATGWCGCCAGAAGAAAGAGAGGCGTTGCGGAACGGCAAGCGGCCGGGCGTCTGCCAGGCGATGACGGGTGCCACGCCGCCTTCTCCCGGCGTGCGCCAGTAGGTTTTCCAGCCGGGTTCCAGATGAATATCCAGCAGCAGCCGGGTGTCGCCCGCCTGCGGCGCGGCGCGCAGGCGCACCTCAGCGTGGCTGTTTTGCGCGTTGCGCAGCCAGCCGGTATCCGCAGCCTGCGCACTCAGCAGATCGAGGCTGAACGGAAAATCCGTCAGGATACAGACGTCGCTGCACGTAGAGAGCGTCAGCGTGCCGGTAAGCGTATCGCTGCCCGGCGGGCGCTGCAGCACGATCGGCAGCGTGACAGTGCCTTTATAGCCCTGCGTGGTCAGCCCGCTGACGTCAAAGCGCGCCGGTACAGGCCAGAACCACTGAGCGCTAATGGGTGCTGCCAGCATGCTGCCCGCCGGATAGTCAAAGAAGAGTTCCGGCGTGCTCCAGCCCGCCTGACGTACCGCGCGGATCTGCAGCTCACCGTTAACAAAACTGGCATTGAGCTGGTCAGTCAGGCCGGAGTCAGGCGGAACCTCTCCCATCGCGCGGGCAAAGTCGCGGTCAAACGCCGCCGCGGGCGGCCGGGTGAGCACCGACCAGAGCGTCGCGCGCGTCCCGCCGCWCAGCAGGGGCTCTGCCTCAATAGTCACCTGGCTCTGCTGCGCCAGCCCCTTATCACCGATCACCAGCGACAGCTGGCGGCCGCGCAGGTCGGGTGCCGCATCGCCCCATTCATCGGTCACGGCCACGCGCGCGCTGAGCGTGTTGCCCTGCACGCTGATCACGCTCAGGCGCAGCGCGCTCATCAGGAGTGCCAGCAGCAAAAAGGAGAAGAGGATCCCGGCGCTGGAGGCCAGAAACTGCAGGCGCGTCTGGCGGCGCGTCTGACCCTGCTGCTGCACCAGACCGCTGAGCTTGATCGCCATGACCGGCAGCACGCAGGGCATCAGATTCAGCACCAGGCCGCCGAGCAGCGCCAGCAGCAGAGTGGCAAACGCACCCTGCGCAAAATGCCCCGCTAATCCGTTCCCCTGGTGCGTGGCCAGCCGGGTGTTGAAGGCGGAGGGCAGACGGAAATGCAGCAGATCAAACAGACTGGCGCTGAACAGAAACATGACGCCGGTCATCAGCAGCAGGAATCCGCTGCTCTGGAACTGTATGCCCCAGCCCAGCGCCTGACCGAGCGTACGCAGATGCACCATCCAGCGTCCCGGACGCGGCAGCCAGCGTGCGACGCCCGGCAGCGCGGCCACCAGCAGCCACGGTACGCTCATGCCGATACCCAGCGCCGCAAACAGCAGCCAGAGCTGGGGCAGTGGCGCGGTCAGCGCATAGGCTACCGCCGTGCCGAGAAATGGCGCGCTGCAGGGCGTTGCCAGGATCAGCAGGAACAGCGCGCCCGCTACCGTCAGCGCGATGGCGACGGCGCCCGCCTGCTGCAGCGCGCGGCGGCGCAGCAGCCAGATTAGCAGCAGCAACAGCAGCGCGGCGGCCAGCAGGCCTGCTGCACCACTGCCCCAGTGCGGGATCAGCAGCGTAACCAGCCAGAGCGTCGCCAGCAGCATCAGAGTGCCCAGGAGCAGCACGATATCGTCAGCGCTCAGCGCGGCGCGAACGTCAGGCTGATTCAGMACCCGGGACTTATTGACCTTGCAGGTAATGCACCAGTCAGCGGTGATATCGACAAACACACGCCGGTTCTGCTGCAGCGCCGCGGCGATAGCCTGCTCTGACAGCGGCTGCCAGCGCAGTTCACCGGCATCCTCTGCCGGACGGCATTGCAAACAGAGATTTTTTCATTATTTTTTCGCCTTACTCAGTGTGGAAAGCACCGCGTCGCGACTCAGCAGCGGTGACAAAATCTGACCCTGCGGCAGCGCCGGGCCATAAATCTGATTAAACGGAATCGCCGCCCGATCGCGCTGGCGCAGAAAGTCGCCAATGGCGGGGTCGGGCTGTGTCCAGTCGCCGCGCCAGCATATCGCGATTCTTTTCAACCATTTGCGCCACCACATTCTGCTGCTGTCGCGCGGCTTCCTTATCAAAGGCATCGGCGGCCTCAGCCAGTATGGCGGGATTCTGTACCAGCGTTTCGCGGATCAGCGCTTTGATCCGCGCCTCCTGCTCCGGTGTAAAAGGAGCGGCAGCCAGTACCGGTGCGCTCAGCAGCATCAGCCGCGCTGAACTCAGCGAACTTTCGGCACGATAAGGCAGTGGTTTAATGACTACCGCTACCTGCGGATGCGCTTTCAGCAGCGTGGTGATATCACCCTCAAATTTTTTGCAAAATACGCAGTTGTAATCGGTGAAATAGACCAGCGTCAGTGCCGGTTTTTCAGCGCCAATGCGGGGCGAACCGGCATCGCTGAGCTGCACGCCAAGCTGCTGCGCCAGCGTCAGGTTGTGATTAATGGTATCCAGACTCGCTTTGCCCGGTGCCGAGAGGCTGATACCGGTTTTTTTCAGCGCAGCGCTGATGCTGGCCTCGTCGTGATTGCCTTTTTTCGCCATCAGCTTTTCATGCAGCTTCAGAAAGTTTTCTGGCTGCTGCTCCCAGACCGTCAGCGGGCAGCTGCGGCGCGCGCAGCCAGTCGACCGCCAGCATAATCAGCACGCCTGCCAGCAGCAGCCAGAGCGCTTCACGCAGCCAGCGCTTCAGCCGGCTCACGGTGCCGCCTGCAGCGCATCTTTCACGGCCGCCTCCAGCTGGGCATAAGGCACCGCACCGCTGATCAGCTGATTACCCACCAGCGTGGCCGGGGTTCCCATCAGAACCCGAGCGCAGCGCCACGCTGACTACCGGCACGCCCTGCTGGCTGAGCTTCGCCACAACCGGCGTGGTCAGTTTGCAGACGCCGCACCAGCTGGCCCAGACGTAAACCAGCACCGGCTTCGATGCGCTCAGCCCGGCCAGGCTCTGCTCACCCTGCAGCGTGGTGAGCGGCTGCTGTGCCAGATCGGCACACTGTTCAGCCCACCATAAACGCAGCAGCAGTCCCCAGCGGCTGCTCCAGCCGCTGGTGGTACTGACAACCCGGCCCTGATAGAGCACGATAAACGTCGGCGTGGCGGCGATTTGCCAGCGCTGACCCAGCTCGCCGCGCGCGTCGTTAACGGCTAACCCCTGCAGGCCTTTTTTTGCCAGCCACCGGGTAACCTGCTTGAATTAGTTGCAGCATTATTGCAAAAATTTAATCACTGTCTTAAATAAAGCCAGCCGCAAAAGGATAAAATAAACGCAGCGCCGGAATAATTGTCCGGATAATTATTACTTTCCTGTTTTAAAGATTATTAGGCAACGCAAATTGAACCAGCCATTATTAAAAAAGGCGCCCGCAGGCGCCCTGTGTTATCCGCTGTGCCGTGGCGATCGCTTTCAATTAACAGACAGTGACACACCAGTTCAGCAAAGGGGCCACGACTGAAGCCATCAAACAGCGCCCCGCCCAGCGGGCACATGCAACCACAGTTCAGATGATGAATACGCATACTCTCCCTCACTGCGGCGCCCGAAAATATCCCGCCGCGATAATCAAAAATTAGCCTGTTATTCAGGTCGCCTGCATGATCAAAATCGAGATGGGTCAGAATAATATGACGCACATCTTCCGCCTGAAAACCCAGCAGCTGAATTTGCGCCAGCGCGCTCATCTGCTCACTGTAACGAATATTATTCAGCAGTCGGAAAAAACCAGAGAGCCGGCGTTCCGGATAGCGCATATCATTAATTCCCAGTCCGGTATCCACCAGAATCAGATCGTCAATCGCTCTCACCGCATCAAACCCGAACCAGCGTTCACCTTCGCTGGCGTAGCCGCGCCAGCCATCGTGCGCAGTCCACTGCTGTGGCCGGAAGCGCTGACGCGCCAGCCAGCTCTGCTCACGTCCGCTGCGTACCGTRTCAAGCTCGCGCTGCAGAAGATGGATCCGCGCTGCCGGAAAATCACTGATGCCCGCTTCGCGATCGCTGCACATCAGCCGCTGATAAGCGCGCAGGCCCGGCGTACAGTGGCGCCGGGTGTGATGCATCTCTCCGCGATAAAACCAGGCGTCCCCCCCATGCAGCAGCCAGCCACCGCCGTGGCGGATCGCCACGCCTGCGTGTCCGGCGGTGTGCCCCGGTAGCGGCACCAGCAGGATCTCATCGCTGATGGCGGCGAGCCGACAGGCTTCGCGACGCCGCCAGAGAAATATTAGTAAAGATAAAGGGTAATGCGCAGAAAATGGGCAAAAAAGCTAACAGTTTGGCCGGTAGTGTGCCAGTTCGCGCGCATCGTGGCTGCAAAACAGTGCCACACCGCTTTGGGGCTGCAGCGAGAGTTCGCGCAGCCGCTGCTGATTGATACGCCGCAGCAGACCAAATACAATCAGCCAGCTGGCGGCTTTGGTCCACATCACCACAAAGGTCTGCAGATAGAGGATGTCAAACAGCCAGGCGGCAAAAAAAAAGCCCAGCGGCAGTGGCTCCAGCAAGGCATACAGCGTAATGCCGAACGCCGACTTTCCCGAGGTATGAAACATGGCACGCTCCCTTTAGAGTTTTCAGACGATCAGCAGCAGCGCCACCACGATGGTCGACAGCGTGACGCCCATGGGCACCACCGCATACGCATCACGGCTATGGATAAAGGCGTTAACTATGGCCACCAGCACCGCCAGCAGCGAAAGCCAGAAATGCGTTTTCTCACCGGCAGTGACGCCGCGAAACAGATGAATCAGGCTGATAATTCGCGGCAGAATAGCCAGGCACCTGCATAGGCGGCATGAAAAAGTTCTGCGCTTCAGGCAGCTCGGGATTGGGTCCGGTCTGTTTTTGCGGATCGAGAGAAGATCCGCTGTCGCAGGCGCTCAGTAGCGCAGCAAGACTGACAGCACTCAGAATGCGCAGTTTCATGGACGACCTCCCGGGATACGGCGCGCGCGCAGCGCCAGCTGTACGTTGGCATTTCTGCACAAGGCCCATAATAAGCTGCTTCGGCGCCGTGACCGGATTTTTTACCCCGTTGGCCTCAGCCACCAGCACATCTCCGTTTGGCAGCACGTAGAGCTGGCGCGGGTGCATCAGCTTCGCCGGGATCCGCTCTATCTTCAGCCCGTCCGCCACCTTCGGCGTTTCGCCGGTTTTCCACGGCGTCCCCTCCCCGGTACGGATCTCCGTCTGCCCGGTCTGGTAAGGGAACTTCACCAGGMTGTCGGCATTGGCAACATAAAGCGTGTTGCCAATCAGCTGCATACCAAAGGGCGCATTCAGGTTTTCGATAAAGAGATGCTGCTCCCATTTACCGTTGACGTTACGCAGCAGTGAGATGCGGTTACCGCCTGGCGCACCTTTGCCTGAGCAGATGCGGCTCGCCCCGCTGGCTGCATTCACCTCCCAGACCGCTGCGCGCTGATACTCTGCACCCAGTCCGTTTTCGGTGATGTTGCTGTTAGAACCGACGCCGACATAGAGTTTACTGCCATCCTGGCTGGCGAGCAGCGCCTTGGTCCAGTGGTGGTTAAGCTCGCCACCCGGCAGCGCCGTGACCTCCTCAGGCAGCTGCGGCCGGACCCGGTCATCCACGTGCTGGCCAAAATAGCTCCACGGCCAGCCGTAGAAGCCGTTATCCTGCACGGAAGTCATATAGTCAGGAACCAGATCGGACCCGATTTCATCGCGCTCATTCGCGATCGCCCACAGCTTGCCGCTCTGCGGCTCCCACTGCAGCCCGGTAGGATTACGAATGCCGCTGGCGGGCATGCCGTTTTCAAATTTAACCCATACTACTTTGTAGCCATTAAGCGGCGTCCGGTTCCAGCTGCCGTGCTCGCTGATAAACGCGCCGCCGCGATACTGCGGCATATTGTCCGCGCCGTAGAACAGCAGTCCGAGCGGTGCAACGTGCGAGCTCAGGGCGTAGTCCGGCTTGATCGCTTTCGCCACCATGTCAGGCCGCTAACCAGCCAAATCCTTTTCTATTTTTACCGGTAAAAATTACTGCGCCGCGCTGATGCGCCAGATCGCATCCCCCGCATCGTCCGCTATCAGTACCCCACCCTGATTATCCGTTGCCAGTCCCACTGGCAGACCACGCACGTTCTTCTCATCGTCCGTCAGGAATCCGGTGACTACCGGCTGTGGCTTACCGACCCTTTGACTATCCGCGCCCCTGAGAGTCATCAGAAAGCAACGATACTCCGCCCGCACTCAACACTGTATAACCATACAGTAATTTCCTGAAACTTGAAATATTTCCCGTCACATTTTATGATTCGCTGTGTGAGGAGTGCTGAGCACCCCGTTCGCCGCGCGGTTACCCGCCGCTTAAGCGAACCAAAAAAAAGGATTTTTTTGCAGGATGATCCGGACGATGTCCAGGAGTAATCGTACAAGTTCCATCACTTTCCTTCTCCTCTGACAGGAGCGCGCGCCGTTCAGCGGCCGGGGCCCTGACCCTACCCGCCGGCCGCCTGAGCACATCTGTGAGGAGCGCTGAGCGGCACTCATTGCTAAAGCCACAGGCCAGCACCACCTGGAACCTGCCGGGTACGCCTGCAGCCAGCCCCCGCCGTTTCGTCAGCACCGGCCGCCAACGTCATTTTGTAGGGGCGCCATTTATGGCGCCCTGGCGTCCACCTTCACGGGCCGCCTGAGCGGCCACGAAAAAAGGCGGAGGGGTGAGCTCCGCCTTGTTTCAAGTTCCGGTCAGTGCGCCTGACCGGTCAGTTGCAAAAGGGCAACGATGTGGTTATAGACGTTACGCCAAAGGCGTCGGTGGGTGCATTCAGCGGGATGACGCTGGCAATTGCTAACCTGGCCGCCATTATTTCACCCATGCTGTGCGGCTGGCTGGCGGAGTATTACGGCTATAACGCCATGTTTACCGTGACTGMCGTTATCGCCTTTGTCAGTATGCTGGCCATGACATTGCTGCAGCCAGAGAACGGACGCCTCGCCGATCGTTTGCTGGCGCGAACCGGAAATCTGCGGCTGGCCCGCAATGGCTTTGCGGCGATTACGCTCTGCGCCACCGCCTGCTGCTTTATGGCCATCCCGTTTGCCGGTTCGGCGGCCGCGATCATCGCCCTGATGACGCTGGGAAACGCACTCAATGCGCTGGTCAATAATGTTTACTGGTCGGCGTTACCCTGGTGGCGCTTTTTCACCAGCCGCACGCTGGTGTGTAATGCGCTGGGCTATTTCAGTTTTCTCTATATCACCTTTACGCTGGTCACCTGGCTGCCAAAATATCTGCAGGATAATTTTCATTATGACCTGCACTCGCTCTGGTATATCGCCATGATCCCGTGGAGCGGAGCCTGTCTGACGGTGCTGCTCGGCCCCATCGCGGTTGGCCTGCTGCTGCTGACCAACGACTGGCGCATGATGTTTATCCTGCTTGGCGTCTTTTCGCTGCTGGCGATGCTGCTGTTTGCCCGCTACTTCGCCGATACGCCGCAGCGGCATCCGGCGGCGAACGACGCTGAGCGTGCGCTTATTGTACAGGGGCAGCGTGCTGAAGCGCATGATGAGCGCCGAGGTGAAATTGGCGTGGCGCTGTTTGGCGGCTCCGCCATCATGGGGTTCGCCGCGCTGCGCGTACTGTTTGGCTTTGCCGAGGGTCCTGCCTACGCGCTGATGAACAAGACAATTGCGCACTGGGCGCCGGATAATGAACGCGGCATGGCGCTGGGTATCGGCCTGCTGAGTACGCAGGTAGGCTCGCTGCTGACCGGCTCCTTCGCTGCGCAGGCCATTTCGCAGCAGTTCCATTTCAGTAAGGTCGAGCTGGGCGCCGTGCTGGGGGACTTTGGTTTTGGCTATCTGTTTGGCTCGCTCTGCGGCGGTTTTCTCGCCGACCGGTTTGGCACGCGCAAAGTGTGGCTGATGGCCGGCGTGCTCTGGTCGCTGCTGGAGATCGCCACGGCCTGGGAAAAGTGCTTGCTGTTCTGCCCGGTTTTATCCCTCTTCGCGCTGATATGACCCGGCTCAGAGATTCTGGCATTACCTTTGCTTACTCATTCCTGTGTTCTTCACAGGAGTTATGCCATGAAAGCCTCTGCTGTCCGCTACCGTATCTTTTCATTATTGTTCCTTATTGCGCTGATTAATTACGTTGACCGCGGTGCACAGGCGTGTTGCTGAGCGACGATCAGCACGACACGGATGAGCACTATCGTGGTCAGATTTTACTGCATGTCGGATTACCTCAGGAGCCGATGGTGAATGGCGTGATCCTGCAGCAGCCCGTGGTGTAATTCTGCACCCTCAATGCACGCTTAAGCATCCAGTCTGGTGCAGCGCAGCAACCTTTACGTTTCCCGAAGCACACCAGTGTGCTGGCGCATGCCCGCGAGTATGACTTAGTGCTGATTTCGCTGGGTCCGACGGCGACCGTGCTGGCTTACGATCTCAGTCAGCAGGGGATCCGCTGTATTGATACCGGGCATATCGATATTGAATATGAGTGGATGCGCAGTGCGGCGCGTACCAAAACGGAAATTGCGGGCAAGAATGTCAATGAAGCACATGATTATATTGATAAACAGCAGGCGACCCGCGTATTTGCTAAATTCAAACAGCTTTTTTACGACAAAAAAATATTGATCGTTGAAGGCAGCGGCACCCGGCTGGGTATCGGCAACGATTTAATGGACGGCGCACGCGAAATAAAGCGTATTACCACGCTAAACCGTAATGCATTTTCAGTCTATAACCAGCTCTAAAAAGAGATCATGCGGCGCGGTACGCGTGACGATAAMCCCTGCCTGCTCTGCATGCCGGATGCTTTTCGCTCCACCCGCAATATGCGTTTTGGCTCAGCCCTGTTCTGGTTTTTTCATAAAGCCTTTTTCTTTCGCCGCTATGAGCCTTTATTAAAAAAAACGTATCAGTATGGAAATACTTCGGTGACGCGTCCTTACACACACGCAGCGTTAAAATTCCCGGTTGCCCAGGCACATGCGCGGCAATATCAGGTGATGTCACCTGAACAGACGATCGATTTGCTGCTCAGTAACGACAGGTTATCCGTATGCCGGTATGGGGATGGAGAACTGGAGATGACACTGTTTAAAAATATTGGCTTTCAGTCATTTGATGAGCGTCTTTCTATCAGACTATGGTTTTACGTTGAGCTGGGGTTTAATCATTAAATAATGCAGCGTGATTTCAGTTTGGGAATTTCCTCAGCCTCTGTTTTTTCAGGAAGAGTGATATAAATCACCTGACTGCTCTATAGCAGATCCGCAGATAAAAAGAAGGTTATTATGATCAGCGCAGATTCCCTTTATCGTAAAATACGGTTTCCATTTAAATTAGCGTGCACGATAACAGGCCCGGCATCATAAAAATGATTACCGTCAGGCTCGCTGAATGGCTTAAATGAGGGGCAATAGGGCCTGCAGCACGCTTTGATGAAATTGATTAACGGGTCCGCGCAGCCGGTATACGAATTATCCTGGCGTAAATTGCCTGCTGCCATTTAATTTGCCGCTACGCCTGACAATTCTTCCGAGATGTAAGCACTGTGTAAGAACCCGTGAGTTTATGTGTTGTCAGATCCGCTAATGAATCAAGCGTTGCTTAAGGCTTGCCGTCAGCGGCAGGCTCACCATGTGACTGAAATCACGTTTAATTTTGATAGATTTAATTAATCATTGCCGCAGCGATTGCGCACCTTTTGCTAACTCACTGGCATAACAGATGGCGTGAGACAGCAGTAATCCTGCCCCCATCATCGCGTAGAACGCGCTGCCTCCATTGAGTAACAGCTGACCACCCATATAGAGCAGCGCTATCACCAGTATCGCCATTACGATACTKGTGAGTTTTGTTATCATGCCAATCCCTCAGTTTTGTTCATTAATTTATGCCGTTACGACATCGCAGCAATTCCAACAAAATATTAACTAGCGTTCGCCGCGGGTAAGCGGCCTGACAACCCACGGCATCGCCAGCCACAGGCCGATCACGCCAAACAGGTCGCCGCGCGGGATCCACTGCCACTTATCAAATCCCGCTTCCCAGACGATCCACGCCAGCGTGATCCACATCAGTACCGCATAGAGCGTCAGCGCACTGCGCTGTTTGCGGAACAGTAAAACAGCCGCGATCTGTTTCAGCGCTGAGAAGCGTTGCCCCGCTGGCGTACCGCCATAGGCAGCCCACTCATTTTCTGCGCCAGGCTCGTTTACCGGCTCGCGTGCATTGGTGATGGTACCGGCCTGCGGCAGCGGATCGTAAAAACAGAGACCGATGACGACCAGCACCATAATCGCCACGGTGCCGCCGAGCAGCGGATGAAAACACGGCGTATATTTCCATTTCACCGCCCCGCTTTCCGGATTGAGCGCGTGGACTTCATTATGCGGCGTGCAGAGATAGAGCATATCGTTGGCTTTCAGCGGCGTCGCCTCAAACGTATACTCGGTGGCATCGCTCTCCTGACGCATATCACCGGTATGATACTCCCAGGCGACTTCAAGGTTACTGACGTTCGCTTTGCGCACGCCATCGCGGCCAAAATCAGGGCAGCGCTTGCCGCTGTCGGCATCCAGCGCAATCAGGCGCGCATCGGTGGTGGCGTTGAAGATACGCTTACGGCAAAGCGCAGGCGCACTGCTGCTGGTTTGTGCAACCGGTGCGGCGTAGTAGCTGACGCCGCGGCATGTCTGATGCTGCTGAAGATAAGAGCGGTTTTTCTGCGTGGCCGGATCGAAATTCCACACCAGGCGGCCACTCTGCGCGTCATAGGCACGAATGACGCCGGAAGGATTGCCTTTCTCAAAGCCGTTATCCATGACCGATCCACCCACGATCACCAGATTACCGGCCACCAGCGGAGCAGACGTCTGCATCAGCGCGTGCGGGCGGATCTCACCCATGTTTGCGCGCAGATCCACATCCAGCGCCACCAGCGTGTCGCGGAACTTCTCGGTGTTACTGTCAGCGTCGCGTTCAATCCCCACTTCATCCGGTGATGCATTACCAAAGGGAACGTAGACCAGGCCATTTTTGACATCGGCGCTCAGCGTTGCCCAGGCAACCGGCGTATCCTGCGGATAGCGCTTATCTGCGGCAATCGACGCGGTCACATCCGCTTCGTTCACCGGATAAACCGGCTGGCCGGTCAGACGATTCAGCACAAACAGGTTGCCGGTTTTGGTCGGCAGGATCACTACCGGCTGCTTCTGGCCCTGATAATCGATATCCAGCAGTGAAGGCTGTGACGGGTTATCGCGATCCCACAAATCGTGGTGCGAGCTCTGATAGCGCCACTTAAACGCACCGGTCTGCAGCGCCTCGGTAGCTGGCGTCCACGGATTGCCATCATAACGCAGACGATGAAAATCGATCCGGCAGGCGATCTGGTCAAACGGCGTAATGCCCCACATCGATTTTTCCGTCAGCGCCTGCGGAATAAAGTTCAGGCTGGAGACCGGCTGCGTGGCGGCAAATTTTTCGCCGGGAACGCCGCCTTCAGTCGAGACTTTCAGCTTGATCAGATTATATTTATACGCCAGGCGTACCGGCGCAGCGATCAGCATCTGGCGCTCCGGATCGACCGCGACGGATCCCCAGTTAAAGACGCCAATATTGCCCGGGAACACCAGCGTGCTGCAGTACTACGACTGGGGCAGCACAACGGCGTTAACGGAACTTTATGGTATTGCCGATCCGCAGGGCCGGCCGCTGGCAGAGCTGTGGATGGGCGCGCATCCGAAAAGCCCGTCCACGCTGATTGTTGACGGCCGGCACGCCTCGCTGCGCGATTTCATTGCGCGCGATCCGGTCGCCATGCTGGGAAGCGCCGTTGCCGACCGGTTCGGTGAACTGCCGTTTCTGTTCAAAGTGCTCTGCGCGGCGAAAGCGCTCTCGGTGCAGGCGCATCCCGATAAGCGCGCAGCTGCCGCCGGTTTTGCCCGTGAAAATGCAGCCGGCATTGCGGTGGATGCGCCGCAGCGCAGCTATAAAGATGCCAGCCATAAACCGGAACTGCTCTATGCGCTGACCCCTTTTCAGGCGCTGAACGGCTTCCGCGAGCGGCCCGAAATGGTATCGCTGCTGAGCGCGGTAGCGGGCGCCCATCCGCAAATCGGGCACTTTATTGAGCAGGCCAGCCCGGACGCCCTTGCCCGCCTGTTTGCCACGCTGTTCTCGCTGCAGGGGGATGAAAAAAGGCGCGCGCTGGCGATCCTCTGTTCAGCGGCTGCGGCACACGATGAGGAGCCGTGGCTGACTGTGCGGCAGCTGGCGGCTGATTACCCGGATGATAACGGCCTGTTTGCACCACTGCTGCTTAACCTGCTGCTGCTGCAGCCCGGCGAAGCGATGTTTCTCTCTGCCGGCACGCCGCACGCTTACCTGCAGGGCACTGCACTCGAGGTCATGGCTAACTCAGATAATGTGCTGCGCGCCGGCCTGACGCCAAAATTTATCGATATGCCGGAGCTGCTGGCTAACCTGAACTTTACCCCCTGCGCCGCCGATACGCTGCGGCTGCAGCCTGAGCGCGATGCGCAGGCGCTCTGTTTCCCGGTGCCGGTTAATGATTTTTCCTTTGCCATCCACCTGCTTTCTGCCGTAGCGCAGCCGCTGGCACCGGCCAGCGCCGCCCTGCTGTTCTGTATTGAGGGAGAAGCGCGGCTCGCCAGCGCGGATAGCCAGCTTGTCCTGCAGCCAGGCGAATCCTGTTTTGTCGCCGCCAGCGAGCCCCCGGTTGCGGCCTCAGGCAGCGGACGCCTGGCGCGCGTCTTCAGTATGCTTACTGCAGACGGCTGACGCTGCGCGCGTTAACTGCTATTCTTTCAGACTATTACTTTAAACGCCTGCGGGCGTTTTTCTTCACCCGGCGCGTCACCCCGACGGGACGCGGACGCAAGGATAAGGATGACTCAGCGATGAAAAAGACTCAGGTTGCAGCAGGTGTGATTGTCGCGCTCGGTGTGGTTTGGACCGGCGCAGCGTGGTTTACCGGCAAGCAGATTGAGAGCCACAAGGATGAGATGCTGCAACAGGCCAACAGCCAGATTAACGCCTGGTCCCCCAACAGCCGCCTGACGCTGAGCTATCAGGACTATCAGCGCGGCCTGTTCAGCAGCAGCACGAAACTGGTTGTGCAGGCGAGCTCCCAAACGGTGGATAATCCGCTGCTTAAGCCGGGCCAGACCATTGTGCTGAATGAGACCATCGATCACGGTCCTTTCCCGTTTGCGCAACTGAAGCGCGGTAATATTCTGCCCGCGATGGCCTCGGTGCATTCCGAGCTTGCCAATACCGATGCGGTGAAAAAGCTGTTCGCGCTGACCGACGGTAAATCACTGGTTGCCGCCGATACGCGCATTGGCTACAGCGGGGCTACCGACACTGCACTGACGCTGCTGCCGGTGGATTACAGCAACGCGCAGACCGGTGACCGGCTGGCCACCAACGGCGGCAAGCTCGACGTCAGCGCCGACAGCAAAGGCGATAAAGTCAGTCTGAAAGGTGAGTTCTCCAGCATCGCCGTCACCAGTAAAAACCAGCTGGAGCAGCCGGTGCTGTTTACGCTTAACGGTCTGGCGCTGGGCGGTGATACTCACCTGAGTCCGGAAGGCGTGCGCGTGGGCGATCAGACCATCACGCTGGATAAACTGGAAGCCAGCATCAACGGCCAGCAGGGAATGACGCTGCAGAAAATTGACGGCAAATCCTCTTTTGATAATAAAGAGGGCAAGATTGGCGGCACTATCGATTATAAAGTGGGCGATATCAACCTGCWGCAGCAGCCGTTTGGTGAAGCGCGTCTGGCGATGAAGTTTTCGCAGTTTGATGCCCAGGCGGTGAAAACCTTCTCCGACACCTACAACGCGCAGATGCAGGATCTGCTGCGCCAGCCGGGTGTTGCCGACGATCCGATTCGCTATCAGGCCAGCGTGCAGACCATTCTGCGTAACAATCTGCCGCTGCTGCTGAAAGGTGCGCCGGCGGTCAGCATTGCCCCGCTGAGCTGGAAAAATGATAAGGGTGAGAGCACGTTCAACCTGAATATCGGCTTCAACGATCCGGCCGCCGTCAGCGGCGAGGCGCAGAGCCTGGGTGCCGCGGTAGATCGCATGCTGAAAACGCTGGATGGCAAACTGAATATCAATATGCCGATGGCGACAGAAGCGATGCGTCATGTCGGCCTGGCCGAAGGATATCAGGGCGATGATGCGCAGAAGCTGGCGGATCAGCAGGTCAAAGGCGTGGCTGCGATGGGCCAGATGTTCCGTCTGACGCAGCAGCAGGATAATAACATTGTGACCAGCCTGCAGTATGCAAACGGGCAGGTAACGATGAACGGCGACAAGATGTCACTGGAGCAGTTCCTCTCCCGCTATATGCTGGGTATGCCAACCAGTGAAGGCATGCCGCAGTAACCGGCACTGTGCGCCGCTTCATCCTGCGGGAAGAAGCGGCGCTTTACCGCTTTAATATTCACCATCTGCACCCTGCTTTGCGCAAATCGCTGGCGCAGTTGCGCAAGATATTTTTATAATGCTCTGCACTTTATTCCTGACAAGCGAGTGCGCCATGATCGACCAGCAGCTTCCTCTTACCGATATTCACCMCCACCTTGATGGCAATATCCGCGCCCAAACTATTCTCGATCTCGGCCGCCAGTTTAATCTCTCTCTGCCCGCCAGCTCTCTTGACGCGCTGCGTCCCCACGTGCAGGTCACCGCGAACGAGCCCGATCTGGTGAGTTTTCTGCAAAAGCTCGACTGGGGCGTCAAAGTGCTGGGCGATCTTGACGCCTGCCGCCGCATTGCGCTGGAAAATGTCGAAGATGCGGCGCGTGCCGGTATTCACTATGCAGAACTGCGCTTCTCGCCGGGCTATATGGCGATGACCCATAACCTGCCGGTGGCGGGCGTGACAGAAGCGGTGATTGACGGCGTACGCGCAGGCGTGAAGCAGTACGGTGTGGATGTTAATCTGATTGGCATTATGAGCCGCACCTTTGGCGAAGAGGCGTGCCTGCGCGAGCTGGAAGGATTACTGGCCCATCGCGACGGTATCACCGCCGTGGATCTGGCCGGCGATGAGCTGGGCTTCCCCGGCAGTGAGTTCCTGAGCCACTTCAACCGGGCGCGTGACGCTGGCTTCCGTATTACCGTACACGCCGGCGAAGCGGCGGGTCCGGAGAGTATCTGGCAGGCGATTCGTGAACTGGGCGCGGAGCGTATCGGTCACGGCGTTAAAGCGATAGAGGATCGTGCGCTGATGGATTTCCTGGCTGAGCAGCGCATCGGCATCGAATCCTGCCTGACCTCAAACATTCAGACCAGCACCGTCTCCTCGCTGGAGAAACACCCGCTGAAAGCGTTTCTGCAGCATGGCATTCTGGCCACGCTGAATACTGACGATCCGGCGGTTCAGGGCGTGGAGCTGGCGCATGAATATGAGGTGGCGGCCCCTGCAGCCGGCCTCTCTGCGGCAGAGATCCGCCAGGCGCAGGAGAATGGCGTGGCGATTGCGTTTCTGAGCGAAGCGGAGAAAACGGCGCTGCGCCAGCGCGTAGCGGGCTAAGGCTGAACACGCGCCGCCGCTGGGCGGCGCGCAACATCAGCGTGGTGACATCGTCTGACGCTTCTCTGCAGACTGCAGACCCAGCTCAATCAGCTCCATGACCTGTATCGCCTCTTCAGCCCGCACCGGGTTCTGCCCCGTGCCGGCTATCGCATCGCGGATTGCCGCATAGTAGGCCGGATAGTTACCCGGCTGCGTCAGCAGCTCCTGCTCCACCAGCATATCGCCTTCTGCCAGCGTCAGCGTGCCGTTGCGCATGTCGTAGCCCCACTCCTGCTGCGGCGGTCTGGCACCCGATTTCAGACGATCCTCCTGCGGATCGAGGCCATACTTTACGTAGCTGCCACGCGTGCCGTGTACCACAAAGCGCGGTGACTCTGCTGCCACCAGCATGCTGGCGTGTAGCACCACGCGACGCGTCGGATAGGTCAGCACCGCATGAAAGTAGTCAGTGGTTTGCGCGCCAGGGCGCAGCTCTGCCATGTCCACGTTGATCGCCACCGGCATGCCAAACAGCTGCAGCGCCTGATCCAGCACGTGCGGGCCGAGGTCAAACCAGATACCGCTGCCCGGTCCTTTCATTTCGCGCCAGCGCTGGCGCACTTCCGGGCGGAAGCGGTCAAAATGCGACTCCAGATAGCGTACCTCGCCCAGCGTGCCCTCGCCGAGCAGCGTTTTTAGCGTCAGAAAATCGCTGTCCCAGCGGCGGTTATGGAAGACCGACAGCAGCAGCCCTTTCGATTTTGCCAGCTGATCAAGCTCACGCGCCTGCGAGAGCGTGACGGTAAAAGGCTTGTCGACGACCACATGCTTGCCGGCATTCAGGGCCGCTTTGGCCAGCGGAAAGTGGGTGTCATTGGGGGTGGGGATCATAATCAGCTGCAGGGTGGGATCGTCCAGCAGCGCCTGCGGATCGGCAACGACCTGTACAGAGGGCCAGTCAGCGTGCACTTTACCGGCATCGCTGCTGGAGATCGCTGCCAGTTCCATTTCAGCTGTTCCGGCGATTAAAGGGGCATGAAAGGTTTTACTGGCAAAGCCATAGCCTATCAGGCCGACACGTAGTTTATCGCTCATTCTCACTCCTTTTGTCATATACCCGACTGATTTAAGACGAATCAGCCGGTGAGAACAAGGCGGAATCAGCTGAAAGAGATCGCCCGGCCGGGTTCCGGCCAGTTCTGCTGTGCTTCAAGCGCGTCGTGCGCATCCTGGCTGCGGCGGCGAAAATCACTCGGGCTGACGCCTGTGCGTTTGCGAAACACGCGTGAAAAGTAGAGCTGATCGTCATAGCCCACTTCCCGCCCCACGGAGGCGATAGGCTCCTGCGTGGTCTGCAGCAGCAGCTTGGCGCGGATCACCCGCTGGTCTTCTCGCCAGCGCAGCAGATTAATGCCCATCTGTTCGCGAAACAGATGCGCCAGCCGCGAAGGAGATAAACAGACATGCCGTGCCACCTCCTCAATTTTGACTTCGCTGGCAAGATGGTTGGTCACGTACTGGCAGGCTTCAATTACGCGCGGATCGCGAATCTGCTGATGGCTGCGCGGATCCTCTTCCACCGCGCGCAGCAGCAGACGCTCCAGCAGGTTCATGGCCAGCTCTTCAGCAAAGCGGCGACCGGAATTGTGGGTCTGCTCAATACTGGCAAACAGGCGATCAAACTCGCCGCATAACGCTTCAGTCAGGCGCAGCCGGCCCACGCCCTGCTTCTGCTCCTGCCACTCCAGCCAGTCAATCCAGTAGGCGCGCGGCCGGAAATAGACCCAGCGATGGTGCCAGCACGGGCTGTCGGGCGACCGTCCATAATAATGGGGTGTTTTCGGCTGAAACAGCAGCAGATCGCCCGGCTCACAGTCAAAGGCGGATTCGCCGTCAAAAACCCGGCCTTTACCGCGAATGGTGAGGTTAAGAATATAGCCCTTCATCCCCAGCGGGCGGTCGATAAAAAAATCGAGCGGCTCCTGCGCGTTAATCGGCGTGAGTCCCGCGACCAGCCAGGCGTTAAACGGATAGCCCGGCAGCAGGGGGTTCTGTTGTTCACTGGGGGGTTCGCGATGGTACATAGTGCCCTCACTCTCTGCATGACGCGCGGCGCAACACCCGTTGCGCCGACGGAATCAAACGGCTCTGTTTTTCTGTTTGTAGCGATCGAAAATCACTGCGGCTAACAGTATCAGACCACGCACGACATACTGTGAGAATGGCGAGATATTCAGTAAATTCATCGCATTCTCTACGGTACCCAGGATCAGAACCCCCGCCACCACATATGAAATTTTACCGATGCCGCCTTTCAGCGAGACGCCGCCCAGCACGCAGGCAGAGATCACAATCAGCTCATAGCCCAGCGAGGTCATGGGCTGACCGCTGGTCATGCGCGAGGCCAGAATAATGCCCGCCGCCGCTGAAACCAGCCCGGAAAGGATAAAGATAATGATGCGGGTCCGCACCACCGGCACGCCAGCCAGCCGGGCGGCTTCTTCATTGCCGCCAATCGCCAGCGTGTTGCGGCCAAAGGTGGTTTTATTCAGCAGGAAGCCAAACGCGATCATGGTGGCAATCGTGAGCCAGATAGGCGCCGGCACGCCGAGCCAGTTGGCATAGCCCAGCGCAAAAAAGCGCTCATCTTCAATCCCTACCGCTTTACCGTCAGAGAAGATATAGGCCAGGCCGCGCACAATCTGCATCGTTGCCAGCGTGGTGATCAGGGCATTAATTTTCAGCCGGGCGATAACYAATCCGTTAACAAAACCGGTTGCCATGCCAAGCAGCAGCCCGGCAGCCACGCCAATCCACAGGCTTTCGGTCATGTTGATCACCACCGCCGTCACTACGCCGGCGCAGGCGATAACCGAGGCGATGGAGAGATCAAAGTCGCCCGATGCCAGGCAAAACAGCATGCCGCAGGCCACCATGCCGGACATCGACATCGCCAGGCCCAGCCCTTTCATATTGATAAAGGTGCCGAAGTTCGGCACAAAAATGGCGCAGACAATAAACAGCAGTGCAAAAACCACCAGCATGCCGAAATTATCCCAGATACGCCCCAGCTGCAGGCCGCTGCGCTGCACCGGTGGCGTGTTGGAAGTGGTAGATGAAGCCATTGTTGCTCTCCTGTACATCAGGCCACGGCGGCCGTTTGAGGGGTTTTCGGCATCGCCAGACTGAGCGTCAGCTGTTCGGTTGCCGTGTCGTGCGTCAGTTCTCCGGCAATTTCACCTTCGCGCATGACAATAATGCGGTCGGCGAGGCCCATGACTTCGGGCAGATCGCTCGATGCAAACAGCACCGCAATCCCTTTGCCTGCCAGTTGATAAATCAGGTTGTAGATCTCATGTTTTGCGCCAACGTCAATACCGCGCGTCGGCTCATCCAGCATGATCACGTTCATCTCTTCTGAGAGCCAGCGGCCCAGAATGGCCTTTTGCTGGTTGCCACCGGAGAGATTCATGATCAGCTGGTGCGGGCCAGGCGTTTTGATATTGAGCGAACGGATGTGGCTTTCTGCATTTTTCGCCTCCCAGCCGGGCCTGATCAGGCAACCCGCCGTGAGGTTATGCCGCCGCGCGCTGATATTGATGTTCTCCCGCACGGAGTGCACCGGAATGATGCCTTCCGCTTTACGATCTTCGGGACAGAGCATAATGCCCGCCCGGATGGCGTCGATCGGCTGACGGATCGCGAGCGGCCTGCCATCAAGTGAAACCGTGCCGCTACGCAGCTGCGTGGCGCCAAACAGCCCTTTCATCAGCTCGCTGCGTCCGGCGCCCACCAGACCAAACAGTCCTACAATTTCTCCGGCGCGCACGCTGAACGAGATGGGCATGCGCACCCCTTTCGCCTCGACCTGGTCGAGCTGAAGACGCACGGCGCCCAGCTCGCGGGGCGCATAGCCATAGATGTCACCCAGGTTGCGCCCGACCATCGCCTCGACCAGATCGTCATGATGGGTATTGGGCATATCCGTAAAGGTGCGCACATAGCGGCCATCTTTAAACACGGTAATCGCATCGCTCAGGGCAAAAATCTCCTCCATGCGGTGCGATACATAAAGCACCACCCGTCCTTCAGCGCGCAGCTGACGGATAACGCGAAACAGATGCTCAATTTCACGGGCTGAGAGTGAGCTGGTCGGCTCATCAAAGGCGATAATGCGGGCGTTGCGCGCCAGCGCCTTGGCGATCTCCACCATCTGCCACTGCCCCAGCGACAGATATTTCAGCGGCATGCCGGGATCGATATCCATCCCGAGATTTTTCAGCTGCAGGCCCGCTTCGTAGCGCAGCAGCTTGCGGTTTACCAGGCCGCGTTTATGCGGCAGCTGGCCGAGATAGATATTCTCTGCCACGCTCATTTCCGGCACCAGGTGTAGCTCCTGGTAGATAATGGCCACGCCGGCATCCAGCGCCTCAACCGTATTACTGAAGCGCTTCGCCTCGCCTTTGATGCGGATTTCACCGCTCGTGGGCTGGTAGCTGCCGCTGAGAATTTTCAGCAGCGTCGATTTTCCCGCGCCGTTTTCGCCCATCAGCGCGTGCACCTCACCGGCGCGGCACTCAAAACCGATATCCTGCAGGGCTTTTACGCCAGGAAAGGTTTTGCTGATGCCATGAAAAGAGAGAAATGCCTGATCGGTCTCCATGGATACTCCTGATAGTGCCTGTCGGATTTCAGGTGCGCATAAATGCGCACCCTGTGCGTTACATCAATCCTTTCTTCGCCAGTTCGGTTTTGAAGTTATCGCGGGTGATCAGCACCACATCTGTCACCTCAGTAAATCTGGCGGGCTCTTCGCCTTTAGTGACCCAGTTGTAGAGCATCTGGCTGCTCTTATAACCGTGAACGTCCGGGCTGGGCAGCAGCGAACCATAGAAACCGGTCGCAGAGCCTTTAGAGAGTTCGCTGATCGCATCCACGCCGTTGATGCCGATACCAATCACATCTGCTGCTTTAAAGCCCTGACCTTCTGTGGCGCGCACGCCGCCCAGCACGGTGTTATCGTTCATACCGACAATCAGCCAGTGTTTGACTTCCGGGTGCTGCACCAGCAGGGAGTTACCGGCATCAAACGCGCCGGGGATATCGTTGGATTTGGTAGGAACCTGATAAATCTGCTTCTCAGGGAAGCCTGCTGCTTTAATGGCCGCCATAGAGCCGCCGGTACGACGACGCGCCGTATCCAGCTCGTTAGCAGTGATCGCCATCACCGCGGTCACTTTCACGTCCCAGCCGCGCTTCTGCATCTCTTTATAGAGTTCCTGACCCTGGCGTTCGCCGATCTTCGTGGCCGCCATCATCACCAGCGGAACAGTCTCCATTGGCTTGCCTTTCGCTGTGACAAACTGGTCATCTACCGCGATCACTTTCAAATCGTAGCTGCGCGCCTTTGCCATAATGGCCGAACCGAGTTTGGGATCGGGGGTGCAGATGACAAAACCTTTTGCGCCGCTGGCCGCCAGGCTGTCGATGGCGTTAAGCGTTTTTTCACCATCCGGTACAGCAATTTTAATCACCTCAAAACCCAGATCTTTGCCCGCTTTGTCGGCAAATTTCCATTCGGTCTGGAACCACGGCTCCTCTGGCTGTTTAACGAGAAAACCGAGCTTCATCGTCTCGGCGATAGCGGAATGTGACATAACCGCGGCGAGGCTGACGGCCGCCAGCGCTTTAGTGAATTTATGCATGATGCTCTCCGGCACAATGGTGTTTTATCGCTGTTATTAACGTTTTTATGTAAACGCTACCATCTGAATTCTGCTTTTGGGTACAGCGCAAAATCAGCGCGTTAGCTCAAGAGTTGCTGAAAGGCTGTGCAAACGCTGGGCTAGTTGTAGCGAGAAACGCGGCGCAAAATGTAGAGCGGTATCACATAGCAAAACGAAGGCAAAAATATCCATATATTCAGCAAAATTAACCGGTGCCTGACTTTTGCGGCCGATCACACAACCTGTCCGATGACAGAAAAGTACATATTCTCAGCCGCTGATGACTAACGGCTTATGGCATTGCCTCGCAGGATAGAACCCAGACAACTCACACAGGAGAATCCCGATGGGTGCTGGCGCCATAACAATTGGGCTGGATTTTGGCAGTGACTCAGTGCGTGCGCTGGCGGTTGACTGCCACAGCGGCAAAGAGCTGGAAAAAGCGGTGGTCAACTATCCGCGCTGGGCGCAGGGCCAGTTCTGCGACGCGCACGCCAACCGGTTTCGTCATCATCCGCAGGACTATATCGATGCGCTGGAGCAGGCGCTGGTCAGCGTGATTCAGGCATTAACGCCCGCGCAGCGCGCCGCGGTTGCCGGGATCGGCGTGGATACAACCGGATCAACACCGGCCCCTGTCGATCGCAACGGCAATGTACTGGCGCTGCGTCCGGAATTTGCGGCGAATCCCAACGCCATGTTTGTGCTGTGGAAAGATCACACCGCGATTGAGGAAGCTGAAGAGATCACCCGTCTCTGTTACAGCGGACGCTTTACCGACTACACCCGCTATATCGGCGGCATTTACTCATCCGAATGGTTCTGGGCCAAAATCTTACACGTCTCGCGGGAGGATGCTGCCGTGCGGGAAGCTGCGGTCTCCTGGGTTGAACTCTGCGACTGGGTGCCGGCTCTGCTCAGCGGTACGACTGCCCCCGATAAGCTGCGCCGCGGACGCTGCGCCGCCGGGCATAAATCGCTCTGGCATCCGGAGTGGCAGGGCCTGCCGGACGTGGCCTTTCTCAACGCGCTTGATCCGATACTGACAGAACAGCTCGACTCGCCGCTGTTTACCGATACCTGGACCGCGGACCTGCCGGTGGGCACGCTGAGCGCTGAATGGGCTGCCCGTCTTGGGTTATCTAAACAGGTGGTCATCTCTGGCGGCGCCTTTGACTGCCATATGGGTGCGGTTGGTGCCGGTGCTCAGCCCTACACGCTGGTTAAAGTCATCGGTACATCGACCTGTGACATTCTGATTGCAGACAGCGAAACCGTCGGCGATCGCGCTATCCGGGGCATCTGTGGCCAGGTTGACGGCAGCGTTGTTCCCGGCGCTATTGGCTGCGAAGCGGGGCAGTCTGCTTTTGGCGATATCTACGCCTGGTTCAGCCGCCTGCTCGGCTGGCCTCTGCAGCAGGCTGCGCAGCGCCACCCRGAACTGCAGCCGCAGCTGGCTGCGCTGCAACAGGATCTGATCCGCGAACTCACCGAAGCGTGGGCCGCTAATCCGCAGCTCGATCATCTGCCGGTGGTGCTGGACTGGTTTAACGGACGCCGCACCCCGGATGCAAACCAGCGGCTGAAAGGTGTGATTACCGATCTCAACCTGGGCACCGATGCGCCGGCGCTGTTTGGCGGCCTGATCGCTGCCACGGCTTTTGGTGCACGAGCCATTATGGAGTGTTTTGAGCAGCAGGCGATCCCGGTAAAAAGCATCCTGACGCTGGGTGGTATCGCCCGCAAGTCCCCTGCCATTATGCAGGCGTGTTGTGATGTGATGAACCGTCCGCTGGATATTGTCGCCTCAGACGAGTGCTGCGCGCTGGGCGCGGCAATTTTTGCGGCCGTGGCGGCGGAAGTCTATCCCGACGTACCTGCCGCTCAGCAGGTGATGGCCAGCCCGGTTGCTGTCACGCTGCAGCCCGACGCACAGCGCGTAGCGGCATATCAGCAGCTTTATCAACGTTATCAAAACTGGTGTGAGGCAGCTGAACCACAGTACGCGCCGCGCACCCTATCCGCACAGTAAAGGAGTGGTTTAATGGAACAGCATAACGCACAGCACGTGTGGTTTGTTATCGGTACACAGCACCTCTACGGCGCGGAAACGTTGCGCCAGGTGGAAGAGCACGCCCGTCAGGTGATGGAAGGACTTAATCAGGCTGGCACGCTGCCGGTGCCGCTGGTGCTGCAGCCGCTGGTTAAATCGCCGGATGAAGCGCTGGCGCTCTGCCGGGCAGCCAATCACGACAATCAGTGCGTCGGCATCATCACCTGGCTGCACACGTTTTCGCCGGCAAAAATGTGGATCGGCGGACTAAGCGTTCTGAATAAGCCCCTGCTGCAGTTCCATACTCAGTTCAATGCAGAGATCCCGTGGGACAGCATGGATATGGATTTTATGAACCTGAACCAGACCGCACACGGCGGCCGCGAGTTCGGTTTCATCGGCGCCCGCATGGGATTGCAGCATAACGTCATCACCGGCCACTGGCAGGATCGCACCAGCCAGCAGCGTATCGGCCGCTGGATCAACGCCGCGCTGGCAAAACAGGCCAGCCAGCAGCTTAAGGTTGCCCGCTTTGGCGATAATATGCGGGAAGTAGCCGTAACCGAAGGCGATAAAGTTGCCGCACAGATCCAGTTTGGCTACGCCGTTAACGGCTGGGGCGTGGGRGACCTGGTTGAGGTGATCAATGGCGTCAGCGACGGTGACGTCAGCGCGCTGATCGATGAGTATGAAAGTCAGTATCTTTTCAGCGAGGCGGCAGCCGTTAACGGCAACAAGCGGCAGAACGTGCTGGACGCAGCGCGCATTGAGTTGGGCCTGAAGCGCTTCCTGGAGGATGAAGGATGTAAAGCGTTCACGACCAACTTCCAGACGCTGCACGGTATGACGCAGCTGCCGGGACTGGCGGTGCAGCGTCTGATGGGCCAGGGCTATGGCTTTGCCGGCGAAGGAGACTGGAAAACCGCAGCGCTGCTGCACATTCTCAAAGTGCAGGCGGGCGCACGTGCCGGCGGCACCTCTTTTATGGAGGATTACACCTATCACTTCTCTCCGGGTAACGATCTGGTGCTGGGTTCGCACATGCTGGAGGTCTGCCCTTCCATTGCCAAAGAGGAGAAGCCGCTGATTGACGTTCAGTTCCTGGGAATTGGCGGTAAGGCCGATCCGGCGCGTCTGATTTTCTCAACGCCTGCCGGGCGCGCGATCAATGCCAGCGTAATTGATCTTGGCGATCGTTTCCGCCTACTGGTTAACGTAGTGGATGCGATTGAACAGCCTGAACCACTGCCGAAGCTGCCGGTTGCCCGCGCGCTGTGGCGCGCTCAGCCGTCGCTGGCAACTGCGTCAGAAGCGTGGATCCTCGGCGGCGGTGCGCACCATACGGTATTCAGTCAGGCGCTGGATCTGGAGGATATGTATCTCTACGGCGAACTGAACGGAATTGAAGTGATGGTGATCGATGAAGAAACCCGCCTGCCTGCGTTTAAGGACGCGCTGCGCTGGAACGAAGTTTATTACCGTTTAGCCCGCTGATTCCGGTTACTGATCCAACGCTAAGCCGCGCATCGTCGCGGCTTTTTAATGCCTGAAATTCCCGGTTTAAACCGGCCAGGGAGCCGATCTCGGCCAGGGGCGCATGAATGCGTATGGCCAGGGAGCCGATCTCGGTCAGGGGCGCATGAATGCGCCCCCTACGGGGAGAATGGTGATGCTGTGCTGTAGGGGCGGCATTTATGCCGCCCTGGTTGCAGCGGATACCTGATGTGTGAAGATTGGGCTCTGGCAACGAGCGAGAATGCTGGCAGGCCGGTGAAGCCCGGGGCGAAGAGCAAAGCGTCCGCGCCAGGGATGGCGCGGACGATCGGCAGGACGCCGGGTTCCTTTGCGATCGCCCCGGGCTTTACCGACCGTGGTAGTCGGCCAGGGGGCGTATAGCCCGGGAGCCGATCTCGGCCAGGGGCGCATTAATGCGCCCCCTACGAGGCAGAATGGTACTGAATGCGCCCCCTACGAGGAAGAATGGTGCTAAATGCTTCCCCTACGGGGTGAGGCGTTTTACCGGGGCGTTTTGCTGGCGATCCCACATTACGGTTAACATGCGCTGCAGCGCAATAAAAGCAAACAGCAGGATGCCGATAGCAATCTTGGTCCACCACGAACTTAGCGTGCCGTCGAAATTAATCCACGTCTGGATCAGTCCCTGAATCAGTACCCCAAACAGCGTGCCGAGCACGGTGCCAACGCCGCCGGACAGCAGCGTACCGCCAATCACTACCGAAGCAATCGCATCCAGCTCTACGCCAAGCCCGGCCAGCGCGTATCCGGCGGAGGTATAGATAGAGAACACAATACCGGCCAGGGTCGCCAGCGTCGTAGAGAGCATATACACCTTAATGGTCGTCGCTCGGGTCGAAACGCCCATCAGCTGCGCCGAGGTAAGATTGCCGCCAATGGCGTATACCTGATTTCCGAACCGGGTACGGTGCGCCAGAATAATCCCTCCTGCGACCACCACCAGCATAATTACCGCCAGCAGGCTCAGCCGCCCGCCGCCGGGGATTTTCCAGGCCAGGCCTGACAGCGTGGCGTAAAGAGGATGATCAATCGGAATAGAATTCTCTGACACCAGGTAACTGCAGCCGCGCAGAAAAAACATCCCTGCCAGCGTAATAATAAACGCCGGGATCTTCAGCGCATCAATCAGCCAGCCCATCATGGCGCCAAACAGCGCCCCCAGCGCAAGAATCAGGGCAAACGCCAGCAGCGGATCAAGGTGGAAATCACCGATAATGCGGGCCAGAAACACGCCGGTAAAGGCGATTACCGCGCCAACGGAGAGGTCGATCCCGCCGGACAAAATCACAAAGGTCATGCCTACGGCGATAATGCCAAGAAAAGCGTTATCCGTCAGAATATTGCAGATAACCCGTGTTGATGCGAAGCCCGGAAACTGGCTCAGACAGAACAGATACCCCGCCACAAACACCAGCAGCGTAATCATCAATGGCAAATGACGCTTTATCATTTTGAACGCCTCCCCTTCAGCATGGCGATAAACCGCGGCGACTGCAGCAGCAGCACGCACATCACAACCACCGCTTTCACCACCTGGTTCAGTTCCGGCGGGAACCCTGACAACAGGATCCCGGTATTCATCGACTGGATAATCAGTGCGCCAATCAGCGACAGCACCAGATTAAAGCGACCGCCCATCAGCGAGGCTCCGCCAATCACCACGGCCAGAATGGCATCCAGCTCCAGCCACAGGCCGGCGTTATTGGCGTCAGCACCCCGGATATCAGCCGCGACAATCAGCCCGGCCACCGCTGCACATAAGCCGCTAATCACATAGGTCGACATCACCACCAGCCAGCCGTTAACGCCTGCGTTACGC
Organism: Pantoea sp. BRM17; assembly: GCA_002939445.1. Lineage (GTDB taxonomy): Bacteria > Pseudomonadota > Gammaproteobacteria > Enterobacterales > Enterobacteriaceae > Pantoea. The sequence goes on along the minus strand of PEFU01000003.1, from coordinate 1,247,369 downwards.
GCCGCGCGCAGGTTGATACCTACCGCTTCGATAAACAGGCCCAGCGCTGTTTTGCGCGTCAGCAGCCAGACAGCCAGCGCCACCAGCAGCGTGATCCACACCGGCACCGGCAACCAGAGCAGCGAACCGCTGCCAAACCACGCCAGGCTTTCGCTGTTAAACGTCACGATCTGCCCCTGCGTAATCAGCTGCGCTACGCCCCGCCCCGCTACCATCAGAATAAGCGTGGCCACAAACGGCTGGATTTTCAGCAGCGCCACCAGCACCCCATTCCACAGACCACATAGCAGACCGGTGCCGAGCGTTGCCAGCACAATCACGCCCAGGCTATGTCCGGCAACGGTCAGCGTGGCTGCGGTTGCGCCCGCAATAGCCATTACCGCGCCCACAGAGAGATCGATCCCGCCGGTAGCGATGACCAGCGTCATGCCCACGGCGAGCAGCGCTACCGGCGCGGCGCGGTTCAGAATATCGATCGGGCTGCCAAACAGACGACCATCCTGAATATGAATGGCAAAAAAGTTATTCGCCACCAGGCTGTCAATCAGCAGCACCAGAATCAGTGCCACAAGCTGTGGCATACCCGGAGGCAGCTTCAGCTTACGTCTTTCAGGTTTTGACTGTGTCATAGACGATTCAGGCATGTTGTGCACCTCCCTCGGCGATCGCGTTCACAATGGACGCCACGGAGAGCTGCTCGAGTGGGATTTCAGCCACCTGCTTCAGATCGCGCATAATCAGGACGCGATCGGCGTAGCCAACCAGCTCTTCCAGTTCAGAAGAGATGACCAGCAGCGCCAGACCATCCGCGCAGAGCGACTCGATCAAACGAATAATCTCAGCGTGCGCACCGACATCGATGCCGCGCGTTGGCTCATCCAGGATCAGAAACTGCGGTTTGGTCACCAGCCAGCGCGACAGCAGCACCTTCTGCTGATTGCCGCCTGACAGCAACTCAATCGGCTGGTCGGCATGCGGCGTACGGATGCCGAGGCTTTTAATGAAACGTTCGGCAATGGCCTGCTGCTCGCGGCGCTTAATCGGACGCAGCCAGCCGCGCTGCGCCTGCAGCGCCAGAATAATATTCTCGCGCACGGAAGCCGCACCAATAATGCCATCCGTTTTGCGATCTTCAGGACAGAATCCCATCCCGAGGCGGGAGGCCTGTGCCGGCGTGCGAATAGTCTGCAGCTTGCCTTTAATACGCGCGGTGCCGCGATCGGCACGCCGGATGCCAAACAGCACCTCTGCGGTTTCAGTACGGCCTGAGCCGAGCAGACCCGCCAGACCAACCACCTCACCCGGCCTGACCTGCAGGCTGAAAGGTTCAATAGTGCCTTTCCTGCCATAATCTTCAAACGCCACTACCGGCTGATCGCTGCGCAGGGTGCTGCCCTGTCGCTGCAGCGCGGTCTCCAGCAGCTCGCGCCCCAGCATCAGTTTAATCAGCTCTATCTGCGGTAGCGAAGCGGTATCACGCGTGGCGATAAACTGACCGTTGCGCAACACGGTAATGCGATCGGTAATTCGGTAGACCTGGTCAAGAAAGTGGGTTACAAAGATCAGACTCATGCCTCTGGCACGCAGCTGCGCCATGAGCGTAAACAGCATCTCTACTTCACTGGCGTCCAGACTGGCCGTAGGCTCATCCAGAATCAGTATCTGTGCCGACAAATCGACCGCGCGGCAGATAGCGATAATCTGCTGCATGGCGACAGAGTAATGTCCGAGCGGGCGCGTCACATCCAGCGCAAAGCCGTAATTGCGCATCAGTGTATCCGCATCACGGTTCATTTTCCGGCGATCGACCATGCCAAAGCGCTTTGGCTCACGGCCGATATAGAGGTTATCTGCTACCGACATATTTGGCAGCAGGTTAACTTCCTGATAGACCGTACCGATCCCGGCGCGCTGCGCATCCGCCGTACTGTGGGGCGTGATTGCTTCTCCGTTAAGGGTGATGCTACCGGCATCGCGTGAATAGACGCCGGTCAGCACTTTAATCAGCGTTGATTTGCCGGCGCCGTTTTCACCCAGCAGCGCCATAATCTCGCCTTTGCGGATAGTGAATGACACATTATCCAGCGCTTTTACGCCGGGAAATCCGGTGATGCTGCCAACTTACTGATTTAGTGTATGATGGTGTTTTTGAGGTGCTCCCGTGGCTTCTGTTTCTATCAGCTGTCCCTCCTGTTCAGCTACTGACGGGGTGGTGCGCACTCTATCAGCGGCTACGCTGGCTTAATTATTTTATTTTGCATTTAAGACTTAATTACCGGCGAAAAATAAATGCAATAAATGTTGCCGTTATCATCTGTTAGATTTTCTCACAGCATCGGAAATAAGGTGTCTGTGAAATAGATGTTTGGCTGTTATACCCCGAAACATTACTCAAAAAATCGCTGCTGATGAAGTGGGTTACGCCTAAATAGCATCATCAGCTCGCGGCAGGTTTATGGATAAAACAGCTGAGTTTTAATATCCGAAGGGGCAAATAACTGTAATAAACAGAACTGGTTAGATTTGAACGGGCTGGAAGCGATTACAACCGCTGCGTAAAGAATGGTTATGCTGTTGTTCATAAAGCAATAAGCAATTTTGTGATAACCCGCCGAGAATCCCACTGTCATATCAGCGGCCAGCACCGGCGTGCTGAGCGCGGCGCTTACCATGGCGGTCAGGAGTAAACGTTTCCACATAGTTTTCATTCCTCTGAAGGGAGTGTGTAGTCGGGGTACAAACGCAGATTAAGCCTGACGTAATTCAGGTAAAACTAGCGCGACATAACTCACAAAACAGAATGATTTAAAGGGTTCCCAGCCGGTCTGCACCACCGGCGCGATGAAGATGGCGTCCACCCCCTGAGCAATAAACGAACGTACTGCTTTAATCTGGTTTTCCTGCTTCTGCTGACCATCAGCAATTTTCAGCGTAATGCCGCGCTTTTTAGCCTCGCTTTTTGCGACGCTGGTTTCGGCAGCACACCAGCCCGATTCTGAACCAACCTGGGCGCCGACCGTTCCCTGCAGCTCTACGACGTTACACTGCTTGTCGCCCACGGTTTTCACCAGCCAGTCGCCAATCAGCTTGCCTTCCAGCACGTTGTCCGCCGTCACCACAGCCATATAGAGAGATTTGTCCTTAACAACAATGGCGCGATCCAGCAGGAAAACCGGAATTTTGGCATCTTTTGCTTCTTCAAGTACCGCACCGATTGCCATATCATCATTGTGGGCATAGACCATGCAGATGTTTTTGCCGTTATTTTCAGCTTTAATAAAGCTCTCCATCACCTCTTTACCTTTACTGCGGGTAAAGTCACCAGACTGGGAACGGATCACCTTAATGTTGTTATGTCCGGCTATCGCTTCGGCAAACCCTTTTTTACGATCGATGGCCACACTCATTTTAGGCGGCATGGTGCCATCTTTCTTAAACTTCTCCAGCGCATCAAACGCCGGGCCAGCCATATCCGGCGTCAGCTCGACGTTGGCATTTGCCTCACCGGCCAGCATCGCTTTATAGATATCCGGTACGCCATCGATTGAACCAGTCAGAATATCTTTGCCCGGCTTCAGGCCCGCTTCTTTTATCGCCTGAATCATTACCGGAAATCCTTTACTGATGCCGCTCAGCGTGAGCAGCGGTGTATCATCAATGGTGCTCATCAGGCTCTACCTCGCTGATGTCAGCAGAGCCGCCCCGCAGGGCGGCTGCGGGGATCAGTAACCCATGTTTTTCTTTTTATCGAGTTCTGTCTGGGCATCCGCCGGCAGGAAGAGCTTCGACTCCGTTTTAATGGGGAAAGCTGCACGTAATCAGCAAGCGTTACACTCAGCGAATTGAGCGGCATAACCTGAATCTGAGACAACATCTGGCAAGGCTGGGACGGAAGTCACTGTCGTTCTCAAAATCGGTGGAGCTGCATGACAAGGTCATCGGGCATTATCTGAACATAAAACACTATCAGTAAGTTGGAGT
>PEFU01000003.1:1235299-1243288 GCA_002939445.1 Pantoea sp. BRM17 | reverse complement strand
AATCTTGAGAGTCTGGAAAAACTCTACGATCATCTCAACTATTCGCTGACTGATGATAACGACATCATCAATATGTATCGTGCTGCCGATCATCGCCGCGCTGAACTGGTCTCTGGTGGCCGATTATACGATCTGGGCTGCGTGCCTAAATCAGTGTGGCGCTATGTGGTTTAATTATGTCTGAATCTGTTCACTCACCGCGCATTGGGGGCTGGCTGTTACTGCCGCTGGCCTGGCTGATTATGACCATGCTAACCAGCGCGCTGGTTGTCGCGCTTTATCTGCGCCCCCTGTTTGACAGCGAGCTACGTACCACGCTGTTTTCACACGCTAATCTGCTGTTATCACAGTGGCTGGTCTCCCTGCTGACGGCCGCTGCGGTCTGGCTCTACAGCATCTGGGTATGCTGGATATTCTGCAGACGTTCGCGACGCCTGCCACGGCACTACACCATCTGGCTGCTGATGACCGTCGTGCTGGCGCTGAAAACCTTTGCGTTCACGCCGGTTGCAGACGGCAAAGCGCTGCAGACCCTGCTTCTGACGCTGCTGGCCGCGGCCCTGTTTGTGCCCTACTTTAAGCGCTCCCGACGGGTTAAACAGACCTTCACCGCTCTGTAATGATGCGTTATTCGTCAGGAATTTAATTCTGCGTGCTCTCAGAGCTGCTCTCGCCGGGGTAAAGGTTGAGATGTAGCTCTCATTTCCGGATAATAAACGCCTTTAGGCTTCCCGGGTTAAACCATGACCGATTACTTGCTTCTCTTTGTTGGCACAGTGCTGGTGAACAACTTCGTGTTGGTCAAATTCCTCGGCCTTTGCCCGTTCATGGGCGTGTCAAAAAAACTGGAAACGGCCATTGGCATGGGGCTTGCCACTACGTTTGTTATCACGCTCGCTTCGGTGTGCGCGTGGCTGGTTAACCATCTGATTCTGATCCCGCTGGATCTGGTTTATCTGCGTACGATGGCCTACATCCTGGTAATTGCCGTAGTGGTGCAGTTCACAGAAATGGTGGTGCGGAAAACCAGTCCGTCACTCTACCGGCTGCTGGGGATCTTCCTGCCGCTGATCACCACCAACTGTGCGGTACTGGGTGTGCCATTACTGAGCGTCAATCTCAACCATACGTTTCTGCAGGCTGCGCTCTATGGCTTTAGCGCCTCGCTGGGTTTTTCACTGGTGATGGTGCTGTTTGCCGGCATGCGTGAACGTCTGGTGCTGGCTAACGTGCCGGCACCGTTCAAAGGTAACTCTATCGCCCTGATCACCGCTGGCCTGATGGCGCTGGCGTTTATGGGCTTTACCGGTCTGGTGAAATTCTGATATGACCGCTATCTGGATAGCAATCGCTGTACTCAGCGCGCTGGGGCTGATTTTTGGTGGCCTGCTCGGCTACGCTTCGCGCCGTTTTGAAGTTGAAGAAGACCCTATTGTCGAACAGATTGATGCCGTACTGCCACAAAGCCAGTGCGGTCAGTGCGGCTACCCCGGATGTCGTCCCTATGCGGATGCTGTCGGCAACAACGGGGAAGCGATTAACAAGTGCGCCCCGGGTGGCGAGCAGACCATGCTCAGGCTGGCGGAGCTGCTGAACGTTGAGCCGCAGCCACTCGATGGCGGTGCCGAAATCCTTACGCCGGTGCGCACCGTGGCGTGGATCGACGAAGAGAACTGTATCGGCTGCACCAAGTGCATTCAGGCGTGTCCGGTGGATGCGATCGTCGGCGCCACGCGCGCCATGCATACCGTGCTCAGCGACGTCTGCACGGGCTGCGACCTGTGTGTGGCTCCCTGCCCGACTGACTGCATTGAAATGCGCCCGGTCGCCACCACTCCAGCAAGCTGGAAGTGGGATCTCAACACCATTCCTGTAAAAGTGATCCCGGCAGAACATCATGCTTAATCTGTTAAATCTGTTTCGCAAAGAGAAGCTGTGGGATTTTCAGGGCGGTATTCATCCGCCGGAAATGAAAACACAGTCTAACGGTATGCCGCTGAGCACGCTGCCGCTGCCGCTGCCTGAACAGTTTGTTATTCCCCTGAAACAGCATATTGGCCATGAAGGTGAGATCTGCGTCTCGCCAGGCGATCGCGTGCTGCGCGGCCAGCCGCTCACCTTTGGCAGCGGACGCATGCTGCCGGTACACGCGCCAACCTCAGGCACTATAGAGGCTATCGCGCCACATATGACGGCGCACCCGTCCGGGCTCTCAGAGCTGTGCATTTTCCTGCGCGCTGACGGTGAAGATCGCTGGATTGAACGTGATGCGCAGCCCGACTACCGTGCGCTGAGCCGGGAAGAGGTTATCCGACGCATTCACAGCGCCGGCGTAGCGGGCCTGGGTGGCGCCGGGTTCCCCACCGCCACTAAACTGCGTGGCGGCCTGCAGGGTGTCAAAACGTTAATCATCAATGCCGCAGAGTGCGAGCCTTATATCACCGCTGACGATCGGCTGATGCAGGATTACGCCGCTGAAGTGCTGGAAGGCTGCCGGATCCTTGCCTGGGTACTGCAGGCGGAACGCGTTCTGGTGGGTATTGAAGATAACAAACCTGAAGCGATAGCTGCCCTGAAACAGGCGCTGCGCGGCGAGCGCGATATTGAGATCCGGGTTATCCCGACAAAATATCCCTCTGGCGGGGCCAAACAGCTGACCAAAATCTTGACCGGGCGGGAAGTGCCGCACGGCGGACGCTCAACCGATATTGGTGTGCTGATGCAGAACGTCGGCACCGCCTGGGCGGTTAAGCGTGCGATCGTTGATGGTGAACCCATCACCGAGCGCGTGGTCACGCTGACCGGCGACGCGATTGCGCAACCGCGCAACGTCTGGGGGCGTCTTGGCACCCCGGTGAGTCATCTGCTGCGTCAGGTCGGTTTTCAGCCGGGGCCGCGTCAGATGGTGATCATGGGCGGGCCGCTGATGGGCTTTACCCTGCCTTCCCTCGACGTGCCGGTTGTGYAAATCACCAACTGTATTCTGGCGCCTGCCGCCAGCGAAATGGCTGCGCCGCAGGAAGAGCAATCCTGCATTCGCTGCAGCGCCTGCGCCGACGCCTGTCCGGCGAAGCTGCTGCCGCAGCAGCTCTACTGGTATAGCCAGGGCGGCGATCATGAAAAAGCGCGCGCGCATAATATCGATGACTGTATTGAATGCGGGGCCTGCGCTTACGTTTGCCCGAGTAATATTCCGCTGGTTCAGTATTACCGGCAGGAAAAAGCTGAGCTGCGTGCCATCGATCTTGAAGCGAAGCGCACGGCGGAGGCTAAGGCACGCTTTGAGGCGCGTCAGGCGCGGTTAGAACGTGAGAAACTGGCGCGCGAGGCGCGTCATGAAGAGGCGAAGCAGCGCGTTGCACGCAGCGATAACGGTGAACGCGACGCCGCTGCTGCACGTATTAAGGCGCGTCAGGCGAAAACGCCAGAGCAGGAACTGGCCGAACGCGAAGCGCGTCACGCACAGGCGCTGGCGCAGCAGGCAGCAACCCAGGCAGAGACGCAGCCGGTTACCCGTCAGACAGGCGACCCGCGTAAAGCGGCGGTGGAAGCCGCGATTGCCCGGGCGAAAGCGAAAAAAGCGGCTCAGCCAGAGAGCGAGACTGCGGCAGAGAGCGACCCGCGTAAAGCGGCTGTGGAAGCCGCGATTGCGCGGGCAAAAGCGAAAAAGGCGGCAACCGAGCGTCCTGAGGCCACTCCTGCTGCGATGCCAGCAGCAGAGGCACCTGAGCCGATAACGGAAGACGATCCGCGCAAAGCCGCCGTCGCCGCCGCTATTGCCCGCGCCAAAGCGAAAAAAGCGGCCGCGCAGGCCACAACCGCAGACGAGCCGGTCGCCGCAACGCCTGCGCCGGCAACGGAAGACGATCCGCGCAAGGCCGCCGTCGCCGCCGCCATTGCCCGCGCCAAAGCGAAAAAAGCGACCGCGCAGGCCACAACCGCAGACGAGCCGGTCGCCGCAACGCCTGCGCCGGCAACGGAAGACGATCCGCGCAAAGCCGCCGTCGCCGCCGCCATTGCCCGCGCCAAAGCGAAAAAAGCGGCCGCGCAGTCGGAAAGCTCGCTGCCGCCGGCGGTATCCGCTGAACCTGAACCTGAAGACCCACGCAAAGCGGCCATCGCTGCGGCGGTCGCCCGTGCTAAAGCGCGTAAAGCGCAGCAGCAGCCTTCGACCACTGAGGAATAAATGGCCTTTCGTATCGCAAGCTCTCCCTATACTCATAACCGGCGCAGCACCGGTAACATTATGCTACTGGTGGTACTGGCGGCCCTGCCCGGCATGGCGGCGCAGTGGTATTTCTTTGGCAGCGGTTTTCTTATCCAGGTTGTGCTGGCTATTGCGACGGCGCTGCTGACCGAAGCGGCGATACTGCGGTTGCGCCACAGCGCCGTAAAGCCGGTGCTGGCAGATAACTCAGCCCTGCTGACGGCGCTGCTGCTCGGGATCAGCCTGCCGCCGCTTGCCCCCTGGTGGCTGATTGTTCTGGGCACCCTGTTTGCGATTCTGATTGCCAAACAGCTCTATGGCGGCCTGGGCCAGAATCCGTTCAACCCGGCAATGGTCGGCTACGTTGTGCTGCTGATCTCTTTTCCGGTGCAGATGACCAGCTGGCTGCCGCCCGATGCGCTGCAGGCGGTAAAACCGGATCTGATGGATTCACTCAGTATGGTGTTTCGCGGCCATACGCTGGCCGGCGATACCATGCAGCAGCTGCAGCTCGGGGTGGATGGCATCAGTCAGGCCACGCCGCTCGATACGTTTAAAACCGGACTGCGCGCCGGCCACAGCGCCGAAGAGCTTCACGCTCAGCCAATCTACGCCGGGGTACTGGCGGGACTGGGCTGGCAGTGGGTCAACCTGGGTTACCTGCTGGGCGGCATGCTGCTGCTGGCAAAAAATGCGATTCGCTGGCATATCCCGGCCAGCATGCTCGCCTCGCTGGCGGTATGCGCCACGCTCGGCTGGATCTTCTCGCCTGAGACGCTTAATACACCGCTCACCCACCTCTTTTCGGGTGCGACCATGCTGGGCGCATTCTTTATCGCTACCGATCCGGTTACCGCCTCCACCACTAACCGGGGGCGTCTGATCTACGGTGCGCTGATCGGTCTGCTGGTCTGGCTGATCCGCAGCTTTGGCGGCTATCCGGATGGCGTGGCGTTCGCCGTGCTGCTGGCAAATATCTGCGTGCCGCTGATTGACTACTATACTCAGCCGCGCGTTTATGGTCACCGGAAGGATTAAGGTATGATCGACGCTATTCGCAAAAACGCGGTAACGCTGGGGATGTTTGCAGTGGTGACGACCGGCGTAACCGCCGTGGTGAACTATGTGACCAAACCCACCGTTGAGCATCAGACTGCGCTGCAGCAGAAAAACCTGCTGGATCAGGTGGTACCGACCGCGCTGTACGATAATGCTATTCAGCAGGAGTGTTATCTGGTGCACAATGCGGCGCTGGGTAATGAGCAGCCGCATCACCTCTATATTGCCCGTAAAGGCGACAAGCCGGTGGCCGCAGCGCTGGAAAGTACCGCCCCCGATGGCTACTCCGGCGCCATTCAGCTCCTGGTAGGCGCTGACTTCAGCGGTACCGTGCTGGGCGTGCGCGTCATTGAACACCATGAAACGCCTGGGCTGGGTGATAAAATTGAGCTGCGCATCTCTGACTGGATCAACAGCTTTAATGGAAAACAGATTAAAGGGGCCGATGACCCGCATTTTGCCGTGAAGAAAGATSGCGGCGATTTCGATCAGTTTACCGGTGCGACCATTACGCCGCGCGCGGTGGTTAACGCCACTAAACGCACGGCGCTCTATATTGAAACGCTGCCAGCGACGTTGCGTTCGCTGCCGGAATGTGGAGAAACACCATGAGTGAAGCGAAAAATCTGCTGATTGGCGGTTTATGGAAAAATAACTCTGCGCTGGTACAGCTGCTGGGACTCTGTCCGCTGCTGGCGGTGACCTCCACCGCAACCAATGCGCTGGGGCTGGGGCTGGCCACGACGCTGGTGCTGACCATTACCAACAGTGCAATTTCCGCCTCACGCCGCTGGGTACCGGCAGATATCCGTATCCCGATTTATGTGATGATTATCGCCTCGGTTGTCAGCTGCGTTCAGATGCTGATCAACGCTTACGCCTACGGTCTTTWTCAGTCGCTGGGGATCTTTATTCCGCTGATCGTCACTAACTGTATTGTCGTGGGCCGTGCTGAAGCGGTAGCGTCAAAAAGCAGTATCCCGCTATCCGCGCTGGATGGGTTCGCTATCGGTATGGGAGCGACCTGCGCCATGGTCACGCTGGGATCCATTCGCGAACTGATTGGCAGCGGTACGCTGTTCAACGGTGCCGATCAGCTGCTCGGCCCGTGGGCAACCTCACTGCGCATCGAAGTCGTGCACTTTGATTCACCGATGCTGCTGGCTATGCTGCCACCCGGCGCCTTCATCGGTCTGGGTATGCTGCTGGCAGGAAAGTATCTTATCGATCAGAAAATGAAACAGCGCGCCGCGCTGCGCGCTGAAGCGGAAGCTAAAACAGTGGCTGCGCCAGGTGAAATCGGGAAAGCGGTGTGAATAAAGAGAAGCGCCTGCAGATCCTGACCCGTCTGCGCGATAACAACCCGCATCCGACCACTGAGCTGCAGTTCAGCTCGCCATTTGAACTGCTGATTGCGGTACTGCTTTCGGCTCAGGCGACCGATGTCAGCGTGAACAAAGCCACGGCCCGGCTCTATCCGGTCGCGAACACCCCGGCGGCCATGCTGGCGCTTGGCGTCGACGGCGTCAAAGAGTACATCAAGACAATCGGGCTGTTTAACAGCAAAGCGGAAAACGTGATCAAAACCTGCCGCATATTGCTGGAACAGCATGGCGGCGCGGTGCCGGAAGATCGTGCCGCACTTGAGGCGCTGCCGGGTGTCGGGCGTAAAACCGCTAACGTGGTGCTGAACACCGCCTTTGGCTGGCCCACCATCGCCGTCGACACGCATATCTTTCGCGTCAGTAACCGCACGCGCTTTGCGCCGGGTAAAAATGTGGAAGAGGTTGAAGAGAAACTGCTTAAAGTGGTGCCTGCCGCGTTTAAGGTCGACTGCCATCACTGGCTGATTCTGCACGGGCGTTATACCTGCATAGCACGCAAGCCGCGCTGCGGCGCCTGCCTGATCGAAGACCTGTGCGAATACCGTGATAAGACGGAGATCTGAGCGCGGTGCCGGGGTCAGCGGCACCGCATTCTCCTGTCTGGTTACGCTTCCGGATGGCTCAGCGTAGCCCGTACATGCGGCAAACACTGCGGATAGTGCTGCTGAATAAACTCAATCATCTTTTCCCGCACGTAGCAGCGTAAGTCAAACGCGGTAGGCGAGTTATGTGCCGTCATCAGCAGCCTGATCGTCATGGTTTTTTCGGTTGTTTCCGTTACCTGCAGCACCTGCGTTTCCCGATCCCAGAGCCGGGTTTCATTGAGCACCTTCTCAAAATGCTCGCGCAGCGGTTCCAGCGGCATAGAGTAATCAAGATAAAGAAAGACGGAACCTAAAATCTGTGCGTTATTACGCGTCCAGTTCTGGAACGGATTTTCTGTAAAGTAGGTTATCGGCAATACCAGCCGGCGCAGATCCCAGAGACGCACCACAACATAGGTCAGATTAATTTCTTCAATCCAGCCCCACTCTTTTTCTACCACCACCGCATCATCAATTTTTATCGGCTGCGTAAATGCAATCTGAATACCGGCAAACAGATTGACCAGCGATTTCTGTAATGCAAAGCCAATAATAATACCGGCAACGCCTGCCCCGGCGAGAATCGTCGTGCCAAACTTACGCACACCCGGAAAGCTAAGCAAAATCAACGACAAACAGAGAGTTACCAGCACAACAATCACAACTTTTTTTACATACATGATCTGCGTGCGGATTTTTCGCGCGCGCAGGTTATTTGAGATATTAATGTCATAACGGATAAAGAGCATGTCCT
>PEFU01000003.1:1234496-1235199 GCA_002939445.1 Pantoea sp. BRM17 | reverse complement strand
CGAACAGCGCGCCATTTCTTTTTTCATGCGGCTAATTAATTGGAGAATTTGTGCGCTGGATCAACTAATTAGCTTTCCGGAAACCCCGCCCTGCTCTTTTAGCTCAATATACATCTGGCCGGTTTCACGCCGGCCCCCGGAATTGTACTGACATGAGTATATGAAATTTATGATAAACCGCGTCTGCCCACGGCTGTTTATTCGTCTGAAAGGATGAGTTGATGTTTCAGTTAAGCCGTGAACAGCGTTCAGCGCTGGCTGGCCTCAGCGTTTTCGTTCGTTCCCTCAATAAAAAGAGATTTGCTGCTAAACAGTTTTTTATCCCGTCCCTGCCAGTAACGAATCAGGCTGAGAAGGATATATCGCGCCAGAAAGCCCATTGCGAGCGACAGTGTGACGAGTAATACAGCAGGCACCCATTGCGGAGCACCAGATAACTCACCCAGTATCAACGGCATCATCTTCCCTCATGGTTTACTGACGGCACTGCACCGCCAGTACGCTGAGATAAAGAGCATGTCCTGCGCGACATTGATCATCCTGATCATCAGCGAGCAGAAGGATAATATAATAAAGATGTGCAGAGCGGCATTAATAAAGCCCAGCGACTCCGGCTGAATATTCACATAATCTACGCCGGCGCTGATGAATAACAGCGGTAAAATAAGAAACATCGAGCCGCGCAGATGTTTTTCGAGAGATT
>PEFU01000003.1:1204681-1234396 GCA_002939445.1 Pantoea sp. BRM17 | reverse complement strand
GTTACAATCGTTTCACACCCTATTAAACACTAAACCATCGCGCTTAGCCGCAGAGATTGCCCTGCCGGCATTCGCTACGCCAGCGTGTAAAAAATGCTTGCCCTGTGGCCCCGATTCAGCCAAATTAGGCGCCGTTTTTCCTTTCTAATAACAATGTTGCGCGGGATGACCCAGACCGACGCAGACTTAATTCCTGTTACAAAACAGGCGATGTATAAACTGAGGTATACGTGTCAACTGCAAACAAACACACTGACGAGGCAGTAAGCCTCAACGCCTTCCGGCAACCTAAAGCATTTTATCTGATCTTCTCTATCGAGCTGTGGGAGCGTTTCGGCTACTACGGCTTACAGGCCATTATGGCCGTCTATCTGGTCAAACAGCTGGGGATGTCTGAAGCGGACTCCATTACGCTGTTTACCTCCTTTAGCGCCCTGGTTTACGGTCTGGTGGCTATCGGCGGCTGGCTGGGTGACAAAGTACTCGGCACCAAGCGCGTCATTGTGCTGGGCGTCATGGTGCTGGCACTCGGCTATGCGCTGATCGCATTTTCCGGGCATGACACCACGCTGGTTTATGTCGGCATGGCGACCATTGCTGTGGGCAGCGGCCTGTTCAAAGCGAACCCCTCTTCGCTGCTCTCCACCTGCTACGCCAAAGACGATCCGCGCATCGACGGCGCATTTACCATGTTCTATATGTCGATCAACATTGGCTCGCTGTTCTCAATGATGCTGACGCCGTGGCTGGCAGCAAAATATGGCTGGGGTGCCGCTTTCTCTCTCTCCGTCGTGGGGCTGGTGATCACGCTGCTTAACTTCCTGTTCTTTAAGCGGCTGGTGAAAGAGTATGGGTCAAAGCCCGATTTTGCTCCGCTGCAGGTGGGTAAACTGCTGCTGACCATCGTGGGCGTTGCGGTGCTGATCGCACTCGCCACCTGGCTGCTGCATCATCAAAGCATTGCGCGCATAACGCTCGGCGTTGTCGCACTGGGCATTGTTCTGATCTTTGCCAAAGAAGCGTTCACGCTGCAGGGTGCCGCGCGCCGTAAAATGATTGTGGCGTTTCTGCTGATGGTGGAAGCGATTGTCTTCTTTGTGCTCTATATGCAGATGCCGACTTCGCTCAACTTCTTTGCGATCCGCAACGTTGAACACGCCATTTTCGGCATCGCGTTTGAGCCGGAGCAGTTCCAGGCGCTGAATCCGTTCTGGATCATGGTCGCCAGCCCGCTGCTGGCCGCAGTCTATAACAAGCTGGGCGATAAGCTGCCGATGCCGCACAAATTTGCCATTGGCATGGTGCTCTGCTCCGGCGCGTTTCTGGTGCTGCCGCTCGGCGCCGGCTTTGCAAATCAGGCAGGTATTGTCTCCGTTAACTGGCTGATCCTGAGCTATGCCCTGCAGAGTATCGGTGAGCTGATGATCTCCGGCCTGGGTCTGGCCATGGTCGCGCAGCTGGTGCCACAGCGTCTGATGGGCTTTATCATGGGCTCATGGTTCCTGACTACCGCAGGCGCAGCGATGATCGCCGGTAAGGTGGCCAACCTGATGGCGGTGCCGCAGGATGTCACCGATCCGCACACTTCCCTGGCGGTCTACAGCCAGGTATTCCAGCAGATTGGTATTGCCACCGGTGTGATTGCCCTGCTGATGCTGGTTACCGCCCCGCTGCTCAACCGCATGACGCAGGATACCGCTGAAGGTGCGCTGAAGCGCGCCGGCGCCAGCGAATAACCGCATCCGGCTCCGCGCTGCGCACGCCTGTTACTGCGCACCGGAGCCGTTTTTCAGCTGATAAGTCCCTTCCCATCTCTCTTTTTCCCTTGTAGTTTACTCAGAGTCCGCTATCCGGCGTGCCATGTTTGTCACGTCACTCATATCATTTGTTGAGGAGATGCAACAATGAAACTCTATTGCAAGCCCGGCGCCTGTTCCCTCTCCCCCCATATCGTCGCCCGCGAATGCGGCCTCGACTTTACGCAGGTTAATGTTGATCTGCAGAAGAAACTGACGGAACYGGGTGAGGATTACTGGCAGATTAACCCTAAAGGTCAGGTTCCGGCGCTGCAGTTTGATGACGGGACGATACTGACTGAAGGCGTGGCGATTGTGCAGTATCTGGCGGATCTCAAACCTGATTACCATCTGCTGGCTCCGACCGGCAGCCTGACGCGCTACCATACGCTGGAGTGGCTGAGCTTTATCAGCAGCGAGCTGCATAAAGGGTTTTCGCCGCTGTTCCGCCCCGATACGCCAGACGCGTACAAACCGCAGCTGCGTGCCCAGCTGGAGAAGAAGTTTCAGCTGGTCAATGCGGCGCTGGAAGACAAGCAGTGGCTGCTGGGCACGCGCTATACCGTAGCCGATATCTATCTGTATGTGGTGACGCGCTGGGCGAAAGCGGTGAAGCTGCAGCTGGATGAGATGCCGGCGCTGGACGCGTGGTTTGCCCGCGTGGGTGAGCGTCCGGCGGTTCAGGCGGCGCTGCAGGCAGAGGGGCTGGCGTAAACAGTGCGACAGGCCGGCGCTGAAACCGGCCTGCCGTGCAGTCAGAGTTTTTCTGCCGCGAAATGCTGCTGCGGCTGCGCGATAGCGTCCTGTGCCGCGACCAGCTGCYGCTCATACTCTCCCATTTCATGGGTTTTCAGCATCACTTCATATACCGCTGRAGTAACATGCTCCAGCGCCTGCTGCAGCGATTTGCCGTGCAGCAGATCCACCAGCAGCAGACCGCTGGTCAGATCGCCTACGCCTACCGGCTGACGCACGCCAAAGTCCACCAGCGGACGGCTGATATGCCAGCACTCATCAGCGGTAACCAGCAGCATCTCAAAGCGGTCGCTGCGCCGGCCGGCACGGGCCAGATGTTTAACCAGCACCACTTTCGGTCCCTGCGCAATCAGCAGACGCGCCGCATCTACCGCCTGCTCAACGTCAGCCACCGTCTGTCCGCTCAGCATCTCCAGTTCAAGCAGGTTAGGTGCAATCAGATCGCTGGCGGGCAGCGCCTGTTTGCAGTGAAACTCCGCTACGCCCGGCGCCACAATACAGCCTTTCTCAGGATGCCCCATCACCGGATCGCAGAAAAACCAGGCGTCCGGGTTGGCGGCTTTGACTTCACGCACAATCGCCAGAATCTGCTCGCCCTGTTCGGCTGAACCCAGGTAACCGCTGAGTACGGCATCACAGGTTTTAAGGCGATCGATGGCGGCGATACCTTTGACGATATCGGTCAGATGGCTGGCCGGCATCACCGTACCGGTCCAGTGACCATACTGCGTGTGATTAGAAAACTGAACAGTATTGAGCGGCCAAACGTTTGCGCCCATGCGGCGCATCGGGAACTCTGCCGCGCTATTACCGGCGTGGCCAAACACCACGTGAGACTGAATTGCGAGAATATTTTTCATTATAACCCTGTACTGCCTTGCCATGAAAAAGGGCCGGAAACCGGCCCTGACACCTTACTGCCAGTTTATCAGGCAGTAGTGTTTTTTGCCGCGACGCAGCAGCGTAAAGCGGCCAAACAGCTTGTCGCTGTCGCTGAAACGATACTCGGCATCCGCCTGTTTTTCTCCGTTCACAGAGACCGCATTAGAGCCGATCATCGTCCGGGCCTGGCCGCGCGACGGCACCAGCTCTGCGGCAACCAGCGCCTGCTGCAGATCGTCTTCCGCGCTGAGCGTGATAACCGGCATGCCGTCCTGTGCCAGCTGCTCAAAGTCTGCTTCGGTCATGTCGCTCAGGCTGCCTGAGAACAGGCTCTCGGTGATCCTTCTGGCCGCAGCCAGTCCTGCATCACCGTGCACCAGGCGCGTAACCTGCTCGGCCAGCACGTACTGGGCGCGTGGCGCTTTGCCGCTGTTTTTGTCCTCTTCTTCGAGCGCGTTAATCTCATCCAGGCTCATAAAGGTAAAGAACTTCAGGAAGCGGTAGACATCTGCGTCAGCGGTGTTGATCCAGAACTGGTAAAACTTGTAAGGACTGGTTTTTTTCGCATCCAGCCAGACCGCGCCGCCTTCTGTTTTACCGAACTTGGTGCCATCTGATTTTGTAATAAGCGGCACGGTCAGGCCAAAGGCCTGCTGCTGATGCAGACGACGGGTCAGGTCGATACCGGAGGTGATATTTCCCCACTGATCGGAGCCGCCAATCTGCAGCACCACGCCATAACGCTTGTAAAGCTCGGCAAAATCGTAGCCCTGCAGCAGGTTGTAAGAGAACTCCGTGTAGGAGATCCCCTGATCCTCACGATTCAGACGCTGTTTAACCGCTTCCCGGTTGATCATCTGATTAACAGAGAAGTGCTTGCCGATATCGCGCAGGAAAGTCAGCACGTTCATGCCACCAAACCAGTCGTAGTTGTTAGCCGCGATAGCGCTGTTATCGCCGCAGTCAAAGCTAAGGAACGGGGCAACCTGGTTGCGGATCTTCTCTACCCACTCGCCTACGGTTTCACTGGTATTGAGTTTACGTTCCGCGGCTTTAAAGCTGGGATCGCCAATCAGACCGGTGGCTCCACCCACCAGCGCAACCGGCTTGTGGCCGGCATCCTGAAAACGCTTCAGGCAGAGCAGCGGCACCAGATGGCCCAAATGCAAGCTGTCGGCGGTAGGATCAAAGCCGCAATAGAGGGCAATTGGCCCTTGCGCCAGTCGCTCTGCTAACGCTTCTTCATCCGTTACCTGGGCCACAAGGCCACGTTCCTGCAATTGTTGTATCAGGTTACTGCTGGTCATCACTGACTCCAAATTGATCGGGCTGCACCTGGGCTGGTACACAGCTTTCCGCTACGATGCGGAGACGAAAAAAAAGAGGGCTATAGCATAAAGCGCTGACGCTCACGGCGCCAGCGCTGAAACGGGGAAAAGCGGGTTTTACGGTGCTAACCGGTCAATCGTCCAGCCATTCTCACTGCGCTGATAGAGAAAACGATCGTGCAGCCGGTGTTCGKCGCCCTGCCAGAACTCAATGGCAGAAAACCGCACGCGGTATCCGCCCCAGAACGTGGGCAGCGGGACGTCGCCCTGCTGAAATTTCTGCGTAAGTTCCAGAAACTTGCTCTCCAGTACGCTGCGCGCAGAGATACGGCTCGACTGTTTAGAAACCCAGGCACCAATCTGGCTGTCGCGGGGGCGGCTATGGAAATATTTTATGACCTCCAGCGGCGAGAGCTTCTCCGCCTCGCCCAGCACCATCACCTGACGCTCCAGAAAGTGCCACGGGAGATGCAGCGAGATGCGCGGGTTTTCTGCCAGCTGCAGCGCTTTACGGCTGCCAAGGTTGGTATAAAAGACAAAGCCTGCAGCATCGTAGTGCTTGAGCAGCACAATGCGCTGATAAGGCTGACCGCTGCTGTCTACCGTCGCCACCGTCATGGCGGTGGGATCGGGCAGCTGCGCGGCACACGCCTGCTGCAGCCACTGTTCAAACAGGACCAGAGGATCGTCCGGCAAATCTTTGCGCCGCAAGCCGCCGCGGGTATATTCCCGGCGCAGATGGGCAATCTGTTGCAGGCTGTCGCTGTCGCTCATAGCGTCTCTCTTAATCGTATTAAGACCGGTTGGTGTTCGCCGCGTCCTGCAGTTCGCAGTCGTTGATAATGATTCTGTCATTGCGCTCAACAAAAGRGCTGTTGCCTTTCGACCAGAAAACGTAGTGGTCGTCACTGTAGCGCGCGCCCGACGCGGAGACGGTCTGTTTCAGCGTCAGCGGCTTGCCATCAAGAATAAAGCTGACCTCTTCTTTGCTGTTATCCAGCGTGACCGTCAGCGGCAGCGTGCCGCACTGGTAGTGCAGCGTTTCGGGCTGCGGGGCCGGCTTCTGCAGCATACCGCAGCCGCTCAGTGCCAGGCAGCCCGCTGCCAGCATATATCTCTTCATTACTTCTCCTTATCGTGTCGGCCGGCTATTTGCCGGATAGATAGCACCCAGCACGCTCATTTCACGCGCCCCGGTGACCGCAGGCAGATTGCCTGGCAGGCCAGAGAGGGTCCGGAACGCCAGCCAGGCAAAGGCCAGCGCTTCCATATCATCGCCGCTGACGCCCGCGGCATCGGTAGTGGTCACCTCGGTGCCGGGAAGATGCGCCGCGAGCCGCGCCATGAGCAGCGGATTGCGGCCACCTCCGCCGCACACCAGCAGACGGTCACAGCCGTTACTGAGCTGGATCTGCTGTGCAATTGTCAGCGCCGTCAGTTCGCTTAGCGTAGCCTGCACATCCTCCGGTGCCAGCGCAGGAAAAGCCTGTAGCTGACGCTCTATCCAGTCAGGATTAAAGTACTCACGCCCGGTGCTTTTCGGCGGCGGCAGCGCAAACCAGGGATCGTTCAGCATCTGCTCCAGCAGCGCGGGTACCACCTGCCCGCTGGCGGCCCAGGTCCCGTTATGATCGTAGCTTACCCCCTGATGACGCCAGATCCAGGCATCAATCAGCATATTGCCGGGTCCGGTATCAAAGCCCCGCACCGGCTGCCCCGGGATCAGCAGCGACAGGTTAGCGATGCCGCCAATATTCAGCACCATGCGGCGTTCACTGCTGTCCATGAGCAGCGCCTGATGYAACGCAGGCACCAGCGGCGCACCCTGCCCGCCCAGCGCCATATCGCGCCGGCGAAAATCGCCGACTACGGTCACGCCGGTGGCGGCGGCAATCTGGTTATTATCGCCAATCTGCAGCGTATTAGGGGCGAAGCTGCCGGGTTCATGCCAGACGGTCTGACCGTGGCAGCCGATGGCCACAATGTCATCGGCTTCCAGCGCCTGCTGACGCATCAGGGTGACCACCGCTTCAGCAAACAGCTTACCCAGCTCGGTGTCCAGCTGCCCGAGCTGCGACAGCGTCAGCGGCTGTCCCTGGCATATAGCCAGTACCCGCTGCCGCAGTGCGGGCGGAAACGGGTGACAGTAGCTCGCCTGCTGCGCCACCATGTGACGGTCGATCGCCGCCAGCACCACGTCCACGCCATCCAGACTGGTGCCTGACATCACTCCTATATAGCGTCCTGACTTTATCACGATAGCTCCTCGTTATCCGGCGGGTGCCGGCGCCGGCACTCTGCTGATGCCGCCTTTCTAATATGATGATAACTTTCTGCTTTTCACTCTGCCATGCGCAGTGCAGCAGAGCAGAAATATTTTTACCGGCGGATTGAATTTTTGTTGATGAGGCATACTCTATGCTGCGACTCTGGTACTGATTGTGCGGCATGGCATCCATGCGTCGCTTTCTGTCTTATACTCTGTGCAGAGCAGGATGAGAACATGGCGTTTTTTATAAAGGAGCTTTCTGATGATTAAGCGTTTCATAGCCGTGGCCCTCGCTGGTGTAACGCTGGCAGGCTGTGTCAGCAATGACACCCTCTCAGGCGATGTTTACAGCGCCAGTGAAGCCAAGCAGGTCCAAAATGTGTCATACGGCACGCTGGTGTCAGTGCGCCCGGTTAAGATTCAGGGTGGCGATGACAGCAATGTCATTGGTGCAATTGGCGGTGCGGTGCTGGGTGGTTTCCTGGGTAACACCATCGGTGGTGGTGCAGGTCGCAGCCTGGCGACGGCGGGCGGTGCGGTACTGGGCGGCGTTGCGGGCCAGGGCGTACAGGGTGCCGTTAACAAATCTAACGGCGTTGAGCTGGAAATCCGCAAAGACGATGGTAATACCATCATGGTCGTGCAGAAGCAGGATGCGAGCCGCTACTCACCAGGCCAGCGCGTGGTACTGGCCTCTAACGGCAGCCAGGTCACAGTCTCTCCGCGCTAACTCTGACGCGCAAAAAAACCGACGCCTGGCGTCGGTTTTTTATTTTTCGCGATGCTGTAATTCGAGAATATTTTTCTCAAGCCGCGCAATCAGCGTGACCATCTGATTGATCTCTTCGGCGCTGATGCCAGCCAGGATATCGTCGCGGGTTGCATCAATAACGTGCTCTACCTGCCCGATAATCGGTGCGGCTTCTTTGGTCAGCCTGATGCGTTTCGCCCGCCGATCGTTTGCGCAGGTGGAGCGGGTGATCAGTCCCTTCTCTTCCAGCTGATCCAGCGTGCGCACCAGCGAAGGCTGCTCAATACCGATCGCTTTAGCCAGCTGGATCTGCGACTGTTCTGGCGGAAGTTGATGWATATTATGCAAAGTCACCCAGTGCGTTTGTGTCAGCTCCAGCGGCTTCAGGCGCTGATCGATTAACGCGCGCCAGATGCGCACCAGGCGCGACAGGTCGGTTCCAAGTGGCGTATCCATTTCATCTCCTTATAATTAGCTTGCTAGCTATCAAGCCAGATTTTACACTATTTTGCGAGTTTACAGGACAAAATACAAATAGCAGGCCAGACGTAGTGGATATCGCTACGCTTATCATGACATTGCCTGAGTCAACAAAGGATGATGACACATGCCCACCCCTGATTTTCCTGCAGCAGCGCCCCTGACCGATCTGGTCTTTGGTGCCTCACTGCTGTTTCCGCCGCTGTTTAAGGCCGTGCTGCTCGGCTTTTTTTTCTGGCTGCTGATCCATCCTCTGCTGCGCGACCGGCTCTATGCCGGTGATATCTGGCACCCCACTCTGCTGGATCTCTCACTGTTTGTGCTTTGCGTGTCAGCCGCGCTGTGGCTGGTGCAATATGGATAACCGACCATGACCTTTAATCCCCTGAAATATTTCTCGACCCTGATTGTTTTTGCGCTGGCGCTGCTGGCCGCCTGGTGGATGTGGAATACCTACATGCAGGCGCCCTGGACACGCGACGGCAAAGTGCGCGCTGAACTGGTTGATGTGACGCCTGAGATCTCCGGCCGCATTACTCAGCTGCGGGTGCGGGACAATCAGCGCGTACACAAAGGCGACGTGCTGCTTGAGCTTGATGCAAAACCGTGGCAAATCGCGGTAGCGAGCGCTGAAGCACAGCTGGCGAAAGCACAGAGCGATCTGGCAAAAGCGCAGCATGAAGCGCGGCGGCGGGCAGAACTGCCGCGTAATGTTATTTCAGCAGAAGATRGGGATATCGCTCAGCTAACCGCTGAAGCGGCTGCCGCTACGGAGAAAGCGGCGCAGGCGACGCTGGATCAGGCGCGCTGGAATCTGCAGCAGACCACACTGACGGCTCCCACCGATGGCTGGATAACCAATCTGACGCTGCGTCCTGGCAACTATGCGACGGCGGGAACACCGCTGTTTGCACTGGTTGACAGTCATTCATGGTATGTCGTGGGCTATTTTGAAGAGACTAAACTGCGCCATATCCAGCCTGGTGCCGCAGCGCGAATTGCGCTCTATAGCGATGGCACCCGGCTGCAGGGAGAAGTAGAAAGCATCGGCAGCGCTATCTACGACCAGAGCGTAGCGACCGACAGCGGCCTGGTGCCGGATATCAAACCCAATGTTCCCTGGGTGCGGCTGGCGCAGCGGGTACCGGTACGTATCCGGCTGACGCAGCTGCCCGCTAATGTCCGGCTGGTTGCGGGCACCACCTGTACCATCTCTGTTGCGCACTGAGGCGAGCATGAAACTGCACTGGCTGGCGTGGCATAACCTGCCCTGGATCAGAGCCACACGCGGTGAATGGCGGAGCGCCCTGCGCATTAGCCTGGCGATGTGCCTGGCCCTGACTATGGCGTATCTGCTGCAGCTGGATGAGCCCTACTGGGCGATGACGTCGGCGGCGGTCGTGAGCTTTCCCGGACTGGGGGGTGCAATCAGTAAAAGCCTGGGGCGGATCGCCGGCAGCCTTACCGGCGCGCTCGCCGCGCTGCTGATTGCCGGTCACACGCTAAATGAGCCATGGCTGTTTGCTTTTTTTATGGCCAGCTGGCTGGCGCTCTGCACCTGGATCGCCAGCCATTATCAAAACAATGTCGCTTACGCTTTTTCCCTCGCTGGCTACACCGCCGCTATCATCGCGTTCAGCAGCGTTAACGTCAGCGACACGGCTGAGCTCTGGACGATTACCCAGGCGCGCGTCTGTGAAGTCATCACCGGTATTCTCTGTGCGGGCATAATGCTGATGCTGCTGCCCGCTACCTCAGATGGCAGCCATCTGATGCGCWCGCTGCAGCAGATGCATCAGCGTCTGCTGCAGCACGCACGTTTGCTGCTGCAGGAGCGCGGCGAAACAGCCCATCTTGCTCATGAGCAGGTTATCAGTGAAATTCTGACCATGAATCTGCTGCGCATTCAGGCATTCTGGAGCCATTACCGCTACCGCCGGCAGAATAGCGTGCTGAACTATGTGCTCCACCAGCAGCTGCGGCTGACCAGCATGCTCTCAGGCCTGCGCCGTATGCTGCTCAACTGGCCCGATGCACCGGACGACGTGCAGGAGGCGTTAGCGCAGGTGCTGGAGCAGCTTACCCGGCCGCAGTGCGATAAATATTGCATCGCGCGCATCCTGAGCCGCGTGACGCCGCCTGACAGCGGTGATTTTCGTCAGCGCGCTTTTGTCACGCGTCTGCATACCTTCTGCCGCCTCTGGCTGGACGTGCAGCGCTGGATCCGTCTGCTGCAGCACCCCGAAACCGGCGTCCGTTTTCAGCCACCGCGCGTTCCGGCACTGTCGCGTGAAGCTGACAGCGTTGAGGCGGCCTGGAGCGCCCTGCGCACGTTTACCGTTATTATGCTGGGCTGTGCTTTCTGGATTGTTACCCGCTGGGAATCTGGTGCCGCAGCGCTGACGCTGACGGCTATCGCCAGCGTACTTTACGCCTCAGCCCCTTCGCCCGGCGGCAGCGTTCTGCTGCTGCTGCGTACTCTGCTCTGGCTGTCGCTGTTCAGTTTTCTGTTTCAGTATGGATTGATGGTGCAGATCAATGCGCTGGGCGGGTTTTTAGCCGTGCTTTTTCCGCTACTGCTGACGCTGCAGCTCTTCAGGTTACAGCAGAAAAAACGGGCGGCGCTGTGGGGGCAGTTCATTGTGTTCATGGGATCGTTTATCGCCGTCACCAATCCGCCTGAGTGGGATTTTCAGCGTTTCATTAATGACAACCTGGCAAAGGTGTGCGGCGTGTTGCTGGCGTGGATGGCCTTTCAGCTGCTGCGGCCGGGTTCTGATATGCGCCGCAGCCGCCGTTATATCCACGCTATTCGTTACGCTTTTCTCGACCAGCTGCGCAGACGACCACGCCTGAGCGAATATCGTTTTGAATCACATATCTATCATCATATCGGCCAGCTGACGCAGAGCCGCGATGCGCAGGCCCGTCTCTGGCTGCTGCGCTGGGGCGTTGTTCTGCTGAACTGCTCGCATATTGTCTGGCAGCTGCGCCAGTGGCAGCCTGCGGATAGCGCGCTGGCGCAGCTGCGCGACCAGAGTATTCAGGATCTGCACCCGATCATGAGCCGGCGCGGCGTGCAGCATCGCGCCCTGGAGCAGACGCTGCAGGCGCTTGATAAACAGATATCCCGGCTCGGTTCAGAGGTCAGCGGTGAAGCAAATACGCTGGCAGGCATGTTATGGCAGCTTCGCTGTGCGCTGGCTCAGCTGCAGCAAGCGCTGCCGGAGTAATTACCGGCAATATTTTGCCCACTGATTCTGAAAATCGGTTTGCAGCTGCGCCAGCGTTTTACGATCTTCAAACCGGCTTTTATCCTGTTCGCTCTCCGGCCTGATCACCAGCGCTTTTTCATCATAAGAGTAGATAAAGCGGCGGGTCAGCGTGGTTCCGGTAAAGCTGCGCCCCTGAATTGAGCCGCAGACCACCGGGATAGTCTGCGTATAGATCGCCGTATTGAGGAAATTGGTTTCGCTGGCGCTACGCAGCACGTTCTGGCAATGGTGCTTTTCCAGCTGCTGCACGCTGTGCGGCGTCAGCCACTCCCGGCCGCGGGCGATATGCTCGCAGCTGGCGCGCAGCGGACTGGTATCTATATTGCGCTGCAGCTGACGGCTGGCGTCGAGACGCAGCTGCGTATCCCTGGGCCGATCGCACCCTGCAAGTAACAGTGCCAGCAGCACTATCCCTAAGCTTTTCATTCCTGCCCCTGAGTGGTTCCCTGACTGTATCGCTATGATAGAGCGGAATAATCGTCCTGAGTAGCATTAAACGGTGTCAGAATTTTATTGCAGCGGGCAGCCCTTGCTGCGCTACCCGCGGTTGATCAGATTACGCCACAGGCAAGACGCGCCCCTCCGCCTCCCAGCGGTTCAGGATGATCGGCATGGTTATCACCGCCCACGTGAACCATCAGCGCCTTACCTTTAATATCACTGAGCGATTTCAGACGCGGTGCAACCACCGGATAGCTGGCTTTGCCGTCATCTGTAACATAGAGGGCCGGCAGATCGCCGAGGTGCCCGTCGGCATAAGGACCGAGATGTTTGCCGCTGTTCTGCGGATCAAGATGGCCACCCGCAGCGCCGGCTGCCACGGTTTTCCCCTGCGACTCGCCAGGTTCACAGCTGCCTTTAGCATGCACATGGAAACCATGGATGCCCGGTTTCATACCGGATAACGCCGGGGTAAATTGCAAACCGTAGTCCGTTTCCGTAATGGTCACTTTACCTACGGCCTCGCCGACGCCCTGGGTGGAAACCTGATGCAGCGTGACCTCCTGAGAAGCAGCGCTGGCACCGGCCGAACAGGCCAGCGTAATAAGAGCAATAAGCGTTCTTTTCATAACGTCTCCTTACGGTTGATAGACCCGATAAGTCTGGACGCTTTTTGCCCGCGCTGCTGCAGTTTGACGAAGCTTTACGCTTCAGGGCACATCGTAGCCGAGCGCGGCTTTACGGATACGGAACCACTGCTGGCGATTAAGCGTCAGCGCAGCCGCCTCTGCCGCCTGACCGATGCGGCCGGTTTTACCGGAGCCGATGATCGGCAGTGGCCGGGATGGCAGCATCATAATCCAGGCATAGACCACCTGCTCAATCGTGGCCGCACCGATCTCCCGCTGAACCTGGCTCAGCTCGTCGCGCAGCGGCTGGTAGTGTGGATCGCTGAACAGACGGCCGCCGCCGAGGCAGGACCACGCCATAGGACGCATCCGCGCCTGCTGACACTGATCGAGCGTGCCATCCAGCAGCGCGGTCTGCTCCAGCGGCGAGATCTCCAGCTGGTTGGTCACCAGCGTAAACGGCAGGCGCGACTGCAGCAGCGAAAACTGCGCCGGGGTAAAATTTGAGACGCCAAAATGACGCACTTTACCGCTCTGGTGCAGCTGCATAAACGCTTCGGCCACTTCATCGGCATCCATTAGCGGATCGGGACGATGGATCAGCAGCAGGTCGAGGTAGTCAGTCGCAAAATGCGTGAGCGAGTTTTCCGCACTGCGAAGAATGTGGCTGGCATCGGTGATGTAGTGTCCGATCTGATGCTCAGGTTTGGCCCGCGTTGCGATGCCGCACTTAGTCACAATCTGCAGCTGTTCGCGCAGCTGTGGCGCCAGGCGCAGCGCAGCGCCAAACGCCGCCTCGCACTGATAGTCACCGTAGATATCCGCATGATCGACCGTGGTCAGCCCGAGGGAGAGATGATACTCAATGAATGAGACCAGCTGCTGTGGTGTCATCCCCCACTCCATTAACCGCCAGTAGCCGACCACCAGAGGAGAGAACGCCGGCCCCTGAGGGGAGATAGCCTGTGGTTGTAACATAACAAAACTCCCTGCATTGAATGTTAAAAAAGGGAGTATAACGAAATGAGGACAGAAGCGGCGTTTAAAACAGCGAGGGCTGCTGCGGATCCTGATCCGCATCCGGTTTTTGCTGACGCTGCAGGCGCAGATAGCGCTGCCGGCACAGCCTTAGCACTTCACGCTTCTGCGCATCGCTGAAGCGCATCCAGTTAAAACGCTCTTCACGACTTCGCAGGCAGCCGCGACAATAGCCGCGCGCATCGGTCTGACAGATGCCGCGACAGGGGCTGGGTACCGGGAAAAACTCGAGTTGTTCAGCCACATCTGCCTCTGATTCGCTACTGGATAACATAGTGATAACAGTTTCCGCGTGAACTGCAAGCTGCGGTGCTAAAAGAAAGCGTACCTGCCCGGCTCTCTGATCTAATCAATAAGTGTTATTTAACTTTAACAATAACGTCATCTGAAGTGCGTTTAAGGTTATCCTCAGATTTCTTCTCTACTGTGCGTCCATTCTGACTTGATAATGAACCTCAATGAAACCTGCCATTAAGTTACAGTGTCACGAAAACCGGTTTAATCTGCTGGCTGCCCTGCTGTTCGCGCTGATTCTGAACGCGCTGTTTCTGCAACAGGCGTGGAAAATCATCACCTATACCCGTCTGCACGACTACCTTTTTGCTGCCAGCATGCCGGTCGTGCTGACGGCCGCATTTTATCTTCTGTTTTGCCTGTTTGCCTGGCCATGGGTTCGCAAGCCACTGCTGATCGTACTGGTACTGATCAGTGCAGCAGCCAGCTACTTTATGTTCAGCTTTGGGACGGTAATCGACACCAATATGGTGGCCAACGTCTTTGAATCCAGCGTACAGGAGGCGGGTGCGCTGGTAAGCCCGCGCTGGCTGGTCTGGATGCTGCTGATGGGGTTGCTGCCGGTGCTGCTTATCGTCTTCGTGCGCGTCAGGCGCAGTCAGCGCTGGTGGTGGAGCATCCTGCAGCGGCTGGCGGGAGCGCTGGGGGCGCTGTTGGTGATCCTGCTGATGGCTGCCCTGTTCTACAAAGATTATGCGTCGCTGATCCGTAACAACAAAGGGCTGGTAAAAATGATCACGCCAGCCAATGTGATTAGCGGTGCTGGCCATTATGTCGATAAGCGCTATCTGCAGGGCAGCCAGGCGCTGATTAAAATCGGGCAGGATGCCCGCAAAGGCCCGCTGATCGCGCAGGCAGCTAAAAAAACCCTGGTGGTGCTGGTTGTGGGAGAAACGGCACGCGCGGAGAACTTTTCGCTGGGCGGCTATGCGCGCCAGACCAATCCGGAGCTGCAGAAGCAGCAGGTGATTTACTATCCGCATGCGACCTCCTGCGGCACCGAGACGGCGGTTTCTGTACCCTGCATGTTCTCGGTGATGCCGCGCGAGCATTACGATGCTGACCTGGCACATCACCAGGAGGGCGTACTGGATGTGCTGGCGCACGCCGGAGTCAGCGTATTGTGGCGCGAGAATGATGGTGGCTGTAAAGGCGCCTGCGACCGCGTGCCGCACACTGACATGACGCAGTGGTCGTTACCGCAATACTGCCATAGCGGATTCTGCCTCGATGACGTGCTGCTGCACCGCTTCGATAACTACGTTGACAGTTTACATAACGACAGCGTGATCGTGCTGCATCAGATGGGAAGCCACGGCCCGGCCTACTATCTGCGCTATCCGGCTGCGTTCCGTCGTTTTACACCCACCTGCGACAGTAATCAGATTCAGGATTGCGATCCGCAGGCGCTGGTCAACACCTATGACAATACCCTGCTTTATACCGACAGCATGCTTAGCCAGACTATCGACAAGCTAAAAGCGCTGAGCGACCGCTTTAACGTGGCGCTGGTTTATCTTTCGGATCATGGTGAGTCGCTGGGCGAACACGGTATGTACCTGCACGGCGCGCCCTGGATGCTCGCCCCGTCACAGCAGACGCATATTCCGCTGCTGATGTGGTTCTCACCCGGCTATGCCAGCGCGTTTCATCTGGATGAAAGCTGTCTGCGGCGGCAGGCCGCAACGCAACCGGTCTCCCAGGATAACCTGTTTCATACGCTGCTGGGCCTGTTTGACATCCGGACGCAGGTTTATCAGCCGCAGCTGGATATGATCAAATCGTGCCAGCAGAAAAGCTGACGCTTGCATTAGACCGACTGGTCTACTAGGCTTTTGCTCATGAATAAAAGTGTGCAACGTAATGAAACCCGTGAACACCTGCTCGCTACCGGCGAGCAGGTTTGTCTGCAGCGCGGCTTTACCGGAATGGGACTTAACGAAGTACTCACGCTGGCGGCCGTGCCGAAAGGGTCCTTCTATTACTATTTCCGCTCTAAAGAGGCGTTTGGCGTTGCGCTGCTGGAGCGCTATTTCGTCAATTATCTGCAGCAGATCAATCAGCAGCTGACGCTGCCATCCCTGCCTGCACGTCAGCGGCTGCTGGCGCATTTTCGTTCAGGCCGGCAGCTGTTTGCTGAGCAGGGGCTTATTATGGGCTGCCTGGGCGTCAAGCTGTCGGCTGAGGTATGCGATCTCTCAGAGCCGATGCGCGATGCGCTGCAGCGCGGCGCCAGCGCCATTATTGCCGCTTACGCACACTGCCTGACCGAGGCTGCGGCTGAACAGCCGCTGCTATTTAATCAGACTCCGGTGCAGCTTGCGCAGCGTTGCTATCTGCTCTGGCTGGGCGCCAGTCTGCAGAGCAAAATTTCCCGCGAACCAGATCCGATTAATCTGGCACTCAGCACTATCGAACAGTGGCTTAACGGCCCGCATTTTTAAAACAGATGTTTATAGACGACCGGTCTAATAGAGGAATTACTATGGCGAGCAAACAGCTATTTTCCCCGCTGAAAGTGGGTGCAGTTACCGTTCCTAACCGCGTATTCATGGCACCGCTGACGCGGCTGCGCAGCATTGAGCCGGGTGATGTTCCCACGCCGATGATGGCTGAGTACTACCAGCAGCGTGCCGGAGCGGGCCTGATTATTACTGAAGCGACGCAGGTCTCTTTTCAGGCTAAAGGCTATGCGGGCGCACCAGGCCTGCATACGCAGCAGCAGATTGATGCATGGAAGATGATCAACGAAGGCATTCACGCTGCTCAGGGCCACGTTGCGGTCCAGCTGTGGCATACCGGCCGCATTTCACATTACAGCGTGCAGCCAGAAGGCAATGCACCGGTTGCGCCTTCTGCCCTGCCAGCCGGTACCCGTACCTCGCTGCGCGCCGCTGACGGCAGCGTGTATCGCGAAGAGACCTCCGTGCCGCGCGAACTGACCGTCGATGAAATTAAACAGATTGTGCAGGATTTCGGCCAGGCTGCAGCCAATGCCCGCGAGGCTGGCTTTGACCTGCTTGAGCTGCACTCAGCGCACGGCTATCTGATGCACCAGTTCCTGTCGCCTGACTCAAACAAGCGCGACGACGAGTATGGCGGCTCGATTGAAAAGCGCGGCCGCTTTGCGCTGGAAGTTGTGGATGCAGCGATCGCCAACTGGTCTGCCGATCGCGTCGGGATCCGCGTTTCACCTGTCGGGGCGTTCCAGAACCTGGAAAATGGCCCGGACGAAGAGGAAGCTGCGCTCTGGTATATCAGT
The DNA here is from genome assembly GCA_002939445.1 of Pantoea sp. BRM17. GTDB lineage: Bacteria > Pseudomonadota > Gammaproteobacteria > Enterobacterales > Enterobacteriaceae > Pantoea. Next base: position 1,217,195 of record PEFU01000003.1, on the reverse strand, counting down.
GAACTGGGCAAACGCGGCCTGGCCTATCTGCACCTTTCTGAGCCAGACTGGGCGGGTGGCAAACCTTACACTGATGCGTTCCGCGAAAAAGTCCGCACGGCTTTCCCCGGTGTGATCATCGGTGCCGGCGCCTACAGCGTGGAAAAAGCGGATGATTTGATCGCGCGCGGCCTGATTGATGCCGTGGCGTTTGGCCGCGACTTTATTGCCAACCCGGACCTGGTTGCCCGCCTGCAGCAGGATGCTCCGCTTAACCCGCAGCGCCCGGAGAGTTTCTACGGRGGCGGTGCGGAAGGTTACATCGACTACCCGACGCTGTAACCGGCAGCTGCCGCATAACGATGCGGCAGCCCCGTCACCCGCTATACTTGTACTGTTTCTGCGTCAAAATCTGACCATGTTAAAAAAGAGGATGTTATGCGTTTACTTCACACCATGTTACGCGTTGGCGATCTGCAACGCTCAATTGACTTCTATACCCGCGTACTGGGTATGCGCGTGCTGCGTCAGAGTGAAAATGCAGAATATAAATATACTCTGGCATTTGTTGGCTACACCGAAGAGAGCGAAGGTGCGGTCATTGAGCTGACCTATAACTGGGGTACGGAAAAATATGACCTTGGGAACGCTTATGGTCACATCGCGCTGGGCGTAGACGATGTCGCCGCAACCTGCGAGCGCATCCGTAGCGCGGGCGGCAACGTAACCCGTGAGGCGGGCCCGGTTAAAGGTGGCAGCACGATTATTGCGTTTGTTGAAGATCCCGATGGCTATAAAATTGAGCTGATTGAAAACAAGCATGCCGGTAATGGCCTTGGTAACTGATGCCTGACGCCAGCCCGCAAATTTGCGGGCTGGTTTTTCTCATCTGCTGCACCCTCCCGCCTTTTTTYCCATAATGCGCGCTGCCCTTTTCACTGCTATGAGATCCTGATGTCTGAATCGAACGCCCAGAACGCCCTTAACCAACGCTTTCGCGGCTTTTATCCGGTAGTTATCGATGTCGAAACCGCCGGTTTTAATGCGCAGACTGATGCGCTGCTGGAGATTGCCGCCACGACCCTGAAAATGGATGAGGATGGCTGGCTGCAGCGTGACGAAACCCAGCATTTTCACATTGAACCCTTTGCAGGTGCCCTTCTTCATCCTGAAGCGCTGGCGTTTACCGGTATCGATCCTGCGAACCCGCTGCGCGGCGCAGTGAGCGAATATGAAGCGCTGCACGCCATCTTTAAACAGGTGCGCAAAGGGCTTAAAGAGAGCGGCTGCAACCGGGCGATTATTGTGGCGCATAATGCCAACTTTGATCACAGCTTCGTTACGGCGGCGGCTGAGCGCGCCAGCCTGAAACGCAACCCCTTTCATCCGTTTGCCACCTTTGATACGGCGGCGCTGAGCGGGCTGGTGCTGGGACAGACGGTGCTGGCAAAAGCGTGCAAGGCGGCAGGTATCGATTTTGACAGCACGCAGGCGCACTCGGCGCTTTATGATACAGAGCAGACGGCAATGCTGTTTTGCGAGCTGGTAAACCGCTGGAAACGTTTAGGTGGCTGGCCGCTGGCGCTAAATGACGCTGAGGCAGAGAGCGAAGCGTCAGGCGAAAGCGCGGCAGAGTAAGAGAATGAAAAAGGCCGGCACAGCGCCGGCCTTTTAATTTATTCCGCTTCTTTGTGTTTCTCAGCGGTTTCTTTGATCAGCGGCTGAAGTTCACCGCGCTGGAACATCTCAACGATGATGTCGCAGCCGCCGACCAGCTCCCCATCCACCCACAGCTGCGGGAAGGTTGGCCAGRTAGCGTATTTTGGCAGTTCAGCACGGATATCAGGATTCTGCAGGATATCAACATACGCGAAGCGTTCGCCACAGGCAGAGAGCGCCTGAACAGCCTGAGCTGAGAAGCCGCAGCTTGGCAGTTTTGGCGATCCTTTCATATACAGCAGGATCGGGTTTTCTGCGATCTGGCGCTGAATTTTTTCAACAGTACTCATTTTTGCCTTCCTTAATTCTTCACTTCGTGTTTGTTTATTGTAGCGACTTCATCCCGCGACTGAAATCGGGAATTTGCCTCGCTGCGGCATGAATCGCCATGTTTGTTAAGTTTGCCGCCACGGGCGTATGACGAAGTGTGTATTAATACACGATTAGCAATAAATATGCTGCGTTAACCGCCTGAAACCGCTCATTTTTGCTGCACAGCCCTTGTGTTGATGGATTTAATAAAAAAGACCTTACCTTTTGTAAAAAAAGTGGATTAGAATCAATCCGGCGCTGATCGCTGATCAGAATTTTCTAATATTGCCGCGGTCTGCTTCTGCAGCCTGCCGAACCTGTAACCGGACTATGCGTTTACTGATTACGCTTTTCATACTGGCTTTTGCTCAGCTGTTTTTTAACGTGGCCGCTGCTTCACCGCACAAGCCGGTTAACGCCAGCCTGCAGAAAGCGGAGAAAAAGAGTGCGCGCGACGATGAGCGCCGCAAACGACGTCCGGTTAAAACCTCGGCTAAAAAAACACGCGTCACGCCCGTACAAAAAGTTAAATCGAAAAAAAGCCTGCACGCAGAACCGCCTGCGACTTCCCGTACCGCCCGTAAAAAAGCGCCCGCCCTCTCCGCCAGCAAAAAATATGGTCATCAGCGTACCAGCCGGAAAATAGCAGCCGCGGAAGAGAGTACCGATGCGCTGACCGGTATCAGGCTCAGCAAATCCCACCGTCTGCGCTACCAGAAGGCGCGTGAAACCGCCATGACTAAACTTATGGGCCAGCTGGGCAAACCTTATCAGTGGGGTGGCACCTCTCCGCTTACCGGATTCGATTGCAGTGGCCTGGTCTGGTACGCCTACAAAGATCTGGTCCGTTTCAAACTGCCGCGCACGGCCAACGAAATGTATCATCTGCGCGATGRCGCTCCCATCAAGCGCGAAATGCTGGAGAAAGGGGATCTGGTGTTTTTCCGCATCAATAATCGCGGTACAGCCGATCATGTTGGCGTTTATCTGGGTAACGGCAAATTTATTCAGTCGCCGCGTACCGGCAAGGATATTCAGATCAGCGCGCTGGGTGAAGATTACTGGCAGAAGCACTATGTTGGCGCACGCCGCATGATGACACCTAAAACCATTCGTTAGCGGTTGCGCAACACGCCGCGCGCGTTTTGGCCTGAACACATACCGGCTGCCGTAATCTAAATATTTTCGCCTGACCTCAGGTAAAAATCTCGTTTTATGCCCCTCACCTTGCTAGAATCGCCGCCTTTCGTTGCGCAACACCTTTTGCGCACGCTGCTGTCATTATCTGTTACGGTTAATTACTCGCCTTAAATCAGCCATTTTTATGCTGAAACCGGGCAGAAAACCCTGCGCAGACGCAAACGTTTAACACTATACTTATCATAAAGTTGCGATAGGTTTAAGAGGTCCATTTTCATGGCAACAATTAAAGATGTGGCAAAACGCGCTGGCGTATCAACGACCACGGTTTCGCACGTCATCAATAAAACGCGCTTTGTCGCTGAAGAGACGCGTAATGCCGTGTGGGAGGCGATTAAAGCGCTGCACTACTCTCCCAGCGCCGTGGCGCGCAGCCTGAAGGTTAATCACACGAAAACATTGGGTCTGCTGGCGACATCCAGCGAAGCCCCCTACTTTGCTGAAATCATTGAAGCGATTGAAAACCACTGCTTCGCTCAGGGCTATACGCTGATTCTGGGCAATGCGCACAATGACCTGCAAAAACAGCGCGCCTATCTGTCGATGATGGCGCAAAAGCGGGTAGATGGCCTGCTGGTGATGTGCTCTGAGTATCCGGACGATCTGCTTCAGATGCTGGAAGAGAATCGCAATATTCCGATGGTGGTCATGGACTGGGGCGCTTCCCGCGGGGATTTTACCGATACCGTGCAGGATAACGCCTTTCAGGGCGGCTATCTGGCCGGCCGTTACCTGATCGAGCGGGGTCATCGCGATATTGGCGCTATTCCGGGCCAGCTGGAGCGCAATACCGGCGGCGGACGGCACGCCGGCTTCCTGCAGGCGATGCAGGAAGCGGGGATCGCGGTGCGTGCGGAGTGGATCGTACAGGGCGATTTTGAGCCGGAGTCGGGTTATCAGGCGATGCAGCAGATCCTGAGCCAGAAGCAGCGGCCTACCGCTGTGTTCTGCGGCGGCGATATTATGGCAATGGGCGCCATCTGCGCCGCCGATGAGATGGGCCTGCGCGTACCGCAGGATATTTCGGTGATCGGCTATGATAATGTGCGCAACGCCCGCTACTTTACGCCGGCGCTGACGACGGTGCATCAGCCCAAAGCTCAGCTGGGTGAGAAAGCGCTGGAGATGCTGCTGGACCGCATTACCAGTAAACGTGAAGAGCCGCAAACAATTGAAGTTCAGCCCAGTCTGATTGAGCGTCGCTCCGTCGGGGATGGTCCGTTTCGCGACTATCGCCGCTAAGCGTGGCGCTCGCTGAGCCACTCATGGTTTAGCGTCTCAGCATCCCCCAGGTATTCCAGCAGCCAGATCAGCGCTGGCGACGCCCGCTGCTCGGCCCAGCTGACGCAGCAGGGACTCTCCGGAAAGGGCTGCGGTAATATCAGCTCCACCAGCGCGCCGCTAWCCAGTAGCGGCCGCGCCAGATGTCCCGGGATCATCCCCACGCACAGGCCAGCCTGCAGGCAGTCGATTCCGGTTTCCCACTCCGGCACCACCAGCCGGCGCTGATTATCCAGCGTCCAGGTCATACGGCGCGGCAGCGCGCGCGACGTATCTTCCAGCACCAGCGACGGCCAGGCGCGCATCGCCTCTTCGTCAGGATGCGCGCTCTGCGCCAGTGGATGATCCGGACTGACCACGCAGCGCCAGTTAAGGGCGCCCATATCCTGAAAAGCAAAGCGTCCGCCAACCGGGATCGCCTGCGTGGCGCCGATGGCTACGTCAACCCGGCCATCGGCCAGCGCATCCCATACGCCGTTAAACACTTCATAGCTGATGATCAGCTCCATATCGGGAAAGTGGCGATAGAAATCTTTCACCAGCTGGCGCGTGCGCTGCGGCTTGACGATACAATCAACGGCAATAGTGAGCTGGCCGCGCCAGCCGTTGGCCAGCTGCTGACACTGGCGTCGCGTTGCCAGCATTTTTTTGATAACAGAGCGGCCTTCTCGCACAAAATGCTCGCCGGCCGGCGTCAGGACCACCTCCCGATGCTGGCGTTCAAACAGCTCCACGGCAAGCCAGCTCTCCAGCTGCCTGATGGTATAGCTGATAGCAGAAGGCACGCGGTGCAGCTCCTGCGCTGCCGCGCTGAAACTGCCGGTGCGGGCGACGGCATCCGCTACCTCAAGTGCATATTCAGACCACATATTTTTGCCTTCAAAAAATTTAACAGCACTCTGCAAATATTAGCGTTTCACAAAGCTGACTGCACCCTTTTACACTCCTTCGCGTTTCCCTGCCGAATGAGAAAAATAGTGATGTCATCTAAAGGATTTCTGCCCTATCTGGCGCTGCTGAGCATGCTCGGCTTTCTCGCCACGGATATGTATCTGCCCGCATTCAGCGACATGCAGCGTGATTTTGCCACCGCTCCGGGTGTTATCAGCGCCAGCCTGAGCCTGTTTCTGGCGGGCTTTGCCTGTGCGCAGGTGGGCTGGGGACTTCTCTCTGACCGCATTGGCCGCAAACCGGTTTTACTYGCGGGCCTCTCAATCTTTGCCCTGAGCTGTCTGGCCATGCTATGGGCCGACAACGTCTGGCTGATGCTGGCGCTGCGCTTTATTCAGGCTGTGGGCGTCTGTGCCGCCGCCGTGAGCTGGCAGGCGCTGGTTATCGATCGCTACCCTAAAGCGCAGGCCAATAAAGTGTTTGCCACTATCATGCCGCTGGTGGCGCTCTCTCCTGCTCTGGCTCCGCTGCTGGGTGCCTGGCTGATGAGTCATTTTCACTGGCGCACTATTTTCCTGGTGCTGACGCTGATTACCCTGGTGCTGCTGGCAGGTACCCTCAGACTTCGCTCGCCGCGTATCTCTCAGGCGGCGCGCGGCGATCAGCCTGGCTGGCTGACGCTGCTCGCTACCCGCGCCTACAGCGGCAACGTGCTGATTTACTCCGCCTGCTCTGCCAGCTTCTTTGCCTGGCTGACGGGTTCACCCTTTATTCTGGCGGCCGCGGGCTTAACCCCGGCCGATATCGGGCTCAGCTATGTACCGCAGACGATTGCCTTCCTTATTGGCGGTTTTGGCTGTCGTGCGCTGCTTAATCGCTTTCAGGGCGCGCAGCTGCTGCCCTGGCTGCTGCTGATTTACAGTCTGAGCATTATGAGCCTCTTTGCCGTTGCGCTGCTTCCCGCGCCGTCGCTTTTTGGCCTGCTGCTGCCTTTCTGCGGTATGGCGCTGGCAAACGGCGCTATCTATCCGATTGTGGTTGCCAGCGCGCTGGCGCCGTTCCCGCACGCCAGCGGTAAAGCTGCAGGTTTACAGAATCTGCTGCAGCTTGGCTTATGCTTCCTTGCCAGCCTGATTGTCTCGGCTGGTTTGCAGCAGGCGCTTTATCACACTACGCTGGTAATGGTAAGTACGGTGGTGCTCGCCTGGATGGGCTTCGTCTGGCAGCGCGCAACGGCTAAATCAGCCGATATCGCCCATCCCTGCGAAGACAACGCATAAGCCGGTCTGGTGCTATTTTGCCAGAGAGCGATCCGCCCGCATTCGCGCCGCGGGTCGCTATCTCTTCTGACATTCATAACAATAACAGCGCTCCCGGTCTTTCCGGGACAGCATCTGCGTGCGGCCAGGCCGCTGCGCATTGCGTGAGTCCGGACTATTCATACCTCTGTTAATGTGGTTTAGCTGCGCACGGCACCACCCTGCGTTCTTTCACAGACCTGATGCAGATCCTTCTGTTTCCCAGGTCATATTTACAAAGTGATGGAGAAGCTATGAGTTCATCATGTGCAGAAGCAGTCACTCCCGAAGAGAATCCGTGGTTTCGTATTGCCCGGAAGTTACTTGAACAGGCAGATATTCGCGTTAATGGTTCACGACCGTGGGATATTCAGGTTCATCATGCTGACTTTTTTAAGCGCGTGATGCAGGAAGGCTCACTGGGTCTGGGCGAAAGTTACATGGATGGGTGGTGGACGTGTGAACGACTGGATATGTTTTTTCATCGCGCGCTCAGACATCATCTCGATCATCAGCTGCCGCACCACTTTAAGGATACGCTGCGTATCGCTGCTGCCCGGCTGACCAATCTGCAATCAAAAAAGCGCGCCTGGCAGGTCGGCAGAGCGCACTACGATTTGGGTAATGACCTGTTCAGCCTGATGCTGGACCCGTTTATGCAGTACTCCTGCGGCTACTGGCCTCATGCGCAAACGCTGGAAGCGGCGCAGGAAGCCAAGCTGGATCTGATCTGCCGCAAACTGCAGCTTGAACCCGGCATGTCTCTGCTGGATATCGGCTGCGGCTGGGGCGGGCTGGCGGAGTTTGCTGCCCGCCGCTACGGTGTCAGCGTATATGGCGTCACTATCTCCCAGGAGCAGCAAAAGATGGCACAGCAGCGCTGCGCCGGACTGGACGTCACGATACTGCTGCAGGATTATCGCGACCTTGAGCAGCAGTTTGACCGCATCGTTTCCGTCGGGATGTTTGAGCACGTTGGCCCGAAAAATTATGCGACCTACTTCAGGGTGGTTAACCGCAACCTGAAACCCGGCGGCCTCTTTCTGCTGCACACCATCGGGGCGGTAAGAACCGATATGCGGGTAGATCCGTGGATCGATAAATATATTTTCCCGAACGGCTGCCTGCCCTCTGTGCGACAGATAGCGGACGCCAGCGAGCCTTATTTTATTATGGAAGACTGGCACAACTTCGGGACCGATTATGACACCACGCTTATGGCGTGGCATACGCGTTTCCTGGCGGCGTGGCCGCAGCTCTCTGCCCGCTATGATGAGCGTTTTAAGCGTATGTTCAGCTACTATCTCAATGCGTGTGCAGGTGCCTTTCGCGCCCGGGATATTCAGCTGTGGCAGGTGATGTTCAGTCGCGGCTATGAAGGCGGGCTGCGCGTTGCGCGCTAGGTTAAAAAGGCGCGCTGCGCGCCTTTACTGAAGTTTATTCTGCCGGTCCGGCCGGCGCTGTTGCTGCGGCAATCAGGGCGGCTTCACGCTGCGCCATAACGCGCTCAACGGTATCCACAATCGCCTGCGTTTGCGGATCGATTTCGATATTGACCTTATGCCCCAGCTTTTTGCTTCCCAGCGTGGTGCGCWCCAGCGTTTCCGGGATCAGGTGGACGCAGAATTTGGTTTTGGTCACATCGCCGACCGTCAGGCTGATGCCATCAATACCGATATAGCCTTTGCGCAGAATATATTTTATCTGTTCTGCATCCTGCAGTCTGAACCAGACTTCGCGGTTATTTTCCGACTGAATAATTTTGCAGATTTCAGCGGTGGTCATAATATGACCCGACATCAGGTGTCCGCCAATTTCATCGCTGAATTTAGCCGCACGCTCAATATTGACTCTGTCACCCACCTGCAGCGCACCCAGATTGGTAATGCGCAGCGTCTCTTTAATCAGGTCAAAGCTGACCCGATCCTCTTCGATGGCCGTTACGGTCAGGCAGCAGCCGTTGTGCGCTACAGACGCCCCCAGCTCCAGCCCTGGCAGCAGGGCTGCATCAAGACGTACAGTATGAGTGCGAAACAGCTCTTTCTCTTCAATGGCGACAATTTCCGCCACGCCCTGCACAATACCCGTAAACATAACTATCCTCTCCACGCGTTTGTCTTAGCTTATCACAGCCTGCCAGCACAACTTAATTTGCGCATGCGCAATGGTTGCATAAAAGGCAAATAAATTTGTTATCATTATTTGTTCCGCGTGCGGGCTCTGGCTGCARTGAGCGCGCATTCGCCGYGAATAGTCTCTCTTTCTCTTAATCAAACAGGTGATACGTGCAGAAGTATTTAACAGAAGCGCGTCAGCTGCTGGCCCTCGCAATCCCGGTGATCCTCGCTCAGGTAGCCCAGACTGCGATGGGATTTGTAGATACCGTTATGGCCGGTGCGGTAAGCGCCACGGATATGGCCGCCGTTGCTGTTGGCACCTCTATCTGGCTTCCCGCCATTCTTTTTGGTCACGGTCTGCTACTGGCACTGACGCCAGCCGTTGCGCAACTCAACGGGTCCGGACGACGTGAACGCATTGCCGAGCAGGTGCGCCAGGGGTACTGGCTGGCACTGGCCGTTTCGCTTGTCATTATGGTTGTGTTATGGAACGCGGGCTATCTTATCCGCGCAATGCATGACATTGACGCCGATCTGGCCATTAAAGCGGAAGGTTACCTGCATGCGCTGCTCTGGGGCGCACCAGGCTATCTTTTTTTCCAGGTGGCGCGTAACCAGTGCGACGGTCTGTCTAAAACCAAACCCGCCATGCTGCTGGGCTTTCTCGGACTGCTGACCAACATTCCGCTGAACTACATCTTCATTTATGGCCACTTTGGTATGCCGCGTCTCGGCGGCGTGGGGTGCGGCGTGGCAACCGCCTCCGTCTACTGGGTGATGTTTCTGGTTATGCGCTTCTGGCTCCGGCGTATGCCGGCGATGCGCGATATTCGCATGGCCTCACGCTGGTCAGCGCCCTCGCGCGCTATTCTCACGCGGCTCTTTTCGCTGGGGTTACCGGTAGCGCTGGCGCTGTTCTTTGAAGTTACGCTGTTTGCCGTAGTGGCGCTGCTGGTTTCACCACTGGGCATTGTGAATGTCGCAGGACACCAGATCGCGCTCAACTTCAGCTCACTGATGTTTGTCCTGCCGCTGTCGCTGGGGGTAGCCACCACGATTCGCGTGGGTTACCGGCTGGGTGAAGGCTCGGCGGAAGGTGCACGCACCGCCGCCTGGACCGGTCAGGGCGTGGGCATCGCCATGGCGGCCTGCACTGCCCTGTTTACCGTCACGTTCCGTCACGATATCGCCGCGCTCTATACGGCGAACCCTGCGGTCATTACGCTGGCTGCCCAGCTGATGCTGCTGGCTGCGATCTATCAGTTCTCCGATTCGATTCAGGTTATCGGCAGCGGGATCCTGCGCGGTTATAAAGATACCCGCTCGATCTTTTTCATTACGCTGATCGCTTACTGGGTATTGGGACTGCCGGCAGGCTATATCCTGGCGCTGACTGACTGGATTGTTCCGGCGCTGGGTCCGGCCGGATTCTGGTGCGGGTTTATTGTGGGCCTGACCTCTGCCGCCGCGATGATGATCTGGCGTATTCGCCGTATGCAGCGTCTGCCTGCAGAGGTTATTCTGGCGCGGGCGGCGCGCTAAGTGGCTGAGCGGGCGTTTATCTGGCCCGCAATGCTGAAAAAAGCGACGCTTCGCACAGATGCTGGTCAGTCGTCCCGATTTTCTGTTTTTTTCCCTTGCCAGGTTTCCGGCGTACCGTTAATATTCGTCCCCGCTGTCGCCCTGACAGCGTGTTGCGCTCTTAGCTCAGTTGGTTAGAGCACCACCTTGACATGGTGGGGGTCGATGGTTCGAGTCCATTAGAGCGCACCAAGTGCGTCCGTAGCTCAGTTGGTTAGAGCACCACCTTGACATGGTGGGGGTCGGTGGTTCGAGTCCACTCGGACGCACCAGTTTGCTGTATTGCGCGCTCTTAGCTCAGTTGGTTAGAGCACCACCTTGACATGGTGGGGGTCGATGGTTCGAGTCCATTAGAGCGCACCACTTCGCTGTATCCTCTTCTTGCGCAACGTCGCTTTCCTTGARTCAGGTCGATATCCCCTGCTGCTTTTATATTGGTTTTCGCATACTTAGCGATTATACTATGGCTCGTTGTTTCACCTGAAAGGTTTCAGCGCTGACGTGCCTATGCCATCAATGTCTCTGATTTGCGCAACGCCGCCCTGCCGGCCTGCTTCTGCAACGCATAACTTCCCTGCACGCTCAGTTCCTGTCACCTATTCTTACTTCTGTATTATCCGTAGCCACAATCGTCACATTTTCACTTCGGTGCTCCGCGCATCGGATACCGACCTTTATCATCCATCACAACATACAGATATCTGACATGAAAAAGACCAAGATTGTTTGTACTATCGGGCCGAAAACCGAATCAGAAGAGATGCTGACCCAGCTGCTGGAAGCAGGCATGAACGTTATGCGTCTCAACTTCTCGCACGGTGATTACGCCGAACATGGTCAGCGCATCGCAAATATGCGTGCCGTCATGGAAAAAACGGGGCATCAGGCCGCGATTCTGCTGGACACCAAAGGACCGGAAATCCGCACCATGAAGCTGGAGGGTGGCAACGACGTTTCACTCAAGGCGGGCCAGACCTTTACCTTTACCACCGATCAGTCTGTGATTGGTAATCATGAACGCGTCGCTGTTACCTATGCCGGTTTTACTGAAGATCTGAAAATTGGCAACACGGTTCTGGTCGACGATGGCCTGATTGGCATGACCGTTACTGAAGTCACGGAAAACAGCGTAGTGTGTGAAGTGCTGAATAACGGCGACCTCGGCGAAAACAAAGGCGTTAACCTGCCTGGCGTCTCTATCCAGCTGCCTGCACTGGCAGAAAAAGATAAGCGCGATCTGATTTTTGGCTGCGAGCAGGGAGTGGACTTTGTCGCCGCGTCGTTTATTCGTAAACGCTCTGACGTGCTGGAGATCCGCGAGCATCTGAAAGCGCATGGCGGCGAAAACATCCAGATCATCTCTAAGATCGAAAACCAGGAAGGCCTTAACAACTTCGATGAAATTCTCGAAGCGTCTGACGGCATCATGGTTGCGCGTGGCGATCTGGGCGTAGAGATCCCGGTTGAAGAGGTTATCTTCGCGCAGAAGATGATGATCAAAAAGTGCAACAAAGCCCGCAAAGTGGTCATCACTGCTACGCAGATGCTCGACTCCATGATCAAAAACCCGCGCCCTACCCGTGCTGAAGCGGGCGACGTGGCTAACGCCATTCTTGACGGTACTGACGCCGTGATGCTGTCTGGTGAGAGCGCCAAAGGCCGCTATCCGCTGGAGTCGGTCACGATCATGGCCACCATCTGTGAGCGTACCGATCGCGTGATGAAGTCACGCATCGACGAGCTGAAAGATTCCCGCAAGCTGCGTATTACGGAAGCTGTCTGCCGTGGTGCCGTTGAGACCGCAGAGAAACTGGAAGCACCACTGATTGTTGTAGCCACCGAGGGCGGTAAATCAGCAAAATCAGTACGTAAGTACTTCCCGGATGCAACCATTCTCGCCCTGACGACCAACCAGACCACTGCCCGTCAGCTGATCCTGAGCAAAGGTATCGAGACTCGCCTGGTCGCCCGCATTGAATCAACCGATGATTTCTATCGCATTGGTAAAGAGCTGGCGCTGGAAAGCGGCTACGCGCAGAAAGGTGATGTGGTCGTGATGGTTTCAGGTGCCCTGGTGCCAAGCGGAACTACTAACACCGCTTCCGTGCACGTGATTTGATTTAACGTCACACTTTA
>PEFU01000003.1:1189186-1204581 GCA_002939445.1 Pantoea sp. BRM17 | reverse complement strand
CGTGATTTGATTTAACGTCACACTTTATTTAAACAAGCGCCTTAACCGGCGCTTTTTTTATTCCATCGCTAATCTATAATCAGAAAAATTCAAATCGAAAATAACTATTCAATATGTTGTGGAATTAAGGTTAATCCGATTAAATCCCTCTGTTTTCGCTAAATATTTTCATCATATTCTGCCAGATGCTGCTTCTTTGAGCGAACGATCAAATTTAAGCATGTTCTCATCAAAAATTTATTCTCAACTTAAAAAGCTTTGTGCAATACTTGTAACGCTACATGGAGATTAACTTAATCTAGAGGGTATAAAATGAAACGTACTAAACTGGTACTGGGCGCGGTAATCCTGGGTTCAACTCTGCTGGCTGGTTGCTCAAGCAACGCTAAAATCGACCAGCTGTCTTCAGACGTTCAGACTCTGAACGCTAAAGTTGACCAGCTGAGCAACGACGTGAACGCAGTGCGTTCTGACGTTCAGGCTGCTAAAGATGACGCAGCTCGCGCTAACCAGCGTCTGGACAACCAGGCTCACTCTTACCGTAAGTAAGAGTTCTGGTTTGAAAAATGGTGCCCTGGTGGCACCATTTTTTTTGTGCTGATTCCAGCGCCCGGTGGCGCTGTCTGACCGGCTGACTTCAGCCCTGCGGCTCTGCTGCAACCTGCTCTGCCGTCTCTGCGGCAACCGGCTCGCCGCTGCTGACCAGCACCGGCATACCTGAACGGCGCGTCATCGCCTCCTCAATCAGCGCACTGTCGCTTTTCGCACTGCGGCTAAAGGCTTTCAGAGCGGTGCTGCGCACCAGCGGCTGCGTCTGCGGATCATCTTTTTCACTGCGCGACAGCGGCTGATGAACCTCAATATAGCGTTTACCGTCTGGTTCGATGGCGTACTTCACCGGCTGATTAACAATCTGAACGCGCGTGCCTGCCGGGACGCTGTTGAACAGCGCTTCAATATCAGCGGGACGCAGGCGAATACAGCCGGAGCTGACGCGCATGCCGATGCCAAAGTCAGCGTTAGTGCCGTGAATCAGGTAGTGTCCCTTGCCATACGCCAGACGCAGGGCGAACAGTCCCATCGGATTGTCAGGGCCGGCCGGAACCGTCACCGGCAGCGTCACGCCCTCTTTCGCATAGCGCTTGCGAATATTTGGCGTCGGTGTCCAGGTCGGGTTGGGAATTTTCTGGCTGATACGCGTCACCATATCGGGCGTCGCAGCGCCTAACTGGCCAATGCCGATTGGATAGACCACCACGCGGTTTTCTCCCGGCGGATAGTAGTAGAGGCGCAGCTCAGCCAGATTAACCACAATCCCTTTGCGCGGCGCATCCGGCAACAGCATTTGCAGCGGCACGGTGATCTGCGTACCTGCCGCCGGCAGCCAGGGATCAACGCCGGGGTTTGCTTCCAGCAGGCCGAGCAGTCCTGTGCTGTAGCGCGCTGCCACGCTCTCCAGCGGCTGTTTGTTATCAGAGATAGTGGTCAGAACGTTTTCGCCGATCAGGCGGCTGTCGTCGGCAGGGAGAGGATATTCAGTAGCCATTGAAGGTGCAGAGAGTCCAAAGCAGGACAGCAGCAGTGCACCAGCTAAACGTAACGCAGGTTTCATGCAGGTTTCTCTTTCTGGATGGAAAAGACCCCGGCTAAACCGGGGTCTGAAGAGTGTACCTTAGCAGAGCTGCTGAGCGTTATGCCGGATAGCGCGGATCATCGCTTCCAGCCCCTGAGAACGCGTTGGCGTCAGGTGCTGAGTCAGCGCCAGTTCCGCAAACCAGTGGCGCACATCCAGCTCGAGGATCTCCTGCGGCTTCAGCCCCCGATAGAGGCTAAATACTACTGCAATCAATCCCTTAACAATAGCTGCGTCGCTATCCCCTTCAAACGCCATCGATCCGTCCGCCTGCGGCGTCATGCGGATCCAGACCTGGCTCTGACAGCCTGAAATGACATACTCAGGCTGATGCAGGCTTTCAGAGGATTCTGGTAATTTTGCACCCAGCTCAATGATGTAAAGGTACTTCTCTTCCCAGTTAGCGCAACGATTAAAGTTGCGCACCAGCTTCTCTTTTTCCGGCAGGTTCGCCATCTGTTACTCCTGAAATCTGCTTAGCCCAGCAGGCGATGGATACGCGTCAGGCCAGCGGCCAGCCGATCTGCCTCATCTTCGGTATTATAGAGCGCGAAGGAGGCGCGACACATCGCCGGTACGGCATAGTGGCGCATCAGCGGCATCGCACAGTGGTGACCGGTGCGAATGGCAATACCATACTGATCGAGGAAGCTGCCAACGTCAAAGGCGTGATGTTTACCCAGGTTAAAGGCGATTACCCCGCTGCGCTGCGCTGGACCATAAAGCACGATGTCCGGTACTGAAGCGAGTTTGTCCAGCGCGTAACGCATCAGCGCGCTTTCGCGTGCATGAATAGCATCAAGACCCAGTTCACTTACCCAATTCAGTGCAGCACCCAGACCGATGATACCGCCGGTATTAGGCGTACCCGCTTCAAAGCGCCACGGCGCGCTGTTCCAGGTGGTTCCCACCGGCAGCATGACCTGGTCAATCATGGCCCCCCCGCCTTCCCACGGCGGCATCTGCTCCTGTAGCGCTTTACGCGCATAGAGTACGCCGATACCGGTCGGACCGTAAATCTTATGTCCGGAGAAAACGTAGAAATCACAGTCGATATCCTGCACGTCAACGGCGTGATGCATCACCGCCTGCGCGCCATCAATCAGTGTGACCAGGCCGGCTGCTTTCGCCTGAGCGACCAGCGCCTTAACCGGGTTAACGGTGCCCAGCACGTTAGAGACGTGCGTGACCGCCAGCAGCCGGGTACGGCTGTCGATAAGCGTAGCAAGCTGCTCTGTAGCCAGTTCACCGCTATCGCTGAGCGGCAGGACGCGGATCTCAGCACCGGTGCGCTGTGCCACCATCTGCCACGGCACGATGTTAGCGTGATGCTCCATCTCGGTAATGATGAGATTGTCACCAGGCTGCAGCTGACTGCCGCCCCAGCTATTGGCTACCAGATTAATGCCTTCGGTTGTGCCTTTAACAAAGATAATCTCTTCATGTGAAGCCGCATTCAGAAAGGCCGCAGCCTGCGCGCGTACCGCTTCCATATCGCTGGTGGCCTGCGCGCTAAGCGAATGGATGCCGCGATGCACGGCGGCGTAGCCGTGCTGGTAAAAATGACTTTCCGCGTTGATTACCGCGAGCGGACGCTGCGCGCTGGCCGCGCTGTCAAGGTAGGCCAGCGGGTGTCCGTTGACCTCACGACTCAGGATCGGAAACTCCGCTCTGACTCGTTCGGAATCGAAACTCATGAATGTACTCCAGGGAAACGCTGTGAGATGCGTGCCAGCACCGCCTGACGCAGAATGTCATCATCCAGCGTTTCGGTCAGTTCGGCGGCAAAAGCGTGGATGATCATCTGCTGCGCCGCTTCTTCAGCGATACCGCGCGAGCGCAGATAAAACATCTGCTCATCATCAATGCGGCCGATGGTGGCACCATGGCTGCATTTTACGTCATCGGCGTAGATCTCCAGCTGTGGCTTGGTATCGACTTCCGCCAGCCGGCCCAGCAGCAGATTATTGTTGGTCATCTGGCCATCGGTTTTCAGCGCGTGCTGTGCCACTTTGATGTGACCATTGAAGACGGCACGGCCTTTTTCGCGCGAAATGGTTTTATGCAGCTGACGACTCAGGCAGTGGCCTTTGTTGTGCTCCAGATAGCTGCGGGTATCTGCGATTTCGCTGCCCACCGGCAGGACCAGGCTGTTCATTGCCAGCTCGCTGTTTTCGCCATTCAGCTGCGTGCTGGTGTTATGACGTGACAGGCCGGCGCCCAGCAGGAAGCTGGTGCTGCTGACGCGCGCATCCTGACCCATCACAATGTCATTATGCGCAAAGTGATAGCTGCTGCTGGTTTCAAAGGCGAGCTTGGTATGTTTCAGCTGCGCATTATCCGCTACGGCAAAGGTGATCCGCGCGCCGGTAAAGTGCGCCGCGTCATTCAGCGTGACATAGTGCTCAACGATTTCCGCTACCGCACTCTGCTCCAGCTCTACATGATGACGATGGTGCACGGTATTGAGCGCATCTGCCTGACCGCTGGTGATATGCAGCAGGTAGAGTGGGCGGGTAGCCGCTTTGCCGCGCGCCAGACGAATCGTCGTCACCTCTTCTGCCAGGCTCTCTGTCAGATGCAGGAAGATCTCCGGCTGTACCGGCGCCGGCAAATCGCGACGCTCCGCTGCCTGAACGTGCTGGATCTCAAACAGATCGGTTTCCGTGCTGCTCAGCGCAGGCTGGAAGCGGCCATCAACAAATACCAGTCGTACCGCGTCCAGCGGCAGCGCCAGCGCATCCGCCTGCTCACGGCTGAGACTCTGCGCGGAAGGCAGCACAAAGTGCTGTCCCAGCAGGCTCTCCAGCGATGTATATTTCCAGTTTTCATGCTTGCGGGTGGGCAAGCCTTCACGCATCAGCTGCTGCCAGTGCTGCTGCGCCTGCAGCGAGCGCTGCTCGCCGCGAGACTCAAACAGATGGTGCCACTGCTGCAGGGCCTTCGTCGGTAAGCCAGCCATAGCCTTGCTCCTCCAGCTGTTTCACCAGTGAAAAGTCGCCAGACTTAACGATTTTACCCTGATAAAGAACGTGCACGTGATCCGGCTTAATGTAATCCAGAATACGCTGATAGTGCGTTACGATGATGAAAGAGCGCTTACCGTCGCGCAGGCTGTTAACGCCCTCAGACACGATTTTCAGGGCATCAATATCCAGACCCGAATCGGTCTCATCGAGAATGCAGAGTTCCGGCTCCAGCGCCGCCATCTGCAGAATATCATTGCGCTTCTTCTCACCACCGGAGAAGCCGACGTTAACTGAACGCGTCAGCAAATCTTCCGGCATTTTCAGCAGCTTGATCTTATCTTCGATAAAATCCTGGAAGTCGAAGCGATCCAGCTCTTCCTGCTCGCGATATTTGCGTACTGCATTAACGGAGGTCTGCAGGAAAAACTGGTTGCTGACACCCGGGATCTCTACCGGGTACTGGAACGCCATAAAGATGCCTTCTCCGGCACGCTCTTCAGGTTCCAGCGCCAGCAGATCTTTCTCTTTAAAGGTGACGGAGCCACCGGTGATCTCGTAATCTTCGCGACCCGCCAGCGTTGCTGAAAGCGTACTTTTACCTGAGCCATTCGGGCCCATAATGGCGTGGACTTCACCTGGTTTAACTTCCAGGTTCAGACCGCGCAAAATCTCTTTATCTTCAACGCTAACCTGTAAATCTTTAATACTTAACATACTTATTCCTTCACATTGCTTCCGGCAACGCGTGTGGCATCAGCCGACACTGTGCTCAAGGCTGATCGCTAACAGTTTTTGTGCTTCCACGGCAAATTCCAGTGGCAGCTCGGAGAAAACATCTTTACAGAAGCCGTTGACGATCATAGAGATCGCATCTTCTTCGCTGATGCCGCGCTGCAGGCAGTAGAACATCTGATCTTCGCCAATACGTGACGTAGTGGCTTCATGCTCAAGCTGCGCTGTGTTGTTGCGCGTTTCTACATACGGGAAAGTATGCGCACCGCAATCGGGACCAATCAGCATCGAGTCACACTGCGTAAAGTTACGCGCATTGGTTGCCGTCGGCATGATTTTCACCAGACCGCGGTAGGTATTCTGGCTTTTACCCGCCGATATCCCTTTAGAGATAATGGTCGATTTGGTGTTTTTACCGATATGGATCATTTTGGTACCGGTATCCGCCTGCTGGCGACCGCTGGTCAGGGCAACCGAGTAGAACTCACCTACGGAGTAGTCACCGCGCAGGATACAGCTTGGATATTTCCAGGTAATCGCAGAGCCGGTCTCAGACTGCGTCCAGGACATCTTGCTGTGATCGCCTTCGCACAGGGCGCGCTTGGTAACGAAGTTGAGGATACCGCCCTCACCTTCGCCGCCAGGGAACCAGTTCTGTACCGTGGAATATTTCACTTCAGCATTTTTATGGATGATGACTTCAACGACCGCTGCGTGCAGCTGATAAGTGTCACGTACCGGCGCCGAGCAGCCCTCGATATAGCTGACATAGCTGTCTTCATCTGCAATCAGAATGGTGCGCTCAAACTGACCTGTTTTCGCCGCGTTGATGCGGAAATAGGTCGACAGCTCCATCGGGCAGCGTACCCCTTTCGGGATATAAACAAAGGTGCCATCGGAGGCTACCGCTGAGTTAAGCGCAGCAAAGAAGTTATCGTTGTGTGGCACGACAGTACCCAGATACTTCTGTACCAGTTCCGGATGGTCATGGATCGCTTCACCAAATGAGCAGAAGATAATGCCCTGTTTGGCCAGCTTGTCACGGTAGGTGGTTGAGACCGACACGGAATCGAAAATCGCATCGACAGCGACCTCTTTACCTTCACGTACCGGAACACCCAGCTGATTAAACGCGTCTTCCACTTCCTGAGTCAGGTAGTCACTGGAGGCCACGCTGCCCGACGCCTGGGTTGCACCCGGCTCAGATGCGCAGCTGTCGTCACAGTTCCCGCATGATGGCGCAGAAAAGTAGCTGTAATCCTGATAGTCGAGCTTGTCATAGTGCGCTTTTAACCAGTGCGGCTCTTCCATTTCAAGCCAGGCACGGAAAGCCTTGAGCCGGAACTCAAGCATCCATTCGGGTTCGTTACGTTTAGCCGAGATCGCACGCACGACATCTTCATTAATGCCGTGTGCCAGTTCGTCGGTTTGTAACCGGGTAAAGAAGCCCTCTTTGTAGTTGAGCTTGCCTTCCCAGGTCTGTACATCATCAGATGCTTCGCTATGTCGTGACATATTTCACTTACTCGACGCCAAAGCTTTCACCGCACCCGCAGGCGTGCTGAGCTTTAGGGTTATTGAATTTAAAGATCTGGTTCAGGCCTTCACGGACGTAGTCCAGCTCGGTGCCGTCGACAAACGGCATTGCCTGAAGCGGCACAAAGAGTTTTGCGCCAAACTGCTCAAACTGCAGATCGTCATCGGCTGGCTCTTTTACCAGATCCATGACATAACCAAAACCGGCACAGCCAGATTGTTTCACGCTCAGTTTCAGACCCTTTACTTCCGGGTCCTGTTCAACCAGAGTCAGGATCTGTTTCGCTGCCGACTCGGTCAGCGTAAGTCCTTTCCAGACAAAATCGTCAGGCGAAAAGGACGCGGCGTTTACTGATGACATCGTTGTACCTCGCAAGTCTGGACCTTCTCAGGCTATCCCCCTATGGTAGTGATATCGCCTATCACTTCAACCTCTTGTTTTGCAGGGATAATCATCTCGTGCTGTTTTTTCTGCTTAATTATTAAGCATAGTCCCTTTAGTACGGCCTGTAACAGACAGTTTTTATTCGGGACAAATATTACAACCTATTGATATCGTAACATTTTATAAAAACCGGCCCTAAAGCAATTAACCTGTATACAGGTTACGCCTTTACCGAATGTAAAGAGATTGTTATTGCCGATTTTAGTAACAGGTTACAGACATCAATATATTTCTTTAGCGGGAATTGCATTCCTGACGCAGTTTAATATGATAATGATTATCATTAACTATTTAGGCGGCGCTATGACACGTACCGTTTCAGCCTGGTTACAACACAAAATCAGCGACTACCGATTTGCCGTGCGCGACATCACCGTAGATTTTTATCTGGCCGAAGCCAGACTCAACCGGCCAGAGTGCTCACTGGAGCAGCTGCGCCYGTTTWACGATACCTGCCTGGATATGGCGGAAATCTGCGATATCAACGGCGACGATCGCAGCTATCTGCACGCCTTAGGCAAGCTGCACCATCGCCTGATTCAGGAGATGGGCAACGATGACCGTGACCGGCTGTTTCGCCTGCAGGCGTATCAGTTCGCCCGCCAGTCGCTGACGCATTTATGCCAAAAGCTTGCACAAAGCGGCGACTGGGACCAGATAACGGGCCTGCAGCGTGATTTTGTCCGCCACGCTGGCTGGATATTCTAATCCAGCTTTGTGACGGCTCCTACATTTTGTTTACATCAATTCCAGCAGCGCCTGTAAAGGATGACGCATGCCGTTGCCTTCGGCACGTTTCACCTGGCTGCGACAGGAAAAGCCGGTCGCCAGACAGCGCTGGCGCGGCAGCCGCTGCAGCTGCGGATGCCAGGAGAGCGCATAGATGCCGAGCGAGTTCTCCAGATGCTGCGCCTCGTGGCCATACGTCCCCGCCATGCCGCAGCAGCCGGTATTGATATTTTCCAGCCGGGCACCGAAGCGGGCAAATATCTTCTGCCATTGATCCGGCGTAGCGGGCAGCGCGGTCACTTCCGTACAGTGCGCAAACAGATACCAGGGCTCGCCGCTGACCGGCTGATTTACGCCATCAGCCAGCGCCTGCTGCAGCCACTCATGCACCAGTAGCACGCTGAAATCACCGCGCTTGCTTTTCAGTACCTGCTGATACTCATCGCGATAGCAGAGCACAGTGGCCGGGTCGACCCCGACCATCGGGATCCCCAGTTTTGCCACCCGATTGAGCAGTTCAGCAGTTTTCGCTGCGGTACGGGCGAAACGCTGCAGAAACCCCTTAACATGCTGCGCTTTGCCGTTGGGAGAGAAAGGCAGCAGCACCGGACGGTAACCCAGCTTTTCAATCAGTGAAATAAAGTCGGTCACCAGCTGCGCTTCGTAGTAGCTGGTAAACGGGTCCTGCACCACCAGCACGCACTGCTGCCGCGCTGCGCTATCCATCGCTTCCAGCTGCTCCAGCGTCAGGTTCATTGCCGGATGCCCGCTCAGACGCTGTTTAAGGTTAGGTGCGGAGAGCTGAGGCAAATCCACCATACCGATATGCGTTTTGCTGAATTCGCGCATCCACGGCTGCTGCAGGAAGAAATTGAACACCTTTGGCGCTTTCGCCATCAGCGGCGCATAGCTCTCTACGCTGGCCACCAGGTGATCGCTGACCGGTCGCAGATAGCGCGTATGGTAAAGTTGTAAAAAGCGCGCGCGGAAATCGGGCACATCGATTTTAATCGGGCACTGGGTCGAACAGGCTTTACAGGCCAGACAGCCCGACATCGCCTCTTTTACCTCATGGGAAAAATCGTACTCTCCGCGGTTAGCGTGCCAGCTGTTACGCGTACGCTGGATCAGCATACGCAGGCTGGCTCCCTGCTGCGGCAGCGCCTGCTCAAGCTGGTCAGGATCAACGCCCTGCTCCGACAGCAGGCGCAGCCATTCACGCGTCAGCGTCGCGCGTCCTTTCGGCGAGTGAATACGATTGCGGGTGATTTTCATCGACGGACACATCGGGCTGCGCACATCAAAATTGAAGCAGAGGCCGTTGCCGTTGCACTCCATCGCGCCGCGCCAGCTGGTGCGTACCGTCAGCGGGATCTGACGATCCAGATCGCCGCGCATCGCGCCATTCACCTGCATCATCGGCGCATCGCTCTCCAGCGGCGTGCAGATTTTACCCGGATTCAGCCGGTTATCGGGATCGAACGCGCGTTTGATACGACGCAGCTCGGTAAACAGCGTTTCACCGAAAAAGGCCGGACTATACTGCGCGCGGAAACCTTTGCCATGCTCCCCCCACAGTAACCCGCCGTAACGGGCCGTCAGCGCGACCACTTCATCTGAAATCTGCTTCATCAGCAGCACCTGCTGCGGATCGCACATATCCAGTGCCGGACGCACGRGCAGCACGCCCGCATCAACATGGCCAAACATACCGTAGCTCAGGCCGTGGCTATCCAGCAGCGCGCGAAACTCACCAATATAATCGGCCAGCTGCTCCGGCGGCACCGCCGTATCTTCCACAAACGGAATTGGCTTGGCGCGCCCCTGTGCATTGCCCAGCAGGCCAACCGCCTTCTTACGCATCGCGTAAATACGCTCGACCTCAGCCAGTTCATTACAGATCTGATAACCTATGACGCCACCCTGCCG
The DNA here is from genome assembly GCA_002939445.1 of Pantoea sp. BRM17. Lineage (GTDB taxonomy): Bacteria > Pseudomonadota > Gammaproteobacteria > Enterobacterales > Enterobacteriaceae > Pantoea. The sequence goes on along the minus strand of PEFU01000003.1, from coordinate 1,194,608 downwards.
CTCAGTCATCAGCGTATCCAGCCGGTCGCAGAGACGGGCGATTTGCTGTTCGATAAGTGCGCCATCATCGCCGGCAAACTCCACGATATTCAGTCCCAGCATCGTTTTATCCGGGATATCGGTGATCAGTTCTTTAACGGAGTGCCAGACAATATCTTCCCGCGCCAGATTCAGTACTTTTGAATCCACCGTCTCCACTGACAGCGCCTGCGCTTTTACCATAAATGAAGCGTTGCGCAGCGCGGAGTCGAAAGACTCATATTTAACGTTAACCAGACGACGGACTTTGGGGATTGGCGTGATATCAAGACGCGCTTCCGTAATAAACGCCAGCGTGCCCTCGGCACCGCACAACAGCCGCGTGAGATCGACCTGCTGCATGTCATCACTGAAGACGTGGCGTAAATCGTAACCGGTCAGGAAGCGGTTAAGCTTTGGAAATTTTTCAAGGATCAGCGCGCGCTGCTCACGACAGCTTTGCAGCACCGTCTGGTAGATGCGGCCCTCAGGCGTCGGCGTTGCGGCGAGCTGCTCCGCCAGCGCCACCGGTATGGCGCGCGTATCAAGGATATCGCCGCCCAGCAGCACCGCGCGTAACCCCTCGACATGATCGGAAGTTTTACCATATACCAGCGATCCCTGACCTGAGGCATCGGTGTTGATCATGCCGCCCAGCGTGGCGCGGTTACTGGTGGAGAGCTCCGGGGAAAAGAAGAAACCGTATGGCCGGAGCCAGGCGTTGAGCTGATCTTTCACTACTCCCGCCTCAACCCGCACCCAGCCCTGTTCGGTGTTGATCTCCAGAATGCGGTTCATGTAGCGCGACATATCAACCACAATGCCCTGATTCAGCGACTGTCCGTTAGTGCCGGTGCCGCCGCCGCGTGGCGTAAACGTCAGGCTGGCAAAAGCGTCCTCACCGGCGAGCCGCGCAATCAGAGCGATATCTGCGGTCGAACGCGGAAACAGTGCCGCATCCGGCAGAAGCTGATAGATGCTGTTATCCGTAGAGAGTGAGAGACGGTCGGCATAGCTGGTAGCGGTATCGCCGGTAAAACCCTGCTCTTTGAGCGCCTGCAAAAAGGRGAGAACTTGCTGAACCAGGCCAGGAGCCTGCGGAATTTGTGGGATCATGGTGTCGTGACCGGGATGTTGTAAACGTTTGCGTAGTAATTTTTTAACGTCTGGTTGTATCACATTTTTTTCCTGTCTGCTGGCATTTCCCTTCCCCGCTTCTGTGGCCCTGCTTTTCCTGTTTAATTTTCAGGAAATAGCGCATGATGATCCCGGGCCAGGGGCCCTTCCTGAAGGATTAACTGAGGTTAAATCGCTGTTATGAAAAGCCTGCAACGCGGTGTGGATCTGCCGCAACTGCTGTTCTCACTGATGTTTATTTTGCTGATGATTATCGCCTGTCTCTGGGTGGTACAGCCTTTTATTCTGGGCTTTGCCTGGGCAAGCATGGTTGTTATCGCAACCTGGCCACTCATGATTCGCCTGCAGCATCTGCTGTGGGGACGCCGCTCCCTGGCCGTTATCGCCATGACGATTCTGCTGCTGCTGCTGTTTATCATTCCGATTGCGCTGCTGGTCAGCAGCCTGATTGACAACAGCGCCCCGGTTATCGCCTGGGCTACTCAGCGCCATCTGCTGATGCCGGAATTCGCCTGGCTGCGGGAGATCCCGTATGCCGGCAACAAGCTCTATGTCAGTTACCATAAGCTGGTGGATGGCGGCGGTTCAGCGATCATGCGTCAGGTGCAGCCCTATATTGGTCGCACCACGGGCTTCTTTGTCGCACAGGCGGGACATTTTGGCCGCTTTATGCTGCATCTGGCGCTGATGCTGTTATTCAGCGTGCTGCTTTACTGGCGCGGTGAGCAGGTGGGACAGGGTATCCGCCACTTCGCCTACCGTATGGGGGGGCCCCGTGGCGATGCTGCGGTGCTGCTGGCCGGACAGGCAATACGGGCCGTTGCGCTGGGTGTTGTCGTCACGGCGCTGGTGCAGGGGGTATTAGGCGGGATCGGACTGGCGATCTCGGGCATACCTTATGCCACGCTGCTGACGGTGCTGATGATCCTGACCTGCCTGGTCCAGCTGGGTCCGCTGATTGTTCTGGTACCCGCGATTATCTGGCTCTACTGGAGCGGTGATACGACGTGGGGCACGGTGCTGCTGGTCTGGAGCTGTATTGTCGGCACGCTCGACAACGTGTTACGTCCGGTGCTGATTCGCATGGGTGCCGATTTACCCATGATTCTGATCCTCTCAGGTGTTATCGGCGGCCTGATCGCCTTTGGCATGATTGGCCTGTTTATCGGCCCGGTCGTGCTGGCGGTCTCTTATCGCCTGGTTTCAGTCTGGATGCACGAGGCTCCGGCGCCGGATGATGATGTGGAAACGGCAATTGAAGCGCTGACAGAGCATGAAGAGCTGCCCTGATACCTCTGATGGTCGCAGCGGCCTGAACATTCATGCCCGGGCATTTTTCAGGCACGCTGTTTTTCATAAACGGTTTTTAAGAAAAAACGCGATTTTTAGCGCTTAACGACGTTTCGCTGGCTGGAATGATTATTTTTCATACTGAATCGCCCGATGCAGCGGGCAAAAGAGGCGATAAAAGATTATCAGCTTTAAACTAATAAGAGGATTCTTAAAGACTATAGCAGGCGCAATAAATAATATGTTTCTCATGTTGGAAATCAACCTACTGATTTTTAAACAACCTTTTTCCCCTGAGTAACGTAAAAGAATTGCTGTGTGTAGTCTTTGCCCATCCCCTGTGATGGGCTTTTTTTTGGCCTGCATTCAGCGCCCGCTGTAGCACTGCGTGCTATCTGAACAGGCGGGATGCTTAGCAGCTAAAACTCAGGGTTATTATGCTGAAACAGTGGCTCATCCGCAGCTTAAGCCTGCATGAATCATGACGCGTACGGTATAACCTTACGCGTCATGCTCAGAGGTTAAGCGCGCTGAGCAGAGTCAATCTCAGCCAGGCTCAGCCAGGTTTCAACCACCGTATCCGGATTAAGCGACAGGCTGTCAATGCCCTGCTCCATCAGCCACGCGGCAAAATCCTGATGATCTGAAGGACCCTGTCCGCAGATACCGACATATTTGCCCTGTTTTTTTGCGGCCTGAATCGCCATCGAAAGCAGCGCTTTCACCGCTTCATTGCGCTCATCAAACAGAGCAGACACCACGCCAGAATCGCGATCCAGCCCCAGTGCCAGCTGCGTCATATCGTTGGAACCGATGGAGAAACCGTCGAAGTGCTGCAAAAACTGTTCTGCCAGCAGCGCGTTTGACGGGATTTCACACATCATAATCACCTTCAGACCCGCTTCACCGCGCTTCAGCCCGTGCTTCGCCAGTTCAGCCACGACCGCTTCCGCCTGGTCAACGGTGCGCACAAAAGGCACCATGATTTCAACGTTACTCAGCCCCATCTCATTGCGCACCCGCTTCACGGCTTCGCACTCCAGCGCAAAACAGTCGCGGAAGCTGTCAGCAACGTAGCGCCCGGCCCCCCGGAAACCAAGCATCGGGTTCTCCTCTTCCGGCTCGTAGCGCTCTCCGCCYACCAGATTGGCGTACTCGTTCGATTTAAAATCGGACAGGCGCAAAATCACGCGCTTCGGCGCAAAGGCGGCGCCCAGGGTAGCAATCCCCTCCGTCAGGCGCGCGATATAGAACTCAACCGGATCGTCAAAGCCTTTCATCATCTGGCGGATCTGCTGCTGTAGCTCCGGCGTCTGCTGATCAAACTCCAGCAGCGCTTTAGGATGCACGCCGATCATGCGGTTGATAATAAACTCCAGCCGCGCCAGGCCGACACCCTCATTGGGCAGACAGGCGAAGTCAAACGCGCGATCGGGATTACCGACGTTCATCATGATCTTAAGCGGCAGATCGGGCATCGAGTCGACCTGAGAGCTGGCGATCTCAAAATCGAGCAGGTCATTGTAGACGTAGCCGGTATCGCCTTCGGCGCAGGAAACCGTCACTTTATGCCCGTCACGCAGGTGATCGGTGGCATCACCACATCCCACCACCGCCGGGATCCCCAGCTCACGTGCAATGATCGCCGCATGGCAGGTGCGTCCGCCGCGGTTGGTCACGATAGCCGACGCTTTTTTCATGATAGGTTCCCAGTCCGGGTCCGTCATATCGGTGACCAGCACGTCGCCCTTCTCAATGCGGTGCATTTCGCTGATATCGTGGATCACCTTGACTTCACCCGCACCGATACGATGACCGATGGCGCGTCCTTCAACCAGCACCTGGCCCGTGCCCTGCAGGCTGTAGCGCTCCATCACCTGACCATTCGAGCGTACGGTTTCCGGTCGCGCCTGTACGATATAGAGCTTGCCGGTATGCCCGTCTTTTGCCCACTCGATGTCCATCGGGCGCTTGTAGTGCTGTTCAATCAGCACCGCCTGGCGTGCCAGCGCCTGTACTTCGTCGTCGGTCAGGCTGAAACGATCGCGCGTTGCCTGCTCCACATCCTCAATGCGCACCTGCTCGCCATGCGTCTGAGAATCGGCATACACCATGCGGATTTTTTTAGACCCCATCGTCCGCCTGACAATAGCCGGGCGGTTTACCGCCAGCGTCGGTTTATGCACGTAAAACTCATCCGGGTTGACCGCACCCTGTACCACCATCTCACCCAGCCCCCAGGCTGAAGTGATAAAGACGACCTGATCAAAACCTGACTCAGTATCAATGGTAAACATCACGCCAGAGGCGGCAAGATCGGAGCGAACCATACGCTGCACCCCGGCCGAGAGCGCCACGCCGCGATGATCGTAGCCCTGATGCACGCGGTATGAGATAGCCCGATCGTTAAACAGCGAGGCGTATACGTGCTTAACCGCCACCAGCACGGCATCAAACCCCTGTACGTTGAGGAAGGTCTCCTGCTGCCCGGCGAATGAGGCGTCAGGCATATCCTCGGCAGTCGCGGATGAGCGGACGGCAAAAGAGGCGTCGGCATCATCAGCAGAAAGCTGCTCATAAGCAGTACGAATAGCCGCTTCCAGCGCCGGCTGAAACGGCGTGTCCACGACCCACTGGCGGATCTGCTTGCCCGCCTGGGCCAGCGCCGCCACGTCATCAATATCCGTGATATCCAGTAGTGCATAAATGCGCTGGTTCAGTCCGCTTTGGTCGAGAAACTGATTAAACGCGTCAGACGTCGTGGCAAAGCCGTTCGGGACGGATACGCCCAGCGACGACAAATTGGTAATCATTTCTCCAAGAGAGGCATTTTTGCCTCCCACCCGATCAACATCATGCATGCCAAGCTGGTTATACCAGAGCACTAGCGATTGTTGGTCTTGATTGGACATTGAGATGATCCTTTTAAATGATTAGGGCACATGGAACATTTTGCTATTCGCCACAGCAGCCTGGC
>PEFU01000003.1:1157455-1189086 GCA_002939445.1 Pantoea sp. BRM17 | reverse complement strand
GAGTAAAGCCCTGAAAGCATAGAAGATAGATATCGTGCGATCGTGGAGAGATTGCGAAGAATTACGTGAGAAAATGCAAAAARGTATGACAATAGCGGGAAAATGGCAGGAATTAAGGAGGAGTGTAATGAGTTTGCCCGCGCCGGGAAAGCAAAATGTTAAGCGATCGCTATCAGCATGGCTGACGCCATCAGGCGAAGTGCCGGCCGGCGGTGGCGTCAGGTTATCGGCCGCAGCGTGGACGATATTGGCGGCACCCAGTGCCATTGCGGTAGCCAGAAAAACAGAAGTCAGTTTACGCATAATATTGTCCTTTCTTGTCAGTTATATGACGACAGCCTGTGTCGCGTCTTCGGAAACAAGCATACGACGCTGAACGTCAACTACTCAGAACCGTTCCGCTTTGCTGCGATCGAAGCTGTCGGCGGCAATAATGGCATGGTTCGCGCGGCGCGCCTCCGGCGACGGGCGCTGCATCTCTTTATGACCATCCTGCATGATGGTGCGGATCTGTGTTTTCTGCGCATCGGTCAGAGTAATGCCTTTGAACATCTCCATACCGTGATGACGCATCGGCTTATGCATCGGCTTTTGGGTGTGTGTTTACTCACCGTCAGCAGGCGGTGGTGGCATTTTACCATCGTGTGGCGCTTTTTCCGTCAGGCGCGTTTCGAAATTGGCGTTGTACTGCTTTTTCTGTTCCGGCGTCAGTACGTTGTAGATTTTGTTCTGGGTTTCCATCATGCGTACCGCATTCTCTTTGGCGTTTGCGGTCATCTTCTCAGCCTGTGGTTCTGTTGCCACTGAAGCGGAAGCGCGCCAGCTGCAGCGCGCGCGCCAGGGGTTTGATCACGACGGCTATAAAATTCTCTGCCGTCCGCTGCTTTCCGGCGAGTTCCCGCTGATAGAGCTATAAAAAAAACCGCCGACGCTGTTCAGGGCGGTACTCTGCCCTGAACAGCGCCGGCGGTCTTAATCCGGATCGATCACCTGCTTTCGCGCAGCACTGAAGCGCTGTGCCGGCGCCTGCTGCGGAAAAGAGAGTGTTGAAGCGCACCAGCAGCGGCTCCGCGAGGGGCTGGAACGCTTTCGCGTGGTGTGCTGGCCGTGGGAAGGCCCGGTTGGCATGGTGGAGCGCGGCGCTGAGATGACACAAATCCATGTGATCGATCACTGGTTCTGGCTGGCTCAGCTCTGCTCACTTCAGCTGGGAGAAGGCGCGCCGGAAGTGGTCTATGCAAAAGATGTCGATTTCTCTCGTTCACCCGATCTCTACGGGCTGTTTCGCAGCCGTTTTGCCGCGCTGGAGAAGCTTAAAAGCATGGCCGATGAGCTGCAGCTCTGTCACGGCCTGCTTGGGCTGGAGAGCCTGCGGCCAGGGCGCGCTCTTTATATCGGCAAAAGCATTAATTTGCGCAGCCGGGTGATGGCGCATTTTCGCACCACGGATGAAGCGAGCATGCTGCGTCAGGCGCGGCGCGTAAGCTGGATCCCCACCGCCGGCGATATTGGCGCGCAGCTGCTGGAAGCGCAGATGATTAAAACGCAGCAGCCGTTATTTAATAAGCGCCTGCGCAAAAATCGCGATAAAATCAGCACGCTGATACACTGTATACAAAACCAGTAAGCGGAGCATTCTTTGGTCAGACGAGCAACCAGCCATCGCCTCGACTTTGACGCGGCGGCAATCTATCAATATCCCGAACACCTGCGCCAGTGGCTTGAAGGGCTGCCTAAAGTGCCCGGCGTCTATACCTTTCACGGCGAGAGTGAAAATCTGCCAACCTATCAGCAGATCGATGATTATCTGGAAGGCAAAACCATCAATGCCGAATCGGCAAAAATTATCGAGGGCTGGTACACCAAAACCGAACATAAGCGCCGTATGCCGGTGACTGTGTTTGACGACTACTGGAAAAAGTAGCCCCTCCCTGCGACTCTCCCTCTGCGGAGAGAGAGTCGCGCCTCGCTTGCCACTGAGGCGGAAGCGGTGACCGGTTTTTATACCAAATATGGCGATGGCGGCAGCGACGTGAACCCGATCTTTCGCCTTAACAAAGGCCAGGGTAAACAGCTGCTGAAGGCGCTGGGCTGTCCGGAGCACCTCTGGATGAAACATCCCACGGCCGATCTTGAAGACGATCGTCCCGGCCTGCAGGATGAGGTGGCGCTTGGCGGGCTGGCGTTTATTCAGCCCGATCGTACCCTGGTGGTGAATATCAAAGAGGCGGTGCTGGCGAGCGAGCGCGCACTGCAGGAAGCGGGTATCGCGCTGTCAGATTTTGTCCGCGGTAACGAAAAGGCGCGTGAACGCATGAAGGCGCAGTACAGCATCGCCGGCATGACCAAAGGTATCGTGCTGGGCACCGATCACGGAGCGTACCTGAAAGCGCATCCTTTTCTGAAAACGCTGGTGCTGGGCATCAGCGGCGGGCAGGACTCAACGCTGACCGGTAAGCTGGCGCAGATGGCGGTCAGCGAGCTGCGTCATGAGACCGGCGATAAAGAGTACACCTTTATTGCCGTGCGCCTGCCGTATGGTAAACAGGCCGACGAGCAGGATTGTCAGGATGTACCGTCTGCGCCAGTCGCCGTTTGGCTTGTTGTTTTGCGGCCAAGGCGTTAGCTTTAGCTGATGTTACGCATCATGCCGTCAGGCTTCTGACTTGAGGAGAGGTTCATGTCACTGCAGCAGGAAATTATTCAGGCCCTTGGTGTTAAACCCGCTATCGATCCGCAGCAGGAGATCCGCGTCAGCGTCGATTTCCTGATGGGGCACCGCGCCGGCAGTGCTTCTGCGGTTATCGGCGTCACCATGTTTACGCTGGGCGCCATCAGCGTGCCGGTTAGCGGCGTGGGCGGGACCTCGGTTATCAGCATGAGCGCCACCATTTTCGGCTGCTTTATGCTGGCAATCCTGATGTTTACCCTGCTGGCGCAGCGGCCTGAAAGCGCCTGATTCAGCAGCATCGCACGGCTCTGTCCGCTCTGGGGCGAATACCGGGTGCTTAAGGGCGGGCTGACGCTGGCATTTGTCGCCTCCGCCACCCTGCTGACCGCCGCGCTGAGCGACGCCGCCCTGCCGGTTATTCTGGTGGCGCTATTTTTCTCTATTGCCAGTAACGGTGTAATCGCAACCACCGCCGCATCGCTGGCGATGCAGAGTCCGGCGGCGCTGGGCCAGGTCGTTACGCATCGGCCCTTTATGGGTTTTTGCCTGACGCAGGGCTTTATGATGTCAGGCATGTTTGCCTATATCGGCGCCTCACCGTTTGTGCTGCAGCAGATCTACGGCCTCTCGCCTCAGGCGTTCAGCCTCTGCTTTGCTGCCAACGGGTGCGGCCTGATTATCGCCTCACAAACCACGCTGCTGATGCTGGTCAACGGCCTTGCACCGGTGGGAGCGCCGGTACTGGGCGGCGCGCTGATGACAATCATGAGCTGGCGCGGCATTTTTCTCGTACTGGCGGCGATCGCCATTCTGCTGATTCTGCTGGCGCGCTGGCAGCTGCATGAGACGCTGCCGCCTGCACGCCGTAGCCAGGGCTCTCTGTTTTCCGCCTGATTTGGCCGCATCCGGCCCCTGCTGCTGTCGCTGCTGCTGCTGTTTATTGCCTCTGTCGGCTGCGCGCTGGCAAAAGATATCCATTCGCTACTGATTGCCCGCCTGTTTGAGGGGCTGGCTGGCGCTGGCGGTGCCGTGCTGTCGCGCGCTATCGCCCGGGATATGTATAGCGGACACGAGCTGACGCGCTTTTTTGTCCCTAACCGGCTGGTTTACGCCATCACGCTCGGACTTCTGGCGGCGCTCGGACCGCTCTGTATCGACCTCTATCTCCCCGCGCTGCCTGAACTGGCGCGCGATCTGCACACGCAGACCTCCACCGCTCAGCTCAGTCTGACTGCTGGCCTGCTGGGCCTCGGGGCGGGACAGCTGCTATTTGGTCCCATGAGCGATATCATTTTTTGTTCCTCATACTTTGTCCATGTCGGAATAAGCCTGGAACACAAATTCAGATTTATCAACCTGGTGGCGACGCTTTTAGATGCGTTCATCGCAATATATCCGGAGTAAAAAAGCTGTGCTGCTGCGCCCTGCTCCGTATAATCGCGCGGTTAACTTTTTACCCGGCTCAGAGGCCCCATGACATCTGCACAGCAGGTGCCACGCGCGTGCGCCATGGTCACTTCGGTCGAAGCCGGACCCGCAATCTGACGCACCTGTTCACGCGTCATGMCTTTTTTAACATCTTTTACYACCGGTTTGGTGACATAACTTTCCGCGCGATCGTAAGTGGTACAACCAGACAGAGCAGCCAGCGTCATAGCGGCAGCGATACATCCCAGCACTTTATCGCTGACTTCAGCATGAAAAAGGGCCCGTCTCAGACGGGCCCTTTTTTATTCAGCAAAAAAGAGTTACTGCGCAACCTGCGGATCGGTGTCGTACTCTTTGCAGCTCTGGAAGCCGTAGTTCATCACGCGACCGGTATCGTTGTAGCTGACAAAATAGGTCTGCATTTTGCCATCGCGCTCGCCGATAACGTAAGTCTGTGTGCTGCCGGCAATGGGGCTGCCGGTGACGCTGGTCGCGCTGCTGATTTCCATTGAGCCGCTGATTGATATGGGCCGTACCGCGCTCAACGTGAACGGTTCAATGACGGCCGGTTCGCTGACCAGCCGCTGGCTGGGTCAGACCGACAAAAAAATCCTGGAGAGCGATGAGCACGCCGAACTGGCGCATCGCTAAGATTCCGCCTCCTTCGGTGCCACAATTGGTCAGAACGGCTGTGCCGGGCTCTATCCGACAATGCTGGCCGTGATGGTTGCTCCTACTGTCGGTATTAACCCGTTTGATCCGGTCTGGATCGCCACGCTGGTCGGGATCGTCACCCTGAGTTCCGCTGGCGTAGCCGGTGTGGGCGGCGGTGCTACCTTTGCTGCGCTGAACTATCTTGGCCTTGCGATTATGTTTGGCGTGCATGCGCTGCTGCTGTCGATCAACGGCATCAATCCGCTGCGCTTCTTCCGCAAAGTATGGCCGGTGATCACTTTCGCTTTCACCAGCCGCTCCAGCGCGGCCAGCATTCCGCTGAATGTGGAAACGCAGACGCGCCGTCTCGGCGTGCCGGAAGCGATTGCCAGCTGACTGCATCTGCTGCGCGATGATAAAGTGAAAGGTGAACGCGTACTGGCCGCGATTGATACGCTGCAGTCCTGGGTGATGAAACTGGTGCGCCTGATCATGAAGCTGACGCCATATGGCGTACTGGCTCTGATGACCAAAGTGGTCGCCGGCTCTAACCTGCACGATATCGTTAAGCTGGGCAGCTTTGTTCTCGCCTGAGGGCTGGTGCAGGGTGCGCAGGAGACCGCGCGTCTGAATGCTATTCAGAGCAACTATGCGGGTAAAGTCGCCGATCTCAGCACGCCGCAGCTGCTGCTCTCTTTCATCCCTAAAAACCCGTTTGCCGATCTGGCAGGCGCGAACCCGACCTCCATTATCAGTGTCGTTATCTTTGCTGCTTTCCTCGGCGTCGCTGTTAATGGCTATGTACAGCTGCTGCAGATGATTGTTATGCCGCTGGTATTCGCCTCAATACTGAGCGCGGTGGCGCGTCTGCATAACGCCTCCTCGCTGGGCAAAATCAGCGTGCTGACCATCGGTGTACTGCTGTTTACCACGGCTATCTCCGCGCTGGTCGGCGTGATGGTGACCGGCCTCTTCCACCTCAGCGCTGCCCCTCTTATTATCAACATAGTGGTCTTTGCCGCTCTGCTGGTGCTGCTTAACCGCATTGGCAACCAGAGCTGGAGCCTGTCAAAGCGCGTACTGACCGGCCTGGTGCTGGGCGTGCTGTTTGGCCTGGCGCTTCAGGCGGTTTATGGCGAAAACAGCGCAGTGGTTAAGGATTCGATCGGCTGGTTYAATCTGGTCGAGTGAACCGGTTAATTAATCCGCTAAACGGCTAATAATTACGCCATATTAAACAAAAAGTTATAACCCATACTTTTTGGGTATAAGCCTGCACTTAATTGTGCTGCTAACATCCCTGACATTCTCTGATAGAAATTTACGTTACGCTATGCCGCCTGCACTTTGCAGGACGGCATCTTTCTGGAGTTAAGTATGGATTGACGCCAGCTGGCGTTCCGCTGCTGTGGCCCTGCCGCTGGCGCTTTCGTCTGCCTATTCTCAGAAGCCAGAGCGGTAATCAGCTGGAGCGGATACTTTGTCTGGGACTGGTGGTTGCGGCGCTCTGGTTTCCGGCTGGCATGCCTGCTTTTGGTGCAAACGGCTGGCCGCAGCAGCTGTTTGATACACTGCAATCCAGCCTGGGCCAGCGTTTTCGCTGGCTCTCTCAGCCCATCGCGCGGGCGTTTGGACATCGCGGTTTTACCCACAGTTTGCTGGCAGTGGCTATCAGCCTGTGGCTGTTTAAAGTGAACGTGCCGGCAGACTGGTTTCTGCCGGCGGATGTGCTGCAGGGACTGACGCTGGGCTACCTGAGCCATATCGTGGCTGACATGCTCATACTGGATGCATTGACAGTTTTGTATCCGGATTTAATCATGACGGCCGAAGGCCATATAATTTTTGCTATCGCCAGCGCTATTTTTGCCAAGCGTGCTGAGCTGACACCGGTTCTGGCTGCAGCGGACTGGTGGCATCTGGTTCCCGCTACGCTGCTGACCTGCCTGCTGCCGGATATCGACCACCCCCGATCCACAGCCTGCGGCTGCACACTACGCGGATGCCCGCTGGGCGCTGGCAGATGTGCGGCTGCCGAGCCTGACGGAACTGCGCGCAGAGCATCTGTTTAACTGACCGCAGGGTGTATGGCGCAGTCTGATACAGCGGTCAGCCAGCGCGAAAATAATTCACTCTTCGTTACAGCGTCACCGTTCTCATTTACTGGATAAATCCCAGCTGGAGATGTTCCGGCTGCGGCCCTGCTTTTCCGCCCTCGCCTCTGCTGAAGCGCTGCCGCTGAGCAAACCTCATCCGCAGGTCTATCTGAATGCGGCAGCGGCGCTTGATATCGATCCGCTTAACTGTGTGGCGCTGGAAGACTCCTTCAACGGCATGATCGCCTGTAAAGCGGCGCGCATGCGTTCTATTGTGGACATGTGGTATGAGGCACAGCCGTGGCAGGGTGCGACTCAGGCCGACGTCACGGCGCGTATTATCGATCGTACGCTATCGCTGATCGAAGCGCAGCAGCCGCTGCTGCCCGGTGTCGATCAGGCGCTGCGGCTCTGTCAGCAGCAGGGGCTGCGGATTGCGCTCGCTTCCGCTTCGCCGCTGGCCATGCTGGAGCGGGCAACCGCTAAGAAGGATATTGTCATGCGCTATCGTCGTCCGGTGTACGCCGCTATTTTTGATATGGATGGTTTACTGATTGATTCTGAACCGCTGTGGGATCAGGCTGAGATGGAGGTACTGGCAAGCCTTGGCGTTGACGTCAGTCGTCGCGCGGAGCTGCCTGACACGCTTGGCCTGCGCATCGATCAGACCGTACTCAGTGCCGGAATGAAAATGATCCAGCCAGCCACGCGCTTAAGGATGGCGACCTGGCCAGCCTGTTGGTATGTCATGCAGACTTCCCTATACAGATAATTATTTTGCCCTAAGTCTACCTGCAGTCGGCGATTTTTTCCTGAAAAATGCGTTACCTGTCGCGTCCTTGTTTTCGCACTCTGGCGTGATAAGGTGGCGCCAACGATCCAGAAACCGATATTTGCCCCGCCGTGAAAATCGGGCACCGGCGAGTTGTGCCAGAACGGATTGAGAAACGACGTATTGAATTTAAGCATGTCCACCATGACATGGATAAAATCCAGCAATACGGCATCCAGTCCGGGCTGCTTTACGCTGTGCTGATATAAATAACCGAGCATGGAAACAATTGTCGACATGAGCGGAAAAATCTGCAGCAGAATAGTGTGGTGCGGGACGCGGATTTTTTCCTCAAGCTGCGCGCGCGTGCGGCCTTCGCTGCCCTTTGCCTGCTCCAGAATCAGCTGATCTTCAATGCCCTCTTTAACATGCCGCGACTGGCGCCACATGCGCGCACCCGATGCCTGTAAAGCCATGCCGATAAAAATCAGCGCATTATCAGCTCTATTACCTGCTGAACCGCGCGAACGTTTTTTCCGGCCAGTGGCAGGAGGAGGCGCAGTTTGCCGTCAGTCAGCTGCTTAGCGACGACAAACTGGCGCAGGATCGGGCCAGACCGGCCTGATGATTTAAAGCATGCCCAGCAGCGTCAGTAAAAAGTAGCCGGCAACAGCAATAATTACTGGCAGGATATATGCATGGCGATCTCTGGCCTGCCAACTGTGCAGATAGCAGCAGCGGGCCATGGATTTTCGATCCTGCCTGCTACTGGGGTGACCGCGAATGCGACCTGGCGATGCTGAGTTATTACCATGAACWGCCGCGTGAGATCATGCAGGGCTATCACGCAGAGTGGCCGCTGGCAGAGGGATTTTCGCAACGCCAGCCTGTAGTCGATTTCGATAATAATATTACCACTACCCTGCAGCCCAATAGCTGGCTGCGGCGCTGGTCGCTGTTTTTTGCGGAGCAGCGTATCGGCTGGCAGCTGCAGCTGGCAGCGGAACGCGGTGTGACCTATGGTGACATGAATCATATTATTGACAGCGTTCAGCAGGCGCTGGCTCATCATCATCCGCAGCCTTCGCTAGAGGCCGATCAGCTCAGTCTGCTGGCGCGCACGCAGACAGTCCGGGTGCCGACCGTCTACGGCGTCGGCAGCACGCGCGACGCCAGTTTTCTTCTGCTGGAGTATATTCCGCCGCAGCCGCTCAGCGCGGAAGCGGGTTATCAGCTCGGGCAGCAGCTGGCGCGCCTGCATCAATGGAGTGAGCAGCGCCAGTTCGGACATATCGCGATTAACGAGGAGCCCGCCATGTGGTCAGCCATCAGCCGCCTGTTAAGCGAACAGACCCAGCCAGCAGAGATTACGCAGCGCGAGCCCCTGCCCGGCGGGGATATCCATCCCGCCTGGCGTATCCGCTACGGCGATATGGATGTCTTCGTCAAGTGCAACACCCATGACCGGCTGGACCTGTTCCGCTGGCTGGGAACCAACAGCTTCGGCATTGTCAGCACGCTGACGCCTGAAGCGGTTTCGGAGCAGGCTGCGCGTATTGCAGAGGTGGCATTGCATCAGTCTCCGCAGACAAAGGTTACAACGCTGCAGCAATTTTTGCAGAACCCTGTCTGAGGCCGCCGGTAAAACTGGCCTTGCCTATTTTTTGCGCACTACAATTGCAGCGCAGCTGTGGGGTGGACTACGCTGAAATCTGTTTGGTTACAGTGAGGTGAGAAAATGAGCACGCTGGACGTTATGAGTTACGTTGTCACTTTCCACTATCAGGAGTCGGGGCTAAGCGATCTTCAATCGCTGACCAGCGCTATGGTCAATAGCGGATATAGCACCACCCTGCACGATGCTGAAGGACATCCGCATGAAAGCAATTTACTGTAAGTTTTGTAAAAAATTATGAGGCGGCATCAGGCCGTTCCCTGCATCAACCAGCATGATACGTTGCAGACGCGTTCACTAACGGCGCGCATTATAGGTGCCGTTCAGAGAAATAACAGCCCGCAATTATCAGGAATTTTGCCGCTGCTGACACAGCCTTAGGCTGCAACTGAACAAAATTCGCTCATGCCTTCAAACGGCTGTTTGGCCGTTGAAGGATCATCCATTGAGGTGAAGACAGCGTTATCAGCAAAAGCCTGGTGACAAAATGCTCCGGCAGAGAGCAGAAAAATAGCGGACAGCTTATTAAGAACTTTCATTAAAGGGTGATCCGTGCGGCAATTTAAAAACAGGTGAGTCTGCAGCGTTTTTACCGGCAATCAAGCAGCGCTGTTCATGTTGTAGCGGCTGCGGCCACCGATATTGTAGGTTTCAGATGAACGCTCATCGTTGGATGAGGTGTTCGCCGCGTTGCCCCACAGGCTGTAAGCCGTTGAGGTCTGATACCAGGTCATGCTGGTTGAAGCCGTCAGCGAAGAGCTGGTGGTGTTACCGGTTTGCGCCAGGTAACCGGCTGATGCGACTGCGCCATAGCCCAGCGCTTTGGTCTCATGCCCGCCGTCGTGAAAGTCGTCGTAACGTACGCCCGGACCAAATTCCGCGCGCAGAGAGTGCACCGGACCGTTGAGGATCTGGCGACCATAACCGGCCGTCAGGACGTCGCGGGAATCGTAACCATTCAGACGATCGCTCAGCCAGCTGGCCTGACCAAACAGATAATTATCGGTACGATCGGGCGCGGACTCTGGCGGATTGTTGTTCCAGGTCACGTTGTAGCCCATCTTCAGCGCAAAGTGCTCATTGATGGCGACCTGCAGGGCCGTTTCTGAGTTCACCGTAGTATCTTCGCCGAAGCTGCTCAGCACGGATACACCCTGAATGAATTTCGTGGTATCCGTCAGCTGCCACTGATAGCTGCGATGTCAGACCCACATTGTCGGAATGACGCCAGGCGCATAAAGCGGCAAATATGATAACAGCTTTCACCCTGCAGCAAAACCCGCCTTGCGGGCTAATTCTAAGCAAACACAAAAAAAACCGCCGTGCAGCCTGAGCCGGACGGCGGTTTTCTGGTATGGCAGTTACATTGCGTAGGAGAGCTGAATCGTGGTTTTGATTACGCGACCGGCGATACAGGCTTTCGCCAGGCCGGGACCAATATCCAGCGCAATATCCATTACGCTGACCGGGTGGTCAAAAACGCGCTGGCTGCCGTCAGGAAGAGTAATTACTGGCATTTTATATCCTTAAATTGCAGTGGTAAGCCACACGAAAGCCTACATGCAACACTGTGTTTGGTGTGTGTACCCGGCGACGACGTCATAATAGAAGCCGTTATCGATGACCGGGCCAATCGCCATTTTGGTATCAGGCCACAGCTGTTTAATAGCATGGCCCAGCAGGTGCGCGCAGGAGTGCCGGATAATCTCCAGACCCGCTTCATCTTTTGCGGTGATGATTGCTACCTGAGCATCGTCGGTGATGGGATCAACCGCATCTACCAGCTCACCGAAGAGGCCAGGACGATCGTCGTGACTGATATTCTCATCAAGGATTGTGGTTTTATAGCTTTCGCCACGCGCAGCAAAGACGTCGCGCGCTTCCTGCCAGCTGACTTTTTTCTTTACCACGTTGTAATTGGTTTCAGCCAGCTGGTGCATACGCTTTTCCAGCTGTTCCAGATCTTCCTGCGTCAGCGTGTGGTCGAGAACTTCTTCCAGGCGCTGCAGATAGGCTGACAGCTGCTTCTTATCTGCCCAGGCCGTGCCGTAAATACGCTGCAGCATTTTGTTATCGCTGTTGCCGCGCCAGTAAGCGCCCGCAATTTTCTGCAGCTTAAAATGGTGGCAGAAGCGCATGTTCGGCACGTGCGGACCGCGGCACATATCCACATACTCTTCATGATGACCCCACAGCACGCGGTCCATCATAAACGGACCTTTTACTTCCTGGTAATCATACTCTTTCAGTTTGGTACGGACAAAAACTTCCAGCTCGCGGAAAATCGTCCAGCCGTCATTGTGCCAGAACACCATGCCCGGCGCCTCTTCCTGCATATGGTAGAGATCGAGCTGTTTACCAATTTTGCGATGATCGCGTTTTGCTAGGAGCGCACCCGATGGCTCGTTACGGTGGCAGCTACCGAACTCTGCCATACGCAGCGGCAGATCGCGATAGGACTTCAGACCCTGATTGAAGATCTGCACGTGACCCGGGCAGTTCATCGGTTTAATGCAATATTCGCGGTTTTCTGAAGAGGTGGTAAACATCGCCTCTTTGTAGTTTTCCCAGTGGCCGGTTTTTACGCGATCCCACATCTCATCGGTACCGATGCGTTTTTCCGGACGGGTAGACAACTTCACGACGATTTTTTCAAAACCGAACGTGCTGTACATGTCGTACACCATACGAATACAGCTGTTTACTTCGTCGCGCACCTGATCTTCAGTACAGAATACGTGAGCATCATCCTGCGTAAAGCCGCGTACGCGCATCAGACCACCGTTGTTTTCACCCACATAGGTGGCATCAAGACGTTTTGGCAGAGAAAAGTCTAGCTGAACCGTGCCACACTGCCAGGCACGATCGAGACAATCATACAGGGTGAACTCGATTTTCGGGCCGTAGAATGCCCCTTCACCCGGCTGATACTCAAAGGGGATATCATTCTCTTTCAATGCTTCGGCCAGGTCAACCTCTACACGAATGCCAGCATTTTGCAGTTTCTTTGTCAGTTCACTGACATATTCTGCCTGACTGTCAGTGATATTCATCACTACAGCCTGTACCGGTGCCAGCCAGCTCGGGAAGAAACCAGCGAACTCTTCAGTCAGAATACCGATAAAGCGCTCCATAGAGCCCAGAATCGCACGGTGAATCATCACCGGTGTCTGACGGTGGCTGCGAATCTCTTGTTGCAGCTTCTCAACAAACACATCTACGTCCATGCTCCCGAGGTCTTTACCACGGCGGGTGCGCACGGCAACTTTGCCTGCTTCCACCTCTTTCTCACCGCAAACCAGCATATAAGGGACGCGACGCAATGTGTGCTCGCGGATTTTAAAGCCTATCTTCTCGTTTCTCAAGTCTGCTTTGGGATTTCAACTAAATCTACGCCAGCTTCTTCAGCTTTCTCAATCGCTTCGCGTAGAGAGACAATGCCAAGTTGCTCGCCGTCAACGCCAGTGAGGCGCACTTCGGTGGCTCGGATTTCGCCGTTAATACGGTTTGGACGCGTCGGTTGTACTCGTTTTCCGCCTTTAATAACCTTATTCCTCTAATTGGTGAAGATGTAATCGCCCTCTTCCAGAAAGCGCATCAGGCTGCGGAGTTTTACCTGATAGTCGCCATCATCGGTACCAGGACGGAATTTAATTTCCTTAACCTGGATAACTTTCTGCTTCTTCTTCTGTTCCTTAGAAGACTTACTCTTTTCATAAAGGAACTTGCCGTAATCCATAATACGGCATACCGGCGGTTCGGCGTTCGGGCATTACTTGAAAGCCTACTGTTTCTTCTTAGGTGCGAGCACCATAATCATCTGGCGGCCTTCGATCTTCGAAGGGAAGGACTCGACCACTGCCAGATCGATATCTTCACACAGATCTTTACGGACGCGGTTAAGCACTTCCATACCGATCTGCTGGTGCGCCATCTCACGACCGCGGAAACGCAGCGTGATTTTGGCTTTGTAGACTTTTTGGTCAGAATATGACGCAGGTTTGCGTGCTTACGCTTGAAGCCGCCAGAGGCGGTCTTCTTGAAGCGCTTAGCCGCGCCACGTACAGTTTTAATCTTTGGCATTTTTACAAATATCCACTTCGCATTGTTAAAAAAATGAACCAGACAGGCGAATAATCCCGCACAGCGCGAACGCTGCGCGGCATCTAATTACACCACGTTTTACGCGAGCCATGAGCTCTCCTTAATCATATTCTGTTTTGCCGGTGCTCTGCTGGCGATAAGCCTTACAGCGCGACGGGCGAATTAAAAAAAATTTACTTATGCGTACGGCAGGCAGGCAATAACCAGACCCAGATCGCCTTTAGACACCAGGCCTTTTGGACGCAGGTGACGTTTACGCTTGAGACATACCGTTCTGACGCGCCSCTGCGTTGATACGCGCGATCCACAGCTGACGGAACTGACGCTTACGCTGACGACGGTCGCGGTAAGCATACTGACCAGCTTTGATAACAGCCTGGAAAGCAACGCGGTAAACACGTGAACGTGCACCGTAGTAGCCTTTAGCTTGTTTTAAGATTTTTTTGTGACGTGCGCGAGTAAATGTCAATCTTTTGCGTGAGTTGCAGGTAATAAAAAAGGGAGCAAGCTCCCTTTTTTACCTGACTTACGCCAGAGCTGATTTCGCTTTTTCTACCAGAGCAGCGAAGGCTGCTTTGTCGAATACAGCGATGTCAGCCAGGATTTTACGGTCAATCTCAATGGACGCTTTTTTCAGGCCATTGATGAAACGGCTGTTGATCCGATTAAGTCTCGCCAGAAACAAAAAAGCCTCCACGAGGGAGGCTTTCAGCGCGATTTTTCGTTTCTTTTCTTATGCGCACAAGCCCCTGATGTTCAGGCGCTAAAGTAAAAAAAGAAACGGAAAAGAGCAGCGTGCATGCTTGCATTACCTTGAGAAAATTAAAAACCGCCCTATTGAAATGCCCGGCGGCGCAGCCGGCAGTTCACGCAGGGTGGTCATCTGCAGGGTAAGGTGCCCTTTTTTACCCAGAAATTCGACGCGTACAGCGTCCAGAGCGGCGATATCCGACGCCTCGTCGATGGCGGCCGTGGCACGGGCCACCAGGTCTGCGAGTTGGGACATGATTTCCTCTTCTTCCAGCCGGGCTGGTCAGTTCTTGTTGGGATCCGGGATGCGGTCAATGGTGCGCGTTACCGGATGCAGACCGCCGTTTTCGCTGCGGCGTCCGGGCAGTGAGACATCAATCGTTTCTGCCGCCAGGCGCGCATTCAGCGCCGCACTCTCCAGCGTATTTTTACGGGCGTTAAGATGATCCTGTACCTGCTGTTTTGCTTCGTTAATCACCGCACCTGCCGCCGGGCGCTCTTGCTGCTGATTTTTCATGGTGCGGATCTGCACGCCTGAGGTCTGCGTACGCAGCAGGCGCGTGGCATCAAACCAGAAGGTGTCATGATCGGCGCGGGCCGGATGGTGACCCGGAATATTCAGCGCGTCGAAGTTATGATAGTCATCTTCAATTTCCGGTCCGGTCACCACGGCAAAACCCAGCTCGCCGAAAAAGTTTTCGAAGTAGCTCGGGCGGAAGCGGATCTGCAGATTCTCTTCAAAGAAGTTATTCAGGAAATCGTGCAGCGTTCCTTTCAGGTTGGTAAAGCTGATGTCTTTATCGACAATCAGGCCTTCCATCTGGTGGAACATCGGCGTGTGGGTCTGATCGTAATCATTACGGTAAACGCGGCCCGGCGCGATAATGCGGATCGGCGCAGCACGCAGATCGGTGACGCCATAGCGCAGCATGGTCAGACRTTCCATTCCCATACCAAAGGCGAAGCCGGAGTAAATTTCCGGATCGATGCCGACGTTACGCAGTACATTCGGATGCACCATGCCGCAGCCCAGTACTTCCAGCCATTTGCCATTTTTGCCCATTACATCCACTTCCGCTGAAGGTTCAGTAAAGGTCCACGACTACGCCATGAAACGCGCCGGCAACGGGATCAACACCATCAACCTCAAGGCCTGCCATGGTGATCTGTTCAGACAGCGCAGCGCTGTCCAGGGCTGGATTTACCCATTCGCGTAACCAGAGTTCACTGAATTTCATTGGATAACCTGCCCTTATTTAAATTGTTTGAGGAAACGTAAATCATTTTCGAAGAGGCTCGCCGCGCAGTTTGGCCGCTTTGATTTTGAAATCACCTGGCAGTACGGCACCCACGGTAGCCACTGCCACTTTCAGTCCCTGGCGGCAGTTAGGCGCGCCGCAGACGATATCCAGCAGACGATCGCCGCCGACATTGATTTTGGTTACGCGCAGTTTATCCGCGTTCGGGTGCTGGCCGCACTCCACCACTTCACCCACATCACGCGCCACGCCGGCGATGCTCAGACAGTCCGCACGGTTTGGCGTCACGCTGATCTCGATAGTATTGTCATCCAGCTTCAGGTAGTCGCGAATGTCGCATCCTACTGGCGCATCGGCTGGCAGTTCGATAATACCGTTGTGATCGTCGGAAATACCCAGCTCTGAGAAGGAGCAGAGCATGCCTTCAGAACTTGAGCGAATGCCGCAGCGGCGCAGTTTCTCACGCATCCAGAGCGGCGTTTCAGCTTTGACATTGATACCTTTAATTACGCGTCCCAGGTAGCGCGGACAGGCGTCGGTAGCGTCGATGCGGATTGGGAATGTATCGGTAATGGTCGCCGCAACCGGTTCTGCTGCAGGCGCCGTCAGCGGCAGTCCGTTAACCACGTCCAGCGCCTGCTGGTGATCGGCAATAACCAGCGTGTCATTCTGCAATTTTGCTTCGGTGCCATCCAGCAGGGTCAGCGTCTCATTCTCCTGCGCCATACGCACCACAATGCCGCCGCTGATGCGGTCGAGATCGAAGGCGTGCATCGGCTGACCCAGCTCAAGCAGCACATAGTTAGTGACATCGACCACCGGGTCACGGGTCGCACGTTCAATCGCTGTATGCTGCAGCGCCGGATCGACACCACGCTCATAGCGATGTGACGCATCAGTATGCAGTCCGTGGCGGCGTGCGCGGCCGGTAATGGCCAGCGGATCAAAGTAGGCGCACTCAAACAGCACGTTACGTGTCGCTTCATTTACGCCTGAGTGCTCACCGCCAAAAATACCGCCCATCGACTCGCCTTCGCCCTGCGTGACCTCGCAGCCGAGACGGGTCAGGATATCTGTCACCTGTTCGTCGGCGATAACATGGCCAATCAGGCGATCGAGTTTTGTACGGCGCAGCGTAATCGTGGCGCGCGGCGGCAGTTTACAGGCATCAGTCTGATCGATAACCGGACCGGCTTCACCACCGCAGATATCCAGCAGCAGGGCTTCCTGATAGCCTTTGTCTGTCAGCAGCGTTTTCGCCCGCTTCAGCGACAGGCTGGCTTCACGATGCTGCGTCATAATCAGGCTGGCTTTTACCGGCACATCAGGGATGTTGTTGTAGCCGTAAACGCGGGCAACCTCTTCAACCAGATCTTCCTCAATCGCCATATCAAAACGCCAGCTCGGTGCCACCGCTTTCCAGCGCAGACCGCTCTCGAACAGGCGCACACGCCCCTGCTGGCGATTCTGGTTGTAAACCACTGAGCTGAGCAGACCGGTCCAGAGTGACAGGCGCATTGCTGACATATCGCTGGAGATAGGGCTTGGCAGGATAAGCGCCTCTTCCCCCGGATGCAGCAGCTGCTGCACTTTAGGATCGACAAAGCTGTAGGTGATCTGATTGGCAGCCGCGCGGAATGAAATCGCTTCAGATTTGCCGGTTAATTCCAGCAGCGACTCTAAATCGCCTTTCAAATCATAGAAGTCAACCGGCTGACGCGCCAGATCCCAGTGCTCTTCGTCACGATGACCGCTGATTACGCCCGCCAGCATAAGATCCTGGCGAATGCCGAGATCGGCCTGCGTATCAGGCACACGGCGGTTAGCCGGGAAGCGTGAAATCTCACGCGCGTCAGGCAGGACGCGGTCTGCAACCTTATTCCAAAGCAGTTCAAACACTAAGGTACGACCGTTGAGATCCAGCTTGCGTTCCAGCTCCGGGTGAACCACCCCGATAAATCCGATTTGTTCATTGTCCAGCCAGATAGCCGCTGTTTGTCCGGGATGCAGCGCCGTCTCCTCTTCTTCGAGTGTCCGGCTGGTATCCTGCAAAATCAGGCTAATCGCAAGGCTCTTTTCGCCTTCGTTCACGCCTTTACCACGGTACACGTCAAACAAGTTTACGCCAACTACCTGATTTACGCCAACTTTCTTACACTCTGCGATGATATCTGCTGCAGGGACGCTTTCTGCCACCACAACAGCGATATCATTTCTCCATTTTCCAGCGCGCGGCGAACTTCTTCGAAAAAAAGCTCGACCAACTCTTTGGCGTCGCGTTTGCTCAACCCGAGTTTTTCAAACAGATATTCTGACATTTCAGCTTTTGTAAGCGCCATAGGTTCAATCCCTCAAGGTTGCCTGGAATCGCTCTTTTAATGCTGCTACACATCTGGCAACGGTCGCAGCACGGCCTTTTTATCATACTGAAATCAGTCAGCATCCTTCGGTGACGCGTTTTCAACGCGGCTTTTCAGCTTTTGCCCCGGACGGAAGGTCACCACACGGCGCGCGGTGATAGGAATATCCTCTCCCGTTTTCGGGTTACGGCCCGGACGCTGGTTTTTGTCGCGCAGATCAAAGTTACCAAATCCGGACAGCTTAACCTGGCAGGCTGAGCAGCAACAGCAGCGCGGCGAGCAGCAGCAGTGTACGCCGGCTACGGCGACCGGTCTGACGGGCAAGCTGATCGAGCAGAGTCATAAGCGAGGCAGTTAAGCAGGAGAATGTCACGATTGTAGAGGGATTATGGCAAAAAGAAAGCCATCCCCTGCAGGCTGGCACAGTAATAAAAAAGGCCGCTGAGTTAGAGACGCCGAGCAGTCCCGGCTCAGCCAGCGGATTTGTAAACAGCGCCTGCATAACGGTACCGCAGAGCGCCAGCGCGGCGCCTGTCGCAATAACGGCCAGCGTACGCGGCAGACGGATCTGCCAGACAAACAGCTCGCCCTGCGGGGTAAACCATTCGGCAGGCAGCAGCCAGCGCTCGCCGGCACACAGGCTGACCCACGTCATCACAGCGCTGCAGATAATACCCAGCGCCACACCGGTAAGCAGTAAGCGACTGCTGGCGAGCTGACGATGGGCAAAATGCAGCAGGATCAGCGTAATTGCCAGGGCGCCAGCCATCGCCGCCAGCGCCAGGCTCCACAGGGAGCCGCTGCCGAGCAGCACGCCCAGTACTACTCCCACGCCGGCACCGCGCAGCGGTAAGCCGAGCTGCCGCGCAGACGTCTCGCCCAGCGCCAGCAGATTCAGCGTGCGCGCACTGCACAGCAGCGCGGCGATTACCGGCATCAGGCTGAGTATCAGCCAGCCATAGCGCCAGTCAACGCCGCCAAAGCCTCCCATCATCCAGTACATCAGCTGACGCAGGTCGAGCGTGGTACTGAAGTAGACTAGCGCAAGAATATCCGCCGCCAGCAGCACTGCCGCACCCGCCAGTGCTGCTGCAGGCAGCAGATAGCGATGATCGCTGATGCCGCTCAGCCGCAGAAGATGCGGGACAACCAGCCCGACAAAGCCGATCGCCCCCGCCAGCGCCACGCTGACGCCTGTCAGCCAGCCCATGGCCAGCACCAGCAGGTTACGCCACAGCGCAGGCCTCCAGCGTAGTGGCGGTACCATCAAGGGTTTTCAGCGGGATCTGATACAACGTCATGGTGTTCTCCTGTGTCCGTCAGATAACGCCAGCCGCAGCTAGCGTGAAGATTTTACTAAAAGCAGAATAAACAGCGGTGCGCCCAGCGTCGCGGTCACCACGCCTATCGGCAGCTCAGCAGAGGTCAGCAGCAGCGACGCCATACGTGGTGCTGCAAAACGTCCGGATCTCTTCGTTAGTGCCCGGCTCCTGCTCCAGGAACTGGTTGCAGGGAAAGCCCAGCACGCTAAAGCCCCGCGCCTGAAACGCTTTATGGAGTGACTCAAGCTGCTCATACTGCGGCGTCAGTCCGCAGCGGGAGGCGACGTTCACTACCAGCAGTACGCGGTCACGGTGTTTATCGACCAGGAACTTCTCGAAGTTCCACAGGATATCGCCGGGTTCTGCCGGCGCCCGGCCTTTCGCTATCATACGCTCAAGAAAACCGCTCTCCTCCGGACGTTCAGCTTCCGGCTGGGCGCTGACCAGCGTGCGATAGAGCGGATGGCGCTGCGCGCCGTTAACGTCCGTCTTATCAAACAGAGGAAACGTGTTCCGGCGCCGTTAGCGCCCACCAGATGTACCCACTCCCCGCGCGCGAGAGCGAGATCCAGCGGCGCCAGCCGGCCGGGGCAGCTCAGACCGTGACACGCCAGCAGCATGTCAGGCGGTCAGCGCCTGCTCAATACGCTTAAGCACCTGCGGCGCATCCGGAGCCATATCGGGTGAAAAACGGGCGATAATGTTACCACTGTGCCAGCACCACGCGGCAGATGCATCTGCAGGTAGTGCCAGACCGGCATCGCGCCGGGCGCAGGCTGCTGCTGAGGCAGCCAGCCACGCTGCTGAGCCAGCGCCTCTCCTGACAGCGCAGCAACAGCGGTGCCGTTAAGCAGCAGCTCTCCGCGCGGAGTCGCAAGACCGCTGAGCGCCTCCAGCAGGGTGCTCAGTGCCACATCCAGCGCGCTCATCGGCTCATCGAGCAGCAGCAGGCTGCCCTGCGGATTGATGTCAGGATGGATTTGCAGTATCACCGCCAGCAGGCGCACCCGCTGCCACTCCCCTCCGGAGAGCTGCGTCAGAGCGATCTCCAGCTTGTGATGCAGACTCAGCTGCGACAGCAAACGCGCCAGCACGTTATTCAGCACCTCTGTCTGAAACAGCGGCGCAAGCCGGGCGGCCGTCAGCACCTCATGCGCTCTGCCCTGATATTTCAGCTCTCCCTGATGCAGCAACCAGACGCGATCCGCGTAGCGCAGCGTATGATTCAGGTCGTGACTGCTGGTGATCACGCCGATGCCGGCGGCGCAAAGCTGCTGCAGAAGCCGGGTGACGCCCTGCTGCTCAGGATCTGAGAGACGGGAATCAGGCGGAGGCGCATGATGACTGCACCCTGTGACCATCAGCACGAATAGCAGAATAAGTAACCGCATAGCCTGTTCCCTGTCAGCCCGATCCGGCAGACACTGTAGCCGTAAACGCGCGCGGTGTGCAAGTCAGGAGAGCAGCAGCAGACGCCCCTGCGGTGTATCCACCTCTGTCCGCAAATCACGTGGATCGATACGGTTGCCGATTTTTGTCTGAGCGCGTGTGGAGCGTGGCAGCGCGATGTCAAAGCGATCGCGGAACGTCAGCAGGACAAAGCCGGAGCAGTCAACCCCACGCGGACTGAGGCCACCATAGCGGTACGGCGTGCCCTGCCAGCGGCTGAGCTGATAGTTGAGCCGGGTCTGCACTGCGTTTTCATTCATCCAGAATGCAACTTGTCATATTCTGCGCGCCTGCCAGAAGACCCTCTGCCAGTAAACATTATTGAGCGAAGAGCGAATAACGCCTTTGCTGGTAGAGGCGTGTATAAAGGTGTTGTTGCTGGCATAGATACCGACATGCAGCCCGTTTTCGCCGCTGCCGGTTTTGAAAAACAGCAGATCGCCAGGCTTTTAGCGCCTAATGCAAGCTATTAATCATTAAATTATACTTAAGCCAAATACGCCGTGTTAATATCCACAATGATAAAATCTTTAGCTCTATTTTTAGTAGTAATTTGTCAGGTGGTAAAGTACCAATTTTAATGAGAGCTTTATTTCAGCAAAAAAAGAACCCATTGTGCGAATTAAGCTCTCTTTTCGCCGCGCTACATGAACAAATTGTGTAACCAGCTCAACCGCAGTGAGCTGGCCCTCCAGCGTATAAGCCGGATAAAACCAGGTTTCCGACTGATAGTCGGCCGAAATATGGACTTTCATTTTTTACAGCCAGAGGCAGTGGCAATGAAGGCATCGTATATCAATGAAAAGAGTCAGGCAATAGCACCAAACGCCGGAAGAGAAGGTGATCCTTAACAGAATTTCACTCTCTAACAGCGTTTCAGCCAGCGATTCGTCAATTCTCATTAGCGCATCAACATGATTACGCTCAAAGAAAGCGCGGTGCTTTTCCAGGATTAAAAGCTGAGCCTGCAGCAGCCTTAACTGCTGACTGGCATCGAGCTGCGGCAACAGTAAATCCTGTGGCAACGTAATTGGCGCACTGATAAATAATTTATCCAGCTTCAGGACGCTAAACAGCGAATCATAGACTGCCGTTGCCGGGGCTTTGCCAGCTCCGAATTGTGAAAGCGATAAACGGAATTGATGATTAAGTCGGGATAAAACCGGATGCGCTTTGCCGGCAGATAATTGCGGAAACGTTTCGCTGATATCCATTACGATAAATGGCAGCTGTTTAAATTTGAGATCTTCTAACCGTTCCGCTTTAACCACCGGGAACACGTTACCCTGAATATGCACGCCGCTCAGATCGCTGACTTTGCTCAGCAGGCGCGCATCATCGATACCAGAAATAATAATTTGCTGCGTATAGCCGCTGAAATTATCGATAACCGTCTGCATAAAAGGGATAAAGGAGGCGCGCTTCGCCAGATTCTGGTGGGCTGCAGCGATGTGTAATATCCGGTCAGCTCCTGCTGCCAGCTATTGATAAATTGCATATATACTCCAGAGGTGCTTAATAATGCAGCACCAGGATAGCGTGTAGAGAGTAAAGGATAGTCTGGCACGGGGCGCCCGGGAAAAACAGCGCCTGAATTACTGCTGCGAGGGTGTGGTCTGCGTCAGAAAAGGAGTGAGCGTCCGTCACCCAGCTGCCCGGCCCAGACGCCAAACTGATGGCCGCTATACACCTGAGCGAGCGGAGCCATGCCTGGCAGCAGCGCCTGACCGCTCCATACGCCGTGGCCGTCGCCGGCAAACAGCTCCGCATCCAGCGACATTTCCGCCGCCAGCGGCGCATTATGATAAAGGAGACGTCCTCCCGCCAGCGGCGGACCGATGGCCAGCGCCAGGGCGCGCGTCCCGGGGATACCCAAATGGTGTAACGCTTCTGAAGCGAGAAACTCCCGCACGCTTGAGCGGATCACCGCCCGTCCATCTCCCATGCGGGAATAAGGGGTTAAGCCTGCGCCTTTCAGATGCCAGTCCAGCTTGCGCCCATCTTCCAGCTGCTGCTCACCCAGCAGCAGGCGGAACCACAGCAGATAGCGATCCGGTTCCGCCTCAAGGTGCGGCCAGTGATGACGAATCGCATAGTCTGCCAGCTGGCGTACTTTATCCGTCTCCCCTGCGTAATAGAAGTGTTCAAAGTGACCAAAACGCAGATGGCTCTCCGCAATACGCATCAGCATCGCGCCGCGCTCCTGCGTTTCGCGCAGCACCGGTTCGTAATTATTAAACGCATAGCGCCCCTGATAGTCACTGTGGTTGCAGATAAAGGCGGGATCGTACTCATCAAGAAAGCCGTAAGGACCGTAATCCAGCGTCAGGCCGAGAATCGACATGTTATCTGTGTTCATCACTCCGTGAGCAAAGCCTGCGCTCTGCCACAGTGCGATCAGGCGGGCGGTACGTTTTGCCACATCCGCCGCCAGCAGGTTGCTCAGAATCGTATTATCCTCTGCCTGCGGCGTCAGCAGGCCAAGTTTCGCCCGCATGCGCTCTCCCCAGACGCGCATCAGTTCAGGCTCATAGTGGCTCAGCGCCTGCTTCAGCTGCTCCGTGGTCAGCAATCCCGACAGCGCGTGCGCCAGCCGGTTGAGGTTCCACAGGCCAACCGTCGGCTCGGCCGCCTGCATCACCGCCTGCCGTTCGCTGTCGCTGGCCTCATCCTGCAGCAGTCGCTGCTGATAGCTGCTATACCAGCGATCAAACGCGTCGCGATCGATAAACTCATCGCGCAGCGGCGAACGCCTTTCCTGCTGTTCGGTATAGCTGAGCTGACGAAACGTAAAGGTGTAATCGCTGTGCTCATTGCTCATCAACTGATATCAGCTGGAGCAGCTGACCTCCAGCGTTTTACTCCACTCTGGCGGCCGCTGGCGCAATGTCGCGCTGCTGGCCGCTTCATCAAAGGGGTGCTGCAGCGCCAGATGCAGCTCTTTAAGGGCCGCAGTCTCGCCCCGCTCCACCTCTTCAATCACCTGCTGGGCAAGATAGTTGCGCAGCACGATGGCGGGGTACGATATCGCCGCGCAGATCCGCGCCGGTTCGCGAGCGGTAGCAGGCGTTATGATTGAGAGTTTTCTGCAGGAAGGAAACCAGAAAGTGGTGGCTGGTCAGCCGCTGGTGTACGGCCAGTCGATTACCGATCCCTGCCTCGGCTGGGACGATAGCGCGGCGGTACTGGCAGAGCTGGCTGCCGCCGTCGACAGCCGTTCGATGACCATTTATCAGACCAGCGGCAATCCGCACGGTCATGTGATCCTGCGTGGCGGGCGTCAGCCAAACTATCATGCGGAAGATGTGGCGGCGGCGGCAGCCRGCCTGCGTGAGTTCAGCCTGTCTGAGCAGATGGTGATCGATTTCAGTCACGGCAACTGCCTTAAGCAGCATCGTCGCCAGCGTGATGTGGCGCTGTTTATAGCCGATCTCATCAGCTGGGGTGCCATTGGCGCCCGCACCACTGAAAGCCAGATCCATCGCGAAATGGCCTCTGCGCTCTCCTGCCCGGTAGGGTTTAAAAACGGCACGGACGGTAACGTACAGATCGCCGTCGACGCCATTCGTGCTGCCCGCGCCAGCCATATGTTCCTCTCGCCGGATAAAGCGGGCCTCCGGCTGGAAATCGTCATGCGCGCCTATTTTGAGAAACCGCGTACCGTGGTGGGCTGGAAAGGGCTGATTTCCGATCCCGACCTTGACGGCAGCTTTGATGTCAATCGCGGTATTGCTATCGCCCGCAAGCTGCTGCTGGATATCAACGCGCTGGGTCTGCCAACGGCGACTGAATTCCTCGATATGGTCATCGGCCTCGCCGCGCTGGCCAGCCAGCACCCGCTATCGTCTGATATCGCAGAGAGCGTTACGGCCGCGCGCCAGCGTATTGCGCGCATTCTGACCGGCGAGGATCCGCGCCTGCTGGTCATAATCGGGCCCTGTTCGCTGCATGACCCGCGCGCTGCGCTGGATTATGCGGCACGCCTGCAGCAGCTGCGCGAGCAGTATCAGGGCATATGTACTGACTGATGCGCTAAGCGGCCCGCGTATTTATTATCTCTGTGATTTTGCTGGTTGAATTCAGGACGCATTGGTTTATTGTGAACCTCATCACTTCCCGGTATATCACCGCTGCGAAGAACCTGTTTGAGAGCCACTATGAATAAAACTGATGAACTGCGTACGGCGCGAATTGGCAGCCTGATTACGCTATTGATCCGGAACGGCTGGCGGCCATTCGCCAGGAACGGGCGGAGAATACCCGCTACGCCTCGCTACGCCAGTGCCGGCTGGAAGTGGGTGAAGTGGAAGCGCTGTTCCGTACACATCAGATTCGCTACCTCAACAGTACCAACTACTCGGTCGAGGAGATTGCCACCAAAATCCTCGACATTATGGGGCTGGAGCGGATCTCACTGCGCGGACTCGAAGATGCTCAGGTGATCCTGCTGGGCGTTTCGCGCTGTGGCAAAACCCCGACCAGCCTCTATCTTGCCATGCAGTTTGGTATTSGCGCAGCCAACTACCCCTTTATTGCCGATGATATGGATAACCTCAAGCTTCCTCCTGCGCTGCGCGCGCATCAGCACAAGCTGTTCGGGCTGACCGAGGTTCGCGACATCATTCTGGAGAGTGAGGGGTTTTGTCAGGATATTGTGCAGGCGCTGGTGGCTCCCCTGCAGAGTGAACTGGGCGTCTCCTCTATGCCGGTGGCACACCGCACTCACGGGCTGACCGCGAATAACCTGGGTAAATATGATGCGCGTATCGCCGCGATTGACTACACCCTGGCGCATGATGACGGATATATTTCAGACGGCACCGCCATTACAGCAGAAGTGCTGGGCCACGCGGTGCTCTCGCAGTTTCCGGTTGATACGCACAGCGTTACCCTGCCGTTTGTAGAAAACGTGCAGCGGGCCCAGGCGGTCAAAGCGCAGATCAACGCGCTCTGGCAGCGCAGCGGCGTGCGGCCGCTGGTCTTTTTTTCCATCGTTACGCCAATTTATGAAACTGTGGCGGGCGCGGACGTTTATTTATCGCTTTTTCTTTATGATGCTATTAACGTCAGGTATGACACTATTCCGGTCTGAGCACGGCGGCATATGGATATTTCATTTCGATTTAATTTGAAATGAAATCGGTTAATTCACTATTCACTCAGAGAGCACTTTTCAATGAGCACTGAACGCAGCGTGTTGACTGGTTTATAAAGACTAAGTGTTGAATCGTTAAAGCAAAAAAAGAGAGACAAAATCAGACTATTACCTGCCGGGGCTGACGTTGCGCAAACGGCACTATTATTACTAACAGCTTGCTGCAATAACGAATTTTCCATTTTTATAGCATTATCAGCGGATTGCTGTTGCGCAAACGACATCAGACAGAGTCTGCGCGTTAGCAGCCTGGCATAAGACGCCGCCCTCGCCCTGAATCGGTTCAACAATCACGGCGCAGGTGCTGTCATTAATCAGCGCGGCGGCCGCTTCCAGGTTATTAAACTGCGCATGCTGAATGGCCGGCGGCAGCGGCGCAAAGTCGCGCGAATAGGCGGGCTGGCCGCCAGCCGACACCGTAAACAGGGTGCGGCCATGAAAAGCGTTAGTGAAAGTCAGCATGGCACCAATCGGAAAGCCGCCGCCCAGCGCTTTTGCGGTACTCAGCACATCCGGCGTAACGCCATAGTGCATATAGGCGTAAAGCGATCCGGTGCGTCCCACACCGCTCTGCACTTCATCAAAAATCAGCAGCGCCTGATGGCGGTCGCACAGCTCCCGCAGGCCGCGCAGGAAGGCTGCATCGGCAGGGGTTTTAAACACTGGCAGCCGCTGGTTAATCGCCTGGAGCCGATCAACAAACCACTGATGCCGCTCGGTCACGCCAGCGAGGAAAGCGGGCCGGTTGACCAGCTCCAGTACTTTACCCGCTACCGCGCCTGCCAGCGGGTTACCGCCATAAGTGGTACCGTGGGTGCCCACCCCCATTACCTGCGCCAGATCCTCACGTCAGGCGCGCTCAAAACGCGCCAGCCCCTGCTGCACCTCCTCCTGGCTGATGTTTAGCGCGGGCGCAAAGCGCACGACGCTGGCACCGGCAATCAGGACCATGACGCCCTCTTCGGCGGCCGTCAGGTTGAACTGTTTGGCTTTTCCGGCGAAATCGTCGTTGAGTACGGCGCCAATCAGCAGCCCGAGGCCGCGAATTACCCTGTTCAGCGCGCGGCAGCGCCCCCTGCCAGGTCAGCAGTGAACGCTCAATACGCGCCTGCAGCGTGGCGCTGTCTTCCGGCAGCGAGGTAAGGCCGCCGCCGGTTTTACCCGCCAGCAGAAGCAGCTGCGCCAGGTCATCATGTTCAACCGGGCGGATCACCATCATGATGTGGCTCCTCTGAGAATACGTTCTACAGAGTTCGCTGCTGCCGGTGTGATCGTTGCTGAGCGACAGCACTGGCAGGCTGGCATACACGTTCAGCTCTCTGGAGGCGTGTACCTGCGTGCCAACCCGGAAGTTGTACCACGGCTCCTGCAACCCGACCGCCACTTCAATCGCGCAGATCCCCACGGCCCGGTTATCGTCACTGTCGGCCAGCACAAAGACGTAGCGAAACGGCATAGAGAAGAAATGGCTGCCCACGCTCTCCCAGAAAGGGGAATGACCGCTGTCATCACTGACGCCGCGCATCTCTGCCACCACGTTGCGCATAAAGCGATCGCGGAAGTTCGCCATAAAAAGAAAGCGTGATTTWGAGAGTAAATAGCCGTTTCTGCCGTCGCGGTAGTCGGGATCGAGAAATAGCGCGCCATCAAAGATGTCGACATAGTTCTGATAGCGAAAACCTTCCGCTTCCAGCACCGCGCGCGCCGGCGCCGTTTTCGGGTGTACTTCACCAATGACGCGCTGCGCTGCCTCGCTGAGATAGTGAATATAGAGCGGATGTTTCGGCATCAGCTCTGCGATAAACGCTTTCTGACCGGTACCGCTGAGAAAATCAGCCTGCTGACGCTGGCTCTCACTGAGGCAGACGTGACCGGCGGCGATATCCACCGGCAGTAGCGTGGCGCGAAACTGCTGATAGTTGCTGTTAGCGACCAGGCAGAGCGGCCAGTGCGCCTGCGCGTCACCGGCGCCTGCCGGCAGCAGCGTACTTTTGCGAATGGCCCGGATACGATCAATTTCACACTCCAGCGTCGGTCGCCGCACAGGCGGCGCTGACCTGAGCCGCAGAGGCGGCGTTGCCCTGCCACAGCTGTTCGCCTGAGACCGGATCGGCTTTTGTGAAGAGGTCACCGTCGCCGCGCAGCCACTGATTATTAATAAAGTGCGTCATGCCTGTTTCTCCTCACGGCAGAGTGTTACAACCCGTAGCGCATCACCATATTCACAGCGCAGCGCCTTTCACTGAAATGGCAATTTTATTGATCATCGCCTGCACTTCCGTCAGCGTTTCCCAGCGCGGCTTGCCGGTTTCCTGTGAGATGATCTCCGCCAGCTCCACCTTATGCTGCTCCAGCAGCGCGGTAAAGGTTTCAATCCCTGCCTGACGTGCCGTGAACGGCAGGCGCGCCCAGTGCGGGAACGCTGCGCGGGCTCCGGTGCGTTCCGCCGTCAGCGGCGTCAGCTCGCTCGGCTTAAACACCACGCAGTTTCCTGCCAGTAGCGCGGGCACAATGTGGCCATTTGGCAGATGCCCCGGAAAATTATAGGGCCCGAATACCGCCAGTACACCGTGCGGACGATGGCGCAGTGCGCTTTCACCCGACTGCTGTTCGCCGGTACGGGCGTGATACTTGCCACCCATCTCCAGCGCGAGCATCTTCTCCGGCTGGCCGGCAAACTGCCGGTGCAGGTGATACCCGGTAGCCGCGCTGCCGGTAAACAGGACGCCATCAATCTGCTCTGCCTGTGCCAGCGCCTGGCCGCTTTCCCGTCCGCCCTGCACCATATTGATGACCCCCGCCGGGAGCGCTGCCTGCTCCCACAGCTGCACAGCATTCCACGCTGCGGGCTGCAGCCGGGCGCTGACAGCCACCAGCCGCTGCAGAAACGCGTCCCCCGCCGCGCCACGTTTTACCAGCAGGCGACGTGCGCAGGTGCAGCGCTGCCCGGCAGAAATAAAAGCTGACTGGATGGCGATATGTACGGCGCCATCAATATCGGCCGGATCTTCCACAATCAGCGCATTAAGTCCGAACACCTCCTCATCCGGCAGCGCACTTACATGGGTCATATCGATAATGCCTGGCGTAATAAGTGCGCGCTGGCGATCCGGCCACTGCATATTCAGCAGCACTTCACCGCCCAGCGCCACGCGCTGCTGCCACGCCTGATAGATCTGTCCGGCCGCCGCAGGCGAAATGACGCTGCCCATAAATGGCTGTGGCCTGCCGCCAAACGGCGCGGTGCTGGCCGCACCGGTCAGCGGCTTGTTCCAGTTGACAATACCGGCGCGCGCCTCCAGCAGCAGCTGATCAAACTGCGCCCGCTGCGGTGAGATCAGACCGCATGAGAGGCCATAGCGCGTGGCGTTAGCCAGCGTAATCGCCTCACTGTAGTCGTCATAACGGATGATTTGCAGCAGCTGTAGTGGTGCGTCAGGCCAACCAGTCCATCAAAATTGACTTCAGCTGCGTTCATGGCGCGCTCCCTGAGCAGAGAAATCGAGACCCGGCGAGAGCGTATCGGGCAGGGCCAGACTGCTGCTCTCCAGGGTTGCCATCGGCCAGGCGCAGTAATCCGCAGCGTACCAGGCGCTGGCGCGGTGGTTGCCGGAGGCGCCAGCTGCGCGTCACTGCCGTAAAAACCGAGCTGGCGCAGCAGCGGCAAATTAGGTCGCTCGTGCGGCGGGATCACGCCCTGCAGATAGCCGAGATCGGCCAGCGCTTTCATTTTGCGCAGTCCCTGCAGCACCGCCAGTCTGGGATTAGAGGGCTGCAGCTGATTGCGGGTTGACGCCTCATTACCAAATGAGAGGCCCGGCCGCAGCAGATCAGCCGTTTCCGGTGCTTCAATGGACCGGTGAAACTTATTATTCAGATTGGCAACGGTAAAATGAACGCGTCCGTCACCGCTGTCTGCCGAGGGCGATACGGTGGCCGCGTTGGCAACCCACATCGCCGAGGCTGAACTGGCGGCTGAGAGCAGCTGCGGCGCCTGCTGCGCAGCGCGCGCCAGCAGCAGCGTCTGGCGCGCCGGATAGCGTTCCGGCGTGATGCCGGCGTGCTGCCCTTCGCGCCCATAGACGAACAGCTGCAGGCCGGCGTCGCCGTAGCGCGCTCCGAAGCGATTATGATTCGCGGCCCCTTCGTCACCAAACAGCGCCACCTGAGGCAGCGCGTCATGCACGCAGAAACGCTGCGGGTCGCGGAAGATCGGCACCCGCTCTGCCAGCTGCTCCAGCAATGCAGGCTGATTGACGAAAGCCTCTTCGTGACAGAACAGCACCTGCTGATTACTGACGGCAATCACGTCGTTATGGAAAACGCCCTGATCGATCACCGCCGGGTTCTGCTGCACGAAGAGCGTGCGCGCCTCGTCAAGCTGATGCAGACGCGCGACCGCTCTGCTCGCTTCCTCCCGAATCGGTCCGCCGCTCTCTGCCAGCTCCGTCAGATAAGCCCAGACGCCCGGATGCTGCCGTGCCTCTTCGGGCAGTATCAGCCGCATACCGCCATCGGGGTGCTGCAGCAGCTGACTGTTGAAGAGATAGGTCGCCACCGCGTCGCTGACGGATACGCGCGCGCGCGGCACCACGATGGCGGTAAACCCCGCATCGGCTAAATCCGCCTGCGTGAGATAGTCGCGATAGTGGCGTTCTGCCCACTGGCYGAGCTGCGTAAACAGCTGCTCGTTCATCATTACCGCCGGGTTGACCGCCCGCTGCTCTTCTGCCGTCAACACAACCCGCAGGCGCAGGCAGGCTGGCCCGCCGCCGTTGCACATGCTTTCACGCAGATCGAATACCGTGACGCCACTGCCAGCGCAGATAAGCTGTCTCGCCCTGCGTGACGGCAGGCGGCGTGCCCGCCAGCGTCTGCTGTAAAAAACTGCGCATATTTTCTCCTTAATCCTGCCTCAGCCTCAGCGCTGAAAGGCGTAGACGCTGCCCAGCTTCAGCAGCTGCGTCAGCGCATCCAGAGCGTCACGCCCCTCCTGCAGCAGCGCCGAGGCCGCTGCGCAGCGCCGCCGGATTACCCAGTATCACCAGCAGCCGCACCGCCAGCGGTTTTTCTCCGCTAAGCAGCGGCGCCAGCAGCTGCTCCACTATCTCCACCGGCGCGGTTTCATTGCCGTGGATCCCGGCTGACAGCACCAGCGCCCGGTCGCAGTGCGTCAGCGGCGTCAGCGAGAGGATCCCTTCCGCCGCGGCAAAGCGTGGATAATAAGAGCCACGAATAGCGGTATGCAGATCAAGATGCCAGCGCGACGTCTGCCTGTGGCAGCTGCGCCAGAATCGCTCCATCACCTGTTCCAGCTGCAGGGCGCGCTGTGCCTCACTGGTTTCACTGACCCGCTGCCAGCGGCCACCAAACAGCCGGTTGAGATCGTACTGCTGATAGCGATTGAACTGCGTGAGATCATTTTCACCAAACGGCAGCGCCTTACCCAGTTCCAGCGTCGAACTCGCCGCATGATGATGCTCACAACTATAGTGGGYGAAGGTGCCGCCCGGCGCACGATGAAAAACCAGCGCCTCCAGCTCAGCTGCGGCCAGCCACTGCATAAACGTATCCGGCCACGGTCGCGCGTTCGCGGGCATAGAGCGAGTGTCGCCCTCTTCTGCCAGCAGCGTGCCCTGGGGAAACGCGGTGAAATTCAGCGTGTCCGCGCTCATATGCAGCGTAAATCCCTCTCCCTGACGGGTGATTTGTTGTGAAACGTGATAGCGCCGCGGCTGCGTATGCGGCTGCGGCCACGTTTCGCCCTCCAGCAGCGCAGCGAGTGCCCGCTGCACTGCCAAGGCGTCAGCCATGCTGCAGCCGTTTATTGCGCCGGCATCTGTGCGTTCTCTTCCGTCAGCATCAGCCCGGCGCGTAATCCCGGCGCCACCTGCGGATTGGGAAACAGTACATATTCCCGCGCCTGCTGTACGTAA
>PEFU01000003.1:1122276-1157355 GCA_002939445.1 Pantoea sp. BRM17 | reverse complement strand
CATAGTTGCCTCATTATTACCGGTGCCCGCGCAGACGGGCACCGGTGCAGGTTAATTACCTAAGGCGAGTTTAGCGGCGTTATGCCCCGCTTTGATACCAAAAATGATGATGTCCGCTACGGCATTCCCGCCGATGCGGTTGGCGCCGTGAATACCGCCGACCACTTCCCCGGCAGCCCAGGCGCCGGTGATCGCCTGCGCCACCGGCCGCTCGCCGGCGGCATGGTTAATCGCCATGACCTCAGACTGCACCCGGTTGACGGTAAACAGATTCTCCTGCTGTGCAATCAGGCGAAAAACCTGCCGTGCCAGTGCGGCGTTATTTTCAAAGAGTTTCAGCAGCACAGGCGATCCCATCTGAACGGTTGAATAGCTGTAGACACCTGCCTCGTTAGGCGCAGCGTCCAGCACGACCTGATGGGGGTTGGTAAGCGGCAACAGCGCGGTGATGTCAGCGGCAGCGGGCACGCTGTCGCCCTGAAAACCAATTTTCCAGCGCTTGACTATCGGACCAATGGCGAAGTTGAACGCGCTGTCCGGCAGCGTACTGACCGTATAGGCTACCTGAATCAGATTAAACACTGCGGGACTGAGCTTTTTCAGCCCAATTTGCCACCCCTGCGGTTCATGCGGGGGCGCACCCAGCGTCTGCACATTGCCGCCAAGATTGATCAGCGCCTGCGTCACTCCCTGCTGACGCAGCCACTGCTGCACCCGATCGGCAATATAGCCTTTGGCTATAGCACCGAGATCGATCTCCATACCGCGCTGCGGCAGATAAACCGACTGTGCGTCGCCATCCAGCGAGCGGTCACTTATCACCGTCACGCTTAACAGTTCATTATCCAGCGGATAGCCGGTACGCGGGTCAAAAATATGGTGCCAGCAGCGCCCCTGCTGTTCAAAGTAACGCTCATAGATCCCGGACGTGACGACTGATTTCTCCCGCACCTCGATTACGCCGAGTAACGCGTTATCGTCAGCAAAGGAATATCGCTCGCTGCTGCAGCAATATTGTCAGTAGTGCAGTTTCCACGTGGTATCAGCTGGCCGGAATCGGTAGTGACGCGGTGAAGAGCAGACGATCTGCCGATCGCGGGTGACAAAAATGGCATCGATGTCGGACTGGCTGGCGAGCCAGTTCAGTCCCTGTTCTGTGCCCATGCCATACAGTAGCGTGGTATAGATGCTGCGCACGCTCTGTCAGTGGATAGATGCGCACCCCGCACAGGAATTCTCGACCGATGAGCTGGCTGCAGAGGTGAATATTTCACGCGTCTCCTGCCGCAAATATCTCATCTGGCTGGCGCAGATCAATATTCTGTTTACCAGCATTCACTATGGCGCCACCGGACGTCCGGTCTATCGCTATCGTCTGCAGCCGGGCTACGGGGTGGTGGATTATCTTATTAAGCCGTTTCAGTTTCCGCGTTTTGAAGAGGCGCTGACCAGCTGGCAGCAGAAAAAATCGCTGATGGATAACCACCAGCACTATCAGCAATCTGACGTCGATCTGCTGATCCACGGCAATCCGGCAACGCATCACGACAATAAGCGTCTGCCCAAAGGCCTGACGCCACAAATTACGGCGGCAACGCTGCAGCAGGCGCGCGATTTTTTATTCAATAGCGACACGCCGATCGATCTGCTGCTGCTGGATATCTATATGCAGCAGGAGAATGGCCTGGATCTGCTGCCTGAGCTGCGAAAAGCGCAAAGCCCGACAGAAGTGATTATTATCTCCTCTGCGGCTGATGCAGAAAATATCAAAACATCGCTGCCAGCAGCAGGTGGAAAGCCTTGGCGGCAGCGTCAGCGCAGAGTCTGAGCCCGGCGTATTCACGCAATTTTTAGTCCAGCTACCCTGGGATAAAGGAAATTAAACCGCATGATTAATGTTTTAGTGGTTGACGATGATGCCATGGTTGCCGAACTCAACCGCAGTTTTATCGGTCAGGTACCCGGTTTTAACTGCTGTGTTGGTCGAGAACGCGCTTGATGCGCTGCGCGAGCAGACCGAAGGAGAGATCCACCTGATGCTCCATTATCAAAACGGCTGGCTGACCTGCGAGGTGAGCGACGACGGTCCGGGCATTGATGCTGCGCATCTGGCGACCATTTTTGATAAAGGTTTCTCCACCAAAGGTGAGAACCGCGGAGTCGGATTGTTTCTGCTTGAAACCGCCAATAACTATCAGACAGAGATCGGCTTTTTGCTGGATAAGATTAAATCCCCGGTGATTGCGGGGATCCTGTTAAGTAAAATCAATCGCGCCTCAGACTGCGGGCACCGGCTCACTATCAGCGACGCCAGCTACCTGCCAGACAGCGGCAGCGAAGCGCAGATGGCGGCGCTGATTACCGTAACCGGCAATTCGGCGGAGCGGATTATTGGCGCGGTCTGTACGTTCAGGGATAAAACTGAGATCAGCCAGCTGATGCAGCGCTTAAGCGGCATGGTAAACTATGTCGACGCCCTGCGTGAACGCTCGCACGAGTTTATGAACAAGCTGCATGTGATCCTCGGCCTGCTGCATATGAAAAACTATGCGCAGGTTGAAGCGTATATCCTGTCGCTGATCAATCAGGCTGCCTGCCATCTGCTGAGCGACGCAGCACAGACGCAGCGCGCGCCTGATGAAAGCTGGCGCGCTGACACCACCGCCGTCGAACCGCAGCTGCGCAGCGTGCTGCAGAGCGGACGGGCGCGGCGCGATGAGGAGATTAACGTGAATGGCCGACTGCTGCTGACCAATACCGTTCCGGTACGCTGCCGCTGGATCATCCTCTGGACTATTCTGATCGGCGCGCTGGCGGGCGCGCTGGGTACGCTGATCCTGGTGCGCGTGCTGAAACGTATTCTGTTCGGGCTGGAACCTTATGAGATTTCTACCCTGTTTGAGCAGCGTCAGGCCATTCTCAATTCCGTCAAAGAGGGCGTGGTGGCGATGGACGATCGGCATGAAGTGTCGGAACTGGTTGGTCAGCATTTCATCGGCAACGATATTCAGCCTGCGCTGCGCGGTCAGGAAAATGTCTCTGTTAATCAGGGCTCCCTGGTTCGGGCACTGCGTGTTTTTACCCCGGTGTTCAATGCCCAGCATCAGCAGATTGGGGTGGTGGCTATCGGTATCTCACTGGATGCCGTCACCGATCAGATTAACCAGGCTACCCGGTCACAGCTGGAAGATAAAGCGATGGCCGTCGCGCGTACGCTGGCCACATCGCCAGATGTTCAGCGAGCGCTGCTGCTCTCCCCCGCTGAAGCTCATCTGCAGCCGGTCGCAAAAGCGGTTGAGACCAGCAATAATCTGCTGTTTATCACGATCACTAATATGGCGGGCATACGCTACTCCCATCGTAATAGCAACCGCGCCGCCATTATCCGTCATAATAGGCCCCTTTTCCGCTAAGTGAACGCCACCATGACGCCTTCAGTCCCTGCTACGCCGATGCGCCGGCGGACAATGAAACTTAATACGCTGGTCACGCTGATGCTGAGCGCCGTGATTGTCCTGGTGCTGTGTACCGTGCATATGTTCTATTTCTTTCAGATTGGTGCCGAAAACCTGGTATCCGGCGGAAGCCTACCATCAGGACTACTGGGAAGGTGCGGGTCAGCGCAACGGCTACTGCATGGCAGTCATCCCGCCTAAACTGCAGAAGCTGCGTAAAAGCTTCGCCAGTCGTGTGAAAACCGCTTAAGTTCTGCATACCGTCTTATCTGCAGGCCATTATTCAGAGTGGCCTGTTATATTTTCGAGCTACGGCGATCTGCTGGATATCAGTTTTGCCACGCACGATCCTACCCAGCTTAATCGTCAGGGAAATGATATCGGAACGCAGTACCGCTCAGCGATTTTCCCTGCTAATGCTGAACAGGAAGCAGAAGCGATTGCAGCCATTGCGCGCGCGCAGGAAGATCATGATGTGCCGGTGGTGACAACCGTAGAACCGCTTATGGCAACCGAATATGCGATCGTTGCGGGCGGCTGTTTCTGGTGTACCGAAGCCGTTTTTAAAGATGTAATTGGTGTTGAATCGGTTGAAAGCGGCTATACCGGCGGGGAGCGCCCTGATCCGACTTATGAGCAGGTATGCAGCGGGGCAACCGGCCATGCTGAAGCTATCCGTATCGGGTTTGATCCGGCGCAGATTAGCGAAGAGGTCGTCCGGCAGGCAACAAAATATAGTCTTGAGCAGCTGACGGCACGACTCCAGGCTCTGCTCAGCCAGTCCGCCCCGGACAGCTGAGTACGTTTTACCTGAACAGCCTGTGCGGTCTGCGATTATCGGGTTGAATTCCGCTCCGTTCACCCGCACTCTTAAGCTTTCGACCTGACAGGAGTAAATGTTAGCGCCGTCAGCGAAGCCGCCGTGCGTGAAATGGCCGCAGGCGCAAAAGCGCTTTCCGGCGACGATAGCAGCATTGCAGTGAGCGGTTATGCCGGACCAGATGGCGGCGAGGATGGTACACCAGCCGGCACCGTCTGGTTTGCCTGGGGCCTGCCTGATGGCACTATTCAGACCTGTTGTCAGCGTTTTTCCGGCGAGGCAACTATTCTGGGCGATCTTCTGCTTGAAAGAAAACTGACTGTCACCACCGCAGAATCCTGTACTTCAGGCTGGGTCGGCTCTACCCTCGCGGCCGTCGGCCAGAGCAGCCAGTTTTACAGCAGCGGCTTTATTACTTATACCGATCAGGCGAAACATCGGGTGCTGAACGTAAGTGAAGAGACGCTGGCACGTGACCCTGATTAATAATCAACCCCTTCGGATTGACCCGCCCCGCTTAATATATTCTTCTGCTGAGTTCATATTAACCAGATAAAACGGACTCACCATCTATAATAATTATCATCCGGCAACGTTTATTTAATCGAAGCGTGGCTGGCTGACATTTAAATAATAAATCGGGATGCATATATGAATCGGGAATTAATCGAAACCTGTGAGCTTGCGCCAGGTTCTCAGGTTTCAGTATAGACCACTACTGGCAAATGTCGTCCGTTATAGCTACACGCCCGGCGGCATTGCGCCATACGATATTTATCCCTTTGCCAGATCTGTTATTTATCGCCCTGCCCTAGCCCCGCTACGCTTATATTTTCATGCAGAATCTGTAATTACCATACGACAGAACCCCTTTCTGTAGAGCGATAGTCCAGCAGCCGCTGCTGCGCCTCATGGATCTGGCTGTCGCGCACCGCATCTGTTTCGCGGCAAGCCATCTGATGCAGTTCAGCCGTGAGGGATGCCAGAGTCACATCTGCACGGCGCATCATTAACGCCCAGGCGGCTTCCCCAATAACCGGATACTCATTTTCATACTTTACCTCCTGAGAGATCAGATGAGGATGGAGACAAATTTACGCACATTTTCAGACGGGAGATCAGCGGGAAGTGCGCTCATCGCCGCCACAGGCTGACGATGAGCAGGGAGCTTAATGGCGGCGTGCACCGTTACCGGTGCCGGCAACGGTAACGCTATCCGATCGCTCTGACAGCGCTTTTAACGGCGAATCAGAACGACGGTCGGCCTGAAGCGATGCTTTACTAAAGTAGTTGGCAATCGCCTCAACTGAGTTCGGAGCATATCCGTTCTGGCGCATAAGTGACTCCCGTAAAATGTTAAAATTAACAATAAAAAAGTGGAAATCTAACCTGTTGTACAGGATTCCCAAAAAACTTGTACAGAGAATAATGAATGGTGAGGTAAGTTTTTTTTTTGCAAAAAGTGCGACCCGGTCGTAAATCTGGTATTAGCTTTCCCGCTCAAACAGCAAGCCGATAAGCTGATGATAATGCTGCTCTTCTTCTGCTTCTGTTGCCAGTTCAAGGCGACGTAACAGCTTAGTGCAAATGGATTTGCGATTCAGGTTGCGGCCTTCACGCAGAATCTCCACGACAATCTGTCCCAGCGTTTCCTGCTGAGACGGTGCGTCAGGGCAGCTTCACCGATGATTTCGTCTATACTCTTCTGGTGTTTGCTCATCTTCATAGTGAATCTTTGTTTGCCGCCACTTCAAGATGAAGTACGACAGTAAAACAGCGCCACGCAGTGCGTGGCGCGATACAGCTGGTCACAGGTTATACATGAGGTTGTGCACTCTTCCCTGTTTACTTAGTCTGAATATTGGTCATTGCCAAACAGGGGATGAACGTTATCTTTTTCCGGTTCGTTTCGTTGTTGCTGACCAAGAGAAATGCTGGTCCGGACCTCTTTCAGGGCCATGCTGATTGCGGTGCGATACTCTTCATCGGTGGCCTGCATCTGCATATTCTGCAGCTCTGCCATCAGCGCGTGGGTATTAACAGGCCCGGAGCGCTGAAGCAGTATTACCCCATCCAGCACCTGTGACTCATCGCTTAACGCATGGCCGGCATCGCGAAAATGCGCAGCCAGCTCATTATCAGGCAGCACATTGTATAAGTTTTGAAAATCTGCCATTTTTCCGTCTCAAACTGTTAAAGATAAGGCCGCAGTATACCTTAT
The DNA here is from genome assembly GCA_002939445.1 of Pantoea sp. BRM17. GTDB lineage: Bacteria > Pseudomonadota > Gammaproteobacteria > Enterobacterales > Enterobacteriaceae > Pantoea. The sequence continues at coordinate 1,150,859 of PEFU01000003.1, read as the reverse complement.
CGGGCTGGATTAATGTTTACGGCTATTGCCGGATGACGGGAAAATGGGAGAAGCTCTTCACGGATGGAAGAGCAGAAAGCGTGGTCAGGCATCGTCTGGCGTATAGCCAACAACAATTTCCAGTGTGCGACGCAGAACGTCAGCTTCAGCGCTGCCACTGGCCGATTCCAGCGCCATAATCAGGTAAAGAATAATCGACTTATTAGTCACTCGTCCCTCAGTAGCAAGGATGCTGTGCCCGGTTCGTCAGGTCACGGTAAATGTTCCTGGAGTGAGCCTGAGCCGTTAAGCAACCGAATAGCTATTTCAGCGTTAATCAGGCAGATGTACAACTTTAAACTGAATGACGTTAATTAAGCGCGCTGCTTTTAATTAACTGTACAACTCAGCTAAAAGTGTACAGAAAAGAAAGAAACGCATGAGCAGGATTGAAGATTTGCACTTTACCAGCGTAGAATTACAGCAGCGCGATGGCCGCTTTGAAATCTACGCTACTGCAGCAGAGCATCAGACGCTCAGCCAGCTCTTTATCTGCAATGTCAGCAATGAATCTGCCGCGCAGGAAGAGATAAAACAGCTGCAAAGCTGGCTGCAAAAAATTAAGTCCGGCAGAAGTAAGCGTCTGAATGCGGAATAATAAGCGAGACGGTAAAAGCGCGTTAATTAACGCAGCAAACTCAGCACGTTAAAATTTTTATTTTTTTATTCTGGCGTTTTTCTGATTCTGGTCTATGTTCCTTTAGTCACGTTAGTACCAATAATCACTATAAGAAGTTAAGGAACTTTTATGGATTTCGCTCGATTTAAAACACGGTTACAGCAATGGGAGTATAAACCTCTACAGCGTGCTCACGCAGGTTATCAGCCTGGTAAAGATGAGCCTGAACTGCCTGATGATGATGCGGGCAGTGCGCCAGAATCGGGTGATAAGCAGCCTGAATAGACGCCCCTCCTTCTGACCGCCTTCGGGCGGTTTTTTCATCTTAAAAGCAATTTTTTTAACGGCGTAAGCCAGCCTCAGGCGCAAGAACTATGTCGCCGATCCTCAGCCTGCCGTAGATGGCGGCGATGGTCACGCCTCAGTGGTGCTCTCTGCGGATGAAGCGGCAGCGCTGAAGGCTATGGCCACCAGAACCGCCTCGAATCCTGATGTTAATCCGGAAACCGGTGCTGAACTGGGTAGTGAAAAGCCACAGACGTAACCCGTAAGGAGAGATCAATGCATGGTCGGCGTAAAAGATGCGCTGGGCTTTCTGATGACGCGTGAAGCCGCCCACCAGCTCTCTTTTGAAAAGGCGCTCTACTCTATCCGCAATAACTTTCCGCCGGGTAAACTGCCGCCAATCGAAGAGTATGCGCATACTTATTTCAGTATGTCTGACGGGGATGATGTACGCGGCAGCTGGAATTCAGATGAGAACTTGACCGGTGCGGGTAATGACAGTCATCTTACCTCTATTCTCTATGGTGGCGGCCCGCCACTGACAAACTCAGGTGGCGTGCCATGGACCGCAGCGTATATCGATACTATTGGCGAAGTGACGGCGGATTTGCGCTCCAATATCGCCGCGGAGTCACGCGCTAAGATTATTTATGAACGCCTGATTAATGTGACTGATGAACTGGCAGCTGCCATGCGCTATTTTACTCAGGGTCTGGGAGATGACGATCTCGGACGCCGTGACATGCTGATGGACATTGCGACCGAAGAGCTGAGCCATCTTGAAATTATCGGTTCGCTGGTAGGTATGCTTAATAAAGGGGCCAAAGGCAAGCTGGCTGAAGGCACGGAAGCGGAGGGCGAACTTTATCGCTCTATTACCGATGAAAAACTCACAACCATTGCGGAACAGCAGTAACGCATTATTACAAAGGCCAGCCTATCGGCCTGACTGTTAACACTGAGGTGAGCCATGTTTCGACACGTTAAAAAATTGCAGTACACCGTCAGGGTAAGTGAACCGAATCCCGGACTGGCCAATCTGCTTCTGGAGCAGTTTGGCGGCCCGCAGGGCGAAGGTCTGGTAGAGGAAGCGCAGGAGCTGATTGACGCGACCGAAGCAGGCCCGGTGCGTGATGCTGGCCTGATAGGCGCGGCGCAGAAAGTTGAACACTACGAAATTGCCACCTACGGCACGCTGGTGGCCATGGCCAAAAAGCTGGGCCTCGATCAGGCCGCCAGTCTGCTGGCAGAAACGCTGGCTGAAGAAAAATCTCTTTCAGATGTTTATAGTGCAGAAAAACAGATTACCCGCGCGCTGCCCAAAATGGCGCGTGCAGCTTCTGATGAAACGCTTAAAGCAGCTTTTAAACAACATCTGGAAGAGACCCAGGGACAAATTGATCGTCTTGATCAGGCAGTGGAAGCGCACGAAGAATTACGCATTAAACGCATGAAGTGCCATGCGCTGGAAATTTCAGGGATGAACCCTGCGGCGCAGTGATTGCGCGTTTAATGACTATTCCGCATCAGAGAACGCTAACCTCTGCTGTCTGAAATCTCATATTAATGAATAAACTGCATACGTCATTCGACGTCTGCTTTGCTGTTTATTACTGCATGGAGAACGCTTATGAAAGTTGAATCTTTGCTCGACCTTTTTATTCACGAACAACTCATGAAGAGAAAATATATTATGACTCAACATCGAGGCGGTTCAGGTAATTTCGCAGACGACAAACAGCGGGCATCTGAAGCGGGTAAAAAAGGCGGACAGCATAGCGGCGGAAGTTTCGGCAACGACCGTGAAAAGGCGTCTGACGCTGGCAAGAAAGGGAGTCAGAGCGGCAATCGCGGCACCTGACAGCTATTAACCGAAGCGCATAAATATATTTAAGCGATGCGTTAATTGTCGCTGCGCTTAAATATAATAAAGACTACAAAATCAGACTCTGCAGATAATTCTTATGAGCACATAATCAAACCGTCCCGCTTGCAGATTAAAGAAACGCGATTACTATTAAATACGCAGCTCGCACATGATTGGTCATTCAGATCATGTCATTACTCAGGTAGATTTGGCCCACAGACAGATAGTTCGCTGCTCGCCAGTAGCGATCAAGCAGTTCCAGTTCAGCCGTGGTCACAGAGTCGGTCATCACCTCTTCTCCTCGTTACAGGGTAATAACTAACCTTAATCGAGAAAACAACATGCTGCGAATCAGCCCGCCGACAATATTCATCTGATGCTTCAATAAATTAATTTCCAGCCAGCTATTGGCCACCATACCGGGGCCGCCATGCCCGGGGCCGCAGACGTAAAGCAGGTCAGCGTTGCGCTGGCGAATAACGCGGTTGAGGTGGGCATAGATAAAGTTGAGTCCGGGCGTGGTCCCCCAGTGTCCCAGCAATCTTGGTTTAATGTGCTCAGGCAGCAACGTTTCACGCAGCAGCGGATTCGCCATTAAATCCGGATGATCGAATGCGGCGCCAAAAGCGTGCGAGAGCGAATAGCCCAGCTCTCCCCCTTCATTGATTGAGCCTGGCGTTTCAGGCGCCGCATGGCTCGGAATGCCGCCGGGAAAAGAGAACTGTTTGAACAGACGCTGCATACCCTGCTCATCTTCACTGACCTGCGGGTAGATTTCACTGTAGGTTCCCTCATACCCGCTGAAGAGCTGCTGCAAATCTTCGTCGCTGGTGCGCCCCAGCAGCGTCGGATTAGCGATCTTGTAGCCATTGAGGTGAAGAACAGGCAATACGGCCCCGTCACGCTGCGGATTAAGAAAATGGATCCCGTGCCAGCTGGCGGCCAGCGGACCGGTCTCTGCTTCACCGTCACCAATAACGCAAGGCACAGCAACCTCTTTGGGTCCTGTCCAGCCTTTTGGCGTGCGCAGCACGATCATCGGCCAGCGCGGTATCTCTTCACTATGGGTGCCACTGCGCGCCCGCTGCTGGATGGATGCGATAGTATCAAAAGCGCGATCCAGCGTAATGGCCATCTCCTGATGCATGCGCTGTGGATCATCGCCACAGACAAAGAGCGGCTCATAGAGGGTCGCACTCATCCGTTTATCACCCGCCGGAGCCAGCGCCCGTAGTTCAGCGTTTAAACGTCCACTGGCGTCAAACAGCGTTTCAGGCTGATAACTGCGCAGCCACGCTTCGAGGATCTGCCTGTGCGCCTCATCCTCGCGGCATCCGGCGACCGGCACCTGATGCGCGCGCCAGAATCCTTCGACCCTTTTGCCACACAACCGGTTTGAAGCGGTCTCATCCGGACCAAAAAGACGGAAATTATCGCTATTGAGGCGAAAAATTTCGCGCAGATAGAGGCCAAACTGATGCGTCGCTTCGCCCTGCTCTGCGCCCGGTGCGCTGAGCCCGAGCGCAAACTGCCGGATATCAGGCGTGGCAAGCGGCCGCCGCAGCCGCCCGCCGTTGGCGTAACACATGGAGTCGACAATATGAATAAACGCTTCATAGCAGTTGAACAGGCCGTGACGCCCGGTAAGCAGATAGCCCTCCAGCCAGCCCTGACATTGATGCTCGCTCAGAATCTCCATCACGCGTCCGTCGCGTCCCAGCTGTTCATCCCACGGCTCCAGCGGCGCCATCCAGCTGCGGCTGGTGGCGTCAAATACCGGCTTGGCATCAGGCGGCAGCCAGACGCGCACTATGTCTGCCTTTTTGTTCACAACGTGATCGAGAAAACCAGGGTCCTGATGGCTGTAGCCGTTATGATCCTGACGCCAGACGTGAGACGAAAGCAGATAATTCAGGGAAGAGACTGGCTGCCGCCACGGCAGTTTGCGCGACACTTTCAGCCATTTAGCGTGCTGGTTAAGTACATCGCCTGCACACGCCATCACCACGTCAGGTTCATCTGTGCAGCTGGCCCACTGCCAGATGCCCATGCCCGCTTCACAGTGCGCAATCGCGCTATCGATATCGAGCCACTGTGGTGAGGGCTGCTTACCCGCCACGATGACATTGATGCGATCCCAGGTACGCAGACAGTGATCGCCCGTCCAGAGCAGGCAGCGCCCCGGATAGCCGTGGAAGGCAAAGATTACCGGCTTGTCAGCGGTAAACAGGTGCTCAAACTCCGCCTCGCTTTTGCCATGCGGATGCTGCTCATCACTCTGCAGCGCCATCAGATCAACAACGTTTACTACGCGCACGCGCAGCGACGGCAGTAACTCCCGCAGCAGATCGGCCGCCGCCAGCGTTTCCATAGTCTCCTGCAGATCGTCCAGCAGATCCGGATGATCTTCAGCCACGCCGGGCACATGCAGCAGCGCAGCCTGCGCCAGATGATAGCGATCGAGCCGGTTCAGCACGGTCATATCAAAAGGCGTGGTGGTAGTGCCCTCTTCGTTAAATCCATGCACGTGAAAATTACGATGATTATTACGCTGATAAGTCAGACGATGGATCCGAGAGCCTCTCCCTGTTCGACCCGGCCAGCGCCTCCGCGCTGGCTCTGGGGAAAAAACGCTATCAGCGCCGCCGTATGCCGCCTAAACACCCCTGAGAGATGACGCTGAGGACGCAGCGGCCCGCCAGCGCCAGTTGCGTACCTCAGGCACATCTTCACCATACTCCCGCACCCAGGCGTGATGCGCCGCAAGACGCACACGCCGCCACGTTTGAATTTCCCGGCACGGCAAATATCGTGATGATCCCGATGCTGAGCGGCTATCGCGATGCGCGCACGCTGAATCTTGCGATTGAGCACAACTATAGCCGCTGGTATCACGAGCATGAGATCAGTTTCCTCTCCTCACCGAAAAGCGCCCTCGATTTTCGTAAGGTGCTGATGGTTGATCAGATGCTGACCTTTGCGGTGATATTTTGTGTTTACCGCTCCAACTGGGCCGGCAGCGCCCGCCTGACACCCGGCAGCCGTAAAGAGTTATATCAGCGCCTCTCGCGTTCTAACGGTATTGAACAGCTGCTGCTGCACTGCATGGAAGAGGGTGAACTGGCATGGGTTACGCTGAAGTCCCGCCGGATTTACATTGGCATGATCGTCTATTTTCTGATTGCCCTTTACGGCTGCATTTTTGTTGTACAAGGGGTGCTGGCAACGGCTATTGTCTGGCTCCTGCTGCTGGGCGCCTCGTTTGCGAATAACACGTTCGGCCTGAGTGCTGAACATCATGCTAACTGGCACGTCGATTTTATGACCTGGAGCTTTCTGGGCATCCAGGCACCGGTGGTCATTATGATAATCGATGAAGATGGCAACGCCTCGGTCAACCCGCTCAGTCCTGAAGTCCATAAAGATTTTGCTGAACACGTTTCAACTCTGAAGGAAATTTAAATGGGCACGGCGATTTTCATGGTTCTGATGGTATGCGGTTACTGGTATACCAGCCGCGATATGTCCAGCCGGCTAAAAATAAAGCGCTCATTCGGCTGGGAAGCTGTTTCTCCTGCCGCAGACAACTCTTAAAGTCGTTTTACTTTCCCGGTTTTGCTCCAGACTTAACTTTTAATACTGAAAGGATTTACGCCCGTCATGAAACGTTTTTTATGCTCGCTGTTCAGCAGCCCTGAATCCTTACTGCAGGTCATGACACAACAGGATGTCACTGAGTCGATGGAGGATGGTGACAGAATAGCAAAAAAGGTGGACAGAAAAGCGGCAGCGGAAGCGGCGGCAGCTTTAAAGATGACCCTAAAAAAGCATCTGAAGCATGCAAAAAAGGTGGCCAGAGCAGCCGTAAAGGTTCCTGATTAGCCAGCAGCACAGAGATGTGCTGCAGTTCACCTCTTCGCTCTCTTCTCACTCTCCTCGCTTTAATCTGCCGTTACGCTCCTTTAAAACAATTACTTAATTATATTTTCCGCTTCGCTTGCAGAGACTGCATTCACCATTATTCTTTAAAACGTACCACGCACATAACTGCAATGATTCATCATGTTATTAAACACTCTTCAAGAGGCTATATCATGACTCAGCACAGAGGCGGTTCAGGTAACTTCGCAGACGATAAGCAGAAAGCATCTGACGCGCCCTGCGTATCTGACTCAGGGCGAAAAGCCTCTCTGGCTCACATATCTGATTAATTTTGCCAATTATTCCGGATAACCGCCTTAAACCGCTCCGACATCACTGGCCTGTTTAATTCGCTATGCTGCTAATTTAATGACGCTTTTTAATTCTGGCTGCAGCTTTTATATTTTGTGCGCCATAAAAAAATCTTTAAAAGTGCGGATGTTTGAGAGCATCATTGCCAGCGCGCGCAGCCGGCAGGAAGGCTACCTGTGGCTGGAAGTGATGGACGCTAATGTCAGAGCCAGAAAATTCTATGAGGCGTTTGGCATGCAGCATATTAAAGATATTCCTTTTGTCACCGCCTCACAGCAGAGCGTGCTGCAGATTCTGGGGATGCTGATTTGATCCGCCTGTAGCAAAGAGTACGGCATGGATGCGCTTGCCAGCAGCCTGACCGATGCCAGTGAAAGCTGGCTGATTGCTGAGTCAGCGCAGCCTATCGGTTTTGCCAAAGTAAAGTGGAGTGTGCCGGTGCCCGATTCCGGGATGCGGGGTGCTCAGCTTTGCAAGCTCTATCTCGATCCGCAGGAAACAGGCAAACACGTCGGAAGGGTATTATCGCCCGTCAGGAGTGTGTACCACTCTGCGTCGCACGTGGCGCAGACTTCATGGAGAATCCGCATAATGGCATTGACTATTCGCCACGCCCGGCCGGAAGACGCCGGCTTACTGCAGCAGCTGGGGCGTATGACCTACAGCGCGCACTTTAAACACCTGTGGGTCTCTGCAGATGAAATGGATGCGTTTATGATTCACCCGCGATAAAAACGCAGGCGAATAAAAGCGGTTTCAATATTTACGTCACTCCCTGTTTTGCGCTACCGCAGCGCTGACCAGCTACTCCTGCCAGTCATTATTTTCAGCCTGCCGTCGTGCAAAAAGTGATACCGCTTAAACCCTTATTGCGCGGTTTCAGCAGATCGCTATCACATCCCGCACGCCATTCGACCGGATATTACCAGCGAAATTGAGTGGCTGCGTAGCAAGATCATCAGCGCCGGACCCGATGCCGATCTGGAGCCGATGCTGCAATACGTATATGAAACGGCGAAACGCGCGGAAAGTTTACGTTACGGCCTCTGAGGCCGCCTCCGGCCTGCGTTAAGAGAGACGCAATTTAATGAGTTTATTTGCCTGCAGAAGCTACACTGACGCGGGTCAACGATATCGATGATAAAGAGCGATATAATGGTGCAAAACTACAGTCAGCGCGTCCATTTTTACTACTGCATTCTGGTTGCGCTTAAAATCCATGCTCAATCCAAAAAAAGCGCTCATCTGCGGGGGAAAAATAATTTCCTGCTGAAGTGGCTGCGTAATGCGCAGAACAATACGATTTTCCATATGTATGACTTTTTCCTCTGCACTAATTCAGATTATTCCTGTAGCCAGCAGCGGCGTCCTGTAAAAATTAACACAAGAATGAATCCCGGAATGAGAACCGCTTTATCCCGCATAAAGAAATTCTTAAAAAGAGCTGCGCATCCCGTTTTTTTACCGCTTCAGTTGCAGCGGAATTGACCTGAATGATGCATTTATGCACCGGGTTAACGCCATGTATAACTGCATAACCTGACGCACAATGAACATCGGCAGCAATAAGTGTAGACCTTATTACGCTTTTTGCCATAAAAGTTGCTGGCCGGAGAAAATAGCATCCGGTTTACCGCTCTGCCCTGCATTTTAATAATCAAAGAAACGACAATAAAAAAATAATAAATGTGTACGGCAGCGGTAAAAGCTGTGCTTCAATGGCTGCCAGCGTGCCGTCAACGTCAAAAAAGAAGGCGTAAAGGCCGCCGCTTAACGACGGCAGGGTATTGATCTCGCTTACCACAGATGTCACGTCTCCTCCTTTTAAGGGTAAAAATCAGGATGTTCAGAGGCGTGCTGCAGATAAAACGCTTAGGGTAAACCACTAATAAATGCGCAACCTTCGTGCATGACGATGAATCTGACCGGTTGCATCGCGGCGCTCTGCGCCGTGCACGCCCGCCGCCGGCGCTTCAAGCGGCGCTGCCAGCTTATCCAGCTGGGATATTGGCCGTCCGGAGACCAGCGCCAGCGCACCGTGGCTGAGATTAGAGATCTGCTGCAGATGCTGACGAACGCGGGCGGGAATGGTGACCTGATCGTATTTGCCCGGCTGCAGCGTGAGCTCAGAGAAGCGGCTAACAATCTGTTCCGCCAGCTGCATAATTGCCTGCTCATGCTCAGGGGCGTTGCGGAAATGCAGCGCAAACGCCATGCCTTTAGCCTCCAGCACTGCCCCTGGCCACTGGCTGAATGCCTGTTCCAGCTCATCATGCAGCGCTGAGGCAACCGTATCCGGCGGCCGGTAGCGCGCTTCACTGGGGCCTTCGCCAACTTTGACAGAGATGCCCTGTAGCGCATTGACCGCAAGAAAGCCTTTTTCATCGGTGAGATCGTCACCCACAAACACCGGAATACGTCCTGCAAAAGGCGCTTCCTGCATAAAAGTGTTAATGGCCGCACCTTTATCGATTCCCTGAGGTTTGATTTCGACCACGTAAACCACCGGTATTTTTAAGCGCATCAAGAATACCTACGGCCAGGCCGCCTGCGCTGCTTTTGCTTCCGTCGGGGATAGCAATACGGTTAGATACCACGACTAAACGACTCATAACCTGAACTCCTTACCAATATTGTCATGCTCTAATTGTAATAATAGTTGCTCCAGCCACTGCCAGACAGCGTTGGTGTCCGGCGCGCTGATATTGCACCAGATCGAGCCGGTAGTGGAAAGCGGGCCAGATCACTGTGTTAGAGAACTGGCAGTAGTATTGATCATAATCGTTCTGGTTGAGCGGGAAAGAAGCATAGGTGATCCCATCGTGCTCCAGTTTTGCCAGCGGCTCTTCCTCTTCACCCGAATATTCGCTGATCTCTCCGTTCCAGCCAAACCATGCATTGAAGATTTCCGGCGTCGGGAAAGGAATATGTAAAAAGAAACCGATTCTGTTCGTCACGCCCAGCTTACGCAGCTCGGCTGCAAACGGCAGCAGATGATAATCATGGATCCACAGCACATCATCAGACTGAATCAGCGGTTTGAGACGATGAGCCAGCGCCGTATTGACCCGGCAGTACCCTTCCCAGGCTTCGGCGTCAGGTTCAATACCAATTGGATAGACTTCGGTCATAAACGTATTGCCGTAAGCCCGATGCTTTTTCTCGCCTTTGTTTTGCAGCTGCGTCTGCTGGCTCAGGCTGTCAAGAAACGCAACCCGGTCAGATTCGGTCTGGAAGCCCAGCAGATCATAATCGCTCAGCATCTCCAGCAGCTCCTGATGCGGCGGCAGGGGCGCAATCTGCGAGTAACGTATTTTCCCGCGATGCTGCGGGAAGTTTTCCAGCAGCGCTTCATAAGCCAGAAAACGCTCGGGCAGACCTTTGGAATAATCGAGGCGCTCACAGGCGATGATGTTTTTGGCATCGCCCAGTTCACGCTTCATTGCAGCCATCTTAGGTGGCAGCGGCCCTTCCGCCATCTCTTTGATGATCCCGTCACGCAGAGGTGTCACCAGGCCAACATCGGTGAGACGGAAAATTTTCATCAGCAGACGGCGATCAAAATGCTGGTTGAGATAGTAAAGAGGCGTCCACCCCAGCGTGCCATATTTGCCGTTGATGCGGCCCGCTTCGGTCTCCAGCTGGTGGCGGATGTCCTGATAGGCCTGCACATCGCCCCGCGAGGTGTCGTTATAGCGGGTAATGCGTTCCGTACGTGACATGGTGAGCGCCTTATCCAGCGCCGCAGCCACTTCGTCACGATCGTAAGGATTCACAATAAGCGCCGAGGTCAGCTCGTTCGCTGCACCGGCAAAGCGTGACAGAACCAGCACGCCCGGGTCATCCGGATCCTGTGCCGCCACATACTCTTTTGCAACCAGGTTTCGCACGGCAATAAAAAAGGGAGTGCATTAATGCACTCCCCCATAATCGCTTTCAGCTACCGGTTATGCCAGCTTCTGAAACGTGGCAACTTTATTTGCCGTCCCGTGATCGTCGCCGCGCGCGGGCAGCGCATTGAGATCGTGCAGGAACGTTTCGCGCCAGTGTGAAATATCCTGTTTACGCAGCACCGCCATCATCTTTTTGCGCCAGATCCCGCATATTGCTCGCTCATCAACCGGTTAGCGGCACGACATATGAAATCGATTTCTTCTGTATTGCCGCTTCGGTTTCATCGCTTTTTACCGGAGCGCATGCGGATAAGCCGATCGGTAACAGTGAACGGGATGACAAATATGCTTAGCCGGGTTTCTCTTTTTAATAACGCTTTTTGGCGGCCATGTAAAACGTGATGGCGCCTGACAAATGAAGTGTCAAGATAACGTCAGCAAAGGTGAGAAAACGGGTATGGATGTAACTGGCTGTTACATTAGCAAAATGAATGGGTGGTACAGAAAACGCACTGATGTATAACTATCATCGGCATGACCAGAGAAAACTTTAGCTCTGATAACAAAACTTACAAAATCACGGCTCTCTCATATTTCCATTTAGTCGACACAGGTCACGTTATGCCGATCCTTTTGTTGCCATGTTGCGGTTATCTCATCACAACCCACTACCCCGGACCTCTGTTGCAGCACAAAACACCAGAAACACCCTTATTTTATAAACTTTAAATTAATCACTTACAGGGAATATTGCCAGGTGGCATCACTCCCGCATCGTAAACAATTAAGACTAATCTGAAAACAACGCAAATCTATATGGTCTCCATCCGACATACAACGTGACCGGACCGGAATTTTAGATAAAGTGTGATATGCGTCACGCTTTTAAGGCAAATTTTTTAACCGAAGCTTCAGGGATGCTTGCGTTTTGTCTATTTTTTGCTCAATTTTCAAATTTTTCGCTAATCTTTTGCCAAAAAAATACGGCCACAGAATTTAATCTCTATGGTTCGGGTTGCTGGTTGGTAAATCTAAAGATGGCAAAAAATAAAATCAGGCATAAGCCAACATATATTTAATTGTTTCATTTCCTACCGGGACATTCAGTAGTAGCAGTCAAAATTCCAGGCCATTTTTTCCTGAGTCTTAACCTTCTTCCCTGATGTCTTTTTATCGTTTTGCTTTACCATTTCAGGTAAGGTTAACTGAGCGAGTGCATCTGCCATTGCTTCATCAATACCCAGACGAAACATAGCTGAAGGTTTTTCCTGGTTAATTAAGCGCTGCGCGAGCAGTAAATATGACAGATTGATGTCATATATATGTTTTAGTAATTCTGATGTTCCCATTTTTTCCATCCTGATAGACGCGGCATATTATACTTTTATCGCTCATTATACCGCCCTCTTTTTGGTGCTGGTGTCAGTTTTTGAAACGCTGCGCAGCAGACGGCTGGATAACAGGATCCCGGTGTGAATTTGCTGCAGATCGTCGACACGTGATTCCTGCGTGAGACGATTAATTAAATTGTGATCGGTAAAGCGGAACTGACATACCAGCTGATTCGTTTCAGCCCTGAATATTCTGTTCCCACGTCATGAACCAGTCGGTAGAGAATGGCAGCATACCTTTTGGCGGCGGCGCACCGCGCAGCTCTTTATATAATTTAATTAAGCGACCACGACTTAATTGCGTTTCACTCTCCAGCATCTGCAGACGGGCACCCAGCGTGATCAGCTCCATAGCCAGCTGAATATCACGCGCTTCCTGAACCTTGCAGTCAGAGAGTTCCAGCATCCCACTTTCAACGAATCGCACCAGGGTCCAGGCGCGCGTCAGCGCCAACAGCGGGCCCTCGTCCGATTGCGGACACTGCTCAAGGTAGAGACGGTAGGCCTGGATAACAGCCTCCACGCCGTTGCTTAAGCCGGTTTTGAGTAAAAACTGCCAGGCGTTACAGAACATCGAGGCAGCTGCTGGATGGCTTCCACAATGCGAACATACTTAAACGGCGCGTTTAACCTGTTCATCCAGCAGTTGTGGAAAGGTATCGGCAGTATCTGCAGAAAGTTTACGTCTTTTTACGGCACGTGAAGGCGGCTGGCACAGGCTGCAGACAAAGCTGCCCGCGGGCTGATGTGCATGATTAATAAAGCTGCCGTGACAGCTGCAGATGGCTGATAAAGCGCCCCTAAATGGCCGCCGACCATCAGATAACCGCCCAGCACGGAACCAAGGACCACGATATAACCCAGAATAATCAGCACAAAAACATCCTTACGTCCGTAACGTGTTGGTGGAAGTTAAGCCAGAGGGCCGCAGGCGATATTCACAAATCGGAGGCAAAAAAAAGCAGCGGGGGTAACCAGTTCCAGCGACAGCATGCCCTGCTGACGGGATTTCGCCATCAGCCGATAAAGCAGCGCCATCAAATCCATATAGACCGCTTTATTATATTTAGAGCCGCGCATCAGCAGCGGCAGCGCCTTAAGCGTCTTCTTAATAGACTTACCGTTATTACCGACCAGAAATGCGCCGATACCTGCCCCGCCAATGATCAGCAGTGAACTTTGCGCTGGTACTTCGCACTCATGCTCATAGGTCTCGATCTCTTCATCCATCAGCGCTTCAATTTCAAAGGCATTCATGTTTCCGCTGACCATCAGACGCAAATAGTCGGTAATAAAATCCACTAACTGTTTATCGGTTAAAATACGCGGATAATTAGCAAAAATTTCGCTCTGCGAGGGATCTTCAATATCGTACTTCTGACGCAATACCGACGCGAGCGGTGAAATAAAGCCGTAGGCCAGCAGGATGCCGAGGAAGGTGCCCACCATGGCGTGCGCAATTAGCGCGCCCAGCTCTGCCGCCGGACGATCGGCTGACGCCAGCGCATGCACGACCCCCATTACCGCTGCAACAATGCCGAATGCCGGCAAGCCATCGCCGATGGCAGATGTTCATGAACTCTGGTCCGAAGTCTGTTTAGCCGGGTTTTTAGCGTTGCGCACGTGCTCTTCCAGTTCAGTAAACGAAGGACGCTCTGTGGAATAAAGCGTTTTACGTCCAAACTCGACGGCGATCTGCGGGGCGTACCCGTTCAGGCTGGACAGCAGCGTAACCTTCACGCACTGCATCATCTTGGTGGTCTCGGCGGACTTTAAGCGGGGTTTTGAAATACTCGGCGATCTGAACCAGCTCCTGCGGATTGGCAATTGAGATCAGCCACATCACCATAAAGAACGCCATCATCGCCGTCATAAAGTCGGCATAGGCAATTTTCCATGAGCCGTGGCTGCCTTCATGCTTTTTATGTTTGCGCCGTTTAACCAGCACAATCGGGCGATTGTCGTGTGCTTTCAGGCGAGGATCGGCTTCAATCAGCTGATCGAGCTTTTCGCGCAGCCGGTTAAGACGGATCTCATCCAGCTGGCGCTTTTGTGCATCCATATCCACCTGCTTTCTGACTTCGCCTTTCTGCTGGGTCGGATCGTCTCCGCCCCCCGGGATCGGGCTCTCGCTGTCGCTGCTGCGTGGTCCGCCCGTAACCGCGTGAAAGTCATCGGTGTGACCAGAGAGGCTGATTTTGTTCGGAATATCGTTCAGCAGCGGCGCAACCGCGCGCAGAATATCGCGCATATAGGGTTCAACCTCGGCGCTGCCGGTTTTAAACATCGGGCGGTTCTGGCTGTCGATAATCTGAATACGCAGCCCCTCCTCCACCATGTTAATAATCAGATGCGGCCGCAGGTTTAATACCAGCAGGCTGATACGGCGGTTGACCGCATCATCAGCGCCACGGTTTTTAAGCTTCATCGTGGCGGCCATCCCCACGACGCGCAGCATTTTGTTGCTGTCCAGCCCCCCGATAACCAGCTCCCGGCGGGACGCATTTGCCCGATCGGCGGAGAGCTCCCAGTTACTGTAGCCGCGTTCACCGCTGGCATATTCTGGTGTTACCGCACCCGCAGCGGGCGCTGCGGTGACGGCGGGCGCTGCCGGAGCCGCCGAAGCGGTCGGTGCGGTCGCTGCCGACGCAGCCGGTCCGGCTGGTGCAGTGATAGTGGGAATCATATGTGCCGGATCGCTGACCTGAACGGCATCGCTTTCGGCATTCTCTTTTTCTATGGCGGCTTCAGTATCATGCCAAACGTGCCCGCCCCGCCCTTGATAGAGTGAGCGGCACGAAAAATGGCATTTAACTGTTCGGCATCGGGCTCCTGGGGATCCAGTCCCAACAGGTGTTGCTCCATGTCCGCTAACAGCTCATCGGCCTCGTCAAAAAACGTCTGGTAAAAATCGCTGATGTCCATGCTCACGGGATCACCTCGGCTGTGAGGGTTGGGCAGCGCCTCGCAGATGTAGTTAAAGCTCTCCGCATTAGGCTCCTGCGCAGTTTTATACGCATCGAGCTGTTCCTGCATAATATCTTTGGTTTCCAAAAACAGGTTGATGATGTCGGTGCTGAGCTGCATTTCGCCGCGGCGCGCACCATCCAGAATGTTCTCCAGGATATGGGTTGTCTCCTGTAAAACCGTAAAGGAATGCGTGCCTTTAACGACGTCGGTGACGCTGCCGAGGTTGCTCAGCTCCTCCAGCATCAGCTCTGGCTCCTTCTCTTTAAGATCGACCAGCTGCAGGCGCAGGCCGCGGCTGGCAGCCTTCGCCGCTGCAGGGATATCGACTACCGCAGCAGCAGGCGCTTCAGGCAGAATACCTTTCGCTTCCAGTGCCAGTTGACTGCTTTCGCGTTTTACTGCCGGTGTGATATCCGTTACCGTCGCGCTCTGCGGCGGCGCGGTTACCGTTTCAGCTGCTGCTTCTGCAAGCGGGGCGGCGGCCTCTGCCTGCGGGAAGCGGATCTGCGCTTCATCGATGACAAAGCAGAGCACCGCAACGATGTCATCTTTATCCACACCTTCAATCGTGGCTTCCAGCACGCGCGCGTTGCGCTCCAGCTGGCCCATGCTGTTGAGAAGATCGCCATGGGCGACCGGATCCAGCGCACCGGAACGCTGCGCCAGCATCGACTGGGTAATGACCAGCTCGCCGACCAGGTTAATCAGCTGATCCACTTTCTCCACCGCCACGCGAATACTGCTGGATTCGCTCGCTTTGGCCGGCGCCGCGGCGCGCAGACTGTTGCGCACCAGGTGAGTTAACGGATCGATAATGCGCTCAATCAGGCTCTTATCCAGCTCGGTTGAGCTGCCCAGCAGCGTCAGCTCAACTTCTTTACCGAGCTTGCTCGCGAGGTCGCGTACCAGACGCGGGAAGCGGCTGAACACATACTCCATCGGCATCATACGAATCGACATCACCGACTCCTGCAGGTCATCACTCATGCTGTCGCTGACCGGCAGCCCTGAAGAGAGCGCTTTAGCCAGAATGCGCTCGCGATTCAGGCCAGCTCCGTCGTCGATCACCTCAATACAGATATTGCCGCCCTGGTGCTCAGCAGAGAGCGTCAGATTACCCGTGGCGGTTTTATTGGTTGCCAGGCGTTTTTCCGGTGTTTCGATACCGTGATCCACATCCAGGATTGCCAGCGTCAGCGGCAGCAGAATACGAATGGTTGTGCCTTTGCCCTGTTTTGACGCAATCTCGACATGGCCACCCATCTCCTGGATATTACGTTTCACCACGTCCATACCCACGCCGCGTCCGGAGACATCGGTGACCTGCTCAGCGGTAGAGAAGCCGGGAGCGAAGATCAGCATGCCGACCTCTGCCTGCGTCGCATCGGTTTTGGCATTCTGCACATCAAAGACGTTCCACAGCTCAACCAGCGGCAGATATTCGCCGCGCACTTCCAGCACGCGCTCTCCGCCAGCCAGCGGCTTCAGCTCTTCTGCCGTTGGCTGCAGCGACTCCATGACGGCGTTCAGCGGCAGGATAAAGACTTCATCCGCTACGCGTACCGACATGGCACGGTTCAGCGACTGCAGTGCGGAGACGTCCACAATCAGCGCTACGCTGCCATCCCCCAGAATGGTGGCAGCAGAGATACCCGGCACTTTGCGGTAGTTACTCTCCAGGTTTTTCACCACCACCTGATGCTGACCGATTAACTGATCGACCAGCAGCGCATAGCGGCGGCCCGCACTCTGCAGAATAACCACGATCAGGCGATGCGCGTGACCTGATCGTAGCCGCGGATCTCCTGTACTTTAAGAATATCGATGCCGTACTCTTCATCACCCAGGGTGAATACCAGAAACTCCTGGCCGACGGTTTCGCCAGCGATTTTGGTCACGGTTGCCATGTCAGTCATTTTTTTGCCCTTTATTTATCAGTTATGCTGCGGCACCGGCCACACGCTTTACTGCTCATGCGTCAGCGACAGCACATCGGAAACGCCATCCACCACAATGCCGACCACGCGATGCTCCAGATTGAGCACAATCACCACGGTGTTATCGTTGTACTCGACGTCCGGCTGCGAAAACTTCACGCGCAGGTCGATAATTGGCACGATGACGCCGCGCAGGTTGGTCACCCCTTTGATAAATTCCGGCGTATAGTGGTAAAGAAAACGGGCCGCTCTGAGGCGGCCCGGCGGTAAGGTTTATACGCTGCGCAGCGTATCCATCAGCGCCATCTCTTCGCTGCTGAGCAGCTTTTCAATGTCGACCAGAATCAGCATGCGCTCGCCCAGCGCGCCGAGTCCGGTCAGATACTCGGTAGACATCGTCACGGCGAACTCCGGTGCCGGCCGGATCATATAAGCATCGGTGATCGCCGCAAGATTCTGCGCAGAGAGCTGTGAGGCAGAAAAACTGGTTTTGTCATGATGCAGTGCGCGGATAAACAGCGATCCGGACGTCAGCTGCAGGGCAGCAAAAAGTACCAGTACCACCAGCAGGCTGGTGACAACACGAATTCGGGTAAACATAATGGGGTCCATCGAAACAGGATACAGCTGCTGATTAAGCTGTTTATCCAGCCCCGGCGTATCAGGCAGATTACGGAACAGAGTAAAGTTGTCCGCAGCTCGCTGCTGGAAATCCCGACTCTGTAAGTAAAGTTCGCTGACATCAGCCTCTTTCCCCTCCAGTTTACCGGTAGTGATGCGCAGCAGCATACGCGTCAACACCACCCGGCTCTGGTTAAGGCGACGGGCATAAGCCGCGCTGTTTTCTTCTGCGCCAGCCTGCGTAAGACGGTTCTGGTCGGCCCGCCAGCGCGTGTAATCAGCGTAAAAGGCGCTCTGGCTGGGCGCTACCGGCGCTTTATAGGCCTGTACCATATCTTTATTTTGCAGCGCGGCCTGCATTGCAGCCAGCGCCTGACTGTAAGCGCTGTAGCTCTGCTAATGCAGGCTGGTGGCCAGCTGACTCATCTCATTGCGCCCGGTGATGGTAATCGGCTGGGTAAGATCGCCCTGCGCAATATGCCGGATATGCTGGATGCTCTGATTAAGCGGCTGGATGAGTATCCGGCGCAGCCCGAACCAGCACAGAACACCAACGGCAATCACGACGGTCATAACGGCACCAATCAGCCAGAGCAGGGCATTTTCAGCATTTTGCTTCACCGTTGCCGTCAGCTGCTCCATGCTGGCCGCCGTCTGCTCCAGTGATGCAGCCTGCTGCTCGGTGCGCGCCGAAAGATCGTTATTACCGGCGGAGATCTCACTCGCCCCGGTAAAGATCGCATCCGCGCCGTCGCGCACGTCGCTGACCGTGCGCGTCAGCGCCTGCTGCATCTCAGCGCGGGCGGCTTCCACCGCAGCGTTAAGCGCCAGAATATTGGTCTGAAATGCAATGCCGTCAATGACGCTGATAATGTCAGCGATTTTCTTTGAACTGCCGGCAATATCTTTCATTGTCGAGACTACGCCCTCGACAACCGTGCCGCCTTTCTGCGCCGTGCCTGAAGCGGTCAGCGCCAGCTGCGACGCCTGACGGATATCGGTGACGCGCGTCACCGCACTGACTATCTCACCCATGGTCTCACCGGCGCTCTCTACCAGCACGGAACCACTGTTAACGCGCCGGACTGAGTCTTCAATCAGCCCTTTGATCTCTTTGGCCGCCTGAGCGCTGCGCTGCGCCAGACTGCGTACCTCACCGGCCACAACGGCAAAGCCGCGGCCCTGCTCGCAAGCGCCTCGCGTAATGCGGAACAGCGCCACCGACTGGCTGAGGCGGCTGGCCTGCGCCTCCAGTGAAGCAGCAGCTGAGGCCGACTCTTCAACCAGCGCCGCGTTTTGCTGGGTGACCCGATCCATTTCAGTGACCGCGTGACCCACCTGATCGATACCCCGGCTCTGCTCGTCAGACGCTGAAGCAATTTCGCCCAGCGGTCCTATTGAAGCTTTTGAGCCTGATTAATAACTAAAGAAACTGCCCTCCGTCACGCATGACAGAGGGCATAACGACACTCAGAAGGTTTCCCAGTGGCTCTCTGCGCCTGTGGTCGTGGCCGCACGACGCGGTGCGGCAGCAACTGCAACTGCAGGCGGGGCAATCTGCGGATGACGCACGCCAGTCACCTGCGGCTCTTTATCTTTGTTCAGCGCTGACCAGAACAGGCCGCCCGAGAGCAGCTGCAGCGCGCCAAAAATCAGCAGCACGGCGATCAGACTGGTAACGACGTTGATACGTTTTAACATGGTGTCTCCAGGAAGAATTTTGACACCCTGTTATCGACGCCAGCCGCAATTAATTGAGGCGGTTTACGCTTCTTTGCGCCAGTGGTGCTCTGCGGCCACGCTCAGCTGCTTTTCCGTCTGGGCAATCAGCGCATTGAGCTGTCCGCCGTTGGTTTGCGCTGCCATACTGCCCTGCATACGCAGCATGGCGCGGTTGAGCACGGTGCGGGTCTGATTAAGCTCAATCCACGCATCCGACATAGCGGCAACATTATTGGTAGAGGTCTGTGCGACGGCAAACGTCCACTCTTCATAGGTCGCTTTCATTTTGACCTGGCGCGCCTCAATATTCTGCGCAAACATACCCTGCAGATCGTTGGCTTTCAGGCGATCGAGCATCGCTTTCAGGCCGTCCTTAAACGCGTTGTAGTCAGACTCCAGCCGTTCGGTTAAGGCTTCCGGCAGGCCCGGTGTGGAAGGAAGGTTGTAGTAACGCTGGTCGTCGCCGGATGCGATATGTCGGATATGCCCCAGCAGCGCGTGCAGCGGACGGATCAGCACCACCCGCAGGCCAAACCAGCAACCTGCAATCACCGCGATCACCACGACCATCACCGCGGCCAGCAGCCACATCATGGTGGTAAAGGCGCGCTGGTTCTGGACGACGCCTTTCGCCGCGAGTTCCGCCTGGGCAGTACCCAGCGAGGCCGCCTGCTCTTCGGTGCGGGCGGAAAGGTCATTGTTGCCGGCAGAGATTTCGCTGGCACCGGTGAAAATCGCATCGGAGCCGTCGCGCACATCGCTGACGGTACGCACCAGCGACTGCTGCATCTCATGCAGGCTGGCCGCCAGCTGGCTCATCTCATTGCGTCCTTCCACCTGAATCGGCTGGGTCAGGATAACGCTGATAATATCGGCAATCTTCTTTGAACTGCCGGCAATATCACTCATGGTGCGCACAACACCTTCCACCACGTCACCGCCTTTACGGGCAGTATCAGAAGCGCTCAGCGCCAGCTGCGACGCCTGACGGGCATTTTCAGCGTTCTGTTTTACCGTAGCGGTCAGCTGTTCCATGCTGGCAGCCGTCTGTTGCAGCTGCGAACCGGCGTTAACTCGCGTGACCGACTCTTCGATCAGCCCTTTGATCTCTTTCGCCGCCTGAGCGCTGCGCTGTGCCAGACTGCGCACCTCACCCGCCACAACAGCAAAGCCGCGGCCCTGCTCACCGGCGCGTGCCGCTTCAACAGCAGCGTTGAGCGCCAGAATATTCGTCTGGAACGCAATGCCGTGTGATGCGGCGGCGGCGGCGGACTCCTCGACCAGAGCGGCGTTCTGCTGCGTCACGCGATCCATCTCAGTGACCGCGTGACCCACCTGATCAATACCGCGACTCTGTTCATCTGACGCCGAGGCGATCTCGCCCATGATATCGGTGACGCGCGTGACGGCACCGACAATATCGCTCATGGTGTCACCGGCGGTACCGACATGCCGACCTGGTAAAATCCCTTAAAACGTTTCCCAGTTCGTATCGCTGGCCGGGGCGGCGGTAGCGGCTTTGCGCGCCGGGCTGCGCAGCGGCTGCGGTTTTCTGCTCTCTGTCAGACGCTGAGCGGCCGGCGCTGCAGTACGCGGAATATGAAACACGGCAACCGACTGACTCAGCCTGCTCGCCTGCGCTTCCAACGCTGTAGTTATCGGCGTGGATGAGGGGATCTTTATGCACGCGGCGCGCAGTTTATGCGTTGGGTGCAGAGGTGGCAGTAAGGCAGACCGGGCCAGGAGCGCATCAATGCGCTCCCTGCGGGATTAACGGGCTGGCATTCATGCCGGTGTCTGATTAGCCGTGAATGCGCAGTGTATAAGCATGCAGGGTCGGCATTAATACCCAGGAGGTGCCCATGGCGCGCTGCAGGGTACTGAGGCGCTGGTTATAGGCAAAATTATCTTTATCAGCTTTTACCGTTGAGAAGAACATCCCACCGGAAAAGAGCTGCAGCAGCGCAAACAGCGCCAGCACGCAGAGCAGGCCGGAAACAACACGAATACGACTAAACATAAACACCTCATTGGTTGGCGGACGCGCCAGCACGTTCGCAGCGCTTTTGCCCTGCTCCGAAAGGCTGGCATTAAAATCGGCAAAGCCCGCATCGGCGGTTTGCAGCTCCTCATTGGCGAGCGCAACCAGCTCTTTCACCGTGGCCCCCGATCCTGCCATCTGGCTATCCTGTAAATAGCGAATACCGGCGCGGTTTAGCGTATTACGCGCCTGCACCAGCTGACGATATGCGCTCTCATTGGCGTCAACGCCCTGCTGCGCCAGGCCCAGATTAGTAGTGAGCCAGGCGTTGTAATCCTTTTCAAATTTGTCCTGCAGACTCTGCGTAGGCTGATCGACAAACCCTTTGAAGTTGCCTGAGCCGAGGAAAACCACCAGCTCAGCCAGCGCATCGCGGTAGGCTTTATAGTTGGCCTGCACCAGCGAACTGAGCAGATCGCCTACTTCGTTACGTACGCTGACGTCAATACTCTGGGTCAGATCGCCCCGCGCAATGTGGCGGATATGTTCAATGCTCTGCTTCAGCGGCCGGATCAGCGCTGAGCGCATTCCGCTCCAGACCAGCATAATCACCAGCAGCGTCACCAGCAGGGTGCCCAGCACCAGCATAATGGCGCCATTTTCTGCATTCAGTTTCACCGTGGCGGTAAGCTGCTCCATGCTGGCAGCCGTCTGCTCCAGCGAAGCTGCCTGCTGTTCGGTACGGGAAGAGAGGTCGTTATTGCCCATCGCGATTTCACTCGCGCCGGTATAGATAGCGTCAGATCCATCGCGTACGGTACGCACCGTGCGCGCCAGCTCCTGCTGCATCTCTCCGCGTGCCGCTTCTACGGCAGCGTTCAGCGCCAGGATATTGGTCTGGAATGCGATACCGTCAATAACGCTGGTGATGTCCGCAATTTTCTTCGAGCTGCCGGCGATATCTTTCATGGTGCTCACCACGCCATCCACCACTTTGCCGCCCTGCTGCGCGGTCTCTGAGGCGTTAAGCGCCAGCTGCGAGGCCTGACGTCTATCGGTCACTCGCGTTACGGCGCTGACGATCTCACTCATGGTTTCACCTGCGCTTTCGACCAGCACCGAGCCGGTGTTAACGCGGCTGACAGAGTCTTCAATCAGCGCTTTGATCTCTTTCGCCGCCTGAGCGCTGCGTTGTGCCAGACTGCGCACTTCACCTGCAACCACCGCAAACCCGCGTCCCTGTTCACCGTATTCTTTACCAATATTGAACACGGCAACGGATTGTTTCAGGCGGCTGGCCTGCTCTTCCAGAGCGGCAGCGGCCGTCGCAGACTCTTCAACCAGCGCGGCGTTTTGCTGTGTTACCCGGTCCATTTCCGTCACCGCCACGCCCACCTGGTCGATACCTTTGCTCTGCTCATCGGAGGCGGAGGCGATTTCACCCATGTTTAAGTGATAGTTCTCTGATTGCTACGCTGCTGCCGGTACTTACCGGGTAAGCGGGCCGCCCAAAGCGGCCCGGCTGCATTAAAAGGTTTCCCAGTTATCATCAGCGCCGCGTGCGCCAGTAGCGGGTGCCAGCGCTTTTTGCGCAACCGGCGATACCTTTTTTAACGCTGTAGATACGTTAACGGCCTGCGCGACACAACCAGGCGGTTGTAGACCATCTCACGCTTATGATCGGCCAGGACAATACCCGCGCGCTGATAGATCAGCTGGCTGATACGACGAAAGTGCGTATCGGAAAGCGGCAGACGCTGTACCATCTGCGCAAGCAGCGTGGTCGGCTCATTTTGATCGAGGAACGTCGATTTCTTCATCTCGGGCCATCCGGCAACAAACTCACTCCAGACGCTGTAGCTGCCGCTGCGTTTCCGGGCGTGTTCTGCCAGGATCGGGAAATGATGCGCTTCGCGAAAAAACGAGGTCAGGTTAGTGGTCAGCGCATTGATAAACGCCTGCCACTCCGCGCTGTTTGGATCCTGTTCAAGCAGCGCCAGATAGCGGCCGAAATCGTCGATATTCAGCGTCCGCAGCCGGCAGCGCAGAAAGAAACGCTGCAGCTGCGATTGCGACAGCGTGCGCAGCTCCTCCTGGCGATAGACGCCCGCTACCGCTTTCTCCAGCACCTGCGTGTCGATGTCGCTGGCGTGAACCTGAAATTTGCCAGGTCCGGTGCCCAGCGTTTCAGCCAGCGTCATCGCAATGGAATAGGGCTCTTCGCCGGTTGACGCGGCCGGCTTCAGCAGCGGAACAAAACGGCGCAGGATTTTTTCCTGAGTCTCTTTATCGAAGTAGATCATTACGTTGCGGCAAAAAATAGCGTCAAACGGGCCAGGCAGCGCCCACTCATTAGCCAGCAGATTAAGCTGCGAGTAGTGCACCATACCTGCCAGCTCAGGGCGGACGCGCACCATGCCTTCATGCGGGCCGGTGCCCCATCTCCATATCGGGATGGCTGTTGATGATCTCCGTCATCAGCTGGCGCATCAGCGCCGAGTCATCCACGCACATCACGGTGATTTTGCTCATCGTCTTTCCTTAGTCAGCCCATACACGGTCTGCCCGCGCAGCCAGAACTCTTTGCTGATCTGGCTGAAGTTTTCTGAATGCCCGGCAAACAGCACTCCGCCCGTCCAGCGCGCGCAGCGTGACTTCCGAACCCTTACCGGTGAGAGAGGAGACCATCACCACCGGCATCGGCCGCAGACGCATCAGTTTTTCCAGAAAGTCGAGGCCATCCATACGCGGCATCTCAACATCCAGCGTCAGCACCTGCGGGTTGTACTGTTTGATTAAATCCCGCGCTACCAGCGGGTCCGGTGCCGTCGCAAACGAGCCGATCGCAATCAGCTTTTCACTGCTGAGCAGCGGACCCGCTTTCAGCGTGACCGGCGCCGGCGACACGGTGCGTGTATGCAGCTTCGCCCGCGCCGCGCCGCGAATTTTGTCGGCGATCATCTGGCTGTAAGCCAGCATGCCCTCGCGGATCCCCAGCTGCGGTTTCGTGACAAAATCCACCGCGCCCAGCCCTGGCGCGATATAGGCGTGACCCGGCAGAATACGTTCGCCATCCTCCGCCTCTTTCACGGTGATCTGGCAGAGCTTGTTCAGCCGCTCGGCAAACGAGCGGGTAAATCCCGGCGGCATATGCTGCGTGATCAGCAGCGCCGGACTGGTCGCCGGCAGCGGCTGCAGTACATGGCGGATCGCTTCCGTACCGCCGGTGGGATGCATTTCCAGCATCCCGGCCGCGCCGTCATTTCCCATCCCGGTCAGAATGACGCCCACTGCATTTCGTCCTGCATTGACGGCCACCGAGCGAAACAGCACATCCACAGAGGGTTTGTGCCGGTTAACCGGCGGGCCATCATTAAGTTTTACAACGTAGTTCGCTCCGCTACGCCCCAGCTCCATATGCATTGCGGCTCCTGTGTTGTCTCGTCCGGCAGGACGGGCTCGTTAAATTCGCAATGCCTGTCCGGCGCTAATTTTTGCCAGCATATGCTGGCTGATGTGGCCCAGATCGACCACTTCACTGGTGCCGCCCATCGCTATTGCTTCGCGCGGCATGCCAAATACCACACAGCTGGCTTCATCCTGCGCGATGGTCCAGGCGCCTGCGTCATCCATGTTTGGCATGTTCCAGTCAGAGACCACGAAGTCGAAGCCGCCTGCGCGCAGTTTATTCAGCGCATCAACGCCATCCTCGGCTTCTTCAACGTTATTGAAACCCAGCTCTTTCAGCAGGTTGCGGACGATGCGACGCATGGTGTTAAAGTCGTCCACTACCAAAAAGCGCATATTTTTATCAGCCATATCTGCTTACATGCCCAGTTTTTCGAATATTTTACCCAGCTTCTCTTCCAGCGTGGCGGCGGTGAAAGGTTTCACTACGTAGCCGCTGGCGCCAGCCTGAGCGGCAGCAATAATGTTCTCTTTCTTCGCTTCTGCCGTCACCATCAGCACCGGCAGCTTGCTCAGCGTGGCGTCGGCGCGAATGGTCTGCAGCAGCTGCAGGGCCTGCGCCGTCATCTGTACTACATAATCCAGACGATCGCGGGCATCCGGGATCGCTTCTGCGGCTTCGGCAATCGCCTGATCCAGCCCGAGTTCACGCAGGCTGTCGCGCAGCATACGCGTCAGCGAGCCAATTCGGACAATAATGTCGTGTGCCGAGGCTTCTTCAGTTGATTTCGGAAGGTCGCTCATCACATCTCGCTTGTTGGTGAATGACGTATGCTGCGGCACCTCAGCGAGAAACTCACGCGTATCCGAAACCAACTCGCGCGCATCAGCAAGCTCAATCGGGTTTTCAAACCACGCATCCCAGCGCCCTTTTAACTGCGTGGCACCCGCTTCCATCTTATCCTGATGCGGCTGTGACGCTTCCACGCTGTTCAGCGCACGTTCTGCTACAGGGGCATTAGCGTGGATCTGCGGGCCGTTCAGCAGGCTGGTGGCCTCTTTGCGCGCCGCCGCGTTTGCCTCTGGCATGTTCTCCAGCAGCACCATCAGCAGCTGCCGTTCAATTTCCTGGATGACATCCATCATGCGCTTGATCACCTGACCCGTGAGGTCCTGAAAATCCTGCGCCATCATAATATCCAGCAGCGAGACGGCGATCACAAAACGGCAGATCTAACCTTATCACACTCTGCTGATTCTGCAGGCAATTTAGGAGGATTTACGGAAAGCGGTGCGGGCGTATGGCAGAGCAGTGCAGAGACAGACCGGGTGCCTGTCTCTGCGCTGCGGTTAAAAACCTAAGCTGTCCAGCAGATCATCAACCTGATCCTGACTGGAGACCACGATATCAGCGTTATAGCCCAGCGCCGGCAGGTCATCGGCCATTTGCCGGAAGTGAGCGGGATCGGTAAAGGGCGCGTCAGCCACGCGGGTAGCGGTCGTCAGCGCCAGCGCAGGCAGCGCTACGCCAGTCAGGCAGAATGGCAGAAGTGTGCGGATAAGCAGTGGCAACATAAAATCAGCTATCGTTTCGGTAATAAAGGTAAGATCGATCTGCGCCTGACCGTAAGGCGACAGCAGCAGCTGGCCTTCATCCGCCACCCGGGTGGCCACCTCATCGCGAAAGTGATTAAACGCCCAGATCCCCGCCTGCTGCCCGAGCGACGTCTCACTGTCACCGTTCTGGCTCGCTTCGCCGATGCTCTTTGCGATGGTCGCCAGTTTTTTACTTAAGACGTCGAACATACGATCGACAAATCCGTTATAACCAAGCAGCCAGTTGCCCGCCACCCAGCGCTGACCCAGGCCAGCATTACCAATCAGCCCGTCATCCGTCTGATGCACGCCCAGCTCGCTGAAGGTCAGATAGTTATAGCGATCGGCCCACGGCGTCAGCAGCGACGCCCCGCTGCCGCTGAAGTTACCTTCCATGTCGACATAGCTAACGGAGACGCCCAGCTGACGATAAAACGGCAGATAGCCGCGCGTGGTAACGTCATAACCGCGCGCCAGCCGCTGCTGCTGAAACGGATTGCGGTTGCGCCAGCCTGAGAGCGGCGTGTAGTAGTTGGCTGAAAAGCGCAAAAAGTCAGACCAGGCCTCCGTACCCACTGATGCCCGCTGCAGCCCGCTGTCGGTGAGCGCCACGCCGAACCGGTAGTTAAGGTGCAGCCCGAGCTGATCCTGACTCTCCCCTTCGCTGCTGGTTTTGTGGCTGGCGGAAACGGTGACCAGCGGCACTGGCGTATAAGAGAGGCCCAGCGTCAGCGCAGAGGGGTTGTGATACGTGTTGCCGGAGTTAAACAGATCGACATTGTTGCCCAGATACTGCTGCGGATTCGCGCTGCGGATCTGCACTTTCAGCGACAGACTCTCACCAGGATTCAACTGCCACGGCGGCGTGGCGAGAAAAACAGAGAAGGTTTTTCGCTGGCGAAAAGCCAGAACCGGCGTCGAGCTGCGCGTCACCGTATCGTAGCGGCTGCCGCGCAGCGAACGGGTGGCTGCAACGTTATCCGGGCTGAGCTGCTGACGAAGATCGATCCAGTTTGACGTCACCCGCTGCTGTTTGCTGTCTTCAACCGTTACCGACAGACGATAGTGATTCGTTGCGCCTGGCGACGTGTCCCAGGCGGGCATAATAATACTCCAGCCCTGCGGATCGTCAGGCCGGGTCCCCGGCGTCAGGCTCAGCGCCTGCGTGTCGCCCTGCCAGCTTACTTTACGTACCATGCATTTATGGAAGGAAATGTTGCTTTTGTGATCGCACAGCAAATATTTCGCCATAACAGGGCAGATGGCGCGCGCTGGCAGCGCAGCACGCGCTATCGTGGTGCGAAAAAGCGCCTTCGCGCACGGGGGCGATCAGGGCGCCATGATATCGAAGCTGTCCTGGTTTTGTGGCGCCAGTGCCACCGGCGGCTGCAGCTTAAAATTGTTAAGAGTGCGTAATCAGCAGCCCGACTATAAGGTGCAGCAAGCGTGCCAGCCAGAGGGAATAATGCATAAAAGGGAGTCAGCGACGAAATTTCAATGGGTTACGGCAGGCTGCTATTCACTTATTTTGCATAAAAAGTGAATATTACGGTTGCGCCGCCGCTAAGGCAGCAAATTATTTAGCGGATTTAAGCGCATTCACTGCGATCCCGCCAGCAAAATCGATATACTCTTTGCCCTGTTGATCCCACAACCGCGATCCTTCAGCCCGTACCGGTATAAAGGTTGCGGGTGCATAGACCGGCATCATCCATTGATCAAAATCGTGACGTGTAACCTGCAGTGACATAGCCGGATCTCCTGCCTCACCCCGGGTGAAGCTATTGTTGACTTTGCGCGCCAGCTTAAGCGCAGCTTCGTTCGCCTCAGCGCCGGAGTTGCAGAAGAAAACGCGGTCGGCAAAGGTGGCATCAATCAGCTGTTTTGCCAGCCGCAATACCGGCTCGTTGGTATAGCCATTGCCGGTATGCCACAGCTTTGCCGCCTGCTCTGTCAGCGCCTGCTGCAGCGCCGGGTGTGCATGACCGGCCGCTTTTTTGATCGCCGAAACGGTCGTGTGC
>PEFU01000003.1:1091739-1122176 GCA_002939445.1 Pantoea sp. BRM17 | reverse complement strand
AGAACAAAGTACGGAGCTCAGCGGCAACAAAACCGCGCTGGCGGCGCTGGCACAGCGTATCGGCCAGCTCGATCGTCAGCTGGCGCACTACGGTCCCGAATCTGACACCATTACCAGCGCCATGGCGGGCATCTATGTCGATATCATCAGCCCGCTGGGCCCGCGCATTCAGGTTACCGGCTCACCGCAGGTGCTGCAAAATACTCAGGTATACAGCGCGGCGCTGCAGGTATCCATACGCAGCCTGCTTGATCTCAATCCCGCCTCCACGCTGGCGGTATATGGTAATGACGAAGCCAATCTGCGCACCGGTCTGGAGACCTTGATGGCAGTGCTGAACAGCGGCAGCCGTCAGGGTGCCAGTGCGGAAGTGACGCGCTACACGCTGGGTCTGATGGTGCTGGAGCGCCGTTCTATCTGGATGACGTCTGTCTCGGTGGCGGTATTATTGAGCAGCGTCTGCCGCTGCCTGAGGCGTAAAACGGCGCCGCTGATTTTTCTGCAGGAGTAGAGCGTGGCTAAAAATTTTTATGATATTACGCTGGCGCTGGCAGGCATTTGCCAGGCCACACAGCTGACGCAGCAGCTGGCGCATCAGGGCCAGTGCACCTGATGTCTGTGGGCCTGATTGCCCAGCAACTGCACTGGGTCGATCGTCAGCCGGTGACCTCCCCGCTGCGCTGCACGGTTAAAACCCGCTACCGCCAGAGTGACATCCCGTGTGAAATCCTGCCGCTTGGCGACGATCGCATCGAGGTGCGTTTCGATGAAGCGGTTGCGGCGGTGACGCCGGGCCAGTCTGCGGCTGCGCAACCGGGCGAAATTGAGACGGTCGAGGGTGAAATTGTCGGTGAGCATCAGGGGCTGATGTACCATACGCTCGGTCAGCGCAAAGGTCTGGGCATTGGCGGCCGCAAAGAGAGCAATGACGATCCCTGGTACGTGGTGGACAAAGATGTCGCACGTAACCGGCTGATTGTCGCCCAGGGCGGCGACCATCCGCGAGATCAGAGCTATTTCCTCTACACCCTGAGCCACCAGCAGATCGCCCAGAGCCTGTTTCCGGTCGGTGAACTGGAGAAGCCGGAAGTGCGCCGCATTGCCGAAGAGCTGGATCTGATTACCGCAAAGAAAAAAGATTCTACCGGCATCTGCTTTATCGGCGAGCGCAAGTTTCGCGATTTCCTCGGCCGTTACCTGCTCGAGCATTTTCTCGACGAATATAAGGCGGGGCGCACGCCCAATCCCGATATTCTCTGCAATAAAGAGATCAAATTTAAAGCCTTTCTTGAGTTCGCTGCTGAAGACCTCGGCGCAGATTATATCGCGACCGGCCACTATGTGCGTCGGGCCGACGTGGCGGGCAAAAGCCAGCTGCTGCGCGGACTCGATGGCAATAATTCTTCCGTTTCCGCGTGGCTACTGCAGCAGCAGGGCTACCAGGTTGAAGGCCTGTTCATGAAGAACTGGGAGGAGGATGACGGCGAGGAGTATTGCACCGCCGCAGACGATCTGGCTGATGCACAAGCCGTGTGTGACAAGCTCGGCATAAAACTGCACAAAATTAATTTTGCCGCTGAGTACTGGGACAATGTGTTGCGGAGAGCGTGCGGCTGTGGCAACAGGGCGTGCGCTACCCGCTACAGCTGGTGGCGCCGTTTAACTGGCCGTTTCACAAGGGTGCGCATACCGTGACTCCATGATAGAATGCGCCGCCTGTTTTACTGTAATCAAGAGTGCGTCATGTCTGACAACAGCCAGAAAAAAGTAATCGTCGGAATGTCCGGCGGCGTCGGATCCACGCAGAGCTGCACTATTTTCTTGGCGTGCAGCAGTGGATTGCGCCGGATAATACACCTTTTGTGCGGTTTCTCTTTGGTGTTGATCTGCCAGCGCCGTGCGTGACCACGCCGCTCGACAGCGATATCGATTGCTGCTGGTGGCTAACACCCGAGCAAATTCTTACGTCCGATCAGCTACGTTCGCCGCTGGTGCCGCAGGTTAATCAGAGCGAGCGAACGATGTTTAAACCTCATGTAACCGTCGCCTGTCTGGTACAGGCGCAGGGTAAACTGCTGGTGGTTGAGGAGCGTGTCGCCGGACGCGTGACCTGGAATCAGCCAGCGGGCCATCTCGAAGCGGATGAGACGCTGCAGGAAGCGGCGCTGCGCGAGCTGTATGAAGAGACCGGTCCAGTGCGCGAACGCAAAACCATCCCCACCAGCTGGCTGAAAATCACCCTGTATGAAGGGCGCAACCGGCAGGTACGACGCATGACGGCGCATATCGGTTTCCCGACCCTGCGCCTGATTCGCTTTGCGCTGGGAGAGCATCAGCTTAATGGGCTTGCTCCCGGCGAGTGGCGCGATATCAGCGCTGAGTTTCAATATAACGATGGCGCGCTGCAGGCGCAGCTTACTCAGCCCGGCAGGCGCACGGGGAAAATTTACTTTGTTCAGGTCGAGGGCGTGCCGCAGGAATCAGATTTATCCCGGCTGCGCAGCGGCGTTGAGCTTAACGACGGCATAACGCTGCCGGCAGGTATCGAAGCGGTCAGTGAGCCGGAGTGGCTATGGCCGCGCACGCCGGCGTCACGCCACGCTGCGCGCCGCCCGGCACGTTCCGTCGGCCCGCGCCGCGTGATTTTATTTAACAAACCCTTTGATGTGCTGCCGCAATTCAGCGACGACGCCGGGCGCCGCACGCTGAAAGACTTTATTCCGGTCAGCGACGTCTACGCGGCAGGCCGTCTGGATCGCGACAGTGAGGGGCTGATGCTGCTGACCGAACAACTACTTTGCTTTCCATTAACCTCTCCTTCGAGCGATTTTTTGTTAATGATTTGTAAGATGCGGGTCAATACTACTTGAATATTTCCCCTACGCCAATCACCGTAATTTCGCGTTATAATGCGCCGATTGTTACTTACTGCAAAGCTCATGCGAAAAACATCTCAGAAAATTCACCCACCTAAACGCACCGCCATTTCTCACCAGTAAAGATTTCCATCCAGGAAATTTTACGCTCGCCGTTGTAGGCTTTCTTCACGGCAGCATCAACCACTTTCAGCATGACCGGGGAAACGTCAACGCCGATACCATCACCCTCAATGTAAGGAATGATTGGGTTATGCGGGACATTCAGTTTGCCCTGATCAAGGGTGATTTTCTGACCTTCTGCCCGGCTTGGCGTGCCTTTGTAGTAGCGTACCGGACGCAGGCAGACGTAAAGGTCCAGCTCCTGACGCAGTGCCACGTTCAGCGAGCGAATACCGCCGCCAACCGGGGTGGTCAGTGGGCCTTTGATGGCAACGCGGTACTCTTTGATTAAATCCAGGGTTTCCTGCGGCAGCCAGACATCCTGGCCGTAAAGTTCTGTTCTACCCTCTTCCGAGCACGGCTTCACGCCGATACCGCACTGCTGCGGGAAGCGAATTTTCTTCACGCCCATCTCTTCACGCAGGAATTTGATCACTTTATCCGCTTCCGGCGTACCCGCTTTCCATTCGATACCGGCATAGATATCTTCGGAGTTCTCACGGAAGATCACCATATCGGTCTCTTCCGGACGTTTGACCCCGGTATTTGGATTGTTGAATTTCATCCACGGGCCACCGTCAATCAGCTCACCACCAAACTCCTCTTTCACCAGCTGGTAGCCCCAGTCCTTGAAAGAACCTTCGGTGAACTTCATGATGTTGCCTTTATGAACCAGCGTCAGCGAATCACGATCGTTAGTGATGGTGTATTCTAGCGCCGCACGGACCAGGCGTTTGGTGGCTTCAAACAGCGCGCACTCGTCACCGATGTTTGCGCCAGGTGCGATACCGATACCACCAACCTGTGCCGCCAGGGCGTCAGAGATGTAGTCGCCGTTCAGGTTCATACAGGCAATAACGTCATACTCTGCCGGACGCAGCAGGATCTGCTGCAGGAAAGCATCTGCAATCACATCCTTGACGATGATCTCTTTGCTCAGCAATTTAGCGCCATCCATCAGACGTTCGAAGTCATAGGTCACGGTTTTAGCCGCAATTGCGCCTTCCATACCTTTGACAATCAGATCAGCCGCTTCAAACCACTCCATGTGACGCAGCATCATCTCAGCAGACAGGATCACTGAACCCGGGTTCACTTTATCCTGACCCGCATATTTTGGTGCAGTCCCGTGCAGTCGGACAGTTCGCCCTGCGGATTTATCAGCATCCGGGCGGCCACGATTTCTGGCGCCTGTCGCAGGCGCGCGATGAGACGCTGCGTCAGAGCGATACAGCAGGCGAATAAAAAACGGGAGCCAGTGGCTCCCGTTTTGCACTCTGCCTGAAGCAGGTTACATGTTGCTGATGATCGCGTCGCCAAACTCTGAACATGCTGACCATATTTCGTAAATATCTGACCGCCTGGCTGACGCAGCGCGATGATATTAAGAAAGATATGTATATCGTGGTACGGGCACTCAAACCCTC
The DNA here is from genome assembly GCA_002939445.1 of Pantoea sp. BRM17. Classification (GTDB taxonomy): domain Bacteria; phylum Pseudomonadota; class Gammaproteobacteria; order Enterobacterales; family Enterobacteriaceae; genus Pantoea. The sequence goes on along the minus strand of PEFU01000003.1, from coordinate 1,117,711 downwards.
ACCCGAAGGGCTACCGGTTGAGGTCTACTGCTTTACCTCTTCCGTCATGTGGGCTGATTACGAAGATTCACAGTCAGCGATATTTGAGTATATCTATGCCATAGCAATGTTCTCCTCCGGTGCGCGGCGTATCATGCGCAGCTTCTATCTTGACCAGACCTCAATTCGCTTTCTGGACTATGAGCTGGTGCAGCAGATGATGCAGATACGCGGGGTCAGTGAGCAGCTTTCCGTGCTGATGGATGGACGTGAACCCAGCGCGCCAGGCGACCGCTGGTTTGCCGAAAATGGCCTGACTAACCTGTCGCTGGTGGCCAACATTCAGGTTTCATCCAATGATGTGCTGCAGCTTGGTGACTGGATTGAGATGCCGGATAACGGCATCAGTGGTGAGGTCATCGATATTGCGCTGCACACCATTACTATTCGCAACTGGGACAACACGCTGTCGCGCATTCCCACGAAGAATTTTCTGACCGAAACCTATACCAACTGGCACATCAACATCTCCTATACCAAAAAGTCGCGGCGTAAAAATCACTCGATTAAAGGCTATATCCAGATCGGTAAGATTCTGGTGCACATCCTCTCTGCGATCATGATCCTGGCAATTATGTCGAATAAGTCGCCGGTGATTATTATTTCCAGTCTGGGTGCGGTGGCGGCCGTTCTCATGCTGGTATTTCAGCACACGCTGCATAAAAATCAGGTACCGCTGGATAAAGATGTGCGCCTGTCGGAAAAACTCTCTAATTTTATTCCGGTCATTATCGTCTACTATCTGCTGCAGTTTATGCCGGGTCTGCCGCAGCATCTGCAGATTGCGGTCAAGACCATCTGCGGCATTCTGTTTTTTATCTATCTTTCGCTGTTCTTTACGGAAGTGCTGGAGATCTATGCTTGAATTCCCGCCACCCCGGACCGGCTACTGATTAACATGAGCTACTTCTATACATTCCAGAATTTTCTTGCCGGTGACACGGCGCTTGCGGCAACGGTCAGCCTGCTGCTGCTGGTCGCGGCGGCGATGATTGCGCACTTTATCTGTAAATTTTTTGTGGTAAAGGTGGTGCGTAAAGTCTTTTTCAGCGCAACGGCTATCCGGTTCAGGATGTTAACTGCTTCAAACTATGAGACTAGCCAGCGCGCAGATGGCACGGGTAATTATCTGATGCCGCTCGTCAGTCAGGCGGGCTTAGTGGTATAACTGCAGCCGGCAGTCAGCGGTGCTGAACTATTTTCTGACTGACACCGCAATTGCGCACGCGTCGCTTATCGCCCCGTACGGCTGGATAGATTAATCCCGCATACAGACTCATTACCACTGCCATGCCCGGCTCTTTTCCCTGCGCCTGCCAGGAGACAAACCACATAAACACGCCCCACAGCAGTGAAAAAAGTAGCCAGCCTTTCACAAACTTCACGATACCCTGCATAGTCTCTCCCCCGATACTGAGCGCTGACGATAGCGGCTTCTGCTGCAAAAGGATGCAGCTGATTGCGTGGTGAGGTCGGTCCGTGACAACCCGACTACGGGTCTGGCCGTGGCTGCCAGCATCGGCGTGATCGTCGGTTTCCTGCTGGGCCGCAAATAATCTGGTCAGCGGGGCCAGCCGGCCCCGCTGTTCCTGCGCTTACGCCGCCGCGCGTCGTGCTTTATAGCGCGCTACCATGGTACGCAGCGCCTTCCGCCATTCTCTGACTACGCTGAAAGTGACATTCACCACTATCAGGGAGTCAACATGACTGACAAAGCGGAAGCAAAATTGAATGAAGCAGCAGGTGTAGTTCAGGAGAAATTTGGCGAACTGACGGGTTCTTCCCGTCATCAGGCAAAAGGTGCAGCACGGCGCTATCCGGCGCAGGCGAGCTATGCCGTACAGGCGTCAGCAGCGCTATGAAAAAGTGACCGTCCGGTTTTACTGCCAGCAGCCCGAGGATGCTGAGTGGTGTTTTGATCATTTACGCCACTTCCTGGTAAGCTGGTACCCCTCCTGGCGCTGCCGTCAGGGGTAAACCGTTCCTGAACAAGCGTCGTTAAACAGAGATTGTTACATAACCTTTACCGCTGTCGGGTTGCCGGGTGAAGACAGCGTCTGCGGATTTATCGACATCGCTTTTCGTCCGGATGTACTGCATACGCATGATGAAGCTGAACAGCTGGAAGCACGCTTTGAGCACTACCTCGGCTGTCAGGAGAGTCAACATGAGATGCCTGCCGGCTCGCTGGTCAACTATGCGCGCGCCGTGCTGGACTGGGGCTGGTCGCCGCTGCACCTGGGCTACATCGATTTCCCCTTCCGGGCCACCACCAATGAAGATGGCTCAGTGAATCCCTGCGGGTTTGATCTGACGCAGCAGCCCGAGCGGATCGACGAAATTAAAGCGGGTAATGATTCTGAAAATATGCGCCGGCTGCTGGAAGAGGTGAATCTGCAGGAGGGACTCTTTATGACGCTCGCCTGCGATCGTCAGCAGCATCCCCTCTGCCATTACGACCGAAGGTTTTTATGCCCAGCGCCTGAGCGATAAACAGTTCCGGCTTATCAATCCTTACGAAAACACCATGATCACCTGGCAGTGTCCATAGCCCGTGCACCCCGCCGCGGGATAGTTTATTGTCAGGGTTTACGCTTGCGGCAGATACCGATAATGGAAAAGAGTCTCGATAATAACAATCATTATTATTGCGCTGACAGGCTGCAGCTCGACGCCAAAAGGGGTGGATTGTCCCGGTGAGGTGACCACGATTTATGGTCAGTCGCTGGGAAACACTCACGCCTGGATTTTTGATCTGGCGACCGCTTTCTCCGTCAGACGTGACAACGTCACGGTTAGCAGTGGCCCGCTCCACTCGACCGATCGCTTCCGCTAGGTGCACTGCGCTGGCAAGAATACCGTTTATCTGCTACCAAAGTCACCCCCTTACCTGCTTACCGCTTAACAGTTAAACAAAATGCAAATGGGAAGTGCAGCCAGACCTGCTATGCTCATATAAGCGATACGCGTTATCGTGCCACTGTCAGACAGGGAAAGAACCAGGAACAGGACCATGTTAAGACTGACTTATTTCGGCCACCTGAGCGGCCACCAGCATCAATGCCAGTCCGGCATCTTCTGGATCGAATTTATGCATCACATTGTGGATCGCCGTAACACAGTTTATGACCTGTTTTTTCTTATCGGCGTCCAGCTGATCTATCGCCTGCTGAAGAATCATTAAGCTGGCTTCTTCTTCTCTCATTCAATTACCCTGTCTTTTTCCTGTCTGCAGGCCAGCAGGCCCGCGGCTATAACCAGAATTTTCATGCTGTTTTCGCCTGAGTGTGATGTAAAGGTTCGCAGGGTAACATAGCGGGAAGCAGATTAATGCATGGCGTGCCGTGCATCAGAGCGGGCGCGCCGAACATCTACATAGTAATAAAGCAGAAACAAAGCCGATATTGCATCGGCCTGAAGCTTACTCTGTTCGCCGTTGCGAAACCGCGTGATGGCAACGCTGTCGCCCCCTTCAAGGTGGAAACGCTGTTGTCCGGCGGCCACCTGAAAATGCCGCTTCGGCCACATCAGCGTGCTGAGCCCGTAACTGGCGCGGGATACCGTCATCGTGGCCCGCCCCGGACAGGTGATCTGAAATTCACTTTCGCTCCATGCCGGCGCAATCTGCCAGTAACGCTGTCGGTAACGCTGAGTGACATGGTGTTGTTCCTGTCGGTGTTAAGAAGAGGCGTGCTGACGATCGTCATAACGATCGAGAGAGACGATGGCGGCATCGCGCTTCACTGAACGCTGACAGGGAACCAGTTTGTCGCTCTGCGCATAAACAAAAAAGGTTTCACCGCTCTCTTTATTGATGACCAGCCGCCCCCCTGCCCGCGCAGCGCGTCACTGACCCACAGCATGTCGATACGCAGCCAGTTACCGCAGGTTGATCCTGTCAGGCCTGCTATTTTCCCGCCGTCTGCATCATGAATAAACACGCCCAGCACTTTGATCTCGCTGACGTCAATAAAGCGGCTGTTGAACGCGTTAAGACCCTGTCTGATATCGTCGAGATCCTGCCGCCGCTGCTGTAGTCAGAGAGCTTTGGTGAGATAGTGGCGCTGATGATGGCGCGGATAATTATTCAGGCTGAACCGGAGCTGATAACCCTGTTTTTCATAGAACGGACGCGCCTGAAAGCTTGCCGTATCCACCTGCGCATAGACGCAACCCCGCGCCCGCGCTTCGTTCTCTGCTGCCGTTATCAGCCGGGTGCCGTCCGCTGGATCAGCGTGCTCAAGCCTGACAGTAATCCTGCCGAGCTGCAGCAGTCGCTGGAACTCTACCGCACGCTGCGACCCGATGTGGTGCTGATGAGCACCACGCGGGGTCACCTTTCATGGGTAAAGACAGACCTGTCCGGCTGGCTGGCAGCGATTGACGAAGCGGAGCAGTCGCCACTGGATCTGCGACAGCTCTGCCACAGCCGCTCGCTGGGGCCGGTTAGCCTGGTGGTTGAGCCGGATGAAACCTTTAGCCGCAGGGAGGTGCATTTTGGCGACTTCCATCTGCTGCCAACGCCGGGCCATACGCCGGGCAGCAGCAGCTATCTTTACCACTCTCCGCTCGGGCAGACCTATCTGTTTGTCGGCGACACCCTCACCTGCGACTACATGACCGCTAATGACCTGATGATGCATGGCTTTATGCTGCGGCATCCGCGCGGCAACCTGCTGATTGGCCGGGTTGAGAATCCGCTTGATCATGAGTTTCTGGCAGAGGCGGGTGGCGTTATTCGTCACTATCTTACGCACTGGCATGAGGCGGCGCCGGGAGCACGGCTTATTCAGCAGCGCTTCAGCAGTGCGCTTTTATCTGGCGTTTGGACATGCGCCTGATACCGTCACGCTGCCGCTGGGTGCGCATGCTACGCTTGATATGAGTGCCGGCAACGCGCGGCTCAGCATCACCGGACATCCGGTGCTGCGATAATATGACATGCAGGAGATCGCCCTCTGAAGCCGCTTTATGAAGACTTATGGATCTCCACACCGGAATTTCCCGCTGAAGCTTGAAGATGTCAATGAACATCCGTTTCGCATCGAGCGCATGCTGCTGCAGCTGCAGCAGTGCGGCATTCTGGCGCGTCAGCAGGCGATTATTACCGGTAGTTTTACCAGTACCTCCCTCAGCGCCTATGATAACGGCTTCGGTTTCGACACTGTCTGGCAGCGCCTGCGCGATGAGTATCAGCTGCCGGTGATAAGCTGCGCGGATCCCGTTTCAGCGTTTACCGAACACCATTTCTGGCAGGCCATTTCCTCTCCGGAACTGAGAGTAAACTGGCAGAGTGAAAGCCCGGACTGCGGCAGCTGGCAGGGCCGCCTGTGGGGCGGTAACCTGGCGATGATCTGCGCGCTGATTGGTACGCCGTGGCTGCCGCAGATTGAAGGCGGCATTCTGGTGCACATTATTCTGGCAGTGCGCGGTGGCTACGGTGCGACCCGCCTGCTGGACAAGCTGGATTACCGCAGTATCGCGCAGCGTCTCAGCAGTGAGCCAGTCGCGCTGTGCGGCCACAGTGACTTTACCGCTATTCAGCTGGCGCTGCTGGCGCAGACCGGCCTGATAAGCTTCAGCGGCCCGATGCTGGCCGGTAATTTCCGTTCCTTTCGTTTAATCGCCCCTTCTGGCTATTGCCACAACCAGGATGCTGCCCGGCGCGGCATTGAGCGGCTTCAGCATGCAGGCCACCGGGTGGAGAATGGCGCAGTGGTTGCCCGCCGCTTTCAGCGCTTTGCCGGTACGGACGCAGAACGTCTGGCGGATATCAATGCGCTGGCTGCATCAGACCCGCTGCCGGCATAAGTAGTCGAAATTTCACTGTTTTTCAGGTTCCGCTATAAGAGAGGCGCAGGCTATCATAGCCATGACGGCCGGCAGTAAAATTACCGTTATTCTGAAAATGACAAAATTCATTTTGCTGTCGTGACGCCGTTCACGCAGTTTGTCACTATGCACACTTAAGCAGAGAGCAGGAAAAGCGCAATGCACCCAGCCCATTACCGCCCGATTCGACACTGATAATGGCGCTGATTAACTTCTCATCAACGCCATAATGAGTGGCAGCATCTTCTGTAAACAGCGCCCAGGCATCATTAATTTTTGAGGGCGGAGCCTGAGTGAGAGGCGTATTGCGCTCAGGCACTCTGGGTTTTTCCGGTTCACTGGCACAGCCTGCCAGCAGTAAAGCAGAGACATCGCGGATACCGGCCAGCGCCGACTCCTGCAGAATACGCAGATAGGCGACCCCGATATCGATGTTTTTAGCCGGATCGCGCAGCTCGGCCGTTGAGGGCTGCCCGTGACGGCCCTGCACGCGATAGACTTCGCGCCCCGCCGTCGAGGCTTTGATCTGCATCAGACCCACCGCGTTAGAGCGGCTTACTGCAGCAGCGTAGGCGGTGGTCACTTTCCACAGATAGCGCGGTGCCTGCGCGGCCGGATGTTTGTTTTGCACGTGCTGGTAAAACTCATCCGGCGACATCGCGTTAATCATCGCAATGGCGCGGTCGCGGTCGCGTGAGAAGGTGCGCAGTAGCGCACCGGCTCCATTGGCATAGGAGACAATGGTGGCGTAGCGCAGCGTCAGCGCATGGATATTCAGCAGGAGATTAACCTGCAGCTGATGGCGCAGCTGGAGCAGAAGCAGATCCGCTTCGCCTTCCCGATGCGCCGCGTCGAGTTTACCGGTGGGGTACTGCCGCGTATCAATCTCAGCGATGCGTCCAACGAAGCACCGGCACAGAGTGCGCAGCGCTAAGCTGCGCACCGCGCGCTAGCCAATTGTGCACGGCGCATCGTGTTTAAGTTCGGCATTAACTACGGTACGCCGGCGGAGAAAGTGCGGCAGATTGGCGGCATGGTGAAAACGATTATCGAAGGCGTGCCCGACACCCGTTTTGACCGGGCGCACTTTCTCTCGTTTGATGAGTCGCAGCTGACGTTCGAAGTGGTCTATTTCGTGCTGAGCGCGGATTACAATGTTTACGTGTTTGCGTCGCTGGCGATCGGCTTTGATAAACCGTTTGAGCACGGTGATTTTATAGTTTTCGGCGATATCGCGGGTTCCATTGAGCACATCGGCCTGAAAACCACGCGTCTGCGCAGCCTCGGCGGCGAACAGATTGTCTGCTCAAACACCATTCTGTTACAGCAGACGATCCACAACTACAAACGGATGCAGCAAAGCATGCTGCGCGATCCGCTGCACGTGCGTAATCCGGTCACCACCGTGATCCTCGGCATTCTGCTGCGGGTGGTGGTATGGGTAATGATGCTGCTGGCGATCCTCTCCAACATGGGGATCGACATTACCGCACTGGTGGCCAGTTTAGGCGTCGGCGGTATCGCCATTGCGCTGGCGATTCAGACCGTGCTGAGCGATGTGCGCTTCACCGCCATTCTTGTTGAGATCCTGCGCAGCACCAGCCAGTCGCTGCTGCTAATCTTCTCCCTGCTGATTTCGCTGAAGTTTGCGGACCTGCCGGCCAACTGGAGCGTGGCGATTGCCCACAGCTGGTTCCTCGCGCTGATTTTGCAGTTCACCCTCTGGATCGACTGCGGCATCCGTTTATGGCTGAAGAACCAGCGCCCGGCAAGGAGAAACTCCCCCATGGAAAACTGGCTTTCAGCCTCTGGCTGGCAACGCATTTTTCTTAATCAAACCGTCTGGATCAACAGCGCCATCATCCTCTTTGGCACCCTTATCGTCTGGTGGCTGCTGCGCACCGCTATCCGCTTTGTGTCGAATCGTATCGCCCGCTACAGCGAACAGCGCCAACCGTAAAGGCGAAGCCTGCGTAATACCGCGGCTGAGCTTTCGTTTCACTGCCATTGAGCCCGTGCAGGAGCGCCAGCTGCAGCAGGTGATCTTCGCGCTTGAACGGCTGGCACGTGATAAGGCGAGCCGCTTTCAGTAACTGCCGTTACGCCTGCAGGATATCTCAGACAGGCTATGCTTCTCCTTGCCCTTTATTTACCGGTGGCCGGACGACAGCCCGGCGCGCTTTCGCCTGCAGGATCTTTCGCTGGGCGGGGTCGGGGTATTGCCGGAAGGGCCGCTGCCGGAGGGCCTTACCCGGGGGGATAAGTTCAGCCAGCTGCGGGTTGAGCTGGGTGAATTTGGTCAGTTTGAGGTCACCGCAGAGCTGCTGCATATTGGCGAGCGCAGCGTAGGGCTGGAGAGTCCCGACTTCAGCGTCTGCGCCGAAACCTACGGCGCCAAAATTGAGTTCACCCTCGCTGCCCTGACGCTGGTTGAATATGAAGGCTTACCCGCATTCAGCGCACCGCTGCCGGCGTGCGCCTGGCAAATCCAGCGCCGCGAATTTTTCCGTATCAACGCCCCGCTGGAGCCGGTTTTCTGGTGTTACAATGTGAAAGATGCCGATAACGAACAGTATCTCAAGCGGGGTACGTTAGCGGTTTTGAATGTGATGAGGGATCTGTCGCGCTACCAAACTCCGCTAATGGTGACCTTTAATCGCGTGCAGTTTATCAGCCGCCTGCTGGTTGCCGATGAGGAGTGCATCATTTTCGATCTGGGCAGCAATGCGCTGAGCAATGAGTGGGTCAAAAATAATCCATGAAAGAATACCCATTTGTTGCTCCTTACGTTATGAATCAAGGTGTTCACTGCGATAAGTATAGACGGGATTTTTTTCCCTGCAGCGCGACTGCCGCTTTAATCATCAGCCAGCCGCTAAAGCTTCAGAGCGTTACGCCGATAATCGTCGCATAACGATGATATGCGCAGCAGCGGGGAGCAGGGTAAACAGCACGACAATGGCGCCGATCACCGCAACAACAAAGCTGCCGAAGTTGAACCCGTCAACTCTGCCAAAACCAAACAGGGTACTGATCCAGCCGCCGACAACCGCACCGATAATACCCAGTACCACGGTCAGGATAAAGCCGCCGCCATCTTTACCTGGCATAATCCACTTAGCGAGAATACCGGCGATCAGATCCAACGGCGTGACGCTGATGCTGCTGGATAAATATTGCCCGAAAGAAAAAACCTGTAACAGCGCCAGTGATATCCCTGATATGCCGGCGCTGCAGCGCGCGAATTAATTTCGCACCGGCTACAGCCGAAAAAAAACCGCAGCCCCGGGGCCGCGGTTTTTTTTATGCGGGCAGAATTAACTGCGCACTTTACGGTAGTTGCAGTGGGTAGCGGTAGAGGGGCTGGAGCATTATAACCAGCCGCAGCTGGCACGACAGATTGGCCAGCGCTTTCTGCAAAACGTCCAGCAGACCTATGACAAAGAGCATAAGCTGGTAGAAAAATATGTGGTTGAGGGCGCGCAGCTGGGCGGTGGCGGTGGCGGCGAATATCCGCTGCAGGATGGCTTTGGCTGGGACGATTTCAGTAAAAAACAGGTTCACAACCAGCTGACGGCGGCCGCTCTTTTCCCGCTCTATATGCAGCTGGCCGGAGATAAACAGGCTGAACGTACCGCCTCTGCAGTTGAAAAACAGCTGCTTAAACCTGGTGGTCTGGTGACAACCACGGTCAATAATGGCCAGCAGTGGGATGCACCTAATGGCTGGGCTCCGATCGCTTCGATCCGCACCACAGCGCTGGTGCCGGTCGATCTCAACAGCCTGCTGTTTCATCTGGAGCAGACGCTGTCAAAATCAGCCAGGCTGGCAAAACAGGATGACCAGGCAAAAGCGTTTGCCGCGGCGGCAGAAAAACGCCAGGCCGCAATCAATCGTTATCTGTGGGATGAGAAACAGGGCTGGTATGCTGATGTAAAGCTCTCCGATGGCACCCTGCTTAATCGCTACTGGGACGCACGCGACGTGCCGCGTACAGAATCCTGGCTGGACGATGTGAAGACGGCAGAAAAAACCCCGGAACGTGACAAACCGCAGCTCTGGCGCGATCTGCGCGCCGGCGCGGCGTCGGGCTGGGATTTCAGCTCGCGCTGGTTTACCGATGCGCATAGTCGGCATATCCCTAACGGCAACCGCAGCTATTATCTCAGCCGGTCACAGCCGCCGTTCTTTAGCCTGATGGTGGACCTGCTGGCCACGCATAAAGGCGATGAGGTTTACCGGCACTATCAGCCGCAGCTGCAGAAAGAGTATGACTACTGGATGGCTGACAGCGACAGCGTGGCGGCCGGTCACGCCAGCAAGCGGGTGCTGACGCGCAGCACGCCTGATGCCAGCCAGTATGATTCACTGCTGCCGCTGCCGAAACCTTACGTTGTGCCGGGCGGGCGTTTCCGCGAGGTCTATTACTGGGACAGCTATTTCACCATGCTGGGCCTGGCGGAAAGCGGTAACTGGGACCGCGTGCAGGATATGGTCGATAACTTTGCCACCGAACTCGATCGCTACGAGAAAACCTTTGCTGACGCGATCCCGAAATACGATCCCGCCTCGATTCTCGCTGACTGGCAGATGCAAAAGAAGCAGCGCAATTTCGATCTCAAACGCTTCGTTGACATGAACTTTACCCTGCCCAAAGAGCAGGATAAATATGTACCGCCCGCCGGGCAGAGCCTGCGTGAGCATATCAACGGTCTGTGGCCGGTGGGAGAAAAACCGATGAGAAAAAATGTCATATTGATGCCCGCGCGCCTCTCTCTGCTGCTTACCACTGCCCTGCTGGCAACCAGCACGCTGGCCCATGCCGAAACTGGAAGCCGGATGCTGAGCCAGCAGCCGCAGCCGCCCGATGTACGCCTGGGGCCGCTCTTCAGCGCCGTGCAGAAAGCGCAGTTCTATCCCGATCTTCATACGCCTCCTTATTTTCTTTCAGCCTCCGGTAAACCGCGCGGCGGAGCAAGTAAAAACCGTCAGCGGCAACAATTTCCCACGTAATTACCCGGCAGCGCTTCACATTTCCATCGCCCTGCAGCGCCAGCCAGCACGATAGCGACTAAAGTTGGTTGAGTGGTCAATACGTTAGCGCACCACGTTTTCGGACAAGTCGACGCCCGCTCCCATCGCGAACACTCCCTTCAGGCTTCGCTGCGCCAGCATCTCCACCGGCGGCGAACGTACAACGGCATAATCTGCACGACCACTATCGCCCGGCTGCCACAGCCGGACTTCCGCGTCCGGCAGCCGCCGGCCGAGGCCCGTGAGCCAGCGCTGCGCGTCCATTGACGGGTGATACCAGATAATTCGCGCCGGCAGCGGCAGCGGCTGCCAGCAGTGCGCCTGCTGCTGGCGCTGATAGTCAGCAAAGCGGCGATACCAGCCCAGCACGCACCAGTTCGCATACTCCTGCATCTGCTGTGCCATGCCGGTATCCTCAAGGCGATACAGCGGCACCTGGGCGCTGAGCCTGTCAGAATGCTGACGCTGCTGCTGCAGAAGTTCCGCGGGCAGCAGATCAATCACGACCTGACAGCCGGCAAGGAAGTCGTGCAGCGCGGCGGCACCGTGGAAGGCGTGCACGCCAGGCAGGCTCTTCGGCGTGCGACTCCAGCAGCGCAGCGGGAATCCCCACTGCTGCAGGCTCTCCAGCACGCTGCGGCCCAGTACGCCCGCGCCAAGCACGCCAATGGTGAAGGCGTCCTGCCAGAGCGCATTTTCCGCCGGCAGCGGCTCCTGCTGAAAGACATCCAGCGCGGCGGCGGCAAGTTGCCCGCTGTTGAGCGCTGCCAGCAGGTCCGCTTCAACCACGTGCGCGCCGCGCGCCAGGTTAAGAAAGTATGCGCCGTGCGGCAGCGCGCGCAGGAAATCAGCGTTGATAAGATCGGTGGTTTCCGGCGTGGCAACGGTGTGCATATGCAGATCAACGGGATACATATTTTGCTCCTCTGAGATAAGTTAATAGCCGCGCTGGCGATCCACGCGCCCCGGGGGCTGCTGCCCTGTTTCCAGCTGCTGAATGGCGCTGGCGATGGCGTCCATCGCCTGCTCCGGCAGCGTAATGGCGGCACTGTGTGGCGTGAGGGTAACGTGCGGATGCTTCTTAATGTTCGCTTCAATTCCGTGCAGGATGCCGACGCCGTCAACAACCCGCGGCCAGATACGCATATTAATGAAATGCCAGTGATGCGGCGCATCCGCCATATCGGGGCCGTGGTCGGTAATGGCAAATAGCTTCAGGCCGTTCTGTTTCGCCTGGGCGACATAGTCATGCAGCGTGCTGTAGGCGTGCGTGCTTATGGCGCGAATATCCACCGGGAATTTGGGGTTGCCCGGATGGCTGATGATATGCACCAGCCCGCCTGCCATCGCGGCGATCATCGCCTCGGTATGGTGTGCTTTATCGCGCGGCGTATAGACCGGCTCGTGAAAGCCCGCCACGATCAGATCCAGGGCATCCAGCATCGGCCCGCTGCAGTCGATCTCGCCCTGCTGTCGCGTAATGCGCAGGCAGTGCTCAAAATGCCCCAGCGTAAAGGCGGTATGGGAATCGGAGCCAAATGCCAGCTGTCCGCCCGCGTCACGCACCGCCTCCGCAATCGCGCGGCAGTTAGGTTCACTGCCCGGACGCGAATGGGTAAACGAGGAGTTATTGATCTCCAGCGCCACGTTGTAGTGGGCTGCGGCTTCGGCCGGATCCTGGGGCTGACGGTTAAACAGGGAGCCGATCACCCGGCAAAGCATAGAAAATTCATTCATCTGGCAGCATTCCTCACTACAACATTAAAAATCCAGTAATTCCGCGATCCGTTTACCGCTGCGCTGCTCCAGAAAATCGAGCAGGCGGCGCGGCGTGACATTTAACACCCGATCTTCAGGGAAATCCACCTCGTCCGGCGCGCCTTCCGGCCACTGTGACGCGTAAGGCGGCACGCTGCACTCCTGTCCGACAAACAGCGCGTTGTAATCCGCTGCCAGCGCCTGCGGATCGCTGCTCTGCTGCAGACGCGTCAGCAGCGCATCCTGCTCCAGCGGCCACTGTGCCTGCATTTTGCCTTCGCGCAGCAGCGTAAACAGCGGCATCAGCAGATGCGCTTCAACTTTGCCGAGGAACGCACCGCACCACGGCAGCAGATAAGATTCAAACAGCGCGCGCTGCGCGTCTGATTCATCTTCTGCAGACTGATCTTCCAGCCACGACGCCGCCAGCAGCAGTACGCCAAAGTGATCGGCAGGCGCGTCACTGAGCGGCATGCCGCGCGCGCTGAGAAACGCCCGGATCTCCGCCCTGCATCCGCCGGAGTCTGCAGGCTTCAGCCGCACGTCACTGCTTGTTGTGCAGCTGCAGCGAACGTCTCCGGCAGCAGCTCCCCCTGCGGGGAGCGATTACGCCTGCGGCGTATCGTCTTCGCTCAGCTCATCATACATCGTCTGGATCGCCTCGCGGCTCAGCTCAGCCAGCGTACGATAAAACGCCGTGGTGGCGTGCCCTATTCGCTGCTGACGCCGGTGCTGGCTGTCATCATGGGCGTGACGGTGCTGGGCGACAGCATGAACAGTTTCAAAGTCTTTGGCGCATCGCTGGTGGTGCTGGGCACCGCCATTGCCGTGCTCAACCTGCGCAATCTGCGCATGCACGCACGTTTTCCGCGTCTGCGCCGGCGTTAGTCTCTCTTCGCTTAATTGACCGGCTGGATCTCATTCCTCGCCGTGCCGCTGGTTGGCGCTGCCTCATGGCTGACAGAGTCGAATCAGTTCAGCGCCCTGCAGGCGGCGGGCTGGCACGGCTGGTTCGGCATTCTTTACAGCGCTATCGCCTCTTCGATTGTTGCCTATACGCTGTGGTACGCCCTGCTGAAAAAATATAATGTTAATCTGATCGCGATGGCAATCCTGAAAGAGAAGCTGCGGCTGGTGCAGCTGTGCGGCATTGCTATCTCTCTGAGCGGCGTGGCCGTGCTCTCCGGCAGCCCGACTATCCCTGCCTGGTGGGTACTCTGTATCCTGCTGTGCAGCGCGTTTGGCTGGGCGGTCAGCAACATGATTGTCAAAAAGTCGCCGCCTATTAGTCCGCTGACGCGGATGCGCTTTGTCGTGGTCGCTCTGATTCTGGTGCCCTTTTGCCGTGTCACGCGCGCGCAGCTGCCGTGGCTCATTACCCTCGCATTTACCTTTGGCTTTATGCATTTCTCGCTGCTGTTTGTCGGCATGCGCTATACCGATGCCGGTACGGCGGCTATCGTTGTACAGCTGGGCACACCCATTGCGATGCTGCTGAAGTGCTAAACCGCCAGGTTGATGTGTCCTGTGCGGCAGGCTTCATGCCATTATTAAGCGTAAGTTCATTTTTCTGTGAAGGATAACAGCGTGGCCGTACGGCATTTTTTTCTGATTCTGTTTGTGGTTTCAATCTGGGCGTTTAACAACGTGGCGGTTAAATGGGGCCTTCTGGAGCTGCCGCCGCTGTTTCTGACGCTATTAATGCCAGGGGTAAAGTATAACGCTCCGTCATTGCCGGCATGCTCCTCTGCTGCGTCCGCTGTTAAGCTCTACTGTGACAGCAATTGCCAGCCGTGTCTTATGTTATTCCGCAACATGCTTATGCAGAAGCGGATGTCAGGATAGCGCTCAGATAATAGTATGTTGTAATTATAAGGTGGCGATTTTGCTGTTCCCATCCTGCGTGGTCGGTTACCATCGCCCAGGAGCCGCTGAGGATCGCCCCGCTAATCTCCTGCCAGCCGGGAAGTGCGTCACCCCGGTGCGGACGCACGATAATATAGTCATCCGCCTGCAGCTGCAGCGCGTCAATAAACCACGCAGGCTGTTCGCCAATTTTCGCCACCACCTGCGGGGGCGGAACTTCAAGCTAAAAGTGCGCCGGCAGTCCGTTCAGCCAGGCATCCGAAGCGGTCCGCGTCACGGTCTGAAGCCCGCGCTCCCAGCCGCGGGGATTATCGCCCACCTCACCCCCCAGCGCATACGCCATCAGCTGATGGCCGTAGCAGACGCCAAGCAGCGGCAGCTGCGCCTCTATTGCGCCGCGTATCCAGGCCGCAGTGCGCTCACTCATTACCGCGCTATCCGGCTGTACGTCAGCCGGTGTACAGGCCGTCATGATCTCGCGACTGAACTCCGGATGAAACTGAACGGAAAATGCCTGCGGCGAGTAGCGTAACACCTGACATGCATCCAGCGCTGAGCGCGCCAGAACCGTGGCCTGCGGCGGCGGGGCCAGTACCGACTGCCGGTGCGACAGCCAGGCGGGCGTATTTGTCCAGTTTCAGTACACCTCGCTCACCCGGCACGATCTGTCGCGCTATTTTGTCTGGCAGCGGCAGCGGGTGCTGAAAAACATGCCGCCCGCCTGGGTCTATCGCTGTCAGCGCTGCGACGCTTCCTGATCCCGGGGCCGTACCTGCTGCCAGAAGCGCTGCAGCAGCGTACGCGCCCAGTCAGTATCCCCCGTGTTTGAAATTAATCCGCAGCTGGCAGCAGAACTGCGTCAGTGGCACGATCCGCGCATGCAGGTCCAGGCACACTCAGCGGAGCTGCTGCAGGGTGAATATGACGCTATTTTTTCCGGCCTGCCGCTGCTGTCGCTGCCTGCGGCCACGCGTCACACCATTCTGAGCGCGGTGCATAATGCGCTGGCGCCCCAGGTCAAAGCGAACTTTGTACAGCAGTTTATTCGCGATCCGCGCACAATCGGCAGCGTCACCCCTTCATCTGCGGCATTATGCCGCTGTATGTGCAATGCGGTAGAGTGGGATAGCAGCCTGCGGGTGGCTGAACTGGGCGCCGGCGATGGCGTGCTGACCCGCCAGCTGCTGTCGCGTATGGTACCGGCCGCGCAGCTTGGGGTCTGCAGGCGGGAAACTGTGAGCCGACGCGGGAAATCGGTGTTAAAGCGGGACAGAATCATTTGTGCCGGAATGTTCTGAGTTTGGCTTTTTTGCCGCGCTAAAGCGAAACCTGAGCGTTATCTGTGGTCAATACCCTGCAGACCACAGATTCAGGAGAGAAAGATGCTGGCTTCAGCCATGATGCTAATGCGGGTGTGTTGGTAAAATAGTGACCGTTAACCGGCGCAGTAAACTCGCCGTTGATAAAGTTGCCATACTGCGATTGCAGAGTGATCAGAGAACCCTGTTCTCCCGGAGCAGCGTAACGCATGGTATTCCCCCTTACAGAGCGAATGGAAGTTAACAACTTTTAAACTGTTGATTAACATTGCGCGATCGTTTTTAGCCTGTCCTCCCAGGTTTCATTAACGGCGATATATTCCAAATTTTGCTCCAGGCGGTCAGCAATCTTCAGTAACACCAGCGAGCGCGCCTGCGGTGAGGTCTTGCCCCACTGCTCTGCCGCCGCCTGGGCCGCCGCGACCGCATTATCAACATCTGCCCGATCGGAACGCGGGAATTCGCCGATTGCGCTGCCATTAACCGGTGATGCCATTAGCAGTGGGAAGTTCCACGGAATGATCTGCCCCACCACGCCCAGCGGTTCATGGAAGTGATAGGCAGCCGTGAACTCATCGATTTCGGCGGCGCTGCCTTCCTGCGCCCGGACACAGCCGGCAAAATAGCGGAAATGGTCCACCGCCAGCGGCAGGTCAGCGGCCAGCGTTTCGCGTACCGGCTTGCCGTTCGCGATCTTGGCAATGCCCGGATGCGATGCCAGCGCTTCGCCCGCCTCTTTGCCGTAGCCGTGCACCACGTTAATAACGCCGGGCGGGACCAGATCTTTGATCAACTCAACAAACAGCGTGATGGAAAGCGGCGTCTGCTCGGCCGGTTTCAGCACCACGCAGTTACCTGCGCCCAGCGCCGGTGCCAGCTTCCAGGCACAGGTACAGACCTCACCCTGGTTCAGGAAGCCGAGCACAACCCCCTCGGCCGCTTTCTCAATAAAGCTCTCCTCCGCCTGCATGATATCTTCGAAAAAGATATTTGGTGATTTTCCGCCCAGCTCCACCGTGGACGGGATCAGGCTTTTTGCCGCCAGCTCCAGAATATGGCCGCCGGTCGCTGTTGAGCCGGTAAATCCGTGCAGCACTTCCGCCCCTTCCTGCTGCGCAATCTCAAGATAAGAGAGGATCTTATCAAACTGCTGCTGCGACGCCTGAGCGCCAATCATGGTTTCCGTATCCAGCGGATCGCCACGTTTAATGGTTTTGATGCGCTTCATCACGGCCGCCATAAAGGGCTCAAAAATCGATTCCTGCACCAGCGCGCGCGACGGTCAGACGCCAGCGCCAAGCCCGTAAATCGAATCATTAGCAATGGCCAGCGCCTCCGCTTCATCTTTAAACGTCAGTACGCCGACCACCGGTCCGAAAATCTCTTCCTGAAATACGCGCATGCTGTTGTTGCCTTTCAGCAGCGTGGGCTGAATATAGTAGCCGCCGCTGAAGGCTTCGCCAATCTGCTCAACGTTACCGTGTGTGCTGTAGCTCACCAGCAGATTTTTAGTTTGCTGATAGTGATCCAGCATCATTTTATGCGTCTCCCGCCCGATGCCCGATTTCTTATAGCCGCCAAACGCAGCGTGAGCCGGATAGAGATGGTAGCAGTTAGTCCAGACGCGTCCGGCTTTGATTGCTCTCCCCATACGGTATGCGCGGTTGATATCCCGCGTGGCAGATTGACGCTGATAATGTCCTGTTCGACCGCATCCAGCACCTCATCGTGCTGCTCCATATAATCATATCCTGCGTTCATGATCTCTCCTTTGCGCAGAGGCGTTTCTCATATCCTGTCCTGCAAAGATGACAGGTTTATGAAAATATAGCCTCTGCAGCGACCGCCGGTACGAAAATCAGAAGAACCCGAGCGGCTCTTCCAGCAGATCCACAATCAGTGCTCTGCCTGCGTAAAGTAAAGCGCTGAAGCAGACCCTGTAAAAAATCCGCGGCACCAGGCTGCGGATTTTTTTATTAATCTGAGAGCGCTTTCTTATGCGCGCAGCGACATTTCCCGCGCGGCGTCGCGCTCGGCACTCTGCTGGCGCGCATGCTGCAACGCATCATAAGTGAAACAGGTGACTGACGCCTGCCATAAGCATGGCGGATTCTACCTGGGCAGTATTGGCGGCCCGGCAGCGGTACTGGCGCAGCAGAGTATTAAAAGCCTTGAGTGCGTTGAGTATGCCGAACTGGGCATGGAGGCGATCTGGAAAATTGAAGTGGAAAATTTCCCGGCGTTTATTCTGGTCGATGACAAAGGTAACGATTAGCGTATCGATAATGGCGAAGGGCTGCCGCAGTACATTAAAGATCATCCGGTCTACTATGCCGGTCCGGCCAAAACGCCGGAAGGACACGCGTCCGGTTCCCTCGGCCCTACCACCGCAGGCCGGATGGACTCTTATGTCGATCTGCTGCAGTCGCACGGCGGCAGCATGGTAATGCTGGCCAAAGGTAACCGCAGCCAGAAGCTGGAAGATAATCCGGGACGCTATATTCCGGAAGCGCTGCGCCAGCAGGGCGAAGGCGAAGTGGTGCAGGTAGATCTTAATCGCCCGATGCAGGATATTCTGGCCCAGCTCTCCGCTTATCCGGTGGCTACCCGCCTGTCGCTGAACGGCACCATTATTGTGGCGCGCGACATCGCTCACGCCAAACTCAAACTCGTGCTGGAGCAGGAACTGCTGGAAGCGTCGCAGCAGCTCGGACTGGGCGCGCAGTTTGGCGGTAAATATTTCGCTCACGACATTCGCGTGGTCAGACTGCCGCGTCACGGTGCCTCCTGCCCGGTAGGCATGGGCGTCTCCTGTTCTGCTGACCGTAACATCAAAGCTAAAATCAACCGCGATGGCATCTGGATTTCGCCGGCAAAATTAAAAAACTATCTGATTGATAAAATGATGTCGCTCGGCACCGCTGCCTGTCCGCCCTACCATATTGCATTTGTGATCGGTGGCACCTCTGCGGAGAGCACGCTAAAAACGGTTAAGCTCGCCTCAACGCATTACTATGACTCGCTGCCAACGGAAGGCAACGAGCACGGTCAGGCGTTTCGCGATTCCTATATCGAAGATAATCTGCGCTACTCGCAGAACGCCCCGCTGGATATGTATAAAGAGGTCAATACCGGCACCAACCTGCCGGCCCAGATCGATCTCTACAGCGTGGATGGCGATGAGTATAAGTTCCTCTGCATCGCTAAAGGCGGTGGTTCAGCGAACAAGACCTACCTCTATCAGGAAACCAAAGCGTTAATCTCTATTCTGGCGGATGATGAAGCGAGTCAGAATGACAAGTATGTCGCGCTGCAGTTTCTGCGTAACTCAGAAATCGCTGCTAAAGGCGTACTGCCAACCTGCCAGGATACCGGCACCGCGATTATCATGGGTAAAAAAGGCCAGCGCGTCTGGACCGGCGGCGGCGATGAAGCGGCGCTGTCGCAGGGCGTCTATAACCTCTATTACCAGAACCCCTTTCCTCTCGCCAAAGATGATACTGAATATTACCTGCTGAGCCGCGAGCACGTTTCGGTCGCCAGCTTTGAGGGCGAGGAGGTGCTGAAAGTCGCACCAGAAGCGCTGACGCTGCTGGCGCAGCAGGCGTTTCATGACGCCTCTTTTATGCTGCGCGCCTCACACCAGCAGCAGGTTGCCATGGTTATGATGTTCTGATGATGTTGCTTTGATGTTAAAAAACGCAGCCGCGTCAGCCTGTTTCAGTGTTACTATGCTCGCCAGTCAGCTCCTGATACGGGCTGGCGAGAGAAAATAGCACCACAGATCGCCTAATTTGCCGCCCGCCGCGCAGGCGGGCAACACGAAGCTAAGTGAGCCAACATGTCGAACAAACCCTCAGGCATTAATATGCCGGTGTTCTGCCTGATGATGTGTACCTCGCTGGGTGTGATGGGCATTATCACCCCTTACGGTACCGGCCCAAGCCCTATCTATTACGGCAGCGGCTATCTGCCGACCAAAGATTACTGGCGGCTTGGCACCATCTTTGGCGCCCTCTTCCTGGTGGCGCTGATGGTTATCGCTTATCCCTGGGTGGCCGATGGTCTGGCACGCGTCGGTTTTATTGCCTGGCTGGGCAAAGAGGGGGCGGTGCTGCTACAGGGTTACGATCCTCAGGTCTCCGCAGTGGTGCTGCTGATTGCCTTTTATCTGCTGCACTATCTGTTTGCCAGCACCACGGCGCATACCACCGCCCTGCTGCCCGCCATGCTGACTATTGCCGCCTCAATTGGCAATGAGATCCTGCTGCTGCTGTTTGTCGTCGCGGCGCTGATGATGTGGATTTTCGCAACGGCATGGATAGAGCCCGCTATGGCCGCGCTGCTGGTGATTGTGCTGATGCTCTGGACCGGCGTACTTAACTGGAGTGATATCACCAGCAATAAAGCCGCCTGGAACACCTTTGCCTGGTTTGCCACGCTGGTGGCGGCACTGGCCCTGGTTAAGAGCGTTATTGGTTTCGATATCAGCTGGGGGATGTGGTTCCTCGCTTTCCTGCCGCTGGGGATCCTGCTGATTCTCACCATGCCGCTGCTGGCTTACTGGCTCTATCCGCCGGAAGTCAAAGTCAATGATGAGGTACCGCGCTGGGCGACCGCCGAGCTGGAAAAGCTGGGCCGCCTGTCGCCGCCGTTTACGCCGTCTAACACCGCCCGCAGCGGCGGGACTATCTATCCGATTATTGCCAACCTGCCGCCGCTCTATGGCTCTAAGCCTAATGACCCCAGCGCCCGCAAAATCGGCTCTTATCTGATGTGGGTGGCGATTACCGCAGCCTGTATCACCAGCTCGATGTTTCTCTCTGCGCTGGCCCCTAACCTGCTCCCGGCAGCGCAGTCGTTCAAATGGGCAGTCAGCGGCTTCGGCAACTCTACGGTCTGGCTGATTTTTGGCGCCTTTATGTTTGCAGCCGGCTACGATAAAACGCAGTTTGGCCGCCGGCTGGCGCTGATTCTGGTAAAATATCTCGGTCGCCGCAGTCTGACGCTGGGCTACGCGATTACTTTCGCTGACCTGCTGCTGTTGCTGCTGGTGCCGACGCCTGCCGGACTGGAGCCCTACGCCTGGCACTTCTTCGCCATTTTTGTCGGTGTTATTGTCGGCCTGATTTTTGAGCCGCTGCCGGGCGCCGTGATTGGGCTTACCGGCGTGGTGGTCATCGCTCTGTTTAGCCAGTGGGTGCTGTTTAGCCCGGCAGAGCTGGCCGACCCGGCATTTAAAACTTCCTGTACTGATGCCGCAAAATGGATCATCCAGGTATAAAGGCACTGGTACTGATATCGCATTCTTCTCAACGTGCAGACAAAAACTATGAACCTATCAACGCAATCGCATGAACCCACCAAAGCGCCGCCTGCGGCGCCGGGTAAAAAAAATCGCCTGCTGATGCTCTGCCTGCCGGTACTGGTTGCACTCCTGTGCTTCACATCCTGCATTATATCGTGAGGCACGCCCTGAATAAGCGTCATAACACACTGAAAATAACGCAGATAAAAATAAGCGCTCCATTTTATTGACCTGGATCAAAATAGGTATTTTAATTAATCGCATCATAACGGCATAAATTAGATAATTCGCGAAACAAAATTGCTTTCTGCTTTAACACAAGCGTCATGAGTTAGTTACATAACTTATATCATTAGTTATATAAACTACCGATAAGGAAAGCCTATTTTCAGCAGGGAAGGAGCGTAACGCGTTCCGCTAAGTTTCGTTCAAAACTTGATTAAAATCAAAGTTAATTCAACTCACAAAAATAAACTATATATTTCATTGACTTAAAAATCACACGCCTGCCAGATATTGGAAAGAAAGAGTACAGGTTGTCATGGGTGCCATCACCAGACGATTTTTCAGCACGGCACCTTTAGGCAAGGTAAGGGGTTTTAGCAGCGGGGTAAGCGTGTTCATGATAAGCGACTCCGAAAATCAAAAATGAAATTCAATTCCTGGCAGGGTGACCGGTTAAATAATTAAAGTGGTCCGACTTCATGCTGTAAATATAACATTTAACGAACCCTGAGATTTGATCGCGTGGGCTATTCTGGCCAGTCCCGGGATCTTGTTGTCGCTGTCGATGGCGATGGCGCCAGGAAATGCCGGACCACGATTATCGATAAACGCACACTCTACGATGACGGTGCCGATTGTGCCGGCACGCACCCGATAGTAGTCAACCAGATCGCTGGTGACGCCACCGTCGTAATAGCCTAAACCCGCTTTGATGGCACGGTTCACCGCATCACCAAACTTTTTGATCATGACATCGACTTCATCTGCGGTCAGCGCCTGCGGTGTGGTGGCCCCTTCGCGCGGCGCCGCGATGGCGCTGGGCGCGACAGGCGTTTTCCCGCCAATCAGCGCCGGCTCAACCATGCGGCCACCGTGGTAAATCTGCAGGATAGCTTTTGGTGAAAAGCGATAGCCGATAATAAAGTCTGCGGCAGCAAAGCGATCGGCCATCTGATGCGTGATTTCCAGGACCTCCAGCGGAAAGCGCGCCCGGTTATCGCGACTGCCGCCCCATTTGTCGCTGCGCTGGTTGGAGTTAGGCGAATAGAACTGCTGGATCAGATAGGTATTGGCACCGTGAATTTCCACGCCATCGACCGGAATGCGGGCCAGCTGTGCTGAACGCTGCGCAATGTATTTGGTAATCAGAGGCGTGGGGTCGCTGGTGTCAACAATGGAAGGACGCAGCAGCTGACCGACGGAGAAGTGCACGTAATCAAGGCCGCGCGCGGCGAGCTTCTCCAGCAGATAGAGGGTGTCATCCCAGCGGATACCGGGCACTTCAATCTCTTCTAAGCGCCAGAGCGGCTCCGGAATTGTCAGCTCCTCGCGTTTGGTACTGTCGATGTAGAGTTCAAGGTGCTCATTGTTAATAATGCGATCCGCCCAGTTGGGCCAGGCGATACAGGCTTTCCCGACGGCAACCAGATCGAAGCCCGATTCCAGCGCCAGTTCGGCATCCTCTTTATTCACCACGCCGCCGACGCCAATCAGGCTTTCAAACGTACTGGTGAAGTCAACATCCAGCGCCGGATCCGGCACCAGTTCGATGTCGGTAATACGATCGGTATCCAGCGTGACGTTGATTTTCAGCTTCAGCGCTTCCGCCTCTACCTTCGCCTGATACACACCGGCTTTATATTTGCGATGGCCGTCGCTGACGTCGCGGATCATGGCGTCCACCAGCGAGAGACCTGCGCCGCCGGTGCCGATGACCACAACATCGTAATTGACCGGCGCGTTCGGGTTGCCCCCTTCCTCAATCACATACTCTTTGCTGGAGGTCGCCAGCGCACGCGATACCGCTTTTTTCAGCGCCTCGCTTTGCGTAGTGGCCCCGGTAACCGCATCGACGTGCGGACTGTTTGCAACCAGAATGCGCTCGCGCTTATTTTTACCTTTACCGCCTTTCAGCGTCTCTTCATAAAACAGCGCTTTGCTGTCTTCAATGCCTTTCAGCCTCTGATAGCGCGTCTCGGCGGCGTTCATCCCCACTGACGCCTTAATGGTATTTCCGCCAATCGTGGGCATTTTTTCAATCAGTACCACGCGGGCGCCGTCGTCGTGCGCCTGAATAGCCGCCGCTTCAATGTTGCGCTGGTTAATATTTTTTACCAGCCCGCTGATCAGGAAGCCCCCTACTGCTGAGCGATCTTCAGGCCGGTGCGTACGGTCAATGCTCATTCCGCCCGTGATGGTGATATCGCTGAGCTCAATCTGCTTCGCTGCCAGCCACTCGATAGCTTCCGGCGCGCGTTCGACAAACTCATGCAGCAGTTGCGGGTGGTTAGTCGTGACAAAGCCATCCAGTTCCGGTCGATATTTCACAACCATCTCCCGGTTGGCGCTGAAGCCACCGGTGGCAACAATCACACTTTTTGCGTTGAGAATGCGGCTGTCGTTATACTCATCCACCACCTTAACCCCGGTAACCACGCCGTTTTCACACAGAATTTCAGCGACAGAGGTCTCAAGCAGCACCTTGTCGCGCGTCTCCATTTCGTTATAGAAACGCTTGCCCGCCTGGCTTACCAGAATTGCCCCGCCGCCGCGCATCGCTTCTGAAATCAGATAGGAGGTGGTCTGTTCAACCGTAGGATGGATCTGAATCTCGCCCATATCAACCGTACCGGCGCCAATATGCTGCAGCATCGCGATGCCGCTGCCGGTGGCTCCTGCATCATTGTAGCGACCCAGCGTACTCTGCAGTGATTCCTGGTCCATATTGAGCTTAACTGCCAGCTCGTGCGGCGTAGGTGCGCTGATGACAAATCCTTTGGCGATATATTCATCAGCAGCTTTATTATTACGGCGCACCTGCTCATCGAAGATGATCCAGGCACTTTTCTCCGGCAGCGCAATAATCTCCGCAGAGACGACTTCCCCGGCAGCCCAGGCGCCGGTGATCGCCTGGTTCTGCGCATCCAGCACTGCGGTTTCCGTGTTGATGGTGACGCCACCCATGGTGTGATGAACGCCAGGCGCCACGCGAATAGCGTAGTAAGGCCCCTGATTAAGCGGATGGCGCAGCGCCGTTTTACGGCCAAAATCTTCGTCATGCTGGTTAATCACACACAAAATACTCAGGTACAGAACAAAGTACGCGCGGCGCTGCTGGCGGGGATCCGTTCAGCGGTGCTCTGGCAGCAGTGTGGCGGTGGCCGCCTGCAGCTGATGTTTTCGCGTCAGCGCCTGCTGAATGAAGCCAAAGCTATTTTATCCCGGCTGGGTCCGGCGTATTAAACGCTGCCCTGCCCTCATCTGTTAACGTTTCAGGAGTTGCACTGATGGAATTATCCTCTCTGACCGCCGTCTCACCCGTTGATGGCCGTTACGGCGATAAAGTCAGCCCGCTGCGCGCCATTTTCAGTGAGTTTGGTTTACTGAAATTCCGCGTGGAAGTGGAAGTTCGCTGGTTACAGAAACTGGCTGCGACCGCAGAGATCAGGGAAGTTCCTGCATTTGATGCTGACGCAAACGCTTTCCTTGACGCGATTGTCAGCAATTTTGATGAAACTGACGCTGCACGCATCAAAACCATAGAGCGCACTACGAATCACGATGTCAAAGCGGTTGAATACTTTCTGAAAGAGAAAGTGGCTGATGTGCCTGCGCTGCAGGCGGTCTCTGAGTTTATCCACTTCGCCTGCACCTCTGAAGATATCAATAACCTCTCCCATGCGCTGATGCTGGAAACCGCACGCCGCGACGTTATCACGCCCTACTGGCAGAAAATCATCGCTGCGGTGAAGGGACTGGCGCAGGAGTATCGCGATATTCCGCTGCTCTCCCGTACGCACGGCCAGCCCGCTACCCCTTCAACCATGGGCAAAGAGATGGCCAACGTCGCCTACCGCATGGAGCGGCAGCTGCGTCAGCTGGGCAACATTGAGGTGCTGGGCAAAATCAACGGCGCCGTCGGCAACTACAACGCGCACATCGCTGCTTATCCGGAAGCGGACTGGCATCAGATCAGCGAAGAGTTTGTCACCTCGCTTGGCATTACCTGGAACCCCTACACCACGCAGATTGAGCCGCACGACTACATTGCAGAGCTGTTTGACTGTATCGCGCGTTTCAACACTATCCTGATCGATTTTGATCGCGATATCTGGGGCTACGTTGCACTGAACCACTTCAAACAGAAAACCATCGCGGGCGAAATTGGCTCCTCAACGATGCCGCACAAGGTCAACCCKATCGACTTTGAAAACTCTGAGGGTAATTTAGGTCTGGCAAACGCGGTACTGCAGCACCTCGCCAGCAAGCTCCCGGTGTCACGCTGGCAGCGCGATCTCACCGACTCAACCGTTCTGCGCAACCTCGGCGTCGGCGTCGGCTATGCCCTGATTGCCTATCAGTCCACGCTGAAGGGCATCTCAAAACTGGAGGTGAATCGCGATCGCCTGCTGGATGAGCTGGATCACAACTGGGAAGTGCTTGCCGAGCCGATTCAGACCGTGATGCGCCGTTACGGGATTGAAAAACCCTACGAAAAGCTTAAAGAGCTGACGCGCGGCAAGCGCGTGGATGCGGCGGGCATGCAGGCCTTTATCGACAGCCTGGCGCTGCCGGAAGAGGAGAAAGTGCG
>PEFU01000003.1:1074604-1091639 GCA_002939445.1 Pantoea sp. BRM17 | reverse complement strand
CGTCGCGCCGGGTACCAGCTGGCGATCAGGCTCAGCACGATAGCGGTTACCAGTACAATGACAACACATGCGCATAAAAACTCCTTGATCTGCGGCGCAGTACGCCGTGTTTCGGGTGTTGTAGTGGGCAATGCTGTCCCGGTAATAGCGACTGCGTGGCGACACCGCCGTACGCAGGCGCTGAAACCGGACGCAGCCGCCGGAGCGGCTGCGTCAGGGCGGTTACTGACCGCTCAGCACGCGGGCCGGATCGAGGCGGCTGGCACACAGGCCGTCGGAGGCGCGAAAAGTACGAATGCCCGATTCAGCAGAGATGCCGGCGCCGGTCAGTACCACCACGCGCGGCAGCGGATGCGCGGCGAGTTCAGCGCTGCGATCGCGCTCAAAGATGCGCTGGCGAAAGCGCTGATGCACTTTACGGCGGTTTTTCCGGTCGCGGGCGAGCCTCAGGCGGCGGCGCTGGTTATCGATGTTCTGTGTGACCAGCAGAAAGTTATCGCCCAGCGCCTGTTCCAGCTCTGCCAGCGCCAGATGTGCGGCGTTAGGCTGGATCTCCGGCTGCTGCAGCTGCRGGCGGCGGATATTATAAAAGCGCTGCACCAGCGCCGGATCGCGGCGAAAGCCCTCCGGCGTAGCAACATCTTCAATACGATGTTCTTCTTCTTCCATGCCGAGCGGCATTTCGCCGAACCACACCACGTGCGGCCGCAGCCGCGCCGGAAACTGGCAGCAGGTGCAGCGATCGTCGGCGGTCACGTCGCGATGCCACGCCACCACCTGGCCACTCTCCTCACAGCGCACTTTCAGCAGTTCGCCATGCATATGCAGCACGCGCTGGCTGCCGGCACGCTCGTGCAGGAACGCCGGTACCTCTTCGCTCGCCAGGCCATATTTTCCTTCGGCAAACTCATTGCCCACCTGACTTGGCTCCAGGTTCAGCTCAACCGTATGCGCGCCCTGCAGCGTGGCTTCATGTACAAATCCGGCGGCAGGATAGACATGGCCTGAGGTGCCGATGGCGATAAACAGATCCACCTGCTGCATCGCCTCATAGATTGCGGCCGTTGCGCAGGATCCGTCACTCTATCCGCCTGCTGACGTCATCAGAAAAGGCGAGTGGCAGAATGATGTCGGAGCCGCCAGCATACAGTATGAAACGCTGTTTCAGCAGCTGAAAGCGGGCCGCTGAAAGGCGTAACGGGCGCCGCACAGGCGCCCGGTTTAGTGCTCCAGGCTCTGCAGCAGGCGCTGCACAGGCACGCCGCTGAGCATTGTCTGGCCGGAAGAAGGCGGCATTTTCTGGATGGATAACCTGGCGATCCCGGCCAATGCGAAAAACCGGGAGGGGGCGCTGAAGCTGATTAACTTCCTGCTGCGCCCCGATGTGGCAGCTCAGGTGGCGGAAACCATCGGTTACCCGACGCCAAATCTGGCGGCAAAAAAGCTGCTGCCCCAGGTGGCGCTGCGCAAGCTCGGTTATTCCGGCAACACGCAGGACCCGGCGCAGATCGCTGCCGCGTCAGAAGAGCTGAAAAAGCTGATGCCGAACGTGCTGGCGTTTAACTCCGATAATCCGGGCAACCCGTTTATGGAGGGCGAAGTCAACGTCGGTATGATCTGGAACGGCTCCGCTTACGTGGCGCGTCAGGCGAAGAATCTCGATCCCGACCTGCTCAACAAGCCGTTCGATCCCGATAACGACTACTCCATTCCCTATATCTGGGGCGCGACCGCTATCGGTGTCAACAGCGATGAGATCGATCCTAAAACGATCACCCGCTGGGCCGACCTCTGGAAGCCGGAATATAAGCAGAGTCTGCTGCTGACGGACGATGCGCGCGAAGTGTTACTGCTGGAGCAGTTTACCAAAGAGACCGGGATCAAAGTGATCTACTCCACCTATGAATCCAATGAGAGCATGTACGCCAAGCTGAAAACCTGGAAAGATGGCGCTTACGATCTGGTGGTGCCTTCGACCTATTTTGTCGCCAAAATGCGCAATGAGGGGATGCTGCAGAAGATCGATAAATCGCAGCTGAGCAACTTACGATCCTGCTGCTGCTGTCGCTGCTGCTGGTGGCGATCAGTCAGCTACTGCTCCGTGATAAAACCCAATAGAGGATACCCCATGAAAAAACACGCTTGCTGGCTGATAGCGGGAGCGATGGCGCTGTATATGCAGAGCGCGCAGGCTGACAATAAAACGCTCTACTTCTATAACTGGACAGAGTATGTGCCGCCGGGTAAGTGACGATTCTGCGTAAAATTCTGCTGCCGCTGGCGATGCCGGCCGTGGCAGCGGGCTGGCTGCTGAGTTTTACCCTCTCTATGGATGATGTGGTGGTCTCATCATTCGTTACCGGGCCGGGTTTCGAAATCCTGCCGCTGAAGATCTACTCCATGGTGAAAGTTGGTGTTTCACCCGAGGTGAACGCGCTGGCGCTGATGATGTCGCCGGATATTGTTATGGCGATCTCCCTGCTGGTGCTGTTTATGCTGCTGGGGATCTCGCTCGGCTTCTGGTCGCTGCTGTTTTCGCATATCACCTTCTGCCTGCCTTTTGTGGTGATCACCGTTTACTCGCGGCTGAAAGGGTTTGATGTGCGCATGCTGGAGGCGGCAAAAGATCTCGGTGCCAGTCTTAACTGGCAGGGATTCAGCACGCGCTGGTATCAGCTGCTGCTGAACAACGACAGTCTGATTCAGGCAGCGCAGCACTCACTTATCATGGGTGTGATCTCCGCAACCTGCGCCACGCTGATTGGCGCGCTTACGGCCGTCGCGCTCTACCGTTACCGTTTTCGCGGTAAACCCTTTGTCAGCGGGATGCTGTTTGTGTACCAGCGTGGTGATGACGCTGCTGATGGGCATTATGCTGCTGTTTTACTGGCGGGCGGCGCGGCTGCTGAATAACCGTATGGATCTCTCATGATAGCGCGTCTGCTACGCGGCGGCTTTATGGCCGCAATCTATGCCTGGTTCTATATTCCGATGATTATCCTGATCGTGAACTCCTTCAACGCCTCGCGCTTTGGCGAGTAAGCTGCAGACGTTTGTACGCATTATTCTGCCGCTGACTCTGCCCGGCATTGTCGCGGGCTCCCTGCTGGTATTTATCCCGGCGATGGGCATGTTTTACGTTGCCGACCTTATGGGCGGCGCCAGAAATCTGCTGATCGGAAATATTATCAAAAGCCAGTTCCTGAACATTCGCGACTGGCCCTCTGGCGCAGCGCTCAGCACCCGCGGCTGGCTGAACGACTTTCTGCTCTGGCTCGGCGTAACAGATAAGCCCTTTCGCATCATGTTCACCTCTGAAGCGGTGATTCTGGGGTTAATCTATATCCTGCTGCCGTTTATGGTACTGCCGCTTTACTCCAGCCTGGAGAAGCTTGACCGATCGTATCTTGAAGCGGCGCGCGATCTCGGTGCAGACCCGCTCTATGCCAGCGTGCTGCTGCATTCACTGAATATGGCGTTTATCGCCACCCTGTGCTGTCTGCTGCTGGGCTATCCGTTTGCCTGGTGCCTGACCCGCCTCTCGCCGCGGCTGCGTCCGCTGATGCTGTTTTTGCTGATTGTCCCCTTCTGGACCAACTCGCTGATCCGCATCTATGGGCTGAAGATCTTGCGGACTGGGAGGTGGTACTGCCCTATGAAACTGATGCGTAATCGTCTGCAGAAAGCGATTGTTGCCCTGATTGTCAGCTGGCTGACGCTGTTTGTGCTGCTGCCCAATCTGATGATTATCGTCACCAGCTTTCTGACGCGCGATGATGCGCACTTTGTCAGCATGGTACTGACCTTTGATAACTACCGCCGCCTGCTGGCGTTGAAGAGATTGCTCATGACAGCCGCAGCGAGTATCTGACCGGTTTTGTTCGCGACCGCAGCTATAAAGGCATGACCCTGGAGTCCTCGGTGGAGCTGGAGAACGGCAAGCTGCTGACGGTCAGTGAATTCTTCAACGAAGATGACCCCGATTTTGACCACTCGCTGAATCAAAAAATGGCCATCCGCTGGGTGGAAATTTATGAAGAGCCGGGCAACCTGTTTGTGGCGCGTTTTATCGGTGAAATCAACGTCTTTGACGCCGAGGTGATCGCGTGCGACCGCGCGCCCACCATCCGCGCGCGCGTTGAAGGCATCGCCTGCGATCTGCACTGCCCGTTTCCGGTAGCGCCCGGTGATAAACTGCACGTGCTGCTGCGCCCGGAAGATCTGCTCCTGCTGCTGGATGAGTCTCTCTCGGCGCTGGATTATAAGCTGCGTCGTCAGATGCAGAACGAGCTGAAAGCGCTGCAGCGCAAACTGGGCATCACCTTTGTTTTTGTCACCCACGATCAGGAAGAGGCGCTCTCTATGTCAGATCGTATCGTGGTGATGCGCGACGGTCGCATTGAGCAGGATGGCACGCCGCGTCCGCATATGTCCGTGTTTGAGAACGTCGCATTCGGTCTGCGCATGCAGAAGCGCCCCGCCGGTGAGATCGTTCAGCGCGTTAATGAAGCGCTGGCCATGGTGCAGCTGGAGAGTTTCGCCGACCGGCGCCCGCATCAGCTTTCAGGGGGACAGCAGCAGCGGGTCGCTATCGCCCGCGCCGTGGTTAACCAGCCAAAAGTCAACCTGCATATCGGACACGGAGAGTTTATTACTCTGCTGGGCCCGTCAGGCTGCGGGAAAACCACCATTCTGCGCCTGCTTGCCGGACTGGAAACCACCGACAGCGGCCGCATCACGCTGGATGGCAGCGATATTACCGATACGCCCGCTGAGCAGCGTCATATCAATACTGTGTTTCAGAGCTACGCGCTGTTTACAGCGGTAAATTATGGCATTAGATAAATTTTCAGGTATTATCCCGCCTTCACTACGGCTCGCTGTCGCCGGCAGCGAGCCGCTATCCTGATCCCTTCAGACTGAGTGACTAAAATGACGCAAACATGCGCACAACAGGCGCTGGTTACGCTTTCTGGCATCAGTAAAGCTTTCGATGGGAAAACCATCATCTCTGATAGAAAGCGTTCCAGTAACTGTTCCATCCGTTATCCCCCTGTTTAAGCCGGTGTTATTATTGCGGCGGCAGCTGCCCGCCGTGTTGCGCGATATCACTCTTCTTTAGGTTAGCCTGCCTGCCATAGCGTGTACCAGGTAAATTATTGCCGGCTGGCCTGTCACGCACAGTTCAGTAGTTTGCCCTCTTTTCCAGGTAATTAGCCGATAACCGGCACTGGCCAGTCGACGTTGGCCGGCAGCGTACCCATTACGCAGCAGTGGTCGCTCAGCGATACATCGACAAAGCCCAGTGCAATCAGCTCTTCCTGCAGCTGACGCGCCAGGATCCACTGCCCCTCACTGCTCGGCACCTGCCGCGCCTGCGGTTTAGCCTGCGTCTCTATCGCTACGTAGCGCTCATCCGCACCCAGCAGCGTTTTGCCGTCGGTCGTGATCAACGTATGTCCGGTCAGCTTATGCAGCACCGGGAACATCACCGGCGACAGCACTTCATCCCCGTTACCCAGCGCAATGTCGCCGCCGCGATAGTTCTCCACGATCTGCGGATTGACGTTTTTCGCCGTGTAGTCGGGCGAGGTATCCATATGAGAAATAATCTCAAACTCAAACTCGCCGAGACCGCTGCCATCCATGGTGTAAGCCCAGTCAGCCGCAAACCCTTCCACGTCGAAGTGCGACGTGCCGCGGCCGATCTCCTCATCCGGCGTAAAGGCAACCCGGATAGCGCCGTGCGGCACGTCACCCTTTGCCAGCTCCGCCATCGCCGTCATAATCTCCGCAATGCCCGCTTTAACGTGCTCCACCGTGCCTTTGATAGAGTGCAGATGGAAAAAGCCTTCGTAGCCGTCGGTAAACTGCGGCTTCTCCTGAGCAGGCAGCTCGGCGTGGAAGCGCATCGCCAGATCCAGCGCATTCACCATGACATTCTTTGCGCTGCCGGGATGAACGTTATTCCCGGTGATATAGACCATCGCAGTTGCGGCGTTGAAGCCCTGCAGCGCCAGCTCAATAATATGCGGATGCGGCTCCACTTTTTCGCGCATATTGCGATAGCTGTCGCTGATCTCGACTTTAACCGAACATTCGCTCTGCAGCCCTTTGCCCACCCGCTGTCCGATGTTCTCCAGCAGCTGTTTGCGCTGTTCATAGCTGTCTGCATCAAAATCGCGGATCAGATACATCAGCTCACCCGCCAGCGCAGAGAGCCGCACAATCACTTCTGTCGCTTTTTGCATCACATTCAGTGAGGCAAACTCATGTTTGCCGTGGTAGTTATAGCCACCGGTAAAGATATTCGGACAGGGCAGCCCTTTCCACGACAGCGCGGAACCGTCAGTGCCGCCACGGATCGGCTTCACGTCAGGCTCAATGCCGCAGTCGCGCATCCCATCCGCAGGTACTGGCCGCGCTGGCGCACCAGCATGAACTTGCTCTGGCAGATTTTGGTGACGCGCTGGATGACCCGTCACTGCTGGCGCAGCTGGCCGGTCTGGTAAACAGCGGCTACTGGTTCTTTGCTGATTAAAACCATGCGCCTCTCCCGCTTCCGGGAGAGGCGCTCTTCTGCGTTATGTCCGCTTCTCTCCAGTTCAGCCAGTGGTTTGGCGAATTTATTTCGCAGTCGCGCCATGAGCTGGACGTGGCGCCACCGGAGCCGCCGTATCAGCCGGATGAGATTTACGATGCGCTGCAGCAGGGTGACACGCTGACGCGGCTTGGCGGCCTGCGCGTACTGACGCTGGGTGATGCCGTCTATGTTAATGGCGAGCAGATCACCAGCCACYACTATTCGGTCGGATTCCGGGCGCCAAATGGCCGCGAGCTGATCAGCGGCTTTGCTGATTATATGCTGGCTCATGAGCTGGGCAGCTATCGCTACAGCGATCCGGAAGTACCTTCACGCAGCTGCCCGTCGCGGATCCTGCCTTCTGAAGTTGAAGGCATTCGTCAGGTTATGCTGGATGTGATCAACCAGCCGGAGGTCTTTATCATTCAGGGTACCGGCCGCCGGCGCTGGCGCGTGGGTGAAAAGGTCCCGATGAAACAGCACTGCCCGCATCCCGATTTGCTGCAGGTTGCGCCGTTTGACGCCATTATCGATGAAGAGCTGGAGCCGGGCGATATTCTCTACATTCCGCCGGGCTTCCCGCACGAGGGCTACTCGCTGGAAAATGCGCTACACGGCCCGTTTGAGAGCTATGACCATCTGGGTGAAAGCAACTGGTCGCTGCTGGTTCAGGCGGTTAACCACTGGCATGAGGGCTCTGCTGCCCTGATGCGCCCGTTCCGCTTTCTGCCCGACTGGCGCATCGACGATCTGATGATCTCGTTTTCAGTCCCGGGCGGCGGCGTGGGTCCGCATTTCGACCAGTATGAGCTTCGTATGGATTATCAGCTCGATATCAACCAGACCGACTTTATTCAGCGCTACTGGCAGAAACGCCCGGTCGTGCTTAAGCGCGGCTTCAAAAATTTCGTGGATCCCCTCTCGCCGGATGAGCTGGCGGGACTGGCGATGGAAAATGAGGTGGACAGCCGCCTCGTCAGCCACCATAACGACAAATGGCAGGTCAGCGGCCGGGACAGGGGCTGGGGCTGGCGGTGGTGCGGGATATTCTTGAACAGTATGCCGGAACCGTCAGCGCCTCTGCCAGCCCGCTGGGCGGCACGCGCATGGAAGTGGTGTTCAGGCGGCAGGAAGTTACACATCACCGCGAGTAGAACCGGCTGCGGACTGTTATACTTGCCAGCAATTATTGCTCCAACCGGAACGTCGGCGATCAGAACGATTTTATGGAAGTGCTCGGCAACGTACTCGATAACGCCTGTAAATATTGCCTGGAGTTTATTGAAATCAGCACGCGCCAGACTGACCAGGCGCTGCATCTGTTTATCGACGATGACGGGCCGGGTATTCCTGAAAGCAAGCGCGATCTGATTTTTGTCCGCGGCCAGCGGGCCGATACGCTGCTGGAGCAGATCAGCCGTATTTCACAGCAGACGGGTTACTATCTGCATCGCGCCAGCATGCAGGCCGACCACAATCCGCTGCAGCGTGATTTTCACTCAGTTTCCGCCCTGCTCGACAGCCTCTGCTCTGCGCTCAACAAGGTTTACCAGCGCAAGGGCGTGGAGATCACGCTCGACATTCCCCCCGAGCTGGTGTTTGCGCCGCAGGAGCTGAAAAGCCTGGTGCGCAACCTTAACCTGCTGCTGACCAACGAGCGTCAGCGCTATACCCGCTACCGCACCACGCTCTCAGATTTAACCCACAGCCTGAAAACACCGCTGGCAGTGCTGCAGAGTACGCTGCGATCGCTGCGCAACGGCAAATCACTCACCATCGAACAGGCGGAGCCGGTGATGGTGGTGGATTCCATCCCGCAAGAGCTGCAGCACTCAGACGTAGTCTGGTCATGGTTCAGCTATGTGCTGGCGGCTAACCTGCTGCTGGTGATCCCGCTGCTCTGGCTGGCCGCTCACTGGAGCTTGCGCCCGATTGGCGATCTCACCGCGCAGGTGCGCGAGCTGGAGACCGGTCAGCGGGAAAACCTGGGCGACAACCAGCCCGAGTGGCTGCTGAAGCCTGACTTTTATGAAATTGACACCAGCAACCGCACCAGCCTGACGGCATTAGGCGATAACATTCAGGCGCAGCAGCAGCTGCACGCGCTGGACAGCAACAGTAACGACACCTTTACCCATTCAGTTGCGGTGAATCGCTACGATGCGACAGTCAACCTGCCGGCGATGACCATTGTGGTCGATAAAAATACCTACCGCGTGCTGCGCGGTGAAAGTAACCTCTTTTTCACTCTGGCGCAGTGGCAGGATAACAAACTCACCATCGCGCAGCCGGAGCGCATGACGCTGAATTTCCCGACGCTGGTCTTTATCTACGATGAGCGCGGCAAGCRGCTGTGGCAGCAGCGCGACGTGCCGGAGATCCGGGAAAAAATTACCTTGCACTGCATCCGACCGAAGTGATCAACACGGTACGCGGTCAGGGCTACCGTTTCGATCTCTGACGCCATGAACTGGTTTCGCCAGCTGCGCCCGCTCTCGCTCCGTACCCGCTTTCTGCTGGCGACCGCCGCCGTGGTCCTGTTTATCTCTCTCTCCTATGGCATGGTCGCGGTTATCGGCTATGTCGTGAGTACCTGTCACGTCGCGAGCTGGCGGTGAACGACGTGCCGGTGAAGCTGACAGCATTTGAATATACGATTGCGGAAACGCTGATCCGCAACGCGGGTAAAGTGGTCAGCAAAGATTCGCTGATGCTGCAGCTCTATCCTGACGCTGAACTGCGCGAAAGCCATACCATCGATGTGCTGATGGGCCGCCTGCGCAAGAAAATCGCGGTGCGCCAGCCGATCCTGGTACTGACCGCACGCGAAGGCTGGCAGGCAAAAGTTGAAGCCCTGGAAGCTGGCGCGGACGACTACGTTACCAAGCCTTTTCATATTGAGGAGGTTGCTGCCCGCCTGCAGGCGCTGATGCGCCGCAATAGCGGCCACGCATCGCAGATCATCTCCCTGCCGCCGTTTCAGGTCGTTCTGGTTGTGGAAGATAATGCTCTGCTGCGCCACCATCTCGCCGTTCAGCTGCGTGATATGGGGCATCAGGTTGATGCCGCTGAAGATGCGAAAGAAGCTGACTACTTTCTTCAGGAACATCTGCCTGACATTGCGCTGGTTGATCTTGGCCTGCCCGACGAAGATGGCATGTCGCTGATTCGCCGCTGGCGCAGCGAAGAGGAGAAAGTGCGCCTGAAGCAGATGACCCCGGCTAACTATCTGGGCCGCGCGGTGCAAATGGTCGATGACCTGAAGTAATTCCGCCTGCACAGGCGCGCACCGCGCGCCTGTTGCGTTGTTCTCTGGTTTAGCTCCCTTCACGTATACTCACTTTATTATCACTGAGTTTGCAGGTAAGGAAAAAGTATGCGTGAGCGCCTTACGGCGCTTTTTTTATCTGGTTTGCTGTGAAATAGCTTTGCCCAATCAGGCCTGATTCGAATTCAGGATGAGCTGACCGTTGCGATCAAGCGGGATGCGGGTGCCAGGGTCATTCTCCATACGGATTTTGCTCCCCGCAGAACCAGATCGATCCCGGCTGGCTGATTAGCCTGCTGCAGAAAGATCCGGCACAGTGGAAGCTGGATGGCCCGACGCGGCTGCGCTTCACGCGCGATCTGGCTGAACGCAAGCTGCGCATGGAGTGGGTTCAGGAGTTTATCACCGAACTGGCAAAGCACCGGCTGCCGGCGGGCTGATGCAAAAGAAAACTTTCACTCTATAAACGGGTTGCCAGCGCCGCCGACGAGCAGGATCTGGCTGAACTGCGGGTAGAGATGATTGACCGCTTTGGCAAACTGCCTGACGCCGCGCGCAATCTGCTGGATATCGCCGCGCTGCGCCTGGCCGCGCGCGAGCTGGGCGTGCGCAAAATTGAAGCCAGTGACAAAGGCGGCTTCTTTGAGTTTGTGCTGGGCGAGGATCAGAGCGGTCAGATGGAGAGCATCGGCTTTACGCTCTATATGGAGCTGCTGGAAAATGCGGTGGATGCCCTGAAAGCGGGACGCGAGCCGTCACTGGAAGATCTCACCAGCAATCAGACCGAGATTGAACTGCGGATGCCGGCGCTGCTGCCCGACGATTTTATTCCCGATGTCAGCACCCGTGGTCTGGCGCAGCTGCACCAGCTGCGCGGGCGCGTTGGCCGCTCGCACCACCAGGCCTACGCCTGGCTGCTGACACCGCACCCGAAAGCGATGACCACCGATGCCCAGAAGCGGCTGGAGGCGATCGCCTCGCTGGAAGATTTAGGCGCCGGCTTTGCGCTGGCGACGCACGATCTTGAAATCCGCGGCGCCGGTGAGCCGCAGCGGCTGGCGGATCTGGTGCCGGAAGCGCGTATCGCGATTGGTCACGGCCAGATGCGCGAGCGCGATCTGGAGCGGGTAATGAACGATTTCCATCATCAGCGTTTTAATGTACTGGTCTGTACCACCATCATTGAAACCGGTATCGATGTACCCAGCGCCAACACCATCATCATTGAACGTGCCGATCACTTTCCGCGTACGCTGAATATGGCGATGAGCGGCATGCGCGWTCTGTCGATTATCGCCACGCCGCCTGCCCGTCGCCTGGCGGTGAAAACCTTTGTGCGCGAATATGACAGCCTGGTGGTGCGCGAAGCGATTCTGCGCGAGGTGCTGCGCGGTGGTCAGGTTTACTACCTCTATAACGACGTGGAAAACATTGAGAAAGCGGAGGTGCTGGAGCAGGCGAGCGAAGGCAAAATCGATATTCTGATCGGCACGCATAAACTGCTGATGAGCGATCTCAAATGGCGCGACCTCGGGCTGCTGATTGTGGATGAAGAGCACCGCTTTGGCGTGCGGCACAAAGAGCGCATCAAGGCGATGCGCGCCGACGTCGATATCCTGACGCTGACCYCTACGCCTATTGGCGACGTGGGCTTTGGTAAAACGGAAGTGGCGATGCGCGCGGCGTTTCTGGCCGTGGAGAACACCAAGCAGGTGGCGGTACTGGTTCCCACCACCCTGCTGGCGCAGCAGCACTATGACAACTTCCGCGATCGCTTTGCCAACTGGCCGGTGCGTATCGAGATGCTGTCACGCTTCCGCAGCGCGAAAGAGCAGGCACGCGACGTGGCGGCGGAGCTGCTGGATATCTACGCCCAGCGTGCTGCGAAAAGCGGCTACGCCTTTAAGCACGATCGCGAGCAGTACCGGCTGTTCTGCGAGGGCTTCCCGTTTGAAACCACGCCGGACCAGGCGCAGGCAATTAACGCCGTGCTGAGTGATATGTGCCAGCCGCTGGCCATGGATCGCCTGGTGTGTGTCACCACACTGGAGGCTGGCGGGATTGTGGCGGAGTACCTGATGCTCTCCTACGCCGGCGACGCCAAGCTTTATGTACCGGTCTCCTCACTGCATCTGATCAGCCGCTACGCCGGTGGCGCCGATGAAAATGCGCCGCTGCACAAGCTGGGCAGCGACGCCTGGTCACGCGCGCGGCAGAAAGCGGCGGAAAAGGTAGGCGAGCGTGGCTTTATCGATACGCTGCGCGATCGCGCGCTGATCTGTGAAAGCGATCTGCTGGGCGAGCGCGTCAGCCGTCGCCGGCAGGATAATCGCCGCACCATCAATCCGGACGTGCTGATCCGCAACCTGGCGGAGCTGCATCCGGGGCAGCCGGTGGTGCATCTGGAGCACGGCGTCGGACGTTATATCGGATAGGCCCAGGCGAAAGCCCCACTCGACCTGCTGCGCCAGTTTCTGGAGCAGTTCAGCGGCCAGGTGATTTTCTCGGTAGAGAGCGAAGGCCGCCGGGAAAGCCTGCAGGAGCTGCTGGCGCGCATTAAGCTCCGCCCTCAGCCGGTTGAACACTTCAGCGAAGCGGCGGCTCAGCCTTACAGCCTGATGATTGGCGCCGATGCGCACGCCCGCTTTGAAAACCGGCGCATCGACCCGATGCGCCCGCTGCTGGAGCCGGCCACGCTCTGGCTGCGGCCCGATGCGCTGCTCAGCGAACTGAAAGCCTGGCCGRGCATGCAGCTCACGGCAGAAACGCTGCCGGAAAAAGCCGCCAATACCAACCTGGCCTATGAACCGCTGCCGGAGCTTACCGTGCGCGAGATTTTCGACGTGCGCCGCGAGCCGGAGCATATCTATCAGCAGGTCAGTAAAGGCACGCTGCCCTCCGGCATCGAATACTGGCAGCCGCTGTTTTTTGAGCAGCCGCTGCCCACGCTGTTCAGCTACCTGCCCGCCAGCACGCTGGTGCTGAACTGCGGCGATCTGCCTGGCAGCGCGGATCGCTTCTGGCAGGGTGCCCTGCTCGATCTCTTCCCGATGGGCAGCGACCAGCCCTATCGCATCGACTTTTTTGATGATGAAATTGACAGCCTGCGCCTGTTCGACGTCGACAGCCAGCGCACGCTGGAGTCAGTGGATGCGATTAATCTCCTGCCGGCGCACGAATTTCCCACTGATAAAGCGGCGATTGAGCTGTTTCGCACCCGCTGGCTGCTGGCTCGCGGCATGCTGATTCTGCCGGTCAATACGCTGATGCAGCGCGTCTGCCCGCACAGCTTCCTGCACGGGCACGCGCTGGTGATGCAGCAGGGACAAAAACTGTCCCGCGACGCGCTGCGCGATCAGCTGGAACAGGCGGGTTACCGCCACGTCGATCAGGTGATGGAGCATGGCGAATACGCCACGCGCTTCACCGAACGCCATCAGGGTCCGGTGTTGATGATCACCCCGGATATGCAGTCCGCGCTGCGGCTGCAGGAGGAGATCCGTCAGTTTACCGACCTGCCGGTGATTAATCTGCCGGACTGGGAAACGCTGCCCTACGACAGCTTTTCGCCCCATCAGGATATTATTTCAGCGCGCCTCTCTACGCTTTACCAGCTGCCGTCCTTCCGGCCTGCCTGCGGGCACAATGGAGAGATGATCATCAGGGCGGTTTATGGAATGATGACGCCCTGAAATACAAGGAGAGCACGTCGAGACCCTATGTCGGAACAGCATCGTTATACCCTGCCTGCCAAAGCAGGAGACCATCGTCAGCTCGGCCAGCTGGTCGGCGCCGCGCAGGCGGTTGAGTGCGCCAGTGGAGTGATGAGCGAAGTTGCATCAAAATGCGTCCCTGCCGCGCCACAGGAGAGATTTCTTTCGCCGCAACGGTTCTGCCCCGCCGTGCGGCCGGATAAAAGCTGTACGA
Organism: Pantoea sp. BRM17; assembly: GCA_002939445.1. Classification (GTDB taxonomy): domain Bacteria; phylum Pseudomonadota; class Gammaproteobacteria; order Enterobacterales; family Enterobacteriaceae; genus Pantoea. Next base: position 1,077,861 of record PEFU01000003.1, on the reverse strand, counting down.
ACGGTTGCCGCTGGCGGCGCGCGCATACCATCACTGGCATATCGGGACTATTATATCTGTCAGGCTGATAGCGCGGAGTCGCTGTCGCTAATTACGCCCAGGGTAATACCGATAGTTGAGAGCCAGGAGACGAAGCGACCGAAGCGGTCTGAAGCCCGTCCACGCATGTAGCGTAAACCGATAAATAGCGCAACTGGTTGATACATGAGTTTCGTTCTGGCCATTGCCTGATAATAAGGTAGAGGGATGATAATGGAGCCGCCTGCTTTATGAAACCTCTAACCCACGCTCTGCAGCACCACATCGGCCGTGGTCAGGGGAGCAACGCGCGTGACGCCCTGCAGCTTCAGGCTGTCAGCCGGCAGCTGCTGCGGATCGATACTGCCTTTGTCACTGGTAATGAGCGCCTGCGGCATCAGCCCCAGGATATTCCCCTCCAGCTCACGCTCAAAGCCGTTCATCACCGACAGCACGGTCACCAGCGCTTGGCTGACCGAAGGCACCATCAGACGCAGCGCGTCGCCCCGCTTCACGCCGAGCTGTGCGGCGAGCTGCTCACCGAGGATCACATTATATTTGCCCGCCTGCAGCACCTGCTGCTGCGTGTTAACCAGGTAAGGCGTGAGCGGATCGGGTTCGTCCGGATTAACCCCCAGCATCACGCCGACCGAGACGTTGTGCGCGGTACTCAGCGTATCCACGCTCAGCGGCTTTTCCAGCCAGAGCCGCCAGCCGGTGATGCTGCCTGCCGGATAGCGCATAACGCGCGATGCATCCTGCTGATTAACGAGGATCTGGTAACCATCTACCTCACTATTTGCCGCGTAAGTTCCGGCAACGGTAAAGATGCGCTGGCTGGGCAGGCGCCCGACCGGCGTAAACTGCGTCTGCAGAATCGCCACTTCGCCCTGCTTCTCCATAATCAGCAGACCCAGCGAGGTGATGATATTGAACGCCGCTACGGCGATAATCAGACTCAGCAGCAGCCCCATCATATTTTTTTCCATGCGTACGGCCTGGAAAAGATCGCCTTTGCGCTCGCGCCAGTCTTTCCACACCGTGCCCTGCGGCAGCGGCTGGGCGATCATCACCACCTGCCAGGGATTGATGTCCACAGGCAGCGCCGCGCCATCGAGAAACAGGCCGATGACCGGCATCAGCGTGTTCAGCTGGCTGGCAAGCAGCACGCCAAGCAGCGCACCCAGCAGCGCGCCAATAATACCGGCACTCGCGCCCTGCACCATAAAGACCGCGACAATCTGCCGCCGGGTTAAGCCCGCTCGCCGGGCTGCAGGCTGAAAGCCACGTTGCGCAGCACGTCGGTCTGCACGCTGCCTTCCTGATAGCGTTTGCACAGGTCGCGACACTGCAACAAAGGGGTATTACTCATAACGTAAAGCCTCAGCGGGTTGAACGGCGGCAGCGCGCCAGGAGGGGTAAAGGGTTGAGAGCAGCGCAACCGTCATTGAAATCAGTTGAAGTCAGGCAGCAGGTGATGGAACTGATAGATAAAGCCCAGTTCGCGGTTGCGCAGCTCCGCTTTTGCGGCGGCGCTCATGCCATTAAGCGAGCGGCCATCAAACACCACGTCGCCCGAGGTCGGCGCATCCAGCCCGCCCAGCAGATGCAGGAGCGTACTTTTACCAGAGCCGGAGCTGCCGACAATCGCCGCCGCCATCACCAGACGTGGACGGTTAACCAGCGCCCGGGCAATCGCCACGCGCTGACGCTCGCCGCCTGAGAGCTCAGAAGGACGATGCGCGGCGCGCTTCTCCAGCCCGACCGCCGCCAGCATTTCGCGGGCGCGACTCTCAGCTTCCGCTTTGGCGGTTTTGCCAATCAGCAGCGGCATCGCCACGTTCTCCAGCGCGCGTCATGCCTCTGCTCCCAGCGTCAGGCGATCGCTCAGCTGTCCGTCACGCATCTCCATCTGCCGCGTCAGCCGTTTTGCCAGCTGCAGATCGTGAGTCACCACCAGAAACGCCGTGCCCTGACGCACGTTAAGCTCGCCCAGCAGTTCAAATATCGCGTCGGCGTTGCGCGCATCGAGATTGCCGGTGGGCTCATCCCATTTCACCATGCGGAACGACAGCCAGAATGCGGTTATTCAGCTCACGCTCAAAACCGTTCATGGCGCTGAGGCCGATGATCAGTACCGCCACGCCCAGCGCAATTCCCACGGTGGAGATCACTGAAATCAGCGATACCATGCCGCCGCGCCGCCGGCCCCGGCTGAAACGCAGCCCCAGCAACAGCGAGAGTGAAGATGCGACAAACTGCGGCAGTGCGCTGAGACGCGACTCCTGCTGCGGATCAACCCCTTTGACCTGCAGCGCCTGTAGCCTGGCGCCGCTCTCAATCAATCCGGTAAAATTAACGTAGGGGGCCGCCGCCGCGATGCCGGGCACCTGCTCCATCGGGGCGATCAGAGATTGCCAGTCGCGGTCGCCGGGAACGACCGGCTCCTCGAGCATGCCGCTCAGCTGAAGAATACCGCTGACCTGCAGCCGGATGCGCTTTGGCTGCTGCAGCTTATTATCCGCGCTGCTGTTAGGGATCATGATGGTGATCCAGCTGCCCTGCTTCACGTTCAGTGATTTGGCGATACCGCCGCCCAAAATAATCTGCTGCCTGCCGGCGGCAAACTGTGCCCAGGCGTCGCCTTGGATATCGCGATACATATAGCCGTAGGTGCCAATCCAGCTTTTGATATAAACATAGGCGTGGGCTACCTCACCGGCCGTGCGCACCAGCTTTTGCGCCTGAAACGGATCGCTCATCTTCAGTGCGATACCGCTGACGCTGTCGCCCAGGCCCAGATAGCGCTGCGCATCCGCCAGCGGAACCAGCGCCAGGCTGTGGACGCTGCCCAGCAGGCCCGCCAGCAGCCCGTACCAGATAAAGATAGCGCGGATAAGCCCATCTTTCGCCCCCAGGGTACGCAGTACGGCAATGTCTGCGCTCTTATCTTTAACTGCCATCACCAGCGTGGAAACGATATTGAAACAGGCGACGCCAATCACCAGCACCATCGCCAGATACATAATGGCGCGGATCATCGGGTACCAGCTGGAGATCAGGCTCAGCACGATAGCGGTTACCAGTACAATGAGAACATCCAGCCAGTGCAGTTCCGAGGGCAGAAAGTCGATAAAATAGATATCGCCTGCCAGCAGCGTATGCCCGGTCAGATGTTCGATGCCGCGCATCACCGGCGTCAGGTTCAGCGCCACCAGCACACCGGTGACAACGCCGCT
>PEFU01000003.1:1034194-1074504 GCA_002939445.1 Pantoea sp. BRM17 | reverse complement strand
CATTCTCCATACGGATTTTGCCCTGCTGGTCGCCTATTTTATAGGTCACATCATAACCCAGCATCTTTTCCTGTTTACTGTATACCGTTCTGCAGCGCTGTTCGATGGTGGTGTAGGTGTCCCGCTCCTGCAGAGCGCCCTGCACCTGATTACCGCCGTAGCCGCCGGCCAGCGCACCCGCTACGGTAGCCACATCGCGACCGCGACCGCCGCCGAACTGATGACCCAGCACGCCGCCCGCGACGGCACCCAGCACCGAACCGGCAATGCGGTTCTCATCCTGTACCGGACGACGGTGCGTCAGCGTAACGTTACGGCACTCCTGACGCGGCTGTTTGATACTCTCTTTAATCGGGGTGGCTGACAGCACCTGAGCAAATTGCGGACCGCGATCAAACACGTTCATGCTGGCGACCGCCGCCACGCCCAGCGCTGCTGCTACGCCGATTCCGATACCCGCAAGCATTGATTTATTCACAGGAATATCCTCCTGACAGTGTTACCGCGCATTCCCGTCGCTACAGGCTGTAGCGGAGGCATAACCGGCGTGCGCGCCGCGCCGTGTTCCTGAAGATAAGTTTTGCAGATGGTCCGSAATTGCAACATCAGATTAATGGAGGAAACGCAGCGTAAGCGCAGCAGGGCCAGCTTTTAGGAGAGTTCCGAGCCGCGGATTCGGGGCGGGTAATGTTGCGGTGAACTGATGATTATCAGCAGCTTATTGCGGGCAAAACGGGAGCGGGCGACACTGTGTCGCCCGCTATTGATTAGTGCAGTTTAAGTCGCGGACGCAGTACGCGGTTCAGACTGCCAACCAGCATCATCAGGCCGGTCTTGAAGTATCCATGGAGCGCAATCTGGTGCATACGATACAGAGAGATGTAGACAAAGCGCGCAATGCGCCCTTCCACCATCATTGAGCCGCGCATCAGGTTACCCATCAGACTGCCCACGGTGGTAAAGCGCGACAGCGAAACCAGCGAGCCGTGATCTTTATAAACGTACGCTTTCAGCGGCTTGCCTTTACGCTGTGCGAGGATGTTATCCAGCACCCGTGACGCCATCTGATGCGCCGACTGCGCGCGCGGCGGCACGAAGCCGCCACCTGGCAGCGCACAGGAGGCGCAGTCGCCGAGCGCGTAGATATTTTCATCGCGCGTGGTCTGCAGCGTCTCTTTAACCACCAGCTGGTTAATGCGGTTGGTCTCCAGGCCGCCGATCTCTTTCATAAAGTCAGGCGCTTTGATGCCTGCTGCCCACACCATCAGATCGGCAGCAATATACTCACCCTCTTTGGTGTTAAGCCCTTTCGCATCGGCGCTGGTCACCATGGTCTGCGTCAGAACGCGTACGCCCAGTTTGGTCAGCTCCTGATGGGCCGCCGCAGAGATGCGCGGTGGCAGCGCAGGCAGAATGCGCTCACCCGCTTCCACCAGCGTGACGTTGAGCGCGCTGCTGTCGAGACCTTTGTAGCCGTAGCTGTGCAGCTGCTTCACCGCATTGTAGAGTTCAGCGGAGAGCTCCACGCCGGTGGCGCCGCCGCCAACAATGGCGATATTCACTTTCTGCAATTCGCCTTCGCTGGCAGAAAAACGCAGGAACTGATTCAGCATCTCATTATGGAAACGACGCGCCTGATGCGGATTGTCGAGGAAGATGCAGTGATCTTTTACGCCCGGGGTGCCGAAATCGTTGGACGTACTGCCCAGCGCCACTACCAGACGGTCCCACGCCAGCTCACGCTGCGGCACCAGAATCTCGCCCTGAGCGTCGCGGATTTCCGCCAGCTCAATGGTTTTGCGATCGCGATGGATCTGCGTCAGCGATCCCAGCTGAAACTGAAAACCGTGGTTACGGGCGTGAGCCAGATAGCTCAGCGCGTCAATGCCCTCATCCATAGAGCCGGTCGCCACCTCATGCAGCAGCGGTTTCCAGAGATGACTGTGGTTGCGGTCAACCAGAATAATCTCCGCTTTTTTGCTGCGCCCCAGCTTATGCCCCAGCTGCGTTGCCAGCTCCAGGCCACCGGCGCCTCCGCCAATAATGACGATCTTTTCCATGGTTGTAGTCAATGCAGACCCCCTCAAAGTTGTAAACCAAAAGTTAATTAATGGTTAAATAAAACCTTAATAAACATAGGGTTGGCGATGTTTAATCGCGCGCTGAGGGCAGAATATCACGCCGGTCTAACCAGATCATAAGGAAATTGATGCAGATCAATCTTTCGCGGGGATTATCAGAATGTTACACGTTTTGTGAATAGCATCACACGACAAACGCCGCATTCCCCCAGGGAACGCGGCGCTTCGCAACGCTTACTGCTGTGCGTTATGCGCCAGCCAGCGCGCCTGCAGATCGCTGAGCTGACGCTGATTCTGCCGCCAGCGCGCGCTGCTCTGCAGCTCATCCAGCGTATGCTGCCCGCGATGCCAGAGCCGTGCAATACGTTCTGCCGGACCCGCCTGCAGATTATCCAGCACGCTAATGGCGCCCGCCCGCTGGTTGCAGACCAGAATCATATCGCAACCGGCATCCAGCGACTGCTGCGCCCGTTCGGCGTAGCTGCCCATCACGGCGGCGCCCTCCATTGAGAGATCGTCGGAGAAGATCACGCCGTCAAAGGCGAGCTCCTGACGCAGCACTTGCTGCAGCCAGTAAGGCGAGCCGCTGGCGGGCAGCGGATCGACCTGGGTGTAGATAACGTGGGCCGGCATCRCCGCATCCAGCAGCTCTTCACTGATGAGCTGCTGAAAAATAGCCATATCGTGCTGGCGCAGCGTGGCGGCGTCGCGCGTATCACGCGGTGTCTCTTTATGCGAATCCGCGCTGACCGCGCCGTGGCCGGGAAAATGTTTACCGGTGGTTTTCATACCGGCTTCGCGCATGCCGTTAATAAAGCGCCGCGCGATCTGCAGCGCAATGGCCGGATCGGCATGAAACGCCCGATCGCCGATTGCGGCGCTGATGTGGCCGATATCGAGCACCGGTGCAAAGCTGATATCGATATCGAGCCCGGTGATCTCCGCCGCCATCTGCCAGCCCGCCTGCTGCGCCAGCTCGCCTGCCGCAGTCAAATCGTGCAGGGCAGCAAAGGACTGCATTGCCGGCAGCTGCGTGAAGCCTTCGCGGAAACGCTGCACGCGCCCGCCTTCCTGATCCACCGCCACCACCAGCCGGTTACGGGAAGCGGCGCGGATCTGACGCACCAGCTCGCGGAGCTGAGCAACGTCATGAAAGTTGCGCGTAAACAGAATAAGTCCGCCCACCAGCGGGTGCTGCAATATCTCGCGCTCTTCTGCGTCCAGCGTATAGCCCGCCACGTCCAGCATCAGCGGGCCGGGTGCATTGATTGTCATAGCTCAGTTCCTGAATTAAATATCCTGCCAGCTGGTCTGCGCCAGCTGCTGTAAAGTTGCCTCGCCGCTCTGCTCGGCGCGCAGCTGATACCAGCTCGCCATCAGCAGCTGCAGCCACGGCTGCCAGCGCGCGATCTGACGCGCCAGCACGGCCGCATCCATGTGCGTCCGTGCGGCATACTCTTCTGTCCACGCCGCTGCCTGCGCCGGCGCCCATGCACAGATGGCAGCCAGCTCCAGCGCCACGTCGCCATCGGCTGCATACTCCCAGTCAATCAGCCTCAGCCCGGCTGGCGTCGCGATCACATTGCCCGGATGGACATCCWTATGCAGCGGCGCAAGGCGCAGCGGGCGCGGTTCCCCCTGTCGCTGCAGCCGCTGCAGGCGCGCCAGCCAGCGCCAGTGCCGCTGGCGGCAGCGCTGCCAGTAGAGCTGCAACAGCGGCAGCAGCCGCAGGGGATAGCCGGTCAGCGGCTGCCGGTGCAGCGTGCTTACCAGCGCCACTATTGCGCTGCGCTGTGCGTCAAAGGCGGCAGGCGTCAGCGCCTCACCCGGCAGCCAGCGCTGTAGCAGCCACGGGGAGCGCCAGCTGAGCGGCTCCGGCCCCAGGCCGGCGTTACGCAGCTGGCGTAAAATACGGTATTCGCGCTGCCGGTTAACAAAAGGAATCGGCTGCAGAGGCGTGCGCCGGGCCAGCAGCGTCTCCTGCCCGCCCGCAATCTGAAAACTGTTGCCGCTCAGACCCGGCAGCGCGAAAAAATAGCCGGCGGCGGGTGCCGTCGGCCACTGTTGCTGCACCAGGTCAACCAGTGCGGGATCAGGGTTGTGTTGCACCATTACCTGACCAGATGATTTCGCCGGTCTGCACCAGCATCAGCTGCATCTGCAGCGTGGGTGACTTCACCTCGCCTTTCGCATTGCTGTAAAGCACATACTGCGCGTTTACGATGCGCGCCAGTCCAATCGCTTTGCTGCGCGAGTTCAGACTATCTTCCGGTGAGAGGCCCAGCGTCTGGCGAGCCTGATTCAGCTGATCATCAGATACCAGGGTAAACTTGCCGTTGTTCGCCAGCGCGCTCTGAATGGCACTGGTGGCTTTTTCGGTCTGCAGCGCGCCGTTGGTGCTGTTTTTAAGGCGATCGACCAGCAGCACGCTGCCCGGATTCACCCCGGCAGACTGCACCATATTGGCCACCAGCGGTGAGACGCTGGCGCTCCAGTTAATGGTCTTTAGCTTAGGCGGCTGCGGCACATTTTGTGGCGGCGGCACGGGTTGCGGCTCCGGCTGCGGTTCCGGCTGAACCGGGGTCGTCGGCTGCGTCGGTTCGACCGGCGCCGGCGTCTGCTGTTTTACCACACAGCCGGTAAGCATCAGCGCAAACAGTAGCGCGCCAGAACGTTGAACACTGCGGATCACGGGGTTACTCCTTAGAGATAAAGATAAAGCCGCACTTTGCTGGCGGTAAGATTGCCCATTTGCGAAGCCACCATCACGCTGCCGTGTGCGGGAACAGTTTGCGTCTGTGCCGGCTCCTGCGGCTCAATTTCCAGTCCCTTATCGTCATACCAGTAGAAACGATAATGAACCGTAACAGGCGCTTCACGCAGATTCTGCAGCGTGCTGGCCGCCTGCAGCTGACCGTCGCGGCTGGTAAGCTGTGGCTCGTCAGTAATAATCCCCGCTGACAGCACGGATGACTCCATCACCAGCGATTGCGAGGTATTAATCATCGGTTTATCACTACTGCAGCCTGCCAGAGTCAATAATAGCAGGCCGCTCAGCCATCGACGCATATCAGGTCCGCCTGAGGTTAATAAGCAAGCATCGGGCCCAGGGGTTCACCACCCACCAGGTGCATGTGTATATGATAGACTTCCTGACCGCCGTGGCGATTGCAGTTCATGATCAGGCGATAGCCATCTTCAGCAATGCCTTCATCGCGGGCAATTTTCGCCGCCACGGTGATCATCCGCCCGAGCGCATGTTCATGCGCAGGCTTAACGTCGTTCGTCGTGGGGATCAGGACATTAGGGATAATCAGCACGTGAGTGGGCGCTTTGGGTGCAATATCACGAAAGGCGGTGACCAGTTCATCCTGGTAGATAATATCGGCCGGAATTTCACGGCGAATGATTTTACTGAAAATAGTCTCTTCAGCCATGGTGCGGTTCCTTTTTACCTGAGTCAGTCTGGCAGTATGCGCGAGAAAATCCGCTTCTTTCAACCTTCTCCCGGCTTTTCTTCACTGACTGGCTGCTTTTACAGCGTCGCGCAGACAAACAAAAACCCCCTCACGGGAGGGGGTTTTCAGTAACGGTGCACAATCTTACTGCAAAGGCGTTACATGCTGCGGATGTAATCATCCATTTCCGTTTTCAGATTATCTGATTTAGTGCCAAAGATAGCCTGTACACCGGAACCGGCAACCACAACGCCGCGGGCGCCCAGGTTTTTCAGCTCAGCCTGATCAACCTTTGCCACATCGGCCACGCTGACGCGCAGACGGGTAATACAGGCATCCAGATTGGTGATGTTCTCTTTGCCGCCAAAGGCGCTGACCAGCTTGCCCGCCATTTCACTGCCGGTGACGCTGCTCTGCTCAATCGCGGTATCTTCACGACCTGGCGTTTTCAGATTCAGTTTTACAATCAGCACGCGGAAAACGGTGTAGTAAACCAGGCCGTAGATGATGCCAACAATCGGGAACAGCCAGATTTTGCTGCTGTTACCGCTCAGGACGATAAAATCGATCAGGCCGTGCGAGAAGCTGGTACCGTCACGCATACCCAGCAGGATACAGATAGGGAACGCCAGACCTGCCAGAATCGCGTGGATCACGTAGAGGATCGGTGCCACGAACATGAAAGAGAACTCAATCGGTTCGGTAATACCGGTCAGGAACGAGGTCAGCGCGGCAGAGATCATGATACCGCCAACTTTAGCACGGTTCTCAGGCTTCGCCGAATGCCAGATAGCAATAGCAGCAGCCGGCAGACCATACATTTTAAACAGGAAGCCGCCTGAGAGTTTACCGGCAGTCGGGTCTCCCGCCATGTAACGCGGGATATCGCCGTGGAATACCTGGCCGGCCGCATTGGTGAACTCACCAATCTGCATCTGGAAAGGAACGTTCCAGATATGATGCAGGCCGAAAGGCACCAGCGCACGCTCAATCACGCCGTAGATGCCAAAAGCGACAACCGGGTTCTGATACGCAGCCCACTGGGAGAAATCCTGAATTGCCGTACCCACCGGTGGCCAGATAAACGACAGCACAATACCGGTAAAGATAGCGGTCAGACCGGAAATAATCGGAACAAAGCGTTTACCGGCAAAGAAGCCGAGGTACTCCGGCAGCTTGATACGGTAAAAGCGGTTAAACATATAGGCAGCAATCGCACCGGCAATGATCCCGCCCAGTACGCCGGTGTCCGCCAGATGTTTCGCTTCAATCTCTGCGGCTGGCAGATGCAGTACCAGCGGCGCCACGACCGCCAGCGTTTTAACCATAATGCCGTAAGCGACAACCGCCGCCAGTGCTGACACGCCGTCGTTATTGGTAAAGCCCAGCGCCACACCAATCGCAAAAATCAGCGGCATGTTGGCAAAAACGGACCCGCCCGCCTCGGCCATGACGTGGGAGACCACTGCCGGCAGCCAGCTAAAGTTTGCAGAACCAACACCTAACAAAATACCGGCAATCGGCAGAACCGATACCGGCAACATCAGCGATTTACCTACTTTCTGCAGGTTCGCAAATGCGTTCTTGAACATAGAAGCTCCTGAGTATGAGTGCATAGTTGCGCGATGCGCGTGGCAGCGGGGGAGGTTCCGCAGCCGGGTGACGCTGAGCGTCTTTTGATTTATTACGAAGAGTAAAATAAATGGGGGCGCGTTACTTTGACGGCTATCACGTTTCCTCAATGAGAGCCGGCAGCTTTCAGCACTTTCTGACTGACCTGCCGGATAATAGCGCAATAAAACACTGCCTGCGTCGGGAATAACCTGACGCAGGCAGTTCATTACGGATTAATTACAGCGTTTGAAATAAAGCTCAGGCCCCCAGACGCGTCATAGGAATGTGAAACAGGCGTGAGAAATTCTCCGTAGTCGTCGCGGCCAGGGTCTCGATATCCACCCCTTTCAGCACCGCCATATAATCGGCCACGTCGCGGGTAAATGCAGGCTGGTTCTCTTTACCGCGATGCGGCACCGGCGCGAGATAGGGAGAATCTGTCTCTACCAGCATCCGATCCAGTGGCACAAAGCGCGCGGCATCGCGGATCTGCTCCGCATTACGGAACGTCAGAATACCGGAGAAGGAGATATAAAAGCCGAGATCCAGAAGCTTAGCTGCGGTTGCGCGATCTTCGGTAAAACAGTGCAGCACGCCGCCGCACTTTTCGACCTGCTCTTCACGCAGGATCGCCAGCGTATCGTCACGGGCGTCCCGGGTATGCACGATGATCGGCTTATTCAGCGCAATACCGGTGCGAATATGTTCGCGAAAAGCGGCCTGCTGCTGCACTTTGGTCTCCTGCTGATAGAAGTAGTCGAGGCCGGTTTCCCCCAGCGCCACTACCTGCTCCTCTGCGGCCAGGCGGCGGAACTCCGCCACATCCCAGGGTTCCTCCTGGTTCAGCGGATGAACGCCGCAGGCCAGCGCAATATTCTGTCGCTCGCCGACCAGCGCTTTGATGCGATAGTAGTCTGGCAGCGTGGTGGCAATTGCCAGCATAAATTTTACGTCGCGCGCGGCGGCTTTGGCGATAACGTCATCCAGGTCGCGGTGCTGACTTTCATAGTCAAGGCCATCAAGGTGGCAATGGGAATCAACGATAAACATAATTTTCTCAGATAATTACGGGCTGATGACAGGCGGTGCCAGTAAACGGCTCCACGCCAGCAGCCGGTCGGTCAGAATAAGTTCGCGGTTAAGCGACGTCACGTGCAGCAGCTGCTCACGACAGGCGAGCCACTGCTGTGCGCTGCTGTTCAGGGCACTGCTGTTCAGCCGCCGGGCCAGCGCGGTCACCACATCAGGCCGGTCACCATTACTCAGCCACGCCGCAGCACCCTGCTGCATTTTCATGGCGTCCACCAGCAGCGAGATAAGCCAGCTGAGGCGATCGGCCACGTCATCACTGTTCAGCGCAGGCAGCAGCTGCAGAATGTCATCATTCAGCACCGCGATCAGCGTATCGCACAGTGCCTGACGCGTCTGCCAGCGCGCGGGCTGCAGCAGCGCCAGCGCTGCGGCGGGCGCACCGCCGCTCAGACGCAGCGCAGCGCGCAGCGCCGCTTCTGGCTGTGTTACTTCACGGCCCAGCCAGGCGAGGCTCTGCGACTCCTCCGGCGGAATTAGCGGCCAGCTGAGACAGCGGCTGCGCAGCGTAGCCAGCAACCGGGAGGACTCACGCACGCTGAGAAAGAACCAGCAGTTTGCGGGTGGCTCCTCCAGCGTTTTCAGCAGCGCATTGGCAGCCGCTTCCGTCAGCTGCGCGGCGTCCGGCAGCCAGACCACTTTCGCACCGCCCTGCTGCGCAAAATGATAGAGCTTTTCCGTAACGTCGCGCACGGCATCCACGCCCAGCGACGCCTTTCCTTTTTCTGCTTCCAGCCGATACCAGTCCGGATGCGTATGCGCCTGCATCAGTTCACAGCCGTGGCACGTGCCGCAGCTTTTAGCGCCTTCCCGCCGCTGACACATCAGCCAGCGGCTAACGCCCCACACCAGCGCGTCATCCCCCATACCTTCAGCTGCCTGCAGCAGCAGCGCATGATGCGCTGCGCCCTCCTGGTGACGGGCAATAATCTGCCGGTAGGGCTGGTTCAGCCACGGATACCAGTTCATGGGCGCTGCCCGGCCAGCCAGCGATGCAGGGCAGCTTTAAGTGACGTTGTCACCTCATCGATAGCCTGCGTTGCATCAACAGTGACGATGCTGGCGTCCGCCTGCGCCAGCGCAAGGTAGCGCGCGCGGGTCCGCTCGAAAAAGCGCAGCGACTCCTGCTCAATGCGGTCCAGCGCGCCGCGCGCGCGGGCGCGCTGCAATCCGATTTCCGGCGTCACATCAAGGTAGAGCGTCAGGTCGGGACGAAAATCGCCCAGCACCGCATCACGCAGCGTGGTCATCAGCGCGGCATCCMTTTCACGTCCGCCGCCCTGATAAGCCTGCGAAGAGAGATCGTGACGATCGCCCACTACCCACGCGCCGCGCGCCAGTGCCGGCTTGATCACGTTTTCTACCAGCTGCACCCGGGCAGCATAGAGCATCAGCAGCTCCGCTTTGTCGGTAACCTGTTCACCTTCAATACCCTGCTTTACCAGCACCCGCAGCTGTTCCGCCAGCGGTGTGCCGCCCGGCTCACGGGTAAAGACGATGTCGTGGATACCGTGCTGCTGCAAAACTTCCACCACCGCCTCGCGCGCGGTGGTTTTGCCGGCGCCTTCCAGCCCCTCAATGACAATAAACTTACTCTTCATTTTTTTCCTTCAGCGCCTGACGATAAGCCTGTACCGCCCGGTTATGGCTGGCAAGGTTGGTGGTAAAGGTATGCCCGCCTTTGCCATCCGCAACAAAATAGAGATAGCTGCTCTTTTCCGGATGCGCAGCGGCTTCCAGCGAGGCGCGTCCGGGCATCGCAATCGGTCCCGGCGGCAGGCCGCTGATGCTGTAGGTATTATAGGCGGTCGGCGTGTCGAGATCGCTGCGCGTCAGCGTGCCGTTATAGCGCTCACCCATCCCGTAGATAACGGTGGGATCGGTCTGGAGCTTCATTCCGGTCCGCAGACGATTAATAAATACTGACGCTACCCGCGCGCGCTCCTCGCTTACGCCGGTCTCTTTCTCGATGATTGACGCCATCGTCACCAGATCCCGCGGCGCTTTGTAGGGCAGATTCGCCATGCGCGTCTGCCAGACCTCATCGACCAGCTTGTTCATGCGGATATGCGCCCGCGTCAGCACCGCGACGTCCGTAGTATTGGCAGTATAGAGATAGGTGTCGGGATAGAAGCTGCCTTCAAGCTGTGCCGCGTCCAGCTTCAGCGCCGCCGCTACGCTGGCAAAGCTGTCGTCCGGCAGCGTATGCTTCAGATAAGGCGCTTTGCGCAGCTCGCTCAGCCACTCGCTGAGGCGTGAGCCCTCGATAAAACGAAGCGGAAACTGCGCCTCTTTACCGCTGGCCAGCAGCTGCAGCAGCTGACGTACGGTCATGCCCTGTTCCAGCCGGTAGGTACCCGCTTTAAACTCCGCCAGCTCCGGCTGCAGCCTGAGCAACGGCCCAAACCAGATAGTGTGCGGAATAATATGCTGGCTCTCCAGCTGCGCTTCCAGCACAACGYGTCCGCTACCCGCCGGCAGCGTATAGAGCGTTTCCTGGTGAATGGTCAGCGGCGTATCTGCCAGGCGCTCTGCCTGCCAGTAGCTAAACGCGGCAGCGGCGGCAGCGATAACTGCCGCGCCCGCAATAATTTTTTTGATTCGACTCATGTTACGTCCATTTTCTGGCAACAGGTAAAAAGTTGCTGGTACAGCGTGCGTTCACTGAAAATAATGTTATCGATTTGCAGCACCGGCAGCACCGGCATCAGTGCATTACAGATCACGACTTCATCAGCGCCAAGTACGCTTTCGCGCGGCGCGCTGATTTCCTGACAAGCCTGGCCGCTGGCCGCCAGCTGCGCCATCAGAAAACGTCGCATAATGCCGTTTACGCCCGCCTGGCCAAGGTGAGGCGTAAAAATCTGGTTGCCGCGGCGCCAGAAGAGATTGGCAGCGCAGCATTCTACCACGCATCCCGCGGTGTCCAGTACCAGCGCCTCATCAGCATCCGTCTCATCAAGGTGGTGGCGAATCATCACCTGCTCCAGCCGGTTGAGATGTTTGATGCCCGCCAGCAGCGGATTGCGCGCCAGCGGCACCGGGCTGGTAATCAGCCTCACCCCCTGCTGCTGCAGCGCGGCGTAATGGTGCGGCCAGGGGGAGAGCGAGAGGATGCGCACCGGGTCCTGACAGCCGCGCCGGCTGTAGCCGCGTCCGCCAGCTCCCGGCGTCAGGATGATCTTCATCACTGCCCGGTCGTGACCCTGCGCAATGCAACGCATTTCATCTGCCAGCAGCGTCAGGTCGGGCAGCGGCAGCAGAAGCTGCCTGCACCCCTGCTCCAGGCGCTGCAGATGCGCCTCAGCCATCACGATGCTGCCGTTACGCACCGCGGCCGTGGTGAAACAGCCGTCGCCAAACTGGACAGCTCGATCGCTGACCGGCAGCATTGTTTGCGGGATACCGTTAATCCACACCGCGCGCTCCTCAGGCAGTCAGCCCTGAAATGATCTCGCCTGCCCGGACAGTTGTGCTTCAATGCGCATATCGTACTCAGCGATCTCAGCAGTGAAATCGGACGTGAAGAACCTGACCGCGTCACCCTCTCCGGTAATGGCAGGCTTAGCGCTGTTTGCCACACCGGAACGAGGATGCAATGAAAAAGAAATTTTATGGGATCGCGGCGCTGTTCGGCATGCTGCTGCTCAGCGGCTGTAATCAGTTGACGCAATACACCATCACGGAACAGGAAGTGAACCAGGCGCTGCAAAAGCGCAACAATTTTGAAAAAGAGATCGGCGTATCCGGCCTTTTCAACCTCTTCCCGCTGCTGCGCTCACTGACGCTGGTGTCCGGCATCGACTGGCCAAGCCGCGTCACCGATTACCGCGATAACATGGCGAAACAGACGCAGGTTAATCTGCTCTCTTCTATCGCCGCCTGAATGTTAAACCGGGAGGAACCCGTTCGCGGGTTTCTCATCTTATCTGATGACACCTTGCGCCGATTCTATGCTGCTTTTGCTGAATTTGCCACCCCGGAAGCGCGACGCTATTTTCACGATAAAAAAGAGGCGAGCCTCGGTGATTTCACCGAGCTGCGTAAACATGCGCCTGGCCTGATCAAGAAGATCAGTGACGATCTGCGCCAGCTGGATCGGCTGATTGTGAAGCCTAACGCCGTTAACGGCGAGCTGTCCGAGGATGATCAATTAATCGGCCAGAAAATGGCGCCGGTATTGCAAAAAGCGGACGGCAGCGCCATGCCGGAGAGCATGGATATTGTGCATTGGGTAGACAAACAGGATGGCGAACCGCTGCTGACCGGCAGAACCAATCCCGCTATCGCCGACTGGCTGCGCCACGTCAACGGCTATATCAATAAGCTTTTAATCCCGCGTATCGCCTCACGGTTCTCTTCCATACTTCCGGCAGGATCGGAAAAAGGGTGAATCCCTCACCCGGAAAACCACAGGAGAAACGGGATGAAACTTTACATCTACGATCACTGCCCCTTCTGCGTCAAAGCGCGCATGATTTTTGGCTTAAAGAATCTGCCGGTAGAACTGGTGGTTATGCTCAATGATGACGAGGCGACGCCGGTAGGTCGCGTTCATGCACCAGACGCACCACCAGACGATCGGTCGTAAGCCGCACGCGCGGGCCTGCAGAGCGATAGCCAAACATCGAATCTCCTGAAATCCTTAGCGAAAGAGAGCGGAACGCCGCTGGCGTTTTCTCCACTATAACCGCCCCACAGGCTGCGACACAACGTTGCTGAACAGGGGCAGGGTTTGCCCCTTGATTTGCCACGCCGCGGATCTCATGTTCATCGGGGTCCATCAGCACAAAATAGAAAGCTGAGCCCTGCTTATGCAGATCGCCAATCAGGCCGAGCCGCGCCTGCCAGCCGGAGGGATAGCAGTGGCTGTCATCGCGCACCGGCTCCCACGGTTTGAGGAACGCGCGGTTTTCTGCGTAATAGTCTGCCAGCCGCCAGGTGAGCCGTGCCAGCAGATCGCCGCTGCGCTGATTGTGCGGCATATAGTTAGCCATAATGCGGTGCATGCGCTGCTGTCGCTGCATATAGCGAATAGCCGACTGCAGCGCTTCAAACATCATGCCCTGCCCCTGCCACTTTTCGCCCAGCGAATAGCCGAGATAGCAGGCGTGAAAGGAGCCACGCAGCACGTTGCTGAGCGATCTGCTTTTCCAGCAGCGCACCCAGCACGCGTAGCGCCTGGGAAGAGAGCGCGATTTTCATGGATCCGTTTCCTTTTAAAATTGAGTGCGCTTATCCGGCGTCCACGCGTGCCAGGTCAGCGCCGTCAGTACGTGATCCTGCCAGCAGCCATCAATAAGCAGATAGTTTTTTGCATAGCCTTCCTGCTCGAAGCCAGTTACAGAAGCGCTGCGCATATTTGCTGACTCGCTGGCTGGCGCCGCTGCTGGCGGTGACCAGGTGCTTTTTAACCAGCTCATCCAGCTGCGCCTGCACCTCCTCTTCGCTGAGCGTCATAACCGGCTCGCGGTTCGATTTCTGATTACAGGCGGCTACCACACCGTTCAGCGACAGAGGGTAATATTCAGGCGTACGCGCCATTTTTGCCACCAGCGGTCCCTCCTGCCGGCTCATCAGCTCCTCCAGCGTCTGTTCGGTCTCACTGACATCGCTGAACTCATACAGCCTGCCGCTGCGGGTACGCAGCTCGCCTGGCGTTTGCGCCCCGCGCAGCAGCAGCAGGGTCATTACCGCGACTTCGGCGGCGCTGAGCTGCAGCTGACCAAACGCAGAATACCAATTCGCAGCGTCATCTTAATGCTCCTGTGCCAGCAGCTGAGTCAGCTGCATCTGCAGTTCAGCCACCTGCTGCTCCAGCGCGGCAACCCGATCGCTAAGCTCCGCTTCACCGGCGGCGGGAGACGGCGAGCAGGTCGTCTCCTCTGCGGCCAGCAGGTGCCGGTAGCGGCTTTCGCGACGGCCCGGCTCAGGGCGGTGCTGCTGTGCACGAACACGGCGTCGCAGGCGGCGGCCAGGGCGCCAAGCCGGTCAAAACAGGGAATACGATAGCGGGCGCATACCGCCTCCGCCTTAACCTGATTGGGTGAAAACGCCCCCACCAGCTGCCAGCTTTCTGCCTGCGAGAGCACCGGCAGCCAGGCTTTCTGCGCAATCCCGCCTAAACCGGTGGCGGCGCGCGGCATTTCCTGCTTCAGCTGCTGATAGCGCGGGGCAAAGCGCCGGTTAAACGCCACCATGAGTTTGCGCTGGCGTTTTTCCGCCAGCGCGACCAGCGCTTCAGCCTGCTGCAGCGTCTCTGCCAGCGGCTTATCCACGCAGACATCTTTGCCCGCCAGCAGCAGCGCCTGAACCACGTCAAAATGTGTCCCGCCGGCGCTGAAATGGTGCTCTGCGTAGAGCAGTGCGCCTTCATCTGTGGTCCGGATATGGCCATCACCCGGCTGCAGTTTGCCCCCCGCCAGCCACAGGGCGGTATCCACCACGTGCAGATAATCATCCAGCAGCGTAAAGCGCAGCCCCTGCGGACCCACGCTGTCCATGCGATGCTTTTCAATCCGCAGCGCGTGATGCGCCGCGCCGGTAAAACCGCGCTGCGTCAGATGGCTTTGCCACGCAGGCGGCACCTCACGCAGCAGCCCGCGGCTGTTCTCCTGCTGCCAGTCGCGCATCTCCTCAATCTGGTAGTAGTCTCCGTCGCAGACCGCGGTGACCACCTCCCGCTGCGTGCCGGCGCGCCGGTGCATGCTGGTCGAGACCTGCATAAAAAGCGCCATGCAGCACGGGCATCCGCGATGCCCGGCGTTAGTCTACTGAGGTCGCGGCAAATGACCAGTACCGAGTGTTACAAGGCGTTATTCCCGCTCCACCTCGCGGATCAGTTTTTCTGTCAGACGCTGCGCCACCAGCGCCTGCTCGCCGCTGGTTTCAGGCATAGTCTGATTTTCCACGCAGCGGATAACCGGCAAAAATCCGGCGCAGCAGGTTGGGCAGCTTAAACGCTACAAAAAACGCATCCGTCGCCATCCCGGCGCCAAATACGCGCGCCACAATGGCATCGCGGGCAAAGCCCAGCACGCGGGAAAACAGGGTCATCGAACTGACCGCAGCCAGCGATTTTAGCAAATTCATAATGAAGGGTGCGTCCTGAAAAAGTCGGATATCGGCGGTATCCGCAAAGCCAGGGGCCGTGATCATAATCACCCAGGGCGCGGCGAGCATGCCCAGTACCGTCACCACAGCCAGCGCCAGCGTCAGCAGGCCTGACACATACGCCACAAAGACCTGCGTCGCCTCTTCACCCTGCTTCGCTTTGTACTCCGCCAGAATCGGGACAAACGCCTGCGAGAACGCGCCCAGCGCCATAATTGGCGGATTAAAGTGCGGTGCGGCAAATAGCGCAAAGCCGAGCATGCTGATATTCAGCAGCGTGGGCGCAAACGCCGGAACCGAAAAGCGATTCCAGGTGTTGAGGATCGCCCCCGCCAGCGACGCCAGCGAGATCAGCATAATATAGGGGAACGTCACCCGCAGCAGCGCGCTGGTGAGGGCAAATTAGGCGAAAATGGTATTGATGATAAGGGAAATCTGGCTGACCGATACGCCGAGGATCGCCGGTCCCATCTGGCGCATCACGCGCCAGACGCCGGCATCGCGCAGATTAATGCGCGGCAGCACCAGCATACCAATCTTCTTCAGGTGCGGCAGCTGGTAGCCAAGCTGCAGCACGCCGCCTACCACCACCGCCCACGCCCAGGGCAGCGCCAGCAGAAAACAGAGGCGCAATCCCCAGTCCATCAGCCGCGAATACTCAGCCTGATTGCCGCTGGAGAAGCTCTTCGCCAGCGACGGCAGCAGAATGGTCCCCAGCGCCACGCCCAGCACGCCAGAGGGAAACTCCATCAGGCGGTCAGCGTAGTACATCCAGGAGACGGAACCTGACACCAGAAAGGCTATCTTCACCGGCGTTTTAATATCCTGCCGCGAGTAGAATCCTGGCGCCAGCACCTTGACCACAATCAGCCCCATCAGGCCGACGGAATAGGCGATCAGCGCGCGCTGCGTCATTGCCGCATCAAACGCGGTAAATTTCCCGTACTGAAACAGCGCCACCGTTAGCGGTCCGGCCAGAATGCCCAGCGCCACCGCGCCAACCGCGATAAACAGGCGTAATAAGAAACCCATCCAGCCTGGCTGTGGCTGAAAAATATCCTGTTTGCGCAGCTGCCAGTAGAGCAGCGCGGCGTTGAGGCAGGCCGCCAGCCCAATCGACAGCGACAGCCCCGCATGTTTCAGCGGACCGATAAACGCCAGATTCATCAGCTGCGTCATAATCAGCGTCACTATCCCCCTGGCAATGCACACTCAGGCAACGGTGCGGCGGGCAAAATCGCGCGGCCGGAACCCGAGCGCGCCAAGCACCACAAAATAGGCTCCCCCGCCGACGGCACAGACCGCCGCCAGGCGCACCAGCCGCCAGGCCATCTCGCCCTCTTCCCAGGCAGGCATCACCTGCAGCATCCCCAGCAGCGCGGCGGCCATGACCCTCACGCAGCAGCTGCGCGACGCCAATCAGCATAACGGACTGCTACTGCAGCATCAGGTCGCGTTTACCCGCGATGCGCTGCAGGTGCTGAAGCCGCATCAGACCCAGGCATTTTATGGCCCGGACGGACGCGGACTGGGCCAGGCCACGCTGCGCAGCAAAGGCTGACGCCTTAGCCGCGACCAGGGCAGCCGGGCTCACCTTCTCGTCGTCGTCGAGCGTCCCGGTCAGGTTAACGGCAACCTGCTGCAGCGCATTACTGAAGATAAAGCCGCGCTGCTGACAACCTTAAATTATCTGGATGAGATGCGCCATAATACGGAGAAAACGCTCGGTATAGAGGCGCCCTATCGCGGTCAGCAGGATATCGCCCGGCGCTGGGCCACTATCGCGCGCCGATATTAATACCGCTCGCGTTGAGCAGTTAAAAACCGCCATCCGCAATGGCGATCTGAAAATGGATACCGGCAAAATTGCGGATGCATTAATTGCCGATACCCGGAAATATTTAGAAGGCTACTGATCCCGATGGATAATCTGCTGACCACCCTGGATAAAATGCAGGATGTACTGGCTTCACTGACTCAGATCATTGACTTACAGGAGCCAAGCCATGAACGTCGACAAAACCGAACCGTCAAAACCGGTCAGCACGGTACAACCCCGTGACGCCAGCGACAACGCAGGCAGAATCCGTCAGAACTCCGCGCCGGCCGCCCCTGCCGCCAGCGAAAAGAGTGCCGAAGTCAGTCTGAGCTCAAGTCAGGCACAGCTGCTGGAGCCCAGCAGTCGAGCCGCGCGCTGAGCAATGCCGGCGTCGCGCAGACGGTGCGGGTACGTATGGGAAATGGTCAGGTGGTAAGCGGTCGCGTCGGCGAGGATGGGAATATTCTGATATCACTCTAAAGCGCTAAAGAACAGAGGTGTTCAGCCGATAGAGATAACAGCTAAAATATAACCCTATGCCGATTCAGTGGGCGCATTCCACTGCCGGAAACGGGCCGGCTCGATACGCTGCCGGCTCGCGCGCTGGTTGACGGCACGCATCTCGCAGAGGCGATTGCCCTGCGGGATATACCGCCCGGGCAGCCGGTTACCGCCTCAATGCTGCGCCAGCCGTGGCGGGTTAAAACCGGTCAGTCGGTGATGGTCACGGCGAGCGGCGACGGCTTTAATGCCAGCAGCGAATCCGCACAGTGGCCCGCCTGTGAGACGCCGCAGCTGCAGCTGCCCGGTAACAGCCGTCAGTGGGGTAATCTGAGCATTGCCGCCAGCTGCGGACAAAATCGCCGCTATCTGCAGGTGCAGGTGCAGGTGACCGGTGACTATCTGGTCGCGAATCACCAGCTCACGCGCGGCACTGCCGTCAGCGCGGCTGATTTCAGAATTTTTTGCAGCGGGTAGACTCATCAGCAACTTTCAGTGGGAGGCGTTATGCGCAGAGCATCACAAGGGCTGTTTCTGGCGGTACTGCTGCTGGCGCTGCCAGGCTATGCGGCCGATCTGAACGCGCAGCTGACATCCTATTTTAAAGCGCGCGATCCGCAGCACGCCGCTGGCATGGTGGTTATTGTTCGTACCCCAAAGCGATATTTGACGCCAGAATCTCCTGACGCTGTGCACGCAGGTTTAACGCTTCGGTACCGAATCGCAGTGCGGCATCGAGTTTGTCGAGCATGCTTCCTCCGCGAATGAAAATTTTGAGCTGACAGCTTAATCGGGGGATTGCAAGGGCGATCGTCTGAATAACAGCAAAAACCACGGCTATTTTTACCCTTGATTAGCCATCTGCAGCGGGCTGGTCGGGAATGCGATACAGCAGATCCATTGCGGGCTGCGCCTGCGTTTGTGCTTCAATATGGCGCGATGAGGTCACATTCAGCGCCAGACCGCTGCCCTGCGCGCGGCCGTTCTGCATCACTTTGTTCAGCTGGCTGGCAAAGTCGATATCGCGCGCCTGATACCCGGGGGTATCCGCATACGCTGACGTTAAGCCGCTGCGACTGCGCGGTCATCGCCGAGCCGGCGATATCAAATATATTCAGCAATGCCATGCTTATTGCCCCTGCAGTACGCTCATCATGCCTTTAATCTGGCTGCTGATGAGGGTGAGATCGGTTTGATACTTCAGGCTGTTATCGGCGAACTGCGTACGCTCGCGATCCATATCGACCGTGTCCGTAGCCTTTCTGATCGGCCATCGGATTGCCCGGGTCATAGACCAGTTTTGCGGGCGTGGGATCGTTGACCACGCCCGCCACTTTAACGCCGCCGGTGGCCGCGCCCTGGGCGGCATTGGTCTGGAAAATAACCTGCTTCGCCACGTAAGGCTGTCCATCCGGTCCGGTTACGCTGTCGGCGTTGGCCAGGTTACTGTAACTCAGGATCGTCGGGTCGAGATTGTCTTTAATGCCTACGGTTAAGCTCATCGTATCTCTCCGTTACTGCCCGATGGTGAGCGTTTTCATCATCATCGACTTCACTGTGTTCAGGACTTCGACGTTGGCCTGATAGCTGCGCGACGCAGACATGGTGTTGACCGTTTCAGCGACCACATCCACATTGGGCATTTTGCTAATCTGGCCGGAAATCGATCCCAGCGTGGTGTTCAGCTTCTCAATCCCGCTCAGGGTGTTGATCTGCGCCAGCTGCGTGGTGAGCTGGCTGTTATCCATCGGATTGGTCGGATCCTGGTTCTGCATCTGCGTCACCAGCATGTTCAGAAACTGGTTCTGCAGCTCCTGTGCGCTGTTACCGGTGCCGGCCGAGCCGGCTGCGGTCAGGCCGCCCAGATCGATGTTACGCACCACGTTGCCGTTGGCATCTTTGATGGTCACGCCGGTGCCGGTTGACGCCGTGCCCAGCTCCACACCAAACGGCGTCGTGCTGCCTTTACCGACCAGCACCTGATCGCCTTTGACCATCACGCCATGCCCAATCAGCGTTGAGCTCTGCAGTGACTGGCTGGTGGGGGTCGCGGAGCCCATGGTGCCGAGATCCAGTTTCGCGGTGTTGTTCACGGTGCTGACGCCATTGACATAGGCGTAGTTCAGCGGCTGTGCCACCAGCTGTGTGCTGCCATTGCTGGCGGCGAGTGCTACAGAATATTTGCCATCCGGCGCGACGCTGCCGTCATCGAGCTTGCCATCCCAGGAGAAGGTGTGTACCTACCGACGTTAGAGCCTGCGAACATATCGGCAAAGGCGATGGTGCTCGACTTAAAGCCCGCCGTGGCGGAGTTGGCGATGTTGTTACCAATGACATCAAGGTTGCTGGAAGCAGCACCCAGGCCGCTCACCGCTTGTGAAAAAGACATGTAATCTCTCCTGCTAAGGGGTTAGTCAGAGAATCTGACGAATTTCATCGATTTCATCCCCTGGGTGTTCACCAGGTTACGGTTCTCATCCAGCGTAAACTGACCGTTGCGTGAATAGAACACGCCGCCGCTGGCGTCGGTCATACGGAAGAAGCCGTTACCGCTCAGCGCCACATCCAGCCCGCGGCTGGTTGAGGTGGTGGTGCCGTCATTGAAGTTCTGGATCACCGCCGCCACTTTGGTTCCCAGTTTCGCGTTATAGCTGTCCACTTTGCTGGTATCAAACGGCGTGACGGTCGGGATCGCATCGGTTGAGTTCAGGTTAGACACCAGCGTCGCGCTGCTGGTGGCGCGCGCTGACATCTGCGTGGTGGGAATGCTCAGCGCAATCGGGTTCGCACCGTTCTGGATGGTTGGCGGGGTGCCGTTTGCCGGATAGCCGGTCAAAGAGCCGTCAATGGTCAGGCCGATGGTGTTAGCGGAGGTCAGCTTGCCGCTGGTGTCAAAGGTCATCGTAAAGTTACCGGCGGTTTTACCGGTGGTAGAGTCGATCGCGTGCACCGCCCAGGTATTATCCGCGCTCTTGGCGTAGTAGAGATCCAGCGCGTGATCGTTACCCTGCGAGTCATACACGGTCACGGTGCACACGATCTGACCCAGCAGCTGGGTTTTACGGTTGGAGTAAGTCCCGCTGATGGTGCCGTCATCGTTAATGGTGTAGCCGGTGAGGTCGCCAGGCGCATAGCCATCCTGCGTCGGGTTACCAAAGTTAGTCGCGCCGGTGTTCTGCTGCAGGCTGCCTAGCACGCTCAGTGCAATCGGCTGGCCCGCTGCGGCACCGTCGTAGTTACGCTGTGCCACGATCATATTCACCAGCTCTTTACTCAGATCGACGTTGGAGGCTTCCAGCGCACCAGAGGTCAGGCTGCCGTAGGTGCCGGTACCGGCCAGACCGATAGCCGCCTGCCCGGATGAGCTGGAGGCGGACCAGACGTTATCCCCTTCTGACTTCAGCCCTTCCGGGTTAGAGAAGCTCGCCACGCTGCGCCCGGAAGCCCGGTGTCGAAGCATTGGCGAGGTTGCTGGCGGTAACAGACTGCTGCTCCATCGTCTGACTGGCCGCGCCCATCGCGGTATATATTGCGTGATCCATAAAGCAATCCCGTTAGCGTATTAACGAAGGTTAACCAGGGTGTTAAGGATCTGATCCTGGGTTTTAATGGTCTGGCTATTCGCRTTTCCCGTTACGGGTATAGGCTTCACTGCCATCCGCGGTGCGTACGGCCAGCCAGCCATCCTGCTGTACCGCTACATCCAGCGGACGCTCGGTGTAGTCGAGCGAACCCTGCGTCATATCGGCACCCGGCGTTGAGGCGGCTACCAGCGTGCGCGTTGGCAGAGACCAGCCGCTGACCGGCACCGCGCGCAGCGCATTCACCTGCCCGGTGGCGCGCACCAGCTTGAGCCGGCCGAGCTGAACCGTGGCGTTAGGCGCATCGCCAGCATTGAGTGCGGTGATCGAGCCATCTGCCGCGATGGTGAGCTGGGCACCCTGCGGCACCGCAATCGGTCCGCCGTCACCCATGACGGGATTGCCCTGAATGGTCAGCTGACCGGTGGGACTGATCTGCATAATTGAGATCACTTTCATCTGCATCTCAAACCGTCGGGCGTTGGCGATCATATCGACCATGGTTTCAACCGGCTTGACGTTGCTGCCTTCCAGCACGCCCGGCATCACCTGCACCGTCGCGTCGTTAGCCAGCGCAGCACCGCGCTGCGCCTGGGTCGCCGCGCTGGGGCGAAACATGCCGTCGTCACCGCGCGTCAGCATCTTCGAAGACCGCYCGCGAACGCTTAAAGCCGTTGGTGCTGACGTTTGCCAGGTTGTTGGCAATGACGTCCATATTGGTTTGCTGTGCGTCAAGACCGGTTTTCGCGATCCATAAAGAACGAATCATTCTGTTTTCCTTACGCCTTAGCTGCTCATATTGAGCAGCTGATTAGCGCGCTGTTCGTTTTCATCAACGTTCCGGCATCTGCACCTGAAAATAACCCTGTCCGTTTACCGCCACATCTTTTGAGTTGCTGGTCTGCGACAGGTTGCCCTGGTTATGCAGACGCTCAGTGGTAACCGGGCGTACACCGGTACCGATCTGCAGACCAGACGGCAGCGTAGTCTGCTCAGAGGATTGCGCACCAGGCTGACGCAGCGTCTGATACATCAGTAGCGTGAGCTGGCCCACCTGTGCGGGCTGCGCCTGCCCCTGCTGCGTCACCGTAACCACACCGTCGCGGGCAATCGTGATGCTGGTGGCGTTTGCCGGGATCGTGATACCCGGCTGTACCGGGAACCCGGCGTTGGTCACCAGCTGACCATTCTGATCCACCTGGAAAGAGCCATCACGCGTATAGGCAGAGGTGCCGTCATACGCGCGCTGCGTCTGGATCATGGTCACCAGCTCTTCCGCCACGTTGACGTTTGAGGTTTCCACATATCCCTGATAGAGCAGGCC
Source organism: Pantoea sp. BRM17 (assembly GCA_002939445.1). Lineage (GTDB taxonomy): Bacteria > Pseudomonadota > Gammaproteobacteria > Enterobacterales > Enterobacteriaceae > Pantoea. The sequence goes on along the minus strand of PEFU01000003.1, from coordinate 1,051,924 downwards.
TGCGCCGTTCTGACCAGGCGTGCTCTCAGTAGGCGCGCCGGACGCCTGCGTCTCCTGATAGAGGTTCTCGCCGACGCTGTCGAGACCGGCATCGTTCATAAAGGTGCTAGCGCACAACCGTTGAGCGTCAGTAGCAGCGTCGCTACTAACCAATGACCAGGCTTGAGAATCGCTTGCTTCGCCACGGAGTTCTGACCTTCTGTATGTTCTTAATCGGGCCAGCGGAGTGGCCCAACGATCCCGGCGTTAAAGCTGGGTGAGTTTCTGCAGCATCTGATCGGAGGTACTGATCGCCTTGCTGTTAATTTGCTCGCGCTGACGTTCTCCTGCAGCGTGATGGTCAGCGTGTCACCAATATTGCGTGGACGACGATCCTCAAACAGCGGCTGGTAGCCGTAGTTCAGCGGCGCAACGCCCTGAAAAATAGAGCCGTTCACCACCGGTGGCGCAGACGGCGTAGGTTCTGCCGTGGTTACCCCTTGTACCAGTGGCGTGCGCGGCACCAGATTCACGGTCACGGTGATGGTACCGGTAAAGGTGTTGTTGGCGGTGGCGCCCCCTTTACCTGCAAAATCATTTTTGCCGCCGGCGCTCAGTGCGGCTTTCTCACCGCCTGCGCCCAGCAGGCCTTCCAGCCCGGTCGGCACGCCGGTTACGCCAAAGCTGTTGCTGCCATTGCGGTTAGCGCTGGCGGAGGAGCTTACCATAGTCTGCGCCTCATTGATATAACCGTTACCTACGTACTCAATGCGCGCATCGGCCACCTGAGTAGAGAGCACGGCGTTGCTGGCACTGATGGTGCGCGGATTGACCACGCCAGAGAAACGAATAAATTCGGTGCCCTGATTAATCTCAATCTGTTTCTCACCCACGACGCGCAGGTTGCCGTTAGAGAGCACCGGTCCCACCACCAGCCCATAGCCAATCAGCTGGTTTTCGCGCACGCCCTGGATGCTGGTCAAATCGCGAATGCGATCTGCCTGCGCCATCAGACTGCTGACAGCGAGCAGTAAACCGAGACCCGCGCGCAGCAAAATACTTTTTTTCATCATGACCTCTTACATCGGCGAGATGTTCAGGAAGAAGCGKTGGAACCAGTCCAGCGAAGAGACCACGACGTCCAGCGTCTGTCCCTGACGGGCAAACGAAGGCAGCTTCGCTGTCACCATTACTGCCGCCACGTTTTTCAGCTGCATATTGGTGCCAGCCGGCACGGTGATCCCCAGTTGGGAGAGCATGTTGCTGACCGTCTGGGTGGTGAACGGTGTCTGGGTGGTCTGATCTCCGGTACCGTCCGTCTGCAGCTCGCGTTCAACGGTGGCACCGCCGGTAATACGGCCGCCGTTAAGCTGGTTAACCTGTACGCTGCTGCCGCCGGCCGACGCGCCCGCGCCGCCAACCAGAATATTTCCCTGCGCCAGCGCATACACCTGATTATCCACCCCTTTCATCGGCGTCATCAGCAGCGTACCGCCGCGCAGGCTTTTGGCGTTAGCATCGATGTTCTGGATCTCCGCCAGCGCCCGCACCTGAGAGCTGTTGTTGGGTGAGACGCGGATCTGCACGGTGCGTGCATCCAGCGGCAGTGCCGACCCGACGCCGCGGCTGTTGATGGCATCCGCAATGCGCTGCGCCATGGTGAAATCTTCATTATTCAGCTGCAGGTTAATGGTGTTCTGGCTGCCAAAGTTGTTCTGCGTCTGCGTTGTCGCCACCGTCTGCCCGCCGGCCAGCGGCGTATCAGGCTGACTGACGTTCTGCTGCTGATTCACCGTCACCGACAGATTCCCCTGCGCCACTGCACAGGTGTTCAGCGTAACCTCGCGGTTCATCACCACCGTGCCGGTGCGTGAGTTGACGATCACTTTGGCATCTTCCAGCGGCACAGAGTGCATTGTTCAGCGATTGCATATCGGTCATCAGATGATTTCCAGCTTCGCGCGCAGACAGCCTGCGCTCTCCATCGATTGCAGAATCGACATCAGCTCTATCGGCGTTGCACCCAGCGCATTCAGGGCACGCACCACATTGTTCAGATTTGCGCTGGCGTTGACGCGCTGCAGTGCGCCACCGCTCTGCCGCAGATCGGTGCTGATCGTAGAGCGAGGTGTAGAGTCGCGTCTGGTCGTTGCTCAGCGCGCCATCCTGCGGCAGCGCGTCGCGCATGCTTTTCAGCATCATCTGCACAAACATGCCCTCTACCTGTTTCGCCACCTGCAGCGCTTTTCCTTTGGGATCGGCAGCGGCCTGGCGTTTCAGCTCGTTCAGCGAGCGGCTGTCATACGCGACCGGCAGACGCGGTACCGCTTTGCGCACAATCTGTTCCAGCTGCATTGGCACGCTGTTGCTGCTGCTGTAGATAAAGCTGTTATCCAGCTTCATCGGCAGCGTGCCGGCCCGCTCATCCGGTGCCTGCGCGGGCTGCATCTGTTTGACAATCGTGTCAGCCAGACCCAGTCCGCGTTTGCCTATATCCTGCGCAATACTCGCCTTGATACCAAACACGTTATAGCTCGGCTTGCCGTCGCGGGTCAGGATCTGACGTTGACCCCAGCCCGACTCCAGCGCCGCCTGCGCCAGAATCAGGTGGTGCGGTATACCGCTCTGCTGGCTGGCGAGTTTCGCCGGCTGCGCCAGCTGGGCGATAAACTCACTGCTGTCAGAAGGCAGGTTCGCAGGCGTCAGCGCGCGCGCGCCCTGTTCAGCACTCGGCGCGCTGGTGACCGCCGCATAGCGCGGATTTTTCGACAGCAGGCGCACATAGTCGGTCAGCGCCTCAAGGTAGGAGCCATAGACGCGGAAGCTGGCGCGCACTTTCTTCGCCTCACCCGCCTCATACTCGGTGGTCATGATATCCGTGGTTTCGCCTTTCCAGTCGCCGTTGTGGGACGGCAGGCGCCCGCAACATATGAAGGTTATCGGCGTGCTTAAGGGAAACTTGAGGCTAAGACGTCAGAACAGATCGGTGATATCCTGGCCGTAAGCTTTTACGACTTTTTCGCCCATGTTTTTGAATTGCTGAATCATTCCCACCAGTTTTTGCGCATATTTCGGATCGGTAGCGTAACCCGCCGCCTGCGCCCTGCAGCGTGCTGTTAGCCTGCGACAGCAGAATAGTCTGCCGCGAGTAGCCCGCCACGGTATAGTTACTGATGTTGTTACTGGTGGTGCTTAATGCGGCCTGTGCGGCGCTCAGCCCGCTCATTGCGGAGTTAATTATACTGGACATCTCGGTTCCTTTCTTTCCCGTTAACCGGGCTGGCAGTCATCAGTGCAAGTTGGTAAAAAAGCTCTGAATCGATGTTGAGAGGCTGGTGGTAGACGTAGAGAGCAGATCGTCGATATTGGAGATCTGATTATGCTGGGTATTGACCGCGCTGTAGCTGGCGCTGGAGCCACGCAGCTGCGTCGTGATGAACTCATCATACTCACGCTGTACGCCGCTGACATTCACGCCGTTGCCATAATAGCTGTGCTGCGTATTGAGGTCGGCAATCTGGCGTGTAAAGGTATTGACCTGATCGACGCTGGCAGCGATATCGGTATTCACGCTGGTCTGCATGTTATTAAGGTATTGCGACGTGGTCTGGAACTGATTAACCAGCCCCTGGGCATAACTCAGCATCGACTGACGCGCTGACGGATCGTTGGCGTTACTGACCACGTTCTGTAAGGCGCCCGAAGGCATCGCCACCAGGCTGGTCGCATTACGACCGTTAACCAGGGTGATATTGCCTGCTGAGACGATATAGCTCCCATCCTGCTGCGCAACTTTCACGCCCACCACGTTGTTCAGACTATTGACCAGCTGATCGCGCTGATCCAGCAGATCGTTAGGCGCAGCGCCACCGCCGGTGGTGAGCTTTGCAAGAAAACCGCCCTGATGCACGTCGTTAAATGCGGTGGTAAACGCTGCGGCCAGCTGGCCCAGCTMGTTCTGGGCGCCGTCCAGATCCTGCGTACGAAACGCCAGCAATCCACCCAGCGAGCCGGTGGTCAGCGTTTTTTCCGGGATCGCTACGTTACCGGCCTGTTTGTCGCTGTAGCCAACGGTAAGGCGCGTAGAGTGGTCAAAACGCACGTTATCGGCAGCACGGGTAACGGACCAGGTGCCGCTCTCATAGCTAACGGTWTAGTTGGACGCTTTCAGGGCACTGGCGTCACTCCAGCTGGCGCTGACCGATGCCGTTGAGGTGTTTTTCAGGTTGCTGACCACATCCGGACTGCCGATAGTAAAGAACGCTTTTCCTGCGTTGCCTTCGCTGTGTGCGTTGCGGTTGTCGCTTTCGCCGCTGCCTTTCGCTGCTGCTGCTGCGATCTCTGACTCGCTGGTGATGGCAACCGACATGCCGCCAATCACGTTCTGTACCGGCTTAACCAGAAAACTGTCACCGCTCTTCGCGCTGCCGCTGACCGTCAGCTGCAGACCATCAAAATTCAGCGTGCCGTCGGCCGCCGGCGCTACGTACTCTTCATCAAGGTTAACGCCGGAGACGGACTGCTGCCGGTTGTTCAGCTGCGTGACCACGTTTTTCTGCGTGGTGKTGGCGGTTTCCAGCGAGTTGGTTTTGTTACCTACGCTGCTGACAAGGCTGGCATAAGCCTGCGCAATCGTTGCATTTCCGTTAACCAGCTTGCTGTCCTGCAGATCGAGCAGCTTCTGGGCCTACCTTCAGCCAGGAGGATTGCGAGTCGGTGATCCCGCGCACCTGCTGGTCAAAAATCATACTTGAGCTAAGACGCACTTTCTTCTCTCCTCTGCTTAGCTGCGAATGCCCATCAGCGCATTAAACACCGCGCTGGCGGTCTGCAATACCTGCGCATTCGCCATATAAAACTGCTGATACTTCGTCAGGTTGGATGGTGGTCTGCGCATCCTGTATGGTACTGACCACGCTGGAGAGCGCATTCTCTTCCATCGAGAGGCTCTGATTAGCAAAACTGCGTGCCGTGGCATACTGGCTGCTTTTTACCTGCGACTGTGACAGCACCACCGCGCGTGAGGCTGCGATAGGATCGTCAGAGGGATTACTGACCCGCAGCCCGGTTGCCAGCTGCTCATCCCCGCCCACATAGGCCACGCCGGTGCTGCTATCGCTAAACGGCGGCGCATCGGTCTTATAGCCGGCAAAAATATAGCGCCCGTTACCATCCTGACTGTTTGCCTGGTTCAGCAACTGCGCGCGCAGCCCTTCCAGCTGCGTAGCCAGGGAGCCACGATCTTCATCACTCAGGGTGCCGGTGGAGGCATTTACGAGCTTTGTGGCGTCGTCCGCGTTATCCTGCGGCGTTTTCAGCGCGGCGATTGCGCTGTCGAGCATGCTGAACAGGCTGGTCTCGCTGGTGCCGTTATCAGGCTCTGGCTTTGCATTGCTGGTGATCGCCATAAACACGGACTTACCGGTGCTGCCCACCTGCATGGTGCGGCTTTCATCGACTTTCTGCGTAATCGGCATGGAGATCGCCTGGGTGTAGTCAACCTGTACCAGATCGCTCATCTGCGTGGTCATGATGGTATTGCGATCGTCACCCTGCTGATTGAGCGCACTCACCTCAGCCATCTGGATCCCCACAGCAGAACGTACCGTCAGCACGTTATTAAGTGAGTTACTCAGCCCGCGGTTGGTTTTATCCATTGCGGCCTGAAACGCCGCTGCTGTTTACCGGGAGCGGCCTGAACCGCAGCCAAAAAAAACCCACCGCCCGCGAAGGCGATGGGAAAAACAAGCGCACCCGGTTAAGTACGCTGAATGTCAGGTCAGTTACGAATTAAGCTGGAACAGCGACATCTTTGACATATCGCTAAAGGTTTTATACGACGCCTGCAGGGCTGTCTGCTGCATGGTGTAGGCGCCAGCACCGGCCTGGGAACCAGAGCCGGCACGTCACAGCGACTGGGTACGTCCGCCGTTCAGCTTTGAAGGCCGCGGCTCTGCCGGTGGTCACAGCGCGACGCATCAGGCTACCGCACCGGCAACCCGTCCGGACAGCGTGTAACTCTGCGCGGATAAAAAAACAAAACCCCGGCTGGTCCGGGGTTTTTTATTGCCCGCAGCAGAACAGGCACCGGCGGATGTGACTCCTGCTGTTGAAACGCAGGTTGAAAAGGTGCTGTCAGCGCCAGTCGCGGCGGAAGCCCCTGCTGCGCCAGTGGCTGAACCTCATGCGCCGGTTCCGGCACGCGATGTGTCAGTTGAACAGTCAGAGTCACGCTTTAAGCTGCACGCCACGGCACCAATGACCCGCCTGGTAAACACCGATGACCTGACCCCTGTTGCCGCGCCGGTTGATCATGAGCCTGCCGTTATCTCTGCCGCCGATGAAGCGGTGGCGCAGGAGACGGCTGCGGAAGCCGAGCCTGCGATCGTAACTGAGAACGTGTCAGAAGAAGCGCCACAGCCTGCTGTGCAGGATGCGGTACAGCCAACTGTGACCGAAGCCGCTCGGGTTTCCTATCCGGTTACGCAGACGCACGAGCAGTTCACCTCTCAGGCGCCGCTGAACGAAATGACCGAATATGGTTATCAGGATGCAGCAGACGCGCTGCCGGTGGCTGCCGAAGCCGCCTCAGCGGGCGTGCCGCAGCCTGAAACGTCAGAGGTTGTACATCAGGCTGAACCGCAGGCGCACACCGAAGTGCCAACGGAAATGAGTGATGAGCAGGATGATAACGAGAACCGTGAAGGCGCGAACATGCCACGCCGTTCACGTCGTTCTCCGCGTCATCTGCGCGTCAGTGGTCAGCGCCGCCGTCGCTATCGCGATGAGCGCTATCCGCTGCAGTCGCCGATGCCGCTTGAAGCTGCAGCCGCCTCGCCAGAGATGGCATCAGGTAAAGTCGAGTCCGTTACAACCGAAGAGATCCCTGCAGTTGACGCAGCGGTACAGGAAGAAGAGCGCGTTCAGGTCATGCCACGTCGCAAGCCGCGTCAGCTGACTCAGCGTATCCGCAGTGGCGAGGTTATGGAAGCATCACCAGCCGCAGCGCAGCCAGAGGCAGCAGCGGAGATTGCACCGCCGGTTAACACCGCTGAGCAGCATCGTGAACCGCGTGACAATCAGGAGAATCGTCGCAACAAGCGTCCGAACGAGCCGCGTGCCGAGCGCCCGGTCCTGACTGAAGAGCAGCAGCAGCAGCGCGATGAACAGCAGCAGCAACGTCGCGAACAGCGTGCCGAGCGTCAGCGTCGTCGTCAGGAAGAGAAGCGTGCTCAGCAGCAGGAAGAGAAAGCCGTTTGTAAGCCGGCAGAAGAAGAGAGCAGCACGCAGCAGCGTGGTGAACGCCGTAACCGTCGCAACAATAATCGTCGCGATCGCACGCCGCGTAATGGCGAGCAGGCTCAGAACCGTGAGCCGCGTGAAGCGCGCGAGCCACGGGAAGCCCGTGAGCCCCGTGAAGCGCGCGAGCCGCGTGAAGCCCGTGAGCCACGTGAATCGCCTGCACCGGTTGAAGTCACTGCCGAAAAACCTGCAGCGAAAAGCGAGCCAACCGCACAGACTACAGCGCGTCCTGCGGCTGCGGCTGCCACCGTCAATACGGGTCTTGTGAGTCGTCTGCTTAACGGTCTGAAAAAGCTGTTTGCAGGTGATACTCCGGCAGCAGCCCCGGCGGAAGCACAGCCTCAGCAGGCGGTTATCGTGCCTAACGATCAAATGGAAACGCCGCACTACTCCGTGCTGCGCGTGCGCAAAGGTGAAGAGACACAAACGCTCTCTTATCATCTGCCGAAGCTGCACGAAGCTGAAATGGCGCTGCCATCAGAAGAGGATCACGCCGAGCGCCGTCGTCCGGAACAGCCTGCACTGGCCGCCTTTGTGATGCCAGATGCCTGCTGTAGCGGTACGGGTACCATCCGCGATAACGAATCACTGTCACTCTCTATTCTGCGTCTGATTGAAGAAGAAGCGCTGAAAGATAACACCAAAGAAGTACACGCCATTGTGCCGGTGCCGGTTGCCTCCTACCTGCTGAACGAAAAACGTGAAGCGGTGAGTGCGATCGAGAAGCGTCAGGGTGGCGTACGCGCCGGTGGCCTGATCGTTATCGACTTTATCGATATGACGCCGGTCCGTCATCAGCGCGCCGTAGAGAACCGGCTGCGCGAAGCGGTACGTCAGGATCGTGCACGCATTCAGATTAGTCATATCTCCCGTTTTGGTCTGCTGGAGATGTCGCGTCAGCGTCTCAGCCCGTCACTGGGTGAGTCGAGCCATCACGTCTGCCCGCAGATCGAGTCCGCCTTCCAGCGTGAAGTCCGTCTGCCTTCTGGCGGCTCAATTGTTATCGACAGCACCGAAGCGTTAACCGCGATCGATATCAACTCCGCTCGTGCAACCCGCGGCGGCGACATCGAAGAAACGGCCTTCAATACTAACCTTGAAGCAGCCGATGAGATTGCCCGCCAGCTGCGCCTGCGCGACCTCGATCAGGAAAGCAACGTCATTGTGCGCGCTTTCCGCGACTACCTGCGTCAGGACATTGGTGAAATTCTTATCGATAATCCTAAAGTGCMGGAGCTGGCGCGTCAGCATATCGCTGCGCTGGGCCGCCCTGACTTTAGCAGCAAGATCAAACTCTACACCGGTGAAATTCCGCTGTTCAGCCACTACCAGATTGAGTCGGGGATTGAAGGCGATGACCGCACTGAACTGAAAGAGGCACTTTCCGCGCTGGAATTGCCGGAAGGCATGGGCCTGATTGTACGCACCGCAGGCGTGGGAAAATCAGCTGAGTCGCTGCAGTGGGATCTGAGCTTCCGTCTCAAGCACTGGGAAGCGATCAAAAAAGCGGCAGAGAGCCGTCCTGCACCCTTCCTGATCGAATACTTCCCAGCTAACTACAACGCGCACGGCCGTCCTAACATCAAAGATGTGCTGCGTGAAGGCCAGGAAGTGATCGTTCAGATTGATAAAGAAGAGCGCGGTAATAAAGGCGCTGCACTTACTACCTTTATCTCTCTCGCAGGCAGCTACCTGGTTCTGATGCCTAACAACCCGCGCGCCGGAGGCATCTCCCGCCAGCAGGAGGAGTTGCGCGTTGCCCTTGTTGACGGTCAGCGWCTGTACGATCTGGATATCGAAAGCCCCGGACACGAGCAGAAAAAAGCCAATATCTACAAAGGTAAAATCACCCGCGTTGAACCCAGCCTTGAAGCGGCATTTGTCGATTATGGCGCTGAGCGTCACGGTTTCCTCCCTCTGAAAGAAATTTCCCGCGTGGTTTTCCTTATGAAAAGCAGGCCACCGACAAGATTTGCGCCCCTTTAGCCGCCGACAACCGTGAGGTTGACGTCAGTGCATGCAGACACGGGGCCATCGGTTGATTCTCGTCCAGGGTAACGATGCCCGCAGCTTTATCACTCATGTGAGAATAACGAGTAAGTCACGATGAAAAGAATGTTAATTAACGCAACTGGCTGCTGTTTCTGCACCAGAAAGATTCGGGCAGAAAAAGAGCGAAATTAAGGTAATTTGCCGGATAAAACGAGCACGCTGCAATGGCGTAAGACGTGATGCTTTATCAGGCACTTAGCGGGCTGCGGGTTGCGGCCTGGACAACAGACTGGGATGTGTGGATTTTCAAAAATTTTGTATTATTTCCACCTTCAGGCGAATTCTAAATAGTGTCCCCTGATAGCGCCACCCCTTTTTCTGTGCTTAACTCTCTCTGGTTTCAGGCTTCTGACCGCTCAAAACGGTGGCTTTTTCGGCAAACTGCCGATTAGCCCCGCAAATGAACAGGTTAAGAGCCTACAAACTTCACAGCTCGACAAAAGTCGCCTTGCTATATGCGGGTMAGCAGTGGAATAACTCGCCATCCTCAAGCTTATATTCAGGCTTCACGCGTTTTTTATTTACCCGCACTTCGCCTTTCCGCAGAATGCGATAAATCATGCTCTTTGGCACCCCTTTGAGCTGGGTGCGCAAAAAGTTGTCTATACGTTGTCCGGCATTTTCAGCCGTGATGGCGACAAAATGTACGCCGGGATTCTCTGTTTTCATGCCGGCTAGTGCCCGCAGCCCTTCAATAACCCCAAAGCTCAGGCCGCTGCCGCCGTGTACTGCCGTACCGGACGGCTTATTCAGCACCAGCAGATGATCGTCCTCATACAGAATGGCATCCGCTAACGCCGCGACTTTATCAAGCTTTGGCGACACGGCCTGCTCTTCCCGCTCTGCGACCCGCACCGGTGGTACGCGGACTTCGAGCAGCGGAGCCTGCACCACTTTCAGATGAGAAGGCCAGTCGCCGCGTACCAGCGCCAGATAATCTTTCTGCATCCCCTTTTCACGCAGCTGCTCATGCAATGAGCGCAGCGCCGAACGCTTCTTAGCCACCAGCAATACGCCTGAGGTGTCGCGATCCAGCCGGTGTACCAGCTCCAGAAAACGCGCCTCCGGACGGCCATAGCGATCGTCAAAGGCGATCGGATGGCCACCATGCAGGGTATGCACGCGGATCTGATGCGTGCGGCCGGTCACCGGGCTGGCTTTAACCAGCGTCGCCAGCCCAAAACGCTCTTCTACTTTGAACCGGGTTTCTGAAGGCTTGCCTTCTGCGCTGACGCGCACTACCCGCTCTCCGCTCTGCAGAATGTTTTTCAACCCGCTGGGCTGATGCCGGTATCGTCAGCTTTTTTTCTGCCGCAGTCTGGTCAGGCAGTGTCTGAGTGCCGCATCCAGCGGCGCCTCCATGCGTAATGTTTCGCCGGTGGCAGGATGCGTAAACGTCAGCGCTGCCGCGTGCAGAAACAGGCGCGATAACCCCGTGCCAGCCAGCTGACGATCAAATTCGCGATCGACAGTGCACTTCCGCACGCTGAGCAGTCAGGAGATAGCGCGCTACGTTGAGCTGGAGCAGCCGCTGGCGTGCGCCGGCAGCTTTAAAAGCGAAGGACTTGGCATTTGTCTGTTCGACAGGCTGGAGGGGCGCGACCCGAATACGCTGGTCGGGCTGCCGCTGATTGCACTTAATCAGCTGCTGATTAAGGCCGGCATAGCGCAGTTTCCGGATCGCTGGATTATCGGCTCCGACCAGGTGTGCGTACTGGAGGGCGCTATCGCCGGCAAGCCGCACACCCGCGAAAACGCCTGCCGCCAGCTGGCTCAGGCGAGCGGAAAAGCGATTGTGTTTTATACCGGGCTGGCGCTGCTGCAGCCCGCCAGCCGGCAGCAGTTTGTGCTCTATGAGCCCTTATTACGCTATCTATTCTGTAAAAAAATGATGATGCCACTGGTTTTAGCCTCAACCTCCCCGTTTCGTCAGGCGCTGCTCAGCAAGCTTGGCGTACCGTTTGTGACTGCTGCGCCTGACTGCGATGAGACCCCGCAGCCCGAAGAGAGTGCGCCTGAACTGGTGCAGCGCCTGGCGCTGGCCAAAGCGCAGGCGCTGGCAGTGCATAAACACCATGATAATCCAGGCGTTTTTGCGCGGCGCGGACCGGATCGAGCGTCAGGGGTAATTTTACCTTTTGCATAGGGCGCGCATATTAACTTTGTAACGTCTTAGAGTCAAAGAAAAAGGCCGTTTTACGGCATCTTTCACCTGCTATTCGCATCCAGTGCGGCGCATAGTTTAAAATGCCCGTCATGCAGACCGGACTAAAGCAATAGCTTACGTGTACAGCTTGCGGAAATGGCTGGTTGCAGCGTTGACACATTAACGTCACCTGCACATCCGCCGTTCCTTGCAGAACCGCGAGGCGCTGGTTGTCAACCGCAAACGACATGGTACATTCCACATCACTGTCCACACTCACGACCGTTTCGGCCAGACGCGCCACCAATTCACTTTCTGCCTCTTCAGGCAGCTTACCAAAGACCATGTCCGCGTCGGACACTTCACAGTGTTCAGAATCATGCACCGGAACCACCGGCAGTGCGAGGATGAGCTCATCTTCTATCACTGCCAGCAGGTCGATCTCACCAAAATCGTTGACATCAACCGGCTCGTAGGCTTCCGGTAGTGCCTCAGCCTGGTCGTCAGAAATAACCATCCGCAGTGATATGGTGACGCAGATGAGTTTCGCCAGAAACTTTATCTACTGACAGAGCGGCAGTGGTCAGGGCATCGTGCGAACGACGCATGCCACGCTTGGAACGGGTTGGTTTATTCTGTTGTACGGCCATGGACCTTACTCCTATTACTTACGCTTTAAACTGGCTAATACGGCAAATGGATTTGGTCGACGAGATTGTGTCGGGATCGCCGACCAGAAGAAGAACCAGCTGCGAATGAGAGGCCAGTGCCTGCAAGGCTGCAGGCACTGTCACGCAGGGACCGAAGTCCCCGCCCATGGCATCAACTGCCAGGGTCAAACGTGTCAAGGTATCGCCTTGCGTAACCGCAAAGAATTACTTGGTGATAACCTTGCGACCGCGGTAACCCATCAGCGCACCGGTATTACCGGCACTGATACAGGCCTGCGCCTTACCGGCCACAACCAGCTCCAGCGCCACGCGCATAGAACTGCCACGGCTCTGACGGATGACCTGCGAAGGCTTCGCATCACTTGCAATAACCGATTCGGCAGGGATAACCTGCACACGCCTCAAAAGTGAGGAATCCGCTTTGGCAAGAAAGCGCGGTTGCCGGATCTCCAGCACCTCTTCCGCCATGACAGCTCCCATGATGGCAAACTGCACCAGCATATCGCTGTCAGAGTCGACGTTAGCCCCCAGATCAAGAATGACCGTTTTGCCCTGCTGCTGATGGGGCAGAACGGTCATCAGTGCCGGACGTGCAATGCCGTCCAGCGGTTTTAACAGGAGTTTAGCCAGCACACCTTCCATCGTTTTCAGCGTTACATTACCGGCAAAGCCATCGCACACCAGCACATCTGTTTTGCCGGTCAGCAGGTCGTTACCTTCAAGATAACCAATATAGTTGATCTGAGGGCTTGCCCGCAGAACCGCAGATGCGGCGCGAATCGACTCAAGCCCTTTGGTCTCTTCCTGACCAATATTGAGCAGCGCAACGTTGGCCGCGCCGTGGCTTTTGATCACTGTTCCGCGCAATCCTAACAGACAAGCGCCGTTATACTGGTCGGGGTTTAGATGACCGAAACGCCTGATCATACGCTTTTTCAGCCAGCGTCCCAGCAGTTTCAGCCACCAGGTCCCTTTACCTTTATTACCTTCGCCTGACGATTTCAGCAGCGACAGAAACAGCSGCACTGTTTCCACCATTTTTTCCAGATCGGCATTGGTGCGGATCTGTTCAGGCAGATAGCTGCCTGTTCCGATAATTTTGGTATACATCTACGCTTTGTCACTCCTGGCTAATACAGCGTCAAGGCGCGCGGCAATTCTTTCGGGAACTTGCTTACGCACCGCCTGCTCTGCCTGTTCTATCGCCACAGCGAATGCCTGAATCATCATGCATGCGGAGCTGGGGAACGCGTGGCTGGATGAAGTTGTGGCGACGATAATCAGACCAATGTCGCTGGCGGCAACGCCGGCCATTRCCAGCGCGCGCTGTGCGGCGTTAAAGCCCATGCTGGCAACCGTTTCATCCGGTGCAGCAATACGGCGCTCGCGAATGCCGGTACGGGTGACAATCCACTCGTCTGATCCGTCGCCAAACAGAATAATTGTCCCGCGATCGCTGGGATCAAGCGTACGCGCCAGGACATCAGCACCAATCACCAGCGCGTGTTTAACCGCCCCGTTTTTAATATATTGATCGGCAACGCTCAGCGCATAGGTAAAGCCGGCACAGGCGGCGCCAAGATCGAAGGCTGCGCAGTCGTTTATCTCCAGCATCTGCTGCTCATCAACGATATGCGCCAGCTCGGTTACCGCAACTTTAAAGACTTCATTACCCGCCATGGTCAGGTAGGCAGGTTCATCCTGACGCGCGCGATCCTGATAAGGCAGGGTCAGCAGCTGGCCATAGCGGCCATCGGCATGCAGATGGGTCGAGAGGATACCCGGCTCGCTGCTCTGGCCCAGTACCACGGCGCCCGCGCGGCCATCACGCACTGCTTCATCCAGCGCGCTCGGCACCGAAGCCGCAGAGGTGTTTCCGTGACGATCAAGCGTGACCACAACTTTGTCCAGGCCCATGCCGAGTTTACGGGCAGTTGCGCTGATAATGCGCAGATTTGCCTGATGCGGCACCAGCCAGTCGAGCGCGCTGCGATCGAGATTATTCGCCTGCAGCGTCCGCGAAACGTCGCTTCAACCTGAGGGTTGTCAGCAGCGAGTTCAGCCAGCATGCCAACGGTCTGAGATCCCTGTCCCGGGAAAACAAAAGCTAATTGCGTCATCTYTCCTTCCTGTCAATCAAAAGCGTACCAGCGCAGAACCCCAGGTAAAACCACCACCAAAGGCTTCCAGCAAAATCAGTTGTCCCGGCTTGATAAAACCAGCGCCGAGTACTCACCCAGGCTGTGGCCTGCCAGCAGCACCGGCTGAGCGCCCTGTTTCTGCTGCCAGACGCGATAGATAGCGACTGAAGCTGCCAGCAAAGCGGGCTGCGTCTGCCAGGTWTTGTTCAGCTCTTCAGCCGGCCCCTGCTGAACCAGCTGCCACAGATCGTAGCCCAGKGCATCAGACGCTGCCTGGCCTGGCGAGTTGAAATTCACCGGCGAGACCACTTCACCCTGCGCACTCTCTTCACAGGCTTTACGAATCGCCTTATCATCGAGACCGATAATTGCCTGCATAGCTCCCGTCCCTTCCGGAACCGCCTCCTGCATCAGCTTGCCGCGCAGTTCTACCAGCTTAATGGCATCTGCAAACGCCAGCACGCCTGCGTCAACGTTATTCACTACCGGCACATCTGGCGCATTAAAGGCGATCTCTTCAAGCGCAACAGCAAGCTTAACTGCAGCAGGCTTCATCAGCGCACAGTGCGATGGCACGCTGACCGGCAGTGGCAGCGCACGTTTCGCGCKGGCCGCTTTACAGGCAGCGCCAGCACGCTCAACGGCGTCTTTGTTACCGGCAATCACCACGTTCACGGCAGTAGCCGTCAGGTTATCAGCAATCCGTTTGGTCAGACCGGTCAGGACTTTGCCCGGACCCATCTCCAGCAGCTGAGTCACACCCTGTTCTGCAATAAATTGTACTGATTCGGTCCAGCGTACCGGGCTATAAAGCTGACGTACCAGCGCGTTGCGGATAGCCGCAGCATCGTTTTCGCATTTGACAAGCCAAGATAGGCGCTGATGGCTTCAGCTCCGCTTTCGCTGGTTGCTGTGCCGATAACTTTTGCGCCGCGCGCCGCCAGTGTCTCTGCAATGGCCCGGCCAATACCGCGGCTTGCGCCCGTTACCAGCGCAACTTTACCTTCAAAATTCATGATTTTCCTCTTATTCCTGAGAGAGAGCCGCAGAAAGCGACGCAGGAGGCGGAAAACTGATGTCAGGTTGGTATTAAGAATATCATCCCACTCATCATCTTTCATGCGCATCAGCAGATTATCACGCGTGATGCCTGCATTATTGACTAAAATATCCACTTCGCCAAATTCAGCGCGCACTTTTGCCAGCACGTCGTCGATAGAGGCTGCATCCGTCACATTCAGCGCCAGGCCTTTGCCGTTGTCGCCCGGAGCCACGACGTTTACGGTAATGCCACGTGACGCGACTTCACGCGCCAGTGATTTGCTAAAGCCAATTAAACCCGCCTTTGCTGCAGCGTAGTTAGCCTGGCCCGCGTTACCCATGGTCCCAACTACAGAACCGATGGTAATGATACGGCCCACACGTTTTTTCATCATGGCACGCATGACCGCCTTGGAGATTCGTGATTATCAGACCATGTACATGCCGCCATTGACGTGCAGCGTTTCACCTGTGATGTAGGCTGCTTCGTCAGAGGCTAAGAATGCAACAGCATTGGCAATTTCCTGCGGGTCGCCTAAACGGCCTGCAGGCACTTCTGCCAGAATGCCCGAGCGCTGATCTTCATTCAGTGCACGCGTCATGTCCGTCTCAATAAAAACGCCCAGCTGCTCAGCTACGATTTTCTTAACGCGTTGTTCGATATCGCTCATACTATTTAATTTCCTATCAAAACTCGCTTTCGCGATGGTTTTCGTAGTGTATAAAATGGTGAAAAAGATGCAACAAAATCCCGGCTGGTCGAACCACGATTTTGCGCTATTCTGCGGTGTTTACCGCAAATAATGCAAATGATAGCCTGAAGATATTCATTAGCCTTGATGGCTAGTGACGTAATCGATCGCTGCCTGAACGGTAGTGATTTTCTCAGCTTCTTCGTCTGGAATTTCAGTATCAAACTCTTCTTCCAGAGCCATTACCAGCTCAACGGTGTCAAGAGAATCTGCACCCAGGTCTTCAACGAAAGAAGCAGTGTTAACCACTTCGTCTTCTTGGGCATCAAAATGGTCGATCAGGGTAATGCCGCTCTGACCGGCAAGGAGAGCACTCCAGGTAGACTCTACGGTATTGCCGACAGGAGACAACATGCCAAGACCGGTCACAACTACACGACGCTTAGACACGTTCGTCCTCKAGGGAGGGAAAAATAACGCTATGTGGGGCAAACATAAAACTCAGGCGGTCATATGACAAATACCTGAACCAATAGCCGCGCCGATACGTCCGGCATTCTCATCAGTTACGACCAGACCGGAGTCCGCCATAGCRTGAATGCCAGCCGCGATACCATACTGGATGAAATCGTCCATCTTGCGCTGATCTTTCCGCGAGATGTACTCATCACAATTAAAATCTTTCACCAGGCCCGCAAAACGCGTTGCATAAGCACGTGCAGCGTGGCCGATGTTATGTACGCCTGAGGTGCAGGCCGTTGCAATCGAAATACTCGGGCCTTTCAGGCCATACATAATAGTGAGATGACCGGCGACCATATTAACAATGGTAGAAGGTACGAAGAACGGGCTGATTTTGCGCGGGCCGCCTTTAACCAGCGAGCTGTGGTTCTCTTCGATCAGACCCAGTCCGCCCAGAACCACAATACCGGCGCCGTCACCCAGTACAAACCCGTCACGATCTTTATCCCACGGACGGCTGGCCGCCTGCGGATTGTCGTTTCGTGTTGAGAGCGCACGCGCCGCGCCAAAGCCGCCAACGCCCAGAGGCGTACTGGCTTTCTCTGCGCCACCCGCCAGCATCACATCAGCATCATCGTAAGCGATGATACGAGAGGTGCCGTGCGCGTTAACATAGCCGATCTGAGCCGGGTCGAGTCGGGCATCACGCAGCGCGTTGACCATCGCTGCAGCGGCGCCTGAGCCATCTTCCGGCGGTGACGTCATGTGGTAAGCATCGCTGCTCATGCCAAAACCAACGATTTCAGCATAGATTTTCGCACCGCGCTTTTTGGCGTGCTCATACTCTTAATCCGGATTATCCAGATTGATGGTTGGCGGTACAACCTGGTCGCGCAGCGCCAGAACCGAATAGATCGCTTCTACGGCACCGGCAGCACCCAGCAGGTGACCCGTCATCGATTTGGTCGAGCTGACCATCACGCTGTGCGCTGACGCGCCAAATACGGATTTCACCGCCTGCGCTTCAGCTTTATCACCGGCTGGCGGTGCCCGGACAGTTGTGCTGAAGAGCAGATCAGAAAAAAGGCCCGCATTGCGGGCCTCTGTTCGGCAGAATAGCGATTATACCTTGCGGAAGATCAGCGAGCCGTTGGTGCCGCCAAATCCAAAGGAGTTACATAGTGTATACTCCAGACCGCTAACCTGACGCGCCGTATGCGGCACAAAGTCCAGATCGCAACCCT
>PEFU01000003.1:999502-1034094 GCA_002939445.1 Pantoea sp. BRM17 | reverse complement strand
AGAACCTGACCGCGTCACCCTCTCCGGTAAAGCGAAAATTGATGTCACCTCACTGTTTGGTCCGCAGCAGGCTGAGATGCTGCTGAAAATGAAGGCACAGCCGGTTTATAACGCGCAGGAAGGCGCTATCTATCTGCACAACCTGTCGATTGTTGATGCGCAGGTCGTACCGGAAAAAATGGCGTCGATTGTGAAAACGCTGACCCCCTATCTCAATCAGTCCCTGCAGCACTATTTCAATGAACGGCCCGCCTACCTGCTGAKCGCTGACCGCAGTAAAGGCGAAGCGCTGGCGAAAAAGCTGGCGAAAGGACTGGAAGTCAAACCGGGTCAGCTGGTGATCCCTTTCACCGACTGATACCGTCCCGTGCGGCCAGCGTTTATCTGGCCGCACGGGTCATCGCTTTCCGGCGATAAAAAGCCGTGCAAACGGTTGCCTGCCCGCTTAAGATATCGCCCCGGCCTGAATGCGCCATTCTGTTTTCACTTAAGCCGGAGCCTGACCATGACCTCTCAACCTCAGCACATCACCATTCGCCGCCCTGATGACTGGCATATCCACCTGCGCGACGGCGTGATGCTTGAAAGCGTACTGCCCTATACCAGCGCCGTGAATGGCCGGGCGATTGTCATGCCAAATCTGGTGCCGCCGGTCACCAGCGTGGCGGCGGCCCGTGAGTATCGCGCGCGCATTCTTGCCGCCCTGCCCGCTGCGCACAATTTTACGCCGCTGATGACCTGCTATCTGACCGATTCACTCGAACCCGATGAGATTGAAGCGGGGTTTCGCGCGGGCGTGTTCACCGCTGCCAAGCTCTATCCGGCACACGCTACCACTAACTCAAGCCACGGCGTAACAAACACCTCGGCGATTGCTGCGGTGCTGGATCGCATGCAGCAGATTGGTATGCCGATGCTGGTGCATGGTGAAGTCACTGATTCCCACATTGATATTTTTGATCGCGAAGCGCGCTTTATTGAGACCGTACTGCATCCGCTGCGCCAGCAGTTTCCCGGCCTGAAAGTAGTCATGGAGCACATCACCACAAAAGAGGCCGCTGACTATGTGGCTGAGGGCAACGCGCTGCTGGGCGCAACCATCACGCCGCAGCATCTGATGTTTAACCGTAACCATATGCTGGTGGGCGGGATCCGTCCTCATCTTTATTGCCTGCCTGTTCTGAAGCGCAACACACATCAGCAGGCGCTGCGTCAGCTGGTAGCCAGCGGCCATCCGCGCGTTTTCCTTGGCACCGATACTGCGCCCCACCTGCGGCATGCCAAAGAAGCAAGCTGCGGCTGTGCGGGCGTCTTCAACGCGCCGACCTCTCTTCCTGCCTACCTTACCGTGTTTGAAGAGCTTAACGCCCTGCAGCACTTTGAAGCGTTCTGCTCAGAAAACGGTCCKAATTTTTACGGCCTGCCGCTTAACGAGGGAACGCTGACGCTGGTCCGCGAACCCTGGCAGGTGGCTGAAAGCGTCACCGCAGGCGACGATACGCTGGTGCCATTTCTTGCCGGCGAAACGCTGAACTGGCGCATTAAAGAATAAGCGATAACTGCTTGCCTTCGGCATTAATATACTGTACAAATAACCAGTATATTAAACCGGAGGCGTCTATGCGTATCGATATTACCGTAGCGAAAAACCGCCCGCTGCCCGCAGGTGCACTCGATGCGCTTAGCGCGGAGCTTTCCCGTCGTATTGCACACGATTTTCCTGAAGGCGAGCACCACGTTAATGTGCGCTATGCCACCGGGAATCAGCTGAGCGTGACCGGCGGCTGTAAAACTTCACGCGACCGCATTACCGATCTCCTGCAGGAAACCTGGGAAAGCGCCGACGACTGGTTTACTCACGATTAACCGCCAATGTGCCGTTTTTGCCGGGTTTCGCCCCGGCTTTTTTTGTTTCATTTCCCCTCGCCAGAAAAACAGCCGCCATCTAGACTCAGGTTTATCGATCCCCTATTCTTGCCTCGCCATGCTTACAGGAGGTGTTTGACAGATGATCACAGATAAACCCGAAGAGGCGATGACCTTTGGTGAACTGCTGGCGCTCATTGCCGAGCAGCAGCGCCGTTTAACCGTCCTTGAAACTGCCTTTACCAGTCTGACGCTTTCGCTCGATGCGCCCGCAGTCCAGCTGCTTGCCCATAACCTGACGCAGGAAGCGCAGAACCAGCAGCACGATGCCTCGCTGCAGCAGCAATTTTTCCGCCTGGCGGAGACGCTCCGGCAGCGCACAGATCCGCTCTCTGCTGAAGCGCAGCCCTGATATTCCGCGACTGAGTCCGGCATGTTCCGCTGAAGTTTCTGTCGCTTTCGCCGATAAAACAGGTAATGTTGCCGGGCTGGTTACGTCTGTAGCAGGAAACCAGCCCGTCATCTTCCGGCGCTTTTACAGCATTTTCTGGTGCATTTCGCAGTCATATAGCCGCATTTCATTACTATTGACCTGTCTGACCGCTATTTCATGTTATAATTAGCTCGCTAGTGCATGTAGCAGCCGCATTGAACCTCAAGAAGCACTTCGTTTAACGAGTAATAAGGAGGTTATAATGGACAGTAATAAAGACGTCATCCAGACTCATCCCCYGATTGGATGGGACATCAGCACCGTTGACAGCTATGACGCCATGATGATACGCCTGCACTCGCTCTCCTCGCAGGATCAAAAAGAAGAAGAAGCTGACGTCGGTTTGACCTACTGGTTAACCACTGACGTTGCCAGACAGTTTATCTCCATACTGGAAGCTGGCATTGCTAAAATAGAATCTACTGAGCAAAACCTGCGCGATAGTCGCAAGCACTGACCGTTCCTGTTGCGCGAAAAAGGCACCCATCGGGTGCCTTTTTCATATCGCTCCCGCTTTTGGTATGCTGTTGAAAAATTTCGCCGTTTTGCAGGAGTGTTCGTGTCATGGTTTACGATCTGATTATCGTGGGCAGTGGGTCAGTCGGGGCCGCTGCGGGTTTCTACGCTACGCAGGCTGGCTTATCGGTGCTAATGATCGACAGCGCGCATCCCCCGCATCAGCAGGGAACACATCACGGCGAGACCCGCCTGATTCGCCACGCCTATGGTGAAGGAGAGMGTTATGTGCCGCTGGTACTGCGCGCCCAGTCACTGTGGGATGCGCTGGAGCAGCAGAGCGGCGAGCGTATCATGCATCGCAGCGGCATTCTCAACCTGGCACCCGCTCATTCGCCATTCATTGAGAACGTTATTCACAGTGCGAAAACYTGGCAGCTGGATGTCCAGCTACTGCAGGCGGATGAGGTGCGACAGCGCTGGCCGCAGTTTACCGTGCCGGATGGCTACATCGGCGTCTTTGAGCCGAAGTCGGGCTATCTGAAATGTGAAGAGGCGGTGCGCAGCTGGATAAAACTGGCTGAACAGGCTGGCTGTGCACAGCTGTTTAATTGCCCGGTCAGCGATATCGGTCGCGACGGCGAGCTGCAGCAGGTCACCACGCTGGATGGGATCTATCGTGCGCGCAAGCTGCTGGTCAGCGCCGGTACCTGGGTCAGCGAGCTAATAGCCGATCTGCCGGTTACGCCAGTGCGTAAAGTGTTTGCCTGGTATCAGGCTGACGGCCGCTACAGTGAAAACAATCACTTTCCCGGTTTTACCGTAGAGACGCCAGACGGCAGTCACTTTTACGGGTTTCCGGCAGATAATAACGCCCTTAAAGTGGGCCGGCACGATGGTGGTCAGGTCATGCAGACCCCGCAGGATCGCAAACCTTTTGGTGCTGTGGCCTCAGATGGCAGCGAAGCGTTTCGCTTTTTGCGGCAGTTCCTGCCCGGCGTCGGCGTCTGTTTACACGGCGAGGCGTGCAGCTATGACAATACCCCTGATGAAGATTTTATTATCGATACCCTGCCGGATGAACCCAACCGCTTAATCATTACCGGCCTTAGCGGTCACGGTTTTAAATTTGCCAGCGTTCTGGGCGAGCTTGCCAGCGAATTTGCTCAGGATAAACCTTTCAGTTTCGATCTTACGCCCTTTTCTTTACGGCGATTTTCCTGATACTCAGGCTGGCAGCACCGCAGCTGCCAGCCCTCCCATTTACATTTGTTTACGCCCGACACTCAATAATGCCTCATCCTGTGTAGTAATTATATTTATTACCTTAAAATGCCCTGCTTTCAGTCAATATTACTGAAGCAGTAGAGCGCTTTTATTTCTTTCAGTACATCTTTAAGGGCGTTCTTATCTTCAAGGCTATTTTTACTGACCAGAATATGGGACAACCGTATATCGGAGGTGTCAACCAACCGGATTGACGTATCCGGAAAAATCCTGCCTATGATTTTTTTTAACTTTGAGCGGGTATTTAACTCTTTATCAGACACGCCGATTTTATAAACAGAAAATGGAGAAGCGACAATAATCTCAATGGGTTTATTCGGGTTGTCACTGCGGCGGGAGGGTAAATCAGTTTCCTTTAGCCAGGCGCTCAGTGCTGAGCGCGTTACCGCACCACTGCTGCTGCTCGCCAGTGAGGCTAAGGGCGTCGGCCTGTCCGGCAAGACGGTTTCAGCAGATTTTGCGAAGGCTGACGCATCGGGACAATGGTTGCCGATAACTCTGAAGTTGCTTTCGTTTACGTAATGCTGATGTTTCAGCGTTGTCAGGGTTCTGATTGAGCGTAATTTCTTTYTTTCAGGTGAGGCGATCTCAGAAGAGGGGTTATCCGGCGCTGAAGCGAGAACAGCATCGCCGGCCGGCAGTGCATCGGACCAGGCTTTTTTCAGCTGAGAAGCGGTGACCGCAAAGCCAGCCTCTTTTAAATCCTTTAATACCTGTTCCTCTAGTGTCTCAAAGTAATCCGTCGCCAGAGCCTGGCTGAACTCACTGCTCATTTGTGAATAGCCGGCAGGGGAAATATCTTTATCTAAAATAGTCTCAAGCATCTCTTTACCCGGATGGCGCGCCACATCAGCCAGCTGCGGACCCAATTTAAGCAGGGCATTGAGTTCGCGCTGCCGATCCTGGTTCGGCATTCCCAGCTCCGCAGATAATGCGCGCGCAGCTCGCTGAGCCTGCGCACCCTTTCCTGCCGTACTCAAAGTGCGGATCAACCCATCATTCCAGGGGTGCATATTTTGCTGACCACGGTTTTCCAGCAGATGATCCTTTAGCGGGTTGAGCATTGAGGCCAGGGGGGGGTCGCCTGTCGGGTTTTCTTCACTTTTAAGGGTATCGTTAAGTGCCAGCCTTTCTCTGTCCTGCTGAATATTCCTGTCTCGTCGCGAAAGAAGCCCGGTCAGCCTCTGCTCTTTCTGTATAAAACCTTCACGAGTGCTCAGCTGGGTCAACTTTTCTCTGATGCGCTCAGCTTCAGGCGATGGCGCTGCAGACGATCCGGGCTTCCATGCCGTGCCGATGTCAGGATCCCGCTCGATCTCTTCTCTTGTACTCTGCCAGGCATCCATGCGGGCATGATAATCCCGGCTGACACGGGCATCGATTTCGCTTCTCTCACGGGCATGTCTGGCCCTGAGATCCTGCCCCCCGGCAACCATATTATCAACGTGGCGATTGAAGGCGTTCCACGCCTGGCGGTCCGCTTCCCTGCGTTTTGCCCGATCTGCTGCTGCGCGTTGCTTTAGCTCTCCCTCAGTGAGATTTTTCTGCAGAGCCCAGGTGAAAGCCGTAATAGCAGCGTCAGCTTCATTTCTTAACCGGTCTGCCGTACTGATAATCGGCCCCAGATTAGCCGGCACACTCATCTTACGCGCTGCAGCCGTTCCGGATTTGGCTGCCAGCGCTTGCAGTATGGCCTGCATTTTCTTCCCTTGAAGCCCGTGAGTCCGGTTAATATCAGGGAGACGCTCTGTCATGACTTCCTGAGCTAATTGGCCTAACAACGTATCTACTTCTCTCTCATCCGGTCGCGCTACGGATACCTTTTTTTCTATCAGGCCTGCTACCTGATTGAACAGGTGCTGCTCTTCAGCAACCAGCTTTTCAGTAACCCTCTCCATGTCAGTCAGGAGGGTTAATTTTCGCTACCCGGCTGCGCCGGGTAGTTATTGCCCGTTCGGGGTATTGACAGGCTCTCTTTGCTGACAGTCCGCGTATGAAATCGGGGTTAGCTGTTAGCTTTACTCTTTGCCGACTTTGTCATAAGCAGACCGCGCAAGGGCTATTTTTTGCGGCTCTCTCTCAGCTCTTCTCTCCGATGACAGGTCGGCAGGCGTATAAAAGCAGTTTATTAAGGGGATTGTATGTCGTGGATTATGAAAGCAGGTCTGGTAGCGGTTACGCTTTTTTCACTGGCAGGCTGCATGCAGCATAGTGATGCCGTGGGTGCCGACGGTCGTCCGCA
Source organism: Pantoea sp. BRM17 (assembly GCA_002939445.1). GTDB lineage: Bacteria > Pseudomonadota > Gammaproteobacteria > Enterobacterales > Enterobacteriaceae > Pantoea. The sequence continues at coordinate 1,027,750 of PEFU01000003.1, read as the reverse complement.
CGCACCAAGTAACCAGCCGGTGCCAGGCGCCAGCGAAGGCGAAGGCCCGGTCGGCCAGCCGCGGTCTGGATAACCGCAGCAGCGATTTTCGCGATCGCCTGAGCGGCAACCTCGGTTAATCCGCCTGTCAGCAGGGCGCCTCTGAGCGCCCTGCCCGCGCGCTCCGCGCTGTTTCTGCCCGTCCTTATGTCTTAAATCTCCCGTTTCGCTTGCAAGTTAGCCCTTCAGCGGCTTTGCTTAACGGCGCAACGCGCTGATTGCGGGTTCACTACACCGTACGCGGTCCGCTATTTTTCGCCAGCAGTAATGACCTGTTCGAGCACTTTGATTATGGCCACGATCCGAGCCAGGTCACTATCGATCTGACGCACGCTCAGATCTGGGACGCCTCCAGCGTCGCCGCGCTGGACGCTATCGAATACCGTTATCAGCGTCACGGTGCCACAGTTACCTTTACACACAGCCTGCAACCCGCAACGCTGAAACGGATGCCGTGGTCAGAGACGCTGGTGATGGTGGTGACTGTCGCGATCACCGTCTGGACCAGCAACCTGSCGATTGGCGTGCTGCTCGGCGTGATTCTGGCCATGATGCTGTTTGCCCGGCGTATCGCCCATGTTATTCATGCCGAGCGCACGCTCAGCCCGGAAGGGGACGGCATCGCCGGCTGCGCCATGATTGGGCAGACAATTGTCAACGTCGAGCTGGGCCGCGCGCGTACCCGGATTTCAACCATAGCGGCGGCACTGGTACTGCTGCTGCTGGTTACTGGCCTGAGCCATATCATGGCGCAGATCCCGATGGTGGTTCTGGCGGGCATTATGATGGTGGTGGCGGTGAAGACCGTTAACTGGTTTACCGAACTGCTGGTGCCGCTGAACCTGCAGACGCTGCAGATCGTCTGGCCCGCCGCGCTCTCCGTTGCGTTTGTTGGCCTGATGGAGTCGCTGCTGACGGCAAAGCTGGTGGACGATCTTACCGACACGCCATCAGGAAAACGGCGCGAATCCTGGGCGCTGGGCATTGGCAATATTCTCGCCGGTTTCTACGGCCACGTCTGGGGCCACTCTGCGCTGGTCTGGGGCCTGTTTGCCGCCACGCTGGCCATTGTGCTGCTGCTGCCGCGCGTACTGAAAAGTGTTCCCTCACCGCTGGTTGCCATTGTCGTGGTTACCGCCGTCGCTCTGCTGCTCGGTTATCGCGTACCCAGCGTGGGCGATGAAGGTCCGATGAGCGCCGGGCTGCCCGGCTCAGTGGCGCTGGTTATTGGCCCGATGGTTCATGCGCACGGCGTGGCCTATATTCTGCCTGCCGTGATTCTGGCGGGCATTATTCAGATTGTGTTTGGCGTCACCGGCCTTTCGCGCATGATGCGTTATATCCCGCGTTCGGTGATGCTGGGCTTTGTCAACGCGCTGGGCGTACTGATTTTCTTTGCGCAGGTGCCAGTTCTGCGTTCACCCGCCCTGCTTACCCGCGAATGCCTGGCCGGGGTGATCACCGCGCTGGCACTCATTCCTGAAGTTATCTCTTTCTCTGTTATTGCGGGCGTTGATCCTAAAGTCAGCCTGATCGCTTCGGTCGTGCTCTGTCTGACGCTCTCACTGCTGGGCGGGCGTCCGGCGATGGTGACCGCGGCGGCCGGGAGGTTATTTTTTTACCCTGCTGCTCTCTCTCTTTCGCTGGTCTGGGCCACCAATGACCGGTAACATTCGCACGCTAAACATCCTGTTTTTCTGCTGCCTCGCTGCCGCATACGCTTTATAACTTAAGAGTCCGCACACGTTATGAATTCACAAACCGATCGCAATAGTGCTGACGCGGGCGATTTAACGGTCGCCCGCGATAAAAACCTGTACATGTCAGACCACAGCCTGCCGTAACCCCCGCTAACCGGCTAATATCGCACAAAATGCTTAAGAAATTAGTTGTACACAAACCCTGTTTTTGTATAACTTTAGCGCCATGAATCGGCTGACGATTCAGTAACGAATGATGCTTTTGCGTCGCCTCTGCAGGTGTTTTTGGATTTCCACCTGCATCTGCTCATACTCAAATCGCTCTCTTTCAGCCGGCGATCGACCGCCAGCCGCCATGCGTGAGCCGTCTGATGTAAAAGCCGGGAAAAGGGCTGCGGGTAGTCGGTCAAGATTAGCCACCTAATGGTTAGATACCTAACTAAAAGAAGGCGTAATTATAATTCACGCCGCTATAAAAGGGAAAAGGTTGTATCGATTTGCGCCTGCTCTCCCTGCGTCGTCAGCACCAGCAGACGCTTACGCCGATCTTCGGGCGTTTGCAGACGAGCCAGCAGCTGCTGCTTCACAAGCCGATCCACCAGTGGCACCACGCTCGCGTCCTCCAGACCCAGCTGCTGCGCCAGCGCTTTCTGCGTCAGCGGCTGACTGGCGGTGGCGACGCTGGCAATCGCCATCCAGGGAGCCTGGCAGCATCGGCTTTTCATGCGGCAGCCATTCCCGCTGCGCGTAGGGATTACGTCTGGCCATGCTCYGGCGCTACCCAGACGATCGAGCAGCTGCTGCAGCACCGTCTCCGTGACAGCCAGCGCAGCGGGATCGATATCAGCCAGCAGCTGACTGCGCAGATCGTCTGCCTGCGCTTTGACCTGAGTAAACCAGGTTAATTGAAATGTTTCCCATCACATAAACCGCCGGCAGCCAGGCGATCTCATTGCTGTAAGCGGCAAACGTCCCCTGCAGATTGGTCAGGTTTGCCGTGACCAGCGCGTTGCTGAGCGCGCCGGTCAGCGTGATCAGCAAGCCAATCAGGCCAAACGCGACGCGCTTGCCTGGCGAATGCAGCGGCGTGGAGGCTGCCGGCCACGCCTGTACCTGATAGTAGATCCCCAGCGAACTGAGCGCGGCAGCCACCATTCCGTGTGCGGTGCGCACAATGATGGCGGAACTGAGATCGTTGGCGAACAGATGAAAAAACGCCACGATGACATACAGCACCAGAAACGCTTCGGTAAACAGCCGCAGGCCAAACTGCTGGCGAAATTTTACCAGCAAAAACGCTTTAATGCGGTCTCCCGGGGGCAGCCTGACCACCAGCACGCAGCCGAGCGCAATCAGCGCCAGCCCAAGCTCAAACAGATAGAGACCACGCCACTCCTCCAGCTGCAGCAGCTCGGTAGAAAAGAGTCGCGCCAGCGGGATCGCCAGCTGGGAAGCCGTGATACCGATCACCAGCGCTTTCAGCCGGTGTTGCCAGCGGGTGTTGATCAGTGGATTGGTCCGGTTATGCTCCACCACAACGGCTGAAACAATCAGCACCAGCGCCAGCACCAGACAGACGCCCAGCCACGGCGTGGTAAACCACCATTCGATGCGTCCCAGTGACAGCACACCGCACAGCAGCGCCATACCCGGTGCCAGCAGCAGAAACGTGACAAAATCGAGTTTTTCGCCAGGCTTGATGGTCAGCGCACTGGCGATGATGCCGCAGATGACGCCGGCAATAATGGCCAGCGCCAGGCCATGCAGCTGATCGTTAAGCAGCCCCAGCTGCTGCAAAAAGCCGATCGCCCCGGTGTTCTGCTCAGCCAGCACAATACGGATCATGATCATGGCGATACCCAGCCGGACAATCATGCCGCTACTCACGACCAGGTTTTTCGGCTGCGTCACCACGCTGCCGATCCCCAGCAGCATCGCTGGCGCCAGGAAAAAGGCGCTGCTGAAGCCCAGCAGGAACTGGCTGAAATAGAGGTTGTGCGCGCGCGTCAGCGGGTTTGACTGCGCGTCCATCAGCGAAGCCACAATCATAATCGCCAGCGAGGTCACAATTGGCCAGTTAAGCTACACGCTATCGGTCAGCTGACTGCGAAACAGCGCGCTGTACTGATCCAGCCGTTCCGTCACGTTAGGATCGAGCTGCGAAAGTTTGTCGGCCAGCAGGCTGGAGTGATACTTCTCCCGCCAGGTCTGAAACGTTCCGAGAATGGCTGAACCAATCAGCCCGCCCAGATTCTGGCTCATACCAAACAGCACCACAAAGCCTGTCTGACGCGGCTCATCCTGATGATTTTTCGCCTGCCGCCACGCAAGATAACGCTGACGCGACAGCCGCCATAATACCCACAGCAGCGTGCACATCGCCAGGGCTGCCGTGAGCAGATAAGTGTCATTATACGCAAGGACGTTCGCCTGCAGCGTGGCGACGGTCTGCAGCTGGCTGCTGCTCTGGGCGCCCAGCAGAGGCGTTTTCTGTGGTCTGTACGCTGCTGGTAAACYGCCAGAGCTGCCAGGCATAAAGAATTACCAGCACACCCACAATCACAATTCCCGCGCCAGCGGCGATAGAAAGCGTGCGGCGGCGATGCGCACGTTCGCGCTCAGCCACCTGCAGATCATCCTGTTGACTCATCTCTTCTCCGTTTAGTTCGCTGAGGGCGAGCTGCTGCTGATTATTTTTCAGTGCCGCCACTTTCATCTCCAGCTGCGCCTGAGCCTGATGCACGCGCTGACGATAGATACGATCGTCAATGGTCATCAGCAGCTCGCCCTGCTTCACCGGCTGCAGATCCACAACTTCAACGCCGGTCAGATAGCCGCTGACCTGCGGACTGATAAAGGTGATCTGACCGCGCACAGCCTGCGCTTCGGCCTGCCGCATCTGCGCCTGCGCCTGCGCATCCGCGGCACGCGACGCATCACGCTCGCGCACCGAAAGCGACCCATCCGACGCCAGATTTTCCACCCGTTTCAGGTCGAGCCCGCTTTTCTGCCTCTGTGCCCGGGCATTCTCCAGCGCGGCTTTATTGCTGAGAATGGTCGCTTCAGCGCTTTTTTTGAGACGCGTACCGGCGGTAACATAGGTTCCTTTACGCACGGAGAGCTGTCCCAGCTGACCACTATCAGGCGCCACAATCCGGGTGTTAGCAAGGTCGATATTCGCCAGCTCCAGCGCCGCGCGTGCGTTAGCCACGTCAGCCTCCAGCGAAGCGCGGTTTACTACCACCGTTTGCAGATTCTGTTGCGCTACGGCACAGTTTCCGGTGGCGTTGTCGGGGGAGATGGCGCTGAACTCTGAGCCAGCCGCAGGAGAGATAAACTCTACTCTGCCGCTGAAGCGCCGGCCATTAAGCGCATCAACGCTAAACGTCACCGGTAAGCCCGGGCGAATATGCGCCAGCTGCGTCTCTTTAAAATTGGCAATCACCCACTTTTTATCCGGCACCACCGAATGCTTTTTCAACCTGGGTTGCACAGCCGCTGAGCAGTAGCAGCGCAAGTGATAAAGGTAGCAGCGGCTTCACGGCGTCTCCTTCGCCGGCTCTGCGGCAGTATCGATGCTGACCTCCACTGACATGCCCGGACGCAGCAGCTGCTGCGCATCGGGATCAAGGCCGATCCGTACCGGAATGCGCTGCGCAATCTTCACAGCCCTGCGCTGCGCGCACCTGCGCCCGGTACTGATCGACCCGCGCCCGGGCAAGAAGAATATCGCTATTATATTTCAGTGCCTGACTGACCAGACGATTCAGATCGCTGTCGCCAAAGGTGCGCCACCATGCGGCTTCTGGCGGCGCCTGCGGTCCGGTCCGATCGCGCCACTGCTCCGGGATGGGCAGCGAAGCGGGCGCCGCCGCAGCGCGCTGCGCCTCCAGCGTCGCCTCTGCCGCGCGTATGCTGTTACTGCGGCTGCCCCAGAGATCGACCTCATAATTAGCCTGCAGTAAACCCTGAAACACCGCGCTTTCATAAGGCTGGCCGGTTGCCGCCGAGAGCGAACGCTGACGGCTGGCAGCCACACCGGCAGAGAGCGCCGGAAAGTTATCGCTGGCCGTCTGGTACTCTGACTCCGCCTGCATCCACTCCAGTCGCGACGTATAGCCGGTTTCAAACTGGCGCCGGGCAAGCTGGCGGGAGTTTTCGCGCGTTGCCAGCGTCGCCTGCGTCACGCGCAGCTGTTCATCCAGCGAGGCAAGCGTAACGTAGCCCGATGCCACTGAGCTGGCAACGGTAAGCTCAGCCGCCGCCAGCAGCTCACGCTGCGCCTGAACAATGTCGGGACGCCGGTTCAGCAGCTGCGACGGCAGCAGCGCAGGCAGAGCGTGCGGCCGGATGTTGTCAAAGCGATGGCTGCGTGCGATTTCACGCGGGTTCATGCCCGCCAGGACGCTTAATGCGTTCTCCTGCTGCGCGATCTGATGCTGCAGCTGCGGAATTTGCGCAGTAGCCATCTGCACGTCAACCTGTGCCGTCAGCGCTTCGCGATTAAGCAGCGGTGCCAGGATACTGCCCCCCAGGCTCCAAAGACGAAACGGATTATCCAGTAGCGTGTGCAGCTCGCTGCTTTGCAGCGTGCCGCTGGCGGTGAGGTTGAGTGAAGGCAGCAGTCTGGCGCGTGCGGACGCCAGAGAGGCATCTGCGTCAAGCTCATCAAGATACGAAGCATAACCATTCTGATAGCGATTGCGGGCAATCCGGTACGCTTCCGCTACAAACTGCTCCTGCTTTTGCAGTTCCGCCAGCTGCTCCTGATTACGGCGGATCGCATCCAGCGCATCCTCTGTTTCTGAGAAAGCGTTACGCACCGTTTTTTCATAGCTATAGAGCGCCTGATTGCGTGATAAATATTTCACGACTATTTCTGTGCGAAACAGATACCGCACGTGACTTTATTACTTTCCTGCTACCGCCATGATCCCGCTTCAGGCGGCGTGCCAGCCGCCACCCAGCGCCCGATAGAGATCGATTTGCGCCTGCAGCAGATTATTTTTTACCGAGACAATATTAAGCTGCGTGCTGAACAACGTACGCTGTGCACATCCACAGAGTGAGCATCAGGACAAAGATTATAAGCGTTACCGAAGTGACCGCAAGAACCACGATAGCGAAGTGCGCATCATCAAGCGGTTGACGGTGAGACTCGTCGTTATCGTCAGGTGGGGCCGGCAAACTCATGAAAACTCAATAGCGTAAGCAGAATCAGGGCAAAATTGCGCGCTGAGTGTAATGGAAAGAGGAAGCGGGCGCACAGCTTCTGGCGTCCTGCAGCGTATCGGCAGGGCGGCGCACATCGGTAAGCCAGGTCATGGTAACAAGAAAAATCACGCCAATCAGACAGGCACAGAGTAAGGCGATGATAGCGATCAGTTTATCGTCGCGAGCGTCCATTTAGCTCTCCTTGCAGGCGTTGATACTGCGTTGCAGGCGTTAGCCGGCTCAGGGCGTTGCGCTGGAGGGAATTTCACTCTATCCGGTGGTGGAGTATCCCGCCTGGGCGGACGATCGCCGCTCTCCCGGCGCCCTGTTCGGGCTGGGCGATCCTAACGGTAATCGTACTCTGCATGAGGGACTGGCCCTGGAGCTGCGCGGTCAGCAGATCAAATGGCAGCGTCAGGAGTGCTGAGCGTGACACTACTATCCCGACAACCACTGGTTCTGGTCAGGCGATACCCTGCCACCCGATCATCCGCAGCGTCAGCCCCTGCACCAGCTGCTGCTGGCGTGCTGGCAGCGCTATCAGCGTCCGCTGCTGCTGGCGGAAACGGGGGCTGAAGGCGATGCGCGCGCGCCCTGGCTGCGGCACGTCAGTGCGGAAGCGCGGCTGGCGCTCCGCGATGTCTATCCTGAAGCACGCTTTGTGCTGACCGATCCGCTGGTGCAGATCGCTGCGGATCCGGATAAGCCAGAGAGTGCCGGGCATGCTGCCCGGCAGCATGAGATGCAGTTTGAAGCATGGGACTGGCTGGCCGGGCGCGCTGAACCGGGACTCGGCGGACAGGCGGACTTTCTCGATATTCTGGGCCTGAATGCCCGCTATGCACGCGCTATGGCACAGCTGATGCGCGATGAGGGCGTGGAGCAGCCGTTTTTTACCCCGATTAATCAAATCTCATTCTGGGCCTGGGCCGGGGCTGATGTTTCATGGCTCGATCCTTACGCCAGCGAACGCGGACGCGATCTGAAGCGCCAGCTGGTGCGCGCCTCGCTGGCCGCGATGCATGCGAAGCGGGAAGGTTTGCTCACGGCGCGCGACGGTGCGCGCTGGCATCTGATTGAAGCGACGCCTGACCACTACGACTGGCGCTCCTTTCTGCCGATGATCCATGCGGCCGCACGCCATAATATGCAGATTATCTGGGAGCTGGCGCATTTTGGTTATCCGGCGCACCTCGATATCTGGAAACCGGCGTTCGTTGAGCACTATGGTTCTGCATCGGGCGATTACCCTGAGGAGTGAAATATGACCGCGTTACTGCCTCATTATCAACCCCGGCTTTTTCGCAGTTTTTTTCAGGGCAGCTTTCCCTGCTCTACCGCCTGTCGCAGCGGCGGCCGCCGTCTGGATATGGTTGTCAGTAGCGGACACGATATGCTGCTGGACAAAGATTACGCCGCGCTGGCGGGATGCTGCGCGCACTGCTGCGCCACGCTTTGCCGTAATTCATCGCCCGCGGCTAACTGGCCGGGCAGCGCTGCTGCTTCGCTCATACTGGATCCCTGAATACGTAATCACGCTTATTATTGGCATTGTCGCTGTGGCAGGCAACCTGCATGCCTGACCGGCAGAGCCGGCTGCTAATTTAGTCTAGACTTAGCCCGGTTATCATCCAGCAGTAAGCGCACCCTGATACCGCGGCCGGCAGCGTCCAGCAGCGCGCTGAATAGCAGGCGTCCGGACATGTCGTTATGCCAGATATAGTACTGCACATCGATAGTGTGCCGCGCCATGCTCATCAGCAGGTAACGCGCAGCAAACGCGTCAAGCCCGTCGTTAAGCGGATGGATGCCGCTCAGGCAGACGTTGCGCCCCCCCACCAGCGTTGCGGCGCCATCTACCGTCAGACTTTTATTATGCATCCGGCGATTGAGGCGCGCGAAGTCAGTCAGGTAGCCCAGCGCGCGCAGCGTGCGGAATGAAAACGGGTTAAACAGCCTGACCGAAATGTTCGGATGACGTTCCAGCTCCGCCAGCGTGTTATCCAGCCCCGGCGTATGCTGCTGCCACTCCGGCGGCAGGCGCACCGCTTCGCCCTCATCGCTGCGCACGTCCACTACGCTGCGCAGCGGCGATACCGCCTGGCTATGCCAGTAGCGCTCGAAATCTGCGGTAACCTCATCGACGACCGGCCCGATGGCCAGCACGTCGAGATCGGTAAACAGGGGCTCATTGCCGGTACCAAAATATTCATCCCACTGCTGCTGTGGCGTGCCGATGACCTCCAGCATCCGCTGCGGCAGCAGGCTGCTGCGTCTGGCTTTGCCCAGCCCTTTGCGCGGATCGTCGCTCAGCAGGCGCGCCTCAGCCCAGGTCATCGCCAGCGCGCCCTGCTCCAGCTGGCTGACAAAATCGGAGTGGTTAAGACGCGCCAGATAACGCTGCACCGCCTCGCTAGGTTTCAGCTCATATAGCGCAATACCGTGACGCAGCAACTTTTTTCGCCAGCGCGCATACCCGGCATGCACCACGGTGACATCATTGGCCGCCAGTGAGTTGGTCAGTACGGCGATACGCACGCCGCGCCGGCGCAGTGACAATAGCTGCGCCACCCCGGCGCGGGTCGGGACAAAATAGGCTGAGATAATATCGACATCATGCGTCTGGCGCGCCAGGGCTTCACTCTCAATGACCAGTCCCATTTCGGTGTTCAGCACCGCAGAGCGGGGGTCAAAATTAAATGAACCCACAAAGACTTTGCGATTATCAACGGTAAACGTTTTTGCATGCAGGCTGGAGCCGGAGTTACCCGTTAACCCGCGATCGTGCGGTGGTTCGCCGGCGTGTGCCTCTTCAGCGCGCCGRTACAGCAGCCACTCTACCGGCAGCCGCCATACCAGCCGCACCAGCAGGCGCTGCAGCAGCGTTGACTGCGGTTCATGTTTATGTACCACTTCTGCGCCCTGCTCATCCTGTTCTATCCAGTTCACCCGGCCCCACTTGTCCAGCCGCAGCGTCCAGGCCCGATGTTGCATACCGCGACTGAAGCAATCCGCTCACTATCCTGTATGGGATATATGTGACGCCGCACATCAGCAATAACACGCTGGGTTTCTTTGTTGGGCTGATAACGGTATTTGCCGCAGCGTTTGCGCTTTATGAGATCCACCTGCGTATCCCGCTGCTGCGCTTTCTGTTTTCCGGCAAAAAGGCGGCGCAGAAAGGGTGAGGCTGCACCGGCGGCGCGGTCTTTATCGCCTACTACCTGAATCAGCGCTATGGCAACGGCGACGGCTGGCTCTATGAGACCGATATGCTGCTTTCAACGCTGATGGGCGTGTGCATGCTGAACGTCTGCTATAGCGTCGGGCACCGCCTGCTGAACAGCCACTCTCCGCGTATCGTTTATCTGGTTAACGCCTCGCTGTTTATCTATCTCGTCCATCTACTGTGGTGCCTGCTGCGTCGCACGCTGCTGCTGCTGACGCCGGGCATCATGATGGATGGACTCTTTACCATTGCGGTCATGCAAACGCTGACGTATCTGCCGTTCTTTATGCTGGGCGCGCTGAGCTGGAAACATCCGCCGCTGAAAGCGCTGTTTGTGCGGTTCAACCCGCTGATCTGCTTTGGCACCGTGCCGGGGGATCGCTTTTCAGCGTATGACAAATACAATGCTCTGGCGTGGGATCTGATCTCGCACCTCTGGTTTCTGCTGGTCCTGGTGATCCTGACGGCGCTGGGTATGCTGACATTTCGCTGGCTGCGCAACCAGCAAAGCACGCGTAACTATCAGCAGACAGGCTGGGGTAGCGTAACGCTGGCACTGCTGGGCTACGCGATCATCCATGCATTTCGCATGCAGGTGTTTTTTGTTATCTCCGGCTATTTTTCCTACATGCTTTATCTGCGCTACCAGCCGGCACGCTGGCTGAAAGTCAGGCTGGAGCGCGTGGGCATTCCGCTGCTCGCCGCTATCCCGCTGATTACGCTGCCGCAGTTCTTTCTGCTGAAATATCTCACTCACAAGCTTGATGGCAAGGGTGAAACCAGCCTGTATAGGATGAACCGGAAGCTTATGAGCGCTGTAAAACCTGAACGCGAATATTTTCTCGACTCGATTCGAGCTTACCTGATGCTGCTGGGGGTGCCGTTTCACGTCTCGCTGATCTACTCGACACAGCGCTGGTCCGTAAACAGCCAGGATGCCACGCTGTGGCTGACCATTTTTAACGATGTCGTGTGCTCAGATCAAACCCACTCATCTTAATGGATTATTCGGTTTTCCGACAGCTTATGTAAAACATTGTTCCGCGCAGCGCCAAGCCTCCAGAGCACTTTTCGGAATATTAAACCCGGRAGTTTAAGAAACAGAYTCAACTGATAGTATAGGCTGTTAACCGGCAACAGAATGTTCTGCTGCACGATCTGGTTTACACGAAATTGAGAGGGTAAATTACTTTTTGGCGCTTCAAAACCTTTACCTGCCAGGGCCTTAGCCTGTTTTGCCACATCATCAATGTTAAACGCCCAGCTATTATTTGCGTACAGCGCCAGCAGTACTGCTGCGCTGGTCCAGCGCATCTTCACCAGCCCGCTATTATTTTTCACTTTATTTAGCACATCCCCCCCTATGACGTTGCCGAAATTGAAATAAGCCGGATCGTATTTAATTTCACGCACCGATGAGGCGGTGACTTCGTTAATCTTCACCGGCGTGTCGAAGTACATCCCCTGATGGTAAAACTCGAGCTTAAACGGCGTGCGCAGCTTGCCCCAGTATGCCTTGTCGTGGTTAAACTGGATCTGCTGATAATCCGCAAATTTCATTAACTCTTCACCAGAGGGCAGCGCGGTGTCAATTGCCAGACCGCGTGCGGAAAGACCATAGACCTGGTCTTCCCCGATTACGCGGAAGTAGCTGGCACCAAGGAAGCTGCTGATCTCATCCTGCTTTCCTTTGTTATTCAGCGGATAGAGTACTTTGAATCCGGCAAAGCCGAGATTTTTTACCGCATCAGCGTCATGTTTCAGCGGTGCCACGCCCAGTTTACCCACGTTATCACGCAGATAAACTTTAGACTGCACATCCACCACCGAGGCTTTGCCTGGCTTCAGCACAAAGCGGTAGGCTCCCGCAGCGCGAGGTGAATCAAGCAGCGCGTAAATAACCAGCTGCTTCGCCTGAGGTTTCGGGCGCTCGATCCAGAACTCTTTAAAGCGCGGGCGTCCGCGCTGCAGCAGACCAAAACCTTTCGGGTTTTCAATCGTAAAGGTGCTGACCGCCAGATGGCGTGGATTGTTCAGCGGGCGCCAGATCCATTCACCGTTACCGGCGTGGATCGAGAGGCCGTTGGAGTCGTGCAGCTCCTGACGGAAGTTGCTGACCGGCGAAGGCTGATTAGCACCAAACAGGAACATACTGGAGTTGAAATTCATCTCTTTGCCCGCGTCAGGCAGTTTTTCCGGCGTCCAGAAGGCGACGATGTTGTCATTGGTCTCATCCGCAGTCGGGATCTCAACCAGCTCAACGCGCCCTTTACCCCAGTCACCCTGCGGCTCAACCCAGGCGCTTGGACGCATATCATAGCGATCGTCGAGATCCTGATAGTGGCTGAAGTCGACCTGCGGTGCTACCTGCGTATCCTCCGGCAGCATGCTCATCGCTTTACCGGTGAAGTCGAGGGTAAAGGCGACAGAACCATCAGGCTGGCGGACCAGATTAGACTGTTTCACATCACCCGCAGAACGCAGGGTATCTTTGACCCAGGCAACATCATCCTGATGCAGCTGATTCTCATCGCGGGTGAAGTGCAGACGATAGTCGATTTATTCATTGGCAGGTAACTGATAGCTCCAGGTTTCCGTCAATGTCTTGTCACCGCTTACCAGCGCGGCGCGCATTTCGGTTGATTGCTTGCTGTCTTTCACGCGCAGACGCAGCACCAGACGCCAGCCTTTGGTCACCGGATTGTAGCGTACGCTCTGCTCAACCACTTCGGCGTTATCGCCAACGCTATCGCATCCGGCCATGTCATCGCTATGCGTGATGAGACAGATTTCAGCGGCGCATCGTCAGGCCGATCGCTGGCTGCGTTATCCTGCCCCAGCACCGTATGAATGGCGTGGAAGGCGGGCGCATTTTGCAGCGATGTGCTGAGCCGCGCGCGACCTGCCGCATCAAGCGGCAGCGCCTCAACATAAGATTGAGGTAAAAGCCACTTATCCTCCGCGCGCTGCTCCTCTGCCGTTGCATAACGCGGTTGCACTTTTTGCCCGCGCAGCGAGTTCCAGGCGCGCGCCAGCGGATTGGTACGCCAGGCTTCCGGGAACATCAGCGAGCGTTTAACCGGCGGCATCGCTTTTAACGTCGTGCGATCGAGATAATCTTTACTGAACTGCTGGCCATCCGCTACGAACAGAATGCCGGTCTGCAGAATATAAGGCAGGATCAGCTTCACCGACTCGATCCAGTTCTGTTGAAACAGCCCGACAGGATCGAGCAGCGTCCAGCCCTGATAAGGCAGAATGGTTTTCATATACCAGGTCGCGACCACGGTCTGCGCGATGGTCAGAATCAGCAGCGTATAGCGGCGCATTGAACCGACATGACCCAGTCCGGCAAAAACACGCTCCACATCTTCGTTACAGATGGGCATGATCAGCGCGGTGCGGTGCTCCGGGTTCAGCGGCTCATCACCCGTGGTTGAGTAAGAGATACTGTATTTATCGCGTCCAATCAGCAGCTGCAGGAACCCCATCAGCGCCGTCCAGAAGCCCGCCGATACCCAGCAGAACAGAATAGCGAACACGATGTTACCGCTTTTGCGCTTCACGCGGCGACGGCGGCGACGGTAAAAAATCTTGCCCGCTCCGCCCACGTCGCGTACCAGCTCCATCCACGCTTTTTGCTCAGCAATCGCGATATCTGCATCGTAGCTGTCGCTGAGAATGTAGACATCAAAATGCTCAGCATTCCCGGTGCGCTTTACCGACTCCCAGGTAGCGCGGCGGGTGGCAAACTGCTGGCAGCGCGCATAGAGCGTATCCATACCGGAGGCTTTTGGCGAAGACTGGATAATCCCGGCATTCGGGTTCGCTTCCATCATACGTACCAGACCGGTCAGGCACTCACCGCTCATCACGCTGTCAGCGTCCAGCACCACCATGTAGCTGTAGTTGCTGCCCCAGCGGCGACAGAAGTCATGGCCGGCGCGGCGCATCAGCGCAGCTTCAACAAAGTCGTGCGAAAGAATTGAACCGGCAAATGAGCCTTCACCCGGCAGCGGCGCCAGCGCACAGTGCTCAATAAAGGGCTGTACGCGAATAATGGCGTTATGTCCCCAGTAGTGCGACTCGCCCAGCTGCCAGAAGTGCAGCCCTGCGGTAAACAGCGGCCCGTAAATGAGCGGCGCCGAGAGATAGGACATAACGCCGGTCAGGAAGACGGCACGGTGCACCGGATGCATCCCTTTTACCAGGAACAGGCGGAAGTTCATCAGGTTACCGTGACACCAGCGACGGTCGCGCTTCAGCTCATCCAGCAGGTTAGGCGGCAGCTCCTCATAAGAACCCGGCAAATCGTACGCGATCCAGACGCCCCTTTTGCACCAAATCAGCACCACGCTCAGCAGCTTCGGCAGGAACAGCAGCACCAGCGTGGTGGAAAAGAGCGCAATAGCCAGATCGGGACGCCATTGCGGCCAGACCGGGAAGAGCTGACGCGGCTGCAGGAAGTAGGTCGGCTCCATCAGGGTATGGACCACCTGCAACGCCGTAGAAAGCGCAAGGAACATAAACCGACGGCGGAACGCTTCGCTCCACGGAGTGGCATCATCATCACGCTGCGGTGAATTCCAGACCACCTCCCAGCCGAGGAAGGCGCTGACCACAAACACGGTGTGGAACAGCATGCGCACCGGCGCCAGCAGCACCGAGAACAGCATCTCCAGCATCAGCGAGATGAACAGACGCAGCGCGCCGCCATAAGCCTTAGCCCCCGGCTCATACTCTTCCGGGATCAGGAACAGTTTCGCCCGCCGGCTTTTCAGACCCACGGTCGCGCGGCTCGACATCACCGACACAAACGGCGACAGGATCAGCGAGAAGACAATAGGTGCCAGCCACCACAGGAAGTTGAGGTCCAGCACGCCCATGCCCACGGCCCAGACGATGCCAAGCAGCATCTGCGAACCGTCCGGTGCATCGCTCAGCGCCTGATCGACATGCCGGTCACGGGCGTGATCCAGCAGCGTGCTCTGTTTATGACGCGACGTAGCCAGTGCGGTTGCCAGCGCATTGAACGCCGGGTTAAACAGCGCATGCATAAAGCCATGCTTCAGCGCCCGCTCGCGGTTGATCTGCAGATAGTGATCTGTATCAACCAGCTCTTTTGGGCGGCATCGCTGCCGCTTTTACTGTTTTACTGCTGCTCAGGCACGCGGTGGCAGTGCCTGCGGATTCAGCGTCAGCTTCTGATAGCTCTCCAGCCACTGATGATACTTATCCGCGTTTTCCCACAGCCGGGTATGCACGCGCGCCAGAACCACAGGATCGCTGATCAGCTGCAGACGCTGTTCGCGATTCAGTTTTTTTCCCACTGTACGCCGGGATAATAGTGGTTACCGTGCCCCTGTCCGGGCACGGTACGGCTGATAATGCTGCCGCACCCGCTCAGCATCAGCACACTGCCTGCCAGTATGACCGCCAGAACGCTTTTCACATCGCTTATCCTCACTGATTGACCTGCTACTATACCTGCCCTGCCCGGCTTTAGCAGCGGCAATAAAAATCTGGCGCCACAGCGCGATCTTGAAGAGGGTGAAGTGGCTGCTGAAGAGTGGGAAGATGACAACACGGATTCAGATAATCTGGCGTAATCTCACTCATAAGGCCCATGCTGCGCGTCAACCGGCAGCAGCAGCGTGTCCACTATCAGCGACAGCGGCAGATCGAGGATGGTGACGATGCGCCACGGGCCGTCGCGCACCAAATATGTCATGCAGGATGGCGAAATCATGTGGCAGGCGGAGTTCTTTGCCAGTGAAGATGAACAGGGTGATTGCCTGCCGCTGCTTAGCGGTGAGGCGGCGCAGGCGGTATTTGACGGCGATTTCGACGAAATTGAGATGCGTCAGGAGTGGCAGTCTGAAAATACCCTGCACGAATGGGATGATGGCGAATTTCATGTACTGCTCGCCTGCCCGCCTGCGTTCTGCAAATTTTCGTCTATCTTTCTGTAAAATCCCCTTTTTACAGTCAAGGAGTCATCAATGGATCTGTTCAGCACCTTAGAAGAAGCAATTGAAGCCGCACGTGAAGAGTTTATGACCAGCCAGCAGGGCGTATCCGAAGAGGATGTCAACGTCAGCCAGTTTGGCCTGCAGGGTGTTTATTGGCACCCTCTATAACCTGAATCAGGCGCTGGCCACCGCGCGTATTAACTTCAAAAAAGTAAAGCCGTGTATCAAATGCTGTATTCGCTACTCTGCACCGGTAATGCGCGAAACTGTCCGTCCGGTTCTGCACTTTCCGCAAAAATTGCTCTGATGCGTATGGGCGGGTGATTTTTTCCTCACCCGCCACCGGTTAATTTCAGTTGCAACAGTTAACCAATTAACTGTTCTCAGAAAAATAAAAAAGATTACACACAGCAAATCTCATGCAGGACAAAATAATATGAACAAAGGTCATTATTATTACGTTACGATCGGTACCGATCAGGAAGGCTATCATCTGCTGCATCGTAAAGAGTGCAAACGGATGCCGCTTAAAGAAGATAAGAGTGCAATCTGGTCCTGATCATCTATAATTCCAGGCCTAATCCTATTTATTTTTTTCAAAATCGTTTGACTTACTTATCAATGTAGAAAAATTGACTTATTTTACAATGCGTTGTCGATAAAACAGGCTGCTTATTCCATATTGTCATTTTAAAAATTTTTTTAATTACTTTATTACACTGGCTCACTCTGCTGATTGCGTTCAGGCTATCAGCGATATCTCATAGCCTGAACCGCACCTGATATGTCCATCAGATCCAGCATTATTTCTGGTTTCGTCTGAAAATCATTAGCTCCGGTAACAGGTTATGTTACCGGATTTGCCTGCACAGGCGCTCTGCAGCAGGCAATCAGCCGTCTGACACCGGCTTTCTGGGCCACACTTATCAATTAAATGACGGACGCGGCTACGAGCTGAAACTGATGCCGGATATTCGCCATCAGTTCTCACTGGAGAGTGAGCTTGATACGGCAACGGTGATGAACCGCGTTGTTGAAGAGACGGTGTTACTCGCGCCTGAGCAATATATGTGGCTGCACCGCCGCTTTAAAACCCGTCCGGAAGGCCAGCCGTCGCGCTACTGATGCAGCACCAAAGATCTCAAAGGCATGATCCGGGCACTGAAGAGTAATGACATCATCTGGTACGCGCCGGATCACGACTACGGCCCGCGCAGCAGCGTGTTTGCCCCTTTCTTTGCCGTTAAGGAAGCAGCCACCACAACCGGAACCCATATGCTGATTCGGCTGGCTAATCCCAGCGTGGTGCCTTTCCTGGCACGTCGTCTGCCGGAGAATGTGACTCAGGCGCTGGCAGAAAAGCGCGGAATTCTGCTGATCGGTATGCATTTTCTGACGCTTGAGCTGGGCGCTCGCGTTTTCGGCATGTACAACCCGGGTATTGGTGTGTATCGCCCGAACGATAACAGACTGCTCGACTGGCTGCAGACCTGGGGCCGGATGCGCTCAAATAAAAGTATGCTGGATCGCGCCATGCGTTTTATGAAGCGCCGCACAGAGGTTGCGCGACGCAATCTGGAGCTCTGCTTTCCTGATATGCCCGTCAGCGACCGCGAGGCGATGGTTAAACACAACTTTGAATCAGTCGGAATGGGACTGATTGAAACCGGCATGGCCTGGTTCTGGCCCGACTGGCGTATCCGTAAATGGGTTAAGCCGGAAGGACTAGCGTTAAATAACAGAAACCGGACTCTCTGGTACAGAACGCAGGATACTGATTCTTCCATGACCCAACTTCCGCAATTTACCCGTGAACTGCTTCATCCGCGCTACTGGCTCACCTGGCTGGGCATTGGATTTTTATACGTGCTGGTTTTACTTCCCTACCCGCTTCTGTATGCATTTGGTTGCGGCCTGGGGCGTATAACACCTGTTAGCAATGAGAGAATTTCAGGGCGCACATGATACCTGAATTCACAGCTGTGCCTAGCCCCCGAACCGAATTGGTGGTGATACACGCGTGCCGATTTTCTGCGCTGTTCGTCTGTTAATGCGGCAAACACCAGCCTGACGGGTGTTGTGAACGCGGTGTGATTACAGTTAACGACAAAAAATGGCATAATTTCCCTTCCCGGGCCACATAGACACGACCAAATACGCTAAGCTGCGTCAGCGCAATATAGAGGCGATCGCGGAACGCTTTGGGATCGGCAATCTGGAAATATTTATAAAAAGAGACTGTCGTACGCGGCTCTGTTTCCGCCAGCATGCGATCTTTCAGCTCTTTATTGGAAACGAGGTTATGTAACACTGGCATGGTGTCGCTGGCGTCAAAACTGCCATCGTCGATGCCATCGGCAACAATACGGTCGCGCACTTTCAGGCGCAGCACCCAGAATGATTTACCGTCATCGTCCAGCGCAATATTCATGCYCAGATTATTCAGCGCCGGATCAAAAGCGTACAGCATCGCTTTCATCGCTTCATATTTCCCGGCCGGCACGCTGATCTGCGCGTTAACAATTTTTTTATCTTTCTTATCCTGCAGCATATCMACTGCCATGGGCAGCTGATCGCGGAAGGTATCCGCAGGCACTTCCAGCGCATTATCAAAATGGCCCACTTCAAACTCATAGTGGTTACGCATGTCGACAAATACGGCATCAGGATCGTCCAGCATCGCATTAACGTCTGCTGCCTTCAGGTAGCTGCCCACATTATCATCAGAAATACGCTCGCCCATACGCTCATCAAAGACAAAATTTTTGCCTTTGAAACGCACCGGTAATCCCTGCTCGCGCGCGCGGCGCGTATATTCAATAATGCCGCCTTCAATGTGATAAACATCATCAAAGCCGTTATGCTTCATCCAGGCGCTCGCTTTTTCGCAGCGAATACCGCCGGTGCAGTACATCTTGCCGTTTTCGCGTCCGGCACGACGTGCGCGCTGCTCTTCAGGCGACAGTTTTGCCTCTTCCATGCAGATTGGGCTGCAGCAGTTCTGATATTTTTCAGCGCAGGCGGGACACTGAATAAACAGCAGATGGCAACCGTCATTAACACAGTTAGTATGGCTGTCGCATGGCGTACCGCACTGATGGCAGCTGGAGAGAAAAAGAGTTTAATATCAGCAAGGATCTGGGCCCTGCCTCTCAAAAGGCTGAGCTGATTATCTCTGTAGAGGGAGTACGTCAGTAAGCGGCAAGCCGCCTGAGATCACTTCCTCAGGCGGCACCCGTCATTATGACTTATCGGGCGCGGGAATGGTCATCGTCATATTCAGCAGACCACGCGATTTGTTAAACACCTTACAATACCAGCAAATATCCTCAGGCAACGTTTACCTCAACAGAGGTTAAAAAAGAGGGAGAGCGTTATAAAGTCACCGGCAATCTGACGCTGAACGGCGTAACAAAACCCATTACGCTGGATGCGCGCCTGATGGGTGAAGGTAAAGATCCGTGGGGCGGTTACCGGGCAGGTTTTGAAGCCAGCGGCGAGGTCGTTCTACAGCACGCATTTGTACAGTTTCGTATTCAGCACCTCGGCTATAGCTGGTTATATGGCACATTCAAAGATTTTGACGGCGGATTCACCTTTGACGATGCTAATCCGGCAGCCGATAAAGTGAATGTCACCATTAATACCGGAAGTCTGGATACCAATCATGCTGAGCGCGACAAACACCTGCGCAGCGCAGATTTCCTCGCATGCGCTGGGGGCGGTTAAACATCATATTATCGATCGGGACGCGACGCTCAGGCGCATGCTCGGTTTACGCTCACGTTCACTCTCTCAAAAGGATGTATCATGATCAGAAAAACGCTTCTGGCCGTCAGTGCCGCCGCGCTGTTTGCCACCAGCCTTAATGCCAGCGCCGCAGAGTATAAAATTGATAAAGAGGGATGTGCATGCCCTGCTTTATCTGCTTTTCCTCCTGCTGCTCGTTAGCGGCTATCTGATTTCTACCGCTGACGGTAAACCGGTCTCTGTATTTGGCTGGTTTAACCTGCCGGTAGTCGTTGCTGGCGGACCACAGCAGGCGGACCTGGCAGGCACGCTGCATTTGTGGCTGGCCTGGAGCCTGGTTCTGCTTTCAGCGCCTGCGATGTTTGCCCTGGGATTATGGATGACAGGCCTGGGCTATTATGACAGCTGGTATCATACTGCACCGGACATTCATAAAAGCGTCGGGACAATACTGTTTATTCTGCTGTTGCTGCGCCTGCTCTGGCGCTGGCACTCCCCTGTACCCGCCCCGCTCGCCAGCTATTCTGCCACGGTGCGCCGTACCGCCCGGGTAGCGCGCCGCTATTTTAAAATTTTGACAACGATCCGCTTTTTTATAGAAAAGTAAGGCTCATTGCTTTTAGTTAATGAATTAAGGATGCTTGCAGCACTTATTTCATGGACAGGAATAAAGGCTATGTGGCGCAACACTGCAGATCGATTCGGCCTGCTCTCAATTATTATCCACTGGAGCATGGCGGTTGCCCTCTACATCTTTAAGGGCGTTCTTATCTGTGGCTATTGTTAAGTGCGCTCCTGCTAAAAAATTTTCATGTCTGAAAGTAATCGTAAGGCAGCTGCTGACTCCCGGATAGCAGATACGATCGCGGGCTACGCCGGTTTTATCTTCTCTGAGCACCACGGCTGCCGCAACAGGCTCCTGGTCACGGGCCGCAACATGCGTAGTAACCGGCTGCGCCGCTTCACCAAAAGCCAGTTTATACGGGGGTAATTCGCCATATCGATAGCCATGAGGTTTACCAATATAAAAAAATTCACGCTCTCTGTTGTTGAGCTGATCGAGAGCAGAAAGCAGCGTTAGCTTGTCTATCTTTCCTGCTTTGAGCAATCGCCCGCCATGCTGCAGTATCAGTTGTGGTACGGAAATAAACTCGTTTTTATCCGCCTCACTATCAGCATCTACTTTGAGGAGGAGTTTCCCTTCTGCCATAAATTTTTTAGCTGTTTTCTCATGGCTACTGAAAGATAATATGGCTCCCTGGCTGCTGTGCCCGGCAGTATGCTCAAACAACTTTGCCAGATAATCATCAAAACATTCCTCCTCGTTTTCCTGCGTATTGCGGGTTACCCCCGCGCTCGTCACAGTATGCGGATCCGCATAGTGGGCACGATACAGAAACCCATCTTTTATAGCGTAATCGGCGTCTCTTATTTTCTGTTCAGAATCAAAACAGACATCCCGCTTATTAAAAATATTGCTTAACAGCGTTCCCGACTGGTTTTTTTTCAGCGTTGCCGCCAGCGCCAGGTGCTCTATGACATAGGGATCGCTAAAGAATGAGTCCAGAGATACACAGCCCTCTGGTGCCATGGTATCAGCCGGAGGCAGAGCAACAGGAACAGACTGCGCCGATGCTTTGTTAATAGTAAACATAGTAATCTCCATATCTTTACTGGCTTCGCGCCGGGATCCCTTCCGGCAGCAGCAATCACATTTTAAAGCGCAGACTTCTGACGTGAAAACCCGGAAAAATTGGGTTTATCGATAAGGTGGATGACTGGTTTGCCCGAAATCCGCGATGCGGCAAAAAGTATAGATGCGGCTTTTGAAGAACAACTTTCATAAATCGACCATTAACTACGCTATGCAGCGTTGCCAGCACCTGCCCGGTGCTTTATCAATTAATCGCAGGAAAAACATGAATCATGTCACCTGCGCAGGTTCTGTTTTGCAGTGAAAGATCAAAACGGCTGTTATCCAGGTATTATGATTTGGGATTGGTTATACAGGCACGCACGGTGGGGCGTCAGGAATGAAAAACAGCAGACACAAAAAAACCGCCTGAAGGCGGTTACGACATTACTTATAGTGCTTTTTTAATTCGGTGTTTTGTATGGTGCCCGGGGCGGGACTTGAACCCGCACGACCATAAGCCGAGGGATTTTAAATCCCTTGTGTCTACCGATTTCACCACCCGGGCAGGGTGTAAACTGGAGGCGCGTCCCGGAGTCGAACCGAGGTAGACGGATTTGCAATCCGTTGCATGGCCACTCTGCCAACGCGCCTTTATTCTGATGTGCAACCGGTCAGTGACCCATTGCTGAAACTGGAGCGGGAAACGAGACTCGAACTCGCGACCCCGACCTTGGCAAGGTCGTGCTCTACCAACTGAGCTATTCCCGCATAACTGCTGCTTTACCGAACTTGCTGTTTTTATTCAGCTTCTTGCAGCTGTGCTGCCGTTCGATGCGATGCATTCTACTTATCTCACGCAGTGAGTCAATAAAATTATCACCCACTGCGTCTGTTTGCTGCTTTTTGAATCGTATCGATCAGCTATCAAGCAGATCGCCGCGTGCTGCGCTCAGATACTGGAACATCGACCAGAATGTCAGCACTGCCGCGATATAGAGTGCGACCACGCCAACGCCTACGACCGTAGCATCAGGACGCCACAGCAGCGCAACCAGTGAGAGCATCTGCGCCGTGGTTTTGACTTTACCAATCCATGAGACGGCAACGCTGCTGCGCTTGCCAATTTCCGCCATCCATTCACGCAGCGCAGAGATAATAATCTCGCGGGCGATCATGGTGGCAGCAGGCAGGGTTATCCACCACGCGTGGAAATATTCCGCAACCAGCACCAGCGCCATAGCGACCATGACCTTATCAGCCACCGGATCGAGAAATGCACCAAAGCGCGTGGTTTGTTTCCAGCGACGCGCCAGAAAGCCGTCAAACCAGTCCGTTATGGCGGCAATAACAAAAATCAGCGCTGTCGCAAAAGGCGCCCAGTAAAACGGCAGGTAGAACGCCAGTACAAAAAAAGGAATCAAAAAAACGCGAAACAGGGTAAGACACGTTGGGATGTTATATTGCATATGCCAGTAACTGTCTGGTGTGTGTAGGGTTTAACGTATGTTCCTACATTGCCCCCCCTGTTTCAATGTTAGTGTTTCAGCGAGTGGTATATTTTTTCAGCCAGGGCAAAGGAGATACCGGGCACGCGGGCGATTTCATCCACGCTGGCGTTCATCAGCGGCTGCAGGCCTCCCATATACTTCAGCAGCTGCTGACGCCGTTTAGGTCCGATGCCTTCAATACTTTCCAGCGCGCTGGTGTTCTTCACTTTGGCGCGTTTTTTACGGTGGCCTGAAATTGCATGATTGTGAGCATCATCACGAATATGCTGAATGACATGCAGGGCTGGCGAATCCGGCGGCAGAGAAACGCCCTCACCTTCCGCTTCAAAAAACAGCGTTTCCAGTCCCGCCTTGCGATCGCTGCCTTTAGCGACACCAAGCAGAATCGGGTGCTGTTTATCCCAGCTGACATCCAGTTCCGCAAATACCTCTTTCGCCTGCGCCAGCTGACCCTTACCGCCATCAATCAAAATGACATCCGGAATTTTATCCTGCTCCAGCGCTTTGCCATAACGGCGGCGCAGCACCTGATTCATCGCCGCGTAATCGTCGCCCGGCGTGATCCCCTCGATATTGTAACGCCGGTAATCAGAACGCAGCGGGCCATCCTGATTAAACACCACGCAGGAGGCGATAGTCTGCTCACCCATGGTATGGCTGATATCAAAACACTCCATGCGCTGAATGCTCTCCAGCTTCAGCCAGGAAGCCAGCGCGGCAAGCCGCTGCTGAATAGTGGAGTGCTGCGACAGCTTAGTGGTCAGCGCCGTTGCCGCGTTGGTGCGCGCCAGCTTGAGATAGCGTGCCCGATCGCCGCGCGGTTTGGTCTGTATATTGACTTTGCGACCAGCCAGCGTACTGAGTGATTCAGCCAGCAGGTTGCGTTCTGCCAGGTTAAAATCCAGCAGGATCTCTCCGGGCAGGGTGCGCGCCTCGCTTCCCTGCAGATAAAACTGCCCGACAAAGGTCTGCACCACTTCCGTCAGCTCAGTGTCAGGCGGGACTTTGGGGAAATAGCTGCGGCTTCCCAGTACTTTCCCCTGGCGGATAAACAGCACGTGCAGACAGGCCATGCCCGCATCATAGGCCACGCCCATGACATCAAGATCGTCACCCTGATTTGAGACAAACTGTYTTTCAGTAATGCGGCGTACGGCCTGAATCTGATCGCGCAGCCGCCCCGCCTCTTCAAAACGCAATCCCTGACTTGCCGCCTCCATATGCGCTACCAGCTGGTTGATGACCTGATCATCTTTACCGGCCAGAAACAGCCGCACATAGTCTGTCTGCCGGGCATACTCCTCTTCGCTGACCAGACCGGCTACGCACGGACCGAGGCAGCGTCCAATCTGATACTGCAAACAGGGACGCGAGCGATTGCGATAGACGCTGTTCTCACACTGGCGAATAGGAAAGACTTTCTGCAGCAGGCCCAGCGTCTCGCGTACCGCATAACCATTTGGAAACGGACCGAAATATTCTCCTTTGGCGTGTTTGGCACCACGATGCATCGCCAGCCGGGGGTGCGTATCGCCGCTAAGAAAAATATATGGATACGATTTATCATCGCGCAGCAGCACGTTATAGCGTGGCTGGTAAAGCTTGATGTAGTTATGCTCCAGCAGCAGCGCTTCTGTCTCAGTATGCGTGACCGTAACGTCGATATTGCAAATATTACTGACCAGCACATCCGTTTTACGGCTGCCAGTCTGCGCACGAAAGTAGCTGCTGAGGCGTTTTTTAAGGTCTTTGGCTTTACCGACATAGATCACCGTACCGGCCGCGTCATACATTCGGTAGACGCCAGGCTGGCTGGTTACGGTGCTGAGAAAGGCTTTGGGATTAAAGAGTTCACTCACTACTTATTAATGGCTCCGCGTTGAACAGACCATGACGAATGGCCAGATGCGTTAACTCTACATCACCGCTGATGTTTAGCTTACTGAACATACGGTAGCGGTAGCTGTTAACGGTTTTCGGGCTCAGGTTCAACTGTTCGGATATCTCCGTAACTTTTTGTCCCCGGGTAATCATCAGCATAATCTGCAATTCCCGTTCCGACAAACAACTGAAGGGCGATTCCGCTTTCTGCGGCTCGATTTGGCTCAGCGCCATTTGCTGAGCGATATCTGAGGCGATATAGCGCTGTCCAGCGTGGACGGCGCGAATGGCGCTGACCACCTCCTGAGGCGCAGCGCCTTTGCTCAGATAGCCTGAGGCGCCCGCCTGCATTACCCGGGCCGGCAGCGGGTTTTCGGTGTGAATAGTCAGCATAATGATGCGAATATCGGGGTTGTAGCGGACAATTTTGCGCGTCGCTTCCAGTCCGCCGATACCCGGCATATTCATGTCCATCAGAACGACATTCACCGTGTGCTGACGGCACCATTTTACTGCATCCTCTCCGCACGCCGCTTCGCCGGCAATGACCAGTCCTTTGATATCTTCCAGAATGCGACGAATACCGGCACGTACCAGTTCATGGTCATCAACAAGCAGCAGGCTGATCAACGGGACATACTCCGCAGGTTAGAAAGGTAATTAAAAAAGAGCGTAATCTTAGCGTTTTTTATGCGCATTGAACATCAGACATACCAGAACAACCTGCGACGCAATGATCTAAATCAAATAATTAAATCTTTTCAGAAAAAAATCCATTTTCTGCAAACTAAACAGCTTTTTTATTTAACATTTCATTGAATAACAGCATGTTGTAATAAATCTGCCTGTTTTCTTTTTTTAAGCCGAAAAAGTATCAGGCGAGCCAAAACGGTCTGCACTGCCCTGCCTTTAACTGGATCGAATAATGATTTTTCTGGCCTCTGAATGAGAAAGCAAACCTATGATATACTCTCTGTTTTATGCACGGAAAGACAGAATCTGTGTAAATCGATACCACCAGGGAGTTGAAGATGAGTGATGAAGATTTCGTAACGTCGCGTGACACTCAGGCACTGGCTGATGAAGTTGCCTGCCTCAAAATGATGATTACTCTGATTCTCAAAGGCATGGGACAGGCAGACGCCGGTAAAGTAATTATCAATATGGAACGCTATGTGCAAAATGCGCTGGCTGATAAGCCCCAGGCTGAAGTATTCAGCAACACGATCCGTCAGATCAAAACCGCTTACCGTCAGTAAGCGGCCAGCCCCGTGCGCTGCACGGGGTATTAATTGTGCGCCTGCCAGTTAACGGAGACGCCGAGCGAAGGCAGCACCTCTTCCGGACTAAAGCGCCGCGTGCCGCGATATTTTTCCGCCAGTGCCGGCTGTTCAACCGGGATACGGATAGCGAACAGATTATCTTCCGACTGGATCAACCCTGGCGTCAGCGGTTCATAAACCACATTATGCTGTGCAAACATCTTCTCCAGCATCGGCGTGGCCGAGCTAATCAGATACTCCATGCCGCTCAGCTCTGCCAGCTGCACCGAGTGCCACAGGATATTCAGCGGTAATTCCGCATCCACCTCCAGCCGTGCTGAGTAGCGTGACATCTCCCAAACCTTATCCTGCGCAAACGGCAGAATAATACCTTCAGCCACTTCCGGTTCATGCCACGGCAGTAATCGCGCGCAGCCACAAATGCCTTTACGTGCATTCCAGGCGATAAGCCAGGTCACGTCTGAACGGTCGTAGCGATCGTACTCCTGCCCCGGTGTGCTCAGCCGCGGAGGAATTGACCAGCCTTCGCCACGCGCAAACACGCTATAACGATAGGTACCCAGTTCGGCTAGCAGTGAGGAAGGCATATCCTTTAGCTGTGTTTGAATTATTTTCATCATGCGCCTCTGACATCCCCATGTGTGCAATGATTTTTATCGTGCCAGCCTGGCTAAGTTTCCGGCGCAGGGTAGACAACTCAATACGGATAGGGAACTACCAGTATTAGTAGTTGCCTTTTGCTATATCAGACCTGTCGCTGCGGCATAACACGCTATCTGCGTTTTATTTGAAACGTTAAAACGTTTTTGCATGTTTTTTTGGTGAAAATTCACCGTATGTTCTGATATTGCCAAAATAAGCGAAATCTCTGCCGAGGTTTTTCCTTCAGCTGTCCATTTCAAAATTTCCAGCTCCCGCTCGCTAAATCCCTTAGCCAGCACCACCATTGAGCTATCTTTTAAGCGCTCAAGAACCCGTAAGMTCAGATCCGCCAGAAAGTTTATCTGTACCTCAAGCTCAACGGTGCGGTGCCTGGAGCGTCCGGGCTGACGTGATGCTATTGATAATATACCAATGGCACGATTTGATGCCATCGCTGAGCAAGAAAAGCCGCTMAGGAGTCCCGCTGCCTGCGCATCTGGCCAAAGATTAGCCGCCCCGGTGAAAATCTCAGCACACCACTCAATCCCTTTTCCGGGCTGCTGACAAAGCCGCAGTACAGGATCGACGGCATAGTAGTTATGCCGCTCATAATGCAGGATCCAGGATTCAGGGTAGGTGCTGAACAGGAAAAAACGCGGTCGGGTGAAGGGAACCGGCTGCTGCACAAAAAAGGCAAAAAAGTCGAATCCCAGAGCGACGATTTGCTTTTGCAACAGTGCTTTTAATTGCACCACCTCCGTCAACGCCTGAAACGCTTTTGCTGTTTCGGCTCGCCAGACAAAATAATTATCGGTAGTCATTATTATCCTGACGTATTTAACGTCTTTTATTAACCTGATGCTTGTCCGATTATATCGGTGAGACGTAATCTGAACAGAATGAATAAAAAGGCTCCTGCTGTAGATTGCGTTATACAGCCGGAAAGTTATCGAATTGTTGCCATAAAGCGAGCGCCGCAGTGACCTGACTGCCAGGCCTCAGGCGCATAAAGATACGTGAAACCAGCATAGGATTTTTCTGATAAAGTTTCAATCTTCCACCCATTAAAATTAATTATTAGATGGATAAAAGTTTAGCATCGATTTTAAGTAAAATAATGATTAGCAGAGACATTTACCTTCAGTTAAAAGCGCTAAATGATTTAGTCATGGGTAATGACTCCAACTTACTGATAGTGTTTTATGTTCAGATAATGCCCGATGACCTTGTCATGCAGCTCCACCGATTTTGAGAACGACAGTGACTTCCGTCCCAGCCTTGCCAGATGTTGTCTCAGATTCAGGTTATGCCGCTCAATTCGCTGAGTGTAACGCTTGCTGATTACGTGCAGCTTTCCCTTCAGGCGGGATTCATACAGCGGCCAGCCATCCGTC
>PEFU01000003.1:980827-999402 GCA_002939445.1 Pantoea sp. BRM17 | reverse complement strand
AAAACGCAAAAGGTCACAAAGGTTAAAAAACAATTACCAGACCCGGTGGCCTTTCCTCTATCTTATGCGCTCTTGCCCTGTTGGGCAAACTCCACCACCCCACCAGAGCAATTATTCCTGTCGCAATGAGTGCGCGCACCATSTCTGCCTTATCACTTTGTAAACCTGTGACTAAGTGTAGCTGGCCTGCCTCATCTGCCTGTTCTTCCGGGAAAAAGTGCTGCTTATTTACGCAAAGTGACTAAAAGAGCAACCATGTAAATATTTGCTGACAGAGCATTGTGCAGTTACCCCGCACCGGAGGCGTCGTGCGAAAACTTACCCGTCCCTGCGCACTGGCGCGCTCCAGCACCGCCAGACAGGCGGCTGGATCGTGACGCAGTTTCTCCAGCTTGTAACGTGTTATCCAGCCTGGCGCATCCGTGACGTTAAGCGGAATAAACGGATTCCACTGCGCCGGAAGCTGCGATTTCAGCCAGCGATGATAGACGTTGCGYCAGGCGTAGCTGCCAACATGCTCAATACGCCGCAGCGGACTGGTGATACCCGCCTGCTGTAATGCAGCATTACTGCGCGTGACATACATCGTACTTGCCACGGCCATCGGACAGCTGGCAAGAAAACTGCTGCTGAGCGTAACCGGCCCAAACTGGCTGATACGAACCGGCTGTTCAACATGAGCTGCGTTGTAGTCTGGTCCCAGTGCGTTTCCAAAGCTGGCACAGCCGTTGCGCCAGAGTGCATGCAAACCCGCCGCGCTGCTGGCGGGCTGCTGCCAGTTTCTGGCGACCCGTAACCAGCGGCCATCGGCCAGCTGAAAAGCGGTGACATCCCACGCCTCTGCCGTAGCGTGTTCGCTGCGGCGTCCCTCCTAGCAGACTTATTTCAAACATAAAAATTAGTCGGGTAATGGTTCTCATTTGTAATCACGCCTTCTGCGTCTTTGAGGGACTGGATCTAAAATAGCGTTGGCGCAAATTAACTATTAAGCCTGCCCGGCTTTTAAAATTAACAGCCTGCCGCATCAGCGGCAGAATCCACCGCCGCGCATGCCCAGATGAAAGTGTGTGGCTCAGTAGCTGAACAGGAGGGACAGCTGATAGAAACAGAAGCCACGGGAGCACCTCAAAAACACCATCATACACTAAATCAGTAAGTTGGCAGCATCACCAGCCTGAACAATCTGACGCTGGCACCCGATTTTTCTTTTGGAGAGTAAATAAATTCACCGGAGATATCTCATTATTAAAACAGATGAGTGTTATTTAACATTTAGCACAACTCCGGTTGCGGCATAATGCGGGCGGTTGCCCGGCATCCAACAGCTAAGTTGGGGATATCAATCATATAGAGGTCCGATGCCGGATCTGTAGCGGTGTAAGTGAACTGCAGTTGCCATGTTTTAGGGCAGTGAGAGCAGAGATAGCGCTGATGTCCGGCAGTGCTTTTGCCGTTACGCACCACCCCTATCTTATGCGCTCTTGCCCTGTGCAAAGGCACGTATTTCAACAGCCATCAGAGCTGACACAACATCAAGACAGGAAAGCTATCTTTATGGTTGATCAATCCAAAGCAGCCCTCAGTGAGGCTGAACAGCCGGAAAAACTCCGGCGCAACCTGCATAACCGTCATATTCAGCTTATTGCGATTGGCGGCGCTATCGGAACCGGGCTCTTTATGGGGTCAGGCAAAACCATCAGCCTGGCGGGGCCGTCGATCGTTTTTGTTTATATGATCATCGGCTTCATGCTGTTTTTTGTTATGCGCGCAATGGGAGAGCTGCTGCTCTCTAATCTGGAATATAAATCGTTCAGCGATTTCGCGGCCGATCTGCTCGGCCCGTGGGCGGGCTATTTTACCGGCTGGACCTACTGGTTCTGCTGGGTCGTTACCGGCATCGCTGACGTGGTCGCCATCAGCGCCTATTTTCAGCTCTGGTTCCCCGGATTCTCTATCTGGATGAGCGCGCTGCTGTGCGTCTTTGTCTTTCTGGCGCTGAATATTGCCACGGTCAAACTCTTCGGGGAAATGGAGTTCTGGTTCGCAATTATCAAAATTGTCGCCATTGTTGCCCTGATTATTACCGGTATTGTGCTGGTCAGTACGCACTACCCTTCACCCGGCGGCAGCACGGCATCGCTCAGCAATATCTGGCAGCATGGCGGGATGTTCCCGAAAGGGCTGAGCGGCTTTTTCGCCGGCTTCCAGATTGCCGTGTTCGCTTTTGTCGGTATTGAGCTGGTAGGCACCGCCGCGGCAGAGACCAAAGATCCGCACAAGGTCCTGCCCCGCGCCATCAATGCCATACCGCTGCGCATTATTATGTTTTACGTTCTGGCGCTGCTGGTGATTATGGCCGTTACGCCATGGAATCAGGTGATGCCGGATCGCAGCCCGTTTGTAGAGATGTTTGTGCTGATTGGCCTGCCCGCTGCTGCGAGCATCGTTAACTTTGTGGTACTGACCTCAGCGGCCTCGTCAGCCAACAGCGGCATCTTCTCTACCAGCCGCATGCTGTATGGCCTGGCAGAACAGGGGGTAGCGCATAAGGCGTTTGGTCGTCTCTCCGCGCGCGCCGTGCCCACCACCGGCCTGTTCTTCTCCTGTCTCTGTCTGCTGGGCGGCGTCGCGCTGATCTACCTGATCCCGGACGTGATGACGGTGTTTACCATGGTGACCACGGTATCCGCCATTCTGTTTATGTTTGTCTGGACCATCATTCTCTGCAGCTACCTGGCCTACCGTAAACAGCATCCGCAGCGTCACGCGTCGTCAACGTTTAAGATGCCGCTGGGCAAAATTATGTGCTGGGTCTGCATGGCATTTTTTGCTTTCGTGCTGGTGCTGCTAACGCTGCAGGAGGATACCCGTCAGGCGCTGATGGTTACGCCGCTGTGGTTTATGCTGCTCACTATGGGCTGGCTGCTGCGACGCCGTAAAGCCTGATCCCGTTCTGTTTAAGGCCCGCATCAGCGGGCCTTTTTCATTTATAACCGCTGCCGGAACTGATGCCAGGCACGCTGGAGTGACGGGCGTGCGGCCGTCTCACGCTGCGGCGCCGCTGCAGGCGCTTCCGGCCTGCCAAGATTAAAAGTAAAGGTGTAATCGGGCGCCTCACCCATACGCAAATCGCTAATCAGCGTATTGCCTGCCTGCTGACGCAGCGCGTAAAAACCGTGACTGAACCAGACAACGCGCTCCGTATGCCACTGCCCTTTGAAAGGTGTCAGCAGCGCCATCTGACGATCGTGCCACGCAATCTGTAACGGCCGCCGGGGTGAAAACAGCGACCAGTACGCTTCGCCATAGCGATCCGGCGTAATAATGACCGTACGCCAGACCAGCGTGTTGAACGCCGTCGGCGTGACCAGCAGCCGCTGCGATACAACGTGTTGCTGCGCCAGCTGCTGTTCAATCTGCCGCGTGGCAACACCCTGTATCACCATGCTCCAGCCCAGATAAAGCGTGCTGATTAACAGGCCCAGGCGGGTCCAGCGCACGCCGGTGGCATCACGCCGCCATAGCGCTACGCCCAGTGCGATAAGCAGCGGCAGCGTATAGAGCGGATCGACAATAAAYATACTGCCGATGGCAAACGGATAGTCAGTGAGCGGCAGCCCAAGCTGCGTACCATACACGGTAGTGAGATCGAGCAGCGGATGGGTGATCAGCGCCAGCCAGAGGGCCAGGCACCAGCTGCGCCAGTGCGCTTTGCTGCGGGTGATCCCGGCGGCCAGCCAGCCAGCCAGCGGCGCCAGCAGCGTCAGGATCAGCAGCGCATGGCTCTCGGTGCGATGCAGCGTCATATTGCGTATTGCGTCGCCGTGATCGACGAACACATCCAGATCCGGCAGCGTGCCGGCGACTGCCCCCGCCAGGGCCGCCTGCCATACCGGTACCCGGCGGTTCATGACGGCAACGGTAACTGCAGCGCCCAGCGCCAGTTGCGACAGCGAATCCATGCTTCTCCTCCCTCAATCGTTAGCGCACGCGAATGCCTTCGATAATCATCCGCTCTACGTTCTGCAACGTCTGTGCAAAAAAGTCGGGATTCTGCAGCGTCTGCCCGGTGACCGCCTCAACCTGCGAGGCAAAGTCAGCATAGTGCTGCGTGGTGGCCCAGAGCATAAAAAAGAGATGCTGCGGCTGAACGGCAGCCAGCTGTCCGGCGCTGATCCACTGCTCGACTATTGCCGCCTTACTCTCTACCAGCGCTTTCAGGTCGCCCGCCAGTTCACCACGCAGCAGTGGTGCGCCCTGCAGCATCTCCAGACAGAACAGCCGCGATGCCTGAGGATGATCGCGGGAGACCTCAAGCTTCAGGCGAATATAGTGGCGAATGGCCGTCAGGGGATCCTGGTCGGCGCGCAGCGCGCGCAGCGGTGCCAGCCAGACATCCAGAATCTCTTTCAGCACGGCGACATACAACACTTCCTTTGAAGGGTAATAGTAGAGCAGATTCGTTTTTGACACCTCTGCTCCCTCAGCCACCCGGTCAAGGCTGGTGCCATGAATACCGAACTGGGAAAACAGCGCCAGCGCCGCCTGCAGGATAGCGGCGCGTTTTGCGGTCGCCGCCTGCGAACGACGGCGCGGTTTTTTCTCATCATTTTTCATGCTGTTACCTCTCCCTGTCGTGAATTCACATCATAACACAGCTGGCAGATATGGCGGGCTGCACCTTTTTTGCCCGACGGCTGCCTGATTGCTGTGCATTTGTTTTGACCAAATGGTCTGAAAATCGCGGTGCCGTCCCGGCTGGCCGATCGGCGGTTCATATCCTGATGATAAATATAAAAATTATTTATGTGGCACGCGACTTGCAATCAAGAGAGAGCGCCCCCCGCAGGATGCGTGCAGGAAGCAGCGCAGCGCGTGAAACCGTCCTATCAATGCAAAGAGGTGACATATGAAAATTGGTGTCTTTGTTCCGATTGGCAATAACGGCTGGCTGATCTCTACGCATGCGCCGCAGTACATGCCTACTTTTGAACTCAATAAAGCGATTGTGCAGCGCGCTGAGCACTATCACTTCGATTTTGCACTCTCAATGATCAAGCTGCGCGGCTTCGGCGGCAAAACGGAGTTCTGGGATCACAATATGGAGTCCTTTACGCTGATGGCCGGCCTGGCGGCGGTCACCTCGCGGATTGAGATCTACGCCACGGCTGCCACGCTGACGCTGCCACCCGCCATCGTGGCGCGTATGGCTGCGACCATCGACTCAATTTCTGGCGGACGCTTTGGCGTAAACCTCGTCACCGGCTGGCAGAAACCAGAGTATGAGCAGATGGGGATCTGGCCGGGCGATGACTATTTTGCCAGCCGTTATCAATACCTGACTGAGTATGTCACGGTGCTGCGCGATTTATGGGGAACCGGCCAGAGCGACTTCAAAGGTGATTTTTTCACGATGAACGACTGTCGCGTCAGTCCACGGCCGCAGAAGCCGATGAAGGTGATATGCGCCGGACAGAGTGATGCGGGCATAGCATTTTCAGCTCAGCATGCCGACTATAACTTTTGCTTTGGTAAGGGCGTTAATACGCCAGCCGCCTTTGCACCGACCGCAGCCCGCATGAAGCTTGCTGCTGAGCAGGCGGGCCGCGACGTCGGCTCCTACGTTCTGTTTATGATCATCGCCGCCGAGAGCGACGAAGCGGCCCGCGCAAAATGGGAGCACTACAAAGCTGGCGCCGACGAAGAGGCACTCGCGTGGCTCACGACTCAGAGCCAGCAGGATACCCGTTCAGGCAGCGATACTAACGTGCGTCAGATGGCTGACCCGACCTCCGCCGTTAACATCAATATGGGCACGTTAGTTGGCTCCTTTGCCAGCGTGGCACGCATGCTGGATGAAGTGGCTCAGGTTGATGGTACGCACGGCGTGCTGCTGACCTTTGATGATTTCCTGGAGGGTATTGAAGCGTTCGGCCAGCGCATACAGCCGCTGATGCAGTGCCGTCGCAACGTGATCGCTGCGGCGCAGGAGGTAGCATAATGAAAACCGTCACCTGCGCACACACCGGCACCACACCGCATATCACTCTGCCCGCCCGTCCGGAGGCGATCGCCCTGCCTCCGGCTCAGAGCGCGCTGATTGTCGTCGACATGCAGAATGCCTACGCCACTAAAGGCGGCTATCTCGACCTGGCGGGATTTGATGTCTCTGCCACCGAGCCGGTTATCGCCAGAATTCATCAGGCGGTCACCGCGGCACGCGCTGCCGGCGTACAGATTATCTGGTTCCAGAACGGCTGGGACAGCGATTACACCGAGGCGGGCGATGCGGGCTCCCCCAATTTTCACAAATCTAATGCGCTGAAAACCATGCGCCGCCAGCCTGAGCTGCAGGGCACCCTGCTGGCGAAAGGCACCTGGGATTATGCGCTGGTGGATGCGCTGACGCCCGAACCGGGCGATATCGTGCTGCCAAAACCGCGCTACAGCGGCTTTTTCAATACGCCGCTCGACAGCATGCTGCGCAGCCGCGGGATCCGTCATCTGATTTTTACCGGCATCGCCACCAACGTCTGCGTCGAGTCCACGCTGCGTGACGGCTTCTTTCTGGAATATTTCGGCGTGGTACTGGCTGACGCCACGCATCAGGCCGGACCTGATTTTGCGCAGCAGGCCGCGCTGTTCAATATCGAAACGTTTTTCGGCTGGGTCAGCGATACACAAACGTTCTGCGAAGCCCTGCAGGGTCAGTAACTTTTCGCTATCAGGAGATCAGACTATGCCCAAACGCGTCATTATCCCGGCTGGCAGCAGTACGCCGATCGCCCCGTTCGTACCCGGAACGCTGGCTGACGGCGTGGTGTACGTTTCCGGCACCCTGCCGTTCGATGCGGACAATAACGTGGTTCACGTCGGCGATGCGGCCGCGCAAACCCGCCACGTGCTGGAGACCATCAAAAACGTCATTGAAACCGCCGGCGGCTGCATGGCAGATGTCACGTTCAACTCTATTTTCATTACTGACTGGCAGCACTACGCTGCCGTGAATCAGGTCTATGCCGACTATTTTCCCGGCGATAAGCCCGCGCGCTTCTGTATTCAGTGCGGTCTGGTAAAACCTGACGCGCTGGTTGAGATTGCGTCTGTGGCGCACATCGGACAGGCGGAGGCGTAATGAAGCTGGATATCCACGGGTTGACCACTGCCGATGCGCCCACGCTGGTCCTCGCATCAGGCCTTGGTGGCGTTGCCGGATTCTGGCAGCCACAGCTGGCGGCGCTCAGCACCCGCTACCGCGTTGTCACATACGATCAGCGCGGCACCGGGCGCAGTGCAGCGCCGCTGCCTGAGGGTTACAGCCTGGCGATGATGGCAGCCGAGCTGGCGGAGGCGCTGGAACAGCATCAGATCGCGCGCTACAGCGTGGCTGGCCATGCGCTTGGGGGGCTGATTGGTTTGCAAATGGCGCTGGATCACCCCGATCGGGTTGAGCGCGTGGCGGTCATTAACGGCTGGCTGACGCTCAGCCCCCATACCGCTCGCTGTTTTAAGGTCAGAGAGGATCTGCTGCTGCAGGCGGGCACTGAAGCCTTTGTACGCGCTCAGCCGCTGTTTCTCTATCCTGCCGAATGGCTGGCGCAGCATCAGGCGCGCGCTGAGGCAGAAGAGAGGCATCACCAGCAGCACTTTCAGGGCGCAGAGAATCTGTTGCGTCGTCTGCACGCGCTGAAAACGGCAGATTTTCGTGCCTGCGCCGCGCGCATCACCCAGCCGGTGCTGGCGATCTGCAGCCAGGACGATCTGCTGGTGCCGTGGAGCTGTTCAGCACAGCTGGCGGCAGCGCTGCCGCAGGGCCAGCTGCTGACCATGCCGTGGGGCGGCCACGCCATGAGCGTGACCGATAGCGATAATTTTAACACGCTGCTGCTGCGCTGGCTGGCTGAGACCGCTCAGCCCGCCTGTCTGGCAGCGGGCTGAGATCAGGAGTCTGRACATGAGCCTACATGCCCTTCCGGATTTACCCGCAGTCGATCGCGACACCTTTCGCAACGCTATGGCGCAGCTGGGTGCAGCCGTTAATGTTATCACCACCGATGGCCCGGCAGGCGTGGCTGGCTTTACCGCCTCCGCCGTCTGCAGCGTGACCGACTCCCCGCCGACGCTGCTGGTCTGCCTGAACCGCTCCGCCTCAGCCTGGCCGGCGTTTCGCGATAACCGTGCACTCTGCGTCAATACCCTCTCGGCAGACCAGCACGCCCTCTCCACGCTGTTCGGGGGCAAAACCGCGATGGCGGATCGCTTTGCCGCCGCGCAGTGGCAGACGCTTGCCAGCGGTGCTCCGCTGCTGGAGGCCGCGCTGATCTCCTTTGACTGCGAGATAACACAGCGGGTCAGCGTTGGCACACACGATATTCTGTTCTGTACGGTGCTGGCCGTGGCCCAGGGCGAGGCGCGCCAGGGGCTCGCCTGGTTCGATCGCGGTTATCACACCTTCTCCCGGCAGGATGCCCGCTGATACCGCATAACGCGGCCTGTTCTACTCACTCTCAGGAGATGATCTATGGCGAGTACCTGGTTTCCACGCTGGCGCGTTAAGTCAGCAATGACCGACGACGGCTTGATTGCCCCGGACGAGACGCTGCCGCTCGGGCAGACGCTGGTGCTTGGGCTGCAGCATGCGGTCGCAATGTTTGGCGCAACGGTACTGATGCCGCTGCTGATGGGGCTGGATGCCAATCTCGCTGTGTTACTCTCCGGGATCGGTACGCTGCTGTTCTTTTTTATTACCGGCGGGCGCGTACCGAGCTATCTCGGTTCCAGCGCCGCTTTTGTGGGCGTAGTGATTGCGGTCACCGGTTTCACCGGCCAGGGCCTTAACACTCACCTCTCCGTGGCGCTGGGCGGCATTATCGCCTGCGGCGCGCTCTATACCCTGATTGGTCTGATTGTGATGAAAGTGGGTACCGGCTGGATTGAGCGCCTGATGCCGCCGGTCGTCACCGGCGCCGTCGTTATGGCGATTGGCCTGAACCTGGCGCCGATTGCGGTGCACAGTGTTTCTGCCACCCTGTTCGACAGCTGGATGGCGGTGCTGACGGTGCTCTGTATCGGACTGGTGGCGGTCATGACGCGCGGGCTGGTACAGCGCCTGTTGATCCTGGTAGGGCTGATCGTGGCCTGGGCGTTCTATGCGCTGCTGACCAATGGCTTCGGCCTCGGTAAACCGGTGGATTTCAGCGGCGTGGCGCACGCCGCCTGGTTTGGCGTGCCGCATACGACCGCCCCTGTGTTCGACCTGCAGGCGATAGTGATGATTGCGCCGGTCGCCATTATTCTGGTCGCTGAAAATCTGGGGCATATTAAAGCGGTAGCAGCTATGACCGGACGCAATCTCGATGCGTGGATGGGCCGGGCGTTTGTTGGCGACGGTCTGGCCACTATGCTCTCTGGCTCTGCCGGCGGCAGCGGCGTGACAACCTATGCCGAAAACATAGGCGTCATGGCGGTTACGCGCGTCTACTCTACGCTGGCGTTCGTCGCCGCGGCCCTGATCGCAATACTGCTGGGTTTTTCACCGAAATTTGGCGCACTCATCCATACCGTGCCAGCACCGGTCATAGGCGGCGCGTCTATCGTGGTATTTGGCCTGATTGCGGTGGCCGGTGCCCGTATCTGGCTGCAGAATCAGGTCGATCTCGGGCAGAACGGTAATCTGATCATGGTCGCTACCACGCTGGTTCTGGGCGCCGGCGATTTTGCGCTTAAGATCGGCAGCTTCACGCTCGGCGGTATCGGCACCGCGACCTTTGGCGCCATTATCCTGAACGCAATTCTGCAGCACCGTAGCCGCGCGCCGGCCGGTTCAGCTGCACAGCCACACGGTTAAGGCTTCTGCGGTGCCTCATCGGGCACCGCTTTCTTACGCCGCAGCCGCAGCTCACTGACAATCACGCCACAGACAATCAGCGCACCGCCCAGCAGCGCGGCCGCAGGCAGTCGCTCCCCCGCGAGACGCCCGACAATTCCCGCCCAGACCGGCTCTCCGGCATAAATTACCGTAGCGCGTACCGGTGACACACTGCGCTGGGCCCAGTTCATCGTCACCTGAATCAGGGCGCTGGCGGCGCCCAGGCCTGCAGCGCTCAGCACCAGCGGCAGAGAAAACGACGGCAGCGCTTCACCATTCGGGATCATAAACAGAAAGGCGCAAGCGGAGGCGACCAGCAGCTGCACCAGCGTTACCCGCCGCACATCCACCTGTCCGGCATAGYGGCTAATCAGAATGATCTCGGCAGCAATCGCCAGCGTGCTCAGCAGGGTCGCGCTCTCCCCGGCGCTGAGGGCGATGCCGCTCTGCTGCGGCCCCGCCACCAGCACCAGGCCGCTGAACGCCAGCGCAATGCCCAGCCATGCCATAATGCCAGGCGGCCGGCGCAGCACCAGCCACTGCAGCAGCGGCACCACCGGAACATAGAGCGCCGTCAGAAAGGCAGACTGGCTGCTGGAGATAGTCTGCATCCCCCAGGTTTGCAGGCCATAACCGCCCGCAATAGCCAGGCCAATCATTGTGCCCGCTCTGATTTCAAGCCAGGTCAGYGCGCGCAGATAGCGCCAGAAAAAACAGGCCAGCAGCAGTGACGCCGTGGCAAATCGCAGTCCGACAAAAAAAAACGGACCGGAGTATGCCATGGCGCGGTGCACCACCAGAAACGTGCCGCCCCAGACCATGGTGATGAAAATCAGCACCAGTTCCTGACGGGTAATGCGCAGATAAAGACGTGCAGGTAACGCAGACATAGAACACCTGATAAGTAGCCAGGCGTCATTCTGGCGTAACCCGGCCCGCAGGCGCAACAGCCGGCCGGGGTTATCTGCTCAGCGTGCAGCAATGTGATTCGCGTTCAGAATTACGACTCATCTGAAAAAATGCCATTTTAATACTAAAAATCATAACGTTAACTTTTTAAGCGTGCTAAATCTCAGCGGGCAGCAGCGCCATTTCCCGGCAGCCCGCGCATGCTCTTCTATACTCTTTTTACTTATCTTACCGGGAGGTTAGAACCACAATGGCAAAAGTTCTGGTGCTCTATTACTCAATGTATGGACATGTGGAAACCATGGCGCAGGCGGTTGCAGAAGGCGTGCAGCGCGTCAGCGGAGCCGAAGTGACTATTTTGCGCGTGCCGGAGAGTATGGATGCGGCGCGTTTTGCTGAGGTTGGTGGCAAGGTCGATCAGCAGGCAGCTGAGGCAACGCCGGACGATCTGACGCAGTATGATGCCATTATCGTCGGCACGCCGACCCGCTTTGGCAACATGTCAGGCCAGATGCGCAACTTCTGGGACCGTACCGGCGGGCTGTGGGCCTCGGGCGCACTGCACGGAAAACTGGCCAGCGTGTTTACTTCTACCGGTACCGGCGGAGGCCAGGAACTGACGATAACGTCAGTATGGACTACGCTTGCCCATCACGGCATGGTCATTATTCCAATCGGCTACGGCACTAAAGAGATGTTTGATATCTCACAGGTACGCGGCGGAACGCCTTATGGTGCGTCGACGCTGGCAGGCGGCGATGGTTCACGCCAGCCTACGCCTGAAGAGCTGCAAATTGCCCGCTATCAGGGTGAACATGTCGCCACTCTGGCGGTAAAACTCAAAGGATAAACTCAACAGGAGATCATTATGTCTACAGACCAGTCCAGAGCACATCGCGTCGGCGAATGGGCGAAAATTCGTCAGACGTCCCCGGAAATTGCCGAAGCGATCTTTGAAGTTGCCAATTACGATGAAAAACTGGCAGAGCAGATCTGGGAGCAGCAGGGCAATGATGATGTGCTGATGCGAGCGTTTGATAAAACCGATCAGGATGTTCTGACATGGGACAACGTCCCTGTCGAGCGCAAAAACGTGTGAGAACCGGCGGGCATGGCCCGCCTTTTTTATGGCAACACCAACAGGGGGACGCGATGACGGCTTACCAGAGCATCAATCCGGCAAATAATCAGCTGCTGAAAAACTGGGAGACACATGATGACGCCCGCGTGTACCAGGCGCTCGAAACCGCAGATGCGCTCTACCACTCAGCCTGGAGCAAAGGTGATATCCAGCCACGCCTCCAGGTGCTGAGCCGCCTGGCCGATCTGATGGAGCAGCGCAAAGAGGAGCTGGCCACCATAGCGAGTCGCGAAATGGGCAAGCTGATTGGTCAGAGCCGTGGTGAAGTCAGCATCTGCATCAGCATTGCGCGATATTACGCTGAGCATGCCGCTGCTTTTCTGCAGCCTCAGCCCTACGCCAGCGAAATCGGGGAAGCCTGGGTGGAATATCATCCGATTGGCGTTATCGTTGCGGTTGAACCATGGAACTTCCCTTATTATCAGCTGATGCGTGTTCTGGCACCTAATCTGGCGCTGGGTAATCCGGTGCTGGCAAAACATGCCAATATTGTGCCGCACTGCGCGGATATCTTTGAGCAACTGGTACGTGAAGCGGGTGCACCAGAAGGTGCCTGGAGTAACCTGTTTATCTCCAATGAGCAGGTGGCGGATCTTATCGCTGACGATCGCGTTCAGGGCGTGGCGCTGACCGGCTCCGAACGCGCCGGCAGTGCGGTTGCACAGCAGGCGGGCAAACACCTGAAAAAATCCACCCTTGAACTGGGTGGCAATGACGTCTTTATTGTTCTGGACGATGCTGACCTGGATGAAGCGGTACGCCAGGGCGTGCAGGCACGTCTGAGCAACTGCGGACAGGTCTGCACCGCTGCTAAACGGTTTATTGTGCATGCGCAGATCGCCGAGGCGTTCATGAGCAAATTCAGCGCCGCGCTGCAGTCCGCTGTGCCGGGCGATCCGCTGGATGAAAAAACCCGCTCGGACCGCTCTCTTCCCTTGATGCGCGTGACCGGCTGGCGCGACAGGTTGAAGAGGCGGTAGAGCATGGCGCAGAGCTGCGCTTTGGCGGGCGCATTATTGAAGGCGTCGGATGCTACTATCAGCCCACTCTGCTGACCGGGCTGACGCCCGATAATCCCGCTTATTATCAGGAGTTTTTTGGCCCGGTTGCGCAGCTCTATATTGCAGAGAGTGATGAGGCTGCCGTGGCGCTGGCGAACGATTCGCACTATGGCCTTGGCGGATCTATCTGGACGCGGGATATTGCGCGCGCGCGCCGGCTGGCGTCACAGATTGAGACCGGCATGGTGTTTATCAATTCACAGAGTGACACCGCAGCTGAGCTCCCCTTTGGCGGGATAAAACGCTCCGGTTACTGCAACGGAAACACTGCGTGCCGCCCCCTGGTATCATGTGGTGATGGAAGATGAAGAGGGTGAACAGGTGCACACCTACGTTGCAGAAGTGCAGCTGGCGGGTGAAACGCTGTTCGAGCACCCAGAGCAGCCCTCTATGGATGAGCTGGCCGCCTCTATCCGGCAGCAGCTGCAGGCACCCAGCCTGCGACATTCCCTGCCGCGTACTGTGACTTGAAAACCTGATCCCTGCCCCCATATTTAGTGGCAGGTAAAGTTTTGGGAGGTCGCAATGATTGCCAGTAAATTTGGAATTGGACAGCAGGTCCGGCATCGTCTTTCTGGCGTGCTGGGTGTCATCGTCGATGTTGA
The DNA here is from genome assembly GCA_002939445.1 of Pantoea sp. BRM17. Taxonomy (GTDB): domain Bacteria; phylum Pseudomonadota; class Gammaproteobacteria; order Enterobacterales; family Enterobacteriaceae; genus Pantoea. The sequence continues at coordinate 985,818 of PEFU01000003.1, read as the reverse complement.
CCCTGAGTATTCGCTGGATGAGCCGGAACTGGATGAAGTTGCTGCAGCTGCTTAACCCAGGCGGTATTCTGCTGACGTTCTCCTGCTCTGGCCTGATGGCTACGGATTTATTTCAGAAGATTGTGGCCGATGCGGCGCTGGATGCCGGACGTGATGTACAATTTATAGAGCAGTTCCGTCAGGCGGCCGATCACCCGGTAATAGCCAGCTATCCGGAAGGTCTCTATCTGAAAGGTTTTTAACAGAACGTTGAGCTGAACYGGCTCGACGTGTCGCGGGCACAGTTCCTGCGGGATGACGTTTTTAAACTGCTGCGCCGCTATCGTGATGCAGGCGAAAAGTTTGATCTGATTATTATGMATCCGCCTAAATTCGTTGAGAACAAAAACCAGCTGATGGGCGCCTGCCGTGGCTATAAAGATATCAATATGCTGGCGTTCGATATTCAGGGCGGCCACAAGACCGGCTACTATCTTGATCAGCGCGACAGCCGTTATGCCACCCGTCGCTATGCGCAGGACGCGCGCGTGCTTAACTGCTTCTCTTATACCGGCGGATTTGCCATTTCGGCGCTGCTCGGTGGCTGTCGCGAAGTGCTGAGCGTGGATACCTCACAGGATGCGCTGGACGTAGCACTTCTGTCCGCAGGGGCAGAGTATCAGCGGCCTGCCATTGTCTCTGCGCTGCAGCAGTGCTATCCGGAGTGCGCTATCTACGATCGTTCCGACGTCGCCGTGCGTAAGAAAGAGGGGCTGCCGCTGGCACAGGGCCCGGTGAGCGGCGAACTGCCGCCTGCCCTGCTGCCTATTACCGAGCACGGTATGAAACTGCTGGGCGCACGCGTCTGGAGCTGGCAACAGGATGAATCAATCGATATCGCCTTCTTTGTTCGCCGTTTAGAGCAGGCGCAACAGTGGCGTGACTGGCTGGCGACCCGCGACGGACTCGACAGCTATCGCCTGATCGCCGGCGAATCAGATGGTATGCCCGGCGTAACCATCGATCGCTTTGGTCATTTTCTGGTATTGCAGGAAGCATAGCAAACTATGACCGTTCGATTGATTCTCACCAAGGGACGTGAAAAATCCCTGCTCCGCCGTCATCCCTGGGTCTTTTCCGGCGCCGTTGCGCGCATGGAAGGAAAAGCGCAGTCTGGCGAAACTATTGATATCTGCGACAGCTCTGGCAAATGGCTGGCACGTGCCGCTTATTCACCAGAGTCGCAAATTATGCCATCGGACTGATTACGGGCGTAACCGGTCAGGCCCAGCGCTTTCGCCTGTTGCTGGGTGTGATAACGAAAGCCCACGCCCTGTACCATGCCATATACCCGGATTGTGCAGCTGCGTTCAGCCATAGTGCCTTTCCCCTATTCCGCGTTGCAATTTGGCGCCATCCGCCGGAAAATAGCGCCTCATTTTTTCAGGGGGCGACAAAAATCGCCGGCCTGCCTAAACCCGCGAAGTGTCTCTGATCAGCCAGTGGTAAAGCTGGCCGGACGTTCTGTCGGCTCACAGGGCTCAGTCACGAGGTTGTCCACCCGCGCACTGCGCGGCCCTCCTGCCTGAAGCCAGCTGATTAGCGTTTCGACCTGCTGTTCCGGACCGCAGGCCAGCACTTCGACGTGGCGATCGCCCGGCAGGAAAACATTGAGATGAGCGAGGCTCACTGGGAGGTCGTCCACTTTGTACGCGACTTCTACCGGGAATTTAACACCTCGCCGGCAGTGCGCATGCTGGTAAAGGCGATGGCGAAAAAGTATGGCGAGGAAAAAGGCAACAGCCGCTATCTGTTTCGCCTCTTTCCGGACGGCCCGGCAAAGCAGCTAACCGCGACTAACGCTGCAGCGCACAAAAAGCAAACCCCGCTCTGGCGGGGTTTTTGCTTTTTCAGGCGGCGGGAATTTACAATAAGCGCAGATTACAGATGAGGAAAACGCGTGATTGTTAACGGCAGTGAGATTGTAACGGATGCAGAAGGCTATCTGACTAACCACGCAGACTGGTGTGAAGAGGTAGCGCGGTAGCAAACCTGTTCCTGCAGCTGCCGGCCCTGCATCTGGCTATCAGTGCGCTTTTCATTCTCTTCTCTGCAGGGGCCATTCTGTGGGAGACCAGTAACATTATTCATGGTGGCGAGACCAACTATATCCGTGCGACCGTTGGACTCTATGTCTCTCTCTATAACATCTTTGTCAGCCTGCTGAGCCTGCTGGGTTTGGGCTTCCTCGGCTACTGCCTGGGGCCTATCCTCAGTTCGTTTCTGAGTGCAGGCATGGGCGATGTTATCGCCATGGCACTGGGCGGCACGGCACTGGTCTTCTTCTGCTGTTCAGCCTATGTACTGACTACCCGGCGCGACATGTCATTCCTGGGCGGTATGATGATGGCAGGCTTTGTTGTTCTGCTGGTTGCGGTGCATAAAGTCCTGCGTAATACCTATTTTCTGCTCGGCCTGACACTGGCGTTTTCTGCAGTGACCGCCACGCTGAGCACGGTCTATGCACTCCCCTCACCCGGCCTGATCCTGATGCTGGTAGGTTTTTATGGTTTGATGTTTCTGACTTACCGTCTGGCAAATAGTCCGGCCGGAATAGCAGCAGCGTTCGCCTTCACACAAATTTGTTTTTTTCGCCGTCAAAAACAGCATTCTGCTTACTGAAACAGCAATTTATCGCGTAAAGATGGGTAAAACGCCTTTGCTGTTCTGACCCCGCTGCGTATTCTCAGCGCATGTAAGGTGTCCTCTCTCTTTAAGGAGTAAATGATGGACAAAATTATCAGCTCATCACAGCAACAATCTCTGATCGGCACGTCCGGATACAGATTGTACTTTATCTGCAGAGATAAAGTGGCGGAGGAGGAGAGATTCGAACTCTCGGATGGTTTCCCATCGGCGGTTTTCAAGACCGCTGCCTTAAGCCACTCGGCCACCCCTCCGCAATGAGGCGCACTATAAACATCCCCCAGGATGATGTAAAGCGATGAATGAATCGTTCGCCTGAAAAACAGGCTGTTTATAAAAACTGTGAATGGACTATAGCAGCAAACGTCAGGGTTAGAGCAGCAGGAAGGGTCGGGGCGGGAAAAGCAAAAAGCCCGCATCGCTGCGGGCTTCTTTAAATTTGGCGGAGGAAGAGAGATTCGAACTCTCGGATGGTTTCCCATCGGCGGTTTTCAAGACCGCTGCCTTAAGCCACTCGGCCATCCCGCATATCCCCTTCTGCTGCGGTCGCTGACAGGCTTACCGGAAGCGCCGCAACAACTGACAACGCGCAAAGACTCAGTTTTTTGATCATTGTGCCCATTCCATAATTCATCAGTGAAACACTCTGGCATTCAAACGATTAGCCCGCCAAAGAGCGAATTACCGCAGAGTGTAACTCAGCTTGCTGACGAAAATCGCCCAGCAGCCCCTGCTGCGTCAGCCACTGACGGGTATATTTACCCATATAGACTTCCAGCACGCCACCTTTGGTGGTGAGTTCACCGCCCGGCACATCCCATTGCGGCCAGCTCTTTTTAGTGGATTGCTCCAGTGCGCTGCCGTTTGTCGCCAGCGGCGCACGCAGATTGTGACGGCTCAGCATCAGCACCTGCTGCAGCTTGTTAAACGCTTCGCTGTCATCGGTAATCACCGGATTAAAGATGGGATCCATCGTTCCCATGGCATCCTGATGCGTTACCGCAACGTCACAGCCAGGAAAGGCACCCGCAGCAAAAAACTGTGCGGTCGCAACGGTGCGCTGAAGGCTATTTGCATAAATGAAAACATCGCTGGTATCCGGGCAATTGCCGCCAGCCACGATTTTCAGCGGACCGCTGACGCCTGGCTCTTTGCCATTATCTGCGCTGAAAGTGTTATCACCGCTGTCCAGCGTGCACTGCTTTTTACCATTGCAGGCAGGCGACGATTTATAATCAACAATCTTTTCCAGACGCTGCAGCGCAGGCTTCAGTGCCAGCTTCTCATTCTCTGCCGTCATCGCCGCCAGCGCTTTTGGGCTGCGGATGTAATCCACCAGCGGTGCAGCAACTTCACGCGCAACCTCTGGCGAGCTGAAGAGCGCATCCTGATAACCGTTTTTGACTGACGCCAGCTCTTTCCACTGCTCAGGCGTTTTAATCTGCCCCCAGGCAACCTGCTCTGCCGGGAAACCTTCGTAATATTGCAGCGTGAACGCATCAACAAGGGAATTAATTTTCAGCAGATCTTTGTTATTTTTGCCATCGTGCCAGCGTTCAAATACAACCTGTCCGCCGATAGGGGTTTTCTCATCGTTGCCCGGCAGAGTGTAAGGCTTCACCTGCAGCGCGCTGAGCAGCGAGGCGATATTTGAATCATGCCCTACCATCAGCGTTACTTTAGGTGCGCTGGCCTTATCTTCATCAACCAGCTCTTCCTGCACGGCCGCAGGCTGCATAGGCGTCCCCTGCAGTGCGCTGTTCAGTGCCGCAGAGAACTGCTCCCAGCTGCAATAGCCATTGGCATCAGTATCACAGCCGGCAAGCTGCAGCGTGACACGTTTTGGCGGGTTTTTGAGGCTCAGCACATCTGCGTTACGCAGCTGATCGGCGGTCTGATAGACATACTCTCCTTTGTCCGCTTTCGCCTTATCAGCAGCGGTTTTCTCTGCGGCAGCGTCTGCTTTCGCCTTATCTGCGGCGGCGTCTGCTTTCGCTTTATCAGCAGCCGCCTGTTCAGCTTTATCTTTAGCTTTAGCGTTATCGTCAGCCGGTTTCTCTGCGGCAGCTTTCGCGTCCGGCGCACTATCTGCAGCCTGCTGCGGCTTCCCGCCAGAGCGGGGTTTTTTATAGCCTGCTGCCGGTTAACCTGCGGTAGCAGGTTGCTGAGCTGGCTTTGCCTCAGCGGCGGGTTTACCGGATGCCGCCTCCGGCTGCGCGTTTTGCGCTGCAGCAGCATCAGCTTTCGCTTTATCTTCTGCTGCTTTGTCCGCTTTCGCTTTATCAGCCGCCGCTTTATCAGCGGCT
>PEFU01000003.1:970901-980727 GCA_002939445.1 Pantoea sp. BRM17 | reverse complement strand
GCATTCTGCGCGCGCAACGCCTTTAAAAGTGCGGCACGCTGCGGCGAGATATCCTGAAACTCATCGACCAGAATATGCTTCCAGGTTTCAGCTGGTGCGGATTTTGCTGGATAAAACCATTGGCAATGTCAGCAATGCGGCTATTGAAGCGATAGGTGGTATCCAGCACGCAGCTGTCGCCGTCGCCAAAATAGTGGTGAAAAGCGGTGGTCAGATTGAGCTTAGCGCCGCTAAAACGGTAGATTGCCTGCCAGTCATCGCCTGCAGCAAACAGGCTGGTATGATCCAGCTGTAATCCGGGCCAGCGCGTTTTTGCCCGGTCCAGCAGCGCCGGACGCAGATGATGGTAGCGCGCCAGCAGCAAAATCCTCTCTTCCGGTTTCGCAAATCCGCTGAGTTTGTCCAGCAGCCCCTCCAGCTGATCGTCCGGCAGCAGCGTTACCGCCTTTTTACTTCCTTTGCTCAGACTGGTGAGCATTTTGTGTTCACGTGCCCGCGTCATAGCCACATAAGCGAGGCGCCGCTCTTCCGCATCGGGAAAATCTTCCACGGGTGGCAGCAGCCCCTCCTCCAGCACCGACTCACGCGCCGGAGCCGGAAAGCCATCGGCTCCCTGATGGAGGCCGGTCAGGATGACGTACTCCGCCTGCTGACCTTTACTGGCATGGATTGTCATAAAGAATACAGCGCTGGTTTAAACGCTTTGATGCAGCAACCCGGCAAAAGTTACTGAGCTGGATGAAAACGTTACGCACCAGCTAGCGCCTCACTTTTCCTGGCGCTGCCTGGCTCAGGCTTTACGCGCTACCGGTACACCCAGCTCACGCAGCTGTTCAACAAAGCGCGACGGACAGGCTTTATTAAACAGCAGCCACACGGATTGATGAGCGGGGCACAGAAATTGCCAGCCTGCGCGATCGTCTGCCGCAGAGCAGCAGCGGTGACATGATGCAGGCGATGATGGCTTATAACCGCGCAGCACAGACGGCATCCGTACTGCGCTTTGCTGCTCCTTCGGCGACAGCAGTAAGCGAAAACCCCGATTTTGCCTGGCAGGATGCCAGCGATTTGCCCTAAGACAGCCTTGAGCTGGAACAGGGGCAGCATCAGTTTCTGTTTCGCGTTGAGAAACCCTGTCCCGACGCAACCCATTTCCAGTCAGTGCCGATGATTGTCACATTTACCGCGGAAGCACACTCTGTGGCGATCCACCTGCCCTCGCTGAACAGCCGGCGTGAACGCYGCACGTTTAATAAGCTCCTGAACTTCAGGCGTAATGAAATACTTTGCTACACATCACTGATTACCCGCCATATTTCGGGAGTAGAAATGAAGCTGTCACCGGCTGTCACAGGCATTATTGCGCTGCTTGTCACAGCATCCTGCCCCGCCATTACGCTTAAACTCGATCCGCAGATTGATTTGCTGGTGCTGGACGGGCGGAAAATTGCCGGCTCACTATTAAAAGGCGTCCGGTTTGTCGCTGGCCCCCACCAGTGCGATACGACGGGTATTCATCAGCACATCACGAATTGTTTGATCGTTCATTCATTTCCCCTTCTCTTTATTGCCAGAGTGTAGCTGCCCTTTCCGCTCGCGGCGCAAGCCGCAAAGATGAAATGTTTGCGCCAGGGCACGAATAAATATGTTTAAATGTAAATTTAGTGCCCCAATAGCGTCCTGTGCCACCTCCCATGCCGCCTCAGCATTACGGAATACATCTACCATATCGACTTTACCGGGGATTTCTGCCAGTGAAGCGTAGGCGGTCTGCCCCATCAGCTGCTGCCCGGCCAGTTTAGGGCTCACCGGAATCACCTCATATCCCTGATCCAGTAAGTAACGCATCACGCCATAGCTGGGACGACCCAGCCTGCGACATTAATTATATCGGCGACGCAGGTCGCCGTTTTATTGTCTGATTCAGGCTGGCGTAATATTCAGACGCGGGATTTCAATCTTCGGACAGCGGTCCATAATCAGGCAGTCCGGTCCATCACTTGCCAGCACGGCCGCCTGCTCATTGATAACGCCGAGCTGCAGCCACAGCGTTTTCGCGCCAATCCCTGAAACTCATCGACCAGAATATGCTTCCAGGGGCTGATAAAACGTCTTTTTTCCAGCACCTCTGTCGCCTGCTGGATCAGGCCGGCAAAATCAACGGCGCCCTCCGCTTTAAGCGCACTTTTCCAGGCTTTCAGCAGCGGAGCCATCAGTTTTATCCGCTTACTGAAGCTATCGCGCCACACTTCCGGAACGGCCGCGATTGTTTCCGCCTGATTACCGCTCTGCATCCGCAGCAGGCCCAGCCACTGCTCAAGACGCGGCGCCAGCCGCTGCGCGATAGCGCTATCCTGCCAGAATGCGCCGTCCGGCAACGTCCACGCCAGATCCTCCTCCAGCCACTGACGCCAGCCGCTGGCCTGCGCCTTTTTAGCCGCGCACTGCTCGCGCCAGCTCTCCAGCAGCAGCTGGCGACGGGCAGCGCTGTCACTCTCCAGCTGGCTGATAACCGGCGGCTTGCGGCCACTCTCGCGAATAATATGCAGCGCCAGCGCATGAAAGGTACGCGCCTGCAACGCCTTTACGTTAAGTTGCGTGTCCAGGCGTTGATTTATCTCTTCTGCAGCCTCCCGGCCAAATGCCAGCAGCAGTATCTGGTCAGGATGAGCCAGTCGCCGCTGCAGCAGCCAGCCAGCACGTGCCACCAGCACGGCGGTTTTACCGCTGCCTGCACCCGCCAGGACCAGCAACGTCTCTTCACCATTAACCACCGCTTCTGCCTGCGCACGATTAAGCGGTGAGCGCTCAACCGTGGCGAAAAAATCCGGATTTGCCTGAATCACCTGCTCGCTCCAGCGACGGTTACGCTGGCGAATTGTGKCTTCGCCCTGCTCCAGCCACTGCCGGCAGCGATGCCAGCGTTCACGACAGTTATCCAGCGCCTCCAGGCGCGCCAGCGGCAGCGGCAGTGCCGCAATCGTCTCGTTAACCCGGGCCAGGATAGCAGCCAGCTCACTTCGCTTCAGCCAGCGATCCTCTGCGGTCAGTTGCGAAATATGCTGCAGCAGCTCATCCAGCACGCCCGTACTGATATGGCTCATTTCAGCGCTCCACTGCTGCCAGGCGTGCTGCAGATAGTGATAAAAACGCTGCGTCTCCTGCCACTCGGTACCATGCAGCCGCACCACCTGATTCTCCGCCAGCAAAAACTCCAGCTCGCCCCATACCAGACCGCGTTTGCAGCTGATATCCAGCAGCTGATTAAACGGAATAAGGTATTCATGACGATCGCCGCTGACTTCAACACCGGCGGTCAGCAAACGCACCCGGTTGTAAGGATGCTGCGCCAGACGTTTACCCATTGCTGTTGCTTTCAGTTCCATGTCCGCATCATCAGGTGAAATTCAGTTATTGCGCAGTTTACCTGTCAGACACTTGGCGCTCCAGCCTTAAAACAGGCTAAACTTGGCGGCACATATTGCGGATTGCAAAAGGAAAAACGCGTTATGCGCACCGTTCTTAATATTCTGAATTTTATCCTTGGCGGCTTTCTCACTACGTTTGGCTGGCTCTTTGCCACGCTGGTCAGCATTGTGCTGATTTTTACGCTGCCGCTGACGCGCTCCTGCTGGGAAATCACAAAACTTTCGCTGGTCCCGTTCGGCAATGAAGCGGTTCACGTTGATGTACTGCGTCCTGACAGCAAAAGTGCGTTTCTTAACGCTGGCGGTACATTTCTGAACATCTTCTGGCTTATTTTCTTTGGCTGGTGGCTCTGCGTAATGCATATCTCAACCGGAATTGTGCAGTGCCTGAGCATTATCGGTATTCCCACCGGACTGGCGCACTTTAAGCTGGCTGCGATTTCACTCTGGCCGGTTGGCCGCCGGGTGGTCAGCGTGGAAGAGGCTCAGGCAGCGCGTGAAGCTAACGCGCGCCGCCGCTACTGAGGATCCGGTTTATGTCCGACGCTATGCCCGCCTGGCGCCGCTATCTGTTTAACAGCAGCCTGCGCTATCTGCTGCGTATTTTTCTGGCGCTGTCGGGCTGCGCTGCGTTTCCCTGGTGGCTGCAGCAGGTAGAGTGGACCATTCCGCTTACGCTGGGGGTGGTCGCTGCCGCGCTGGCCGATCTTGACGACCGCTGGACAGGCCGTCTGCGCAATCTGATCATCACCCTGTGCTGCTTCTGTATCGCGTCGGTCTCCGTTGAGCTGCTTTTCCCCAGACCCTGGGCGTTCACTGCCGGCCTGGCGCTCTCAAGCTGGGGATTTATCCTGCTGGGCGCGCTTGGCCAGCGTTACGCGACCATCGCGTTTGGTGCCCTGCTGATTGCGGTATATACCATGCTGGGTATCGGGCTCTTTCCACAGTGGTGGATGCAGCCCGCGCTGCTGCTGACGGGAGCACTCTGGTACAACCTGCTGACCTTTATTGGCCACCTGATGTTTCCGGTGCGACCCGTTCAGGAGCAGCTGGCGGCCAGCTTTTCCCAGCTGGCGCGTTATCTTGAGGCGAAAGCAAACCTGTTTGATCCGGACGGCGGTGAGCAGGATGATGCCGCTCTGATTGCCACCGCAATGGCTAACAGCCAGTTAGTCGCGCAGCTGAATCAGACTAAAAATACCATTCAGAGCCGGCTGCGCGGCGATCGGGGTTCACGCAGTACCCGCCGCAGCCTGCATTACTATTTTGTGGCGCAGGATATTCATGAGCGCGCCAGCTCTTCGCACATACAGTATCATCAGCTGCGAAATAACTGGCGTTACAACGAAATCCTGTTCCGTTTTCAGCGTCTGCTGAATATGCAGGCGCAGGCGTGTCGCCAGCTGACTGAAACGATCGTACTGCGCCAGCGCTGGCATCACAGCAGCCATTTCGAGCGTGCTTTTGCGCGCCTTGAGACGGCCCTTGAGCGCCTGCAGCAAAGCGACCCGGATGCCGGACATGCCGCCCCGCTCTCCTGGTTACTGCGTAATTTGCGTGCCATTGATGCGCAACTTGCTTCACTTGCTTCAGAACAGCAGCTGTTTGAGACGCCGCTGCAGAGTGAGCACCATCTTTCGCGTGACACGCTGCGTGGCTGGTCCGATATACGTCTGCGTCTGAGCCGTCACCTTACGCCCGCCTCTCCGCTGTTTCGCCACGCCATCCGAATGTCGCTGGTGCTCTGTATAGGTTATGCCTTTATTCAGATTACCGGGCTGCAGCGCGGTTACTGGATACTGCTTACCAGCCTGTTTGTCTGTCAGCCCAACTATAACGCCACGCGTCGCCGGCTGGCGCTGCGTATCGGAGGGACGCTGGCAGGTGTGGCAATCGGGCTGCCGGTGCTGTGGCTGGTGCCCTCGGTGGAGGGGCAGCTGCTGCTGATCGTCCTCAGCGGCGTGCTGTTTTTTGCTTTCCGTCAGATTCAGTATGCGCAGGCCACGCTGTTTATTACCCTGCTGGTACTGCTCTGCTTCAATTTACTGGGTGAAGGCTTTGACGTGGCCCTGCCGCGTATTGTTGATACGCTTCTGGGATGCGGACTCGCCTGGCTGGCGGTGGCGTTTGTCTGGCCTGACTGGCGTTTTCGCAAACTCACCACAATAGCCGATCGCGCGCTGAATGCTAACTGCCGCTATCTGGATGCCATCATGGAACAGTATCATCAGGGCAAAGATAACCGGCTGGCTTACCGGGTTGTACGCCGGGATGCGCACAACGCTGACGCCGAACTCGCCTCTGTGGTATCGAATATAAACAGTGAACGCCGGGCAGAGCAGACGCTGCGGGAGCACGCCTTCAGACTGCTCTGCCTTAATCACTCGTTTCTGAGCTATATCTCAGCGCTGGGCGCACATCGCACCCGCTTAACACCGGGGAAACTGCTCACGCTGCTTGATGACGCCGTCTGTTTTGTTGAGGATGTTTTACAGATTGAGTGCGTGACGAACGATCGGGTAGCCGCGATGCAACATACGCTTCAGCAGCGCATTGGCGAATTGAAAACCAGTACTGAAGCCCAGGCACCTTTGATTTTGCAGCAGCTCGATTTACTAATCACACTGCTGCCTGAGATCGCCCGCCTGCGCCGCGCCCTGGCGCAGGCCTGAAACAGTAACAGCGGCTCCCGGGTTTACCGGCGTAGCCGCTCCTGGTACCAGCTGCTCAGCGCCTCTTTTACGTCAGCCGGAAGCGCCGCCTGATGATGGCCAGAGATCGCCCCTTCAAGTGCCAGCAGCGTTTTCAACCCGACATGCTTGTTGRCGCTGCGCAGCTTAAGCCAGCTCTGTCGTGACCCCATCTCCTGCAGCGATTCCACCGAGCTGATCCCCGCTTATGCAGCATCAGCTCCATACGCAAACTGAGATTAGGAAGATCCTTGAGCCGCAGCGAAATATTTTTTACTGCGGCATCAGCCTGTGCCGCCTGCAGGGAGCTGGCTGACAAACGGATCAGCTGCCTCCTGTCCTGCCATAGCTGCTGATCAACTTTGAAGTAGCTCAGGGTGACAGGGATGCCGCGCTTGCGATAAACCAGCGGCTCCAGCGGCCGCTGAACGGCATAAAGCCGCAGCGCCTCACTGGCGCGCAGGTAGAGCGTGTCATTATCAATATAGGCGAACACCACGCGCTCAATAGCCAGTGCGTAGCCGCCAAACTGCGTACGCGACTCTATATCTCCCAGAACCGACAGGGCGTCGATCGATTGCTCTACTACCTCATTTTTTCGCTTCATCATGTCCCTTTTCCTCATTCCTTGTGCAGGGTATTTCCTATAAAACATCGACTATTCATTTAGTTAGAAGATAAAAAAAACGATTTACTGATTCAATGAATAAAACGCTTTTAATGCCATCTTCTGCCAGTTTTGAGAGACATTTTCAGAAAATGAAGTTGATCTCTGTTAATTTAAACAGTACTGTACATTCATCCAGTTCACTACTGAGCGAGTATATTATGCGCACGCATTTCTCTGGCCTTGTTGATCGTTCCTCCTGGTTAGCGCCTTCCACTGCAGTTCAGCCGTCAATGGGCGGTATAACGGAATTACGCTACAGTGAGCATCCTGGCATGATGCAATTGCTTCTGCTTCCGGTGCTCAAACAGCTGAGCGAACAGTCACGCTGGCAGCTCTGGCTGACGCCAGCGCATAAAGTCAGCCGCCGCTGGATCCAGCAGTCTGGTCTGCCGCTTGAGAAGAGTATGCATATTACTGAATCAGATCGGCTCAGTACGGTTGAGAATATGGTGAAAGCGCTGCGTACCGGAAATTACAGCGTAGTGCTGGCCTGGATACCCTGTGAACTGCAAGAGAATGAGCGTCAGATGCTGCAGCAGGCAGCAGAAGAAGGCGAAGCTTTGGGTCTGATTATGCGCCCGGAAGAAGCTGATATCATTTCTGCCAGACAACCCGGAAGCACAAAAATTCCCTCGGATTTGTTTCATTAAGTAAAAAGTGAGGTTTATCTCAGCTTTTTTTTCCGGCCTGTTGCCGCTAAGCTACTGATAATGTTCCCGCCAGTCAGGACAAGGGCTTAGCTGCAATTCTCTATTTACAGACCGAAAATTTTGCCCCGTCAATTGTTAAAATGTGTGTATTTACACCTGTTTTTTTACCTGCTCACCTCACATCATACTTGTAAGTTTTCAATCTCGTTGTAGACTTTAGCTCGCCAGRGTGCTCAATAACCTCCGTTTTTTCGGTAGAGTCATAAGCGAGCGTTCAGACCCGGCGAAGGATTACAACCAAGAGCAACCTTTTTGCTCATTGCCTATTTGGATGATAACGAGGCGCAAAATGAAAAAGACAGCTATCGCAATTGCAGTGGCACTGGCTGGCTTCGCTACCGTAGCGCAGGCCGCTCCTAAAGATGACACCTGGTACACCGGTGCTAAACTGGGCTGGTCTCAGTATCACGATACTGGTTACTACGGTAACGGTTACGCGAACAACGACGGTCCAACTCACGAATCTCAGCTGGGCGCAGGTGCTTTCCTGGGCTATCAGGCGAACCCATACCTGGGCTTCGAGCTGGGCTATGACTGGCTGGGCCGCATGCCTAACAAAGGCGACAACATCAACGGCGCATTCAAAGCGCAGGGCGTTCAGCTGGCAGCTAAACTGAGCTACCCGATTGCTGATGACCTTGACGTGTACACCCGTCTGGGTGGCATGGTATGGCGTGCAGATTCTACCCAGAACAACACTCTGACCGGCGAACGCCGCAGCGACCACGACACCGGCGTTTCTCCGCTGGCTGCAGTGGGTGTTGAATACGCAGTGACCAAGAACTGGGCAACCCGTCTGGATTACCAGTGGGTTAACAACATTGGTGATGCAGGTACCGTTGGCGCGCGTCCAGACAACGGCATGCTGAGCGTAGGCGTTGCATACCGCTTCGGTCAGGATGAAGCTGCTGCACCAATCGCTGCACCAGCTCCGGCACCAGCTCCGGTTGTTGAAACCAAGCGTTTCACTCTGAAATCTGACGTGCTGTTCACCTTCAACAAATCTACCCTGAAGCCAGAAGGTCAGCAGGCTCTGGATCAGCTGTACAGCCAGCTGAGCTCAATGGATCCTAAAGATGGTTCCGTTGTAGTTCTGGGCTTTACCGATCGCATCGGTTCAGACCAGTACAACCAGAAACTGTCTGAGAAACGTGCTCAGTCTGTTGTCGACTACCTGGTATCTAAAGGTATCCCGGCTAACAAAATCTCTGCACGTGGCATGGGCGAATCCAACCCGGTTACTGGCAACACCTGTGACAGCGTGAAAGGCCGTAATGCCCTGATCGACTGCCTGGGTCCAGACCGTCGCGTTGAGATCGACGTGAAAGGCATCAAAGACGTTGTAACTCAGCCACAGGCTTAAGTTATCGCGTAAAAAAAACCCCGCTCCGGCGGGGTTTTTTGTTTCTGCTATATGCTTACTTTTTGTTCTCTTCGCTGCCTAAGATGGCCTGCAGATCCTGCTTTAACGTAGACATCTGACTGGCATATTTCTCTTTCCGTTCGGCATCTTCAATCAGCTGTACAATTGTCTCAGAGAGCGTGCAGTGGCGACGCTGCGCCAGGCCCGCCAGCCGTTGCCACACAAGATATTCTAAATCGATAGATTTTTTACGCGTATGCTGGTGTTCAGCATTGAAGTGACGCTTGCGGCGGGCACGTATGGTTTGCTTCAGGCGATTTTCCAGACCCGGATGAATATGCTGCGCAATCCACTGGTTCACCTCAACCGGCGTATTTTCCAGCGCAAGCAGCGCGTCAACCGCAGCCTGTGCCGCGCTGAGCTCCAGATAGCGGGTGATTAGCTCCCCCTCCCGATGTTTTTTCACCAGGTATTTCCATTTCCATCCACTTTCCAGATTTTCAAGCTGCTGGTATTTCATCGGAATCCCACCGTGACCACGTAACAACTTAAGAATAACAGCTTTTTTGCGCGATGCAGCAACGAAAAACATGTTGCTCCTGTCACATTCACTACCGGAACTCGCCGTGATAAACCCGGTTGTATCCTGTATAATCACGCTTTTCCTAAATCAGACTAATGCGAATATTTTGACCAGCAACCAACTTACGTGGCAAGCCCTGCAGCCAGATAGCACCCCCTGGCAGACCCTCTTTTCAACGGTTTCACTGAAAGATAGCGATAGTCTTGCCGCGGTTCAGCCGCGTTTGCTGAATGCGCTGGCGCATTTACACCATCAGTCTGCGGGTTTTCCGCTGCTACTGTTACGCAGCCAGGAAAATAGCGACTATCTCGCCTGGATTGCCGAGGCCACGCGTCGTTTTCAGCCTGATGCCGGGCAGCTCTTTGGTGGTGACTATCATGTG
>PEFU01000003.1:964482-970801 GCA_002939445.1 Pantoea sp. BRM17 | reverse complement strand
CTGATAATGCTCCGGCTGTTCGCCTTTTGCACCGGGCTGCAGCTCGATATAGGCGCCTGAAAGCAGTGTGCCAAGACCGGTGATCCCTTCGCGTCCAATCTGCGGTTTGACCACCCGTCATAAGGCGCAGTGACAAACAGCTGATAGGTCATCATACGTTTGTCAGTATCGAAGGTGCTGGTTTCCACCGTGCCGACGCGATAACCGCGGAACAGCACCGGATCGCCCGGATTGAGCTGACCCGCTTTGTTACTGTCGAGCACAATGCGGACCCCTTTCGCATCCGGCGGCGCCAGCGGCGGTGAATCAAGCACGCGCTGATCGTCATACAGATGATAATCCGCTTTGTTCTGTGCGACCTCACCCAGATCCCAGCCATCCGGTACGTCAAAGCTGACGCCGCCGCTAAACAGCGTGGTCAGTGAACCCATCTCCACGCGCATCCCCGAAGCAGACATATCAACGGCAATGCCGCTGTCTTTCCAGAAGCGCACATTCGTGGTCACCAGCCAGATGCGAATCAGCACCGGCACGCGATAATCTGTGTTCAGCGCCTGGTCCATACCCGGGATCATATAAGGCACCTGCGCGACGGTTCCCAGACGAATACCGCGGAACTCAACCGGTGCACCCACCTGCAGGCCGCGAATCGAATCACTGAAGAACATCAGGAAATCAGTGTGTCGGGTATAGAGTGAATCCTGAATGCGGATCACCTCAAGACCTGCTACGCTGTTCGGTCCTTTATAGGCTGGCGCTTTATCGTAGAAATCGAGATCGACAAACAGCGCGCCGGAGAGCAGGTTGCCGGTTTTCAGCGTGCCGCGCAGGCCACGTTTCTTCCCATCCTGCAGATGCTGCTCCAGATTAAAATCACTGCCCAGTCGTGCGGTAAAGCGATCGGGTTCCAATGTTTTCATTGCCGGACTGCCGGTAAGCTGGTTCAGATTATTCAGCGTATTCTGCAGCTGACGCAGCGTGCGCTGACTCTCTTTCAGCGTGCCGGTCGCCTCATTAATCATCGGATTAAGCGGCAGCGCGTTGATCTTATCCAGCGCCGCCATCAGCTTCTGCTGGATCTGGCTGAGACCACCGCTGACGGTAGCCGGATCCTGGCCTGGCTTCGCTTCAAATACCAGGGCATTGCTTTTCGCATTCAGCGTTTTCAGCACTGGCTGCAGCTCACGCAGCACCTGATCAAGCCGCTGCATATCTCCCACCAGTTTATTGTACGCTGGCGATCCCGGCTGCAGCCCTTTCATGCTGCGGTTGAGTTCACGCAGCGTCTGCTGCATATCAGCAGCCTGCCAGATAGTCAGGCACATTCACATGTTCCACCCAGAGCATCGGCTGGCTGCTGCCCGCGCTGCTGGCGACGCGTACCGTACTGCTGCCTGCCGGCAGCTGATAGTAGGTGGTGTCGATGGTTGTGCTGCACCCTGCCAGCAGCAACATAGCTCCTGCGATGATGGCTTTTTTCACTGTTTCGCCCTCTTTGGCTGCCTGAAAGCCACTTACGCTGACGTTGAGCGTATCGTAGCCCTCTCCATGCGGTGACGCGGCGACCACGCGGCCCGGCAGCGCCTGGCTCAGATTAGCAATCAGCGTCTGCTGCAGCTGCTGATCGAGCGGGCTGGCCCAGAGATTATTGGTGGCAATGACATACTTGACATCGCTGGTCTGATAAACCAGTCCGTTGGCCAATTCCTAATTTAGCGAAGCCACACTGTCTGCGATCTGCTGTGCGGTCTGCTGCCAGCCTGCAGCCAGCGTGCGGACCAGCGCATCATAACCATCCTCATTTTGCGGCAACGTCACACTAAAGCTGCGCTTGATAAGCTGATCCTGATGCTGCAGCAGCCATTCACCGCTGACCACGACCCGCCCGTCGTAACGTTGTTCAGCCACAATAAAGTTCTAACCCCAATGCGCAGAAAAAGCAATGCGCAAAATTCACGCCAGCGTCACGATTTTGCCGTTAAAACGACATAAAGAAATGTCAAAGCAGTGTCTATGTTTCTGATTAGGCAAAAAAAAGCCCCTGATCTCCGGTGCAACGTTGCTACGAAGAATCAGGGACTTAGCAGTTATCTAAAGACGCCAGCCTCCCAGCCAGTGAGACCGCGCATCGATCAGTTGATAGGGGCACAGCTCCTTAGAGCGGCCAGTAATGCCGGCCTGATAACCGCGTGAATGTGCACGTTCTAAACGGTCTCTCTTCTGTCTCTTCATACCGCGTTTCCCTCATTTCAGGTCTGGTGGAATCTGGTGGAAAGAAAGAGTGGCGAATTAAAGCTGGTGATGGGTGTTGCAGATGGTGAAGTCTTTGTTGACGGTAATCTGATCTACACCGCTACCGATCTGAAAGTCGGTCTGTTTAAAGATACTTCTGCGTTCTGATCCTGCTTAACAAAACCTCCGCCGCGGCGGAGGTTTTCCCTTTGCTGACATCCGGCAGGGCTACGCCACCGCCGACCTGTCCTCCATGGCCTCAAAGGCGATCCGGTTATGCCTGGCTGTCTGGGCCTGGATGCCATGTGGCAGCTGGTTGGTTTCTATCTCGGCTGGTTAGGCGCGGAAGGCAAAGGCCGTGCGCTGGGCGTGGGCGAAGTGAAGTTTACCGGTCAGGTGCTGCCAACAGCGAAAAAAGTGACCTATAAAATTCACTTCAAGCGCGTAATCAACCGCAAATCCTATAGCAAAGAAGACCTGGTTGCCTCAGGTCGCGGCGAACTGTTCGGCGAAAATGGGCCACCGCTGCCCTCTGACAACATGTTGATGATGGACCGTGTGGTCAAAATGACCGAAGATGGCGGTAACTTCGACAAAGGTTTTGTTGAAGCTGAACTGGATATCCGCCCCGACCTCTGGTTCTTCGATTGCCATTTAGCGGTGAATCGCTGCTGACTATGATTCAGACCCGTATTACACAGTTTAACCAGCAGGAATCTGCACCCCGCCCGTGGCCGTTACGCTGGCTTAACTGGTTTAACCACAAATAGGGGCATTGCCCGGCGTACAACTGTTCGCTAATATTCGGGCTTCACTAAAAGAAGGCATATTGAGAACATGGTAGATAAACGCGCGAAGGATTCTTTCATGTCTGTCAGGCGCGTGAGCTGACCGGTAAGCAGGGTGTCATTCTGCCTGCCTCTAACGTGCGTCATCTCAGTCTTAGTCAGGAGATCGTTGACGCGGTGAAAGCAGGAGAGTTTCATCTGTGGGCAATTGACCGTATCGATGAAGCCCTGCCGCTGCTGACCGGCGTGGCGTGGCAGAGCGAGCAGCCACTGCCCTTCTCCGCTTCGATGGTGTTTGAGCAATCTTACTCTGAAGTGGATGGTGACAGCGCCTCGCTGGCAGAGCTGTGCGCATTAATCAGCGCGCTGGCTAATCAGCCGCTGAGCCAGCAGATTGCGGTGACCGGCTCTGTTGATCAGTTTGGCAATGTGCAGCCGGTCGGTGGCCTCAATGAAAAAATACAGATCAATGGCCTGTCGGTTATTGAGTTTCCGGGGCACCCGCGTGCCTGGGGTGAGCCGTCACGTATTACCTGTGTGGTGCACCCAGGCGATGGTGAACTCAACGACGTGGAGCGTAAAGCTGAGCTGGGCGGTAATATTCATGCCAAAGGCATGATGATTATGCAGGCCTATCTGATTGCTGAGCTGGAACTCGATGATACGCTGCCGCTCTGTCCGCGCTGGCTGAGGCGACAGCTGCATGAGGCCGCCCTGCACGGCGACATCATTAATGGTGAAGCGCTGACGGAGGCGCTTGAAGCACGCCAGTGGCGGGAAAACTACCTTACTGAACGCATGCGCGATGAGATCCTGCTAAATCAGATCATGATTGAAACAGATGGCGAGGTTATCGGCCAGGAGCTGGATGCCGAAGTGCACGAAATGGCGCTCTACAGTGAGTTTGAAGAGAACCTGCAGATTGCCGATGAGAGCGATATGCTCAACTGGTGTCAGTGGGTTCTGACGCAGGCAGCACGGGCAGACCTTAATGCACCGGAGGCTGATTTCTGGCCACCGCTGCTGACGGAAGCGGTACGTTTTTCCGGCGATCAAGGCGGCACGCTGATCCTGTCTATCAATACGCTGCTGGCACAGCCCCTGCTCTGGCTGCGCCTGCGCCGGTGTATCGAACTGCAGCGGTTTGAGTGGTATTCGCAGGATGAGCGACAGCCCCTGCCGGTGACAATTCCAGCTCTGCCGCTCAGCGTCCGCCTGGTTCTGTGCGGCGATCGCGATGCGCTGGCCAGCTTGGGGCAGCTCTTTGGTGGTGACTATCATGTGATGGGCGACACCGTTACGCTGCTGCCGCCTTCAGACATCAACCGTCCTTTTACCAGTAGCGGCGGCGTGTTTTATGCTGACTGGATCGAAGCAGAGCAGCTGTTTGGCTGCGTGCGTCAGTATAAGGATCGCGTGATGCCTGAGCCCGGGCTGCTGCATCGCGCCAAATCTGCGCCTGCACGGTCTCGAGCAGCTCGACAGCCCGCGCTCGGGCGGCGGCGCCCTTGAGACGGGGTGGACAGAGCATCCACTGCTGCGCCTGCGGCGACGTTGCGCACATGCCCTTTTCCTCTGTGTTATGCGCCGTTTTTCAGCGCTTCCAGCTCTTCCCAGCGGGCAAAGGCGGTTTCCAGCTCCTGCTCCGTCTGCGCCAGCGTATCCAGCACCGGCTGCGTTTTTTCATGCGGCTGACTGAAGAAATCGGGATGGCTAGGCTGGAGAGACCGGCGACGTGCATATCGATAAACGGAAACAGATTGGCCAGCACCAGCATAAACAGCGCCGCCAGCGCATAACCGGTTGGACGCCTCCGCGGTTCATGCCAGTTAGCCAGCAGCTGCGTATGGCAGCGCGGGCAGCGGGCACGGCTGCCCGCCGGCACAGCGGGCAGCCTGACGGTTAAATCACACGTGCCCCAGCTGCGCAGCTGAAAAAGAATACGCGCCAGTCCCCGCCGCAGCGGGTGCGGCAGAGCAATCCGGTTGACCAGCAGCAAAATTGTCACCATGCAGAAAGCCGGAATACCCTGCACAAACAGCAGAAACAGGGAAGCCAGGCTGCGGTAATCCTCCCGCACCATGACGCGCGGGATCTRCGGCAGCGTAATGTCCGCCTGCGGCGTAAACGGCAGCGCGGGCAGCGCGTCGATTTGTTGCCAGACCCAGCGCCGATCCACACACTGAAACGCGCGCAGCTGCAGCAGGCAGAACAGGCACCAGGGCCAGAAGCTGCTGCCTAAGCCGATCTCACCATACGCCATCAGCTTGACGAAACTCACCAGCACGCCGGCCATAAAGATCTCTGCCGCCGTCACCATGATCGGCATAATATTAGACGGAATATAGAGCATAACGGAGGTCAGCAGCAGCGCCAGCGTCCACTGCAGGCTATGCCTGCGGCGCGGTGCCGCTGCTACCCCGCAGCGATCGCAGCGCGGCTGCGTCACCGGCAGAATAGCCGTACAGCAGGGGCAGCTGCGCAGTCCCTGCTGCAGACCACTTTTCAAGATCAGATGCATTTTTTCGCCATCCCGCTGGCCGCGCCCGCTGGCGTGCCAGCAGAGCCAGCCAATAGCGACCATTTTCAGCGAGGGCACCATAATACTGGCGATAAAAATCACCAGTGCAACGGGCCAGGAACCATCGCTCATCAGCAGGATAACGCCGCCCATGATCGTTGAGGGATACTGGGAACCCAGCGTCACCTGTTGGCGATCCCAAATCAGACGCGGATCGAATGTAATAGCGGCAAACATGGTCAATATCACCACCAGGGCAAACAGCAGCGCGCCCGGTGCGGGATAGACGTTCATCAGCTGTCCCATGCGCACCAGCGCAGAGAGCACGGCGATAACAAACACATCGATCATCGACCAGCGACCAACAAACTCCACCACTTCGACGCCACGATGCCTTCGGCGTTTTCGGTGATCAGCGTCACCAGCGGCCCCTGATGGCTGAAGTGATAAAAAAGGATCCACCCGCCGATCAACAGCGTAACGATGGGTACGATCCAGACTGGCGACCAMCGTTTGATCTGATCGACCTTAGCAGTCCCGTGATTGTTGTCCGTCAAGACGCGACTCCTTACGTTCAGTTGAAGCAGTATGCCATGACCGGTGATGCCTTCGCGTCCAATCTGCGGTTTGACCACCCAGAACACGCTGTCTTTATAAAGCAGCTTCTCCATGCCGGCGTTCAGACGGGCTGTGATCTCGACGTGATGCAAATCGTCGGTCAGCACCGCACTCTCTACGGTGCCCACATCCACGCTGCGGCTTTTGATAGTGGTTTTAC
>PEFU01000003.1:874674-964382 GCA_002939445.1 Pantoea sp. BRM17 | reverse complement strand
GCGCCTGCAGCTCACCAATCCGCGCTTCCAGCTGCTCCAGCTTTTGCGGCAGCTGTTCCAGTTCACGCGTCAGGTTATAGCTTAGCTTGCCTGCGCTGCGTTTGGCGGTTTCATTTTTTTCAGCTGTTTTCACCGGTGCGGAAACCGTCGGGGCAACACGCGTCTGTTTGTACGCCGCGCGCTGCTGCTGCGCATCATGATAGCCGCCCACAAACGCGCCCACTTCGCCGTTACCTTCAAATATCCAGCATTCGGTAACGGTGTTATCCACAAACTGACGATCGTGGCTGACCAGCAGTACGGTGCCCTGATATCCGTCGACCAGCTCTTCCAGCAGCTCCAGCGTTTCAACGTCCAGATCGTTGGTCGGTTCATCGAGGATCAGCAGGTTGCTGGGCTTCAGGAACAGCCGCGCCAGCAGCAGGCGATTGCGCTCTCCGCCCGACAGCGCGCGTACCGGCGTCATGGCGCGTTTCGGATGGAACAGAAAGTCCTGCAGGTAACCCAGTACGTGACGGGGTTTGCCGTTGACCATCACTTCCTGTTTGCCTTCCGCGAGGTTATCCATCACGGTCCGGTCCGGATCGAGTTCAGCGCGATGCTGATCGAAATAGGCAATTTCAAGCTTGGTGCCGCAGTGCACCCGCCCGCTGTCCGCTTTCAGCTGCCCCAGCATCAGGCGCAGCAGCGTGGTTTTTCCGCAGCCGTTAGGCCCAATCAGCGCAATCTTATCGCCGCGCTGGACCTGGGCTGAAAAGTCTTTAACCAGCGTTTTGCCTTCCACGCCGTAGTTTACGTTCTCCAGCTCAAAGACAATTTTACCGGAGCGGGCCGCTTCGCCGACCTGCATATTGGCTTTGCCCATCACGTCACGACGCTCGGAACGTTCGCGACGCAGCGCTTTCAGTGCCCGCACGCGGCCTTCATTGCGGGTACGACGCGCCTTGATCCCCTGACGGATCCACACCTCTTCCTGCGCCAGCTTGCGGTCAAATTCAGCATTCTGCATCTCCTCAACCCGCAGCGCCTCCTCTTTACCCACCAGGAACTGATCGTAATCTCCCGGCCAGGAGACCAGCTTACCGCGATCGAGATCGACAATGCGCGTCGCCATATTGCGGATAAACGAGCGGTCATGCGAAATAAACACGATGCTGCCGGTAAAGGTTTTCAGGAACGTTTCCAGCCAGTCGATGGTTTCAATATCGAGGTGGTTAGTAGGCTCATCCAGCATCAGCACGCGTGGGTTACTGACCAGCGCACGGCCCAGGGCCGCTTTACGCAGCCAGCCGCCGGAGAGCGAAGAGAGTTCTGTATCAGCCTGCAGGCCAATCTGCTGCAGAACATCGTTGATACGGCTGTCGAGCTGCCAGAGATTCTGGTGATCGAGAATCGTCTGCAGCCGGCCCATTTCATTGAGGTTTTTCTCGCTCGGATCCTCCATCACTTTGTGCGAAATGGCGTGATAGGCTTTGAGATGCTCCGCCTGCTCGGCCACGCCCTCAGCGACAAAGTCATACACCGAACCGGTAATGTTACGCGGCGGATCCTGCTGCAGGCGCGAAACGATCAGGTCCTGCTCATAGATGATACGCCCATCAGCCAACCAGGCCATACGCTTCCATCCCCATTATCCAGGGCGTTGCCAGCCAGCCCAGCACCACCAGCACCAGCGTGGAAAAAAGGAAAAAGCGCGTCAGGGTGGTAAACAGCGCCGGAAACCAGACAAATTCTTCCTGATTAGCGCGGTAGCGCGCCGCTTCACGCATCAGCGTGGTGGAGACGCCCGCATCCAGCAGCTGCAGCCAGGTCAGTAATATAGAAAAGAGCACCAGCACCGCACCAAAGGTGCGCAGCGTGGTAATAGTCAGGTTAACGCCATTCAGCCAGACCTGATGTTCAAAGCCGATGATCACGCTGCGATAGGGACTGGTGCGCCAGCGAATGGCCGCGGTGATCACCATAATTGCCACGGCGATAACCACATCGCCGGCCGGCAAATGACGCGCATCCAGCCAGTGTGTCGAGATTGCGCTGGAGAACGCGGCGCTCAGCGCAAAGCGAATAAAAGGCCTCAGCACCTCTTTCAGGTCGCTGCGCTTCTCTTTGCGCGCGGCGCGCGGGATAAGCTGATACGCCTTCCAGATGCAGCAGCCCGCCTCGGCGATGGAGACCAGCAGCTGCCAGATAAAGAATGTCAGCACGGCGTTGGCGAAGAGCTGGATGTAGAGACGCAGAGATTCCGCATCGCCCTGCTGCCGGGTTTTCATGCCGGTCATGCGCGGCACAATCGCCTGCATAATCGGGCTGCTGAGCAGCAGGATACCGGTCGCCGCCGTTGCCACGACGGTAAAGGATCCGTACTCGCTCAGCGGCAGGGTTTTAGACAGCACCAGACGGTCAATCTGCGAGATAAACGTCCCATTCACGTACTGCAGGTGATAGAGCAAGCCACAGATCGCCTGAATTCCGCTGCCTAAGGCGTAAAGCGTCAGGACAAAAGCCATCTCATCGACAATCTGCGTTTTTTGCGTCCACGCCCAAAGCAGCGGACCAGAATAGCAGGCGATAGTGATACTGAGCGGGGCCATAAAAATGGCGACTGCCTGCGTGGTGTAACGCGTCAGCCAGCTGAAGTGGATACCCGGCGCAAAACGACGGTGTACCAGCCATGCCCAGCCAACCAGGTAGAAAATGTTCTGCGCCAGCCACAGCCAGCCGGTTCCCAGCGCGCCGTAGTGAATCGCACACCAGATGTTAAGCGGCACCAGCAGAATGGCAAACAGGGTAAAGCCCTGCATATGGAGTTTTAGGTTGCCTTCAGCATTAACAACGGGTGTACGGCGCAGGCGCTTCAGCACCAGGCTATGCAGCAGACAGCAGACGCCGAGATTCACGGCACCAATCAATGCCAGCCAGAGCAGATTAATCCAGCGATTCTGATTCCACTCAATAGGCAGCAGCGTGCTCAGGCCGGCAATCAGGCCCGATACCGCCCAGATCAGCGCCACGTCGCGGATGCGCCTCAGCGAACGCCGTAAGCCAGCTCACGCTCTCATCCGTTGAGCCGTCGTCAATGATAATAATCTCATCTGCCGGCGACGTCTGCTGCAGCAGCGACTGCATCGTCTCCGGCAGCCACGGGGCGCAGTTCCAGTTCGGAATAATGACCGATATAGTCGGGACGGAGCGCGACGTCATACTTATCCTCTTTCAAAACATTTTTGCGCCGAAGCAGAACAGCTCAAGTCCGGTATGCTGCGCCTGCGCGCGCCGGAAATCGGCAAACAGAGTGGCGGAGATAAAGTCATCGGCATCCATAAAATAGAGGAAATCGCCGGTGGCGACCGCCAGCCCTTTCATCCGCGCTGCGCTGACGCCGCCGCGGTTGCCGCTCAGCAAAGTGACCTGCTCTTCATGATTCTGAATCGGCAGGAAACTCAGCCCCAGCCGCTCAATCAGCTGCCGGGAAATGATGCTGCTCCAGATCACCCGGTGCGCCGACTGATGCTGGATCAGCGTGCGCAGACTTTCGCTGCCGCCGGAGAAAAGGCCGCTGACGTGACGCTGATGAATCGTCTGATAGTGGCGCTGCGGTTCCGGGACGTCGAATGCCTCATCCTGCGGCAGCTGATGCTCTCGCAAAAACGCTTCGCTGCTGTCGCGGGCGATAAAGTAATTTTTTATCCAGGAGAAGTCGCGGGTGCTTTGCGACAGCGAACTCTGCATAAAGCGCTTGTAGTAGTAGCTCTCGCCGGTGCAGTAGAAACTGTGCGCCTGCATATAGAGCGCGAACATAAAAGGCGCATTCAGGCGATTACGGCACGCCTGCAGACCGTGATAGAGCGGCGGACAATACCAGAGCAGTTTCAGCCGGGTATTATGCCGTAATACGCGCCGCACCAGACTGTTTACCCGCGGCTGCCACTCGGCAGGTACTTTAATGCGGTGTTTACGGATCTGTGCCAGGCAGCCATGCATAATGGTCTGATAGTAGTCATCCAGTGGCGCGCGCTCGGGATCGAGTTTAAACAGGGCGGGCCGGACGATGGGATATAACATGCACTCTCCTGAATGGCAGTAAAGGAAGAAACAGCGGGTGCACGGGAAGACGTGCGCCAGAATGGTAAGGTGCTCTGGCGCAAAAGTAAATTAGTGACGAACCTCAGAACAGGATCGCGATCAACGGCGGGATGAATAACGAACGACTTCAATAAAACCAAACCCCATCGCGCCAAACGCATCAATGCACTCCGCGTTTTTATCCAGCCCGGCCGCCAGACCCAGCGGGTTGGGAAACGTCAGGCCCATACAGCTTACCGGACGCGCCGGCAGCGACTGCCGAATCAGCCCCTCCAGCGGCGTACCGCTGATAAAACGCAGCTGCTGGAAAGTGAGTTCAGCCTGCTCAACCGGGGTATCTTTATTCTTGCCAATATTGATCCCCAGTACGCCTTTAAATCGCGCTTTTTTGACGTTCTCTACCAGATGATCAACCCCGTGGTTATTAAATCCCATGCGGTTAATGATGCCGCCCGCCTCAACCAGACGGAACATACGCGGTTTATCATTTCCGGGCTGCGCACGCGGCGTTACCGTAGTTACGGCCACCGGAACATATTTAAGGTGTCGCTGCTGTAGTTCCTGCTGTTTTAATTTAATCGCCACCAGCAAATCGTCCAGCGCATCGCCATATTGCAGCGTACGCAGACCCGGCGTGTTAGGTGAAGAGATATTTATCGCAATATAACCCGCATGGGCGTAGACCTTCTCCATGCAGATCAGGTAATCCTCTTTCACCAGCCGGCGGATTACCTCTGTGCTGCGCGTCTGCACCGGGCGTCCGCTCAGGCCGCCCGCTTCATCTGCATGTTTAAGTCCGCTGACCAGCGTACGATCCAGCGTGGTATTGGTTGCAATCACACCATCAATCTGGTGACGCACCAGGCTGTCAGCAACCTGGATTAATTCCTCCTCAGACAGATCCGGCGCAATCCATAAACCCCCTGGCCGGGGAAAGRGAGATATGTCTTAGAGGTGGGTCACGATATCTTTAATTAAAGCCGGTCCCTGATAAATAAATCCGGAGTATATCTGCACCAGGGTGGCGCCCGCGGCAATTTTTTCCCGTGCGGCGATGAGTGAATCTATTCCACCGGCACCAATAACAGGTAAGCGCCCCTGCAGCTCCTGCTGCCATCAGCCAAATCAAGCATCATACGGTCATGCTCGGCGTCATAATACCAGCGCCAGTTGTCATCGGGTTTGATTTTCATGATGTGCCTTGTGGGATTCTGCTGCGCTAAATGGCGCCTAAAAAATAAAATATCGCTTTAAGCAAAAAGCTGAAAAATAGAACAACAGGGGAAAATATAAACGAGCCAGAGGGAGAATGGCATCAGCGGCTTGAGGAAGCGGCTTGCCACCAGCGCATTCAGGATCAGCTCGGCACGCTGATGAGCAGATAATTCACTTTCACGACAGCGGTCGTCGAAACTAAAATAGAGTGCGGCATCATCGACGCAAAATCCGCTGCTGTTAAAAGCGTCGGGCGTCAGCATTTTGCGGGAGAAGCGGGAGCGGAAGAGTGATTTGATCGCATCGCCAAGCTGCATGCTTTTTCCCGCCATGCTCAGTGCCGGCTGCGCCACCAGACAGAGCGCCGCGTTTTCACTGCTTTCTACTACCAGCAGCTGTGCCTGCTCACCGCTCTCAGCCAMCGTAGCCGTGACCATATCGCCCGCGACCGGCTGCCAGCTATGTTTATGGCTGATGAAGTGCCAGCTTTAGCCGGGCTGTGCGGCAGCTGTAAAGTCACGCTGGTCGCCGGCACCGTCAGGCCGTTAAAGCAGAGCGCCGTACGTGCTGACGGCACTATTCTGAGCTGCAGCTGTATTCCAGACAGTGATATTGAGCTGGGATAAAATCTAAACCGCGCGCGCGTACCATGTCGCCAGCTGCAGCGGCTGCAGGCGATCGTTCATGACGACAGCGTGACGATTCTGGAACGCCATACCCCGCGCGTCTATGGTGCCGGCAAAACAGAAGCTTCGCTGACAGCAGAGCCAGGTGCGCCTGCCAGCGTCACCATTACCTGTCAGGGCCGGCGTTTTGAGGGAGATAATCAGCAGGTATTACTGGAGCAGCTGGAGATGGCCGGGTTTCGTATTCCCTACTCCTGCCGCGGTGACGTTGAGTTTGTCGTGCCGAAACCGTGCAGCCGCTGCATATTTACCACTATCGGGACAGAGAACGGAGAGAAACATCCGGCGGGTGAGCCGCTGACCACGCTGCAGGGCTTTCGCAGCGCGCAGGATGGCAGCGGTGATATCGATTTTGGCCTCAATATGATAGCCCTGAACAGCGGGCTGATCCGCAGCGGGACGCGGCGCGTAAAGCGCTTTGACGCCGTGCCGCTCGGCTTTGCCGACGGCTATCCGTTTCTGCTGGTCAATATGGCGTCGATGCAGGATCTGCAGCAGCGCTGCCCGGCTGGCGTACGCGTGGAGCAGTTTCGCCCTAACCTGGTGGTCAGCGGTGCCCCCGCCTGGGATGAAGATAGCTGGAAGCGGCTGCAAATCCTGCCGGATGGCCTGCTGATTAACGCGCCGGACGGTCAGCAGGCGCTGATCCGCTATGCCGACTTTGCAGCAGAAGAGAGCGAAACCGTTGTCTGGGGCAACACCTTTACTGCCCGCATCGAGCCGGAAGCGATTAACCGCTGGCTGAGCGACTATTTTCCGCGTCCGGTACAGCTGCGCTGGACAGGTGAGACGCCCCTGCAAGGAGCGATGATGATTACCTTATCCCGTCTTTATATTCACCCGGTCAAATCGATGCGCGGCCTGCAGCAGTCGCATGCACAGGTGCTGCAGAGCGGTCTGGCATTTGATCGCATCTTTATGATCACCGAGCCTGACGGAACGTTCATCACCGCCCGGCAGTTTCCGCAACTGGTGCGTTTTACGCCGGTTGTAGGCACGGAAGTGGACGCCGCCCTGCACCACCTGCAAATCCTGCGCGCCCAGCGCGTCCAGCTCAGTTTTCAACAGCTCTTCGAGCCCACGCGCCGTACTGGCAAACAGAGAATTCATATCGTCACTTATACTCTTGCTAAAATTGCTGCGCATTATAGCGAATCAGCGTCCTATGTCATAAAGTTAGCTTCTTTTTGGGCTGTTGCGGATGACGTCGTTGGTGCCGCTGAAATGGATGGCAAAGGTGGTTTCGCTGTCAAACAGCTCAGCCCAGGGGATACTCTGCGCGCCGACATAGAGATCGAGGTCACTCCAGACACCGAATTCTCCCAGCGGCAGTAAAATACGTGAAGCCAGACGGCTCCACAGCAGGCTTTGATACATTACGCGATCGTCCGCCTGACCGGTCTGCTGACGATAGCCGCGCTGATGCAGCGCGGTGCCGCTGAGATCCAGTGCGATGCTGACGCGATCTTTATTCAGCCAGGCGTTAATGCAAATACCCGGCTGCTCGCGATCCACGCTGGGGCGCGGCAGATCCTGACGGGTAAAGCAGTCAACGATCGCATCTTTAATTCGCAGCGCGCCAAACTCCTGCCATAGCGCTGCGTTATGCTGCTTCCAGCGGCTAAAGCCCCAGTGGCTGCGCAGCAGACCCGGCGCGCGATCGCAGGCAATTAAGGCCGCCTCAATCAGCAGCGTGCCGGAACCGCACATGGGATCCAGCAGCGGCGTTTCCGGCTGCCAGCCGGAACGCATAACAATGGCAGCCGCCAGATTCTCTTTCAGCGGCACGCTTTTATCGTCAAGCGGATTACTCAGCTTCAGCACATCCTGCTGCGCAAAGGTAAAAAGCTCAAAGACGCCGGCACGACGCGCGTTAGCGCGCGCCCACTCCAGCACGCGGCCATCGTTATCATAACCAAAGAAGCGTGCCTGGGTGGCCGCAGTGCCAGCCCGCGCGCGCTGCAGCGCTTCGCTGCGCAGCTAGCCATTTTTCGCTTTAAACTGGCGCTCCGCGCGCAGCTGCAGGCAGCTCAGCAGATCGGGTGAGGCGCTGAACAGCGACAGATTCCAGCCGCCAAACTGCTGCTTCATAATGCGGCCCAGCTGGCTGTGCAGCGCAATCAGCGCCGGCTCGCTCTCCAGACGCTCACCATAAGGCGGGTTACTCAGCACCGTTCCGGCGTAGCGATCCACTGCGACATTGTATTCCGGCAGATCGGCATCATAGAGGCGATAGCACTCAATGCCCGACTGACGCGCCCATTTCTCCAGCTTCTTCAGGTTCTTGCGCAGGCGGTTTGCGAAATCTTCCGCAATCTGCGCGCTGCCAGCCGCACCGGACGCCGCCAGCTGATAATTTTTCTGCACGCACTCCAGCGGAAAGAATTCGCCCTTTTCTCCCAGCTTCTGATACTGATTTTTGCCCTTTTGCCGCTCGCGGGTTTTCAGCACCAACCTGTTAGCCGGGATCTCCAGCACGCTGAGCGTGGCGCTGATAACATCAAACAGCCGCTGGCGCGCTTTGGTCGCGTCGATGGTTTTTGGTGGCGCGTATTCCTGCACCACCACCCAGTCGGGAACCGTAGTGGTGGATTTTGCCCCGCCCAGCCCGGCGTGCACGCTGGCGCTGCCGGTGTAAGAAAACAGGTTCAGGAAGTCTTTACCTTTACTCATCTGGCCGAGCATCTGCCGCGCGATACGGTGATCGAGGAACAGGCCGGTATCAAGGTAGTCAGTAAGATTAACCAGCAGCCGGGCATTGAACTCCTGCACTTGGCGCTGCACATCAAAATCCGCCTCCATACGCTTGGAGTTGGAGAAGGTCGGCGGATCGATAAAAATCAGGTCAAACTGCTCGTCGCTTTCACGCAGCCAGCTCAGGCAGTCGGCGTGCAGCAGGCGATGCTGACGGCCGGTCAGACCATTAATACGCAGGTTGCGCTCCGCCCACTCAAGGTAGGTGCGCGACATATGGACCAGCCAGCAGTTGTGAATTTGACGATTACGGGCAAAGTCCTGTGACAGGGTTTTTTGCGTGATCTCCTGCGCCTGCAGGCCAAGCCGTTGCAGGCCCTCCAGATCCATTTTGAAGCCGCGCTTGTTGTTGGAGAACATAATGGTGCCGCCGCGACGCAGCATGCGCTTCAGGTTTTGCAGCAGCATCAGATGATACATCATCCAGCGGCTGTTCGCCGTTGATGATTTTCATTAATGTGGATTTACCGGCACCGTTACGGCCCACCAGACAGACGCGTTCGCCCTCTTCGATGTGCAGTTCGGTATTATCCAGCAGCGGTGCATCACTGAATGAGAGGTAAGCACCATGGATACTGATCAACGACATATAAATTATTCCTTACCGGCGTGGCCGCCTGGACAAAATCGTCGCAGGTTGCCGCACTGCCGTCGTGACGTTCAAAGTAGCACTGCATGCCCTGCTGAAACTTCTCTTCACCCAGCAGCGTGTGCATCATGCGGATCACTTCCGATCCCTTCTCGTACACCGTCAGGGTATAGAAGTTATTCATCTCTATAAAGTAGAGTTCGATATCCAGCGGAATGTGCAGCGGCAGCTTCTCCTGACCATCTGCGGTTGGCGGCGTATGCTGGGTCACGTGCAGGGTATACTGCTCCAGCTCCGGATTATAGTCATCGCGCACGCTCACGACCGGCGTGCCTGACTGGCTGTACCAGCGACGGAACTGGGTTAAATCGACGCCAGAGGCATCTTCCAGACGCATCAGGAAGGTGAGCTGTGCGTCGCTCCACTTATAATCGAGTTTTACCGGTGCAGAGAATTCACGCAGCAGTGACGGCACCGGCTGAAAATAGACGTTATCAAAGACAAACGTCTGGAACGCCTGCGTCACGTTCAGCACGTGATGTACCGGCTGGCCGTTATGCTGCAGGGGGATCACTTTGCCTTCATTATCTTCTGATGGCAGGGTCAGGATCAGCGCCATCAGCGCCGGATCGCCCTGCTCATCCAGCAGCACCGCCCGGAAAGCGTCAGCAACGTGCAGAGGCAGCGACAGCGGCTGGCCCTGCTGGTAGCGCGCGACGTTGAGACGAATATAGGTTGCGAGCAGACTCTGCGCCGCATCCCAGCGGGAAAACTCATTGCTCGCGTACAGATAGCTCAGGCAGACATTCTTCAGCGCGCGCCGGCCAATTTCCGCATGATCAACGCGATATTCGCTGCTCTGGCTGGCCAGATAGAGCGCATAGCACTCGTCGTTCAGCTCGTTTGCCAGCGTGCGCATCAGCGCATGGCGTACGGCGGCAATCGCCTGTGGATCGATGATGTCGAACAGCTCTGCTATCTCATGCGCCTGCAGCATAAACCATTTATCCATGACCAGACCGTCCTGATGCCAGCGCTCATCCCAGGCGGCCAGCAGCGCGTCGCGGCACGGCAGCTGTGCCATCACCGCTGCCGAGAGCGCCGCCAGCGCATCAGTCATATTCGTGGCGTGCGCATACTGCGCCTGAACCAGACGATCGGCCTGCGTCGTATCCCCCAGAGACGGGTTACGCGTATTGAGATCGGTCAGCATCTCAACCAGGAACTGATAACCGCTGCCATCCTGCGCGTGAAACGCCGCCGGGTTACCCGCCGCGAATGCGCCAATCAGCGCCCGGATGCGGTTAGGGTTACCCATGGTGAAGGAGCGATGGTTCAGCAGCGCACGCACATTGCGTAACACTTCTGGCGCCGGGCTGGCAAAAGGGCAGCCGCAACCGGTGACGGTTGCGGTTGCGGAGGATTACGCGTTCAGCGCTTTGGTGATTTTCTCATAGAGATCGCCGGAAAGATTATCCAGCCCCTTTAGCTGCTGCAGTGCCTGACGCATTAACGCCTGACGTCCTGCATCATAGCGCTTCAGGCGGATCAGGGGTTCAATCATGCGCGCGGCCACCTGGCAAATACCGTTGAACTGCAGGCCAGCCCCAGAAATAGTGTCCAGTACGCTACTTTCATCTTGATATACTCACGCCTTGTTTTATTGATGTTATAACATAACATATAAGTCAGCGTAACGCACCCTGCCGGATTAGCGGCCAAAGTGGTGATTTATGAGAAGGTTTGGCGCGCCATACTGTAGTATCCGCATGGCCGAGAGCGCGTTTTATCGGCTGCCGCTTTTTTTTGAAATACCGGATCCAGTGAGCCATCTCTGGCATAGGGATAAACGGACTGCCATACCCCTTCCCAGTCGGAAAGCGGCCGATCTTTCACATCGTCATCGGCAAAGATGCCGCTGGCCGCGCGCACCTCTTTTTCACTCAGTGGAGCACCGTGCGAATGACCGCCGTGGGCTTTATCAGTGCATTCAAACAGATAACGCACCCCTCTTTTACCGGAAACGTAGTTGAGCACCTTGTAACCTTTATAGGCATATTTACAGCTGCTGACCGCGCCTTTTTCGGTAAATTCCATCACGTCGTTTTCAATGCCGATGTCAGTAATATCGCTGGCATAGCCGGTGAGATAGTACTGTTTAATGTCGCTGAACCGGGCTGTGCATCAGTGATGCAGCAGGTCATCCACCACCTGCGCTTTACTTAGCTGGTAAGGGAAGAACGTGGGCCAGTTTTCCAGTTCATCAAACAGCGCAGCCTGCGAGACATTACCCGTAAAGATATGAAAGTGGGATGACTTACGCGGGCTGATAATGTGATCGCTGAACTGTACAAAGTGCGGCGCTTTACTCGTTACTGATTGAAGAGGGGAAAATCGGGCTCGACCTGTCGGTCGATTTGCCGCGTCCGCGCCGCAAAGGCTCGGCGCGGCTGGCGGAGCTGGAAGCGAGCGTACTGGATCGGGTGATGACGCGCAGCGCCGCTGAGCAGCCGCTGCGCTTTGCCCGGCAGCGTTAACTGCCCTGCCCGCTGGCGGGTCTGTCCGCCAAGAAGCAGCGCGTGGCGCTGGCGCGGGCGCTGATCCACCGTCCTGGCTTACTGCTGCTGGATGAGCCGCTGGGCGCGCTGGATGCTTTAACCCGCATTGAGATGCAGGGACTGATTGAATCACTCTGGCAGCAGCACAATTTTACGGTACTGCTGGTGACGCATGACGTCAGCGAGGCGGTGGCGCTGGCCGATCGGGTCGCGCCGCTGGCCGCGGCGCGCGACGATACGCGACTGATGTTCCAGGATGCGCGTCTGCTGCCGTGGAAAAAAGTGATCGATAACGTCGGACTCGGCTTACGCGGCCGCGAATGGCGCAGCGCCGCGCTGGAGGCACTGGAGGCCGTGGGGCTTGCCGATCGCGCAAATGAGTGGCCTGCTGCCCTCTCGGGTGGACTGATCAGCGGCACGCCGGTCGCCATCAGTAACCTCTCTAAGCACTATGGCAATCGTACTATTCTTGACCAGGTCAGCCTGCATATTCCGGCCGGGCAGTTTGTTGCCGTGGTCGGGCGCAGCGGCTGCGGTAAAAGCACCCTGCTGCGGCTGCTGGCCGGACTGGAAGTCGCCAGTCAGGGTGAGCTGCTGGCAGGCAATCGGCTATCTGGCGATGAACGCGCGCGAATTTTTGCAAACTGACGTGGTCGTGGTGGCCATTATTCTTTATGCCCTGCTGGGCAAACTGGCAGACGTGGCGGCGCAGCTGCTGGAGCGTATCTGGCTGCGCTGGCACCCGGCCTGGCAACTGAAGGAGAGCAACMCATGAGCAATGCCGTACAGAACCCGGCGCGCCTATACCTATCACGGGATCCGCAATATCGATCGCGGGCTGATAGAGATGGCGCGCAGCTATGGCCTCTCCGGCTGGTCGCTGTTTGCGCAGGTTATCCTGCCTGGCGCCCTGCCCGGCATCATGGTCGGGGTGCGCTTTGCGCTGGGTCTGATGTGGCTGACGCTGATTGWGGCTGAAACCATCTCGGCCAACTCCGGTTGCGGCACGATCGGGCTGGCGCTCGGACTCATCACCGGTACATCGCGCACCGGTGAGCGTCTGCTGGATACCTCGCTACAGATGCTGCGCAACGTGCCGCATCTGGCGCTGATCCCGCTGGTGATCCTCTGGTTTGGCATTGATGAATCGGCCAAAATTTTCCTGGTCGCACTCGGTACGCTGTTTCCGATCTACCTCCATGCGCTGCTGCCCTGGCTGCTGCCGGCGGGAATAGTGGCGATATGGCAGCTCGCTTCGTCGCAGGGCTGGCTCTCCACGCGTATTTTACCGGCGCCGGAGAAAATTGTGACCGCCTTCTGGCAGCTGACCGCCAGCGGTGAACTGTGGCAGCACCTGGCCATCAGCAGCTGGCGCGCACTAATCGGTTTTGCTATCTTTTCTGGCTATCCGCATCTGGAAGAAGCGTACCGCGTTGGCGAGCTGCTGTTTCCCCATCTTGACCTGGCCGCGCCGGAAGTGCCTGCACCGCGCATCGTGCAGGCGCATGGCGAAGCTGTGGCCAATGATTTTACGCCACAGAAAGTTGCGCAAAGCTAAGGAGTCACCATGTCTGAGCAGATAAAAACGCTGCGCGCGCGCACGGATTCGGTCGGACAGCAGCGGATGGCTGCCCTGCACGGCGGCCAGCGCGATAAGCTGGAGATCAGTCCGAACCTCTGGGCTGGGGTTGGCCTGGTACGCGGCGGAGCCGGTACTGCGCTGGTCGGCGACGGGCCAACTGTCGCAGAACGTATGCGCGAATATCAGGCGCTGGGCATTGAGACCTTTATCCGGGGAGAGCCGCCCGCGCTGGTTAAAGAGAAGATTGAGCAGGTGCGCGCCAAAGCCGCAGCGCAGGGGCGCACGGTGCGCTTCGGTATTCGTCTGCACGTGATTGTGCGCGAAACGAACGAAGAGGCGTGGCAGGCCGCGGATCGGCTTATTTCACATCTGGATGACGCCACGATTGCCAAAGCACAGGCGGCGTTTAAATCGGCGGAATTTACCCGCATCTGGCGACGTGTTTCTGAAGGCGAAACGGTGGACTATGAGGGCAAACACGTCAAAGTGCGCGGTGCGCGCCTGATGTTCCGTTCGGTACAGCAGCCGCGTCCGCCACTCTGGTTCGGCGGCTCTTCTGATGCCGCGCAGGATCTGGCTGCTGAACAGGTTGACGTCTATCTCACCCTGATTCCGGTAACGCAGCGCCTGCGCTTTCTGGTGGCACTGCGTCCCGGCGTGATCTCGCCGACCCAGGCAGCGCGTCAGGCGGCAACGCTGGATCGCCTCTCTAACGGTCGTGCGCTGTTTAACCTGGTGACCGGTGGCGATCCGGAAGAGCTGGCGGGCGATGGCGTTTTTCTCGACCATCGCGAACGCTATGCAGACACAATGAGCATATCTGTTTTCTGGTTTCTTCCCACGCACGGCGATGGTCACTATCTGGGAACCGCCGAAGGCGCCCGTCCGGTGGATCACGGTTATCTGCAGCAGATAGCACAGGCCGCTGACCGGCTGGGCTTTGGCGGCGTGCTGATCCCGACCGGCCGCTCCTGCGAAGATGCCTGGCTGGTCGCTGCCTCATGCGATGGGCCTGCCAAAACCGGTCCTGGCGAGCTATCTCGATCATCGTCCGCCTACCACGATTACCCCCGTCAGTGCACGCACCGCCGCCGCGCAGCAGCACACTGCCGATCTGTTTTACGCCAGCCATCTGTTGCCGGTAAAACTCACCATCGCTGACCGCATCTGGCAACCCCGGACGGCCCATTAATAAGGAACCTCAGCCGCTCTGCAGCAGGGCAACGTGCGCGTCCTCACTGACGGCAGCACGCTGAACCTGACCGGCTCTTTCTATCTGGCGACCCGACAGTTTGCTGAAGCCAGTCCCGATACCCTCAGCCAGGTGCTGGCCACCTTCAGCGAGGCGGATGCGCTGACGCAGAGCCAGCGGACGCAGAGTATTGACCTGCTGGCGCAGCACAGCGTGGCCGATCTGAAAGGCCGCAAAGTTGCTTTTCAGAAAGGCTCCAGCTCGCACAATCTGCTGCTGCGCGCGCTGCAGCAGGCGGACCTGAGTTTCGCTGATATTCAGCCGGTCTATCTGACGCCAGCCGATGCCCGCGCGGCGTTTCAGCAGGGTAACGTTGACGCCTGGGCGATCTGGGATCCTTATTAGATGGCAATTAAGTGGATTGAGTTTCCTGCCGGCCCGCAAATGCTGGAAGCGCTTAACATCGGCAGTATCGATTTAGGCAGCACCGGGGATATTCCTCCGCTCTTTGCGCAGGCCGCCGGCGCCGATCTGCTTTATGTCGGATCGGAACCCGCGAAACCTAAAGCAGAAGTGATCCTGGTACCGCAGAACAGCCCCATCTTTGCCCGGGCTGTCTGAGGAGAGACTATTGTGAAACGACTTATAACGGCTCTGCTGCTCCCGGCGCTGGCTGCCCTGTTTACCCTGACGGCCAGCGCAGCGGACGCGCCTTCTCAGATCCGTATCGGCTACCAGAAAGGCTCGGTCAGCATGGTGCTGGCAAAATCGCACCGGCTGCTGGAGCAGCGTTTTCCGGCACATATGCTGGCGCTTGATTACGGGCTTAAACCGGTACTGAGCGCGCTGAAAGCGCAGGAGGTGTTACAGGGAGTGTTTGCGCAGGATCTGCAGATTACGCATTACGACCGCCAGCCGGAATTTGCCAGCGATCTCACTTCCCGTATTGATGATGCGCTGGAGAACTTCTGGCTCGCGCTGCAGCGCCGTCATCTGCCTTTGATCCATGCCCGTTTCGACTCCCCTGCCCTGAATGCGTTTAAAGCTGACATCGCCAGCGCGACCGGCGTCATTATTTCTACTCCTGTCTATAAAGCGTCATTTGCAGGTGCGCTAAAAACTGTCCTGGATCTGCTGCCGGAGCGGGCGCTGGAAGAAAAAGTCGTACTGCCGCTGGCAAGTGGCGGCAGCGTGGCAATTAAGACAATCAGTTCTCAATTAAACATTATCGATAACTTTTTGTTATAAGGAGCAGGTATGCGGATCCTAACGCTGGCGGGCAGCCCCCGTTTCCCTTCACGTTCGACGGCGCTGCTGACGCTTTGCCAGCGCCAGCTGGAAGCCCGGGGCGCCGAAGTTACTGCGTGGAATATTCACAATTTTCCGCCGGAAGACCACGCCGCAGCTTTTTCTTAAATTCATCAATAAAAAACAGAGATCGGGCCATTTTATCCGCCGCTGCTCTGTGAGCCCGACTGGCAGCGCAGGCAGTAGCGTTTCGCAGGCAGCAGATCGGCAGCGGGATCCGTTTGCCGTTTTAAAGCTTTTGATTGCCGGATAAATCATTTACCCCTTTTCCGGCGCTCTGGCAGACCCCAGATTCTGAATATAGAGCGGCACCACTAAAATACCTGACAGCGTCAGGTAGATCTGCCCGACATAGTTGGCAATCGCATTACGTTTGATAGACATAAAAGTATGGGGGTCTGGGTATTTTTCTCAATGTCTTCAAGCGTGACACAAAAATGTGACAGCGCCCACAGGAGTAATTCTTAAAAACCACCTGGCATGTTCTGTTTTGCTCGCGACGATACACAGCCAGCGCCTCTTCAATCATGGCGGCCAGCTGCTCGCGGATCTCGTTAAACTCTTCATACTCCATTTCCGGCGGAAGCTCGCCCATGACCTCATCGTTACGCAGCGTCATCTCTTCATCGCGCATATCGAGCAGGCGGTCAGCGCTGGCGTAAGTCAGCATCCACGGCTGATCAAAATATTTGTCGATGACATGCGCCTGCACCTTGGCTCCGTAATCATTAATGGTCTGCCATTCTGCTGGCAAACCGGCTAAATCTGCTTCAGCAACGCCCAGCCGCACCGCCTGATCGATCACGATACGCGCCAGATCGAAATGGCGCGCGCGCGGATATTGCGCCAGGTATTCGCGCATGACGGTGGCAAGGTGCAGCGGTTTCCTTCTGGCGCGCGGATCAGCTCCACGTTATAGCGGGCATAAAACTRTTCAAGATAGGTTTGGTAGTCCATCAGAAAAGCGTGATTATCCAGCTCTTCGATACCGATATGCCGGCCCGCGCGCAGCTGACTGTCGAGCGCCGGAAAAAGGGGATTGGCCAGCGCCAGTGCCAGTTTAACCGGCATCACTTGTTCAATCACCAGCTTAAGCAGCTTGTGTTCATCCGCCAGCGACAGCAGCTCATCATAGAGCTCCTGCTGGGTAAAAATACCCTCGTTTGCCAGACGCTCCGGYCTCAGATAGAGGTAGCAGAGAATTTTGCCTACCATCATATCCAGCTCAGAGAGCACCGAGCGTGGGATCAGCGTGGTTGAGCGCGGCCGCAGGTAGAAAAACCGCAGCTGCGCCTCACGCGGATCGTCGCCGCTGCGCACGTCAGCACCAAAGCGAAAGACTGATTCCATAATGCGAAATTTGCTGCTGTCATTACCCATAAACCACACCATTCCCAGGCGGCGCAGACGGCTCAGTGAGGCGCGCATCTTCTCCTGCAGGCGGGTGCGATCGAGATCGGAACCGGTTGAGCGCTGATTTAAAGGTGCGGGCAAAAAAGCCATTCCAGTTGATCAGTGTCAGCGAACGAAACTTACCGCGTTCAATCATACCTGCTTCTCCTCCGCGTTATCAGTCGCATCACTGCTCTCCGCATGTTCACTCTCCTGCTCCGCCTCATCGGCTGTTGCAGAAACGGCAGCCTCTTCGGGTGTCATCGCTTCACCCACGCGGATCAGGCACTGAATAGCAGACGCCAGCGCGCAGTRTACCGTGCAGACCCTTATCGCGGGAGCCTGACGTGGCGCCTGCTTCCGTGGTATTACGGAAGTGCAGCAGGGTTAAATCGGGGATCATCGCCGTAACAAACGCGGCCATGGTGGTGGATTTACCGGCACCGTTACCGCCTGAAAGCGTGGTAACCAGTTCATCGAGATCATCTTTAACCTCTGTCAGCGGCAGTACACGCGCCTGACGGCTGTTAAGGATCTCGGTCAGCATGTCAGTGGGCAGCGCATCCGCGGGCAGGCCATGAATACTGAACGGTTTAATATCCACTTTCTTATCGCGCCCGGCCACCTGCTGCAGACGCACCCCGACCACAACGCGCTGATGGCGTGAGTTGACGACATCCACCAGATAGTCGCGCAGCGAACGGGTGATGGCGCTGGAGATACCGCCGTAGAGCGACGCCTCAATCAGCCGGTAGAATTTACTGCGATCGCTGGCTGAACGCAGGCGACGCGGCACCACGCCGAGTTCAAACAGCATGGCGTGATAGTCAGTAATGGAGCTGTACTGGCGGAACTGCACGCCTTCCTGTGCTTCAACGCCCCCGTCCAGATGTACCCGCCGTTCGTTCGCATGACGCATATAGTCAGCTGAGACGTAGCTGGTCGCCTCAGAGATCAGATGCTTGAACAGATCGCGATCGGACTGCGTCACGCGAATCGCTTCCAGCGTCATGCGGTTCTCACGCAGTGCCGCTTCCATATCCTGAAACGCTTTACGCACGCCGCCGTTTTCCGGCAGATAACGCGCGATTTTCTCCTGCTGGCGCATTGCGGTCTGCACCAGATTAAGATGATCYCTGGCCGCCTGATAATCAATCTCCAGATCGCTTTCAGCGGCGCTATGCTCAGCCAGCTCACGCGCCATTTCCACGTGACGATACTGCTCCGACACCAGCTGGTTGCGGCTGCTGAACAGCTCATTGCGCAGCTGAAGCGGCGCCTGCTGATACTGAATAGAGCGCGTCTGCTGAACATCCAGCGCCTGCTGGAAATCGGCCAGCTGACTTTTCAGCTCATCCACTTCAATTTCAGCGGCTTCGGCACGCGCCTCATTCTCTTCCTGGATCTCACGCGCTTCAGCTACAACCTCATTCTGCTCTTCCAGCCGGTAGCTCAGCTCTTCAAGATCGGCATCAATGCTGGTTACCAGCGCCAGCGCCTGCTCAAACTGGCTGTGTGCGGCTTCCGCCATACTCAGTTTCTGCTCCAGCCGCAGCAGCTGGCTGGTCGCCTCTTCGTCGCGTGCCTGGAACGTCTCCAGCCAGTCAGCGGCGTTATCAATCGTCAGGTCCGGCAGCTGGCAGCGCGTACGGGCTTTCTCCAGTGCCTGCAGTTCATAGTGCTGGCCCTGACGTTTGCAAAACTCTGCCAGCAGGCGTTCAGCCTCATGCTGCTCGCGCAGGCGACCTTCTGATTCGTTAAGACGCAGCCGCAGTGACGCCAGCTGATCGGCATAGTGACGCTGATTCGCGGCGTCGCGCAGCAGCTGGCGACCCACCTGCCAGGCGTCCTGACGGCTGACCTCACCGGGCTGTTCGCTAAGCTGCGTCAGGATCTCCTGAGCGGCCAGCCAGTGCGGGGCGCGTGCCGTCAGCGTTGCGATACGTTCGCGCAGCTGTTCCAGCTCCTGACGCATCTGCATGCGCTGTTCACCGGCATCGGCAACGCTGGCGCTGAGCTGCTCAATCTGCGCTTCCAGCTCGCGCTGCAGCCCTTCCAGCGCGTCTGAACCGCCAAAGCGCTCTGCCAGCTGCGTGAGGCGCGCATCTTCTGCGCCGCCTGGCTGGCTGAGGCGTTCAATCTGCTGCTCAACGRCGCGTTTACGCGCCGCAATTTCATCTCGCTCTACGGTGGTTTCACGCTCGCGCTCCAGCAGCTGCTGCATAAAGGCGYTCACCTGCTGACTGCTGCTCAGCTGCTCACCTGGGAAGACGCTGTCATCAAAGGATTGCGGATCGCCCTCAATCAGATAGAGATCTTCCGGGCACTCTTCCAGCCCTTCGAGCTGTTCGCGTATCAGCGCCAGATCCGGCACCACGATGGCGTGGCGCGAAGGTCCATAGAGCGCAGAAAAATAGGGGGCATCGTCCAGCGTGACATCATCATAAATTTCGGAGAGCAGCAAGTGCAGACGCTGCGTTTTCTGTACGTCAAAAGAGAGCGTCGCATAACGTTCTGCCAGCCTGTCACGTTCAATACCCAGCAATTCAAGCTGATTTTCACGTGCGGCGCGGCCAAACAGCGGCACCTTAGGAAAACGCGAATAGCGCCACTGACGCTCTGCGACTTTGACCACGACGGCTTTATCCAGCTCATCTACGCCAGGCAGCAGGCGGTTAAGCTGGGCGACGCCGTCGCGCGCCTGTTCAAACTGTGCACGCTGCTGCTGATTATTACTCTCATGCTGCGCCAGACCGCGCTCCAGCTCACTGCGCCGGCCGTTAAGCTGGCGGATTTGCGCTTCCGGATCCTCATCAAACGCTACCGCCAGATGACTGCCGATAAAGCGGCTGAAAGACTCCTGCGCCTGCTGGTAGTCGCGCTGCAGCTGATCGTGCTGCTGCGGATCGTTCTGCAGCACCGCCACCAGCGACTCCAGCTTGCTGAGTTTGCTGCCGTGCTGGTGCAGGAAGCGCGCCGCCTCCTGCGCCTCTTCCACCCGCTCACGGATCTCTTCACAGCGATCCGGCAGGGTGTCATCCAGCAGCAGGTTAACGCGCTGCGCCTGATGTTCACGCAGGCGTTCACGGGCGCGGCTGCGCTCGCCTTCAGCCTGCTCCAGGCGCTGCCGTAGCTTATCAGAGAGATCGCTGTTACCGGTCAGCATCCCGGCTGAATCGCCATAGCTGAAGTGGGCGCGGCGCTGTACCACCTCCGTCAGCGCAAATGCCTGCTGGCGCGCGCTGAGCTGCTGCGCCTCCAGCTGGTTACGCCGCGCCCGGTTATGGCTGAGCGCGGTATAGAGTTCATCGCGCCGGATACGCGCCCGCTCTTCCGCGCTGGCATCGGCGTGAACGCCGATATCCTGCATCTCCTGCTGCAGCTCTTTCAGCATGTCGCGTTTGGCATCGTGCGAACTGCGCAGCGAGGCCAGCACCTGCGAGTACTGCGTCAATTCGTCACCGCTCATATAGGCCAGCTCGCGCCGGTGCAGCCGTCGTTCCACGCCGTTGTCTTTCACCAGACGCAGTACGGAGCACCAGCCCGCCTTGGCACTGACCACCTGCTCACGCAGGATGCGATAATCGCGCTCCAGCTTACGCAGCTTTTTCTGCAGGCTGTCCATTTCTGCTTCGCAGAACGTCAGCTGTTCCGCCTCGACCGGATCGTCAGTGCGGATAATATCCTGACGGATACGCTCGCGCAGATGCTGATAAACGGCGATAAAGAACTGAATTTTACGCTCCGGGCGCTTGGGATCTTCCGACATGCGCAGAACATCACGCAGATGTTCATTATCCGCCACCGCAAGGCGCAGCGCGCCCAGGGCTTTATCAGACATTGAGCGCAAGACGTTAAGCCGTACGCTCTTCACCTGACCAAAACTCACCGTCTGCAGCCCCTGGTTCAGCTGCCGGATGCGGTTCTGTTCGCGCTGAATAGTCTTGCGAATAATATTGGCCGCACTGCGTGAGCTGATCGCCAGCGTCTGCTCGCGCGCCGTCAGCTCTTCGGTCAGACGGTTCAGCTCAATCTCCATCTGCTCAAAATAGTTGCGATAATCCAGCAGCTCCTCACCGATGGTCTGCGGCGTACGCTGGCCCATATCAATCTGCGGGTTAAGACGCTGATAAAGTTTGGCCAGCGCRTCCGAGAATGTCAGCCGGTTACTGGTAAAGAGATCCTGATGCTGTTCGTGCTCTTCGGAYAGCGTATCCAGCAGCGTGGCGTGTGTCTCACGCACGTCCGCCGCTTCATCAAGGAACAGCAGACGGCACGGTGAGATATCTTTGCCGCGCAGACGACGCGACTCCTCTTCCCAGCTCTGCACCACCATCACCAGAATTGACATCCCGGTACCAATCGCCTCGCCGGTTGAGAGCGCCCCGCTTTCCGCGCGCAGCCAGCCGTCGGAGCCGCGATTTACTTCAACTTCCATTTCCACTTTTACCGGTGCCGGATCGGCGGAAAAACCACGCAGGCCCACTACGTGCACATGCTCCGTATTGTTAAATACTTTACGAACCAGTTTATAAGTGGTGCCTTTTTCCGGACTGATATTTTCCGGCGCGGCGATCACCAGCTGCATCTCCAGACGCTCGCAGAGTTCAAACAGCGTCGCGATTGAACGGGCATCCAGACAATCCCTGCCCCCTGTTACCTGA
Source organism: Pantoea sp. BRM17 (assembly GCA_002939445.1). Lineage (GTDB taxonomy): Bacteria > Pseudomonadota > Gammaproteobacteria > Enterobacterales > Enterobacteriaceae > Pantoea. Next base: position 942,359 of record PEFU01000003.1, on the reverse strand, counting down.
GACGCAGCCTGCCCTGTGCGCTGCGTACAACCTGACTTTCATGATGAGTATATAAAGAAAAAACGGCATTCGCCTCTCAGGGCCAATGCCGTTTACAGATTAACGCTGGTTGCGCGGTTTAACCAGTCAGGCGCTTAGCTATTTTGCGTTTCCAGCCCCTGCTCGCTTTGCGCCGGGGCAGGTAAAAAGGGCGATCGCTGGCGCTGAATGCCTGCAGGATCTGCTGCTGGCTGGCCGCCACTGACGTGGTGCCGTGCCCGCCGGCTGTCATGCTGGCGGTTTGTGCAGCCTGCCCCGCGGCCAGTGGCAAGCCTGCCAGCACGACACTAAACACCAGCGCCATGCGATTAAATCTGAACGTTTTACTCAGCAAGAGCATGGCATCGCTCAGCACCACGTCGCGCGCAAAGCCTTTAATGTCCGGATCGGTCAGCCGCTCAACCCAGCGGCTGAACTGTGGCTGCACGCCTGAAAGCGCGACCTCAGCCAGCTGCTGCTGAAACGCCTGCACCGTATCGCGGTCCTGCCAGAGCGGCGCCATTCCGCGCGCGGCATAAAGACCCGCCAGACCGAGCGCCGCATGCATCGGCTGATACTGCGGATGCTGCGGCTGCAGTGAGGCCACAAACGCGCGGCTGCCGCCAGCGTTAACCGCGTTCTGCCACTGATTGATTGCTGACAGCGACGGCATGGTAAGCCTGTAAGGCACATTGCCATAAAGCCAGGTTTCACCCTGCGCCGGTACGCCCGCCACAAACTGCAGGTAACCGTCAGCAACCGGCACGGCGCCCGCCGGCACTGCATCTTCATCCGGTGCAGGCGTAGTGGCGTGGTCAGATGCGGTCAGCATACCGGTGCGCTGAAGAATTTCCCGCAGCGCCGGCACATCATCGCTGACCTGCCCCGGACGCAGCGTCGCTTTGTCACGCAGCTGCGGCCAGGGACGATTATCCGTCAGCAGCGTCTTAGTGCGCGGGCCAATTGCGCCGTCATCCGCCAGCCCCTGCCAGTGCTGAAAGCGCTTCACGCCCTCAACCAGCGCAGTGTCATAGATATTGCCGGCTGCAGAAGGCGATCCGGCCAGTATATTTCCTGCCGGCTGCGGCGTCGGGGCCGGAAGATCGGTGACGCTGGTGGCGGAAGGACTTACTGCCACCGGCTGGCTCGGCGTTTTGCGATCGGGCCGTCCGACAATAACCCGCGATGAGAGCACCGTGCTGCCGTTGTTATAGTAGGTCAGCGAATAGTTGGGAATATTCACCATTATCCCGTTATGCATATCATCCGGCAGCAGCCGCAGACGCTGAATGTTCAGCGCCAGCAGTGAGGCGCGCATCTGCGGGGAGACATTGAGCCACTCGCGGGAAACCATCTGCCAGTTGATCATCGTCGGGTCGATCACTTCAGCGTCAGCGCTCCAGCCTGACAGCAGCGTATAGCCGTGCCGGTAGAGATAACCAGGATCCTGTTTCACCTTCGGCACAATATCCTGACGCACCAGCGTGGTTGGCACGTTCCACGGCGGATTGAGCACCACGTTGTTCAGCGCACTGCGCATAAGTAGCAGGTTAGCCAGATCGGAGGCTTTATTTACGCGTACGCAGCKGGAGCTGAGTGCGCGAATATCGCGCTGAAACAGGCCGTGGTTTGGCGTATCGTGCAGATAGATGGCGTCTGAACTGGGCATATTAAACTTATAACGTCCCAATGAATTGGTGGCGCCCGGTGCCTGACGGATGCGATACGGGAAGCTGGCAGCGAGCACCTGGCTGCCGGAGCGCGCCGTATTATCATAATTGTAAATATCTGTACGATATTGCGCCTGCCCGTCATCGCTGACCCAGGCGGTCAGATAGTACAGATTGACCGGGATACGATGCCGAATCGGCACATAGCGCGTGTCACCCTGCTTCAGCGTGCTGGAAATACGGCTGTCGTTCCAGCCAGCATCCTGCAGGATAAAACACATTGAATGTGTAAAAAGTACACAAGGCCGCACAGTAACGGCAGCATGGATATCAGTCAACCCGGAATCTGTCTCAGAATGTGCAAAACCCGACCAGAAGCAAATTTCTGGCCGGGTTTCAGGGGCGTTTCGCTTATCAACAATCTGGCGAAAATCAGCACGCTACAGCAGGAGCTGTCCTGCCCGGGCTAGCTTTTACCGTTGAAAAACTCGGTTTTGAGGGTTTCACCGGTATGCATGTTGCTGAGCGTCAGAATACGCGGACGTGAGGTCGACACAGAGGCCAGCGCTGAGCCGGGGAGCAGGGAGAGGCCTGCTGCTGCGCCGCCAAGCAGCAGTAAGCGGCGGCGCTGAGAATCGATATTAGCCATGAAACGAGGTTACCTGACGCCAGGGCCCGATTCGCGCAGCATGTTGTTGGTCGACAGCGTACGATAACCTGAGATGAGCTGTACCGGTTTACGGGTATCCAGCAGCGCCTGCAGGCGGTAGAGCTGATCAAACAGATGGGGATCGATGCTTTTCACTTTATTTGCGCGGTAGTCGCGGAAAAAGTGATTAAGACGCGCCAGTTCGTCGCGATCGTACCGGCACACGCAGCGCTGCCGGCATCAGGACCAGTGCCTTGCAGGCCCGGTATCTATGTGTACGAAGTTGCTGCGTGGATAATATCCTACACCACCCGCGCGCATAGATAACGCCGCTTTACGCACGTTACTCAGGGCAATGCCCTCAATATGGAAATCCATCGCCTGGCCTTTGGTGTGATAGCTATGCTTCGCCCCGGCATGGTCGAGGTGGCCGTGCGTCAGCAAAATCTGCGACGGCTTCAGGCCGCGCTCCGCCAGCGCCGCTTTGATGGTTTCCGCATCGCCGCCAGGATCGACCAGGGCTGCAATGCCCGTCTCTTCATCCCAGATAGCTGAACAGTTTTGCGAAAAGGCGGTAACCGGAATAATGTGATAATTCATAACGCTCCATGAGTGCAGCACCTCCAGCGCCACGTTGCCCAGCTCTACCACATCACCCTCTTCCAGCCAGCGATCCGGCGTCAGCGGTGCACACTCCGGCAGCCCAAACATCCGGCTCTGCGTGGGCAGATTATCGAGCCAGACTTTGTCCAGCTGATGCGGGCCGGTCACCGGTATCTGGAAATGGGCCGCCAGCTCAGCCGCCGCGGCCGGCCCGRGCCCGGGTACAAACGCAATGTCGTCGCCCAGCGGCAGCAGTTTGGTTTTGATGGCGTTGATCAGATCGCTGTGGCTGCCCTGCGGGAAGTCGGTGCGCCCGACGCCGCCGCTAAAGATCACGTCTCCTGAGATAAGCAGCTTTCCGGCGCGATCGAAAAAGACAATGTGCCCCGGGGTATGACCCGGATGGCGTGTACGCGGTAAACTCAGGTCGCGTTAACGTGGCAGGCATGACGCCGGATAATATGTCGGCGCTGTGTGAAGCGATAGTCGCAGTACTCTAAGCGAAATGCGTGAACAGGCGGCGGGTGAGGCTCTCACCCGCCGCTTTTTTTATGGCTACTGCAGGAAAGGATTGGTCAGACGCTCACGTCCCAGCGTGGATGAATGAGGCGCTGCGGACTATCTGGGTACAGGAGCTGACCGATATGCGTCAGCGTATTCAGCGTATGCGTCAGCTGTTTGTGAACACGCTGGCAGAAAAAGGCGCGCGCCAYGATTTCAGCTTCATCATCAAACAGAACGGCATGTTCTCATTCAGCGGCCTGACCAAAGATCAGGTCGTGCGTCTGCGTGATGAATTGGCCCACCAGGAGCTGCTGGTTGCCAGCTCCTACTCTAAGAACTTTGGTCTCTATAACGAGCGCGTCGGCGCCCTGACGCTGGTAGCGGCCAGCAGCGACGCGGCTAAAACCGCGTTCAGCCAGGTGAAATACAGCATCCGTGCCAACTACTCCAATCCGCCGTCGCACGGCGCTGCCGTTGTCGCCACTATCCTCAGTCAGGCGCAGGCGGGCGACGTGGTGCTGTTCCACGGCTGCTGCCATAACCCGACCGGCATCGACCCGACGCGCGAGCAGTGGCAACAGCTCGCAACGCTGTCACAGGAAAAGGGCTGGCTGCCGCTGTTTGACTTCGCCTATCAGGGTTTTGCACGCGGTCTGGACGAAGATGCTGAAGGCCTGCGCATTTTTGCCGCCGGCGGCACCGGTGCCCTGCGCGTGGCGGCGGATTTTCTCGCCACGCAGACCAGCGTTAAACGCGTCTGGATAAGCAATCCAAGCTGGCCAAACCATAAAAACGTGTTTAACGCTGCCGGCCTCGAGGTGTGTGAATATCAGTACTACGACGCCGCAAACCACACGCTCGATTTCGACGGCATGCTGGCAGCGCTGCATTACAAAGATGAAACCGGAAAAACGCCGGTGCTGACCAGCGTGAAAAAAGCTGAGCAGTACCTGCTGGAAAATGAGACGACCAAAAACTATCTGAGCATTGACGGCCTGCCCGATTTTGCCCGCTGCACTCAGGCGCTGCTGTTTGGCAACGACAGCCCGCTTATCGCCGCAGGCCGCGCCTGCACGGCGCAGACGCCTCAATTCTTTTTGAGATGGCCGGTTGGCAAGCCTCGCGTCTGACGTTAACCTGATAGCTCATTTCGCTAAAGTTCACCCAAACGGAACTGACTCATGTTTGAATCTATCTCTGCCGCACCTGCCGACCCTATTCTGGGGCTGGCCGATCTGTTTCGCGCTGATGACCGTCCGCATAAAATTAATCTGGGCATTGGCGTTGATCAACCTGATGGATGACAACGACTTTACCCGCGCAGCTGGCATCACTACTGATGACACCGTTGGCGTAGGCCTGGTTTACCAGTTCTGATTCTGCGAATCAGCACGGTTTAACCACGTAAAACGGAGCCTGATGGCTCCGTTTTTCTTTTCAGTGATCTACCTCGCAATTAGCAGTGCTTATATCCGCCACCGGCTTGGTGCAGTAAACAAAGAGCAGAAGTTTGAAGCCGTTGCTCAGTACCAGTTCGACTTCGGTCTGCGTCCATCCCTGGCTTACGTCCAGTCTAAAGGCAAGGATATCGAGACCTGGGGCGATCAGGACCTGTATAAGTACGTTTCAGTGGGTACTTATTACTACTTCAACAAAAACATGTCTACCTATGTTGACTACCGCTCTGCTGCGTACACCTCTTCTGACCGTACCAACGGCCAGCAGGCTAACTTCTACGGTAACGGCAGCGAGAAAGCTGACGCCTGGTCAACCGCGCTGAAATATGACGCGAACAACGTGTACCTGGCTGCGATGTACGGTGAGAGCCGTAACTCAACCTGGATCAGCACTGCTGCTAACGGCGCGACCCCGGCCCTTGACAACTTTATGCTGGGTCGTTCTAACGGTCTGGCGACCTACCGCAACAGCAACTTCTTTGGTCTGGTTGATGGCCTGGCGTTCGCTGCTCAGTATCAGGGCAAAAACGAAGAGTCCGCCAATGGCCGTAGCGCAGATCGCGCAAACGGCGACGGCTGGGGTACTTCTTTAACCTATACCTCTGAGATCGGCGTAGGCATCCAGTGGGAATACAACATCCAGGCAAACGTTGCTGAAWCTCAGGGTACTGAAGGTTCCAAAACCCGTCTGGGCTTTGCCGGTCTGAAATTTGGCGACTACGGCTCATTCGACTACGGTCGTAACTACGGCGTAGGCTACGATCCACTGGCGTGGACCGACGTTCTGCCAGTATTCGGCGGCGACTCTGGCCGTTCTGCTATCCCTGCTCTGTTAGCTGCCGGTGCAGCAAATGCAGCAGAAATCTATAACAAAGATGGCAACAAACTGGACCTCTACGGAAAAGTTGACGCACGCCACACATTCTCTGACGACGCTGGCAACGATGGCGACGCCTCTTATGTGCGCTTTGGTTTCAAGGGTGAAACGCAGATTACCGACCAGCTGACCGGCTACGATTTGATACTCAATTAGGAGATTTGAATCATTTTCGGGCTAGAAATAGCAACTGCGGAGTGAAAAGATGCGTGCAGACATATGAGACACCAAACTTCTTTCAGGGTTCCTGTAAAGTTTTCCTGACGGCAGTGGCAGGTGTCCAGATAACTCCAATGAGGGTAATAAATAATGATGAAGCGCAACATTCTTGCAGTGGACACCGGCGTACAAAATGTAAGGGACGTTATCCCCTTCCCGCGTACCCCGCGCAACGCTAATTTCTGATTTCTGCAATTAAATATAAGAAATTCATATATATACCGAGGTCGGCACTGCCGGCCTTTTTTTATTTTTGTAAATCTTGAGATATCTCACAAAGTTCCGTAATTATTACAAATTGTCACACAATTTTTCTAAATGGACGTGCTGGCACCGGGCATTGGTGAAATCATTGGTGGATCGCAGCGTGAAGAGCGGCTGGATGTGCTGGATGCCCGTCTGGCAGAGATGGGGCTGAATAAAGAGGATTACTGGTGGTATCGCGACCTGCGTCGTTACGGCACCGTACCGCACGCCGGCTTTGGTTRAGGGTTTGAACGTTTGATCGCCTATGGTACCGACGCAGTTGACATATTGCTGAAAAGCGGCCAGAGCTTTGAAAACCCGATTGCATGGGGTGTGGATCTCTCTTCTGAACATGAGCGCTATCTGGCCGAAAAACACTTCAAGGCGCCGGTGGTGGTGAAGAACTACCCGAAAGATATTAAAGCGTTCTACATGCGTATGAATGATGACGGTAAAACCGTAGCGGTCTGGATGCTGGAGCCGGAAGTGGCGTTTGCCACGCTGGATGACGCCGCAGCGCTGGCTGAAGCGATGCTGAAATATGTCTTCAAAGCTGTACTGAATGAACGTGCCGATGACATGGCGTTCTTCGCCGAGCGCGTGGATAAAGATGCCATTGCGCGCCTTGAGCGTTTTGTTACCACCGATTTTGCACAGGTAGACTAGCTCGATATGGAAAACCTGCCGCGCGATCCGCAGGGTAAAGTGGATTATGACAAAGATTTCTTCGGTAAAGAGGCGTTCCTGACCGTATCAGGCCAGCTGAATGCTGAAACGTATGCCTGTGCGTTGTCAAAAGTCTACACCTTTGGCCCAACGTTCCGTGCGGAAAACTCCAACACCAGCCGTCACCTGGCGGAATGTCACAGCATCGAGTATCTGCGCGAAGTGGCTCACCTGCGCCCGCGTACTAATCTGGTTGGCGCCGTCGCGCGCGTGCGTCATACCCTGGCGCAGGCGCTGCATCGCTTTTTCCATGAGAACGGCTATTTCTGGGTTTCCACGCCGCTGATCACCGCATCAGATACGGAAGGCGCAGGCGAAATGTTCCGCGTATCGACCGTTCAGGCTGTCGTCAATAATTCTCTGAATAATTATCAGGATGAAGTGCTGCGTCTGACCACCGGCTGCTCGGTCATTGTTACCGGCACCGTAGTGGAATCACCGGGCCAGGGCCAGGCATTTGAGCTGCAGGCCACCCGTGTTGAAGTGACCGGCTGGGTTGACGATCCTGACACTTACCCGATGGCTGCCAAACGAGCGAGATGCGACGGGACACCCGTTATTTCATCTATATATAGAGAGATTTTTATGAGCGTAGTGCCTGTAGCGGATGTACTGCACGGCCGGGTCGCGGTTGACAGTGAAGTCACCGTACGCGGCTGGGTGCGTACCCGAAGAGATTCCAAAGCCGGTCTTTCCTTTATCGCCGTTTATGACGGCTCCTGCTTTAATCAAAGCATTTGACCTGCCGCTGGTTAAACGCGCCAGCTGACCTGCCCCGGGCGGGGTTCACTCCCCTGCCCGCCGCCATTAAAATCACTCACTTCCCGCAATTTTGCTTGTTTCCTGATGGCTCGCAAGTAACATAGCAACACCCCTGAACGTGGGAGAATTGGCTGTTTCTGTCAGCACCGTACGTCACCTGTGACGATCGCTCTATCGTCACTTTGGTCAGCGTGCCAACGTGGTGTTTGGTATTGGCACGCGCCTGACCTGCGACATTCCGGGCGTAACGCCGCTTAACATCGTGATTAAACTGGTCAGCTGCAATGGCAAACCGGTCGCTAAACTCTCTGACAGTCCGGGTAAAACGATTTGTCAGGATAAAGCCTTTGTGCGTGCACTGCGCCCGGACTGCATCACCATGGACGCCTTTTTGCGCGATTTTGGTCCCGGCTTTGCCCATCGCTATCAGGGACTGCGCCACGACTCCGGCGATCCGGTTGAGTGGGGCGAGAAAGCCGTTGCGCACTATGAGCGGCTCGGTATCGATCCGCGCAGCAAAACGCTGGTGTTCTCTGACAATCTCAACCTGGATAAAGCGCTGTTGAAAGCGGAGTTTCCGTGGCTGGTGGGCACCAGTAATTACGATCTGGCGCGTCGTCTGCAGCTGACGCCGGTCGGCACCCAGGCCCATGAGTGGTTTCAGGCGCATCAGCAGATCAGCCCGGTGCTGGCCAACAGCCAGCGCGCGGCGCTGCAGTCGTGGCTGGATGAGTATGATAACCAGCTGGGCATTGCGCTCGTGGCGCTGATCAGTGAAGTGGTACATCGCCACCGCACGCCGCAGATCGCCGCAGAGCAGGCGGTCGCGCATCTGCAGCAAAAACTTTCAGCCTTTCAGACGCAGGTTGCCGATCTCGATATGTCGCGCTTTCAGCTGATGGATTTCGGCACGCGCCGCCGCTATTCACAGGAGGTGCAGGAAGCGATTGTCAGTACGGCTTTGCAAGATCTGACCCTGAGCGACGATGAGTTTGCCTGGCTCAGTAACCTGCCTTTTTTCCAGCACGACTATCTGACCTGGCTACGCGCCTTTCGCTTCAATCCGGCGCAGGTTGAGGTACGGGACGAGCGGGGCCAGCTGCGCATCCAGATCCGCGGCCCGTGGCGTGAGGTCATTCTGTGGGAAGTGCCGCTGTAGAGGATGCTGAAACGCACCATGACTGGACACGCTTCCCCGATTTTGACCACGCTGCTTGATACCGATGCGTACAAGCTTCATATGCAGCAGGCCGTATATCATCGTTACTACGATGTCCCGGTTACCGCAGAATTTCGCTGTCGCAGCGATGAACAGCTTGGCCGGTATGCCAGCGAGATTCGCGCGCAAATTGATTAATATCTCAAAGTCTAAGCGGCCTGACGGCGAGTTGCCATGCGCAATGCGCGCTGGCGCAGAAAAGGCTACAATTCAGTAACAATGGCACAATTGCCCCTCGACCCGCCACCTGCAAATGTGGTGTGATCGCAGAGATTACTGTTTTATACTCCTGCGTCTTTAGGATTTTGTTAAACACCGGGCTCTGCTCCGCGGTTCTGCTGCGCCGAGACGTTTGACCTGACTGATGGCTGTTACGCGTGTTTCTGTTGCATCCAGATCAAACGTCAGGTCGATATCCGTAATGGTGTAATCAGGCGCCCGGTAGTCGTGGCGATATTTAATGTGCGGCTGTTGCGTCATATATCCTTCTCGCATCGTTGTTATGTTGAGGCCATCCTGTTGCGGTGGCGCCGCCTCGCCCGACTGATACAGCCCTTCCAGCGCGCTGTTTTTAGCCGGATGGATCAGGTTTACAATGCGCAGCGTGAAGTTGTCAGGCAGCTGACTGAGGATCAGCGCCCCCGCCTCTTCGCGATAGTGCGGCCAGGGCGCGCCATCTACCGTCAGCTCAACCAGCGTTAACGCTTCACCATCAAGATGCAGATCGGCGGGGAACGGATCCTGCCACGTCACCCAGTGACGCCCGTCGTCCAGCTCGCCGCTCTTTAGCTTGTTACCGTTGGAGAGCAGATACGGGTAGCGCACCGGGTCGGCCCGGAGCGTGGTGGTAAAGCGCGCCAGAACGTCAGGACGATCCAGGTACCAGGTGATGTGCCGGAAACCCTCCGCCTCACACTGGGTGCAGAGGAGGTCATATTCGAGACCAAAACGCTCTTCATCCCACTTCATGCTGGCTTTCAGCGAGGTCATTGCCCAGTCGGCACGATCGAGATTACCGCGGTCAACAAAGATCTCCAGCGCGACGTCGCGCCCTGAACGGGTGGTAAAACTGTCGCGCAGCACATCAAAATCACCTGCCACCAGCGCAAACAGATAGCAGGGTTTCCAGTCGCGACAGGTGACGCGGTTACCGGTCCAGTTATGGAAATATTCATGGCCGATCACCGCCTCGATGCCGAGATAATCTTTATCCGTCGCGGTTTCCGCTTTTGCCAGCACATATTTGGAGTTAAAGACGTTGAGGCCTTTGTTCTCCATCGCGCCCATATTGAAGAAATCCACGGCGACAATCATAAAGATATCGGTCAGGGTATAGAAGTTATTCATCTCTATAACCTGATCCGGCCGGATCGGGTGCGCCATCGGGCTGGCATCTTCGGCAAACTGCGCACCGCGCATCACCCGCACGTTATCAATACGATTCACCGCGCGGGAGCCGAGATCGGAGCTGAACTCCTGATCGCGGAATACCGTCAGACCCTCTTTCAGGCTGAGCTGAAAATACGCGTTTCAGGTTATGCGGTACGGTTTAACTCACTGACCCGGGAGCAGCAGCAGTCCTACACCTTCTCTATCGTGCCCAACGCGCTCGGCAAAAATGATGAGGTACGAAAATCGAACCTGGCGGGCCTGATGGATGGCTATTTTCATCATGAAGCGGCGCTGGAAGGCGGTCAGCATCTGAATGTTAACGTCATGAATCGCGATATGCTGCTGGACGCAATGGCGCATCCGGAAAATTACCCGCAGCTCACGGTGCCGACCCAGTCCGTGCTGACCATTACCTCAAATGTGGTATACGGTAAAAAAACCGGTAATACCCCGGATGGCCGCCGCGCCGGCGCGCCGTTTGGTCCGGGGGCTAACCCGATGCACGGACGCGATCAAAAAGGTGCCGTGGCTTCGCTGACCTCGGTGGCTAAACTGCCGTTTGCCTATGSAAAAGATGGTATGGCAGCGGACTCCCTCTCCGCCATCAAATATGCACGGGTAAAACCGGTGCGTGATGCGGATGGGCTGGCCACCGACTTTGAGATTGAGGGCGACTATCCGCAATTTGGTAATAACGACCCGCGCGTAGACGATCTGGCCTGTGACCTGGTAGAGCGGTTTATGAAGAAAATTCAGCAGCTGCAAACCTATCGTAATGCCACTGATGAAGTACTCGACTTTGACACGGTCATGGCGCGTATGGATCACTTTATGGACTGGCTGGCGAAGCAGTATGTCACCGCGCTGAACATTATCCACTTCATGCATGATAAATACAGCTATGAAGCTGCGCTGATGGCGCTGCACGATCGCGACGTTTATCGCACCATGGCGTGTGGTATTGCCGGGCTATCAGTAGAAAATGACGATCTGATGCGTCCTGACTTTGATAATGACGACTACGCTATCGCCTGCTGCGTCAGCCCGATGATTGTCGGCAAGCAGATGCAGTTCTTTGGCGCACGCGCCAACCTGGCTAAAACGCTGCTGTACGCTATCAATGGCGGGGTTGATGAAAAACTCAAAATGCAGGTCGGACCGAAAGAAGCGCCGATAGCGACCGAATCACTCGCTGGTATGGGCGTTGACGGGCGCACCCTGGTGACCAAAAATACGTTCCGCTTCCTGAACACGCTGTACACCATGGGTCCCTCTCCTGAACCCAATATGACCATTCTCTGGTCCGAGAAGCTGCCGCTCAACTTTAAGAAATATGCGGCTAAAGTCTCCATCGATACCTCGTCGCTGCAGTACTCGCAAAACGGTGCCGCCATGTCGTTTGGCCGCGTGTCTACTTTCCTCGATATCTATATTGAACGTGATATGCAGGCTGGCAGGCTCACCGAAGAGCAGGCGCAGGAGCTGATAGACCATCTGGTCATGAAGCTGCGCATGGTGCGTTTCCTGCGCACGCCGGAATATGATGAGCTCTTCTCAGGCGACCCTATCTGTTCGCTGCAGCACGATATGGAAAACGGCGTGGATCTGGAAGCCACTATTCGCCTGCGCGAGGAGATCGCTGAACAGCATCGCGCGCTGGGCCAGATCAAAGCGATGGCGGCAAAATATGATTGTAATATCTCGCTGCCGGCTACCACCGCACAGGAAGCGGTACAGTGGACCTACTTTGGTTATCTGGCGGCAGTAAATATCTTTACGGATTACCGTAAAACCCATAACCAGGGGGTATTTGATGTCTATACGCCCGATATTCTGCGCTGCCGTAAATCAGGCGTCCTGACCGGCCTGCCTGACGCCTACGGCCGTGGTCGTATCATCGGCGATTACCGTCGCGTTGCGCTCTACGGCATTGACTATCTGATGCAGGACAAAGTGGCGCAGTTCACTCCGGTGGACTTTGATACCGATCTGGCTTCAACCATTACCTCGCACGACGCAGGTTATATCGATAAATCTCTGGAAACCATCGTTGGGCTGCAGACTGAAGCACCGCTGAAACGCGCCATTATCCCTTTTGGCGGCATCAAAATGGTGGAAGGCTCTTGTAAGGTCTATGGGCGCGAACTCGATCCGGCGCTGAAAAATAATGAAAAAATGGCAGCAGCCTGGAAAGGATTTAAGGCCGGCGAGTGGCAAACCCGCGTTAACGTACGCGACTTTATCCAGCTAAACTATACGCCGTATGAAGGCGATGAGGCATTTCTCGCAGGTGCCACCCCCGCCACAACGGCACTGTGGAACCGCGTGCTGGAAGGGATCAAAATTGAAAACCGCACGCATGCCATCTCAGCGACTTCGTTTTCAACAATCTGATCCCGGTTACGCTCGGCAATATTATTGGCGGTGGTGTGCTGGTTGGATTGACTTACTGGGTTATTTATCTGCGCGGCTCCGCGCCGGCAGCGTGATTGCGGCCGGGGGCAGCGATGCGTCCGGCAAGAAAGTCTCCTTACATAAGGCAGGTATATCATGTCCGAACTTGGATGAGCTATTCCGGCCGCAGCCTGACTGACAAGATGATTGCCATGATTCTGCCGGTGGCGATGTTTGTTGGCAGCGGCTTCGAGCACAGCATCGCCAACATGTTTCTGATCCCGATGGCCATCCTGATCCGCGATTTTGCCGCACCGGAATTCTGGCAGCTCACCGGCGCCACTGCCGCTCAGTTTCCGGCACTCAGGCTCAATGTCTACATCGGTAATCTGTGCGGCGCGCTCTTTTTCGTCATGCTGATCTGGCTGGCGGGTGAGCATATGGTTGCCGGGGGTGCCTGGGGTCTTAATCTGCTGCAAACCGCCGATCACAAGATGCATCACAGTTTTATACAGGCCGTTGCGCTGGGTACGCTGGCCAATCTGCTGGTCTGCCTGGCCGTCACATTTGTGTTCTATATCACTGCAACCACCGGCAGCGCGCCGCTGCCCTGGGGCATAGCCAGGCTGATCGGGGGCATCTGCTTTTCACTGGGTCTGATGCTGGTAGTGGTATGCGGGGCCGATCTTTTTACCTCAACGGTGCTCATCGTCGTGGCTAAAGCCAGCGGGCGTATCAGCTGGCTGCAGCTGGCCCGTCACCCCGCTGCTCACCCGCTTTGTTAGCATCTCCTCAGACCTGTTACGGAGAGCGTAAGCGTGAAAGCTGACAACCCCTTTAATGCTTTACTGCCTGCGGCAATGGCTAAAGTTGCTGAAGAAGCGGGTGTCTATAAAGCGACTAAACATCCCCTGACAACCTTTTTCCTTGCCATTACCGCCGGCGTCTTTATCTCAATCACTGCGCCAGCGTGATTTGCTGACGCATCTGAAACCGGTATGGCCAAGCGGTCATACCGGTTTTTTTAACCGTATGAAATGCTGATTAAAATAATAATGTAAAGTTTAAAATTATTTTTTTATAATATATTCATTAGCTTAAATGATTTTAACACTGCATTCCTTCTCCTCTTCCGCTCAAAGATGATCCATATCAATCTATCATCGTGCGTTTGTCCGGATGTATGGTCAGGCGGCGGTTGATGCCGCATCCGCTGCGCTGAGCGGTGAAGCGCCGTTTTATGGTCTGCAGGCCATTGATGAAGATCTCCATGCGCTGKCTGCCCACCAGGCGCTGCTGGCAGCCTATGAAAAACTGCAGGCGGCAAAACGTCGCTACTGGTCCGCTGCATAACCCGGCTGGTACACGCTGCGTATCGGTGAGCTGAAAGCGATGCTGGCGCTGGCGGGAGGCGATCTCGATCAGGCGCTGATCTGGACGGAGTGGACCATGGAGTTCAACCAGTCTATTTTCAGCGCGGAGCGTGCTAATTACTACCGCTGTCTGCAGACGCTGCTGCTGCTGGCCATGGAAGATGAGCGTGAACCGGTGCAAGATATCTATCCGGCTGAAGATCTGCTGCTGGCGAATAACAATATGGGCGCTTCACTGCGTGAAACCCTGCTGGCGCTGCCGGCCAGTGAGTGGCAACCTGAGGAGTATCTGGCACTCATTGAACAGCTGGATGAAGAGGGTCATGACGACTTTACCCGCGTACGTGAGCTGCTGGGCCTTGCCACCGGTAAAGATAAATCCAGCGGCCTGATCTCCTGGGATATGTTTAAAGATGAGGCAGACTATCCGTTTGTAGACTGGAGCTTTGCCGGCACCACTCAGGAGGAGTTCGCTACGCTGATGGCGATCTTCGCTGCGGAAGATAAAGAAGTCTATATCGCAGATTACGAACATCTGGGCGTGTATGCCTGCCGCATTATCGTACCGGGCATGTCAGTGGTGCTGTTCAATCCGGCCAATGGCACCTGCTTCGCCTCATTTGGTGCCCATCCTGACTTTGGTGTCGCGCTGGAGCGTACCGTTACCGAACTTCTGCAGGGTCGGGGTCTCAAGGATCTCGATGTCTTTACGCCACCGACTTTTGACGATGAAGAAGTGGCTGAACATGCCAACCTCGAGACGCACTTTATCGAGGTACAGGGGCTGTCTGAGGTTTTTGAGCGTCATATTAAGAACCGTATTATCGCTGAATCTATCAGCCTGCCAGAAATTCCGGCTGAGGTGATGCAGCGTTATCCTGATGTCACTGAAGCTATCGGACGACTGGAAGCGGAAGGCTTTCCTGTCTTCGCTTATGACGCCTCTCTGGGTGGCAACTATCCGGTTATCTGGAAGTTCTACGATCCGGACGACAGCCTGAGCGCCGCTGATTTAATCGATCTGCAGTCCGGTAATACAGAGCGCGGCATTTGCGGCCTGCCGTTTACGCGCCAGTCCGATCAGCAGACTGTTTATATCCCGATGAACATCATCGGCAACCTCTATGTCTCCAACGGCATGTCCGCAGGCAATACTGCTAATGAAGCGCGAGGCGCGAGTAAAAAAGCGGCGCTGGCTTCCGCGCTGGGTGAATATTTTGAGCGTCTCTCAACCAACTACTTTTTCGCAGACTTCTGGCTGGGCAAATCCATCGCGAATGGCGATTTTGTTCACTATCCCAATGAGAAGTGGTTTCCTCTGCCGGCTGATGAAAGCCTGCCTGAAGGCATTCTTGATGCGCGCCTGCGCTGAGAGAGCGCCACTATGACGCAAACGTTTATTCCAGGAAAAGATGCTGCGCTGGAAGACTCCATCGCCCGTTTCCAGCAGAAGCTGCAGGATCTGGGTTTTAATATTGAAGAGGCTTCATGGCTGAATCCGGTTCCGCACGTCTGGTCCGTACATATTCGCGATCGCGATTGCCCGCTCTGCTTTACCAATGGCAAATCTGGCGCCCGCTCCGCCGCAGCTTATATTACAAATGTAACGCACTGCGGGATATTGTGAGGCGGGCTGCACCAGGCCTGCGCGGCAGCGGCCCGCTGCTGTCCGTACCGGCGTCATGCAGAGAGAAAATGCCGGCGATGATAGCGCCACTGCGGTAAAACCCGTATTATTGCGCGCTTTACGCCCACCTTATCGACAGCCTAAACCATGCCAGTTGGTCAGCTCCTGCTCTGCGCGACGAAGTACTTCCACCGGCAGCATTGCCGGGCCGGAGCTAAAATTGTAAACCTGCGTCATGTCCCCTCACCACTCTCAGCTTGAACGGTTATGAATCTCTCCCCGGTTTTATCATTGCCTCCGGGCGGCTGCAATCATTTATCCGGCCGCGATCACATAGCCATCGATATAATCAGCAGTGGTCGCTTCACCCAGCAGGTTACCCGGGACAGCCGCAAACTGCGCGCGAGCGCCACCGTGACAGAATAAAACTTTGTAGTTGGCCGGGATTTTAAGCAGATCGCGAAAATCCTGTTCCGCCGCTTCCGCCACGGCCATAAACTCTTTACTGCGGTGGCTAATCTCCATCACTGACGGAAAATCGGGCTCTTCATCAATCGCCAGACCATCAATGGTTTCGTTAGGGCAGAAATGCACGTAAGCAGCACTGTCGCTCAGCTGCCAGTCGCGCATCGGCAGCAGCGCGCGCTTGCCGTCCAGCGTGGTTTTGATGTCGATCGCGTTTGGCGTGCAATATTTTTCTGCTTCTTTAATTGCACTGTGTGCCCAGTAGCGTGCCAGCACGCTGTAGTCAAGAATGGAAGGAACATGGCGCTGTGCTTTGCCCAGTAGATCCTCACGTACCACCACCAGCGTCAGTCCTGCCGGACCAATATTTTTCTGCGCACCGGCATAAATTACGCCATAGCGGCTGACGTCGATCGGCCGGGAAAGAATGGTAGAAGAGAGATCGGCAACCACAATTTTGTCGCGCATACGCGAGCGGTTTGCGCTGGCAACCTCATTACGATAAAAACTGCTGTTATCAATGGTGCCATAGAGCAGTTCAGCCTTTGCCTGATTCAGCTTATCCATCTCACCAATCCCGCCCTGCTCCTTCAGCCATTTAAAGACCAGACCAGAAAGATACCAGGCGAAGGTGGGCGGCGTGTTAAACATTGAGTCGTTTTAAGATTAGCCGTGGCGACGCTCGAACTCTGTCATAAATTCAGTCAGCGCCTTAACGCCTTCCAGCGGCATGGCATTGTAGATAGACGCGCGCATACCGCCTACGACACGATGGCCCTTCAGCGCATGCAGGCCTGCTTTCAGCGACTCTTCCAGGAACAGTGCATCAAGTGAGGCATCCGCCAGCTGGAACGGCACATGCGCGTTGTGCCGTTAGCCAGCGCGGCCAGCAGCAGGGCACGGTTTGAAACGCTTTTTGAACCCGGCAGGTTGACCGTGCCGTCGATGCGGGCAATCGGTTGAAGAGTGAGGGAGTCCTGCATGTGAAACGAAATCTCCAAAAATACGAAACCCCGTCTGGTGACGGGGCCTGATACCAGACAAGCTGGCGTGAAACATAGTGCAGCAGCCAGTGGACGCATAGCGGTACCCGCGTTGCCGAGAAACAGCTCCAGCGGCTGTTGCGCATGAAGGGCGCCACCGTTGCCTGTGACTTCGCATACGGTGCGGTCAGGAGAAAGCGTATAGCTGACGCCCAGCGCCTGCAGCGCAGTAAGCATGTGCTTTACATCATCGCTGTCCAGCAGGTTAGTCAGCAACTGGCTGGAGACGCTGCRGTCTACGCTAACGTCGCCGCCACTGAATCCGCCATTCAGGCGCAGCGGTGGGTAATCACTCTGTTCCAGATAATCAATTCTGGCACCGCCCTGACGTAGCGCATCGACCAGGTGACCGATAGGACGCTCTTTCATGCGCGGCTCACCGGTTAACACCACGTCGTGATCGCCCAGGCACAGGTAATCGCCCGGTGACTGGTACTGCTGCTGGCCTTTCACAATGAAGCGCTGATAATTCTGGTTTTCAACCTCTACGCCAAAGCAGCGCATCAGATGCAGCGTGATATCGATGTACGGTTTAGAGACCAGCTCGCCTTTGATCGTGATACAGGTATCCTGCTGCGCCAGCGGTGCCGTCATCAGCAGCGCAGTCAGGATGGCGTTCAGTTCACCACGCGTACAGGCGATGTAGTCATCCCCCCACTCAATAACCGCCCCCATGCTTTCCAGCACGTCAGCAAAGCGGATATCGCCCTGTACGCTGTTGCGACCAATGCCGGTAACCCGTACGGTGCCGCCACGAATAGCTGCTGCGGCGAGAAAATAGGAGGCTGAAGAAGCGTCACCTTCCACCGGAGTAATCCGGATAAAATCGCGGCCCTCTTCGACTTCTGCACCCACTTTACGCAGCTCAGTTGCCATCGCCGCCAGCCGATCGGTTTCTTTCACGCGCCAGTTGTAAATATTACGCATCAGCGTTGTGCCCTGCGCAAACAGCGCCGTCGTCGCGATAGTCATCGCGGCATCCGGAATGTGGTTCATATCCATGTCGCGCCAGCGCGCCGGATCGGGCTATCAGGAGGCGTGGCTGACTTTTGCCAGCTGCTGGAAATAGTCCGGAAACGTTTTGGCCGTGCAGCCTGGATCGAGAATTGTCACTGGCGTATCGGACAGTGCGACCAGAGAAAAGCACATCGCCATGCGGTGATCGTTATAGGTGCCGATATCCGCATGCCGGAGCTGCGCAGGCATTACCGGGGCGATTACCGTCATCGTTCTCTCCTGTTACAGCCTGCTTATTAACAGTCTCTTAGACCGTCTGAATTGCGCAGTAGTATACGCTGCCTGCGGCCGGTTAGTTACCCCCGCACACCGACAGCGGTGACAGTTTGCGCTTTTTCAGATGAATTTCTGTGCAGAAAGACCAGCGAAGTACAAAGCGATCCGTGTCGAAAGAAAACGCACGTCAAGATGAGCGGCCATAGGCACCAGCGCCTCTTCGGATTCAATATCTACCTGGTGATGCAGCGCGGCGAGCGCCAGCACGCGGTAGATCGCGCCAGAATCGAGCAGGTGCCACTGCAATGACTCCGCCATCGCTTTGCATAATGTCCCTTTGCCTGCGCCGCTTGGGCCATCGATAGTTTCGGGGAAAACCACCGTGCCCATATCACGCCCGTCGGCAATCAGGCCAGGTTCATCACGGAAAGCGCGCTGGCGACGCAGCAGCGCTTCGCGCACGCGCGGAAAGGCTGCAACGCGCGAGGCGGTGTTGCTTACCTCCTGCGTGCGGATCGCGCTGGTCACATCCTCACCTTCCAGCACCACCTGCATCTCGCCGTCTCTGGTTGAATCCAGCACCAGAGCATCAGCGGCAGGCACTAAAGGGGCGATAGCGCGATTACGATCGCGGTCGTCGCGTTCCTTTATCTCGGATAAAAGGCGCTCAAAGTTAACATCAATGCCGCTTTTCTGCAACTGCAGCATACGTCGCTGAGCACGTTCTTCCGGGCTGGCATCAAGGAAAATCTTCACTGGCGCCAAGATTCAGTCATATTGATAATCTTAGGATTCTTCAATTTAACGTCCACCTGACGTCACTGTCGGATGGGGTTGTTTCACATGCCCTGCACCGGTTCCGTGGTACAGGGTTACAGCAATTCTGTCACCGAAAGATTATACACCCAGTTTTTGCCGGGCGTAATCAAGTGCCTGCTCAATCACCTGCTCAATCGACATTCAACGTCAACTTCGTCGCCCACCTGGATTTCCAGTTCGCCAGCTGCGTTCTTGAACTGCTCTGCAGGAATTGCAGATTCAGATTTCAGACCCGCATCAACCAGCACGACGTCTTTGTCGATAGAGACAACAACGCCACGAACAATGGAACCCGGACGGGTTTCGATTTCTTTCAGGGACTCTTCAAAGAGTTGAGCACCAACCAGTGAACCTGGCAGGAACGCACGAATACCGTTCAGCTCAACTGTGAAGCCACCTTTAACTTTGCCGTTGATAACACCGGTAACAGTTTCAGCGTCTTCGTAAGCTTTTTCCAGCGTGATCCAAGCTTCATGACGTTTAGCTTTCTCACGGGACAGCAGGGTTTCACCGAAGCCGTCTTCTACTGCGTCCAGAATGAGGTTCTTAACGATACCTTTGACTTCCATGCCTTCCTGCAGGTTTTCCAGCAGCTGATCGCGCTCAGCGCTGTTTTCAGATTCGATAACGGCACGACGTGAAACCACGACGTTGTTACGTTTCTGATCAAGCTTGATTACTTTGAATTCAAGCTCTTTGCCTTCCAGATGCAGAGTATCGCGAACCGGACGCACGCCAACCCATGGATCTTCGCCCAGCTGTTTCAGGCCCAGAGATACGCGGGTACGCTCGCGGTCGAACTTCAGCACTTTAACAGTGATTTCGTCGCCCACGTTGACAATTTCGCTTGGATGCTTAACGCGTTTCCATGCCATGTCGGTGATGTGCAGCAGGCCATCAACGCCGCCCAGGTCAACGAATGCGCCGTAGTCACTGTCCAGAACCATAACTTCAACAACATCGCCCACGTTAACAACTTTAGATGGGTGAATGTTCTTGTTGGTCCAGTCCATTTCAGAAACGTGTACCAGACCTTCAACGCCCTCTTCGATTTCTACGAAGCAGCCGTAATCAGTCAGGTTGGTTACACGACCGGTCAGGCGGGTGCCTTCCGGATAGCGCTTAGCGATATTTGCGTTCCAGGAGATGTCAGACAGGTGAACCAGACCGTCGATACCACCGTCCAGGCCGATGAAGATACCGAAGTCAGTGATTGACTTGATTTTACCTTCAACGCGATCGCCTTTGTTGTGGGTCTCTGCGAACTGCTGCCATGGGTTAGATTTGCACTGCTTCAGACCCAGGGAGATACGACGACGCTCTTCGTCGCTAGCACCTTTCGCGTCAACTGCAGTGACTTTACCAGTCACGATAGCGCCTTTCTTGTTCAGGGTGATGTAGTTGTTGAATGGATCTTCAGCCAACTGCTTCACGCCCAGAGAGATGCGCTCGCGCTCTGCATCAACCTGCAGTACAACGGCAGCGATTTCGTCGCCTTTCTTGTACTCGCGTACGGCTTCTTCGCCGCTGTTGATAGCTTCTTTCTCGTCAGCCTGGTCTTTTGCACGTACAGACAGGCTCACAACGCGGTTCTTACGGTCAACGCCGGTGAATTTAGCTTCAACGTCGTCGCCTACGCTCAGAACCTGAGTCGCGTCTTCGATGCGATCCAGTGAAGCTTCAGAAGCGCGCAGGTAACCCTCTACGCCATCAGCTAATTCTACTCAGCAAGTCTTTCAATCAGTTCTGACTTGGTCATGAATCCTCCGGTTAATCCCTGTTTGGAAAGGTATGACAGCTTTTACCGAAACCGGACGATATGATTATCGTCCGGTGCTTCGGGTCGATTACTCGCCTTTAGCCGCTTTGAACGCTTCAGCCATTGCGTTAGAGAAGTTGCTCTCATCCTGTTTGGTGTTAACAGAACGTATTTACCTTCCAGTTCCACTTTGTCACCCGTTTTCGGGTTACGACCAGTGCGCGGTGCGCGGTAGTGCAAAGAAAAGCTGCCGAATCCCCGGATTTCGATGCGCTCACCCTGTGCCAGCGTAGTGGCCATGTGCTCGAGCATCTCTTTGACCGCATCCTCAACGACTTTCGCCGGAATATGAGTATGCTGGCCTCAGATAGATTTGCGTCAGCGCGCCGGTACTTTTTCAGGTGCAGTGATAGGCATTACAGCGCGGCGGGATCGCGCTCGCAAATCACAGAGTGGCAGCAAAAAAAAACGACACCCGGAGGTGTCGCTTTATGGTTCGGTAACGGCTTAGCCGTAGATATTTGCACGGTCACGCAGTTCTTTGCCTGGTTTAAAGTGGGCTTGTGTGACCGATGCAGTAAAAAAATAGCGATGAGAGTCAGTACGGCCAGCGTGGTGCCGGATGGGATCTGTGGCAGCAGCAGCAGAGGCAGGGTGGCAAGAATGGCGATCCCTGCGCCAGTGGTCCATGTAATGTGCATATTTCTCTCCGTCAGACAGCGCCATTGTGCGGCAGTCAGTGAGAGAAAAAAGCTTACAAGCGGCGGAAACTGCAGCCGCCCGTCAACGCGGATCAGCCTGACCAGCAGCAGGTTTTGCCGGGTATCTATCGCGCTGACGCTGACCGTGGCGTCAACCGGCCGTCGGGTGAGCAGCTCCATCGCATTCAGCAGGCTGCGCGCTTCACCCTGTGCCCAGCACGCCACCAGCAGCGTTATCCCTGCCAGCACGGCAGCGAGGCTGCAGCGTTCTGACATCTGCTGCTGATGCATGATACGCCCCTGCAGCGGCATATGATTTGCAACCCGCACGCGCTGCAGATCGTATCCGCCTTCATTCAGGCGACCATGTACTGCCCGCAGCCGCAGCCGCATGTGCCAGCGCTGCCCTGCGCACCAGTTTTCTGTGTTATTCACATTACTGATTTGTACAAAGAGCAGCCAGCCACCAGTGGCCGCCAGCGCAATATGCATTCCGGAAATGGCCATCAGGTGCGCGGTGCCGGTATCGCGCAGAAGCTGTCGCAGCGGCGCCAGCATCTGCGATCGATCGCCAAAAGCCAGCGCCTGCAGAATTGCCGGCTGCTTAAGCTCCGCGAGCGCGGCCTGATAGCGAGCCACCAGGGTTGCCCGGAGCCAGATTTGCCAGGCACTAAGCTGCCAGCCCGCTGCGCGTATAGCGCTCCAGAGCGTCAGCGCAAGCATGGCACGCTGTGCGGGCGCATGGCTGCCGGCGATCCAGCAGTAGAGAGCAGCGGTCAGCCAGCTGACGATCAGCGGAAATCGCCAGCTGATATAGCGGGCAGGTAACGCAAACTGTATCGCACGCGCGGGCGCCATCAGAATCATCATGCCGAGCTGCAGGTGCAGTAGCTGCAGCGGCAGCCAGCGACGTTGCGTACGATAAGGATATGGCAGGGCAAACCAGCTGAACCAGATAATCAGCATCGCTACCGCCAGGGCCGAGAGCCAGAAGCTCTCCGACAGGACCGCCAGCGGATCAAACAGAAGCAGTGTGCCCACGCACAGGGGCAGCCACTGGAGCGCCTGCATCAGATAGTCCACTGAACGATCGGCTAACCACCACAGCGGCTGTGCCGCCTGTTGCAGTGGCACCAGCAGCGCCAGCAGCAGCAGCGGCACCGTAATAAATGAGATAACCGGCACCGCCAGCAGGTTGGCCAGCAGCGCAGTCAGGCTGATGCCCTGAAACAGAAAGATCTGCAGCGCCAGACCATGACCAATATCGAGAAAATCGATTTGCCAGTCGCTCTGCTGCGCGTCAGTGCGCCCCAGCAGCAGTGCCAGCAGCAGGCTGGCGAAGCGGACCGACGTACGGGCAATCAGCCCGCTGCGCCACAACAGCAATCCGCCCCAGATTACTATGACAGCGGGCAGCGTCTGATGCAGGCTCAGCCAGCCGGCGGCCAGCGCCGGGCGGGCACGTAGCAGCGCGTTCAGCCCGCCACGGTGATCGAGATGCCGGTGACTCAGTATGACGCCCTGCAGCGTGCGTCCGGTGTAGTTCAGCCAGGGCAAAATAGTGCGCTCGCCGGCATCGCCCTGCTGCCACGCCGGCCCGGTGTCATACAGTACCACCTCCCTTCCCTGCGTGATCGCAACGTCCCCCGCCTGCTCCAGATCGCCAGTCAGCAGCAAACTGACCTGGCCATCATCCACCCGCACCACGCACGAATCATTATTGTGCCCCGCTACCGGCAGTGCTGGCGGCCACAGGGCGGTAAAACGCAGCCGCCCCCACTGCCACTGCTGGCCACGCACACAAGGCAGATGGCCGGGTTCTCCCAGCGCGCTGCGGATATAGCCCTGCTCCTGGTAACGCTTTACCACTGAGCGGGCGGGCATACGCCAGGCGTTATAGCGCGCCACAGAAGCCACCGCCGCTTCGCCCGATATATGCCGGAGAAACAGGGGCGTAGAGGAGGTCCGGCTGCCGTGGTGCGGCACCTGAAGCAGTGTAGCCTGCAACTGACCCTTTTCCAGCGCTGCCAGTTTGCGTTTGAGAGATCTTTGTCTTGATGCATTATTTATTCACGCTGTTTGAAATAGCCGCTCATTCTACCTGGAATCATCTTTTACGCCAAACCACTGATGATACCAGCGCGGCTTTATTTGCTCGCGCAGTCCCTGCATCTGCCAGCGGCCCTGGCTGACACGAATGCGAACCTGCCCCGAGCGTGCGGTATCTGCCCAGCGCTCAGGCCCATGACAGCCAGCGGCATCCACAGCAGAACAGATTTGTCCGCTTTACCGAAACCATCATCCAGTAAAGGTTTCAACAGGGAGAGCATTAGGGTGTCGCCTGCCGCATTCAGCACCAGTGCCACGGCGGAGACGATAAGGCCAGCCTTGTGCGGCGCAATCATTGGCCAGAGCCGGCGGAATGTCTGCCAGTTGGATGAGGAGGAGGCCACCTGTTCTGAGTCATAGGTAATACGCGACAGTAGCGTGCCGGTAGACTGCTGATCAAAGAACGCCACCGGCATTCCCATCATGTGTCCGAACAGACGACGACGCATGTTCATCACCACATTACCTGACACCCAGGAGATGCAGTAGCTGGAGATATAGCTGGTGACGCCACGTATCAGCGCGCTGGTGGTGACCTGTCCCATGGTGTTCTGCATGTTTCGGCTGATGTTGCGGAAGCGCTTTGAAACGGTGCGGATAGCGAACGAGACCAGCGGTGCCAGCAGGATCAAAATCAGTGAGAGCTGCCAGCTGTAGTAGAACATCATGATAAACAGGCCGATGATCGAGGCGCCCTCGCGCACCACGGTTACCAGAGCACGGAAGCTGGCGGCATAGAGTACAAACGCCAGCGCCAGCGAGGCGATAAGCTGAATCACCGGATCGGAGATGGAAGAGGCAGAAACCAGTTTCATCCCCTGCTGACGCATTTTATTGCTGACCTGAGAGAAACGTTCCGCTTCCACTTCCTGACCGCCAAAAATCAGCACTTCTTTGTGCCCTTTCAGCATCTGTTCTCTAGCCCGTTCAACCGTGCGCGTGCCGTTATCCACTTCCTGCTCACTGTCGAGGATGGAGAACAGCGTCTGGCAGGCTGCCATACCGCGCTGAAACTGGGCGTTAACGTTAGTCAGCGATTTCAGCGGACGCATCAGGGCAATCATGGAAGAGAAGACCACGGTAATGGTACCGGCGGTCAGCGTTTCCATCACGCTGAGCCCATCCAGCAGAATTTCGCCGGAATCGATATCATAAAAGCGCGTCAGCAGGCTGGCCATAGTCGATTTGCCCGAGCCGGAGCGGCCGACCAGTGCAACCGTTTTACCCGCCGGCAGCGTCAGGTTAATATCGCGCAGCGCCGGGATCTCACGCCCCGGATAGGTAAAGGTCACGTTGCGAAACTCAACGTCGCCTACCAGGCCTTTATCCATTTTGTTAATGAAATCCATAGCGTGCGCCATGGTGGCGGCCTGTTCAATCTGTGCCCGGCTATAGTCACCGTTACGCGCATAAGCGATGTTATTGGCGATGGTGTCATTAAACAGATGCACATTCTGCGATACCAGCGCTACCTGATTACGCAATGAGCGCAGGGTATATTCACGCAGATCGAGTGCGATCACCAGCGAGGTCCGGTTTTTCTGCAGCTCATCCAGCGCCGACTGAATGGCGCGTTCTGACTCCGTATCCAGCGCAGATGTCGCCTCATCCAGAATCAGAATCGGGCAGTCGCGCAGCAGCGCGCGCGCAATCGCAATACGCTGGCGCTGACCACCGGAGAGCAGTACGCCGTTTTCACCGATAACCGTAAAGGCTAAGCGGCCACAGCAGCAGCCACAGCGGCGAGCGCCCGCTCCAGATGCGTTCAATCATTGACCGAACTGTAACTTATGCAGCTGTGCATAAGCCCCTTTCTCCGCCAGCAGCAGTTCATGCGTACCGCGTTCAACAATACGGCCATCCTCGACCACCACGATCTCATCTGCTTTTTCAATGGTAGAGAGACGGGCCGTAGCCGCGTGACACCACGCCCGGACGCAGCCCGCGCGCCTGCAGCGCTTCTGTCAGCCAGATCACCACCGGCGTCTTACCGTTGCCGCCTGCCGTCAGGTTACCGACCACCACCACCGGACACGGTGCCCGCCAGCTCTGCTGCCAGCCACGCTGATAGCTCAGGCGAATCAGCCAGGTGATAGCACCATACAGGGCATAGTGCTGCAGTCCATCATCCGTGATGATGATGTCCAGCGAATGCGCCGCCAGCAGCGCTTCGATAGCCTGACGGCGCCGGGGCGCCACGGCAACCGGTACGCCGGTGCGTTGTGCAATCAGCACGGGTTCATCCCCTGCCTCGGCCGTTGAGGTTTCCCCGGTCACCAGCAGCGGATAGTGTGCCGCTTTCCCAGATWGCAGGTTAACCGCCCGACCCGGCTGCAGCGTCATGGCAATTTCCGGACTGGTGGCATTGCCACCATTAACGATCACTGCATCCACCTGCTGCAGCCGGTGCGCACGCTCCCGCATAGGCCCGGCGGGTAACCACCAGCCGTTGCCAAAGCGGCGCACACCATCCACCACCACAATTTCGCGATCGCGCTGCAAGTCCGTCATCAGCAGACATTGTCCGCTCAGCGTCAGGCCGGCAAGCTCCGGCTCGCTGTAAGCGTGATGATCGGCAAACGCGATTTCCGCTACCGTTTTAATGCCCTMCTGCTGCAGCGTGGTGAAAAAGCGCGGCGGATGGCCAATACCGGCCATCGCCACAATATCTGGCAGCGCACTGAGCGCAGCGGTTTCGCCGATCCATACTTTTCTCCTTTCAGGATCGGGGTCAGTTAGTCAGCATACCATAGCGGTTGCCAGACTCTATTACGCGCCGCGGGCCAGCCGGGTGATATCGTCGAGCAGCGGTGCCACTGCCGCACCGGAAAGCTGCGCCTCTACCGGCAGATACCACCAGTTGTCGCGCGCAAACTTACGGCACTTCACCGCATCTTTCCCGGAATGATAGCAACAAAACTCATGGATGGATCTCTTCAGCCGTCAGCGTTCGCGCCTCGGTTTCCAGCAGCACCGGAATGCCATCCCGCACCGGGAATGCCAGTCCGTCAGGCTTGCAGATAAGCTCCTGCTGCGCCTTGTTGAAGTAGAGTTTTCCGTTACAAACCGGACAGGCCACAATCTCAAGTAAACGGTCCGGACTGATGATCGGCCCGCGTCATACAGACTTCACCACCGGCCGCAGTTACTGCTGCAGCGACTTCGGGGTGATCGGTTGCGACGATTACGCGATCGGCTCCCGACTCCCGCGCACGCTCCATGACGTGCACGACCATGGGCTTACCGTGGATATCGACCAGCGGTTTACCCGGCAGACGCGTCGAAGCGTAGCGCGCGTTCGGATTAAACGCCTCATCGGCATCAGCGATCGGCACCGCCAGCGTGGCCATGCCAGCCTCTGCCGCGGCGAGATTGTCCGCCACCTGACGCACGATACCGGCCGGGATCATCGGCTCATCGCCCTGCACGTTGACAATGATAGTGTCATCGTCAAAGTTGCAGGCTTCAATGACTTCAGCCAGCCGCTCGGTGCCAATCTGCTCCAGCGCGCAGGGTTGCCAGGCGACGTAGCGGCGAATAAAGCCGGCGCGGTAGGCATAAATACCGATATGCCTCAGCAGCGTATCTCCCGCCTGCTCGCGCGACTGCGCATAGCGCTCGCGATCCCAGGGAATGGTGGCCCGCGAGAAATAGAGCGCGTAGCCCTGCCGGTCGGTTACCACTTTAACCATGATGTCAGAAAGAGAAAGTGTCAGACAGAGCCAGCGGCGTTGCGCCTGCTGGCCTGACAGAGAGAGTTAACGCTGCATCGCCGCGCGTACGCGCGCCAGATCGTCTGGTGTATCCACGCCCACGCTCGGGATAGTTGTGGCAACCGCCACATGAATTTTTTCGCCATACCAGAGCACGCGCAGCTGCTCCAGTAGCGTTTTTTCACCACGCCGGGCTGGCACCGATCCCCGCGCCGGCAAATCAGATGGCGATCGTCTCGCCGCTTAACGGCTGGGAGCGTGCGCTGCCCTCGTCACTCTGGCTGAGCCACAGTGAACGGGCTATCTATGAGACGCTGGGACAGAWCTGGCAGCACCTGCGCGGTCAGTCGGGCAGCCGTGATGATGCTGCGCCAGCGGCAGGCCAGAATCCGCGCAGCAACGCAGCGGTTGCCGCCGACGTCGCGATGAGCCTTGGCGTACCGCATAGCGCCATCATTACGCTTGATTCGCCGAAAGATACCGCTGAAGAGGCGCAGGCGGTAAAACAGATGACGGGCAATAGCGCATTTCTGCTGGTCACCTCCGCCAATCATCTGCCGCGTGCGATGGCCCTGCCGCTGGAAAACCGCTACCCGACGTGGAACGGTACAACGCCGGTGGCCTGGATTGTGGTGCTGGGCGGCGGTTATACCTGGAACCCGGCCTGGGCGCCCGGCTCTAACCTGATTGGTAACAGCCTGCCGCGCGTGACGGAGGGCGTAAGGCAGTGGCGACGCAACCCGCAGGCCAAAATGATTTTTACCGGTGCCTAAAAAAGGATGTTATTTGCCTTAAAAAAAGTCATTGGCGGCTTGCTTCTGCCTTTGCCGCTGCTGTTACTGCTGATGGCAGCCGGACTTTTGCTGCTCTGGCTGACGCGCTGGCAAAAAAGCGCCAAAGTTTTACTCTCCGTCAGCTGGCTGCTGCTGCTGCTGCTGAGCCTGCAGCCGGTGGCCGACCGCCTGCTCGCCTGACGCACCAGCCCTTTGCGGGTGCCGTAAATGTTTTGCGAGAATTTATCCGCCAGATCGTCGAAATTACGATCCTGCATGGTGTGCGCTCCGGTTTGCGGCAGTTAACTTGTGCTATTTTGTCACAGGCTCACCAGGAATGAACCTTTCACGCTGCAGTAACTGTCTGGCTGCTGTTTTTTCAGACAAAAGGACTTGTGGCTGACGCCGGTTTCCCGTGCGTGGTCCGCCGCCAGTTTCAGCATTTCACCGGAGAGATCGCAGAGCGTGACCTGATGCCCGCGGGCAGCGAGTCCGCTGGAGATTTGCCCCACGCCGCCGCCAGCATCCAGCACAGAGAGCGGTCCGGCAGGCAGTGACGGCAGCAGCGCCTCCAGCTCATCCCACAGAATTAGCGTGCGAAACGTCAGCCCGTGCGCGTTGTAAAACATCAGCGACAGCACACCGCCTGGTTTCAGCGTCTGCCACAGCGCCTGCAGCACGGCCAGCGGATCGGCCACCCACTCCAGTACCGCGTGAAACAATACCAGATCGACTGGCGTATCCAAATGCTCGCCTACCTGCTGAGCGCTGACTTGCCGGAACTGCATTTCCACGCTCTTACCTGCACCGGGCTGCGGTTTCATGTAATCACTGAACACGCGAACACCGGTGCGCTGCTCAATCACAAAACCGCACTGCGTCAGCCATTGATAGACGTCCTGCGGTTCGCGCGGAAAATCGGGCGACAGGGTACGCTTTTTGCGTTTGGTCATATTGGCGCGCAGGTAGCCGAAATTACCCAGCGTAAAAGGCCAGACGTTCTACCGGCAGCGCAAGCGAGAAATCGTTTTTGCGTGCCCAGGCCACCAGTTCTGGCACCGTCTGGGAAAAATCGCTCATAGTTGATCCTTTTACCTGGGTTTGCGCGCCGTCACATGGATATAACGCCCTAAGCTTAAAAAGGGCTCCTGACGACAGTAGCGCCGCTCCATTTCAATAATCTCTCCCTTCAGACACCTCGCTGGTAAACCGGTTAAGCAGCCGCTGCCGTACCAGGTCGTTAATCGCATTGTTCGCACGCACCTGTACGGTTTCATGCGTCTGTTCAAACGCTTTGCTGACGTGACGAAAGGCGTCGGTCAGCTCACCTTCACTCATTTCACCGTCCATGCGCTCACCGTTAAGGGTAGCGATGGCCAGCACCGAATATTTCAGCGGAGCAAATACGTTGCGGTGCCAGTGAAATTCATCGCCATCTTCTTCAGCGGCGTCAGCAGCGCGCTTCAGCTCCTGACCCACAATTGAGAGCTGCATTGAGAGGCGCAGCGTGGAGAATTCGCGCTGGCGGATATAGTAGTCGGTGATGCCAATTCCCAGCGGCGTCAGGCGGTAGATAGCGTGACCTTGTCATGCAGCTCCACCGATTTTGAGAACGACAGTGACTTCCGTCCCAGCCTTGCCAGATGTTGTCTCAGATTCAGGTTATGCCGCTCAATTCGCTGAGTGTAACGCTTGCTGATTACGTGCAGCTTTCACCAGCGTAAAAAACGCCTTTTTACGATATTTTATGCACTTTTGTGCTATGTGGTCTGGCAGTTACGGCATAAAGCATGACTAAAATCTGGCGGGAGCGGGCAAATAACAGAATAAAAAATGGCAGGAGAAAATCAGAAAGAAAACTGGGTAATGACTCCAACTTACTGATAGTGTTTTATGTTCAGATAATGCCCGAGATGAATCACTCTTCAGCGGACGTTAAATAGTAAATACCTATAGCCAGTCTCGGGAGAGTGAGCCAGCAACCTGCAAATGGGTAGCTATGCAGATGCGTAACGGCGGGCCTTCCCTGAAATCAGTATAGCGCTGCTGAGCGGTAGCCTGTCCGGCACAGCTTCGCAAGAATAGCCCCCCTGATCTCTGCGCACCAGACTAATCGGACCAGTTATAGACGTGCAGCGTTTTATCTTCTGCCTGAGCAGCAACAGCTGATGCCATTACCACACCAGCCACTGCGGCTGGCAACCATTTTTTTGTCTGGTTGTTCATCTGTTATTTTCTCCTGAACGGGTCAATAAACGCTGCATACAGCCGATCCGATGATTTCCTGTCTGAAAATAGCCAGACATACAGTTTACTTTTGTCGAGTTCCTGAAACACGCCCGACTGCAGCTGGCGCGCCAGAAAACTGGATGAGGGCACCACAACATCATAGCCGGTGCTGCCCGCCATCAGTTTGCCTTCCAGCACTTCATTGGAGTCAAAGACGTCATACACAACTTTGATGCCGGTCTGCTTTTCAAAGTTGGGCACCGTATCGGCCGCAATATGTTTTTCAAGGTTTTCCGGTTTCAGCACCAGATCCCAGCTGTTAACCGGCGCGTCCGCACCGAGCGCGGCTTTGACTTTCTCAACGTTATAACCGATGCCGGTGGTGCCCCACAGATAAGGAATCGCGTATTTATTGCCAGGATCGTGCTGTGCCACTTTGGCCATCAGGTCCGGATCGAGGTTTTTGTAGTTCGGCTTGTTACCATTCGCCAGGTCGTTGATATATTGCGACGAGTGGAAATAGCGAATATTTGGCCGCAGTTTCATCAGCAGATCGGTCGCCGCTCCGGTGTAATCTTTGGCGTCAGCGCTGTTGGGATCTTTGCCAAGATAGTTCAGCACCGTGGCGAAGATCTCTTCCGGCGCGTCCAGGAAAGAGACACCGCAGCTTTTCCCTTTCGGCTCCATGATGTAGTTCAGCCACTGATAGGCAGTATCCATATTTTTCGCATCTTTCGGGATCGCCATCATGTCAAAGAACGCCAGGGCGCCCTCTTTCGGCACGCTATAGCCCAGGTGAACGCCGTTATTTGCTTTTTCAGCGCGATCTTTCGCCTGCAGAATATCGCCAGACCAGCCTATCGCCACGCAGTTACCACTTTTTACTTTAGTCCATGCGCGGGTGCGTGCGCGATCCAGTTTCGGATCCTGGACCTTGAGCACAAACAGCTTCGCCATCGCGTCCGGCGTCGGGAAGATGCCCGGATTGTTGCGGACGTCGGCATTAATCAGCGGCAGCGACGCTTTATTGCCGTTGGCATAATTGATTTTGTTGGATACCTCAGCGATCAAGGTTACGGATCTCCAGCAGCGGCGTTAATGCCTTTGCTGATTTACTCTGGGGACGGGAAATCGCGTCGTTCACTAACATTTCTCCGGCGCTAAGCGGGGTAGCGCGGCACAGCCAGCCGCTGGAATGGCACAGCAGAGGCCCGTACTGCGCCTCTGCTGTGGTTACCGGTCAGGGATATCGTTCAGAACGAATCACGCGCTGATAGGGCGGCACGTGAGAGAGATCCTGACCATCCAGCACAATCTGGCCGCTGCTGGGGATCTCAAATCCTGCCAGCATGCGCAGCAGCGTCGATTTGCCGCAGCCAGATGCACCCAGCAGGGCAAAGATTTCACCTTTGTAGATAGTCAGGCTGACATCATCTACGGCGTGCTGACCCTCAAACGATTTGGTCCGCTGACGCTGCCCGCCTGAGAGCTGATGCGGTTTGCGGCTGGCGTACTCCTGCATATGCACCAGCGCCAGCATCTCCGCCACGCGGCTGGCGATTTCTGCTTTGGATAATTTATCCTGCTTCAGGCCAAAGGCGATGTTTTGCTCCACTGTCATATGCGGAAACAGCGCGTAGGACTGAAACATCATATTGATAGGCATGATGGCAATACGTCCGGCCATAGTCATCGCCTCTTCCTGATCGTGCGTGACCATGACGCAGGTAGCACCCACGCGCTCCAGAATATCCACCACCTCATGCTGCATGCGATCGCGCAGTTTTTTATCCAGTGCACCCATCGGCTCATCCAGCAGCAGCAGTTTAGGCCGTTTTGCCAGGCTGCGGGCCAGCGCCACGTCGACAATGGAGACATCCGTCTGGACCTTCAGCGGATGCATCAGGCCGGGGCTATCAATCACCACGCCCTCGTCACGCCGCTCGCGCAGCAGCCCCTCAAACACGTTAACCGAGCCGATAAACTCTGCGCTATAGCGGCTGGTAGGATGCTCATAAATCTCTTCCGGCTCACCAATCTGCACAAACTTACCGCGATTCCCTTTGCGAAAACGATGCGCGTTCTGCAGCTGCGCGCTGATCATCTGTCCACTGTGCAGGCGCACGTGGTAAATCGACAGATCGCCCAGATAGGCGATATGCGCCACCTCGCCCACGGCAAAGTTGCAGCCGTCAGCCGGTACCGTATCGCACAGCATCACCTTTTCCGGGCGCAGCGCAATGTGGACCGGGACATTTCACAGGTAAGGCAGCGCAATCACCAGTTTGCGTCCGTGCTGCATCTTCATGCGGGTTGCCCAGCGCTGCAGTGGCGTGCCCGCCAGTACCGGCTGAGGCCGTGYAGAAATCTGACTCATAACCGCCCCCTAGACCGTCAGAACCACACAGCTGTCCGCATCCCAGCAGAGACGCACTTCATCTCCCCAGACGGGCGCGACTTTAAGCGAGGTCAGGTAGGCTTCAGCGTAAAGCGGATCGTCCGTCAGCGTAAAATAGTTGCCGAGGTTCAGCACGACATTCAGCTGGTCATCTGCCCAGGTCACCAGGTCAGTGTAAGGCGGGATGGCGCGGGCGATATCGGCAAAGCTGATTTTAAGCACAATCAGAAACGGCAGCAGGAACAGCAAAATCAGGAGCCACAGCAAAAAGCGATTCAGAATGCCGTTATTGTTCAGTAACCCCATCCAGGCGTAAACGCGCACCAGGAATGATGTCCAGGAGGGCAGGATCACCAGCAGCAGCAGTATGGTGCGCATCGACGGCTTGCTGTGCGCAACCGCCCAGGCGAGCGGATAGGCGATAAGCAGGCAAATTACCGTGGAGATCGCCGCTGTCAGCGGCACAATCACGCTGAAAAAGGTTTTCAGCGGACGCGCGCCTAAGTCCAGCGACGCTTCCACCAGCGAATAGTCGATACGCGTCAGCGCGGTATAGATCGGCAGCACCATAAAGGGCAGATAGCAGTAAACAATACCGATATAGACCGCCGTATTGGTGTAGAGGATCACCAGCGGATGATCGATAACGCCCATAATCGGCAGGATCAGGATCAGCAGAATGGTTATCGCCAGCGCGGAGGCCACCGGCCAGTCGCGGTTATTAAAAAACTCCTGCCAGAGAATGCGACCAATCATAATACTGTCCGGGCCGCCCAGCAGTTCCGGGATCACATACTCCCCTACCGCCGGTATGAACACCAGCATCGACCCGGCGATAATGCCGCCTTTCATACCAGTGAAAAGAGAAGCTCTCCCACACCGTGACCAGCTGCGAGCTGTTAAAGGAGTAAACCACCAGCAGCAGCATGGGCGTATAGAGAAACAGAAAGCAGAGCACCAGAATAGCGGTACGCCACGGCGAGCGAATAACCGGTAGCTGATTCATGCTTTCTCTCCCGCAGCGCGATTTTGATGCTTGTGGAACCACACCGGTAATCACGTCAGGCATAACCAGCGGTGCGGTCAGCWTAAAGGCGAAACCGCTGTGACCGCGAAAGCGGCCAAAGCGCACAATGATCACCGCCGCCAGGGTACCCAGTATCACGGCCATGGTGGCTGAAAGCCCGGCAATGGTCAGGCTCAGCCCGACGGCATCGAGCATCGCCTCATCCTGAAACAGCACGCCCACCTTCAGCGGCGTGGCGCCCAGATCCATCGCGGCCTCTTCAATAGAGCGATCCAGTTCGCGCAGGCGGGCGTTGATCACTACCGCAACATAAGCGGTACAGAATGTGACGTGCGCCAGCCAGATAGTCAGCATGCCGCGGTCGCCCGGCCAGCCCAGCGTGTTCGCCATCGCCACAAACAGCAGCAGCAGCGACATCAGAATAATCGACGCCAGCGCGTTGATCTCCGGATTCACCCCGCGTCGTACCGTGGCGAAGATCGCCATCGGCAGCGTGGTCGCTCCCGGACCGGTAACAAAGCTGGCGATCACAAGGTCATCAAGCGACAGCGTAAAGGCCAGCAGCCAGCCGGTTACAATGGCGGGCGCAATCATCGGCACGGTGATCACAAAGATTGAGCTCAACACAGCGTTTTTCAGCGTTTCCGACATCACCCAGGCTCCATAAGAAAAGGCTGGCAACGCCAGCCTTGCTTATAGTGGCAAACTCACGGGATTTCAGCCACGTTTTGCTTTCTGAATATCACGCAAACGCTGTTTTTCTTCATGCGCCATAAAGCGCCAGGCGATGAAACCGACCAGCCCGACCACAAACAGGGTAAAAGCACAGCGCAGTTCAAACAGAAAAATCAGCTGGCTGGCGATAAATATCAGGGTGGAGTCCCAGGCCTGTGCGCTGCGGTGCACAAAGTTAGCCATCTCCTCATAGCCCAGCTCGCCAGCCATCATCATCACGCTGAGGCAGCGGGTAATAATAATCGCGATACCGGCAATCGTTACCGGCACCGGCGACGGCACAAACAGCAGCAGCACAATCAGCACGTCCGGCAATTTCTGCTGCAGCGTGTGGTGAATAATCTGCAGATTGTTTTCACCCGAAATACTGAATATCTCCGGATAGATCCAGCCCACCGACGCCATCAGCATATAGAACAGCACCACAACCTGGCTGAGCGTATAGCCCCAGCGGCCGCGATTGCTGCCGCGCAGTGACCGGCATCGCTGCAAGCAGCTGAGCAAGCCGCGCCTGCTTATCGCTGACCTGCTGCGGATACGGTTTCTCCAGCCACTGACATGAACGGCAGCGGCCAGCGTCATAAAGCGCGCAATGCATGGAACAACCTGTACTCGGAGAAAAAATGGGGGGCGATTGTATCACCGGATGCGGAAAAATGCGCGACTGCTGGGCACGGGCGATAAAGGGTTTGAGCAGCGCAAACACCGGCGCAAAGCTGGCGGGATAGAGCGGACAGGCGCAGAGATCGACCGGCTCGCCGTCAGGTGCCACCAGACCAAAAACCGGGCGCTCCACGCTGCCGCTGACGACCATTTTGGCCTTATTGCGAAACCCCTGCTCCGCCGACGTCACCGGACGCCGCCAGTCGCCCGGCTGAATATTGGCAGAGATCACCTTCAGCTGCGGCAGCTGCTGCTGCAGCCACGGCAGTGCCGCCTGCAGCTGCGGCACCTTACTGGCTGAACGCAGCACAAAACGCAGCATCATGCCGCCCTCGCTGCTTTCTGTCAGCAGCAGAAACTTCAGTTCGCCGCGCCTGCGCGTCACGCTGTAAGGCGTAAGACCGTAAAGATCCCACATACTGGTCACGTCCAGCTCCGCTACCCAGTCGCGCGCGGTGGCGTAAAGCGCGGCCGCCACCTGCGGGTTGGTCTGGAAAAAGCTTTGCGGACGGATATAAAGCGGTACCTGGTTAAAGCGTTCCGGCAGCGCCTGCTGCGCGGTGAGCGCAATCTCTTCCTCCCCCTCCAGAATCGCCATATGTTTAACCAGCACCAGCTGCGGGACATCTTCCCGTGAGGTAGCGAAACGGGTGGAATCCAGAGCGGCAAAGTGCACCTTCTCCAGCCCCAGCTGCTGCGCCGATTGCTGCGCACAGGCTATCGCTTCAGAGCTGATTTCAATGCCCGTCAGCGTCATCTCCGGGGTGGCGCAGTGCAGGCCAAATCCACCCACGCCGCAAATCAGCAGACATAACACTTCAAAATGAGCAGTGTGCGGGAACATATCAAACAGCTGCACTTTTTGTATGTTGTAATCACTAAGCCGGGCAATATCCTGCGCCAGGGTGGCAGGATTGCAGCTGGAGTAAAGAATAAAAGCCGGAGCCATGTCGCTTAAATAGTCGCACAGCTCGCTGCCAATGCCGCGGCGCGGCGGACCGATGCCGGATACTTTGGCAACGGGCTGGGTATTGCCGTGCGTAAGGGTAACAGTGACCTGCTGAATGAGTTCAATACCGCGCTGGCGGCTCTGAAAGCTGACGGCAGCTGGCAGCAGATCAACCAGAAGTGGTTCCCTGAGTAATTTCTCTTCTCAGCGCGTGCTGCGTTATGCAGCACGCGCCCGATCGTTACGCGCGTAGAGAACGGCACCACTCACCAGAAATATCTGACTGAAAAGCATCCGGACGTGGTAGCGGTCGCGTATGACAGCTATCAGAATGCGATTCTCGACCTGAAAAACGGCCGCCTCAATGGCGTATTTGGCGACAGCGCCGTGGTCAGTCAGTGGCTGAAAGCCAATGAGGATCTCACTACCGTGGGCGAGCACGTGACCACAAATAATGCGTTTGACAGCCTGATCCCGTCGCTGAAATTCCGCCGTTATGATGCGGTGATTTCCGGTATGGATATTACCGCCGAGCGCAGTAAGCAGGTCGATTTCAGCCAGCCTTACTATGCCAACTCCGCTATCGTCATTGCCCGTAAAGGAGAGTTCAGCGATTTCAGCCAGCTGAAAGGCAAGCGTATCGATGACATGATGAAAAAATGGATTATCGCCGCAGCGCTCGCTGCGGTTACTGTGAATGCTTATGCAGCTGAAAAAATACGTTTTGCCGTTTCCGCTACCTATCCGCCGTTTGAATCACTGGATCACGACAATCAGATTGTGGGCTTTGATATCGATCTGGCGAAAGCGCTCTGTGCGAAAATCAAAGCGGAGTGCACGTTGCTGCTGATGCGGCTGATAGAGAAACGCGCACTGGTATTTGAGCAGCGCAGCTAATCGCCACCGGAGCGGTTGGTTGTGCGCCGTGCCGGCGTCAGAGCAGCCGCCCATTACAAAGCCTTACTTATCCAAAATAATTGCATAAAAATTCATTCAATGGCATTGTGTCACGCATTCCGCTTCTGGCTTGCTTATGAGAGGCTGCCCTATGCGCTTAAGCGCGCCCTCTCCTCCTATTCCAACGAGGTGGTGCTGGTGTTTAAAAGCACCTCGCTGGCCTACACCATTACGCTGATGGAAGTGATGGGCCACGGTCAGATGCTCTACGGACGCACCTATGACGTTACGGTGTATGCGGCGGCGGGTCTGATCTATCTGGTGGTTAACGGCGCTCTGAAGTTTCCCGCTATTCAGAGCGTACCCTGGCTCTGGCATCTGCTGTCGCAGCCCTGGCTGTGCGCGATGCTGGCGCTTTCGCTCAACAGCGCCGCCTACACCACCCAGCTATTTTATGGTGCGGTACGCGCTATTCCGGCGGGTCAGTGGCAGTCATGCGCCGCGCTCGGCATGAACCGCAAAGATACGCTGCGTATTTTACTGTTAAAAGGTCTGCATACCAGCTTAACGCTGACGCTGGCCTCACTGGCGGCCGCGCTGCTGCTGTCGCTGCTCTGTACTGTCGTGCTGGCGCTGAAAGTCCCGGTCGCCAGCCTGCTGGTAAGAGGCTATATCACGCTGTTTACCGGTACTCCCCTGCTGGTGCAGATTTTCCTGATCTACTACGGGCCGGGCCTGCTGATTAGCGTTAACGACCTGATGCTGCAGACGAAAAGTATCGCTACGCGTACGCAGGAACCTTTTACCTGGTATCTGGTGGCTGCCGCTATCTATCTGTTAATTACGCTCTTCAGTCAGGCGATTTTACGCCGTATTGAACTACACACCACGCGTTTTGAGCGGGGAGCCTGACGCATGCTCGACTATTTACCCGGCTATTCCGCCTATGCATCACAGACGCTGCGCGGTGCGCTGAAAGCAGTACCGGCAGGCCAGTGGGAATCTGGTCAGGCGCTGGGGATGAAAAAGTCTGCCATCTTTTTCCGGCTGATTATGCCGCAAATGTGGCGACATGCGCTGCCGGGCCTCGGCAACCAGTGGCTGGTGCTGCTGAAAGATACGGCGCTGGTGTACGTGCTGGTCACGCTGATCCGCGGTCTGCCGGAAATCCTGGTCGTCCTTTTTATCTATTTTGGTGCCTCACAGCTGCTGCTGACGCTCTCTGACGGTTTCAGTCTTAATCTGGGCCTGGTGACTATTCCGGTGCAGCTGCAGATTGAGAACTTTGATGTCAGCCCGTTTCTCTGCGGGGTGATTGCGCTGGCTATGCGAGCTGACGGCACCTACAAGACTATCTACAGCAAATGGTTCCAGCAGTAATCTCTGATGAATGAAATGATCTCACTTGCAAGTGCCGCCGGGATAACCGTCGGCCTTGCTGTTTGTGCGCTGATCGCCGGCRTTGTGCTGGCAATGCTGTTTGCTGGCTGGGAGTCGCTGCGCATAAAACCGCTGGCGTGGGTCGGCATTCTGAAAAATGGCCGCATCGATGCCGTCTTTGGTGATACCGCCGTGGTCAATGAGTGGCTGAAGCAGAACGCAACGCTGGCACCGCTGGGTGAAAAGGTCACGGATAAAGATTACTTTGGCACCGGCCTGGGCATCGCCGTGCGTCAGGGCAACGCTGAACTGCAGGGTAAGTTCAACGCGGCACTGGATAAGATCATGCAGGTGCTGTTCAGCAAGCCTTACTACGATAACTCTGCCACCTTTATTGCGCAGAAAGGTAAGCTGGCTGATGTTGCTGCCCTTAAAGGCAAGCGCGTCGGCGTACAAAACGGTACCACCCACCAGAAGTTCCTGACTGACAAGCATAGCGATATTACTATCATGCCTTACGACAGCTATCAGAACGCCGTACTGGTTTATCCGCCGTTTGAATTCGTTGACGCTGAGAACAAAATCCAGGGATTCGATGTCGATCTCGCTAACGCCCTTTGCAAAGAGATGGATGCGACCTGCACCTTTACTAATCAGGCGTTCGACAGCCTGATCCCCAGCCTGAAATTCCGCCGTTTTGACGCGGTAATGGCCGGTATGGACATCACGCCGGAACGTGAAAGCTATATGGAGAATGGTCACATCATTGAACAGGGTGATGCCAGCCGCTTTACACAGCCGCAAACCGATGCGTTTGCACACTATCTTTCGCACTAAGTCAGGATGCTAATAATGAAAAAAGTTGTACTTGCTGCCCTGCTCACCACGCTGAGCCTGAGCGCTTCCGCTGCACAGACGCTGCGTTTCGCTACCGAAGCCTAGCAGCAGCGCGTGGCGATTGCCCGCGCGCTGATGATGGAGCCGCAGGTGCTGCTGTTCGATGAGCCCACCGCCGCGCTCGATCCGGAAATTACCGCGCAGATCGTGACGATTATTCGTGAACTGGCACAGACGCAGATCACGCAGGTTATTGTGACCCACGAGGTAGAAGTGGCGCGCAAAACCGCCAGCCGCGTGGTGCGCCAGAACGTCGGCATGGTATTCCAGCAATATAACCTCTGGCCCCACCTGACGGTTATGCAAAACCTCACTGAGGCTCCCTGCCGGGTGCTGGGCCTGACAAAAGAGGCGGCGCGCGCGCGTGCCGATAAGCTGCTGGAGCGCCTGCGCCTGACGCCTTATGCCGATCGTTTTCCGCTGCACCTCTCCGGTGGTCACCATCAGGCGCTGTCTGACATCAACCTGGAGTGTCCGCAGGGAGAGACGCTGGTGCTGCTCGGTCCCAGCGGTGCCGGGAAGAGCTCACTCCTGCGCGTACTCAATCTGCTGGAGCTGCCGCGTTCTGGTACGCTGCAGATTGCCGGCAACCAGTTTGACTTTACCAAAACGCCTGCTGACAGCGCGATTCGCGAGCGGAAAGTCGCGCAAACCACGCCTGACGCAGGCCGCACAATTTTCTGCTGCACCGGAGCGGGTAATGCGCTGTTTAATAAATTTTAAGTCACCCGATTTGCATAACTATGCCGGGAACGTTAAGATTTGCGGCACTATTTGCTCTCTATTTTTCCGCGCATGAGTATTCAATTAAACGCTATTAACTGCTTTTACGGTGAATGAGGTGCTGATGATCCGCGAAGGCGAGTGCTGGGTGGTGCAGGATGTGCGCTATATGGCAGCGTGGCCGCATGCCGGTGGCGGCTCACTCAGCCAGCTGCTGGAGCAGAAAAAATAGCGCATTTTTTTGTTATCCTGCTCACACATTAGGGTGCCACATCGGTAGAGAGCCTCTGACCGGTGTTAACGTCAGGCGCATCATCTTTATCAGACGCTGCTGCAGGCGCGGGAAAAACGCAATCAGCCGGCAGAGTGGCGTCAGGGCGATCTCTTTTCCAGCCTGGCGCAGGGGCCGGATGCTGCTGAGGTTGACAGCGCCTCTTCGATCCCCAATCGCGATGCGCGAAATATCCCGCTACGCGTTACGCTGACACGCGGTGATAAACAGTGGCGCCTGGCATCAGCAGCAACGCTGCTGAGCGCCTGTACCACCGTAGAGCCGGTTATCAGGGATAATGGCCCACGCAGTGCGTCCTGTATCGATGGCGGGCCGGATAGCGTGGCGCAACAGTTTTATGATTTACGCATGAAGGCTCCTTCAGCAGGCCTGCCTGACCCTGCGCTGCTGGCCAGATATCGCCCTTATCTGAGCGTCACAACGCCGCAGTATTCAGTAATGCTGTGGCCTTCCAGAGTTGGTGTCGTCGAAAATTTCATGGTTATCTCCTGAAGATGTCGATGGAYCCCGCACGCATGGTGCTGAAAAAGCACGACTATACTCTATGCTAAAACCCATGCTTTGCCACAGAACAATAAGGAACCGGAGATGAGAATCAAAGCCCTTGCACTGCCCACGGTTTCGTAATCGATATCGATACCGACTACCGCGTTAGCGCCCAGCGCTTTCGCCTGATCGCCCAGCTCCTTAAACGCAATCTCCCGCGCCTTGCGCAGCTCTTTTTCATAGGCACCTGAGCGGCCCCCTACGATATCGCGGATACCGGCGAAGAAATCGCGAAAAATATTGGCGCCCAAAATCGCCTCGCCGGTGGATCACCACAACTTTAATGCGCGGTCGCGCGCCCTGCGCCGGATGGGTGGTATCGGCCCAGTAACCCTGACGCGCTTCCATTGAGGAGTGACAGGCGCTGAGCAGCAGCGCCATCGCTGTAACCAGCAGTAAACGCATTAGCGCACGATAACGGCGGTGCCGGAGACGCTGACCATCAGCATACTGCTGTCTTTACACGGACGTGTCATTAATCCGGGTAGCACCGCGCCAGAAACTGGGTCCGGCATGCCAGGCAAGCTGCTGCTCCGGCACCAGCTGCCAGACTACTCCCCTGCCCGCTTTCTGTGGCGGCTGACGCGGAATAAGGTAGTGTGCACTGACCTGCCGATCGGTCAGGGTTGCCAGCGCAGAGGAGAAATCGTCCGCAGTGTAAGGAAAGAGCGGGCCGGGGTCCTGCTTGCGCTGCGGCGCAATATCGCTGTGGCCCACTATGTTTTCGGGCGTAATACCGTAACGCTGCTGCAGATCGTGCAGCAGCGCCGCCAGTACGGTGATTTGATCGGCTGTATAAGGCTGCCACGTTAGCCCGGTCAGCGTACGCTGATAGCCCGCATTGACTATCTCAATCCCCTGCATCTGAAAGGCCGCAATCAGCCGGCGCTGCATCTCAGACGTTGTCGCGCCCGCCACGTCATAGCCATACTGCTGCAGCACTGCCAGTAGCGGCTGCGGATCCACAACGGTGCTGGCAGATTGCCCCGCCAGATAGCGTGCCACGACAGCCGAATCGGGCCAGGCGCCGCTTCCCTGCGCGGCCATCTGCTGCCACGCGTGGGCACCCGGACGCGCATGGTGACCCATCTGGATGTGTGCCGCGCCGATCTGCAGCAGGTCATCGCACGCTGGCAGGCGTTTCTGCAGTCAGCAGGCTGACAGCTAGCGCGCCGCGCCATACTGTGCCAGCAGCGCCCGGGCTATTGCCAGCGTCTCTGCGTCAGCAACGCCCCGGTAGTCGCGCGGACGGAATCGGCCGGACGCTATGCGCTGCAGCACAACGTGACCCGGCTGCAGGAGGATCATGACAACGCTGCGTGGCTGGCAGAGCAGCTGCGCGCGCTGGGTGTGGAGGTGATAAGCCAGCAGACAAACATGCTGTTTGTGCAGGTTCCGTCCGGGCAGACAGAAGCGCTGCAGCGCTGGATGCACGCCGCCGATATTCTTATCCTCTTTAATGCCGTGGTGGCACAGCGGGTGACGCTGGCAGAAATTGCACGCTACTGCGATACGCTGACTATCTGCCTTTCAAAGGGGCTGGGCACGCCGGTAGGCTCGCTGCTGTGCGGCGACAGCGCTTATATAGAGCAGGCGCGGCGCTGGCGTAAAATGACCGGTGGCGGTATGCGCCAGGCGGGCATTCTGGCGTTTGCCGCGGAGGATGGCACCCTGCCGCTGGCGGACGTGGCCGCTGCGATTAAGCCGGACGATATTCATTTTGCCCGTACCCGTCTGCTGAGTCTGGAAAATACCCATCACGGCAGAGTACTGCCGCTCGGCTATCTGGAACAGGCGTGGCACTTTACTCGCGAACGCGGGCTGGCGCTGCATATTGACGGCGCACGTGCACTGGAAGCAGAAGCGGCGGCGATAAGCGGCAAAGAGGCCGCGCTGTTCTTTCCTACCGGCACCCAGGCTAATCTGGTGGCGCTGCTGTGCCACTGCCAGCGCGGCGATGAATATATCGTTGGCCAGCAGGCGCACAACTACAAATATGAAGCGGGGGGCGCAGCGGTGCTGGGCAGTATTCAGCCCCAGCCAATCCAACCAACTGGCTGCGGTAAAACAAAGCTCCTGCCGGACAGGCGATAATGCGGGCGAACAGCCCGCTTTTTCTTTCAGGAGAGCCACGTGATCGATTTGCGCAGTGATACCGTAACCCGCCCGAGTGCGGCGATGCTGGACGCCATGATGAACGCCGCCACCGGAGATGACGTCTATCGTGACGATCCCACAGTCAATTTGAAAAAGCGTCAGATCTCAATGCGGCGCTGGAACAGGCTTTTGCGCATGATGGTCCGGTCCTGGTGGATGTGCATACGGCTAAAGAGGAGCTGTCGATGCCGCCGCAAATCAAAGCGGAGCAGGCAAAAGGCTTCAGTCTCTATATGCTGCGCGCCATCCTTAACGGACGCGGTAATGAGATCACCGAGCTGGCGAACTTCAGTATGCTGATGGGAGACTTTATCTCGGTAGCGCAGCTGAAACTGCCGGTGAAGCTGGTGATTTTTAA
Organism: Pantoea sp. BRM17; assembly: GCA_002939445.1. Classification (GTDB taxonomy): domain Bacteria; phylum Pseudomonadota; class Gammaproteobacteria; order Enterobacterales; family Enterobacteriaceae; genus Pantoea. The sequence continues at coordinate 898,757 of PEFU01000003.1, read as the reverse complement.
CAACAGCGTGCTGGGCTTTGTAGCAATGGAGATGAAAGCGGGCGGTTATCTTACTGACGGCACCGACCTGGAAAATCCTGATTTTGCTGCGATTGCCGCCGCCTGCGGTATCAAAGGTATCCGGGCCGCCGCTGACGACGCCATCTTTACCTGCGATGTCGGCACGCCCACCGTCTGGGCTGCGCGCTATCTGCAGATGAACGGCAAACGGCGCCTGCTGGGCTCGTTTAATCACGGCTCTATGGCCAATGCGATGCCGCAGGCGCTGGGTGCGCAGGCTATCGACAGAGAACGTCAGGTTGTGGCGCTGTGCGGCGACGGTGTAGATATGCCGCTGGTAGGTGACGTCAAAGCCACGATCCAGGCGCTGCTGCCGCAGCTTGAGGTGCATGACGATCGCCATCATCTCGATCGTGCGCTGGAGCACTACGCTGACGCCCGCAAGAGCCTTGACGATCTGGCAACCGCAAACGATAACCAGGCGATCCACCCCCAGTATCTGGCACAGCAGATCAGCCGCTAACATATTGAATATGACAACCCGTATGATGTTGGCATGACCGGGCTGATTGGTTTCTCTTCCGGCTATCACGCCATGATGAATGCCGACACCCTGATCCTGCTCGGCACGAAATTTCCCTATCGTGCCTTCTACCCCGCCAGCGCACGCATCATTCAGATTGATATCAACCCCGGCAGCCTGGGGGCGCACAGCCATGTACGCAGCGAATGGTATCCGCCGCAGCTGCCGCAGGTCGTGCCGGCCGCGGCGGAGCTCGCTACTCTGGCGGAAACGCTTAACGGCGCGGGCAATATTACGCTGATGTGCGGCAGCGGCTGCGCCGGTGCCCATGCTGAAGTTGTCGCCCTGGCAGAACGGCTTAAGGCGCCGGTAGTGCATGCGCTGCGTGGCAAAGGAATTGGCAGCGGCTATTTTCAGGAGACGCATCCGCAGGAGCTGTTTCGCGAATGCAGCCACTACTGTGAGCTGGTCTCTAATCCGGAGCAGCTGCCGCAGGTCCTGGGCATCGCCATGCGCAAAGCGATCCTCAACCGCGGGGTCTCTGTGATTGTCCTGCCGGGTGACGTGGCGCTGCAGCCCGCCCCGAAAAGTGTTACGATTGAATGGATGCCAACGCGACATGAAGAGGTGGCCGCGTTTGCCGCCGGTGCAGAAGCGCAAATCAGCGGCGAGCTGGCGGTCTGCGCCGGCTCCTGTGGTCCCGGTAACCTGCACCTGATTAACGGGCTGTTTGACTGCCATCGTAACAATGTGCCGGTCCTGGCGATTGCCGCGCACATTCCTTCCAGCGCCAGCGGCTTCGTCTACGCTTTCTGACTGACATATTTTTGCCATCAGCATAGATGGCCCCTCATCAGAAAGGAGCAAATGATGAAACAAACTGTGGCRGCCCTGCTGGCGCAAACGCTGGAGAGCGCAGGTGTAAAACGTATCTGGGGCGTAACCGGTGATTCGCTTAACGGCCTGAGTGACAGCCTGAATCGCATGGCGGCACCGCAGCATGACGCTGGGCCTGAGTGGTGCCACCTCCATGGATTTCACCCTGCCGATTCTGCAGCGCGCCGGCGGCATGGAGATCGTCCCTGCAGCCATCGTACACGGCTTTATTATGAGCCTGCTGGCCCCGGTGCTGATCGCCTTTTTTTCCGCCTGACGGGTCTGCAGCGCACTTTTTCACGGCTGGCGCGCCGGAGGCGCGCTGGCCGCTGTCTGCCTTGGATTACCGCTAAAAACCGGCCTCGCGCTGGCCAGCGGCTTTGGCTGGTATTCGCTTTCCGGCATTCTGATGACGGACGCGTTCGGTCCGGTTATCGGTAGCGCAGCGTTCTTTAACGATCTGCTGCGTGAGCTGATCACAATTATGCTGATCCCGCTGCTTATTACCCCGGTGCTGGGCGGGTTTCTGCTCGGACTGACGCAGTGGGCTCCACTGCGCCATGCGGCCACCGTCAGCGAATATGCCCTGATCCTGATGCTGTTTCTGGTGGGCGTTCAGCTGCGCAGCAGCGGCACGACGCTGCGGCAGATTACGCTTAACCGGCGCGGTGCGCTGGTGGCGGCCGTGTCACTGGCTGGCGCACTGATGGCATTTCTTGATAATCTCAGCACAAATTTGCTCACCATTTTTTACACCGCTTTTATCTCTGCTCTCTCAGTTCTCGCCTGTTCGCTGCTGGCGTTCTGGCTGCTTGAGCAGCGTCTGCCGTGGCGGCATCAGCATAAAGCGCAGGCGCTGCCGTCGCGTCTCGCGATGGCGCTGGACTCACTCAAGCTGTGCGGCGTTACAGCGTGCGCTTTTTTGATTAGCGTGGCGTCCTTTTCCCACGGACGGATGTTCGCTATGTATGGTCTGATGATTATTCTGCTGCCGCTGATTGCCGGTTATCTGCTGCATCTGCAGCAGCCGGCACTGCTACGCGCGGTGGCGCGGCTGCTCAGTGCGCTGGTCTATATCATTCTGTTTTTTATGGGCGTAAGCAAGCAGGCTTGACTTGCCCCAGGCGTTTTCACCTATCAGAAGATTCGTCATTGTAAGCGGCAGCGAGAGCTGGTTAATGCCGCGAAAGCCGCTGATATCAATATGATCCAGAATCATAGGATTATCCTGTACAGAGGTTGCCTGAGCATGATGTACGGTGGCGTATGGGTCAAGGCGCAGATTATCGGCAGACGGTGAGAGATAAGCCCCCTGCTCATCATGCTGCCAGAAAGGCTGCAGCAGGGCATTTTGCGCCTCTGCTTCACGGGCGCGAAAGCGTATCACTATCTGTAGCGTGCGCCAGCGTGCCGCGGGGGCCGCGGCGGGAAAATGGAAATCCTCTTCGCTGAGGGTGGCGTGCGCGCTGGCCGGATCCAGCATGAGTGAGAACGCGTCGCCCTCGCCGCCCGGTTCATGCGTCCGATGGCGCTGTCCGAACCGCGCGTCGCGTAAACGCAGCACCGGATGGTGCTGCCGCAGCCAGCTTATCGCCGCCGCCGTAGACTCCGCTGCCAGCAGCTGATTACGCGCGTCAATAAAACGCCAGCTGCTTTTTACGCCGTCCGCTTTGCAGGTAGCCCGCAGACTGAAACGCCCTGCGCTGCCGTCGCGCAGTTCTGGTGCCATTCGCGGGTGACTGACGCCGGGTTGCTGAACGAGGAAATAGTGCGCCATCAGCTGCTGCATGGTCTGTACGCCCTGCAGCAGCACTTCATCGCTCACCGCCCGGCCGCCAGCCGCGCGATTGAGCTGCTGTAACACGCTCTGCAGCGCCTGCAGACCCGGATCCCGCGTCAGTAAATTCCAGGTAACCGAAAGCATTATCGGGTGCAGCCGGGTTTCAGGATCTTCGACCAGCAGAACAGGCTGTGCGCCGTCTGGCAGCGCATTGCTGCCCGGCAGCAGTGCCAGCAGCCGCAGCTGCACCTCGCGACGATGCTCTGCATTGGTGCCCGCCAGCAGCCGGTTAAGCGCATCCAGCGCCTGCCAGGCAAACAGCGCGGCGGGTCGATTAACGCGAATATGAAACGCGATGCGGCGATGATCCTCTGCGCTCAGCCCCGCTTCGCCGATACGCCATGCCGCTACGCGGCTCGCTTCGCGCACCAGACGGCAGAGATTTTCCAGCGGCGTCTGGGAAACCAGTTCACCGGAATTAGTGGTAACCAGCCGCTGCAGCGGCAGCAGCTTTCCTGCTTCATCGCCATCGGTCAATACGTGCCAGGCAATTCCCATACGCCGGGCAAACTTCAGCAGCGGCTTCAGGCCAGCCTGGGCAAACTCGATCACCCGGATCCCTTCTGCGGCAAAATGATCGCCCTGCTGTCGCGCCAGCTCGTTGACGATCCACACCTCCGTCTCGCCCTCTACCAGCAGCCAGCAGCGGCTGTGATGGATCGCCTGCGTAATAATACGCCGTGGCGTCATCGCAATGTTTAACGGCAGGTGCGCCATCTGATGATAAACCGCGCGGAATCCGTGCTGATAGAGAAAGTGTTCAATATCAGCGGCCGGAAACTGCGTCAGGTGCACCTCTTCCTTTTCGTGGTCCAGCAGCTGGCTGCGGGTGGTCGCCGCATATTTCCAGCGCGCGGTTATTCTGWCTACTCCGCCCCTGAAATGCCAGCCGGTAACGCTGGCATTTTACTTTTCATCCTATCCTGCACGTCGCTGTGCCAGCATTTTTATCTGATTAAAAAGCTCTCTGAACAGCGGCGGAATCGCCTGCGGGCCACGCTCCCCGGCCGCCAGCGCCACGGCAATGGCCAGCTCAGGCTTGGACAACGCCAAGGGCTTCGGCTTTATTTGTCCGGTTGGCGGTGGCGATGACATCTTTGCGCACTACTCCACCATTCAGATGGAGGGTTACAGAACGCTTAAAGCGGGTCAGCACGTTCAGTTTGATGTTCACGAAGGGCCAAAAGGCAACCATGCCAGTCTGATTGTCCCCTGTGAGGCGTCGCTGCTTTCCTGACCGGCGCTCAAATTTTGGTGATTTTCTGCCCATGCATCCGGGCCGATTGCTTGACGATAAGGTCCGTTTCTCTACATTCTACATGCACAAGCTGATTGAGTTTTAAACAACCTCGACTCACAGCTGCGATGACCTCACCTACTTATCAGAATGTCTTGCGAGGGAAGTAAAAGCATGGAGACGGGTACTGTTAAATGGTTCAAGCGGCCAGGTGTTCAAAATTAAGCCAGTCGTTTGTGTTTGCCATAATCGTCCATTGGAATTCTGCGTTGCGGTCATGCATTTTAGCCTGCACTAACCTGAAGTTTAACACGTCTGTCAAGGCGGGTTTGCTATCGCTGCTATCGGTACGAAAAGCAGATGCGCGACCTGTATCACAAAATTCTCAATAGCGTTAACTGACTACTTCAGCGGTGAAAACACCGCAGACTGCCTTTCCATGATAGTGAACTTTCAGCATCAGTTGCGTGGCGCGTTCAATATCATAAGAAAAGAACTTTTGCAGAACGTCAATAACAAATTCCATAGGTGTATAATCGTCATTATTCAGGATGACTTTATACATTGAAGGCGGCTTTAACCCTTCACGTACTTTGTCTCACGGTGCTCGCGCGCTCTGGCGAAAGCCATGTTTAAACTGAGTTCCAGTTCTTGATTGAGCATTTGGCACCTCCCCCAATTATCGCTCTGACTGCCTGTTTCCTATATGGAGACAGGTTCAGGCTTTTTCCAGCGTACACAGCAAAGGATGTTGATTCTCTCTGGCATAGTTGTTCACCTGCGCAGCTTTTGTCTCTCCACGCGCTGGAAGCTGAGCGTAGGTTGCGTATCGCGCTCAGCTTCGCCGACCGGCAGCACCGGCGTGGTTTGTTCGATGAAGGCTTCGAGTTCCTGACGCAGAGCCACAATATCCACCGTACAGGCTTCCAGTGCCTCTCTGGCCGACGGGTTACTGAGCAGTGCCAGTAACAGATGTTCGACGGTCATAAACTCGTCGTTATTCTGCGACTGGCCGGGCTCATCTTTACGTGTGCCGTGAGAGATGAAATTCACCACATCGAGACGGCTGATTTCATGTTTGCGCAGCAGATAAGCCGCCTGCGACTCCTGCTCGCTGAAAATGGCAACCAGGACATTGGCGCCTGCAACTTCACTGCGACCGGAAGATTGAACGTGGAATACCGCCCGCTGCAGACCTACGCCCGATTCACCCACCAGCAGCGGATTGTTTTTACGCCGGCGGCACAGCACCTGCACGGCGCGCTCCAGCTCTTTTTCACGCCCGATAAGCGGGTCGATACCGCCAACGCGAGCAAGCTGGTTAAGATTGGTGGTGAAGTTCTCCATACGCTCCTCCCCGCCTGCCTGCTCTTCATTGACCGGATTGTCCGAATCAATAAACAGGATGCTGTTGTTATCCTGCTCCAGCTGTTTGAGCAGCGCTTTAAAGCGCTTTTCAAAATCGCCGCGATATTTGGTGCCCGCCAGCAGAGAGCCGATATCCAGTGAATAGATAGTGCACTCTTTCATCACCTCAGGTACATCACCCTGCACAATACGCCAGGCGAGCCCTTCAGCAATCGCGGTTTGAACCGAAGGCTCAGTAATATCAATTTTCTGGAAGCGGCGCGCCAGTGCGCGATCTTTCTCGAAAATATTGCTGAACTCCTGATAGGTTGTGGAACCCATCACGCGGATTTTACCGCTGGAGAGCAGTGGCTTAATCAGGTTAGCGGCATCCACCTGCCCGCCCGATGCTGCACCGGCACCGATGATGGTGTGGATCTGACGCTTGCTCACCGGCACGAGACGCGCCCGCGCGCCCGCTTCATCGATGACGTCAATGGCTTTATCCGGCAGATGACGATCGTTGATATATTTGACCGCCAGCTCTACCGCGGCACGCACCGCCTTCGCGGTATAACGCACGTCATGATGCGCTTCATATTTCGGCTTCAGTCCGTTGAGGATCTGCACGGTCTCTTACTGACCCAGGCCAGCGCGACTCATTTTAATCGCTTCGGTCAGTGCCTCAATCGCATTATCCTGGCCAAATACCAGCATTTTCAGGCGGTCGCCCAGGTTTTTCAGCGTATCGCGATCGGTGGCCGATACGCTCTGTTCCGGTATACGTGCAATCCGTGCCACAACCGATTCAATATCGGATACGTTAACGGTTTTCTGTAACAGACCGCCCTGGTCAAAGCCCACATAGCCAGGAGGTGCGCCAATCAGACGGCTGACCGTATGGCGCTCCATATATTCCGACATATCAAAACGCAGCAGTTCGATACCCAGTGCTTTCGCCAGCTGCACGGTGACTTCTGTTTTACCTACCCCGGTCGGACCGGCGAACAGGAAGGAGCCTACCGGCTTGCGATACTTACGTTCGGTTTCGCGTACGCCGGCGTTAGTGGTCATAACCAGCACCACGTTACGGAAGTCCGCTTTGCGCCCGTTGTTGTCGGTCAGCATACCGTTATCCATAACCTGCAGCAGCAGGTTAAAGACATCCGGGTGCGCTTTCTCAATTTCATCCAGCAGCACCACAGCGTGCGGATGCTTGATCACCGCATCCGTTTCCAGTGAGACGCCTTTCGCATCCAGCTGCGCCTGCAGTTCAACAATAAACTTATCGACTACCTGATGGATGACCTCAGCAGAGAGGTGACGGAACCAGATAATGTTGTCGAGACGGTTGCGGAACTCTGGCGTAAAGATCTTTTTGATCTCTTCCATCGCATCCGTACTGTTATCCTGCTGAATCAGGCCGATTGGCAGGAAGTGGTAGGTAAGCTGGTTTTTTTCTTTATCCAGCGCCACTGACACTGAGCCACCATCCACCAGCGAACCAAACAGCAGTTCATTAGCCAGCGGTTTTTTCAGGCTTTCCTGAACCGTACGCGCCATTGGACGCGCGCCCATCGCCTTATCGTAGCCTTTTTCTGCCAGCCAGTCGCGCGCGTCGTCGCTCAATGACAAAGTCACTGTAGAGTTGACCCCGTACGACCTGAGCAAAGGCCGCATTGTCTTCCGCAGTCGCTAAGCTGCTGCACACGTCGCGGGCTGGTTAAGTTTCCAGCCGCAAAAAAAAGGCCGGATAATTATCCGGCCTTTTGTTTTATTGCCCTGGCGTTAGTGCACAGTACCTTCCGTTTTGCGCTTCTCTGCGCCGGCATTATCTTGCCGGTTCAACAGTTTGGTAGTTCACCCAGAGGATTCGATGGCCAAAGAAGACAATATTGAAATGCAGGGTACCGTACTGGATACGTTACCTAACACCATGTTCCGCGTAGAGCTTGAAAACGGGCACGTGGTTACCGCTCATATCTCCGGTAAAATGCGCAAAAACTATATCCGCATCCTGACGGGCAGGCTGGGAATCTCACCTGTTTCCTGAAACTGTTTCATCCGCCCCTGCCGGGCCGGTTGCTGCAGATTCTTAGCCCGCTAATCCCCCGCAGACGTCAACAACACCCGAATTTATCCGTACTGCACGCGCGACAGCGCGACGCACGGCGAAGCGTTGGCAAAAACAGCCAACGTTTCTTTACATAAATCATGGAATTGGCAACGGAAATTCCACGCGCTGACTATCTGCAGGAGCTAAAAAAGCTGGCGTGGCAGCCGGTTGCTGAAGGGTGCTGGCAGACACAGACCCRTTTTTAGCCCTGTCCGCAGATGTTTTGCACACAAATCCACATAAAAGTGATACAATAAGCGAGTTTGGTATGTCGTCCGCGCTTCGCTGTGGCGATCCGGAATTGGGAAGTGTGGCATAAAAACAGCCTGGTCGGGGGTATGTACGGTCTGGCGCTCGGCCAGATGTTCTGCGGAGAATCGATGTTCAGCCGACAGGAAAACGCCTCGAAAACCGCGCTGTGGGTATTTTCGCAACACTTCCGGGCTCATCAGGGCAGGCTTATCGATTGTCAGGTGCTCAATCCCCATACGGCATCGCTTGGACTGATGCCAGACGCCTTTCATCTCAGCCGGAGCATGGCGCGTTTTCACCGTCGCTCTCCCTATCGCGTGACCATGAACCACGCCTTTGCACAAGTACTTGAAGGCTGCGCGACCGGACGTCAGGAGGGAACCTGGATCACCTTTGAGGTCAAGCGCGCCTGGCTGCGCCTGTATGAACTGGGGCATGCGCACTCTATCATGAGACTGGTACAACTTTCACGTGATTCACTGCACTTCCCGCCGCCGGAAATGGCGCTGCGCGAACCAAACGGTTTGCTGGCTATGGGCGGCGATCTTTCGCCTGCACGTCTGATTAATGCCTACCAGCACGGTATTTTCCCCTGGTTTTCGCCCGGCGATCCGATTCTCTGGTGGTCACCCGATCCGCGGGCCGTGCAAGGGTAAGACGCTGATTGTGGTGACACATCGCCTGCAGGGTCTGGAGAAGATGGATCGCATCTGCGTAATGGATCAGGGCGCCATTGTGGAATCAGGTTCTCATGACGAATTAATCTCAAAAGCGGGTCGCTACTGGCGTTTCCGTCAGCGCTTTGCGTTATAGTCTGGAGATGACGCTTCTGAGTAGCTGATGCCCTTTCTGGCTGAACAGCCTGACGGACTGGATAGCTGGATGGGTGAAGGCGGCAGACCCCTTTCCGGCGGCGAACTGCGGCGCCTGGCCATCGCCCGCGCCCTGCTGCACAATGGCGATCTCTGGCTACTGGATGAACCCACTGAAGGGCTGGACGCCACGACCGAGCAGCAGATTCTGCAATTACTGCTGCGGGTCACGGAGGCCACCGCCGGGAGTATTCAGCTTAATGACACTCCGCTCGCACAGTGGGATGAGATCAGTCTGCGGCAGCGTATCAGCGTGGTGACGCAGCGCGTGCATCTTTTCAGCCAGACGCTGCGGGACAACCTCTTACTGGCGCTTCCCACGGCCAGTGACAGTGAGCTGACTGCCGCTCTGGCGCAGGCCGGGCTCGCCCATTTTCCGTCAGCCATGCAGGATACGGCGCCGGGTATTAGCCTCACGCTGGATAACGTTTCATTTAGCTATCCGCAGCGCCCGGAGCCGGTATTAGCGCATTTTTCACTGCAGCTGCGGCAAGGCGAACGTATCGCTCTGCTCGGTCCGACCGGCTGCGGTAAATCGAGCCTGCTGGCGCTTATCACCCGCAGCCAGATAGCCGGTCTGACCGTAACGCTGCTGCTGTGMGTGTCAGTTGCTTCTGTCGGGGGCGCAACGATTGCGCTGTTTCTGTTCTGTGGCCTGGCAGCGTTTGAAGCGCTGGCACCGGTTGCCGGCGCTTTTCTGCCGCTGGCGCAGGTCAGCAGCGCTGCACGGCGCGTGCAGGAGATTATCGACCAGCCGCCTGCCAATTCCGGCGCGCGTATCGCCCGTTCTCAGGCGAGCTGGCGGCTGCAGCTTGCCGGCTGGCTCATGGCTCAGGCTGAGCTAAAAATCTATGGTGCAGCAACGGCCTGGCGTCAGCGGCTGGACAGCACAGAGCAGCAGTGGCAGCACGCGCAGCAACAGCAGCATCACCTGCAGGCGTTTGCGCAGAGCCTGCTGCTGCGTCGTTTTGTCAGCGATGTCGATACGCTCGATCATCTCTACCTGCGTATTATTTCGCCCCTGGCCGGTGCGGCAGTGGTCATTATCGTCGTAACCTGCAGTCTCTCTCTGCTCAGCCTGCCTCTGGCGCTGCTCTTAGGCGGCAGCATGCTGCTGACCCTGCTGCTGCTGCCCGCCCTCTTCTGCTATTTTGGTCAGGTTACCTTCAACTATATGCTGCCGGCGGCAGGCGTGCGCGGTGCCGCGATTATACGCACCGCCGCGCGTTATTTTGAGCGTCTTGTCAGTCATGACGCCACTTTCCGGGTGCTGCAGCATCTGCGTGTCTACACCTTCAGCCGCCTGATGGCGCTGGCACCAGAGCAGCTGTCGCGCTTTCGTCACGGCGAGTTGTTAATAGATGATACGGCAACGTCAGCAGGAGGTTCCACTGTGTGCTCATTAATGCCTTTTCTGCGTCTGTTCCGGCAGCACCCCTGGCGCCTGGGATTGGGGATCGCGCTGGCTATCCTCACCCTGCTTGCCAGTGTGAGCCTGCTTACGCTCTCGGGCTGGTTTCTGGCTGCCTCCTCACTGGCAGGGCTGGCCGGACTCTCGTTCAGGCCTGGACAGCACCAGTGAATACCACGTCATGCAGGCGCTTAACCAGGCAGCTCGGCAGCAGACGACGTTAATGATTACGCACCAGCTGCACGATCTGGCGCAGTGGGATGAAGTGTGGGTCATGCAGCAGGGTGCGCTGGTACAGCAGGGAAGCTGGCAGCAGCTCAGCAGTGAGCCCGGGCTGCTGCAGCATCGCCCCGTTGAGGAGAGCAGACTACAGGCTGTATTAGTCCAGGCTGGCGTAAGCGCATTTCTGGCGAGCCTGCCGCTGGGACTGGATACGCCGACTGGCGAGGACGGTGTCGGGCTTTCCGTTGGTCAGGCACAGCGGATTGCGGTTGCCCGCGCGCTGCTGAAGCCGGCAAAACTGCTGCTGCTGGATGAACCGCCGCTGGTCGGTGAAAGCGGCGCAGGCAAAACCGTGCTGATGAACGCGCTGCTCGGTTTTCTGCCCTGGCAGGGCGTGCTGCGGGCCAATGGCGTGGATCTGCGTCATATCGATCGTGCAGGATGGCAGCGGCAACTTGCCTGGGTGGGACAGAATCCGCAGCTGCCTGCACAAACGCTGCGCGATAACCTGATGCCGCCGCAGGCGGCAGGCGCAGCAGATGCGCTGGAAACATTCCTGCAGGCGACCCCCGACGCCCGGCCACAGGAGCCGGTTCGCCCGTGGTGTGACGAGGCTCCCCTGATGCTGACCGCAGAGAATCTGGTGGTAATGAGTCCTGGCGGCCACGCGCTGACGCAGCCGCTTAATTTTACCCTGCGCGCAGGCTGCCGGGTCCCGTCGGCGGTGCTGGAATTTTTCGCCTCGCTGGCGATTGCCGTTGTCGCCGTCTATTTTGGCTTTTCTTACCTTGGCGAATTTGATTTTGGCCATTACGGTACCGGCATAACGCTGTTTGCCGGCTTTCTCGCGCTAATCCTTGCGCCGGAGTTTTTCCAGCCACTGCGCGATCTGGGTACCTTTTATCACGCCAAAATGGGCATGGGCGCAGCGGATGCCAGCCGGCGTAACTTTCTTGCGCTATCGCGCCTGAGCGGCGATTTTTACGATCGTCTGCGCGGACGCGACACGCTGCGGCTGTTTCACCGTGCAGCGGCTGAGAAACAGGCTATTGCCGCCAGCACCGATAGCTTTCGGCAGCGGACAATGGAAGTACTGCGCCTCGCTTTTCTCCGACCTGCCGGCAGCTGGTCAACGCTGCTGCTTGAGCAGATTGAACAGCTGCAGGAATATTATGCGCGTTATCTGCCACAGATGACGCTGGCGGTTGCTATTCCCTGCGCAATTTTGGTAGCTGTGTTTCCCGTTAACTGGGCTGCAGGGCTGATTCTGCTGGTCACGGCTCCGCTGATCCCGCTGTTTATGGCGCTGTAGCTGGTCGTCTCCGATCGGCCCCGCTCGTCGCTGGTCACTCAGTTTCTGCTGTTGCTGTTCTGTTTTCTATTGCGTGCCGGCTTTAACTATGGCCGGGAGATGGCAGGCTTCCGCGCCGGTCTCGCCATCCGGCGGGCGCTGCGGCGCCAGCTGCTTGATCGCATCGATGCGCTCGGACCGGCCTGGATACAGGGCGGATACTTTATCCGGTTTTCGCTTTGTTTCAGAAGAGCAGACGACAGTATGAATAGATCACGGCAAAAGCGCCTGCTGYGCTGGTTACGGCAGCAGCGAGCTTCCGGCGCTACCGCCCTGCGGCTGGCTGCGCTATGCGGCTTTGCCTCCGCACTCGTCCTTATCGCCCAGGCGTGGCTGATGGCTACGCTACTGCAGCGATCACACTTATCGTCAGGCGATCACCTCTGCCGGTACCGGCTGTATGGCAGCGCTGGATGCAGAGCGCTATCTGGATGGTCTGGTTAAAACCGATCGGTAATGTGTTAATAACCTGATCATAATCATAGTGAGGCGGCCTGTTCAGGTCGCCTTTTTTATGTACCGCGTGCTAAAGTGCTGCCGACCGCAATAACCCCTGCTGGCAACTAACGGTGAGCCTGCAGAATCGCTTGAGGTCGCAGGCCTGTTTGTCGCCATTGGCCACAGTCCAAACACCGCCATTTTTGAGGGCCAGCTCGCGCTGGAGAATGGCTATATTAAGGTGCAGTCCGGCCTGCACGGTAACGCCACGCAGACCAGTATTCCGGGCGTCTTTGCCGCAGGCGATGTGATCACTGCTGTTGAAGAGGCGCTGTACCTTGCCAACATCGCGTCTGAGGTACACCTGATCCACCGCCGCGACACCTTCCGCGCAGAGAAGATTCTGATCGACCGGCTGATGGAAAAAGTGCGCAGCGGCAATATTGTGCTGCATACGCATCGCACGCTGGAAGAAGTGACCGGTGACCAAATGGGTGTGACCGGCGTGAAACAGCAGCGCCCTTTTCGTCTGACCGGTGACAGCGGTGAATATACGGCGGACGCCCTGATTATTGCGACGGGTGCATCTGCACGCTATCTGGGTCTGCCTTCTGAAGAGGCATTTAAGGGCCGTGGCGTCTCTGCCTGTGCGACCTGCGACGGGTTTTTCTATCGCAACCAGAAAGTTGCGGTGATCGGTGGAGGCAACGCGGCACGCGCTAACCTGAATCCGGTTCTGGTTACCGGTCTGGAAAAGGGCGGCCAGCTTACGACGACCACCGAAGTTGAAAACTGGCCAGGCGACCCGCATGACCTGACCGGGCCGTCGCTGATGGAGCGTATGCATGCGCATGCCGAAAAATTCAACACCGAAATTCTGTTCGATCATATTCATACCGTTGACCTAGCAAAGATGCGTTTCATCGTCTACGCCGCTTGCAGCAATTGCTAACAAAATGGTGCAAAGCTTTTTTTGCTGTCCTAATTTCCCTACAATCAAAATCACTGTTGTCAGAAACACACTGAGGAATGCATGAGTACGGCCAAACACAGCAAACTGCTTATTCTGGGCTCAGGCCCAGCCGGTTATACCGCTGCAGTTTATGAATTACCGTTCTGAACCGCCAGAGACTCTCTGCTTCTTCCAATGTTTTCGCAAATGCGCAGGCGATTGTCAAAGTAAAACATCTAAATTCAGTACAAGATGCCAGATACCGTGCTGGAGCCCTGTTTTTAAATGATATTTTCAGGGTGGTGATGCCTTTTATTTACTCAGAATGCACTCTTTTAGCGCAACGCTGCACATTATTATTGTCTCTCTTAATTCCTTCCCTATGCCTGCCACAACCCTGAAAAATGCGTATTTCAGGGCCTTACTGATTGAAGACCATAAGCCTGTGCAGTCGCGCACCATCCGTATGACGCATGCTGTCTGTCCACATCATGCGTCATTACCAATGTCAGGCTGAGATTTTCTGACGCCACCGCGCAAAACAGCAAGCGGGTTGAGCTGAGCGGTGTAGCCAAGGATAAAGCCCTGTCGCTCCAGACGGCGAACACGCTCAAGGCATGGCGTTGGCGAAAGGCCTACGCGCTTGGAAAGCTCAACATTGGAGATACGGCCATCTTTTTGCAGTTCATTCAGGATATTTCTGTCGATACGATCCAGATCTTTTCCGGGGCGCTTTTTATTGTCTACTTCTCCCAGCAGTTTACGATAGGCAGACATATCAGGCACGCGGGTTTTCAGCAGATAGTCAAAGTCACCGGAAACGAGGTGACACTCTTGAGTTTCCTCAAGTTTTTGCACTGCGGCGTTAAATTGCTCAAACACGTCAGGGGCACCGCGATTCAGAGTAATCTCAACAAACACCAGCAGAGATGCATCAAGGTAGTACTGTAAAATAAGAAYGCAACAGCGCCGGAAGAGCCCGACGCTGGTCCTGTATGAATTCACAGGAGTGTACCTAAATCCTGCACGCTTTGCACCTTCCCTGCGTTAGCGGGTTTTAATAACCAGCCGGTTACTCTGTTTCACCTCTTCCATCACGACATAGGTACGGGTGTCGTTTACGCCTGGCAGGCGCAGCAAGGGGGATAGGTTCATGCCATGCGGTCTGAGACCAGCTGGGATCGGAAGGGTTAAAACTGACCAGTGACACCATCAGATAGATGGCGAACAAGGCTACAAGGATGAGCAACGCCTCGAGCAGACGACGTCCACTGCTCAGCGATTGTAACGAAACATCTTTATCTTCTGTGTATTCCTGGCTCAAGAGAACTCTCCAGGTGAAGGTGGTCACCACCAGTGCCAGCACGCCTATCAGACGCAATCCAACGGCAAAATAGTCGATATAATCCTGCCGATCGCGCTGCCGGAAAGTGATCCAGCACAGTCCCAGAATAACGGGTGGAATGGCATAGGCCATCACGCCAAAGATAAACAGCAAAGTATCTGCCAGCCAGGCGCCTGGGCTACCCCCGATATTGGCGCTCCCGATTTTTTCAGCGATAGCGAGCCATGACCAGCCGGTATAGAGCGTGATACCTGCGGCCCAGATACAGAGCAGCGTCAGCGTGCCGGTTGCACCATGCAGCCACGGCGCCATGGCATTACTGACCAGACTGCCGATCACCCCGCCTGAGGCAAAGTACCAGATATCATCAACGTTCAGCGCAGCCAGTCCGTGCGGTTCGCTGGCCAGCTCAGCAGAGAGTGCAGGCGCAGGCGCGCGCGGCGCAGCCAGCAGAACATCTTCTTCGTCCGCAGCCTGAGACGCTACAACCGGACGCAATGGGACATCCGCTTCCTCTTCATACTCATCCTCTTCCCAGCGATCGTCATGACGAGAGCGGTTGCTGGCAAAAGTCAGCACGCCCATTACCTGTTGAGATGTAACCGGTTGCGGCACGGCAGCCTGTGTAGATGTGACCGGTTGCGGTACGGCAGCCGCAGCCTGCGTAACTGCCGGCTCCGCTGTCAGTGCAGGTTCTGCTACGGCAGCCGAAGCGGGCGGTGCCTGACGGGCAGCTTCACTGACTGCAGAAAGCGCCGCAGCGGTTGCGCTGGACGCTTTGGCCAGCCGTACGGCAGCGGTAGCAGCACCTGTGGCCGCGGCGGCCGTGAATGCAGGGGCGGCAGCAGAGAAGCGATCGGCACTTTGCCAGTCACCCATGCGCGGACCCTCTTCATCCGGTGCAGCAGGCGACGCGACAGGCTCTGCCGGCAGTTCAAAATGATAAAGCGGTGGCGTCTGCGGTGCTGGCGTGGCGGTCACAACCACTGCTTCTTCGCGCGCTTTCTCCTCTGCCATACGCTGTGAAGGCAGTTTGATTCCATAAGAAGCGAGTTCACGTCGGGTGGGCAGTTTAACTTTGTTAGGACGCGGCAGCTCCGGACCAATCCCCTGTTTTACCTGCGGGTTGCGATCGCGCTCAGGCACAATGTCAAAAACAGGCGACAGCGACGCTTCCGCACGCAGCGCCGCAAACTGGCTCGCCAGCTGCGCCTGATGCTGCGCTTCCTGATCGTCCTCTTCAGTATGCGACTCCCAGCTTTCACCATAGCGCTGCTGCTGCTGTGACTGGAATGCATCACGCAGCTGCGCTTCCTGAAGCGTAGCCTCTTCCTCATACTGCGGCTGATGCAGCGTGGCACTCACGTCGGGCTGTTGCTGCACGTCTGGTTCTGCTGCCGGTGAAGCTGGCTGCTGCCACTGCGCTTCAGGCTCCGGCATTGCCGCAATAGTAAACAGCGGTTCACTCGGCGTATCATCAACCAGATCTTTCATCGGCGAGAAGTCAAAAGCAGCTGAGGTATCCAGATTAAACACCGGCGCTTTTTCTTCCTGCGGTGCGCTGTAGCGCTGCTGCTGCCCTGCCGGTGCGGCTGGCTGCTGCCACTGCGCGGCTGGTTCCACAGCAGGTGCAGCTGGCTGCTGCCACTCTGCGGCTGGTTCCGCTGCCGGTGCGGCTGGCTGCTGCCACTGCGCGGCTGGTTCGGCTGCCGGTGCGGCTGGCTGCTGCCACTGTGCGTCTGGTTCTGCTGCCGGTGCGGCTGGCTGCTGCCACTGTCACATATCCACCGGCTCTTCTTCTTCCGGAGGAGCCGTCAGCAGCTCAAGTACCGGAAGCGGCGTGGACGGTTTTTCCAGCGGTCGTTCATGACGCACCAGGAAAGGATGAAACAGACTATCCTGCGCCGGTACGGCCGGTGCTGCGGCAGGCTCTGCTGCCGGTGCAGCTGGCTGCTGCCACTCTGCGGCTGGTTCTTCCACACGCACTGCCACGGCTGATAGTGAACGCGCCAGATCGCGGGAAAGGTTTGAGATCCTCGCCGCTTTAACGCCCGGCGCCAGATCGAGCTCAAAGCGGGTGATCACCGGACCCGGAGAGATCCCTACCACTTCCGCTTTTACCCGGTAGTCAGCCAGACGCGCTTCTACCAGGCGCGCCGTCTGTTCCAGAGCATCGGCAACCAGCAGGTGTGGCATTTTTGCCAGATCGGCGACAACAGGCTGTCCGGAGATATCTTTACCCAGCACCACTGACAAAGGAGAAGGATTATCGCGGAACTTATCGCAATCCAGCACTTCACGCAGATAGACCGTCTGACGATGTTTGTTCGGCAGCTCAAGTCCAACGTAAGGTTTACCGGGGATCACCTCTGCGCTCCAGCGCAGCGCGTTAGCAGCGTCTTTCATGTCGGTGACCACCTCGGTAAGCAGGTGCGGGATCCCTTCATAAACTGACAGCTCAAGCATTTTCGGGTCGATCATGATAAAGCGCACCTCTTCCGGGGTCGCTTTATAGAGCATACTGATGATCATGGTGTTAACGCCAACCGACTTACCGGAACCGGTGGTATACTCATCCACCAGCACAACGATATAGGGCAGCTTCTCGAGTACGGGCGGCGTCATGTCCATGCTGTCACCCGGCTTCCAGAACGGATCGGGAATCGGACGGCCCATCGCCGCAGCCTGCTCAATTTTTTCGTTATAACCGGCGAGGTTACGTACGCCCAGCGCAGACATCAGTTTGTAGCGACGCTCCATCTCCACCTTGGTACGCGAGTCAATCTTACTTGATACCGTAAAAGCGATACGCGTAGGAATGTTGGCTTTAATCAGACCGGTAATCACGTCAACCGACGGACGCTGGGTTGCCAGCACCAGGTGAATACCGGCAGCACGCGCTTTCTGCGCCAGACGCGCTATCAGCTCTTCTACCTTTTTACCCACCGCCATCATCAGGTCGGCATCGCCTTCGCTCTCCTCGCCCGCGGTGATGCTGTCGATATACTGCGGGCGTCCGCGCGCTTTCCAGTCCTGCACGACAGCATGAACTTCCTGATCGCGCACGAATGCGCCGTGCACGCGTACCGGCATTGAGGAGTTAGGTGGCATATAGAGCATATCACCCATTCCCAGCAGCGATTCTGCGCCGCCCTGATCGAGGGCGCGGTTACCGTTATGGCCCGGCTCAGAAACAATCCCCTGCGCTTCCATCTGCTCAATGATACGTGCCGCACGGTTATAGCCGATACGGAACTGACGCTGTACACCAGAGATAGAGGCGCGACGTTTCTCAACCACAAAGGAGACGGCCTGATCGAATAGCGGATCGAGCTCTTCATCACCATCCATCCCGCCTGCGACTTATTCACTGTTCCTGATACTCACTGCTATTAAACGTAGTTGCCGTATTGTCTCTTCGACAGAAGAAAAAGCCGAAAGGTCCCAAAGATATGGGGATTGCGCAACAGATAAACAATGGGCCAGTTGTTAACTGGCCCATCAGGAAAGTTGTGCTGTCAGCCGGCGTTACATTTCATGTGGCGGCGGCGAAAGCACCGAACCCACAGCTCGCCTTCACCATCCTGCACATTGGCACCGCTGCCGTCGGTGACTTTCTGGCTAAAGCTGGCATGGAAACTGTTTACTTTGTTCAGGCGCTGCTGCAGGTCGCCGGAGGCATCCGCCAGCGCTGATGCTGAAACAAAACCGGCCAGCAGGCCACAGGCAATAACGCGTAATTTCATCTGATTCGATTATTTGATGTTGTACTGCTTCCAGTCGCTGGGCTGATTGCGGGCAATAAGCATAAATGGCGTATTGCTGGTGGCATTCTGCAGCAGGCTCACGCTGGCCTGTTCAACAAACGGATTGTAGAACCACAGGTTTTTACCGTCGGAGACAATAACGCTCTCATCCGGCGCCGTCATGTGCCAGTTAAACAGGCTGGGACGCTCTTTTGGTGGCGTAAAGGTAAATTTATCGGGACTGATAGCACCATTTTTCTGGCTCTTCAGCTGGTAGCTGCTGCGCTGGCCATCCTGCTCAACCGCGCTGAACTGATTGATAGTGCCCGATGACGATACGTTGATGGTGAACTGTTTCAGGTTGCCGTCGCTGTTTTTTGGCGTCAGCTCAAAGCTGTCACCCTGCTGATCGAGTGCAGCTGCCCGGCTTCAATCGCCCGCGGCAGCGGTTTGCCAGGGGCCAGCAGATGCTGCTGGCCGATATACTCCTGAAGCGTCGTAGGCCGCATTCTGGCGGCCAGCGGTTTAAACGCATTTGAAGGGGCAAAATCCAGAGAGAGATTACTCAACTCAACCTCACTGACGCTGGTCGTCTACCGTTACCCGTTGAAGCGATGGACCTCATCCACAAACAGGATAGTGCGGCGGCCGGCGTGGCGGTTTTGCCGGGCGCGCTCAATTGCCTCACGAATATCTTTTACGCCTGACGTGACCGCTGAGATGCGTTCCACATCAGCATTACCGTAGTGCGCGATGATCTCTGCCAGCGTGGTCTTGCCGGTGCCCGGCGGTCCCCACAGAATTTAGCCGCGAGTGCTGTCTTCCATCGCCTGCGTCAGCACCTGCTCAATCTCCTCTGTCGTCAGTGATTTGAGCAGATAGACGCGCGCACGCGACAGCAGCGCAGAGTTGAGTTCAAACGAAGGGTTTTCCGTGGTAGCACCGATAAATGTGATGGTGCCATCTTCGATATGTGGCAGGAAGGCATCCTGCTGGCTTTTTTGGTTATCAAAGCGCGCCGCACGCTCGCCAGCCACTTCGGTCAGCAGCTGCGGCGTCAGCTCCCGCTTGCCCTGCGCGCTGACATCTGCCATATCCGCCATCATTTCCAGCGTATTCAGCGCACGGCGCGCGTCACCGCTTACCAGTTCGGCAATCATCCGGCGCGTGGCGTCAGGCAGCACGATATCACTGTCACCGGCTGAAATGGCTACCTGCATGGCGCGCGGATCGGCATTTCCGACATCTTCCGAGGCGATAGCCAGCAGACGCCGTGCGACATAGAGCGGATCCCCGCCGGCGGTAATAATCCGGGCGTACCAGTAGAGCGCCGCGTCGGGCGCAGAGCCGCGCACCGATTTGTGCAGCGCCGAGATGAGATCGTAAAAGCGATCGCCCATCTCTTTCATCAGCTTTGTCGGCGCATTACGCAGATGATCCGGCACATCGTAATCAGGATGCTCGCGCGCATCGCGCAGCGCCGCTTTGAAAGCCGTGTACACTGCGTTGCTTTTCGGCGCACATGCCAGATAGACAATCGCCTGCGCAATCGCACGCTCGCCTTCTGCCGGCCCGACGCGCGTAAAGCAGTCCCAGTATCAGCGGTAGCGTTTTATCGGGCTATTTTCATCCTGCTCAGCCAGCCAGACGAGTTTTTCACCGATCTTTCCTTCCAGTCCGCGCGGCACAGGATGGTAATAGCGGACATCGCGCATTTCCGGCGGGAAAAAGACTTCGCCGGCCGCATAGGCGTTGGGTTCATCATGCGCATAGCGATAGCTTTTACCCAGCCCATCTTCTAAGGAGCGCAGCGTATCCACATCCAGTTTAAATCCCCGGCGTGCCAGTTTTTCTGCGACTGCGTCTGGCTCGTTACGCAGCAGATTGGGATCGAGCATGCTTATCCTGTGTAATAAAAGGTTGATTGAAAAATGAGGGGTTGCATCCCACTGGAATGCAATGAATTCCTTACTCACCTTACCGTAACGCGTGAGCGCAAAATCGCGGATCTCATTTTGCAGCACATCCAGTTCCGCTTTTGCCGCATCCAGACGTTCACCCAGCGTATTCACTTCCTGACGCAGCGGCTCGATATCTTCCCCACGGGCTTTTGCCTGGCCGATGGATTTGGATCGGGCATTACGCTCAGCCTGCAGATTTTCGGTTTCGACCTGCAGTACTTTGCGGCGGCCCTGCATGACGATAAAGCGAGAGCCGGTCAGTTTAACAGCGGCGGCAAAATCGAGCCCCCTGACAGATTCACCCAGCTCTACGTGATCTTTTACCGGGAAATCAAACTGGCGCGGCTCGCCCCAGCGGCTGATTTCCAGATTCTCACTGTCATCTTTACCCAGAGGAACGTCATCAGCTGGCAGATTGGGCAGCGCCGCATAGTTGCTGCTACCCGCTTCTTCACCCAGCGGTTTGGTGTGAAACAGATCTTCGCCAAATTTTGGCAGCTGCCCGGTGCCATACAGCGTATCGTGGTTAACCAGATACGGCACATAGGTTTCCAGGTAGCCATGTTCCTGCGTGTGCAGATCGATCATAAACTGGCTCAGAGCGCGATGCAGACGCGCAATCTGGTCTGGCGCCACAATCTGCACCATTTCCACTTTATCAAACTGATGCATACGGATCAGCCCGCGCGTGTCGCGGCCGTATGAACCCGCTTCAGAGCGGAAACAGGGCGTGTGTGCGGTCAGCCTGATCGGCAAACTCTCTTCTTCAACGATTTCATCACGCACCAGATTGGTCAGCGGCACTTCCGCGGTAGGGATCAGAAAATCCCACATGTTGGAGCAGGAAGAGATTTCACGATAGGTATCCTGCGCCGGCAGCCAGACTTCGAGATCGTAGGTTTTAACCGCGCCAAAGCCCATATCGCCGGTGCAGAGCAGCACTTTACGGTATGGCAGATTAAGCAGCTGCAGCACTTTCTCCGCATGACCGGTCAGCGCTTCCAGCGCATCCATAGAGGTCCAGCCGATATACTCCAGACCGCCCATATAAGGACGCAGTACGTCCGGTATGGCAATGCGACCATCTGCCTGCTGATAGTTTTCCAGAACCGCGACCAGCGTACGCCCCACCGCCAGACCCGATCCGTTCAGCGTGTGCAGCAGACGCGGCTTTTTATCGCTCTTGCTGCGGCAGCGTGCCTGCATACGACGCGCCTGATTCAGGAGGTTAGAAGCATCATCGCCAGAGCAGAATTAAAATCTATCGCTATGAATTTACAGATTTTTAGCGCTTAACCGCTGCTTCTCTTCGATAACGTTTATTTGTGATAGCTTTGCCGCAAAATCGGATTGCTGCGCACGGCATCGCCCATAAAAAAACCCGGCCAGAGCCGGGTTCTTTTAATCAGCGGACAAGTTAAGCACAGCGATAGAAACCGTCATCAGCATTAAGCCGCAGAGCAGCAGCAGGACGGGGCGCGACCAGGTAAGCATAAGGATAGAACCAATGGAAAGAAGCGAGAATTGCGCGCAGTTTGCCACTGGAAAATGGAAAGTCAACGAACAGAAAAACAGCACCGCACAATTTGCTGCTGAACAATTTATTTTTTTTATTTCCAGCAGCACCATTCCCATCGTCGCCAGAGCAAACAGCACGCTGGCGAAATAGAAGCAGCGATTAAAGCCGTAGCGCGCAATCAGCCAGCCAGCCAGCAGCGTACCCGCCAGATTCCCGGTGTAATAGGCGGAACTCGCCATCCCTACCTGCCAGGTAGGCAGCTGCTCATGGGCAAGCCAGAGCGGCACCAGCGTAAGCAGTTCAGTGGACACGCTGCTGACCAGCAGCTGCCCGGCTACCGTACCGAGATAATAGACAATCATATAGGCAGCCAGCAGCTGACCGCGGTTACGCACCGTACCGCTGCAGAGCAGAGCGCTTTCAACCACTACCCAGATCAGCGCGCAGCCCACGCCGGCGCTGAAGCGCAGCAGCGTCCAGCTGGAGAAGCCGATCAGTCCATAGAGCGAGCCCAGCACAATGCCGGAGATGATGCAGCCATTGATGCCCAGACGTGAACTGCGGCGGCGCAGCATGCTCCAGATACGCGTAGTGGACGCCTCTTCGCTCTCTCCGGCCGTGCTCACCTGCACAAAAAGCAGTGGCAGCATAGCGCAGACAATCAGTGCCGTGACCCAGGGGATCACGTGGGCCATCGCCGTATCGCCCAGCATCGCCACGGCGCCGAGGATCACGACAAACACCTGCACGCGCAGGACCATCAGGCGTCCAAAGCGATCGGCCAGACGCCCGACGGGCCACTGTCCGATAATACCGGAACTCACCAGCAGCGCCATCCAGTAGCCTACTGAGGCGTCACTCATACCGCGATGCGACAGATAGAGCGGGACAAACAGCAGCTGGTCAGAGTAACGCTGCATCAGCATTGAAGTCATTGCCGGCCCCACCAGGCTGCCCACGGTATAGCTGAACAGCAGCGCTTGATTCATCGCCACCAGCTCYTGGTGCGCAACGGTTTCACAGGCCCATGACATGGCAACCGGATAGAGCGTAAAGCCTGCCAGCCCCAGCACAAACAGCGCCGGGGGCCACCAGCCAGAGAGACGATGGAGCGGATTAAAGCGATTCTGGCAGGCTACGGGCACAGCGTGATGTACTAAAACCCGCGCGCGCGACCTGCTCTCTGATATTTACACCTGTCAGGCGTGCGCCACCGGCGTCGCATGATGATCGGCTTTGCGCAGCAGCATGACCAGATAGACCAGTGCCACCGCAGCAATCATTTGCAGAAGAAAAACAAACGCACCTGGATCCGCTACGTGGTTGTGCCGGGCTATTCAGATGATGACGACTCTGCACACCGCCTCGGCAGGTTTACCGCTGACATGCAGAATGTGGAAAAAATAGAGCTGCTTCCCTATCACGAGCTGGGCAAGCATAAATGGGAGGCTATGGGGGAAACGTACCAGCTGGCTGGCGTCGGGTTCCGCGCCTGTAAGCAGGCGGGCATTCACACCTGCCTTGATACCAACGGCTTTGTGCGGCGCTACGATCCGGTAATCGATGAGCTGCTGGAGGTCACCGACTTAGTGATGCTCGATCTGAAACAGATTAACGATGAGATCCATGAAATTCTGGTCGGCGTTTCCAATCACCGCACGCTCGATTTTGCCCGCTACACCTTTTTTCAGGGCTGCCTGATGCGCTGCCTCTACTGCCATAATCGCGATACCTGGGATACTCACGCAGGTAAAACAGCGACGGTTGAAGAGCTGATGCGGGATGTGATCGCCTGTCGCCATTATATGAACGCGTCAGGCGGTGGTGTGACCGCCTCCGGCGGAGAAGCGATTCTG
Organism: Pantoea sp. BRM17; assembly: GCA_002939445.1. Lineage (GTDB taxonomy): Bacteria > Pseudomonadota > Gammaproteobacteria > Enterobacterales > Enterobacteriaceae > Pantoea. The sequence goes on along the minus strand of PEFU01000003.1, from coordinate 874,893 downwards.
CAGGCTGAATTTGTGCGCGACTGGAGCCCTGCTTCAGAATCCGTTTTGCCAGCGTGCTGACGCGGGAACGCTGGCAAAACGGACTTCCCTGCTGAGCACAACAGAGATTGTGCTGCCTGAAACAGACCAAACCGGAGAACCATCGCTATGTCTGCTGTCGGTCGCATTCACTCTATTGAATCCTGCGGGACCGTTGACGGTCCTGGCATCCGTTTTATC
>PEFU01000003.1:867090-874574 GCA_002939445.1 Pantoea sp. BRM17 | reverse complement strand
GTCCAGCTGGGTAATTCAATTGGCGTACTGGTTGTCTCTCTGATTTTAGGCCAGCAGCATTTTGCGATTAATACCGACGCTCTGAGCCTGGGTTTTATGCTGTTTATTTTTTGTGTCGGCGTGGAGGCGGGACCCAACTTCTTTTCTATCTTTTTCCGCGACGGGGACAGGAAGGCCAGCCCCGGCGTTTACCGCTCTGATTAAGATAGCTAAAAATCCTCCTCCTATCAACCTGTTACACGTGAATAAGAAGTTAAAACTGTGAACATTAACGTCGCAGAATTGTTAAGCAAAAATGACGTTCTGTTATTATTTGTCGTATTAGCGCTCGGCCTCTGTCTGYGAAAACTGCGTCTTGGTTCCCGCCTGACGCGAATGCGGACCAGCGATGGCTGCGCTGCAACATAACAATCCTCAACGTTAACGTTAAAACAGAACTTTTAATGCCTGGCGCACATGCGTGGAAATAAATAGAAACAGCTACAAACAGAAAGAGTGAGCAATGCGGATAGCTGAAGCAAATAATAATGTTTAGAATAATGTCGCTTCAGAATCGGGCGCGCATGACCCAGCTCATCCCCAGCAGCGTTCCCGCTATCGCTGACCACAGCGTTGACACCATCGGGCTGGCGGGCTGCAGCAGCGCAATCGCTACCCCAGGCAACAGAAACAGCAGGAGTTCTGGCTGACCATGCCGCATATGGAGCGGCACGCTCCAGAAGTGGTGGGCAAAAATAAACACCAGCGTATAAAGCGTCTGAATTTGCTGCCTGGACCAAAGAGAATCTTGGCATAGAGGCATAAAAAAACGGGCCATAAGGCCCGTTTTTTAATCGATGCGCATAGCCAGCATAATGCGCAGCAGACGAACCAGTAGCGCACCACACCCTGCCCAGAATAACGCACTCAGACTCCAGGCCAGCCCCATCAGCGGCGTATGACTGACCTGCTCTGTCGCGTTCAGGATGCCCTTATTGCGTACGCGCTAAAGAGTTAGCCGCTAAGCTGACCAGCGACCAGGATAGCTTCAACTACCAGTATGTTGATATTCAGGCAACCGGCATCACTAAAGCCGATCTGGAAGCGCGCGCCGGTAAACCAGTGACCACGGTGCCGCAGATTTTTATCGACGATCGACACATCGGTGGTTACACGGCGGGTCTGGTTCGGCGTATCGCTGCTGCCAGCATAGCCCGTCAGGGATAGCGTACATCCATCAGAGTAACAGGTATTTTCTGCTTCTCTTAAGCAGCATGAGCGGGCATGATGTGAACCATTATTCACGCTGTGCTGTGACTTTGCTCACAAAACAGCAGCGGAAGGAGAGAAGCAATGATTGCAGTGATTTTTGGAGCCGCAGGCAGCATCAGCGCAATGCCCAGCAAAAAAAGTAGCGTAGCCAGCGGCTTTTGCCCAATCGCGGCAGGCGCTGGCAGCCAGTTATTCATCAGCAAAAGCGCGCCGGCTACTGCGCAGGCGCCCAGCGCCTCAAGCAGCAACACGGGTTTTGGCAATCTTGCAAAGTTACGCATCGTGATACCTCTGCTGTTAGAAGCCGCCTGCGCTGCAGCAATAATCGCGCGGCGCTGAGCGTCATCAATACCCTGCTCAGTAAAAGCACGAATGGAACGGTGGCTGCATAGCAGATCGATTGTCGGCGTCATTATGTTCTCCGGTTATTTCCTGGTGTGAGTATGATCAAAAAGGTGCGGGGCCATGACTTTGGCGGTACGCCACATAATCAGCCATCCCAGCAGCAGCTGTTCAGCACGACCCAGCTGAGCATCCGGGCAGATTTGCAGATGGCGGTTAAAATCGGCGCAGAAGACCCAAAACTCCGGTGCATCCGTTACCCAGGACTGGCCGCCCGCCAGCTCCGCCAGCGCGCGGCGCTTTTCGCGATCGGTGATGCGTACGATGGATGAGCACTGCAGAAAACTGGAGGTCATACGGGGTTTCACATCCGGAGAGGCTGACGGATAGCCGATACAGAAGCCAAACAGCGGCAGCACAAATTTTGGCAGCTCCAGCAGCGCGGTCACGTCCGCAATGTTATTGCGGATCCCGCCGATAAAAACGCCACCCAGCCCAAGCGACTCGGCGGCCACCATCGCATTTTGCGCCATTAGCGCGGTATCCACACAGCCCTGACTATGCAGATAGTCGAGCATAAACGGACGCGTCTCTTTAACGATCAGGCGCTGGATGAGATCACTCCAGGTTTCGGAACGCTGGTTGCTGTCGCGCTGCTGATAGTACTCCGTGATTTGCTGGTCATACTCTGCCAGCACTGTTTTATCTACCTGATGATAGCTGTTTTCATGGACCAGCATCGCCTGCGGCGAGTATCTCACCCTGATAATGCACGGCTGGCAGCGCTGCGTTGATATTCATGTAGCAGGAGAGCGGATCGATCATCGCAATCTGATGCCCGCGTGCCTCAGCGGCTGCGCGCAGCCGCTGACTGGAGTAAAGCGTGCTGTCGCGGGTAAGAAGCGCCATTTTCATGCGGCAGTCCTCCTGTCTTAACGCGTCGCCCAAGGAAGCGATACCGGTCACCGGCATATCAATGCCCTCGCGCGCCAGCAGCTGCAGCGAGCGCAGCTTGTCGCGGGCGCGGGTGATCGCCACCGATTCATTGAGCGGGTAGCTGCCAAGCAGCTCAAACTGGCGCAGGACCGCGGTGCCATAAAAAGTTGTGGCCGTGCCGATACGCGGGATCACCGCATCAAAATGACTATCGCGGCCCCGCGCTTCTTTAATAAACTCCTGCACCAGAATATGCGCATTGAGACCGCGAAACGCATCAATCACGCTTTCGGCGGCCTGACGCGTCTCTGCCAGCACGACGCCAATCCCCTGGGTGCCTTCCACCAGCTTAACCACCAGCGGCGCCCCGCCCACCATGCGGATCAGATCGCCGGTATCATCCGGCGAGCCGGCACGCAGAATATCGACACCCGCCACGGCCAGCCCCAGCGTTGCTGCGGCTTTAATGGCGATGTCACGCTCCCGGTCGCTGATAGTAACAGGGTGCGCGGTGCCGCCACGATGCAGATTTGAGCGGAATTCCCCCTCTTTTGCCTCACGCCCGATGGCAGCCACCACGCGATCGCCAATAACCAGACAGCGAACTTAGCTTACGGAAAAATGGGGTCAGATGCCACGAAAACCACCGGAAAACGTTATCTAGCCACCGGTTTTAGGACGATAGCCGGGGCAGGCGTGCTGCTCAATCCAGTCGATCATCATAGTGGCAATATCCAGGCCCGTGCAGKCCTCAATACCTTCCAGACCGGGTGAGGCGTTGACCTCCATGACCAGCGGACCGCGAATAACGTTATCCACCAGGTCAATTTTTGCGTCAAACACCCCGTCAAAATTCTGCATGTGCGGCAGATGTAATGCCTGGCAGGCATCACATTCGAACCAGGTGATATTTTGTTGATCCAGCCAGCGACGCAGCATGTCGATGTCAGGAACGACCAGTGAATCCATCGCTATTTCCTGTGGGGTGAATAAATAAGCGCCCTTCATAAAGTGCGTGAACTGACTGAAGGTGATGCCGGCGGTAACACTCAGGGACTGACAGACAATCAGCTTGGGCAGATTATCATCCTGAATATCGATAAAAGCTTTGATGGTCAGCGAGCTGGCATTAATTTGCGACAGATCGCCGACCAGCGGAATAAGCGCTGTGGGTTTAACTTCAGCCAGCGCAGAAAACACAACACCATCATACACTAAATCAGTAAGTTGGCAGCATCACCGAAAACTGCCGCAGTCTGCGGCAGTGAATATAAAGCGGAATTAGTGTAAAACCCCTGAACTGCTGACCCCGGAAGGACGCTCCTCCTCCTCACCCATCATCAGCAGGTGATTGGCAAAGGCTTCCATAATCACCATAGAAACCCCCTCTTCACTCTAAAGAGAAAAAACCAGCAGCGGCGGGAAGCGCCATCCGGGTCCGCCGAGGGAGGGCACGGTTCCGGGATGAGCCGACAGGACGTCGGCGAAAGGGCGCGGTGAGCAGGAGCGAATGGCGGCCGGTCCCSGGGAAGCGGGCGTGAGCGAGGGAACCGCGCAGCGGCGGACGGGGCTGGCGCAGGGCCCGGGAGTGACCGCGCGGATTCGCTCCTGCTCAACCCGCGCTCTCGCCGGCGTCCTGCCGGCTCGCCCTGGCCGTCACTCTGCGCCCGGCGCTGCGGATGGCGCCCCTCCTCCCCGCCTGTAAARRRTTCATTTTGTTTTTTTAAAAGTGTTGCGGTGTGGTCTGAAGCTTCTTCACGAAACCTTCAGCCATAAAAAKCGTAAGACCGCTGAGCAGCGCGGGGCACTTAGAGATTAGCGCTGAGCAGCGCGCGGCAACAGAGGGGTTCCGCCCGCCAGGCTTCTGGCAGTTTCAGCGGCATTACCGCACGCGGACGGGCTAAGGGGCGGGTGGGCGCGCCCCTTAGCAATCCGCGCCCCGCGCCGTCCTCGCGAATTCCCGGGCTTATCCCTCCGGCCTTAACCTGGGCGTTCACTGGCCGCTGGATATGATCGGCGGGTTCCTGGTCGGTATGCTGGGCTGCCTGGCCTCGCAGATGGCATGGCAGCTCTATGGCGATCGCCTGCTGGCACTGACGCATCAGGTTTATCGCGTGCTGTTTGCAATGCCGATTCGTAAGGGCTGGATCAGGGATTAGGAGCACTGAGCAGCGCGGGGCTGGGAGCTGCTGCCCCATCCGCGCCCCTTTGCTATCGGCTTTGGACACCAGTTTCTGATGCACGCCGCAGATGACTCCTACCCGAGCGATCACGGCACAACTATTTTTACCTTTGCCCTCGCCTTTATTTTCTGGCACCGGCTCTGGTCCGGCATCCTGCTGCTGGCTATCGGCAGCGCTATCGCCTGGTCGCGCGTCTATGATGCCACGCCAGCGTCACCGGCCTGGCTGCTGAATCTGGCAACGTTTGTCGCCAAAGATCTGATTGCGATTGTGCCGCTGCTGATTGTGGCTCTCTGGCTGTGGGGACCGCGTGAGCAGGTGCAGTCTCAGCGCGCGCTGGTACTGAAAACCGGTATAGCGCTTATCTATGCGCTGCTGATCTCCTGGTGTACCGGCTAGGTGTCGCCCTGGGTTTACTGATGGGTTTTGGTCAGGTAATGCGCGGTGCGCACTTTTTTTCGCACAATTTATGGGCCGGCTGGTGGGTCTGGCTGGCACAGCTGCTGACAGTGGCCGGTATATCTTTTTGGGTTAACAAAACGAGGATAGCTAAACGGGATGGAAGCAATTAACCACACCCTTTTTTTATGGATCGCGCGCACTCCTGCCCCTGGGATCTGGCGATGTTTGGCGGTAAGGCGCTCTCTTTTCCGTTGCTGGGCAGCGTACCTGCCGGCAGCGGACCCGGCGGCTGCTTTCCGGGCGGACATGCATCGAGTGGCTTTGCGGTGATGGCGCTGTTTTTTCTCTGGTGGCCGGAGCATCCACGCCGCGCCCTGCTGGCGCTGCTGGCTCCGCTTACGCAGCGCTTTCCCTGGCAGCACAACCGCTGGCTGGATCTCATTAATCATCGCATCGCTAAGGATGTGATTATTGCCGGGGCCGTGCTGCTGCTGTTTCAGGGTATACGCACCCGCAATGCGCGGCAGATGCTGGTTGCGCTGCTGTTTGGTCTTGGCCCGCTGGTGGTGGGGATCATCAAAGCACACATACGATCACTCTTCATGCAACTGTCATCAAAGTTAAACACTTCCACAACCTGCTACCGGAATCGGAGCGGGACTATTTATTCTTTATCACTCCGCTTTTACGCTATCAACTTCATTTTACTGGCAATTCTGGCAGCCCTGTTTATTTACTTATCACGTAATGAGCAGCCTGACATCGCTATCAGCCAGTACTGGTTTGTTGGCGGGATAAATTATTTTTGTCTGTCGGGAACCTTTACCGGCCGCCAGCGTCTGAATAAGTGCCACTGCTTTTCTTTGAAATCCCCGGATTGAGGAGCCCGCCAGTCTTTTTGACTGACGGGTTTTTTTATATCTGACGCGGGTGCCTTAAGGTTGCGCTAAGCGAATCGCGCCATGCTGTGATCCTGACTTTTTTGGCGCTTACGTGCTGCGCATGAACCGCGCGCTGCTGTTTGGTGCCATCATGGGCGCACGCACCTGTGCCCCAGCCATGGAGATTATCAGCGATACCGCACGCAGTAATATTCCGGCGCTGGGCTATGCCGGCACCTATGCGATTGCCAATGTGCTACTGACGCTGGCCGGCACGCTGATTGTGATTATCTGGCCGGTGCCCAACCACCCTACCTTTGGCTATATTCCGCAGGGTGCCCTGACCATGCTGAAAGAGTTCGGACTGATGGTCTTTATGGCAGGCGTCGGGCTCAGCGCCGGCAGTGGACTGCAGCACGGGCTCGGCAGCGCCGGTGCCCTGATGCTGCTGAGCGGGCTGCTGGTCAGCCTGGTGCCGGTGGTTATCTGCTATCTGTTTCGCCGTGTTAAAAGCCTGGCCGATCGCATCGGCTTTATTGCCATTCACAGTCAGATGACTGACCTGCTCGCTTTCTGCGCCTTTTTTATCATCGGCCTGATGATAGGGATGATCACGTTTCAGTTCAGCAATTTCAGCTTTGGTATTGGTAACGCTGCCGGCCTGCTGTTTGCCGGCATCATGCTGGGCTTCCTGCGCGATCTGCTCGATATGCGTATCGTCACCGAGGAGATTGTGGTCAAGAACCACAATGCGGTAAATAAGCGGCTCAGCCATCTTAAACTCACCGATCATGGCTGCTTTCTGAATCGGGTGATCCGCAGCCAGATTGAGATGCCGATCGATGACAGCATCATGCTCAATAAAGGTGATGTGCTGCAGGTCAGCGGTGAAGCGCGCAAAAACCTGCGCGAGCTGGGTATCCATCGTCAGACCGGCTGCTATATAGAACGTCTGCGGCGTAACGGCATTCTCGCCAGCCCGGACGGAGATGCCATGCTGCAGCTGGGCGATGAGATCTCACTGGTAGGTTATCCTGACGCCCACGCCCGGCTCGATGCCAGCTTCCGCAATGGTAAAGAGGTGTTCGACCGCCCCCTGACCTATCTGGTGGGGCTGGTCAGCCTGATTTTCGGCGCCCGCTATCTGCCCCGGTTGCAGCATCAGGATCTGCCCACCTGCGCCCAGCAAATTGCCCGCGAACGCGGTCTGGACGCCGACAGCCAGCGTAAGGTTTTTTTACCGGTGATCCGCGCCTATCGCGTCGGACCGGAGCTGGTAGCCTGGAGCGGCCTGATGGTGGTCAGTGCGCTACTGGTCGCACTGATTCTTGGCAATCTGTTTGGCTGGGATATCGGCCTTACGGCGGGCATGCTGGCAGGGTCAATGACCTCAACGCCGGTGCTGGTCGGTGCCGGCGATACGCTGCGGCAGAGCATCAGCGATCCGCGTCAGTTAAGTATGATGCAGGATAATCTGAGCCTCGGCTAC
>PEFU01000003.1:849830-866990 GCA_002939445.1 Pantoea sp. BRM17 | reverse complement strand
CTCCAGCGCCATGTTCAGTGATTCGATCGATTCCATATCCAGGTGGTTGGTCGGCTCATCCATAATCAGAATGTTAGGCTTCTGCATCAACAAACAGGCCGCCCGGTCGGGCGGCCTGTTAAGCAGACAGAATGAGCAGGATCATGAAATGCCCTGACTGCGCAGGTAATCTTCGTAGTTACCGGTGAAGTCAACGATGCGCTCACCTTTCATCTCCATCACGCGCGTCGCCAGCGAGCTGACAAATTCACGGTCATGTGAAACAAAGATCAGCGTGCCTTCATACACGTGTGGAAGCTGGCGTCATGGCCCCGCTGGTGGGCGTAATTGGCGCGATGCAGGCGATGGAGACGCTGAAACTGCTTACCGCGTTTGGTGAACCCGCCCGCTCTCGCCTGCTGATGTATGACGCAATGCGCGCTGAATTTCGCAGCATGAAAGTGATGCAGGACGCACACTGTGACGTGTGTGGCTCCCCCTGAAATAGGCATGACGCGGTGCTGGACTGCACAGATAATGTGGCCACGCGTGAGCAGCTGAACCGCCTCTGTTTCCGGCAAAAAGTCCCGCTGATTTCCGGTGCGGCGATCCGCATGGAAGGTCAGCTAAGCGTTTTTACCTGGCAGCCTGGCGAGCCCTGTTACCGCTGTATCAGCCGCCTGTTTGGCGAACAGACGCTGAGCGTGGGGTATCTGACGCTGCTCGACTTTGATACCGTCAGCCTGAGCAATCTGCAGCGGCAGATCCTGCATCGCGATGAGACGATTGGCCAGCCCAAAGTAGAATCAGCGCGCGCGCAGCTGGCGGCAATCAATCCGCACTGCATTATTGAAACCTGTGACGTGCAGGCCGACGATGCGACGCTGAGCGCACTGATTGCGCGTTGAGCCCTTTAACAGCCTGCTGGAGGGGTAATGTCACGCGAACTGACGCATGAAGAGATGCTGCGCTATAACCGGCAAATTGTCCTGCGCGGCTTCGACTTTACCGCACAGGAGCAGCTCGCTGAGTCACGCGTGCTGATCGTCGGCCTGGGGGGGCTGGGATGCGCGGCTGCCCCCTGGCTCGCCTCCGCCGGCCACGCTGAATCGCCTGAAAAAATCGCCGGGGCGCCTCGATTTTCAGCGTGGCGTGCTCAGCCGCAGCAGCGAAGGTGTGCTGGAGGTGCGCTCCACCGGTGCACAGGGCTCTCACGTTTTCAGTTCGTTTGCGCTGGCCGACTGCTTTATTGTGCTGGAGCGCGAACGCGGTACGGCAGAAGCGGGTGAATGGGTTGATGGATCTGTCAGCTTCTGGAAGCTGGCGATCAAGCCAGGTAAACCGTTCGCTTTCGGCCAGCTGGCGAATAGCCTGTTCTGCGGGCTGCCGGGCAATCCGGTCTCCGCCGCCGTGACCTTTTATCAGCTGGTGCAGCCGCTGCTGGTCAGGCTGAGCGGCCAGACAACGCCGGCAATGCCGCTGCGCCAGCGTGCGCGGGACACCAATCGCCTTACCGTCTCTCTGATGCTCAGCAAGCTGGGCTGCGACGTCATCGACCTCGGCGTTATCGCGGACGACCCGGCCGCGCTGCGTCACGCCTTTACCACAGCAGACAGCCAGGCTGATGTGGTCATCAGCACCGGCGGTGTCTCCGTGGGCGAAGCTGATTTTACCCGGGAGATCCTAAACGAACTACGCCGTATTGGTGAAGATATTCGCGCCGGGCATCAGGTTCTGGCAGCGGGGGTGCGGCTGGGTGCCGCTGAGCTGCCGCTGCTCGCCTCGCTGGGCATTGCCAGGGTAACGGTACGGCGCAGACTGCGCGTGGCGATATTCTCCACCGGGGATGAGCTGCAGGCGGTGGGTGAACCGCTGGCAGAGGGCCAGATTTAGGGCGCGCCGCTTGCCGTGGCGGGCAAAGCCTTTGCCGGTTCTCCCTGGCACGGTGAATGGCCGGCAGGCAGCGCGATCCGTATTATGACCGGCGCTCCGATACCGGCAGGCTGCGACGCGGTAGTCATGCAGGAGCAAACGGAGCAGCACGCGGATGGTATTGTGATGACGGCGCCGGTAAGCGCAGGCCAGAATATAGCAGGCTTAATTTCACTGGAAGAGGCGCAGCACATGATGCTGCAACCGCTGCAACCGGTCAGCGGGACTGAACAGGTTAGCCTGGCTAATGCTGCCGGGCGCATTACCGCAGAGGCGGTGGTTTCACCGCTGGATGTCCCCTCATTTGATAACTCCGCAATGGATGGCTACGCGGTACGGCTGAGCGATCTCGGCGCGTAAAGCAGAAAGTGCATCAGCCCTCATAACCTTTTCTCAGGCTTTATATCTTTTTCCTTTGCCGGCAGACCCCATTGGCGGCTCACCGCGCGATCTGTGCGGCCGCGCCAAACGGGTCTGGCCTTACGCCAGCGCCTTAACCCATAATAGGTGACATCTGACATTTATCCGCCAGGGAGCGATATGGAACCCAACACCGCAGCTGCTGCCGGTATTGCTGCTCGCGCGCCGCGCTCGTGGTACTGCGGGAAAGCGCGCCCGCGCCGCCGTGGATAGCGATTACTGCCCTGGTCATTAGCTGCACCTGTCAGGATTATCAGCAGAAAAAACACTGATTTAGAATGGTTTTCATCATTTTCAGACAATTTTCGACTATAGGAAGCACCCGGCAGCTTRCCGCTACTGCGCCCGCCTGCAGCGTGCGGCCATCCATGATGCTGGCGTCCAGCTCGTGTGTGCCCTGATGAGTGAACACCGCGCCCCGTCCGGCATTAAACAGCGGGCACGCTTCCAGCCGCCGCACCGCATCTGTCACCGCATCCAGCGCGCTGCCGCCCGCGGCCAGAATCTGCTGCCCCGCTGCGACAATGTCGGCGAGCTGRGTGGTGTTGCTGTCGCGCACGCGCAGCAGCTGCGCCAGGCGTTCTGGCGTTGAGAAAAAGTCAGCGGCAACGGGTTCCAGCCCCTGCGCCACGGCAAAGGCTTCTGCGCCGGCGCCGATCAGCAGCACGTGGGGACTCGCCTCCAGCACTTTACGCGCGGCGAGGATCGGATGTTCAATATGGCTGACGAAGGAGACAGCCACGCTGTCGTTGCTGGCATAGCAGCCGGCGCCAATCAGCGGCGAGTCGCCCACGCGGCCAGCCTGCTTGTTGGTCATGCCACCGGTTGAAGTCGCCGCGGCAAGATTGCCGTGCAGATCCAGCGCCACCGCACCCACGGTGCCGAGTTTGCGATCCTCATCCAGCGGCGTAGCAGCCGCGTCGTGAGTGCCTTCGCTGTTAAACGGCAGTGCAAGGTTACCCTGTGCATCAACTGCAATCAGCCCGCCGCTGCCTTCCAGCTCCGGAATGGTGTCGTGGATGACGCTGGCGGTCGCCTGCTGCAGCGAGCGTCCTGCATATTTCATCTGTGCCGCAACATCATAAGCGGCCAGCGTTCGCATAAAGACTTCGCCGGTACCGGTGTCCAGCGCCAGGGTTTCTCCCCGCAGCAGATCGAGCGAAAGATGACGCACCGCTTCAGTTTTACTCTCTTCATGCTGAAAAGTGACGCACAGATCGCGTACCGCCAGCACCTGTTGCTGTTCCATTCTGCCTGCTCCTTAGCTGTCGCGGTAAATGGCCACCTCAACGGCACCCTCAACGTAAGCAAAACCCCGGTACTTCATCGGCTCCTGAAAGATCATCGCCATGTCAGCGCCGCGCACCTGCCGCATCTGACCGGCTGACGCGCGCATGACGTCCAGGATCTCCCCGTTTCGGCGACGCAGCTTTATCTCACCGCTGATCTCGCTGCCCGCCTGCTGAATCAGGCGCATCAGCGCCAGTGACGTCACTGATTTCCCTGAGCCAGACTCCCCGCTCGCAATCATGACGCGCTGGCGCATCCCGCCAGAGAGCTGATGCGGATAACGCGACAGGATAGCGTGCGCATCCGGAATGCGTACCAGATCCAGCATGCGCCGCGCTTCAGCGAGCGCCTGCTGATGGCTCATCTTCTGGTGTAGTCGTACTGACTCAGCAATCTGTTCGCCCACGGTAAATACCGGATTCAGCGAGTCATCGCCGCGATACATGACCTGCACGCGATCGGCCATTTCAGCGACGACGCCCATATCGTGCGTGATAAAAATCACGCCCATCTGCATCTCTTTTTGCAGCACGCGGATAAGCTGCAGGATCTGCGCCTGAATAGTGACATCCAGCGCCGTCGTCGGCTCATCGGCAATCAGCAGTGCGGGCCGGCAGGAGAGCGCCTGCACCGGCGGGCGATCGCGACGCACGGTATCCTGCGGCAGAGCCGGCGCCTCCTGCCCGGTGGTGCTCAGCAGAGGAAATTTTGCCGGCAGTGGCTGCCCGCTCATCGCGCCCAGCCGGGGCACGGCCGCCAGCAGCGCGCGGGTATAAGGCTGAGCCGGCGCGTTAAACAGCTGCTGCACCGGCGCCTGTTCGATATTGCCGCCCTGACTGGCGACCAGCCGCAGCAGTGAACGACCGGTGGTCGATTTACCGCATCCCGACTCGCCAACCAGCGCCAGCGTCTCTCCGGCATAGAGATCAAAGCTCACCTTCTCTACCGCGTGCACCCGGCGCGTAACCCGGTTAAAGAGACCGCTACGCAGGTCGAAGCGAGTTGTCAGATCGCGCACCTGCGGCCAGGCAACGCGCTTCTCCGCCTGCGCGCGACTCATCACGCGATGGACCAGCAGCGGCTCCATCACAGAAAAGCCTACCGTGAGGCGCGGATCGAGCGAGGCGTAGGGATCCTGAAAAATAAACTGAATATCGCGCCGCAGCGCCGCCAGCGCGCTCCCCTGCAGCGCGTCGATACGCTGACCGTTAAAGGTGATGTCCCGCTGCAGATCCAGCATCAGATTGATAATCTGCGCCTGGACCGAGACATCCAGCGCTGACACGGACTCATCCGCAATGACCACTTTGGGATTCAGCGCCAGCGCTCGCGCAATACAGATGCGCTGCCGCTGGCCGCCTGAGAACTCATGCGGGTAGCGCTGCGCATGCTCCGGCTGCAGCCCTACCCGCTCCAGCACGCGATGCCGGTGTGCCGGGTCCGCCACCGGTACGGCCGCCATCAGTTTGCGGGTATAAGGATGACGCGGCTGCTCAAACACCGCCTGGCGCGGTCCTGTCTCAACGATCTGCCCCAGATACATCACCGCTACACGGTGGCTGATACGCTCCACCACCGCCATATCATGCGAAATGAACAGAAAAGCGATGCCGGTTACTGGTGCATGATGGTGCTTCTCCTGTAGTCCCTTGTGCTGCGTCCTGGGTTCAGGACGCTATGTTATTCGTCAGGCGCTACCGATCGCATGGCGTGCCACAAAGTGTCCTGGCGCCACCTCCAGCAGCGGCGCGACGTCCGGCTCATCCCCCAGCGGACGTACGGCGCTGGGGATCTCATCAACCATTAACGCCCGTACTTCATCTCTTTATCAAAGCTGAACAGCCCCTGATAGAAAGATTTGGCAACCGCCTGCGACAAGGTGTCGTTGGCGTCGTAAGGATCCAGCGTGGTAAAGGTTGAGCTCACGGCAATGACCGCATCTTTTGCCGCCCAGGCGGGCAGCGTCAGCGCAGCGCTCAGCACGCCAGCGGTGATAATCCCGTTACGCATAACTTCCGTGGTCGCAATATATTTGAACAGGTTATAGCGTTTGAGATGGTTATCAGGATTACTGGCGCGATCGAGGTTCACCTTAACCGCCTCAGCGTTGAAATCGGTACCATCCTGAAATTTAATGCCGGAACGCAGTTTGATGGTGTAAGTGAGCCCGTCATCACTGGCCTGAGAGCTTTCGGCCAGCACGTTTACCAGTTTCACTTTGACAAAATCGGTCTGATTCCAGGTTTCAAACACATAAGGGCCGGTGCCGACCGGATGGAAGCCAATCTCTTTGCCATACTTTTTCAACGCGGTGGGCGAAATCATCGCCGCCGCCGGATGCGCCAGGTTGTTGATAAACGCTGAAAAAGGCTGCTTCAGCGTGATTTTTACCGTGAGCGGATCGACCAACTGCATGATCGAAGGCGTGGTAATGACGTTCAGCTTAGCGTTACTTTCAAGGCGTTTGGCCTGCTCAAAGGGCACCGGAAAAGCAAACGTCGCCTCGCCGGTCTGCAGCATGGCCGCGCGGGTGTTGTTATCCACGATGGGACGCCAGGTAATGGTATCGAGTTTCGGATAGCCCGGCTTCCAGTATCCCGCCCACTCCGCTTTAGCCGGATCGTATTTGATAGCCGGATAACGCTGAGCGAAATCGATAGAGGGCGGCACGATACCGGTAGCGGGCGTGGCATAACCGGCAAACGCCACTTTTGCCAGCGCCTCGCGGTTAATGGCATATTCCAGCGCTTCACGCACTTTCGGGTTATTAAACGGCTTTTGCGTGACGTTCAGGCTGATATAACCACTCTCTTTTTGCCCTTTGCTTTCCACTTCCGCAGCGCGCTGTCCGGCATCCATAGCGGTGACTTTCACCTTCACGCCCACCTGCGCCAGCTGCTGCTGGGTAAACTGCAGCACTTTCTGCGCCGTGCTGTGGTTATGCGAGGACCAGAGCGTGGTCTCAAAGCCGTTGCCGTAGCCCGCTTCTTTCAGCAGCGCCCGATCTTTATAGAGCTGCGCTTTGCGTTCACGATCGGTGGTCTTTAATGCATCAGCCAGATCTTTATCCACCTGCGGATTACTGTAAAACGCGGTATTGAAGATCGCTGGCGGCCAGGAGGTCGTGGCGAACAGCGGCGTCAGCGCCCAGTCGGCCTCACCGGTCGAGGCGGACCAGCCGGTATAAAACATGCGTACGCGGTTGAGCATGCAACATCCTGCGCAGCAGCGGCCAGCCGGAGCGGCTGGCCAGTCTGGTTACTTCAGATCCGCTTCGTCGAAATTAAACGAGGTATCCGGCATGACGTAGAACCCGGTCAGGTTTTTGTTGCTGGCCGAGAGCAGCTGCTCGACAACCAGCGGGATCCACGGATGGTCATTCCAGATGCGATCCTGCGTAATAAAATGCCAGAACTGCTGGATCAGCGGCTGATCCAGCCCGAGTTCGCTCGCATGGTCGCGTACAACGGAGGCATCCGCTTCGGGGCCGGCAATCAGACGGGCCGGATCGCCGGGCAGCAGATGTACAAACAGAAACACCAGTACGGCAACAATCAGCAGCGTGGGGATCAGTCCCAGCAAGCGTTTTAAAAAGTTCAGCGTCATGCCGATGCGATCGGGCCAGCGGTTGCGCCACACGGCAGAGACAATACCCAGCGCCATACCCAGCAGCACTGACCACGCCATACTGGTCAGCGTCAGCCACAGCGTCGGGTAGAAGCGCTGCGCAATTTCGTCCGCCACCGGGCGTTTTGAGACCAGCGACTGGCCAAACTCTCCCTGCAGCGCATTGAGCTGCAAAACCTCAATAAATGAGGCGCGGGTAAAGCGCGCCATAATCGCGGCAACGGCAGCGCCCAGCGTGAGAGAAGGCAGAATATAGTGCTGCCAGCTATCTGCGCCCACGGTGGGCAGCCAGCCCAGCTCCACCGAAAAGATCTGCATCAGCAGCATACCCAGCGCAAAGGCCGGGAACGAGATGCCGGAAACCGGCTCCACGGAGTCCACCAGCAGGCGACCGAGGCCAGGCCAGTTAAACACCACCTCCACCACGATCGATCCTCCCAGCAGAAAACCAAACTGCAGGCCCATCATCGTGACCACCGGGATCAGGGCGTTGCGCAGCCCATGTTTCACCACCACCAGCGATTCGCGCACGCCTTTAGCCCGGGCGGTGCGCATGTAATCTTAGTACGCACCCGGTTTTCCYTCAGGTGCGGCAGCTGTTTCACCACCGCATCGCGTCGCCAGTTTTTCAATCGCGACTCCTTATTTGTAGCGAATAGCCGGATTGATTGCCGCGTAAAGCATATCGACAATCAGATTGATCAGGATAAATTCCAGTGAAAACAGCAGAACTTCCGCCTGAATCACCGGGTAATCCCGCACCGCCCCAGCGAGTCCACGCCAAACAGGTGCAGCCACGACGGCCCTTCATTCAGACGATCGTAGTCAAAATAGTTTTCCGCATCGAAAGGCGCGATCCACGGCGCAATAAAGGCCAGTACAATCAGCAGCAGGACAAAGCTGCCCGCCAGCAGCGCCACATGCTGCTGGCGAAAACGGCGCCAGAACTCACGCCACGGGACGACCGCTATCGCCAGCAGAATACCGGGAAAGGCAAACAGCACGTCGCAGATGCGCATAATCAGCCGATCCCACCAGCCCTCATAGTACCCCGCCAGCAGACCCAGCAGCGTACCGATCAACGCGCCGATAATGACAGAGAAGAATCCCGCCATCAGTGAAATACGGGTGCCTGCCAGCACCCGGCTGAAAATGTCCATGATGGAGGAAATCGTGCCGGGCAAAATATGCCGAAAAATAATCGTGCGATCTGACGCGCCAATGCTGCGCGCCGACTCGATATAGGTCTGCTGCTTGAGCACCAGCGTGTTACCGCGCACCAGCCGGGCGAACGCAGGTATGCTGAAAATCGCCACCGCCACAATAACGTTGCTCATCCCGCTGCCCATAATGGCGAGCAGGTTAAACGCCAGAACGGTCAGGAAAATCGCCAGGCTGGGGAAAATAGCGACGTGAGGCGCCATCACCATATCCGCTCGCGCTTCATTCAGCATTGCTCCCCACTCCGGCGTAGGCGGCTGTGCGCCGAGCCCCAGAAAAGAGAGGCTGGCGGCGGTGATAATTGAGGTACCAATACGCATGGTGAAATAGACGGCGCCCTGAGCTGCCACCGGGACGGCTTTGCGCCGGCAGCATCCTTACCGMCGGAGCAACGTCCTGCGCAACGGCCCGGGGAAAATCTGTGAAAGCGTTATCGCTGCTCCTTTAATATTAGACACTTTTAGTAGCCCGGGCCGGTTCGCTGCTCAGCTTTTCAGTTTTGGATCCAGCGCATCGCGCAGGCCGTCACCAGCATAATTTTTTCCGAGGACTCTTTCGCTACCTCTACGGTACGAAAACGCCACCAGGGCAAAATTTCGCTTTTGTAAGGTTCCACCATCAGTACGCCCTGCTCGCCCCGCCCCACGCGATAAAGCTCAGGGTGCTGTCGCAAATCAAGATTTTTATAATCCTGCTGATAATCAAACGGTTCCATCTCTCTTCTCCTTAAGCATACTTTAAAGATGGCCGCCGCTGCGGCCTTCTCTTTTTCTACCGTGCGCGGCAGCTCTTTGCCATCCGCATCATATTTACGTCCCCCCTGATGATTGCTGTAGCGCCGGGCGCGCGTATACCCCATCTGAATAAATTTACGCGCCATATCCATACCGACAAAATCATCTTTCTCGCGATACGCTTCAAACAGCGGCAGCATGGCAGACGCACCGGAAATCGACGGTGCCGTCTATCTCAACGGCGACCGGCAGGTAAAAGCAGGTGATGTGGTGCGGGTGAAAGTGGAACACGCCGACGAATACGATCTGTGGGGCAGCCGCGTCTAACCATATTTCTGCTGGTGCGCTTTTTTACGCTTCAGATAATCTTCGTCGGCGCGTAATTTATCCGGCTGCTTCCAGTACAGCCCGGTAGAAGGCGCCACCGCCAATCAGCTGCCGGATCCGGTTCCGGAAGAGGTAAAACAGGCGCGCTTTGACCGCTTTATGCAGCTGCAGCAGCAGATCTCCAGCGAACGCCTGCAGGAGAAAGTGGGCCGCGAAATACTGGTCATCATTGACGAAGTGGATGAAGAAGGTGCCGTCGGACACGCCAGCCCGCGCATCCTGAAGTTGATGAAGCGTCCGGGCGCCGTGGAGCGTACGCTGGAGCGCATCAAACGCTGGCGTGAGATCTGTCCGGAGCTGACGCTGCGCTCTACGTTTATCGTGGGCTTCCCGGGTGAAACCGAAGAAGATTTCCAGATGCTGCTCGATTTTCTGAAAGAGGCGCGCCTCGATCGCGTAGGCGTGGATGTGAAACATCGTACCGGTTTCTGGAACGGTGCGCCGGTAAAAACCAGCATGGTGAGCCTGTGTGAACAGCTGGCAAAACTCGGCGTCTGGGTACGCCTGCACTATGTTTATCCCTATCCGCACGTGGATGATGTCATCCCGCTGATGGCAGAAGGCAAAATTTTGCCCTACCTCGACATTCCGCTGCAGCTGAAACTGACGCCGCGCCACTACGCCTATCTGAAAATCTCGGAAGGCTGCAACCACCGCTGTACGTTCTGTATTATTCCGTCCATGCGCGGCGATCTCGACAGTCGTCCGATTGGCAGCGTGCTGGATGAAGCGAAGCGTCTGGCTGAGTCAGGCGTGAAAGAGCTGCTGGTGATCTCGCAGGATACGTCTGCTTACCGTGAAGCGCTGAATGAAAACGGCAAAGTGATCGTCACCGGCTGTCTGGGTGCCAAAGTGGATCAGATCCGCGAAGTGCATCCGAAAGTGCTGGAGATCACCGGTCCGCACAGCTATGAGCAGGTGCTTGAGCACGTGCATACCTATGTACCTAAACCTGTTCATAACCCGTTTCTGAGCCTGGTGCCTGAGCAGGGCCGCCATGTCACTAATCCGCCACGCGTGGGCTTCGTCTCACTCGGTTGTCCTAAAAACCTCGTTGACTCAGAACGTATCCTGAC
Source organism: Pantoea sp. BRM17 (assembly GCA_002939445.1). Classification (GTDB taxonomy): domain Bacteria; phylum Pseudomonadota; class Gammaproteobacteria; order Enterobacterales; family Enterobacteriaceae; genus Pantoea. The sequence goes on along the minus strand of PEFU01000003.1, from coordinate 856,324 downwards.
GGAACTGCGTACTGAAGGCTATGACGTGGTACCACGCTACGATGACGCGGAGATCGTTATCGTTAATACCTGCGGATTTATTGACAGCGCGGTTCAGGAATCTCTGGAAGCGATTTAGCAAAATCGCAGCAACCGCACAACCCGCTGCGGGCTGAAATACCCGGCGTCAGGCTGCGCCGTGCACTCTAAGCATAGCGCTGCATTCACATTCTGCAGGCAGGCAGATTGTTGCTTCAGCTATACATTTTCCGCTGCAACCTCTGTACAATCGCGCTCCTGTCCATACTAATTATGATGAATTTTTATCCTTATGTGTTGGAAGCCAGACTCTTGAAAAGATCCTTCCTTTCAGGAAATACGTTCTGTTGAAAATTCAGAAAACCTTTGACGATCTCTTGCATTTGTCTGCTCTCACTCTATGCACTGCTGCGCTGTCATCGCATAGCCTGCCAGCGCACGCGTTTAAATTCTTCAGCGTTGAGAATAAGTTACCTTCAACAACCCGTCATTTCAATAATGATTTCCGTTACGCCCAGCGCCAGTACTGCATACTCGATGGTGGCAGAGACGCCGCCTGGCTCCGGGCCAAACGGTGGCACAATGTTGCCGGCGTTGCGGATCACAAACAGCTGTCCCGGCTCCTGCTGCGTGACCAGCTCCGGCACCAGACGGCTGTCTGAACAGGAGATAAACAGCGCTTTAGGATTCTTTTTGATATTGTTCAGCTGCGCTATAACGTTCTCTTTCACCATCTCATTAAGGCGCACCTCAACAGAATCGTAGTTGRGCTCGTCAACCACGGCTTTTGCGGCGTTAGCATAGTGCAGCCAGTGATCGACCGCCGGCATATTTTCCAGATCGGCGTTGGAGGCGATCGCGTTCATTGCGCCACAGTTGGAGTGACCACAAAATTTACAAAACATTAAGCCCGGCGTAAGCCGGGCTGGAGGGGGTTACTCGAAGCAGGTTTCAGGGTTGTCAGACAGGCAGATAAACTCTGCGCCGCCTTTGGTCAGGGCGTTGATTTTCCCCGTTTCGATATCGTAAACCCAGCCGTGCAGACGCAGCTTGCCTTTACGCAAAGCAACCGAGACGGAAGGATGCGCGCGGTTATCCGGCAAGAAGGCCACCGACCAGGGATGAGAGAGGTTGTCCTGCAGCACCTCTACCGCCACATCCGCAGCCAGCGCCAGAGAAGAACAGCTTAGTGCGCCGGAAGTCAGCGCTGCTCGCCAGATATGCATAGGTTGCTCCTGTATTCGCTCTACCGTTAAGGGTAGACAGCGCGCACGCAGCAGCGGGGAGGCACGCCCGCGGCTATCGGCCGTGGTGTAACTCAGCCATACGCGGCGGCTTTGCGCGAAATCAGGTGCCGGAACCACATCCAGTAACCCGCCCTGCCGCTCAGCCCAGACCTGCGGCACGCCCTGAATCGGCTTCGACAGGCCGCCTTCAGGCTGCCAGCTGCGCAGCTGACCGGTGCGCTCAGTGATAAGCAGCGGCAGCTTATCCAGCTGCTGGGCGCTGCTGCTGACAAAATTGTCGCCAAACGCCACATAGAGAAAGCCCTGCCGGTCAAAGGCGAGCCGGGTACCGATATTGGCACCACCGGAGAGTTTAGGCGTCTGCTCCAGCACCACGCGAAACCCGTTAAGCTTCTGCATATCCTCGCTCAGCTGACCGTAACCCACGACGCCGCTCTCCAGCCGGTTTACCTCATCGCCGCCGCGCGGCCCGTGCTCACTTTCCCACATCTGCTCCGTCCAGGGATTCAGCGCCAGTCCCTGAGGATTACGCACGCCATAGCTCCAGATCTCCGGACGGGCGCCCTGGGTGTGAACAAACGGATTATCCTGCGGTACGCCGCCCTCCTGCGTCAGGCGAACAATTTTTCCTGAACCGATAAACAGCGCGTTTTTCCACTGCGGAAAGCGCGTACTGGTGTAGAACGCCATGCCGCTGAGAGCCGGTGACACTTTCCACCAGAACAGCGGCTGGTCGGTTCCTGCTACCTGAGTGCCCTTCGCTTCCGGCACCGGCTGCCCGCTGTAATCGATGCCGTACGTGGCAAGCGGCCAGCCATAGTTGTGGCCTTGACCTGTTTCAGCCTGCTCCGGCTGCACGCCTACCCGGAGCAATTTACCGCTGGCTTCATCGGTCAGTACGTAAAGCCAGCCATCCGGCCCCTGACGCACATCGCGGATACGTTCATTACGATCGCTCAGCAGCCGCTCCTCCTCCGTGACCCGATCGCCCTCAACGCGCAGCCGGATCAGGCTTTTATCTTTCAGTGACCGTCAGCAGGCGCTCAGTTTCACACGCACCTGGGCCTACAGCGACTCGTTTAATGACCTGCCGCTGCTGGCCTGGGCTGACCACGCCTGGGCAGTCAATCCGGATGCGCGCCTGCAGCATGAGGCGGAGCAGCGCGGCTGCAGCATGAGGCGGAGCAGCGCGGCTGGCAGATTTGCCGCTGGGCGCGCTGATTAGTGGCATCAGCAGCGTGGTGATAAGGTGCTGATCGTGACCGCCAGTGGCGATCACCTTGCCATTCCTATCGCTGAACGTCTGGGCGTGGACGGTGCGCTGGCCATTCATGCTGAAGTTGTTGATGCCCGCTACAGCGGCTCTATGCTCGGCACTGCAACCTATCGCGAAGGTAAAGTGGTTCGCCTGCGCGACTGGCAGGCTGAAACAGTGATTGATGAGGATCGCAGGCTGATGCAGCGTTATTACGCCGGCGAGCTGCCCATTGAAGAGTATATGCACACCACGCTGGCACCGCTGGCTGGCATGGCCACGCCGACCGTGGCTGGCTGGATAAGACGCTTTATCCACCGTGACATCCTGCCGCGTGTGTTTCCTGCCGCACGGGAGCGCATTCAGTGCAGCGGTGGTAAAAAACTGCGCACAATTCTGAATTTGTCCGGAAAAGCTAAGCCTGTCACAAAATTCCGCTACGCTGGGATCAGTCAGCCTGAGGAGAGCGTTATGGATCTTGCCGTGTTCGATCTTGATGAAACCCTGATATGTGATGACAGCACCAGCCTCTGGTTGCGCTGGCTGGTGTCACAGGGATTTGCGCATAATAACGATGCGCAAAGGTGTAGTTTCATGGGCGTAACCAGATTGTCCTTGTAAAATCGGGGCTTTCGCGGGCGGGGAAGATCTCGTGTAAAACGCTAACGGTTCACGCRGGCGAAAAAAACCGTTGAATCGTAAAGTTAATTAAGTTTTCTTATATTAATCCAGGTCAACATCCTGTCCGGTCCAGTGTAAGCCGCTACCACATAGCTGGTCATCATCTTGGTCAGACTGGCAGGATCGAGCCGCTGATCGGCATTCGATTCAGCCAGAACTTTGCCGCTGTTATAGTCCATCAGAACCCAGGCTTTGGCCTCGATTTGCGGGGCAGCCGGAGCGTCAACGGCCTGAGAAACAGCCGGGAAAATAAACAACAGCGAGGAGGCAGCCAGGGGCCGATCTGCCAGCGCAATACAGGCATCGTTGCCGGACTGAATAACAATGCCTTTATTTAATTCTGATACCGGAATACGGTCGCCGGGCTTGAGGAACATCAGCGATGAGCCGCGCAGCTTTGGATTACCGGTCGCCCAGGCATCCTGGCCAATCGTCACCATATCACCGTTGTGAATCTTTCCTGATTTCAGCGCCTGCCTTTTCTCGCTGTTCAGCGCATACTCGTCCGGCACATCGCTTATCAGCCGCTGGCCGATAATCGCCATATCGCGGGCGGTGCTGTACTGCCCTTCCGCGTCCAGACCGTGCACCGTCATAAAATGCGTATTTTGCAGACCGAAGGCTTTAACGTAGTTATTCATCAGCCCGATAAAGGCATCCTGGCTGCCGGCAACATGACTTTCGCGAAAACGAATGGCGTCGGTTTGTGCGCCCAGCACGACCGAGATCAGACGCATATCGCCATCAACGGCAGACGCCACCAGATTGTTGCCTGCGCCTGAGGTATGTCCGGTTTTAATGCCGTCCACTTTCAGGTTGGAGCTCCAGAGCAGCCGGTTGCGGTTGCGCTGCTTAATATTGTTAAACGTGAACTGCTGCGGCGTATTCAGGGTAAAGCTCGCTTTCAGATTTTTCATCTGACCTTTAGGTACGGTAATCGCCGCATCTTTCGCCACGCCGAGATCCACTTCTCCCTTATCACCAAACCAGACGCGCTGGCGGGCAAACGGCTTATCTGCTTTGATAGGCGTTACCGTTTCATAAAAACGGAATCCCCAGGTCAGCAGCTTTTCACCAGCCCCCGCGTCCTAACTAAACCACTTCCCGAACCAGCCGTGGAATTTCATCATAATAAAATCCCAGATCCGCCCGACAAAGCCGCCTTCCGGTATGGCTTCCATCGCCACCAGCGGGCGCTGCTCGATGGTTTTTCCATCCAGCTGGAAATCGATAGTGCCGACAACCTGATTTTTAGCGATGGGGGCTTCCATTCTGCCCGGTCGCCGCGCCGGAGCAAAAGCTGCCGCCGCAGCTGACGGCGAACGGAACCGGCCCCGGGGCAGCAGCGCCGTGCCGGAGCACAGGCCGCCGCCGCAACTGACGGCGAACGGAACCGGCGCTTAATCTGCGCCCCCGCAGCTGACGGCGAACGGAACCAGCCCCCGTGGGGCGAACGGAACCGGCCCGTGTTAGGCTTCTGCATCATCAGCTTGCCAAACAGCATCCGGCCTTTCTCACCGCCCGACAGCACTTTGGCCGGTTTTTTGATGTCATCATGGCTGAACAGTAAGCGGCCCAGTACGCTGCGCACGGCCTGTTCATCATCGCCATCCTGCTTCCACTGGCTCATCCAGTCGAACACGCTAAGGTCTTCGGCAAAATCTTCGGCATGATCCTGTGCGTAATAGCCGATACGCGCATTTTCAGACCATTTAACGCTGCCGCTGTCCGGCGTTAATTCGCCCACCAGCGTTTTCAGCAGCGTGGATTTACCGATACCGTTGGCACCCAGAATTGCCAGCTTCTCGCCCACTTCCAGCATCAGATTCAGCTTATTAAAGAGCGGGCCGTTATCAAATCCTTTCGTCAGCGCTTCAACTTCCAGCGCATTACGGAATAATTTCTTATCCTGCTCAAAGCGAATATAAGGGTTCTGACGACTGGAGGCTTTGACTTCATCCAGTTTGATTTTATCAATCTGTTTTGCGCGCGATGTTGCCTGACGGGATTTAGAGGCGTTAGCACTGAAGCGGCTGACAAAAGATTGCAGGTCAGCAATCTGCGCTTTCTTTTTCGCGTTATCGGCCAGCAGACGTTCGCGCGCCTGCGTCGCCGCGGTCATATATTCATCATAATTACCGGGATAAACGCGCAGCTCACCATAATCAAGATCCGCCATATGGGTGCAGACCATATTTAAAAAGTGACGGTCATGCGAAATGATGATCATGGTACTGTTACGATCGTTCAGCACCTGCTCAAGCCAGCGGATAGTATCAATATCCAGGTTGTTCGTCGGCTCATCAAGCAGCAGAATATCGGGATTAGAGAACAGCGCCTGCGCCAGCAGCACACGCAGTTTCCAGCCCGGTGCGATTTCGCTCATCGGCCCGTAATGCTGCTCCACCGGAATACCGACGCCCAGCAATAACTCACCGGCCCTGGATTCCGCGCTATATCCATCCATTTCACCGTAGGCGACTTCGAGATCGGCAACTTTGTAGCCTTCTGCTTCACTCATTTCTGGCAGTGCGTAAATACGATCGCGCTCTTCTTTTACGGCCCAGAGTTCCTGATGCCCCATTATGACCGTATCCAGCACACTATATTGTTCAAAGGCAAACTGATCCTGACGAAGCTTACCAATACGCTCGTTGGGATCGAGTGAGACATTGCCGTTGGTAGGCACCAGATCGCCGCCCAGTATTTTCATAAAGGTCGATTTACCGCTGCCGTTTGCACCGATTAAACCGTAACGGTTACCCCCGCCAAACTTAACGGAGATATTTTCAAACAGCGGCTTGCTGCCGAACTGCATAGTGATATTGCTGGAAACTAACACGGCATTGACCTTTGTTACACGGTGGATGAAAAAACAGCGGGCATTATGCCAGAGATGGGCTATATGAGCCAGTCTGCGCCTGGCGTTGGCGCAGCTTTTACGCAAAGGGATTGTTAGCAGACGCAAAATAGTGTTGCCGGCATCCGGCAGCAGACGCTTCTCGCCTGCCGACGTTACGTCATCGTTATCAGTTAGCGCAGTTTGTTACACAAATTAAAACGTCAGCCAATAAAAAAAGCCGGGGGCAATATGCCCCCGGCTCCCATATACAAGGATTGCGTCGCTTATTTAATCAGGAAACTGTCCAGGCTCTTGCCGGCATCCAGCGCTTTTTTAATCGCTGCTGGCGTGCGGCCCTGACCGGTCCAGGATTTTTCATCACCGTTTTCGTCGGTATAAGTATATTTAGCCGGACGCGGTGCGCGCTTGGCGCGTTTTTTACCGGTTTCAA
>PEFU01000003.1:803114-849730 GCA_002939445.1 Pantoea sp. BRM17 | reverse complement strand
GCGTGTAGGGAAAGAGGTAGGCTACGCCCGATCCCCGGGCATAAACGGTCAACTTAACATTAGATAATAAATTGACAAATTCCAGTGTAACTTTACATAAGCAGAGACAGGCGGCACGTTCTGCCACAGTCGCTGAAAAGGCGCTGAAGAGCCAGCGCCCGCACTCAGTGAAGCCACTGCAGCAGCAGCCAGCCGCACAGCATTGACCAAGATCGGAAGAGCTACTATCAGCATAATCACCACAACAATCGCGAGAATAATCAGCGGCTTTTTACCCGGTCGCTTACGCGGCTGATCGTCATCCCTGTTTTTGTCCTGCCGCTGCTGGCTGTTGTCCTGCTGCGGATCGTTGTCGTTATCTGACGGCTTCTGCGGGTCCTGCTGCTGATTTTCGCTCATAATTTGTCATCACTGGCTGAAGGCCTGATCGCGCTGTGCAGCACTGTCGCGCGGATCGATCACCACCAGCAGATCGCCTTTTTTCACCCGCTGGTTATCTTTTACCAGCAGCTGCACCACGTAGCCTGAGGCTTTAGGTGCCACGGTAACGGCGTTACCTTCCGTAAAGGCGTCATCGGTGGTTTCAATATTGCGGGTGGTAAACCAGAACCAGAACCCAATATTACGCTGAGACGTGGCGCGGGGATCCACGCCGCGCTGCCGGCGGTAATCCGCCTGCGCATTAAGTAAGTTCGCCTGCGCGCTCGCCTGCTGCGCCAGCGCCTGATCGCGCTGCGCCGGATACTGCACGCGCGACAGCGCCAGCTGCGCCTGCGCCTGATGCAGCTGAGCCTGAGCCAGCCCCAGCTGTGCTTTCGCACGTACTTCAGTGTAAGAGAGATTGAGCTCTGCGGTATTAAGCTGCGCCTGCGCCTGTTCCACCTGCTGCTGGCGCGCTTCCACATTTGTTTCCTGTTGCCGGATCTGCAGTTTGACCTGTGAGGCGACCTCAACCTGCGCTTTAGCACTCTGCAGCTGCGCTTCCGCTGAGCGCAGCTGCGCCGCGGCGGTATCCTGGCCGTGCAGTTTCATATCAGGCCATGCGTCCACGCTGATCTCGACTTTGTCACCCGGATTCATGCGCGCCAGCTGTGACTCTTTAAAATTAGCGGTGATCCAGATGTCGGGTGACACCAGCGAAAAAAGGGCTGACCCCGCCTGCACCAGCGTACCGAGCTGCACGTTGCGTTTGGTGACAAAACCGTCGTAAGGCGCTCTCGCCTGCACTCATTCTACTGTCACCTCAGGCTCTACCGAGAGTCCAAGCGGCAGTGGATGAGCAGGATCCAGTCCGCTATCGATAACGATTTTAACCGGGACGCGCTGCACAATTTTCACATAGTTACCGGTAGCGTTTTCCGACGGGAAGGCGGAGAAACGTGAGCCTGACCCCATCTGGATGCTGTCGACTGAAGGCGGAGATCGGCAGCACAATGCCATTCGCAACCAGGTAGGAGGTGAGTACCCAGGTGGATTCGTCATAGCTGGAGGAGAGCGAACCCGCAATATGCGGCAGCGCAACGTTTACGATGGTGGTGTCCAGGATCTCCATGAACACCGCCAGCGTAACCGTGATGGCGACCAGCCAGGGGTTGCTGGCCGGGCGCCTACCGCGATCGGCCGGCTTGAAGTAGTCGAGCAGTACCGATTGCTGAACCGGCTGCAGGCCGCCGCCAAAAAAGCCCTGCAGCACGCGAAACAGAATGATTTGCCACAGCTCGGTGGCAATGCCGCAGAGAAATGAGCAGATAGTGAACATCACAATACAGATCAGGAAGAACTGCTTGCGACCAAACAGACGGCTAAACAGCCGGCCTTTATCCCACTTGCGTTCCCACGGCGGATCTTCAAGCAGCTGGTAAATCGCCAGCACGGTTAAAATCCCTACCGGAATATTAATAAAGAAGACCCAGCGCCAGCTGTAATTGTCGGTGATCCAGCCGCCCAGCGTCGGGCCAATCACCGGTGCTACGATAATCGCAATTGAAGAGAGGCCAAAGGCTTACATCACGCGGATATCCACGACCGGCTTACGCGCATAGAGCAGCCAGTAGACCGCGCCCACCAGCCCCACCGCGGCCAGCATGGCGAACAGACGAATAAAGTGCGAAGCGAACCAGTCTTCATCTTCACCGCGATCGAGAAACACCTGCAGACAGCCAAGGCCAAGCGTGATCAGGCTGATGCCGATATAGTCAATTTACACAACTGGCATCAGCTTCAGTACCAGCGGAATGGTCAGCACGATCAATACGGCTCCGGGCGACAGCACCAGTCCTGACCAGGTGGCGGTATACCCCAGATCCTGCTGCGCCAGCTGCGGCAGCACCACTGAGCTGCCGTAGAGGATCATAGCCATACCGGCCATCAGCAGACCGGCGACCCAGAAGTTGCGATCTTCCGCATCGGCGTTAAGCTTCTGCGGGATGGTGACAAACGCAATGGTGGTAAGCGGAACAAACAGAAAGCCCAGCCCGATAGATTGCGCGCTGCGCATCATCACCAGGGTTTTAAAATCCACGTCCGGCGTCAGCGTACTGGAGTAAAAAAAGGCCAGCGCCAGGCAGCTGAAGCCGAAGGCGATAATATAGCGAGTCTTCGGCTCGCCAGCTACCTGCGTAAAATCGCGGATCGCCTGAGCCCACTGCTGCAGTGTCAGGTTGAACTGCTCATTCAGCGGCGACATGTTATGCACCATGTGCGCGGAACGCACCTGTTCACGCTCGGTGATCCCGGCGGTTGCCAGTGAGATACCGATAGAGCCGGCCACGTTACGAAACATGGTAAACAGCGCGGCAGCGGCAGCGCAACGCGCGAAAAGGTTCTCATTTTAGTGTGCTCCTGCACTGCCTTCGCTCTTAATCGGCGAAAGTAACCAACATAGAGGGATCAGTATCATGGCGACGATGCTCAGTCCCGTGAACACGTCGATATAGGCCAGAATGCGCGCCTGAGCGATCATCTCCTGATAGAGCTGACCCGCGGCAAGCTGCAGGAGYGGTTACCGCTGATGGCGCGATCGATCAGGCTATCGAGCTGCGGATCGTTAAAGCTGCGCCACCAGAGCGGGTTGGGTGCGGCGGCCAGTGGCTTAGAGGTTTCCTGTGACGACAGTGCGCGAAAGCTGCCGGGCGTCTGCGGGCGCGGGGGCTGATAGTCGGGGCCGACGGCACAGCCCGCCAGCAGCAGCGTGGAATGGTTCAGTCCATCCAGCTGTCCGGCGATATCATCATCCACCCGATCGTATACGCCGTTGGATTTCAGCAGACCTTTCAGGCCCAGCTGCTGGCGCGTGACTTTAGCTGAGCCATTCAGCGCGGGAAACAGCCCCCCGCGCGCCTGCGCCAGCTGCTGCCGCGCACCGGCGATGCGTAACACCGCCTGCTGCAGCAGCGTAGCCAGCACCGCCTGCGCCCCGCGCAGCTGCAGATAGGCGCGCGCCACTTCAGCTTCCACTGAAATCAGCACGTCGTCACGCTGTGCGACAGCCGCCTGCTGCTGCGCATCGGCGGCCTCCATCTGCCGGCGTACCTTGCCCCAGATATCCAGCTCCCAGCTGGCATCAAAGCTGCCCTGATAGAGCGTTACGGCACCGGGCGTTTTACCGAGCAGGACCGCCAGACCGTTCATCGCCTGCCGCGCCTGCGCCTCATACTGCGGCAGCTGCGCATTAAGCGAGGCGAGCTGCGCCCGGGCATTTTCCACATTTGTCGCCGGTGCCAGCCCGTTTTGCTGCTGGCTTTGCGTCAGCTCCCAGGTCTCCTGCGCCACCTTTATCTGCGTCTGGACCCCGAGCTGCCCCGTCAGGGAGAGATCCGGGAAGAGGCTGGCAACCGAGACACCAATATTGGCGGTCTGCGCATGAAGCGTGGCTTCAGCCTGACGAATATCGGGCCGCCGGCGCGCCAGCGTCGCCGGGATCCCTACCGGTACCAGACCTGGCAAGGCTGGCAGCGCTTTCGCCGTCATCAGCTCACTATCCAGCACCAGCGCATTCTCCACATCCTGCAGCGCCGTCAGCACTGTCTGCCGGTAATCCAGCGCGGCGCTGGCCTGCTGTGCCCGCGCCAGCTTCACGCTGGAAACCAGCCGTCCGCCCTGGAAAATCGGAATAGAGAGTGACGGACCGATGCTGAAAAAGTGGCTGCTCCAGTCATCAAGGTAGCTGGCGTCGGTGTTCCTCACCAGATCGAGCGCGCTTTGCGTACGCGCCTGAACCGACTGTGCTTTTGCCTGCGCCAGCTGCCGCTGCGCATCCAGCACGTCAAGAAAGGTCGTCAGGCCCTGTCGATAGCTGTCGCTGGCCAGGTCGAATGTCCGCTGCAGTGCGCCGGTGGTTTCATCCAGCGCGGTAACCTGCTGCTGATCCGCCCGGTAGCTCCTTTTTATGTCAGCGACAATACGCTCAAAATTTAATCCTTACATAAAAAGGAACATTTATTTCAATTATCAGGCCGTCCCGGTGGCGGGACGACCCGGGGGTCAGTTGACCTGCGTGGCCGGACCAAATACTGCGTAATCTGGCAGAGTCACCTGCTGATAATTTTCCCAGCCGCCGCCCAGCGCTTTATAGAGCGCACGTATTACTGTTCGGCCCTGAGGCTTTATTGAGGGTAAGCCAGGTTTCACGAGGCATAACTAACTCCATTTCTGAAAGATGCATCAAAAATAGAGTATTTTTGCCATAAAAATTAAATATGAAATTTTAGTTTTGCCATGTTCATCATAACTGATGCCAGGAAATCAGATACCGATCACATAAACTCAGCGTGAATCCAAAATGCCCCGATATCAGCGCGCCAAATGCCGCACCAAACAGCAGGCTGCTGGTGACCAGGCCGGTGGTTAATGGCGTCAGATGTATATCATCCCCCATGAATAGCAGTGCGCCGGAGATAACGCCGGTATCATAGCCGAACAGCAGTCCGCCGAGGGTGGCAACGGCCGCAATAACTTTAACAAAGGGTTCAGTACGCTGACCGCGTTTATTGGCAGGGGCCATCTCCGCAATATAGACCGGAACGGTGGCAGACGCGCCGCCGACGGCGACCCCGAGGACCAGGCGGAAGAAAATCATCCATTCAGCATCCGGCGCCAGCGCCGTGCCCAGCGCGCCGGCCGCAAAAATGGTTGCCAGTACCAGAATGATTTTTCTCCGCCCGACCGCTGCGGCACGCCCCTTCATGGCATACCAGCGCGGCGTATCCGGCATAAACATCATGCCAAACCAGAGCAGCACCGCGGGCAGCGTCGCCACCGCCAGCATCCAGCGCCAGGTACTCTCACCGCCCCAGGCGGCATGAAACCCGGCATTAGAGATATAGGCCAGCATCTGGCCGGAGACGATCATCAGCTCCTGCATTGTGACCACATTGACGCCGGTGAGCTGCTGAATAGCGGCTATGCCTGTGCCGATAAAAAAGAGCTTCAGCAGCCAGGGCTGGCGTAACTCCCGCAGGCGCGGACGCTGCTGCTGCTCCTCTTCCAGCGTCTCAGTGATTTCGGTCATCTCCCACTCCACGTCCTCGCGTGCGCGGGTCCGCTCCAGGACTCTGCGGGCTTCAGCCAATCCGATTAAAACCAGGCAGGCGGTACACCCTATCTGTCCGATAAGCGCGAGGGGGCGGCGTCCGATACGCCCAAGCAGCCAGATCCCCGCAAAGGTCATCAGCACTGAGATAACGCCATTGGCGATAGTAGCAACCAATGCCGCATTATCATCCATACCGACTGCTTTCAGCATTACCGGCGCATAGTACATGATGGGCCACATGGCAAATACCGCCCCGCCCATAAATATACCGCGCAGCCGCGTCGGAAAAATTTCGGATAATAGCAGCCAGGTAACCGGTGATAATGCCCCCTGCTGAAAACTTAAAAACAGCAGCATGCCCAGCAGGACCATATAGCTGCGCAGCATATCAGGCTGACCGTTTACCGTTTCCGGCATGAAATAGCTGACGGCACGCGGCGATGTTTCCGTCAGCCAGTCGCGCAGATAATGTTCAATCTGCTCCAGCGAACGATTACGGGTTTCCGGTACGCAGCAGAACACAAACAGCGTACCGYACAGGCCGGCTGCGGCGAAAATAAAAAAGGCACCTGACAGCCCTACCCAGGCAAGCAGCAGCGGAAACAGTAACGAGATAGTAAAATTAGTCACAAAATTTTAGTTTGTGACATTCTGCAGGCGAAGCGTAAAAATAATTAATCATGAATCCCTTATTCACTTTTAATGCGCGTTTTATTGATGTGGCTCTCAGCCTGACTGACAGACTAAAAAGAAAAACCGGCCTGCGCCGGTTTTATCAGAGAAATCTATTTTTTAACCACCCTTCTGGGCCGATGGCCTCATTACCTGATTACCCAATTCAAATAAAAAAATAAATTAATTTTGCAGACCGGATTATTCTTAACAGGTTCGCTTATTGTTATTGTTCAGTAAGGATAACCCTCACCGGTTAACATTAAGCGTTAATAAACTGATAAGGTTTCCCGGCAGCTGTTGCATTGATATCGATTTCATTTGCTAATCCCGCGAGCGAAACAAGTAGTTAGCGTTTTGCGCTTCTTCGGCTTCAACTTCTTCACGACGCTCAGTCACAACGACAGTTAATTTTTCCAGAATCTCTTCCAGATCGCTCAGTGGCAGTTCACGCGCCTGCGCACGTAATGTGCGAATGTTGTTCAGTACTTTAAATGCGTCACTCATCACAATGTCCTTGTTTAAGGGGTATAAATAAACTGTAGCGGCAAGCCTGCAGCAGATCGCTCAGCGGAGCCATTTCTGCGCGGTGATAACCGTTAGGCATCGGGCTGCCGCTTAGTGTTACGGTCGCCACCGGGATCTGATCCTGCCAGGCCACCAGCAAAATATGGCTTTCATCTGCCAGCGCAGCGGCTCTCGCCTGCCAGAAGCGCTCTATAACCTGCCGATCGCCGGCGTCGGTAAAGCCCACGCTGGCACCGTCTGCGACACACGTTGAGCAGGCATAGTGCGGTATCTCTCCGGCGCTCTGCCAGCCCAGAGAGAGATAGAGCTGGCTGGCCACGTCCCCGCTGCGGGTATCCAGCACCAGCAGCGTTTTTTTCTGCGCCCGGGCCAGGTCTTCTGCCTGCAGCATCAGCTGACGCGCAATGCCCTGCCGTCGACGCTGCGGGTGCACCAGCAGCTTGCTGCTGCTGCAGCGCCTTATACCATTGCGCAATCTGGCTTTTAATCGCTGCTGWCAGAGCCATAATTATTACTGTTGAGTTAATCCGGCCTGTATTTTTACACAGTAATCTGGCAGCGTCAGCCTCAGCGCATCTTTTTTCGCACCCGCTGCCCGTTACAGCAGTTTGTACATCAGGGTGGTCGCCTCCATAACCCCTTCCCACGTTGGCTGTGCTGATCACCAGCCGTTTTTCATCGGCACGGCTTACCGCAATGCCGGGGATCAGATAAGAGAGCGTTTTACCCACGCCGGTAGGGGCTTCAATAGCCAGATMGCGCCCCTCATCGCCCGCCAGACTTTTTGCCACTTCGGCAATCATCTGGCGCTGCGGCGCGCGCGGGATAAAGTCAGGAACCTGCTCCTCTTTTGAGCCGGTCACCGCCTCTTCATCCAGATAGAACAGCAGGTCGCCCTGCTGATCGTCGCTGGCGGCCAGCGCGGCCAGATTACGCGGGCAGACATAGCGTCCGCGGCCAAAGGCCGCCGTAAAGGTGAGATCGGGGATGATCTTTTTCAGCAGCGGGAGATCTTTGGTGAAAATCTGATCCTGCAGCGCGTCAGCCTGTTCAATCTCGCGCCGGMCGACAAAAAAGGGACATTCACGATACCAGCGGCAGTGGTGAGCCAGACAGTTGGCTTTATCGGTCGAGAGGCGCCGCCACAGGCTGTCATCGATCGCCTTCTCCGCGTGATCGCGCAGGCCATCCCATGTATGGCGGCTGAGATCTTTCTCCAGCCCGGAACAGATTTTCTGCTCTACCAGCCGTATGAAGAGATCGAGCTGCAGCCAGCTCCAGCCTGGCGTGATCTCGGCGCTCATCTCCAGCGCGTCACGCGCCACTTCCGGCAGATGGTGGCCCTCATCCAGTATCAGCATCAGATGCTTTGCCGGCGGCAGCACCGACTCATTTTCCATAGCTGCCATTACCAGCGCATGGTTTGCGACGACGAAACAGAGCGTGAGCAGCGCTTCCGGCAGCTCCCCCAGCACAAAACGAAACTCACCCGGCTGATTATCGGGCGGCAGCAGCGGATTGAGCGCCTGACTCAGCGTCTGCAGCAGCTCGCGCATCTCTTCGCAGTGCTGTTTGAGCCGTTCAGGATTGGTCAGCGGCGGGGGCGATTTGGGGCGGAACTGCGCCATGATCGGCGGCGCGTTTGAGGCTTTTTCCATTGCGGCCAGCCGCCAGAGTTTGCTGATGGCTTCTAACCAGCCAAAGTGCCGGTTGAGCTGCAGAATCGCTTTATGCAGGCGCATAATATCCGCCTTACCGGTCTGCTCGCCCAGCTCATTCAGCAGCCCCTCACTCAGACCGCGCAGCGCGTCGCTAAGCTTAAACAGTCGCGGCGCTTTCTCACTCAGTCCCGACATCTCCTGCAGGCGGCTGAAGCTGCTGAGCGAACGCAGCGTGGCTGATGTCACGACCACATGCGGAATTTTACGCCACAGCAGCTTCTCCAGCTGGTCGCTGACGCGGATCCCGGCGCAGTGAAACAGCAGGTGCGCCTGCCCCTCGCGCACTTCACGCGTCACCCATTTAGAGAGCATCGCCCGTCCGCTGGCAAACAGCACCAGCACGCCTTTATGTTCCCCTTCCGCCATCTGCTGGCGGAAAAAGCGCGCCATTTCGGCGATATGCTCAGCTTCGTTTGCCAGCAGCGGCTCATAGCGCATCTGCGGGATCACCAGCTTGCCCTGGTCGACATGATTGAACGGAGAATCGAGCGCCACGAAACGATCGCCGATTTTATGAATATGCACCTGCGACAGCAGATCGCCTTTAAGATCGAGCCCTTCGGCAAACGACTGCAGGCCTACCAGAATGCTGCTGTTTCCTGCGGCCACCCGTTCGCGATGCAGCGTCACCAGCCGGGAGCGCGGCTGATCGCCCTGCACCAGCATCGTGAGACGCAGCTCCGGCAGCTGCGCAACAAACTGCTGGTAGCTTTTGCTGAGCAGACGGCGATCGTAGATCACAATCTCACCAAAACAGTGATGACTGCGGATCAGGCGCCCGACCTGCTGTATCAGCGTAAACGAGGCGCTGGGCAGGCTCTGGACTTCAAACGGATAGCGGCGCAGGCTTTTCAGCCACTCGCCTTCGGTCAAAATTACCGGACTGTC
This sequence comes from Pantoea sp. BRM17, assembly GCA_002939445.1. Taxonomy (GTDB): domain Bacteria; phylum Pseudomonadota; class Gammaproteobacteria; order Enterobacterales; family Enterobacteriaceae; genus Pantoea. Next base: position 840,388 of record PEFU01000003.1, on the reverse strand, counting down.
TACCGGCGGGAAAGGCGATCTCTTTAATAATTTTATTCAGTTCCATAGTTACGCTTCCTGCTTTCTGGGCGCGCCGCAGTGCGGCGGCCGGAACGAGTAGCCGCTCAGCGCGGCTACTCAGGCTTTTCGTTTGCGCCTGGCGCTTTTTTTCTCTTCCGGCACCGCAGGCTGCTCGATCGGAAATACCGGCAGCGCCGCCAGCAGCCGGCTGCGCCGGCGCCTGCAGCCGCAGCATACGCTGTTGCATGGCGTGATAGAAACCGCGCATCTCCGCTTCGCCTTCGCCTTTAATCCGCAGCGCAATCAGGATCGCACCCAGCTCCAGCTCCGGCACCTCGTCTGCCAGCATGGCGCTGTAGAGCGCCACCGCAGTGTCGAAATCGATATCGCGCGCATGGTTTTTACCGCGCCGCGCGGCGGTCGTTACCGCCGCGATGCCTGATGCGGCAAGCACCGCTTCACTGGTTACGCGCGTGGCGTCTTCGCTGACACCGTGCAGCAGCACCGGAAAGCCCAGCTTTACCAGCAGCCGCGCCAGCAGCGGCGTCAGATTGCCCTGACGGCGCGCGCCGTTATAGCTGGGGATCACAATCGGCATCGGCCGGCCGAGCACATATTCAGGATGCGACACGCTGGCAAGACGCAGCGCGGCGCGTTCGGCAAACGGCGTGGCCAGCTTTGCCAGCGTATGCGCGCTGTTGCGCACGCCCATCCGCCAGCGCAGCGCCAGCTGTCTGGCCACAGGCGGACAGAGGTTATCGATGGTGATAAACGCCAGCTCGCCGTTATCCAGCGCCGCCTGCGCCCTGGTTTCAGCCTGTTTGTTCTCCGGCAGCGCTTCCACACGCTCCGGCTGCCGCTCAACCCAGATCTGCGCCTCACCCGCCGCGCCGGCAATATAGTTGATCGCCGGACAGCGCAGCGGACTGGCATACACCTCGCCTTCCGTGCCGTTGAGCAGAATAGCGGGCGCGTCTATCGCCTGGAAAAATGCGCCGACGCGCCCTGAGCCGCTGCCGTCTGCTAAACCGGGTGCGCAGCACGCCCTGCACCGCGCTTACATTCCCGCCTGCTGCAGCCTGATCTCAGCAGCAGATAAGTTTGCCGCTTCACCCGTTGCCACCAGGCAGCAGGCGAGCTGCAGCCGCAGCGACTGCGGCACGGCACGCGTGCCGTTCAGCACCTCATCACTCCAGCGCGCGCGGCGTGCAGCCCGTCGATGGCGTCAGAAGATTTCGCCTGTATGCTGGAAGCCTGTCCGGGCGCCTACTTCTGGCTGGGCGCCGACGGCGAGGTGCCTTCTGCGCCGCTGCATAACGCCAGCTACGATTTTAATGATGCGCTGCTGCCGGTGGGGATTACTTTCTGGCAGAAACTGGTGGAGAGCGTACTGGCGAAACCACGCTGTCTGCAGCCGGAGGTGCGCGAGCGGGTGCGCGGCCTGATTGAAGAGTTTGTGACCGCGCTGCCGCGACCGTTTGGCGTCAGCGGTGACATTCACTGGTATCCCGGCTATCCGGTGACCGCAAATCACCCTGCCCCGGCACAGCAGGTGCGCGAGGTGGCGGAGCAGATGCTGGGGGACGCGCAGGTAAAATACGGCCGCAGCTGTCATGCGGCCATGCCGGAAAGCGGCGCCGATCCGATGGTCGTGGCGGCTGAGCTGGTGCTGGCGCTGCAGACCATCCCTTCACGCCGCCTTTCGCCGCTGGCGTCCGCCGTGGTGAGCGTGACGCAGATCCACGGCGGCGAGGCGATTAACGTCATCCCGGAGCAGATCACGCTGCGCGGCACGGGCACCATCCACTTTCTGTTTCAGCCCGCCGAAGAGAACCTCGGCGGCGCACGCCGCATGACAGAAGAAGGTCTTTTCTCGCGCTTCCCTATGGATGCCGTCTATGCAATGCACAACTGGCCCGGACTGCCGCTCGGCACGCTGGCGGTGAATCCGGGGGCGATGATGGCGTCGCTCGACTCCTTTGAGATCACCCTTTCCATTGGTACGCTGGAGAACGGTCCGGGGCCGGTGATTGGGCTGCGCGCTGATATGGATGCGCTGCCGATCACAGAAAAAGGCATCGCGGCGTGGAAATCGACCCGGCCCGGCGTGATGCACGCCTGCGGTCACGACGGCCATACCGCTATTCTGCTGGCCGCCGCCTGCCAGCTCGCCGCCACGCGCGATTTCAGCGAGCGCTGGCGCGCGTTGCAAACGGAGCCCTCTGTTATGAGTCTGCCTGCTCTCCTGCTGGAAAATGCCCTTAACTGGCGTCATCAGTTACATCAACTGCCTGAGCTGGGCTATCAGGAACAGCAGACCAGCGAGCTGGTCGCCCGCGTACTGGAGCAGGCCGGGCTTCAGGTATTCCGCGGCATAGCGGGCACCGGCGAGCTACGAGCAGGCGCAGGCGTGCGCCGTGCGGCACGGGCTGAACCTGCCGATGCTAACGTAACGGCCGTTTACGCAGGGAAGCGTAGCCGCTATCAGTGAGGGTTGTATATTCCACAAGGATATAATCTATAGCCAAATTATTCCTTTTAGCGATAGACGCTCCGACGACATATCACTACAGTGATGACTTATCCCCCCGCTGCTTAACGCGCTGCTGAATACGGCCGGTGGCGCCACCTGGGTCAGCCTGCATCATGGCGGCGGCGTCGGCATGGGTTTTTCCCAGCACGCCGGCGTCGTAATTGTCTGTGACGGTACGCCGGAGGCGGATGCACGGCTGGCGCGCGTTCTGTGGAATGACCCGGCCACCGGGGTAATGCGCCATGCCGATGCCGGCCTGCCCGCCCGTATCTGCTGGCTCGGACTGGGCGAACGCCATCTGGCCGCGCTGGCGTTCAACGAGATGGTACGCAGAGGCGAGCTGAAAGCGCCGGTGGTGATTGGCCGCGATCATCTCGACTGCGGTTCAGTGGCATCGCCTAACCGCGAAACGGAAGCGATGCGCGACGGCTCAGACGCGGTCTCTGACTGGCCTTTTGACTTCCCTGGTTTTGTTCCCGCCTATATCCGCCCGCTGTTCTGCGAGGGCAAAGGCCCGTTTCGCTGGGTGGCGCTCTCGGGCGATCCGGAAGACATTTATAAAACGGACGCAAAATTAAAGTCGCTGTTTCCGGATAACCTCAATCTGCATCGCTGGCTCGACATGGCGCAGGCGCGTATCGCTTTTCAGCGCTATCTGCCGCAGGGCTGGGATGTGGCTCGCTGGCAGGCGGAGCGCCAGCGCAATCCGAAAGGCGTTGAACAGGCGGCGCGCGCCTCCATGGCAGTGCACGTCCGGGCCATGCTCGATTTTCACCATATGGGCGTGCCGACCGTGGACTACGGCAATAATATCCGGCAGGTGGCGCTGGACGAGGGGGTCAGCAACCATCTCGATCACAAAGCGCGTACGCTGGATGAGGCGCTGGCGCTGATTGAACAGGCCACGGCGGCAAAAGAGGCGATCTCTGTCGGCCTGCTGGGCAATGCGGCGGAGATCCTGCCGGAGCTGGTAAACCGCGCCCGCGCCGGCGGCATACGCCCCGATATCGTGACCGATCAGACCTCTGCGCACGATCCGGTCAACATTGTGCAGGGAACGTTTGAGACCTTCGCCGAAGCGGGCCGCCAGCACTATAACGGCGATCTTACCGGTCGCTGGATCCTCACCGCGGGCCTCGGCGGCATGGGCGGCGCACAGCCGCTGGCCGGCGTGCTGGCGGGTGCCTGCGTATTAGCGATTGAGTGCCAGGAGTCGCGCATCGATTTTCGCCTGCGCACCCGCTAGACGCTGCTGATCCAGTCCGGTAAACCGGTGGGCGTATTCCGCACCCATGCCGACGCACCGCGCGTGCTGCTGGCTAACTCTAACCTGGTGCCGCACTGGGCGAACTGGGATCATTTTCATGAGCTGGATCGCGCCGGCCTGATGATGTATGGCCAGATGACCGCCGGCTCGTGGATCTACATTGGCGCCCAAGGCCGTGCCCCGCATGGCAGTGAACTGCACTGCGCTAACTGGCTTATCGAAGCGGCCTGGCGCATGATCCAGAATAACCTCGACCCCGATGTCGCCGAACGTCCGGACGATCTGGTGGTCTACGGTGGCATCGGCAAAGCCGCACGTAACTGGCCCTGTTTTGAGCAGATCCTGCGCTCGCTGCGCCTGCTGCAGCCGGATGGCAGCGCATTCGCAGCAGGGTGGCGTTTCTTGCCAGCGACCGCCTGCTGGCACCCGATATCGAAGCGATGCGTCTGTGGGCTGCGGGCACGCAGTGGCCCGACGCGCTAATAACGTTGCTGCCGAGCCAGCGCCAGAACCAGCACTGAGGAGTGAATCATGAGCGAAACCCTGACGCAGGCCGTGGCCCGCGAAATCAGCACCCTGGCAGCGTAGACAGCCTGCCTACGTCAGCGAATCAGGAAGATCACGTCTCTATGGCCACCTATGCAGCACGCCGTCTCGGGGAGATGTGTTTTAACACCGCTGCGGTGGTCGGCATTGAAGCGATGGCCGCAGCCCAGGGCATTGAGTTTCACCGGCCGCTGCAGAGTTCGGCCATCCTTGAACAGGAGAGGGTGGCGTTTGCGGCTGACATTATTGCGCTCGCCGTGGCCGAAATAGGTGCTATCTCCGAGCGCCGTCTGGCGCTGCTGCTCGACAGCACTCTCTCCGGCCTGCCGCCTTTCCTGGTGCAGGATGGCGGCGTCAACTCCGGCTTTATGATTGCCCAGGTGACCGCTGCCGCGCTGGCATCAGAAAACAAATCGCTGGGGCAGTCGCACACCCACTGCGGACGCGTCCAGGATCCCTACTCTGTCCGCTGCGTGCCGCAGGTGATGGGGGCCTGCCTTGATAATCTCAGCCACGCCGCGCGCGTCCTGCAGATTGAGGCCAATGCCGCCTCCGATAACCCGCTGGTTTTCAGCGACAGCGGTGAAGTGATCTCCGGGGGCAACTTCCACGCCGAGCAAGCGGCCCTGGCGCTGCGCGGCCTGTTTGAAGCGGAAAATCTCTTTGCTGCTGCACTGATGGCGGGCGCGCTCTCGCTGGAGGCGATTAAAGGCTCGGTTAAACCCTATGATGCGCGCATTCATCAGGCGCGCGGCCAGCCTGGCCAGATCGCTGTCGCCGCCGCCGTCAGCTCGCTGCTCAGCGGCAGCGGGATCCGTCCGGCTAAGGGCTCAGTAGGCGCGTCTGGCGATCTGGCTCCGCTGGCACACCTGTCGCTGATGCTGCTGGGTGAAGGCGAGGTGCGCATTGCCGGTGAACGGCGGCCGGCAACGGAAGGTCTGGCGCGCGCCGGACTGACGCCGATTGCCCTCGGGCCAAAAGAGGGACTGGCGCTGCTGAACGGAACCCAGGTCTACGCTGCCCGCCTGGCTGAGCTGCAGCGTAACCTGGTGCTGTCGCACAGCGTTGGCCTCGGCGATCTGCTGCCGGATAACGTCACGCGTCTGGTGGTTGCCAGCAAGATTATCAGTCTGGCGCGCGGTCATTCCGGCGTCCGTATTGAGCTGGTGGATGCCCTGCTGGCGCTGTTTAACGCCGGCGTGATGCCCTCTAGAATCTGCCTGGAACCCGGTAAGGTGGATCTCGCGACCCTGCGCACTATCTATCAGCAGCCGGTGACGTTACACCTGACGCCAGCGGCGCGCAGTGCTATTCACCGCGCCCATGCGACCGTCGACGATATCGTCGCGTCCGGCAGCGTGGTGTATGGCATTAATACCGGCTTTGGCAAACTGGCACAGACGCAAATTCTGCCCGCAGTGCGGCACATTTCACAAATTGCAGTGAAACTGGCATAGCGCTTGCTACTTGTATAGACAGGAATAACAAACCTGTGCTTCACTCGGTTTACCGCGGGTGAAGTAACCTGACGCATGGCGTTAAGAAGCGTGACTTTTCCCGCCACTTACTTGTATATACAGGAGTAGATCATGTCGCATGCACTGCAGGAGTGCCGGTTCATCGCCCATTGCGGCGGCTAACTGCGCCAGTGCCGTTTGCTCGGTCATCTGCTGTTCCTTTCTGCTCTGAGAAGGAAAGTTTACTGTTCCGCCAGGCAGATGTATAGACATGCAGTAGTGCAGCGCAGCGGCTGCGGGTGCAGAGGCTGCTGCTTTAGCGTGCATCAAATTGGCTGATTAGCCTGCCCCCGCGACAAAGGTGCCCACCCCCTGCATACGCAGCAGGTAGCCCTCGGCGGTGAGTTCACGCAGCGCGCGGTTGATGGTCATCCGGCTCACGCCCAGCTCGCTGACCAGCTCGCTCTCGGAGGGCACACGCTGCCTGGCTTTCCACTCTCCCGCGCGGATCTGGCTGATAATCGCCTGTTTGACGCGCTGGTAAATCACCGGCAGATCGTTTTCGTAATGCACCATCAGCGAATGAAACAGCGGCTGGCCGGTGCGCATCCCCAGCAGCGCCGCCTGCTCCGGATCCGCCCGCCCCTGCGTCAGGGTCAGGATCTGGCAGCGGTGCTGATGACCGCGCTGCGCAATCTCATCCGCAATATTGTGCACCTCCAGCATCGCCGTGTAGCCTTTCATCTTCAATAAGCAGGGTTCGTGCTCCTCCAGCGCGAGATGCCTGCGCTGGCGCAAATCGGGCAGTACCGCCTCAACAATATGCTCGCCGGCGGTCAGCGGCGCGACCCGCATCAGATAGGTATAAGGGGTAACGCTGTGATAATCCTGCTTCAGGTAGTCCGGCGCCATCTGCGGGTTCACCAGGCGATCTTCCAGCTGTTGAGGTCCTGCACCAGACGCAGGGGATCTGGTGGCTGGATGAGCCACTGACGCTGACACCGCAGAGCTGCGATGCCCTGCTGCTCTGGTGCCGGCTCAGCCGTGTCCTTTAAAACGTCCCAGCAGCTTATAGCGCGAGCCGGGATAGAGCAGCCGCGCATAGGTCACAATCTTACTGTCGCTCCACGTCTGCCGCCGAGCTGCAGCCCTGTCAGCCGTGGCGCTTCGCCGGAGAAGCCCCGGTGCAGGCGACAGTGCACGGCCGCTGCAGCGATTTCAATATCATGACCCGCCGCGACAGCTGGCGGGCGGAGGTCAGCATCCTGCAGCAGGCACCGCAGCCGGGCCGGCACGGGGTGGCGTATGTGTTAGCCGGTGCGTGGCAGTACGCCTCCGGCAGCCGCTGGCGCAACGGCGGCGGCGAGACGCGCGAAATCGTCAGCTTTCCCCCCGGCGCGGCGGATTTCGCCTGGCGGGCCAGCATCGCCACGCTTGACGCCAGCGGCCCTTTTTCGCTGTTTCCTGGCGTGGATCGGGTGATTACCCTGCTGCAGGGCGACAGCCCGCTGCTGCAGAGCGGCGGGCTGACGCACCGGCGCAACCCCTTCCGATGCGCTGCTCAATCGCTGGCTGTTTGCCGGCGCGCGCAGCGGGATCCGCGATACGTTTGTCGCCGGCCGGCAGGTGATCGCTGACGGCCAGCATGCAGAAGAGGCGCAGGCGGCCATCCGCGTTGCCGACGCGCTGCGGGCGCTGCAGTGATCCGCCGCTTTTGCCACGACGCGCTGCCGGTCGCGCTGGCTGGAGTACGGGCAGCGGCTGCGCGACAGGCGGCGTAACCGTCTGGCGCTGCCGCAGCAGCCGTCGGTGGGCGATCTGCTGTGGCAGCAGGCTGCGGCCGGGGGCGCTCAGGCGTGTGGCATCCGCAGCGGCGTGCTGGCACCCGGCCTGCGCGCCGACTGGCTGGTACTGCGCGACGACCCYCTGCTCAAGTGCCTGATCCACGCCACCCATCCGGATGAGAGCGAGCTGCAGCAGCTCGCCGCCAGCGGTGCCGTTGCGGGATTATGCCCGACGACTGAAGCCAACCTCGGCGACGGTATTTTTCCGGCGAGTGCCTATATTGCCCGGGGCGGACGCTGGGGGATCGGCTCTGACAGCCACGTCTCGGTCAGCGCCCGTGAGGAGCCGAACTACGGCGTCTGTTTTCATTCGCTGCGCGCGGTCAGCGAAGCGCAGATGCACGACGTGCTGGCCGCAGCGCCGGGCGATCTGCCGGTCCATATCCACATTGCCGAGCAGGAAAAAGAGGTCAGCGACAGCCTGGCGTGGAGCGGTGAGCGTCCCATCGCCTGGCTGATGCGCCGCTTTAACGTTGATGCACGCTATGATGCCATGCTGCAGCAGCTGATGCTGGCCGCTGAGCGCACCGGCATCGGCCAGACGCTGCTGCCGGTGCTTTACAGCTACAGCAGTTTTGGCGCACAGCCCGCCAGCGCCGGACAGCGCCGTTTTATCCAGCAGACCGGCGCTTATCTGCAGCAGCTGCAGCGCGTGGCCGCGGTCTGCGCAGATAAACCGCTGCTGGCTGAGGTGGCGGGCGATCCGCAGGACAGCTTCTGGACCTGGCGCGAGCTGATGTATCGCATGGTAGCGCGGCTGACGCCGCAGCAGGTGGGCGACATTGCGACCTGGCTCTACATTGAGCTGCTGAAAGGGGGCTACAGTCAGGTTGCTGAGTTTCACTATCTGCATCACGATCCGCAGGGCCAGCCCTATCCGGAGACCATCTATTTTGCCCCGCGCGCTCAGCTGGCAGATGGCTGGCACAGCCACGTGACGCTGGAGGTCAGCGACGCCGGTTTTATCACCCGCGTTACGCCAGATAGCGCGCCGGGCGCTGCTATACCGCTGGCGGGGGCCGTCATTCCCGCCATGACCAACCTGCACTCGCACGCTTTTCAGCGCGCGATGGCGGGACAGCCGTTATCCACGGCCAGCGCGCCATCGGTGATGATGTTGTAGCGCCCGTCGCGCAGCGTAACGATATCTGCGCCCAGCCACAGGCTGTCGATCTGCTTCGCGTCTCTCATGCCCTGTTCCCTGCGTACGGGCGATTTACATACCCGGTTAAAGTATGTATATGTATATACAACTTTCCAGCCTGAAGGATCAACCAGACCGCCGCCCTGCGCAGCAATTTCTGCATAGCTGGCACCGTTGAGACGCTGCTCAAATTCCGCGCTGCGATCGCCGGCGAACAACAGATGCGTATGGCAATCCACCAGCCCCGGCGTGATGATGCCGCCGCTAAACGTATGCCGCTGACGCGGCGCAAATGCCGGCAGTTCACTGCGCGCCCCGACCCATATCAGTAAGACATCAGCCGGCACGCCGGCTGCCAGCTGGCGTATGGCCCGCAGCATTTTCAGTTCGCTCTCTTCATCAAGCCCGTAACCCGATTTGATTTCTACCGTGGTGACGCCCTCCGCCAGCAGATGCGCCAGCCGCCCGCGCGCTGACGCCACCAGCGCCTCCTGTGAGGCGGACCGCGTGGCGCGTACCGTGGCGAGAAACAGCGCGCGCGCCGCATCAAACACCGCGCTGACCTGCGCAGGCGACAGCGCCAGATGTTCACAGAACGCATCCACCGCATCCGCCAGCCCCTCCTCTTTTACCCGCGGCAGCAGCCGCTGGCAGATAATATCGATCCAGCCCTGCGGATTGGCGTGAAACGCCGGCGGGATCGCATGTGCGGCCAGGCAGGTTGCGAGCGGTGGCCGCTGCGTTTCGCGCAGCAGATAGAACGCTCCCGGCAGCAGCACAGCAACGGTGCCATGCTCTGCCATCGCGCGGACATCCTCCTCGCTGGCGTACTCCAGATGGTCAGCGGAGAGCGCGCCATAACGTGCGGCCAGCGCCGCCCCGCCCTGCGCCGAGAGCTGCTCAGCGTGCAGTTTGACCGGCAGATGCAGTGAGCCGTGCGTCTGCTGCAGACCCAGCGCTTTCGCGCCCCACAGCGTCACCCCCGCCAGCGCCTCCTCCGGCGTCATGCCAAACAGCGTACAGCCCATATTCATCATCAGCCGCAGTGAAAGCGCGGGTGATGTCCCTGGATTAGCATCGCTGGCGAGCGCCATCGGGACGCCGTAGCGGCGGAACAGCGCGAGCCTCAACCTCCGGCGTAAGCTGCGTACCGGCATGCGGTATTGAGATCAGCAGCGGCAGCCTGCCCGGTATAAAATCAAAGCTCATTGTGCTTCTCCACGATAGATAACCCGGCACGGCAATTCGCCGCCCAGCCAGTAAGCCAGCTCGCCCGGACGCGTCAGCGGCCAGTGAACAAAGCTGGCGACTTTGCCCGCCTCCAAACAGCGTCTCTGGCCAGAGTCCGGTAGTGGCGGTGGTATAGAGCGGCCGGTCGTCAGGCGGCCGGTTGAGATCGATAACGAAACGGGAATAGCGTCCGGTCAGCACGCTGGCGCCGATATCCTGCGCAAAATCGTACAGCTGCGGCAGATGCCAGTCGGTGTCCGGCAGCGGGCGTGCCGCGTCGCTCAGCCCCAGCAACACGCCGCTGAACAGCCGGGGCACCCGTGAAGCGATAGAGTGCGCATCAAACAGCAGCGCATAGCCATATTGCGCTTTCAGGCGCGCCAGCTCCTGCTGCAGCTGCTGATGATAGGGCTGCCAGAGGGTCTGCAGATAGCGCTGACGCGTCGCCCGATCCGGCGTCATGCCCGGTCTGAACACCGGCGTGCCGCAGTTGTGCTGCGCCAGCTCCAGCTGTACCGCCTCGACGCCCTGCGCCGGCTGACCATAGGCGCGCGTAATATAACCGCCTTTAAAACGGCCATTCAGCACCCAGCTATAGCGCTGCTGAGCGTTACATACCTGCTCCAGCGCGTCGCTCACCGCCGCTGAGCAGCTGGCGCCATCACTGGTTCCCAGGTTCAGATCGACTGCGCGCCGGGGGGCCTTCTGCCTATTACGGCATCAGTGAGGCGCAGCGTTTTGATCTGGTCCGCCCGGACGCGCGTAAGCGGTAAGCGTTTAACGCTTTCCTGCCGCCAGCAGCGCGCCGATCAGCTGCTGCAGCACCGGCTGCAGCTGTGAGGCGCGCGCTGGGTGCCAGGCAAATGTCAGCGACTCATCCATAAGCTTCCCATATCGACTGCAGCATGGTGGCAGAGAGCCCGGTTAACTTTGAGTGTCGCCTGACGCAGCTGATCCGGCTGCAGGATGCGCAGGGCGGGGAGCTGGAGAGCTGGCTGGTGCTGGGTGAAGCGGTCGCCATTCATATTGATGAGGCCCTGCTGGACGATGGCATTTACCAGACCGCCAGAGCGCAGCCGATGTTTTTTAACTGTTTTAATTACCAGCCTCCGATCATCGGCTTTGCCAGCAGCGGCTGGAAAGACAGCGTGCAGAACATCAGCGAAAGCAAGGTGTTTGTCTGGAATCTGGCCACGCGTCCGCTGGCGGAAGCGATGAACGAAAGCTCCGCCTCGGTCAGCAGCGATGAGTTCGCGCTCGCGGGCCTGACGCCGGTTGCGCTGCAATGCACGCCGCCTGCCGCGACGTGCCTTCCCCCTGACCCAGGAGTTTTTATGACGCGCCATCGCTACAGCTACCAGCCCCGGACCGGACACGGCCTGCCCCACGATCCGCTGAACGCCATTATCGGTCCGCGTCCYATTGGCTGGATCAGCTCCCGGAGCGGCAGCGGCCAGGATAATCTTGCGCCGTACAGGGCGGATGCGCGGCAATCAGCGCAGGAAAATCGTAACGCCCCTGATGGCGATTACGCGGATGAAAGGGCGCACTGGCGGCTGGCTTATTCATAGTCTCTCCGGAAAGTAAGGCGGGCGTAAGATACTCCGGCTGCCGCCAGCGCACAATCCGCTTACCGCAATTTTACGTTTACACCAGACTCTCTGCGAACCCTTTTCCCGCCAGCAGATCGGCCAGCGCGTGAACGTAATCAGCACGCCCCGGTACCGGCGGCGTCAGATACCCTTCCGGCAGCTGCCAGTTAAGGTTATAAAAGAGCTTCAGCAGCGCCTGATTAAGCAGCATTACCGCCTGCGGATCGGCGAAATCGATCGACTGCTCGCCGTGACCGTTAGGACGAACCTTCGGCGCAAGCGGACGCAGACGTACCGCACGCTGCAGGCCGGGATTACCCGCCACAATCTGGCTGGCGGCGGTAATCGCCTCAGCGCTGGTATCCGTACCGGTAAAACGCCAGCCATACTCGGCGTGGCCAATCAGGGGATAAATGCAGTTGGCGCCGCAGCCAATATCCATGACGTCCAGATCGCGCGGGATCGCCCCGCCGTTATCAGCTTCACACCATAACTCAGTCTGCTGACCGCCAAAATTGAGCGGCGCGTTCTGCTTCAGTCCCAGATTGCGTACTTTGCGCTGGCTGCCCGCTGCAGCATCAGCTGCCGATGCGTGAAACGGCGGATTGCACATCACGGCATGGTAGCGCTCATTTTTATGGATCACGCCGCTGAAAATCGCCTGCGGCTGTTTCTGGGAGCTCCAGGCGAGGAAGCGGCTCTGTTTCTGACCCTGCGCCATATTGACGATGCGCACCTCACAGGCCTCCGCCGCAAGCCGATCGCGCAGCGCCGGTAAGTTCTCTTTTCGCGAAACCAGCGATGTAAACCAGACAATGCTGCTGCCCTGCGCGACGCTCTCATCGATCATCCTGCCGATAAACGCCAGCTCGCCCTAAGGTACGATTGCGGAAGATGGCGATCCGGATACCCTGATTACCGCGCCGCCAAGCGAACGTCTGCGCGAGTTCCTGCAGCACGTTTCCTGACGCGCTGCGCGCGCTGAATAAGGCCGCACCGGGTAACCGGGRGGCCTTTTTATCGGGTGATACGCTTAGCGCTTCATCCGCTGCGCGCGGGTGGCGGGCGTCATATTGGCCATTGCGCGGGCGCTGGCCGTGAAGCCAAAAATGATGCTGTTTGATGAGCCGACGTCCGCGCTCGATCCGGAGCTGCGTCATGAAGTTCTGAAAGTGATGCAGGATCTGGCCGAGGAAGGCATGACGATGGTGATCGTCACGCATGAAGTGGGGTTTGCACAGAAAGTCGCGTCGCGCCTGATCTTCATTGATCCGGGTATGGTGTTTCAGCAGTTTCATCTGTTTCCGCAGATGAGCGCGCTGGATAACGTCGCCTTTGGTCCGATTCGCGTCCGCGGCGCGAAAAAAGAGGAGGCCCACAGGCTGGCGCGCGAGCTGCTGGGCAAAGTGGGCCTGGCGGAACGGGCGCATCATTTTCCGGCTGAACTCTCCGGCGGTCAGCAGCAGCGCCAGACGCAGGTTCTGCACGACATCAATCTGAAAATTAATCAGGGCGAAGTGGTGGTGATTATCGGTCCTTCCGGTTCCGGTAAATCCACGCTGCTGCGCTGTATCAACAAACTGGAAGAGATCACCAGCGGCGAACTGATTGTGGACGGCATGAAAGTCAACGATCCGAAAGTTGATGAGCGGCTGATCCGTCAGGAAGATTGTTATCGGCGTGGCGGAACTGACGCGACAGGGCCAGGAGATTATTGCCGGTAACTTCCGTGCGCTGGAGATCTGYAGCGCGGTTGCCATTATCTATCTGATTATTACGCTGGTGTTGAGCTTTGTGCTGCGCCGTATTGAGAAAAGGGTGAAAATCCTGTGATTGAATTTAAAAACGTCTCTAAAAATTTCGGTAAACTCAGGCGCCTATATTGCTGAGATTACGCGCGGCGCCGTGCTCTCTATCAACAAAGGCTTTCGCGAAGCGGGACTGGCGCTGGGCCTGTCACGCCGCGAGACCCTGCGCTATGTGATTATGCCGCTGGCCCTGCGCCGTATGCTCCCGCCGCTGGGCAACCAGTGGATTGTCAGTATTAAAGATACCTCGCTGTTGCTGATTATCGGCCTGGTGGCTGGCTTTGCCCGCGCCTACGGTGGCTGGATCACCAATAACGTCGCGCTGGTATTTATTGAGCTGATCCGCGGCACACCCATTGTCGTGCAGGTCATGTTTATTTACTTTGCGCTGCCAATGGCTTTTCCCGATCTGCGCATCGATCCTTTCACGGCGGCAGTCGTGACCATCATGATGTGAGCCAAAATAATGCCTGCATAAGCGGGCTTATGCAGCAGGGCGCCCTTTGCGCCCTGCTTTTACCTTTTCCATTGCAACATATTCCGGAGTAACACCATGGAGTTTGACTGGAGCGTCATCTGGCCAGCCCTGCCGATTCTGATCGAAGGCGCCAAAATGACCCTGCTGATTTCCGTTCTTGGCCTGATAGGCGGGTACGCCGAATATTCTCTACTTTATCAACACCGCCGGCAAAGGTCGTTTCAAAGCGGTTGGTGAGTCTATTGAAGCTCAGCAGTATGGTGTGGCGCTGCCAAAAGGCAGTGATGAACTGCGTGACAAAATCAACGGCGCGCTGAAAACGCTGCGCGACAACGGTACGTACAACACAATCTATAAAAAATGGTTCGGTATGGTGATGGTGCGCAATAACGAAAACGAGATCAAAGGCATTGACGATCTCAATGGCAAAACCGTTGCGGTAAAAAGCGGAACCGGTTCGGTGGACTACGCCAAAGCGCATATCAAGACCAAAGATTTGCGTCAGTTCCCGAATATCGATAACGCCTATATGGAGCTGGGAACCAATCGCGCCGACGCCGTGCTGCATGAGGGTTTTGATATCGACCTGTGGGATGCGGTGGCAAAAGAGCTGAAGCTCGATTACACCCTGAAACCTATGGATTTCAGCGGTATTATTCCGGCTCTGCAAACCAAAAATGTCGATCTGGCGCTGGCCGGTATTACCATTACTGACGAACGCAAAAAAGCTATCGACTTCTCTGATGGCTACTATAAAAGCGGTCTGCATTCATATGACAGTCGTAGTGCAGACCATCAGGTCTGCAGAGCAATAAAGGATAAAATGATGAAGTCTCTGTTTAATGTCTCTGTGGCCGCGCTGGCGCTGGCCTTTTCTCTTTCTTCTACTGCCGCAGATAAAAAACTGATTGTCGCAACCGACACCGCATTTGTTCCTTTCGAGTTTAAGCAGGGCGACAAATATGATTTGACCCTGTTAACACTTCTTTCATCCCACCCTTTCCTTGTCATTATCCTGATGCACACTGTGGCTGCACCAAAAATGTTTCATGCACCATAATAGTGCCCACAAATGGTGCAAACGATCATTTTTCTGCAAAATCGTGTCAGCTGACAGCCCTGCCGCCGGTAATTTCGGGCTGTTATTAAAGTTGGCATAATTTAAGCGCTGGCCGATCGCTACGCCATTGTGGCTAACGATACCCGCAAAGCGATCACCGAAGTCAAAGATGAAGATACTGCCGATATCTTTACCGCAGCGTCCCGTGACCTCGACAAGTTCCTGTGGTTTATCGAAGCCAATATCGAATAATCATCAGAGGCGGGTTAACCCGCCTTTTTTTATTGCTTCAGATCCGCTTTCATGCGTGGCGCAAACTTTATTGGCGTGCATGAGATGCTGGATGGTTTCCGTGCTGCTATCACCGAACATCAGGACACCATCGCTGAGCGCGTGATCCAGCTGGGTGGCGTAGCGCTGGGTACCACGCAGGTCGTGAATGATAAAACGCCGCTGCAGAGCTATCCGCTGAACATTCACAGCGTTCAGGATCACCTGATCGTGCTTGATTAGGACAACATCAATTAGAGGACATAAATGATGAGTACCGCAAAACTGGTTAAAAACAACGCTTCCGATCTGATTTACACCCGCAATGATGTGGCTGACAGCGAAAAGAAAGCCACCATTGAGGTGCTCAACCGTCTGGTTGTGGAATTCATTGACCTGTCCCTGATCACCAAACAGGCGCACTGGAGATTATCATTCCGTTATTGCATCGCCGGGCRGTTATTATTTTGTCACACAGATAACATCTTTAAGACCTATATAATAAACCATTGATTATGGTTACTTAATTCATGATTGCATCCGCAACGCTGCATGATGTCTTTATCTATCTCTGCTATCGGCCAGATCGCTTCAGCATATTTTATAACAGCTGCTATACTTATTTGTTTCCGGCATGCTGTTTCTGGGTGAACAGCTTACCCTACCGCAGTGGTCAGGACTGCTGGCGATTATCGCCGCGTCGGCAGGCACCACGCTGACCATGCGCCAGAAAGCCCGTCTGAAAGAAGTCGCCTGAGTTACGCTTAATTAACGCTGTCTATCGCAGCCTGTTATTTCAGCAGGCTGCGCCGGCATCCGGAATGTCGCTTCTGTTATCTTCGTGCCGCTGGGACTGCTGTTTGCCTCCCCCGGCATCTGGCACTGGGAGATCCTGCCGCTGGCGCTGCTGATCGCCCTGCTCTCCAGCGCAATTCCCTATTCACTGGAGATGATTGCCATGACCCGCCTGCCGGCGCGGATCTTTGGCACCCTGATGAGCCTCGAACCGGCTGTCGCGGCCTTGCTTGATTTTCTCTGGATAGCGCTGGCAGTCGCCGGGCTCTGGTTTCTGCTGCCAATCGGTGACGGCATCAGCCATATTGATCCGCTCGGCGCACTGCTGGCAGTAGGTGCCGGCGTCTGCTGGGCAATCTATATCCTCTCCGGACAGCGTGCCGGCGCGGAGCACGGCCCGGCAACGGTGGCAATGGGCTCGCTTGTGCTGCTTTGTCTCTTTTTCAAACCCTGGCGTTTGCGCTTTACTCCGGCGCAGCGTAAACCCCTGCTGATTTACGGCCTGGCGCTCGGCTGTATGAACTTTCTGTTTTACCTCGCCCTGCGGACAATCCCGCTGGGTGTGGGCGTGGCGCTGGAGTTTCTCGGTCCGCTGGCGCTGGCGCTGGCAGGCGCGCGCCGCGGCTCACCCCTCATTTCCGGAATCGACAACAGGATGTCTGCGCCTCTTTCTCGTAAAAATAGCTTTCCCGTATGGCTGCCCATTGTGATTTTGCTCTTCGCTATGATGTCGCTGCAGGGTGGCGCCTCGCTGGCAAAATCGCTGTTTGACGTCGCGGGCGCGCCCGGCATCACTGCGCTGCGTCTCGGACTCGGTACGGCATTTTACTTATAAAACGCCTCCCTGTTTAGTTCAATAATTCTGCGAACAAAAAATGCCTTTAAGTAAATTCCTAAAGTAATCTGACAATTCTTRACAAAATTGGCCCTGTAAACGGCTCTTTTTTAGCCATTTTCTGAAGCGAAACTGGCCTTATTTTTTCCCGTCAGCCTGCAATTGCTTTAAGCTACTCTCCTTAGAGCCAGCAGAAACTGCCAGTACACAAGCCAGTGCTGAAAGACATGCAATTTTTTTCATAACCACCTCAAATGTGAAAATACTTCTCTCCTGACAACGCTAAAAATATAACAAAAGTTAGGGAGAAACTCTGCCCGGATTTTGTTGTCCAAGAGATTGTTTGGTGTAACAGAAAGTTAATGAAGTTTCCTATGTCATAAAGCCGTAGTACTGGCCTTTATTGTAAAAGCCATCTTCAGTACGATCTTTTTCGGTGTAGGTGAAAGAACCGATCCAGCCCAGTGGGTTGGAACCGTCTTCATAGCGGTATTTCAGGTTGAAGCCGTTAGCTTTGTTAGCAACGCCCTGATAATCGCTCTGTGCGTAACCGCCAGAAACGGTGCTCTGTGCCATGGCCCTCTGCTCGTAGCCCACGTCCAGTGCAACGTTTTCAATTGGGTTGAACTGCATACCTGCGCCGTAAGCGATGCCAACGTCGCTGCTGTCAGATTTAGACTGACCGGCAGATTCATTCTGCTGGAATTTACCGTAGCCGATACCTACAACGCCGTAGATGCTCGCCCAGTCGTTCAGACGGTAAGCCGGGCCGCCGGTCGAAAGCCCGCAAGGCTACTGCTTAACCCGCCCGATGGCGGGTTTTTGTTTTTCTGCTCTGCTGCACCGACATCTTCTTCAGGCAAAAAAAAACGGCCCCCTGCGGGACCGTTTCATGTGCAACTCTGGTCTAAGCTAAACTTAGAAGCTGTAGCCGACGCCAGCGATCCAGGTGCCTACGTCAACGTTGCGGATGCGAAGGTGAAGATGAGCACCCTGAAAAACTGCCTTGATTGTGGCAAGTGCCCGCCAGCCGCTCAGCGCAAGCCCGCTTTTGATATTAAATCGCTGCTCTGCCTGTTCAGCCGCTCGCCCTTTGCGCTCCGCCTGATGCTGCTGGAAAAGCTCGCAGGCAAAAAGTGTGAACGCCCGTGCAACCAGATTATCTGGCGCGGCCTCTGCCGCACCTTACCTGCCGTGCGGACTGGCTGCGCTCATTGTAAACCAGGCGCAAATAAGCACAAATTTTTCATGAATAGTGTTGGCTAAAGAGTATAGCCAATGCTATCTTTGTACATGATGTAAGCGAAAAGCGTGAAAAGGCAGCAATGTCCGGTACGCACCAGCGCTTACGCATCATCTGTTATTCATGGGTCATATCCACCTGACGCGCCTCACCAAATTCACGAATGAGATCGGAGATCAGCTCGACGTAATCATCAATCAATTCACGACGATGAGCTTCGCGCACCTGACGAAAGCCTTCAACATGCTCCTCAATATCCTTAAGCGGCCCCTGAGGGGTATTGATGGCATTTTTCGCACGACGACTCATTAAGCTTCCTCTTTATTGTGCGGTCTCCGGGCTGACGCCTAATGCCAGCAAAAACGTTTCAACGATATGGTGGCGAACGCGGCTCGCCTCTGCGAGTTTTTCACCTTCCGGCGTCAGGAATACGCCACGATAGGGCACCTGCTCTACCAGACCGGTGGTGCTCAGGCGCTTCAGCATTTTTGCCACAGTAGGCTGCGATACGCCGAGGCGCGCCGCCCAGCGATACTCTGCCAGCGGCAGCAGTATCACACCCAGCAGTAACAACAAATGCAAAATACGGTCACGCATTAAGGATCGAAGCACGATGGGKATGATAGCGGCAGGCCTTATAAGTTAGCGATTCTCATAAAATTTCTGAAAGACGGCCAGGGTTTCGTCGCTGACGTGATGCTCCAGCCCTTCAGAGTCGCGGCTATCGTTGGTCAGAAAGGTTGAAAGCAGCGCGGCGGCGCAGACCATAAACAGCGCCAGCGCACGTTCATGCTGAAAGCGCTGAATCAGGCGAGCGCCCAGTACGTCAAAATAACCGCTGTTCTCCAGCCCTTTCGTCAGCATCAGCAGGCCGGTCAGCGTCATGATGGTCTGCCAGTCGACAGAAGCCGGCAGCTGCGGCGGCAGCATCTGCAGGATGAATCCGCCCACGCTCAGCGAGCCGTGACTCCACAGCAGGATATTTTGCGGATTGCCGACCGGGGTCAGCAGCGATCCGGCGTTAACCGCCAGTGCTTCAAAGATAATGAGCCGCGAGACCGGCAGATGGGAAAATTTGCGCAGCGTCAGCGTCAGCGGCACCAGAATAAATAGCGCGACGGCGGCGACCAGCAGCAGCGCCCAGCCCGTCATCTTCAGCTCCAGCGCCACGATAAATACGATATAGAGCAGCAGGCTGACGCTGAACAGGCGCCGGCTCCACTGCTGCGCACCGGCGTCACTGTGTTTATCTATGTGCTGCGCCGGGAAGCTCCACCAGGTCAGCGCGACCAGCGTTATCATCAGCACGGCTGCCATGACATTACTGATAAACTGCGACAGGCCGATAGCCAGTAAATAGATACCGCCCTCCCCCAGCTGTCCGATACGGGCAAACCACGGCTGCAGCGCAGGCAGATGCATGAGCAAAAAGACGTCGATAAACATTGCGACAAAAACCAGCAGCAGGCTCCAGTCAATGGCGGCCAGCACCCCTCGCGCCATGATCAAAAAGCCCCAGCCGCACAGCATTGACCACGCCAGCATCGGCAGTGAGAAGAGATGAAAACGCCACCAGACTTTTTTATCCTGCGCCATGCGCAGCGCAATCAGGTTCGCCAGCGATCCCGGCAGCAGGCCAAAGCCGCCAATATTCACCGCCCAGGCAAGCACCACAGAGGGATCGGTTTTTTGCAGCAGCAGGATAGTGGCCGCTGCGCTGGCAGCAGTAAGCTGAGAAAACGTGATCATGGTTTGCATACCGCCAGAATATAGCGGGCGCCCGCTTGCGCATCGGCGCTGAAGGCGGAGCGTCCCGTCAGGTGAAAACGCAGGCAATCGCCGGCAGCCAGCGTCCAGCGCTGCTGCTCCATCACGATCGTTAAGCCGCCGCTCTGCAGCCAGATATGCTGCTCAAGCCCCTGAAGAGGAGGCGTGTCATAGTAAATATGTGCGCCTGGCGGGAGTACCCCTTCAATCAATTCTGTTTTAAACTGCCTTGCGGGAGGAGAAAGGGTGCGACGCTGAAAGCCGCTATCGGGATCGCGCCAGCAGGWTTGCTGGTCAGCTTTTATCAGCAGCAACGTCTCATCTTCGACCTCCTGCAACAGACGTGACATTGTCACGCCATAAGCAAGACATAACCGGTTAAGCAATGCTGCGGTAGGACTGGTCTCAGCGCGTTCAATGCGCGACAATGAGGCCCGGCTGATGCCTGTCGCCTGAGCGAGTTCATCCAGCGACCAGCCCTGCTGTTCGCGAAGCTCAGCAAGCCGCAGCGCCAGCCGGTTATCCGTTTCAGTTACTGACATAGTGCCCTCTCAGATATGAGAAATCGCTCTCTTATTTGAGAATTAACCGAAAATCGGGAAAAAACTCAAGTTGTACAATAAAATAAAGATTGTACAAGGCAGCCCCAACGGTTAAGGTGTTTTTATGCAGGTCGCAATATTTGAGGACATTATGGCCTTATACAGTATCGGCGATGTTGCCGAGCGCTGTGGAATAAACCCGGTAACACTTCGCGCCTGGCAGCGACGTTACGGTCTGTTAAAGCCTCAGCGCACCGAAGGTGGTCATCGACAATTTGATGATGAAGATGTTCAGCGTATCGAAGAGATTAAACGCTGGATAGAGAGCGGCGTGCCCGTCGGTAAAGTAAAAGCGCTGCTTGAGGGTGAAACGGTCAACGTGCACGACGGCTGGACTGCGCTGCAGGAAGAGCTGATGAGCGTGCTGCGCCACGTCCGCGCGTCAAAGCTGCGCACCAAGATTGCCACCATCGGTCGTGAGCATCCGATTGATGCACTGATCGATCACGTTTTTGTGCCGGTACGCCAGCGTCTGGGTCTCGATCAAAACACTGCCCGCACGATGTGCAGCCTGCTGGACGGCGCTATCATCGATTACGTCGCGTTTTGTCTGGCGGGTGCCCGCAAAAAACCAGGTAAAGATGCGCTGATTATCGGCTGGGCCGTGGAAGATCGCACCCGAATCTGGCTGGAAGCCTGGCGTCTGGCACAGCACGGCTGGCGCATGGATGTGCTGGCTGAACCGCTGGATATGCCGCGCCCTGAGCTCTTTCCGGGACAGCATCTGTTTATCTGGACCGGGAAACGGCCAACGCGGCGTCAGCAGGAGCAGTTTGAACACTGGCAGGCGCAGGGGTTTTCCATACAGATGCACGAACCGGCTTAATGTAAAACCGCACGTCAGGCCTTTTTCCTCTGCCGGGCGCGCGTTATCATGCCTGACTCACGGCATTAATCAGGTACTGCAATGAACTGGAATAAAATTTTTATCGGTACGCTGTTCGCCATCATGGCGATAGGCGGTATGGGTGGCATGATGCTGGTAGGCTACAGCCTTATTCTGCATACCCGGTAAACCAGCGCTGCACCCGCTCCAGCAGCCGGTCGCAAATCAGCGCCAGCAGCGCAACCAGTATGGCTCCCTGAATGACATAGGCGGTGTTAAAGCCGCTCAGACCAATGATAACGGGCGAACCCAGACTGGCCGCGCCTACCGTTGACGCGATAGCCGCAGTCCCGATATTGATCATCACCGATGTGCGTATACCCGCCATCATCACCGGCGCAGCCAGCGCCAGTTCAATCTGCCAGAGGCGCCGCCACGGCCCCATGCCAAGCCCGGTTGCGATCTCCCGGTTACTGGCCGGCACGCTCTCAATACCCGCCAGCGTCCCCTGCAATACCGGCAGTACGCCATAAAGAAACAGCGCGACAATTGCAGGCGTTGCGCCAAATCCCATCACCGGTACGGCAATCGCTAACACCGCAACCGGCGGAATGGTCTGTCCTGCCGCAGCCAGCGTCTCCAGCGTTGGCCGGAACGCCTCGCCAGCGCGGCGCGTGGCAAAAATTGCCCCGCCCACGCCCACAATCGTTGCCAGCAGAGTGCCGCTGGCGACCAGCCAGAGATGGGCCAGCGTCAGACGCCAGAAGCTCTCCTGCTGATAGAGCGGACGCTCCAGCCGGGGAAACCACCAGGCAAACAGCGCTTCACTGTGCGGTAATCCCCACAGCAGCAGTAAAAACAGCGCAATCAGCCAGCTAAGCGGCTCGCGTAACAGGCGCTTCATTGCGCCTCCCGCGGGCGCAGCAGATCGCTGAAATGCAACACGCCCACCCGCTGCTGCTGCTGATCCACCACCGGTAAGGTATCGGTCCCGCGTGCGATAAACTGCGACAGCGCTTCACGCAGCGACAGCGCAGCGGTAATCGGCTCGGCATCAACCCATTCGCCGCGGCGCGCCATGCTGCCCGCCTGCCCCAGCGCCAGCAGCCGCACGCCCAGCTCGCTGCGGCCAAAAAAGTTGCGGACAAAGTCGCTGGCGGGCTGCGTCAGCAGCGTAACCGGTGCGCCCTGCTGCACAATCTTACCGTTATCCATCAATACCAGCTGGTCAGCCAGCGTCAGCGCCTCATCAATATCGTGCGTCACCAGCACGATGGTGCGGCCGGTAAGCCGCTGAATGCGCAGCATCTCCTGCTGCAGCGCCTGACGGTTTACCGGATCGAGCGCCCCGAAAGGCTCATCCATCAGCAGCAGTTCCGGATCGGCAGCCAGCGCGCGCGCTACCCCTACCCGCTGCTGCTGCCCGCCGGAGAGCTGATGCGGATAGCGGGTCGCCAGCCGGGGATCGAGATTCAGCAGCGCCAGCAGCTCTGCCACCCGTGCCGCAATTTTCTGTGCGGGCCAGCCCAGCAGCGATGGCACGGTGGCGATGTTTTTCGCCACGCTCCAGTGCGGGAATAAGCCGATTGACTGAATGGCGTAGCCGATGCGCCGGCGCAGTGCGCGGACGTTCATCTGGSCGATAGGCTCGCCCGCAAAGCGGATCTCGCCGCTGTCATGCTCCACCAGCCGGTTGATCATCTTCAGCAGGGTCGATTTACCGGAGCCGGATGTGCCGATCAGAACCGTAAAACTCCCCTGGCCGATCTGCAAAGAGAGATCGGAAATCGCCGTTTTACCGGCAAACTGTTTGCTCACGTTATGAAATTCAATCATCTTTTCTCTCCAGCAGCGCGGACAGCAGCCGCAGCAGCGCATCACAGAGTACCGCCAGCGCCACTACCGGGATCACCCCCAGCAGAACCAGATCCAGCGCGCTGCTCAGCAATCCCTGAAAGACGATAGCCCCGAAGCCGCCGGCACCAATCAGCGCCGCAACGACTGCCAGACCTACGGTTTGCACCACCACCACCCGCAAACCAGCAAGCCAGACCGGCAGCGCCAGCGGCAGCTCCGCCAGCCAGAACTGCTGTCCGGAACTCATGCCCATGGCGCGTGCGGTTTCGCGTACTTCAGGCGGCACCTGCTCCAGCCCGGCAACCACGCTGCGTACCAGCGGCAGCAGCGCATAGAGCTCCAGCGCAATCAGCGCCGGCGCCATACCGATACCGCTGATGCCAAAACGGCCGAGTACGGGAAAATGTGCAGCCAGCCCGGCCAGCGGCGCAATAAGCAGGCCGAAGAGCGCCACAGAGGGAATGGTCTGGATAAGATTCAGCAGGTTGAATACCGGCCGCTGCCAGCCAGGACAGCGCGCAATGGCCAGCCCCAGCGGCACTCCCGCCAGCAGCACCGGCACCAGCGTACCGCAGACCAGCAGCAGGTGCTGGCTAAAGGCCGCATGGAACGTGGTGCTGCGGCTGGCATACTCTTTCAGCAGCGACAGCTGATCCAGCCAGCCGGTCAGTAAAAGCAGCAGCGGCAGCACGCCGGTCTGCAGATTCAGCAGAATGCGCCAGACAGCCTGCCGGCTTATTGCTCTGATCGCTTCTGCTGCCAGCAGCAGCGATAATCCGGCCGCACACCATAAACTGCTGCCAAACGCCGTGCGCGCCAGCGGCGAACTGCTGCGCGCCAGCTCGCTGGCACCGCTGCCGCCGAGGCCGATAAGCAGTGCAAACAGACCCTGCGCGCCCAGCAGGGTTAGCAGAGCCGTACGCCGGCCCGGCGGCCCGAACAGGCTCAGCCAGAGCACCGCAACCGGCAGCGCCAGCCAGCCGGCGTGCGCAACCTGCCACACCATCAGCGGCTCGCCCGATACCAGCCGGTTAGCCGCAAAGCGCAGAAACGGCAGCGTCAGCAGCGTCAGCGTGATAAGCGCCGTCAGCAGCAGCGTGACCGGCTGGCGGCCGGGGCGCAGCAGCAGCTGTCGCACCTTTTACAGCAACTTGTTCTGCTGCAGCCACGCGGTTGCGACCTGGCTGGCGTCCTGCCCTTCTACCGCAATCTGCGCATTAAGCTGTTGCAGCGTTTTTTCATCCAGCCTGCTGAACACCGGCTGCAGCCACTCTGCCATCTGCGGATACTGCTTCAGTACCGCTTCACGCACGACCGGCGCCGGCGCATAGATTGGCTGTACGCCTTTGGGATCGCTCAGCGTCTGCAGACCCAGCGCCGCGACCGGGCCGTCCGTTCCGTACGCCATCGCCGCATTGACGCCAGAGGTTTTCTGCGCCGCGGCTTTAATGGTGACCGCCGTATCGCCGCCTGCCAGCGAAAGCAGCTGCGACTGATTGAGTTTGAAGTTATACGCTTTTTCAAACGCCGGCAGGGCATCACCGCGTTCAATAAATTCCGCAGAGGCAGCCAGTTTGAACGTGCCGCCCTGTTTCAGATACGCGCTGAGATCGTCAAGCGAGTTCAGCTTATTCTGCTGCGCCACGTCGCCACGCACGGCGATGGTCCAGGTGTTATTGGCGGGTGCCGGCGTCAGCCAGATAAGATGATTCTTCTCTGCATCGAGCTGTCTGACTTTCTCATAACCCTGCTGCGCATTTTTCCACGCGCTCGCTTTTTCATCGTTAAAAAAGAAAGCGCCGTTGCCGGTATATTCCGGATAGATATCCAGCTCGCCCGCGACGATGGCACCGCGAACAACCTGCGTATTGCCGAGCTGAATTTTGTTGACAGTTTTGACCCCGTGCTTATTGAGCACCTGCAGAATAATATTGCCCAGCAGCGAGCCTTCTGTATCGATTTTCGACCCGACCTTGACCGCATCGGCGGCGTGCGCCGCGCCCATGCTCAGCGACAGGGCAATCAGCCCCAGTAACCCCTGTTTAATCATGATGTTTTCCTTATGCCCTGTTTAGCACCCGGTGATAAACAAGCGTAGCCTGGCGCAGCAGGCGACGGGAAAAAAGCGCAGATTTTACGTCTGTTTTGTTAAGCCGGGCAAAAATTGCCCCGCACAAAAGGTGCGAGGTGTGTCGGGAGAGAGAGGCGTGTCAGGCAGTCAGGCGAAAGTCACCCAGCGTATGCGGAATGCGCGGGAAGGTGTGCAGAAACCATGGCGTAAACTGCTCCGGCTCGGTCTCCATCTGCTGCTGAATCTGCCCGACTGAACGGTAGCACCAGGCGTCCGCTTCTTCCGGGTTCAGCACCGGCTCTTCATCGCTGATGGCAAAGAAGACGTGTCCATACTCATGTTCAATCAGGCCGTTACTGAGCGGCAGGTTGTAGCTCAGCTCAAATACCGGCGTCAGCGCCAGGTTCAGTCCCATCTCTTCACGCAGACGGCGCTCAGCGGCATCGAGCGTCGGCTCCTGCGGAAACGGATGACTGCAGCAGGTATTACTCCAGAGTCCGCCGCAGTGGTATTTGCTGCTGGCACGCCGCTGCAGCAGCAGCTCATGACGCGAATTAAACACGTAAACCGTTACTGCGCGATGCAGTAAGCCTTTTTCATGCACTTCCAGCTTTTCCATCTTGCCGGTGGGACGATCGAGGTGGTCAACAAGAATAACTTCTATGGCAGGCATGAGGGCTCCTTCAGAAAAATCCCTGCTATTGTACACAATCGCCGTGGCAGCAGCGGAGAAAAAGGCGCACGTTTCGTGCGCTGGCGCGGTAAAAAATAAGCTTAGCAGGCATAATCTGAATCGGCGAAGAAGAAGGTATGCAGAGGTAAAGCACGATGAGATTGCGGCAGCCTGTAAGCCGCCGCAATAGTGATAAGTGCGGTTATAGTCTGAAGCTCTGCACCACCTGTTCCAGCTGCACGCTCTGCTCCTCCATTGCACGCGCGGCTGAAGAGACCTGCTCTACCAGCGCGGCGTTCTGCTGCGTGCTGCCATCCAGCTGCGTGATCGCGACGTTAACCTGATCGATACCCATGCTCTGCTCACGGCTGGCGGACATAATTTCGCTCATCAGGGTGGTGACGCTGCTGACGCCCTGCATCAGCTCATCCATGGTCTGTCCCGCCTGCTCAACCAGCTGGCTGCCGGTATCAATATTTGCCACTGACTCTTCAATCAGCTTTTTAATCTCGCGCGCTGAGTTAGCTGAGCGCTGCGCAAGGTTGCGTACTTCTGAGGCCACCACCGCAAAACCGCGCCCCTGCTCTCCGGCGCGCGCCGCTTCAACCGCCGCGTTCAGGGCCAGAATGTTGGTCTGAAACGCGATGCTGTCGATGACGCTGATGATATCGACGACTTTACGCGATGAGTGGTGGATCTCCCCCATAGTGGTCACGACCTGACGCACCACTTCACTGCCGCGCGCCGCCACGGTGGCTGCGCCGTCAGCCAGCTGATTAGCGTGGGTGGCGTTATCGGCGTTTTGGCGCACGGTGCCGGTCAGCTCCTCCATTGAGGCTGCCGTCTCGACAATGGAGCTGGCCTGCGATTCGGTGCGCGCAGAGAGATCGGCGTTGCCGCTGGCAATTTCGCGCGAGGCCGCCGTGATCGCCAGCGCGCTGTCGCCCACCTGACGCATCAGCCCCTGCAGGTAGCTGATGAACTGGTTAAAGCTCTCAGCCACGGCGTTAAATTCC
Source organism: Pantoea sp. BRM17 (assembly GCA_002939445.1). GTDB lineage: Bacteria > Pseudomonadota > Gammaproteobacteria > Enterobacterales > Enterobacteriaceae > Pantoea. Next base: position 813,474 of record PEFU01000003.1, on the reverse strand, counting down.
GGGCTATTGCTGGCAGGCAGGCGCTGTGTGAGGTCGGCGCCGCCGGTTGAGAGTGCTTCAATATTTTTGTGCAGCACGCCCAGACGCTTCATCATTGCGCGGACAAAGCCCAGCGATACCAGCAGCAGAATAATAGCCAGCGGGATCTGTACCACGCCCAGCCGCGTCAGCATACTGTGCGTCTGTGCATCCAGCAGGCTGGAGGGGACGTCGCTGGCGAGATACCACGGGCTGCCGGGGATCGCCTGCAGGAACAGCGTATGCTCACCATCCTCACCGCTAAACGTTGTCTGCGCCAGCTCGCTCCCCGCCTGCGTCAGCAGCGACTTCAGCGCAGCGGCCATCGGCAGCCGGGTATCGCTCAGGTTTTCCAGCTTTGGCGCACCGTCCAGCAGCGCCGCGTTCCCGACCACTTTGCCATCCGCTTCAACAATCAGCACGCGGCCTTTAATGGCGTCACCCATCTGCTTCGCCAGCTGATTAAAAAAGCCCAGCGTGACATCAATGGTGGCGACGCCCCAGACGCTGCCGTCGCGATAGATAGCCATCGCACAGTTGGTACGCGGCTGCGGGCTGGCCGCATCCTGATAGGCTTTGGCCCAGGCGCACTGCCCTTTTGCTGCGGCCATACCCGCTTTGTACCACGGCTGCTCCCWGTACTTATCGGCCGCATCGGAGTTCCAGTAAGTATTGACCTGCAGCTGATTGCTGGCGTTGCGCGCAAAGAAGGTGCTGTCTTTCTCTTTTGCCGGATCGCGCCGGTTCGGCAGCGGCCAGATCCCGCCGCCAAATACGTTGCTGTCCTGGTACTGGTTTACCAGCGCCGGCAGCAGCGTCTCTATCGTTGCGCTCTCCATCACGCCCGCTGCTTCCGTTATCGCCCGCTGCTGCGCCTGAACCCGGTTCATCTGTTCAACAATGCGTCCGGCCAGACCATCAACTTCATAGCGCACCAGGCGGCTCTCATTCTGACTCAGCTGCGGTGCGATAAACTGATTGATCACCAGTACAGTGACCAGCATCAGCACAACAAAAAATGCGACCAGCGTCGCGGTGAAACGGGATTGTGTCGTTTTAAACATTCGGATGCCCTTACCCTGGTTGGCGAGTTGCCTGATCGAGGTTAACGGCGTGTTAATGGGGAACTTGAGAGGCGCGGGATCACAAAAAAAGCAAATAGTTGAATCGGGTGACTATTTTTACAGGGTAGGAATAACCGGCGATAAGCAGAGCGGAGAATTGCCTGCCTGGAGACAGCGCGCCCCTCTTCACAGAAGAAGGGCGGGCGTTTACTGAGGCGGCGCCACCACCTCCTGACGCGGACGGAAGATATGGCTGTTACCCTCCGCCAGCAGCCGCTGAAGCAGCTGCTGTCCGCCCTGTTCATCCGACTGCGCAAAGTGGCGTTCCGCTTCGGTGATCGGCGTCGCCCAGAGCAGTTCCGGCCGATCGCCGTCGCGCTTCGGCAATCGCAGCGACACCGCCTCCGGTGCCAGCGCGTTAGCCAGCAGAAAGCTTTCAAAGCCGACCGGCGCCACTTCAGATGCCAGCGTATGCCCTTCGCCAATCCACGTCAGCCGCGCCCACGGCAGATGGGCAAACTCAGCCAGCGCGCTCGCCATCTGCACCGCGTTGGCCTCGGTCATCACCTCGCCATCTACCGCCAGCGCCAGCTCAACCCGCCGGTACTGGGGAGCCAGCTCTTCAAACAGATAATCGACCTGCGGCATCGGACGAATGCTCATTCCCAGCGTGACAAAATACCAGACGCCGTTATGCCAGTGCTGAGAAAGCGCCATCGGCGGCCAGCTGCCCTGATCGATAGCGTAATATTTGACCGACTCACCCCACCGCGCCTGGTAGACCTGCAGCATTTCATGCTGAATTTTTTCCCACTGCTGGTCGTCGTGCCAGTCGCGCCAGAAGTGACGCTGCTGCTCAGCACGCGCATAGTATTCATTGGTGGAGGCGGAACCCAGCGGCGCCGTCAGGCGGTTTTTCCTGATGCAGCCGGCTGAGAAGCTGACCTGTTTGCTCTGATAGAGGCTCCAGCCGGGGATCACCGCCAGCAGCTGGCCGTAGTACCACAGGGCAGCACCGGTATCATCCGGCTCCCACAATACCTGCAGGCCTGCGGGATCGAGCATCGGCTCCGCCTCCAGCGTGCGGCAATACTCTGCGCTCAGCAGCGGCGCGATCCCCTGCTCCATCGCTTCGCGATCTTCCTCTGCCGGTGCCGRCAGAAGGTTGCGCAGCCAGCAGTCGCGAACAGCGTACTGGCTGCGAAACAGGTCGTTGGGCCAGATATAAAAATAGGCGGTGCGCGCATCCTGTTCGACGATCGCGGTTAAAGTATGTTGCTGATTCGGCACCTCAGCAATCAGAGGGTAACTGGTCATAACGCCTCGACAATGCCTGGAGGGATCCATTTTCCCCGAGAATAGAGCAGGATCGGCACTCGCGCCATGTGAGACAAGGGTAAAACTCTCAAAGTGCGGCTGCGCTCGCGCTGAGCGTCTGGCTTTGCTTCAGCGGTAGCGGGCGTCACGCCCCATACGCTGCATCGCCCGTGACCAGGCGCCGCGCTGTATCGACCAGCGCAGCAGGCGCGCCAGCAGCAGCATCTGCCGGTCGGTGCGCCACTGCGTCAGCGGGCTGACCGGGCGCTGCAGCTGCTGCTGTGCCCACGCCGGCAGCAGACCGATCCCCGCCTGCAGCATGGTGCGCATTGCCGGTCGCGCCTGCCAGCCGGGTGCCGGCGCATTCATCAGCAGCGCCATCACCTCCTGCGTGCGCGCATCAAAACAGAGCTCCGGACGTATCGCCTGCAGATAGTGCTCAACGTCGGTGACGCTGCACGGCACCTGCTCTGCGCCCAGCGCAATCGCCACCTGCGCCGCCTCCTGATAGTAGCGATCCTGCTCAGCCCGGCTGAGCGCCGGGTTTTTATAGCGCAGATGGGCCGCCAGAAAACGGCTGGTTTCCGCCACGTGCACCCAGGTCAGCAGATGCGGATCGCTGGCCGCGTAAGGATTACCGTTGCTGTCCGTGCCGCTGACCTGCAGATGGATGCGCTTCACCCGCTCAATCAGCGTCCGGGCATCGGCACTGTTGCCAAAGGTCGTTACGGCGATGAACTGGCTGGTGCGGCGCAGCCGGCCGAGCATATCCTGACGGAAGCTGGAGTGATCCCAGACCCCGGCCAGCGCCGCCGGATGCAGCATCTGCAGCATCAGGGCGCTGATACCGCCGCAGAGCATCGCCGGAAAATCACCGTGGATGCGCCAGATAGTGGAGTCGGGGCCGAACAGGCCGGGATCGCCGGGCGGCTGTGAGAGGTCAAACTCGTTGAGTGCCAGCCCGTTAAGGCGAAAGATCTGCTGTTCAATGCGATTGCGAAGCGTCATGGTGGCGTGGTGTCGGATAAAAAGGCGTCAGGGATAGCGCTCCCGGCCTGGCGACMGGGAGACGCGGTTATCCGTTAAAGATAGTCGAACTGCGCATCCTGAGTGCGTACGGAATCCAGGCCAATCATAACGTTAAATTTGCCGGGTTCCGCCACGTGCTGCATCTGCTGGTTCCAGAATTTCAGCGCGTCAGCATCAATCGTAAAGCGCACGGTTTGTGACTCACCGGCTTTCAGCATAATGCGCCGGAAGTCGCGCAGCTCCTGAACCGGACGGCTGATACTCGCCACCGGATCGTTGAGATACATCTGTACCACCGTTGCCCCGTCGCGTTTACCGCTGTTGGTCACCGTTACGCTCGCTTCAATGCTGCCGCTGCGCGGCATCGTGCGGGCGGAGAGCGTCACCGGTGAAACGGTAAAGCGGGTATAGCTCAGGCCGTAACCAAACGGATAGAGCGGGCCGTTGATGGTGTCGTAGTAGTGAGAAGTATATTTATTCGGCTTTTCCGGATTATAAGGTCGCCCGGTTGGCAGATGATTGTAGTAAAGCGGGATCTGCCCCACTGAGCGCGGGAACGTGACCGGCAGCTTGCCGGAAGGGTTGTAATCGCCAAACAGCACGTCCGCGATAGCATTGCCGCCTTCGGTGCCGCTGAACCAGGTTTCCAGCATCGCATCCGCCATGCRGTCTTCATTCACCAGCGTCAGCGGCCGGCCATTCATCAGCACAATCACCAGCGGCTTGCCAGTGGCTTTCAGGGCCGCCAGTAATTTCTGCTGGCTGGCCGGGATCGCCAGTTCGCTGCGGCTGGACGCTTCATGCGCCATGCCCTGCGCTTCACCCACCGCAGCGACGACCACATCCGCCTTCTCTGCCTGGGCTACCGCCTCATCAATCATCTGCTGCGGTGTGCGTGTATCGACGCTCACCGCCTGCTCGTAAAGATTGAGGAAGCCCTGAATACCTTTGTTGTCAGAAACGTTAGCCCCTTTGGCGTACAGCAGCGTGCCTTTGTCCGCCATGGCATTGCGCATCCCCTGCAGCAGCGTCACTGACTGCTTTGCCACACCCGCGGCTGACCAGCTGCCCATGATATCGCGCTGGCTGTCCGCCAGCGGTCCCACCAGCGCAACGGTCGCGTCACGCTTCAGCGGCAGCGTCTCGTGCCAGTTCTTGAGCAGCACCATGCTCTTGCGCGCCACATCGCGCGCTTCAGCACGGTGCAGACGGCTCTCAGCGTTGGTATCCTGCGGATCGCTGCTCTGCGGTCCGAGGTGGCTGTACGGATCGTTAAACAGCCCCATGTCATATTTCACGTTGAGCACGTGACGGGCGGCATCATCAATTTCACGCATACTCACCGCCCCGCTTTTCACCAGCGCCGGCAAATATTTGCTGTAGTACTCATCGCTCATGCTCATGTCGATGCCTGACTTGAGCGCAATGCGCACCGCATCCTGCGGATCGCTCGCCACACCATGTTTAATCAGCTCTTTAATCGCACCGTGATCGCTGATGGTAATACCTTTAAATTTCCACTGGTCACGCAGCAGATCTTTCAGCAGCCAGCCATCGGCGGTGGCCGGGGTGCCGTTCAGCGAATTCAGCGCCACCATCACGCCACCGCTGCCGGCATCGAGCGAGGCTTTATAAGGCGGCAGGTAGTCCTGTGCCAGCCGCTGCGGACTCATATCCACGGTGTTGTAGTCACGCCCGCCTTCCACCGCGCCGTAGGCGGCAAAATGTTTCACGCTGGTCATCACGGCGTAACGATCGGCCGGGCTTTTGCCCTGCATCGCTCTGACCATGGCGCTGCCCATCTGCGACGTAAGATAAGTATCTTCGCCAAAGCCTTCTGAGCCACGCCCCCAGCGCGGTTCGCGGCTGACATCCACCATCGGTGCCCAGGTCATATTCAGACCATCATCCGCGGCCTCATAAGCAGAAATACGTCCCACTTCACCAATCGCATCGCGATCCCAGCTGGCCGCGAGGCCCAGCGGAATCGGAAAAATAGTGCGCTGCCCGTGCACCACATCGTAGGCAAAAAAGAGCGGGATTTTCAGGCGGCTGAGCTGCATCACCTGATCCTGCATGGCGCGAATATCCTGGCGGGTGACGGTATTAAAAATCGCCCCAACCTGACCCTGCTGGATCATGTCGCGAATCGCCTCTTTCGGCGTGTCGGGTCCGACGCTGATCAGCCGCATCTGGCCGATTTTCTCATCCAGCGTCATTTTGCTGAGCAGCTGGCTGACATACGCGTCGCGCGCCTGCTCCGTCAGGGGATGTGTTTCACGCAGCGTATCGGCAAACGCCGGCTGCAGAGCCAGGGAGACCGCGAGGCTAACAGAGTAAATCCATTTCATCAGGTTGGGTTCTCTTAAGTAACTGCGCACAATAAAGATTACCGGGGCAGTGTGCCACAAGATGAGGATAGCAGGTAGCCGCCTTTGTCACACGGCGACCAGAGCCGCGCCGCGTGCTACAGTAGAAACGCCACGTTAACGACAAGGACAGGCTCATGAATTCTCACCTTTCTCACCCTGCACTGGTTGCCGACCTGCGCCGTCTGGTTGGTGCCTCTCATCTGCTGACTGACGCGGAGCAGACCGCGCGCTACCGGACCGGCTTTCGCTCCGGCGCGGGCGATGCGCTGGCGGTGGTCTTTCCGGGGTCGCTGCTTGAACTCTGGCGGGTCCTGCAGGCGCTGGTCAGCGCGGACGCCATTATCCTGATGCAGGCGGCAAATACCGGCCTGACGGAGGGTTCCACCCCCAGCGGCAACGATTACGATCGTCCGGTAGTGATCGTCAGCACCCTGCGTCTCGATCGGCTGCAGCTGATTGATGGCGGCAAACAGATCCTCGCGTTTCCCGGCAGCACGCTTTATCAGCTGGAAAAAACGCTCAAACCGCTCGGGCGCGAGCCGCATTCGGTCATTGGCTCCTCCTGTATCGGTGCGTCGGTGCTGGGCGGGATCTGTAACAACTCCGGCGGCTCGCTGATCAAACGCGGACCGGCCTACAGTGAGATGGCGCTGTTTGCGCAGGTGGACGCCAGCGGTAAACTCAAGCTGGTTAACCATCTGGGAATCGATCTGGGCCACTCACCGGAAGAGATCCTCGGGCGGCTGGATGATGAGCGCTGGCAGCAGAGCGACGTGCGCTGGGATGAGCGCCACGCCTCGGACCATGAATACGCCGGGCGGGTACGTGATATTCACGCCGATACGCCGGCGCGCTTTAACGCTGACGCCCGCCGGCTGTTTGAAGCCTCCGGCTGCGCCGGTAAGCTTGCGGTGTTTGCCGTGCGTCTGGATACCTTTCCGACTGAGCCACAGCAGCAGGTATTCTATATCGGCACCAACGACCCCGCCGTGCTGGGCGACATCCGCCGTCATATCCTGGCAGAGTTCACCCATCTGCCGGTGGCGGGTGAATATATGCACCGCGATATCTTCGATATTGCCGAAGTGTACGGCAAAGATACTTTCGTGATGATCGACAAGCTCGGCACCGATAAGATGCCGCTCTTTTTCACCCTCAAGGGCCGGGTTGATGCCTGGCTGAACAAGCTCAGCTTTGTGAAGCCGCACTTCACCGACCGTCTGCTGCAGCGTATCAGTCGCCTGTTCCCGGCCCATCTGCCGAAACGTCTTAAGCACTATCGCGATAAGTATGAGCACCACCTGATGCTGAAGATGTCCGGCGAAGGCGTTGCCGAAGCGCAGGCGTATCTGCAGGACTATTTCCGTGAGGGTGGCGGCGAGTTTTTCGCCTGCGACAGCAAAGAGGGATCGCATGCCTTTTTGCATCGGTTTGCCGCCGCCGGTGCCGCCGTGCGCTATCACGCGGTGCATGCGGATGAAGTGGAGGATATTCTGGCGCTGGATATCGCCCTGCGCCGCAACGATGAAGCCTGGTTTGAACAGCTGCCGCCGGAGTTTGATAACGATCTGATCCACCGGCTCTACTATGGCCACTTCTTCTGCCACGTGTTCCATCAGGATTACATTGTGAAAAAAGGCGTGGATGTGCACGCGCTGAAAGAGAGGATGCTGGCGCTGCTCAGCGCGCGCGGGGCAGAGTATCCGGCGGAACATAACGTCGGCCATCTCTACAAAGCGAAACCGCAGCTGCAGGCGTTTTATCGTGAACTGGACCCGACCAATACCTTCAATCCCGGCATCGGTAAAACCAGCAAGCAGAAAGGCTGGGCAGTCAAAGCCTGAGACCGGTCGTCATGTGCAGGGTGGTCCGATAACCACCCTGCCATTGACTCAGGATTGCGGCGCATCCTGCTCCTGCGTAGCCGCCGCCAGAGCGCGGCGCTCGATGATCATGGTCTGCGGCGCCGACAGCACAATGCCCTCTTTACGCAGCCGCGTCAGAATATCGAACAGCAGATCGCTTTTCGCACCCGAAATCTGGCGCTGGCTGGCGACGTTGCCGGTTACGCTCAGCACTATGCCCGACGGGGTAAGATCTTTAAACGATACCGAAGGTTCAGGCGTCTCCAGAATGCGCTCATTCTCGTTATAGACCTCCAGCAGCAGCTCGCGCACCCGCACCGGATCGATATCGAGCGGGAACGTCAGCTGAATGGTCACCACCCCCTGCGCATTGCCCATAGTGGCATTACGTACGTTCTGTGAAATCAGCTGCGAATTAGGCACGATCACCGTTGACTTGTCGCCCAGCTGAATCTCCGTGGCGCGAACGTTAATCCGCCGGATATCGCCCTCAATGCCGCTGATGCTGACCAGGTCGCCTACCTTGACCGGCCGTTCGGTGAGCAGGATCAGACCGGAAATAAAGTTTTTAACGATCTCCTGCAGACCAAAACCGATACCCACCGATAGCGCGCTGACGATCCATGCCAGCTTGTTCCACTGCAGCCCMATGATGGAGAGCGTCAGCAGGATAATCAGCACGTAGCCGATATTGCTGAACAGCGTCACCAGCGAGACGCGCATGCCGATATCCATAGTGGTTTTCGGCAGAAAATCGTTATCCAGCCAGCGGCGCACTGAGCGCAATATCCAGATGCCCGCTACTAGGCAAATAAGGGCATTTACCATATGCGCCGGTACGATATTCAGCGACTCCAGCCCTTTGCCACCCCAGAACTCAATGACTTTCTGAATAAGCTCTACCGGCGTGGAGGAGGCGAACGTGCCGGTCATCAGCGCCAGCGCCACAATCCCCATCAGCAGCGCTTTACCCAGCGCGCTGAGCAGCGTGGCGGCCTGCTGCAGATAGCGCTCATCGATATTGAGCGAACTCTGCAGGCGGCGCCCGGCGGCGCTGCTGGTGGAAAACAGGCTTTCACAGCCGTCGGTAATGACGTGGCTTAAAAAATAGAAGGAGCCAAACAGGATCCCGCACCACACCACCTCGTAGCCCAGAAAGCGCGCCAGCGTCACATAGCCGATTGTCAGTGAAATCAGAATCGCAACGGCAGTCAGCGTGAGCGCCAGCTGAACCAGCCCGACCACCGTCGGACGCGCCTCTGGCGGATTGCCGAGCCGGGCCATCCGGCGGCGCACGCGGTTGGTACGCATACTGATAGCGAGCCCGGTGCTGCCAATCAGCAGCGCGGTCAGGCCATTAGCAAAAATCGTCGTGCTGAGACTGGTACCTACCGTGTAGTTAAACGCTTCTGCGGTCTGAAAGATAAACACCAGCGCAGCGGTAATCGGCGGGAACGGCTTCAGCGCCAGCGCAACCTCATTAGAGATGGCCGGCAGACGCCAGCTGGGACGACGGGTCGAGAGAAACGCCCGTCCCAGACCGGCAATCAGCCCGCAGTAGACGCTCAGCTGCACCAGGCGGGTAACAAAATCCTGTACGTCGCCGGAGACTTCATCCCGGCGGGTAAACGCCAGCGCGCTAAAGTTAAAGGTCAGCACCACTGCAGCCAGCGTGGTCAGCGCGATGGCAGCCGCGAGGAAGCTGCGCCGCAGCCGCCCTTCCGGCAGCTTGTTAATACTCACCCAGGCGAGAAACTCTTCGCTGTAGCGCCGTCCCAGCGTCATCACCAGCATCGCCGCCACCAGCCAGCCGATGGTACCGACGCGCCAGTCCGGCTCCCACGACAGTGCCGCCGACGCCTTCAGCTCCGTAATAAAGTCACTGATTTTTTCGCCGTCGAGATCCTGACGGCTCACCAGCGGCGCCCAGAAGCGCGGGCCAAAAATACTGCCGGAATTGAGCGCCAGCTGATTTTTCAGCTGATCGCGGCGCAGGTTCACAATCTGCGAAGAGAGCACCAGCGCACCGTTTTYAATGCCTTCTGCCTGCTTTATCTGATCGTCCAGCTTGCCTTTCTGGTTTTCCAGCGAGCGGCGCTTGCGCGTCACCTCCGGCGTCTCTTTAACGCCGCTGTCCGCTTTGGGCGCGGGACCCAGTACCGCCAGCTGCGCATCAAGCTGCTGGCGCTGCGGGACTAACGCCTGTCCCAGCGTCTCTGCATTGCCCGACAGCTCCAGCGCCATCTCATTAAGCTGGTTGAGCTGGTTTTCGCTGGTTTCTCCCGATACCTGTCCTTTGATCTTATCGAGAATTTTTTGCATTTTTGGCAGCTCAACCGCCGGATTCGCCTGCGGCGGCGCTTCTTCTTCCTGTGCCGGCTGCTGTTGCGTCACATCGGGCGCGTCATCCGCCTGGCTCAGCGCGGGCACGCACAGCATGAGCAGTAACAGCGGAACAGTGAAAAAACGAAACTTGATCATAGAACGACATTCCAGCGAAAAAGCCAGTTAAACGAGTGTGGCGGCCAGTACAGGAGGTCGCCGCCGGGATGAAAACAGGTGTGATAAGGCTAAATCAGGGTACTGATGATACGCCAGTTTGCAAGTGGCGCGCCCCTTCTGCTGGCAGGCGCGCCCTCGTCGTTACTCCACTACCGTATTGCTGGTGGTGAGGCCCGCTTTCTGTTTTCTATAT
>PEFU01000003.1:780850-803014 GCA_002939445.1 Pantoea sp. BRM17 | reverse complement strand
GGTGAGGCCCGCTTTCTGTTTTCTATATGCCAGCGCTGCCGCTGGAACCGGGGCCGCTTTACCGGTTTCCAGCCAGTCGCGCAGGCGATTAGCATCGGCAAAGTGGGTATATTTACCAAACGCATCCAGTACCACCAGCGCCACCGGGCGGTTGTTGATCACCGTACGCATCACCAGACAGTGGCCCGCCTCATCGGTGTACCCTGTTTTCGTCAGCTGGATCCGCCAGCCCTCTTTGTAAACCAGGTGATTGGTGTTGCGGAACGGCAGTGCGTAGCTCGGGTGCTGAAACACCGCCGTCTGCTCTTTCGTGGTGCTGAGCTGGCCCAGCAATGGGTACTGACGCGTCGCTTTCAGCAACTTAACCAGATCGCTGGCGCTGGAGACGTTCTGCGTGGAGAGGCCGGTGGGTTCTACATAGCGCGTATGCGTCATACCCAGCGCGCGCGCTTTGGCATTCATGGCGCGGATAAAGGCGTTATAGCCGCCCGGATAGTGGTGCGCCAGACTGGCCGCCGCGCGGTTTTCAGACGACATCAGCGCCAGCAGCAGCATCGAGCGGCGGCTGATTTCGCTGTTGAGTTTGACGCGCGAAAACACGCCGCGCATCTCGCGCGTCTGGCTGATATCTACCGAAAGCATCTCATCCATCGGCAGCTTTGCATCCAGCACAACCATCGCCGTCATCACTTTGGTAATGGAGGCGATAGGCCGCACGCGGTCAGGATGGCTGGAGAACAGCACCTTGCCGGTATCGAGATCAACAATCATTGCGCTGCCGGAGGCGATTTGCGGCTGGGCCAGCGGTGCCAGACCCGACAGCGCGGCCGGTGCAGCCAGTACAGGTGTTACCGCCGCCGGGGCCGTCATAAACAGCGCCAGCGACAGCAGAGAAACAGGTAATTTAACAGACATCGTGTCAGTGAGATCCGATCAGGAGTTTTGCGCTGTGAAAGCTCCACAGGCCGCCCGCATCAGTCCTGTCAGGGTGCGGGCTGGCAGCGGCATAATACGCGCAAATGCGGCAAATTTCTTAGTGAGATTGTTTCCGGGCGTTAAAAAGGCCGCAGTTATGTGCGGCCTCAGAAAAAAGCAGGGAAATCAGAACAGCCTTGGTCCATAGCCCCACAGCACAACCGTCAGCGCCAGCAGCACTTCAAATACCAGTACCCCTATCGCCAGCGTTGAACCGGAGAAGCGCATGCTCTCTTCGCGGTCGATATTCAAAAACACCGGGATGCCGACATAGAGCAGGTAGCCGGTGTAGACCAGCGCCACGGCACCCGCCAGTACGCAGAGCCATACCAGCGGATAAAGTGCGACCAGACCGCTGAGAAACAGCGGCGTGGCGACATAGCCGGCGAACACGGTACAGCGCTGAATACCGGGACGTTGCGGATAGTCGCGCGCCATCCAGTGAATGACCCGCCCCATTACCGCGACGCCACCCAGAATTAACAGATAAAAGAGAATACCCAGACCGAGGCCAGTGAGCAGATTGAGCTGAATAAAGCGATTGTCGCCCAGATTCCAGCCAAATTGTGTCGTGCCAATAAAGGCGCAGATAACCGGTATCGCTGCCATCAGCAGCACGTGATGCGTGTAATGATGTGAAACGCTTTCGTTTTCCTGCTTGATATGGCGCATTTCCTGATTCGGATGCGCCAGAAGACCCCAGACATGATTCATAAAATCACTCCTCTGATGCAGTGGGCCGCCCCTTTAGCATTCAGTCAGACTCCGACAGGCAGCGTCTCTTCAAGTATAACCAGCGCGCCTGTTTTTGCGGCCCGCTGCACAAAAAAAGCCGCCTGCAGCTACACTGCTCAGGTGTCTGTTCTGTCCAGGGAGAAAAAATTGCATCTCGATATCAATGGATTAATCACCCAGTATGGCTATCTGGCCCTGATGATTGGCTGTATTGCCGAAGGGGAAACCTTTACCTTGCTGGGCGGCGTGGCGGCGCATGAGGGGCTGCTGCACTACGGCGGCGTGGTGCTGGCGGCGATGGCAGGCGGCATCATTGGTGACCAGCTGCTGTTCTGGCTTGGCCGCCGCTACGGTACGCGCATTTTGCGCCGCTTCAGTAAACATCAGGCGACGATTGGCAAAGCTAACCGTCTGATCCAGAAGCGTCCCAGCCTGTTTGTTATCGGCGTGCGCTTTATGTACGGTTTTCGCCTGATTGGGCCGATTATCATCGGCACCAGCCGTCTGAAGCCGCTGCGCTTTTTTGTGCTTAATATTATCGGTGCTGCGCTCTGGGCGCTGATTTTTGTCACGCTGGGCTATTTTGCCGGCGAAATCATTGCGCCCTGGCTGCATAAGCTCGATCAGCATCTTAAACATTTGGTCTGGCTGGCGGCGGCTATCGTCACCGGTATTGTCTTACGCTATCTGATCCGCCGCTGGAACCACCGCCGCGCCGGTTAACTGTGGTAGCCTTTGAACTGCGGATTCGCCAGAGTGAATCCGCCATCACACGCTCTCCTCGCTGTTAACGATTTTTCAGTACAGAAGTTATCCATCCGTGCCACGGCGCTGCCCGGCCAGCCGTTTCGTCTATAGTTAACAGTCAGATAAGGTACCGGAGGCGGGATGAGCAAAATTAAACGCAGAATTGATGACCACGGCGTAATCGGCGATTTGCGCACCTGCGCCCTGATCGCAAACGACGGCACTATCGACTATCTCTGCTGGCCAGAGCTGGACAGCCCTTCTGTCTTTGCGGCGCTGCTCGACAGCGAAGAGGCGGGCCGTTTTACCCTTGCGCCTGACTGGCCACAGGCGCGTCGCCAGCAGCTCTACCTGCCTGATACCAATATTCTGCAGACCCGCTGGCTGGCCGATGAGGGGGTGGCGGAGATCACCGACTATATGCCGATCTGCGACGAGAGCAGCAAAGTCCCGCGGCTGGTACGTCGGGTAAAAATGGTGCGCGGCACCGCCACTTTTCAGCTGGTCTGCGCGCCGCGTCACGATTACGCCCGGGCTGAGACGCGCGCTGAAATGCGTGAAAGCGGCGTGGCGTTTCTGGCGGAGGGGCAGCCCGCGCTGCGCCTGAGCGCTACGCTGCCGCTGCGCTGCGAAAATCAGGCGGCGGTAGCGGAATTTACGCTGCAGAGTGGCGAACACGCGGAGTTTGTCTTTGGCAACGATGACGATCCGCACGTTGAAACCATCTCAACGGCGCGCTGCTTTCAGGATACGCTCGATTACTGGCTGCGCTGGAGTAATCACAGCTCCTATCAGGGGCGCTGGCGTGAAATGGTGACACGTTCAGCGCTGACGCTGAAGCTGCTTACCTCACATGAACATGGTTCGATCGCCGCCGCCGCCACCTTTGGCCTGCCGGAGGAGCTGGGCGGCGAGCGCAACTGGGACTACCGCGCCTCCTGGATCCGCGACGCCTCGTTCAGTATGTATGCGCTGATGCGCCTTGGCTATGTAGAGGAGGCGCACGATTTTACCCGCTGGGTCGGCCGCTGCGTTGAACACAGCCATGACGACACGCCGCATCTGCAGGTGATGTATCGTCTCGATAGCGGCACCGAACTGCATGAAAGCGAACTGCTGAACCTCTCTGGCTACGCCGATTCACGGCCGGTTCGCATCGGTAATGATGCGTGGCACCAGACGCRGCTTGATATTTATGGCGAGCTGATGGATGCCATCTATCTGGCCAACAAATATGGCGATGCCATCTCCCACCGCGGCTGGCTGCACGTCTCCAGCATGATTGATTACGTCTGCGACAACTGGAACCAGCCGGACGCCGGCATCTGGGAGATGCGCGGTGAGCCGGAGCATTTTCTCCACTCGCGCCTGATGTGCTGGGTGGCGCTGGATCGCGCGCTGCGGCTGGGCATGAAGCGTTCACTGCCGATGCCTTACGATCGCTGGGATCGGGTGCGCAGCGAGATCCGCGACGATATCTGGCAGAACTTCTGGAACGCCGACCTGGGGCATTTCACTGCGACGCGCGGCGGCACCGCTCTGGATGCCTCAATGCTGCTAATGCCGCTGGTGCGCTTTGTCAGCTCCACCGACCCCGACTGGCTGGCCACGCTGGATGCCATCAAGGCTAACCTGGTCAGCGATGGTCTGGTACGGCGCTATAATATCAGCGAAACACCGGCTGACGGACTGGCCGGCGGCGAAGGCTCTTTTGTCGCCTGCTCTTTCTGGTACGTAGAGTGCCTGGCGCGCGCCGGCCGGGTGCAGGAGGCGCATTTTGAGTTTGAGAAGCTGCTAAGCTATGCCAACCCGCTGGGTCTGTATGCCGAAGAGTTTACCGAGCGCGGCTATGCCCTGGGCAACGTTCCGCAGGCGCTGAGCCACCTGGCGCTGATCAGTGCCGCCTTTTTTCTTAACCGGAAACTCAGCGGTGAAGTGACGCTCTGGCAGCCCTGACTATTCACAATTTGAGTCATTGCGCCAACAGATTTATCTGTTAAGAAGGACTTTTTGCGTAAAGTATCTTCAGGCAGTAAAAATCATCATTCCCATCGCCGCAGCAATGCACATATAATGCGCAGCGGGTCACACCGACCACGATGGGTTCGATACACTGACAAGCCTGAAACACGGCCATAACGACTTGTAAAAACATGAAAAAAAGCATTCGCGCGTTCGCTTCACTAGCTCTTGCCCTGGCCGCTTTCAGCCAGTCAGCCTTTGCTGTCGTCTATCCGCTTCCTGCAGCGAATAGCCGCCTGATTGGCGAAAATATTGAAATCACCGTGCCGGAAGAGAGTAAACTTCCGCTGGAAGCTTTTGCGGCTCAGTACCAGATGGGCCTCAGCAATATGCTGGAAGCGAATCCCGGCGTTGACGTTTATCTGCCTAAAGCGGGCAGCAAAATGGTGATCCCACAGCAGCTGATCCTGCCTGACGCACCGCGTGAAGGCATCGTGATCAACAGCGCTGAGATGCGTCTCTACTACTACCCGAAAGGCACAAAGACCGTGGTCGTGCTGCCTATCGGTATCGGTGAGCTGGGTAAAGATACTCCGGTAAACTGGACCACCAAAGTAGAGCGTAAAAAAGCGGGCCCGACCTGGACGCCAACCAAGGCGATGCACGCTGAATATGCGGCACGCGGCGAAAGCATCCCGGCGGTCTTCCCGGCTGGCCCGGATAACCCGATGGGTCTGCACGCGCTCTATATCGGCCGCCTGTATGCCATTCACGGTACCAACGCCAACTTCGGTATCGGCCTGCGCGTCAGCCACGGCTGCGTCCGCCTGCGTGCTGACGATATCAAATGGCTGTTTGACAACGTGCCGGTCGGCACCCGCGTTCAGTTTATCGATCAGCCGGTTAAAGCGACCGTTGAGCCGGATGGTTCACGCTGGATTGAGGTGCACAACCCGCTCTCCACCACGGAAGAGCAGTTCAACTCACGTGAGCTGGTCCCGATCAATCTGACTTCAGCCGTAACGAAAGTGGTTGCTGACGCCAGTACCCGTCAGGATGCGGTCAACAACGCCATCCAGGCTCGCAGCGGCATGCCGACCAAAATCAACGGCCAGACTGACGATGCGCAGCCGGCAGCGATTGCCGTGCAGGAATCGGCTGATGCGATGCCAAAAGAGGAACCGATGACGCCGCAGGGCGCAACGGCCGTCGCACCGCCAGCCGATCAGCCTGCTGCGCAGCCGCAGGCCGACGCGCAGCCGGCACCGGTCGATCAGGCGCAGCCAGCGACCAGCAACAGCCTCTGATATCGTTCTGACGCCGTCAGAAAAGCCAGCCTCCGGGCTGGCTTTTTTATTGCCATCATCATTCTGTCACACTGCAGGCGTATCACACTGCCAGTAGCGGATGCCGTGGGTGCATCCGATTGTCAATGGGGTGTGTCATGGCTGAAACCAGTTTACCGGCGGCGCGCGGACGTCCCGATCTGCAGCGCGGCAGCGGTCCGCTCTCCCGCATACTGTTTCTGCTGCTGCTGGCCGCAGGGCTGATTTTTACCGGGGTTAACCTGTTTAATGATGTGGCGGAAACCGGCGCGGCGATCACCACCTATACGCCCTTTGTGCTGCTGACGCTGGCGTTACTGATTGCGCTGGGATTTGAATTTGTGAATGGCTTTCACGACACCGCCAATGCCGTAGCCACGGTGATCTACACCCATTCTCTGACGCCCGGCGTGGCGGTGGTCTGGTCCGGCATCTGCAACTTTCTTGGTGTGCTGCTCTCCAGCGGCGTGGTGGCGTTTGGCATTATTTCGCTGCTGCCGGTCGAGCTTATTCTGCAGGCGGGCAGCGGACACGGCTTTGCGATGGTCTATGCGCTGCTCTTCTCTGCCATTATCTGGAATCTGGGAACCTGGTATTTTGGTCTGCCGAGCTCCTCATCCCATACGCTGATTGGCTCCATCATCGGCGTCGGCGTAGCGAATGCGCTGCTGCATGGCCGCAGCGGCACCAGCGGCGTTGACTGGGATCAGGCGCTGAAAGTGGGCTACGCTCTGTTGCTCTCGCCGATCGTAGGATTTGTCTGCGCAGCTCTGCTGCTGCTGGCGCTGAAAGCGCTGGTGCGTAATCGTCAGCTCTATCAGGCGCCCGACAGCGCCCGCCCGCCGCCGGTCTGGATCCGCGGGCTGCTGATCCTGACCTGCACCGGCGTCTCTTTTGCACACGGCTCTAATGATGGTCAGAAAGGCATGGGGCTTATCATGCTGATTCTGGTCGGCACGATGCCCATTGCCTATGCGCTGAACCGGTCGCTGCCGCCGGAGCAGATCCCGCGCGTCGCCGCGCTGGCGCAGGTCACGGAGCAGCAGCTGCTGACGCTGCAGCCGGCACCCGGGGCGATGCCGGCACCGCGTACGGTACTGACTGAGTTTGTCCGCAGCCGTCAGCCCCGGCCTCAGGTGCTGCCGGCGCTGGGCCTGCTGCTGGGTGATATCAGCGATCAGATCCGGCGCTACGGCTCGGTGAATAATATTCCGGCACAGGCGGTGACCAATACCCGTAACGATATGTACCTGGCTTCAGAGAGTATCCGGCATCTGCAGAGCAGCAGCGTAACGCTGCCCGAAGAGACCGCCCGCAATCTCAGCGCCGTGAAGCGCGAGCTGGACAGCGCCACGCGCTTTATTCCGCTCTGGGTAAAAGTGGTGGTGGCGCTGGCGCTGGGTCTGGGCACGCTGGTGGGCTGGCGACGTATCGTCATTACGGTAGGCGAGCGCATCGGCAAATCGCATCTCAGCTATGCCCAGGGTGCCAGCGCCGAACTGGTTGCGATGGCGACTATCGGCGCAGCTGATGCGTTTGGCCTGCCGGTCTCCACCACGCACGTGCTCTCATCGGGCGTGGCGGGAACCATGGCCGCAAACCGTTCCGGCCTGCAGCTTGCCACGCTGCGCAACCTGGCGATGGCCTGGATCCTGACGCTGCCGGTCTCCGTGCTGCTGGCGGGCGTGCTTTATGCGCTATTTGCCCGGATATGAGCGCCGGTAAAGCAAAAAAAAAAGCCAGCACGGAGGCTGGCTTTTAGCATGGAAAGCGCATAACGCTTAGCGCACCAGGCGCGCCGCATAACGCTCAATTGCGGCAGCGATATCGGCAGATACCCGCAGCGTCCGCACTTCGCTGAAGAGAACGTTCGCTTCGGCGTAGGCTTTACGCAGATAGCCCAGCCACTGTTTGATGCGCGCAACGTGGTAGTTGCCGGTATCTCCCTGCTTCTCCAGCTGGGTATACTTCAGCAGCAGCGCCACCACGTCAGGCCAGGCCATTGGCGCCTCGTTATGCTTCACCACGCGCCCGAGGTTAGGCACATTCAGCGCACCGCGGCCCAGCATCACCGCATCGCAGCCGGTGATACGCATACAGGCCTGCGCATCTTCCCAGCTCCAGATCTCACCGTTGGCGATAACCGGGATCGAGAGCCGCTGACGAATTTCGCCAATCGCCTGCCAGTTAATGCATTCAGCCCGGTAGCCATCCTCTTTGGTGCGGCCGTGTACCACCAGCTCGCTGGCCCCCGCCTGCTGTACCGCATCGGCAATTTCAAAGCGGCGATCGCTGCCATCCCAGCCGAGCCGCACTTTAACCGTGACCGGCAGGTGATCCGGCACGGCGGCACGCATCGCCTGCGCGGCGCGGTAAATCAGCTCCGGATCTTTCAGCAGCGTGGCGCCGCCGCCGCTGCCGTTAACCAGCTTTGACGGACAGCCGCAGTTAAGATCGACGCCCCACGAGCCGAGTTCAGCTGCGCGGGCGGCGTTTTCTGCCAGCCAGGCGGGGTGCTGTCCCAGCAGCTGCAGCCGCACCCGCGTACCGGATGGCGTGCGGCTCTGGTGGCGCAGCTCCGGACAGAGGCGATAGAACGACTTTACCGGCAGCAGCTGATCGACCACGCGCAGAAACTCAGTCACGCAGAGATCGTAATCATTGACGCCGGAGAGCAGTTCACGCACCAGTGAATCCAGTACGCCCTCCATCGGAGCCAGTAACACCCGCATCGCGTTATGCGTTCCCGTTGCCTTTGGCAGCCGGACGACGTGAACGTGCCGGTTTGCCCGCGTGACCTGCCGCCGGGCCATTACCGCCCTGACGACGCGGCGCGCGCGACTCACTCTGCGGACGTGCCGCACCGTTGCCCTGACGCTGACCGCCGCCGGCGCGACCGGCGTTGCCGCCCTGCCCCTGACCGCGACCGCGCGGCTGCTGCTGGCGACCATTCTGGATCGGCTCCGCTTTAATGCTCGGATCCGGCTCAAAGCCCGGCAGCGCAATGCGCGGGATCTCACGCTTCAGGAGTCGTTCGATATCACGCAGCAGCTTGTGTTCATCAACGCAGACCAGCGACAGCGCGGCACCGGTTGCCGCCGCGCGTCCGGTACGGCCGATACGGTGTACGTAATCTTCCGCTACGTTTGGCAGCTCATAGTTCACTACGTGCGGCAGCTCTTCGATATCCAGACCGCGTGCGGCGATATCGGTAGCGACCAGCACGCGAATGCTGCCCGATTTAAAATCAGCCAGCGCGCGGGTACGGGCGCCCTGACTCTTGTTACCGTGGATAGCCGCCGCGGTGATGCCATCTTTATTCAGCTGCTCAGCCAGATGGTTGGCACCGTGCTTGGTACGGGTAAACACCAGTACCTGCTGCCAGTTATCACGGCCAATCATCAGCGACAGCAGTTCCCGCTTGCGCTTTTTATCCACAAAGTGCACCTGCTGCGACACCTGCTCTGACGCGGTGTTGCGGCGGGCAACTTCGACCTGCTCCGGGTTCGTCAGCAGTTTTTCTGCCAGCGTTTTGATTTCGTCGGAGAAGGTTGCTGAGAACAGCAGGTTCTGACGCTTCGCCGGCAGCTTCGCCAGGACGCGACGGATATCGTGAATAAAGCCCATATCGAGCATGCGGTCGGCTTCATCCAGCACCAGAATTTCTACCTGCGAGAGATCAACCGCATTCTGATGCGCCAGATCCAGCAGACGGCCTGGCGTTGCCACCAGTACGTCAACGCCGCCGCGCAGTTTCATCATCTGCGGATTAATGCTGACGCCACCAAATACCACCAGAGAACGCATGTTCAGGTACTGGCTGTATTCGCGCACGTTCTCACCGACCTGTGCGGCCAGCTCACGCGTTGGCGTCAGGATCAGCGCGCGCACCGGGCGGCGGCCGCGTGCAGCGGCAGGGTTTTCAGAAAGACGCTGCAGCAGAGGCAGCGTAAAACCGGCGGTCTTACCGGTACCGGTCTGGGCACTCGCCAGCAGGTCGCGGCCAGCCAGTACCACAGGAATTGCCTGACGCTGAATTGGCGTCGGTTCGCGATAGCCCTGTTCTGCTACCGCACGCAAAATATCGGCATTCAAGCCGAGAGAGTCAAAGGACATGCAGGTGTATTACTCCGAACCGCCCTGATCGCGCTGCGCGATGTAGTTTTCAGGGGGGATATGACGCAGCCCCGGGGGCCTGCGTGTGAAAAGGGCACAAACTACCATGCGTAAGGGGGCGAGTGTATCAGCTTTCCCTGCACACTGCGACCTGCAAAACAGGCGCGTCGCCGGCTGCTTTTGCCTGACAGGACGTGCAGCAGGCAATAAAAAGGGAGCCTTTAAGGCTCCCTGACTGGCGGGATGCGCAGCGGTCAGCTACGCTTTTTCTCCACGCGGGGAGCAGGTTCTCTGGCCAGCAGAGAGACCAGCGCCGGACCCACCAGCATGACCACGCCCAGGCAACCAATCAGCAGGTTGTTATGGAAAAAGCGTGAGATCAGGAACAGCGTCAGCATCGCTGCGCCAAAATAGTAGGTTGTGGTGACCTCTTCCAGAGTGTCACCCATACGGCGTAAACGGGCACTACGCTGCAGGGCCAGCATGGAGATAAACACCACTGCATAAGCTGCCACCAGGGTACTGCTCACTTCAACCAGTGCCTTATGTTTCCAGCCCCAGACCAGTGCAGCAATCACCAGCAGATGCGTGGCGATGTGCAGACAGGTTTGACCGGTAACAATCTGAACACGATTAGACCATTTCATACTTTTCTCCTGGCAGACCCAACAGGTCGCCCAAGTGAATCTGACCGAAGCCAGACGGATTTCCTCAATGTAAAACAAATTTCAGATAAGACCTTAATTTTCTCGCCCTGGCACCACCCGTTTGTGACAAAGACTACACTTTGTTCTATTCATGATGAAAAGGAGCGCGTCGCAGTATGCCACAAAACACGCAAGGATTTTCATTTAAAGTCCTGACGATCAATACCCATAAAGGTTTCACCACGTTTAATCGTCGTTTTATTCTGCCGGAATTACGCGACGCCGTACGCGCCACATCAGCGGATATCGTCTTTTTACAGGAGGTAATGGGTACCCACGCTATTCATGCCGCACAGATAGAAGCGTGGCCTGAGAACTCACATTATGAGTATCTGGCTGACACCATGTGGCACGACTTCGCCTATGGCCGCAACGCGGTTTATCCCGAAGGCCACCACGGCAACGCGATACTGTCACGCTTTCCTATTGCTGAATATCAAAATCGCGACATTTCTGTTGCTGGCAGCGAAAAGCGCGGCATGCTGCACTGCCAGATTACGCTGCCCGACCGGGCGCAGCCGCTGCATGTCATTTGCGTCCATCTTGGCCTGAAAGAGAAGCATCGGCTGACGCAGATGAAGATGATGTGCGATGTGATCAACGCGCTGCCAGCGGATGCACCGCTGGTCGTGGCCGGGGATTTCAACGACTGGCAGGTGCGCGCTAACCGTTTTCTGCAGCGCGGTGCCGGTTTGAAAGAGGTGTTCAGCCTGAAAAATGGCCGGCCGGCGCGCACGTTCCCGGCACGCTTTCCGCTCTTACGCCTTGATCGTATCTATATTCGTAATGCGTCCGTCAGCCAGCCCTGGGCGCTGCCGGTCAAACCCTGGTCTCATCTGTCCGATCATGCGCCGCTGGCGGTGGAGATATTCCTATGAATTTCAACTGGCGTGACGGCAACCAGCTGCGCCTGCTGGAGAATGGCGAAGCGTTTTTTCCGCGCGTATCGGGTGCCATCCAGCGCGCCGAGCGCACGCTGCTGCTCGAAACCTTTATTCTCTTTGAAGATAACGTAGGTAAGGCGCTGCACCGTGACCTGCTGGCGGCGGCACAGCGCGGCGTGAAGGTCGAAGTCATGGTAGATGGCTATGGCTCTCCCGATCTCTCTGATGAGTTTGTTAATACCCTTACGGAGGCGGGCGTTCGGTTTATCTACTACGATCCGCGCCCGCTGGTCATGGGGATGCGTACCAATCTTTTTCGCCGTCTGCACCGTAAAATCGTGGTGATCGATGAGCAGATCGCCTTTGTCGGCGGTATCAATTTCTCGGCTGAGCACAACACCGATTACGGTCCGGAAGCGAAACAGGATTATGCCGTGGAGGTAAAGGGGCCGGTGGTGATCGATATCGCCCGCTTTGTCCAGATGGCGATGGGCAGCGATCAGATCACCCGCCGCTGGTGGGGAAAACCGTCAAGACATGTGGCCGTTAATGCCCAGCCCGGCAGCGCTCAGGTGCTGTTTGTTTATCGCGACAACAATGAACACCGCGACGACATTGAGCAGCACTATCTGGATATGCTGCGCAAAGCGAAACGCGACGTGATTATCGCTAATGCCTACTTCTTCCCTGGCTATCGCCTGCTGCGCGAGATGCGCAACGCTGCCCGGCGCGGCGTGCGCGTGCGGCTGATTGTGCAGGGTGAGCCCGATATGCCGATTGTAAAAGTGGGGGCTGAACTGCTCTATAACTATCTGGTGGATGGCGGTGTGGAGGTCTATGAGTATTGCCGCCGGCCACTGCATGGCAAGGTCGCGGTGCAGGATCAGCACTGGACCACCGTCGGCTCCAGTAACCTCGATCCGCTGAGCCTGTCGCTTAATCTTGAAGCTAACCTGATCATTCACGACCGCGCTTTCAACCAGACGCTGCGCGATAATCTGGAAGGCCTGATTCAGCACGACTGTGTGCGCGTCCAGGATGACAAACTGCCGCCGCGTAACTGGTGGCAGTTAACCAAAGGCGTCATTGTCTTCCACTTTCTGCGCCACTTCCCGGCCATTGCTGGCTGGCTGCCTGCGCATACGCCTCAGCTATCCCAGGTCTCGCCTCCGGTTCAGCCTGAGATGGAGACGCAGGATCGGGTGGAAGCCAATAATGAAGGAGCGAAATCCTGATGAGCAAAAAGAATCCGAAGTGGCGGCTGGCGAAAAAAATTCTCACGTGGCTCTTTTTT
This sequence comes from Pantoea sp. BRM17, assembly GCA_002939445.1. Taxonomy (GTDB): domain Bacteria; phylum Pseudomonadota; class Gammaproteobacteria; order Enterobacterales; family Enterobacteriaceae; genus Pantoea. The sequence continues at coordinate 790,269 of PEFU01000003.1, read as the reverse complement.
ATTGCCGTCGTTGTTCTGCTGGTGGTCTACGCGCGCAAAGTCAACTGGGAAGATGTCTACAAGGTTATCACCGGCTACAACCGCTATGTGGTGCTGGGCGCGGCCGGGCTGGTGGTGGTCAGTTATATTACCTATGGCCTGTACGATCTGATTGGCCGCGTCTACTGCGGTCATAAGCTATCGAAGCGGCAGGTCATGCTGGTGTCGTTTATCTGCTACGCCTTTAATCTGACGCTCAGCACCTGGGTGGGCGGCGTCGCCATGCGCTACCGCCTCTATTCACGCCTGGGTCTGTCAGGCAGCACCATCACCCGTATTTTTTCACTGAGCATTGCCACTAACTGGCTTGGCTATATTTTGCTGGGCGGCGTGGTGTTTGTCTCCGGCATGGTGCCGATTCCGCCACGCTGGTTTATCGGTGAAGGCACGCTGCGTATCATCGGAGGCATACTGCTGCTGCTGACGGCAGTCTATCTCTGGGCCTGCGCCTTTGCGAAAAAGCGGCAGTGGACGGTGAAGGGCCAGCGGCTGCAGCTGCCTTCACTGCGTATGGCGCTGTTCCAGTTTGCCGTCTCCTGCGCAAACTGGATGGTGATGGGCACCATTATCTGGCTGCTGCTGATGCGTGAAGTGGACTATCCCATCGTGCTGGGCGTGCTGCTGATCAGCAGTATTGCCGGCGTCATTATTCATATTCCGGCGGGTATCGGCGTGCTGGAAGCGGTGTTTCTGGCGCTGCTGAGCGGACAGCACGCGTCACACGGTGAAATTATCGCCGCGCTGCTTGCCTACCGTGTTCTTTACTTCATTCTGCCGCTGCTGCTGGCGCTGGTGCTTTATCTCTGGCTGGAGAGCCGGGCGAAGCATCTGCGACACAAAAATCAGCAGAAAATGGCAGAGCAGTAACCGCAGCTGGAAGGATAAAAAACGGGGGCGCATCGCTGCGCCCCCGGTAAAGATAAAGCCGGCGTCTTAGCGGCGGTTGCCGAAAATCCGCAGCAGCATCAAAAACAGATTGATGAAGTCGAGGTAGAGCGTCAGCGCCCCCATAATGGAGTAGCGACGCAGGTTTTCGCTATCGCGGGCGTCAATATTTTCACCCACCGCTTTCAGTTTCTGCGTGTCATAGGCGGTCAGCCCCACAAACACCACCACGCCGATATAGGTAATAGCCCACATCAGCGCCGGGCTTTTCAGCCAGAAGTTCACCAGCGACGCCAGCACGATACCAATCAGCGCCATAAACAGCAGGCTGCCGATACGGCTCAGATCGCGTTTGGTGGTGTAGCCGTAAAAGCTCATCGCCCCAAACATTCCGGCGGTAACAAAAAAGGTGCTGGCGATAGACGAGTAGGTGTAAACCAGAAAAATACTCGCCATGGTCAGGCCGGTCAGCGCCGAATAGAGCATAAATAGCGCCGTCGCCACGGCCCCGCTCATACGCTGGACCAGACCCGACAGCACAAAGACCAGCGCCAGCTGTGCGATRATCAGGCCAAAGAAGGTAATGCGGTTAGCGAACACCAGCTCCATGACCGCAGGCGTACGCGCGGCAAACCAGGAGACAAACGCGGTGAGCAGCAGGCCGCAGGTCATCCAGCCGTACACCTGAGCCATATAGGCCTGCAGCCCGGCCGACGCCGGCTGCACAAACGAATCATTACGTGGATATCGATCCATGATGCACCTCTCAAATAGAAATTACAGGGTCAGAGTGAAGTGTATACCATGCCGCCTCAACGGCGCGTCATACACTGCTGATATCGGCTGTTAACCCGCTGGGCAAACCACGCGGTGGTCAGATTACGGGTAATTTTCGGGCTCTCCAGTTTGATCCCCGGCAGCATCTCACGCGGCACCCGCTTGCCCGCCATTTTGTCAGCCAGAATGAAGGTCTGTTTCCATAACGTTGTGTCGCTGAAGCCCGCCGTGTCCCCTTTTTCCAGATCGCGGCGAATTTCCCGGTCGCTCATATCCAGGCGTTTRCCCAGCGTACGTACCGCCAGCTCAGTCGAGCCCGCCTGCTCGCTGCCGTAATTGATCAGATCGCCATCCAGCGCCAGACGAATACCACTGGCGCGCGCAATCGCGGCCTGAAACGCCGCGTTGCGGCTGGCATACCAGCCTGCGTTAAAGTCGGCAAAGCGATAGAGCGGCTGACTATAGTCTGCCGGATAGCCCAGCAGATGCTTCGTGCCGAACCAGATCCCTCCGCGCCGGCTGAACACCTCGCGCCGGATCGAACCATCGATGGCATACGGGTAGCCCTGCGCATGCGCCTCGGCAAAGGCAACGCTTACCTGCATCGGCCCGCCGGTGTGTACCGGGTTCAGTTTGCCAAACAGCGTCTGCCCCATCGGCACCATATCGATAAAATCATCAAAAATGGCGCTCAGCTCCTTTTCACTGCGCACCTTGTCCAGCCGCGCGGCGTAGCTTTCACCATTGGAGGATTTGATCAGCAGCGCAGTCCGCACCAGAAATGCCGGAATGTGCAGCTTTGCCGCGCGCCGGTCAATCTCCCCCCAGGCAATTTTTGGCAGCCCGGGCACCTCAGCATCGGCGCTGAAATTTGATTCCTGCCCGGCGACGGCGATCACCGCGCACAGATTGCTGGCGCTCGTATCGAGCTGCTGGACACGGAAAGCGGTATAGATGTCATCAGCCCAGGCTGATTTTTGCGTCACGTACCCGGGCAGCAGCTGCTCAATCTGCGCTTTAACATCTGCGGGCTGGCGCGCCGGCGCCTGCGGCTCTTTTTTACTGCTGCAGCCGGCCACGATCAGCGCGGTCAGCAGAAGCGCGCCGCGGCGTAAGAAGGTTGGTTTCATCCTGCTCCCTGATAAAAAAATGCGTGCTTCAGGCACGTTGCGGGCGCGAGGCTACCGGCCCCCACCCTGTCCGTTATTACTCCCAGCGCGCCGCTGCCTGATGGTCGCTGTCACGCGCATCTACCCAGCGATCCCCCTCCGGGGTGGCTTCGCGCTTCCAGAACGGCGCACGGGTTTTAAGATAATCCATAATAAATTCTGCGGCTGCGAATGCGCTGCCGCGGTGTGCGCTGCTGACGCCCACCAGCACTATCTCATCACCGGGAAAGAGTTCACCCACGCGATGGATCACTGTTATCTGCTGCAATGGCCAGCGCTGCCGGGCAGCCTCAGCGATTTCCGCCAGCGCTTTTTCCGTCATACCCGGATAGTGCTCCAGCGTCAGCKCCGCTACGTCGGCGCCGAGGTTATGATTGCGCACTTTACCGGTGAAGGTAACGATAGCGCCATCCCGATCGTCTGCGGCCAGCAGCCGGTATTCAGCCCCGGTATCAAACGGCTCGGGGCCAACGCGAATACGGGTTGTCATGGTTAACCTCCGGTGACCGGCGGGAAAAACGCCACTTCATCACCCGCCTGCAGCGGATGCGTCATGGGGACCAGCGTCTGATTGACTGCGGCCAGCAGCCTGCCCGATTCCAGCGCCAGCGCCCAGCGATCGCTGCGCTGCGCCAGTGCAGCACGCAGTGCCGCCACGTCAGGATAGGCTTCCGGCAGCGTCAGCTCGCTGGTGCCGCTCAGCTCACGCACCTGGGCAAAAAACAGGACTTTAATCATGGCTGACCGCCCTGAAGTCACCTGACTTCCCGCCGCTTTTGCTCAGCAGGCGCAGCTGGTCAATCACGATATCTTTCTGCACCGCTTTGCACATGTCATAGATGGTCAGCGCCGCCACGGAAGYGGCCGTCAGCGCCTCCATCTCCACTCCGGTTTTACCGGTCAGGCGGCAGCGCGCGGTGACGCGTACCCGGCTCTGCGCCGGTTCCGCTTCCAGCGTCACTTCCACTTTACTCAGCATCAGCGGATGACAGAGCGGTATCAGCTCCCAGGTGCGCTTCGCCGCCTGAATGCCGGCGATACGGGCCGTGGCAAAGACATCGCCTTTATGATGGCTGCCTTCCATGATCATCTGCAGCGTGGCTGGTGACATCAAAACCAGCGCCTCCGCCTGCGCTTCGCGCACGGTTTCATTTTTGCCGGAGACATCAACCATGTGCGCTTCGCCAGCGGCGTTAATATGCGTTAACTGATTCATACAGTGACTTTCTTCAGATGAGAGACAAAATTACAGGGCCGGGTGCGCGCATCCAGCTGATCGGCGATGATGCGCTCCCAGCCGCAGCGGCAGGCGCTTGTAGAGCCTGGCAGGGCAAAAATCAGGGTCTGATTGGCGAGGCCGGCAACGGCACGCGACTGCAGCGTTGCGCTGCCGATATCTTCATACGAGAACATACGGAACAGTTCGCCAAAGCCGTCAATTTCGCGGTCAAACAGCGGCAGCAGCGCTTCCGGCGTACTGTTTTTGCTGTTAAAGCCGGTGCCGCCGTTCACAATCACCACCTGGATATCGTCGCTGGCGATCCAGCGCGATACCGTGGCGCGAATGCGGTAGCGATTGTCAGGCAGAATAGCGTGATCCACCACCTGATGCCCCGCGTCCGCCAGCGCCTCACGCAGATAGTCTCCTGAGGTGTCACTCGCCGCATCGCGGCTGTCGGATATGGTCAGCACCGCGGCAGTCAGAGCGGTAAATTCGCCGGTTGGTTTAGCCATGGCTGTAACTCCTGTGTTTAGCCACCAATGAAAGAGAGATTTTGCGTAATACCGGTCTGGCCCTGATGCAGAAAGTGGGTCTGCTTTTTCTGGCCAAGACTATGGGCGATACGCGCCTGCAGCTCGTCCTGCTGTGCATCGGAGGCGAGCAGATCGCGCAGCTCTACCCCACCGTCGCCAAACAGGCAGAGGTGCAGTTTACCGGTGGCCGAGACGCGCAGCCGGTTGCAGCTGGCGCAGAAATCTTTTTCATAAGGCATAATCAGGCCGACCTCACCCTGATAGTCGGGATGACGAAATACCTGTGCCGGCCCGTCGCTGCGGCCGCGCGGCTGCCGCTGCCAGCCCTGCACGATCAGCCGGTCGCGGATCACCTCACCGGAGATATGGTGACGCCGGAACAGATCGCCCCCTTCACCGGTTTCCATCAGCTCAATAAAACGCAGCTGAATCGGACGCGTGCGGATCCAGGCYAGAAACGTATCCAGACTCTGGCTGTTAACATCACGCATCAGCACGCTGTTAACTTTGACTTTTTCGAATCCGGCGTCAAACGCGGCGTCGATACCGGCCATGACCTCAGCAAATTTGTTCTGCCCGGTGATGGCATGAAACTGCCGCGCATCCAGGCTGTCCACGCTGACGTTAATGTGCGTCAGCCCTGCATCGCGCCATGACTGTACGTCACGCGCCATGCGATAGCCGTTGGTGGTCACCGCAATCTGTCGCAGCGCGGCGTTTTCACGCACGGCAGCGATGATGTCGGTAAAGTCGCGACGCATCGAGGGTTCACCGCCGGTAAGCCGGATCTTCTCCGTTCCCGCCGCGGTAAAGGCGCGGGTCACCCGGCGGATCTCATCCAGCGAGAGAAAGCTTTTGTTGCGGGTACTGCCAGGCTTGTAGCCGTCCGGCAGACAGTAAGTACAACGGAAATTACATACATCCGTGATCGACAGGCGCAAATAGTAGAAGCTGCGCGCCCAGGCATCTGTAAATTGTGGCACCTTAACACCTTTCCAAAGTCGGGAGATGCAGGCATTTCTTTCTGCACCCTGGCAGCATGACGCTGCGGCCAGGCGGCCCTATCATTTGACTTAGGCGCGCAAGGCTTGGGAGTTTGTTGTCATTGAGGACAACGCGGTCTCTGGATGGTAGCGCGCTTTGCGTCAGTCAGCCAGTCACTGCGTGCGTTGTATAACATGATATATAACGATTTTTCGCGGCATTATCGCAGCAGAATAGGCTAAACTGCGCCACATGACGCTGCCCCCGGCAGCAAAGAATTGGCTTTCAGCGCAGTGGACCGATAAGGAGCAGCATGAATCGAACGCTGGCAGATTTAGATCGCGTGGTGGCACTGGGCGGCGGACACGGCCTGGGCCGCGTCATGTCAGCGCTGGCGCCGCTGGGCTCGCGACTCACCGGTATAGTGACCACCACGGACAATGGCGGCTCCACCGGACGTATCCGCCGTTCAGAGGGGGGGATCGCCTGGGGAGACATGCGCAACTGTCTTAATCAGCTGATCACCGAGCCCAGCGTCGCTTCCGCGATGTTTGAATACCGTTTTGCCGGTAACGGCGAACTGGCGGGCCACAATCTTGGCAACCTGATCCTGAAAGCGCTGGATCATCTCAGCGTGCGTCCGCTGGAAGCGATTAACATTATCCGCAATCTGCTCAAGGTTGATGCGTTTCTCATCCCGATGTCAGAGCAGCCGGTTGATCTGGTCGCGCAGGATGCAGAAGGCAACATGGTGTATGGCGAAACCGCGATTGATGAGATGCGTCAGGCGCCTCAGGCGCTGATGCTGCATCCGGCGGTTAATCCCACCCGCGAAGCGCTGGACGCCGTGGCTGAAGCCGATCTGATCCTGATTGGCCCGGGCAGTTTCTATACCAGCCTGATGCCGATTTTGCTGATGGAAGAGATGGCGCGCGCGCTGCGGCGTACGCCCGCTACGATGGTATTTATTGGCAATCTTGGCCGCGAGCTTAGCCCGGCAGCCGCCCGTCTTAGCGTGGCAGATAAGCTGGCCATTATGGAGCAGGCGATTGGTAAACGGGTTATTGATGCCGTAGTGATCAGCCCGACTGCCGACACGCAGGGTCTGGCGCAGCGCATTATTGTGCAGGAGCCGCTGGAAGCTGAAGATATCCGTTATCGCCACGATCGACAGCTTCTGCGCCTGGCGCTGGAGCACGCCATCCAGGCGCTTTAAAGCCGCCAGCCGTATAAATACGCCAGGGCCGCATAAATGCGGCCCATGTGGAATGCGGCTCCTGCGGAATGCGGCACGGGTTGGTGGTTATGAGGCGGCAATAAACAGTTCGCGCAGCTCATGCAGCCGGTCGCGCAGGCTGGCGGCTTCTTCAAACTCCAGGTTTTGCGCATGCTGCTGCATCTGCGCTTCCAGTTCGTGAATTTTCTTCTGCATCGCCTGTGGCGTAAGCGCCAGGTAATCAGCATCATTCTCTGCTGCCGTGCGCGTGGCCGTTTTGCCTTTGCCGCGCGTTTTCACCACGTTTTTGCCCAGCTCAAGAATATCCGTGATCTTCTTATTCAGCCCCTGCGGCACAATGCCGTGCTCGGTGTTGTAGCGCTCCTGCTTCTCGCGACGTCGCTCTGTCTCTTCAATCGCGCGTGCCATAGAGGGCGTGATTTTATCAGCATAAAGAATCGCTTTGCCGTTCACGTTACGCGCTGCACGACCAATCGTCTGGATCAGGGAGCGTTCTGAACGCAGGAAGCCCTCTTTGTCGGCGTCGAGAATCGCCACCAGGGAGACCTCCGGCATATCAAGTCCCTCACGCAGCAGGTTAATCCCTACCAGCACGTCAAACTCGCCCAGGCGCAGGTCGCGAATAATCTCCATGCGCTCAAAGGTATCGATATCAGAGTGCAGATAGCGCACCTTCTCACCATGCTCTTCAAGATATTCAGTGAGGTCTTCAGCCATACGCTTGGTCAGCGTCGTCACCAGCACGCGTTCGTTGATCTCCACGCGTTTGCGGATTTCAGAGAGCAGATCATCCACCTGTGTGCCGACCGGGCGCACCTCAAGAATGGGATCGAGCAGACCTGTCGGACGCACTACCTGATCGATCACTTCCGTGCCCGATTTTTCCAGCTCATATTTACCCGGCGTGGCGGAGACATAAATGGTCTGCGGGGCCAGCGCCTCAAACTCTTCAAACCGAAGCGGACGGTTGTCCAGCGCGGACGGCAGGCGGAAGCCGTACTCCACCAGCGTCTCTTTACGCGCGCGGTCGCCGCGATACATGCCGCCAATCTGCGGAATCGTGACGTGCGACTCATCCACCACCAGCAGACCAYCGGCCGGCAGATAGTCAAACAGGGTCGGCGGCGCTTCACCCGGTCCGCGTCCCGAGAGATAGCGGGAGTAGTTCTCAATCCCCGAGCAGTAACCCAGCTCGTTCATCATCTCCAGGTCAAACTGGGTGCGCTGCGTAATGCGCTGCTCTTCCAGCAGCTTGTTGTTTTCCAGCAGCACCTTACGGCGCAGGGCCAGCTCATCTTTGATCTCTTCCATCGCCTGCAGGATGCGCTCGCGCGGCGTAACGTAGTGCGTTTTGGGATAGATGGTAAAGCGCGGGATCACTGACTCAATTTGTCCGGTAAGCGGATCAAATAGTGAGAGCCGCTCAACCTCTTCATCAAACAGCTCCACCCGCAGAGCCATATCGTCGGACTCCGCCGGGAAGATATCGATCACCTCCCCGCGCACGCGGAACGTACCGCGCTGAAACGCCTGATCGTTACGCGCATACTGCAGCTCAGCCAGACGCCGTAAAATACTGCGCTGATCGATGATCATACCGCGCGTCAGATGCAGCATCATTTTCAGATAGAGATCGGGATCGCCCAGACCATAAATTGCCGAGACCGACGCGACCACGATGACATCGCGTCGTTCCAGCATCGCTTTGGWGGCGGAGAGGCGCATCTGCTCAATGTGCTCGTTCACCGCCGCATCTTTTTCAATAAAGGTGTCAGAACTCGGCACATAGGCTTCAGGCTGATAGTAGTCATAGTAAGAGACGAAAAATTCTACCGCGTTGTCCGGAAAAAACTCTTTCATCTCCCCATAGAKCTGCGCCGCCAGCGTTTTATTAGGCGCCAGAACCATCGTCGGCCGGTTGAGATCGGCAATCACATTGGCAACGGTAAAGGTTTTGCCCGATCCCGTTACGCCGAGCAGGGTCTGATGCGCAAGGCCATCTTCCAGCCCCTCCTCCAGACGGCGGATCGCTTCAGGCTGATCGCCTGAAGGCTTAAAGGCGGAGTTGAGTTTAAAGACTTTGCTCATGATTTCAGAATTCCTGCTGAAGAAAAGGGCTGGCAGGCTGATAATTCTACTCTGCTATGGCGATTTTGCCAGAAAAAAACACTGGATATATTTACAGATAAACGCCACGATGGTCCTGCTGCCCGTGGCGCCGCTTCAGAGGCATTAAAGCGGCAGCTGGCTAAAATATGTCGCGCCAGGTTATCCCCAGGCGGGCCGGGCTTTTAACAATTGTCAAGAGAACGTCATTAAAATGCAGCGGTAAACTTCAGCCGGAGTTTTACAGGCTTGCTTTTAGATAACATACTGAATTTAATGAAAATAGACCAAAAGCCCAGTTTCGCAGCATAATATATCCAGGCCGCGTATTTCCTCGCTTGCGCCCGGTTTTCAGTCGCTAATGCACAAGGTTATCCACAGGAATAGTGGATAAGTGAAGCCAGCCCCGAGCCCGCAGGCTGTGTATAAAAAATCCCGCCCTCTTCTGCGCTAACAAAAAAATTTTT
>PEFU01000003.1:743193-780750 GCA_002939445.1 Pantoea sp. BRM17 | reverse complement strand
CGCCTGACGACCTCGATTTTGACCGCCAGCATATCTGGCATCCCTACACCTCAATGCGCGACCCGCTGCCCTGTTATCCGGTGGTGGCTGCCCAGGTGTGGGTCAAAATGCTGGCGATGCACCTGCTGCGCCTCAAACATCAGTTCCAGAAAAGGTTTATCAAACAGGGCCTGGGCCTGGGCCAGTGTCCAGCGGTTAGCCATTACATACTCCAAAAAGGGGTTCATCCCGACAATGATCGTGGTTATACTTGTAAACTAAATCTTTTCAAAATGGTTTACAAGACAGATGTTCGTTTTCCATGCGGCGCCCATGCAGAAACGGCTGGAGCCGGCCGCTTTAGCTTTACGCGCCGAGGCGAGCACCGCCTCCACCTCCATCAGCCGTTCTGACTCCAGTCCGGTTTTGTAGCGCGCGCTCTGCGGGCAATATTTACAATCTTCCGGGCAGGCGCCGGTTTTAATCGACAGCAGCGTGCTGACCTGTACCTGAAAGGTACGGGTCGTGATGACGCTGCCGTAAAATTCCGGTGAGGTATCCAGGTTATGGTTGTAGAAATCGAGTCCGGCCTCTGCCAGACGCTGCGCCTGGTTTTGTTCCAGCGTCCCCAGCGTCATGCAGGTTTCCATGCCGAGCGCTTTCACGCCCTGCACCATCTGCTCCAGATAAGGCATATCGCGTTCGTGCGGGACGTTATCCGCCATCGGCGTGCCTTTGACTTTTACCAGCATGTTGATCGGCACGCTCTCTGGCGGCACCGGCAGGTTTGCCAGCTGCACCAGCAGTCCGGCGCGATCCGTCACCGTTTCACCCAGACCGACAATGCCGCCGGAGCAGACCTTGATACCGGCCCTACGCACTTTATCCAGCGTATCGAGACGCTCCTGGCGATCTTTATCCTCCTCCGGATTGGGCGTGGTCAGCAGTTTGCAGCCATAGAAAATAGAGTTAGCGCCCGCCATAAAACACATCGCCTGCGTCTGCTCGCTRATCTGCTCACGCCCCGCTGAGAGACGCACGTGCGAAGAGGGCATCATGATGCGCGCTACGGCGATAGTGCGGATAAAATCAAACGGCTCCACGTCATGGTAGCGCCAGCCTTCCGCGTCCCGGCGCGCCTGCAGCGCTTCGGTAATACGTTCAGCCCACATTTACACCGCCGCGTTGTAAAACTGCGGCGTGTCGGCCTCAGCCAGCTGCGCCTGCAGCTGATGCTGCTGTGCCTTATCCCCGCTCGCGGTTGTGGTATGTTCCGGATTCAGCCCCAGCTTGCGGAACAGGATCGGCTCTGCGTGATAACGGCTATAGCCGGTCACATACGCGGACGCCCCTGCCCCGGCTCCCGCCTGCGCCGCACCCTGCTGCCAGGCCGCAATCACCGCCGGATGCTGGCTCAGCCCGAGATAGTCGTTACCGGAGAAGTGGCGATAGCGCTGACCGTCCAGCGTGATTTCCCGCACGCTGTTCTGCTCAACACAGCGCTGCTGATTATGCGCAAAACGCCGCAGCGTGGCCGGGCTGTTACTGGCAGCATCCAGCAGCGACGCGTGCGCCAGTTTATCCGCCACGATGCGGTCCTGCTTTTGCGCCAGCAGATGCACAATCGCCTGATTAGCGGCAAAGCCGGAGATAAACAGCAGCGCGCGTGAATAGCCGAGCCAGCCTGCCAGCTGCTGCTCCCAGCAGCTGCCGCGCCCCTGTTCACCGCTCACGCCAATGCCGTGCGCGTCATCGACCAGCAGCCAGCCGTCCGCAGCCCGGGTCGCCGCAGCAATCTCCGCCAGCGGTGCGCTGTCGCCATCCATGCTGAAAACGCCTTCGGTGACCACCAGCGTGGCGCCCGCCCCCGGCTGCGCCAGCAGCTTTTGCAGACCTGCCGCGCCCTGCTGCACCTGCTGCAGCGCCGCCAGCAGCGCGCAGCACTGCGCCGGCGGCATGGCGGTAGAGTAAATAAGGTGGCGCGAGAACTGTTCAACGTAATCGGCGGTCGCATCATCGCACAGCAGCGCTGCGCCGCTGACGCCAAAGCCTTTGCCAAACGTCACCACCAGCAGCTCGGGTTTTACCTGCTGCTGCAGCGGCACGGTAGGCGGACGGATGGCGCTGACCCAGCATCCCGCCTGCGCCAGCCGCTGCGAGAGCGCCAGCGCGGCCGCGTTCTCCCCCACAATCAGCGGCTGAATGGCGCTCTCTGAGGCGGGGAGGCTCCACGGCAGCTGCGCTGCGCCGGCGCGAAAGCGGCTGATATTGGCCCGCAGTCGTGCCCGCAGCGCACTGGCGCACAGGCCAGCAGCGCATCGCCGCTCAGGCGCTGCAGCGCGGCGTGCTGCTCATAGTGTGGCGCGGCGCGGCCAAACGCCTGCGCCACCGCCTGCTTGTTAACCTGCAGCGTCATACAGCGCCTCCAGCAGCGCGTCGATATCTTCCGGCTCATGCGCCGCCGTGAGGGTAATGCGCAGCCGGGCCGTACCGGATCCACGCTGCCGTCAGCCAGCGGCAGCCGGTCGATATCGCCCTGCAGATAATGGTGTGCCGATCGCTGGGCGCGCGCGGCGTCCAGCATCGGCAAAGAGAGATCGAGCGCGGTTACCCGACGGTCGCGATCGCGCCAGTACCGGCTGTACCAGCCGGTGCCGCAGCCGGCATCGAGCAGGTGCGGACCAAATCCGGGAACCTCACCGGCCTGAAGAAAGCGGTTGGCGTGACGACGGGAATCTATCGCTGCCCATGCGCGATCCACCTCCGGCAGCGATCCCGCCAGCAGCGTGGAAAAAAGCGCGGTGCCGCCGGGCCGCAGCACGCGATAAAATTGCTGCAGAGCCACGCTCAGATCGCTGCTCCACTGCACCGCCAGGTTGCTCCAGACGCAATAGCCCTGTTCATCCTGCGGCCAGTACCGCTCAAGCTGCGCCAGCTGCTGACGCGTCAGTACGCTGTTGCTGCGTCCGCCGTGCAGGTGGGTCGCGCCAATTCCCTTCAGCGAGCGCATCGCACTCAGCGCATCCGGAAAGTGCAGCGTGATGATCTGCTGCGTGCTGCGCAGCGGCTGCGCCCGCGCGGCAGCGGCCGCTGTTGCGCACGCCCTCCGCCGTCATCTCACAGCCCGACGCTATCGGTTTATACCCTGCCGTACGCAGCCCGGCAGCGCTGGCCGCCTGCAGCAGCGCGCCGCTGGCAACTGTTTTTCCCACTTCGGTGTCGGTTCCGGTGATAAACCAGCGTTTCATTTTTGCAAAACTCCATACATCAGGTGATAAGTGAGGCAAGCCGCCCGCCCCCTCAACCAGCAGCCATTCAGCCTGCGCTTCCACGCTGCGCAGACCCGCCGAGAGCTGTGCAAAGTCGATCGGCCTGCCCTCTTCTGCGCTCACGATATGCGGTGAGGTCGGCTCCATAAATGCCAGCGGGTTAACCTGTTCATAGCGCAGCGGCACGCTGCTGTAGCGCTGCAGCGCCAGCGCAGCACGATGCCGCTTGCCCGGCGGCTGAATATCGTTTGCGATCCAGCCTGCCAGTGGTAAGCCGGCTGCCTTGATCGCCGCAGCGGTCAGCATGGCGTGATTAATACAGCCCAGCTTTACGCCCACCACCAGGATCACCGGCAGCTGCTCTGCGATGACCCAGTCCGCATAGGTCTGCGTCTCAGAAAGCGGCGTAAACAGCGCAGGGGCGCGTTGCGCAGCTGGACGATCTTACCGTGAACAAATGGCTGACGCCGACCTGATCTCTTAAGGGATGCTTATCGCTCAGGGCAGCGTCAGGTAGCGTCCGCAGGTCGCCTGCTCCGTCCCGGACGCCAGCCAGGGGATTTCGCCCAGAAACGGCGCGTCGATGCGCTGGCGCAGCGACGCAATATATCCTGGTGCTGAAACCGCGCCTGCTGATCCTCGATGAGCCTTCCGGTACGATGTCGCCGTGGCTGGAGGAGGAGACGGGCAACCTGATCCGGCGGCTCAACCGGGAGTATGGTCTGACCATCCTGCTGCTGGAGCAGCACGTCTCGTTTATACGCCGCGTCGCCGACTACTTTCTGCTGCTGCACCGCGGACGTAATGTCCCGCAAAAGCGCCATATCTTTACGCAGATGAGCGTTGAGGACAATCTGCTGATCGCCCTGCTGGCGGCTGAAGATGATCGCAACCGCGCCATTCCGGAGATGGTGTTTGAGCTGTTTCCCGCGCTCTATTCACTGCGCCATCAGCGCAGCGGTGAGCTGCCGGTTAATCTGCAGCAGCAGCTGGCACTGGCGCGCGCCGATCTTGATCTGCCTCCGGGATCCTGCACTGGCGTGCTGGGCAGTCCGGGGATGGGGAAAACCACGCTGGTAAACTGCATTATGGGCCATCTGCCGGTCAACAGCGGCTCTATCTGCTGGCAGGAGGCGGGCTATCCGCCGGAGAACCTGTTGCTGCAGCCCGCCGTGCAGCGGGCGCGGATGGGCATCGGATATGTGCTTTTCCGGCGGCAGAACATTCAGGTTTAACAGGGACGCCCTGATGTCTGATACCACCGCGTTACTTAATCTGTCACTGCATGCCAGACGACACAGAGCGGGTGCATTCAGGCTAACTATCTGTAAGGAGAAGATCAGATGCTGAGTTTACGTTCGGTGAATCAGTTTTATGGCCAGAATCAGATTCTGTGGGATGTAGCGCTGTTTTCCTGCACTGGACCGCTGCCTTATTAATGAACAGATGCACCAGAAAAGCTTAGTAATCAGCACCGTCAAAGTGCAGCAGCTTAATCACCCCTTTTCACAGTTAAGATTTCCTGATGTGTAAGGCACAATTACGGGCATTTATTAACGACAGAAACGCAGGATTATCGATCTGGCCCGTTGATTGCATCTGCTGATTCTGGCGCGTCAGTGGCTGGCGCTGCTCGGCATGGATAACGCGCTGGCAGATGCCCCTTTTCACAGCCTCTCCTGGGGTCAGCAGCGGCTGGTGCTGATTGCGCGCGCGCTGGTTAAACATCCCGCCCTGCTGATTCTGGATGAGCCGCTGCAGGGGCTGGACCCGATTAACCGTCAGCTGGTACGCCGCTTTACGGATGACAGCAACGACTTAACGCTGTTTGGCATCCGGCGCGGCAGCGGCGAAACCATCTGGGATATTAAGCAGCATATCGGCTACGTCAGCAGCAGCCTGCACCTTGACTACCGGGTAAGCTGCAGCGTGCGCACCGTGGTGCTCTCCGGCTTTTTTGACTCGATTGGCCTTTACCAGGCCGTTTCAGAGCGGCAGAAAGCGACCGATCTGCTGCCGGCGCTGGCCGTTGACACGCCACGCGTAATACTGCGTCATGGCAGGGTCGCCTATGATGATTGTCCTATCATCGATAACCTCAGCTGGCAGGTTAACGCCGGCGAACACTGGCAGATTACCGGGCCAAACGGCGCCGGCAAATCCACCCTGCTTAGCCTGGTGACCGGCGATCATCCGCAGGGCGATACGCAGGGCTATACGCTGGTGCTGGTGCTGAACCGGTTTGAAGATATCCCCGATTTCATTCAGCAGGCGGGCGTGCTGGCAGAGTGCACCCTGACCCACGCCGGTGACCGCAGGACGCTGCTGGCGGAAGCGCTGGTGGCCCAGCTGGCGCACAGCGAACGATTGCAGGGCATGGCGCTGCCGGAGGCAGATCGCGGCCGCGCGCTGGCGCAGCAGTTTGGTATCCAGGATTTGCTGGATCGCCGCTTTAAATATCTTTCTACCGGTGAAACCCGCAAAACTCTGCTTTGTCAGGCGCTGATGGCAGAGCCGGATCTGCTGATCCTTGATGAGCCGTTTGACGGGCTGGACGTCGCGTCGCGCGCCAGCCTCACCGCGCTGCTGCAGCAGCTGACAGGTGAACTTAACGCGGGAAAAGGCCACTTCAGCAGCGATTTTCGCCGGCCGATCCGCCTCTCATTTGAGCAGCTGCAGCAGCTGGTGAGTGAGGAGTGGGAGCGCAATAACACCGATATGCTCAGCGAAGGGGAAGAGGATACCGGCCGCACCGCTGCAGAGATRGTCCAGGCGGACGTCAGCGATGAAGCCCGCCTAGCAGCGGCCGTTACAACAGTAACAACGATGCACAAACCGGAATACATCATGTCTTTATTGCATATTTCGCAAGGCACATTTCATCTTAGTCACCATCGCGCGCTCAGCATTAACGCGCTGACCGTTCAGCGCGGTGAGAGCTGGGCCTTTGTTGGCGCTAACGGCAGCGGTAAATCTGCCCTGGCCCGGGTGCTGCAGCGCCATTGAAGAGGGAGAAGAGATGAGCGAAGTGCTGCTGACGCTGAGCGGTGGTGAAACGCTGTGCGCTACCCTGAGCGCAGCGCAGCTGGCGCAACAGCCGCTGCGGCCAGGCGACGCAGTCACCGCCTGCTTTAGCGCTGAACAGGCGATTATTGCCACGCTAATCTGACGCCTCTGCCCTGATTGACTTCCGGATAACCGGCCGGTGCAGCAGCATATTGAGGTGGTACTGGCCGATGGCGTGACCCCGGTTAACGTGGCGCTGACCGCGCGCAGCGCGCAGCGGCTGCAGCTGGTACCCGGAAAAGAGGTGCTGGTGCTGATTAAAGCGCCGTGGATCCGGCTCGGTGACGAAGGAGAACCCGGCGATAACGCCCTCTCTGCTCAGGTAGGCGGCGGCGGCGCCCGTCTGACGCGCTATGGCGCACGACTGATCCAGCTGTTCGATCTGCTGGCGCAGATCCAGCAGAAAGCGTTTGATGCCCTGCAGCAGGATAACCTGCCGCTCGACAGCCTGCTGGCTGCGATTGCGCGCTTCTCGCTGCAGACCAGCGCGCGTAATCAGCTGTTTGCCACCGTGCGCAGCCGTTCACTTCATATTCGTCTTCAGCAGAAACTGTTTGCCGATCCGCGCCGTATTGAACTGCTGCGGCGGGTTGCTGAGACGGGGTCAATCAGTCAGGGTGCCCGGCTGGCGGGCATCAGTTATAAAAGCGCCTGGGACGCCATCAACGAGATGAACCAGCTGGCGGATGAGACGCTGGTTGAGCGGGCTACCGGCGGCAAGATAATCGCCATCACAATCGGCACCATGATGACCGCGACGGCCAGGCTTTTTATCAGTTCCAGCATGGAAACRTCACGCAGAATTTAAAAAAGTGATTGTAGCGGCAGCGGAAAAAAAGGCACTGCCCTTTTCGTGCTTTTACTTTACGCCGTACACTACCCGCTTCCGACTAAAGGAGCTGACATGCAAGCCGATCTGAGATGCCGCTATGCGCAGCATGCGGATAAATATTATCAGAGTGGGTATCGGCAGGAGCGGACGGAAATTGATAAAAAAACGCCCGCAGCGTGCGGGCGGGTCAATCAGTGCTGTGAGCTTTTCGCCGGGCGGTCATTGCGGCGGCCAAATTTGGAGATAATGTTAAACACCTCTCCGAGGCCGTAAATCAGACCCAGGTCTGCTGCTGATAGCGGGTAGCGATCTCCTGCAGCGCATTGGTCAGTGATGCTGCAGCAAACACCGTAATTTTATCAGCCGCCACCGCCTGGCCCGCCAGCGAAAGGGTCAGCGTAGCCGTAGCCAGCCAGTAAGAAGATTTGTTCAGCATGTAAGACTCCCTGTTTCGTTGTATACCGAATGWTACAACGCCTGGGGCGGCAGCTTTAGGCGCGATCAGCACCAGATCGTTACCCAATAGCGTTACGCGCGTCTCCGCTTCAATGCTCTGCTTTGCCGCCGCATCATCCATCCACTGCTGATCGGCAGAGATAAAGAGATCGGCCGGCGCGCCCTGTTCAATCTGGCGTGCCAGCGTGGAGGAGGAGGCAAACGAGGAGACCACTTCGGTCCCAGCAACCAGCGCCAGCGCGGCGCGCACGTTGCTGGCTGGCGCAAGCTGTGACGCGAGCTGCTGCCAGGCGCCCAGCTTCTGCAGCGCTGCTTTAGCGTAAATCCCGGCGGGCACATGTGCCGGATCGCCCACCGCCAGACGCTGCCCCTGCAGCAGATTTTTCCAGTTGGTGGCGGCAGAGATGGTTACGGGTGCCGCGATAAAAATAGCTGCGGCCTCAGGTCCCTGCAGATAGTGCCAGAAGGCGCTGACCGCCGCGTTCTGATGCGCTTTGACTATGGCCATCGGATACTCCACCGGCGGATGAGAATCGGCGGGAAAACGCCCGGCTACAACAACCTCTTTACTCGCGACGGCGTCAGATCCATACACGATGCCATAGGGGGTTTCGTTACGCAGGCAGCACCAGCGGCAGATGCACCAGGCTATCGAGCAGCGTTTTACCCGGAAAACGGCAGCGTGCCAGAATCCAGGCCATGAGAATGCCAAACGGCAGGCTGCACAGCACCGCCACGCAGGAAACTTTCAGGCTGAGCGCAACAGCCTGCCACTCGGGATCGCTCAGTATCATTTTTTCGGCGTAAATCCATACTGTGTGCTCCAGCCGGGTATCCACCGCCTCCAGCGCCAGCCGGATGGCGCGCACCATCAGCGGAAATGCCATCACCGCCGCCGCCAGCGCCGCACCGCGCCAGCTGAAGGCGAAGGTAAAGCCAAACCACTCCCAGAGCCAGGCACCGATCGCGCCGCGACGTCCCAGCGCCAGCAGCAGCAGATAGCCCACCACTACCGGGTCAATCAGGGAAAACATCGCGGAAGGAATGGTACGGGTTTCTCCGGGGATATTGGAGACAAAGGTGATCGTGGCGCCAAACTCCCCCAGCGAACGGGCAAACGCCAGCACGGTACCGGCAATAATGCCCGGCAGCGTCAGCGGCAGCGTAATAGTAAAGAAGACCCGCCAGCGCCCCGCTCCCAGCGTTCGCGCGGCAACCGTGCGCCGGCAGCGTCGTATCCAGCTCCAGCAAATGATCACCCAGCCGCTGGGAAAACTGCAGCGTCAGCATCAGGCGATCCCCCAGCGTTTGCGGCCCCAGCGCGCCAGTAATTCTGACGCCACCAGCGACAGCAGCGCCAGTGCGATAGCCACCGCACAGAGCCGCGCGGCGGTGCTTTCTGCACCCGGCGTAATAGTGCGGAAAGAGTCGCGCGTCCTGAAACACATAGCCGATACGCCGCTGCTCCGGCGGCAGATTGATGCCGCGCGCGCTGTCAAACAGCAGCCGCTCATTGATCTGTATGCGGCCCAGCTGCGGCTGGGTCAGGCCGCTGATAGCGTTGATCAGCGACGTTTTACCCGCGCCCGAGACGCCAAACACGGCGGTAACCGCCAGGGGTTCATCCATCAGCAGCAGATCGGGCGCACTCAGCAGCGCCCGGCCAATCGCCACGCGCTGTTTTTCACCGCCTGAAAGCGTGGCCGGAAAGCGATCCAGCAGCGCATCCAGTCCCAGCAGCGTCACCAGCTGCGCAAACTGCGGCTTCATTGATGCGGCCATGCTGTACTGCAGATTGCCGCGCACCCTGCGCATTGCGCTGCTGCTCCAGACTTTCTCCAGCGGGCCTGCCGCTTTAACGCTGCCGTTATCCAGCACCAGCACATTGTCCGCGAGCTGCACAATCTCATCCAGGCTGTGCGAAACGTAGAGCACCGGCACGGCAATCTGCTTTGTCAGCTGCTGCAGCCACGGCAGCAGCTCACGCTTGCGCGGCAGATCCAGTGCATGCTGGGCTGGCTGCAGCGCCAGTGAGACATCGGCTGACGCGATGCGAATGCGCAGCGTGCTTTTTGCTGGCAGGTTAACGCGACTCACCCAGATATGCTGATCGCCCAGCAGCAGTGCGGTCATGGGATAGTAAGGATGCTGCTCCAGCACCTGCACGCGCAGCACGCTGGTGCGTTCGCTGACCGGCAGCCAGGACCTCCGTCAGGCAATAACTGAAACGCTTTTGAGCTGGACATAGAGCCACTGATCGACGCGAATGCCCAGCTCATCGCGTGCCCACGGCGTGATGCGTGCCCAGAGCTCGCTGCTGCCGATGCGGACCCTGACTTCGACCTGATCGTCAATATCCAGCAGCTCCATGACCTGCGCAGGCAGAATGTTACGCACGGAGGCCAGGGCTTCAGCATGCAGGAGGTGCTGGCGTTTGGCGATAACTATAACGACCTTAGCATGCTGGAGCAGGTGGGGCTGGGCGTGGCAATGGGCAACGCCGATGATGCCATCAAAGCGCGCGCGGCCGAGGTGACCGGCACCAACCTTGAGCCGGGCATTGCAGAGATTATTCGCCGGGAAGTGCTGTGACGGCAGCCGCTGGCGCAGGCGGCGCAGGATGCTGAAGCGATCTGGAAGTTTGCCCTGTCACATCCGGATACCCGCGCATTACAGCAGTTTGCTGAACGTACCGAAGCGGAGCTGGGCCTGGCGTGTGAATGGTCCTGGCACGATCAGGTTGATATCGCCCAGGCGGGTAACAGCAAAGGCAAACGCCTGGCGCAGTGGGTGGAGAGGGTGCTGGCCGCCGATCCGCTGGCGAAAAGTCAGGCTGCAAGGGTAATAGAGATGCTTGACGAGGAGAACATTCACGGTCTGCTGTACGTCGACGATGCCATGCTCTACCAGGAGCCGACCGGTCACGTCACCCGCACGCTGAACTGGGCGCAATCGCTGCCGGAAGCGCAGCGCCCGCTGTTCCTGCAGGTGCCCAGTACCCTGCTGACACCCAATAAAACTATTCTGCCTGAATCTCTGGAGGCGCTGGCCCGCGCGCAGCAGGCGGGCGTTAAAGTGCTGATCGTTACCGGTCGCCATCACTGCGCTATCCACCCTTTTTATCAGGCGCTGCAGCTTGATACACCCGCAATCTGCTGTAACGGTACCTATTTGTATGATTATCAGGCAAAAAAGACGACTTGTTTCATGCGTTTTTCCTTATTCGCTGCCTGATGAAAGGGATAACTGTAGCCTGTTTCAGCCGGCTACGCTGGCGGGATTTTTGCCCGCTTTTTTGTCTCAGCGCGGCTGGCAGGTGTAGACTTGATGCCTGGTTATTCAAAGACGGAACCCGTAATGAGCTATCGCGTAATCGCCCTCGATCTGGATGGGAGCGTTCCGTCTGCGGCGATGCGGTAGGCGAGCACGCGAAAATCGGGACGTACGCCCACATAAAGAAAATCTTTTTTCGGGCTCACCACCATTGGCTGCACCTGACCGGCCACATCGGTAACCTGCAGTAGCGTCAGCGCGCCATCTTCCTGAAGCTGCCAGGCGTGGATCTGCTGGCTCTCGGGACTGGCGGTATAGTCCAGGTCGATGTTGGCGGAGTGGCATCCCTCAAGGCCGTTGATCACCTGCGACGGGGCCTGCGGCAGGCCGTTCTCATCCAGCGGACTGATGCTGACGCAGGCGTCGTTATAGGAGCCGCAAAAGAGAAACCGGCCTTCGCGATCGGTGGAGATATGCGTCGGGCTGCCTGGCAGCGGCGCTTCACCCGCCAGCGTTCAGACATCCACCGTGCTGTTGAGTTCATTGACCACATAGCCATAAGCGCCGCCGGGATGAAACGCCATATGGCGCGGGCCTGCGCCTGCGGCAGTATTGACGTCTGCCTGCGCGTGCGGCGTCAGCGTGCCATCCTGATGCAGCTGAAAACGGCAGATGCGATCCTGCTTCAGCGCCGGCACCAGCAGCGTCTCGTTGGGCTGATGGCCCTCAATGGTCAGCGCATCGCCCGCTTCACTGACGCTGAACACGGTAATCGTGCTGCTGGTGCGATCGCAGGCGTAGAGCGACCGGCCATCCGGTGTGATATGAATATCTGCCGCCCAGCGTGTGCCACTGAAATCAGCCGGCATCATATCCAGACTTTGTACGCACCTCATCTCGCCCTGCAGTGAAGACCTTGCGTGACATCATTACGCCAGCGCGAGGATCGCTACCCACATCGGCCCCTGCCCGACCGCATAACGCGCCAGCGGCTGCAGCAGGCCACGCTCCGCAATCCGGTACACTTCAATATGATGCGATTTCTGTCCCGCAGCCACCAGGTAAGCGCCACGGCTATCGATATTAAAACCGCGCGGCTGCGTTTCCGTGGTGAATCACACCGCTACATTTTCAGCGTGCACGCGCTGGACGTGGAGACGCTGGATGTGGATGAAGGCGCCAGCGGCGCAATGGTCGGCTTTAACGTGCATTTCCATGCGCTTGCCAGCGCATCGGTTACGGTAAAATACGCCTGATCGCACCGGGCGCGCTTCGCTGCGCACCCTGATAAAGGTCGCCTCTGAGGGCGCTTTGTTGTCACCTGCTACGATCCCGATGCGCCCACCGGTTCCGGCTGGTGGCACTGGGTGGTAGCCAATATTCCGGCTGACATCACCGTGTTGCCGCAGGGCGCCGGTTCCGGCGTGGCGGAGCTGCCTGAAAGCGCTATCCAGACCCGTACCGACTTCGGCCAGACCGGCTACGGCGGCGCCGCACCGCCGCAGTCCGCTGGTATCTGCTGCGCTTTTGCACCATGATGACCTTCCGCGATTAGTAAAAAAGGAGGAGTTATGCGCCTGTTTAGTCAGGATTTTAACGACGGCGATAAGATGCCAGAGCGCCACGTGTTTAACGGCATGGGTTATCAGGGCGATAACCTGTCGCCCCATCTCGCCTGGGATGAGGTGCCGGAAGGCACTAAGCTGGCGTTATCGAAACGCATCAGCCGGTGAATATGGCCGCGCTGCAGCAGTTCTTTGTTGAGCGCGGCGTCTGGATCCGCCCGTTTGGCCGGCTCATCTATCTGATGCCACCTTATCTGATTTCTGCGCAGGCGCTGAGCCAGCTCACCCGCGCCATTCGGGACGCGCTGGATCACGCTGGCCATTTTCAGCCCTGACACGCCGCTGGCTGCTTTATGCATGGCCCGACCTTTATGGGCAACCCGCTTGCCTGCGCGGTCGCGGCTGAAAGTCTGGCCATGGTGGCGGAAGGAGAGTGGCAGACGCAGGTCGCGGCCATTGAGCAGCAGCTGCAGCGGGAGCTGCTGCCGCTGCAGCTGCATCCCGCCGTGGCGCAGGCGCGCGTGCTGGGTGCCACGCTGTGCGATCGCTACGGGCTGCTGCTGATCGCCGATGAGATCGCCACCGGCTTCGGCCGCAGCGGCAAGCTGTTTGCCTGTGAACACGCGGGCGTGACACCCGATATTTTATGCCTCGGCAAAGCGCTGACCGGCGGGATGATGACGCTCGCCGCCACGCTGACCACGCGCGAGGTGGCTGACACCATCAGCCGCAGCTATCTGCCGGAGCATCTGTTTGCCGCTGCGCCGCAGTGCGGTTTCACTGATACATGGGATGATGCCGATTTCAGCGACTTCGCCCGGCTGGCGGAGCAGCACCATCGCGACATTGCCGCGGTGATCCTGGAACCGATTGTGCAGGGTGCGGGCGGGATGCGCTTTTACCATCCGCGCTATCTGCAGCAGGTGCGGGCAGCGCTGGAGTGCGTGTTTCTGGCTGACTCCGGATCCATTGCGGTGGAAGTCGCGATGAAAATGGCGCTGCAGTACTGGCTGGGTCGCGGCGAGAGGCGCCAGACATTCCTGACGCTGAAGCGCGGCTATCACGGCGATACGTTTGCGGCGATGGCGGTATGCGATCCGGAAAACTCAATGCACAGCCTGTGGCGTGTCCAGCTGCAGCTGGCAGATGGACGCGAGCTGGTTGACGGTATGTCGTCATGGTGGGCGGCGATCCACGGCTACAATCATCCGCGTCTCAACCAGGCACTGCAGCAGCAGATGGCGCAGATGTCACACGTGATGTTCGGCGGTATTACCCATCCGGCAGCAGTCGCGCTGAGCCGTCAGCTGGTGGCGATGACGCCTGCCGCTTTACGGATGTGCTGATTGGTGAAGGCCGCACCCAGCTGCTGTTCGTCTCGCACCACGCTGAAGATGCGCCGCGCTGTATTACCCATCGCCTCAGCTTTGTCAAAACCCCACAGGGTTACTGTTATCAGCAGGAGGCGTTGCGCACGCCGCAGCCCTGACCGCGTTCTGCCCCGCTTACTCTGCCTTGCCGATCGCCTGCTCCGTCAGGCAGGCGACCGGTGCCTCACCTGCCAATGTAATCGCTACCACTAATCTGTGCTAAATTTGAATCCATCTGTTTCACAGACCGCAAAATTAAGAATAAGCGACTTGTGTAAACGATACCATTTATCCAGACTTGATCACGCTTTTGCCTGCGGGCATATGCTAGTTTGAGCGCAGAAAACGTTTACTGTTTGCCGTTACCAGGACAAGTTATGCAAAAATTTAATCCGGTGGATCATCCGCATCGCCGCTATAACCCGTTAACCGATCAGTGGGTCCTGGTGTCACCGCACCGGGCGAAACGCCCGTGGCAGGGCGCGCAGGAGACGCCAGCGCGTGAGACGCTGCCGGCGCACGATCCCGACTGCTTTCTGTGCGCGGGCAATACCCGTATCACCGGTGATAAAAACCCTGATTACACCAACACCTATGTCTTCACTAACGACTTTGCTGCGCTGATGGAGGAGACCCCGGATGCGCCGCAGAGCGACGACCTGCTGATGCGCTGTGAAAGCGCCCGCGGCACCAGCCGGGTGATCTGCTTTTCGCCCGATCACAGCAAAACGCTGCCGGAGCTGTCGCTGAGCAACCTCGAAGCCATTGTTGCGACCTGGCAGCAGCAGAGCGCTGAGCTGGGGCAGCACTATCCGTGGGTGCAGGTGTTTGAGAACAAAGGCGCGGCCATGGGCTGCTCCAATCCGCATCCGCACGGTCAGATCTGGGCTAACAGCTTTCTGCCTAATGAAGCGCAGAAAGAGGATGATAACCAGCGCCGTTACTATGCCGAAAAAGGCACGCCGCTGCTGCTGGATTACGCGGCACGCGAGCAGCAGGACGGCAGCCGTACCGTCGTGGAGACGGCACACTGGATCGCCGTAGTACCGTGGTGGGCCGCCTGGCCGTTTGAAACCCTGCTGCTGCCAAAAACGCACGTAAAACGCCTGACCGAACTCAGCGCAGAGCAGAGCAGCGACCTGGCGCGCGCGCTTAAGCTGCTGACCAGCCGCTATGACAATCTGTTCCAGTGCTCATTCCCCTATTCGATGGGCTGGCACGGCGCGCCGTTTACCGAAGAGGCCGGCGATCACTGGCAGCTGCATGCGCACTTCTATCCACCGCTGCTGCGCTCGGCAACGGTGCGTAAATTTATGGTCGGCTATGAGATGCTGGCTGAAACCCAACGTGATTTAACGGCGGAGCAGGCAGCAGAACGTCTGCGCTCTGTCAGCGATATCCATTTTCGTGAGGCGCAATAAATGTCTTTGAAATCGACTACCCGGCAGCTGTTCGCTGACACCTTTGGTTATGCTGCCACCCATACCATTCAGGCGCCGGGCCGCGTCAATCTGATTGGTGAACACACCGATTACAACGACGGCTTTGTGCTGCCGTGCGCTATCGATTATCAGACGATAATCGCCTGCGCACGCCGCGACGATCGCCAGGTCCGGGTGATCGCCATGGATTATGACAACCAGCAGGATAGCTTCTCGCTGGATGCGCCGATCGAACCGGTAAAAGAGCCGATGTGGGCCAACTATGTGCGCGGCGTGGTGAAACACCTGCAGCAGCGTGACGCCGGCATCGGCGGCGTGGATATGGTGATCAGCGGCAACGTGCCGCAGGGCGCCGGCCTCAGCTCCTCTGCGTCACTGGAAGTGGCCGTCGGCACGGTATTCCGTGAACTCTGGCAGCTGGATCTCGATGGCGCGGCGATTGCGGTCAACGGCCAGGAGGCGGAGAACCAGTTTGTTGGCTGTAACTGCGGCATTATGGATCAGCTGATTTCAGCACTCGGCAAACAGGATCATGCCATGCTGCTCGACTGCCGCACCCTGGCGACCCGTGCGGTGCCGATGCCGGACAACGTCGCCGTGGTTATTATCAACAGCAATTTCCGCCGCTCGCTGGTAGGCAGTGAATATAATACCCGCCGCGAGCAGTGTGAGACCGGCGCGCGCTTCTTTAACAAACCGGCGCTGCGCGACGTCACGCTGGAGGAGTTTGAAGCACGCGAGCATGAGCTGGATAAGCTGGTGGCGAAGCGCGTGCGTCATGTTATTACCGAAAACGCCCGGACGCTGGAAGCGGCCGACGCGCTGAGTCAGAGCGATCTTGAACGCATGGGCGAGCTGATGGCGGCTTCACACGCCTCTATGCGCGACGATTTTGAGATCACCGTGCCGGCAATCGATCAGCTGGTGGCGATTGTTAAACAGGAAGTGGGTCCGCACGGCGGCGTGCGCATGACCGGCGGCGGCTTTGGCGGCTGCATCGTGGCGCTGATGCCGGCAGAGCGGGTAGATCAGGTCAGAGCGGCCGTGGCGGAAAAATATGAAGCGCAGACCGGTATCAAAGAAACCTTCTACGTCTGCAAGGCCTCAGAGGGAGCGGGTCAATGGTAAGCGACGTCAACTCCCATGCGCCAGACGGACAGCCGTGGCGCATCACGGTTCTGCGCAACCGTCACGGCATGGTGGCCACCTTTATGGACTGGGGTGCCACCTGGCTTTCGGCGCGCGTGCCGATGCGGGATGGCAGCGTGCGTGAAGCGCTGCTGGGCTGCGCTACGCCGTCAGATTATCTGCATCAGGACGCCTATCTCGGCGCCACGATTGGCCGCTACGCCAATCGCATCGCGCAGGCTGAGCTAAAGACGCTTAATCTGAAGCTGGCTGCCAATCAGGGGCCGCATCAGCTGCACGGCGGGCCGGAAGGGTTTGACAAACGCCGCTGGCAGATTGTCAGCCAGAGCGACAGCAGCGTGCACTATCGGCTCGACTCGCCGGATGGCGATCAGGGCTATCCGGGTAATCTTATCGCCTCCGTGACCTATGAACTGACGGAGGATAATACGCTGGCGATCCGCTATCAGGCGGAGACCGATCGCGCCTGCCCGGTTAACCTGACTAACCACGCCTACTTTAACCTTGATGCGCATCATGGCGACGCCCGCCAGCATCGGTTACAACTGCAGGCAGATCGTTACCTGCCGGTAGACAGCGCGGGCATCCCCGCTGCGCCGCTGAAAGCCGTTGCGGCGACCAGCTTCGACTTCCGCCAGCCTAAGCGCGTGGCGGACGAGTTTCTGGCTGATGCCGATCAGCAGGCGGTCAAAGGCTACGATCACGCGTTTTTACTGAACGCGGCAGGTGACATCACGCAGTGTGCCGCCGGACTCTGGTCCGCTGACGGCGCGCTGCAGCTCAGCGTGTTTACCACGGCACCTGCGCTGCAGTTCTATACCGGCAACTACCTGGCGGGAACGCGCGCCCGCGAGCAGGAGAGCTATACTGCTTTCCAGGGCATTGCGCTGGAGAGTGAATTTTTACCCGATTCGCCTAACCATAGCGAGTGGCCGCAGCCCGATTGCTGGCTGCAACCCGGTGACATCTGGCGCTCAGAGACGCGGTATCGCTTTACGGCACACTGAGACGACGGCTGAAAAACGCGCACTGCGTATGCGACAGACTTACGCCGTGCGCCGTTTTCCGTTATGGWATGGCGCTATCAGTGTGCCGCCGCTTCAGGCGGCCGCAGCCGGGTTCATTACTAATCTACTTAAGCATTAAGGAGTAAAGCTATGGCCGTAACTAAGCTGGTTCTGGTCCGTCACGGCGAAAGCCAGTGGAATCAGGAAAACCGCTTCACCGGATGGTATGATGTGGATCTCTCTGACAAAGGTCGTACCGAAGCGAAAGCGGCGGGTCAGCTGCTGAAGAAAGAGGGCTTCGTGTTCGATTTCGCCTATACCTCCGTGCTGAAACGTGCCATCCACACCCTGTGGAACGTGCTGGATGAACTGGATCAGGCCTGGCTGCCGGTAGAGAAAACCTGGCGTCTGAATGAGCGTCACTACGGTGCGCTGCAGGGGCTGGATAAAGCAGAAACCGCGGCTAAATATGGTGATGACCAGGTTAAGCAGTGGCGTCGTGGTTTTGCCATTACTCCGCCAGAGCTGGATCGCAGCGATGAGCGTTTCCCCGGCCACGATGCGCGTTACAAATCACTGACCGAGGCGCAGCTGCCTACCACCGAGAGCCTGGCGCTGACCATCGACCGCGTTATCCCTTACTGGAACGAAACCATTCTGCCGCGCATTAAAAGCGGTGAGAAAGTTATCATTGCCRCACACGGTAACTCGCTGCGCGCGCTGGTAAAATATCTCGATAACATGAGCGAAGATGAGATCCTCGAACTGAACATCCCGACCGGCGTGCCGCTGGTGTATGAGTTCGATGAAAACTTCAAGCCAATCAAACACTACTATCTGGGTGATGCCGATGAGATCGCAGCGAAAGCCGCGGCCGTGGCRAACCAGGGTAAAGCGAAGTAAACCTCCGCAGTAAACCTGAAGGCCAGACGTTTGTCTGGCCTTTTTTATGCGTCACGCTCAGCCGCGACGGGTACGGATCGCCTGCGCCAGCTGACGCAGCGCTGTTTCCGTATCTTCCCAGCCAATGCAGGCATCGGTTACGCTCTGGCCGTATACCAGCGGCTTCCCGCTCTCCAGGCTCTGATTGCCTTCCACCAGWTGGCTCTCAATCATCACGCCGGTAATCGCCTGCTCGCCGCCGGCAATCTGCTGTGCCACATCTTCCGCCACAACCATCTGCCGCTGGAACTGCTTGCTGCTGTTGGCATGGCTGAAATCGATCATCACCTGCGGACGCAGGCCCGCTTTTTCCAGCCCGCTCTTCACTGCCGCAACGTGCTCAGCGCTGTAGTTTGGCTCTCTGCCGCCGCGCAGGATGATGTGGCAATCTTCATTGCCRCGCGTCTCAACGATAGCCGAGTGCCCATATTTGGTTACTGACAGGAAGCAGTGCGGCGCGCTGGCCGCGCCAATGGCGTCAATAGCGACTTTGATCGTGCCGTCGGTGCCATTTTTGAACCCTACCGGACAGGAGAGACCGGAAGAGAGTTCGCGATGCACCTGCGATTCGGTGGTGCGTGCACCGATGGCGCCCCAGCTCATCAGATCGGCCATATATTGCGGCGTGATCATATCCAGAAACTCGCCGGCAGCTGGCAGACCGGTGTCATTGATATCCACCAGCAGCTTACGTGCCAGACGCAGTCCTTCATTAATCTGAAAGCTGCCATCCATGTGGGGATCGTTAATCAGCCCTTTCCAGCCCACCGTGGTGCGCGGCTTTTCAAAATAGACGCGCATCACCACTTCCAGCTCGCCGCTCAGCTCATCGCGCAGCGTCAGCAGGCGTGCAGCGTACTCTTTCGCCGCTGCCGTGTCGTGGATTGAGCAGGGACCGATCACCACCAGCAGGCGATCGTCCTCGCCATGCAAAATGCGGTGAATGGCCTGACGCGCCTGCGATACGGTCGCCGCCGCGCGCTCCGTTGCCGGATATTTCTCCAGCAGCGCTACCGGGGGAAGTAACTCTTTGATCTCTTTAATGCGCAAATCGTCGTTCTGGTAATCCATACTTATTCCATTCAGATTTTCGCCCTGCGTGCGCCGGACGTAACCCCTTCAATCTATCCCTTCAGCCGGCATGAGTAAATTAAGAGCGTTATGAAAATGCTTTTGTCTCATTTGCATTTATAGAGCCATAGACTAAGCTTTTAAACGTAAGCACTGAGGAACGAGTCGCTTACACTATATATTTTTACGCCGAACACTCCTGACGAAATTTAATTTCGTTACGGCCCGCTTTTTTCGTCACACAGCACCCGTGGGTGTCAAACGGCAACTATCCATTTATTACAGGAGCAWAATGATGAATAAGTTTGCAATTGTTTTTCTGACGGCAGCAATGACTCTGGGTAGCGGTGCAGCGATGGCTGCAAACAACAATGGACAGGCCAACGCATCAGCTGAAGCGGGTGCGGCAGCGGGCGGCGCAAAACAGAATCTGCCTCCGCACAATGTTGATAATAGCGATATCAACACCGGCAACACCAATACCAACGGCGCAGCAATGTCAGGCACTGAGTCAGGCGATATGTCTGCCAAAGAGGTGCACAAAAACACCATGTGTAAAGATGGCCGCTGCCCGGACATGAACAAAAAAGTCGAAACCAAATCGGGTAGCGACAACGTGAATACCAAAACCGACGGCACAACTCAGTAAGAGATGTCTCTGCGGTAATCAGGGCGAGCGCAGGCTCGCCCTTTATTTTTGCCGGCCCCGCTTTTCCGCTATGCTAACCGCCATGAAATTCACAGGAACGGTGACATGGCTACCCTACTGCTTATTGACGATCACCCGCTGGTTGAAGTCGCACTTCAGGCTGCCTGCCAGCACGCCCCTATTCCTCTGCAGCTCTATGCCGCCGCTGATGAATCTCAGGCACGCGCCTGCCTGCAGCAGCATAATATTGACGTCATTATTCTTGATATCGGCCTGCCGGATTGTGATGGTCTGGAGCTGCTGCGCCGCCTGCGCGCCCGCGATGCACAGCGCCCGGTGCTGATCTACTCTGCACAGCAGAGCCGCCACACCTTACTGAGCGCCGCTTCGCTGGGGGCGGCAGGCTATGTGGTGAAAAGCCAGAGCATGGCTCAGCTGCTCAGCGCCATCCTTGCAGTGCTGGGGGGACAGCAGGCCTTTCCGCCGCTGCCGGAGCGCCTGGACCTGCCGTTGACGGAGAAAGAGCAGCAGATTGTAGCGCTACTGGTGCGCGGCCTCTCTAACCTGCAGATTGGTGAGCAGCTGCATATCAGCAATAAAACCGTCAGCACGCATAAAAAAAATATCATGGCCAAGACCGGCGTGACCTCGGTGGTTGAGCTGGCTGAACTGTGGAAAGCGCAGCAGTGAAGCGGCTCTGGCTGCTCTGCTTGCTGCTGGTAGCCGGCGCACGCGCTGAACTGCTGCCCGCCAGCAGCGTCATGCTGCCTGCGGTTATGCCGGTGCCTCACGCTGCGCCACCGCCCGCCACGCAGCTGCGCGTGGCGGTGCCGGTGCAAAATAGCGCGCCCTGGTCGATGCGCATCGGCGATCGCCTGTGGGGCATTGATGCTGACTATCTCAGCGCCCTCAGCCAGCAGAGCGGCGTACGGTTTCAGCTGCAGGGCTACCCTGACCGGAGCGCGCAGCTGCAGGCGCTGAAGCGCGGTGAGGTGGACCTGGTTTTGACGACTGAAAGCGCACCGCTGCCTGCCGGCGCCTCGCTCAGCGCCAGCTGGTTCAGCACGCCGCTCCGTATTTACCGCAACCGTGCAAATCAGCGCGCGGTAATGTTTAACAGCGATAACGCTCAGCTGACGATTGCCGGCAGCACGCTGACGCAGCTGCCGCCGGAGCTGGCAGCGCGCCACCGCTGGCATCCGCTGGCCGGCAACTTACAGGCGCTCTACGCCCTGCTCAATCAGCAGAGTGATTATCTGGTCGCCGATGAAGCCAGCGCCGGCTTTCTGCTCAGCCAGCTGCAGCAGGGAGAGATCTACCAGATCACCGCCGATCCGGATGCGGTACTGACGCTACGCACGATCGCCCGCGATCCGGCGCTGACAACATGGATCGATGCGCAGCTTCGCCTGCTGCCGGCGGAGTTCAGCCGGCAGGTTGCTCAGCGCTGGAGCCCGCCGCTGCCGCGCTATCAGGATACGCAGACGCTGATGCTCAGCCCGGCAGAGCAGCAGTGGCTGGCGGCGCATCCCGTTGTCACCTACGCCGCCGCGCCAGATAATGCCCCCTGGAGCTACCGGGACGCCAGCGGTAACGCGCGCGGCTTTGGTATTGACCTGCTTAATGCGCTGGGCCAGAGCACCGGCATCCGCTTCACGCCGCGCTGGGTCGCTAACCCGCAGCAGGCGCAGGCGCTGCTGGCACAGCAGGCGGTGATGCTTACGCTGCTGGAGCCTCTGGATACGCCCGATGCGGCCTCCACCACGCTTCCGGTATGGCGTGCTATCTGGGGCGTTTACAGCCGGATGCCGCTTGCGCCTGCCGACTGGTCCTCGCTGCAGGGCAAACGTCTTGGCGTACTGCGCGGCGATCTGGCCCGTCAGCTGCTGCCGCCGGGTATTACGCCACAGTGGTTTGACGACCGCACCCGGCTCTGGCAGGCGCTCGGCAGCGGACAGATTGATGCGCTGGTGGATAATGTGATCTCAGCACGCTGGCGGCTGGCCAGCCGCGATGACACCGCGCTGCGTCTGGCGTTTGCCGCCAGCGATATCGCCTGGCCGATGGCGCCCCGGGTAACCCCGCAGCAGCCGCAGCTGCGCGCCCTGCTCGATCGCGCGCTGCAGCAGATACCGCCAGAAACGCTGAACCAGATGCGGGCAAGCTGGGCGCAGCCGCCGCAGCCCGGCAGCACGATGATGATGCGCAGCATACCAAAACTGCTGCTGTTTGCAGCGGCGCTGATTATTGCAGGGCTGCTGCTGCTGCAGCTGCGTCACGTGCTGCAGCAGCGGCGTGAACGGCGGCAGCGCGCAGAAGCGGAGCGCGCCAGTGCGGCTAAAAGCCAGTTTCTCGCGACCGTCAGTCATGAACTGCGCACGCCGATGCAGGCGATTCTTGGCCTGCTGGAGCTGGAACAGCAGCAGCATGTGCCCTCACGGGTCGCGCTGATGCACAGCAGCGCCCGCTCGCTAATGGCGCTGCTGAACGATTTGCAGGATCATGCGCGGATTGAGAATCAGAGTTTCCGCCTGAATCCGCACCCGCTGAATCTCTCCCGCTGGCTGCAGCAGCAGCGGCAGCTTTACCATCCGCTGATGCGCCCCGGCGGTCCGCAGCTGCGCGTAACGGCCCTGACGCCGCTGCCCGCCAGCGTGCTGCTGGATAGCGATCGCCTGCAGCAGGTCATTAATAACCTGGTGGCTAATGCACTGAAGTTCACCCGTGAAGGCGAAATAAGCCTTACGCTGGCGGCAGAGGAGCAGATTACGCTTGTTGTGACGGACAGCGGCAGCGGCATTCCGCTCAGCGAACAGGCACACCTGTTTGAGCCATGGTATCAGGCGCCGTCTGGCCGGCGTCATGCGGTACAGGGCAGCGGTCTGGGGCTCTTTATCTGCCGGGAAATCGTACAGCGAATGGGCGGTACGCTGCAGCTGAGCTCTGCGCCGGGCCAGGGCACACGCGTCAGCGTAACGCTGCCGCTGACGCCCTGTGACATTGCGGATGCCGGCGACGATCCGGTCTGGCCGCGCTATCCGCAGCTGCGGGTGGCGATTGTTGACGATCATCCCGCTAATCTGCTGGTGCTGCAGCAGCAGCTGGCTGCTTTTGGCATTCAGGCTGAGACCTTTGATGCGGGACGCGCCCTGCTGCTCGCCGATGCCAGGCAGCCGTTTGATGTGCTGTTTATCGATCAGATGATGCCGCATCCCGATGGCCTGACGCTGCTGCGCATTCTGCGCCGCCGCCAGCGGCAACGACCACACCCTGCCCTGCGCGTGATCTGTTCCGCCGACGTGCAGCGCTTGCGCCTGCCTCTGCAGGCGCATGAGGCGCAGCTGGTGAAGCCCGTTACGCTGCAGGCGCTGGCCGCGCTGCTGGCGCAGGCGCAGTCCGATCCGCTGGCGCAGCTGCCGGCAACGCTGCAGCAGCTGGCTCAGCACGACGCCAGCTGGCTGCCGCGCATCAGTGAAACGCTGCAGCGCGCCGTTACGCAGGATCGCGATGCGCTGCTGCAGGCCAGCGGGCAGCGCGACTGGGCGGCGATTGAAAAAGCGGCTCACCGCCTGAAAGGCAGCTGGCTGATGCTGGGCATTGAAGATGCCGCCGGAGCGTGTCAGCAGCTGATTGACGCCGCGAAACAGCAGCAGCTCCATCCTGACACGCTCAATTTACTGATATTATTAACCAACAGGCTACTCAACCAACTGGAACGCTATGGCACACTCTCACTCTCACGGTGACCACAATGCTAATCGCACCCGCCTGGCGGCGGCGTTTAGCGTCACGGCACTGTTTATGCTGGCCGAAGTGATCGGCGGCCTTCTTTCAGGTTCACTGGCGCTGCTGGCCGACGCCGGACATATGCTGACCGACGCCGCCGCCCTGCTGATGGCGCTGCTGGCGGTGCAGTTTGCGCGCCGTAAACCCAATGCGCGGCATACCTTTGGCCTGCTGCGTCTGACCACCCTGGCGGCGTTTGTAAACGCGATTGCGCTGCTGGTGATCACCGTGCTGATTGTCTGGGAGGCGATCCGGCGTTTTACTCATCCGCAGCCGATTGAGGGCGGCCTGATGCTCGGTATCGCTATCGCCGGGCTGTTTGCTAACCTGCTTTCATTCTGGCTGCTGCATCGCGGCAGCGGCGAGAAAAATCTCAACGTGCGCGCCGCCGCGCTGCACGTCATGGGCGATCTGCTTGGTTCGGTGGGCGCCATTGCCGCCGCGGTTATCGTTATGCTTACCGGCTGGACGCCCATCGATCCGATTCTTTCACTGCTGGTTTCCGTGCTGGTGGTGCGCAGCGCCTGGGCGCTGCTGCGTGAAAGCCTGCATGAGCTGCTGGAGGGTGCACCGGTGAATATCAATATTGATAAGCTGGCGCGCGAGCTGAAGCTGAACATCGATGAGGTGCGTAACGTTCACCATATTCACCTGTGGCAGGTGGGAGAGAAGCCAGTGCTTACGCTGCATGTTCAGGTGGTGCCGCCGTACGATCACGACGGCCTGCTGCGAAAAATTCATCACTATCTGCATCAGCACTATCAGATTGAACATGCCACGGTGCAGATGGAGTATCAGGCGTGCAGCCTGCCCGACTGCGCGCTCGGTTCAGAACACGCCGCTGATGACGATCATCATGCGGTGCTGGACGGACACGCGCATCATCATCACTAACCCGCCAGCGCACGTGAGCCCTGCTCGCGTGCGCTCTGTATCCACAGACGCGAGCCGTTCAGCGCAATCAGCGTGAGAATGGCGTACTCCAGCGACATCGCATATACCCCCTGCCGGGCAAAAATCATCACGCTAATGACGTTGATGACCACCCACAGCAGCCAGTTTTCGACATATTTACGCGTCATCAGAATCATTGCCACGACAGAGAGCACCATCATGCAGGAATCCCAGAAGGGAAACGCGTCAGGCTGCAGCTGCGGCATGCTGACCTGCAGGCCGATTCCCTGCATGATCTGCACTGCGCTGCGGGTAAGGAAGCCAAACACCATGTCGATATAGCGCGTCATCAGCGCAATCGCAATAACGCAGGCGGCGCCCCATGCCAGCGCTTTCGGCGGCGACAGCCAGCGAATTTTTAACGCGCGCTCATGGTCACTGGTTTGCCGGCTCCATGCGTACCAGCCATAGAGATTGGCGACAAAGAAAAAAAGCTGCAGCAGCAGGCTGGCGTAGAGCWGGATCTGAAAGAAAATCACCGCAAACAGCGTGACGTTGATCAGGCCAAACAGGTAGTTACTGATTTTTTCCTGGCTTGCCAGCCAGATACAGAGCAGCCCGGCCAGCGTGCCGAACGCTTCAATCCATGAGAGGTCGTATCCGCCGGCGCCCAGAGGGATATGTACCAGGATATTTTGCGTGCTGAAAATGTCCATTACTGGCTCCTGTGCCTGAAATGCAGGGTGCGTAAAAGAGCGGTTCGCCTGCCGCCGATCCGGTGGCGCACTACCGCATCAGTGTTTTATGTAATTAACAACAGAAGCCACGAAAATACTATAAAGCATAATAAATCGCTATTTAGTTTTTTATACTAAACAACCGGCGCACCCGGTTCTTTACCTGCCCGCTCCAGCTCCAGCAAAAACGCCTTAACCGGCAGGCCACCGGCAAAGCCGGTCAGTTTGCCGTTGCTGCCAATGACGCGGTGGCATGGAGCCATAATAGAGAGCGGGTTTTTGCCGTTGGYAGCCCCCACCGCGCGTACGGCTTTGGGATGCCCAATCTGCTCGGCTATCTGCCGGTAGCTGCGCGTCTCTCCAAATGGGATGGTCAGCAGGGCGGCCCATACCTTTTGCTGGAACGGCGTGCCGGACGGGTCGTAGCTCAGGGTAAAACGCTGCCGGGTGCCGGCAAAATACTCCTGCAGCTGACGCTCCGCCTCGCACAGCACCGGGTGCGACTCGTTACGTGACAGCGGCGTCAGCGGCACGCGCTGCGATCCTTCATTTTCCCACAGCACGGCTGCCAGGCCTTTATCGCTGGCAATCAGCGTCAGCTCGCCGACCGGCGTCACGATGGTTTTAGTATGGTACATAACAGATCTCCACAGTGGATGACTCCCGACTATTATTGCATTAATCGCGCCGCAAACTGGCTGTTTTCGGACAGGCACATAAACTGATTAGCTGTCCGAAAGCAGCGTGTTTCCGCACCCGGACTGCGCCATGATGCCCTTTATTTACCGGAGAAGACGATGCTTGATCCTGAAATTGCTTACCAGGCGCTGACGTCGCGCGACAGTCGCTTTGACGGGCTGCTCTACGTGGGCGTAACCTCAACCGGTATTTACTGTCGTCCTGTCTGTCCGGTGCGCAAACCGCTGCTGAAAAACTGCCGCTTTTTTCATAACGCAGAAGCAGCGGAAAAGGCGCGCTTTCGCCCGTGCCTGCGCTGCCGCCCGGAGCTGGCGCCGGGATTTGCGCCGGTAGATAACCATCACCGCATTGCCGATCGTCTGATCCGTCGCGTTGAAGAGGGCATGCTGGAGGAGCAGACCTCGCTGGCAGATATTGCCGGTGAGTTCTTTCTGAGTGAACGTCAGCTGCGGCGCGTTATTCAGCAGGAGCTGGGCGTTTCGCCGCTGGAGCTGCGTCAGACGCGGCGTATGCTGCTGGCCAAACAGCTGCTGACCGAAACCGCGCTGCCCGTAACGGAGATCGCTTACGCCAGCGGCTTTCGCAGCCTGCGCCGCTTTAATGATGTGTTTCAGGCGCGCTATCACATGACGCCTTCCGCGCTGCGTAAGCGGAGCCAGCCGGAAGGCGCTGCGCTGCCACAGCAGAGCGCCACCCTGCAGCTGAGCTACCGTCCACCCTATGACTGGGCGGCGATGCTGGAGTTTCTTGAAGCGCACGTCATGAAGCAGGCTGAGTGGGTGGCCGATGGCGCTTATCACCGCACCGTCGCGCTGGGCGGCTGTCGCGGCTGGGTGCGCGTCAGCGCCCTGCCCGATAAGCATGCGCTGCAGGTTGAGTTCACTACCACACTGACGCCGGTGCTGCCTGCCCTGCTGCGCCGGCTGCGCGATCTGTTCGATCTGGATGCTCAGCCGCAGGCGGTGAGCGAGCTACTGGGCCGCGATCCGCTGCTGGCAGAGAGCCTGGCGCGCCACCCGGGCCTGCGCGTGCCCGGCGCGTTCGATGCGTTTGAGTTAAGCGTGCGCGCGATTCTCGGCCAGCAGGTTACGGTAAAAGCGGCTGTAACGCTCAGCAGCCGTCTGACGGAGCGCTTTGGCGAGCCGCTGGAGACGCCCTGGCCAGCGCTCTCCCGCCTCTCTCCGGACGCGGCCACGCTGGCAGCAGCAACGGTCGATGATATTGCGGTGCTCGGCATAGTCAGCGCCCGTTCAAATGCGATTATCGCACTGGCCCACGCCTGCGCCAGCGGCGCGCTGCGCTTTAACGGATCTCTGCCGCCGGATACTGTACAGCAGCAGCTGCTGGCGCTGAAGGGGGTCGGCCCGTGGACCGCCAGCTATATCGCCATGCGGGCACTACGCTGGCCTGATGCTTTCCCGAAAGAGGATATCGCTATCCGTAATAATCTCGGTGGCGTAACGGCCAGAGAGGCAGAGCAGCTATCGCAGGTCTGGCGGCCATGGCGCAGCTATGCCGTGCAGCATATCTGGAAAAGCCTGATGCCCGAAAAAGCCTCCCGGAAAAAGCCGGCACKGTAGCGGCCAGGGCGCCATAAATGGCGCCCCTGCGGATAGATGGGCATATTCCGTCAACGCAAACGCATTACCGCTCCTCATACCCGTAGGGGTCGCATTAATGCGACCCTGGTGTATTAATGCGCGTCTGTGGGGGGGCATTACCGTACTGCGGAAAACGAAAAAAGCGCCCGTTGGGCGCTTTTTTCTGAATCTGGTGGGTCGTGCAGGATTCGAACCTGCGACCAATTGATTAAAAGTCAACTGCTCTACCAACTGAGCTAACGACCCGCTGTGGAAGCGGCTTACAACTTTAAACTTGATGGTGGGTCGTGCAGGATTCGAACCTGCGACCAATTGATTAAAAGTCAACTGCTCTACCAACTGAGCTAACGACCCATCAAGGTTGTGAAGCTAACTGAAGAACCCGCCTGAACCTGTGGTTGAGATGGTGGGTCGTGCAGGATTCGAACCTGCGACCAATTGATTAAAAGTCAACTGCTCTACCAACTGAGCTAACGACCCATCTTCAGCGTCGCCGATACGCATTTACATATGTCCCGGCAACGGCGGCATATATTACTGATTTAGCGGGAGGGCGCAACCCTTATTTTCCCGCAGATAGCTCAACTGCTTACCTTTCAGGCGGCAAGACCAGAAATCAGGCGAAATCTGGTCTTTTTCGTACAAATTACAATCCGGCCAGCCGCTTTTGCGCCTGCTTTGCTGACTCACTATCCGGGAACTGCTTGATCACCTGCTGATAAACCGCTTTGGCTTTTGCCGTGTCTTTTTTATCCTGCATGATCACGCCAACCTTAAACAGCGCTTCCGCCGCTTTCGGTGATTTGGGATAGTTCTTCACCACCGAGGCAAAATAGTAAGCCGCATCGTCCTTCTTGCCTTTGTTGTAATGCAGCTGCCCCAGCCAGTAGTTGGCATTTGGCTGATAGGTAGAGTCAGGATACTTCTTCACCCATGCCTGCAGTGCAGAGATAGCCTGATCGTACTGCTTCTTCTCCAGAATCAGCGCGACGGCAGCGTTGTAATCGGTATTTGCATCGCCGGTTTGTGCAGGTGCGGCAGCCGTATTACTGCTACCCGCATCAGCGTTTCCCGCTGCGGCACCGGCAGCATCAGCGTTACCGCCGCTCTGTGCAGCGGACTGGCTGCTGCTTAACGTGTCGAGCTGCTGGTAAAGCTGCTTCTGACGCTCAACCGCCTGGTTAAGCTGATAGCTGTTCTGCTGGATCTGCCCGCGCAGGGAATCGATGTCGCTCTGATTATCGCTCATCTGCTGCTGTAACTGCTGCAGCAGCTGCGCCTGAGCATTGGAGATACGTTCAAGAGTGGTGACACGGTCTTCGACCGAGCCTGAGCCAACGCTACTGATTGACGCCTGGGCATTAGCGGCCCAGGGGGCCGCTACGCCAACCAGTAACGACAGACCCGCAAGGGATAGTCTGAAGTTACTAATCATATGATTCTCTTAGTAAACCAGTACGGCACGACGGTTTTTAGCATACGCTGATTCGTCATGGCCCAGTACGGCTGGTTTCTCTTTACCGTAAGATACGATAGACATCTGATCGGCAGAGACGCCTTTGCCCTGCAGATACATTTTCACTGCGTTAGCACGACGCTCGCCCAGCGCGATGTTGTACTCTGGCGTGCCACGCTCATCCGCATGACCTTCGATAGTCACTTTGTAAGACGGGTTGCCGCGCAGGAAAGCTGCGTGCTGATCCAGCATCTGAGCATAGTCAGACTGCACGTCATACTTGTCCAGACCGAAGTAAACGATGTTGTTCTGCTGCAGCTGCTGCATCTGCAGACGCGCCTGCTCGTCAGAAGACATGTTGCCGCCGTTCATGCCAGCGCCAGAGCCCGCACCGTACGCACCATCAGCACCCATACCGGACTGATCGTTGTTGTTGTTTTTGTGTGAGCTACAAGCAGCGACTGCAATCACTGGCAGAGCCAGCATTAAACCCTTCAGCATTTTGTTCAGTTGCATTTCTTTATCCTATTATTTTGTTTGCCATACATTGACTCCCCCGCCGACGAGGCAAGGGAGCGATGCATCACAGATACGGCGACCAGGCAGGTGATTTTACCTGTCCATCAGTTGCCGGAAGACGCGCTTTGAAACGCCCGTCAGTTGAAACCAGCTGCAGCACGGATCCCATCCCCTGAGTAGAGCTGTAGATAACCATGGTGCCGTTTGGTGCCAGACTTGGCGTTTCATCCAGGAACGTGTCCGTTAACGTCTGAACGGCTCCCGTTTCCAGATCCTGTTTGGCGACGTGCTGCGCGCCACCGGCGCTGCTGATCATCACCATGGTTTTACCGTCGGTCGACACATCCGCATCCTGGTTCTGTTTGCCTTCCCAGGTAATACGCTGTGGCGCGCCGCCGTTAACACCGACTTTATAAATCTGCGGTGCACCCGCCTGATCCGAGGTATACGCCAGGGTCTGGCTATCCGGGAACCAGGTTGGCTCAGTGCTGTTATAGCGGCCGTCTGTTACCTGACGGATCTGACCTGAGCCCAGGTCCATTACATAGAGATTCAGGCTGCCCGTTTTAGAGAGGGCGAAAGCCAGCTTAGAACCATCCGGTGAGAACGATGGTGCACCGTTGTGACGCGGGAAGGAGGCAACCTGACGAATAGCGCCATTTGCCAGCGTCTGGATCACCAGCGCTGATTTGCCACTCTCAAACGTAACGTAGGCCAGTTTGCTGCCGTCAGGTGACCAGGCCGGTGACATCAGCGGCTGCGGTGAACGGTGTACCACAAACTGGTTGTAACCATCGTAGTCAGACACGCGCAGCTCATACGGGAACTGGCCGCCGTTGGTCTGCACAACATAAGCGATACGGGTGCGGAATGCGCCTTTAATGCCGGTCAGCTTCTCAAAGACTTCGTCACTGGCGGTATGCGCCGCATAGCGCAGCCACTGTTTTGTTACTTTGAAGGAGTTTTGTGCCAGTACGCTGCCCGGTGCACCACCGGTGTCGACCAGCTGATAGGCGACCTGATAGCTGCCATCGGCGTTAGGTGAGACCTGACCGACCACCACGGCATCAATACCCAGCGCGCTCCATGCGGCAGGCTGAACTTCCTGCGCACTGCCGGGCTGCTGCGGCAGACGTGAGCGATCCAGCGGATTGAATTTACCACTGTTGCGCACGTCAGCTGCCACAATACCGCCGACATCTTCTGGCGCCGCGCCAGGTCCGGCCCATTTAAACGGTACTACACCAATCGGACGGGCAGTGTTAACGCCCTGCGTAATTTCAATGCGTACTTCTGCGTGCAGCACAGCGGCCCACAGCAGTACAAAAAAACCTAAGGTTACACGAAGTGCCTGCTTCATCTTATCTCCCTTACCTGAACCTGAGTTCACGATAATTCGCACAGTTCCTGAAAAAACACGAGTATTTTATAGAATACGGCAAGCTAACCTTAGTT
Source organism: Pantoea sp. BRM17 (assembly GCA_002939445.1). Classification (GTDB taxonomy): domain Bacteria; phylum Pseudomonadota; class Gammaproteobacteria; order Enterobacterales; family Enterobacteriaceae; genus Pantoea. Next base: position 749,533 of record PEFU01000003.1, on the reverse strand, counting down.
CAACCTGCCGTACGTTACTGCATTATTGCGGCCTGAAACGCATTGGTGCGTTTTTAAACACTTCATACACCGCCTGCGAAGGTGGCTTAGGAATACGCGCCTGCTTCGCAGCGGCAATGGCAGCCTGGCAAAGTGCCGGATCGCCCCCTTCCGATTTCACATCAATCAGCAGCCCATCGGGTGCCAGCTTAATACGTAAATCGCAGCTCTTACCGCGATAGAGATCGGCATCATAGAAGCGGCTTTGGATGGCGCTGGTGATCTGGCCCAGATAGGCGTTGACCTCAGCACCCGATGCACCCGCTTTCTTCTGATTGCCCTGCCCTGCTGCACCACCGCCGCCGGCTGCAGCGCCACTCTTCGGCGCGTTTTTACCGGAGGAGAGGCCGCCCAGCAGATCGTCAACATCGCTTTCGCCCTGCGCGGCTTCAGCAGCAGCCTTTTTCTTCGCGTCCGCGGCTGCTTTGGCTTTCGCCGCTGCATCTGCTTTTGCTTTAGCGGCTGCATCCGCTTTCGCTTTGGCAGCGGCGTCTGCTTTCGCTTTTGCCTCAGCGGCCGCCTTCTCTTTAGCCGCTTCAGCTGCTTTCTCTTTAGCAGCTTCCGCAGCTTTCTCCTTCGCCGCCTCTGCTGCTTTCTCTTTGGCTTCCTGCGCAGCTTTGGCTTTCGCCTCTGCCGCTGCTTTAGCTTTGGCATCGGCCGCTGCCTGCGCTTTCGCTTCCGCCTGCGCTTTGGCTTTCGCCTCAGCTGCCGCTTTCGCCTGCTCTGCCGCTTTCTCTTTTGCAGCATCCGCTGCCGCTGCTTTCGCCTGCTCTTCTGCCTGTTTCTTCGCCTCGGCAGCAGCCTGCTTCGCTTCAGCCGCTGCGGTTGCTTTCGCTTCTGCTGCTGCTTTAGCGCGCGCGTCTGCTTCTGCTTTCGCATCCGCTTTCGCCTGTGCGGCAGCGGCTTCAGCCGCTTTTTGCTGCTCCTGAGCCTGCTTTGCAGCCGTTTCGGCCGCTTTCTGCTGCTCAGCCTGCTGTTTAGCCTGCTCTTTCGCTTCCTGCTGCGCCTGCAGCCGCTCTTTTTCCAGCGCTTTCAGACGCTGCTGCTCAGCGGCCTGTTTTTGCTGTAGCTCTTCTGCCTGCTGCTGCGCCTGCTTTTTCCGCTGCTGTTCTGCACGCTGGCTGTCGCTCTGCTGATTTTGCTGACGATTATATTGTTCAACCACAGCACCGGGATCGACCATGACGGCATCAATATCGCTACCGCCGCCACCGCCGCTCGCTTCAATATGTTCGTTGAACGAGCTCCAGATCAGCAGCGCAATGAGCACGATGTGCAGCGCCACCGAAACGATGATTGCGCGTTTCAACTTCTGGTTCTGTTCGGTTGCCTTCGACACTCTCGGTTCCCAAAAACAAGTCGCGTTAAATCGGCTGCGTCATCAGACCGACTGATTTGACGCCAGCCTGATGAAGCAGGTTCAGCGCTTTAATGATTTCGTCGTAAGGCACATCTTTGGCCCCGCCAATCAGAAACACGGTTTTAGGATTGGCTTCAATACGACGCTGCGCTTCACTCACAACCTGCTCCGGCGGCAGCTGGGTCATACGATCGTGATCCACCACCAGGCTATATTGTCCTACACCGGCCACTTCAACAATCACCGGTGGATTATCATCGCTGGCAACCGTTTTAGAGTCAGTGGCGTCCGGCAGATCAACTTCCACGCTCTGCGTAATGATTGGCGCGGTTGCCATAAAGATAAGCAGCAGCACCAGCAGTACATCGAGCAGCGGAACAATGTTGATTTCCGACTTAAGATCGCGGCGTCCGCGACCACGGGTTCTGGCCATCGTAAACCTCGACTTACTTCGTATTGTCGCTAGAGAAAGCCTGACGATGCAGGATAGCCGTGAACTCTTCCATAAAGTTATCGTAACCCTGCTCCAGCTTGTTAACGCGCTGGTTCAGACGGTTATAGGCCATGACCGCCGGGATCGCGGCAAACAGGCCGATCGCAGTGGCGATCAGCGCTTCTGCGATACCCGGTGCCACCATCTGCAGCGTGGCCTGCTTGACTGCGCCCAGCGCGATGAAAGCGTGCATGATCCCCCATACGGTACCAAACAGACCGATATAGGGACTGATTGAACCCACGGTGCCGAGGAAAGGAATGTGGGTTTCCAGCGCTTCCAGCTCGCGGTTCATGGAGATACGCATAGCACGGCTTGCCCCCTCAACCACCGCTTCCGGCGCATGGCTGTTTACGCGGTGCAGGCGGGCAAACTCTTTGAAGCCGGCGTAGAAAATTTGTTCAGATCCGCCCAGCTCATCACGGCGTCCCTGGCTCTCCTGATAGAGACGCGAGAGTTCGATACCGGACCAGAACTTATCTTCAAACGCGTCCGCTTCGCGCCCTGCCGCATTCAGAATGCGCGTACGCTGGATAATGATTGCCCAGGAGGCAATAGAAAAGCCGATCAAAATCAACATGATAAGTTTGACCAGAAGGCTCGCCTTCAGGAACAAATCAAGAACATTCATGTCAGTCACTGCTTGAACTCCGCGACAATAGACTTGGGAAGCGCAATCGGCTTCATCAGGTGTGGGTTAATGCAGGCGATCAGGACATCCGCCTCGTTGAGCACCCTGCCTTCAGCATTGACGATACGCTGGGTGAAGGTCATGGTTGCGCGGGTCATTGAGGTCACTTCGGTCTGTATCTCCAGAAGGTCGTCAAGGCGAGCCGCGGCGATGAACTCCACCGTCATGCGCCGTACCACAAATGCGACCTGCTCTTCTAACAGGACGTGTTGATTGAAATGGCGCTGACGCAGCATTTCGGTACGTGCTCGTTCATAAAAAGCAAGATAGCTGGCGTGGTAAACCACACCTCCGGCATCGGTATCTTCATAGTAGACCCGCACCGGCCAGCGAAACAGCGTTGTACTCACTCTACATCCCGGTCTCATTTTTAAACGTTGCTACTATACGCAAGAGCGATCCGCTTGGGAATGGTCCGCCAGAGCCAGAAGAAAATAATTATCTGACGGTAACAACCAGAAGGAATTACTCAACATTTCCTGACCTGATGCTGACAAAAGTCCTGGTCTGCAGTCAGGCGAGTGTGCCGTTAACAGGCACAAAAAAAGGGCCCGTCCGGACCCCTTTATTACCCCATGCTACCGGCCAGCATGCTGACCGATCAGGCGTTGTCATCCTGTGCACGGTTTGCATCTCTCTGCTCCAGCGCCAGGGCGGTGATCACACCTAATGCGCAGGCCAGCAGCGTGCCGAGGATCCAGGCAAAATACCACATGCAAAAGCTCCTTAATCAGTAGAGAGAGTGCGTGTTGCGTTCAATATCATCTTGGGTAATGCGACCGAACATTTTGTAGTAGCACCAGCTGGTGTAGGCCAGAATGATCGGCACAAAGATGAGTGCGGCGATGGTCATAATCTTCAGCGTCAGCAGGCTGGAGGTGGCATCCCAGAGGGTCAGGCTGCTACCCGGCACGGTGCTGGAGGGCATGATAAACGGGAACAGCGCAATACCGGCGGTCATGATGACGCAGGCCAGCGTCAGGGAAGAGAAGATGAATGCCCAGGCGCCCCGCTCGCCGCGCGAACAAAGTAGTGTAAGCAGCGGCAGAACAGCGCCCAGCAGCGGAAACGCCCACAGCAGCGGCATCTGCTCAAAATTACGCAGCCAGGCACCCGCCTCGCGCACCACCTCTTTGCCCAGTGGATTAGAGGCTGCGTGGTGATCGATAACGCTTTTCACTACATAGCCGTCAAGGCCATATTTTACCCACAAGCCCGCCAGCACAAAGGCGATGAGCATCACCAGCGCCCCCGCCTGCGCCGCGCTGCGCGCACGTAAATGCAGCTCACCGCAGGTGCGCATCTGCAGATAGGTGGCGCCCTGGGTCAGGATCATCGCCACGCTGATGACTCCCGCCAGCAGGCCAAATGGATTGAGCAGCTGGAAGAAATTGCCGGTATAGAACAGACGCAGATAGCTATCTGCATGAAACGGCACCCCCTGCAGCAGATTGCCAAAGGCAACGCCTATCACCAGCGGCGGAACAAAACTGCCGGCAAAGATGCCCCAGTCCCACACGGCACGCCAGCGCCTGTCTTCAATTTTGGATCGATAATCAAAACCCACCGGGCGAAAAAAGAGCGAGGCGAGCACCAGAATCATGGCGACATAGAAACCAGAGAAAGCGGCGGCATAGACCATGGGCCAGGCGGCAAACAGCGCACCGCCAGCCGTGATCAGCCAGACCTGATTGCCGTCCCAGTGCGGTGCAATCGTGTTGATCATAATACGGCGCTCGGTGTCGCTGCGTCCGAGCACGGGCGTCAGCATACCGACCCCCATATCAAAACCGTCCGCCACGGCAAAGCCGATCAGCAGTATGCCAATCAGCAGCCACCAGACAAAACGTAACACTTCGTAGTCAAACATGGTTGCTCTCCTTTAGCCGCGCTCTGGCTGCGTAGCGTTCTGCACTGATTCATTGTGATAGCGGCCGGTTTTCAGGCTGCCCGGCCCCAGGCGGGCAAACCGGAACATCAGATACATCTCTGCCACCAGAAACAGCGTGTAGAGTCCGCAAATCAGCGTCATCGAAAACAGCACGTCTCCCACGGTCAGCGAAGAGTTCGCTACGGCGGTGGGTAACACTTCACCGATTGCCCACGGCTGACGCCCGTACTCCGCAACAAACCAGCCCGCCTCAATAGCGATCCACGGCAGCGGAATGCCATACAGTGCGGCTTTCAGCAGCCAGCGCTGCTGACCGATCCGGTCGCGGACTACGCTCCAGAATGAGAGGGCAATAATCGCCAGCAACAGCGCGCCGCACAGCACCATGATACGGAAGGCAAAATAGAGCGGCGCCACGCGCGGAATGGCGTCTTTCACCGCCTGTTGTATCTGCGCTTCGCTGGCATCGGTGACCGTCGGGGTGTAGCGCTTAAGCAGCAGGCCGTAGCCAAGATCCTGCTTGCTGGCTTCAAACGCGCGGCGGACTTCCGGGTCCTGATTGCCGCTGCGCAGCGCATTGAGCAGGCCATACGCTTTGATGCCGTTACGGATCCGCACCTCATGCTGCGCCTGCAGTTCTTTCAGGCCGGTAACGGGTTTATCCACTGAGCGCGTGGCGATAAGGCCWAGCAGATACGGAATCTGAATCGCATATTTGTTCTCCTGCGTCTCCTGATTCGGTATACCAAATAGCGTAAAGGCGGCGGGTGCCGGCTGGGTCTCCCACTCCGCCTCGATTGCAGCCAGTTTGGTTTTCTGGACATCCCCCATCTCGTAGCCCGACTCATCGCCGAGTACAATCACCGAGAGCACCGCCGCCATGCCAAAACTGGCCGCAATGGCAAAGGAGCGGCGGGCAAACGCCACATCACGCCCTTTAAGCAGATACCAGCCGCTGATCCCCAGAACAAACATGGCGCCAGCGGTATAGCCCGCTGCCACGGTATGCACAAATTTCACCTGTGCGACCGGGTTAAGCACCAGCTCTGAAAAGCTCAGCATTTCCATACGCATGGTTTCAGCGTTGAATGCTGCGGCGATGGGATTTTGCATCCAGCCATTGGCCACCAGGATCCAGAGCGCAGAGAGGTTGGATCCCAGCGCCACCAGCCAGGTGACCGCCAGATGCTGAACTTTGCCCAGCCGATCCCAGCCAAAGAAAAACAGCCCGACAAAGGTGGATTCAAGAAAGAACGCCATTAATCCTTCGATGGCCAGCGGCGCCCCGAAAATATCGCCGACGTAGTGGGAGTAATAGGACCAGTTAGTGCCGAACTGGAACTCCATGGTAAGTCCGGTGGCCACGCCCAGCGCAAAGTTGATGCCAAACAACTTGCCCCAGAATTTGGTCATATCTTTATAAATCTGTTTGCCCGACAGCACGTAGACGGTTTCCATGATCGCCAGCAGAAACGCCATACCCAGCGTTAATGGTACGAACAGAAAGTGGTACATCGCCGTCAGGGCAAACTGTAAGCGCGACAGCTCGACAATATCTAACATGAGAACTCCTTGCTCTTCGCATGCCGCTGTGTTGCCGGACGGTAAACGGCGCAACAGCGTGCAGGAACGGCTGATTATTAATTCCGGTTTTATTACCCGCAGATAGCGCAATCCGCGGCCCGAAATGAGCGAGTAATAGTGGTGATAATTCCCTGAAAATATCGCCTCACATTTCTGTCATGCAGGCGTCAGCGTCAGATGCCACAATATTGATCCGGGGGCATACGACTCAGACGGCTGTTATCCGTGGCAAAACTGTGATTTGATGCAGCGCAATTTATACCGGCCGGGTTGTTTTTAGCC
>PEFU01000003.1:692567-743093 GCA_002939445.1 Pantoea sp. BRM17 | reverse complement strand
GCCAGCAGTAAAGTTTGCTATAACACGCTATTATTTGATCTGGATTAAGATATAAAGTTTACGAATATGTAGCCTGAAAGAGTTGTTAAAGCGATGTCAAAAGCTGCCGCGTTTAATTAAAATTACGATTACCTTTTCTGTGAGTTATTAACTTTAAAATCCGCCGCGCAGGATAATAAATAAAAACCGCTACGCTGCAGGCATAAAAAAAGCCACCCGCAGGTGGCTTATGCTTATTCAGTCAGCGCAATCAGTTAGCAGGCAGAACTGCTTTTACCGCATCACCGATATCGGCCAGGCTGCGGACAGTTTTCACACCTGCCGCTTCCAGCGCAGCAAACTTCTCGTCAGCCGTGCCTTTACCGCCGGCAATGATGGCGCCAGCATGGCCCATACGTTTGCCTTTCGGCGCCGTTACGCCTGCGATATAGCCGACAACCGGCTTGGTGACGTGCTCTTTGATAAAGGCTGCCGCTTCTTCTTCCGCGCTGCCGCCGATTTCACCGATCATCACAATCGCTTCGGTCTGCGGATCGTCCTGGAACATCTGCAGGATATCGATGAAGTTAGAGCCCGGGATCGGGTCGCCACCGATACCGACACAGGTAGACTGGCCATAGCCAATATCTGTGGTCTGCTTAACCGCTTCATAGGTCAGGGTGCCGGAACGTGACACGATGCCCACGCGGCCTGGCTGGTGAATGTGGCCTGGCATAATGCCGATTTTGCATTCGCCTGGGGTGATCACGCCAGGGCAGTTAGGGCCAATCATGCGCACGCCTGCTTCATCCAGCTTCATTTTCACAGTCAGCATATCCAGCGTCGGGATACCTTCAGTGATGGTGATGATCAGCTTGATGCCCGCGTCGATCGCTTCCAGGATACCGTCTTTGCAGAACGGAGCCGGAACGTAGATAACCGTGGCCGTTGCGCCGGTCGCTTCTACCGCTTCACGCACGGTATTGAACACCGGCAGGCCCAGATGGGTAGTGCCGCCTTTACCTGGCGTTACGCCGCCAACCAGCTGCGTGCCATAGGCCAGCGCCTGCTCAGAGTGAAAAGTCCCCTGGCCACCGGTGAAACCCTGGCAGATGACTTTGGTGTTCTTGTCGATCAGAATGGACATTATTTACCCTCCGCTGCAGCAACAACACGCTGTGCCGCGTCTGTCAGGCTGGTTGCTGCAATGATGTTCAGACCGCTGTCCGCCAGTTTCTTAGCGCCCAGCTCAGCGTTGTTACCTTCCAGACGTACCACTACCGGCACGTTGACACCCACTTCTGCCACTGCGCCGATGATGCCATCAGCGATCAGATCGCAACGGACAATACCGCCGAAGATGTTAACGAATACCGCTTTTACCGCGTCGTCAGAGAGGATGATTTTGAAGGCTTCGGTTACGCGCTCTTTAGTTGCGCCGCCGCCGACATCAAGGAAGTTTGCAGGCTGGCCACCGTGATGCTTCACGATATCCATTGTGCCCATCGCCAGACCCGCACCGTTGACCATACAGCCAATGTTGCCTTCCAGCGCGACATAGTTCAGCTCCCACTGCGTTGCGTGCGCTTCGCGTGGATCTTCCTGGCTTGGATCGCGCATTTCGCGCAGTTCAGGCTGGCGGAACAGCGCGTTGCCGTCTGCGCCCAGCTTGCCATCCAGGCAGATCAGGTCGCCCTGTTTGGTGATCACCAGCGGGTTGATCTCAACCATCGCCAGATCGCGCTCCAGGAACATGGTAGCCAGACCCATAAAGATTTTGGTGAACTGGCTGACCTGCTTACCGGTCAGACCCAGTTTGAACGCCAGTTCGCGGCCCTGGTATGGCTGCGGTCCCGCTAACGGGTCGAGCGCCATTTTGTGGATCAGGTGCGGAGTCTCTTCCGCCACCTTTTCAWTTTCCACACCGCCTTCGGTTGATGCCATGAAGATCACGCGGCGCGTAGCGCGATCGACGACCGCACCCAGATAGAGTTCCTGATCGATATCGGTTGCCGCTTCAACCAGAATCTGGTTAACCGGCTGGCCCAGCGCATCTGTCTGATAGGTCACCAGACGTTTACCCAGCCAGTGCTCAGCAAATGCACGGATCTCTTCTTTACTTTTCACTACCTTCACGCCGCCCGCTTTACCACGGCCACCGGCATGAACCTGACATTTCACTACCCACGGGCCTGCGCCAATTTTTGAGGCGGCTTCTTCGGCTTCACGTGGCGTGGTGCAGGCATAACCAGTCGGTGCTGGYATACCATACCGTGCAAACAGCTGCTTCGCCTGGTATTCGTGTAAGTTCATGATGTTCTATCCATTCAGATCTGAAACATTTAAATGTGGGCGCGCATCGCTGCGCGCCCGGCGAAAATCAGACATCCAGCAGCAGACGAGCCGGATCTTCCAGCATCTCTTTCACTGCGACCAGATAGCCTACCGATTCACGGCCATCGATCAGACGGTGATCGTAAGAGAGCGCCAGATACATCATCGGCAGGATCACCACCTGACCATTGACCGCCATTGGACGATCTTTAATGGCGTGCATGCCCAGAATGGCGCTCTGCGGCGGGTTAATGATTGGCGTTGACATCAGCGAACCAAACACGCCGCCGTTGGTGATGGTGAAGTTACCGCCGGTCAGCTCTTCAACTGTCAGCTTGCCATCACGGCCTTTCACCGCCAGCTCTTTAATTTTCTTCTCGATATCCGCCATGCTCAGCGCATCCACATCTTTCAGCACTGGCGTCACCAGACCGCGCGGCGTAGAAACGGCGATGCTGACATCGAAGTAGTTGTGGTACACCACATCTTCGCCATCGATAGAGGCGTTCACTTCCGGGAAGCGCTTCAGGGCTTCAACGACCGCTTTGATGTAGAAGGACATAAAGCCCAGGCGTACACCGTGACGTTTTTCAAACGCCTCACCATACWGCTTGCGCAGATCCATGATGGGCTTCATGTTGATTTCGTTGAACGTGGTCAGCATGGCGGTGCTGTTTTTCGCTTCCAGCAGACGCTCAGCCACGCGTTTGCGCAGGCGGGTCATCGGCACGCGCTTCTCGCTACGGTTAGCAACCGGAGCCGGAGCCGCCGCTTCAGCAGCCGGAGCCGCTTTCGCTTCCGGCTTTTTCGCCAGGTGCTTTTCAATATCTTCGCGCGTCAGTCGGCCACCCACGCCGGTGCCTTTGATCTGGCTGGCGTCGAGATTGTTTTCCGCGATCAGACGGCGTACAGCAGGGCTCAGCGCGTCGCTGCTCTCTTCTTCCAGCGACGCGGACTGGCGCTGTGCCGGTGCAGATTCATTGCTCTCAACTTTCGCTGAGGTCTCTTTCCCGCCGCTGTTGCCCTCTTTCAGGCGACCAAGCAGCTGGCGCGAGGTGACGGTAGCACCCTCTTCTTCCAGCACGGCTTCCAGAATACCATCAGCAGCAGCAGGAACTTCCAGCACCACTTTATCGGTTTCAATTTCGACCAGCACTTCATCACGGCTGACTGCATCGCCAGGTTTTTTGTGCCAGGTTGCAACCGTTGCGTCCGCTACGGATTCAGGTAAATCGGGAACGAGAATTTCTACGCTACTCATTTTCTTTCCTTTTTATTAACCAAGGTTCAGCGCGTCGTTGACCAGGTCTTGCTGCTGTTGTTGATGTACGGACATATAGCCCACGGCCGGTGAAGCAGATGCCGGACGGCCTGCGTAACGCAGCGACGCACCAAAGGGAACCACTTCGCGGAAATGATGCTGACTGCAATACCATGCGCCCTGATTGAGCGGCTCTTCCTGACACCAGACGAAATCCTGGACATGGGCGTAATCTTTTAACGCTTCCTGTACCGCTTTGTGCGGGAAAGGATAGAGCTGCTCGATGCGCACAATGGCAACATCGCTCTGCTCGTTTTTGCGACGCTGTTCCAGCAGATCGTAGTAGACCTTACCTGAACAGAGCACCACGCGTTTAACCTGCTGCGGATCGAGCGCATCGATCTCGCCAATCGCCGGCTGGAAGCTGCCGTTTGCCAGATCGTCCAGGCTGGAGATCGCCAGCGGATGACGCAGCAGCGACTTCGGCGACATCACAATCAGCGGACGGCGCATACCGCGCAGCGCCTGACGACGCAGCATGTGGTAAACCTGAGCCGGGGTAGATGGCACGCAAACCTGCATATTCTGCTCAGCGCAGAGCTGCAGATAACGCTCCAGGCGCGCTGAGGAGTGCTCCGGACCCTGACCTTCATAGCCGTGCGGCAGCAGCATCACCAGGCCACACATGCGGCCCCACTTCTGCTCGCCCGAGCTGATGAACTGATCGATAACCACCTGTGCGCCGTTGGCAAAGTCACCAAACTGCGCTTCCCAGATGGTCAGCACGCGCGGCTCTGCGGTGGCGTAGCCATATTCAAACGCCAGTACCGCCTCTTCCGACAGCACGGAGTCCCAGACTTTGAACTCTCCCTGACCATTATGAATATGGTGCAGCGGCGTATAGGTAGAGCCATTCAGCTGGTTGTGGATCACCGCATGGCGGTGGAAGAAGGTGCCGCGTCCGGAATCTTCGCCAGAGAGACGCACCGGAATGCCTTCATCCACCAGCGTGGCGTAGGCCAGATTCTCTGCCCCGCCCCAGTCAAACGGTTTGTTGCCTTCCGCCATCTCTTTGCGGTCGTTGTAAATTTTGGCCACGCGCGACTGCACTTCAACCGCTTCCGGAACCGTGCTGATACGGCGCGCCAGCTCCTGCAGGCGTTTCAGCTCAACCGTTTCCGGGTAGCTCTCATCCCACTCGTGGTTGAGATAAGGGGACCAGGTAAACGAGTGCAGGCTCATCGGGCGCCATTCCGGCACCACGCACTCACCGGCATCCAGCGCATCGCGATAGAGGTTAACCAGTTCAGTGGCATCTTCCTGCGAGGCTACGCCCTGGCTCTGCAGGCGGTCGGCGTAAAGTTTACGCGGCGTCGGATGCTTTTTAATCTTCTGATACATCAGCGGCTGCGTTGCACTTGGCTCATCCGCTTCGTTATGGCCATGACGGCGATAGCAGACCAGATCGATAAAGACATCACGCTTAAAGGTGTTGCGGTAGTCGAGCGCCAGACGGGTAACAAAAGCAACGGCTTCCGGATCGTCCGCGTTCACGTGGAAAATAGGTGCCAGCACCATCTTACCGATATCAGTACAATAAGGCGTGGAGCGCGCATCTCTTGGATTTGACGTGGTAAAGCCAACCTGGTTATTGATCACGATACGCACCGTACCGCCAACTTCATAACCACGCGCCTGCGACATGTTCAGGGTTTCCTGCACCACACCCTGACCAATTACCGCTGCGTCACCGTGAATAGTGATAGGCAGAACTTTGTTACTGCCCGGCTCAGAGAGACGATCGAGGCGGGCGCGTACGGAGCCCATGACAACCGGGCTGACAATCTCCAGATGCGACGGGTTAAACGCCAGTGCCAGATGCACCAGGCCCCCTTCGGTTTCAACATCGGAAGAGAAGCCCATGTGGTATTTCACATCACCGGTACCCAGATGCTCTTTGTGCTTGCCGGCGAACTCATCAAACAGATCCTGCGGCTTTTTGCCCAGTACGTTGATCAGCACGTTCAGACGTCCGCGGTGCGCCATACCCAGCACCACTTCGCGCGTGCCGCTTTTCCCTGCGTGGCGAATCATTTCGCGCAGCATAGGCACCAGCGCATCGCCACCTTCCAGTGAGAAGCGTTTGGCGCCGGGGAATTTCGCCCCAAGATATTTTTCCAGACCTTCGGCTGCGGTCAGCTCTTTCAGGAAGCCTTTTTTCTCTTCCGCGCTGAATGAAGCCTGTCCAGCCACTGATTCAAGACGCTGCTGGATCCAGCGTTTCTCTTCAGTGTTGTTAATGTGCATATACTCTGCGCCAATCGACCCGCAGTAGGTCTGCTGCAGGGCGGCGTAGAGATCGGCCAGCTTCATCGTCTCTTTGCCAATCGCAAATGAGCCTACGTTGAAGCTTTCCTGAAAATCGGCGTCGGTCAGATCGTGAAAGGCCGGGTCGAGATCGGCCACGATATCCTGTTTCCACAGGCCAAGCGGATCAAGATTAGCGTGCTGATGGCCGCGGAAACGGAACGCGTTAATCAGCTGCAGGACTTTAACCTGTTTGGAGTTAGTAGCCGGATCGGTAACGGTAGAGGTGTAGCGGGTAGCATCCTTCGCCAGGCGGCGGAAATAGTCACGCGTCGTGGAGTGAAACTGCTCTGGTTTTACGCCGGTACCTGGCAACTGCTGGAACAGGTCGCGCCACACTTCATCAACAGAGTCAGGATCGGTCAGGAAATCCTCATAGAGTTGCTCTATGTAAGACTGGTTCGCGCCGGCCAGCCAGGAGGAGTCCAGCCAGGGTTTCATCGCGCTGTTCTGCATTGTGATCCCTTAAGCATTAAGCTGCTTTTTATGAGGTTTCATTTGTTGCCGCTTTCACGGCTTGCCGTAGTGAGTTCAGCGATACGAACCTGTGCGCTACCGGCGCCGGGCCCGTAAGGGAACCTTTATAAGCGTGGTCAGCACCGCGCTTATAGAGGCTTCCATACGCTGCCGGGAACCTGAGTTCCCGGCAGGACTTCTTAGCTTTACGCCCCGCGCTGCAGCAGCATCGACTTGATATGGCCGATGGCGCGCGTCGGGTTCAGCCCTTTCGGACATACGCTCACACAGTTCATGATGCTGTGACAGCGGAATACGCTGAAAGCATCACTCAGATTGTCGAGACGCGCATCCGTTTCCGTGTCGCGGCTGTCAATCAGGAAGCGATAGGCAGCCAGCAGACCGGCCGGACCGATAAACTTATCCGGGTTCCACCAGAACGACGGGCAGGAGGTTGAGCAGCAGGCGCAGAGAATACACTCATACAGGCCATCAAGGTGCTCACGCTCCGACGGGCTCTGCAGATGCTCACGCGCCGGCGGATTCTCACCGTTGTTCAGCAGGAACGGTTTGATTTTCTCATACTGCGTATAGAACTGGCTCATGTCGACCACCAGATCGCGCACAACCGGCAAACCTGGCAGCGGGCGAATCACGATCTTTTTACTGCCGTTACCCAGTGCTGAGACCGGAGTAATGCAGGCCAGACCATTTTTGCCGTTCATGTTCAGACCATCTGAGCCGCAGACACCCTCGCGGCACGAGCGACGAAACGCCAGCGTTGGATCCTGCTCTTTCAGCCGAATCAGCGCATCCAGCAGCATCATGTCGCGCCCGTCTTCCGACTCCAGGGTGTAATCCTGCATGCGCGGCTTGTCATCGACGTCCGGGTTATAACGGTAGATTGAAAATTCGAGTTTCATCATGACCTCCGCAATTAATAGGTACGCGCTTTCGGCGGGAAGGCCGCGCGCAGTTTCGGCTGCATGTTCACCTCACGGCGCGTCATGCTTTCCGTTTGCGGAACATAGAGACTGTGACACAGCCAGTTTGCATCATCACGCTCCGGATAGTCGAAGCGGCTATGTGCGCCACGGCTTTCAGTGCGGAAGTTTGCGGCAACCGCGGTTGCATAAGCGGTTTCCATCAGGTTATCCAGCTCCAGACATTCGATACGCTGCGTATTGAAATCGGGTGAGCGGTCATCCAGACGCGCACTCTTCAGACGCTCGCGAATCGCTTTCAGCTCGGCCAGGCCTTCACGCATGGCGTCACCTTCGCGGAACACTGAGAAGTTGTTCTGCATGCAGCGCTGCAGCGCTTTGCGGATTTCCACCGGATCTTCACCCGTGGTGTTATTTTCCCAGCGATTGAAGCGCGCCATCGCCGCATCGATCTCTTCCGCGGTAGCATCGCGCAGCTCGCCCTGCTCAGCGATACACTCCATCAGGTGCACCCCTGCCGCGCGACCAAATACCACCAGATCCAGCAGTGAGTTACCGCCCAGACGGTTAGCACCGTGCACCGATACGCAGGCGATCTCGCCAACCGCAAACAGGCCCGGGATCACTTCATCTTCGCCCTGTTCATTCACGCGCAGCGCCTGTCCGGTGACGCGGGTCGGAATACCGCCCATCATGTAGTGACAGGTTGGAATAACCGGAATCGGCTCTTTAACCGGATCGACATGCGCAAAGGTGCGCGACAACTCAAGAATGCCAGGCAGGCGCGACTCAAGCACCTCAGCCCCAAGATGATCGAGCTTCAGTTTGATATGCGGACCCCACGGGCCATCGCAGCCGCGACCTTCACGGATCTCAACCATCATTGAACGCGCAACAACATCACGGCCCGCCAGATCTTTGGCGTTTGGCGCATAGCGCTCCATGAAGCGTTCGCCATGTTTGTTCAGCAGATAGCCGCCTTCACCACGGCAGCCCTCGGTGACCAGCACGCCCGCACCCGCAATACCGGTTGGGTGGAACTGCCACATCTCCATATCCTGCATCGGTACGCCGKCACGGATTGCCATGCCAACGCCGTCGCCGGTATTGATGTGTGCGTTAGTGGTGGACTGGTAGATACGTCCCGCGCCGCCGGTTGCCAGAATAGTCGCTTTGGCTTTGAAGTAGACGGTTTCACCGGTTTCAATGCAGATAGCGGTACAACCCACAATCGCACCATCTGCGTTTTTCACCAGATCCAGCGCATACCATTCGGAGAAGATGGTGGTTTTGTTTTTCAGGTTCTGCTGATACAGCGTATGCAGCAGCGCGTGACCGGTACGGTCAGCGGCCGCAGCGGTACGTGCGGCCTGCTCGCCGCCAAAGTTTTTGGACTGGCCACCAAATGGACGCTGATAAACGCGGCCATCTTCTAAACGGGAGAACGGCAGTCCCATATGCTCCAGCTCCAGAATCGCTTCCGGACCGGTTTTACACATATATTCGATCGCGTCCTGGTCCCCGATGTAGTCGGAACCTTTTACGGTATCGTACATATGCCATTCCCAGTTATCGTCATGGGTGTTACCCAGCGCAACGGTAATGCCGCCCTGCGCCGATACGGTATGGGAACGGGTTGGAAAAACTTTCGATAACAGGGCACAGCTCTGGCCCGACTGGGAGATTTGCAGTGCCGCGCGCATACCCGCGCCACCTGCGCCGATCACCACGGCATCAAATTCTCTGACTGGCAAATTCATTTACACACCCCACACAACAACAGTGCCATAAACGGCATACGACAACAGCGCGACCACACTAACCAGCTGCAGCAACAAACGCGGCGCCAGCGCTTTCACGTAGTCAGTCAGTACCTGCCACATACCGATCCAGCCGTGAACCAGAATGGAGAACAGGGTCAGCAGCGTAAACACTTTGGTGAAGGAGGAGGCGAAAAAGCCGCGCCAGACATCATAGGTCAGCGTATCGGTCATGACGACGAAACCGAGCAGATAGATGATGTAGAGCGTAATCAGGATTGCGGAAGCACGGACCAGAAGCCAGTCGTGGATACCGTTGCGTCCTAAAGCAGAAGCATTGCTTACCATACGAGGACTCCAGCCAGAATTGAGAGCACGACAGTGATAACAAAAACCGCCTGCGCGGTACGGGTTCCCACCTGCAGGGTCTCTGCGGTAAAGCCAAAATCTGCCAGCATATGACGGATACCGCTTGCCGCATGATAGGCCAGCGCGGTCAGAATGCCCCACATAATGAATTTGGCAAAGAAGCTATCCATGATGGATGCCGCCTGCTGAAAACCTTCGGGAGAGGAGAGAGAGAGACCCAGTAACCAGAGCAGAATTCCGAGAGCGACAAACGTAATCACGCCGGAGACGCGGTGGAGAATGGACGATATTGCAGTAACGGGAAACCGGATCGTCGTGAGATCCAAGTTAACAGGTCTTTGTTTTTTCACGGTTTTGCCCACACAGCTCTTTTTTATTTTGCTTCCTCCGGTCCTGAGTTGCAGCAGAGCACTGAGCGTGTTCAGACAACAACCGCCACCAAAATAGCAACATCCAGTGTTAAATGAAGCGGGTAAAACGCTGGGTGGCTCCTGGTGTCAGGGTATTCCGGAGACCTGGCGGCAGTATAGGACGATCACATTCTGATTACAATTCCCCTACAATCTGTTTGGTCACATTTAAGCTGAACAGTGATCAGGGTCACGATTTTCACAAAATATACATTTTTAATTATCWGATTTGACAATAGATCAACATTTCAGTTACAAACAATCGCACTAAAGCCCTATGATGCACAAAAGTTATGGGGATACACTTTCCCCTAAGCTCAAGTTATGTAACATTGCCCTAACGAGCAACATAAACCGTCAGGTTATTGGTTACCAAGAAGTTATGTCGTGACAGGATCTTTAACATCTGCGATGAGCGCCATGTCATGTCCGAATATCCTTGCCCCGGATGCCTTAGTACTGCGTAACCTCATTACGTGCAGGTTATTGCCAGGTGATAATCTGAAGCGAGTGGTGTTACGCAACATGCGAACTATTCTGGTGTCTAAAGATCCTTACTTACCCAGGCGCTATGGAGACGAAAAATGACAGATAAAAAAGTGACGCTGACCCTACAAGACAACAACACGCTTGAACTGGATGTGATGCAAGGCACGCTGGGACAGGATGTTGTTGACGTCCGCGCCCTTGGCTCACAAGGCCTGTTTACATTTGACCCCGGCTTTACCTCTACCGCGTCGTGTGAATCCAAAATAACGTTTATTGATGGTGATGAAGGCATTCTGCTGCATCGCGGTTTCCCGATTKACCAGCTGGCGACCCACTCAAATTATCTGGAAGTCTGTTATATCCTGCTGTACGGCGAAGCGCCTACTCAGGAGCAGTTCAAAGAGTTCTGCACGACCGTTACCCGTCACACCATGATTCACGAGCAGATCACCCGTCTGTTCCACGGTTTCCGTCGTGACTCACACCCGATGGCCGTTATGTGCGGCGTAACCGGTGCGCTGGCCGCGTTCTATCACGACTCGCTGGATGTAAACATTGAGCGCCATCGCGAAATCGCTGCGTTCCGCCTGCTGTCGAAAATGCCTACCATGGCAGCCATGTGTTACAAATATTCTATCGGTCAGCCTTTTGTTTATCCGCGTAACGACCTCTCCTATGCCGGCAACTTCCTGCATATGATGTTTGCCACACCGTGTGAAGAGTACAAAGTGAATCCGGTGCTTGAGCGCGCGATGGATCGTATTCTGATCCTGCACGCCGATCACGAACAGAACGCCTCCACCTCTACCGTACGTACCGCAGGGTCATCCGGGGCTAACCCGTTTGCCTGTATCGCGGCCGGTATCGCTTCACTCTGGGGGCCGGCACATGGCGGCGCCAACGAAGCTACCCTGCGTATGCTGGAAGAGATCAGCACCGTAGAGCACATTCCGGAGTTTGTGCGCCGTGCTAAAGATAAGAATGACTCGTTCCGCCTGATGGGCTTTGGTCACCGCGTTTACAAGAACTACGATCCGCGCGCCACCGTGATGCGTGAGACCTGCCATGAAGTGCTCAATGAGCTGGGTATGAAAGAYGACCTGCTGGAAGTGGCGATGGAGCTGGAACACATTGCGCTGAACGACCCCTACTTTATCGAGCGTAAACTCTATCCAAACGTCGATTTCTACTCCGGCATCATTCTGAAAGCGATGGGCATCCCTTCTTCAATGTTTACCGTAATCTTTGCGATGGCGCGTACCGTTGGCTGGATTGCACACTGGAAAGAGATGCACGATGAAGGCATGAAAATTGCCCGTCCGCGTCAGCTCTATACCGGTTATACCGAGCGTCCGTTTGAGTCAGCGCTGAAAAAATAAGCGCCGTCACGCCATAAAAAAGGGCAGATTCTTCTGCCCTTTTCTTTTGCCCGCAATCTGCCCACGTCTGGCTACAGCTGGCACCCCGGACACCAGTAAAAAGGACGTGATGAGAGCACGCCTTTCTCAATCAGCGTACCGCAGCGCCGGCACTTTTTGCCCTGCCGGTGAAAGACTTCAAAGCGAAACGCCGCCTCTTCATGATACTTCTTCATGCTGCCACGCATTTTGTAAGAGAGACGCGGGATCGCCAGCAGCGCGTCACTGAGCCTGTCGAGCTGAGCGTCATCCAGATCCTGCGCCCGGTGCTGCGCGCGCAGTCCGGCGTGCCACAGGATCTCCACCCGCAGATAGTTACCCAGCCCGGCCAGAAAAGCCTGATMCAGCAGCAGGCCGCTGAACTGCCGGCGCCGGAACCGCGGCGAAAGCAGGCGTTCGCGCACCTCCGTGACGGTCAGCGTGGCATCCAGCACATCCGGCCCGACGCGCTGCAGAAACGGGTGTGCACCGAGCGTGTCCGCATTCAGCAGTTCAATATCAGACGCGCTGTAAAGCAGAATGGCTTTATCGGCGCTCTCCAGCCGCACCCGCAGCTGCCGGGTGGTCGCGGGCTGCGTGCCTGCGGCAACGACCCGCCAGACGCCGTAGAGCTGATTGTGACTGTAAAGCGTCAGGCCATTAGAGAAGTGGGTCAGCAGCGCTTTACCGCGCGTTTCAATAGCGTTAACCGTTTCGCCCAGCAAGGCGGGCTCATAGGTTTTCAGCGATGGAAAAGCAAACCACACATCGGTAAGGGGCTTGCCCACGATAGCGGCTTCCAGCTGATCCGCCGCCCGGCGGATCTCCGGTCCCTCTGGCATACAGACTCCTGATTAGTGTGTTGCGCCACCCGCAACACGGATGTCGTCATGGGTGTTCATCATGACCTGAATGGCGATCTCCAGCGCCTGCGTCACGCTGCTAACGGACATGCTCGGCGCGCCAGGATGATTCACCGCCTGCTGCGGCATCCAGGGAATGTGCATAAATCCGCCGCGTGCCGGACTGCCGTGGGTGTGCAGCCAGTGCAGCAGAGAGTACATCACGCTGTTGCAGGTAAAGGTGCCGGCCGTTTGCGAAACCGAGGCGGGAATGCCTGCCTCCCGCAGCGAGGCGACTATCGCTTTAATGGGCAGCGTGGCAAAGTAGGCCGCCGGGCCTCCCGCTACGACCGGCTCATCCACCGGCTGCTGCTGCTGGTTATCGGGGATACGCGCATCGTGAATATTGATCGCTACCCGCTCCAGCGTAATATCGCAGCGACCGCCCGCCTGCCCCACGCAGAGAATGCCATCGGGCTGCAGCGTAGTCAGCGCGTCAGTCAGCACCGCACCGCAGGTTGCAAACACCACCGGCAGCTGGCGTACCACTACCCGCACGCCAGCCAGCATTTTACCGTCAAAGTCGCGCACCGCCTCCCAGGAAGGATTGAGACGCTCACCGCCAAACGGCTCAAAAGCCGTTAACAACACCGTTTTCATTACTGCCTCACAAAAACATCAGGAAGTAGAGCAGGAAAATATTCACTAACAAGAGTAGTACACCGGTAGGAACCTGAGCCTTGATCACCGCATTCCTATCCGGCAGCTCCAGCAGGCGCGCGGGCACGATGTTGAAGTTTGCTGCCATCGGTGTCATCAGCGTCCCGCAGTAGCCGGAAAACATGCCGATCGCCGCCATGACGGCCGGGTTTCCGCCATGCTGCAGCACCAGAATCGGGATGCCGACGCCGGCCGTCACAATCGGGAACGCGGCAAAGGCGTTGCCCATTACCATCGTCAGCAGCGCCATTCCTCCGGCATAGACCGCCACCGCAATCAGCCGGTTATCCACCGCCAGATAGTGTTCAGTGAGATGCGAAATCGCGCTGCCGACGCCGGCGCTGGTAAACAGCAACCCCAGCGTGGCGAGGATCTGCGGCAGAATAAACGCCCAGCCTACCGCATCCAGCAGGCGCCGTGTCTCCTGCATCGACTGCAGCGGCTTTTCCCGCGTAAACGCCAGTGCAATCAGCCAGCCCAGAATACAGCCCACCATCATTGAAAACAGCGTCACCAGCGTAGCGTGGTTGCCCGCGCCAAACACCTGCTCCTGCAGTCCGGGAATATGATTAAACGCCAGTACGCCAATCACCGTAACCAGCGGTATCGCCAGGGCGGGTAAGAACAGCTTATTGCCCAGCCGTCTGGCGCTGGCCTGTTTCTCCTCATCCGTACGCTGATGATAGCGCCCGAGGCGTACCCCACCACAGCCGGCGATCAGCGCCATCACAACCACGACCACCCCGGTGGCAATATGCAGCCAGCGGCGGCCCAGCTCAGCGTCGCCGGCCCACTGCCCTGCCAGCTGATAAGCGCCATCACCAATCAGAAAAATCAGGCCATAGAGCGCCCAGAAGAGACCGGTGGTCAGACGGCGCGGATTGGCGCGGTCTCCCCAGGAGAGCAGCGCCACCACCAGCAGAATCGCCCCTGCCAGCCACATCAGATATTGTTGCTGAAACATTACTTCTCCTCCCTGGCGTGCAGCGCCTGCTGATTCAGCGCACCCAGCTCACGCGACAGCTGGCGATCCAGCCGCACCAGCCGGGCCGAGTGGATAAGAAAGGCGCACAGCGCGGTCGGGATGCCCCACAGCGCAATATGCAGCGGCTCGGTGGTAATGCCGGCTGATTCCTGCATAAAGTTATGCATAAAGATAATCGCGCCGAACGCGACAAAGATATCCTCACCAAAGAAAAGGCCGACGTTATCCGTTGCGGCAGACATGGCGCGCAGCCGGTGACGTATCTCCGGCGAAACCTCACCATAGCGGTTCTCCGTCGCCCCCTCCGCCATCGGTGCCAGCAGCGGACGCACCATCTGCGGATGGCCGCCCAGGCTGSTCAGCCCCAGCGCGGCGGTTGCTTCGCGCACAAACAGATAAACGATAAGCAGACGGCCGGCGGTGGCAGTTTTGATCTGCGCAATCCAGCTCTGGGCACGCTCTTTCAGCCCGTGGCGTTCCAGCAATCCGATTACCGCCAGCGGCAGCAGCAGGATCAGCGGCAGATTGCGCGTATTGAGAAAGCCGGAAYCGAGTTTTTCCAGAATGTCGCCGAGCGGCATCTGCGCCGCGAGGCCAGTAACAAAGCCCGCGACGATTACCACCAGCACCGGATTAAAGCGTAATAAAAAGCCAATAATGATGGCCAGGATCCCCAGCAGGGGCCAGAGGTTGACAACGTTTTCCATGATTTTCCTCACTGAAAACAAAAAAGCCCGGCCGTAGCAGGCCGGGCGAAAAAGGGACGTTATGCGCTGCTGACGGCAATCTGCTCAGCAGCAAACGCGGCACGCAGCGTACGGGCAAACTGCAGCGCGTGTGCGCCATCACCGTGCAGGCAGACCGTCTCCGCGTTGACGGCGACCCACTCACCGCTCACGCTTTGCACCTGCTGCTGCTTTACCATAGCCAGCGTCTGCGCCAGCGCCTGGCCGGCATCCTCAATCAGCGCGCCTGGCTGGCTGCGCGGCACCAGCGCCCCGCTCGCCAGATAGCCGCGATCGGCAAACACCTCTTCGCGGGTGCGCAGGCCATACCGGGCACCTGCCGCAATCAGCTCGCTGCCCGCCAGGCCAACCAGAATAAGCTGAGCATCCACCGCCCGTACTGCCCGGGCAATCGCGTCAGCGAGCTGCGGATCGGCGGCGGCCTGGTTATAAAGCATGCCGTGCGGCTTAACGTGAAACAGCCGCGCGCCTTCACTTTCCGTCATGCTTTTCAGCGCGCCAATCTGATAGATCATCTGGGCATAGACTGTCTCCGGCGGCAGCTGCATCGCCGTGCGACCGAAGTTCTCGCGGTCGGGAAAGCCCGGATGAGCGCCAATCGCCACCCCTGACGCATTGGCCCAGCGCACCGACTGCAGCATGGTCTGCGCATCACCGGCGTGAAAACCGCAGGCGATATTGGCAGAGCTTACCAGCATCAGCAGTTCCCGATCGCTGCTGCTGCCTTCGCCGAGATCGGCATTCAGATCAATTTTCATGCGTAAGCCCCCAGGCTATCTGATCCAGCGCGCGCTGCTGCTGCTGTTTCGCCAGCAGCGCCTCTTCCAGCGTGCACGGAATAAAGTGAATCGGTTCGCCGAGCCGGATTTGCGCCAGCTGATAAATATCCGCCTCGATAATGCAGGCGATCCGCGGATAGCCGCCGGTGGTCTGTGCATCCGCCATCAGCACAATAGGCTGACCGTTTGGCGGCACCTGCACCACGCCAGGCACCAGACCATGTGAGAGCAGATCGCGCGTGGCGGTCCGCTGCAGGCTGTCGCCCTGCAGGCGATATCCCATACGGTTACTCTGCGGGCTCAATTTCCACGGGTTACGCCAGAATGCCTCCTGCGCCTCCTGGGTAAATTCGCTATATTCCGGACCCGGCAGCGCACGAATGCGGTTCCCCCACAGCAGCTGGCGCACGCCCGCCGGCTGGCTGAAGCGGCGGGTTGGCTCGCCCAGCGGCAGACGATCGCCATCCTGCAGCCTGCGGCCCTGCCAGCCGCCAAACGCAGCTTTCAGATCGGTGCTGTGCGAGCCCAGCATTTCTGCTACCGCAAACCCGCCGTTTACCGCCAGATAACTGCGCATGCCGCTGGTTGGCATGGATAGCGTAAGAACCTGACCACGCCGCACCGGCAGGCGCCATCCGGTCCAGACCGGCTTGCCATCCAGCTCAGCGTTACAGGCGGCTCCCGTCAGCGCAAACCAGCCGTCGCGCTGAAACTCCGCCCTGAACTGACCCAGCACAATCTCCAGTACCGCGCTGTTCTCGCTGTTACCCACCAGCATATTTGCGGTACGCATGGAGGGCTCATCCAGCGCACCGCTCAGGCTGACGCCCAGCTGACGCCAGCCGTGCCGCCCGCGATCCTGTACCGAGGTCATTAACCCGGCGCGTAAAATATTCAGCATATGCCCTCCTTCTGCGGCACAAACCGAACGCGATCGCCGGGGCGCATCAGCGTGGGCGGCTGCTTAAGCGGATCAAACAGGCTGAGTGGCGTATGGCCAATCAGCTGCCAGCCGCCGGGGGCAGCCAGCGGATAGATACCGGTCTGACTGCCGCCAATCCCCACTGAACCAGCCGGGACGGCCACGCGCGGCTCGGCGCGACGCGGCGTATGCAGTCGCGTATCCAGGCCGCCCAGATAGGGGAAACCAGGCTGGAAGCCAAGAAAATAGACAATGTAGTCTGCGCTGCTGTGCAGCTCTACCACCTGCGGCGGCGTCAGCCCGGCGCGATCTGCCACTTCTGACAGATCGGGTCCGGCACTGCCACCATACACCACCGGGATCTCAATCAGCCGGGGATTATTCTGCAGCTGCTCTTCACCCTCTTCCCACCAGCGCTGCAGACGCTCAATGGCGTCCTGCGCATCAATTTGTGACTCGCGCAGTATCAGCGTGAGGTTGTTCATACCGGGGATCACCTCCTGCACCTGCTCATCCTGCTGCAGTCGTTCACATAATCCCCAGATGCGCTGCTGACTGGCGAGCGAAACCGGCGGCGCCAGTTCCAGTACAACCGCCCGCTCTCCCAGTAAATAACAACGTGCCTGTTGCAAAACCCACCTCCCGATCGTGAATAACGCGCGCCGGCAGACGTGCTGCGGCACGATAAACCTTTCACATAGCTGCTCAGGTTCAATAGGTTATGCAAAAGTGGCGGAGATGTGTCAACCAGTTTGCGCCCGGCGAGCGGACGCAGAGAGAGAAAAATCAGGCAGGATTGTCGATATCGATAAAGGTAACATCGAGGTGGTAATGCTGCGCCAGCCACTCACCCAGCGCTTTGATACCGTCGCGCTCGGTCGCGTGATGGCCCGCGGCGAAAAAGTGCAGCCCCTGTTCGCGCGCGCTGTGAATGGTCTGCTCAGAGACTTCGCCCGTAATAAAGGCGTCAACGCCGGCCGCGGCCGCGTTGTCGATAAAGCCCTGACCACCGCCGCTGCACCAGGCCACGCGTTTGATCAGCGCGGGTGCGTTATCACCGCAGTGCAGCGGCGTGCGTCCCAGGCGCTGCGCGATTTTTTCTGCCAGGTCGCTGCCGCTGAGCGGCGTGCGCAGCTCACCCCAGGGCAGCAGCGGCTCGATTTCACCCCTGACGTCGATATCAAACAGGCGCGCCAGCTGCGCGTTATTCCCCAGCTGCGGATGCGCATCCAGCGGCAGATGCCAGCCATAGAGATTAATATCGTTAGCCAGCAGCGTGCGCAGACGCTGTCGTTTCATGCCTTTTATTGCCGGGGCTTCGTTTTTCCAGAAATAGCCGTGGTGTACCAGAACGGCATCGGCATTCCGCTTTACCGCTTCATCCAGCAGCGCCTGGCAGGCCGTAACGCCGGTAACCACTCTTCTGACTTCACTGCGTCCCTCAACCTGCAGTCCGTTAGGTGCATAGTCGCTAAACGCGCTGCTGTTTAGCTGCTGGTTAACGATCTTTTCCAGCTCAATGTTATTCATAAAGGCTCCGTCATCGCCTCAGGCCGCGCCGCGTGCGCGTTCAAAGGCGTCTAATGTCTTTTTGCGTGCCGCCTTATGTTCCACGATTGGCAGGGGATAATCGAGTTTCTTGTTATTTTTCTTCGCCCAGACGTGCGGCTGATGAATATCGCTGTCGGGCACATCTTTCAGCTCCGGCAGCCACTGCCGGATAAATGCGCCCTGCTTATCGAACCGTTCACCCTGGGTTGTCGGGTTGAAGATACGGAAATAGGGAACGGGATCGGTGCCGGTAGAGGCTGCCCACTGCCAGCCGCCGTTGTTAGCAGCGAAATCACCGTCAATCAGCTGTTCCATAAAGTAACGCTCGCCCTGCCGCCAGTCGATAAGCAGATCTTTTACCAGAAAGCTGGCGGTGATCATGCGCAGCCGGTTGTGCATCCAGCCAATGCTGTTCATCTGGCGCATACCTGCATCAACGATGGGATAGCCGGTTTTGCCCGCTTTCCAGGCATCAAAATGGGCGCTGTCTTTCTGCCAGCTGACGTGATGGGTCCAGTCGATAAACGGCTGATGTTTACAGAGCGCCGGATAGGCCACGATCAGATGGCGATAGAATTCCCGCCAGATCAGCTCACTGATCCAGGTAAAGGCTTTTCCTCCTTTCAGCGCATCAGCATGCTCTTTCACAATCCGATGCAGACACTGCCGGGGTGAGAGTACGCCGGTTGAGAGATAGGCTGACAGCTGGCTGGTCCCGTCGCTGGCAGGTGTATCGCGCTCTAAGGGATAATCCAGTACCGGCTGTCTGGCGAAGGCGCGCAGGCGTTTTAACGCCGCCTGTTCGCCGGCCGGAAACAGCTTTTCATCGGGTTTTTCAGTCGGATAATCAAATGCGGGGATCTTTTTCAGGCTGTTCAGCGGCGCATCACCGCGCGCGGCAGGAGCGCTATGGCACTCTGGCATCCCCTGCTGCAGCCGTTTTACAAACGCTTTGCTGAACGGCGTGAAGACTTTGAACGTCGTATTATTGCCGGTCTGCACGCTACCCGGCGGCAGCAGCAGGCTGTCATCAAATCCCTGACATGTAATACCCTGCTCATCCAGCTGTTTTTCGACGGCAGCGTCGCGCTCGCGCTCGTTAATTTCATACTGATAGTTGTAAAACAGCGCATCCACCCGATGCGTTTTGCAGAAGTCGCTCAGGTAATTAACCGAAGCAGCAAAATCATCGCACTGATGAAAATGCAGCGGAATGCCGCGTTCCGCCAGCGCCTGCTGCAGCTCACACAGGTTCTGATGAATAAAGGTCGCCTGTTTTGCTGACATGCTGTGCTGCCGCCACTGTTTCGGCGTGGCGATAAACAGCGCCATGACGTCAGCCTTTTTATCATGACACGCTGCAGCCAGCGCGCTGTTATCGTTAATACGCAGATCGTTGCGCAGCCAGAGCAGGTGTGTGGTCATGGGGCCTTGTCCTTATTGTCCGTAACGCAGGCGCAGTGCTTCCGGGTAGGGATCGAAATAGCGCTGCTGCGCCAGCCAGGGATGCGGATACTCAGCCATGTAGTGTTTCAGCATAGTAATAGGGGCCAGCAGCGGCTGAACGCCACAGCGATAGCGATCGATCAGCTGCGCCAGTTCCTGACGCTGAGGAGAGCTGAGTTTTGGCCGGAAATAGCCCTGTACATGCATCAGCACATTAGTATGATTGCGGCGCGATGCGCGATGCGACATTAGCTGCATCAGCCGGTTACGGTACTCAAACGCATACTCTTCCAGCGACGCCCATTTATCCATAGCGGCCACAAAGCGTCCCAGTTCGCGATAGGCATCCTGCGCGTGCGACAGCAGCAGCAGTTTGTACCGGCTGTGAAAGGCGATCAGTTTGTGCCGCGTCAGTCCGCTGCGCCACATTTCGTTGAACTCATGCAGCGCAAATACGCGCCCGGTGAAGTTTTCGCGCAGAACCGGATCGTGCAGGCGGCCATCCTCTTCCAGCGGCAGCCAGGGCATCTCCTGCTGTAAAAAAGAGGTAAAGATGCCGATGCCCGATTTGCGATTATTGTTTGTGGCAGGATCGTAAACGCGCACCCGCTCCAGACCGCAGCTGGGTGATTTGGCGCAGAGAATATAGCCGCAAAGATGGTGCAGCGATTTGACGCGCTCCGCTGACCAGCTGCGCATTTCGCTGGTGACTTCCTGATTGTCATCTTTGCTGAAACAGATATGGATCTGATCGTCGCCTTGCTTCACCAGCCTCAATGCCGGACGCGGTGTGGGCAGGCCGATAGCCATCTCAGGACAGACGGGCTCGTAGCGCACAAATTGCGCGAGTTCGTCCGTTGCAAAGGCAAAACGCTTGTGGCCGCCATCAAATCGGACGCTATCCCCGAGCAGGCAGGCACTGATGCCGACAGGAATTTTCTCGCTCATACTTGTACAACCTCCAGAATCTTGTAGAGGTTTAAGTGTAGCGCAAATGACGATGAATGGCAGGATGTAGCAGGCGCTATAAGGAAAATTTTGTCAAAAAAAGCGGCCGCTTCGGGTAAAAGCGTCCGCCTCAGTCAGAAAAACTCTGTTACCAGTAAATACCGCCAGCGATTTCGGACTGCGCCAGCCATACCGGCTGGGTACTGGTTTTGCACCAGATGCGGTGCAGGTAGCTATAAAAACGCGCACGATCGCGGCGGAATAGCATAAAAGGAAGCGCCGCAACGCCTGCAATCAGCACCAGCGTGCGCCGTATAACGATTTTTGGCAGTGAATAGCGTTTATCCATTGCGTTCCTCCTGAGCAATCTGTTGTAAAGTGTGATCTGCCGCAAATATTACTCCTGGCTGCTCACTTTTGCTACTCATCAGACCACTTATTCTGAACTTTTTTTGACCATTTTTCCGCTTCAAAGAATGGCGTTACAACAGTGTGAATAACGGGTTATTTTATTGGGGTAAATCGCTGCGCGGACGCCGCTGCGGTTTATTGCTAAAGTAGAGAAAACCGTGTCGCAGGAGCCCACGTGACAACCATTTTGATTGTGGAAGATGAAAAAGAGATCCGCCGTTTTGTACGCCTGGCGTTAGAGAGCGAAGGCGTAAAAATTGTCGAAGCTGAACAGCTGCAGCGTGGTCTGATTGAAGCGGCAACGCGCAAGCCCGATCTGGCGATCCTCGATCTCGGCCTGCCTGACGGTGATGGCATCGCGTTTATTCGTGAAGTACGCCAGTGGAGCACTATGCCGGTTATTGTGCTTTCAGCCCGCAGTGACGAGCAGGATAAGATCGCAGCGCTGGACGCGGGTGCGGATGATTATCTGACAAAACCGTTTGGCATTGGCGAACTGCTGGCCAGGGTGCGGGTGGCTTTACGTCGTCATCAGGGCAGTCAGCCCGATGCGCGCGTGCTGTTTGGTGAAGTCTGCGTTGACCTTGCTGCACGCCGTATCACCCGCAGCGGTCAGGAAGTGCATCTGACGCCAACCGAGTTTCGCCTGCTCAGTCTGCTGCTGAATAACGCCGGCAAGGTGCTGACGCAGCGCCAGCTGCTGAATCAGGTCTGGGGCCCCAATGCGGTGGAACACAGCCACTATCTGCGCATCTATATGGGCCACCTGCGTCAGAAGCTCGAAGAAAACCCGACGCAGCCTGCTCACCTGCTGACGGAAACCGGTATCGGCTACCGTTTTATGCCATAAAAAAAGGCCGCAGCAGCGGCCCTTTTCACGGTATCACCCTCAGGCGTTCTTCAGAACTTCGCTGACAATTTCCACCGCTTCTTTCTCAATCAGCTCGCGATGCTCAGCGCCAAGGAAGCTTTCGCAGTAAATCTTGTAAGCATCTTCAGTGCCGGACGGACGCGCGGCAAACCAGCCGTTCTCCGTCATGACTTTCAGTCCGCCAATAGATGCGCCGTTACCCGGAGCAGCCGTCAGGCGTGCGGTAATCGGATCGCCCGCCAGCGTATCAGCGCTGACCATCTCTGGTGACAGCTTTGACAGCGCGGCTTTCTGTGCCGAGGTCGCAGACGCCTGCAGACGATTGTAGCTTGGCGCACCAAAGCGCTCCGCCAGCTCATCATAGTGCTGCTGCGGATTTTTACCGGTCACCGCCGTGATTTCAGCGGCCAGCAGGCAGAGAATAATGCCATCTTTATCCGTTGACCAGGCTGAACCATCAAAACGCAGGAAGGAAGCCCCCGCGCTCTCTTCGCCGCCAAAGCCAAAGCTGCCGTCGAACAGGCCATCAACGAACCACTTAAAGCCCACCGGTACTTCTACCAGCTTGCGCCCGATATCATTAACCACGCGGTCGATCATCGCACTGGAGACCAGCGTTTTGCCCACGGCAACATCACTACCCCACTGCGGACGATGCTGGAAAAGATAGTTGATAGCGACGGCCAGGTAGTGGTTTGGATTCATCAGGCCAGCTGGCGTGACAATACCGTGACGGTCATAATCGGGATCGTTGCCGAAGGCCAGATCAAACTTGTCTTTATACGCCAGCAGACCCGCCATCGCGCACTCTGATGAACAGTCCATGCGCACCACGCCATCTTTATCCAGATGCATGAAGCGGAAGGTCTGGTCGATAGCGTCATTAACGATGGTCAGATCGAGGTTGTAATGCTCAGCGATACGCTGCCAGTAAGCCATACCTGAGCCGCCAAGCGGATCTACGCCAATTTTCAGTCCCGCTTTCTGAATCGCCGGGAAGTCGATAACCTGCGCCAGTCCTTCAACATAAGGCTGAATCAGATCCTGCTCAACAATGTGGCCGCTCTGCCACGCCTGATCCAGCGGCAGACGTTTCACATCCTGCAGACCGCCTTTGATCAACTGGTTAGCGCGATCTTCCACCACTTTTGTGACGTTGGTATCAGCCGGCCCACCGTTTGGCGGATTGTATTTAATGCCGCCATCTTCCGGTGGATTGTGTGAAGGGGTGATCACAATGCCGTCAGCCTGCGCGCCGCCGCGTTTGTTATGCTCCAGAATAGCATTGGAGATAGCGGGCGTTGGCGTGTAGCCGTTATCCTGCTGCACGATGACATCCACACCGTTCGCCGCCAGCACTTCCAGTACTGACAGAATAGCGGGCTCAGAGAGCGCGTGCGTATCTTTGCCCACGTAGCATGGACCCGTAATACCGTTCTTTTTGCGCTCTTCGGCGATCGCCTGTGCGATAGCCAGAATGTGCTCTTCATTGAAGCTGTGACGTCCCGCGCTGCCGCGGTGGCCAGATGTGCCAAATTTCACCGCATGGTCCGGGTTAGCCGCATCCGGCTTCAGGACGTAATACTGCGAGGTTAATTGTGCAACGTTAATCAAATCGCTCTGCTGGGCAGGCTGCCCGGCACGGGGGTGATTGGCCATTGGCGCTTCTCCCTGACGCTTCAGTTTAAATGGTGCCGCAAACTTTCTCTGTCAGCTCCGGAGGGAACTGCATAGCCAGCATGATGTGCTCCACCATGCTGCATTTACGGCCTGTATTGGTGTTTGTGATGACCCAGTAAGGTGTACCTGGCACATGCTTAGGTTTGGTATGCGTGCCATTTTGCAGCAGCGTATGCTCATCACCGGCAAAATAGACGCGCGTACGTCCCTGCAGCGATGCGGTAGCATCGGCAAATGCATCAGGATCGAGACGATAGAGCGTTGACAAAATCAGCATAAAGCGGTTAACCGCTTTTTTCTGCTCGGCATACTCATCTGACAGCATCAGCTCGCGCATGGCACGCACGCGGTCCTGCGGACGCGCTTCAGGCTCTGCTGCTGCTGTCGCCTCTTTTACCGGGGCCGTTACTGCTGGCGCTGCTGCAGCGCGCGAGCTGGCGGTAAATTTCAGCATGCGACGCAGTATGTCTGAGGCGCTTTCACCGATGTGCTGCGTGTGGCTGGCAATATAACGGTAGAGTTCTTCGTCAACTTCAATCGTTTTCATCTTATTCCGTACGAGTCTGGCAACTAGCAGAATCCCGCATTCTGCAACGCCCTTACCGGTAGCGGGCACGCAGAGAGCCTGGGATCTGACATATTGATTATAAAGTTAAATCCGCAATAGCTGATAGCGCTGGCAACGTTTACGGGCAAAAGTCAGAATATGCCCTAATACCTGGCGACCGCCACCCGGACAGGTAGAATCATGATACCCTAACCCACGCTCTCAACTGTAAGAACTTTAGCCATGATTTTGAATGCCCGTCTGCAAACTGCACAATCTGATTCTCACAGCGCACCGGTTTTGCTTATCCATGGCCTGTTCGGCAGCCTGGATAACCTTGGCGGGCTGGCGCGTGGCGTAGCCGATGCGCGTACTACGCTGCAGGTGGATGTGCGCAACCACGGTTTATCGGCGCGCAGCAACAGCATGAGCTATGCTGCAATGGCGCAGGATATGGTTGATACACTGGATGCGCAGCAGATCACGCAGGTTGATGTGATTGGCCACTCGATGGGGGGCAAAATCGCTATGGCACTGAGTGCGCTGGCGCCTGAACGCGTTGGCAAGCTGGTGCTGATTGATATCGCTCCCGTTGACTATCAGACGCGCCGGCACGATGAGATCTTTGCGGCGATTCGCGCGGTATCCGCCGCCGGCGTGACGCGCCGCAGTGAAGCCGCAGCGGTGATGCGACAGTTTATCCCTGAAGAGGGGATCATTCAGTTTATCCTGAAGTCCTTTGCTGAAGGAGAATGGCGGTTCAACGTGCCGGTATTATGGGATAACTACGCGACGATATCGGGCTGGGAACCTATTCCCGCCTCGGCTCATCCGGCGCTGTTTATTCGCGGCGGCGACTCTCCTTATCTGGATAATCACTATCGGGCCGCGCTGCTGGCCCAGTTTCCTGAGGCGCGGGCGCAGGTCATTGCCGGTGCCGGGCACTGGGTGCATGCAGAGAAGCCTGATGCCGTGTTACGTGCCGTGCGGCGCTTTTTTACGCTCTGAAAGCAAAAGCTTACTGCGCTATGTTTAAGATTGGCGTCACGTCTGACGCTGGAGTATGATGTCGCGCTAAAATTTTGCCACGGTGGTCAGACACTGTGGCTGGCCGATAATGTGTTTAATCGCGCGGCGCCGTTCGCGCCCACTCAGTTTCGCAAATCATGGCAAAAGAACAGACAGACCGTACCACGCTTGATCTCTTTGCAGACGAGCGACGACCGGGCCGCCCGAAAACCAGCCCGCTGTCGCGCGATGAGCAGCTGCGCATTAATAAGCGCAATCAGCTTAAACGCGATAAGGTTCGTGGGCTACGGCGCGTGGAGCTCAAAATGTCCGGCGAAGCGGTTGACGCGCTCAATACGCTGGCTGAGCAGCAAAATATCAGCCGCAGCGAGCTGATTGAGCAGATGCTGCTGACGCAGCTCAAACTCATATAATTTATGCAGACCGCACACTGGAACACAAACTCTGCGCTTTGCGCGTTCCGCGCTTTTTCAGGGTCTGCTATCATTCGCTTATCTGTATAGTCTGTTGACTTACTCTCACATTCAGGATTTAAGAGGCTACCTAACCCATGGCAATCGTAGGCATTTTCTTCGGCAGCGATACCGGCAACACTGAAAACATTGCAAAGATGATCCAGAAACAACTGGGTAAAGATGTCGCCGAAGTGCATGACATTGCTAAGAGCACGAAAGAAGATCTGGAAGCGTTTGATATTCTGCTGCTGGGTATTCCTACCTGGTATTATGGTGAGGCGCAGTGCGACTGGGATGACTTTTTCCCGACGCTGGAAGAGATTGACTTCAATGGCAAGCTGGTTGCGCTGTTTGGCTGTGGCGACCAGGAAGATTATGCCGAGTACTTCTGCGATGCGCTGGGTACGATTCGCGACATTATTGAGCCAAATGGCGCAATCATCGTGGGCCACTGGCCTGTTGAAGGTTACCACTTTGAAGCCTCTAAAGGTCTGGCCGATGAGAAGCATTTCCTCGGGCTCGCCATCGATGAAGATCGTCAGCCAGAGCTGACGAATGCGCGCGTCGAGGGCTGGGTGAAGCAGATTTTTGATGAGCTGCAGCTTAAAGAAATTATTGAGGCATAATGTGTTGCCGTTACCCGATGCAGGCACGGTTAACATCGGGTAACGGAATTGCCTATAAAAATAATAGCTACGCTTTTTTAACTTTTCCCTGCAATTCTGTAGAATACCCGCAACGGTTAACGGCTTATTCCTCTGTCAGCAGGCTGAGGCTGAGTGAACTGAGAACCCAGCACTGTATAATCCCGCCGGCGACAGCAAGAGCGTTACTCCCGCCTCTGGTGATTTCTTTAGCATTTGCCTGGTTTCTATTCGCCTGCCCCGGTTCTATAATGAGACGCAAATGAGAATGCGCGTTAACCACACATTCAAGGCTGTTAAGCCGCAAATGACTAGCAAAGTAACAGGACAATATCCGCATGACTGACAACAATTCCGCATTGAAAAAGGCTGGCCTGAAAGTCACGCTGCCCAGATTAAAGATTCTGGAAGTGCTTCAGGAACCCCAGTGCCATCACGTCAGTGCGGAAGATTTGTACAAACGCCTGATCGATATG
This sequence comes from Pantoea sp. BRM17, assembly GCA_002939445.1. Classification (GTDB taxonomy): domain Bacteria; phylum Pseudomonadota; class Gammaproteobacteria; order Enterobacterales; family Enterobacteriaceae; genus Pantoea. The sequence goes on along the minus strand of PEFU01000003.1, from coordinate 716,275 downwards.
GGCGAAGAGATTGGTCTGGCCACGGTATATCGCGTTCTGAACCAGTTTGACGACGCGGGCATTGTAACCCGTCATAACTTCGAAGGCGGCAAGTCCGTTTTTGAATTAACGCAGCAGCAGCATCACGATCATCTTATCTGCCTGGACTGCGGTAAAGTGATTGAGTTCAGCGATGAGTCGATCGAAACGCGCCAGCGCGAAATCGCGACCCGCCACGGCATTAAGCTTACTAACCATAGCCTCTATCTGTATGGTCACTGCGAAGTGGGTGACTGCCGGGAAGATGAAACGCTGCATAACGATAAATAACGTCAGCTACGCTGCAAAATAAAAAAACCGGTGCAGGCACCGGTTTTTTTGTTGCTGCAGTTCAGGCGACCAGTGTCTCCTGCAGATAGCGCCAGCGCGGATTTTCCGTTGTGCAGTCCAGCACCGCCAGCGAAATACGGCTGTGGCTCTCGCCGTTCAGTATCTGCAGTTCGCGATACTGAATGGTGACCTCTTTTTGCTGCTCAGAAATGATTGCATGTTCGCTGGTCGCGATGCGCATTCCTTCACGCTGTCCGCACAGGCGGCGAAAAAGATCTTCAACGTCATTCAGATTCAGCTGTCTGCCCTGTGGCGTAACCATCCGGAAATCAGGATGGAAATGCGACAGCAGCAGCCCCATGGTATCGTTGCTGACATCCGCATGATTAAAAATACGTTCAATGAGCTGATGTAAAACCACAACGCTATGTTTGGCTTCCTGAGCGAGGCTTGTCATTATTTTTCCCTTTTTGCTAGCCACAGACCAAGTCCGGAGTGCGCATAGCCTACCTGAAAAAAAGGATTTAACACGGTCAAATGCGTTAATTTTTTTAAAGTCAGACAAGTCGTAAACCCGCATACCAGCTCGATTTTATTTAACGCAGAATAAATGGTTGCCGGGGAGCAAAAGAGGATAATAAAAAAGGGCGAATACTCGCCCTTATATAATTTTATGATGCCGGAAGCGGTTATTATTCGCTGCCGATCTTCGCCCAGGTATCACGCAGGCCTACCGTGCGGTTAAATACCAGCGCTGATGGCTGCGAGTAGACGCTGTCCGCGCAGAAGTAGCCCTCACGCTCGAACTGGTATGGCGAGGTTGCTGCCGCTTCGCGCAGTCCTGGCTCCACAAAGCCCTGCTTGATCTGCAGCGAGTCCGGATTCAGAGTCGCGAGGAAATCCTCTGCCGCGCCCGGGTTAGGCACGCTGAACAGACGATCATAGAGGCGGAACTCAGCGGGCAGCGCATGAATTGCGGAGACCCAGTGGATCACCCCTTTTACTTTGCGGCCATCAGCCGGGTCTTTGCTCAGCGTATCCACATCGCAGGTTGCATAGATGCAGGTGATGTTGCCCGCCTCATCTTTTGCCACGCGCTCAGCGCGAATCACATAAGCGTTACGCAGGCGCACTTCTTTACCCAGTACCAGACGCTTATACTGCTTGTTAGCTTCTTCACGGAAATCTGCGCGATCGATCCACACTTCGCGGCTGAAAGGCACGTCGCGCGTTCCCATCTCCGGCCGGTTAGGATGGTTTGGCATGGTGATGATCTCATCATGCCCGGCAGGCAGGTTTTCAATCACGACTTTAAGCGGGTCGAGCACGGCCATAGCACGCGGCGCATTTTCGTTGAGGTCGTCACGAATGCATGACTCCAGCGAAGCCATCTCAACGATATTGTCCTGTTTGGTGATACCGATGCGGCGGCAGAACTCACGAATTGATGCCGCGCTGTAACCACGACGGCGCAGGCCTGAAACGGTCAGCATGCGCGGATCGTCCCAGCCTTCAACCCGCTTCTCGCTCACCAGCTGCGTCAGCTTGCGCTTCGACATCACCGCATATTCCAGATTCAGGCGCGAAAATTCATACTGCCGCGGATGCACCGGAATCGTGATGTTATCCAGCACCCAGTCATACAGGCGACGGTTATCCTGAAACTCCAGCGTACAGAGCGAATGCGTGATCCCTTCCAGCGCATCGGAGATGCAGTGCGTGAAATCGTACATCGGATAGATGCACCACTTGTTACCGGTCTGATGGTGCTCGGCAAACTTAATGCGGTAGAGCACCGGATCGCGCATCACAATAAAGCTGGAAGCCATATCGATTTTGGCACGCAGGCACGCCTTACCCTCTTCAAAGCCACCATCGCGCATTTTCCGGAACAGCGCCAGGTTCTCTTCGACGCTGCGATCGCGATACGGGCTGTTTTTGCCCGGCGCCGTCAGCGTGCCGCGATACTCGCGGATCTGCTCGGGTGACAGTTCGTCAACGTACGCCAGTCCTTTGTTGATCAGCTCGACAGCATAATTAAACAGCTGATCAAAATAGTCGGATGAGTAACGAATGTTGCCGCTCCACTCAAAGCCCAGCCATTGCACATCATTTTTGATCGACTCGACGAACTCCATATCCTCTTTAACCGGATTGGTATCATCGAAACGCAGATTGCATTCCCCCTGATAATCCTGTGCGATTCCAAAGTTCAGGCAGATCGATTTTGCATGGCCAATATGCAGATAACCATTGGGCTCTGGCGGGAAACGGGTATGCACACTACTGTGCTTACCGCTCGCCAAATCTTCGTCGATGATCTGACGAATAAAGTTCGTTGGGCGGGCTTCAGCCTCACTCATCTCAAAATCCTCAAACAATAACGGGTGATTTTACCTCGAAGTAACGGAGTATGATCCACAAAGCGCTGAAGGGAAACAACCGTTTGTTGGCGCTTTTAAAACAAAAAAGGCAGGAATCGCTTCCTGCCTTATCGGTTAGACGCCCGGGGTTAGTTTTTCACCTCATAGAGCGGCGTTTCGCCGGCAACGACCGTGCCGGTTGCCAGCAGCGTAAGACCTGCGAAGTCGTCGCTGTTGCTGACCACCACCGGACTGATCATCGAGCGCGCGTGAGCGTTCAGATAGTCCAGATCCATCTCCAGGATCGGCTCGCCAGCGGTAACGGTCGCGCCCTCTTCCACCAGCCGGGTAAAACCGCGCCCTGCCAGCGCAACGGTGTCCAGCCCCATATGCACCACTATCTCAACGCCGCTCTCTGTTTCCAGACAGAAGGCGTGATTGGTATTGAAGATTTTCACTATGGTACCGGCAATCGGTGCCACCACGCGGCTATCCGACGGCTGAATGGCCAGGCCATCACCTACCGCTTTGCTGGCGAACGCTTCATCCGGCACCTTATCCAGCGCCACTACATGACCTGATACCGGTGCCAGCAGCGTGGCAATCGCCTTATGTGTAGCCGCGGGCGCAGGCGCTGCTGCTGCCACAACCGGTTTAGCCACAGGCGCAGCGCTGGCGGCCGCCACCGGGCCTTTGGTCAATACGGACTTCATCGCAGTAGCGATACTCTCCGCCTGCGTACCCACAATAATCTGCACGCTCTGCTTATTAAGACGAATAACGCCTGAAGCGCCGATACGTTTTGCCACACCTTCGCTGACCTGTGCGGAATCTTTCACGTTCAGGCGCAGGCGCGTGATACAGGCATCAATATGCGTCAGGTTTTCAGAGCCGCCGACGGCAGCAATATAGCSACGCGCCAGCGATTCAGTCGCCGTTTCACCGCTACTTTCAGGCGTGACATTCACATCATAACCATCGGTTTCATCATCCGCTGCCAGCTCGCGGCCCGGCGTCAGCAGATTAAATTTGCGGATAGTGAAACGGAAGACGACGTAATAGATCACGAAGAAGACCAGGCCCTGCGGGATCAGCATCCACCAGTGCACCGCCAGCGGGTTACGCGACGAGAGCACCATATCTACCAGGCCGGCGCTGAAGCCAAAGCCGGCAATCCACTGCATGCTGGCCGCAATAAACACGGAAATACCGGTGAGTACCGCGTGGATCACATAGAGCACCGGGGCCACGAACATAAAGGAGAATTCCAGCGGCTCAGTGATACCGGTAAAGAATGCTGCGAAAGCGGCTGCCAGCATAATGCCGCCCACTTTTGCCCGATTCTCAGGACGCGAGCAGTGATAGATAGCCAGTGCCGCACCCGGCAGGCCAAACATCATGATCGGGAAGAAGCCTGCCTGGTAGCGACCCGTAATACCCGGAATGCCGCTGCCGTTAGCAATAGACTGCGCGCCGCCGAGGAATTTTGGAATGTCGTTAATACCCGCAACATCAAACCAGAACACGGAATTGAGCGCGTGGTGCAGGCCAACCGGGATCAGCAGTCGGTTAAAGAAGGCGTATACCCCCGCCCCGACAGAACCCAGTTTCTGGATATGTTCCCCAAAGCTTACCAGACCACCGAAGATCACCGGCCAGACGTACATCAGGATAAACGCCACGACAATCATCAGGAAGGAGACCAGAATCGGTACCAGGCGACGCCCGCTGAAGAAAGAGAGCGCTTTAGGCAGTTCGACATGGCTGAAGCGGTTATACATCTCCGCCGAAAGGATACCCACCATGATACCGACAAATTGGTTTTCAATTTTGCCAAACGCCGCAGGCACCTGCTCAAGCGGCATTTTCTGGATCATAGCGACTGCAGCAGGCGAACAGAGCGTGGTCACCACAAGAAAGCCAACAAAGCCGGTCAGGGCCGCTGCGCCATCTTTATCCTTAGACATACCGTACGCGACACCAATCGCAAACAGTACCGACATATGGTCGATAATCGCGGAGCCTGACTTTATCAGCAGTGCCGCCAGTGCGTTACCTGCCCCCCAGCTGTCGGGATCGATCCAGTAGCCTACCCCCATCAGGATAGCGGCCGCCGGCAGCGTGGCCACCGGCACCATCAGCGCACGGCCGACTTTTTGTAAATAGCCTAATATACTCACCTTGTTCTCCCCCTATGAGACTGGCGTATCCCCTGGTACGGGTTGGTTTTATTATCCCGGCACCTGGCGTGTTGATAAGACGATTCTCTGCGAGATGCAGTGTAAAGATAAATTAATTCGCCTCGCAAATTAAAACCGCTCCAGTTGTGACTTTTATCACCTTAATAGCCAATATAAGTCGCTTAATACTGGTCACTGCCACAAACTTATTTTATGATAAAAAATATCAACCGCTCTTTTTCGCTGTAGCTTGCTGATAAACGCGTTAACCTCATTCACACTTGATCACGGCTGCTACAGCATATTCTTTTTATCTGTTTAACCGAGGTGCACTATGAGACTGATTCCGCTGGCTACACCTGCTCAGGTTGGCAAWTGGGCAGCCCGCCATATCGTCAACCGGATTAACGCCTTTAACCCAGGCCCTGAGCGTCCCTTTGTTCTGGGATTGCCTACGGGCGGCACGCCGCTGGAAGCTTACAAGCATCTGATTGAGATGCACAAAGCGGGCCAGGTCAGCTTTAAGCATGTTGTCACATTCAATATGGATGAGTATGTCGGTCTGCCGAAAGCGCACCCGGAAAGCTATCACAGCTTTATGTATCGCAACTTTTTCGATCACGTTGATATTCCGTCAGAAAACATCAATCTTMTGAATGGCAATGCGGAAGATATTGACGCAGAATGTCGCCAGTATGAAGAGAAGATTCGTGCGTTTGGTAAAATCCACCTGTTTATGGGTGGTGTAGGCAATGATGGCCATATTGCGTTTAATGAACCCGCCTCCTCGCTCTCATCGCGTACACGTATAAAAACGCTGACGCATGATACGCGTGTCGCTAATTCACGCTTTTTCGATGGCGATGTCAGCCAGGTCCCTAAATATGCGCTGACCGTTGGCGTGGGTACGCTGCTTGATGCCGAAGAGGTAATGATCCTGGTGACAGGCCACGTCAAAGCGCTGGCGCTTCAGGCCGCGGTAGAAGGCAACGTAAACCATATGTGGACCATCAGCTGTCTGCAGCTGCATCCAAAAGCGGTTGTGGTATGTGATGAGCCAGCGACAATGGAACTGAAAATTAAAACGGTAAAATATTTCCGCGAGCTTGAAGCGGAAAATATGCAGGGCGTCTGAGAGCACGATGTAGAAGCCTGCTGTCGTTGACAGCTGGCGCAGCCGGGAGAGAGATAATGTACGCATTAGTAAACGGTCGGATTTTTACCGGCTATGACATTCTGGACGATCACGCGGTAGTTATCGCGGACGGTATTATTGATCGGGTTTGCCCGCGCGCCATGCTGGATGCAGCGCTACCGCAACAGGATATGGCYGGCGCGTTTATCGCTCCCGGCTTTATCGACCTGCAGCTCAACGGCTGCGGCGGTGTGCAATTCAACGATTCGCCTGAAGCGCTGAGCGTGGAAACGCTGGAGATAATGCAGCGTGCTAATGAAAAGTCAGGCTGTACCAGCTTTCTTCCAACGCTGATTACCAGCAGTGATGAACTGATGAAGCAGGCGGTGGAAACCATGCGCGCCTGGCTGACAACGCGCCAGAATCAGGCGCTGGGTTTGCACCTTGAAGGTCCGTGGCTCAACCGGGAGAAAAAAGGAACGCACAATCCGGCTCTGATACGCCAGCCCGATCCCGCACTGGTCGACTACCTTTGTGCCAACGCGGATGTCATTACTAAAGTCACGCTGGCGCCTGAACAGGCAGGCAGCGAGGTTATTCGTCAGCTCAGCGCAGCCGGTATCATCGTTTCTGCCGGTCACTCTAATGCGACCTATGCCGAGGCAAAAGCCGGCTTCAGCGCCGGCATTACCTTTGCGACCCATCTTTATAATGCGATGAGTCCTTTTAGCGGCCGTGAACCTGGACTGGTCGGTGCGCTGTTTGATTCGCCTGATGTATACTGCGGCATCATTGCAGATGGCTTACATGTCAATTACGCTAACGTGCGCATGGCAAAACGTCTCAAAGGCGAACGGCTGATTCTGGTTACTGACGCGACTGCGCCGGCAGGTGCTGCGATTGATAAATTCATTTTTGCAGGTAAAACAATATACTATCGCAATGGTCTGTGCGTGGATGAGCATGGAACCCTGAGCGGTTCAGCACTGACAATGATTGAAGCAGTGCAGAACAGCGTAGAGTATTGCGGCATTGCCCTGGATGAGGCGTTACGTATGGCAACGCTTTATCCGGCAAGAGCCATGGGCGTGGAGAAACAGCTGGGCACGGTAGCAGCAGGAAAAGCCGCCAACCTCACTGTTTTTACCCGCGATTATCAAATCATCAAGACGTTCGTCAATGGAGAGAGCGTCCTCAGCGAGTAAGCATTGAATGACCACTGGCGGCCAGACTCAAATAGGAAATGTCGATCTTGTCAAACAACTCAATAGCGCAGCCGTTTATCGGTTGATCGATCAACAGGGGCCGATTTCGCGAATTCAGATTGCCGATCTCAGCCAGCTTGCGCCCGCCAGTGTCACTAAAATTACCCGTCAGCTGATTGAACGCGGTTTGATCAAAGAGGTCGAGCAGCAGGCCTCTACCGGCGGTCGCCGCGCCATCTCCATTATCACGGAAACCCGTCATTTCCATACCATCGGCGTCCGTCTCGGACGCAACGACGCCACGCTTACCCTGTTTGATCTAAGCGGCAAATCGCTGGCGCAGGAAGATTATCCGCTACCGGAGCGCACGCAGGAGACGCTGGAGAACGCGCTGTTTAACGCTATCAGCGCGTTTATCAACGTGCATCAGCGGAAAATTCATGAGCTGATCGCTATTGCCGTGATCCTGCCCGGGCTGGTCGATCCGGTTAAAGGGAKTATCCGCTATATGCCGCACATTGCCGTCAGCCACTGGCCGCTGGTTGCCAGCCTGCAGCAGCGGTTCAGCGTGACCAGCTTTGTAGGGCATGATATCCGCAGTCTGGCGCTGGCTGAGCACTACTTCGGTGCAAGCCGCGACTGCGCTGACTCGATTCTGGTGCGGCTGCATCGTGGAACCGGTGCCGGCATTATTGCTAACGGACAGATTTTTCTCGGCAGTAACGGTAACGTGGGTGAAATTGGCCATATCCAGGTCGATCCGTTAGGCGAACGCTGCCACTGCGGCAACTTCGGCTGTCTGGAAACCATCGCCGCAAATGGCGCGATTGAAAACCGCGTACGCCATCTGCTGAATCAGGGATATCCAAGTACGCTGTCGCTGGATAACTGCCTGATGCCACAAATCTGTCACGCTGCTAATCAGGGCGACGCGCTGGCGTGTGAAGTGATTGAGTATGTGGGGCGTTATCTCGGCAAAGCGATTGCCATTGCAATCAACCTTTTTAACCCGCAAAAGGTGGTGCTGGCGGGCGAAATCACCGACGCCGACAAAGTGTTGTTTCCCGCCATCGAGAGCTGTATCAATACGCAGGTGCTGCGTGAGTTTCGTAAAAACCTGCCGGTGGTGCGCTCACAGCTGGATCATCGCTCCGCGATTGGGGCGTTTGCGCTGGCAAAACGCGCTATGCTGAATGGCATTCTGCTGCAGCATCTGCTGGAAGATTAATTGTAACCTGCCTGAGCAGGCCTGACGGGATCTTGTATGACCATTAAAAGCGTAATCTGTGATATCGATGGCGTGTTGATGCATGACAACACGGCCGTGAAAGGGGCTAATGAATTTCTGCAGCGTATCCTGGAAAAAGGCATGCCGCTGGTCGTGCTGACTAACTATCCGTCGCAGACTGCTCAGGATCTGGCCAACCGTTTCTCCAACGCCGGCGTCGACATTCCTGACTCGGTGTTTTATACCTCAGCCATGGCCACCGCTGATTTCCTGCGGCGTCAGGAGGGGAAAAAAGCGTATGTGATCGGAGAAGGTGCGCTGGTTCATGAACTCTACAACGCCGGCTTTACCATTACTGACGTCAATCCTGATTTTGTTATCGTCGGTGAAACCCGCTCGTTTAACTGGGATATGATGCATAAAGCCGCGTTTTTTGTGGCTAACGGCGCGCGCTTTATTGCGACCAATCCGGATACCCACGCGCGTGGATTTATTCCCGCCTGCGGCGCCCTCTGTGCCGGTATCGAAACCATTTCGGGCCGTAAGCCTTTTTATGTTGGCAAGCCCAGCCCCTACATTATGCGGGCGGCGCTGAACAAAATGCATGCGCACTCTGAAGAGACAGTGATCGTGGGTGATAACCTGCGCACCGATATTCTGGCGGGCTTCCAGGCGGGACTGGAAACTATTCTGGTGCTCTCTGGTGTTTCCACCCTGAGCGATATCGACGCAATGCCATTCCGACCCGACTGGATTTTCCCTTCCGTCGCCGATATCGATCTGTTCTGACCGGCGCCGTGCACCTGCTGACGCCCTGCCCACCTGCCGGTGTGCGGGGCGTTACTGTTTTTGGCGCCTGATGATAAAAAGAGCTAAACCGGCAAATTATTAGATATCATCTAAAAAAATAGCCTTTATTTTGGTGTATATTCAATTTATTCACCTGTGCAACACTCTATTTATCATAAAAACGTTATTTTGCTTGCGCAACCACCATCAATTAGCGCATTTTCTTATACATCACGCAGCGCAGGCTGCCGGACAAATRCAAAATAACATCGCCACAGGGTGAGATCAGGAGTCAGTTATGTGTTCGATTTTTGGTGTGCTGGATCTGAAAAGCGATCCTGTTGAACTGCGCAAGAAAGCGCTGGAGTCTTCCCGTCTGATGCGTCACCGCGGCCCGGACTGGTCCGGGGTGTTTGCAGATGATAAGGCTATCCTGGTGCATGAGCGCCTCTCAATCGTTGACGTTAACAACGGCGCGCAGCCGCTGTATAACGCTGACCACACCCACGTACTGGCCGTGAACGGCGAAATTTATAACCATCAGGCGCTGCGCGCTGAGCTGAGCGATCGTTATGCGTTTCAGACCGGCTCCGACTGCGAAGTGATTCTGGCGCTCTATCAGGAAAAAGGCGTCGATTTCCTTGATGACCTGCAGGGTATGTTCGCTTTCATCCTGTGGGACAGCGTTAAACAGCAGTACCTGATTGGTCGCGATCATATCGGTATCATTCCGCTCTATATGGGCAATGATGAGCACGGTAACCTTTACGTGGCGTCTGAAATGAAAGCGCTGGTTCCGGTCTGCCGCTCTATTAAAGAATTCCCGCCGGGAAGCTTCCTCTCCAGCACTGATGGTGAAATCCGTCGTTACTGGCAGCGCGACTGGATGGATTTTGCAGCGGTTGCGCAGAACACCACCGATGCTGCAGGCCTGAAACATGCGCTGGAAGAGTCAGTAAAAAGCCATCTGATGTCTGATGTCCCTTACGGCGTGCTGCTCTCAGGCGGACTGGACTCTTCAATCATTTCGGCCGTTACCAAGCGTTTTGCGGCTAAACGGGTGGAAGATGCTGATAAGAGCGACGCCTGGTGGCCACAGCTGCACTCGTTTGCTGTGGGCCTGGAGGGTTCACCCGATCTGAAAGCTGCGCAGGCGGTCGCCGATCATCTCGGTACCGTACACCACGAAATTCATTTCACGGTACAGGAAGGCCTGGACGCGATCCGTGACGTGATTTACCACATCGAAACGTATGATGTCACCACGATTCGCGCCTCAACGCCGATGTATCTGATGTCACGCAAAATCAAGGCGATGGGTATCAAGATGGTGCTTTCTGGTGAGGGCGCAGATGAAGTATTTGGCGGCTATCTCTACTTCCATAAAGCACCAAACGCCCGTGAGTTCCATGAGGAGAACGTGCGTAAGCTGCTGGCGCTGCATATGTTTGACTGCGCGCGTGCGAACAAAGCGATGTCAGCCTGGGGCGTAGAGGCACGCGTGCCGTTCCTGGATAAAAAATTCCTGGATGTGGCAATGCGCATCAACCCGGAAGATAAACTGTGCGGCAGCAACGGGAAGATGGAAAAGCACATTCTGCGTGAATGCTTCTCATCGTATCTGCCGGAGAGCGTGGCGTGGCGTCAAAAAGAGCAATTTTCTGATGGGGTCGGTTACAGCTGGATCGATACGCTGAAAGAAGTGGCGGCGAAGCAGGTCAGCGATCAGCAGCTGGCAACCGCACATTTCCGCTTCCCGCACAACACGCCTGGCTCAAAAGAAGCGTATCTCTATCGCGAAATCTTTGAGGAGCTGTTCCCGCTGCCGAGCGCAGCAGAGTGCGTGCCTGGCGGACCTTCTGTGGCCTGCTCTTCTGCTAAAGCGATTGAGTGGGATGAGGCGTTCAAATCCATGGACGATCCTTCCGGCCGTGCCGTTGGCGTACATCAGTCCGCTTACAAATAAGCGCATCGCCGGATAGAGTAAGGGACCCGCTGCGGTCCCTTTTTAGTTGCAACTGACGCGGATGTGATCGAAAATTGCTGAATAAAGCGCCAGCCTGGTTACAAGCCAGACAAACAGGCGCCGCAAGGTAAAAAACGGCAAAAAAACTGTTGACGCTACAAAGCTCAATACGCATAATGCGCCCCGCAACGCCGTTGAAGGTAACGCGAAAAAAGATGGCTACGTAGCTCAGTCGGTTAGAGCACATCACTCATAATGATGGGGTCACAGGTTCGATTCCCGTCGTAGCCACCATCTTTTTTGCGGGAGTGGCGAAATTGGTAGACGCACCAGATTTAGGTTCTGGCGCCGCAAGGTGTGCGAGTTCAAGTCTCGCCTCCCGCACCATTTCAGTCTTCGGCAGCCGGATGGGGTATCGCCAAGCGGTAAGGCACCGGTTTTTGATACCGGCATTCCCTGGTTCGAATCCAGGTACCCCAGCCAATCCGATATGTTTTCGTGGATACGCGTTAACAGATGGGATATCGCCAAGCGGTAAGGCACCGGTTTTTGATACCGGCATTCCCTGGTTCGAATCCAGGTATCCCAGCCAGCATCGGGAAAAGCAGTAAAGCAGTATTATGGCTACGTAGCTCAGTCGGTTAGAGCACATCACTCATAATGATGGGGTCACAGGTTCGATTCCCGTCGTAGCCACCAGATAATTGGGGTGTCGCCAAGCGGTAAGGCACTGGTTTCTGATACCAGCATTCCGGGGTTCGAATCCCTGCACCCCAGCCATACAAAGACAATTTGATCAAACACCTATTGGGGTGTCGCCAAGCGGTAAGGCACTGGTTTCTGATACCAGCATTCCGGGGTTCGAATCCCTGCACCCCAGCCAAATTGCACAACAGGCCCGCTTTTGCGGGCTTTGTTGTTTCTGACGTTCTGAAACGGCAGGGCTTTCTGCCAGCGCGCCGCGCCAGCAGTAAGCGTGGGTGAGGTCAGAGTCCCAGCGCGTAGCGCAGCGCACGACGCTTCAGGCCGCCGGCACGCTCTGCCGCCATCAACCCCAGATTACGCGCCAGGCGCAGCGGCGGCAGTGAGTTGCTGAACGCAAAATAGAACAGATCCATGCCACCCTGCATCAGCAGATTATCGCGATAGCGTTCACGCTGATAGCGCTGCAGCACCGCCATTCCTGACCACGTCTGCGCCTGACTGCGCGCCTCAGTCAGCACGGTAATCAGCGCATCCACGTCGCGATAGCCCAGGTTAACGCCCTGCCCCGCCAGCGGATTAATCGTATGCGCAGCATCGCCCACCAGCGCCAGCCCCGGCATGACGTAGCGCGTGGCATGACGCCGGACCAGCGGAAACGACGCCGCGCTCTTTATCTGAAAACGGCCGAGACGAGCCGGGAAATTCAGCTTTACCTCTTTCTCCAGCTGGCTCAGCGGCAGCGCCTGCAGCTGACGGATACGCGCGGGTGCGTCATACCACACCAGCGATGCATGCTGGTCAAAAAGCGGCAGAAAAGCTCGCGGCCCCTGCGGCGTAAACTGCTGCCAGGTAGCATCACCCGCCGGATGCTCACACTCGGTACTGATAAGCATGCAGGATTGCGCATAGTTCCAGCCGTGCACGCCGATGCCTGCCAGCTGCCGCACCCGCGAGTTAGCGCCATCCGCGCCAACCACCAGCCGGGCATCAAGCGGTGCGCCCTGGTCCAGGGTGATGTGCCAGCCGCCGCTATGCGGCTGCAGATCCTGCAGCGTTGCCGGGCACAGCAGCGCGACGCCATCCTGCTGCATCTGCTCCCACAGCGCCCGCTGCAACACGCGGTTTTCTACCATATAGCCAAGCACCGGCAGCCCCAGCGATGCTGCATCAAACGTGACGTGCGCGCTCTGCCACTCCCAGGTTTCCAGTTTGCGATAGGGCGCACTGCGCATCGTCTCTACGCGCGCCCAGGCGCCCAGCTGCTGCAGTAACGCAACTGAAGAAGCACCAATCGCGGAGATGCGGATATCAGGCTCGCAGCTGCTATCAAACGGCTCAGGTTCTGCACGCTCAATGACAGCAACGCGGAACTGCTGCTGCGCCAGCCCGCACGCCAGCGCCGCCCCCACCATGCCACCTCCGACGATGACCACGTCATACTGTCTCTCCTGCATCAATCCTCACCTTTCCTGTTGCCCTGACGCCCCACGGCGTTTGCTGATAAACAAAGTGTACCGGAAATCATCCGGAAGGGGGCTGAGCCGCTGCCACATCTTTTTGTGTCCGCGCTGCCTGCAGCAGCCTGGCTGTCACGCTGGTGCGCGAAGTATGACAGGTACGCTGGTCACATCCCCCCCAAAGCATTACACTATGCCCCCTGCACTTCCCTGCTCAGATTCAATGGCTGGTTCAATGACCAAAAAACTGCATATCAAAACCTGGGGCTGTCAGATGAATGAGTATGATTCATCCAAGATGGCTGACCTGCTGAACAGCACGCACGGCTACACTCTGACGGAGGAAGCCGAAGACGCAGATGTTCTGCTGCTTAATACTTGCTCTATCCGTGAGAAAGCGCAGGAGAAAGTCTTTCACCTGTTAGGGCGCTGGAAAAAGCTCAAAGCGGCCAATCCCGATCTTATCATCGGCGTGGGCGGCTGCGTGGCGTCGCAGGAAGGCGATAAACTGCGCCAGCGTGCACAGTGTGTTGATATCGTCTTTGGACCACAGACGCTGCATCGCCTGCCGGAAATGATCAATCAGGTACGCGGGAATAAAAGCCCGGTAGTTGACGTCAGCTTCCCGGAAATTGAAAAATTTGACCGTCTGCCGGAACCGCGCGCTGAAGGCCCGACGGCTTTTGTCTCCATCATGGAAGGCTGCAATAAATATTGCACTTTCTGCGTGGTGCCGTATACCCGCGGCGAAGAAGTCAGCCGTCCCTGCGACGATATCCTGCTGGAAATCGCCCAGCTGGCCGCTCAGGGTGTGCGCGAGGTTAACCTGCTGGGTCAGAACGTCAACGCCTATCGCGGCGCGACCTTTGATGACCAGATCTGCACGTTTGCTGAGCTGCTGCGCCTCGTCGCCGCCATTGATGGTATCGACCGCATCCGCTTTACCACCAGCCATCCGATTGAGTTCACCGATGACATCATTGATGTCTATCGTGATACGCCAGAGCTGGTGAGCTTCCTGCATCTGCCGGTCCAGAGCGGCGCTGACCGTATTCTGACGCTGATGAAGCGGGCGCACACTGCGCTGGAGTACAAAGCGATTATTCGCAAGCTGCGCGCAGCACGTCCTGATATCGAAATCAGCTCTGATTTTATCATCGGTTTCCCGGGTGAAACTCAGCACGACTTCGAACAGACCATGAAGCTGATCCACGACGTTAACTTTGACACCAGCTACAGCTTTATCTACTCCGCCCGTCCGGGTACGCCTGCGGYTGACCTGCCAGACGACGTGCCGGAAGAGGAGAAAAAGCAGCGCCTTTATATTCTGCAGGATCGTATCCAGCAGCAGGCGATGGCGATCAGCCGCCGTATGGTGGGTACCGTTCAGCGTATTCTGGTTGAGGGTACATCACGTAAAAATGTGATGGAACTGACCGGCCGTACTGAAAATAACCGCGTGGTAAACTTTGAAGGCTCGGTGAACATGATTGGCAAATTTGTCGATGTTGAAATCGTTGATGTCTATGCCAACTCACTGCGCGGCGTGGTCGTACGCACCGAAGATCGCATGGGACTGCGCGTGGCGCAGAGTCCGGCGGCCGTCATTGCCCGCACCCGCAAAGAGGATGAAACCGGCGTCAGCCTGTATCAACCCTGACAGTTAATCACTGTGCGGCAGCACGCAGCGTGCTGCCGCCTGTTTCATCCGCTACCCCTTGCATTCTGCAGCGGTCGCCCAAATATCTTTCCCTGCGCTTGCGTCCTGGTGCTGTCCCATAAATAATTTTGTCATACGCTTATGACGCGCACGCGCGGCATCCATACACTTTTTCAACTGGCCCTGTGTGACCCAAAGGATTCAATTGAATATCGAAACTCGTGAAATCGCTCTGGAACCCGCCGACAATCAACGTCTGATGAGCCTGTGCGGTCCGTTTGATGACAATGTGAAGCAGCTGGAACGCCGTCTGGGCATCGAAATCAACCGCCGCGACAACCATTTTAAGCTGGTGGGCCGTGCGCTTAGCGTGGACGCCGCCGCGCATATCCTGCGTACGCTGTACGTGGATACTGCCCCGGTACGCGGCCATATTCCGGATATCGAACCGGATCACATCCATCTGGCCATTAAAGAGAGTCGGGTGCTGGAGCAGACCGCCGAAAGCGTGCCGGAGTATGGCAAAGCGGTAAACATTAAAACCAAACGCGGTGTGATTAAGCCGCGCACGCCGAATCAGGCGCAGTACATCGCCAACATCCTCGACCACGATATCACCTTTGGTATCGGCCCGGCGGGCACCGGTAAAACCTATCTTGCGGTTGCCGCCGCGGTTGATGCGCTGGAGCGCCAGGAGATCCGTCGTATTCTGCTGACCCGTCCGGCGGTAGAGGCGGGTGAGAAACTGGGCTTTCTGCCTGGCGATCTGAGCCAGAAGGTTGATCCCTATCTGCGCCCGCTTTATGACGCGCTGTTTGAGATGCTCGGCTTTGAACGGGTTGAAAAGCTGATGGAGCGTAACGTGATTGAGGTGGCACCGCTTGCCTATATGCGCGGTCGTACGCTGAATGATGCGTTTGTGATCCTTGATGAGAGCCAGAACACCACCATTGAACAGATGAAGATGTTCCTGACGCGCATTGGGTTTAACTCCAAAGCGGTGATCACCGGTGACGTGACGCAGATTGACCTGCCGCGCAGCACCAAGTCGGGTCTGCGCCACGCGATTGAAGTGCTGGCTGACGTCGAAGAGATCAGCTTTAACTTCTTCCACAGCGAAGATGTGGTACGCCATCCGGTAGTGGCACGTATTGTGAACGCTTATGAAGCCTGGGAAGAGGCGGATCAGAAGCGTCGTGATAAACTGGCGGAAGAGCGTAAACGGGAGTCGCTGGCCGCACAGGCTGTGCACTCCACACCACCACAGGAGCCGTCATGAGTACGGTAGTACTGGATTTACAGCAGGCCTGCGCCGACGCGCACGGCCTGCCGGAAGAAACCGCTTTTCAGCGCTGGCTGGAAGCGGCCGTTATCCCCTTTCAGCCAGAAAGTGAGGTCACGATTCGCCTGGTTGATGAAGCGGAGAGTCACGAGCTAAACCTGACTTATCGCGGCAAAGACAAGCCGACCAACGTGCTCTCTTTTCCTTTTGAAGCGCCGYCAGGAATTGAGCTGCCGCTGCTGGGTGATTTAATTATCTGTCGCCAGGTGGTTGAGCAGGAAGCGGCTGAACAGGGTAAAAGCACTGAAGCACACTGGGCACACATGGTCGTACACGGCACGCTGCATCTGCTGGGCTATGACCATATTGAAGACAGTGAAGCCGAAGAGATGGAGGCGCTGGAGACTGAGATAATGCTTGCTCTTGGTTATCCTGACCCGTACATTTCGGAGAAAGAAGACGCCTGAGCCGTGGGTTCAGGCTACTGTGCTGCCGGCGGGACGCGGGCAGCTATCCTTATCTAACAGCGAGATCGTAATTAAAACGCCATGAGCGACGACCATTCTCAAAACAACGACGCCCCCAGTAGTAAAAAGGGCTTCTTTTCCCTGCTGCTTAGCCAGCTGTTTCACGGTGAACCTAAAAATCGTGATGAACTGCTGGGTCTGATCCGTGATTCTGAACAAAAAGAGCTGATTGACCAGGATACCCGCGACATGCTGGAAGGGGTGCTCGACATCGCCGAACAGCGCGTACGCGATATCATGATCCCACGCTCACAGATGATCACCCTGAAGCGCAATCAGAGTCTGGAAGAGTGCCTGGCCGTGATTATTGAATCTGCGCACTCCCGTTTTCCGGTCATCAGCGAAGATAAAGATCACGTTGAAGGCATTCTGATGGCGAAAGATCTGCTGCCGTTTATGAGCAGCAGCGCTGAGCCCTTCAGTATGGAAAAGGTGCTGCGTCCTGCGGTAGTGGTGCCGGAAAGCAAGCGCGTTGACCGCATGCTGAAAGAGTTCCGCTCGCAGCGCTATCATATGGCGATTGTTATTGATGAATTTGGTGGCGTATCTGGCCTGGTGACCATCGAAGATATTCTGGAGCTGATTGTCGGCGAAATCGAAGATGAGTATGACGACGAAGAAGATCGCGACATCCGTCAGCTGAATCGCCATACCTACACGTTACGCGCGCTGACGCCGATTGAAGATTTCAACGAGGCGTTCGGCACCGATTTCAGCGATGACGAAGTGGATACGATTGGCGGTCTGGTTATGCAGGGCTTTGGCCACCTTCCGGCTCGCGGCGAGAGTATCACTATTGATGGCTACCACTTCAAAGTCGCTATGGCGGACAGCCGTCGTATTATTCAGGTGCATGTGAAAATTCCGGAAGATTCTCCACAACCGCAACTCGAAGACGAATAACTTTATGGCATCTGCCTCTCTTTTTTCCCGCCAGCGGGTGCGTCTGCTGCTGGCGCTGATAGCGGGTGCCACCGGCACCCTCGCCTTTTCTCCTTACGATTTCTGGCCTGCGGCGCTTATCTCCCTGGCGGGTTTGCAGGTATTACTGCTAAACCGTCGTCCTGCCCAGGCTGCAGCGCTTGGCTTTACATGGGGCTTTGGCCTGTTTGGCAGCGGCATTAACTGGGTCTATGTCAGCATCGCTACCTTTGGCGGTATGCCCGGGCCGGTAAACGTCTTTCTGGTGCTGCTGCTGGCAGCATATCTGGCGCTCTATCCGCTGCTGTTTGCCGTGGTGCTCAACCGCTTCTGGCCGCGCGCTACTCTATGGCGGCTGGCGCTGGCGGCGCCGGCGTTATGGCAAATCAGTGAGTTTCTGCGCGGCTGGGTCCTGACGGGTTTCCCCTGGCTGCAGTTTGGCTACAGCCAGATTGACGGTCCGCTGAAAGGTATTGCGCCGCTTGCGGGCGTAGAGACCATTACCTTCCTGCTGATGATGATTGCCGGCCTGCTGGTCTTTGCCCTGCATCAGCGCAGTCTGAAAAGCCTGATTGTTGCCGCAGCCCTGCTGCTGCTGCCGTGGCCGCTGCGTATGCTGCACTGGTATCAGCCGCTGCCGGCACGCAGTGTGGACGTGGCGATGGTACAGGGTAATATCCCGCAATCGATGAAGTGGGATCCGCAGCAGCTGCGCGACACGCTGCGCGTCTATACCAGCTACAGTCAGCCCTATATCGGCAGTGCGCCGCTGATTATCTGGCCTGAATCAGCTATTACCGATCTTGAAAGTAACCAGCAGCCCTTTTTACAGGCGCTGGACGCGGAACTGCGCGCGCGCGGCAGCAGTTTGATTACCGGCATTGTTGACTCACGCGTTGAGGGTGATAACCGCTATCACGACTATAACTCCGTCATCGTGCTCGGTGGCAAACAGCCTTATAACTACCAGAGCCGTAACCGCTATCAGAAAAATCACCTGGTGCCGTTCGGCGAGTTTGTGCCGCTGGAGAGCCTGCTTCGTCCGCTGGCGCCGTTCTTCGATCTGCCCATGTCCTCTTTCAGCCGCGGTGCTTACATCCAGCCACAGCTGAACGTGGCGGGTTATAACCTCACCAGCGCCATCTGCTATGAAATCGTTCTGGGCGAACAGGTACGTGCCAACTTCCGGCCAGATACCAACTTCCTGCTGACGGTTTCAAATGATGCCTGGTTCGGCCACTCGATCGGTCCGTGGCAGCATTTTCAGATGGCGCGCATGCGTGCGCTTGAACTGGGACGCCCGCTGCTGCGCTCGACAAACAATGGCGTTACAGCCGTGGTCAACGCCGACGGCGACGTTGAAAAGATGATCCCGCAGTTTACCCGCCGGGTACTGGAGGCGCGCGTAACGCCTGCTGCAGGCGAAACGCCCTATGCGCGCAGCGGTATCTGGCCGGTCTGGTTACTGACGCTGGCAGCGATCACCGCCGCCATTGCACGCCGGCGCGTCTGACGCTCGCGTCTCCCTGAAAGCGAAGCCACGGCTTCGCTTTTTTTTTGTCTTTCCGCTGAAACATTCTCCTGCAATGCTGCGTAATGTGGCACGAAGCTTGCTGTTAACCATAACGACAGCGGCGAATCCCGGCAGCAGGCTTGCTGTCATGAATTTCACGCACTGTTAACGGGCATGATTGCGCACTGAAACAGCGCAAGGCAGCTACATTGCCTTGTAATGGTGCGGAGCGGCTCGCAAAAAACAAACTTTTTTGTTTCATTGCGTTAACATTTCGCTATGTTAGTCCCCTATCCTGCGCGCAGTTGCGCTAAAGGATTATTAAAAAAGCAGCAGGACACACAGACATAACATCACGCTCTGCGCAGTTTTATTCTGCGCGWCATTCACACGAAGGAGTTGGAACATGCAAATGCGCAAAGTGGCCTTATCACTTCTGCTGTTGGGAGCAGCAGCGGGCGCGGCTCAGGCAGAAGATTTCACCGGCACGCTGAAAAAGATTAACGACAGCGGCGTTATTGTCGTCGGCCATCGTGAGTCATCCGTTCCCTTTTCTTATTATGACAACCAGCAAAAGGTCGTCGGCTATTCGCAGGACTACTCCAGCGCCATTGTGGCAGCGATCAAAACCAGACTGAATAAACCCGATCTGCAGATCAAGATGCTGCCAATTACCTCGCAGAACCGTATTCCTCTGCTGCAGAACGGCACCTACGATTTTGAATGTGGTTCCACGACAAACAACGTTGAGCGTCAGCAGCAGGCGGCCTTCTCTGACACCATCTTCATCATCGGCACCCGTTTACTGGTGAAAAAAGGCGGTGACATTAAAGATTTCACCGATCTGAAAGGCAAAACGGTTGTGGTCACCTCCGGTACCACCTCTGAAATTCTGCTGCGCAAGCTGAATGATGAGAAAAAGCTCGATATGCGCATTATCAGCGCTAAAGATCATGGCGATTCGTTCCGCACGCTGGAAACCGGACGTGCCGTCGCCTTTATGATGGATGATGCCCTGCTGGCCGGTGAGCGCGCCAAGGCGAAAAAGCCTGATAACTGGGAGATTACGGGTACCGCGCAATCCAAAGAGGCTTACGGCTGCATGCTGCGTAAAGACGATCCACAGTTCAAACAGCTGCTGGATGAAACCATTGCTAAGGCACAGACCTCCGGTGAAGCGACCAAATGGTTTGATAAATGGTTTAAACAGCCTATTCCGCCAAAAAACCTCAATCTGAATTTTGAACTCTCCTCCGATATGCAGGCCCTGTTTAAATCACCTAACGACAAGGCGCTGTAACGTAACAACGATAACAAGGGCGGCCAGGCTGCCCTCCTGATTGCTGAACATGCGGTACGGACAGACAGACTGCTGCGGGTCGTTCCCCTGCGGCAGGAAAAAAGAGACCGCTCAACAATCTTATGGGTAGCCTGGCTACCCTTTTTTACCGGAGCTCGTTATGGGTATCGACTGGAACTGGGGCATCTTTTTACAGCAGGCTCCGTTCGGCAATACGACCTACCTTGGCTGGCTGTGGTCCGGATTTCAGGTGACCGTCGCGGTCTCCTGCTGCGCCTGGATTATCGCCTTCCTGGTGGGATCGCTGTTTGGCATTCTGCGTACCGTACCGAATCGCCTGCTGGCTGCGATTGGCACCTGCTATGTAGAGCTGTTTCGTAATATCCCGCTGATTGTGCAGTTTTTCTTCTGGTATCTGGTGGCGCCGGAACTGGTTGGTGAGAAGCTCGGCATGTGGTTTAAGGCGGAGCTTGATCCAAACATTCAGTTCTTCCTCTCCTCCATGATCTGTCTCGGACTTTTTACCGCAGCGCGCGTCTGCGAGCAGGTGCGGGCGGCGATTCAGTCGCTGCCGCGCGGACAGAAAAATGCCGGACTGGCTATGGGGCTGACGCTGCCACAAACCTATCGTTATGTGCTGCTGCCTAACGCCTACCGTGTCATTGTGCCGCCAATGACCTCGGAAATGCTGAACCTGGTCAAGAACTCCGCCATCGCTTCCACGATTGGCTTGGTCGACCTGGCTGCCCAGGCGGGCAAGCTGCTCGACTACTCGGCGCACGCCTATGAGTCCTTTACCGCGATTACGCTCGCCTATGTCGGCATCAATCTGGTGATTATGCTGGTCATGGGTCTGGTAGAACGCAAAATTCGCCTGCCCGGCAACCTGGGAGGGAAATAATGTACGATTTTGACTGGAGCTCTATTCCGCCCAGCCTGCCCTACCTGCTTAATGGCATGGTGATTACGCTTAAAATTACCGCCGTCGCGGTGGTGTTCGGCATTATCTGGGGCACCATTCTGGCCGTTATGCGCCTCTCAACGTTTGCCCCGGTACGCTGGTTTGCAAAACTCTACGTCAACCTGTTCCGTTCAGTCCCTTTGGTGATGGTACTGCTGTGGTTCTATCTGGTTGTGCCGAGTTTTCTGCAGCAGGTGCTGGGCCTGTCGCCGCAGACGGATATTCGTCTTATCTCTGCCATGGTGGCCTTTGCGCTGTTTGAGGCTGCTTWTTATTCGGAGATTATTCGCGCCGGTATCCAGAGCATCTCTCGCGGACAATCAAATGCCGCACTGGCGCTCGGCATGACGCAGTGGCAATCAATGAAGCTGATTATTCTGCCGCAGGCGTTTCGCGCCATGGTGCCGCTGCTGCTTACTCAGGGCATTGTGCTGTTCCAGGATACCTCACTGGTCTATGTACTGAGCCTGGCTGATTTTTTCCGCACCGCCTCTACCATTGGCGAGCGCGATGGTACCCAGGTAGAAATGGTTCTGTTTGCCGGTCTGGTCTATTTCGCGATCAGCCTGAGCGCGTCGTTGCTGGTTAGCTATCTGAAAAGAAAAAGGACAGTTTAAATGATTAGCCTGAAAAATGTTTCTAAGTGGTATGGGCACTTTCAGGTGCTGACCGACTGCTCAACCGAGGTAAAAAAAGGAGAAGTGGTGGTGGTCTGCGGGCCCTCGGGCTCGGGCAAATCCACGCTGATTAAAACCGTCAACGGACTGGAGCCGGTTCAGCAGGGCAGCATTCAGGTCAACGGCACTGAAGTGAACAATAAAAAGACTAATCTGGCCAAACTGCGCAGTCAGGTCGGCATGGTGTTTCAGCACTTTGAGCTGTTTCCTCATCTGAGCATTATCGATAACCTGGTGCTGGCGCAGGTAAAAGTACTGAAGCGCGATAAAACGGCGGCGCGAGATAAAGGACAAGCCCTGCTGAAGCGCGTGGGGCTCTCTGCCMACGCGGAGAAGTTTCCGGGGCAGCTTTCAGGCGGCCAGCAACAGCGTGTGGCCATCGCCCGTGCGCTCTGCATGGACCCGATCGCCATGCTGTTTGATGAGCCCACCTCCGCGCTCGATCCGGAGATGATCAATGAAGTGCTGGATGTCATGGTTGAACTGGCAAACGAAGGCATGACGATGATGGTGGTGACGCACGAAATGGGCTTTGCGCGTAAGGTGGCTAATCGCGTTATCTTTATGGGTGAAGGAAAAATTGTCGCCTGTCGATGCTGCCCTATCCTTCTGGCCGCCTGCACATGGGCCACGTGCGTAACTACACCATTGGCGATGTTATTGCCCGCTATCAGCGCATGCTGGGCAAAAACGTTCTGCAGCCGATTGGCTGGGACGCTTTTGGTCTGCCCGCTGAAGCGTCAAGCCATCAGGCGACGATGTCAGCGGCTCTGCTGCTGCACCAGACGGTCCGGGAAAACGATTTTTACTAAGGATCACAGGCAGCCATGCAAGAGCAATACCGCCCGGAAGAGATAGAATCCCGCGTCCAGCAGCACTGGGACGAAAATGAAACCTTCAAAGTCACCGAGCAGGAAGGCAAAGAGAAATATTACTCGCTGTGAGGGCTGCTGTAAGTTTAGCCGCTTTATCGCAAAAGCTCTGACGGTCATCGCGGAAATTGCAAAAGCGCGGAAGCCGCAACGCATTCCGCAGAAAAGCGGCGGAGAGGGACGGTGAAATGTTGTTGAGGGCGGGGCTTATGGGTATGCTATGCGGATCATAAGTAGACAAACCCGGCCTGTCCGATGCGGCATTCGTAAAGATCGCGTCGCACCGCACGCATTACTTCATCCACTTCAGAAGATGAGAGACTCTCGTCGGTCAGCAGATCCTGACGCGCTTCTGCGACCAGCGCGTCGATATCGCGTTCACCGTGCTCCAGTCGCTGGGTTAACGTTGCTACCGTGGTTCGATACGCCTGCGCCACGTTATTCATTTTATTCTCCTTTCTGCACACCAGATTACCCAGCCCCACCACCTCACCGCTCTGATAAACGCCGTGATGATGCAGGTCTTTAAACACCTCACGCCACTCCAGCTGACTCTTATCTGTGATATCCGCCAGCTCTTTCCACAGGCTCTCACGGATCACACGTAAAAAGACCGAATCTTCCAGCGCGCTCTCCGKTTCGGGATAGCTGCGGGAGA
>PEFU01000003.1:685969-692467 GCA_002939445.1 Pantoea sp. BRM17 | reverse complement strand
ATACTGCACCGGCGCCATGGACCTACGACAACATCGACTACATGAAGAACCAGCTGAAGCTGCTGGGCTTTGGCTACGACTGGAGCCGCGAACTGGCGACCTGTCAGCCAGAGTACTACCGCTGGGAACAGTGGTTCTTCACCAAACTCTACGAAAAAGGTCTGGTGTACAAAAAGACCTCGGCGGTGAACTGGTGCCCGAACGATCAGACCGTGCTGGCTAATGAGCAGGTAATCGATGGCTGCTGCTGGCGCTGCGACACCAAAGTTGAGCGCAAAGAGATCCCGCAGTGGTTTATCAAAATCACCGACTACGCTGAAGAACTGCTTAACGACCTCGACAAGCTGGATGAGTGGCCGGAGCAGGTTAAAACTATGCAGCGCAACTGGATCGGCCGTTCAGAAGGGGTTGAAATCACCTTTGACGTTGCGCACAGCGACGAAAAGGTCACGGTTTACACCACCCGTCCCGATACCTTTATGGGCGCGACCTACGTCGCAGTGGCGGCGGGTCATCCGCTGGCGCGACAGGCTGCCGCAGGCAATCCGGTGCTGGCCGATTTCATTGCCGAGTGCAGTACGACTAAAGTCGCAGAAGCGGATATGGCCACTATGGAGAAAAAAGGCATGGCGACCGGCCTGTCTGCTATCCATCCGCTGACCGGTGAAGCCATTCCGGTATGGGTCGCGAACTTTGTACTGATGGAATATGGCACCGGTGCGGTGATGGCGGTACCTGGTCATGACCAGCGCGACTGGGAGTTTGCGACTAAATATGGCCTGAACATCAAGCCTGTTATCCGCAACCTCGATGGCACAGAACCCGATCTGAGCAGCGGTGCCATGACCGAAAAAGGCACGCTGTTTAATTCCGGTGAGTTTGACGGTCTGGATCACCAGGCGGGCTTTAACGCAATCGCCGACGCGCTGACGGCAAAAGGCGTTGGCGTACGCAAAGTTAACTACCGTCTGCGCGACTGGGGCGTTTCGCGTCAGCGCTACTGGGGTGCACCTATTCCGATGGTCACGCTGGAAGATGGCACGGTCGTCCCTGCGCCAGAAGATCAGCTGCCGGTTATCCTGCCGGAAGATGTGGTCATGGATGGTATCACCAGCCCGATCAAAGCGGACCCGGAGTGGGCTAAAACTACCGTGAATGGTCAGCCAGCACTGCGCGAAACTGATACCTTTGACACCTTTATGGAATCTTCCTGGTACTACGCGCGCTATACCTGCGCTAACTACAACGAAGGCATGCTGGATCCGGCGGCGGCCAACTACTGGCTGCCGGTAGACCAGTACGTAGGCGGTATCGAACACGCCATCATGCACCTGATGTACTTCCGCTTCTATCACAAGCTGCTGCGTGACGCGGGCCTGGTTAACTCCGATGAGCCAGCAAAACGCCTGCTGTGTCAGGGCATGGTGCTGGCGGACGCGTTCTACTATGTTGGCGTTAACGGCGAGCGCAACTGGGTCTCTCCGGTTGATGTTACCGTTGAGCGCGATGATAAAGGACGTATTACCAAAGCAGTGGACAATCAGGGCCGCGACGTTATCTACGCCGGCATGAGCAAAATGTCGAAGTCGAAAAACAACGGCATCGATCCACAGCTGATGGTTGAGCGTTACGGCGCCGATACCGTACGCCTGTTTATGATGTTTGCATCGCCGGCAGATATGACCCTGGAGTGGCAGGAGTCTGGTGTGGAAGGCGCTAACCGCTTCCTGAAACGCGTCTGGAAACTGGCTTACGATCACGTAGCGAAAGGCGCAACWGCTGCGCTGGATGTCAGCGCACTGAATGATGAACAGAAAGCGCTGCGTCGCGATCTGCATAAAACCATTGCGAAAGTCGCAGATGACATTGGTCGTCGCCAGACCTTTAACACCGCTATCGCTGCTATCATGGAGCTGATGAACAAGCTGCTGCGCGCGCCGCAGGAGAGCGAACAGGATCGCGCACTGATGCAGGAAGCGCTGGTCGCCGTTACGCGCCTGCTCTATCCGTTCACGCCGCACGCCAGCTATGTCCTGTGGCAGGCGCTGGGTGGCGAAGGCAGCATTGATAATGCGCCGTGGCCGGTAGCGGATGAAGCCGCAATGGTCGACGATTCAATGCTGGTTGTCGTTCAGGTTAACGGTAAAGTACGCGGTAAAGTCACCGTGGCAGCAGATGCCACTCAGGAGCAGGTGCAGGCGCGAGCCGCACAGGAGCCACTGGTGGCAAAATATCTGGACGGCGTCACCCTGCGAAAAGTGATTTATGTCCCTGGCAAACTGCTTAACCTGGTCGTGGGTTAAGTTCAGGAGGAACTGTGCGACAACTAGTTATCAGGCTGTTTGTCCTGTTTGCGGTGCTGGTCACCGCAGGCTGTGGATTTCATCCGCGCGGCACCACTCAGGTGCCACCGGAGATGAAAACGCTGATTGTACAGAGTGGCGATCCTTACGGCCCGCTGGCGCGCACCGTGCGTCAGCAGCTGCGCATCAACGATGTAAACATCATTGAGGACAGCAAAGAGGCCAGCGCAACCTACCCGACGCTGCGTCTGGGAGGCGTGCGGCAGGCGCGTGACACGGCTTCAGTGTTTATCAGCGGTACCACGGCAGAATATTCGCTGGTGATGACGCTGACCGCACAGGTCGTGCTGCCCGGCAAAGGGATTTACCCTATCAGCACCACGGTCTACCGCTCGTTCTTCGACAACCCTAACGCCGCACTGGCAAAGGATGCGGAACAGGATATGATCCTGCAGGAGATGCGTCAGCGTGGAGCAGAGCAGCTGGTGCGTAAACTGCTGACGGTCCATGCCGCGCAGCTCAATAATAAAGAGACGCTGCCGGAGCCGGAGATCATCGCCCCGGGTTCTGATTCACCGGAAGTGCCCTCCTCTTCCGCCACCAGTCTGCAATGATCAGGATTTATCCTGAGCAACTGCGCGCGCAGCTTCGTGAGGGGCTGCGCGCCTGCTATTTTCTCGCCGGTAATGAACCCCTGCTGATCCAGGAGAGTGCGGATGCTATCCGCGCTGCTGCCGGCAGTCAGGGATTTGAAGAGCACTTTTCGGTCACGCTGGATGCCCAGACTGACTGGCAGGCGCTTTTTGCCAGCTGTCAGGCGCTGAGCCTGTTCACCCTGCGCCAGACGCTGACGCTGACGCTGCCGGAAAACGGCCCGAATGCTGCGATGGCTGAGCAGCTGGTTACCCTCTCTGCCCTGCTGCATAGCGATATCCTGCTGGTGCTGCGTATGACAAAGCTGACCAAAGCGCAGGAAAACAGCGCCTGGTACAAAGCGCTGAGTCCGCAGGCGGTGCTGGTGCCGTGTCAGACGCCGGAACAGGCACAGCTGCCGCGCTGGGTCGCCGCGCGGGCCAAAGCGATGCAGCTCAGCGTCGATGAGGCAGCGGTTCAGCTGCTGTGCTACTGCTATGAAGGCAATCTGCTGGCGCTGGCTCAGGCGCTGGAGCGGCTGTCGCTGCTCTGGCCTGACGGCAAACTGACGCTGCCGCGCGTGGAAGCCGCAGTCAATGATGCGGCCCATTTTACGCCATTTCACTGGGTGGATGCGCTGCTGGCGGGGAAAGGCAAGCGGGCGCTGCATATCCTCCATCAGCTGCAGAAAGAGGAGAGCGAACCGGTGATCCTGCTGCGCACCCTGCAGCGCGATCTGCTGACGCTGCTGCACCTGCAGCGCAATCAGGCAAAACAGCCTCTGCGCACGCTGATGGATCAGCAGCGCATCTGGCAAAACCGGCGCGCGCTCTTCACCGGGGCGCTGCAGCGACTGGACGCCGAACGACTGCATCAGGCGGTACACCTGCTGGCTGAGCTGGAGCTCACCATGAAGCAGGATTATGGCCAGAACCTCTGGCCGCAGCTGGAAACGCTCTCGCTGCTGCTCTGTCAGCGTCACTTTCCGTCAGGATTACATTATGTCTGAACTCTGCGCCCTGTTTGGCGGCACGTTTGATCCGGTGCATTATGGTCATCTGCGTCCGGCAGAGGCGCTGGCGCAGCAGGTCGGATTGAAAAAAGTCACGCTGATGCCCAACAATGTTCCACCCCACCGGCCACAGCCGGAAGCGAGTGCCGCACAGCGGGTGGCAATGCTGCAGTGTGCGATTGCCGACCGGCCGCTGTTTGATATCGACACGCGCGAACTGCAGCGTCAGACCCCTTCCTGGACGGTGACCACGCTGGAAGCGCTGCGCCAGGAGCGCGGCCCACGACAGCCGCTGGGCTTTATCATCGGTCAGGATTCGCTGCTGTCGCTGCATAAATGGCATCGCTGGCAGGAGCTGCTGTCGCTCTCTCATCTGCTGGTTTGCAAACGGCCGGGCTATGCGACGGAAATGGGATCGCCTGAGATGCAGCGGTGGCTGGAGCAGCATCAGACGCAGGATCGTGCGGCGCTGCATCAGGCACCGGCGGGCCATATCTGGCTGGCGGAGACGCCGCTTTATGCTATTTCTGCCACTGAGATCCGCCAGCGACGCCATCAGGGAGAATCCTGCAGCACGCTGCTGCCGGCAGCGGTGATCGACTATATCGATCGCGCTGGCCTCTATCTGGATGCTCCGCCCGCCGGCGCGGGTAAATAACCCGGATATATATCTCCTCCGGTTGTAGCATGCTATACTGCGCCGCTTAATTTTTGGCTGCATTTCCGGGCATTCAGCCAGCCCGCATTACCTGTTTTTAAGGGGAACCTTTTGCAAGGCAAAGCACTCCAAGAGTTCGTTATTGATAAGATTGATGATCTTAAAGGCCAGGATATCGTTGCGATTGATGTTCAGGGCAAATCCAGCATCACCGATTACATGATCATCTGCACCGGCACCTCAACCCGCCACGTCTCCGCTATTGCCGATCACGTGATGCAGGAGTCCCGCGCAGCTGGCCTGACTCCGCTGGGCGTGGAAGGTAAAGCGGCGGCAGACTGGGTTGTCGTCGATCTCGGTGACGTCATTGTGCATGTAATGCAGGAAGAGAGCCGTCAGCTTTATGAGCTGGAAAAGCTCTGGAGCTAAGCAGTGAAACTGCAACTTGTAGCCGTTGGCACCAAAATGCCCGACTGGGTTCAGACCGGTTTTATGGATTATCTGCGGCGCTTTCCGAAAGATATGCCGTTTGAGCTGACTGAAGTTCCGGCCGGGAAACGCGGCAAAAACGCTGATATCAAACGCATTCTGGACAAAGAAGGCGAAGCGATGCTGGCGGCAACAGGCAAAGGCAATCGTATTGTCACGCTCGACATTCCCGGACAGCCGTGGGAGACCCCGCAGCTGGCGCAGCAGCTGGAGCGCTGGAAGCTGGATGGTCGCGATGTCAGTCTGCTGATTGGTGGTCCCGAAGGCCTGGCTCCGGCGTGTAAAGCCGCTGCTGAACAGAGCTGGTCGCTGTCGGCGCTGACGCTGCCTCATCCGCTGGTACGCGTGCTGGTTGCTGAGAGCCTTTACCGCGCCTGGAGTATCACCACGAATCACCCTTATCATCGTGAATAACGCCCGACAACCTCCAGATAAAAACGCAGCGGATGAAACTACAGAGCAACGCTTTTCGCGATTACACTGCCGAACAAAAACTGTTTGTCCGCCGCGCCCTTGTGGCGTTCATCGGCATTCTGCTGCTCTCCTGCGTGCTGATTTTCAACCTGTATCATCTGCAGATCCTGCGCTTTGATGATTACAGCACCCGCTCGAATGAAAACCGTATCAAGCTGGTGCCGGTCGCCCCGAGCCGCGGCATTATCTACGATCGCAACGGCGTTCCGCTGGCGCTGAATCGCACGATTTACCAGGCTGAACTGGTGCCGGAAAAAGTTGACGACCTTAAACAGACGCTGCAGGCGCTGCGACCGGTGCTGGATCTGACCGACGACGATATCGACGCGTTTGAAAAAGAGCGCAAGCGCTCGCGTCGCTTTACCTCTATCCCGGTAAAAACCGGCCTGAATGAAGTACAGGTCGCACGTTTTGCCGTGAATCAATACCGCTTTCCCGGCGTGGAAGTTAAAGGCTACCAGCGCCGCTATTACCCTTATGGTCAGACGCTGACCCACGTTGTGGGGTACGTATCGAAAATCAACGATCGTGACGTAAAACGCCTTGATGAAGAGGGCAAGTGGCCTAACTATGCCGCTACGCATGATATTGGCAAGCTCGGGATCGAAAACTACTACGAAGATGTACTGCATGGCAAAACCGGCTATGAAGAGGTCGAGGTCAATAACCGCGGACGCGTGATACGCCAGCTGCATGAGCAATCCCCGCAGGCGGGCCGCGATATCTGGCTGACCGTTGACCTGCGGCTGCAGCAGTACATTGAAACGCTGCTGACCGGCAGCCGGGCGGCGGTCGTCGTCAGCGATCCGCGCACCGGTGAGATCCTGGCGCTGGTCTCCACGCCAAGCTACGACCCCAACCTGTTTGTCGATGGGATCTCCAGTAAAGATTATAAGGCGCTGCTCAGTGATGAAAACCGGCCGCTCTAT
>PEFU01000003.1:682602-685869 GCA_002939445.1 Pantoea sp. BRM17 | reverse complement strand
GTAACATTTACGGCTAAAACTGACCGGCAATGCGGGATGCTGCCCGATCCCGCATTTGCTATAGTAAGGCACTTTTTTCACCCTAACCCCACGGATGTTTCGCGCGCAGCAGCTGGCCAGCACGCTCGGTAAGCGCTTCGGCGTGCCGGGTAAGGTTGAGACCAGCGGTAATGTCTATCGTGTTCAGCTTGGCAGCTTTGCCCGTCGGGCTGACGCCGCAGCGCTGCAGGAGCGCCTCAGTACCGAAGCGCAGATTAACGCCTTTATTACCACAGCCCGTCCCTGATAGTGACGGACAGCGCCGGTACAGAGCAGCGGCTTTCTGGGCGCGCCGCAGCCGTTAGCATCCGGCGTGCTGGAGGGCAGCGAGCCGTCGCCGGCCCCTGCGCCAGCACCCGCGGTAGCGGCACCTGCTGCTACCGCCGCCGCGGCCAGCGCGGGCGCACCGGCCAGCGGCAGCTTTGTTGTTCAGGCTGGCGCGCTGAACGATGCGGGAATCAACGTTGCGCCTGATGGCTCACTCTCCGGCCCTGGTACAATTGGCACCAGGGTGGCGAAGCAGAGCTATGCGCTGCCTGCCCGTCCCGATCTCAGCGGCGGCAATGTGATGAACGGCGGCAGTGCGCCACAGCCGACAGAATCAGACGTACGCGAGGTTGATAACCGTTCGCTGCAGGGCGACGACAGCCTGGGACCTGATGCACTGACCGCTGCGCACCCTACCCTGCCGCTGCCGAGCTACGTACGCGTTACCAATATGGCGAACGGCCGGCAGATTGTGGTGCGCGTTAACGATCGCGGTCCCTACATGCCCGGGCGCATTATCGATCTGTCACGCGCCGCCGGCGATCGTCTGAACATTTCTAATAACACCCGTGTGCGGGTCGATTTAAACGGTCCGGTAGTGGAGATCCCGGGCGTTGAGCCGCGCTATGAACCGATTAATCCGGCTACCAGCCAGGATTACAGCGTGAATGGCAAAACCTGGCGCGTGGTCAAAAATCCATCTGACTTCAGCGAAGTGGGCCTGGCAACCTCGTATGGCGATGAGGCTAAAGGCAACCGTACCGCTATCGGTGAAACTTACGAAGGTCGGCGCTAATCGTGTTAATGGCGGGGTTCGGCATTGTCATGTCGATCCATACTCATCGAAAAATGTTGTCTAAAAGCGTTTAAGAGGCTGCACATGCGTAAGGACTGGCTTGGGGTTGCACTGGCGTCACTGGTATTAAGTGCCTGTACCACACAGGAACCGCAAACAAATACGCCGCCGCCACAGCCGGCGTACTGCTGCTGCTGCTGCTGCTCTATCTGCTGCTGATTATGCGTGGCCTGATCATCGCCGCACGGGCGCAAACCACATTTGGTCGCGTGATGTCAGGCGGATTAATGCTGATTCTGTTTGTTTATGTTTTCGTTAATATCGGCATGGTAAGTGGTATCTTACCGGTGGTTGGCGTACCGCTGCCGCTGGTCAGTTACGGCCTGATGATGCTGCTCGATCCCGAAAGCGACCCGCTCGGCGCGGGGTATCACATTATTCAGTCCAAAATAGCTATCGGTTCAGGTGGGCTGCGCGGTAAAGGCTGGCTGCACGGCACGCAGTCACAGCTGGAGTTTCTGCCGGAGCGCCATACCGACTTTATCTTTGCCGTGCTGGCAGAGGAGCTGGGCCTGGTCGGCCTGCTGATCTTTATGCCCACGCTGCTGGTGGCCGCACAGCCCGACCTCGGCACCTCTATTCTGATCGCCGCTTCCGGCCTGTTTGTGCTCTTCCTGTCCGGTATGAGCTGGAAACTGATTGGCGTTGCGGTGCTGCTGGTTGCGGCCTTTATTCCGGTACTGTGGTTTTTCCTGATGCATGACTACCAGCGCGATCGCCATATTGTCTGCGTGATTTTGCTGATAGCCGTTGACGCCTTTGGTCATATCAGTAAAGGCGCACAGCGCTGGCTGGATCTTGGATTCGTCCGCTTTCAGCCGTCAGAGATCGCCAAAATTGCCGTGCCGCTGATGGTCGCGCGCTTTATTAACCGCGACGTCTGTCCGCCCACGCTGAAAAATACCGGCATTGCGCTGAGTATCCATATCGACCCGCTGTTTATGTTAATTATTCTTGCGCTGCTGACCTATAGCGCCATTGTGATCTGGAGCGCCAGCGGGCAGGATCCGGGCATGATGGAGCGTAAGCTGGGTCAGATTGCCATGGGCACGGTGATTATGCTGGTCATGGCGCAGGTTCCGCCGCGCGTTTATGAGAGCTGGGCGCCCTATCTCGCGGGTGGCCGTGACCATCATTCTGGAGAACGGCGGTGCCGGCCCGGCGGTGGGAACCGTGATGCGCCAGATCCTCGATCACATAATGCTGGGTGACAATAATACGGTGCTGCCTGAAGCCGCCCCGACGCCGCCCGGCTACGAAGGTGAATAATCATGTCGATGAACGATAGTCCGCAGAAAAGGACGATCTGGACGCGGCATGTATGGCGTCGCCAACCGGCCTAACGGTACTGCGCACAAAAGCTTTGCTGATGCGCCCTATAAGATTGCTGCCAAATCAGGCACCGCCCAGGTATTTGGTCTGAAAGAGAATGAGACCTACAACGCGCATAAAATTGCTGAGCGCCTGCGCGATCACAAACTTATGACCGCGTTTGCGCCGTACGACAAACCAGGCATCGGACAGGGTTACTGGACCGCTACGCCGGTACAGATGAACAAAGCGATGATGATCCTGATTAATGACGGCGTGATCAAAGTTCCGCATCTGCTGCGCGCTACGCGTGAGGGCAGCGCCATGGTGCCTTATCGTCAGCCGCCAGATGCGCCGATTGGCGATATTCACTCCGGCTACTGGGAGATTGCCAAAGAGGAGTCAGCCGATACGTTCTTCTATCAGGTTGCCTACGATATGGGCATCGATCGCCTCTCAGAGTGGATGACTAAATTTGGCTATGGTCATCGCACTGGTATCGACCTGCCGCAGGAGAGCGCCGGTAACATGCCGACGCGCGACTGGAAAATGAAGCGTTTTAAAAAGCCCTGGTATCAGGGTGACACCATTCCGGTTCGTGCGCTGCAGGCCGCCTATCCGCCCGCCTCAACGGTAAAACCTTACGTAGCGGTATCAGCGCTGAGCGCAGGCGTCATTAACCGTAATACCAGCCTGTTTGATCCTGGCTGGTGGCAGCTACCCGGTTCTGAAAAGCGTTATCGCGACTGGAAAAAGTGGGGCCATGGCCGTCTTAACGTTACCAAATCGCTGGA
>PEFU01000003.1:668261-682502 GCA_002939445.1 Pantoea sp. BRM17 | reverse complement strand
GTAGTCCTTAACATGAATACGCTGAAACCTTCTCGTTTGCTGAAACGCCTGACAGTGGGATCACTGGTCGCCCTCTCTCTCAGCCATGTTGCCTTTGCTGATGATATCAATCTCAAAACTATGATTCCGGGCGTGCCGGACATTGATGCTGAGGCTTATGTACTAATCGACTATAACTCCGGTAAGGTGCTGGCCGAAAAAAACGCCGATGCGCGCCGCGATCCCGCCAGCCTGACGAAAATGATGACCAGCTACGTCATTGGTCAGGCGGTTAAAGCCGGTAAAATCCATCAGGATGACATTGTTACCGTGGGTAAAGACGCCTGGGCTACCGGCAACCCGGTATTCAGAGGCTCATCGCTGATGTTCCTTAAGCCAGGCGATCGCGTGCCGGTCTCCCAGCTGACACGCGGCATCGTGCTGCAGTCCGGTAACGACGCCTGTGTCGCAATGGCGGATTATGTGGCTGGCAG
Organism: Pantoea sp. BRM17; assembly: GCA_002939445.1. Taxonomy (GTDB): domain Bacteria; phylum Pseudomonadota; class Gammaproteobacteria; order Enterobacterales; family Enterobacteriaceae; genus Pantoea. The sequence goes on along the minus strand of PEFU01000003.1, from coordinate 682,029 downwards.
TCAGGACGCGTTTGTTAACCTGATGAATAACTATGTCGGGGCGCTGGGTCTGAAAAACACCCATTTCCAGACGGTACATGGGCTGGATGCTGACGGCCAGTACAGCTCCGCGCGCGATATGGCGCTGATTGGTCAGGCGCTGATCCGCGACGTGCCGGATGAGTATGCTATCTATCGTGAAAAAGAGTTCACCTTTAACAATATTCGTCAGATGAACCGCAACGGCCTGTTGTGGGACAGCAGTCTGGCGGTGGACGGCATCAAGACCGGCCATACTGAAGCCGCGGGCTACAATCTGGTGGCGTCTGCCACCGAAGGCCAGATGCGCCTGATCTCCGCCGTAATGGGCGGTCACACCTTTAAAGGACGCGAGACCGAAAGCAAAAAGCTGCTGACCTGGGGCTTCCGCTTCTTTGAAACCGTGGCACCCCTGAAAGCGGGTAAAGAGTTTGCTTCTGAACCGGTCTGGTTCGGTAATACCGATCGCGTTCAGCTGGGCGTGGAGAAAGATGCCTATCTGACTATCCCGCGCGGCCGGATGAAAGATCTGAAAGCGAGCTATGTGCTGAACAACACCGAACTGCACGCGCCGCTGAAGAAAAACCAGGTGGTTGGCAGCATTAACTTCCAGCTGGATGGTAAAACGGTTGAACAGCGTCCGCTGGTTGTACTGAATGAAGTTGAGGAAGGCGGTTTCTTTGGCCGTATCATCGACTACATCAAACTGATGTTCCATCACTGGTTTGGCTGATTTACGGTTGAAAAACCACCAGCTCGCCCATAAATAAGATATGATCAAGGCTCTCGCCCAGGCGGGAGCCTGTTTTTTTAAGCACCGGAGCCAATATGAAAACCAAACTGAATGAACTGCTCGAATTCCCTACCCCGTTTACCTATAAAGTTATGGGACTGGCGCAGCCAGAGCTGGTTGATCAAGTGGTTGAAGTGGTGCAGCGGCATGCGCCTGGCGACTATACACCTGATGTAAAGCCCAGCAGCAAAGGCAACTATCACTCTGTATCCATTACTATTAACGCGACCCATATTGAGCAGGTTGAAACGCTCTATGAAGAGCTGGGTAACATCGATATCGTGCGCATGGTACTGTAACACCGGCGCTGGCAAAGCCCGCTTTGCCAGCGTTATACTCAGGCTTTCCCTCTTTACCGGACCTCCGCTGTGTCTGCAAATACGCTTCTTGTACGCAACCTCGGCCTGCGCGACTGGCAGCCCGTCTCCGATGCCATGCATCACTTCACCGATACCCGCAATGCGGAAACGCCCGATGAGCTCTGGCTGGTTGAGCACGCGCCGGTCTTTACGCAGGGACAGGCTGGTAAAGCTGAACATCTGCTGATGCCGGGCGATATCCCGGTGGTGCAGAGCGATCGCGGCGGTCAGGTGACGTATCACGGCCCGGGGCAGCAGATCATGTACGTGCTGGTGGATATTAAGCGGCGCAGGCTGGGCGTGCGCGAGCTGGTTACGGCGCTGGAAGAGACCGTCATTGCCACCCTGGCAGAGTACGGCGTGACGGCGCGCGCGCGCGCAGATGCGCCCGGCGTCTATGTGGGTGATGACAAAATCTGTTCACTCGGACTGCGTATCCGTAAAGGCTGTTCATTCCACGGGCTGGCGCTGAATATAGCGATGGATCTGGCTCCGTTTCTGCGTATCAATCCATGCGGCTATGCCGGGATGCAGATGACGCAGCTGAGCCGGTTCCGGCCTGACGCTATGCCAGCTGATGTGCGTCCGCGTCTGGTGGCACACTTCGCGCGTCTGACGGGATTTGACGAGATGGCGTGGCAGGATGAAAGCGTGGACTGACCTTGTCTGTGCGTGCGTATTTACAAAATTGTAACCTTTCTCACCGCATAGCGGCTGCTTCTGCAGCGGCGAGATGATATAATTTTTGCAAATTTTTCAAAAAAAGTTGAAAGCCTGGTTCTCAGTTTGAGTGAGGAAGCTTTCAAATCGCAATCCCGATCGGAACCTGCAGATTTATGAGTAAACCAATTCAGATGGAACGCGGCGTCAAGTATCGCGATGCCGACAAAATGGCGCTGATTCCGGTGAAAACCGTGGTCACCGAGCGCGACGAAATTCTGCGTAAGCCGGAGTGGATGAAGATCAAGCTGCCGGCTGACTCCAGCCGCATCCAGGGCATCAAAGCTGCGATGCGCAAAAATGGCCTGCACTCTGTTTGCGAAGAAGCGTCCTGCCCTAACCTGGCAGAGTGTTTTAACCACGGCACCGCCACCTTTATGATCCTTGGCGCCATCTGTACCCGCCGCTGCCCGTTCTGCGACGTGGCACACGGTCGTCCTAACGCCCCTGATGCGAACGAGCCGCTGAAGCTGGCGCAGACCATTGCCGATATGGCGCTGCGGTACGTGGTTATCACCTCTGTCGATCGTGACGATCTGCGTGACGGCGGCGCACAGCACTTTGCTGACTGCATCACGGCTATTCGTGAGAAGAGTCCCAGCATCAAAATTGAAACGCTGGTCCCTGATTTCCGCGGGCGTATGGATCGTGCGCTGGAGATCCTCACCGCCACGCCGCCTGACGTGTTTAACCACAACCTGGAAAACGTGCCGCGCGTTTACCGTCAGGTGCGTCCCGGCGCTAACTATGAGTGGTCACTTAAGCTGCTGGAGCGCTTTAAAGAGGCGCATCCTGATATTCCGACCAAATCGGGCCTGATGGTGGGCCTGGGCGAAACCAACGCGGAGATCGTGGAAGTGATGCGCGATTTGCGCCGTCACGGTGTGACCATGCTGACGCTGGGGCAATATCTGCAGCCGAGCCGCCATCATCTGCCGGTACAGCGCTATGTCAGCCCGGCGGAATTTGATGAGATGAAAGAAGAAGCGATGGCGATGGGCTTCACTCACGCCGCCTGCGGCCCGTTTGTGCGCTCTTCTTACCATGCGGATATGCAGGCTAAAGGACTGGAAGTAAAATAATCCTCTGCTGACATCCTCCTGATACAAAAAAACCAGCCTCTGTGAGTCTGGTTTTTTTTCATCACAACTTGTTACAGTTGTGCGGCCCGGGCACGCCTTTACTCTTTATGGCTGACGCGCTCTGCCGGGATCTCATCTGCACTGCTCTTTGCAACGGTGCTGTCGTCGTCTTTCATGGCTTTTTTAAAGCCCTTGATCGCCGATCCTAAATCACCGCCCAGCGAACGCAGCTTATTGGTACCAAATAACAGAACAATAAGTGCACCGATAATCAGCAGCTTGGCAATACTGATACCTTCCATACTCTACCTTCAGCTCTCACGTATAACGGACAGCCTTTATTAACGCGCACTCTGCGCCGGCACTCAACAGAATTCTGTAACAGAGTAAGATCGGATCGGTCACTCCTGACGCAGCTGCGGCGTGGCAAAGCGACGGTTCTCCAGCACCGGCAAAATGCGGCGTGCGTAAGCGAGTCGCTCCGCCTCAAGATCGGCGAAGATCAGCGTGGCAGATTCAGCAGCCTGCGCGATCGTCACCCCCAGCGGATCGATCGTCATGCTGTTGCCAATATTACGCGGCCCGCATTCACCAGTGGCGACCAGATAACAGGTGTTTTCCAGCGCCCGGGTCGCCGTCAGTAACGCCCAGTGACGCTCTTTCTGCGGCCCTCTGACCCACGCAGCGGGCAGCACCAGTACCTCTGCCCCGTCAAGCGCCAGGCGTCGCGCCAGCTCAGGAAAACGGATATCGTAGCAGGTCATCAGCCCGACCTTCATGCCGGCGACCTCAATCAGCGGCGGGATAGTGCTGCCTGCCGTAACGCGCTGTGATTCCTGCATCGCAAAGGCGTCATAGAGATGCAGCTTGGCGTAGTGCGCAATGATCCTGCCATTACGCAGGGCGATCAGCACATTTTGCGTTTTTCCTGCGGCAGCCGGTACGTGCACGCTCATAATCGTGGTGAGGCTGTTCTCTGCGCTCTCAGCCAGCAGCGCGCTGACAAACGGCCCATCAAGTGGCTGGGCCGCCTGCAGAATACGATCGGGATGCTCTCTGTCCTGCATCAGTACCGCTTCCGGCAGCAACAGCAGATCGGCTCCTCCTGTCCGCGCACGCTGCATCAAATCGCGACAGGTGACGATATTCTCCTGCCATTCGCTGCTGACGGCGAACTGCCCCATTGCCGCTCTCATTGTCTCTCCTCCGATACCGGTGCGCTAACAGAGATCTTTTGTATGGTAGCGCGGTGACTCCACATAGCCTTSACGTGCGTAAAACTGATTAGCTTTAAGCCGCGAAGCGTGACAGTGCACCTCCATACGATCGCAACCTCGCTGCCGCGCCAGCTGTTCAGCGTGGGACAGCAGCTGCTGGCCGCTGCCTTTACTGCGTTCACCTTCAGCAATGCAAAAGTAGCTGATGCGGGCAAAATCACCTGCCAGCGCCAGCTGCGGAATAAAATGCAGCGACAAAAATCCCAGTACCTGCGTTCCGTGTTCAGCCACCAGCAGGATCTCATCCTGATGAGTACAAAGCTGCACCAGCCGCGCTTCAATAAAGTGCTCAGTGCCACTATAGCCAAGCTCAGCCAGCAGCGCGCTCAGGGCGAAACAGTCATCAGGCCGCGCCTCACGTATATGCATAGTGCTTCTCCTTGTATCGGGCTGATGTTTATATAGCCTGTGAACGGGAAAAGCTGCAAGCGGCAGTGGTTAAAACTCTGGTTTGTGAAGCATTAAGCGCACTCTGTGGCGTCATATTTCTGTCATCTGAGCTTAAGGCTGACTTAATCTTGCTTTGGCATGCTGAGGGAAATCACATCTGAGGCGAGTAGAATGAAAAACTGGATCCCACGTTCTTCGGAAGAGATGCTGGCACTGACTTTTGCTGCGGTAGTGGTAGCCGCCTGGCTGATCACCTGGTGGCAGAACTGAAAAAAGAATAAAAAAAACCCGCCATCAGGCGGGTTTTTAAAATTCTGACTGTTAACTTACAGAGCGGTAACGTTAGCAGCAGATGGGCCTTTAGCGCCGTCGGTGATTTCAAACTCTACACGCTGACCTTCAGCCAGAGTTTTGAAGCCGTTGCTCTGGATAGCAGAGAAGTGTACGAATACATCTTTGCTGCCATCTTCTGGAGTAATGAAACCGAATCCTTTGGACTCATTAAACCACTTAACGTTACCTTTGATCTTGGACATCTATATTACCTTTACATGAAAAATGGACACTAAACTGTGTCGTCATCTAGTACAGCAATTGCAGTGGCATTTGTCCAGTCCGAATTGATGAAAAAGTGATAAATATCGGATTTTTGTCTTTGCATCACACTTTTGCACTTATGTGCTCGCTTAAAACTGGAATCTGAGCCAGGCAAAATAGACGTTGCCGTTGTTATAAGTACCGGGAATGTAAGTCATTTGAAACGTGGCGGGTCCGTAGCCTGCGGATGCCAGCGGCAGCACCAGCGGCACCGGAATATATTTCCAGTTATCGCGCGCGGTGAAGCCAGCCGTATAGCCAGCTCCCAGATGAAAACGCTGATCCTGCAGCGKACGCCACGTCGCTTCCCAGCCATAGCCGGCAATCGGTTCCCACTTGTTGAAGGAGTCTTTAAACGCCATCACGTAGAGCCCGTTCCAGTTACCCTTATCGTCCCAGCGCGAGATGCCGCCCCCTGCCCCCCACGGCCGTTCGTTATATTTTCTGATGTGCGCATCATCATACGTCCAGCGGTTGTGCCAGGTGATGGCAGGCACATAAAGATCGTAATGCTGCGGCGCAGACCAGGTCTGAGCCACATTATCGCTGAAACTATTCCATCCCGCTTTAAGCGCGGCGCCTGCCGTAGCGGCTGAGGCAGAAAATGAGACCAGTAAGGTCAACACGCAGCCCGACATGGCTGCTGAAACGTGTCGATTCACGGATAAAACCCTGTTATTACAAAATTTAATAGCGTGCAGAACCTCTGTAGCCAGCTCTGCAAAAGTGATTGCTGCATTTTTGCGTCTGAAATTTCCAAAAGTAGCGGTAATCCTTTTCAGATATAGCCTGAAATAACGCGCATGCAAGGGCCTATTGTACCTGCGAAGGCCGTTACGAATAAAACCGCAGTTAAACGAATCAGAAAAAGTGCTTTTGTGACATAAAGTGCAGTTTTGAAAATCGGCTAAAAGCAAAAAAATGTTATTTATCATAAAATAACGTAAATTTTGTCTGCCACCATACAGATAAACAGAATTAATCATTTGAAGCCAGGGTCTGATTGCGATATTTCTTATTTTCCGGGAGGGAACAGGGAGAGAAACGGTGACGATTTGTTGCAGCCAGTGCGGCAGTAAAAAATTCTTTTATACGTGCCAGCGGAGTGAAGCTTCAGAGCCGGCAGCTCATCACGGCGCACGCTGTGCCGTATGCAGAAAGCCGCTAAACAGTTCGGATGTTAAACCGCCTGAAATAGCCGTCAGAGAGGCTATTGTACGTTATGCGCGATAACAATTTCAGGCACCCGCAGGTGCCTGAACACGTCAGAAAATCAGCTTGAATACACCAGTAATAGTCAGCAGCCCGACAATAAAGACAATCGCAATGATCCACAGAAATATTTTCATTATTCGCTCCTTCAGTTTGAAAATTTATGCATCCGCCGATGAGTATAGCTGAATATCCTGAACGCGCCGCACGCTGCCGATACGCGTTTCGCTTCGCCGGCCAGGTGAATAAGCCCGTGCTATTTCTGCGAGCAGGGTCGCAGCTCAGCCATTAACTGGCCCTGAAGGCGCTCTTTACAGATTTCGACGCGCTAAACTTAAAGCGCCTGTGACGGGCCTCAATGGTTATCTCTGTTAGCGAAACGAGGAGAAATTATGAGTACGATTAATACCAGCATGGGACGTTATAGCCTGAAGGCGAAGGAGGTCGGCAGCCATATTAAAGGGAGTATCGCTATTAACGACGAAGGCGGTACGCAGCTGACCATGCAGGAGTTTGATGAACACTATCTGGATGATGTGGTAAACAATGTCATCTACCCGGTAACGGGGGGCAATCGTGAAATTACCCGTGCACTGCGCGAGCAGATGGTAAAAGCGGGTTTTGAGCAGCCACATTAAGGCTGTCGGGCCACAATTCTGTGGCCCGTTATAAGCTGATTACAGCGCAGCAGAGAGCAGCAGACAGCCTGCCAGACCGCATACGGAAATAATCGTCTCCAGCGCCGACCACGATCGGATAGTCTCACCGATGGTGAGATTAAAATACTCTTTAAACAGCCAGAAGCCGGGATCGTTAACGTGCGAGAAGATAACGCTGCCGGAGCCTACTGCTATCACCATCAGCTCAGGGCTGGCACCACTGGTCACGATCAGCGGTGCAACAATCCCGCCAGCCGTAATGGCGGCAACCGTGGCTGAACCCAGCGCAATACGCAGGATCGCCGCAATCGACCAGGCCATAAAAATCGGCGACAGATTGGTCGCATGCATCATGCCCGCAATATATTTATCCACGCCGCTGTCTACCAGCACCTGTTTAAAGGCTCCGCCACCGCCAATAATCAGCAGCATCATTGCAATGATCTTGATGGAGTCGGTGATGGTGCCCATCACCTCATCCATGCTGCGTCCGCGATTCAGACCGAAGGTAAAAATAGCGATAAGAACGGCGATCAGCGTTGCCATAATCGGGTCGCCAAAGAATTCAGCGTAAGGCAGCAGTACGTGTCCTTTCGGCAGCAGCATCTCAGCCACCGCACGCAATGCCATCAGGATCACTGGCACCAGCGCGGTCCAGACGCTGACGCCAAATCCTGGCATCTCTGCTTCTGTAAAGGTTTTGGGATTCCACAGCCCTTCCGGAATTGGCTTATCGATGCCTTTCAGAAAACGCGCATACACCGGGCCAGCCAGAATCACGGTAGGGATCCCCAGCAGCGTGCCGTAAAGCAGCGTTTTACCCATATCAGCGTTAAACAGCGTCGCGATCGCGGTCGGACCCGGATGCGGCGGCAGAAAACCGTGCGTTACCGAGAGCGCGGCTGCCATGGGAACGCCGACGTAAAGCAGCGGCACGCGCGCTGAGGCAGCGATACTGAATACCAGCGGCAGCATCAGTACAAACCCTACCTCATAAAACAGCGCAAAGCCCACGGTAAAACCGGTCAGCACCAGCGCCCACTGGATATGCTTCTCACCAAATTTTGCAATCAGGGTGGTGGCGATACGCTGCGCGCCGCCGCAGTCAGCCAGCAGCTTACCCAGCATGGCTCCAAAGCCCATAATCAGCGCCAGGCTGCCAAGTGTCCCGCCTACGCCGGTTTTGATTGAGCCGATCACTTTATTGACCGGCATGCCCTGCATCATGCCCACCGCCAGCGCCACCAGAATCAGCGCGATAAAGCCGTTAAGTTTGAAGCGAATCATCAGCAGCAGCAGTAGCGCTACGCCGATGGCCACATAGAGTAATGGCATGGTTATTCTCCACTTTTTACGCGCGGCGTCAGTTGCCAGCGGGTTGCGTTGTACTACCGGATCGGCCAGATGCGGCCGGATGTTGCGAAATGCGTCATACTGTTACCGGTATCATGTTAAGGGCAACACCGGGCCGGTAACATCAGAGCAGCGGGCTGAATTTCGTTTTTGCGAAGGCGATCAACTTTTGCTCATTAAGCTACCGGCGTTTATACCTGCGTCAGCAGCGCTTTTCGCTACACTGGCTGCCTGAAATCATTTGAAAGGATAGACAGGTGAGTGAGAACCTGATTGCACTTTACAGTAACCAGCGAACCCTGTGCGGATGCGGCAGCATTCGCACTCTGCCCGCGCTGCTGGCTGAGGATCCGCAGCCTGCGCTGCTGTTTTGCGGCCGCTCATTTCTCAATAGCGAGACGTGGCAGCAGCTGAAGGGTGAGCTGCAACACGCTATCCAGGACTATGAAATCGTCAGTCATGAAGCTTCTCCGGAAGAGATTGACGTCTGGGTCGCGCGCTGGCGCGGACGGGTTAAGCGGGTAGTGGCGATTGGCGGCGGCAGCGTGCTGGATGCGGCAAAAGCGTTCTGCGCCATGATAGAGCATCCGCTGCCGACGGCGCGCTACCTGGAAAAAGTGGGGGATACACCGGTGCAGGGCGACACGCTGCCGCTGATCGCCATCCCCACTACCGCCGGCACCGGCAGTGAAGTCACGCAAAACGCTGTGGTCACCGATCAGCAGCACATCAAAATAAAAGCGTCGCTGCGCCATCCGAACTTTGTTCCTTCCGTCGCGATTCTCGATCCCGACCTGCTGCGCGGCGCACCTGATAGCGTCCTCGCTACCTGCGCAATTGACGCCTTTACGCATCTGTTCGAAGCGTACCTGTCAAAGAAAGGCAACGTATTTACTCAGCAGATGGCGCTCAGCGGCCTGCGGCTCTTTTTTCAGGCCTGGCCTTACCTGAACCGCGCTGACCGGCAGGGTGACGAGGCGCGTGAGGCAATGATGATGGCGTCCTGGCTGGGCGGCCTCTGCCTGAGCAGCGCCGGCCTGGGCGTGATCCATGGCATCGCAGGCGAGTTGGGGGCGATCAAAGCGATTCACCATGGTGAAGCCTGCGGCCGCCTGCTGTTTCCGTTTCTGGATCAGCTGGCAGAAAGCGACCACCCTGAACAGCAGCGCCTGATGAGCATGTTTGCGGCGCAGCTGATGCCCGGCGCCTCCGCGCCTGCCCCGCTGGCGCTGAAAGCCTGGCTGCAGCAGCACGCTATTGTGCCGTTCTGGCAGGAGGGACCTGCGCTCTCTGCCACAGAGGTGGACTGGATTGTCGCACGCGCCAACAGTAAAAATAGCTGGGTAACCTATAACAGCGCGCAGATGACCGACATGCTTGTTCAGGCGTGGCGCGTTCTCTGATCCTGCCGGCGCGCTCTGCTCAGGCGAACGGGCCCTCACCGGCCAGCATCTGCTCGATGACCTGCAGCACGCCAGCATGATTATTATCCGCGGTGACATAGCGCGCCGCGGCTTTCACCCGCGCCGGCGCGTTCTGCATCGCAAAGCTAAATCCCGACTGCGCCAGCATTTCCAGATCGTTGCCACCATCGCCGAATGCCAGGACTTCGCTGCTCTCAATCCCCCAGCGCTGCTGCAGCAGAAGCAGTCCGTTGGCCTTGTGGAGGCCAGGCACAATCAAATCCACTGAGCCGTGGCCGCTGGAGGTGGCCGCAGCCGATCCCTGGTGCAGTCGCTCAATGTCTGCCATTAAAACCGGCACATAGTCATCAGAGAGGTTCAGGGCAAATTTAAACAATCGATCGTCGGCAATCTCATCCAGCGTCTCAATGGGCCGCAGGCGGTGGCAATAATGCCGCATCTTCTGCAGCCACTGCGCGTCCGCACCGGTAAAGTAGTAGGCGCTGTTGCGACCACAGATAAGAAAGCGCAGGCCGGGATAGTTACCCTGCTGCAGCGTATCCAGCACGGCGTGCACCGCCTCACGGCTGAACGCGCCGCAGAAAAGCTCTTCTTCACTGTCGAGGATCCACGCACCGTTCTCCGCAACAAACGCGATCTCATGGGCCATTTCCGGAAAAAAGGATTTCAGCTGGTAATACTGATTGCCGCTGGCGACGACAAACCGGATACCGCGCTGTTTCATCATTTGGTAGCAGGCCATGAACCGCGACCGGTCATACTGCTTACGGTCATCCAGAAAGGTGCCATCCATATCCACTGCTACCATTTTTACTGCGGCCATCATCACTCCTTAGCACATGCGTATTAGCGGTAGCTCACAGAATAGCCTGGCAAAGGGGGAAAGCAGAAGCGGAGCGGGAGGCGTGGTTCCTCCCGGCAAGAGATTAATCGAAGGCGCCGTTGAGTAATATGGCGGTGATGATGCCGGTTGCAGCCGCTACCAGCACATAATTACCGTCGATAAAGGCCCAGTGCTCACCGCGCGGCGGTGCGGTGAGGCCGCGATCGCGCCAGTTATCCACGCGGTATCCGGCACCGCGATAGGCGGGTGGCATCGGCTGGCCGCGCCGGAACTCATGCCCCTGCCAGGCAAAGCGGTCAGCGTGATGATGCCCTTCCGGCCCGCCCCGCTCGCCGCGACGCTCATCACCCGGTCCACGGCGATCGGCTTCCCGCCCGGATGCGTGCTGGCTTTCATGTGTATTCCAGCGGGGACCGCCAGGATCTTCTGCCTGACTCAGCGCAGAAAATAGCGTGCTGCATGCAATAAGGGTAATAGCGATCTGCGTTTTAATTTTTTTCATCATGGTCTCCATCACAGCAGCAATAAGTGCGCTGCCGGCAGAGACTATTAACCAGTCACGCAGCAAATAATAGTTCTTTCATTCTTAAAAACCTCATTATTACAGTAAATTACACTGCCTTAGCGCTTTCTTAACGAAGATGTCCGGCCGGATACAAATAAGTACCGCAGAGAAAAAAACATAAAAAAACCCGACCGCAGGGATCGGGTAAATAAAAATGTTTCATTATTCAGAAACAGGGAAACCCTGCAAATCAGAGGGTAAAACTGAAGCACACAACGCCCCATCACCAGCATTGCGCGCGCAGAATAACACTTCACCGCTGGCGGTTTTATAAGCCTGCTCCGCTATCTCCCCGGGGGCGTGCGCCATCAGGTTCGCCTGCACGTTTACCGAACCGTCCGCGTTCAGCGTCTGTTTATGAATAACCTCTGCCAGGTACGGTGCCGCCGCGCCCGTTACCGCCTGCGCCAGGCTGCCCCCCCGCCAGGCCCTGTACCGCCGCCGTCGCCGCCTGAATGCCCTGCTGKAGGGCGCTGCCCGTGCCGAAAGGCGCCGGACCAGGGCTGATACTCTTTCAGATGTTGAAGGCTGTTCAGCCGCCGCGTTCCCCACTGCCTTCACTGCCACACTCTTCAGCCCAGACCCACCAGCCAGAGATGCAACGATAGCCTTTTCCGGCCAGCGCGGCCGGTTCCGTCTCGCCCGCTATCTACCCGCGAGACCCGCCGCGTAAGCCGTCACCGCCCCCACCACAAACCGCGATAACGCCGAAGAGATTGATGAAGWGTTTATTGAAGAGGGCAAAACGCACGAGTAGCGCTATGCGCTGAGCTGACTAAAACACCGCCTGCGGGCGGTGTTTTTATGACGGCGGCTGCGAACAAAGTAAATCTTATAACAGATCCAGACTCTGGCCCGATTTCTGCTGGCGCAAACTGCCGGATAAGCCAGATTCTTTGTGGTGATTGTCGGCCTGGTAGATAACATTCTGCGCCCGCTGCTGGTGGGCAAAGACACCAAGATGCCGGACTATATGATCCTGATCGCCACGCTGGGCGGCATGGAAATCTACGGCATCAACGGCTTTGTGATTGGCCCGCTGATTGCCGCTCTGTTCATCGCCTGCTGGAATCTCCTCTCCGGTCGCGAGGTGGTAGTGGCAATTGTTCAGGGTGTACTGGGCGGCTTTGCTTTCTGGATCACTGACATAGACGGCAGCCTGCTGTGGGGTGCGCTGATGGCGTTTCTGTCGCTTATCCCGGCGGTCGGATCCGCCATCGTCTGGGTACCGGCAGCGATCTTTTTCTTTGCCACCGGCGCGCTGTGGAAAGGCCTCTTCCTGGTCGGGAGCGTGCTGCTGATTGGTAAAGGCACGTTTACCTTTACCGTGAGCTTTGGCGTGATGCTCTATTTACTGTTCTTCCTGCTGAAAGATGGTGCCTGGCTGGTGGGGCTAATCCTCGAAGCGCTGCCGCTCTCCACCTATGTGAAGCATCATCTGCTGATGAAGTTTGCTGCGGTGTCGCGCGCGACGGTGAAAGGAACGCTGGTGGTGGAGATCAATACCGTTTACGTCAAGCTGCAGAATAATTCAGCGCAGTTTCCGACAGTGTTTGCTGAGCTGCTGCAGCATCTGCCGGGCTGGGCGCAGCGCTATCTGGCCGACCACGATCTCAACAACTCTGCCCAGATTCAGCAAAAGCTCTCTGAGTTCGCGCTGAAAGGTGGTCAGTATATGGCGGGCGTCACCATCGCCTTTTTTGATGTGCTGTCACCTTATTTCTCTGCCATTCTCTGGGCGGCTATCCTGGCGGTGATTTTTGCCCCGCTGAAGGTGCTGCTGCGGCGTAAAATGGGCGACCGTAACGGGCTTGCCTCTTTTGTCACGCTGATGATTATCTGTCTGATTGTATTTACGCCGCTGGCGATCATCACCTCATCAGTCGCAGTTCAAGCATAGGATGCTCCGGTTTAGCGCAGGCTCAGGACAGATTTTTATCCGTTACTGCATTCAATCATGTGAAACAGATTACATTCTGCGCCAGCCGTTCTATAGTTCTTTCGCTACGTTTATTTGCGAGGCTATGGAATGCGTGTTAAAGGCTTAAATATCGGTTTCTTTATTCTTATCCTGGCGATCGCCGCAGCAGAGAAGCCGGATGCCGCGCCAGCGCTGCGGCAGGTCGTATCGGGCGACGGACCAGTTCGCCGCTGCAGTTCGGACAGCGCTGCAGCAGAACATGCTCAGCGCAGGTTGCGCAGAATGTGCATTCAAATGAGCAGATACGTGCCTCCGCGCTTTCCGGCGGTAAATCGGTATCGCACCACTCACAGTTAAGCTCTGACCTCACGCCAGTGACGGAATTAAAATCTTATAAAAAAACATAAAATTAAAATAATTACCTTTTGGGGCTGGCAACAGGAAAATAACTGCCCTTTCTGATCTCTGGTTTCACTGCGGATAACATTATAAGTAGCACAATTAATTATCTGCTGGTCACTCATTGCGCGCGCCGGAATTACGGCTGCCGGATG
>PEFU01000003.1:590416-668161 GCA_002939445.1 Pantoea sp. BRM17 | reverse complement strand
ATCAGCAAGCGTTACACTCAGCGAATTGAGCGGCATAACCTGAATCTGAGACAACATCTGGCAAGGCTGGGACGGAAGTCACTGTCGTTCTCAAAATCGGTGGAGCTGCATGACAAGGTCATCGGGCATTATCTGAACATAAAACACTATCAGTAAGTTGGAGTCATTACCATATTCCCTATCACAGCAGGGCGCGGATCTAAAAGAATTGGTTTACTCACCCCCATTCCCATATCAACCCACTCCCAGTTTTTCCAGTTAGGATTGTTCACTTTGTCAAGAGGTCCTTTTATTGCCTGGCCTAAACCATATCCTATGCCCGCAGAGCCACCACTTATAATTGCCCCAGATAAAGGATCATCACCTTTAATATAGTTTGAGGTTGCGCCCCCCGCTGCATTCCAGCCGACTGTTCCTAACAGTCCGGTATTCRATGTGGCCGCACCAACCCAACTAGCTATCAGTGCATCGGTATAATTTACTTCACCATTTACCACATATTGAATAATAGTATTAGCGCCACCACCGATTACCGCTGTAATTTGTGCTCCTTTTGGCAGCACACCTAATCCGACTGTTCCGGCCAGTTCTGCGGAGACAATTGCATTACCCTTCGCTATATCACCAGCCAGTTTCGCTTTATCTTCTGTCGTCGCATCCGGTGTTTTACCCAGCCAGAACCCAAGATCAGAACCAGCCATTGCGCCCAGCGCATTATTCTCAACCGCATTCCTCCCCGCCTGCGCGCCCGCCACTACGCCCGCCGTGCTGTCGCCCGCTACTCCGCCCGCGAGGCCCGCCGCCAGCGTCCCCAGCGCGCTGATGGTCTGGCGCTGCGTCTCCGTCAGGTCGCTGCGGTCAGTGCCCGGATACATCTGCTGTGCGATGTACTCGCCCATCGCCGCCCCCGACAGCGCGCTGTTTCCCGCCGCGTAAGCGGTCACCGCACCCACCACCGCGTGCGCCATCAGGTTCGCCTGCACGTTCACCGAACCGTCCGCGTTCAGCGTCTGGTTATGAATAACCTCTGCCAGGTACGGTGCCGCCGCGCCCGTTACCGCCTGCGCCAGGCTGCCCCCCGCCAGGCCCTGCACCGCAGCCGTCGCCGCCTGTATACCCTGCTGAAGGGCGCTGCCCGTGCCGAAAGGCGCCGCGGATCGCTGCCAGATAGTCAATAGCCGACTGCGCCTTCGCAAAACACGGATGCTGCCTGCACGCCCAGCTGGGCGGCTAAAAGAGGATTTTGAGCAGGGGATGAAGGTGCGCTAATACCGATAATCCGCTGACCACAACCAACACAAGGAGTTGATTATGGCTGGCACACATCATAAGTCAGATAACGAAAAATATACCAATAAATCAATATTTTATACCGTTATATATCCGCATTTACCTTAAGCACCGCTCTTCACCAGCGATCACCATTCGCGGCCACTGGATGGCAGAGCTGGGGTTCAATACCGGGCAGAAGATCGAGGTGATCACCGAACCGGGACAGCTGATCATCTGGCTGCCGGTTGAAGGGTAACTAACTGATAAAAAATTAATCCTGGCGCGGTGATTGGAATTTTTAATAGCTAATTGAACTCGGGATCTATTTGACCTTCTGTTTTGAGGATCTCAAGGAAGCGGTTGTAGGCAACATCATCCCGTTCTAATATATCATCTAGTAATTTCTCTTTAATTAAAGACCAATGATATATTCCATTTATTTTATTTGAAAAATATTCAAGCGTACCATTTAATGATGAATCGATTATCTCAACATTTTTTGAATCATAAGCAAGTAATCCTCCATAATTCTTAGGCAGCCCTAAAAATAAAGTGTCCTTCCCAAGCCAATAAATAGCAAATATATCCACCACAGTCCCATCAAATTCTTTGATCTTCATTTAACCTGCCCTTTTATATTATTAATCACATCTCTCGGATTGGAGCTAACTCTTTGAGGAGTGTCAATTTTTACATCATAAGCTTTACCAGTATTTGAGTTGTACTGATAATGAATAGTGATACTTTTTCCTTCAGAATTTTTTTGGGTTACTTGCATTTTCTGAAACCCTGCCGATGAAAGGAATCTTGGATCATTATTCATTCCTGGCAATACTTGTCCACTTTTCGGATTTTCCTTAACTTGATTCCACAAAAGCTGCTCATTCAGATCTCTTGGTGCTGTAAACTGTTTACCTGGCTTGGCAGTCGATATTTTCTCCGCAGCACTGACCAGGATCTTGTTATCAATAACCTTCGCAGTTTTTCCGACAAGTGACAGCACTTTTTCTGCCGGAAGTGATGTCAGTATCGCCAGCGCATAATCTTTGGCATCTTTCGCTGACAGAACTGCCATTACCGTATCTGAGCCAAGATTATTGCTCAGTATCGCTTTAATGATATCTGCACTTTCCGGCAGATCACCTTTCACCATCTGCGCCAGACCGGCCTGTACCTGCTCAGGCGGCAGCTTATTTTCCTGCGCATACTTCACATAGGAAGTAACGGACTGACCATAATCCGCCATGCCTTTACCAAAATCACTGGCACTCAGCGCATTATTCTCAACCGCATTCCTCCCCGCCTGCGCGCCCGCCACCGCGCCCGCCGTGCTGTCGCCCGCTACCCCGCCCGCCAGACCCGCCGCCAGCGTCCCCAGCGCGCTGATGGTCTGGCGCTGCGCCTCCGTCAGGTCGCTGCGGTCAGTGCCCGGATACATCTGCTGTCCGATGTACTCGCCCATCGCCGCCCCCGACGCCCCCGACAGCGCGCTGTTTCCCGCCGCGTAAGCGGTCACCGCACCCACYACCGCGTGCGCCATCAGGTTCGCCTGCACGTTCACCGAACCGTCTGCGTTCAGCGTCTGGTTATGAATAACCTCTGCCAGGTACGGTGCCGCCGCGCCCGTTACCGCCTGCGCCAGGCTGCCCCCCGCCAGGCCCTGYACCGCCGCCGTCGCCGCCTGWATRCCCTGCTGMAGGGCGCTGCCCGTGCCGAAAGGCGCCGCGGCGGTTTTATAAGCCTGCTCCGCTATCTCCCCGGCKGMGGGGGTCAGGTTGCCCTTGCCGGCCAGCGCTGCCTTCGCGGCCTGAAGCGCGGCCGGGTCCCTCTTCGCCCTCTCGCCCGCTATCTGCCCCTCCGCGCGCGCGATGTCCGCCGCCTGGTTGCCGATTTCCCCTATCAGCTGCGCCGCCTGCAGCCGGTTCTGCTCCCTCTCTTTATCGAATATCGGCGACAGCGTCTGGTTCGCGTGCGCGGCGTCGCGGCTCAGCCCGCTCACGTCCTGCGACTGCTTATCTCCGTCGCGGATAACCAGCGCGCCCCCGCTCACCGCCGCATTCGTCAGCGAGCTGCCGCTGCCGCTGTGGTTCGCCCCCGTCAGCAGCCCGTTCGCCATGTTCCCCGCAAACTGGCCGCCGATGCTGCCCCCGGTGCTCACGCCCGCGCTCTGATGCTCCACCTTATAGTCCGCCCGGTTTTCGATGTCGCGCCAGCCCAGCGTGCCCGTCTCCAGACGGTTTTTATCCGCCGTCGCCGTCGAGCCGATAACCGCGCCGTTCAGCTGCGTGTGCCCTCCAGCCGTCACGTCAAAGCCGCCTTTCCCCGCGAACAGGCCGGTCTGCTCCTCCACGCTCTGCCAGGTGCTGTGCATCTTATCCCGGCTCAGGTTCACGTTCGCCGAGCCGGTCATCGACCCGAAGGTGAAGCTGCCCCCGGCGCTGGCGCTCTGCTGCTTCGAGTCGTAGCGGTCGCTGTCCTGCTCGCTCGTCAGCGTCAGGTTGCGCGCCACGTCCGCCCTGATTTTTTCGCCGCTCACCTGCGCGCCCTGAAGCGTGGTGTCGCGCCCGCTTACCAGCGTCACCTCACGGCCCGCGCTCACCTGCGTTTCCGTGTGGGTGACGCCGCTGCCCTGCTCGCTGCCTTTTGCCTTATTTGCGCTGGCGGAGACGCTGATGCCCCAGCCGCCCTGACCCGCGCCGATGCCGATGCCCGCCGTGCCGCCGTGGCTCTCGTTTTTACCCTCCAGCGACGAGGTGTTCGCGGCCGACAGCAGGTTGAGGTCCCGGTTCGCCGACAGCAGCAGGTCTCTGCCCGCCTGCAGCTGGCTGCCCTGCACCGTCAGGTCACCACCGTGCCCTTTCACGCCGCTGCCGCGCGCCACCACGCTCAGATTATCGCCCGCCGTCAGGCTGCTGCCCTGTGCGGTGCGCTGCTCGCTGCGCTGTGTGGAAGTGGAAGACTGGCTACCGTAAGAGAGGCTGACGCCGATGGCGTTGTTGTTCTCCGGGCTGTCGCCCTGCGCCTCTGCCAGCCGGCCGGCCTGCACCGCCTGCACGCCGCTGAGCGCCGCTTTAGTACCCTGCAGCGCCGCCAGCCGTCCGCTGTCGGCAGACTTCGCCTCCTGCACCGTCTGCGCCGCCGTGTTCAGCGCGCTGCCTGCCGTGCCGGAAAGCGCCAGCGTCAGGCCCGAGGTTTTCTGCTCCACCCGGTGCGTCTGGCTGCTCTGGTTTTC
This sequence comes from Pantoea sp. BRM17, assembly GCA_002939445.1. Taxonomy (GTDB): domain Bacteria; phylum Pseudomonadota; class Gammaproteobacteria; order Enterobacterales; family Enterobacteriaceae; genus Pantoea. The sequence goes on along the minus strand of PEFU01000003.1, from coordinate 663,657 downwards.
CGCTGCGGTGATGCTCACCTCGCGGCCGTCCAGCGTCAGGTTTTTGCCCGCGATAAGATCGGAGCCGTTGATATCCAGCCGGTTGCCCGCCGTCAGCGACACGCTGCCGTTCACGCTGCCCACGGTGCTGCCCTGGCTGGTCGTCTCCTGCGCGGTGTCGGTGGTTTTCAGGCTCTGTTTGCCGTAACTGAAGCCGATACCGCCGGTGCCGGAAAACCCGCTCTTTTTCTCCTGCGCCAGATGCTGTTCACTGTTGCGTTCAGTCGCTCCGGTAACGCTGAGATCGTGGCCCGCCTGCAGAGAGAGATCGCCGGTACTCGCTATCTGGCTGCCCTGTACGCGCAGATCGTTGCCCGCCGCCACGAAAATAGTGTCGCCATTCAGCGAACTCCCCTGCGCCGTCTGACGCGAAATCTGGTCGCGTGTGGTTGTCGTGCTCTTCGACAGCCAGCCGCTGCTGCCCGTCGTCTTTTGCCGCTCGTCCAGATCCCGCGTGTTCTCGCCGTTTGTCAGTGTGACGTCATGTCCGGCGGTCAGCGCCAGCGCAACATCTGCCGACAGGGTGGCCGCGCGGGCATGAAAATCGTTGCCTGCCAGCAGCGAGAGGTCGCCCTTGCTGACGACTTCGCTGCCGATCTCCTGCGTATTGCCCTGCTTCAGGCTGTTATCGCTATCCCAGACAAGCGCGTCCCGATTCGCCGTACTGACAGTATTGAGCGTCAGATCGCGTCCGGCCTTAATCACCGTCTGGCTATTTTCGCCGCTGTTAACCACCTGCGCCGCCGTGAGAGTGATATCACGTCCGGCCTGCAGTATCAGCCGGCCGTCGTCGCCCTGCACGTACATGCCTGCCACGCTATCCACCGTGGTCCGGTCGAACTGGTTTTCACCGTTCCGGCTGCTCACGCTGCGGGTTGTGCTGACGGTATTGATATCCCGTCCGGCGCGGGCGAGCAGCGAGTCGGTTGCCCCGATCACGCCGCCGATGTTATTGATATCTGCGCGGGCGAGAAAATCGACACTGGCGCCTTTGATCGTCCCCGCCATGTTGGTGATATTACCGGCGCTCAGCTTCACCACTTCGCGCCCGGCCAGCGTACCGCTGTTAAACAGGCCACCGCCCAGGTTCAGGTTGAGGTTGCGGCCCGCAATCAGCGCACCGCTGCCATCGACATCGCCTGGCTGAATGCGCGCATACACCTGCGGTACCAGCACCGTCTGGCTGGAGCCATTCGGCAGTCTGACCTGCGCATTAACCAGCCAGACAATATCTTTTGTCAGCAGTCCCATCTGCTCAGGCGTCAGCGCCACGCCTGGCGTCAGGTGATAGCGCTGACTAAAGGCGATAGCGTTGTTCATCAGCGCCTTGTACTGATCTTCGTCGTTGGTAAAGCCGCCCAGGTAGCGCTGCCCTGTCAGATTCATGACCTGTTCCCGGATCAGCCGCTGCTCGTAATAGCCGTCACCCAGGCGCTTCAGTACGTTATCGCTGTTCTGCGTCAGGGCGTCCTGCATATAGTCGCTGCTCAGCCACTGCTTCTCCTGAGTAAAGCGCGGATCGGTCTCTACCAGATATTTACCGCCGGGAGAGGGATTGGTTCTGAACAGGCTGTTGTCCGGCAGGCGCGTATCGGGCCCGACGATGCGGATCACGCTTGCGTTCTCCCCCTGGCTGCCGGGCACATCAAAATGCTGGCCGGGTTTGAGCAGCGCGGCAATGTCAGGCATGCTGCCTGTGATATGGGCATTCACGCCGCCCGCACGCCCCGTCGTGGCGTCGGTTCCCTCTGTGCTCTGTGGGACGAGCGAAAGGGGGTTGCCGTTCAGTTCACCGTGATCGACCAGCTCTCCTGGCTTCAGGGCAATGGTCTCAATCACGTCCGGCGGCGTGTAATCCGATGTGCTGTCGCCCTGCTCGTCGCCACCTTTATGACGGATGCGCTTGTAGTGAGTCACCTTACCGACGTCAGTCGTGATTCGCTGGCCCGCCACCTCGACATTATTGAGGTCTTGCGCGTTTATCGTCAGCGTATTGCCCGCGATGATCTGACTCTTATCATTCAGCAACCGGTCAGCGTTTATCGTCAAATCACCGCCCGCGATAATCTTCGCCGGATCGCTTTCGGCGATCTGCGTCTCCTGCACCGTACGCGTGTAGTCATACTGGTAGAAGTTATCGTTATTGCTGCCGGTGTTGCCTGGCGTGTTGAGATTAAGCAGTGAGTCGGCCGAGTTGCGGTCAACAAAGACGCCCGGCTCGCCGGCTTTCCAGCGGACGGTATCGCCCGAGTGCTGATACCCGGTAATCGCCTCCGAAGACACGGTTACCAGCACGGTGCTGAAACGATCGTTGACGTTATTGATTTCACCGGCAGCCATCTGCATGTTGCCCGCTGACTCGATGGTGGAGCTGTGATTACTGAGGGTGCCCGCTCTGCCGGTTGCCAGGCCGTCAGCATTCAGCTCACCGCCCAGCGCCATATCGCCGGCACTGTAGATCAGGCCGTGGTCACGATTGTTCAGCGTCTGCACGCCGATATCCACCCGCTCACGTCCCGCCAGCGTGGCGGCAGTGCCGTTTTCCGCCAGGTTGTTGAAAATATTAGCCTGTACGCCAACGCTGTCGCCATAGATCCGGCCACTGCCGATATTGGTCAGCACCGACGCCTTCAGCAGCGTCTGTTTGCCGTCGATCAGCCCATAGTTGGTCAGCTGTCCGCTAAGCGTCAGCCAGTTCTGTCCGGCATTGATTTCGCCGGTGGCAGCGTTCAGCAGGTGGGGGGCGCGCAGATCGAGCTTGCCGCCCGCCAGCAGTTTACCGCTGTTGTCAACATCGCCTGCGGTTGTGAAGTTGAAATTGCCGTTGGCAATCATCTCGCCACGGTTGTTCAGGCTCTGCTGGCTGACCAGCGTGATGTCACCCAGGGAGAGGATCTGTCCGTCACCCGCCAGGCGATCGGCACGGATCGTTAGCGATCGGCCCGCTTTAAGGACGCCCTCCCGATTTTCCAGCGTCAGACTATTGCTCTGAGGCTGCGCCACTCTGAAGCTGCGCAGGCGACTCTCCGGCGTCAGGTCATTGCTCTGCAGCAGCAGATCTTCTCCGGCCGAAATCGCACCCTGCCGGTTATCGACCGAGCCACGGCTGCTGATGGTCAGTTGCCGATCGGCCAGTAACATGCCGCGCTGATTGAACACATCGTCGCTGTTAATCCGCAGGCTGGCCGCTTCAATCCCCTGCTGATCACCCTGAGTATCCTGATTGTTCAGCTGCAATGCGTTCAGCACGGCGTTCGCGCCGCTGCGAATCAGGCCGCCCGCATTGTCTATTATGCTCTGCGCACTCACCAGCAGATCGCCAATGCTCTGGATCTCTCCGCCACGGTTATCCAGACGCGCCATTTCCAGCGAAGCCGCCAGCTCGCTGACGATGCGCCCGCCGCTGCGGTTATCCACTTCGCCACTCTGCAGCGTAAGATCGCCTTTCGCGCCCACGGTTCCGGCCTGATTGTCGATCGCGCCGCTGTGCAGATGAAGATCGCTAGGGCTGTAGAGGGTGCCGCTCTGGTTATCGATCGCCTGGCCGTGGCTGTCGATAAGCACGCTACCGCCCTGCAGCAGACCTGCCCGGTTGTTGAACGCAGAGTGCGTGTCGAGGCTGAGCTGCTCCTGTGCCACCAGCGTGCCAGCGGCATTATTCAGGCTGCCAGCCGCCAGTTGCAACGCTTTTCCGCTCAGCGTCAGACCCTGCGTATTGTTTATCTGTCCGGCGCGGATAAGCATGTCGCCCTGGCTGATCACGCCGCCTTTTTCGCCGCTGTTCTGATTAAGCAGCGTCTCTGCGCCGATATCAAGCTGCGCACCGCTCTGGATAAGGCCGCCGTCACGATTATCGAGCGTATCGCCGCGCAGCGTCAGCGCCTGCTGCGCCGCCAGCTGGCCGTTACGGTTATCCAGTAAGCGGGCATCTACATGCCCGGTGTCGCTACTGACTATCCTGCCCTGACCGTTCTGCAGCGCATCCGCCGTGACGCGCAGCGTCTTACCCGCCCTCACAACGCCCTGCTGATTAGCCAGCTGTGCGCCTCGCAGACTGAGATCGCCTTCACTCGCGATAAAGCCCTGCCGGTTCGCCAGGCTGTCCGCGTTGATATCGATCTGCCGGGCCGAGGTGGTGCCGCTATCAAGATCGACATCGCCACCGCACAGGGTGAGCTGACCATTTGAGCGCAGCGATCCCTTACTGCCGCGCAGATTACCGGTGGTGATCGACAGTGTGCCGCGGCCTGTATGGGTGATGTCACCCGACTGGTTATCGATCGCAGCCGCATTGAGCGTCAGGTTGTCACTGTTAGTCGCGATACGGCCGCCCTGATTATTCAGGCTGCCCGCGAAACTAAGCGTGAGATCGTCACGCCCGGTTTGCAGGATCTGACCCTGCTGGCTGGAGAGATCGCGCGCCTGCAGGTTGAGCTTGCTGGCTGTCAGCGTGGCGCCATCGTTGTTCAGCATTTTTCCGGTGCGCGCGGTGAGCTGCTGCTGCGCGGTCAGGGTGCCGCTGCGCGTCGCGATATCGCCCTCGCGGGCGTCGAGCGTCAGGTTTTTCCCCTCGGTACGGCTGCCGCTGAGGTCAATAGTCTGCCCGCGTGCGCTCAGGCTGCCGCCGGCCAGGTTTTTCCCCTGCGCGCGAAGCTGGCCCGTTGTCGTCAGGGTCAGATTGCCCGATTCACCAGGCCTGCCGTCATCCTGCACACCTGCCGCGAGAACGCCTGAAGCCGTGCTGTTGAGGCTGCCARCCTGCAGCGTAACGTCATTGCGTGCCACAACAGAGCCGCGGTTCTGCACATCTGCCGCACTGGTTACCGACGCTTTTCCGCCAGAAAAGATCGTAMCGCTGTTGCTGACCCCTTGCCGCGCGGCGAGCTGCAGATCGCTACGGCTCTGAATAGCGCCGCTGTTCTCAATGCGGCCATCAGCGGTGATAACCACCGAACCCGCCTGCGCGCCAATATTGCCCGCATTGCGAACGCCGACGCCCCTCTCCGTGCCGACCAGACGGATTTTTCCGGCATACATGCCGCCCAGGCTGGAGACATCAAGCGCCATCCGGGGTTCTGTAGCGGGCTCGTCGCTCTGCTTCGTGACCTGCWGGTGTGCGGCATCCACCTTGTTTCGTCCGGTGGTGACGCGAAGATCCCTGGCCCAGACGCTGGCATTGACCTTCACCGATCGGGCAATAATGTCGGTATAGTCCTGGCGTGAGCTGTCCATCCCCGCCCCTTCGACCACCACTTCACCGCGTTCAACGTTAAAGCCCGTCAGGTTGCCATTGTTGAGCTGCGCCTGTCCGGTGGTCAGGGTGCCGCGACTGGCATTGATAAATCCGCAGCCGTTGCAGGTGATCCCGGACGGGTTGGCGATAACGACCTGGGCTTTCTGACCCGCGACTTCAACAAAGCCGTTGAGGCGGCTGGGATTGCGTGAGTTAACCTCATTCAGGATCACTTTGGCTTCGCCCCGGGCCAGCCAGGGATTGCCGCTTACCATACCGCCGAGTTCGGTCTGAACGTTTTTGTGGGAGTTGTTGAGGATCGCTCCCCGCTTTCCGACATCAAACTGACTATACGTATTGCGGGAAACACCGCCTGCGGAGGGCGTCTGGATATTGATCTGCGGCGTACCGCTGGCGCTGTTTATTATCGTGGGCCGCTGGCCGCCAGGCGCCTGTGCATCTGCCACAATGGCGGCGCTGGCAGGCTGTATCACGCCCATCGCCAGCCAGAGACTAAAACATAATGCGCCGACTCGGCCAGTGAGGCTGCTAAGCGTGTGGCTGAGACCTGACGCGCGTGCGCTGCCGGCCCGGCCTGATTTAGCAATATCCGGCACCACCATCAGCATGCCGCGGACTGTGTTAAAAATCACGCGGTAGCGATTTTTGTTCATCTAATATCCTTATCAGATTTGCGGTAACGCGGCGGCGAGCGGATGCTGCTGGCGCAACGTTTTTGCCGCTTTATGGGTCACGCGGCTGCCATGAAAGTTGAATACGCGCCTGCCGCGCTGCTCACCGCGGTGATCTAATGCCCGCCAGCAGGCATGAGGAAAGAGATCGCGCCGGATCAGGCGACTCATCGCTACGGTATGGCCAAATGGCGCGATCCAGTCGCAGCACCACATGCGTGTGCCACTGTTCCACGCGTCAGGCGGAAAATGGATAGCGGGCCGTGTAAGATAAAGCGCTTCGGCTTCTTCGTTCAGCCAGGCCCAGCTGAAGAAAAAAACCGGCGTACCGGCTTCAGCCACCAGCACATATTGTCGCTGTTTGATGATCGGCAGCAGCAGCGTCGGCAGGGCGTGCAGCGGCGCATCACGATGCAGCGGCGAGTGCATCCAGAGCCACACCGCCGATCCCAGTATTTCCGCTTCACTCTCTTCACCGCCCAGAATCAGAGGTGATTTAACCTCATACTTGCCTGCGCGCATTCTCAGTAGCTCCAGTTGAGGTTGAAGCCGAGCGTGACGCTGCTGGTGCGTAAACCGTCAGGCTTCGACAGCGGCGTCCCGATAAACAGGTCATAACCGGTATTCCAGGCCTGACCGCGCAGCCCCGCCACCCCGCCCGCCAGATGCTGGCCAGTCAGCAGCTCACTGCCCGCGCCGCCCACCTCGCCATAGTCCGCGCCCAGGTAGAACTCCTGTGCAGGCAGCGGCGTACTCCAGGCGATGTCATTGCGGACGAACCAGCCGCGGCTCGCGTTCAGCGTGCGTTCGCCGTCGAAACCGCGCACAGTCCAGCGGTTACCTATCGAAAACTGCTCCTGCGGCGTGAGCGGCGTATTACTCATCTGACGCAGGTATTGCGCACCGTAGCGAAAATGCTGGCTGCCGATGCTGAACGGCAGGCTGAACTGCGCATTGAGCTGAACGATTTTGCTCAGCGCCGTCGCCTCGCTGAAATACTCCTCGGGTGCGGGCTGGGCACCGAACCAGCACGTGCCGCGCTGATAGCTGATGCCCGCATCCAGCGTCGCCTGGCGGATATAGTGGCGGTGTTGCAGACCGATACGCCACGCCGCCGTCTGGCGATGCTGCACCTGAACTTCGGTGTCGTTGATATAGTTGCGGGTTTCGCGCGTCAGGACGTCATAGGTCAGCGAGGTTTTTTGCGAGCCGCTGCGATGCAGTACCCGGCTAAGCTGTAAATCGAGGCTCTGACTTTTTCCGCTATAGCGGTAGTCCTGATGGGTTCCGGCGACCGTCTGGTGATAGTCATAGTCGCTGGCCGTTGCGGAGAACATCCAGTATCCAAACGGCACCGAGTAGTGGCCGATGACGTTTTTGCTGCCTTTACCGCCTTTGCCCTGCAGATCGTGCGTGGCCGACAGATAAAAAAGATCGCTCAGCGCAAAAGGGTTATCGAGCGACAGCGTGACGCCACCCAGATAGCGTCCGGTGCTGCGCGTACCGGAATCATCCAGCGAGAGACCGAGGCGCCACATCTTTTTCTGCTGCCAGCGTACCTCTATATCGCTCTCGCCCGGCTGTTCACCGGGCACGACCGACATATCGGCTACCACGGTCGGCAGCCGTTGCAGGTTTTCCAGCCCCTGTTCGATATCACGCAAATCCAGCAGATTACCGTCGCGGGCAGGAAATGCGCTGTAGAGCCACAGATAACGATCGCTACCCGGCGTCAGTCTGGCCTCCCGCACGTAACCGGGCAGGATCACCAGCCGTAGCGTGCCGCTGTTAAGGTCCTGCGAAGGTGCCAGCACCCGCGTAGTAACATAGCCATGATCAACCAGCCGGTTTTGCAGCGTACTCATCAGCAGATTAATGCCGCGCCCGCCCAGGCACTTTCCCTGCGCCTGGCTGGCAATAGCGTTAAGCGGCAGCCAGTGCGGCAGCGCCTGCTGCCCTTCAAGCACGATACGCGTGAGAGGAAAGCAGGGTTTTTCTGCAGGAAAAGAGAGGCGGCCAAAACCAGAAGCGGGCGGTGAAAGTCGCACATCAGGCGCTTTCGGCTCTATCTGCTGCTCCAGCGCCCGCTGGCGCTGTTGCTGCTGCCGGACCTGTTCACCTGCATCAGGCAAGGGCTCCGCAGTGGCCTCGCTGGTTATAAAAGCAGCAACCAGAAAAGAGAAACAGAGCGTAATTGATGTATCAGATGAAACCATCAGACAATCCTTGTCACGTAAACTAAACGCAAATCTTATTAATTAATATAAAAATTGCCGCATATTATTCACGAAAATGACCTGATAACAACGTCAGCATGGTTTTTTTTAAGCCAGATAATTCAGACTGATTAATCATTCTGCTAATTTTTCCGGGATGTATGTTATGCAGCAGCGAGAGAAGAGAGAGGCGAAAAAAAGGGCCATTATTTACTGAAAGGCCGGACTGCTGGCAAAAGCGCATCCGTCTGCTGACTCAGGATAGGGGCGGAAAATGCCGGATAGCGGCTATCAGGCCCGGTTTGCCTGTTGCAAAAAGGCAGCTGATATCGGATATGAGAATGGCCGGGCGGCGTGGCTGGTTTTTAAGCTCAGGAGTGATGCATGCAGACGGGAGCGCATAGAAAGGGTGCAGCGAAATGCTCACCTGGCGCCTGATTACCTTACCGGGCACATGCGCAAAATTGACTTACTTTTAGGAGTCAGCGACACAAATATGACACAAGGAGAAATCAGGTTAGTTTGAAGCTGGCGTAACTGCTTGATTTGACTTGGCGCGCCCTACAGGATTCGAACCTGTGACCTACGGCTTAGAAGGCCGGTGCTCTATCCAGCTGAGCTAAGGGCGCTGAGGAGTTGGGTCGGATTATACGTCGGGAAGCGGGTACGTCAACGTTTTTGCCGTTTCYGTGCAGCGGAGTGCTGCGGGAATAACCAATTTGCATCAATGGCGTTTGCGCCATTCGCTGAGCGACACGAGATTACTGGTGCCGGTGGATTCCCCTTCCAGCTCAATCCCTTGTGGCGTAAAGCGCGCATTATATTGCTCACGCCGCGCGTGCAGCTCCTGGCTGTCCGGCTCCAGCTGGCGCAGAAAGCCCAGCGCGAGCAGCAGCTGCTGGCGGCTGATGAGTGCCGGGAAACCGGCGCGGCTGAGGATCGCATGCCAGCGCTGGCTGTTCTCCTCGCTGCCGTCAACAATCAGTACCTGCCAGATCAGCAGTACCGCTGCGCCATTGTGCAGATGCGTTTCGTTATCGCGGCTGAGGTAGTCGGTAAACTCTTTCGCCGCCTCTTTCCCCATCATCGAGAGCATTGACTCCACCTGTACCGGCGGCAGCTGCAGCCGCTTGCTGAGCCGCTGGGCAGCGTGACGTGAGGCGGCGGTGATCAGCTGAAATCCAGCCACAAACACCACTGCCAGAGTGGCAAGCATTATCCAGATCATTACATCGTTCCCAGAGTGTCCTGCAGATATCATACCCATGCAGGCTGGCACGCGTCACCACGAAAAAAGCCTGAAAGCGCGCAGGCTGCTGAAACTGTGACTGACAGCTGCCCGCGCTTCTGCCAGAATAGGCACCATCCCCGATTTAACTCTCTACAGATGGATTTCCTCTCTGATGGCAGCAAAAATTATTGACGGTAAAACGATTGCGCAGCAGGTGCGTAGCGAAGTTGCGGAAAAAGTGCAGCAGCGCCTGGCGGCGGGCAAACGTGCGCCGGGTCTGGCCGTGATCCTGGTGGGCGAAAATCCCGCTTCGCAGATCTACGTCACGCATAAACGTCGCGCCTGCGAAGAGGTGGGCTTTGTCTCCCGTGCTTATAACCTGCCCGACTCCACCGGCGAAAGCGAGCTGCTGACGCTGATTGATGAGCTGAACAGTGACCCGGCGATTGACGGCATTCTGGTGCAGCTGCCGCTGCCGGCCGGTATCGACAACGTCAAGGTGCTGGAGCGCATCACGCCGGATAAAGATGTGGATGGTTTCCATCCCTATAACGTGGGTCGCCTCTGCCAGCGTGCGCCGAAACTGCGTCCCTGCACGCCGCGCGGTATTATCACGCTGCTGGAGCGTTATAACATCGATACCTATGGCCTGAACGCCGTAGTGGTCGGCGCGTCTAACATCGTTGGCCGCCCGATGAGCATGGAGCTGCTGCTGGCAGGCTGTACCACGACGGTTACTCACCGCTTCACCCGCGATCTGCGCCATCACGTGGAGCACGCCGATCTGCTGGTCGTGGCCGTGGGCAAGCCCGGTTTTATTCCGGGTGACTGGATCAAACCAGGCGCGGTGGTGATTGACGTCGGCATCAACCGGCTGGAGAGCGGTAAAGTGGTGGGCGACGTTGATTTTGCCGCTGCCGCTGAGCGCGCCTCTTACATTACGCCAGTCCCGGGCGGGGTCGGGCCGATGACGGTAGCCACTTTAATTGAAAACACGCTGCTGGCGTGCGAAGCGTATCACGACGTGGAGGAAGCATAATGGCGAGTTTCTCACTGGGTAAACATCAGCACGTTGATCTGTGCGATCTGCTGAAGCTGGAAGGCTGGGTAGAGAGCGGCGCGCAGGCCAAAGCGGTGATTGATGAAGGTGAAGTGCGCGTGAACGGGGCGATTGAAACGCGCAAGCGCTGTAAAATCGTCGCCGGACAGACGGTAGAGTTTGCCGGCCAGCGCATAACGGTGGTCGCATAGCAAAAAGGGCGAACCCGGGTTCGCCCTTTTTTCTTATTTACGTCGCCAGGTGGTGCCCTGCGGACCATCTTCCAGCACAATGCCGAGTACGTTGAGCCGGTCACGTGCCACATCCGCCTGCGCCCAGTCTTTCGCCTGACGCGCGTCGTTGCGCATTTTGATCAGCTGCTCAATCTCTGCTACTTCGTCATTATTCGTCTGCGCGCCGCTCTGCAGAAACAGCTCCGGATCCTGCTGCAGGATCCCCAGTACGTTCGCCAGCTCGCGCAATCTGGCCGCCAGCCCGTCAGCCGCCGCTTTATCTTCACTCTTCAGACGGTTCACGTCGCGCGCCATATCAAACAGCACCGAGTAGGCTTCAGGCGTGTTGAAGTCGTCATCCATCGCCGCGCGGAAACGCGCTTCAAAGGCCTCACCACCGGCAGGCTCTGCGCCGGTATCGGTATGCCGTAACGCGGTATACAGACGCTCCAGCGCCGCACGCGCCTGATTGAGGTTATCTTCACCGTAGTTAAGCTGGCTGCGATAGTGCCCCGACATCAGGAAATAGCGTACGGTTTCGGCATCATAGTGCTGCAGCACATCGCGCACGGTGAAGAAGTTACCGAGGGATTTTGACATCTTCTCACGGTCAACCATCACCATCCCGGAGTGCATCCAGTAATTGACATAGGGACCGTCGTGCGCGCAGGTGGACTGCGCCACTTCATTTTCGTGATGCGGAAACATCAGGTCAGAGCCGCCGCCGTGAATATCAAAGTGGCTGCCAAGCTGCTTGCAGTTCATGGCGGAGCACTCGATGTGCCAGCCCGGACGACCGTTGCCCCACGGCGATTCCCATGACGGCTCATCGGCTTTGGACATCTTCCACAGCACAAAATCCATCGGGTTACGTTTTACCTCTGCCACTTCCACGCGGGCGCCCGCCTGCAGCTGCTCCAGATCCTGACGCGACAGCGCGCCATAACCGGTATCGCTCAGCACATCAAACATTACATCGCCGTTCTCCGCCACGTAGGCGTGACCGCGTTCAATCAGCCGCTCCACCAGCTCAATAATTTCCGCGATATGGCGCGTGGCACGTGGTTCCAGGCCCGGCGGCAGGATGCCCAGTGCGGCAAAATCCTGGTGCATCTCCGCAATCATGCGGTTGGTCAGCGTCTCAATGGTTTCGCCATTTTCGTTAGCGCGGCGAATAATTTTGTCATCGATATCAGTGATATTACGCACATACTTCAGCTGATAGCCACTATAGCGCAGGTAGCGCGCCACTACGTCAAATGCCACAAACGTACGCCCGTGGCCGATATGACAGAGGTCGTAAACCGTAATACCACACACATACATGCCGATTTCACCAGCATGAATAGGTTTAAATTCCTCTTTCTGTCGACTCAGGGTGTTATAGATCTTTAGCATTGAACGATTCCGTTTTTATCGTGTGCGGGAGACGCCTTCTTTGGTAGCCTGATATTGTGCCGTATTTTTCTGACTTGTGCATCGCTGAGATACCAGATGCTGTCGCCCTGCTGACGCGTTCCGGGAAATTATGTTATAAGAGGCGTCGACAAAATGCCCGTCCGCACGCGAACGCGGCAACTGATACTGAATACAACCTCCACAGGACGAATATAATGGTCACTTTCCAGACGAACCATGGCGATATCGTAATCAAAACCTTTGATGATAAAGCGCCGGCCACCGTACAGAACTTCCTGGACTACTGCCGTGAAGGTTTTTATGACAACACTATTTTCCACCGTGTCATCAATGGCTTTATGGTTCAGGGCGGCGGTTTTGAACCGGGCATGAAGCAGAAAGCCACCAAAGCTGAAATCCGCAACGAAGCGAACAACGGCCTGAAAAACACCAAAGGCACGCTGGCGATGGCGCGCACTCAGGCTCCGCACTCGGCAACCGCACAGTTCTTCATCAACGTTGCTGACAATGACTTCCTGAACTTCCGCGACGAAAGCCTGCAGGGCTGGGGTTACTGCGTGTTTGCTGAAGTGGTTGAAGGGATGGATGTTGTCGAAAAAATCAAAGCGGTGAAAACCGGCCGCAGCGGTATGCATCAGGACGTGCCAACCGAAGACGTTGTCATCCAGAAAGTGACCGTCAGCGAGTAATGTCGCGCACGCTGTTTATCGCAGATCTCCATCTGTGTCAGGAAGAACCGGCAATTACTGCCGGTTTTCTGCATTTTTTGCAGGGTGAAGCGCAGCAGTGCGAGGCGCTTTACATCCTGGGCGATCTGTTTGAAGCCTGGATTGGCGATGACGATCCCAATCCGCTGCATCAGCAGATCGCCACCGCCCTGCGCGCCCTGCCGGTGCCGGTGTATTTTATTCACGGCAATCGCGATTTTCTGCTGGGCAAACGCTTTGCCCGCGCCAGCGGCATGACGCTATTGCCCGAGGAGCAGGTGCTGGAGCTGTATGGTCAGCGCGTGCTGATTATGCACGGCGACACGCTCTGCACGGACGATGCTGGCTATCAGCGCTTTCGCGCAAAGGTACACCAGCGCTGGCTGCAGCGGCTGTTTCTGGCGCTGCCACTGCGTCTGCGGTTGCGCATTGCGGTCAGAATGCGCGCCGGCAGCCAGCAGGCAAACCAGCATAAATCGCTGGCCATTATGGATGTGAATCCGCAGGCGGTGGCGGCAGCCATGCAGCGCCAGCAGGCCCCGCTGCTGATCCACGGCCATACGCACCGGCCGGAAATCCACACGCTCTCTCTGAATGGTCTTCCCGCGCAGCGCGCCGTTCTTGGGGCATGGCACAACGCAGGCTCGATGATTCAGCTGGACGCCAGCGGCGTAAAACTGATCGCATTCCCCTTCTGATTTCGCGGGTGCAATTGCCCGTTTTCTGGCCGCGCAACCGTTTTCCTTGCTGCTATCTCATGCTATCCTCTGTGCCCTTCTTACCTGCCTCACCGGCCAGGTTCGTTTGTCTATTCACAGGAGTTGACCGCATGTCATCCACTGCCGCCCCGGCCCGTATCGCTATCGTCATGGGTTCCAGAAGTGACTGGGCTACCATGCAGTTCGCCGAGGAAATTCTCAACAGCCTGGACGTTCCCTTTCACGTGGAGGTGGTTTCTGCCCACCGCACCCCGGACAAGCTGTTCAGTTTTGCTGAAGGTGCCGCTGCGCATGGCTACCAGGTGATTATTGCGGGCGCCGGCGGTGCTGCGCATCTGCCCGGCATGATCGCAGCAAAAACGCTGGTGCCGGTGCTGGGCGTACCGGTGCAGAGCGCCGCGCTGAGCGGTGTTGACAGCCTCTACTCGATTGTACAGATGCCGCGCGGCATTCCGGTGGGTACGCTGGCCATTGGCAAAGCGGGCGCAGCCAACGCGGCGCTGCTGGCCGCGCAGATCCTGGCCACCCACGATGCGGCACTGGCATCGCGTCTCACCGCGTGGCGCCAGGCGCAGACCGATGAGGTGCTGGAGAATCCGGATCCGCGGGGTGAGGCATGAAGCCGGTATGCGTACTGGGTAACGGTCAGCTGGGCCGTATGCTGCGCCAGGCGGCTGAGCCGCTGGGCATTGCGGTCTATCCGGTGGGACTGGATGCGGAGCCCGCCTCGCTGCCCATTGCAGAGAGCGTGATCACCGCCGAGATTGAACGCTGGCCGGAAACCGCCCTGACGCGCGAGCTCGCCCGCCACCCCGCCTTTGTGAACCGCGATATCTTCCCGCGCCTTGCCGACCGTTTGACGCAGAAGCAGCTGCTGGATGAGCTTGGTCTGGCTACCGCACCGTGGCAGCTGCTGGCCGCACCTGATGAGTGGCCGGCAGTGTTTGAGAAGCTGGGCGAACTGGCGATTGTYAAACGCCGCACCGGCGGTTATGACGGTCGCGGCCAGTGGCGGCTGCGGGCGGATGAAACAGAGACGTTACCCGCTGAGTGCTATGGCGAGTGCATTGTTGAACAGGGCATCAATTTCAGCGGTGAGGTTTCGCTGGTAGGCGCGCGCGGTCAGGATGGCAGCATGGTGTTCTACCCGCTGACACACAACCTGCACGAAGAGGGCATTCTGCGCACCAGCGTGGCGTTCCCGCAGGCGGATAGTGCACAGCAGCAGCAGGCGGAAACCATGCTGCGCGCCATTATGCAGGCGCTGGATTACGTGGGCGTCATGGCGATGGAGTGCTTTATCACGCCGCAGGGACTGCTGATCAATGAGCTGGCACCGCGCGTGCACAACAGCGGTCACTGGACGCAGAATGGCGCGTCCATCAGCCAGTTTGAGCTGCATCTGCGCGCCATTCTTGGCCTGCCGCTGCCGCAGCCGGCGGTATTCGCACCCTCGGTGATGGTGAATCTGATCGGCAGCGACGTAAACCACGCCTGGCTGGCGCAGCCGCTGGTGCATCTGCACTGGTATGGCAAAGAGGTCCGGCCTGGCCGCAAGGTGGGACACCTGAATCTCACTGACAGTGAGCCATCACGTCTTGCCACTGCCCTGCACGCGCTGCAGCCGCTGCTGCCGCCGGAATACGCCTCGGGCCTCGCCTGGGCGCAGGCGAAGCTCTGAGTTGCTGACGGGATCCCTCAGACAGAGGGATCCTGATTACGCCGCTTCAAAGCGCCGGAACAGCGCTTTGCCCTTCAGCAGTCGCACGCCCAGCCAGCCGCCGCACAGCGACAGCAGAAGCGCTCCGCACAGCGGTAGCGCAAACCACAGCGTCCAGTCGGGCTGCCAGGGAAAATCGAAAATTTTACGCTGCAGTGCCCACAGCGCGGCCTCTGCACCCAGCGCAGCCGCTATTCCGGAAACCACGCCGAGCAGAGCAAACTCACACCACAGCGTGCCGCGCAGCAGACGTTTGCTCGCGCCCAGCGTGCGATACACCACCAGCTCCTGACGACGCTGGCGCATGCCGATCTGGATCTGCGCCAGCAGCAGCAGGACACCGCACAGCGTCACCAGCACCACCATGATTTCCAGCGCCTGACTCACCTGCGCCAGCACCTGGCCAATCTGTTTCATGATGCTGCCAATATCGAGCAGGCTCAGCGTCGGGAACGTCCGGTTCAGCTGCGCCAGCAGCGCCGGATTATTCGCCATGCGGAAGCTGGTCAGCCATGTCTGCGGCTGCTGCTCCAGCGCGCCGGGCGGGAAGATAAAAAAGAAGTTAGGCCGCAGGCTCTCCCAGTCCACCTTACGCAGACTGCTGATGCGCGCGCTGAACGTCTGCGTATCGCCGCTAAAGGTCAGCTCATCCCCTGGCTTAACGCCCAGCCGCTGCGCCAGTTCGGCTTCAATCGAAACCTCCCCTGGCCGCGGGGGCCAGCTGCCGGCAAGCAGCGGGTTGTGATCCGGCCGCTGCGCCTGCCAGGTCAGATTGAGCTCGCGGTTCAGCGCATTATCCTGACGCGGATCGGCCGCTTTGCCGTTCAGCTCAACCAGACGCGCGCGCACGACGGGATAAAAGGTTTCCGGTTTGATCTGATGCTGCTGCAAAAAGTCACGCACCTGTGGCACCTGCGCCTGCGTAATATTCAGCAGAAAATAGTTTGGTGCATCCGGCGGCAGCTGCTGCTGCCAGCGATCGAGCAGATCGCCGCGCATAACCAGCAGCAGCGCCAGCAGCATAAAAGAGAGCGAGAACGCGGCCAGCTGGCTCAGCGTCATTGCCGGCTGTCGCAGCAGACGGTTAATGGCCAGCCGCAGCGCCAGGTTACGCACGACCAGCCGGCGCAGCAGCAGCAGCGTACCCCAGCCCAGCACGGCGAGCAGCAGCGCCAGCAGTACGACGCCGGTGAGCAGCGCCCAGAGCATTTTGCTGCCCCCCAGCAGCAGCGCCAGCAGCAGCACCACCACCAGCGCCATCGCCGGCAGATAGACGCGCAGCGGCCAGACGCGCGCCACCGCATCGCGCCGCAGTACGCGCAGCGGCTGGGTCGCCATCAGCAGACGATAAGGACGCAGCCCCACCAGCAGGGAGATAACAAACAGGGTGCCCAGCGCCCAGAGCCATGGCCAGAGGCTGGCGGCAGGCAGCGATGCGGGCAGCACCGGCTTCAGCAGGGTAAGCAGCAGCAGTTCGATCCCCTGCCCCAGCGCGCTGCCGGTCACGCCCGCTAACAGCAGCACCGCCAGCCACTGGCCGATAATCAGCCGCTGCAGCGCACGTCGCGTGGCCCCCAGCGTTTTCAGCACCGCCACCAGATCGTAACGGCTGCGGCAGTAGTGGCTCATCGCTACCGCCACGGCCGCGATGGCCAGCAGCAGCGTCAGTAATGCCGACAGCAGCAGAAACTGCTGCGCGCGCTGCATGGAACGGCCCAGCGCATCCTCTGAGTTTTCGGTGCTTATCCAGCGTTCGCCCCCTTTAAGGCGCGGCTCGATCCAGCGATCGTAGCGCGCCAGCGGTGCGGCGTCGCCGGAAAACTTATAGCGCCAGCTCAGGCGGCTGCCGGGCTGAACGGCGCCGGTTTTTTCAACGTCCGCCAGGTTCATTAACAGACGAGGCGCCGTCTGGAAGGGATTGAATCCGCTGTCCGGCTCCTGGATCACCGTACCGGCAATGCGCAGCGTGGCGTCGCCGACCTCTATCGGATCGCCGACGCGCAGATCCAGCAGCGCCAGCAGACGCGCGGCGACCAGCACGCTGCCTGCCGCCGGACGCAGGCCCGGTGGCTCGGTCTGCAATGTACCAAACATCGGATAGGCGTCATCCACCGCTTTAACATCTGCCAGCTGCGGCGTCTCCCGCGCAAAGGTCATAGTGGTGAAGCTGAGTTGACGGCTGATCGCTAATCCCTCCTCACGCGCCTGCGTCAGCCAGGCTTCCGGCACCGGCCGGCTGCTGCGCAGCGTACGATCGCCCGCCATAAAGTCGCGGCTCTGCTGGCTGAGTCCTTTCTCCATGCGATCGCTGATGGAACCCAAAGCCAGCACGCAGGCCACCGCCAGCGTCAGCGCCAGCCAGACAATCAGCAGCGAAGGCGAGCGCCATTCGCGCCAGAACCAGCGCCAGATCATGCCTCCTCCCACAGCTTGCCGTCACGCAGCCGCAGCCGCCGATCGCAGCGCGCGGCCAGCTGCTCATCATGGGTCACCAGGATCAGCGTTGTGGCGTAATCACGGTTGAGCGAGAACAGCAGATCGGCAATGCGCTCCCCGGTCTGACGATCGAGATTACCGGTGGGCTCATCCGCAAACAGCAGGCCGGGACGCCCGCTAAATGCGCGCGCCAGTGCCACCCGCTGCTGTTCGCCTCCTGAAAGCTGTGCAGGAAGATGATGCAGGCGCGCTTTCAGGCCAAGCTGCGCCAGCAGCTCGCTGGCCTGTGCCCGGCTGTCGCGATCGCTCTCGCCGCGCAGCAGCGCCGGCAGCTGCACGTTCTCCAGCGCATTTAGCGTGGGCACCAGCATAAATGRCTGAAACACAAAACCGACTTCGCGTGCGCGCAGCGCCGCGCGCTGCTCTTCGTTCATGCGGTGCAGCGGCTGACCCAGCAGATGAACCTCGCCGCTGCTGCCATCATCCAGCCCGGCGAGGATCCCCAGCAGCGTCGACTTCCCCGATCCCGATTCGCCAATCAGCGCGAGCGTTTCGGCTGGTTTGACAACCAGCTCAACTCCGGTAAGGATTGAGAGCTGATGCTCACCCTGACCGACGGACTTAGTAAGATGATGAACCGCAACAATGTTTTCCGCTGGCATTATCCTTTCCTGTGTGTGGTGCTGCTGCTGGTATCGCGCATCGCTGCAGCCGATACGCTGATGGTATTAGGTGACAGCCTGAGCGCCGGCTACCGGATGTCTGCCAGCGCCGCCTGGCCTGCCCTGCTCAGCACGCGCTGGCAGCAGCAGCCCAACGTCGTCAACGCCAGCATCAGCGGTGATACCGCCGGACAGGGTCTGGCACGGCTGCCTGCACTATTAAAACAGCATCAGCCGCGCTGGGTGTTAATCGAACTGGGCGGTAATGATGGTTTACGCGGTTTTCCGCCGCAGGCTATCGCGCAGGATCTGCGTGCGATTATCCTTGCGGTGAAAGCCGCTGACGCGCAGCCGCTGCTGATGCAGATCCGGCTGCCTGCTAATTATGGACGACGATACACGGAAGCGTTCAGCGCCATCTATCCGCGCCTGGCGGAAGAGTACAGCCTGCCGCTGGTGCCCTTTTTTATGGAGCAGGTCTATCTGAAGCCGGAGTGGATGCAGCAGGATGGTATTCACCCCAATCCGGATGCGCAGCCGTTTATTGCCGGCATTATGGCTGACGCGCTGGCTCCGCTAGTTAAGCATGACTCGCGCTGAGTCGTGCTATTTCACAGGTAAAGAAATGCAAAAATCGGTTTTGATCACCGGCTGCTCCAGCGGTATCGGGCTGGCAGCCGCCAGCGATTTGCAGGCGCGCGGCTATCACGTACTTGCCGCCTGCCGCCGCGCCGAGGATGTCGCGCGGATGACCGCACTGGGATATACCGGCATCCCGCTCGATCTTGACGATGCCGCGAGTGTGGATGCCGCCGCCGATCGGGTGCTGGCGCTTACCGGACATTGCCTGCACGGGCTATTTAATAACGGCGGATTTGGTCAGTATGGGCCGCTGAGCAGCATCAGCCGCCAGCAGCTTGAAAAGCAGTTCTCCACCAACCTCTTTGGCACTCATCAGCTGACGATGCGGCTGCTGCCGGCGTTGCAGAACAGCGGCGACGGCCGCATTATCAATACCAGCTCGGTGCTGGGACTAATCTCCACCCCGGGGCGTGGCGCCTATGCCGCCAGCAAATGGGCGCTGGAGGCGTGGAGCGATGCGCTGCGTATGGAAGTGCGCGCCAGCGGCGTGCGCGTCAGCCTGATAGAGCCGGGACCGATTGCCACGCGTTTCACTGATAACGTGCAGCAGGGTGAACAGGAGAAGCCGGTGCAGAATCCCGGTATCGCGGCACGCTTTACCCTGCCGCCGGAGGCGATTCTGCCCAAACTGCGCCATGCGCTGGAGAGCCGTCACCCGCGGCTGCGCTATCCGGTTACGCTGGTGGCCTGGGGCATGAGTTTTCTGAAACGACTGCTGCCGGGCTGGATGCTGGATCGCATTTTGCGCAGCAACTGAGCGGTAACATCAGCCAGCGCTTGAAGCGGGACACTTTATCCCCATATTCTCTTTACACTTTCTGCCAGGAGCGTTTTTCATGTCACACGCTTTGATCACCAACATCAATGAGTCCAATTTGCAGCAGACGCTGGAGCAATCCATGCAGCTGCCGGTTCTGTTCTATTTCTGGTCTGAACGCAGCCAGCACTGCCTGCAGCTTACCCCGGTGCTGGAGCGTCTGGCACAGGAGTATGCCGGCCAGTTCCTGCTGGCAAAACTCGACTGCGACAACGAGCCAGTGGTGGCATCACAGTTCGGTCTGCGCTCGCTGCCCACGGTCTATCTGTTCCAGAACGGGCAGCCGGTAGATGGTTTTCAGGGCCCGCAGCCGGAAGAGGCGATCCGCGCGCTGCTGGAAAAAGTTCTGCCGCGCGAAGAGGAGCTGAAAGCGCAGCAGGCTATGGAGCTGATGCAGCAGAACAAGCCGCTGGAGGCGCTGCCGCTGCTGAAAGATGCCTGGCAGCTGAGCAATAAAAACAGTGAGATTGGCTTTCTGCTGGCAGAAGTGCTGATCGCCCTGAACCGCAGTGATGAAGCGGAAGCGGTGCTGGATGTGGTGCCGCTGCAGGATCAGGATACACGCTATCAGAGCCTGGTCTCACAGATCGACCTGCTGAAGCAGGCGGCGGATACGCCTGAAATCCAGCTGCTGCAGGAGCAGCTGAACGCCGAGCCGCAGAACGCGACCCTGGCTGCTAAACTTGCGTTACAGCTGCACCAGGTTGGGCGTAATGAAGAGGCGCTGGAGCTGCTGCTGGGCTTTCTGAAAAGCGATCTCGCCGCCGGTGACGGTGAAGTGCGCAAAATGTTCCAGGAGATCCTGGCCGCGCTTGGCACCGGCGACGCCCTCGCCTCGCGCTATCGCCGCCAGCTCTATTCGCTGCTCTACTGACGGGTACGCAGACGGGCCGAAGCGACTCGGCCCGGTAATCTGACAGCCAGGAGGTTATATGCTGACCGCTATTCCTGTTCTCATCGTACTGGTGCTGGTGATTGTATGGGCCGGTATCAAGATTGTTCCGCAGGGCTATCAATGGACGGTAGAGCGCTTCGGACGCTACACCCGTACGCTCTCGCCGGGGCTTAACCTGGTGGTGCCGTTTATGGATCGCGTGGGTCGCCGCATCAATATGATGGAGCAGGTGCTCGATATCCCCTCACAGGAGATCATCTCCAAAGACAACGCCAACGTCACCATTGATGCCGTCTGCTTTATCCAGGTCGTTGACCCGGCGCGTGCCGCCTATGAGGTCAGCAATCTGGAGCTGGCGATAATCAACCTCACGATGACGAACATTCGCACGGTCCTCGGCGGCATGGAGCTGGATGAGATGCTGTCGCAGCGTGWCAACATCAACACCCGCCTGCTGCATATCGTTGATGAAGCGACCAACCCCTGGGGCGTCAAAATTACCCGCATTGAGATCCGCGATGTGCGGCCACCGCAGGAGCTGATCGCTGCCATGAATGCGCAGATGAAAGCTGAGCGCACCAAACGCGCAGATATTCTGGCTGCTGAAGGCGTGCGTCAGGCCGCCATATTGCGTGCTGAAGGCGACAAGCAGTCACAGATTCTGAAAGCAGAAGGCGAGCGCACCTCTGCTTTTTTACAGGCTGAGGCGCGTGAGCGGCAGGCAGAAGCAGAAGCGAACGCCACGCGCATGGTGTCTGACGCTATCGCTGCCGGTGATATCCAGGCCATCAACTACTTTGTCGCGCAGAAATATACTGATGCGCTGCAGAAAATTGGCGAAGCCGGCAACAGTAAAGTGGTGATGATGCCGCTCGATGCCAGCAGCCTGATCGGCTCGGTAGCGGGTATCAGTGAACTGCTGAAAGAGCGTCACCCGGAGCGGAGACCGTGATGCTGATGGAGCTGATTGCCCATCCGCACTGGTTCTGGCTGACGCTGGGCGGGCTGCTGCTGGCAGCCGAAATGCTGGGCACCAGTGGTTATCTGCTCTGGTGCGGT
This sequence comes from Pantoea sp. BRM17, assembly GCA_002939445.1. Taxonomy (GTDB): domain Bacteria; phylum Pseudomonadota; class Gammaproteobacteria; order Enterobacterales; family Enterobacteriaceae; genus Pantoea. The sequence continues at coordinate 641,898 of PEFU01000003.1, read as the reverse complement.
ATGGCGGCACTACTGGTTGGCGTGGCCGAGTGGCTGTGGCCTTTCTCATGGGCCGATCAGGGGCTGCTGTTTGCCGCGCTGACGCTGCTGAGCGCGCTGGGCTGGTATGGCTGGATGCGCCATCAGGCTGTAAAGCAGCAACCCAACACGCTGAACCAGCGCGGTAAAGCGCTGATTGGCCGGCAGCTGACGCTGGAGACGCCGCTTAAAAGTGGTATCGGTCATGTACAGATTGGTGACAGCAGCTGGCGCGTACAGGCAACAGACGATCTGCCCGCGGGCACGCGGGTGACGGTCACGGCGGTTGAAGGGATTACGCTGCTGATTCAGCCGCGTTTACCGCCAGAGTGACCGCAGCAGCCCGCCAGCTGATTCATTATCGGGCACTCGGCGCCCTCGTCGCCGGGACACGCCTCTGCCAGTGACAGCAGGCGCGCCCGCATGGCGTGCAGCTCCTCAATATGCGCTGCAATTTCTTCAGCCTTCTGCAGCGTGCGCGCTTTGACATCTGCGCTGTGCCGCGCAGGATCGTTGAACAACGCCACCAGCTCGCGGCACTCATCCAGCGTAAAGCCAACCTGGCGCGCCTGACGCAGCAGATGCAGCTCTTCCAGATGGCGTTCGTCATAGTACCGGTAGCCATTTCCGCTACGCCGCGGCGGCGTCACAATCCCTTTCTCTTCATAAAAACGGATCGCTTTACTGGTCAGCCCGGTTTTTCTGGCGACGTCGCTGATATTCATGCCGGCTCCTTGACCTTCCCCCGAATGGAAGGTTTACGCTTATAACTACTGTAACCGGTGCTGCCGGTCAACTCTGTTCACTAAGGAGACTATCATGTCGGATAGACAAACGCTGGCGCTGGAGGGGCTTTCCTGCGGCCACTGTGTCAAACGGGTCAAAGCGGCGCTGGAACAGCGCAGCGACGTGGAGCTGGCGGAGGTCACGCAGCAGGAGGCACGCGTGACCGGGACGGCCAGCGCCAGCGATCTGATCGCAACCGTAGAGCAGGCTGGTTACCACGCCACGCTGCAGCCTGAGGCAACATTCCCAAAGTCTGATCCGTTGACAGCTCAGGAGCCGCCGCCGGAGGCGCTGACAACGGCCTCCCAGCCGGCAGAAGCGGCGCTGCCGGTACAGCATCTGCTGATTGATGGCATGAGCTGCGCCAGCTGCGTCAGCCGGGTAGAGAACGCGCTGCGCGCGGTATCCGGCGTCACGGAAGCACGCGTTAACCTCGGTGAACGCAGCGCGCTGGTGCTGGGTGAGGTTAACGCACCGGCGCTGATTGCCGCTGTAGACAAGGCAGGCTACAGCGCTGAAGTGATTGAAGATGAACAGCGCCGGCGTGAGCGTCAGCAGGCGAACGCGCGGCAGGCGATGCGCCGCTTCAGCTGGCAGTCGGCACTGGCGCTGGGGCTTGGCGTTCCGATGATGTTCTGGGGCATGGCGGGCGATCACATGATGCTGACGCCGGCGAATCAAACGCTGTGGCGTACGCTGGGCGTTGCCACGCTGCTGGTAATGATCATTGCCGGCGGCMACTTTTATCGCAGCGCCTGGCGCAGCCTGCGATTAGCCACCGCTACCATGGATACGCTGGTGGCGCTCGGCACCGGCGCTGCCTGGCTCTATTCGATGAGCGTGGCGCTGTGGCCGGAATTTTTTCCGGTGCAGGCACGCCATCTCTACTTTGAGGCCAGCGTTATGATCATCGGGCTGATTAATCTCGGGCACGCGCTGGAGCAGCGTGCCCGTCAGCGCGCCTCGCGCGCGCTGGAGCGGCTGCTGGATCTGACGCCGGCTCAGGCGTGCGTGGTCACCGAACAGGGCGAGCAGCAGCTGCCGCTGAGCGCCGTCACCGCCGGTATGACTCTGAAGCTGGTCACCGGCGATCGGGTGCCGGTGGACGGCGATGTCACGCAGGGTGAAGCCTGGTGCGATGAAGCGATGCTGACCGGCGAAGCCGTGCCGCAGGAAAAAGTACCGGGCAGCAAAGTCTATGCCGGCACGGTGGTGCAGGATGGCACGCTGCGCTTTATCGCCAGCGCTACCGGCAGCCACACCACGCTGGCACGGATTATTAATCTGGTGCGTCAGGCGCAAAGCAGCAAGCCGGAGATTGGCCGCCTCGCCGATCGCATCTCTGCCGTTTTCGTACCGGTTGTGGTAGCGATTGCGCTGCTGAGCGGCCTCACCTGGTATCTGATTGGGCCACAGCCGCAGCTCGCCTATGCGCTGGTGATCATCACTACCGTCCTGATCATCGCCTGTCCCTGTGCGCTGGGGCTGGCCACGCCGATGTCGATCATCGCCGGCACCGGCCGTGCGGCAGAGCTGGGTATCCTGGTGCGCGATGCCGACGCGCTGCAGCACGCCAGCGAAACTGACACGCTGGTGTTTGATAAAACCGGTACGCTGACGCAGGGATCGCCGCAGATCGGCGAGATTTGCTGCTATGCTGACCGGGATCAACAGCAGATCCTGCAGGCCGCAGCGGAGCTGGAGCAGGGATCCACGCATCCGCTTGCCAGCGCGATCCTCGCTGCCGCGCCGCAGCCGCCGGCAGCAGAGATCACCCGCTTCCGGACGCTGCGCGGCAGGGGCGTGAGCGCGCAGGTGGCAGGTCAGACCCTGCTGCTGGGCAACACGGCCCTGCTTGATGAGCAGCAGATTAACTATGACGCCGCCCGGGCAGATATCGAACGCATCGCGGCAAGCGGTGCTACGCCAGTGCTGCTGGCCGACGCGCACCAGCTGCTGGGCCTGATTGCGCTGCGCGATAATCTGCGGCCGGAGAGTAAAGCGGCACTGCAGCGGCTGCATCAGGCTGGCTACCGGCTGGTGATGCTGACGGGCGATCATCAGGCCACAGCCCGCGCTATCGCTGCTGAAGCGGGAATTGATGAAGTGATCGCCGGCGTGCTGCCAGAGGGTAAAGCAGAAGCCATAAGCCGCCTGCAGCAGCAGGGGCGCCGGGTGATGATGATAGGAGATGGCATCAACGATGCGCCAGCGTTAGCGCAGGCGGATACCGGTATTGCGATGGCCAGCGGCAGCGATGTCGCGGTCGAAACGGCGCCGCTTACGCTGATGCGTAACGACCTGCATGGGGTAGCGGATGCCCTGGCGATTTCGCAGGCCACGCTGCGCAATATGCGCCAGAATCTGCTGGGCGCATTTGTGTATAACAGCCTGGGTATTCCGATTGCGGCGGGCGTGCTCTATCCCTTTACCGGCCTGCTGCTGAGCCCGATTGTCGCGGGGGCAGCAATGGCCCTCTCTTCCATCACCGTCGTCAGCAATGCAAACCGCCTGCTGCGTTTCACTCCGCCCGACCGGTAATAGCAGCCAGCGCGCTGTTTTTAGCCGAAATAAATCGTTAGCATGACGGTTTAACCGTAACAGGAGCGGACATGAACAGCCCTATCTGGCAACGTCTCTGGCAGCGGATCGCCGCGCTTTTTCCGTCTGCCTACCGCTGGCCGGCAATGGATATGCGTCTGGGCGACCGGCTGCTGCATCTGAYCGGCAGTATCCATATGGGCACACGCAACATGCAGCCTCTGCCAGCCGGCCTGCTGCGTCAGCTGCAGAAAGCGGATGCGCTGATTGTTGAAGCGGACATCACGCGCGGCGGCTCTCCTTTTGCGGATACCGCAGATTTGCCGCCGCTGCACACCCGGCTGGAGAGCGCCACGCTGACGCGGCTGCAGGCGCTCTGTAAGGATCTGGGGCTGGAGAGTGACCTCTTTGATACCCTGCCCTGCTGGCAGATAGCGCTGATGCTGCAGGCGCACCAGGCGCAGCGGCTCGGACTGCGTCCGGAGTATGGTATCGATTATCAGCTGCTGCAGGCCGCAAAGGCAGCGGGCAAGCCGATCATTGAGCTGGAAGGGCCGGAGACGCAGATCGCGCTGCTGAAATCCCTGCCGCAGGAGGGTCGGGCGCTGCTGGTGGATACGCTTGAGCACTGGCATACCAATGCGCGGCTGCTGCAGACGATGATCAGCTGGTGGCTTGAAGCGCCGCCCGCGCAGCAGCCGGTAGCGCTGCCCGCGACCTTTGGCAGTGAGCTGAGCGACACGCTGATGCGTAACCGCAATCAGCAATGGCGCGAACAGCTGCTGGCGCTGCCATCGGGTCGCTATCTGGTGGCCGTCGGCGCGCTGCATCTCTATGGCGATGATAATCTGCCCGGCCTGCTGAAACAGAAGCAGCCGTAACGCGACACCTGCGCTGCTCAGGAGTGGCCGAAGGATAAGACAAAAAAAGAAGGCCGATATCACTATCGACCTGTCAAAGAGGAATTTGTTTATGATTTTGGTTATCGCCAGGGTGAGTGGCGCGGGACAATTCTCGCGCAAAGTTCAGATTTTCGCCACTGTTATTAGCGCAATCTTTGAGAAGAATTTTTGTCGTAAGGATTAATGATGACCCCTGCAGTCAAACTTCTGGAAAAAAACGGCGTGGCGTTTACGCTGCACCCCTATGAGCATGACAGCCATGAAACGCATTTTGGCGATGAAGCGGTGCGCAAGCTCAACCTTGATGCGCGCCAGGTCTTTAAAACGCTGCTGGTCGCGCTGAACGGCGATGCGAAAGCGCTGGCGGTGGCGGTTACGCCGGTTGCATCCCAGCTCGACCTGAAAAAAGTGGCGAAAGCGCTGGGCGCCAGGCGAGCAGAAATGGCCGATCCGCAGCTGGCGCAGCGCGTTACCGGCTACCTGCTGGGCGGCATCAGTCCGCTGGGTCAGAAAAAGCGCCTGCCAACGGTGATCGATCGGCAGGCCGCAGAGTTTGCCACCATATTTATCTCTGGCGGTAAACGCGGCCTCGACATTGAACTGGCTGCAGAGGATCTGGCGCGGCTGCTGAATGCCACACTGGCCGACGTGGCACGCTGCGATTAATCGGGCTGCTGCGCGCAAAGCTGATCGATCATCCAGCGCCCGGCCGGGCCGGGCGGATTACGTCGCGACCAGACCACATCTACCGCAATATGCTGCGGCCAGCCGGGAACGCATAGCTCTTTCAGGACCTGATGACCAAACTGATCCACCAGCCAGCGCGGCAGTACGCTCCAGCCAAACCCCTGCTCCGCCATCTCCAGCAGCAGCAGATACGTCGGCGCTGACCAGGTTCGTCCGGCGGCTGGCAGTGGTCCGCGCGTCTGTACCCAGGTGTTCAGCCGCAGCTGCCGCAGCTCGCTGAGCTGCGCCTCACTCACCTGAGCCAGCTGCGACAGCGCGTGATCCTGGTGCAGAAAGATCGCCATCTGCGCCTCCACCTGCAGCCGGGCTACCGCCAGATCGGGCGGCAGCGCAGGCTGAGTGCGGACCACGCCCAGGTGCACCCGCCCCGCCTGCAGCAGATCCAGTACATCCTCATCCTCTGCAATCATGCATTCAAAGTCGATATCGGGGTAGCGGGCATCAAACCGCGTCAGCAGATGTTCATGATGATCGGCCTGCCAGAAATCGGAAATGGCCAGACTCAGGCGCGGCTCCACACCCTGCGACAGGCGCAGCGCCAGTTCATCCAGCCGCTGACTGGCGGCCAGGATCTGCTGCACCTGAGCCAGCGCGCGTTCACCCTGCGGTGTCAGCACCGGCTGGCGGCCGCGACGGTCAAACAGCGCAAAGCCTAGATCGATTTCAAGGTTAGCGATGGCAGCACTGATGGTGGACTGGCTTTTTGCCAGCGCGCGGGCAGCAGCAGAGAAAGAGCCGCTCGCAACAGTYTGGACAAATGCCTCAAGGGATTCCGGAGAGTATTTCATGGTTTACCATCGTTTTTTTCGATAGACACTCATTTTATCTCAGATGCATGCAGTGCGAAAATGCGCGTTATTACGTAACCGGAGGTATTTATGCGTACCCGTTCGCTGAAAGAACGCATTCTGCACGCCGTGGGCTTTGAGGGCCTGGCTATTGTGACTATCGCGCCGCTGGCAGCATGGATTATGGACAAGCCGCTGTTCCAGATGGGCACGCTGGCGATTGCCCTTTCTACCGTCGCGATGCTGTGGAACATGATCTATAACACCCTGTTCGATCGCATCTGGCCGCCGCATCAGAAGCGCGGGCTGGGGCTGCGTGCCCTGCATGCGCTCTGTTTTGAAGGGGGATTTATCCTGATTGGCCTGCCGATCGCCGCCGGCATGTTGCATATTTCGCTGCTTAACGCCTTTTTAGTGGAGGTGGGAWTCTTTCTGTTTTTCCTGCCCTACACCATGGTTTACAACTGGGTCTGGGATAAGCTGCGCCTGCGCTGGTTTGCGCAGCCATCCTGCCGCGCCTGATGCCGGGCGCGCGCTGCCTCCGGCCGGAAGCAGCGCGCCGGTTACGCTTAATCCTGCGCCGCGCGCGGCCAGATCCATGCCAGGAACATACGCGGATAGCTGCGCTTGCGCTGCTTTTCCAGCGCCTTGTCACGCTCGCGTACCTGCTCGTCGGTCAGATGCACGACGGCTGGCGGCACAAAATCAGCGATTTTTAGCGGTGAATGCTGAGTAATATAGTCGCGCAGCACGTCAGCATCGCGCAGACCGCTGTTGCGGTAGCCCGCGCGCGCCGTCAGCGGCGGATAGCCGTCGCCGCCGCTGGCGTTAAAGCTGTTAGTGGCGAGGCGATAGGTCTTCTTCTTCTCCAGCGGCTTCCCGTTGATTTTGACATCACTGACTGATTTACCATCGGCCACCAGGCTGACGCCGGCTAACTGAGCAAAGCCGCCGGAGTTAGTTTTGATATTCGCCACGCGGGCAAGATAGTCCTGCAGTTCCTCACCGCTCAGCGTGACCGACACCACCTGATTGCCAAACGGCTGCACCTGCAGCAGATCGCGCAGGCGCAGCTCGCCTGCCGAAAGCGATGTGCGGATGCCGCCGCCGCTGATCACCGCCACATCCGCTTTGGTCGCGGCCATCTGCGCTCGCAGGATCAGCTGCGCCAGATTGGTCTGCTCAAAGCGGACTTTATTGCGCTCGCCGACAAACAGCCCGTCACTGCGGCCAACGGCGACATCCAGCTGTTTACCGGCGCGCAGCTGGAAAGGGGTCAGCAGCTTCATCATCGCGGTATTGGGTACAATCGGCTCCTGATAAGGCAGCCAGGTTTCGCTGCCATCCTGGTTGGTGACTTTATGCTTCAGGTTAACCGGGATGAGCTGATAATTTTCCAGCGTCAGCTCACCGTTGCGAAAGGTAAAATCGCCGCGACCCACATATTTGCCCCACTCTTTAGCCTGCATGATCCAGACGCCATTCTGCCGATCGGGCTGGCAGGGCTGGCCTGGCTGATAATCCGGCACGCTGCGGTTAGCCTGCGCCATACAGACGGCATCGTGCGAGTGACCGCCCACGATAACACTCAGGGTGCCGGGCGGCAGGCTGCGCGCCAGCTCAACGTCGCCCGGTGCGTTACTGCCGTGCTGACCGTCGTCATAATGTCCCATATGCGTCAGCGCGATGATCACATCAGGCTTTTCCGTGGCGCGCAGCTCCGCTACCGCTTTCAGCGTCTCTTTGACCGGATCGCGGATCTCAAGCTCTGCGACATTTTCCGGGTTGGTAATACGCAGCGTATCCGTAGTGGTCAGCCCGATAACCGCTATTTTCAGGCCCATACGGTTAAATATGGCCCAGGGCGAAAACAGCCGCCGATCGCTGCCTTTTTGATAGATATTCGCCGCGAGAAAGGGAAAACGCGCCCACTTTTTCTGCTGTTCCAGCACGCTCAGAGGCTTGTCAAATTCGTGGTTTCCCAGCGCCATAGCGTCATAACCCACCAGATTCATGCCGCGAATGTCAGGCTCTGCGTTCAGCACATCTGACTCCGGCACGCCGGTATTGATATCCCCGGCGGAGAGGATGAGCGCACCCCCTCCGCGCGCCTGGACATCATAACGCTGCTGGTCCATCAGGCTCTTTTGTGCTGCCAGCCCATACTCACCCTGCGCGTTACTCCAGAAATGGCCATGATGATCGTTGGTATGCAGGATGCTGAAGCGATAGCTGCGATCGATTTGCCACGCCTGCGCCAGCATCGGCACCAGCAAAACCAGCAGCGCCAGCCAGCGCTTTTTCGGGGTAAGTAACAACACAACGCTCTCCTTGTTCGTTTTTTTCCACTGCATCGTGGACCTGACAGATTTCTGCCCTCTGTGTCGCACAGTTCCCTGCTTAACTCAAGCTGAAAGGCAGTACCCGCTGCTATTTTCATCTGCTCTCGCCGGCTGGGCCCGTCGGGGGATGCTGCGCTTTTTAACGCTGCTGTAATGCATTATCACTACCTGCACGCCAGGATAACTGCTGAAAATAGCGCTTCGGCACGTTTTTTATCGCATTTTTTCAGTTTATTCAGCTTTCATCCCGCAAATGTCTAAACGCTGCAGCAGGATTTGCATTACATGATTGTTACAAGCGGACACATTTGCACACAAGGAGACAGGCATGCATCACACCACACCGTTGATCACCACTATTGTCGGGGGCCTGGTCCTCGCGTTTCTCCTTGGCATGCTGGCCAATCGCCTGCGCATCTCTCCGCTGGTGGGCTATCTGGTTGCCGGCGTGGTTGCGGGCCCTTTTACGCCAGGCTTTGTTGCGGATACGAATCTGGCACCTGAACTGGCAGAGCTGGGCGTCATTCTGCTGATGTTTGGCGTCGGACTGCACTTCTCACTGAAAGATCTGATGGCGGTAAAGTCGATCGCCATTCCCGGCGCCGTGGCGCAAATCGCGGTGGCGACGCTGCTGGGAATGGGGCTCTCCTGGACCATGGGCTGGTCATGGATGACTGGCCTGGTGTTTGGCCTGTGCCTCTCTACGGCCAGTACCGTAGTGCTGCTGCGGGCGCTGGAGGAGCGACAGCTGATTGACAGCCAGCGCGGCCAGATTGCGATCGGCTGGCTGATTGTGGAAGACCTGGTGATGGTGCTGACGCTGGTGCTGCTGCCTGCCATCGCCGGCATGCTGGAACAGGGTAACGCCAGTCCGACCCTGCTGGCATGGGATCTGCTGCTGACCATCGGTAAAGTGGCCGCCTTTATGGTGCTGATGATGGTGGTAGGCCGCCGCGTTATCCCGTGGATCCTGGCAAAAAGCGCGGCTACCGGCTCGCGTGAACTCTTTACTCTATCGGTGCTGGCGCTGGCGCTCGGTATCGCCTTTGGTGCCGTAGAGTTCTTTGATGTCTCCTTTGCCCTTGGCGCCTTCTTCGCCGGCATGGTGCTGAACGAATCTGAGCTGAGCCACCGCGCGGCGCGCGACACGCTCCCACTGCGCGACGCCTTTGCCGTACTGTTCTTTGTATCGGTCGGCATGCTGTTTAACCCGATGATCCTGATTGAACAGCCGCTGGCGGTACTGGGCGCGCTCGCCATCGTGGTGCTGGGTAAATCAATCGCCGCCTGGGCGCTGGTCACTCTGCTGGGGCACTCACGCCGTACCGCCCTGACCATTTCGGTCAGTCTGGCGCAGATTGGTGAGTTTGCCTTTATTCTCGCCGGCCTCGGCATTTCACTCGATCTGCTCAGCGAAGAGGGGCGCAACCTGGTGCTGGCGGCGGCTATTCTCTCCATTATGCTGAATCCTATCCTCTTCTCGCTGCTGGAGCGCTATCTGGATAAAACTGAAACCGCTGAGGAGCAGACGCTGGAAGAGGCGATGGCGGAAGAGAAACAGATCCCGGTAGATATCTGTAATCACGCGGTGATTGTGGGTTATGGACGCGTCGGCAGCCTGCTGGGGCAGCAGCTGCTGGAAGCAGATATCCCGCTGGTGGTGGTGGAAAACTCCCGCCCGCGCGTTGAAGCGCTGCGTGAACAGGGTATCAGAGCGGTGCTGGGCAATGCAGCACGCGCAGAGACCATGGAGCTGGCACGGCTTGACTGCGCCCGCTGGCTGCTGCTGACCATTCCGAATGGCTATGAAGCGGGTGAAGTGGTGGTGGCCGCACGTGAGAAGCGCAAGGATATTGAGATTATCGCCCGTGCGCACTATGACGACGAAGTCGCCTATATTATGGATCGCGGCGCTAATCAGGTCGTGATGGGCGAGCGTGAAATTGCCAGCAGCATGCTCAATGTGCTGAAAAAGGAGATCGCCGTTGAGCCGATCTCCCGCGAATGCCCGATTTGATCGGGGATCGCTGACTGCAGGGGCGCACTGATGCGCCCCTTTTTACTGCGCGCTTATCTGTCCCAGTAAGACTCTTCCAGGCTATCTTCCCGCTCCGGCAGGCCGCGCGTCAGGCGCGGTGAATGCTGGTTCAGCACCTGATAACTCACGCGGTTAGCATATTTGCACACCTGCGCCAGCGAGGAGTAGGTCAGATATTCACGTGCATGTTTGCTGGAGTTGGGGACTTTGAGGCGATGGAAGTTGTTCGCCGTGATATCGTGCAGCAGCGCTGCCAGCGCCCCGTCCCCTGCCCCGTTGGTATTCATGATCTTTTCCGGTCCGCCCATGTAAGGCGCGATATGCGAGAAGATGCGCAGCGGCTGCTGACAATCCTGCTGGCGCATCGCCCGGCTGAACTCATACTGGTTGAATTCCGCAATCGCGCCCGGCAGCAGCGGGTGATTCGTTTTGCGCTTAAATTCATCTTCAGTGAAGCCCGCCATGTAGAGCCCGGTCGGACCGGCGGTGCAGAGCACCAGATCGACCCACTCCAGCGCCATATCAGCTGCCAGCAGCGGATCCTGTTCACCGGTCAGCGCAAACGCTTCTTCTTCGTTCATCGCGACAATAGAGACGTGATCGCGCAGGAAATCACGCCAGAACTGCGGGTTATCCTGAATGACATATTTTGTACCCAGCGTTAACACCACCGGCACATTATGCTTTTTCGCATACGCAATGGCGCGCAGCGTGGCGTCCGGCATCGGTTCACCAGGCTGGCAGCGTACCAGATAGGAGGTCAGCACCAGCGCTGACGCCCCGGCAATCACCTCTTCCGGGATACTCTCCGCCTGCAGCCGGTTCATCAGCCCCGGACTGATCGCGAAGGTCCGTTCACCGTGCTCGCCAATCAGGGTAAAGCAGCGGCCAATCGCGCCGTCCACGCCCTGCAGGAAGTTCAGATCCATACGGCTGGAGGTGTTGCAGAGATAGCGATAGGCGTAGCCGCCAATCTGGATGTTATTGCACATGACGCCCAGCAGCACGGAACGATCGTCAGCCAGCACCGAGTAGTTGTGCAACGTGTTGCCAATGGTGCCGCCGGCAAACTGGTGGCTGATCAGCTGCTCGCGCATCAACTCGTTATAGAGCGCTTCCGCCGTCGCGTCGTCAATCACCAGCGAATGCCCGGCACTCAGGCCGTAGCGCTGCAGGAACGCGTCATCAACTTTGGCTTCGATATCCACCAGCGTCTGGTCGATACCCACCACCCAGCTGCCCTCCTCCTGCTCCTGCTGAATAGCCTGCAGCAGCGGATCGCGCGCGTTGACGGGAAAATAGTGTTTGGATTTACGTTTGCCGGGAAATTTCATGAAAAGCAGTCATCAGGGAAAATCAGGCAGAGAAGCATATCATACTCTCTGCCTGATGCGCTTAGCGGCGCGCGTTGACCAGCTGTACCATCATCTCAATGTGCTCGTCATCGGCGTTAAGCGCGGGAATATATTCAAATTTTTCGCCGCCTGCATGCAGGAAAATTTCGCAGTTTTCACCGCTGATCTCCTCCAGCGTTTCCAGACAGTCCGCCGCAAAGCCGGGGCTCATGACCTGCACATGCTTAATGCCTTTGGCCGGCAGACTTTTCATGGTCTCATCGGTGTAGGGCATCAGCCACGGCTCACGCCCAAAGCGCGACTGGAAGGTCATCATGATTTTTTCAGGGGCGATATTCAGCGCCGCCGCCAGTGCGGCGGTGGTATCTTTACAGCGCTGCGGATAATCATCGCCTTCATTGGCGAAACGCTGCGGAATGCCGTGGTAAGAGAGCACCAGCAGATCCGGCTCGCCGTGGCGGGCAAATGAGCGCTCAACGGAGGCTTTCAGCGCGGCAATGTAAGCCGGATGCTCAGCATAGTCGCGAATAAAGGAGACCTGCGGCAGCGAGCGCAGCGGTTTAAAGCTGCTGGCCAGGCCATCCCACACGGCGGCAACGGTAGAGCAGGAGAACTGCGGATAGAGCGGCAGCACAATCAGGTGCGTGACGCCCTGATCCAGCAGGCGATGTACCGCTCCGTCCAGGCTCGGCTGACCATAGCTCATGCCCAGCTCGACCGGCATGTCCACGCGCTGCGCCAGCGCGGCACGCTGCCGCTTGCTGAATACCATCAGCGGCGATCCCTCTTCCATCCAGACGGAGGCGTAGAGTTTCGACACGCGCGGCGAACGAAACGGCAGAATAATAAAATTAAGGATGGGCCACCATAGCCAGCGCGGCGTATCAACCACGCGCGGATCGCCGAGGAACTGCTTCAGATAGCGTTTCACCGCCGGGGTGGTAGGTGCTTCAGGTGTGCCTAAGTTAACCAGCAGAACACCGGGCTTATCTTGCCTCATTCTGTTTCCTTGATATCGCAACGAAGAGTGGTGAATCGGGGGAAATTGTAGCGGAAATCACGGGCGGGAAAAGCAATTGCTGTAAAAGGGCCAGGCATCCGGCCCTTTTGGTACTTAGCCGAGGATACGGCGCAGTTCTTCACTGACGTCAGCCACCGGGCGGGTGCCGTCAATTTTGTGATAGGCGGTGTTACCCGCTTCCGCTTCTTTGCTGTAGTAAGCAATCAGGGGCGCTGTCAGCTCATGATACTCAACCAGACGCTTACGCACGGTCTCTTCCTGATCGTCTTTGCGCGTGGTCAGCTCTTCACCGGTCACATCATCTTTACCTTCCACTTTTGGTGGCTTGTTTTTGATGTGGTATACGCGGCCAGAAGGCGCATGCACGCGACGGCCCACAATGCGATCGACGATCAGCTCGTCCGGCACGGCAAATTCCAGCACGTAATCGACTTTGATGCCCGCTTCTTTCATGGCGTCAGCCTGCGGGATGGTGCGTGGGAAGCCATCGAGCAGGAAGCCGTTTTTGCAGTCTTCCTGCGCGATACGCTCTTTAACCAGCGCAATCACCAGTTCATCAGTCACCAGTTTACCGGCATCCATGATGGCTTTCGCCTGCTGGCCCAGTTCGGTGCCTGCTTTTACTGCGGCGCGCAGCATGTCACCGGTAGAGATCTGCGGAATACCGTAGTTCTCCATAATATACTGAGCCTGAGTGCCTTTACCTGCGCCCGGTGCCCCGAGCAGAATAATACGCATTGCGTAATTCCCCTTGCGAATCGCATTGATCAATCTATGAAGGCCAAGAACATACCATTATGACCCGCCAGCCACAAGGCAACGGGCACGCTATCACTGGCCCGCCTACTGTGACCTGCTTTGGGATGAAGCGCCAGCTGAGGGATTGATTTTAGGAATTCAGGCTGCGCAGCAACAACGCTTTCAGCTGCTTTTTCAGCGTCGCGGTGACGTTTGTATGTTTGCTGCCGCTGCCGCGCAGGCTGGCCGGGATCAGCAAACGCCCGGGCARCCGCCAGATCTCCGGCGGCAGGGTAACATTATGCAGCGCCGGCGGCAGATCAATCAGGGCAAACGGCAAACCGGGCTGCTGCAGTGAGGCGAGCGGTAGCGGCGTTTCGAGCGCAAACCGGTCAACCATGGCGATATTAAACGGCTTCCACTCAGCGCTCTCCATCATCGTCAGCGCCTGCTGCGGCGCGCTTCCCAGCGCCAGCCCCTGCTCTATCAGCCGCAGTTCGCTGCGCACCAGCGTGCTGAATTTTGTCGTGCGCAGCGCAATCAGTACCAGATCGTCGCTCAACGCTGCATGGTGGTTCAGATGTGCGACAAACAGATGGGAGCCGGCAATCAGCGTCTTGTGCAGTGCGCTGGCAAATGACCCGGAAGCGTCGGTCACGCCCTGACTCTGGCAGGCGTCGAGCGAGCGCACCCGCCCTTCCGCCACATCCACATGCTCTATCAGGGCGATATTTCCCGCCATCATCGGGACGGCGGGCAGTACGCTCAGCTCGCTGACCGGATGGTGCGAGGCGTAGCGTGTCTGATTACGCGCCTGCTCCTGGCGCAAAAAAAGCTGAGAAAGCACCACCCGAGCAATATGCAGCGTGGGCGCAAAGAAGAGATCGTAATTTTCCAGCCGGTAGTAGCGGGATAGCTGGCTGCGCAGCCGGTCGCATATCGCCGCCCTGGCAGAGGCGTATTGTGAGGCCATCGCGTAACGTTTCCCTGTATTAGCTGCGAAGTGGTGCTTTTCGGCAGATAAAACGCGTGGCTGATACATAGCCAGCCCGTCCCGTCAACCTGCCAGAATCTGGAGCAAAGGTTAGGGCAATGCGGCTGGACATTAAAATGATATAAACTGACAATCCCTGTTAGGTTTTTACACAAGGGACGAGTATGACCGCGCTTCCGTCACTACGGGCGCTGCGCTATTTTCATCAGGCAGCGCTGCACAGCAGTTTCAGTACGGCAGCGGAAACCCTGCATGTCACCCACAGCGCCGTCAGCCATCAGGTGCGCCAGCTGGAGAGCTGGATGGGCAAACCGCTGTTTGTACGCACTAACGGACGCGTCAAACTCACCTCGCATGGCGAACGCCTGCTGGTCAGCTGTCAGAAAGCGTTCAGCGAACTCGCCACCAGCTGCGAAAGCATACGTACCGGTATGCGGCATCACCTCTCTGTTTCCTGTGCGCCCAGCTTTCTCTCTCAGTGGCTGATCCCGCGTATCAGCAGTTTCTATCAGCGCTACCCGGATATCGACGTGCAGTTTCAGTCACTGGTTGAGATCGATCAGCTGCGCAGTGAACACACCGATGTGCTGATCCTGAGTTATGAGCAGCAGCCCGATGATGATATTGAAGCCACGCTTATCAGCGATGACGCGATTGGGCCGCTCTGTGCGCCCCACTACGCCGAACGCCTGCAGAGCGCGCGCGATCTGCAAACGCTGCCGCTGCTGCATGCGGATACCCGGCTGCACGCCTGGGCTGAGTGGGCAAAAAACAGCGGCGCACGCGGTGATTTCTGGCGTGGCAAACACTTTGATAATCTGATGCTGGCTATTCAGGCCGCCAGAAGCGGTCTGGGGATCATTATGGCCCCGCGACTGCTGGTGCAGCAGGAGCTGGAAGCGGGCGCGCTGATTGCGCCGCTGGGCTTTGTGCGCATCGATCGCGCGACCTGGATGATGGCCAAACGCTCGCGCGAGCAGAATGCAGAGATCCGTCTGTTTCGCGCATGGCTCAGAGAGCAGGCGCAGTGCTGACGCCATAAAAAAGGGCGCCATTAATGGCGCCCTTAGCTGTTTTATTCGCTTCGCGCTGTGCGGCGTTACGCCGTCAGCAGCTGGTTCATGCGGCGGATAAACTGGTTAGGATCGTCCAGCGTACCGCGCTCAGCCAGCAGCGCCTGATCCAGCAGCAGTTCAACCCATTCGGCAAAGCGCGCCTCATCCTGGGTATCCGCTACGCGTTTCACCAGGCCATGCTCCGGATTGATCTCAAAGATATATTTCACTTCCGGAACATCCTGACCGGCGGCGGCAAACAGCTTCGCCATCTGGGTGGTCATTTCGTTAGCATCAGTGGTGACGATAGCAGGCGTATCGGTCAGACGATGCGTCAGTCGCACCTCTTTAACGCGCTCGCCCAGCAGCGTTTTCACGCGCTCAACAAACGGCTCCAGCGCTTTTTCCGCTTCTTTCTGCTCTTCGGTCTCTTCATCCGCCAGCTTGCTCAGCGACTCATCAGCTTTGCTTACTGACTGGAACGTTTTACCTTCGAACTCGGTGAGATAACTCATCATCCACTCATCGATACGATCGGAGAGCAGCAGTACCTCAATGCCTTTTTTGCGGAACAGCTCCAGATGCGGGCTGCTTTTCGCCGCGGCATAGCTGTCCGCCGTGATGTAGTAGATCTTCTCCTGACCTTCAACCATGCGGCTCAGGTAGTCATCCAGCGATACGCTCTGCTCGCTGCCTTCGCTCTGCGTGGTGGCAAAACGCAGCAGTTTAGCAATCGCCTGCTGATTGGCGTTATCTTCTGCCGGTCCCTCTTTCAGTACCAGACCAAACTCTTTCCAGAACTGCTGATACTTCTCTGCATCATCTTTTGCCAGTTTTTCCAGCATCTGCAGGCTGCGCTTAGTCAGCGCGGCGCGCAGGCTCTGGGTGACACGGCTGTCCTGCAGAATTTCACGTGAGACGTTAAGCGGCAGATCGTTAGAGTCAATCAGACCGCGCACAAAGCGCAGGTAGTTCGGCATGAATTGCTCAGCGTCATCCATAATAAACACGCGCTGTACATAAAGCTTGAGGCCRTGCTTGCTGTCGCGGTTCCACATATCGAACGGAGCACGCTGCGGGATGTAGAGCAGGCTGGTGTACTCCTGCTTGCCTTCCACGCGATTATGGCTCCAGATAGCCGGATCGCTGAAGTCATGTGCAATGTGCTTGTAGAACTCGTTGTACTCGTCGTCGCTGATCTCCGCTTTATTACGCGTCCACAGCGCCTGGGCTTTGTTGACCTTCTCCCAGGTTACGGTGTCGTTCTCTTCATCTTTGGTTTCGATCTCTACCGGCAGTGCGATGTGATCGGAATATTTGCTGATGACGTTACGCACGCGCCAGGCGTCAAGGAAATCATCTTCCCCTGCGCGGAAATGCAGCGTGATCTCGGTACCGCGATCGGCTTTTTCGATTTCTGCCAGGGTATATTCGCCCTCGCCTTCTGACTCCCAGAACACGCCCTCGCTGGCCTGTGCGCCGGCAGCGCGGGTGCGCACGGTCACTTTGTCAGCAACGATAAAGGCGGAGTAGAAACCCACACCAAACTGGCCAATCAGCTGGCTGTCTTTCGCCTGGTCAGAGCCCATAGACTCCAGGAACGCTTTGGTGCCTGATTTAGCGATAGTACCGAGGTTTTCAATTACCTCATCGCGACGCATACCGATACCGTTGTCGCTCAGCGTCAGCGTCCGTTTCTCCTTGTCGACCGAGATACGCACGCGCAGCTCGCCGTCGCCTTCATAGAGATCCGGAGTGGAAAGCGCGCGGAAGCGCAGCTTATCAGCGGCATCAGAGGCGTTGGAGATCAGTTCACGCAGGAAAATCTCTTTGTTTGAATAGAGGGAATGGATCATCAGGTGCAGAAGTTGTTTTACCTCTGACTGGAAGCCACGCGTCTCTTGTCCTTTCATGGTCATTGCTACCTCAACAGAATCGGGGTTGATCGAACGTTGAGGAAGAGATGGGGATGGCGGGAAAATTTTCAAGCCGGTTTCAGTGAATGAAACCGGCGAGTGCTTAGAATTTAATCTTATGACGCCCGGCAAGAGAGTGCGACAGCGTGGTGCCATCAACCATCTCCAGCTCACCACCTACCGGCACACCGTGTGCAATACGGCTGGCGTCAACGCCATACTGACCGCACAGCTCAGCGATATAGTTGGCGGTCGCTTCACCCTCTACCGTGGGGTTGGTCGCCAGGATCACCTCCTGCAGCGTCTCATGTTCCAGACGCTGCTCCAGGCGATCGAGCCCGATATCCTGCGGACCAATCCCATCCAGCGGCGACAGATGTCCCATCAGCACAAAGTAGCGTCCGCCAAACTGGCCGGTCTGCTCAATGGCGTGAATATCTGCCGGGCTTTCCACCACGCAAATCTGCCCGTTCTGCTGCCGACGGGCGTTAGCGCAGATGGTGCAGATCTCCTGTTCGGTGAAGGTGCGGCAATCGGCACAGTGGCCGATTTCCGACATCGCGCGCGTCAGCGCCTGAGCCAGACGCATGCCACCGCTGCGATCGCGTTGCAACAGGTGAAACGCCATGCGCTGCGCTGACTTCGGGCCTACACCCGGCAGACAGCGCAGTGACTCCATTAAGGTTTCAAGCAGTGGACTGGTCTGCATCAGAACGGCATCTTGAAGCCAGGCGGCAGCTGCATACCGGAAGAGACAGAAGCCATCTTCTCTTTCTGCGTCTCATCGATGCGACGCGCCGCATCGTTAAAGGCTGCAGCAATCAAATCTTCCAGCATATCTTTGTCATCTTCCAGCAGGCTGGGATCGACTTCCACGCGACGGCAGTTGTGCGCGCCGTTGATGGTTACTTTAACCAGACCCGCACCCGATTCGCCCGTAACTTCCAGCGCGGCGATCTCTTCCTGAACCTTGGCCATTTTATCCTGCATCTGCTGGGCCTGTTTCATCAGGTTGCCCAATCCGCCTTTACCAAACATAGTTTTCTCTCTCTGCTGGGGCTGCGCGCAACCTCTGCGCGACAGCGTGATCATACGGGTCGGATACTCTCTTCATCCAGATCGGCATCAAAGAACTGCTGCAGCATCTGAATGTGGGTATCACTTGCGAGCGACTGGCGCGCCTGCGCCAGCTTCTCTTCATAGATGGCCTGTCGCCACTCCAGCGGCGTCAGCACCGCCGGATTATCATCTTCCACGATGGTCAGTTCAACTTCCTGACCCGCCGCCTGGCTTAGCGCAGCCTGAATGGCCTGCCGGGCTGTCGCAGAATTGAGGTGTCGCTGGCTGCTGCGCAGATGCAGCGTCACGCTCTGTTCATGCTGCTCTTTCCACGCGTTGAGCGCCACCTGCTGCACCAGCTTTGGCAGCGTCAGCCGGGCAATTTCAGCGGTCCATGCATCACGCAGCTGTGCTTCCTCGGCCAGCCGCGCAGCCAGCTCCGGCGTTTTCTCATGCTCCAGCGCTGAACGCAAGGCTTTTGGCGTTGCGACCGGCTCCGCTTTCTCCTCACTCTGCTGCTGTGCTTTCCAGCGGTACGCCTCCGGTTTTACCGGCGCGCTTGCGGTTTCGGGTGCGCGCTGCTGAACGCGCTCCGTCACCGTAGCCAGACGCTCCAGCGCCTGATTTGCCGGCCGCGCGGGACGCGCTGCCGGCTCACTCTTTTTTACTTTACCTGCCCCCTGACGCAGCAGTTGCGTACGCGCCTGCAGCAGCTGACTGGTGGTGTCCGGCAGATTGCCGGCAGGCGGAGCCTGCGGTTCTGCCGGAGCCGGCGCAGCGGGCGGCGCCATCTGCGGTTGCGTAGCCGGTGCCATCTGCGGTTGTGTAGCCGCAGCGGGCTGCTCAGCCGGGGCGGCGGCAGGTACCTGCGGTGCCGCCTGCGGTGCCAGCGACGGACGCGCCACCGGTTCAGCAAGTGTAGCCTGTGGATGGAAAGCCAGCGCGCGCAGCAGCGTCATTTCCACACCCAGGCGCCGATCGGGCGCCAGCGGCAGATCTTTGCGTCCCATCAGCAGCGTCTGATAGTAGAGCTGCACGTCAGCGGGCGGCAGAGTACGCGCCAGCTCACGCAGGCGCTGCGCTTCACTAAACTCTTCATCATTGAGAGAGCCAGGCAGCAGCTGCACCATTGCGATGCGATGCAGCAGCCGCAGCATCTCAACCAGCAGCGCTTCCCACTCTACTCCGCGCGAAGCGGCCTGGTTCAGGCGCGCCATTACCCGTTCGCCGCTGCCCTCCACCAGCGCTTCAATCAGCGCCAGCGGCTGTTCATCATCCAGCGTGCCGAGCATCTGCGCGACGGTATCGCGCGTGACGCTGCCCTGCCCGCTGGCGATCGCCTGATCGGTCAGGCTCAGSGCATCRCGCATACTGCCGTCGGCAGCACGCGCCAGCAGATGCAGTGCACGTGGCTCCGCGGCAATCTGCTCCTGCTCCAGCACATAGCTCAGCTGCTGCTGAATCTGTTCAACGTCCAGCGCTTTCAGGTGGAACTGCAGGCAGCGCGACAGGATAGTGATCGGCAGCTTCTGCGGATCGGTGGTGGCCAGCAAAAACTTAACGTGGGACGGCGGCTCTTCCAGCGTTTTCAGCAGGGCATTAAAGCTGTGGCGCGACAGCATATGTACTTCATCAATCAGATAGACCTTGAAGCGACCGCGCGCTGGCGCGTACTGCACGTTATCCAGCAGATCGCGCGTATCTTCCACTTTGGTACGGGAAGCCGCATCGATCTCGATTAAGTCAACAAAGCGGCCCTGCTCAATTTCCCGGCAGTTGTCGCACTTGCCACAGGGCGTAGCGGTAATACCGGTTTCGCAGTTCAACCCTTTCGCCAGCAGGCGGGCAATAGAAGTTTTCCCTACGCCGCGGGTGCCGGAGAAAAGATAGGCATGATGAATACGTCCCAGTGATAACCCGTTGGCGAGCGCAGTCAGCACATGTTCCTGACCCACTACGTCTGCGAAGGCCTGGGGACGCCATTTTCGCGCAAGTACCTGATAGCTCATGTGGATGTGGTCACTGGATTGTATTGAGTTGGCACAGCAGCGCGGCAATCAGCCGGCAGCCACCGTCAGAAAAAGGGAAAAAATGCAGCTTCGCAAACCCTGTGTATTTGGGCAGTAGTTTACCAGCCACAGCGAAATATGCCTATACCCGTCTCGGGCAGGCGCAGGCAGAGTAACCTATGGGATAAGCACTGCGCTCCGCAAAACGGCAGAGCGCAGCAGGCCTTAGTGGCCGGGGAAGCTGACGAGGCTGTAGCAGTTAACGCCCAGCGCGGTCAGGCGCGCTTCGCCGCTAAGATCGAACAGATTAATGACAAAAGCGGCATCGTTGACTTCGCCACCCGCGCGGCGGATCAGTTTTACCGTCGCCTCAATGGTGCCGCCGGTTGCCAGCAGATCGTCGATGACCAGCACGATATCGCCGGGTTTAATCGCGTCTTTGTGCAGCTCCAGCGCATCCGTACCGTACTCCAGCTCATAGCGCTCCTGCCAGGTTTCACGCGGCAGCTTGCCCGGTTTACGCACCGGTATAAAGCCTACGCCCAGCCCCAGCGCTACGGGTGCACCAAACAGGAAGCCGCGCGCTTCTGTACCCACCACTTTGGTGATGCCTTTGTCACGATAACGCTCAACCAGAATGGAAATCGCCGCCGCATAGGCCTGCGGATCTTCCATAAGGCTGGTCACGTCGCGGAACAGAATGCCCGGCTTCGGATAGTCGTGAATACTTTTGATGCTGTTTTTGATCAGTTCAAGCTGCTGCGCAGTTGCGGTCATAAAGGTTACGCCTGGAAAAATATCTAAAACGCGCAGCTTCAACAGCGCCAATACCCGGAGACCGGGTTAAGCGAAGTCGTTTCACAGAGGGAAGCCACGCACGAAGATGCCCAAATCTAAGCAAACAGCGGCCTAAATGCAACCCTGACGCGGTTAATGTTGCGTTGTCTCTTCTGCTACTACCGGGATACGCCACATAAAGAGCAGCAGTATCGCTAATAACACCAGCAGCAGCAGACGCAGCCAGAACAGCTTTACCAGCCAGAGCGAGAACGCAAAGGTGATGATAATCAGCACTATTGCCCGCCCCTTAGCGCCTGGCGGCATGGCACGATGACGCTGCCAGTGACGCAGATAGCGGCCAAAAGGCGAGCGCCACAGCAGCCAGTGGTGAAAGCGCGGCGATGAACGGGCAAAACACCAGGCGGCCAGCAACACAAATGGCGTTGTCGGGAGTAAAGGTAATACAATGCCCAGCGTGCCCAGCACTATCGCCAGCCAGCCAAGGCTCAACAGTAGAAAACGCTGCATGCCAGATGCCTGAATACTGAATATGCTCTTACGTTAACATGGAACCGAAGTGATGCCTCTCCTTTCCGCGCCTGAGCGGCTGCAAAAAATCGTTGAAACGCTGCGCCAGCGCATAGCACAGCAGCCGGACGGCGTCTGCAGAGTGCCGCGCTTTGATGCCGCACTGTTTCATACTAAAGGCACCCGCCTGAGCGACTATCTGCAGGAGCTGGAGCGAAATCTGCACCATCTGCAGCAAAAACAGCACAGCGCCGTGCAGCAGCAGTGGCTGGCGCAGCGGGTGCTGGATCAGCTGGCGGCACTTCAGCGCGAATGCGAAAGCCAGCAGCTGCGGCCGTGGCGGGAGCAGCCGCGGCGGGATACCCGCCAGCAGAAGCGTGTTGAGTATCAGGGGTATGAGACGCGGCTACTCGCCATGCTGCGCCAGCGCGAGGCGCATCTTGCGCAGGCAGAAACGCTGAGCGTGCAGCAGCAGCTGATGCGGGAAGTGGAGCAGCTGCAGGCGCGATTAAGCCGCTGTCGCGCTGCGCTTTATCAGCTCGATCTGCCCGCCGCGCAGCCGTAGCGCTGCACTTCTATACTCAACGCATAAGGCAGAAGGAGGAACCGGTGACGCTGATTATCTGGATAGTAACGGGCCTGGCCGCTGGCTGGCTCAGGCGCCTGCTGCTGCCCGGCAGGCCCGGCGGGATGATCCCCGGGCTGGTACTGGCCGCAATTGGCGCGCTGATTGGCGGCTATATTGCCACCTACTTTATGAATGGCGAAATCGGCACGCTGCATATCGCCGGCGTAGCTGCCGCTTTGGCGGGCGCAGTGCTGATGCTGCTGGTTGCAATAAAACTACGAATTTAGGAGAGAGTATGTCGCTTGAGAGCGCACCGGATGAGATTAAGCTGGCGGTCGATTTGATTCAGCTGCTGGAGGAGAACCAGGTGCCGCCCGCGACGGCGCTGGCCGCGCTGGCGATCGTCCGGCGCGACTATGAACAGAAGCTGGCCGCCGCGCATGCAGATTAACGCCCGCTCAGGGTCGGGCTCAGCCGCAGCATATCGAGAAACGCATCAACGATCTGCGGCGCTTCCGCGGCCAGGTCAAAACTGTGCGGATTAAACAGCCAGCTCTCCATCATGCCATTGATATAGCCACGCATCAGCAGTGCCGCCTGACGGGTATTCAGCGCACCGGGCAGCTGTCCCGCTTCAATGCAGCTGCGCAGCACGGTTTCAATGCGGTCATAACACGCCTGCAGTAAGCCCTGCTGCATCGCAACCAGCGTTGACATTTCGCCCACAAACCCACATTTATGGAAGATAATCTCCATAAGTGCGCGTCTTTGCGCATCCTTTGCCGTGGCGTCAAGGATATAGATCAGCATCGAACGCATTACAGAAAGTGGATCGTCCGGATATTTTGTCTGATACTCAAGTTCCACATCGTCCAGCCCGGCGTCGCAGCGCAGCCAGATTTCCTGTAACAGATCGGCTTTATTTTTAAAGTGCCAGTAAATGGCACCGCGCGTGACGCCAGCCGCTGCGGCGATATCAGCCAGCGACGTGGCGGCCACACCCTGTTCAGAAAAGTGTGCTAATGCGGCATCAAGAATTTGATTACGCGTTTCAAGTGCTTGCGCTTTGGTTTTTCGTGCCATAGGGAGCTGTTTTTACAAACTGGCAAGTTTACATACATTTGTGAATGTATGTACCATAGCATGACCCGTGTTTTAACGCAGCAATGGGTTTATCGGTTTGTGATCCATTGATCATTTGATATCGGACACTAGAGGTTTTATTTATGAATAAAAACAGAGGGTTAGYGCCTCTGGCGGCCGCCGTGATGCTTTCAGGCAGCTTTTTGTTAACAGGATGTGATGATGATAAATCTCAGCAAGCCGGCCAGCAGCAGCAACAGCCGCCGGAAGTCGGGGTGGTCACATTAAAAGCTGAACCCCTGAAGGTCACGACTGAACTGCCCGGTCGCACTTCCGCGTTTCGCGTAGCAGAAGTCCGCCCTCAGGTGTCGGGTATCATTCTGAAGCGTAATTTTGTTGAAGGCAGTGATATTAAAGCGGGCCAGTCGCTTTATCAGATCGATCCTGCCACCTATCAGGCAGCTTACGACAGTGCTAAAGGGGATTTAGCGCAGGCGCAGGCTAATGCCCGCGTAGCGCAGCTCACCATCAAACGTTATAAGCCACTGCTCGGCACCAAATATATCAGTCAGCAGGATTATGACAACGCAGCGGCCACTGCGGCTCAGACTGCGGCTGCCGTACAGGCTGCCCAGGCTAACGTTGAAACTGCCCGTATCAACCTCGCCTACACCAAAGTCACGTCGCCTATCAGCGGCCGTATCGGCAAATCCTCTGTGACGGAAGGTGCCCTGGTCTCCAATGGTCAGACTAACGCGCTCGCGACCGTGCAGCAGCTGGATCCTATGTATGTCGATGTAACGCAGTCCAGTGACGATTTTCTGCGCCTGCGCGCCGAGCTCGAAGCGGGCCAGCTGAAACAGACCGATGGTAAAGCTAACGTCACGCTGCTGATGCAGGATGGTAGCCCTTACAAGCAGTCGGGAACACTGGAATTTTCCGATGTCACCGTCGATGAAACCACCGGTTCGATTACGCTGCGCGCTATCTTCCCGAACCCGGATAACCGTCTGCTGCCGGGTATGTTTGTGCGCGCGCGTCTGGATGAAGGCGTGAACCCAACCGCGCTGCTGGTGCCGCAAACCGGCGTGATCCGTACGCCAACCGGTGATGCCAGCGCGATGGTTGTTGGCGCAGATAACAAAGTAGAAGTACGTAAGATCACTGCAAATCAGGCGTTTGGTGACAAATGGCTGGTTACCGATGGTCTGAAAGAGGGCGACCGCGTGATTACCGTCGGTATTCAGCGCGCGAAAGCGGGTGCGCAGGTTACGCCAAAAGAGGTCTCAGATGATGCTAAAGCAGCCCAGGAATCTCAGTCTGCTAAATCATCGTCATAACAGGAGCCGTTGATACATGGCTAAGTTCTTTATCGATCGCCCCATTTTTGCATGGGTGCTTGCCATCATCATTATGATGGCGGGTGCGCTGTCGATCATCAGCCTGCCGATTGAGCAATATCCCAATGTTGCGCCACCGGCGGTTGAGATCCAGGCATCTTATCCGGGTGCGGATGCAAAAACGCTGCAGGATTCTGTTACGCAGGTTATTGAACAGAATATGAACGGCATCGACGGGCTGATGTATATGTCCTCGAGCAGTGACTCATCCGGTACGCTGACGCTGACGCTGACCTTCCAGTCCGGTACCGACGCGGATATCGCGCAGGTACAGGTGCAGAACAAGCTGCAGCTGGCGATGCCGCTGCTGCCGCAGGAAGTACAGCAACAGGGGATTCAGGTTAAAAAATCCTCCAGCAGCTTCCTGATGGTAGCCGGTTTTGTCAGTGACGATGGCAGCATGACGCAGAACGACATTGCGGACTATGTCGCCTCTAATATCAAAGATCCTATCAGCCGTACCACAGGCGTAGGTGATACCCAGGTGTTTGGTGCACAGTATGCGATGCGTATCTGGCTCGATCCGCACAAGCTGAACAACTATCAGCTGACGCCGGTTGACGTCATCAGCGCGCTGCAGACGCAGAATACCCAGGTCGCTGCCGGTCAGCTGGGCGGTACACCGCCGGTGCCGGGCCAGCAGCTTAACGCCTCGATTATTGCTCAGACCCGCCTGACCTCAACCGATGAGTTTGGCAACATCATGCTCAAGGTGAACCAGGATGGTTCGCAGGTGCGTCTGCGCGACGTGGCAAAAATTGAACTGGGTGGTGAAAACTACGAAGTTATTGCCCGTTACAACGGCAAGCCCGCATCCGGTATCGGTATCAAGCTGGCGACCGGGGCTAACGCACTGGATACCGCAGAAGCGGTTAAAGCAGAGCTGGGTAAACTGGAGCCGTTCTTCCCGTCAGGCATGAAGACCGTCTACCCGTATGACACGACCCCGTTTGTAAAAATCTCCATTTTCGAAGTGGTTAAAACCCTGTTTGAAGCGATTGTGCTGGTGTTCCTGGTTATGTATCTGTTCCTGCAGAACTTCCGCGCCACGCTGATCCCCACCATCGCCGTACCGGTGGTGCTGCTGGGTACCTTCGCTATCATCAATGGTTTTGGCTACTCCATTAACACGCTTACGATGTTTGGTATGGTGCTCGCCATCGGCCTGCTGGTTGATGACGCCATCGTGGTCGTCGAGAACGTTGAGCGCGTTATGGCAGAAGAGGGACTGCCGCCGAAAGAGGCGACCAAACGCTCCATGGAGCAGATTCAGGGCGCGCTGGTCGGTATTGCGCTGGTGCTCTCTGCGGTATTTATTCCCAWGGCGTTCTTTGGCGGTTCGACYGGGGTTATCTACCGTCAGTTCTCGATCACCATCGTTTCAGCGATGGCGCTGTCGGTGCTGGTCGCGCTGATCCTCACCCCTGCCCTCTGTGCCACCATGCTCAAACCGATTAAAAAAGGTGAGCATGGTAAAACCACCGGCTTCTTTGGCTGGTTCAACCGCATGTTCGACAAAAGCACCAATCACTATGTCGACAGCGTCAGCCATATTATCC
The DNA here is from genome assembly GCA_002939445.1 of Pantoea sp. BRM17. Lineage (GTDB taxonomy): Bacteria > Pseudomonadota > Gammaproteobacteria > Enterobacterales > Enterobacteriaceae > Pantoea. The sequence continues at coordinate 615,671 of PEFU01000003.1, read as the reverse complement.
GCAGTACCGGCCGCTATCTGGTGATCTATCTGGTCATTGTTCTTGGCATGGCGTGGCTGTTCCTGAAGCTGCCGACCTCCTTCCTGCCGGAAGAAGATCAGGGGCTGTTACTGGCGCAGGCGCAGCTGCCAGCCGGTGCAACTCAGGAGCGTACTCAGAAAGTGCTGGATCAGGTAACGGACTACTTCCTGACCAAAGAGAAAGATAGCGTCAATTCCGTGTTCACCGTTAACGGCTTTGGCTTTGCCGGCCGTGGTCAGAACACCGGTATCGCGTTTGTCAGCCTGAAGCCGTGGGATGAGCGTGGCAGCGCCGATCTGAAAGTACCGGCTATCGCCGGACGCGCCATGGGCGCACTGGGTCAGATTAAAGATGCCATGGTCTTCCCGTTCAACCTGCCGGCCATTATCGAACTGGGTAACGCCACCGGTTTTGACTTCCAGCTGATTGATCAGGGCAACCTGGGCCATGAAAAGCTGACCGAAGCGCGAAATCAGCTGTTTGGCATGATCGCCCAGCATTCAGATACGCTGGTTGGCGTACGTCCGAACGGCCTGGARGATACGCCGCAGTACAAACTGATTATCGATCAGGAAAAAGCGCAGGCGCTGGGGGTATCGCTCTCTGATATCAACACTACTCTGGGCGCCGCCTGGGGTGGATCCTACGTCAACGACTTTATCGATCGCGGTCGCGTGAAGAAAGTATACGTTATGGGTAAAGCGGATGCGCGCATGCTGCCGGATGACATTGGCAAATGGTATGTGCGTAACAGCGCCGGCAATATGGTGCCCTTCTCTGCCTTCTCCTCGGCGAAATGGCAGTATGGCTCACCACGACTGGAGCGTTACAACGGTCTGCCTTCCATGGAGATCCTCGGTCAGGCTGCGCCGGGCAAGAGCTCGGGTGACGCGATGGATATGATGGAGGAGCTGGCGTCGAAACTGCCAACCGGTATTGGCTACGACTGGACCGGCATGTCCTATCAGGAACGTCTGTCAGGTAACCAGGCCCCGGCGCTCTACGCGATCTCGCTGATTGTCGTCTTCCTCTGCCTGGCGGCACTCTATGAGAGCTGGTCTATTCCGTTCTCGGTGATGCTGGTCGTGCCGCTCGGCGTGATTGGCGCGCTGATCTTCACTACCCTGCGCGGGCTCAGTAACGACGTCTACTTTGTAGTCGGACTGCTGACCACGATTGGTCTTTCCGCTAAGAACGCCATTCTGATCGTCGAATTTGCSAAAGATTTGATGGATAAAGAGGGCAAAGGCCTGGTGGAAGCGACGCTGGAAGCGGTGCGTATGCGTCTGCGCCCGATTCTGATGACCTCACTGGCGTTTATCCTCGGTGTACTGCCGCTGGCGATCAGCAGCGGTGCCGGTTCCGGCGCTCAGAACGCAGTAGGTAMCGGCGTAATGGGTGGAATGGTCACCGCTACCGCGCTGGCAATCTTCTTTGTACCGGTCTTCTTCGTCGTGGTGCGTCGCCGCTTCAGTAAGCATAAAGCGGACCTTGAAGGCAGCCATCCGGCTGAACACGCGAAACACTGATTGACTCCTTAATGAAAAAGGCCGCAGATGCGGCCTTTTTTTATGGTGCCTGATGACGGTTGCAATCGCGCCATAACGGGCGCATAATATTGTTATATTATAACATTACATAGGAATCGTCATATGAAGCCTGATATCCACCCGCACTATCGTCCGGTTCTGTTCCATGACACTACCGCTGATGAGTATTTTAAAGTGGGATCAACCATTAAAACTGAACGCACCATCGAGTTTGAAGGCGAGGTTCTGCCCTACGTGACGCTGGATGTCTCCTCCAAATCGCACGTTTATTATACCGGCAAACAAAAAGAGTTCGCCAAAGAGGGCAGCGCGGCGCGCTTCAACAAGCGCTTTGGCAGCTTCCTGACGCGCACCAAATAAAGGAGCAGTACGATGCAGGTCGTGAGTTCACTTCGGTCGGCTAAAACCCGCCACCGGGATTGCAAAGTGGTACRACGTAAAGGCCGTATTTATGTGATTTGCAAATCCAATCCACGTTTCAAAGCGGTTCAGGGAAGAAAGAAAAAGCGTTAATGCGTTGTGAGAGTTTGGCCGGGATGCTCCCCGGCCTTTTTTATTGCATGCTTTTCAGCATTGCTTCCGCGTTATGCCGAAATGCTGCCGTATAGGTCGCAGCCGGACCGCCAGCAGCGGAGAGCGCCTCCGGATAGAGTTCGCCGCCGGGCTGCGCCCCCGATTCACTGGCTATCTGTTTAACCAGGCGCGGGTCGGTCTGATTTTCAATAAAGTAGCGGTGAATATGCTCACGCCTGAGCTGCTTAATAATCTGCGCAACGTCGCTGGCGCTGGCTTCTGCTTCCGTGGAAAAGCCGACCGGTGCCAGGAAGGTAACGCCATAACGCTGTCCGAAGTAGCCAAAGGCGTCGTGGCTGGTCAGCACTTTGCGCGCGCTGCGCGGCACGGCGTCAAATGCAGATTTAGCCCAGCTGTCGAGCTGCTGCAGCTGCTGAATGTAGCGCTCGCCGCTGCGCCGGATGTCGGCGGCGTCCTGCGGATCGGCTTTTATCAACGCCTGCATTACGTTACGCGCATAAATTTCACCGTTCTGCAGATTGTTCCAGGCGTGCGGATCGGTAACGGTACTGCCCTCCTCTTCCATGGTACGCGTGCTGATGCTGCTCGATGCCACCACCACATCGCCGCGATAGCCTGAAGCCGTTATCAGCCGATCCATCCACCCTTCCAGACCGAGACCGCTGACAAACACCACGCTGGCCTGCGCCAGCGCCTGGCTATCCTGTGGCGAAGGCTCAAAGGTATGCGGATCGCCATCCGGCCCGACCAGCGAGGTGACACGCACATGATCGCCGCCAACCTGTTTTACGATATCGGCCAGCACGGTAAAACTGGCTACCGTGTTGATAGTACCGGCCTGCGTAAACGGGCTGACCAGCATCGCGCTGGTTATCAGGCTCAGTGCAATAAACTTCATTTGTATCCCCTTATCAGTATATTAACGACGACGCAGCACGCCGCCGCATGGCCCTGTCAGAACAGAGAGCAGAAACAGCCCGGCGGCACTCAGCACCACGGCTGGTCCGGCAGGCAGTGAGTAGTACCAGGAGAGCATCAGCCCGCTTAGCGCAGCAGCGATTGCCAGCAGCATAGCGATAAACAGCAATGGGGTGAGCCGACGGCTCCAGAAGCGGGCGCTGGTAGCGGGCAGCATCATCAGCCCGACGGACATCAGCGTTCCCAGAATCTGAAAGCCAGCAACCAGGTTCAGTACGACCAGCAGCAGAAAAAGCCCCTGTACCAGCGGTGCGCTCCAGCGGTTCTGCACCCGCAAAAAGTCGGGATCGAAGGCGTCAATGACCAGCGGGCGGAAAATCAGCGCCAGCGTCAGCAGCGTGAACGCGGCGATAGCGGCAACCAGAACCAGCGCACGAGTGTCGACTGCCAGCAGTGAACCAAACAGCACGTGCAGCAGATCCACACTGGAGCCGCGCAGCGAAACCAGCGTGACCCCCAGCGCCAGCGAGCCAAGATAAAATCCGGAAAAGCTGGCATCCTCTTTTAACGGGGTGTAACGACTGACGGCACCGGAGAGCAGCGCCACCACCAGCCCCGCCAGCAGTCCGCCTGCGCCCATTGCCACCAGCGACAGACCTGAGAGCAGGTAGCCAACCGCTGCACCCGGCAAGATCGCATGCGATAGCGCATCGCCTATCAGGCTCATCCGGCGCAGTGACAGAAATACGCCCAGCGGAGTGGCGCTCAGCGCCAGCGCAACACAGGCCACCAGCGCGCGACGCATAAAGCCAAATTCGATAAAAGGCTGCAGCAGCGTCATGACGTCACCTGCACTCTCTCTGGCGAGTGGTCCAGCGACAATTCTGCGCTGAAGTAGCGGCTGACCAGCGGCCTGTCGTGCAGGACCACCAGCAGCGTCGTGCCCTGCTGCTGCTGCTGCCGGAGCAGCGCCATCAGCAGAGTAGTGGTGGATGCATCGATAGCGCTGAAAGGTTCATCCAGCAGCCAGACCCGGCTCTGCTGCATCAGAAGCCGGGCAAAAAGGACCCGCTGCAGCTGGCCGCCAGAGAGCGTGGCAGGCTGCGCATCAGCAAACGCCCGCATCTGTACGGCGTCCAGCGCGGCGTCGATCTCTCTGCGCAGCGCCCGGTTAATGCCGCCAAACCAGCCGCAGCGCGGCCAGCAGCCGGTGGCAACCAGTTCATACACCGTAAGCGGAAAACGCGTCTCCAGTTCGCTACGCTGTGGCAGCCAGCCAATAGCGCTGGCGGGCACGCCGATCGGGCAGGAGCCGGAGACCGGTGCAATTACGCCAGCCAGCGTTTTCAGCAGGGTTGACTTGCCGCTGCCGTTTGCGCCGGTCAGCGCGGTCATACTGCCGGCAGCCAGTTTTCCGTCGRGGATCGCGGTTATCGCCTGCCCGCGATAGCCAACCTGGAGCTGATTAAAGTGGATCATGCCGTGGTGCCCCAGAAGACGCAGAGCATTAGCAGAGTAATAAGTATCATGACAACCATCAGACGACTGCCGACGGAAAGTAACAGACCGCTGCTGCGCATCGCGTCCACCATTATGTTATAACATACCAATATGCTACTGGATTTAGCGGTGACGCGCGTGCAGAGAAGTGTTTCAAAAATTGATCGTCCGTGCACCGGGCAGATCGCCAGTGGCATCACCCATCGCAATAATCGCTGGTAGCGTTAATCGCCTGCTTGCATTACAACCAGCAAGACTCAATGATAGCGGTACGATCTTTTTTTACGGAATACGCTATGCAGGCTATTATTAATGTGGACGTTGCGGCAGATGAACATGACTGTGACAAACTTCGCAGCGTCATCCAGGGGAATATTCTTAAAATAGCTGAAGCGCTGGCCGGAGAGTTAGACTGGTATTCGCAAAGTGCTCAATTAGTTCCTGAAAGTTTTCAGGTGCTATCTATTAAAACCATTAATCCAGATAGTTTTAAAATGCTTTATGAATTTTCCTGGGATTTATTTAATCCCTGCCTCGATTTGAACGAAACCTTTACCCGACATGAAGAAGTTATGTTCCACATAAAGCCCGGTGCGCTGGTGTTTGATGTGATTGACAATACGCGCCTCTCCCCTGCTGATGAATTGTAATATTTGGTAATTGAGGTGAGCAAAACTAATGATTGTGGATTACATTTAATCGCTCAGCTCGTTCAGCGTAGCAACCACTGGCAGAACATGGTTTCCAGCAGCGCCGCCTCAACGATAGAACGCAGACCGCGCGCACCGGTTTTACGCGACATCGCCTTTTTAGCGATAGCCGTCAGCGCTTCGTCGCGGAACTCCAGCTCAACGCCTTCCAGGTTAAACAGCGCCTGATACTGCTTGGTGAGCGCATTTTTCGGCTCGCGCAGGATCTGAATCAGGGCTTCTACAATGTCACAGCGGTGAGAAAAGTAAAAGGGGAATAAAATTCCCCTTTTTTAAGATAACAACGTGATTTGGCTGCTTATTTATTCGCCAGAAGCTTGTGCTTCATGCTTACCATAAATCAGCATTGGATCGGACTCGCCATCAATCACCGAATCATCGATAACCACTTTCTCGACATCTTCCATTGAAGGCAGGTCAAACAACGGAATTACCATGTGCGGATAAACCACCACGTCGCGCAGCGGCAACACAGGGATTTCAATGCGTTCAGAACGCTCAGGATTCATAGAGCTCTCTCTTAGTTTAATGTCCGCCAGGTGATGGGTACCGCGTAATACAGGCTGTATGCAGTTAAACCCACAGGATTATGAGTATATGGGGATGCTTATCCGACATTGCAGGCCCTCCACCAGCACCTTAACTGTGCCATCAGGCAGCTTCAGCATCTGCAGTACGGACGCCACTGTCCCTACGGCAAAGAGATCGTTAATTCCAGGTTCATCCGTTGAAGCCTCTTTCTGGMCAACCAGCATGATCTTCTTGTCATGATCCATTGCTGCTTCCAGGCAACGAATCGATTTTTCCCGACCAACAACATCATCAATGCTGTTCAGCGACGTCAGCACTTCAGGCGGGATCTTTTTGTTCAGCTTGATATAGCCTTCAAACTGATTAATCGCGGTGCGCACCAGCACTTCCTGCTCGCGCTCTTCAATTTCTGGCGAAGTCAGATATTCAGCCTGAGCGACAAAGTGATCGCCATTGTCAGATAGCGTGGTAATGCGGGCACGCCATTCGCGCTGGCTTTTTTCCATCTGCTTTTTGACGCGATTGCGAATACGTTTTTCAACCTGCAGCAGGTCGATTTCCGATTCCATCATCGCCATCAGATATTCCAGACGCTCGTTAACGTCGGACATCTCCAGCACGGACTGTTTATCCGCCAGCTTAAGAGGCATATGCGCCGCCACGGTATCGGCCAGGCGCGCCAAGCCGCGTACCACCGTCGCTTCCGCCGACATCGGCGACATCATCTTCAGCTTCTGCAGCTCAGCTTCCGCTTTTTCACGCGCTTCAGCCGGCATTTTAGCCGCGTCGATTTTACGCTTCAGCGCTTCATACTCGTCTGGCGCATCATCCATCTCGCCCAGCTCTTTCTGAATCGCCTTCATCTGTTCGTTCAGATAAACACCCGGCGGGCCAACCAGACAGAGGATTGGGCCTTTGATTTTGCTGACGCGACTCTGCACCGCAAGATACTCAAGGATGCGATCTTTGACGCGCTCAAGACCAAAGTGATCGGTATCAAGCGTCTCCTGCGCTTTGCGCAGATCTTTCTTCACCTTACTGCGCGCGTTCCATGGAACCTGCACCATCCAGTCGATATCAATCTCATCCAGCAGGAACAGCGGGTTTTTCACACCCACTTTCGCCATTTTCTGGATCAGTTTGCCCGGCATTGAACCGATATAGGTGCGACGATGTCCGCGAATTTCTGCTTCATCGCGCACGCCGCCCAGCGCCATACGCACATATTTACGTCCGGTCGCTTTCGCAATCGACTGTCCCAGAGAGGTTTTACCCACCGACAGGCGGATCACTTCCATACGATCCAGCAGCGGTGCCGGAATATTCATAGAGTTGGAGGTCGCGACAAACATCACGTCAGACAGATCGTAGTCGACTTCCAGGTAGTGATCGTTAAACGCGATGTTCTGTTCCGGATCCAGCACTTCCAGCAGTGCCGAAGCGGGATCGCCGCGCATATCAGACGACATTTTAGCTTTGACCGCTTTACGGCATAACTTAGAGAGCTCACGTTCCAGGCTACGCACGCCTGCTTCACGCGTGTAATAGCGGATGATGCCGATGATTGCGCTATCGTCAACGCTGATCTCTTTCTCTTTCAGCGCATTGCGCTCAATCTGTTTTGGCAGCAGATGCTGCTTCGCAATATTGAGTTTTTCATCTTCGGTATAGCGCTTGCCTTTACCTGGCACACATGCGGTTTCGATGGTCAGCAGATCGCCGCCCACTTCTGTCCACGCCAGGCCGGTCACCTGTCCTACGCGGTTTTCGCTGTCAGCGCGACCGTAATCAAAACGCTGTACGCCAAGGAAATCTTTCAGGTTGTCGCCATTAATTGTGATGCTCTTCTGAGTTTTATCCATCAGCAGCTAGACCAGCGCCGTACACATCGCAATACCGGCACTCGGACCATCCTTCGGCGTAGCCCCTTCCGGCACGTGCACGTGGATATCGCGCTTCTCGTAGAAGTCGCCGTTAATACCCAGTTTTTCTGCCCGGGCGCGAACCACGGTTAATGCAGCCTGAATCGACTCCTGCATAACCTCGCCGAGAGAACCGGTATAGGTCCTGAGATCGGCAATCACGTTTGCCGGGATCTCTTCCAGATCGCGCTTGTTTTCATCCGGGATTAGTACAGTTTTAATCCCGCCACGGTGTGCTGCCAGCAGTTTCTCTTTCAGACCACCGATAGGCAGTACCTGACCGCGCAGCGTGATCTCACCGGTCATCGCCACATCGGAACGGACCGGGTTACCGGTCAGACAGGTCATCTTAATCGCCGATCCAGCAGCCCTCTAACTTAACAGGCAAAAAAAAGCTGGCAAGCCTGATTTGGCCTGCCAGCTTCGTTTTTTAGCCGCGTTTGCTGCTCAGCGCTATTTTGCCGTCACAACCTGCATACCGGATGGCGCATTTTCCAGGGCCAGATTCAGCACCTCTTCAATGCGTTTAACCGGATGAATGAAACAGATTCGGTAAAGGCCTCCAGTACACGTCCGGCTGCTGCTTTTGAAATGTCCGCTTCTGCAGCGATTTTGTCGATCAACTGTGACTTATTCACTCTCTTCATCCCCTCTTTTATTATTCACTTTGCCCCGTCTCTTTACGCCGGAGCAAACGCGCAGCCAGTTATAACAAGCCTGTGGTGCTGAAACAACGGTATCACTGGTTAATCCTGACTGGCTTAATTAACGGCGTCTTTCAGCGCCTTACCGGCGCGGAATCCCGGTACTTTGCCAGCCGGGATGGTGATCTCTTTACCGGTCTGCGGATTACGGCCGGCACGCTCAGCGCGCTCGCGCACAGAGAAAGTACCGAAACCCACCAGGGCTACTTCGTCGCCCTCTTTCAGTGCGCCAGACTGTAGTGTGAATGTAAAGCTCAGACACGATGCCATCATCGTGCAGCTGCAGTTCAGGCTGGCAGCTGGCAACCATGCGGAGACTGAAGCCACTGGCTTAAGCTGCGCATCAAATAAAAAAGGGCACATCAGTAATGATGTGCCCGTATGTTACATGAGAACGGCTTTTTCGTCCTCAATCCAGAGAAGAAAATGCTCTGTTAAACGCCTGCTCCAGCTCAGCCCGGCTGATTTCGTGGCCGTTAACTTTCGCAGCGTAATCGCCATTGCCACCTATCAGGTAGTTGCCCACCCCGGTAAGCACAAAGGACAGGATAATCAATCCCAGAATAACCTTGAGCACGACATGATTCGACGCCGCGCGTAAATTGTCCATCATGGTATGACAACACTCCGACGCTTTCTGGTTGAAAATGGCCTGCTTTACCTGCTCATCACTGATGCCGAGATGCAGCTCGCTGATGTACTGATCCAGCAGCGCCTGATCCACCAGCTGTGACAGCGCCTGCTGGCGCATCTGCTGGATATACCCATCATTGCTAGCCAGCTGCGAGAACTGATCGCCCAGCATCTGCTGCTGACGATTGCGCTCGTTTTCCCGCTGCTGCGAGACTAAATCGGTCAGCTTTGTGGTTTCATCTTTCAGCATAAAATCAGTGTTAGCGATGGCGTTGATCAGCTGCTGATTAAGCAACTGCTTGCGCAGCGCTTCTGCATATTGATCGGCTGAGAAGCCCATGCTGGTGATCAGACCGTTATATTTGGCATTATCAAATTTGCCGTTGGTCTGATGTTGATCGTACCAGCTCTGAATGTCCGCTTCGCTGACCGGCTGCTGCATCGCTGCTGCATCCATTTTGATGTAGCTGACGCGGAACTGCTCCGGGGCCATAAAGCTGTTCTGATGCTGCTGATAATACTGCGCGATCTCATCGTCATTAACCGTCTGCTTCGCTGCCAGCGCATCCACGTTAATCACCGCCTGACGAACCGGCGTGGTTGCAGGCTCCAGCCAGCCCATATCACCGCCTTTACGCGCGGAGATAGGATCGGCAGATTTGCTTTTCGCCAGGCTGGCAAAGTCCCCGCCCTGCTTCAGCGCATCCAGTACCGATCGGGCTTCCGCCTCAGTTTTGGTCTGAATGATGCTGTAACGGCTGCGCTGGGGCTGTGAATAGTCCGCTTTAACTTTCTGCTGCAGCTTATAGAAGGCGTCGAGCGCTTTCTCCTGCTTAACTTTATCTGCAATAACGTCATGCACCTGCGCCAGCGGCTTCACCTGCTCCGGCTGGATATCATCCAGACGTACCACCAGGAAACCGACTGAGGACTTGATCACGTCTGAAAGCTGGCCTTTCTGCGTCAGGCCGGCATTTTTCAGCTCATTGATAATATCGGAATTGTTGCCCGGCGCGCCGTTCTGCCCAATTAAGCCGCCGCTGAAGACCGCCTGTTTAACCGCGTCAAAGTCGAGGTCGGCAGGCATATCATCACGGGTAAACCAGCCTGTTTCACTGACTTTAAGACCCGATGCCTGGGCTGCACCCGCCAGCGATTCATTGTCATTGCTGGCGGCTTCACTGGGTCCTGCCGCGCTCAGCGCCTCACTCTTGCCCGCTTTCAGATCGGCCAGCAGTTTATCTGCCTGCGCTTTAGCCTGCTGCGTCGCCTTATCGTGTTTGATGCGGTCGGTCACCTGTACCTTCACCTGGTCAAGCGGTTTTACCGCTTCCGGTTTGTGTTCGCTGATGCGCAGCACAAACGCGCGATCGCCATCCACGTTGATCATCTCATCGACCTGGTTCTGCGGCAGGCTGCCGGCAGAGACTTTATCCAGCGCGACCAGTACGACGTTGCCCTGCATATCTTCGCTTACGCCCCAGGAAGGTTTATTCGCTGCCGGCTGCGGAAGTGAAAATGCGGTCTGGGCGACCGGATCCTGTGCGTTACGATCAACCACTTTGCTGCTGCTCAGCGTCACAGAGGATGTCCGGCAAAAGGCGAAGCGCAGAGATGGAAAAGGCCGCAGAAGCGGCCTTTGATTGTTGCAGAAAATTACCTTTTTTTGTGAGGCTTACTGGGCTTGTGCCGCTGCCCCATATTTGATCTTCGCCTCTTTGCGCAGGTTTTCAAGCAGCGCTTCAAATGCGATCTGCGCATTGTTCTGCGTCACGCCTCGTCGTTGATGCTGACCGCTCCGGCCGTCAGCGATGCGGGCGGCTTCGCCTGTGCTTCCGCGGGCTCTCCCGCCGCATGCGCAAGAGTGCTGCTGCAGAGTGCGCCGCCCAGCGCCAGTGTCAGACAAAATGCGTGAAAAGTAGATTTGTTCATGCTGTTTTTCTCCTTGTGTTTGACAGCATCAGCAGCGTGTCACAGGATTCTTCAGCGTCGCGAAGTGCTTCACAGTTTGAGCCGATCGCTGTTGCGTTCGACCAGCGCGTTGCCGATACCCGGCACCTCTTTGAGCTGATCCAGCGCGGTGAAGCGCCCATACTCTTCGCGATAGCTGACGATCGCCTGCGCTTTTTTCAATCCGATGCCATTCATGGCGCTCGCCAGCTGCTCCGCGGTAGTAGGCGTCCGCTTCTTCCAGCCACTGCCAGCGCGCCTCCTCCAGAAATTCGAGATAGCGCGCATTATTAACGTGCTGATAGACATCCAGATGATAGCCGCGCACTTTGATTGTGGTTTGCATCAACGCTCCTGAACAGGCTGAAATTGCTAACTGGTTGGACCTGTTGAGCATAGCACAGCCTGTTGCCGGTCTTCACTCAAACGTCAGCAGAGCGTCAGCCACCAGAGTGCGATCTTCTGCAAGCAGCACACGCTGTGCGATGATCCCGCTGCGACCGCTGAGCTGTGACACGTCACTTTCAATGACCAGACGGTCGCCCAGAACCGCAGGCCGGCGATAGTTGATGTTGATGTTTACTACCACGAACGCCAGTTTTTGCGCCATCAGCCAGTTATGCTGGCGGAGTATCAGGACAATGCCGCCGCGATAATGACGGCAATGAAGCAAAAAAGCGGCCTGCGCTGAGTCAGCATGTCGCTGGCGTGGCGTCAGCAGTGACGCCACGGTTTAACGTCCGGCCATGAGAGTGGCCAGGCGTTCGCGCAGTTCTCCCTCCAGCGGCACCGCTTTTTGCGTCCGTAAATCGATACAGCTCACGCGGTCAGCCTTGGCATGGCTCGCGAGATACGTTTTGAGACGCCGCTGATGTGGCTGAATAAAGCAGAGACCTGGGCGCTTGCTGATTACTGGCAGCAGCTGCCGCTGGTGCGGACAGAGACGCTGACCTGCTATAACGGCATTAAAGGAGATGGCTGCGGAACCTGCGCCGCCTGTCATTTACGTGCCCGCGTTAACATTCCGGTACCGGCCTATGAGGCTGATGCCAGCGGATTACCCAGCACCTTTGTCCCGGGCCGTAATATTCTGTTTCTGACGCTCGCTTCTGTCTACGCGTATCAGGTAGAAGCTGAAGCTGTTATTACCGGCGTCTGCGAGACCGACTTCTCCGGCTATCCCGACTGCCGCGATGAGTTTGTTAAAGCGTTAATACAAGACTCCACCACCTGCCTGATTCAGGCTCTGCAGCACTATGATGAAGTTCACTGCGTCACCTTCGATTATGGCCAGCGCCACCGCGAAGAGATCGAAGTGGCGGCGGAGCTGGCACATAAACTGGGCGCGCGCGCGCATAAAGTACTGGATGTCACCCTGCTTAACGAACTGGCGATAAGCAGCCTGACGCGCGCACTACCGTTATCAGGTACTGGCGCCAGCGGGCGTTGAACGTGTGCGGCTGACTTCACTGGGCTGGTTTGACTTTACCCGGGCGTGGATCCCGCCGCCAGCCGTCAGTCCTGTTCACTCCGGCGCTGACGCAGTACCATAAGAGACCACACCAGGAGAGATAAGTTAATGAAACGCGCCGTTGTCGTTTTTAGTGGTGTACCGGCTGATCGGTGACGCGCCGCAGTTTACCCTGCTGAACTGGCTGGAGCAGGACAGATTGTGGCAGCCGCTGCGCGACAGCTTTCGTCAGTCGCTTCAGCAGATCGCCCGTGAGCCAGACGACAGCGTACGCTCGTCCGCCGTTCAGCAACTTTTCCATACGCTGATGAGCGAAGGTTATCTGCTGCCGCTGTTCCCGCAGACCGGGGCGGACCCCGTTGCCCTGCCCGCCCGACTGACCCTGCATTACCATCTGCCGGTTGAACTGCACGTGATGGCGGAGGCGCTGGTCACGCTGCTGGCTTCACACGGCTGTGAGCTGAGCTGCGTCTTTCATGAGGTAAAAAGCTGGGGCCACGCGCAGGATCTCACCGCAGCGGATATTATTATGGGCGTGCAGCAGCTGCGGCCGGTAGACCGCAGTATCAGCCGCGGCTTCTGCTATCTGGCGACCCGCCCCTCGCTGCGTTTCAGTACGGCTCAGGCCCAAACGCTGATTGCGCTGATCCAGCGCAGCGATGTGATCCGCCAGCTGCCGCTGGCAGAAGGATTGATTACGCCGAGTCACTCGCTGCTGCCCGGCTGGCCGGTTGCGCAAACCGGCAGCGGTCCCTGGCAGCTGGTGCAGTTTACCACGACCCTGCTGCGGCTGGAGAGCTATGCGCGCTGGCATCTGCAGCGCGCGCTGATCCAGCGTATTGAATACTGGATCACGCCTGCCCTGTTTATGCCGGAACAGGGCAACAGCTGCCGGCGTCCGGTCCAGATTGCGATTGGCAATGCTGACGAAGAGCCGCTGTATGCCGCGCAGCTGGCAGCGGTCCTGCAGCAGATTATCCGCAGCCCCGACGGCCGCGCGCTGCTTGCCAGCGTGGCGCAGATTGACGCGCCGCATCCGCTCACGCTGCGTATCCGGCTGCATCGGCCCGACTACTGGCTGCCGCAGCGGCTGGCTCATCAATTTTGTCTGCTGCCGCACCCCGACAGCCATCGTACCCTCGCGTTCCCGGCCCCCCTGCAGCCTCTCGGCCGCGCTGAGCAGCATCTGGCCCGGCAGATTTTCTCTGGCCTGACGCGCGTAGAAAACAACCGCGTCAGCGGCGATCTGGCGCACCACTGGCAGCACGACAGCAGCGGACTGAACTGGAGCTTCTGGCTGCGTCCGCAGCTCAGCTGGCATAACGGCAGTAAGCAGGGTGAACTGCAGTTTCTGATCGCACCGGAGACGCTGCGCCAGCAGCTGCTTAACCGCCAGCTGCTGGCGGGCGAACCGATCCAGATGCTGCAGACGCTTGATCTGCCGCCGGAACGCCTGCTGCAGCTGCTGCAGCCACTGATGGGCGGGCACTGGCAGGATCGTATGCCGGTGCTGCGCATTCCTTATCTTCCGGGTTTAACTATGCGTGAWCTTCATCGTGTCAGCCAGTTTCAGCGGCTGTGGCACGCCAGCCAGGGAGAGACGCAGCGACTAAGCATTGCCATGCTGGCTCAGCGCTGTTTCTGCAGCGAACGTCATGCGCGTACTCTGCTGAAAAAATGGCAGCAGGCGGGCTGGATCCGCTGGAGCAGCCAGCCGGGGCGCCAAAAGCCAGAATCACATTGCGCTGCTGCAGCGCATGCAGGGTTTCCAGCGTCTCTTTACCTAACTGATGCGTGGGCAGCAGCAGCGTGCCGTCCATATCAAATGCTGCAAGACGAGCCATGCCTGTTCTCCTGTCGGGGGATGCTTTTACTATCGCCTGGTAATTACGGAACGAATAGTGAATACTTTTTGAAAACTGGGTAAACAGGTGAATGGCGGCTGGCGTTTCCCAGCGGGTTCGCATGACCTGCTCTGCGACGTCCGCCGGCAGATCGCAGCCATACAGCTGGTTGCTCTGCGGGTCGTGAATACGCGTGCCGTTCCCGGTTATCAGCCAGGCAGGCAGCGTGATCTGTGTACGGATCACCTGCATATCCAGCAGATGGCGGCCGGTGGGGATAGTGGCACGCGCGCCCAGCGCCTGCTGCAGCTCTTCCTGCAGCGCCAGCAGCATCTCGTGGGGTGCGATAAAACAGATTTTGGTGATGTTATTTCCTGACATCTGCTGCAGATCGCACAGCTGATAGCTAAACCCGCTCAGCGAGTGCGCCTCCAGCGCGCCAGGCAGCGGCTTATCAGTAAACCAGCCCTCGTTGGCTTTAAGCTGATGCATCGCGTTGCCCATAACAAAGCCTTTACCTACCTGCTCCAGCATCTCGCGATCGTTCATCGCATCGCCAAAGGCCATACACTCCGCCAGCGGCAGATCAAGATGTTCGCACAGTCGCGCCAGCGCCGCGCCTTTATGGCAACCTGTCGGCAGAACCTCAAGACAGTCCCAGGCGGAAAAACGGTGGGTTGCGGCGCAGATTGGCGATATTCAGCCCTGGCTGCAGGCGCTGCAATAAAAAAACCGGACATCCGGTCCGGCTCACGGCAAGACTCAGCCCTTGGGGGAGTAATCAAGGTGAGGCGTGGTCAGCCAGTGATTTAAATAGTGAGACACCGCCTGTGTCTCGCAATGGCCGATAACCGGCAAATGCGGCAGCGGCCCCGATGGCGCCACGCTGGCGGCTATGCTGCGGCTGGAACAGATCCTCGGGCGGCGCCCCGGCGCTTCAACCGGCACCAACTTCTGGGGCATGATGCAGGTGGCGAAACGCATGCGCGCCAGCGGTGAACGGGGCGCGCTGGTTACGCTGCTCTGCGACAGCGGCGAACGCTATCCTGACACCTATTACAACCCGGAGCTGGGCCGCTATATTCGCTATCAGGGCTACTCCACCCGCCTGCTGGTTACTGACCCGCAGCATTCGGTATTTTTTGACTACTGGCACAGCCGGGACAGCAGTTTGCGCAATGCACGCGGCAGCCTGATTGAAGGAATCGGCCGCCCGCGCGTCGAACCCTCTTTTCTGCCCGACGTGATTGATGAGATGATCAAAGGGCTCTACGCGGAGTCTGAGCGGCTGGCGCGTGAACTCAACGGCCACTTTATGGATCAGTTTACCTATGCCGAGCGCGCGACGGACTGGCGCGGCAATAATAATATTGCTGAAAGTATTTTCCGGCAGATGGCGCATGAGCCGTTTCCGGTGCCGCATACGCTGATCATGAGCGCCGGCACCGGCGGCACTTCCGCCATACTGGCTAATGGCTGGATCGGTGAAAAAACCCCGATTATTGAAGCGTCATCCGGCAGTACTGCCGTATCGGAAGCCTACTTTGCCCGGCTGCTCGGCCTGCCGTTTATCGCGGTTATGCCGGTCAGTACCGCAAAGCGCAAAATTGAGATGATCCGTTTTTATGGCGGAGAGTGCCATTTTGTGGCTGATCCGTGCCCGAGAATCGCCATGCAAACCCCCTGGWTCCGCCACGCCATTAATGAGATCAACGCTGATATCCAGCGCTCGGCTGACACACACCTGATCCGCTTTACGCTGGACGATTTCCCGGGCATCTTTTTCTATCTCAAAGATGAGAGCACGCACCCCAGCGGCAGCCTGAAACATCGCCTTGCGCGTTCGCTGTTTCTGTATGTGGTCAGATTGACCGCCTCTGCCAGCGCCTGCAGCGATAGCGTGCAATCCTTCTGCAAAAGGGCGAGCAGCTTACGGTCAACTTTATCTATCATCACGCCTCACCGGAGAATATTTTTCTCTGAAAAGCCGATTATACCCTGGTTTTAGCAACCTCTTTTTCCTGCCCGTGCCGTACACTGGCGGCAATGAAAACCGGAGTAGAACGCCATGACTTCCGGCATTGGCTCAACCACGGCGACAAACTGTCTGAACCATTCGCTGCTGTGCTGCTGCGTTTTGATCAGCATAAACGCGGTCAGTGACAGACCGAGTTTTTCACCATCCAGCAGCGCTACGCGCGCCCGGATGATACCGTCATCTTCAAGTTTTTTCAGGCGCTTCCAGCAGGGCGTGGCCGCACAATCTCTCTCTTTATTTACGCTTCAGGGCACAACGGGCAGCGCGGTTGAATATTTAATCTCTTCCATCGCAAAGCTGGAGGTGACATCTATCAGGCCCGGCACGCCATTCACCAGCCGCTTATAAAACGCGTCGTAGCTCTTCATATCCGCAACCTGTATTCGCAGCAGATAGTCATACTCACCGGCCATACAACGGCGGTCAGCAACATAACGCCGATCCACATCATAATCTGCCCGGCAGAGAGCCGCTGCTGCGTGACGCCATCGACAATTACGCCGACCAGATGCGGCGGGATCAGCTGCAGTAAAGCGATGATAATAAGCAGGCAGACAGCACCGGCATAGCGGCGCCACTCACGCAGGAAATACCAACTAAGCTGGCTGAATAATCCCTCTCCCGCTGCAAACACAACGCGGTCGACATCATTCGTTGCGCGCGCGATGAGATCGCCGGTGCGATGGCGCAGATAGAACGCAGGATGCTGCCGGCTTAGCTGACGATAAAAGTCCTCGCGCAGCTCTACCGCCAGCTGATACGAGGCGCCAAACAGCAGCACGCGCCAGACATAGCGCAGCAGATAAACGATAGTCTGATCGTTAAGGCTGGAGAACGCCGCCTGCGCAACTTTAAAACGCTGATGCAGCCGGGAACCATCCCGCTGGATCGCCAGCGCCATAAAGGGCATCGGGATCAGCGCCAGCAGCGTCAGCTGCCAGCTTATCTGCGTACTCATGACCGCCAGCACTACCAGCCCCATGACCAGGGAGTCCACCAGCGTCAGCACGATCCAGCCGCCGCCTGCGATCGCCAGCAGGTTGGAGAAGCCAACGGCGACGTAAATAATGGGATCAAATCGCGCATCCACCCGCGCAACATGCAGATTTTTACGCCCGGTATCGCTGGCGATGTCAGCAAACTGCTGCGACTGGTGATCTTCCAGTCCAAATGCTTTGATCATACGGATGCTGGTCAGGCTCTCCTGGGGCTCAGGCGGTAACGTCAGGGTGCCGTCAGCCACTGCCGGCGCTTCAGCCAGCAGCGCGCGAATACGGCTCCAGGCCGCACTGCCGCGCTCCACGATGTRGATCATCCACGCCAGCGCCAGCATCYGCCAGATCATCAGCCCCAGATACATCACAAAGCTGGTGAGCTGACCCAGCGTCAGGATACCGTGCCATACGAGATCGCCGTAGCGGATCTCTCCCCGATCGATATCGAAGTGGCGCTGGATGAGGCTGAGCAGCGTGCTTTTACCGCAGCCGGTCGGGCCACATAATCCCAGCATCTGCCCTGGCTGCAGCTTCGCATGGATATCCTGCAGTACGGCATTTTCTGTCCCCGGGTAGTGAAAGGCGTCAATGGCGAGCTGCAGCACAGCGGTCTCATAGCCCTGCGGCAGGCGCAGAATATCCTCATGCACGCAGGCCATTCTTGCCGCCTGCTCAATCTGCTGCTGCGTGGCGTCGGGACGACCCAGCGCCAGATTGTTTGCCACGCTGTCAGAAAACAGAAACGGCGTCTGGCTCACTACCGCCAGGCGGCTGCGCCAGCTGTCCAGCTGCAGCTGCGCCAGCGGACGGTGCGCGCTGATAATCAGCGTACGGTTCTCTCCCCAGATGCGCAGGTTATGCAGGATGTCATGTTCAGTACGTCCATCTACCGCAGAGAGCGCATCATCCAGAATCAGGATCTCCGCCTCCAGCAGCAGCGCACGGGCAATCGCGATACGCTGCTTCTGTCCGCCCGAAAGCATGACCCCACGCTCTCCGACCTCTACTTAGCCATGCTGCGCTCCTGTTGCGGTTTCATCTTTGTTTTCACTCTCATCATCCAGCGCCGCTTCCAGCTGCTGATAGCGGTACATATCGCGGTACCAGCCCGGCTGCGCCGCCAGCTGGTCATGATCGCCTCGCTGCGCAACGCGCCCCTGCTGCAGCACCAGAATTTCACTCGCTTCCGTTAATGCCGAGAGCTCACCAGTAATCCCGCCACGATGCCCCACGGCATCTGATGTCTGGCGATCAGGCGATCGATAAAATAGCTGACCAGCACCGGGCCGGTCACCTCGGCCGCCGCCGCCAGCCAGAGCATACCGGTTGCCAGCCACAGCGAGCGGCGCCAGGGTTTTCCGTATGCCAGCAGCCGTTTCAGCGTCGGCCACAGCCGCTGCGTAATAACCTCGGTGTCATTGGTGACYCGCGAAATAATCTGCCCCACCGGCTGGGTGRCGAACGCGCTCAGCGGCTGGCGCAGCGCCGCGTTCATGACATCAACGCGCAGCTGCTGCACCACTCCGATTGCCGCACGGTTAAACAGCAGCGCCTGAAAATAGTGCAGCGCCGCCGCCATGAGCTGCAGCAGAATAAAAACCGCCAGATAACTGCGAACCCGGCGGGCAATCGGGGTACTGTAACGCTGATAAATCAGCATCACGGTCAGCACCAGCGGGAAAATAACCAGCGCCACCAGCGCCATACGCCAGTCGAGCGAAAACATGGCGACTAGCATCGCGCCAATCAGCGCGGCGCTGCGCAGCACGGTGGCGACTACGGTGACATAGAGATCTAACAGGCCGCACAAAATCAGTGCAGAAAAGAGGCTAAGCAGCGGACGCAGCAGAAATCCGTCCAGCCGCAGCGTCTGCATGCGCGCCATATAATGGGCGCGACTCGCTTCGCTCATGCGGGCCCCAAAACGCGCCTGCTGCCGGAACTGCTGGATCACGCTCATGCCGTTGATCACTTCGTTAAAGCCGTTGTTGATATCACTTTCGCTGCCATACCCCTGCTGATGCGCATCAACCAGTTCAAAGATGCGCTCACCCGATACCACCGCCTGCTGCAGCATCGACTGCTGCGTCGTCAGTTCGATCAGCGGCTCATTCAGCCGGCCCAGGTAGGTGATAAAGGCATAAAGCACGCCGACTTCAAATGCGCCGGGTGAAGCAAAACTGAATAGCAGTCGCACAATCGATCCGTGCTTTACCGGATAGTAACCCATCAGCAGGTTTGCCAGCGTGCTCTTGCCGCTGCCGGTATGCCCGACCAGCGCAACGAAGCCCCGTGACGGCACGGTAAAGGAGATATTGCTCAGCACGTCGCGATCGTCGCGATAGGCGAAACTGACGTCGTGCAGCGCAATTTCTCCGGAACGCAGCGGATTACCGTCCGGTAGCGCGCGGGCCAGCGTAGCGAGCTGCACGCTCTCCAGCGCCTGCCACACCCGCTCTTCAGGGATCGCCCGCCCCAGCTGTACGTTAGCCAGCAGCGTATCGGCCAGCACCACCGGATCCTGCTGCACCATGGCAATGCCGGTGCGCAGCGCATCGTGCGAGAGCGAAGAGACCGGACGCCCGTCCTCAATGACCACCAGCGTGCTGTGCTGGCGCAAAGTGCGCAGCGCCTGCTGAATCGCCTGCTCGGTGCCGGAATCGATGTTCGCGGTAGCTTCATCGAGGATCAGGATCTGCGGCGGCGCGACCAGCACGCGAGCCAGCGCCAGCAGCTGTTTCTGCCCGACCGAAAGCGTATTGCCCTGCTCTCCCAGTCGCGTATGGCGGGTCAGCATGAACAAAAAAGGTGCAACTCAGGCGGATGCGCCGGCCGCCAGCTGCTCGCCAGCCTGCTGCAGCTGATACATCTGCCAGTAGCGCCCCTGCTGCGCCAGTAGCTCTGTATGCGTACCGCGCTCGGCAATATGGCCGCGATGTAACACCAGGATTTGTTCCGCCTCCATAATTGTCGAGAGCCGGTGCGCCTCCGGATTAAACACAACTGCGCGATGTATACGCAGTGGTTAAAGCAAAGGGTGTGCCAGAAGTGCAAAACGCGGTTTAACGCGGCGGCGGTACAGGCTCAGCGCGGGGCGGCATTGCCGGAGAGAAAGAACGGTACGGGGGTCTGCACCTRTTTGGTGCTCAGGGCGTCAAAGAGGTGCAGAAGCGAGAAAAGAAGCGCGATATCGATTTTTACTTTTGGCAGGAAGTTAACGCTGTACTCGGCCCCGCGATAGAGTTCGGCATGTCCTTTCTGACGGCCGAACCCTTTAACTTCAGATACCGTCAGCCCCTGAATGCCAATGGAGGATAGTGCCTCACGGACATCCTCCAGCTTGAATGGTTTGATTACCACGGTAACCAGCTTCATACGTCATCATCATCATTTTTTTCATTTTTTTCATCCCATCTCAAGTCAGAACCCGGATCAGAGCGCCGCTTCGTCAGTTTCACCGGTACGGATACGGATCACCCGCTGCAGCTCAGCAACGAAGATTTTGCCGTCGCCAATTTTGCCGGTGTAGGCCGCTTTACTGATGACATCAACCACTTCATCCAGCTGGTCATCTGCAAACGGCAACCTGTGTGAGCATGGACAAGACATTTTTACCGCGGATCAGGCCGCCATAAAACAGCGCGATGCCGGGAATTGTCATAAAAAGTACCAGCGCGGTACAAATCATCATAAAGGCGTTGTCCGCTTTATCTGCGACCGCAGGGGCAGCAGCCAGCGTCAGAGTGGGTAACAGCGCCYGGCTGGCAAGGCCCAGTTCGATCAATCCGACGGTAATACAGGCAAACGACGCCTGGAACGCGACGTGAATATATTGATAAAAGCTGCCCATGACGGCTTTCAGCTCGATGTTTTTCAGCGTCACCCACTGGAAGTTGCCGAAAAAGGCGTTGCCTTCGCTAAAGGCTAACGAGTAGCCATACACAACCCACAATACGCAGACCAGGGCAAAGGTTTCCAGATACGCGCCCACCAGCCCCGCGACAGCGGCGTTGATATGCACCACGGTGCCGCCGGCAAAGTCCAGCGCGCCATCCTGTGCCAGATAACCGCCGCCCCACACCATATGCGCAATCGGCAGATAGGAGAGCGTCAGCCAGACGCCGACGAAAATCAGCACCGCTGAGAAGCGAATACGCTCAGCCAGCGCGCCCTCAAAGACCCAGGAGAGCACCGCACCGGCGGTAGCGACAACGGTGTTCACAAACGCCAGCGCAGCAATTTCGTTCGCCGATGACGCTGAACCGGCGTTAAAGCCAAACCAGCCGACGTAGAGAATGGCCGTACCGAGAAACACCATCGGCAGGTTATGCGGTTTAAACGCCTCTTTGCCAAAACCGGCACGCTTTCCGGCATCGCAGGGATCATCGACGCGCAGCCATCTTTTCAGCGTCGTAACGCCCCAGATGCCCGCGAGTCCGCCCGCCAGACCGATGATCAGTGCGCCGCCAACGCCCACGTAGCCACAGGCTGGCGTAATGGCGACCAGGCCGGCGATAAAGCCGGAGCAGGCACCCAGCAGCGAAGGCTTACCGCGCAGCGCCCACTCATTCACATCCGCCAGCTTGAAGCCGATAAAGGCCACCACGCCGGACCAGACTACGGTAACGATACAGCTGAATATCTGGACCCAGACCTGATGCCCCATAGTGACGCCTTCCGCATAGCCAACGCCACCCAGTGAMCTGGAGGCGAAGACGCCGGTCAGGATGCAGCCGAGGATGCCGCACACGCCGTGCACGCCAAACTAGTTCTATACGCAGGAGGGTACGCTGGTGGCGACCACGGTACAGGAAGGTGTTATGCGTCAGCGCGACGCATAAAAAAAGGGGCGACCTGGTCGCCCCTTTTCTTCATTTTTAGCTTACTGGTTATATGCGTTTTCGCCGTGGCTGTTTACATCCAGACCTTCACGCTCCTGCTCTTCCGGTACGCGCAGGCCGACACTGCTGGGCTACGCCTCCGACCTTAACTTTTTGCCGGTGGCGCTGCAGCCGCACGGCAAAGGGTTCCTGGAAGCGGATATGCAGGTGGCCACGATCGATCACTCGATGTGGTTTCACCGCCCGTTCGATCTCTCAGAATGGCTGCTTTACAGCGTGGTGAGCACGTCTGCCTCTGGCGCACGCGGCTTTGTACGCGGCCCTGAACGCGATCTGGCGCAAAAACTCGCCGCGCATCTGCCGCTGAAGCTCAAAGAGAAGTTTCTCGCTGAGCGACCGCTGGATATCCGCCCGGTTCAGATCCACAACCCGCTTAAGGGCCACGTGGCTGAGCCGGTGCGCCAGGTCTGGGTGCGCGCCAATGGCCAGATGCCTGCCGATCGTCGCATCCATCAATATAGTCCCGGCGACAGCCATAAAGCGATTATTTACGATGTTGAAACGCTGCGCGACGGTAAAAGCTTCAGCGCGCGCCGCGTCAGCGCAGTCCAGAATGGTCAGCCTATTTTCTATATGACCGCCTCATTTCAGGCGCCTGAAACCGGGTTTGAGCATCAGAACAGCATGCCCCCGGTACCGGGTCCGGATGAACTGCCCGTTATGAGCCAGGCGCTGACTAACCTGCTTACGCTATTAAATCTGGAAAAACTGGAAGAAGGCCTGTTCCGCGGGCAGAGTGAAGATCTCGGTCTGCGTCAGGTGTTTGGCGGTCAGGTGGTGGGCCAGGCGCTCTATGCTGCTAAACAGACGGTGCCGGAAGATCGCATTATTCATTCATTTCATAGCTATTTTCTGTTGTCGTCTCCTTATGAACACTATGATTGTCGGCGGTTAATTTTTTAGCTGGCATTTCAACCGCCGATTGCTCTTAATTCTGGCACAGAAATCCGCATTGCGCCTGGCGCGTCGCCCGTCATCAGAAATCAGCGCAAATCCGTTGCGCAAACTGGTCGGATCTTTCACACTTGCGCCATATCTGCTGATGAGGACATGTCAGTACTGCATCCYGCGGCAGCGCGATGCGCTGGCGGATATAAACAGAACCGCTTACGTTAGGCTGCTTGATAGCCGACTGCTGGCTGGCAACCGCCGAGCCAAGCGTAGGCGTCGGAACCGGTTTGCTGTGGTCAGCACACCCTGTAATCGCCGCCGCCAGTGTCATACCGCTAATAACCTGCCAAAGTTTCATCGACGTGTCCGTAACAAACGCCAGTTTGCCATCCATAGTGATGGCTGCGCTCAGCAGAATGCGCGCGTCTGGCTTAATGTCTGCCGGATTAAAGGGCAGAATAAACTGGAACGGTGACTGTTTGCCTTCGGTACGCACGGCACGCTGTGCCAGCACTTTAGAAGGCGCGTCCGCCAGCGACGCATCTGCCAGCGTAACGGGGCAGGCCCGCAACGGGCCTGCTGATGCTGCAGATTACAGGCTGGTCGGCGCCGGTACTGAAGCCGATGGCGTTACCTGAGTAGGCGACGTCGACGGAACCGTGGTAGCGGCACCCGGCTGCGTCGGCATTGCGCGATTGGCAACCGGCACCAGCAGCAGTTCAGCTTTGGTGCCGCCCTGATTGATCACTGGCTTTATCGTCAGGTCGGCGGTGTACTGCGTCGCCTGCCGCCGGAAAGCACGCTGCCCTGGCATCGCGTTGTTAACCGTTACGGACAGATTTCCCTGCAGGGTGACGATCTGCTGCGTCAGCGCGATGCGCTGGAGGCTGAAGGCGTCGTTGTCAGTGAGGAAGGCGGGATTGATATGGCACGCTATCGCTGGGAAATTTAATCCCAGACAACCGTTGTTTTCTTGAACAGGCGTACTCTGTCAGCTACCCTGCTTCTGGTTTCCCTCTGTTTCTTACTCCCGATAATGAATGATTCTCTGAATTTTGCCGCACGCGTGTGGCACATTGTGGCCGCAATACCGCGCGGTCAGGTAACCACCTACGGTGATATCGCCTTACTCGCCGGTTCACCGCGCGCTGCGTTTGCTGGCCCGAAATGGGTGGAGGCCCTGCCAGCTACATCCCGGCACACGCGTCGCCTGCTGCGGCTGCTTCCTTCCGGACCTGACCGAGTTCACAAGTTAGCGTTGCGGGAGAACCAACAGGGCCTCCATTGAGTGCTCTCTTTTCGGAGAGCGGGGGCATTATCAGCGAACGCCTGTGCAATTGCAAGGGTGAGTGAATTACCGGATAGCGAACTGGCAGTATTCTATTCAGCAGCAGATCATCGCCTTGCTGAACTGACCATGAACAAGCTTTACGATAAAGTGCCAGGCTCTGTGTGGAAATATGTTCGCTGATAAAGCGTGCAGTGCTGTTGAGTGACTGAAGCGGAATAAGGCAAGGGAGTGCCGTAAAATCCTGGAGAGGCGCGGCTACGATCCGCTAAACGCTTATTTAATATTTTCGCCGAAGAGTGTGCTTATCTTCAGCAACCGAGCCATTCCTTTTAGCATCAGAGTGAGAAGATTTTTTTCATGAGCAATCAAACCCTGACCAAGACCGACTAT
Organism: Pantoea sp. BRM17; assembly: GCA_002939445.1. Classification (GTDB taxonomy): domain Bacteria; phylum Pseudomonadota; class Gammaproteobacteria; order Enterobacterales; family Enterobacteriaceae; genus Pantoea. The sequence continues at coordinate 590,877 of PEFU01000003.1, read as the reverse complement.
TTGATGCGTCTGCGTCGTTGTCGTTCAATTGATACCCTTGAACGGGTCATCGAAAAAAATAAGTACTGGGTTAACGACCCTGCCTCCTCTGCTAATTTACAGCTCAACGATTTTATTGAGCATATCGCCTCTTTCACAATGAATTACAAAATTAAGCATACCGAAGACGAGTCGCTGATTTCTCAAATCGATGAATATCTTGATGATACCTTTATGCTTTTTAGCAGTTACAGTATCAATGCAAAGGATCTTCAGCGCTGGCAGGTCGCTGAATTATTTTTATTCGTGATCGCTCCCTGGTAGCTCTTTTAAATCTCGCAGCGTTGCGGCTCCTGTGCTCGCTATGGAGGGAAAAAGATGGACGAATACTCACCGAAACGGCATGATATTGCCCAGCTTAAATTCTTATGTGAAAACCTGTATGACGAGAGTATGGCTACCCTGAGTGAAAATCATCGCGA
>PEFU01000003.1:586372-590316 GCA_002939445.1 Pantoea sp. BRM17 | reverse complement strand
CTGTCGCGCCAAAGCCGATACCCGATCCGGTTTCTACACGCTGCGAAATCACCTTATCAAGGCCGGCAAATGCGCCGCCGCAGATAAACAGGATTTTCGATGTATCAACCTGCAGGAACTCCTGCTGCGGATGTTTGCGGCCACCCTGAGGCGGGACAGCGGCAACGGTGCCTTCGATCAGCTTCAGCAGGGCCTGCTGTACGCCTTCGCCTGACACATCACGCGTAATAGAAGGGTTATCAGACTTACGGGAGATTTTATCGATCTCATCGATGTAGACGATACCGCGCTGCGCCTTCTGCACATCATAGTCGCACTTCTGCAGCAGCTTCTGGATGATGTTTTCTACATCTTCGCCCACGTAGCCCGCTTCGGTCAGCGTAGTGGCGTCCGCCATGGTAAAAGGCACATCCAGCAGGCGCGCCAGCGTCTCTGCCAGCAGTGTCTTACCGCTACCGGTTGGGCCGATCAGCAGGATGTTACTTTTGCCCAGCTCAATACCGTTGCTGGTATCGCCATTGCGCAGACGTTTGTAGTGGTTGTAAACGGCAACCGCCAGCACTTTTTTCGCCTTTTCCTGACCAATAACATAGTCATCGAGATGGTGACGAATTTCATGTGGCGTTGGCAGAGCGCTACGCTCGCGATGGGGCGCAACCTCTTTGATCTCTTCACGAATGATGTCATTACATAAATCGACACATTCGTCGCAAATATAGACTGACGGCCCGGCAATCAGCTTACGGACTTCATGCTGGCTTTTGCCGCAGAAAGAGCAGTACAGCAACTTACCTGAACCGTCTTTGCGCTTATCTGTCATCAGCTAACCTCTTTTCGTTCTCAGACCTACTCTGGTGTACGGCACTGGCCGTACAACAACGGCCGGTATGCATGCAACTCATCTGCCTGCCCCCCGTTAACTATAGCGTAAGGGCCAGGCAGGTGCGTCTTATTGACGGTGTGTCAGTATAGAGTCAACCAGGCCATACTCTACCGCTTCGCTGGCAGAGAGGAAACGATCGCGTTCGGTATCGCGCTCAATCTGCTCCAGCGATTTGCCGGTATGCTCAGCCATCAGCTCATTCATGCGCTGTTTTACTTTCAGAATTTCACGCGCGTGAATTTCAATATCCGTTGCCTGTCCCTGATAGCCGCCCAGCGGCTGGTGAATCATCACGCGGGAGTTAGGCAGGCAGAAACGTTTACCTTTGGTTCCTGCCGTCAGCAAAAACGCGCCCATTGAGCACGCCTGGCCCATACAGATGGTGCTGACGTCCGGCTTAATGAATTTCATGGTGTCGTAGATCGACATACCAGCCGTAATCACGCCACCCGGTGAATTGATGTAGAGATAGATATCTTTTTCCGGATTCTCTGCTTCCAGAAACAGCATCTGCGCCACAATCAGGTTCGCCATGTGATCTTCAACCTGACCGGTCAGAAAGATAACGCGCTCTTTAAGCAGGCGGGAATAGATGTCGTAAGAACGCTCGCCGCGCGAGGTTTGTTCGACCACCATTGGCACCAGCGCATTAGTTGGTGCAGTAAATTCAYGATCGCCACTGTATGACATTACCGTCTCCTGATAAATTTCATTGGCAACATTCTGTACCGATTCTACGTGAGACGCGCTGCGAAAACTATGCACAGCCGCCTCGTTCCGACATTTCAGGACGGTTAATCAGCCAGCCTCACGGTTCTCTCGCATTCTTCCTCTATCTGGGGATGCTGCCCGGTTGTTTCAAGCATAACAACCTTTTCTCTATTCGCTAACCTGGAAAAAGAGCATAACGGATAATTTGCCGCTTAATTAGTCAAATAGCGGTGCAGGAAGGGGGTTTTTATCATAAATATAAAAAAGCCCGCGACAGGAGGTCGCGGGCTGAGCACATTCCGTTAAGTGATTAATCAGGCCGCAGAGGTCTGGTTCATCAGCTCCTGGAAAGAGGTCGCTTTGTCGGTAACCTTGGCTTTCGCCAGCAGAGCCTCGACCGCCTGCTCTTCCAGCGCAACGTTGCGCATGTTGTTCATCAGCTCGCTGTTCTTGCTGTAGAACTCGATAACTTCCTGCGGATCTTCATACGCAGAAGCCATCTCTTCAATCAGCGTCTTAACGCGATCTTCATCCGCTTTCAGCTCGTTGATGCGGATCACTTCGCCCAGCAGCAGACCTACAACAACGCGACGTTTTGCCTGCTCTTCGAACAGCTCACGTGGCAGTTCCAGCGCCTGCTTCTCATTGCCACCAAAGCGCTGAGCAGCCTGACGACGCAGCACGTCGATTTCGCCATCAATCAGAGCGGCTGGCACGTCGATGTTGTTCGCTTCAACCAGACCATCCAGAACCTGAGACTTCACGCGGTTACGGATAGCGCCTTTGAGCTCGCGCTCCATGTTTTTACGCACTTCTGCACGCAGGCCATCAACTGAACCATCTTCTACGCCGAAACGTTTGATGAAATCAGCGGTCAGCTCTGGCAGTTCACGGGTTTCAACTTTCTTCAGAACGATATCAAACTTCGCATCTTTCCCTTTCAKGTTTTCTGCGTGGTAATCGTCCGGGAATTTAACGTCGATAGTAAAGGTGTCACCCGCTTTCTTACCGGTGATGCCTTCTTCAAAACCAGGGATCATACGACCCTGACCCATCGCCAGTACGAAGTCAGACGCTTTACCGCCTTCAAACTCTTCGCCATCAACAGAACCGTTGAAATCGATGGTAGCGCGATCTTCAGCGGTAGCCGCTGCGTCAGTCTCTTTCCAGGTAGCCTGCTGCTTCTGCAGGGTATCCAGCATCGCGTCAACGTCTGCATCGGTCACTTCAACAACCGGTTTTTCAACTTCGATTGCGTCCAGACCCTGTAATTCCACTTCCGGGTAGACTTCAAACTCAACCGCATAGGTAAAGTCTTCGCCTTCTTTATACTCACCCGGCACGTAGTCAGGCGCGCCTGCTGGATTGATTTTCTCTTTGATGATGGCGTCAACAAAGTTACGCGTCATCAGCTCGCCCAGCACATCCTGGCGAACAGAGGCGCCGTAGCGCTGATTGATGATATGCGATGGCACTTTACCTTTACGGAAACCATCGATACGGACTTTCTTAGCCACTTCAATCAGTTCTTTCTTAACTGCAGCGTCAATGCTGTCAGCTGGAATAGTAATCGAAATGCGGCGGCCCAGACCCTGGGTGGTTTCTACTGAAACTGTCATTTTGTTACCTCAAAAAATCACGTGCTCGGTCAACTTCAGACACCACACAATTAATGCGCCGTATCCAATAACCGGGACGGCCTCTGCGGGCAGAACCACATCCCTGTCACCAGAAGCGTCCCGAAGACATTCCGGAAAAATAGACGCCGCATTATAGCGGCATCGCCGGAATGAGTCGAGGCTGCAAACTCACCACTTTTTAACGACTTTGCTGCTTTTTTGCGCCGCAGATCGCGTTTAGCGTCTGAGAAACGAAAAAACGGCCCGCAGGCCGTTTCAGGAAAGGTTGAAGATGCCAGCATCAGGCAAGCGTACCGGCACCCCGGCAGTTAGGCGAAGCCAGGACAGTATCCTGCAGCCCGTGCCACTCTTTTTGCGTGTAGGTATGCAGCGCCAGCGCGTGTACGCTGCCTGCCAGTTCCGCAGACAGTTCGCCATAGATGGCGCGATGCCGCTGTAAAAAGCGCTGGCCGGTAAAGTGATCGCTGACAATCACCACTTTAAAGTGACTTTCAGAACCGGCAGGCACGTTATGACGATAGCTTTCATCATGCACTTCGAGGTGTGCAGGTGTGAAAGCGTTGCGCAGCTTTTCTTCTATTTGTTCGCGAATCATTGTTTACACCCTCTCCGGCGAGCGCTGTGCCCCATCTGTTTAAATATTAGTAGGTTTTGCATTACTGCCCGGTAAAAATCAGAAAATATTCCCGCTCTGCAGCGCATCATAACCG
>PEFU01000003.1:510867-586272 GCA_002939445.1 Pantoea sp. BRM17 | reverse complement strand
CCCGCTCTGCAGCGCATCATAACCGGCAATCCGGGCGGGTCAACCTGCGGGTTTTCCTCCGGGCTGAAAAAAGCCTTTACAATCAATTTCCCGGTGGCTGGGGCTTTTTTCACCTCGCTGCAATGCTATGATGACGCCGGATTTATCTCCCAACCTAACGCTAATGAGAATGAGTATGTTGAAAAAACTGTTATTCCCTCTGCTGGCTGCTTTTGTTTTAGCCGGCTGTGCCAGCAACAGTACAACCCTGAACATTCAGCCAAAGATCCAGCTGCCACAACAGGATCCGAGCCTGATGGGCGTTACCGTCAGCGTAAACGGTGCCGATCAGCGCAGCGATCAGGCGCTGGCAAAGGTTAACCGCGATGGACAGCTGGTTACGCTGACGCCATCACGCGACCTGCGTTTTCTGCTGCAGGAAGTGCTGGAGAAGCAGATGACCTCCCGCGGATATATGATTGGCCCGAACGGCGCAGTGGATCTGCAGATTGTGGTGAATGGCCTCTACGCTGACGTCACGCAGGGTAACGTGCGCTACAGCATCACCACGAAAGCGGATATCTCTATTATTGCCACGGCGAAAAATGGCAACAAGCAGGTGAAAAACTACCGTCAGACCTACAGCATTGAAGGCGCTTTCAATGCCACCAACGACAAGATCACCAACGCTGTGAATGCGACGCTGAGCGATGTGATCGCCGATATGGCGCAGGACACCAGCGTAAACAACTTCATTAAACAGAACGCACGCTAACCGCTCCGCTGTCATCTGCCCGGCCGTCTGTGCCGGGCACTACCTCAGGCTGGCTATGACCTCTCACTATCTGCGAATATTTACCCAACGTAACGCGGCGGTACTGCTGCTGCTTGGTTTTGCTTCCGGCTTGCCGCTGGCGCTGACCGCAGGCACGCTGCAGGCATGGATGACCGTAGAGAATGTCGACCTCAAAACCATTGGCTTCTTTTCGCTGGTAGGACAGGCTTACGTTTTCAAGTTTCTCTGGTCGCCGGTGATGGACCGCTATACGCCGCCGTTTCTGGGACGTCGCCGGGGCTGGCTACTGCTGACTCAGCTGGCGCTGATTGCCGGCATTGTCGCGCTCGGTTTTATGCATCCGGCTCAGGATTTAACGCTGCTGGCGGCCATCGCCGTGCTGGTCGCATTCTGTTCCGCCTCTCAGGATATCGTTTTTGATGCGTGGAAAACGGATATCCTGCCGCCGGAAGAGCGCGGCAGCGGCGCAGCGATTACGGTGCTGGGCTATCGCCTGGCGATGCTTATCTCCGGCGGGCTGGCACTCTGGCTTGCCGATCGCTATCTGGGCTGGCGCGCAACCTACTGGCTGATGGCGCTGCTAATGATCCCGGGGCTGATTGCCACGCTGCTGGCTCGCGAGCCCGCTGCGGCTAAACGCGAGCCGCATACGCTGCGCCAGGCCGTTACGTTTCCTCTGGCGGATTTTTTTCAGCGTAACAATGCCTGGCTGCTTATCACCCTGATCATCCTTTATAAGCTGGGAGATGCCTTCGCGGCGTCGCTGACAACAACCTTTCTTATCCGCGGCGTCGGCTTCAGCGCGGGCGATGTTGGCCTGGTGAATAAAACGCTGGGGCTGCTGGCGACGATTATCGGCGCACTCTATGGCGGCGTGCTGATGCAGCGTCTGAGCCTGTTTCGCGCTCTGATGCTGTTTGGCATTCTGCAGGCCGTATCGAACGCCGCTTACTGGCTGCTGGCGGTTACCCCGCCCCACCTCTGGAGCATGGCCAGCGCGGTGTTTATTGAAAATCTGTGTGGTGGCATGGGAACAGCAGCCTTTGTGGCGCTGCTGATGACCATGTGTAATAAAGCGTTCTCTGCCACCCAGTTCGCTCTGCTCTCAGCGCTGGCTGCTGTTGGCCGCGTTTATGTGGGTCCGGCCGCCGGCTGGCTGGTTGAGCTATGGGGCTGGTCAGCTTTCTATGCGTTTACCGTTGTGGCTGCGCTACCGGGACTGCTGCTGCTGTGGCTTAGCCGCACCACGCTTCTTCAGATGCAGCAGAGCGGCACGTTTATTCCGCGTACCAGCTGGCCTGTGGGCTATCGCTGGATTGTCCGCCTGTTCACCGCAGGCTGCACGTTACTGGGCTGCTGGCTGCTGACGCTGGCGCTAACAGCTGCAGGCGCAGAATCGCTGACTGCGCTGCTGACGCCACTGTTTGAGGCGGGCATCGGCATTGCCGTTCTGGCCGTTATGCTGGGCGTGGTACTCGACTGTCTGGCTCTGAGGAAAACCCACCGGCTCGCTGAGCGATAGCCAGACACTATTTGCAGGCGCTATTTATTTTGTTTAAAAATAGCACCTGCGAATTAGCGCAAATAGCATTTTTTTCATCGCGAAATAAAAACATTAATTTAACAACATCGGGCGATATTTAAATCCGGTGAGCAATCAGTTTGTGGGAAAATTATCGCTTAAATGATGCATAATTGTTAAATAAGTGAGCATTAAAAGTACGGTTTATGCTTTCCCTGTTTTTTCTGCGGTTTCTGTCATTGCTTTTTGTTATATTGCCGCCAACTGCTTGTCGCGGTTAATAATTTGTCACTCTGCGTAACATCTGTGACTCCCTTAGCAAAAGGTGTCAACACCCTTCTGACACATCCTTAAGCTGGTTTACACTGCATAAACCTTACCGTAAAATGCGCGCACACTTAAACGACAATAGAGCCCTTGTCATTGAGGTCGTTAAATGAGACTCATGAAATACAATAAATGTTTGGGGATTTTGTCATTAATCGCAGGCGCTGTATTACTCAGCGGCTGCGATAGTGCGTTGTTAAATCCCAAGGGACAGATTGCAATGGAGCAACGTTCACTGATTCTGACAGCCTTTGGCTTGATGATGATTGTCGTTATTCCGGCAGTCTTAATGGCTGTTGTGTTTGCCTGGAAATATCGGGCGACCAATACCGAAGCGAAGTACAGCCCTAACTGGTCACACTCTAACAAAGTGKAAGCCGTGGTCTGGACCATYCCGATCCTGATCATCATCTTCCTCGGCGTGCTGACCTGGAAATCAACGCATGCGCTGGAGCCGGCTAAACCGCTGGTCTCTGACGTTAAGCCTGTTGAGATCGATGTGGTTGCACTGGACTGGAAATGGCTGTTCATTTACCCGGAACAGGGTATTGCCACCGTTAACCAGATTGCCTTCCCGGCAAATACGCCAGTTAACTTCAAAATCACCTCTAACTCCGTGATGAACTCGTTCTTCATTCCTACGCTCGGCAGCCAGATCTACGCCATGGCGGGCATGCAGACCAAACTGCACCTGATCGCCAATGAGCCAGGAACGTTTGACGGTATCTCATCAAACTTCAGTGGTCGCGGTTTCTCTGGCATGAAGTTCAAGGCCATTGCAACTAAAGATGATGCGGAATTCCAGCAGTGGGTTGCCAAAGTTAAAGCGGCACCTAACACGCTGACCACCATGGATGAGTTTGAGAAACTGGCTTCGCCAAGTGAGAATCATCCGGTGGAATATTTCTCAACTGCGAATCCTGAACTCTTCAAGCAGATTATTGATAAGTTCAAGATGAGCCACGGGAAAATGGACATGTCACACGAAGGCATGGACATGAATCACGCCGCTGCTGCGGGAACCGGGGAATAATACGATGTTCGGAAAATTAACACTGGATGCAGTGCCGTACCATGAGCCTATTATCATGGTTACGGTCGCCGCTATCATCATTGGTGGTCTGGCGCTGGTTGCCGCCCTCACCTATTTTGGTAAGTGGAAGTATCTGTGGTCAGAATGGCTTACCTCCGTTGACCACAAAAAACTGGGTATCATGTATATCATCATGGCATTCGTCATGCTGCTGCGCGGCTTTGCCGATGCAGTAATGATGCGTACCCAACAGGTTATGGCTTCTGCCGGTGAGGCGGGCATTCTGCCTCCGCACCACTACGATCAGATCTTCACTGCTCACGGCGTGATTATGATCTTCTTCGTGGCAATGCCATTCGTTGTAGGTCTGATGAACATCGCGGTTCCGCTGCAAATCGGTGCCCGTGACGTTGCGTTCCCGTTCCTGAACAACCTGAGCTTCTGGTTTACCGCGGTCGGTGTGATCCTGGTGAACATCTCTCTGGGTGTGGGCGAGTTCGCACAGACTGGCTGGCTGGCTTATCCGCCGCTTTCTGGCGCGGAGTATAGTCCTGGCGTCGGGGTCGACTACTGGATCTGGAGTCTCCAGCTCTCAGGGATCGGGACCACGCTGACCGGTATCAACTTCTTCGTGACCATTCTGAAGATGCGTGCGCCGGGCATGGACCTGTTCAAAATGCCGGTCTTTACCTGGGCATCACTCTGCACTAACGTCCTGATCATCGCTGCGTTCCCGGTTCTGACCGTGACGCTGGCACTGTTGACGCTTGATCGTTACCTCGGCTTCCATTTCTTTACTAATGATATGGGCGGTAACATGATGATGTACGTCAACCTGATCTGGGTCTGGGGTCACCCGGAAGTGTACATCCTCGTTCTGCCGGTCTTTGGTGTCTTCTCTGAAGTTACCGCGACGTTCTCGAAAAAGCGTCTGTTTGGTTACACCTCACTGGTGTGGGCAACCATCGCCATTACCGTACTGTCGTTCATCGTCTGGCTGCACCACTTCTTCACCATGGGTGCGGGCGCTAACGTTAACGCCTTCTTCGGTATCATGACGATGATCATCGCGATTCCGACCGGGGTGAAAATCTTTAACTGGCTGTTCACCATGTATCAGGGTCGTATTGAGTTTAACTCAGCGATGCTGTGGACCATCGGCTTCCTGGTGACCTTCTCAGTCGGTGGTATGACCGGCGTACTGCTGGCCGTACCGGGCGCAGACTTTGTCCTGCACAACAGCCTGTTCCTGATTGCACACTTCCATAACGTTATCATCGGTGGTGTTGTCTTCGGTTGCATGGCCGGTGTGACTTACTGGTTTCCGAAAGCATTTGGCTTCACGCTGAACGAAACCTGGGGTAAACGCGCCTTCTGGTTCTGGATCATCGGCTTCTTTGTTGCCTTTATGCCGCTGTACGCACTGGGCTTCATGGGTATGACCCGTCGTCTGAGCCAGGATATCGATCCACAGTTCCACTCGCTGCTGGTTGTTGCAGCTGGCGGTGCGGCGCTGATTGCCTGCGGTATTCTGTGCCAGCTGGTTCAGTTCTGGGTATCGGTACGTGACCGCGATCAGAACCGCGATCTGACTGGTGACCCGTGGGGCGGTCGTACGCTGGAGTGGGCAACCTCTTCACCACCACCGTTCTACAACTTTGCTGTTATCCCTCATATCCACGAGCGTGATGCGTTCTGGGAAATGAAAGAGAAAGGCGAAGCGTACAAGCAGCCAGAAAAATATGAAGAAATTCATATGCCGAAAAACAGCGGCGCGGCCATTGTTATCGCTGCATTCGTAACAGTCTTCGGTTTCGCCATGATCTGGCATATCTGGTGGCTGGCGGGTCTCACTTTCCTGGGCACTATCGTGACCTGGATTGTGAAGAGCTTCGATGAGGACGTGGATTACTACGTTCCGGTTGCTGAAATCGAGCAGATCGAGAAGAAGCACTTTGATGACATCAGCAAAGCAGGTCTGAAATAATGTCGACTCAAACCGTAAAACACCACCACGACGCCCATGCGGAGCATGGGCATCACGATGCAGGAGCCAATAAAGTCTTTGGCTTCTGGATCTACCTGATGAGTGACTGCATTATCTTCGCAACGCTGTTTGCGACCTATGCAGTAATGGTCAACAACACTGCCGGTGGCCCGGCAGGTAAAGATATTTTCGAACTGCCGTTTGTGCTGGTTGAAACCGCGCTGCTGCTGCTGAGCTCCATTACTTATGGAATGGCAGTGATTGCGATGAACAACCAGAACAAAGGTTCGGTCATTGGCTGGCTGGCYCTGACCTTCCTGTTCGGTGCCGGATTTATCGGGATGGAAATCTATGAATTCCATCACCTGATTGCGGAAGGCTTCGGTCCAAACCGTAGTGGCTTCCTTTCTGGCTTCTTTACTCTGGTTGGTACGCACGGTCTGCACGTTACCTCTGGTCTGATCTGGATGGCGGTTCTGATGTTCCAGATCGCTAAACGTGGTCTGACTGAGAGCAACCGTACCCGTATCATGTGCCTGAGCCTGTTCTGGCACTTCCTGGATGTGGTGTGGATCTGCGTATTCACCGTTGTCTATCTGATGGGGGCCATGTAATGAGTCATTCTGTAAACGAACATGGTGCATCACACGGTAGCGTGAAGTCTTACATGATCGGCTTCATCCTCTCTATCATCCTGACGGCGATCCCGTTCTGGATGGTAATGGATGGCAGTGCCTCACACGGCACCATCCTGGGTGTGGTTCTGGTGTGTGCAGTGGTTCAGGTGCTGGTGCACCTGGTCTACTTCCTGCATCTGGACAGCAAATCAGAGGGTGGCTGGAACATGGTGGCCATTGTCTTCTCAGCAATCATCATTCTGATTGTTGTGATCGGTTCACTGTGGATTATGTGGAACCTCAACTACAACATGATGGCCCACTAAAGAGTCACGCGTAATGATTAAGCAATACCTGCAAGTAACAAAACCAGGAATTATTTTCGGAAATTTAATTTCTGTCATCGGTGGATTTCTGCTGGCCTCTAAAGGCAGCATCGATTATCCCCTGTTTCTCACCGCGCTGGCTGGCGTATCGCTGGTGGTCGCATCGGGTTGTGTATTCAACAATGTGATTGACCGCGATATCGACATCAAAATGGAGAGAACGCGGAACCGGGTTCTGGTCAAAGGCCTGATCTCGGCGAAAGTAAGCCTGGTTTATGCCACTGCGTTGGGTATTGCTGGCTTTGCGTTGCTGTATTTCGGCGCCAACCCGCTGGCCATGTGGCTGGCGGTCATGGGCTTCGTGGTCTATGTTGGCGTTTACAGCCTCTATATGAAGCGTCATTCGGTCTATGGAACGCTGATCGGCAGCCTCTCCGGTGCTGCGCCACCGGTAATTGGCTACTGCGCAGTCACCAATGAGTTTGATGCTGGCGCATTAATTTTACTGGCTATCTTTAGCCTGTGGCAGATGCCGCACTCCTACGCGATTGCCATCTTCCGCTTTAAAGATTACCAGGCCGCCAACATTCCGGTTCTGCCGGTGGTGAAAGGCATCTCTGTGGCGAAAAATCATATTACGCTCTACATTCTGGCGTTTATGATTGCCACGCTGATGCTCTCACTGGGTGGTTATGCGGGCTACAAATATCTGATCGTGGCTGCGGCGGTCAGCGTCTGGTGGCTGGGTATGGCACTCTCAGGTTACAAAACCTCAAACGATAAAGTCTGGGCGCGTAAACTGTTTGTGTTCTCTATCATCGCCATCACCGCGCTGAGCGTCATGATGTCAGTTGACTTCATGGCTCCCGCATCCAAAGACCTGCTCACTTACGTCTGGTAAGCGGGCACCGTCACTCTGAGAAAGGGCGCGATTTTCGCGCCCTTTCTTTTTGTTACCACTGCTTAAAAACAAATGTTTTACCCGCCCTCCCCTGCTCCCTAAAATGGGTGCTAAATGCCCGAAATAAATCGATTTGCAGCAACAGGGTGTTACTGGCTGCTGCAGCATGGTGCATGACAGGCAGACACTTACAGAGGTTGGAATGAACGACAATAAAATGACGCCGGTAGAGCTGCGCGCTACATGGGGTTTAGGTACCGTTTTTTCCCTGCGTATGCTCGGAATGTTTATGGTTCTGCCGGTACTTACTACTTACGGCATGGCGTTGCAGGGTGCCAGCGAAACCCTGATTGGTCTGGCAATTGGTATTTATGGTCTGGCACAGGCCATTTTTCAGATCCCCTTCGGGCTGCTTTCCGATCGTATCGGACGCAAGCCGCTGATTGTCGGCGGCCTGCTGCTGTTTGTCCTTGGCAGCGTGATCGCCGCCACGACAACCTCAATCTGGGGCATTATTCTTGGTCGCGCCTTACAAGGCTCCGGCGCTATTGCCGCCGCCGTAATGGCGCTGCTGTCCGATCTCACCCGTGAGCAGAACCGCACTAAAGCGATGGCGTTTATCGGTATCAGTTTTGGCGTGACCTTTGCGATTGCCATGGTGGCCGGACCCATTGTCACGCACGCGCTGGGGCTGCATGCGCTGTTCTGGATGATTGCGCTGCTGGCAACGCTGGGTATCGTTATCACGCTGCTGGTCGTGCCGAATGCGCGCGGTCACGTGCTTAACCGCGAGTCCGGGATGGTAAAAGGCAGCATTCGCGCCGTGCTGGCCAATCCCGGACTGCTGAAGCTTAATATCGGCATTCTCTGTCTGCACGTGCTGCTGATGTCGAGCTTTGTCGCCCTGCCCGGCCAGTTTGAACTGGCAGGCCTCCCGGCAGCTGAGCACTGGAAAATCTATCTGGTGACCATGCTGGTTGCCTTTGTCGCCGTAGTGCCGGTCATTATCTACGCCGAAGTAAAGCGCCGTATGAAGCGGGTTTTTGTCAGCTGCGTGGCGCTGATTATCATTGCGGAAATCGTTCTCTGGGGAGCAGAAGGCCACTTCTGGACGCTGGTGGCTGGCGTGCAGCTCTTTTTCCTCGCGTTTAACGTAATGGAGGCCATTCTGCCCTCGCTGATCAGCAAAGAGTCACCGGCTGGTTATAAGGGCACCGCCATGGGTATCTACTCCACCAGCCAGTTTCTTGGAGTGGCGATTGGCGGCAGCCTCGGCGGCTGGATTTTTGGTCATATTGATGCGCAGACGGTATTTCTCATCGGAGCGATTATCGCTGCGGCCTGGCTGTTTGTTGCGATGTCGATGCAGGAGCCGCCTTACGTCAGCAGCCTGCGGCTGGTACTGAGCGACGCCGTGCTGGCCGTGCCGAATCTGGAAAAACGTCTGAAAGCTCAGCCTGGCGTGGCATCCGTATTTATCGTGCCGGAAGAGAAAAGCGCGTATATCAAAATCGACAGCAAAGTCACGAGCCGCGTTGAGATAGAGGCGCTGCTCGCCAGCTGCTGAATCTGAAGCCCGACCATTGCGTCGGGCTTTTTTTTACAGCGATCTATCCGGCATGGTGCGCTGTCGATCTATCGCGGTACGGCGTGCGCCAGAGAGGATTAATCGCGGAAGTTTTTGAACTGGAACGGCTGGCCAAGGTTGCCACCGCGCACCAGCGCCATGGCGCCCTGCAGATCGTCGCGCGATTTGCCGGTCACGCGCAGTTCGTCGCCCTGAATCTGCGTCTGCACCTTAAGCTTGCTGTCTTTGATCAGCTTCACCAGCTTTTTGGCAACGTCGCTTTCAATGCCTTTTTTCAGTTTGGCTTCTACGCTCCAGCTTTTACCGCTGTGTTCAATCTCTTCCGGCACCTCAATCGCAGCGTTTTCAATACCGCGCTTCAGTAGCTTTTCACGCAGAATATCGACAATCTGCTTCACCTGAAAATCGGACTCGGTGGTGATTTTAATCGTCTCGTTCTTCTCATTCAGCTCAACGCTGGCGGTGACGTTACGAAAGTCGAAGCGGGTTGAGAGTTCACGGTTGGTATTTTCTACCGCGTTGCGGACTTCCTGCAGCTCGACTTCGGAAACGATATCGAAAGATGGCATCTTTTCTTCTCCTGATACTAAAGTGACATGCATAATACGCGTCTTGCTGCGCTAATAAAACACGCGGCAGCTCAAAGCTATACTGAGTATGTGATGTGAAAATACCCCGCCAGCAGGAGGCAGAATGAAAATTACCGTGCTGGGTTGCGGCGCGCTGGGGCAGGTCTGGCTGACTGCGCTGGCCCGTCAGGGTCACGACGTACAGGGCTGGCTGCGCGTGCCGCAGCCCTACTGTTCCGTTAACGTCACCGATCTGCAGGGCGAAGTGAGCAATCACACCTTTATCGCCAACGATCCGCTGTTTCTGGCGCGCAGCGACCTGTTGCTGGTTACCCTGAAAGCGCCACAGGTTTCGCCAGCGATTAAAAATCTTCAGAGCGTGCTGCGCGCGGACATGCCGGTTTTGCTGCTGCATAACGGTATGGGAACGCTGGAGGAGCTGCGCGATTTGACGCAGCCGCTGCTGCGCGGCATCACCACCCATGCGGCGATGCATGACGGGACAGTGATCCGCCACGTGGCGGCTGGCATCACGCATATCGGACCGGTCAGCCGTGACGCCGCGCCGTTGAGCCATCTCGCGGATCTGCTGCATCAGGCATTACCTGACGTTGCCTGGCATGATGATATTGCCTCCGCCTGTTGGCGCAAGCTGGCGGTGAACTGCGTTATCAATCCGCTAACGGTAGAGCATGAGTGCCTGAACGGCGCGCTGCGCGCCTGGCCGGAGCAGATCGATACGCTGTGCGACGAGCTGGCGCTGCTGCTGACGCGTGAAGGACAGCATATGGATGCAGAGACGCTACGCGCCATTATTTATGACGTTATCGACACRACTGCCGCCAATGTCTCTTCTATGCTGCAGGATATCCGTACGCAGCGACAAACTGAAATTGATTATATTACCGGCTATCTGCTGCGCCGCGCGCGCAGTCAGGGCATTACGCTGCCGGAGAATAGCCGCCTTTATGATCTGGTAAAACGTAAGGAGTCACAATATGAACGCCAGCCCATCCGTACTGGTATGCCTCGCTCATGGCAGTGAAGAGACCGAAGCGGTCACCACCATCGACGTGCTGGTGCGCGGCGGCATCACTGTCACCACCGCCAGCGCAGAGAGTGACGGCACACGGGAAATTATATGCTCGCGCGGCGTGCGCCTGCTGGCTGATGCCCCTCTGGCAGAAGTGGCAGATAACGATTTTGACGCCGTTGTTCTGCCCGGTGGTCTGAAAGGTGCGGAGACGTTCCGCGACAGCCCGCTGCTGGTGGAAACGGTGCGCCAGTTTCATCTGACAGGCAAAATTGTGGCGGCTATTTGCGCAGCGCCAGGCACGGTACTGGTGCCGCACGATCTTTTTCCGGTCGGGAATATGACCGGCTTTCCGGGCCTGAAAGAGACAATTCCGGATGCGAAATGGATGGAGCGCCGCGTGGTATGGGATCCGCGCGTCAATCTGCTCACCAGCCAGGGACCGGGTACAGCGTTTGATTTTGCATTAAAGCTGGTGGATCTGCTGCAGGATAAAGAGACCGCACGCGAAGTCGCCTCACAGCTGGTGCTGGCGGCAGGCATTTATAATTATCAGGAGTTCGACGAGCGCGAATAAAGTGCGCCTCTGCGAATTCCGTTGCGCGAAATTAATTCCGGTATCACCGTAGGGGGTGCATTAATGCGCCCCTGGGCCGAATCGGATGCCGCACATAAACCAGGGCGCCATTAATGGCGCCCCTACGAAGCCAGACGTAGGGGGCGTATTAATGCGCCCCAACAAATTCCGGTGATATCCCGGCGGATAATCCCGGTGGCGCCCCTGACGTGCTATGGGCGATAAACTTTAACGTTTGTAAAACCCTGCTCGTGCAGATAAAGCGCCTGCAGTTTGCTCATCACGCCACGATCGCAATAGAGCAGCCAGGTCCGGTTCTGATCCAAATCGCCAAACTGCGTGCTGAGCTTATAGAACGGCAGCGACTTCACTTCCACGCCGCTGAGATCCAGCGGGGAAGCGTCCTGCTCGTCAGCGGCACGGATATCGAGCACCACATCGTTAGTGCCAAAAGAGTCCACGGTCTCTACTTCCACCACTTCTTCTTCGGTCTGTTCAGCAATCTCGCGGATATCGAGATTAGTCGCTTCCTGCACCACGCGCTGAAGAATATCGAAGTTGAAATTCTGCTCTTCCGCTTCAATTTTGCCTTTCACCGCTTTAACCGTCGGGCTCTTTGAGATAACGCCGCAGTATTCCGGCATGGTGCGGGCGAAATCTTCCGTACCGATCTGCCGCGCCACGTTAATAATATGCTCTTTATCGTGTGAAATCAGCGGACGCAGGATCAGCGTATCGGATGCGTTATCGATCAGGCGCAGGTTGGTCAGCGTCTGGCTCGATACCTGACCCAGCGCTTCGCCGGTCACCAGCGCCTGTACACCGTAGCGCTCGGCAATCATTGACGCAGCGCGAACCATCATGCGCTTCAGCACCACGCCCATCTGCCCGTCATCAACGTTTTCCAGAATCTCGCCGACGACCGGCTCAAAATTGATGGCGACAAAGCGCACGCGGTGTGAGCGGCCAAAACGATTCCACAGATAGTGTGCTACCTGACGCACGCCAATCTCATGTGCCGCGCCGCCAAGGTTAAAGAAGCAGTAGTGCACGCGGCAGCCGCGTCGCATCAGCATGTAACTGGAGACACCGGAATCAAAGCCACCGGAGATCAGCGACATCACATCTTCCTGCGTGCCGATTGGAAAGCCGCCCAGCCCTTCAAAGCGACCGGTAATCAGCAGCAGACGATCGTCTTCAATCTCCAGATTAACTGTCTCATCCGGCTGCTTCAGCTGCACGCGCGCGCTGGCGATATGCTGATTCAGGCCGCCGCCTACATAGCGCTCCACATCCTGTGAACTGAAGCTGTGGGTGCCGCGACGTTTCACGCGCACGCTGAAGCTTTTATTTTCCAGGCGCTCACGGTTCAGCGCCAGCGTCTGCTCAAAGATATCGTGCATATCGGTGTAAGCACGATCTTCAACGGCGAGCACGTGGTGGATACCAGGAATACGCGTCAGCTCATCCACTATGGTTTCACGCAGCGCTTCGTTTTTGGCGCGCACTTCAATGTGATCCCAGTGACGCACCACCTTGATATCCTCATTCAGAGAACGCAGGGTATTGCGGATATTGCCGGTAAGAATTTTGATAAAGCGCAGCCGCACCGACTGACTTTTGATGGTGATTTCAGGGAAGAGCTTGATGATAAACTTCATGGCGACACAGCTTCGTTGGGCAAATAAGTGCTAAAATCATCAGCACTTAGCTGGTAAGATCATAATATTGCGGGGATCGCGAGAGCGTCCGCATCCGAGGCGCAAAAGTATACCACCTTTACTGCGTGACTGCTTCTGCTACCGCAATCACATTCAACATTTTGCTTATTATTCCCCGTCGGCTACCATGACCGATTGCATGAAGATGTCCCAAACTGTGAGTCGACACTGATTATGCCGAAAAAAGCCGAAGCGCCCGTGAGTTTTGAAACCGCCCTGCAGCAGCTGGAGCAGATTGTGAGCCGGCTGGAAAGCGGCGAGCTGCCGCTGGAAGAGGCGCTGAATGAGTTTGAGCGCGGTGTGCAGCTGGCGCGCAGCGGTCAGCAGACGCTGCAGCAGGCTGAACAGCGCGTACAGATCCTGCTGAGCGATGATAAAACGGCCGACCTTACCCCTTTTACGCCGGATAACGACTAATGGATTTTGTCCAGCTACAGCAAACCTATCATGAGCGCGTAAATCAGGCGCTGACACGTTTAATAGATCCACTGCCTTTTCAGAGTTCCCCGCTGGTGAATGCCATGCATTATGGGGCACTATTAGGAGGTAAGCGTCTGCGTCCTTTTCTGGTCTATGCCACTGGTGAAATGCTTAACGCCGACGCAGCCAGCCTTGATGCGCCTGCCGCCGCCACAGAGTGTATCCACGCCTATTCGCTGATCCATGACGATCTGCCGGCGATGGATGATGACGCACTGCGCCGCGGACAGCCTACCTGTCATATTCGTTATGGTGAAGATACGGCCATTCTGGCGGGCGATGCGCTGCAAACGCTGGCCTTCTCTATTCTGGCTGATGAACCGATGCCGGGCGTCAGCGCGGCAACGCGCGTGAGAATGATCTCTGAACTGGCGCAGGCCAGCGGCGTTGCCGGTATGTGCGGCGGCCAGGCGCTGGATTTAGCGGCCGAAGGCAGACAGATCGATCTGGCGCAGCTTGAGCAGATTCATCGCCATAAAACCGGCGCACTGATCCGTCTTGCCGTGCGTCTGGGTGCGCTGGCTGCAGGCGAGCCGGCTCGCCTGGCGCTGCCGCTGCTGGACACCTATGCTGATGCTATCGGCCTGGCGTTTCAGGTGCAGGATGACATTCTGGATGTCACCGGCGATACCGCCGTGCTGGGCAAAACCCAGGGCGCCGATCAGGCGCTGGGCAAAAGTACCTACCCTGCCCTGTTAGGGCTTGAGGGCGCGCGTACAAAAGCGCAGGCGCTCTATCAGGAAGCTTTGGGGGCGCTGGAGATCCTCGCCGGCCAGGGCTATGACACAAGCGTATTACAAGCGCTGGCAAGCTTCATAATTGAACGCGATAAATAACTTTCATAATGAGTCTCTGATGAGTTTTGATATTGCAAAATACCCGACACTGGCGTTAGCAGGCACGGTGCAGGAATTACGTTTACTGCCGAAAGAGAAACTTCCGGCCCTGTGCGACGAGCTGCGTCAGTATCTGCTGGATAGCGTCAGCCGCTCATCCGGCCACTTTGCGTCGGGTCTGGGCGTTGTCGAGCTGACCGTCGCATTGCATTACGTCTACAACACCCCGTTTGACCATCTGGTCTGGGACGTAGGTCATCAGGCTTATCCGCATAAAATTCTGACCGGACGCCGCGATCGCATCGGCACCATCCGGCAGAAAAACGGCCTGCACCCGTTTCCGTGGCGCGGTGAGAGCGAATATGACGTCCTGAGCGTCGGACACTCCTCCACCTCCATCAGCGCCGGTCTCGGCATGGCGGTCGCCGCCGAGCGGGAAGGTAAAGGTCGCCGCACCGCCTGTATCATTGGCGACGGCGCAATTACCGCCGGAATGGCGTTTGAGGCGATGAACCATGCCGGCGATATCAAGCCCGATATGCTGGTGATCCTCAACGACAATGAGATGTCGATCTCGGAGAACGTTGGCGCGCTGAATAATCGCCTGGCGCAGATCCTCTCCGGTAAAACCTATTCGCGCCTGCGCGAAGGCAGCAAGCGCGTGCTGGACGGTCTGCCGCCGATTAAAGAGCTGGTGAAGCGCACCGAAGAGCATCTGAAAGGCATGGTGGTGCCCGGCACGCTGTTCGAGGAGCTGGGCTTTAACTACATCGGTCCGGTTGACGGGCACGATGTACTGACGCTGGTCAGCACGCTGAAGAATATGCGCGATCTTAAAGG
Organism: Pantoea sp. BRM17; assembly: GCA_002939445.1. GTDB lineage: Bacteria > Pseudomonadota > Gammaproteobacteria > Enterobacterales > Enterobacteriaceae > Pantoea. The sequence goes on along the minus strand of PEFU01000003.1, from coordinate 571,140 downwards.
TCCGCAGTTCCTGCATATCATGACCAAAAAAGGCAAAGGCTATGCCCCTGCCGAGCAGGATCCTATCGCCTGGCATGCCGTACCGAAGTTTGACCCGGCCAGCGGTGCGCTGCCAAAAAGCGTGCCTGGTCTGCCGAGCTACTCGAAGATTTTTGGCGACTGGCTGAGCGAGATCGCCGCTGACGATCCGCGCATGATGGCGGTCACGCCGGCGATGCGTGAAGGCTCTGGCATGGTGAGTTATTCGCGCGCCTATCCGCAGCAATATTTTGACGTGGCGATTGCTGAACAGCACGCCGTGACCTTTGCTGCCGGCATGGCGATTGGCGGTTACAAGCCGGTCGTGGCGATTTACTCCACCTTCCTGCAGCGCGCTTACGATCAGGTGATCCACGATGTGGCGATTCAGCAGCTGCCGGTGCTGTTTGCTATCGACCGCGGCGGTATTGTCGGCGCGGATGGTCAGACGCATCAGGGCGCATTTGATATCGCCTATCTGCGCTGCGTGCCCGGCATGGTGATTATGACGCCAAGCGACGAGAATGAGTGTCGCCTGATGCTCTACACCGGCTATCACTATCAGGCGGGTCCGAGCGCGGTGCGCTATCCGCGCGGTACCGGTACCGGTGCCACGCTTGAGCCGCTTACCAGTCTGCCGCTGGGCAAAGGGGTGGTGAAGCGTCAGGGTGAAAAGCTGGCGATCCTCAATTTCGGCACGCTGCTGCCGGATGCGCAGGCCGCGGCTGAAGCACTGAACGTCACGCTGGTAGATATGCGCTTTGTGAAACCGCTGGATGAAACCCTGATTCGCGAGCTGGCGCAGAGCCATGATGCGCTGGTGACGCTGGAAGAAGGTGCCATCATGGGTGGCGCCGGCAGCGGCGTAAATGAGTTTGTGATGGCGAAACGCCTGGCCGTGCCGGTGCTCAACCTTGGCCTGCCAGATGAGTTTATTCCACAGGGTACTCAGGAAGAGGTGCGTCACGACTATCAACTGGATGCCGCCGGCATTCAGCWGCAGATCGCTGCCTGGCTCGCGCAATAACTCCCCTCTTCGCTCCTGCTGCTATGCTTACGGAATCCTTTTCCCACGCATAAGAGCAGGAGCTCTCAATGAAAACCGTTCGTTTAGGCCAGACCGATCTCCAGGTATCCCGACTCTGCTTAGGCTGCATGACTTATGGCGATCCGATGCGCGGCAACCACGCCTGGACGCTGCCGGAAGAGAGCAGCCGGCCGCTGATCAAACAGGCGCTGGACGCGGGGATCAACTTTTTTGATACCGCCAACAGCTATTCTGACGGCAGCAGCGAAGAGATCCTCGGACGCGCGCTGAAAGATTTCGCGCGGCGCGATGACGTGGTGGTCGCGACCAAAGTTTACTTCCCGCTCAGCAACCTGTCGCAGGGCCTGTCGCGGCAGAATATTCTGCAGTCGATCGATGACAGCCTGATGCGACTCGGCATGGATCATGTGGATCTGCTGCAGATCCACCGCTGGGACTATGCAACGCCCGTTGAAGAGACGCTGCAGGCGCTGGATGAGGTCGTGAAAGCGGGTAAGGCGCGTTATATCGGCGCCTCTTCCATGCACGCCTCTCAGTTTGCTCAGGCACTGCAGCTGCAGCAAGATCATGGCTGGGCGCGCTTTGTCAGCATGCAGGATCAATACAATCTGATCCAGCGCGAAGAGGAAAAGGAGATGCACCCGCTCTGTCAGCGTGAGGGCATCGCCGTGCTGCCGTGGAGCCCGCTGGCGCGCGGCAAACTGACGCGCCCCTGGGGGGAAACTACCGCACGCTCGGTCTCTGATAATGTGATGGAGAAGTTGTATACCGGTACAGAAGAGAACGACGCCGCGATTGCGGAGCGACTGGCCACCATTGCCGCGGAGAAAAAGGTGACGCGCGCGCAGGTCGCACTGGCATGGCTGCTGCATAAACCCGCCGTGACCGCCCCTATTATCGGCGCTTCACGTGAGCAGCAGTTTGCCGAATTGGTWAAAGCGGTTGACGTTGAATTGAGTGCGGAAGATATCGCCGAGCTGGAGATGGTCTATCAGCCGCATCCGGCTGTAGGGTATGAGTAAGCAATTGATATCCGCATAAACCAGGGCGGCATAAATGCCGCCCCTACAAAATATACGYAGGGGGCGCATTCATGCGCCCCTGGCCGAATCATATACCGCGGGTTATACGCATTAATGCGCCCCTGGCCGCCCTTACAGCAGCAGGCCGGCGCCGTATAATACGGCTGCGGAGACTACGCCGGCGATGATATCGTCGACCATAATGCCCATTCCGCCATGAACGTTCTTATCRAACCAGCGAAYAGGCCACGGTTTCCAGATATCAAAAATCCGGAAGATGACAAAACCAGCCAGTACCCACCAGCCGTTAAGCACCGGGATCGCCATTAGCGTGATCCACATGCCGACAAACTCATCCCAGACGATGCTGCCGTGATCGTGTACGCCCATGTCACGCGCGGTGCGATGACAGAGATAGACGCCCACGCTGATACCCACCAGCACCACCAGCGAATAGAGCTGCAGCGGCAGAAACGTCATCAGCCACCAGAACGGGATCGCGGCCACCGAGCCTACGGTACCCGGCATAAAAGGGCTTAATCCGCTGCCAAAACCGGTTGCCAGCAGATGCCAGGGATTGCGCATCCGCAGGCGACTTTTCGCTACATCTTTATCGCGCGTCAAAATGGTCAAATCCTTTATGGTTAAAGCGGCGCGGCTTACCGTGCTCCAGCAGCGTCAGCCCTTCCGCTTCCGGGGCGATCTGTCCGATACAGGTATAAGGTGCGCCAAGCCGGCCCAGCGCCACATCCAGCGCGCCGCGGTTAACTTCAGGCACCGTGAAGCAGAGTTCATAATCTTCACCGCCGCTCAGCGCCCAGCGCAGCACCTGCTCCGGCGCAAAATGATCGCGCAGCGTAGCGGAGAGCGGCAGCGCGTCGAGATTCAGGCGTGCGCCAACCCGGCTGGCCGTCAGAATATGGCCAAGATCGGAAATCAGGCCATCAGAGATATCGATCGCCGAGGTAGCAAGGCTGCGCAGCGCCTGGCCCTGCAGCACGCGCGGCATCGGACGCAGATGACGCTTGATCAGCACCTCGTGCACCGCCGGATCGTCAAGACGATGATGATGCTGCAGCAGCGACAGTCCTGCCGCGCTGTCACCCAGCGTGCCGGTAACGTAGATCCAGTCACCTGGCTTTGCACCGGAGCGCTTCAGCGCGCGCCCGACAGGCACCAGCCCATGAATACCCAGCGTCAGGCTGAGCGGACCGCGCGTGGTGTCGCCGCCAATCAGCTGCATATCGTAGTAGTCGAGCAGCTCAAACAGGCTGTCGCTGAAGCCCGCCAGCCAGGTCTCATCGACCTCAGGCAGCGTCAGTGCCAGCGTCAGCCATGCCGGATCGGCGCCCATCGCAGCTAAATCGCTGAGGTTTACCGCCAGCGCTTTGTAGCCGAGATCGGCCGGATGGATATCGCGTAAGAAATGGACGCCCGCTACCAGCGTATCGGTGCTGATAGCGAGGGTCTGTTTGTCAGGAACGTTCAGTAACGCACAGTCATCACCAATGCCCTTCTCCACGTCGCGACGGGAGCTGGTTACACGGTTGAAATAGCGTGCGATCAGTTCAAATTCACCACAGGACATAAATCAGGTCTCAATGAAAAAAGGCCGGTCACCCGGCCTTCTGCACTACTTTCTGTTTGGTCGTATTTGCGGAGCGGCTTTATCCAGCACGCCGTTGACAAACTTATGGCTGTCTTCAGCGCCAAACACTTTTGCCAGCTCAATACCTTCGTTGATGGCGACTTTATAAGGCACATCCGCACGCTTGCTCAGCTCATAGAGCGAGAGGCGCAGGATCGCTTTTTCTACCTGACCCAGCTCTTCAAGCTGGCGCGACAGCCAGGGTTTCATCAGGCCATCCAGGTACGCGCTGTTGGTCGCCACACCGGCCAGCAGTTCGCGGAAATAGCTAATATCGACGTCTTTGACGTCTTGTTCCGCCAGAAACTGGTATTCCACATCGGCAATGTCGTTGTTGGACAACTGCCAGGAGTAGAGCGCCTGGACAGCGCACTCACGGGCGCGACGACGAGCAGCAGGTTTCACAAAATTCCCCTTACAAAAATCAGGCTTTAATGGCTTTCAATACGTTGATCATTTCAAGTGCGGTCAGCGCGGCTTCTGCGCCTTTGTTACCCGCTTTCGTGCCGGCGCGTTCAATCGCCTGCTCGATATTTTCGGTGGTCAGAACGCCGAAGGTGACCGGGATTTCGCAGCTCATTGCCACGTTAGCGATACCGGAGCTCGCTTCACCTGCCACATATTCGAAGTGGGCAGTGCCGCCACGGATCACCGTGCCCAGCGCAACAATCGCGTCGTGCTTACCGGTATTCGCCAGCGCGCGCGCGGCCAGCGGCAGCTCATAGGCGCCCGGCACCCAGACCACGGTAATGTTTTCAGCTTTAACCTGACCGATACGCTTCAGCGCATCTACCGCGCCATCCAGCAGACTGTCATTGATAAAGTTGTTAAAACGCGCAATCACGATGGCAATTTTAGCATCAGGCGTGGCAACAGCAGCTTCGATAACGTTCATACATATCCTTTGGGTGTGTGTTTTATAGCCCCCGCAGAAGGGGGCGGATTCTATCATACTCTTTAGCCGGGCGCTCAGGCTTTTCCGTGCATGCTTAACGCAGGGTCAGGGTAAGACGCAGATCGTCACCCACTTTGCGCACATCACGAAAATCGAGGCGCGGCGCGGCGCTCAACGCCTCCAGCCCGGGGAGCGTACAGAGCCCGCGTCCGGCGTCGCCAAGCAGTATCGGTGCGATATAAACAATCAGCTCATCCACCAGTCCGGCCTGAATCAGCGCGCCCGCCAGGCCCGCTCCCGCCTCGACCCAGACGCTGTTAATCTGACGCTGACCGAGCAGCATCATCATCGCGACCAGATCAAGCTGTTCGCCGCGCGGCGGCACCGCAATCTGCGTTACGCTCTCCGGCCACGCGGCGTCATCGGGAGCGGTACGCATCAGCCAGCTCTCACCCGGCTGATGAATCAGCCGGTGCTGCGGCGTCACGCGCTGCTGGCTGTCAACCACCACCCGCACCGGCTGCCGCAGAGTCTGCGTATCCAGCTGCTGGAGAACGCTGTCGCTGAGTTCATCTGCGCGTACCGTGAGTGACGGATCGTCGGCCAGCACGGTGGCACTGCTGGTAAGAATGGCGGAACTCTGCGCGCGGAACTGCTGCACATCCCGGCGGGCGGCCGCCGAGGTGATCCACTTGCTCTCACCGCTCGCCATCGCTGTGCGGCCATCCAGTGAAGCGCCAAGCTTGAGCTGTATCCAGGGAAACCCGGTGCGCATACGCTTGAGAAACCCGCGATTGAGCGCTTCCGCTTCCGCCATCATCAGCCCGTGACTGACTTCAATTCCCGCCTGCTGCAGGCGCCAGAGACCGCGCCCTGCGACCTGCGGGTTAGGATCCTGCATGGCGACCACCACGCGGCTGACGCCAGCAGCAATCAGCGCATCGCAGCAGGGTGGCGTCCGGCCATGATGGCTGCACGGCTCCAGCGTAACGTAGGCGGTTGCACCGCGCGCTTGCTCTCCGGCCATGCGCAGCGCATGCACTTCAGCATGCGGTTCACCCGCGCGCTGATGCCAGCCTTCGCCGACAATTGTGCCGTCACGCACGATCACGCAGCCGACGTTGGGGTTTGGCGTGGTGGTGAAACGACCGCGTCGCGCCAGTTCCAGCGCGCGCGCCATATAGCGAGCATCGGTCATGATTCAGTCCTGTAAGCGGGCGATCTCTTCGCCAAAGTCGCGGATATCTTCAAAGSTGCGGTAGACCGAGGCGAAGCGGATATAGGCGACCTTATCCAGTTTTTTTAGCTCTTCCATCACCAGATTGCCAATCAGCTTGCTGGCAATCTCACGTTCGCCGGTCGCACGCAGCTGGGTTTTAATGTGATTGACTGCGCTATCGACCGCATCAGCACTGACGGGGCGCTTCTCCAGCGCCTTCATCATGCCGCTGGTCAGCTTATCTTCGTTAAAAGGCTCACGCACGTCGTTGCTTTTTACCACGCGCGGCATCACCAGCTCCGCCATCTCAAACGTGGTAAAGCGCTCATGGCAGACCAGACACTGACGGCGGCGGCGCACCGAGGAACCTTCACTGACCAGGCGTGAGTCGATCACTTTGGTATCCACAGCGGAACAGAATGGGCAATGCATGACGTTTCCTGTCGCGAGATTTTGGGCCACATAGTGTAACGCGAACTCACATTTAACAAAACAGAGGCCGCCTGCGTGGCGGTTTTTTCAGCGCTCATAACCGCTTCTGCCAGCAAATGTCAAAAACGCACTACGCTTAAAGAGCCAATCCGGCACAATCACAGGAGGAACTATGGGTCTGTTTAACTTCGTCAAAGAAGCAGGAGAGAAACTGTGGGACAGCGTGACAGGCGGTGATGACTCCAGCAAAAAGCTGCAGGATCACATCAACAAGCTCGGCCTGCCAGACAGCGATAAAGTCAACGTCAATGTGCAGGGTGATACCGTAACCGTCAGCGGCGACGGCATCTCACAGGAGCTCAAAGAGAAGATTCTGGTGGCAGCCGGTAACGTTGCCGGCATCACTAAAGTGGATGATAAAGTCACCGTCAGCGACACCGCACGCGAAGCCAACCTCTACACAGTGAAAAAAGGCGACACCCTGAGCGCTATTTCCAAACAGGTCTACGGCGATCCGAATCAGTACAACAAAATCTTCGAAGCTAACAAGCCGATGCTGAGCCATCCGGACAAAATCTATCCGGGCCAGGTACTGCGTATTCCGGAATAAGGTGCGGGAGAGAGCATGAGACTCAGGAGCTTACCGGTTCCGGCGGTGCTGTCGCTGCTGCTGCTGAGCAGCTGCAGCACTCCGCCTCCTGCCCCGCAGGTCAGAGAGCTGCATCAGGAGGTGAGCCAGCTCAATCAGCAGATGCGTCATCTCACCCGCCGCGCCGGCGCGCTGGAGCAGCAGGGCCAGCTTAACAGCCGCTCCACTCAGGGCGCATGGCTGGTACCCGGTTCCGCGACGCCGGTTGATCTGGAGACGCAGCTGGGTACGCTGCGTCTCGCACTGCTGAACGTGAGTGCAGAAGCAAACGGCAGCCAGGCCAGCCTGGTTATCCGCTCTGCTGATGACAAGCCGGTACCCGCGCTGAGCGCGACCGTGGTGTGGGGTGAAATCGAYCCCGCCAGTGGTCAGCCGCTGGCCGCCGACAGCCTGAGTCAGCGCATCAGCGTGCCCGCCAGCCTGATGCCGCGCAGCACGGTAACAGTGCCGCTGCACCTGAGTGGCCTGACACCGGATCGGCTCGGCTATGTGCGCGTACATGAGGTAACGGCAGACGCCGCGCCATAAAAAAAGGCCCTTCCGGAGAAGGGCCTTTTTGCATCGGTCAGCGCCGGGCTTACGGCAGAATAGAAGGCTGAGCGGCGCCCTCTTTTTCCACTTTCTGCACCAGCATATGCTCACGCTTCATCCCCAGCTTCAGCGCCAGCGCTGAAGAGACGTAGATGGATGAGATCGTACCGATCGTCACACCAATCAGCATCGTGAGCGAGAAGCCTTTCAGCAGCGCGCCGCCAAAGATGAACAGGATCAGGATCATCGCCAGCGTGGTGATAGAAGTGATCAGGGTACGGCTCAGCGTCTGGGTCAGCGACACGTTGGTGATATCGTAAGAAGAACCGCGACGGATCTTACGGAAGTTCTCACGAATACGGTCAGAAACCACAATCTTATCGTTAAGCGAGTAACCAATCACCGACATCAGCGAGGCAACGATGGTCAGATCGATTTCAATGCTGAATAGCGCCAGCAGGCCGCAGGTGATGATAACGTCATGCGCCAGCGCCAGCACGGTGCCCAGCGCCAGACGCCATTCAAAGCGAAACCCGATGTAGATAAGAATAGCGATCAGCGCAGAGAGCAGCGCCATCGCCCCCGCCTGCGCCAGGTCGCTACCTACGCTTGGTCCGACAAACTCAATGCGTTTTACCGTCGCGTTCTGCTGCGTGGTCTGGTTGATAGAGGACAACACCTTGTTGCCCAGCTCCTGACCCGCATTGCCGGTCGCAGGTGGCATCCGCACCATCACGTCGCGGCTGCTGCCGAAGTTCTGCACCAGCGGCTCGTCAAAGCCCGCTTTTACCAGACCTTCGCGCAGCGCATCGAGATCTGCAGGTTTCTCCAGGTTAATCTCAATCACCGTACCGCCGGTGAAATCGAGTCCCCAGTTAAACCCGCGCACGCCGATAATGGCGATTGACGCCACGATCAGCAGACCCGAGATGATAAACGCCAGCGTATCCCAGCGCATAAAGTCTACGACCTTACGCCCGTGGTTCAGCTGTTCAATACTATATTCCTGTGCCACAACGCACTCCTCAGATAGACAGCTTGTTGATGCGTTTGCCGCCGTACACCAGGTTAACGATGGCACGGGTGCCGACGATAGCGGTAAACATCGAGGTTGCAATACCGATAGCGGTGGTGATTGCAAAGCCTTTGATGGAGCCGGTACCCACCGCATAAAGAATGATGACTTTAATCAGCGTGGTGACGTTGGCGTCGACGATACTGGAGAAGGCGCCTTTGTAGCCCTCATGAATCGCCTGCTGTACCGAGCGTCCGTTACGCAGCTCTTCTTTAATACGTTCGTTAATCAACACGTTGGCATCTACGGCAACCGCCAGCGTCAGCACGATACCGGCAATGCCCGGCATGGTGAGCGTGGCGCYTGGCAGCAGCGACATGATGCCGACAATCAGCACCAGGTTACACAGCAGCGCGCTGGTCGCAATCAGACCAAACTTTTTGTAGAACACCACCATAAAGATGATCGAAGCGATCAGACCCCACAGGCAGGCTTCCAGACCCTGGGTGATGTTCTGCTGACCCATAGTCGGGCCAATGGTACGCTCTTCGACAATCTGAATCGGCGCAATCAGCGCACCGGCACGCAGCAGCAGCGACAGCTGACGCGCTTCGTTCGGGTTGCTGATACCGGTGATGCGGAAGCTATTACCCAGCCGTGACTGAATGTTCGCCACGTTGATCACTTCTTCCTGCTTCGCCAGAATCGCTCTGCCGTTGGCATCTTTCTTGCCGCTGTCCTTGTACTCCACAAACAGGGTCGCCATCGGCTTGCCGATGTTGTCCTTGGTGAAATTCGACATGATGTTACCGCCCGCGCCATCCAGTGAAATATTCACCTGCGGCTGGTTGTACTCATCCATGCTGGACGTGGAATCGGTGATGTGATCGCCGGTAAGAATGACACGCTTATAGAGCACAACCGGCTGCCCTTCCCGCGTTTTCTTCACTTCTGAGTCACCCGGCACGCGTCCATTTGCCGCAGCACCCGGATCTACGCTGGTATTAACCAGWCGGAACTCCAGCGTCGCGGTGGCACCAAGGATCTCTTTTGCCCGCGCGGTATCCTGGATACCCGGCAGCTCAACCACGATGCGGTCGGCACCCTGACGCTGCACCAGCGGCTCAGCAACGCCCAGCTGGTTAACACGGTTGCGCAGGATATTAATATTCTGCTGTACCGCATATTCCCGCGCTTCACTCAGGCGCGCATCGGTCATCACCGCGCGCATTGCATCGCTGCCCGCACTGGTGAATACCATATCGCGGTGGCGTGGCGTCAGGTAGCCGATCGCGTCATCGCGGCTTTTGGCGTCGCGGAAACGCACTTCCACACCGTAGTTAGCGAGTTTGCTGACGTTGGTATAAGGAATATTCTTTTCACGCAGATCGCTGCGCAGGCCGTCTGCATTCTGCTCCTGCAGCTTGCCCAGCGCGGTATCCATATCCACTTCCATCAGGAAGTGCACCCCGCCCCGCAGGTCCAGACCGAGTTTCATCGGTTCCGCTGCCAGCAGAGTGAGCCAGCGCGGCGTGGCCGGTGCGAGATTGAGGGCTACCACGAAATCGTCACCCAGCGCAGTTGTAAGCGCTTCGCGCGCGCGCAGCTGCACATCGGTGTTAGCGAAACGCGCCAGAATAGCGCCATTTTCCAGTGCGAGGGATTTGCTCTGAATGTTGTCTTGTTTGAGTACGTTCTGGATCTGATCCAACGTCTGCTCACTGGCGGCGCTTCCGCGCGCACCAGTGATCTGAACGGCCGGATCCTCACCATAAAGGTTAGGAAGCGCATACAGCAGGCCGATAAGAATAACGGCGACCAGCATGATGTACTTCCACAAAGGATAACGGTTTAACACGGCAGTTCCCTTCGGGAAGATAAAATTACAGCGCCTTCATCGACCCTTTCGGCAGGACGGCGGCCACGAAATCACGTTTAATCACTACTTCAGTGGTGTCGTTCAGGGCGATAGCGATATAACCGGTATCAGCAACTTTAGTGACACGACCCACCAGGCCGCCGTTGGTCAGCACTTCATCCCCTTTCGAGATGGAGTCCATCAGCTTTTTATGATCTTTGGCGCGCTTCTGCTGCGGACGCAGGATCATGAAGTAGAAAATCAGACCAAAAACCACCAGCATGATCACTAGAGAATACGGACTTCCCTGTGACGGAGCGCCCGCTGCTGCGACGGCGTCAGAAATGAAAAAGCTCATTTAATTTCCCTCATTGATAGAATAATCAGACGTTTAACGGTGGAACCGCTTTGCCCGTCCGTAGGTAGAACTCGCTAACAAAGTGCTCTAATTTACCCTCTTCGATAGCCTGGCGTAAACCCGCCATCAGACGCTGGTAATAGCGCAGATTGTGAATCGTATTCAGGCGTGCGCCCAGTATTTCGTTACAGCGATCAAGATGGTGCAAGTAGGCGCGACTGTAATTGCGACAGGTGTAACAATCACACTCCGCATCCAGCGGCGCGGTGTCATCTTTATACTTCGCGTTGCGGATTTTCACCACGCCGTCGGTAACAAACAGATGACCGTTGCGCGCGTTGCGGGTAGGCATGACGCAGTCAAACATATCGATACCGCGGCGTACGCCTTCCACCAGATCTTCTGGCTTTCCGACGCCCATCAGATAGCGCGGTTTATCCTGCGGAATTTGCGGACAGACATGTTCCAGAATACGGTGCATATCCTCTTTCGGCTCACCCACCGCGAGGCCGCCCACAGCGTACCCATCAAAGCCAATCTCTACCAGACCTTTGACGGAGACATCTCGTAAATCTTCGTAAACACCGCCCTGGATAATCCCGAACAGCGCATTTTTATTACCGAGTGAATCGAAGCGATCGCGGCTGCGTTGCGCCCAGCGCAGCGACATCTCCATCGAACGTTTTGCATAATCCCAGTCAGCCGGATATGGCGTGCACTCATCGAAAATCATCACGATATCGGAGCCGAGATCGTACTGGATCTCCATCGATTTTTCCGGATCGAGGAAGATCGGATCGCCGTTGATGGGGTTGCGGAAATGCACGCCCGCTTCGGTGATCTTACGGATATCACCCAGGCTGAATACCTGGAAGCCGCCCGAATCGGTCAGAATCGGTCCCTGCCAGTTCATAAAGTCATGCAGATCGCCGTGCAGCTTCATGATCTCCTGCCCCGGACGTAGCCAGAGATGGAAAGTGTTGCCCAGCAGGATCTGCGCACCGGTCTCTTTCACTTCTTCCGGCGTCATGCCTTTAACGGTGCCATACGTGCCCACCGGCATAAATGCCGGGGTTTCAACCACGCCGCGATCGAAAACCAGACGTCCGCGACGCGCGCGTCCGTCTGTTGTATCTAATTCAAATTTCACATTAACCTCATCAGAGAAACAGTCTGATTTACCCGACTGTAGCCGTGCCACCCGCAGGCAGCACCGGAACATTAAGGGTGTGTGCTTCCGACAGGTTCGTCAGGAGCGTGCGGATTACGGGTGATGTACATCGCATCCCCGTAGCTAAAGAAACGGTACTGTTCGGCCACCGCGCTCTGGTACGCCGCCATGGTGTTTTTATAGCCAGCAAACGCAGAAACCAGCATAATCAGCGTCGATTCCGGCAGATGGAAGTTGGTAATGAGCGCATCGATAATCTGGTAGCGATAGCCAGGATAGATAAAGATCTGCGTGTCATCAAAGAAAGGCGCCAGCGGCACATCCTGACTCGCCTGAGCGGCGCTCTCCAGCGAGCGCACCGACGTGGTCCCTACCGCGACAACTTTATTGCCGCGTGCTTTACAGGCCAGCACCGCGTCAACCACATCCTGCGGCACCTCTGCATATTCCGAGTGCATGATATGGTCATTGATATTTTCAACGCGCACCGGCTGGAAGGTACCGGCCCCGACGTGCAGCGTCACAAACGCCATCTCCACCCCTTTGGCTTTCAGCGCCTCCAGCAGCGGTTCATCAAAGTGCAGCCCGGCGGTTGGTGCTGCCACCGCGCCAGGACGGGCGCTGTATACCGTCTGGTAAAGCTCGCGATCGGCCTCTTCATCCGGGCGATCGATATAGGGCGGCAGCGGCATATGGCCTACGCTATTGAGAATATCGAGCACCGCGCGTTCATCGGTAAAGGCGATCTCAAACAGCGCATCGTGCCGCGCCACCATGGTCGCTTTTACGCTCTCATCGTCGCCCAGCAGCAGCTCAGTGCCCGGCTTTGGCGCCTTTGAGGCACGCACGTGCGCCAGCACCCGCTTATCATCCAGCATACGCTCTACCAGCATTTCAATCCGGCCGCCGCTGGCTTTACGTCCATAGACGCGCGCCGGGATCACCCGCGTATTATTGAACACCAGCAGATCGCCGGGATTAAGCTTCTCCAGCACATCGGTAAAGACACCGTGCGTCAGGGCGCCGCTCGGGCCATCAAGGGACAGCAGACGGCATCCGCTGCGCTGCGCCTGGGGATAGTGGGCAATCAGGGATTCGGGCAACTCAAAGCTAAAATCGGCGACACGCATGTATAACTTTTCCGGACTCAAAAACAGGCGGCATAGTTTAGCGGAAAAGTGGGAAATTCTGAACAACTGGCTGCAGAGACGCGATTCTGCCTATAATAGCGCATGAATTTTCTTGCTCACCTTCATCTTGCCACGCTGGCAGAAAGCTCGCTGCTGGGCAACCTGCTGGCCGACTTTGTGCGCGGCAACGTTCAGGCGCAGTGGCCGGCACCGGTTGCAGCGGGGATCGCCCTGCACCGCCGTATCGATGTGCTGACGGACAACCTGCCTGAAGTGCGTACCGCCCGGCAGTGGTTTCGTCCGGAAACGCGGCGCGTAGCCCCGATTACGCTTGATGTGATCTGGGATCATTTTCTTGCGCGCCACTGGCAGCAGTTCCAGCCCGATATCTCACTCGCCGCCTTTAGTGAGGCTGCGCAGCAGCATATTGTGCCGCAGCTGGCGGGAACGCCAGAAAGCTTTATTGAGCTCAACGCGGTGATGTGGCGCGAACGCTGGTTTGAACACTACGCCGAACCGGCGCGGCTGGAGCGGGTGCTGCGCGGCATGGCGTATCGCCGTCCCCGTCTTGCGGCGCTGCGCGACTCCTATCAGGATTTTGTTGATCACTATGACGCGCTGGAAGCGCTGTTTTTTGCTTTCTATCCGCGTCTGATGGCGGATGCTCGCGCACAGCGCCTCTGAATCCGTAATCCGCGCCAATACCTCCTCTCCCCTCTTGCCAGCCGCATATATCTGCGGCTTAATGAAGCCTTTCTTAACTTTACCAGACCCGGCCACACCACCATTCCGCCTGTTCAGGCACGTCTGGTTACTACACCAGCCAGAAAATGATAAGAGGGAAACATGTCATCAGCTACGTTAACTGAATTAGAGGCGCGCTATCAGTTTGCCTGCGAGGTCGCCAGAGCCGCTGGCAGTCGCGCCATGTCGTGGTATCAGCAGCGTAACCAGCTGGTTGCAGAATATAAGAAGGATTTACAGGATCTGGTCAGTGAGGCTGACCGCAACGTTGAGGAGTTAATCCGGCACCTTATCCTTGAACGCTTTCCTGAAGACGCGGTTATCGGTGAGGAGAGCGGCGGAGACGCCGGACAGGCACGCTTTATCTGGGTAGTTGACCCGATTGATGGCACCAGCAACTTTCTCAGCGGGCTGCACAACTGGTGCGTGGCGCTGGCGATTGTGTGTGAAGGCGAACCGGTTATTGGCGTGGTATGCGATCCCAATCATCAGGAGATCTTTCACGCCTGCCGGGGCAAAGGCGCATGGATGAACGAGCAGCGTATCCGGGCACACAGCGCCGGCCAGCTGAGCCAGGGGCTGTTTGGTCTGGGCTGCTCCACCAGTCAGCCTGCGGCTCCACTGCTCGACTTTATCAGCGCGCTGCTGCAGCAGGGCGGCATGTTTATCCGCAACGGTTCCGGGGCGCTGATGAGCGCGTGGGCGGCGGCCGGGCGGCTGACCGGCTATTACGAAGCGCGCATGCAGCCGTGGGACGGCCTGCCAGGCATCGTACTGATGCGGGAAGCGGGTGGAGAGACCAACCGTTATGAGCAGAATAATGGCCTGACGCAGGGCAATCCGGTGCTGCTGGCTAACGCCACGCTCTGGCCGCAGATCAATGCGCTGCTGGCGGAGCCGCTGACGTGAAATCGCTGCTGATATTGCTGCTGCTGCCGCTGCTCGCCACCGCAGCCGATCGCTGGCAGCTGGAAAAGGTGGTAGAGATCGGCCGGCACGGCGTACGTCCTCCGACGGCGGCTAACCGGGCAGAGATTGAAGCGGCCACGCAGCACCCCTGGCCGCGCTGGAGCACGGCGGATGGCGAGCTTACCGGTCACGGCTACAGCGCGGTGGTCAATAAAGGACGCTGGCAGGGTAACTACTACCGTCAGGCGGGCCTGCTCCACGCGGGCTGCCCTGACAGCCGGCAAATTTATGTGCGCGCCAGCCCGCTGCAGCGCACGCGGGCCACGGCACAGGCGCTGACTGACGGCGCGTTTCCCGGCTGCGGTGTGCCGATGCACGTTGTCGCCGATGGGGCGGATCCCCTGTTTCAGAGCGATAAATTTCCATTTGCCCGGACCGATCCTGCCCGCGAGCAGGCAGCGATTGCCGCACGGGCTGGCGACCTTGCTGCGCTGCAGCAGCGGCTGCAGCCGGCGATCCGGCAGCTAAATGCGGCGGTCTGTGACGGCGATTGCCGCTTTTTTTCACGCCCGTGGCAGCTGAAGCAGACCCGGAGCGGCCACAGCTATATCCAGGGATTAAGCGTCATGGCGAGCATGGTGGAAACGCTGCGTCTCGGCTGGAGTGAAAATCTGCCACCAGAGGCGCTGGCGCAGGGGCGCCTGAACAGCGCGCAGCAGATTACGGCGCTGCTGCCACTGCTCACCGCAAATTACGATCTGAGTAACGATGTCCCTTATCTGGCACAAAAGCGCGGCTCAATATTGCTCGATGCGGCGATCGCGGCGCTCGAAGATCGTCCCGGCTCGCCCGATACCCGCTGGCTGCTGCTGGTAGCCCACGATACCAATATCGCAATGGTGCGCACCCTGATGAATTTCAGCTGGCAGCTGCCGGGCTACGCGCGCGGTAATATCCCGCCGGGCAGCAGCCTGGTGTTTGAGCGCTGGCGCGATACGCGTGACAACAGCCGCCGGCTGCGCATTTACTTTCAGGCGCAGAGTCTGGATGCGCTGCGCCAGCTCGCGCCGGTGGATCGGCAGCACCCTTTACTGCAGGCAGAGTGGCATCAGCCAGACTGTCACGACAGCGCCATCGGCACGCTCTGTCCTTATCAATCGACGCTGGCTCAGCTCAGGCAGGGAGTTGACAGCAGCGCCCTCGCCCCCGTCACATGGGCTCCCTGAGTCAGTTGCACCTTTGTTCAGCCCGCCATGCGGGCTTATCAGTTTCCCGGCCGCCTCTTCGTTCTGCTGAAGCGTTTTTATGGCTGAATTGCGATAATTCTATATTTGTCCGCTGTGACATAACGCTATGAAATTTAGCGTATTCTGAGTGCGTCAATCATCCCTTAGTTTTGACCTATTTTTCCGTTTTGGTTCTATTTTTCGGCGACAGGATGCGCCGAATACTTTTTTTCCCATAAAAAAAGTCGCCACACAGGGCGACTCTTTTCTTTTTAGCCTGACGCTCAGCGTTTCTGCTTTTTCACCAGCGGCCACGCCAGCAGCAGCAGCACAATCCAGGCAAAGCCCACGTAGAGTGAAATTCGCGTATCAGGGAAATAGCCAATCAGCGCAATGATAAAGGCGAGAAACAGCACGCCTGCCCAGGTGGTGGCACTGCCGCCCGGTACGGCAAACTGCAGCTGCGCCGCCTGCGCCTTGCCAATTTTGCGCCGGAATGCGATCTGCGACAGCAGGATCATGATCCATACCCAGACCGTGGCAAAGGTCGCCAGCGAGGCGATCACCAGGAAGACTTTTTCCGGCATCAGGTAGTTCAGATAAACGGCGATAAGCATCGCAAACATCATCACCACCACCGTCACCCACGGGATGCCGCGCGAAGWGACTTTCTGGAACACTTTAGGCGCATGGCCCTGCTGCGCCATACCGTGCAGCATACGCCCCACGCCAAACACATCGCTGTTGATGGCAGATAGCGAAGCGGTCAGCACGACAAAGTTAAGAATTGACGCCGCCGCAGCGATACCCAGATGCTGGAACGTCAGCACAAAGGGGCTGCCCTCGGTACCGACCTGATTCCACGGGTAGATCGACATGATGACAAACAGCGTACCCACATAAAACACCAGGATACGCAGCGGCACCGAATTGATCGCGCGCGGAATCGATTTGGCGGGCTCATCCGCTTCACCGGCGGTAATACCGATGATTTCGATCCCGCCATAGGCAAACATCACCATCTGCAGCGAGAGCAGCATACCCACAATACCGTGGGCGAAGAAGCCGCCGTTGCTCCAGAGATTATGGATCCCGGTCGGCGTTCCGCCGTTGCCGATGCCCCAGAAAATCATGCCAAAGCCCGCCACAATCATGATGATAATGGTGGCGACCTTAAAGAAAGAGAACCAGAACTCTACTTCGCCAAACACCTTCACGCTCATCAGGTTGAYGGCGCCGATAATCAGCACTACCGACAGCACCCAGATCCAGTGCGGTACATCCGGAAACCAGACGCCCATATAGATGCCAAATGCGGTGACATCCGCGATCGCCACAATCAGGATCTCAAAGCAGTAGGTCCAGCCGGTGATATAGCCCGCCAGCGGACCGAGATAATCCTGCGCATAGCGCGAAAAGGAGCTTGATTGCGGATTGTTAACCGACATCTCCCCCAGCGCACGCATGATGATATAGGCCACCGCGCCACCAATAATATAGGCCAGTAAAACGCTGGGCCCCGCCATCCTGATAGCATCCGCCGAGCCGTAAAACAGCCCGGTACCGATTGCCGATCCCAGCGCCATAAAGCGAATATGGCGCGTGCTCAGTCCGCGTTTGAGCGTGTTGGTTTCTTGCATAACAAACAGGTCCTGTGAAAATGAAAAAACCACGGGCAAGCCCGTGGTCGGAATGAACAGCCGTGTCGTTTACTGCCGGACGACTACCTGCTGTGGTCCTTTAACGCGATCCACGACGGCAGCAATCACCATCATTGCCAGCGAAGGCGGCAGCCAGGCGAGTCCCTGGTCGGCCAGCGGCAGATGCTGGCTGAACAGCGGCAGTATCTCTTTAAAGCTGGTGGTTTTGATTGCATCCACAATGCCAAACAGCAGGCTGACCAGCATGGTTGGCGCAATAATACGCGCGCTGCGGTTCCACCAGTTGAGGGTGAAGCTTAGCACTATCAGCACGATACAGGGCGGATAAATTGCTGTCAGCACCGGGATGGAGATCTGAATCAGATGGCTCAGCCCCAGATTTGATACCACCATCGAGAACAGGCCCAGGATAAACACCAGCGCTTTGTACGAGAGCGGCAGATACTGTGCAAAGAACTCAGCGCAGGCGCAGGTCAGGCCAACGGCCGTTACCATGCAGGCGATAAAGATCAGCGCCGCGAGGAAGAAGCTGCCCATGCTGCCAAACGTCTGCTGTACATAAGCGTGCAGAATAGCGGCGCCGTTGGCATTCTGGTCAACCAGGCCGGCGCTGCCGGAGCCAAGCTTGAACAGGCTCAGGTAGACCAGCGTCAGTCCGACACCGGCGATCAGGCCAGCCAGCATAGTGTAGCGCGTCAGCAGTTTCGCATCTTCAACGCCGCGCGAACGTGCCGCGTTCACAATCACGATACCAAACACCAGGGCGCCCAGCGTATCCATGGTGAGATAGCCATTTACAAAACCGGTAGAGAACGCCGCGCGCTGATAGTCTGCCGTCGCAGGCGCAATACCGCCCGCCGGCCAGACCAGCGCGGCAACGCCGAGTATGGTCAGCGCGACAATTTTCAGCGGCGCCAGCACGTGCCCGACGGTATCCAGCAGCTTGCCCGGATAGAGGGAGATCCCGATAACCAGCGCAAAGTAAATAAGGCTATAGATAAACAGCGGCAGCGGGCCGTCACCGGTCAGCGGAGCGATACCGACTTCAAACGAAACGGTCGCGGTACGCGGCGTCGCAAACAGCGGTCCCACGGCCAGATAGCAGACCGTCGCCAGCAGCAGACCCGCTGCTTTACCGATTGGCGAACTGAGCGCATCGATGCCGCCGCCAACGCGCGCCAGCGCGATCACGGTCATGACCGGCAGGCCGACCGCGGTCGCGAGGAAGCCGAGTGCGGCGACCCAGACGTGTTCACCAGACTGAATTCCCACCATCGGTGGAAAGATAATGTTGCCTGCGCCAACGAACAGGGCAAAGGTCATAAAGCCCAGCGCAAGGATGTCCCTCGAGGTTAAACGGTATGTCATAACTTCTGTCGTGCCTGTAGCTGATGTTGCGGTGGAAGTTGAGTTTGTGTTGTCCCCTGATTGCGCGATAACAATGGCTTAGCTGGATTACCCAGTGCGAAATGCGGGCCGAATCGAGACAGCGCAGGTGATTTAATCTGCTTTTCTTCTGTTCACAGAGGGATGAATCGACAACGGCGCAAATTAAAACGTTTATAGCGGAGAAAGACAATACAGGATCGGAAAACCAGAAGGATATCGCGCATAAGCGTACGCAGGCAGTGAATATGGGCGAAATAGCCGCTAAACACCCCAGATGATTTGTTTAAAATTCAGACAAAGCGAAAGTTGTTCTTGCATAAGTGCGGTTCAGGATGCACAAAAGGCGCGATTTACGCGCCTGTCTGCACAACTTTACACTCTCACCACACCTGTTTAGCGATATCCACCACCAGACGGATCTTCTGCCACTGCTCCGCTTCGCTCAGGCTATTACCCTCTTCGGTGGAAGCAAAGCCGCACTGCGGGCTGAGGCAGATCTGATCGAGGCTGACGTACTGCGCCGCTTCCTGCAGCCGCGCTTTAACCTGTTCAGGATCTTCCAGCGCGCCGGTTTTGGTCGTGATAAGGCCGAGTACCGCTTTCTGATGACCTGGCTTAATAAAGCGCAGCGGCTCAAATCCGCCGGAGCGTTCGTTGTCATACTCCAGGAAAAAGGCGTCGATATTCACGCCGCCAAACAGGATCTCCGCTACCGGCTCATAGCCGCCTTCTGATATCCAGGTCGAGCGAAAGTTACCGCGGCACACGTGCAGCCCGACGGTGAGATCGGCCGGTTTATCTGCCAGCGCCGCGTTCAGCACCTGGGCATAAGTGCGGGCCAGCGCCTGCGGATCGTCGCCGCGTGCGCGGATCTGCTCCTGCTGCTCCCCGGAGCAGAGATAGGCCCAGACGGTATCGTCCAGCTGCAGATAGCGGCAGCCGGCAGCATAAAACGCGGCAATGGCGTCTTTATAGGTCTGCGCCAGATCGGCAAAGTAGGCATCCAGATCGGGGTAAACCGTGGCGTCGATAACCTTGCGGCCGCCGCGGAAATGCAGCACGCTCGGGCTGGGAATCGTCATTTTAGCGACCGCGTCGCCGGCGATACTCTGCAGAAAGCGGAAGTGTTCCAGCATCGGATGCGCCGGATTAAACGAGACTTTACCGGTGACTTTTACACCGTGCGCTTTGGTCTGTACGCCGTTGAACTGGATCCCCTGCTCCGCTTCGAACAGCTCTACGCCATTCAGATCGCCAAAGAAATCGAAGTGCCACCACGCGCGACGGAACTCGCCGTCAGTGACAACCTGCAGGCCATTGGCACGCTGCTGCGCGACAACAWCGCGAATAGCCTGGTCTTCCACTTCGCGCAGCTGCTCAGCGCTAATCTCACCACGGGCGTGCTGTTCGCGCGCCTGTTTGATCGCAGCGGGACGCAGAAAACTGCCGACGGTATCGGCGCGGAACGGGGCGTGCTGAGCGGGCATAGATTCTCCTTGCAGACCGGTAGTTGCGGTCAGGTATAATTTCTTCTGGTTATTTCAGCCATCTGGATGGCTATATGTCCAAAGAGTGCCACGCTTCCGCGCGCGGGGCAACGGAAGAATTTTCAGCAGACATGAAGAAAATTCATTTTCCTGAGCACGCGCTTGCTGCTTATTCAATGGCCGCCCGCGCAGCGGAGATTTGCGCATCGGAGAGAGGTAAATAGCCCGCTTCCGCCACCCGCCGCTGTCCCTGCGACGACAGTACCTGATGCAGAAATGCCGCCACCAGCGGCGGCAGCGGCTTGCCCGGTGGTTTGTTCACGTAAATATAGAGCGGCCGGAACCAGGGATAGCGGCCGCTGCGGATGGCGAGCCGGCAGGACGCCGGCGAGAGCGCGGGTTGAGCAGGAGCGAATCCGCGCGGTCCGTTAAGGCCGGAGGGATAAGTCCGGGAATTCGCGAGGACGGCGCGGGGCGCGGATTGCTAAGGGCTTTTTCTCTTTCCTGGGGTTTTTTATGGCGGTTAGTTCTGTTGGTTTGCGCTTTTTTCTTTCTTACGTTTTTTATGGCTGAAGGTTTTGTGAAGAAACTTCAGCGCACACCAAACCAAATTTAAAAAAAGAAACGAAGAATTTGCAGGCGGGGAGGAGGGGCGCTATCCGCAGCGCCGGGCGCAGAGTGACGGCCAGAGGCCGCGCCCTCTGCACTCCCCGGCCCTGCGCCAGCCCCGTCCGCCGCTGCGCGGTTCCCTCGCTCACGCCCGCTTCCCCGGGACCGGCCGCCATTCGCTCCTGCTCACCGCGCCCTTTCGCCGACGTCCTGTCGGCTCATCCCGGAACCGTGCCCTCTCTCGGCGGACCCGGATGGCGCTTCCCGCCGCTGCTGGTAGCTGGTGTCAGCCAGCTGCTCCGCTGAAGCCGTGGCGCGGATTGCGCCGGTGCAGGCCACCTTTCAGCGGGGCAAAGTGGTGTTTTTTGCCGGTTAAGCGCCGGTTCTGTTCGCTACGGGGCCCCGGGGCCGGTTCCGTTCGCCGTCAGCGGCGGCAGCAGCCTCCGCCCCGGCGCGGCGACCGGGCAGAGGACGCCATGACAGCGTGATCGATCACTGGTCCCCTTTTGGCACCGGCAGCATGCTGGAAAAAGCCAATCTCTATGCTCAGCTTTACCGCGGCTCTGATGAGTATGGGCTAAGCCGCGCGCTGCATATCGCAACCGGAGGTATTCTGCCGCTCTCTAATCAGGGCGTGCGGCAGTGGCCTYCGCTGCAGGATGAAGCCAGCATGAGCCGCAGCTTAAAGGGCGCGTAACGCTGAGCCACGGCTTTGCACTGGCCACGCTGGAGGGAGGTGCGCTGGATCGGATGATTGCCGGCATGGCGGAGCAGCAGATTAGCCTGGCGTCCACCATTCCGATCGGCAGACTGACCATGCCGCTGCCGCAGCTGCAGGCGGCAGGCGGCAGGCGTCAACGTGATGGCCGGCAACGCGAGGCGATGCAGCCGGGCGTCACGCATGTGGGCGGCCTCGATCCGACCAGCGTTGATGGCGCAATGGAAGCGTCGCTTGATGCGATGTTTCAGATAGCGCTCGACTATCAGCGCGGCGTGGATATCCATCTGCACGAAATCAGCGCGGCGGGCGTAGCGGCTATTCAGTACATGATTGATACCGTTGCCCGTCACCGTGCCGAAGCGCTGATTGCCCTGCTGCAGAGCAAAGGCACCACCGAAGCGCGCAGCCACTGCAACATCGATCCGGTCAGCGGCCTGCAGAGCCTGGCGCACCTGCAGCAGGCGCTGGCACAGCATCCCGATTTCCGCTGCGGAATTGTTGCCTTTCCGCAACACGGCCTGCTGCACTCAAAGGTTGATCGGCTGATCCGCAACGCTGCGCTGCCGCAGTGGGATGCACAGGGCGCGCTGCTGCTGCCTCGCACCCGTGATATGCATATCCACCTTGATAAGACGTTTTACGGCGGCCCGTGGCAGGCTCCGCGCCCGCGTCAGGGCAAAACCATTATGGATATGATCGCCCGGGAAGAGGTGCTGATCCCGCAGCTGCTCCCCACTTCACAGGCTGCCGCGCCGTTACCCGCTCTTCCAGCCTGTCAGACTGCCCTACCCCCGCCTGACGCTGCTCACTATCAGCTCTGCAACGTGCGTCTTGAAGAGGCGTTTGAACGCGAAGGCGGCGAGGTGATCGCCACCCGCACCGCGTGCTACAACCTCACGATTAAAGAGGGGCTGTTTGTCGCGATTGAGCCAGCCAGCACGCCGTCTGCAGTGGCAGTGATTTTTCCACTGCCGGGCAGTGGCAAATATCGCAGCGGCGGCCCGGCAGATTTGTCAGATTAGGGTTTTCCCTGCGATCCGGAGCCTTTTATGTCCGTTACCTCTGCCAGCCGTCGTTCTTTTCTCAGCCAGGGCGTTCGCCTGACCGCCGCCGGAAGCCTGCTGGCTGCCGGTATGAGTCGTGGCGGCGCTCGCCAGCGCCAGCGAAGCCGGACTGGGCCTGACGCTGCTGCCCGCCAGCTGCCGTCTCCCCGGCCATCGCGTGCTGGGCCTCGCCGAGGGTCTGCCGCCGGTCACACATTTTGAGCTGGCGCTGTTCTGCCGTCTGCCGCAGGATGCGCTGCAGCAGACGCTGGCGCAGGCGCTGGCTGAGTTCTGCCAGCAGCCCGGCGGCGAGCGTCCCCTCGCCTCGCGCCCTGAGCCGCTGCTCTGGCTCGATAGCCAGGCTCATCCCTGCTTTACCCGCTCGCCGGTCCCGCTGGTGGTATTCCCGCAGCAGGGACTCTACCGGGAGGAGATGTGCCAGGCGCTGGACCAGCTGGCGCGCAGCTGGCGCATCAGCTACAGCAGTGCCAGCCTGTGGGATGTCATGGGCGATGCCTGGCGAGACGGCGTTCTGCGGCTTGGCGTACCGGAAGATTTTGCAGCGCCGACCGCCGGGCTGCTGGCGGATTTCAGCCGGGCACACCCGCAGCTGCGTCTTGATGTTATGAGCGGCATGTATGTTGATCTGCACCGTGCATGGCTACGTGAAGAGCTGGATATCATGCTCATCAGCTGCGAAACCGCCAGCTTTACCCGAGCCGCCGGGCGGGTTCATCTTTCTCAGTCCACCGTCAGCCAGCAGGTGCGCCGGCTGGAGGAGATGCTCGGCAAAGCGCTGCTGGTACGCACGTCACATCAGGTTACGCTGACCGAAGAGGGTGAAAAGATGCTGGCCTACGCGCGCCGCATCATTACGCTTAACGGTGAAGAGACGCATATTCAGTCCGGCCAGGATCAGGGCGGCCAGCGTCAGCGAATTWCTGTTCATAAACACTCTCAGTGTGAAAAGTTTGCCAGCATCGCAGCAGTAGTTACTATTGGGAAATAAAATAATGCCATAGCGAACAGTGGAAAAATGAATCGTCAGCCTATGTTCACGCCTCAGCAGCTGCTGAGCTTTGTTGCCGCGCAGCGCCAGCAGCAGCAGCAGTAATCCCGCCTGCAGCAGGCGCTGCAGCGCAATACGCTGTAAAAGCGATGCGCTCAGCAGCGCCACCGCGCCCATCATGATCATCGGCACCGCCGGCAGCAGCGACGCCGCCAGCGGTGACAGGCCGATCGCCTGGCGCAGCTGACCGAGCAGCGGGCTGACCGACGTCAGCAGCTTCCAGGGCGTCAGCGTCGCCGCCACCCCGCCGCCGCCCATCAGCGCCCCCGCCCACAGCCCGGTTACGGCAGCGCTGCGCTGTGCAAAACGCTGGCGGATCACACCCGGCATCGCCATCTGCACCACGCCAGCACCGAGGCCCGCAACCAGCGCGCTGGCGACCAGTCCGCTGCCGCTGCCGGTAGCTGCACGCGCCTAGGTGGCGTAGCCGCCGTTTACCAGGCCAAAGCTCAGCGCCAGCGACCAGGCGCGCGGCGTGCGCCACAGCGGGGGCAGCGCCGGTGCCGGCTGCGTCGCCGTCGCCGGCAGCCTTATCCCCAGCCAGAGCAGCAGGGCCAGCAGCGCCGGTAAAGCCCAGCTGCTTAACGCCAGCGTCCAGCCCATTCTGGCGCTGGCAACCAGCAGGCCAGCCATACCGGTCAGCTGACAGAGCAGGCTGAAAATCAGCGGCGGACGCCGGTCGGTGTGGCGGGCCAGCAGCGGCATCAGCAGCGCACCGATAACCTGACACAAAATCATTACGCCAAGCAGTGAACCGCCCGCCTGTTCACTCCAGCCGGCCTGCTGATACGCGTCCGGGAGCCACGCCACGCTGAACGCCTGCAGCTGGCCGGCGACAAACGGCATGCAGCCGGCAATGATAAACCCGGCGCCCTGCATAAATGCCACCAGGCGTGCGCCCGCCTGCGGGTGTGGCAGGTGATCAAGTGCCAGCACCATCGTCAGCGGAAACGCGGCACCCAGGCCAAACCCGGCCACTGCGGCCCAGCACCAGGGGGCGAACTGCGGCGACTGAAAGCAACGCATTGCGGGAGAATTTTGCAGCAGTGTGACCAGGCAAAAAGGTTTTAACGCTTTTGGTAGGACCAATCAGCGCGACACGTGAGTAAATGCGCCGGTATAGCTGTGCGGATGAAAGCGCAGGTTCAGCGCAATCAGGCCCAGCGTAATCATACCCTGCATCAGCCAGACGCTGGAGAAGCTGCCGTGACCAGGCTGGAAAGCCACAGATTATTAAGCGGATCATAATTTTGCTGCCATACCTGCATGCCATTATCTCCGGAGGAGTGAAACCGGCACGGTGCAGCAAAACATGCACCGTGCGACAGTGCCCGTGACGCGCTGAAAGTGGTCGGACCGCATTCAGGAAACCGGGCTTATGGCGTCAGATAGTTAATGCGTTGTTGGGCAATGATGATCCAGGCGATCGGCCACAGGCCATAGAAAAAACCATACACCGCCGACGCCAGCGCCTGCCCCACTGGCATGCCATACAGCAGCAGCGCCACCAGCAGCGCCAGCACAACGGTCGCCGTGCCCGCCTGGTAGCCTTTGAGCTTGAGTTTAATCAGCGCAAAAAAGAAAAAAACAATCGGTATCACTGGTTTGAAGCCCAGCCCGACCAGCAGCGCAGCGGTYATGGCCACCGGCGCACCYAACCCTGCCGCCCCTTCCAGGAAGGCGCCAAAGGCAAAACCGACGATCAGCATCTGCAGGCGCTGATCCGGCGTGATCGACAGGATCGACGCGCGAATAATGTCGAACTGCCCGGTTTTAACCGAGATCTTATACACAAACACGGCGCGCCAGCCATCCATGATCGCCATAATCCAGAACAGCACAATCAGCGTCAGAAACGGCAGCTGTCGCCCGGCCATCTGACCAATCTGAAAGCTGTCCAGCCCGGTGACCTGCCCGGCCACAATAATCGGAATCCCCATCGCGCCGAACGCTACCGGCGCCGTATTGACAATTAAACAGAGGCCCGCCGCATAGAGCGGGTCAGCTGCATCGCGCTCTTCAAAACGGAAAATGCGTACCGGCTGCCAGCGACGTAAAAACAGCGTCAGACAGATCAATGAGGCGAGCGAGGAGATAATATCGGGCAGCTCCGGCCCGAGGAAGTTGGAGCTCAGGAACTGAGCAATGGCAAACGATCCTCCCGCCACGATCACCGCCGGCCAGGTCTCTTTCACCCGCGGCGGCATCCGCGCCACCAGCTCATGCAGCAGCGGTACCGGCACGGTAAAGACCCAGTCATAGAGTGCGCCGCCTTTGGCAAACAGCGCCTTGAACGGCGGAATACTCCACAGCGTCACCGTCGCGGTAAGGAACAGAAACGGCATCCATGCGCGCACAATCTGCGCCAGCGTATAGCGCTGCGCTCCGGGCATGGGAAACGCCAGCACCATGCCGATAGAGTAGATCGGCAGCGCCAGCTCTTTCAGCGTCTCTGCGAACGTCTGCAGCGCCGCGCGCGGTTTCATCCGCAGCCAGAGGATCGACAGCAGTGCCGCAACCAGAATCGCCGTGCCGGTGGCTGAAACCACATCGAATTTAAACAGTGCAGCGTACGGCGTGGCCTGACTCACCAGCAGGATATCAGAGACGCCAATCTGCTGCGCCGTGGTCGCCTGCAGCGCGGCAAACAGCGCGTTGGAGGAGGTGTCCGATCCGGTCAGAAACACGCCCAGCCAGCCGAGAAACGGTGAGAAAAAGGTAAACGCCTGCCCGGTGTGCGCCAGCGCCAGCGCCAGCGTAGCAGAGAGCCCGGAGTAGTTAGAGATAAAGGCGATCATCCACGTCAGCACGTAGGCCTGCAGCGTGGTGATCACCCCGACCATGCAGGTAAAAATCAGGCTGTGTTTCACGGTAAAGCGGAACAGATCGGACTCTTTCCCCACCAGCCCGACCGCCGCGCAGGCGATCGCAATCGACTGCGGCGATATCATCTTACCGGTCACGCCGCCGGTGGTATTAGCGGCTACCACGGCACAGCCAGGTGCCGCCGCCGCGTTTGCTGATCAGCACGCCGCTGTTAATCAGCTGCTGAATCGCCTCGCGCAGGGAGGAGCGCGAGACGCCCAGCAGCGCCGCCAGCTGGCGCTCGCCCGGCAGCCGCATGCCGGGCGTCAGCTGCTGCGCGCTGATCCAGGCGCTGAGACGTTCGCGCAGCGGCGCGCTCACGATCAGTCGCAGCAGCGCATCAAAGGCGTAGCGCAGTTTTTCTTTATCCGCTTCCGTTGCGCGCAGCGCGGCGTGCCAGGCGGTACTGGCCTCAATGGCGTGGCGCGCCTCCAGAATATCCCAGCGGTAGTCGGGATCGGCCGCCAGCAGCTGACGCATCGGCTCGACGATACGCTGTTCTGACCAGGGCTCCGGCGGCACCTGATGCTGCTCATTGAGGCGGTTAAAAATCACCGGCTGGGTATACATGCGCTGACGGCTGTGCAGTACCGATGACTGCAGCAAATCGAAAAAGCCGCGCATGGTCTGCAGTAAGACCAGATTGTGTGAAGCCTCTGCGATGGCGAGATGAAAACGCAGATCGGCCTGCGCGGCGAGATCGGGATCGCCGCAGTCGCTAGTCACTGGCAGCAGAGATAATCATCAGGTGTTCTCCTTACGGGTCGCTGCCGTTTCGCCCGGCAGGCGGGTGATGCGCGCCTGACGCGCTTCATCTTCATGCAGCGTTTTCATCGTGGTATGGACAAAGCCGAGGTGATCCATCGCCGCCTGACGCGCGGCAGCGGCGTCTCCTGCCATCACCGCATCAAACATTTAGCGCCACCGGCATCGCCAGCGTCTCATTAAACAGCCGGGTTTCCAGACTCAGCGCGGACATATTTTTCAGCACCCGCTGACGCAGCGCGACGTCTGAAAGGTCAGCCACGTTGCGCCGCAGCGTATGCTCAGCATAGGCACCCCCATCCAGATAGTGAAACAGGAACGGAGGCAAAATGCGCTGCGCTGCGGCGCGGAGGGCGTTACGCATAAATCCGCGATCGCGCAGCACATAGAGCTGAAACCACATCGGCCGGTTGATGGCTGGCGCCACCTCTTCMATAGGACAGAGRGAGACGGTAGAGAGCGTAAAGGGGATCCCCTTCTGTGCCGCCGCCCGCGCCGCCTGTACCTCTCCCCGGCGCGCATACATGCCGCACAGCCCCACCGGCGCGATGTTGCCCAGATCGTGAGGCCGGCCGTGCAGCCCGACGTCCCACGCCCACTGCGGGTGGGTTACTGCCTGCCAGTAGCGGCGCAGCGCGGCGTGCGGTCCGCTCATGCCGGAGTGCGCATCGCGATAGCGCGCCCCCGGCGTGGGCATATCGACCGTAAACACCAGCGTTGTACAGCCGGCTGCTTTGGCGCGCTCTGAGACCACGATGCCGTCAGCGCCAAAGCGCACCGCATCGCGCGCATCCTCCGCATCCAGGATGCCTTTAATCACCATCGGCCCCTCCCAGAAATCGCGGATCCACTCCAGATCCTGCCAGGAGATAGAGGGATCGAAGTTGTTAGCCAGCCAGCCAATGTAATCCTCCAGACCGGTGGGTTTGCCGAGATAAGCTGACTGCGTCGCCAGCGCATAGATAAAGGCGCGTCCCAGCAGCACGCTGTCGGCACCGAGCGCCAGCATGCGCACCACATCCAGACCGCTGCGAATGCCGCTGTCTGCCAGAATGGTGATATCGCCTTTAACCGCATCGGCGATGGCCGGCAGCGCACGCGCTGACGAGAGCACGCCATCGAGCTGCCGTCCGCCGTGGTTCCAACCCGCTCTGTTTTGCCTGGCTCAGCGCACCGCACGCGGGCGCGCAGGCTGTAAACCCGCTTCTTTCAGCAGGGCGTTAGCCTGCACCAGCGAATCCTGGGTGATGTCCGCGATCGATTTTGCGCCGGTCAGCGTCATCGCGACCCGCATCTCTTTTTCAATCAGCGTGAGCAGATTCTCCACGCCGCGCTGCCCTGCGGCACCAATCAGCTCTTCCGGGTTGGTCCCTTTTTCGCCTTCAAAGCGCGTATTAAAACCATACGGCTGCTGATCCAGTACGCCACTCTCTGTGCTGACGGTACCTTTACCTTTGATGTCACCTTCCCAATGGGCCGATCCTTTCTTGTGAATGGTCATGTCATTCCTCCTGTTAGTGGACAGCACTGAGTATAGAGCTTTCTGAATAATCTCATCAAAGGCATCTTTATCCACGCCCGGCAGCGACACGGTGCTGGTCAGTGCCACTTTAGTAATGGCAAAGCCTTCGCCTTTTTTGTCCAGCGAAACATCGGCGGTGGTGTCGATGCTCTCCGGCTTATGGCCGGCATTGCCCAGCATCAGCGACAGCGCCATGGAGAAACAGGCAGCGTGGTCGTATTGCGCGCAGTAGCCTGCGTAATGTACGCGAAGCGCTGCATGATGCAGAGTATGCCTGAGTGCAGAAACAACAATGCGCCCGCAGGCGCATTGTTAAAACATTGACCGTTGCGCGTAACGCAATCAGTTATTCAGCGTGTAATCCAGCGTGATTTCTGCATTCAGCAGCTGTGATACCGGGCAGCCTGCTTTTCACTATCATCGTTGTGAATCCCATGAAGAAATCGCGCCCCCGCCGTCCTGCCGGACGCTGGGTTTATTACATTTTGTATGATGGGATCCTCTGGCCCTGCCCGGTGCGCTGGGAGTGGGAAAATGGCTTCGATGGCTGGCTTCCCTTCTACTATTCACCCACGTTTGAGTTTGTGGCGGGCGATCCGCGCAAGGCGTTGGTATCAGAGCGTATTTATCCGACAAAAACGGCCTGTGAAACCATGGCCAATCGCATCTATAAAGTCCGTCCTAACGTGGTCTTGCTGTGTGGCGAGGTTCATCGCTGAAATGAGGCCAGGATTTACTGCATTGCTCACATTTTAGCCGTTCGCCATTGCAAGCGCTGGCAATAAGGTTCAAAATATAAGCTGTTTTGGCTGGCAGACCGTTCGGATAAAAAAGCCGCTCGGGGTGTTCATTGACCTGTGAGCCAATTGTCTATACTGGATCAAAAAAGGGAACACACAGCCACACATTCCGTACCAGCGCGAAGGTGTTAAAGG
Source organism: Pantoea sp. BRM17 (assembly GCA_002939445.1). Classification (GTDB taxonomy): domain Bacteria; phylum Pseudomonadota; class Gammaproteobacteria; order Enterobacterales; family Enterobacteriaceae; genus Pantoea. The sequence continues at coordinate 541,201 of PEFU01000003.1, read as the reverse complement.
AGCCCGGTTATGCTGATTGGTTTTGTTCTATTAGTGAGTGCCTGCGGGCACGATGCCTGTGACGCGTTGCATGGAGATCATATTTGACGCATCGCCATGCAGAGGGCTTAATTTTCCGGCACGGACCAGCTCGATAACCAGCTGCAGTGCAGCCTGTTTTGGACTGCTGGCAGGATGGGCAATATCAGACATGCTTTTCTCACTCGTTTAAAAGGGGTCAGCTGCACAGTTTAGCCTGGATTATGCCGGGTTTGGATGCGCAGCGCGCTGGATAAATTAACTGGCAGAGAAATAGTGCAGGAGAGTGATTATACAGGCACAGGGGCATAATCGTATGAAACAGCCATCTGGCCGTCGCCGCAGCATCGGTTAGCTGCAGCAGAACGTGCCGGACGGCTGAGGCTGTCAGGAGATAGCAGAATCTTTATGTTTATCCGCTTCAAAGTGACTCTTGAACTGCTCATAAGGCCCCTGCTCTTTTGCCGCTTTTTCCATTTTCTGCACCACCATGCTGGTGGACATTCCGGCGGCACAGCACAGTAAAATCTTTGGCATGATCGTTTCCTTTGAATGATGTTTAATTAACGAATACACAGCCAGAAGATTTTCTGCAACCGGTTTCAGATCTGGATACAGAAAGTGTGAGAAATATCAAAACTCAATCTAATCTGCTAATATTTTCTCGCCGTTCATCATGCCGTAATCCATGCTATTTATGACGGCGATAGGCTTATTAAGCTGCTGGGCTATCGGGGCGAAATCAGCCAGTTTATATTTAATTTGCGGACCAAGCAGGCAGCAATCAACACCCTGAATTTCTTCGTTAAACTCCTCTATTCCTACTGCTTTTATCTCCACATCACAACGTGACGCTGACTGGAGAGGCGTCCGGCGAACGGGCTGATACGATTTTCAATGACGCCAAATAAAGATTCACTGATGCTGCTCATGAGCAAGCTCCTTGCGACAGGCAACAAGAGAATTAACCTGCGCAGCAGCTGCGCAGGCGGAAGAATTATTTGAGTGCGGGCGTTATTTTCAGGCGTGAATCAGCTTTAATAGATGTAGAGCGCCATAATGCCCATCGTCATATTGTAGGGCATCATGATCTGCGCTTCGTGCGCCTGCACCATACCCAGCCACCACTGTGCGAAAGCCCATGAGCTGTCGGCAGAGAATGGCGGATGGGCAAACAGCAGCATAAACGAACCGACAATCAGAAACGGCATAGAAGCGATAAAGCCATCGCGGATCGCGAGCAGGAAATGCATCATTTCTGTGGCAAACAGCGCCACCAGAATCGCGGTGAAAATCCCTTCCCCGCCCAGCGAGCCTACCGGCAGTGTCTTATCACTCTGGGGAGCGGCCACCACCAGAAAAGCCATCAGCGACAGGCTCGCCGCCATAAAACCATTCATTTTGTAACTGGTGGCCAGGTTATAGGCGATAGCACTGGCTGAATCAGATGCGGAGATGACCGGCGCGAAGATGGCCATAATCGCCTGTGGCAGCAGCATGCCAAACTGCGCCTGCACCCACAGGCTGAGCGGAAACAGCGTGAGAAAAATGGCAACAATCGGGATCAGCAGATCGAACGACTGGCGGATTTTCGGCGGAACCTGCTCGGGCAGCTTAAAGCCGATATGGTGTTTCTCGCCTATCACAATGAAAAACTGCCAGAAAGGTTCAATAAACACGTGCATCACCGGCTCACCGGCGTTCAGCGCCTGCTGATTCAGTCCGAGATTGGTCAGCCAGAACGCCTGCAGAATGCCCCCGACGATCACCGCACCATGAATGCCGGCAAACCACAGCATATGGCATAACAGCACCGCAATCAGCACCGCAGGCAGGGCGATCACGGCGTTAACCAGCGGCGCAAGCAGAAACGGAATAAACAGGATGGGATTCATCACCACCGGTGAGCCAAATATCACCGGCTCGTTGATGTTAAACATGCTGGGCACAATACTCAGTTTGCCAATTGAACGCAGGTGCGCCGATCGGCTGCGCAGATAAAGCAGTACCAGCCCCATAGTGGAACCCGATCTCTCCTGTTGCAGCAGCTGGCGCTCATACATTTTGAAAAACGGGTAATAAATAAGCGTGGCAATCGCCACCAGCACGGCAATCAGCACGATCACGCGCCAGTCCCAGCCGGTTGACCAGGCGGCGCCAATCGGGGCGGGCGTGGTCCACGGTGCCAGTGAGACAACGTGATTAATCAGGTTAGTTTTGGTGGCGGTCCCGATGCGCCGCTRTCGCCGCCTGCGTGGCGGCCGTGAGCTGTGCGTCCGCTTCACTCCACGCCTGATTACGCGCCGCACGCAGCGCCTGCATGGCGCAGGAGCGCGCCTCTCCCGCCTGAATAATCAGCTCCATTACCGTGGTTTCATCAATTTCCATCATGACTCCTTAGCCAGTTGTGCCGCTGCGGCCTGCTCCTGGAAACGCACCGGGATTATGATGCTGCATAGCTGCTCCTTACTGTTGCGCCGCCAGTTCACGACGCAGCTGAATGATCTCTTCCGCCAGTTCGCGACAGAGCATGGCGTTCATCAGATGATCCTGGGCATGTACCATAATTAAATTGACCGGAATCTTGCCGCAGCCCTCATCAGCACCAATCAGTTCGGTCTGGATACGGTAGGTTTTCAATCCCATTTCGGCCAGCAGCGCAATATCCTCTTTAAAGCGGTGGTAGTGATCGCTGCAGACAGTAAAGTCAGTGACGTTATCGCGGAAGCGCGCGTGGTCGATGACTGACGGCCCTTTGCCATCCGTATTCCATGCGCCTTCAACCTGATACGCCGACGTTGATGCGCCCCAGAGAAATCCATCCGACGCTGCGACAGTGCGCCGGTTTGACCAGCCGCCCGCCTGCTGCAGCGCCCACGGCAGGTCAAAATGGTAGAGCGTGACCAGCGGTTCAATACCCTGCCGGCAGATTTCATCAATCAGCTGCTGGTAAAACGCCACGCCAGCCGGATTAAGCTCGCCGTCGCCGTCGGGATAAAGGCGACTCCAGGCAATCGAAAACTAGGCGATCATCGCCTGCGCCTGCGCCAGCATCATATGGTGATTCTGCTGATAGAGGCTGCGCTGCACATCTTCTGTGCCTTCTGCCAGCGTGCCGATGACCTCGCCCTTGAGGATCATCATGTTCTGCTCATTGATGGTCAGCCAGTATTTTACCTGTTTGCCATAGTGTTCAAAGCAGGTGACGGCAAAGCGCTCAGGCAGCCAGCCACGCTGCTGTAAAAAGGCCCACACCACCGCGTTGTAACGTCCGTGCACCGCAAGATCAAGATAGAGCCAGTTACGAATGGCTGAAAAATTATCGGCGGCCAGCCCATCTTCCGGCCGTGAGCTGGCGGCGTAAACGCAGGAGATATTCGGCGCCGGACCGATTTTTGCGTCCGGCAGACGCTGATGACGATGCGGATTATTGCAGCCGACATACACCGTGCTGTCGATACCCGCCATCTGCTGATCGGCTTTCTGCTTACTGTTGAGTTCACCGCGTGCCGCATCCGGCAGGTCAGCGCTGACGGTAGCGGAGGCGTAGTAGTTGAACGCGATAAAATCGGGTTTGCCCGCGGCAATGATCGCCATATCATCCGCCGCAATCTCCTGCCGCAGCTGCCGCAGATGATCGCGCAGATAGGCGATACGATAATCGTCGTGTACTTTGTTGCCCGCCTCCAGCGTATCAAAGGCGCCCAGGCCATTTTCTGTGACAATCAGCGGCAGCGCATAGCGCGCGTAGATCTCACGGGCGGTGATGCGAAAGCCGACCGGATCGATATACCAGCCAAACTGATTCTGCGACTTAGCGCCGTTGCTGGCAATAAGCTGCTGATACCAGAAAAAGCTCTTTTTACGATAGCGCGCCAGATCTTTCAGGTCATGTTCATCGCGGTTTACATAGATAAAGCCGTAGCGTTTACCGATCCCCTGATGGGTACTGACCAGATCGATCGCTGACCACGGGCAGTAGCCAAACAGCACCACGCCATCCGCAATCGCCCCCTTTTTTCTGCCGCCGCTGACCACGGTACATGTGCCGGTTGCTGAAATGATCCAGCACACGCTGGCGCAGCTGGTCGCCATGCTGGAAGGCAAGCCGGTTAGCGTGTTACCGCCCTTTAGCGGGCGGCTGATTGAACGCGCGTCGGTTGCTGACGGACCCGCGCGGCGCGATCAGTAGCTGACCGCGTCGTCGAGCCGGGTCATCCAGGGCGCATGGACCTCGCTCAGCGGTCAGCTGGCCACACAGCAGCTGCTGGCGTCGCAGATCGCGTTCAGCGCGCTGATGGCGAGTAATGACGATATGGCGATGGGCGCGGCACTGGCGCTGCACGAGGCTGGAAAACGGCTGCCGCAGGATGTCTCTCTGGTGGGTTTCGATGACATTAATATGGCCGAGCTGACGCAGCATGCAGAACACTGCGTCTGGGCCACACATCAGCAGAATACCTTTGATGCCGTACGGTATCTGATCCAGCGCGGGCATCAGGATWTCGCCTTTATTACTGGCCTGCCGGGCTCGCCCACCGCTGCCGCACGGCTGGCGGGCTATCAGCAGGCGCTGGCTGCCCATCAGCTACCCTTTGAGCCTGGCGCCACCCTGACCAATAACTACGGGCGCCAGCTGATTCTGGCGGACGGTAAAACCAGCGCCGACGATGAACGGGCGGCCATTGAATTTCTGCTCGATCTGCGCTGTGACGCGATCATTATCTATCCGCGCTTTCTGGATACGGCCGCGCTGGAAGCGCTGATTGAGCAGCACGCCATTCCGATTATGGTGGTAAACCGGCTATCGCGCGTACTGGCGGGTACGCGCTACGTCAGTAAAGCGACACAGCAGAAAGTATTTCAGGCGATCGAAGAGACCGGCTATCGTCCTAACCTGCTGGCACGCAGTCTGGCAACGCAGAAGTCACAGAATATTGGTCTGATTGTCACCCATTCCCTGTTCAATGGCCCCTATTTCAGCGAGCTGCTTTATCAGACCCCCTGCATACGCTGAATAATCTGATTGCGATCCTGCCCGCCTGGTTCTTTGCCTGATCGGCTTCACTGTTTACCTGGGCACTCCTCTGCCGCCGCGCATTTTCAGTTACTATCACACTTACACGTGAAGGGATGATGGGACGGAAAAATGATTACAATGCTGGATGTGGCCCGGAAGGCTGGCGTCTCTAAAGCCACCAGTTTCGCGGCTTCCTGCTGCAGGCGTTTCTGCTCTGGGCGCCCCGCAGCCGCTTCGCCTGCATGCTGCTGACGTCGCTGCTGTTTGCGGCGCTGCATACGCAATATGTGCACTGGGAAACGCTGGTAGCGCTGACGCTCTTTTCGCTGCTGCTCTGCTATGCGCGCCTGCGCAGTAATAACCTCGCCCTGCCCATTTACAGCGATATTCCGCTGGGTGCCCTGCGGCCTCTGCAGACGCTGCTGTTTATTGGTGCCCTGTTTCTGCTGATGGTGGCTCAGACGCAGTTTTTACAGCCGGAGGGCTGGCTGATTGAGCAGAGCCAGCAGGGGCGCAACTCAATGCTGATTTTGCTGCTGACGGCAGTACTGCTGGCGCCGGTATTTGAAGAAGTGCCTATGGATACTCAATCCGACAAAGTCACCTTAACCCTGTTTTATGCGGGCTGCTTTGTTGTCTATTACCTCGTAACGATGCTGATCACGCTCTTTCCCAACTATAGTGCGTTGCGGAATGATGGCCTGCTGGTGCCGGTACTCTGCCTGTTTGAGTTCGCCGTGATCTATCCGCTCTACCGCTTTTATTGTCAGCGGCGGCTATTCTGATGACGTTCGTGGCTGTTCGCGTTCGTTAACGCGCTGGCCGGTGACCGCCAGGCACGCCCGTCGGGTATCTGCCCGCCGTGCCTGGTTTTTATTGTAAAGCTCAGGTGGTACTGAAATCTGAGATCGCGCACCTCGACAGCACTCAGCGCCATTGCTACTATGCCATTCCCCCTGCCCGCTGAGTCGCGTGAGAGTAGCAAAGCGCGGCGCCTAAACGAACGCTAACGGCTGAAAAAATGCCCGTTTACACGCCGGAAACGGCTATTTTCTGCGACCAGTTTAGGATTAATCGCACTAAATGACTCACTTTTGCCCAGAAAAAAACTATCATTTCTAAGAATCATCTGAGGAGGCTTACTATGGAACTCATGATTTTTATCGGCTGGCAGTCAGCGGCTGGCCGACAAAATGCTGATACTGCGATGCGCGGCACTGATCGGTTTCCGGATCCACGCTGGCCTCAGCCTGGGTACTGGTTTTGCCGGCAGACTGACAGGCGCTCAAGGCCATGGCAGCGGTTAGCAACAGGACTTTTCCACAATGCGTCACAACTCTCTCCTTCGAACAGATAACAATGTCGCCTCTGTCAGAGTATCCTCGCCGCCGGGCATGACAACCCGATGACAGTCGCGTGTCCGTCTGATGTCAGCCGCAGTAGACGCGGGTGATATTGCCCTCTTTATCGCCCATGAAATTGAGCCGGTGCAGATTAAAGTCCATGGTGACGGCACCGTTCCAGGGGATCGCGCGTACCGGACCCGCAAATTTCTGGCTGCCGATTACTGCTCATTTTCCTGCCAGGCAGCTTCGCCGGATGCATGCGCCAGCGGGGCCAGCAGCGTTAACAGCAGAAAGCCTGAAAATCTTTTCATCATTACCTCTTGTTGCAGTAGCGCGTTCGCCGGTTAAAAAAATTCCCGCCGCAGCGGGAAGAAACAAGACGAACAGTGCATGTCTGAGATGACGAGGCGATCTCTGTCTTCGCTGACGACGGCTTTACCGCTCTGACGATGGTAGAGGCAGAGTTCACGTCCGGTGCGGTTTTTCATGTGCTTTTGCGGATAGCGTCCCTGCAGCAGCAGCGCGTCATAACCGGTGCGGTCGTCAAACTGCACCGGCTTACCCACAATTTTCGCCTGCGCCAGCGTACTGGCCAGCAGGCACGCCTGACGGCTCTGGGCGGCTATTATGCGGGAACTGATGGCCGAGGGGCAGCCTGCGACCAGTAAAGCGGTTATTGCGCGGGTCATTGAAAAGCTGGAGTTTGAGGGCGATGAGCAGCGTCTGCAGAGCTACCGGACGCTGCTGGCACAATTACTGGGCAGCGAGCCGGGAGCCTGAGGGATGATTTATTTTGCGACCCGCAGCTGATCGGATATGTTTAAAAAATAACCAGACGCGCGGCCACATTTGCGGGCATGCCGTTCAGGTTCTGTTGCTGCCGCCTGCTGGCGGCACGCCGTGTTGTCTCTGCGGAGGTCAGCCATGAGAACCTATCCTGACAGCGCCAGTCGGGCGATTACCGACTACTTCAACACGCCTGCCTGGCACGTGCCGCATGAGAGCGATCTGCGAACCGGAAACAGGCTGCTGGCTGCATCTTGATGGTTTTCATATGGGAGTTGGCGGCGATGACTCCTGGAGCCCGAGCGTCAGCCCGGAATTCCTGCTGACGCAGCAGCGCTGGCAGATGACGCTGACGCTGCATCAGGACGATCGGCAAATGTGAAAAAATATGACGAAACGTTGCTGACAAGCTTACGGCGCGCAAGTGGCAGCGCAGTTCTCCCGCTGGCAGCTGCCGCTTGCCGATCTCACCACCGACTATGTTTTCCCCGGTGAAAACGGCTTGCGCTGCGGTACCCGGCAGCTCGACAGCGGCAGCTGGCAAATCAGCGGTGATTTCGCCTTTTCACTCAGTCGCTACAGTCTTGAGCAGCTGCGCGATACGTCACATCGTCATCTGCTGGAGGAGCAGGTCTGCTTTACCACGCACCAGCGCTACTTTATCAGCGCCCGCGGTGAGGTTACGCTTTCCCTGACGGTGGAGCAGGCCGCCGGATTACCGCCGCCGGCGCGTATCGGCTGGCGCTGCCAGCTGGCGCGCTCGCCGCAGCAGGTCAGCTGGCTGGGTCTGGGTCCTCACGAAAACTATCCGGATCGCCAGGCGCTGCAGCCCTGCTTTGTCCGCGCGCCGATTGACAACGATATCGGCACCAGTGAAGCAGCCAGCGTGGATCCCAACGCCTGGGTCGAGCGCTGGCGGCGCGCCGGCTACGAAGAGCTTGAACCGGTGCTGCTGGCGATGCAGGCCGACAGCCTGGCGCACGGGGTACAGATTGAAAGCTGGCATCAGTGGCGCGTGGCCCGCGTGGCGTGGGATCAGTGGCAGCTGCCTGCCGCGCTGCCGCTGCGCCTGCCGGCGATTGGCGACAGTGCGCCGCAGCTGCTTATGCAGCCGGAGGAGATTGAAGTGGCGATCGCGCAGCAGCGCTGGCGCTTCTCGCGCCTCAGCGGTGAGCTGACCGCGTGGCTGGTGGGTGAGCAGCAGACCCTGCTGACGCGGCACAGCGATAACGAGCAGCTGCGCTGGTGCATTGAGCAGGACGGCGTGCCGGTTGCGACCGGCACGGTGCCGCTCGATATTGCGCCGCAGGGCAGTCAGCAGATTGAGATTGCGCTGCCGTCAGGCCTGCAGGGTGCCGCGTGGCTGAATGTTGCGGTGCATCAGCCGGACGCTACCGCCTGGTCCGACGCTGACGGTAATGCCTGGCAGGCGTACGGCGGCGATTTTGGCGACACCCCCAACGATCGTCAGTTCTGTATGAATGGCCTGGTCTATGCTGATCGATCGCCGCACCCCGCCCTGTTTGAGGCGCAGCGCGCGCAGCAGTTTTTCCGCTTTGACCACGACGCCACGCAGCCGGGCCGCATCACCGTTACCAGTGAATATCTGTTCCCCAAGTGGTCGCTGAAAAAGTGGATTGGCCTGCCGGGTGAACAGCGCCCGCTGATCCTGTGTGAATATGCGCACGCAATGGGGAACAGCTTTGGCGGCTTTGCCAGATACTGGCAGGCGTTCCGTGAGTTTCCGCGTCTGCAGGGCGGCTTTGTCTGGGACTGGGCCGATCAGAGCCTGACGCGCTACGACAGCAGCGACGCTTGCATTATTATCTGGTCGCTGGGCAATGAATCCGGACATGGCAGCACGCATGACGCCCTCTACCGCTGGGTTAAAAGCAGCGACACAACGCGTCCGGTGCAGTATGAGGGAGGCGGCGCAGACAGCAATGCAACCGATATTATCTGCCCGATGTATGCGCGGGTCGATCAGGATCAGCCCTTCCCGGCCGTGGTCAATGCGGTGCGCTGCGCCCACTATCCTAACCATCCGCTCTGGTATCGCCTGTGCGATCGCTATGGTCTCTATGTGGTGGATGAGGCAAATATTGAAACGCACGGTATGCAGCCGATGAACCGGCTCTCTGACGATCCGCGCTGGTTTGCCGCCTTCAGCGAGCGGGTTACGCGTATGGTACAGCGCGACCGCAACACGCAGCAGCAGGTACTGGAAGCGGAAGCGTATGATGTCGGGTTCCGGCGCGTCAGCATTGAGCAGGGCCAGCTCTGCCTGAATGGCCAGCCGCTGCTGATCCGCGGCGTTAACCGCCATGAACACCATCCGGAACGCGGTCAGGTAGTGGATGAGGCCAGCATGCGCCGCGATATCGTGCTGATGAAGCGGCATAACCCAGGCTGCCATATTCGCGTCTCTTTGTGGCTGGGCGATACCTGCATCGGCACGCAGGAGCAGGCGCCCGGCAGCGCCATTATTGATGAGCGCGGACGCTATCCGGAGCGGGCCACGCTGCGGCTGCCGGTGAGTCAGCCACGGCTCTGGAGCGCGGAGACGCCCCACCTTTACCGCGCGGTGGTCACACTGCTGGATCTGCTGCGCTGGTGTGACGGCAGCTATCTGGAAGATCAGGATATGTGGCGCATGAGCGGCATTTTCCGCGATGTGACGCTGCTGCATAAACCGGACGTCCGCTTCGCGGATATCCAGCTTGAAACCGTGCTCAGCCCGGAGTATTCGCAGGGTGACTTGCGCGTCAGCGTCAAGCTTGATGCCAGCCAGACCGCGCTGCGCTATTCGCTCACATTTACCGTTGATGATCGGTGGCTACAGCGGGGCCAGACGCGCATTATTTTTGACGGTGTTAATTCGGCCTGCTTTGTGTGGTGTAACGGACACTGGCTTGGCTACTCTCAGGACAGCCGTTTGCCGGCGGAGTTTGACCTTAGCGCCGCGCTGCAGGCAGGCGAAAATCGCCTGGCCGTGATGAGTGAGTGGCAGTTCAGCTATTTTACCCAGCCTGAAGCGGTGCCGGAGAGCTGGCTGCAGCAGGATCTGCCGGATGCTACGGCGCTTCCGGTACCGGCTAACTGGCAGCTGTACGGTTATGATGCGCCAGTTTATACCAATGTGCAGTACCCTATTGCGGTTAATCCGCCGTTTGTGCCGCAGGCCAACCCTACCGGACTGTGAGCGCATTACAATTTCAGAGATATCATCATGACTTCTGCGCTCTCCTTAGCGGCTATTCTGGCGCGTCGCGACTGGGAAAATCCGGTTATCACCAGCCTGCACCGTCTCGATACCCATCCGCCCTTTGCCAGCTGGCGCGATGAACAGGCCGCCCGCGAGGATCGCCCGTCGCCTTCCCTGCAGTCGCTGAACTGTGCTGACGTTAGCACTGAGCAGAAGAAAACAACAAGCGCTTTCCCTCACTTTTGTGAATAAATAAGCCTTAAAAAAGCGTAACAATTCAACATCTAATGGCGAAACGTTTTGCTGCTGCAGGCAGCCTGCTGCAGATCCTGCTTTTTTGTCACGGTTTCAGCAAAGACCGCTTTACAGCTGATGCTATTTCCATCATGGGCGGCATCGCGTTTTTAATCGCGCTGGCGATTTGATGGTGCTGTTCCGCATCCAGCTGGCGCAGCATGGCAGTCAGTACTATCTCCAGCGCCTCGATCTGTACCACCAGCTCTTTGGACGCCTCTTCTTTCTCCGCCAGCCTGAGCAGGAGTTCTGCAACCAGATTTTTCATGCAATGAACTCGATAAGGAAAGGGAGCGCAGCGCCAGTCAGAATCAGTAACGAATTTTTCATTGCCGGGATCTCCGTGTAGGGGGGCTTTATCAGTCTGGCACGAAAATCAGTAAAACAGCGGCAAATCGCTTACGCGCGCTTACTGGCGAGGGTATTTGAGTAATTTTTCGATGTAATTTCGCAGCAGCACCGCATCAGCGCTCTCAGCAACCYGCGCGGGGCACTGTTGCAGCTTTTCATTTTCAGCTGCTGCGGCGTCATATTGCCGAGCTTGCTCTCTTTTTTCAGGCAGTCGCTCATAAACGTTTTGCGCTCATCGCCTTTCAGATTTTGCGTGGCGGCGAGCTGATTACAGCGCGCCATCTTCTCCTGCTGCGGCGTTTTTTCTGCAGCGCCGGCGCTGCCGACGGTAAACAGACTTTATTATTTTCGGATGCGGGATGACAAACCCCTGCAAAGAGTAAGTGTGGCAAAGCGTGGGAAACTGGCAGGAAAAATAAAGCAAGCGGCAGCTAAGTCATTAATCAGATGCCGCTTTTATCATCAGGCGCTTTTTTTCAGGCAGGTGCTCATAAAGGTTTTGCGCGCATCGCCCGAGAGATCTTTTTCCCCGGCGCGGGCAGATCAGTTTGCCGTCACAGACGGCCCCTTCCGCCAGCGGCGCGCCGGCGTGCGGGCATTTGGCCTGAAACGCCTGCACCTGATCGCCATCGCGGATCAAAATAATGTCGGTCTCGCCCACGCTGAACGGCACGGGCTGCTGCTGCGCCAGCGCGTTAAGCTCTGTGATAGATTGATAGCTCACACCTTGCTTGGCGCCCGCCGCTCCGCTGCCGAGAATGACATAGACTGGCGCGCTATCTGCCGCAGCGGGTGCGGATGCCTCAGAAAGCGGCTGTTCACTGACCAGCACCTTGCCCTGCTCGATCCGCACCGGATAACGCGTCAGGTTGGCCAGCGCCAGCGGTTCACACATTTTGCCATCCTGCAGCTGAAATACCGCTTTGTGCCGCTGCACCACCTCATCCTGCAGCAGTTCGACCGGCCCCAGCACATCCTGCTCCAGCAGCGCAGGGACATCCTCAATAGCCATTTTGCCCGACGGCACAAACTTGCTGAGCGCGGTACGGTCATACGGGGCCGCGGCCTCCCGCTCGATACGAATAATCTGTCCGCTGAATCCCTCATCGCGCAGCGTCCAGATTGCCGCAATCACCAGCTCCTGCGTTTCATCGACATCGTTCAGCAGCGCCTCAGCCTGATCGCGCGAACGCAGCAGGTGAACGCCGGCCAGATCCCGGCCGGGAATATCCGGCGCCTGCGGTACGCCGCCGGTCGCCACCAGCAGCCGGTCAAACCTCACCTGCTCTCCGCTTTTCAGCGTTAGCGTCTTTGCACGCGCCTGCAGACGCTCTCCCTCCAGCGCCTCCGGCTCACCCTGCTCAAAGATAACGCCGTTGCTGCGGTGCAGCGCATAAAAATGCTCCGCTATCTCTTTGCCAAACTGTTTTACAAACGGCAGACGCTGGCGGGCAACCACGGTGACCTTGACGTCACGACTGCGCAGCGCTCCGGCAACTTCCATACCGATAAAACTGTTGCCGAGAGCGGTGGGATAGGTGGCGATATCGCCGGCGACCCAGACGCTATCCGTAACCCGCAGCTGGCGATCGGTCAGGAGGCTGCCATCCTCCTGCAGCGTTAAGTCATGCACAAACCCGGTTGCAGGTCTGACGCCGGTGCCGAGCAGCACCCGCCGCGCGGGCAGCGTTTTGCCTCCTTTCAGGCGTACCGCAGTGACTTGCTGGTCATCCAGCGAACCCAGCAGACGATATTCATCCCACTCTTCGGCATGCCCGAGATATTCGTAACGGGTGCCGTAGTGCGCCGTCCAGAAAAAAGGTACGCGGTCGTACTCAATCTGCTTATCCAGCATATTCAGCGCGGCAATGCGCCCCTGCTGGTGAGCCACGCGATAGTGCTCAATGCGCTGTTCGCCATACGATCCGGTCCTCTTTCCTGAACTGAGGACCGGAATTAAGCCGGGCAGTTACGCGGTGTACTGCTTATAGAGCGCCACGCCCTGCGCCAGCGTCAGCGGCTGCTGCATCTGTTCGATTAGCGCGGCGGTAAGCGTGTACAATCCGGCCGAGCAGACCGCTGCAATTCTCCCCTGCTGGCAGTAGAACGCAATAAACGCTGCGCAGATGGTCATCGAGACGGGCACACATCCTGCTGAGCTAAAAGATCAGGTCTGCTCGCCCGGCGGCACGACGATTGAGGCGGTAAAAGCGCTGGAAGAGAATGGTTTTCGCGCGGCGGTGATGAACGCCATGCAGCGCTGCATGGCGAAGTCAGAGGCGCTGAGCAAAGCGTAATCGCAGCCCTCTTCTGCCGGCGATATCGTCGCTATTTTTGAAAGTTTCGGTAAAGCCGCCGTGGTCAAAGAGTATCTGATCCACGCGGTTGTGGGCGTCAGCGGCTCTGCTCCGGCATATGTATTTATGTTTATTGAAGCGATGGCCGATGCTGCCGTGCTGGGCGGCATGCCGCGTGCGCAGGCGTATGAGTTTGCCGCGCAGGCGGTGAAAGGTGTGCTCAGCGATCTGGCGGGCGTGATGAAGAAGGATGCGCTGGTGGTCTCGATTGCCGCAGGCGTGACGCTGGATTCGCTGGCCGGCGTGCTGGGTCACGATCGCAAAATTGTGCGGGTGATGCCCAATACGCCAGCGCTGGTCAATGAGGGCATGACCTCGGTGACACCTAACGTGCTGGTGGAGCCGCAGGAAGTGGAGGCCCGGGCGATTATCAGCGGCCTGGTCAACAGCGGGCTTATCGCCCCGGCCAATATTCTGGTATGGGACCGCAAAGCGGAAACCAACCAGCAGATGGCGCAGCAGTACGGGATCAGCGCGGCGGAGAGCGCAGAAGCACTGGCGCGCGAGGCGGATATCCTGTTTGGCGCGGTCAAACCTGATGTGATTCTGAAAGAGACCCAGATTGACATAATGGTTTCCCTGTAATYAATAACAGGCGCGATCTTGCCGCGCTGGTCAGGAAAGGCAATCGATATTTTGCCGGCACTTGTTATTCACGAGCGCTGACGTAAGCTAACCCGCAGCGAAATCAATACGATTAAGGAGAGAGCGATGCTGGAGAAAAAAATCGGCTTTATCGGCTGCGGCAATAGCACCAGCTCGCCGGGCTGCACGCGCTTCACAATTTCATTGTCCGCCACGTCAAAACCGGCCGCGACCTGCAGCGTCTTCAGAAAGGGTGAAGGCGGCACGCGCAGCGGCTGGTTAGCGACAAAGGTCACCGTCACTTTTGTCCGTTCGGCAGCGCGGTAAAGTACCTCTTTAATGACCACCGGACAGGCGTCAGCATAGGCAAACAGCTGGCGGTCACGCGGGCTCAGCGCCGCCGGGCCGCCGCTCTGAATGCCGCTGGCGCGCATCGTTTCCATAAAATCGCGCATGGTCAGGCGCTGCCGGATGGTATCAGGCGAGTAACGCTCGCCGCGCGGATTCAGCGCGGCAGCCCCTTTTTCCAGCACTTCCGCCGCCAGCGGAATGTCGCCGGTGAAGCGCTGCCGCAGGTGGATGAGAACCTGGATACGTTCAACGGCAACGACAGCAGCAATGCGTTTCTCAGTGACAACAGCAGCTGGAATGACAACAGCTTTGCCGACAACAGCGATCTGAATGATTTTGACAACGGCGGCTTTGATGATGATGACAGCTTTGTCTGATCAGCGCTGACGCAGCCACTTGTCGAGTTCGTCCAGCAGCAGCCTGGCTGGAACAGCCCGCCCCCGCAGTATGCGCAGCAGCCAGCCGCACCGGCCCGCGGCACGGACTTTCTCGGCGGCGCGCTGCAGACGGCTGTGGGCGTGGCAGGTGGCGTGGTGATGGCGGATATGCTCACCAGCCTGTTTCATCACTCGCAGCCGGAAGAGATCGTGAATATTATCAACGAACCCCGTCAGCATCTGCAGAACCAGCCCGACGCGCCCTACTACATGGCTCAGGCGATTCTGATTCAGGAAGCTGCGCTGAAAAAGCTGAATGCCCGCATCACCGAGCTGGAAAATAACCAGGCACAGCAGCAGGCTCCGCAGCAGAGCGGCGGCTTTCTTTCCGGTTTATTTGGCGGCGGTTCGCGTCAGCAGCAACCGCAGCGGTGTAAGCGGGCAACATTTGCTTACCACGTCAGTGATTTACTTTCGCGCCCCCTGCCCGCATATAGATAGCCTTAACGCCAACGGAGGTTCACCATGCAAAATCAGGAACAGCAACTCATTGAAAATCTCTTTAGCCGGTTAAAACAGGCCGGTGAGCAGAGTGGCCCGCGCGATGCGGGCGCGGAACAGCTTATCGGTAATGACATCCGGGCTTATTCTCCGCCGTGCTCTGCCGCGCCGGCAGGCGATCAGGTCAATAATGCGTCGCATAATATCCGGATTTTATTTCAGCAGCCAGTTTCGAAGCACAAAATACGCGCACTCTGGCGGCTGCTATAATTAGCTCACTGAATTTACAGCGAAAAACCATGCGCATTTTGTGCATTACCCGGCGTGGTGACGGCGCGCAGCGCCTCGGTTTCGCGCGCGCGGAAGCTCTCCCAGCCTTCACTGGCAACAATTTCAGCCACGCTGCGCTGCGCGGCCTGCTGCAGGTAGTGGTCGGTATCGCAGAAGGTGTAATTCAGCATGCGCGCCAGCACCTGGCCGATAGTGGTTTTGCCGCATCCGCGTGCGCCGATAAGATAGATGAGGATCTCATCCATCTCCTCGGCAATTGGCTGGCCGGTAAGCGTGGGCCGCTGCGCGGTTTCAGGCTGCTGCTGCAGCCGGTTCGCCAGCGCTTCCGCCGGTGCGCTGAGCCAGATCACATGCCCCCGCTCGCGCATAAAGCGGCGGTTCACTTCAGCCAGCACCATCCCGCCGCCGGTGGCTATCACCGCTGCTGGGGCAGTGGCGATCCGCTGCCTGTTACTGAGTATAGACCAGCATGCATTGATGCCAGTAAAGCGGGAGTTTTCTGATAAAAATCAGCTGGCGCGGGCCAGCGCGAGCGAACGTATTATCTGTTCTGCAACCTGCTCTGGCGGTTGCATGGCATCAACCTGATAGTGGGCCGCCTGCTGATAGAGCGGCGCGCGCAGGCGCCGATCTTTCGCATCCTGCGCTTCCTGCTCAGATTCATGCTCGCTGATCAGGGAGTTCTCTTTAGGATGATCGGCACGCAGTTCATACCAGGTAACTTTTTTACCTTCGGGCCCTTTTTCGACGGCCACAACACGGGCTTCACGCGGATAGGGTGGTCTGGATGGCATCGTTTTCCCTCTCTTATCAGTGTTCCACACCTCCGTCGAAATAATCACTGACATTGAGCATGCTTTTTCCTCGCAGCACATGAAGGTTATCAGCAGATTACAAGGGAAGCCCTCAGGGTGTCACGCAAATAAATCGCTGCTGGCGCAGCGGCAGGAAAATTCAGGAGAGTGCGGAGAATTCACTGGCGTCCCTGCCAGTGCGGCTTATTCTTTTTCCACATCTTCGTAAGTGGCCAGGGACATTAAATGTGCTGCCCGCCTCATACCACTTCCACTCCGCCTCACCTGGCAGCAGCACTTTCAGTGCGCCGCTCACCACCGTCATCTCTTCCGGCTGGCCGGTGCCAAAGGTGTACTCGCCTTCAGCCATAACGCCTACGCTGGCGCGGCCGATGGTCACGCTGTCGAACCCGATCGATTTCACTTACGCTGACTTTACGCTGATGACCGGCGAACTCGCTGCGCTGATAGCCAGCCTGACCGACGCACTCGGCGGCGAAGCACCACGCTAATCAGGCATAAAAAAAGCTGCAGCCTGAAGGTTGCAGCTCTGTCTCTCTTGCGCCGTTTACAGGTAGRGGCAGAGATAGGAGGTAGGCTCAGCTACCTGCAGATGAAACTCACTGAAGCAGGATCTGATCTCCGATGAGATCGCCAACCACATTGAAGCGGGCAAAGTGGTGACCAGACTGGCGCTCGACTGGCAGGAGCGAATTCAGTTTGTGATTGCTGATGATGGTTCAGTAAAGCGCCTGAAATTCAGCGATACGCTGCGTGAACAGAATGATGATATCGATCGCGAGGATTTCGCTCTGCGCTTTGTCAAAAAAGCGGAAGATACGCTGGCGCTGCTGCGCAAAAGTCTCGGCTCGCTGCCGGTCGTGCCGCTGACCATGGAGAAGCCGATTGAGCTGACGCTGACGGAGTGGGTGCGCGGCGGCGACCTGCCCGCAGGCTACGCCCTGATGGATGAGGCGGAGCTGAAAGCGCTGCTGGAAGATGGCGGCGTGATCCGCTGCAGGGTCGTGAAGCAGGCGCTGGATGCCAAAATTGAGAAGCTGGAGGCGGAACAGAGCCGCAAGCTGAAGAAAACCGAAAAAGATTCGCTGAAAGATGAAGTGCTGCACAGCCTGCTGCCACGTGCTTTCAGCCGTTTCAGTCAGACCTTTCTGTGGATCGATACGGTCAATAACCTGATCGCTGTTGACTGCGCCAGCGGGAATCGTGACCTTCCGCTGTCCGCAGACGATCTGGAAAAACAGCTTGATGCATTTACGTTCTCACCGTGCGGAAGTCAGGATATGGCCCAGACCGGCTGGGTATCGCCGATGGGTAACCGCGGGGAAGCGCTGGCCCATGAGGTCAACGGACAGATAGTGATCTGCGCCCGTACCGAGCAGAAAATTCTGCCTTCACACGATACCGATACGCACGGGTTATTCCTCATTATTCACATGGGGTGGAGATACAGTAGAGGGGCGATTCGGGAAAGGCAATGAAACCCGGCGCAGGTTTCGCTATCATGCGCGCTCCCTGTTTGAGACTTGTGCGCCCGATCGCACCCACGGTAAGGAATCCCGATGTTGTGGTTTAAAAATATGATGGTTTATCGTCACATAGGGCGAAATCGAGCCGGGAATACCGACCCCGACGCTGCCCCGCTCTCCGGTCTGCGCTTCGGCCAGACGAACCAGATCCGCCATCACGCCGACCGTAGCAGCGTAGTCGTTGCGCGGGGTATTCACGCGATGACGGAACAGCTGCGTGCCGTCATCCGATAAAGCAATAACCTCTGTCTTGGTGCCGCCTAAACTCCCCGCGCCGGATCCGGTGCCGATGATCACCGCAAACACCAGCGGCTGACCGGCGCCGGCGCCGTCGGTGGCTTCAGAGACCGCCAGACAGTTTGCATCATTGGCAATACGCACCTCCCGGCTCAGCGCCTGCGCCAGATCTTTATCCAGCGGCTGTCCGTTCAGCCAGGTGGAGTTGGCATTTTTAACCCGCTGCTCCTGCCCGCTTAATCGCTGGTAATCAGTAGCAAAACCGGTTCCGGAGACAAAGGTTTCAATACATCCCCGTAAGCCGCAGTAGCACGGCACCTCCTGCTGAAAGCGCTGCTCATCGGCATCCATCCACGGCAGCGGATTGTGCCCCCACTCGCCGGCGTTGCCATTGAGCCCGATACGCGACACGCCGTTCATGGCGCGTTGCATCAGGCCGGGCAGCGTCTGGTACAGACGGTCCACATTGCTCATTCCGCCGCCCAGCACAATTACGTCGGGATCGAGCAGATTCACCACCTGCGCCAGCGCTTTCGCCAGCCGCTGTTCGTAGCGGTTCATCGCCTGCTCCGCCAGCGGATCCTGCTGCGCAATCAGCTGCATAATCTCCGCACCGCTGAGCCGCAGCTGGTTGGCCAGTCCGCCGCGCTACCGCCGCCGCCCGATCGCACCCAGCCAGCGTGGTTTGGCTTTGCACCGCGTAAGTCATAACGTCGCCTGTCCCTCCAGCGGCCAGAGCCACGCTGCGCCGCGAACGCCGCTGGAATCACCGTGCAGCGCTTTACGCACCGGCGTTTCACACTCGCGGCCAAACACCCAGCCCTGTGCGAGCCGGACGTGGCACCGGAAAGCGCCTCCTGCCACTGGACGCGCAGCGTTCAGCATCAGCTTAACCAGCAGTTTCGCGATGCGGCGCACTACGCCGGACAGCAGTGCTGGCTGCGGCTGGAGTGGCAGGCCAGCGGGCGCTTTGCCGTTACCCAGACGCAGGGAGATGAGGCGCTGTGCCTGCGCGCCTTGATTCTGGTTCTGCAGAGAGTCAGAGGAATGCCATAGCTTTCCGCCCGGCGCGCGGTAGACTCAGCGGCTGGCTCCCGTTTTTCAGGTTCTGTTATGAGAATAAACTTGATCGCCGCCGCAGCCGGTCTGCTGCTGGCAGCGCTGACGCTGACTGGCTGCGCCCGTCCGCCTGCCACGCCGCCAGCCGCCTTAAGCAAGGGTTTGGCACGCTGGATGCTGAGACGCTCGATGCCGCACTCGACGCGCTGGATGCGCTTAACGCCAGCGGGAAAACCATCGGCGTGATCAGCCACGTTGAGGCGATGAAAGAGCGTATCCCGGTTCAGATCCGGGTGCGGAAAATGAATGGTCTGGGATACAGCAAGCTGCAGCTGCCGGGGGAGTAACCTGCGACTCATGGTCGCTATCTGCTGCAGCGACGCCTCAGCGATGAGCTGGAGCTTGAGGTGGTGGATACCTGGCAGGCGGACGCAACCCGCGATACCCGGACGCTTTCGGGCGGTGAGAGTTTTCTGGTGAGTCTGGCGCTGGCGCTGGCGCTCTCCGATCTGGTCAGCCACAAAACCCGCATCGAATCTCTGTTCCTTGATGACCTGCAGAGTGATGCACACCTGCGTCAGCAGCAGCAGGCGCTGCTGGCAGAGATCGCCGCCGATGAAGCTGAGCTGGTGCAGCTGAGCCGCCTCAACGATCTGATCGGTTCAGCCAAAGGTGACAAGTTCCGCCGGTTTGCGCAGGGGTTAACGCTGGATCATCTGGTCTGGCTGGCGAATCGTCAGCTCGATCGCCTCCGTCTGCAGCAGCTGGAGCAGCAGCGTTTGCAGCAGATTGCTCTTTATGAACAGCTGGAGCAGCGGCTGGCGCAGCATCAGCAGCAGCGTCCCGCTGGCTTCAATGATGAACAGGCTGCCGCTCTCAGCCAGCAGCTGGAGACATTACGCCTGGCGCTGCGTGATAACGCGCGCCAGCAGGGAGAAGCGCAGCAGCAGTGGCAGCAGGCGCAAAGCGGACTGCACAGCCTGCAGGGTCAGCTGGCGCAGACGTACAGCCAGCAGGCCGCCCTGACGGAGCGCCTGCAGCAGGCGCAACAGCAGTTCAGCCAGGCGCTGCGGCAGAGCGAATTTGCTGATGAAGCAGCACTGCACGCGGCGCTGCTGCCGGAAGAGGTGCTGCTGCCGCTGCGCGCCCTGCAGCAGACGCTGCAGCGTGAACAGCAGCAGCAGGAGAGCCTGCAGCACGCTCTGACGCTGATGCAGCAGCAGCAGCAGGATCTGCAGCAGCAGCGCAGCCAGCTGTTTGGCACGCGCAGCGTAACGGAGGCGCGCCGGCAGCAGCACACGCTACTGCAGCAGCTGGAACAGGCGCTGGCAGGGGCGCTGCAGCAGGAACAGCAGGCGCTGCAGCACGCTGCGGCGCGGCTGACGGAGCAGCTCGCGGCCCATCAGCTTCGCCTGCCGGAACCCGCCGGACGCGCCAGCTGGTTTGCCGCACAGCAGCAGCGCTGGCAGCGCTGGCAAGAGAGTGAGCAGTTACTGACTTCTCTGCAGCCGCAGATCGCCAGAGCGGGGAGCGAGCAGCATAGACTGGAGGCGCAGGAGCTGACGGAGCAACAGCAGCTGCAGGCGCGTGAAGAGGCGGCGGCAGTGCTGCAGCAGGCTAAAGATGCCCATCAGCAGCAGCAGCAGCGGTGGCAGCAGCATCTGCAGGAGCAGCAGCTTGCACAGCAGCAGCGGGAGAGCGCACAGCAGCAGCTGGCCGATCTGGAGCAGCGTTTCAGAGACCAGCTGAAAGAGGCGGGCACGGCACAGGGCGAACAGCAGAAACTCTCTCTGCAGCAGCAGCAGGCGCTGGAAGAGGAGCTGGCTGAACTGGATCGCCAGCTGGCCACCATCGATACCAGGTGGCAGGCGCTGTGCACCCCACTGGGGCTGCACTTTACGCCGGCGCAGCATGCAGAGTTCACTGCCTGGCAGCAGCACCAGGCGCTGCTCGATCTGCGTCACCTGTGCGAACTGGAACGGACCATTGCCCGGCTCTCTGATGAGCGCGCCAGACTACAGCCTGACGCCCCCTGCCCGCTGTGTGGTTCCTGTCAGCACCCGGCGGTAGCGGACTATCAGCAGCTCCGGCCGGATGAGAATCAGCAGCGGCTTACCGCGCTGGAGACGGCAGTGGCAGCCGATCTGCGCAATGCTCTTGCGCGCTATCAGCAGCAGCGCGCCCCGCGTCAGCAGCTGACGCTGCTGGCCGCGCAGTGGCAATCGCTGCAACCGCAGCGCGTACAGCGGGCTGCCCGGCTGACGCAGCTGCAGCAGAGTTACCTGCAGGGTGAAGAGACACTGCAGAAACTGCGCGACAGCTGGAAGCGCGAGCAGCTTGAGGAGCGTGAACAGGCGGCGACGCAGCTTGCCGGACAGCAGCAGCGGCAGCAGCGGCAGCTGGCGCAGCTACAGCAGACGCTGGCAGCGCGTGAACAGGCGGCTAAGCCATTAGCGCAGGCGGAGACGGAGAGCCGCCAGCAGCGCGAACYGGCTGAGCAGGCGCTGACCTCTCTGGAAAATKAGCAGCGCAGGCAGCTGAGTGAACAGCAGCAGCAGCTGACGCAGCAGCAGCAGGCGGTCGCCCGCAGCGAACAGGCGCTGRAGCAGCAGCAACAGGTGAGTGAACGCTTACAGCTACAGCTGGCTGAACAGCAGGCGTGGCGCACGCGCGAAGCGGCTACCGCCGGCTGGGGGCCGGAGCTGGCGCGCTGGCAGGCTGATATCGGACACAGTGATGCACAGCAGCAGCTGGTCCGGCAGCTACAGGCGCAGCAGCAGCAGGCTGAAACCACGCTGCAGCAGGCGGAACGCGATTATCAGCAGGCGCTGCAGAAGCGCGATGAGGCGGTGGAAGCCGGACAGCAGCTCGAAACGCTGCTGACTGAGCAGGTGCTGCCGCTCGATCAGCAGATAGCGCGCACCGCGCAGACGCAGGCGCAGACGCAGCAGCAGTGGCTGGCGCAGGCACAGCAGCTGACGCAGGAGCAGCAGGACGCTGACGCGGCGCGCCAGGCAGCGGAGCAGGCGTGGCAGCAGGCGTCCGCAGAGCGCCAGCAGCTGGCGCGCGCCGAGCCGGCAGAGAAGCTGCGCGCCGGACTGCAGCTGCGTGAACAGCTGCAGCAGGAAGAGGAGCTGACCGGTACCGAAATTTATGGCGATATCTCCATCCATATCTTTGAACGCTGGCGCGCGGCGCGCGGCGCGCTTGAGACGCTGCGCGCCCGTGCCGGCGGCATCGCGCTGCTGGATGAGGCGCAGCGGGCGTCGCTCACACAGCAGCTGGAGACCTTAAGCGCGGAGGAGCGCGCGCTGAATGCACAGCTCAAGCTGCAGGCGCCGCGCGTGGAGCTGGCGCGGGTCGCTGATAATCA
This sequence comes from Pantoea sp. BRM17, assembly GCA_002939445.1. GTDB lineage: Bacteria > Pseudomonadota > Gammaproteobacteria > Enterobacterales > Enterobacteriaceae > Pantoea. The sequence continues at coordinate 518,709 of PEFU01000003.1, read as the reverse complement.
GATCGTGGCGGATAAAGTCGGCGATAAGCTGAAAGCCATAGAGTCGCTCTCCGGGCTCGATTTTGCCCGCTTCACCCGCTCAATGATGCTGTCACAGGGTCAGTTTGCCGCGTTTCTCAACGCCCGGCCCGGCGAGCGTGCCGAACTGCTGGGCAAAACCACGCTGCTGGATGCGATCTGCCTGGCGCTCTATCACCAGACGCCGCGCCTTGGCGGGCTGTCGCAGAGTGAGAATCAGCTGATGACGCGCGACACCGCCGAGTGTCTGGCTGAAGTCGAGTTTGAAATCAAAGGTGAAGCCTGGCGCGCCTTCTGGAGCCAGAACCGGGCGCGCGGTCAGGCTGACGGGGCTGGACGCGCAGCAGAGTGACGGACTGACCCGCCTGTTTCGCAGCGCGCTGGCCGCCCTGGAGGATCCATCCGCATGAAAATTCTGACGCTACGTTTTAAAAATCTCAACGCGCTGCGCGGTGAATGGCTGATCGACTTCCGCCAGGAGCCGTTCGCCAGCAACGGTCTGTTTGCCATCACGGGCGCTACCGGCGCTCGAGATCACCACGCAGGAGTACCTCACCGATCTGCAGCGGCGTATTGAACAGCTCACGGCCACGCTGCCGGTAGAGGTGCTGCTGGTGCGCCGCAGCCGCGCGCTGCGTCAGCGCAGCCTGGAACGGCTGACAAATGAGACGCTGAGCGAACTGAAAGTCGAAGAGGTTTTTGCCCGTCGCCTGGCACAGGAGTCAGACCCGCTCAGTTTTGATGAGAGCGGACGTGATAAAAGCGTCTGGCTACTCGATTTTGGCCGCACGCTGGAGAGCGTAACCGCGCTGACCATACCCGCCTTTCAGCCGATGCAGATGCTAAAAGGTTCGATGGCAGAGATTGAGGCGCAGCTGGCACAGTTTGCCCGCTATGAGGGATCGCTGCCGGTATGGCTGGATAAGCTGCCAATCGTCGCCACCGGCCACCTCACTACCGTGGGCGTGACCAAAAGCGACGCGGTACGCGATATCTATATCGGCACGCTGGATGCGTTTCCGGCGCAGGCGTTTCCGCCCGCAGACTACATTGCACTCGGCCATATTCACCGTGCGCAGCGGATTGCCGGCACGGAACATATTCGCTACAGCGGCTCACCGAGGCTGACGCTGACGCAGCGCGACGGATCGCCGGGCGCGCTGCTGTGCGCCATCCCCTATCTGCGCCCGCGCGATATTCTGCGCAGTCGGGCCGGTCAGTCCGGTCGCGACAAGCAGTTATCGCTGCTGCAGGCGATCGAGCAGCATTACCAGCACTGCTATAGCGCCGCCGTGGCAGAAAGAGAACGGCTGGATGAGCATGATACCGGTTCGCCCCCCAGTTACGCCCGTGAAATGTTTAACCGGTTTGTGGTCGCGCTGCAGCCCAGCGGCTGTCAGCTGGTTGTGCTGGCGGGCAATCACGATTCAGTCGCCACGCTGAATGAGTCGCGCGAACTGCTGGCCTGCCTTAACACCCGGGTGATCACCAGCGCTACCCCCGGCAGTGAACAGCAGGATGTGCCCGAAGCCGTTATACTGGCCGCCAGCTTTCAGGCAGGACACCCCATGCGCATTATTCATACCGCAGACTGGCACCTCGGTCAGTTTTTTTACAGCAAGAGTCGCGCCGCCGAACACCAGGCTTTTCTTGACTGGCTGCTCCGGCAAATTGCTGAGCATCAGGTTGATGCACTGATCGTGGCAGGCGATCTGTAATAACATTTCCCGGATGGGCGCTTCATCTTCCACAACCAAAATGCGCTTGGCCATTATTGCTCCTGCGAGTGTGACGGGATGTCACTAGGATATGCGGCGTCATTATGCGTCAGTTTTATGACACTTTTATGAAAAACCCGGCCGGTAAGCAAGAGATAAAAACCACCCTCGCACCGGCAAAAACGTCTTTTTTCCTGGCGCGGTCAGCATCATGACCGGGATATCGCGCGTCATGGCTTCGCGCTTCAGATGCTTAATAAACTGGATGCCGCTGCCGCCGGGCAACATCCAGTCCAGCAGGATCAGATCGGGCCAGGGTTCAATCAGCCGGCTAATCGCGCTGTCATAATCTTCCGCTTCAATAGGCTGATAGTCGTTCTGTTCCAGCACAAAAGTGGTCTCCGACATCACGCGGTGTGAGGAGGGATCGAGACTCAGCCCCTGCATCTCAATCACCTCTTCGACCGCCATCGGGGAGATGCGCCGCATGACGGCTTTGATACGCGCCATCAGCTCTTTCGGTGAGAACGGCTTGGTGATGTAATCATCTGCGCCCACTTCCAGTCCGCGCACGCGATCCTCTTCCTCACCGCTTTGCACCATACGATCGTGGCCGGAGATTTCCAGTGCTTTACGCAGGCGACGAATATGCACATCTACGGTGCGATCTTCGACATAGACGTTGGTGCCCCAGACGTGGTTCAGCAGCTGTTCGCGGCTGTAGACCCGCTCCGGATGCGTCATAAAGAAATGCAGCAGCTTATATTCGGTTGGCCCCATCTCCAGCGGCCTAAAGTGCCAGGCCAGAACGCCTGAGACGGCTGCCAGCAGCCACCACGGCAGATAACCAAACAGCAGGCCGAACAGCAGCGCAGGCAGACAGGCCAGCGCCAGCTCGGTCAGTAATCGCTTCCAGGAGAGGCGTTCCAGCACGGTAGCAGGCTCCGTTTAGTAGCGGGCGGAGAAACGATACCCTGTTCCGCGTACGCTGAGCACCACGGCATCCGGCAGCGACTCCGCGCCGCTGCGAAAACGCCTGATCAGGTTTCCCAGCTCGCGGCGGCGACGGCGGTTACGCAACTGCATCTGGTAGAGGCCATAAAACAGCGGTTCCCAGCTGCCGCGCCCGGTGGGCGGCGTCATTGAGCGGTCGACCCACAGCCAGTGGGAGAGCCGCATCAGATTACTCACGCGGAACTCCATGTGCCGCTGATTATTCAGCACCACCGTCAGCGGCCGGGCAAAGTCGCGCTGGCGGATATAGCGGGAGAATTCAGGATAGCGCAGCAGGTTGAGAATATTCTGGCCGTTATCCTCCGGCCAGCGCAGCCCCAGATGCTGCTGAGCGAGGCCGTTGCACCAGAAAATGGTGCCCTCTTCGGTGTTCGTGCCCAGCGCTTTGCTGCGCGTGCGCGCATTCATCGCCTCATCGTCCATCATCTCCAGATAGCCCTGCAGCACCGTGAGCGGCGTACGCAATTCATGACTGACGTTGGCAAAAAAGTTGCGGCGGGCACCCTCCAGCTGATGCATCTGGGTCACATCGCGCGCCACCATCAGCCACTGCCCCTCGCTGTAAGGCTGTACGCGCAGATGAGGATCGGTATGGAAGTGAACAACATGGCGCCCCTGGCTCAGCGTTTCCGCTTCGCGCTGCAGCAGATGCAGCATGGCCGGTACATCGACCCGCTCTTTGAGATCGAGCGCCGGGGCCGCCTCGATGCGCGACAGCGTCAGCAGCTGCCTGACCAGGCTGTCCATGCGCCGGGTCTGCTCCTGCTTATCAACGCGGTAAAAGCGCTCCGTCAGGCGCGGCAGATGCTCTTCGCTGATGCCGGGACCGTTATCGCAGACTTTAAACTCCGCTCCCTGCCGCGTGCGCAGCCAGCTGATATGAATATGCGTGCCTTCCGGCGTGTGGTTAACCGCGTTATAGACCAGGTTCGAGATAGCGCTGCGCAACTGCTCGTCGTTACCCAGAAAACGGCGCAATGCAGATTACCCCGCCCGCTCCTGCGCGGCCTCTTCCACAATCAGACGCGACGGCAGCAGAAAGCGAAAGCAGGTCTCCTGATGCGGCCAGCTGCTGATCTCCAGCCGCGCACCGTGATGGCTCAGCGCATGCTTGACGATCGCCAGCCCCAGTCCGCTGCCCCCGGTGGCGCGCGACCGCGCTGGCCTGCAGGCTGAAATCTTCCCCCCACAGCGTCATCAGATAGCCCAGCGTATCTGAGCCGGCGCTGCTGAGGTTGCCGGTCAGCATCGCTTTTTGCGCCTGCGCCAGCACAGAGAAGAGCAGCAGAAGTGTGAACAGCAGAGATTTCAGCATGGAGCCGCCGTCAGAGAGAAGAAGAGCGCTATTGTGGCAAGCCTGGGCCTGGTTCACCACCACGACCAGCGCATCCATGGCGACCGGTACGGCGAGCGGCGGATAGCCGTAGCGGGCAATAAACAGCTGTCGCTCATCGTTCTGCATCGGCCGGCTCATCGCGCCCAACTGTGCGGCTCCCGCTGCCAGCGCCGTTGGCGCGGTCGAAGAGCCCGCCGCCTGTACCTGAACGTTGACGCCGGGTCAAAGCGCCTGCTGCTTGAAGAACCCCCAAGTGCCGGAGGCAGAGTTGCGGCCAAAGCGCTGGATGCGCCGCTGCGCCCACTTATCATCTATTACGCCCGTATCGCCCCAGCGCTGCGGAACCTGCGTGCCGCCGCACAGCCGGGTAACAGAATAGAGCGCATCAAGCTGCGGCTGGCTGATACGCTGCAGCGGATTCGGATAGCGGCCGCTGCGGATGGTATCGGCATCGGGCATGATGCTTTCGCCGGTCCGGGTGACAATCGGCACGATCTTCACACCGCTGAGATGAAAGCCAAAGCTGGCGTAGCCGATACTCTCTGGCGTGGTCGCAACCGCCTGCACCACGGCAGCCGAACCGGGAAACTCCGCCACGTCAGCGCGAAAATCGCCGCGTTTTACGACAACATCTGAATGGCCAGCGCGTAGAGGCGCTGATGATCATCGTCACTGACTGGCTCTTCTTCCGCATAACAGGCGATCATTGAGCTGACTTTATCAGAGGATAAAGCTTCTCCATGAAGGTGCAGCGTTAATACGGCGCGGCCGACGATTTTCAGAATGTCTTCGCTATGTCCCTGGAGACTATGACTCAATGAAATTGACCTCTGAAGTAAATTCGTTCGCCAAATGGCGCGCTCAATATAGATCAGAACAACAAGGGTTTTTAATAAGAATTTCCTTATGCTGCGTAATATATAAGCCTGACCCGGGAGAAATTTATCTTAAATTGCCGCTGAAAAACGCACTAAAAGCGTTAATCTCCTTATTTGCTGAGTGATTTTTATACGCCAAAGGATCGTTACGGATAATAACTTATTAAAACTTTGCAACAATAAGCCCCCTGATGCGGGACAGGCTTTTGTTCTCTCTCCGGCCGTATGCATCAGGCGAATTACCGTTGCTGCCCGCGTGGCTTTCTGCYAGACTGGCCGCGTTATCTTCCCTCCTATCTGAGACATCTTTGTGACTGCTTTTTCAACCCTGACGCAACTGCCCGCCAGCCAGCTCGACAACCTGCGCGATATGGGCTTTGATGCGATGACGCCTATCCAGGCAGCGTCGCTTCCCGCCATACTTGCCGGCCGCGATGTGCGTGCGCAGGCGAAGACCGGCAGCGGCAAAACCGCTGCGTTCGGTATCGGCCTGCTTAATCGTATCGACAACAGCCAGTTTCATACCCAGGCGCTGGTGCTCTGCCCGACGCGTGAACTGGCTGAACAGGTCAGCAATGTGCTGCGTCAGCTGGCACGTTTTACGCGCAATATTAAAATTCTCACGCTGTGTGGCGGCCAGCCGATGAGCGCACAGCGCGATTCGCTGGTGCATGCCCCGCACATCGTCGTCGGCACGCCAGGCCGACTGCTGGATCACCTTAAGCGCGACAATCTCGATCTCAGCCAGCTGCAGACGCTGGTGCTCGACGAAGCCGACCGCATGCTGGAGATGGGTTTCCGCGACGATATGGAAGCGATTATTGGCTTCACGCCCGCGGCACGGCAGACGCTACTTTTCTCCGCCACCTGGCCTGACACCATTGCCAGCCTGAGCCAACGCTTTCAGCGCGACGCGCTGGCGGTTGCAACGGAAACCGAAGCGGAGCTGCCTGCGATTGAGCAGCAGTTTATCGAAGCGAGCGCAGGCGAGCGCGTTAACCTGCTGTGCGCCCTGCTGAGTCAGCACCAGCCCGCCTCCTGCGTGGTGTTCTGCAACACCAAACGCGAGTGCGATGATATTGCCGCTGCGCTGAACGATCGCGATATCAGCGCGCTGGCGCTGCATGGCGATCTGGAACAGCGCGATCGTGAGCGCGTGCTGATCCGCTTTGCTAACGGCAGCAGCCGCGTCCTGATTGCGACCGACGTAGCCGCACGCGGTCTGGATATCAAATCGCTGGCGCTGGTAGTCAACCTTGAGCTGGCGTGGGATCCGGAAGTGCACCTGCACCGCATTGGTCGCACCGGGCGAGCGGGTGAAAAAGGGCTCGCGGTGAGCTTTGTGGCACCTGACGGCATGGCTCGCGCCCATGCGCTGGAGGATTACCTGCAGCAGAAACTTAACTGGGTGGCGGCCGCTACCTTAAAAGGCAGAGCGGCACAGGCGCTTCCTGCGGCCATGATGACACTCTGTATTGATGGCGGACGCAAAGCAAAAATCCGTCCGGGTGATATCCTGGGCGCGCTGACAGGCGAAGCGGGCTTCAGCGCCGATCAGATCGGTAAAATTGACCTGACACCGTCGCACGCCTATGTCGCTATTGCGGCAGCGCAGGCGAAAAAAGCGCTGATCAGGCTCAAAGAGGGCAAAATCAAAGGGAAAAGCGTACGCGCGATTCTCCTGAAATAGTATGGCCATAGCGTGAGGGCGATCGCGCCCTTGCGCTAAATCTTCCCCTTCTCCCTTCATTTTTCGCGCGCCCTGCCGATAAGTTAATCATGGCACTTCCGCCCTCTCCCTGCTCCGCCCAGATTCTGTCCCGAGGCCATGATGGATAATTTTCAGAAAGAGATCGACGAACGCGCAAACCTGGCGCTGTCCAACAAATTTGAACTGCTGCTGTTTCGGCTGGGTTCCGATCGGCTGAAAGGCAAATCTGAGCTGTATGGCATCAACGTGTTCAAGCTGCGCGAAATTGTGCCGATGCCGGCGATTACGCGCGCGGCCGGTATGAACTCGCCGCTGCTGGGTATGGCCAGTATCCGGGGGCAGTTTATTCCGGTTATCGATCTGCCGGCCGTAACCGGCTGCAAGCCGGAAACCGGTCTGAATCTGCTGCTGGTTACTGAATATGCGCGCAGTACTCAGGCGTTCGCGGTGGAGTCGGTAGAGAATATTGTGCGTCTCGACTGGAGTCAGGTGCATACCGCAGAAGCGGGGATCAGCAGCCGCAATATCACCAGTATCGCCTGTCTTGACAGCGATGGCGAAAGCAACAATCTGGCGCTGGTACTCGACGTAGAGCAGATCCTCTATGACATTATTCCTTCGGTGCGCGGCGTTGAGCCTGACGCTAAGACCGCGAAAAACTTTAACCTGAAGCCGGGCGCAGTCGCTATCGTGGCGGAAGATTCTAAAGTGGCCCGCCAGCTGCTCGAACAGGGACTGAAAAGCATGGGTATTCCGGCCCTGATGCACAATACCGGCCTGGAAGCGTGGATAAAAATCAACGAAATGAAGAAAGAAGCGCAGGCCAGCGGCGAATCGATTCACGATAAAATCGCCCTGGTTCTGACCGATCTGGAGATGCCGGAGATGGATGGCTTCACGCTGACGCGTAATATCAAGCGTGATGACACACTGCGCCATATACCGGTCGTCATCCACTCTTCGCTTTCCGGCAGCGCCAATGAAGATCACGTGCGTAAAGTGGGCGCCGATGGTTATGTGGCAAAATTCGAGATCAATGAGCTCTCCAGTGCCATTTTCAGCGTGCTGGAAAAACAGCGCTAAATCCGCCCTGTTCCCCCTTCCATTTAAGGCGCGACTATCGCGCCTTTTTTATTGCGGCTATTCCTTCCGCCCTGAAACAGTACC
>PEFU01000003.1:472854-510767 GCA_002939445.1 Pantoea sp. BRM17 | reverse complement strand
ACTATCGCGCCTTTTTTATTGCGGCTATTCCTTCCGCCCTGAAACAGTACCGCTTATTTACCATCATTTAGTACTGCTAACCGATCTTCGCTACCGCGCGCAAAAATTAAAGTAAATATATTAGTTACCGATAACTGTTGCGCCTGCGCTGGCGTTTTCAGGGATAACCTGCGCAGACAGATTTCCATTTTTCTTTTAAAAACAGTCTTTCGCAGCAAATTAATCATTTGCTGAMGCATCCTATTACTGTCTGATTTCTGGCAAACAGGGAGAACCAATGTTGAGCATCAAGAATATGAAAGTCGGGGTACGCCTGGGCATCGCCTTTAGCCTGGTAGTGGCCCTGTTAATGGTGGTGGGCGTTACGTCGTGGCTGAAAATCAGCAATATTAAAACCGGCATTACCTCCATTGTAGAAGATCGTTTTGTTAAGGTTCGCCTCGGCTTCGACGTGCGCGATGGCGTGAATGACCAGATAAAATATCTGCGCGGTATCGTGATTGATACCACCCGACCGGAAAATAACGTTAAACGCTTTGCTCAGCTTGCGGATGCGACGGCGCAGACCAACAGCGCGATGAAAAAAATTGAGGCCATTCAGGTTACGCCGGTAGGTAAAAAGAAAATTGCCGGATTACTTGCCGCCAGCAAACTGTTTGAACAGCAAAAAAATGATGTGCTGGCGCTGGTGCGGGACGGCAAGACAGATGAAGCCAGCAACTACGTGCTGAAGAAGATTACCCAGACGCAAAACACCTTTTTGCTCAGCGCGGCCGCTTTTGCCGACTCTCAGGCCAGCCAGCTGCATCAGGAGGGAGTAGGCATCATCAAAGATGGCACCACGGCGATTCAGGTTTCCGTTATTTTTACGGCTATCGCCATCGCGGCTGCCGTGCTGCTGGGCCTGCTGCTGACCCGTTCCATCGTGCGTCCGCTTAATGAAGCCGTCGCCGTCGCCAGCAAAGTTGCCGCCGGCGATCTCAGCTCGCGCATAACGGTCCGCAGTAAAGATGAAACCGGCGTGCTGATGCAGGCGCTGCAGACCATGAACGACAATCTGATGACCATCGTCTCTAACGTGCGCGCCGGCTCCGATACCATCGCCGTCGCCTCTAATCAGATCTCCAGCGGCAATATCGATCTCTCTTCGCGCACCGAGCAGCAGGCGAGCTCGCTGGAAGAGACCGCTTCCGCGATGGAGCAGATGACCGCGACCGTGAAGCACAACGCCGATAACGCGCGCGAAGCAAACTCGCTGGTCTCAAAAACCTCTGAGGTGGCTAAAGAGGGTGGCGTGGTGATGGAGCAGGTTATCGATAAAATGGAGGCGATTACTTACTCCTCGAAGAAGATTGTCGATATTATCAGCGTCATCGACTCTATCGCTTTCCAGACCAATATTCTGTCGCTTAACGCCGCCGTTGAGGCAGCGCGTGCCGGCGAACAGGGACGCGGCTTTGCCGTGGTGGCATCGGAAGTGCGTAACCTGGCCCAGCGCTCCGCCTCTGCCGCTAAAGAGATTAAAGTCCTGATTGAAGATTCCGTGACCAAAGTTGATGAAGGCAGCCGCCTGGTGACGCACGCCGGATCTACCATAAGTGAAGTCGTCAGCAGCGTGCAGAGCGTGGCTGAGATTATGAGCGAAATTACCATTGCCAGCAGCGAACAGAGCAGCGGCATTGGTGAGATTAATCAGGCTATTACGCAGATGGAAGCGGTGACGCAGCAGAATGCCTCGCTGGTGCAGGAAGCATCTGCCGCCTCGCAGGCGCTGCAGGAGCAGGCCGATCGGCTGGCGCAGTCGATGAGCGTGTTTAAAACCGCGCTGGCGTAATGCCCACGGCCGGGCCGCCGGTGACGGCGCCCCGGCTGCGGTCAGTTGAACAGCGACCAGGCGACAGAAGAGATCGCCAGCACTCCGATAATCACCACAAAGAGGTTGCTGATTTTCCCGCTGTACTGGCGCATTGCCGGCACTTTCTGAATCGCATACATCGGCATCAAAAACAGGATTGCCGCGATAACCGGCCCGCCCAGCGTTTCAATCATGCCAAGAATACTGGGGTTCAGCGTGGCCACCAGCCAGGTGGTCAGCAGCATAAACAGCGTGGTCAGCCGGTTCAGCTTCTGCGGCGCGATCGCTTTACCCCGGCTGCGCAGCGATTTGGTGACGATGMCGTTAAAGCCTTCGCGCGCCCCCAGGTAGTGACCCAGGAACGATTTCGTGATCGCCACCATCGCGACAATCGGACCCAGCCAGGCGATCATCGGCACCTGAAAATGGTTAGCCAGATAAGAAAGAATGGTAATGTTCTGCGCTTTGGCCGCCTGCAGATCGGCTGGCGACAGGCTCAGCACGCAGCTGAACACAAAAAACATCACCGTGACCACCATCATCAGATGCGCGCTGGCCAGTATGCGCGAGCAGCGTTTTTCCGCACCGGCGCCATATTCGTCGCGTTTTGCGACGGCAAAAGACGAGATAATCGGCGAATGGTTAAATGAAAAAACCATCACCGGAATGGCCAGCCACAGCGTCATCCACAGATTGCCGCTGCCCGTTGCCTCGCTAAACGACAGCGTCTGCAGCGCGGCACCGTGCCAGTGCGGAACCAGCCAGGCGGCCAGCAGCATCAGGACGGCAACAAACGGAAAGACCAGAATACTCATCGCCTTCACGATCATCTGCTCGCCAAAGCGCACGATAACCATCATCCCGCTGATCAGCAGCAGCGACAGCAGCGCGGCGGCGACACCAGGCCAAGCTGATGCACAATAAAACTGTCTACGGTATTGGTGATGGCCACGCTGTACATCAGCAGAATGGGATAGATAGCAAAAAAGTAGAGCAGCGTGATGATTTTACCCGCCCCGCTGCCGAAGTGCTCTTCCACCACGTCAGTGATATCTTCGCCCGGATTTTTACCCGAGAGGACGAAACGCGTCAGCGCGCGGTGCGCATAGAAGGTCATCGGGAACGCCAGTACGGCCATGATCAGCAGCGGCAGCAGCCCGCCCGCGCCGGCGTTAATCGGCAGAAACAGCACTCCGGCACCAATCGCCGTACCATACAGACCCAGCATCCACACCGTGTCACTCTTGCTCCAGCCCCTGGCCGCTCTGGCGGTTGCCAGCGTGCTGGTTTGTGAGTTGTTCATCACTCTCTCCAGATTCATCATTATTGCAGCCGGTCTCCGGCTCTCTGTTCACGGTCAGCCGCTGCGGGCTGCCGTTTAACCGCGCTCATGCTATACGTTTTTGTCACCGTGCGGGGGTCACAACGCAAGATACGCGTCACAAAAGCAGCAAAAATGCGCAGGCTGGTAAATTTATGCTTTAAAAATGCACAAAACCGGCGCGCAATCGATTGCCTGACGTTATTTGATCTGAGTCACAAAAATTGTGCAAGTGAAGGTAGTAACCGGTGAGTAAAAGCAGCGGTCTCTCCCGGCTGCTGCCCTCTTCTGCCAGAGACAGAGATCGGAGGGCAACGCCGGGAGGGTCAGGGATCAGAATGCGCGCATTCTGTATAACGCATAGAGGAAATAGTACGCTGTGAGTGAGTTCAGATTCATAATCATGTACTTCAGTTTTTCATTTTTATTCAGCAGCGTGAAAATACCTTTCGAGTATTTTCCGCGCTTTATCTGTTCTATTTCTGTTGCGATATCTGCCGGTGAAAAGGAAGCGTGATACATGGCAGTGACAATCTGCATATCCAGCGCCAGCACGCGCTTTGAGATCCCTTTCAGAAAGTGGTCCAGTTCGCTGGCCTGATATTTATCGACGATGGTGTCATACAGCGCGGTCAGCGACTGCTTACGCACCTTTAATTCACTGTACTGTACCTTCTGCTTGGAGAGCGAGCCGCTGGTATCCTCATAGTGATAGGCCGCGTTAGGCGTAATCAGGAAGTTGCTGATGCAGCTGAAATATTTCAGGTTAAACAGCAGATCTTCACTCATTGAGATCCCCTCAAGAAAACGCAGATTCAGGGATTCAATAATCTCCCGGCGGTAGCATTTATTATGCAGATAGCCGATGTTGTCGCTGATCTCCAGTTCGCCCAGCACATAAGGGATATCGTGCTGGCTGAAAAAGCCCGCCTGCGAAACCTTGCCAATGCGATCGTCATTCAGGTGACCAACCATCAGGTCTACGGTTTCAGCCGGCCAGGCGTTGAGATTCTGCTTAAAACTCATCAGGAAATTGTCATCAACCCAGTCGTCGGCGTCCAGGAAGAGCACGTAGTCGCCGCGCGCCTTTAACAGCCCGGTATTGCGCGCAGCGCTGACGCCGGCGTTGATCTGCTCCAGCACGGTTATCTGCGGATAACAGGCAAACTCAGACAGAATCTGCGCGCTGTTATCGCGGCTGCCGTCGTTAACCACCACCACTTCATAACTGCTGAACGTCTGGTTCAAAACGCTCAGCAGCGTGCGCCGGATGGTATTTTGTGAGTTATAAACGGGAATGATGATACTGAAGAGCGGATTGTTATTCATAATAAACTCTCTTTGCTGTCTGAGGTTTTGTAATTGCTAAATAACTGCCATAGCTTCCTGGGGTTGAAAAAAACCTGGTGGATCCGCGCCACGGGTTGCGCGGTGAAAAAATAATTAAGCAGGGAGAAGGAGACGAATTCGGTAATCACCACGCTCAGTGCAGCGCCGGTCAGGCCGTAATGCGGCACCAGCAGCAGTGAAGAGATCAGGCAGATAACCAGCACCGCGAAGGTCTTTTTGATCAGGAAGCGGTAGCCGTTATATTTCACAATGAAGCGGTCCATCACGCTGCTCAGCACACCGCACATCGCGCCCACGCTCAGCAACAGCGTCGGGGCTACCGCATCCAGATAGGCAGCGCCATAAAAATGGCCAATAAACCAGCCTGACAGCAGCCAGATCGCCACAATCACCAGCGCGGAGACGCCAATCACCAGCAGATGCAGCTGCTGCGCTTTAACGATCGCCCGCTCGCGGTTGCGCTCGGCAAAGAAAGCGGGATAAAACGACGCCAGCAGCGCGGCCGGTAAAAATACCCACGCCGTGGAGAGCGTCAGCGCCACAGAGAAAATGCCCGCCTCTTTTACGCCGAGGAAGTAAGAGACGCTTACCTGGTTGACGCGCGTATAGATGCCGACTGCAATGGCCGAGATAACCAGCGACATGCCTGATGCCACCATATAGCGCGAATATTGCTTCAGCTGACGCAGCGCTGGCAGCGGTTCATGGCGGTGCTGGCGCGTAAAGAGCGCGAGCTTAATGACAAAGGGAATAAGGGTGGCGAGCACAATCGGGATCGCCAGATAGTGCGGATCCAGCTCCAGCCAGGAGATAAGGAATCGCACCGAGAGGCTGATCGCCAGCCCGATAACGTTAGCGATCACATTGAGACGGGCATTGAGCATCGCCTCGTTGTAGATGTTAACCAGATCGAGCGCCGAGAAAAGGCAGGCCAGCGCAGCGGCACAGATAAAGACCACCGCATCCGGGCTCCACTCCGCTTTCATGATCAGCATGCCGCTGATTGCCAGGACGCTGTAGACGCCCAGCACCAGCAGGCCGGCAGCCATCATCAGACGAATACCCGAACGGTGATTCTGCGCAATGCGCTTCAGCAATATGACATCGCTGCCCATTACCGCGATGCTCTGCAAAAACTGAAAAATCAGCATTGAGAGTGAGATAATGCCGAAGGTGGTCGGGCCGACATATTTGGCGACGTAAGAGGTCACAAAAATCAGGCCAAACACGGCGATCAGCTTTTCAGCGATCATCCACATTGAGTTTCTGAGTTTCTCTTTCATTCCGGTTCCCCTTACGCTTTACGCGCCAGGCGGCGCAGCTGTGAAACGCCGCGCGGGCTGACAAAAAAGAGGGTGAAATAGAGGCTCCAGGGATTCAGCATCGGGCCGGACGAGAGATAAGCGCGGAAACTGCGGCGATACAGCGCGATATAATCTTCAATAAAGGCACCGCTGAATTCACGGCTGTTGAGCCCTTTGCTGATATAGGAAGAGGTGACCTTGAGCACAAGATGGTAGTAGTAGCGATGGTGCTGCCGGGTCATAAACGCCTTCATCCGGCCAAACGAACGCGCAAAGGAGAAGTGTTTTTCCCGCAGCGCCGAACGGGTGGCGGAGTTGTCCGACTTTACGTAGTGGTAGACCACGCGTTCGGTGACGATTACCTGCTGGTTCTGCAGCAGATAGAGGTAGTTCATCACAAACAGCAGATCTTCGAAGTTGAAGATCTCCTCGTTAAAGCGCAGCTGATGCTGCCGGATAACGTCCGCGCGAAATACCTTGTCGCAGATGCCGTGACGGGGATGGAAATAGAGCACGTCGTTGACCGCTGCCGCCGCGCTCATCTGCCGCGATGCGTCACGGTTGGCAGGCTGATCCAGCGGCTCACCGGCAGGCGTAAAATGCTGCGACTCGCCGATACACATGCCGATATTTTCCTGCATCAGCCCAGCCCAGGTGGCAAAGGCGTCGTGCGGCAAAAAATCATCAGCGTCTAAAAAACAGATAAATTTACCGCGTGCGCTGCGCAGCCCCTGATTACGTGCCGCAGAGACGCCCATATTGGACTGTTCAATGATGTGAAACTGCGGATGGTGCGCAAACCGCTCAAGAATGGCCTGCGACGTATCCGTTGAGCCATCATTGATAAAAATCGCTTCAAAGCGCATTTCCGTCTGCTGCAGCAGACTATTAATGCTTCTTTCCAGATAAGCAGCCGCGTTATACACCGGCACAATGACGCTCAGTAACACGTCGTTTACGGGATTTTGCATGAGACCTCAGAACTCGTTTTGTCAGTATTAATAAGGCGAACGCAGCGGCGTTAAACATTGCCGTTCAGATAACGCGCGTGCCTGATGGCATATTCCTGCGTCCGGCTTAACTGTATTCCGGATTTTTTTCGGAGTTTCCTCAGTAAGGAATTCCGCTAATTAAATAAATGAATACTCAWTGTAATAATAAGAATTTCGCCAGCGCTGCACGCCAGAACTATTTATTATTCGTTTGTAAATGCATACCGCTGACGACGCGCAGCTGCCTGCGCTTCACCCTGCAATCCGGCTGGATGGCGGGCAAAGAGTGGCGGCTTTAGCGTTAGCTTCAGCTGGATATCATTCTTTATCAATAAGTTATCAGCGACTGACCTGCCGCACTCTGCGGCGCGACGTCGCGCAAATCGTTTTACCGACTTTTCAGCGGCCTTAACGTAACGTGTGGCAACATTAATGATATGTGCTGTGCGCCCTGCTCTTTTATTATTCCGCTGCGTCTGTTGCGCCGCGTGAGAAGCAGGAGGCGTTAATCCAGTATGGCTATCGCAGCCATACTGCAATGGGCTTCAGGCCCTTAAAATGCGATCTGTTTCAAAACTTTAAACGGCATTCTCTCCGCTGAACAAGCCAGGGTCAATGGGGAGGTCAGGAAAACAGAATTTACGCAGCGACCCTGCCGTTAATTAAAATGCAGATTGATTAGCTTTAATAAAGGAATATTACGCTGACTGATAAGATAAACGCGTAAAGGTCACCAGGATTAATATCAGTAAAAAAAGATCGCGATTCCGCTGTAAATCACAGCACCGCAGCGCTACAGCGACTTAGGTCAAATAATGGTTAAAATAAAATCACTTTCTGCCGATAACGCTATCAACAGAACAACCGGTGAGCCAGTAAATGATTTCCCTGCAAACCAACCTTTCTGCCCTCAACGCGGTGCAGAACACAAACAAAAGCCAGTCAGCGCTGGGAACAGCGATACGTAATCTCTCTTCCGGGATGCGTATCAATAGCGCAAGTGATGATGCGGCAGGCCAGGCGATAGCCAACCGGATGCAGAGTCAGCAGCGCGGTTTGCAGCAGGCGCAGCGCAACGCAGGCGATGGGCTGTCGCTGGTAAATACCACTGCCGGCGCTCTGGATGAGATCAATAACCGCGTTCAGCGGATCCGGCAGCTGGCGGTACAGGGACTGAACGGTACCCTTTCGCAGAGTGACGCCGACTCCATTCAGGGAGAGATCAACCTTAACCTGAAAGAGATCGACCGTCTGAACAGCACGGCTGCGTTTAATGGCATCAAAACGCTCGACGGCAGCGCCGGACAAATCGGTTTCCAGGTTGGTGCCAACGATCGTGAAAAGATTATGCTGGACCTTTCCGCGCCGGGCTTTAGCGTCGGCGCGCTGGGATTGAAAGATCTGGTGATTGGTGGCATCAGCGGCAAAGTGACGCCGGTTAACCGCGTGACCGGCCTTGCCACCAATATGAATTTCACCAATCCGGCTATTACTGTGACCTATACGCCTTCGTCAGGTGCGCCGCAGCTGATGCGCAGCAGCGCGGATAACCGGCAGTATGTGCAGAGCACCGGCGCTGACGGCAAGCCGGTATACTATCTGGCGGCGGTAAGCGCCCGCTGGGACACCGCTAACGCCGCCGGAACGGTGGCCATCAGCCGCGCCACATCCGCCCCGCTCTACAGCAGCGTAAACACCATAGCGGCGCGTGCTATTCCGGCCGTTAATTTTCAGCAATCGGATGGCACTGCGCTTGCCGCTACGCCCGCCGCGCATCTGACCGTTGATAACGGCAGCTATTATGTTGAGCAAGGCGGTCTCTATCACGCTGCCACGCTGGACTTTGGCAGCAGCGGAAATGTTATTGCGCAGGTCACCAGCGCCCCGACAAAAAGCAGCGCCGATTTTGCTACGCCACCGGCTGCTGTAACGCAAACGCCCGCTATCGATACCAGCAGCGCCACGCTCAGCTTTACGGATGCCAGCGGAAATAGCGTGAGTAATGCGCGGCTGCTGCAGAGCGGTTCACAGTACGTGATGGAAGTTGATAACGGCGGCGGTAATTATCAATATTTTAACGCAGCGGTGGCCGCACATACTGACGAGAACGGCAGCAGCTCGCTGGCTATCAGCGCGGTCAGCAGCAGCGCTATCAACAGTTTTAGCAGCGTAAATAGCGTAACCGGTACGGCTTACGTCACGCTGGACCCGGCAAACGTTGAGTTGCGCTATACCGACGTCTCAGGCCAGAGCGCCAGCGACGTGCTGCGACTGGACGCTGACGGCAACTACTATATGGATGCGCCGGATACCGGCATTGATAAAACAGCGACCTTTGTGACCCACGACAGCAGCGGCAGTATCATGCTGAAAACGCTGCAGGGCACCGGTGATATTCAGATCTATTTTCAGGCGGGCATCTCTTCAACCACTGATGCCTCAACCAATCTGACGACGATGCGTGTTTCAGAGATGGGCGATGAGATCCGCCTGAAGCACCCGGACGATCCGCCAGCCAGCTGGGTGCGATTGCCAACCGGCTGGAGTCGGCGCAGCGGCTGCAGAGCCAGAGCACAACCGATTACGCAACAGCCCGCTCGCGTATTGAAGACGCTGACTATGCGCAGGAAGTGTCAGCGATGGCGCGTCAGCAAATTCTGCAGCAGGCCGGTAACTCCGTGCTGGCAAAGGCGCAGCAGGAACCGCAGCAGGTGCTTAAGCTGCTGCAGGGGTAAGGGGCAACCGCCCCTTTTACTCGTCAGCCGGGGCGATACTGATAATATCGAACTTCGCCACGCCATCTACGCCGGTGCCGGGAGTTTTCATCATCGCAAGATCCTGCAGCACCGCTTCATGCGCCTCTTCATCTGAAGGCTCATTTTCGCTCTCCAGTATCACCTCTTCGCGCTTTTTAACGTCGCCATCCTGATGTTCATAGGTCACTTTGTATCGGGTACTCATTGCGCATTCTCCTTTTCGGGGGGAACGCTAAGTCTGGTCAACGGATGAGAATACGTCCAGCTGGGGTCTGCCGGAGGCTGTGTTATGCAGATGCTGAAAGGGGAAGAAAAAATAATCTATAAGAGATGGAATTAACTGGTGCCGGAAACAGGAGTCGAACCTGCGACCTTCGCATTACGAATGCGCTGCTCTACCAACTGAGCTACACCGGCAATGGGGCGGGAACTACGGGGAGTAAAAATAGGAAATGTGACGCGCGGCGTCAAGATGCGGTGATTCAACCGCCCGCTTTTTCAGCAGCGCCGGCGCGTTTTCCACCACAAAAAAAAAGGCGAGGCCGGAGCCTCGCCAAAAAGGTGCTGGCCTTAATCGTAATAAGGCAGCTTACGATCAACACCGTTGATATTGACCAGCACAAAGCCCGAAGGGGCCGTTTTATTGGTGGGATTACCCGCTGCCGTCGCGACAGTGAGCACCCCTTTCTCATTGGCACCAATGCCAGCTACACCATTATGCAGTCCGAAGCGCGCCGCAGGCTTGAGTGTGCCCATTTTGGTGGTATCGGTTACGACTGAAAAGTCAGTCTGGAACAGCGAGCAGGAGCCTGACTCAAAACGCGTTGGCCCGGTGGTTTTCAGGTTAATCAGCGTATCACCGCTTTTGGCGCGCAGCTTAACCCACACCACCGCATAGGTGGTGCCGACCCGGTTGTAGCGGATATCCATCACCGCAGGCTGGCCCATATGCCAGGCGTCAGCCCAGACGGTATCCAGCCGCTGCAGGTTGATCCAGGTTTTACCGGTGCCGGCCATATTGACCGGCGACGCCGCCGTGCCGGTGGGCTGGGTCGCATCCGCTTTACCAATCAGCTCCATCACCCACTGCTGGTTCGCCACCGGGAAAAAGAGCTGTCCCAGGCGATACCAGTTATCGGTATCGGTGTTATTGGTGACTTTATGGCCGCTGTAGTAACCCGTGCGCAGGGAGCCGGTGATAATAGTGCCGTGGTTCTCCTCACGCCGGTAGCCATACTCAAACGTCGAGAGCCAGCGCGTGCCCGCCAGGTCGTTGGAGATAGTAGCACCCGACTGCAGGCCAATCTGGCGCATGATCACGCGGGCGTTATTGAGGTTAAACGGCGAGCCGCAATCCTCAATGTTCAGCGTATCGATGGTCCAGCCGCCGTCGGAGAGATCGCCAGGGTTACGCGTATGCTCAATCCAGACGTTACGCATAATGCCCTGCGTCACGCGCGGCATATAGAGCGTGGCGTCACCGTAACCGGTCTGGAAGTTACAGTTGCAGATCTCAATCGCGGTGGAGTGGTCCCACTTACCTTTTGGCGAGTTTGACCAGCCGATGTCGAATACGCGCCCGTAGGTCCACAGGGTGTAGATCTGGTCAAACTTACTGTCGAGGGTATCCAGCACTTTAATGACGGTCCCGCCGCTATTCTGCGCGCGGAAACAGTAGATATTTACCGTAGAGCCTTCGATGCAGGTGTTTTCGAAGAAGGGCTGCACGTTGGTACACAGCTCGGCTGTGATAGTGCCTTTGTTGGTATTGGTATCGGCGGACGCCTGACCATGCCAGGTGATCCCTTTGATCGCGGTGCGGCGCGCCTTCACTTTGAACACCGTATTGGCGCTCTTGTCGGAAATGATCGTGGTACGCGGCAGCGAACCCAGCTCCACATCATCCCCCTGCAGGCCAAAGAAGGCGACCTCAGTATCACTGATATCTATCGGGTTAATCAGGAATTTACCGCCCGGAAAGCGCACCGGCAGATCGCGGATATTGCCGCTGTAGCCCTGGGTCCACGCCAGCATGCGTTTGAAGGGTTCGGTGTCATTGGCGTAGCCATCTCCCTTCGCACCAAAGTGGTAGACGTTGAGGTCTGCCGGGTCGTTGATCACGCGCTTCCAGTAGAAGCCATTACCGACCGCCAGCGTACCGCCATCGTCAGCCGCCGTGGTCGTCCCGATAAAACCGGTAAAGTCACCGCCACCGCGAAAGTTTGAGTCCGCATTGTAGCGGCGCAAAAACGCAGAATCGCCGTTTTTAGCAGGTGCAGTGGTACGCAGTTCAGCAAATGAATTAACTTCGATCATGTCAGCCTCCTCGGSTTATACAGGGGTATTGGAATAGCGTCAGAAGGAGCGGCGTTAGCGTGCCGGCGTGCGGCAGTGCCGATCCCAGAGGTCGTTGTGATTGTTAATGGCACGCACGGTGCGAATATCCATGCGATCGGCGTCACTGCCGTGGGTATAAATGGGTGAAAACAGAGAGCAGGCGGAGTCGATAACGACCGGCGCCTCAGGGCTGGTGGTACTTCGATTGCTGCAGCTTGTCACGAGCGGCAGCATCATCAAGATTACTGTTGCTGATTTCCACACGTCGGGCCTCCTCACGCAGCTGCTGCTGCTGCTGGTTAACCGCTACCGCCTGCGCCGCTGTTTTTTCTGCGCGTTCGGTGTCTGCTTTAGCCTGCTGCTGCACTTTGCCGATCTTTTTACCGCCAGCGTAGCTGGCTACCAGCGCGGCGATGATGCCGAACAGCGCCGCCAGCCAGTGCCAGCTGCCCGCCAGCAGGGAAAGAAGAAAACTCATGATTTTTCCTCCAGCGCGCTGCGTTTTTCCGCCAGATTTTTCTGTCGCACAAACTGCGCCATAACGCCCATTGCCACCATAAAGGCACCAATTAACCCCAGGTAGTTGTGCGGCAGAACCTCTTTGACGTCCGGCGGCAGCGCGTTCCAGGCATCGAGCGCGGAAGCGGGAAAAGATTGCGCCCACGCGCTGAGCATGGAGCCGAGTGAAGCGAGCCACACTGACCAGGTTTTAAACAGCAGGCGCGCGTGTTTAACAAACTCCAGCGTGGTGAAGCGCTGCAGCAGGAGCAGTAGTATGATTGCCGCCAGTACCGCAATGATGAAGATCATCCACTTCATGTTCATAGCAGCCCCCGGTAGATGTCATAGGTGCCGCTGCGCATCGCTTCCGCATGCCGCCGGGCGCGTCCGGCGGTCTGCCGCGCCCAAAGGCTATCCAGCATGGCATTCGCTGCGGCGTCAAAGTCGCCCTGCGTGACCGAGGTGAGCATGCCGCGAAACAGCGCAAGCCCCTCCACGCCCATCTGATACGCCATGCTAATCAGCACGTCACTGCGGGCGTCGTTGCACTTCAGCAGCGCCTGGCGGATCAGTTCGCGCTGCTGCATCTCCTGCACTTTTTTCTCCACAATGCACTGCTTCCAGACGTCCCCGACGCGGCGCGGCACCTGAAAGATGTAGTTGCTCAGCGAGGCGCCCTTTGGTCCGATGCGGATGCCGCCCGCCACGGTGGGAAAGCCCTGCGTATCCAGATAGGGCGCTTCGCGATAACCCTCTTCAAAATTTAAAATGGCAATAATCTGGCTCATATCCGTTCCTTCTTTGAGGCGCAACGCGGAGTACGCTGCGCACAGGGTCAGCACACTTAAACGTCACTGATCGGTCAGCCATTCGCGCACGCCAGATTCAAGCGCAACGCTCAAGCGTGGTTAAACAGTGAGCAATGTAAAAACGTTCCGTTCAGAACTGGAAAAGCAGGAGAAACTTAACGGGTAGCGTAGAGATGAACGTGAGGTAAACAGCAGTTATCGAAACTGGCGCTTTCACTGTGCGAGCGTCCCGGCGCCAGTACGGCACGCTCTACTCTGGATCGAATCTCCCGCTGACAGATACGTTCAGCAGTGCGCAGCGTGACGTCATCGCATTCGAGCCCGAGTGCGTTGTCGATAGTACGGTTCAGACGTGCGAGTGGCTGGCGTCGTCGATGACGCCGGGTTCGTGCATTACCGGTAAACGCTGATTTGCCATATTGGATAATCGCCATAACTCCTCCTGTGAATGAGTTTTTGGCGATGGGGTGGCAAACGCGGCCTTCCGGCAGAGGCCGGTGCGTCCGGTGTGCCACTGGAATCACCCACAATCCGCTTTCCCGGTCGTTAAAAAACGGCCAGGAAAAAGCAGAGAGAAGTGAAGGCAGGAGACAACTGACAACGCTGCTGAGTGCGTATCCACCCCATCCCAAAATACACTGATTTTGAGTGGGTAGTTTCGCGCTTGTGCAGCGCCTCAATTGTTTAAGAGCGGGCCCATCCGGGGGCAACGATTTCGTCCATCTATGGTCAAATTATTAACATGTTCTAATACTTTGGCAAACACCAACAGTTAATTTTTTATTTACCAGCAGTTAAATTTATGATTTCAGCCGGGTTATTTTTTTCTGCCGATGCCGGCAAYGGCTCAGCCCAGGATCTGATAATCACGTGCCTGGCTCATGATGACGCGGGCGATCACCTGCAGAGAATCGGCTTCATCCAGCGTCAGATACCAGGTCTCATAGCGCTTGTTATCTGAGATAACGGCCACTTTTTTATGCTGCAATTGCAGGCGTTTGAGATAGAGCTGATCGTCAAGCGTAAACAGATAAATTCCATCGCCATCAAAGTGATGCACGCTGATATCGACAAACAGCTGATCGCGCGGTGCGAAGGTGCCGGCCATTGAATCGCTGTTCAGCGCAATAAGCCGGATGCTTTCTGCCGGGCGGCCATTAAACAGCACGCGCGCCTCATCCAGACCATATTCTATCGCCTGAATGGTCTCTACCAGCTCATCGCGCGCGGCAATGCCCTGCGCGCTGCGCTGGCCGATATCCAGGCTCTCCACGCGGAACATATGCCCGGCGGAGAGCAGACGCTGCTGCGAAAGCCCGGCATCCGGTTTCTCCATACCAAACTGCAGCCACTCCACGCGCACGCCCAGCAGATCGCTTAGCGCTAACAGATTCCCGTCATCCGGAATCGACTGACCGTTGAACCATTTCCATACCCCCGGCGTTGAAATTTTGCATCCTCTTTGCTGCAACGCCTGTGCAACCTGTTTGTTTCGTCCATGTCCGACAATTCCCGCACTTTCGCATGCGGCAATCAGCCTGGCAGTAAAAGCGTGTTTTGTACTCTCTTTTTTAACCATCAGTTAATTGTCTGCCATCAGTAAAAGACTGAATGTTAYTTTGGTTTTTGCTACCAGTTCATTTTATATTACCGCTAGTTTACTACCCACGCGATATTATCAATGAAGCTGGAGGATCATTATCCTCGCCCGTCTGCGCTAAACCAGCAATAAATGTGTGACAGCTTGTTCTGACTGAGGTTTTCAGGAATCTTCTGTTAAACCCGGACCAGCGCTTACACAAAAAAATGGGTGAAAAGCGGCTGACGCGCCACAGATGACAGATAAATTTCAGAAAGCTGTGATATTGAGTGGATCTAAAGCAAAAAAAATGGGTACCTGTACAGGTACCCATCTGAGGCGGGCAGGACGGCTAGCGGCGCAGCGTATCGTCGCCCCAGCCAATCCATTTGTAGGTGGTCAGCGCTTCCAGCCCCATCGGACCGCGCGCGTGCAGTTTTTGCGTACTGACTGCCACCTCAGCGCCCAGACCAAACTGGCCGCCGTCGGTGAAACGGGTACTGGCGTTGACGTAGACCGCAGAAGAGTCCACCTGCTGAACAAACGCATTCGCGTGCCGGATGCTGCGCGTCAGAATGCCGTCGGAGTGCTGGGTGCCATATTCACGAATGTGCGCAATCGCCTCATCCATGTCCGCTACCCGCTTCACGTTGAGATCGTTTGACAGCCACTCATCGCGATAGTGCGCCTCGCTCACTGCGACGACGCTGGCCGGCCCTGTCTGCAGCTGCGCCAGAATATTGGCATCGCCGTGCAGCGTAATATTTTCCTGCGCCATACGCTGCAGGAAAGCTGGCAGGAAACGATCGAGTTGATCCTGATGGATCAGCAGCGTCTCCAGCGAGTTGCAGGCGCTCGGCCGCTGTTTTTTGGCGTTAACGATGATCTCAAGCGCCGGCGCGATCTCCATCGTCTCATCAAGATAGAGATGGCAGACGCCKATACCACCGGTGATCACCGGGATAGTGGAGTGTTCACGGCACAGCTTATGCAGCCCTGCTCCGCCGCGCGGGATCAGCATATCGACATAGCGATCCAGCTTCAGCAGCTGACTGACCAGCTCGCGATCCGGATTTTCAATCGCCTGTATGGCCCCGGCTGGCAGGTTGTGCTTTACCAGCGCACGCTGAATGACTCTGACCGTGGCCGCATTGGTGCGCCATGTCTCTTTACCGCCGCGCAGGATGGCTGCGTTGCCGGTTTTCAGGCAGAGAGCCGCCACATCAACGGTGACGTTCGGACGCGCTTCGTAAATAACGCCCACTACGCCGAGCGGCACACGACGCCGTTCAATACGCAGGCCGCTGTCGAGCTGGCCCCCGTCAATAAGCTGTCCGACCGGATCGGCCAGCTGGCAGACCTGCCGCACATCATCGGCGATACTCTTCAGCCGCTGCGGCGTCAGCGTCAGGCGATCAAGCAGTGCCGCGCTCATGCCGCTCTGCCGCGCGTCGGCCAGATCCTGTTCATTCGCCGCCAGAATCTCTGCGTGATCCGCCTCCAGCCCTTCAGCCAGGGTGAGCAACACCTGATTTTTCTCTGCGGTGGAGAGCGCCGCCAGCGCGTACGATGCCGCCCGCGCCGCCTTACCCATTTCCTCTAACATTTTCTGCTCCTTAGCTGACAACCATGTCGTCGCGATGCACGGCAACCGGGCCATATTCATAACCGAGAATATCACCGATCTCCTGGCTGTGATGTCCGGCGATCATGCGCATCGCATCGCTGTTGTAACGCGTCACGCCGTGGGCGATATCGCGTCCCTGCAGGTTGCGGATCCGGATCACCTCACCGCGTGAGAAATTTCCCTGCACCTCGCGGATGCCTTTAGGCAGCAGCGAACTGCCGCGCTCCAGCACCGCCGCCAGGGCACCATCATCAATGGTGATTTCGCCGGCCGGCGGCGCGCCGAAGATCCAGCGCTTGCGGTTCTCCAGCGGCGACTGCTGCGCATGAAAGCGCGTGCCGACCGGTTTGCCGTTCAGCACATCGCTAATCACATCGGGACGGCTGCCGGCAGCGATAATCACATCGATGCCGGCGCGACAGGCGACATCCGCAGCCTGCAGTTTGGTTGCCATACCACCGGTGCCTAATCCTGACACGCTGCCGCCCGCCAGCGTCCGCAGCGCATCATCAATCTGGTGCACGTCGCTAATCAGCTGCGCCTCCGGATTCGTGCGCGGATCGGCGGTAAACAGCCCCTGCTGATCGGTCAGCAGCAGCAGTTTGTCCGCTCCGCCCAGCATTGCCGCCAGCGCCGAGAGGTTGTCGTTATCGCCAACTTTAATTTCCGCCGTAGCGACCGCATCGTTTTCGTTAATCACCGGAACGATGTGGTTATCCAGCAGCGCGCGCAGCATATCGCGCGCATAAAGAAAGCGTTCGCGATCTTCCATATCCGCGCGCGTCAGCAGCATCTGCCCGATATGGATGCCATAAATAGAGAACAGCTGCTCCCACAGCTGGATCAGACGGCTCTGCCCCACCGCAGCCAGCAGCTGCTTTGAGGCGATGGTCGGTGGCAGTTCGGGATAGCCAAGGTGTTCACGTCCGGCCGCAATCGCGCCGGAGGTGACAATAACAATGCGATGTCCCGCCGCGTGCATTTGTGCACACTGGCGAACCAGCTCCACCATGTGCGCCCGATTCAGCCGGCGCGAACCGCCGGTGAGAACGCTGGTACCCAATTTGACCACCAGGGTCTGACTGCCACTCATATTTTCCTGCCATCTGAGAAAAAATCCGCGAACGGACGTTTTATCAGGAGTCAGCAAGGAAGCCAACAGCCACGCCGGGAAAAGCGCGAATTTCCGCAGGCCAGTCAGCACAACTTAACCGCCTCGTTCACCCCGATTGCGCAAATCTGTCATAAAACCTTCATCAGCGATCGGTAAAACGTCCCGTGTTTTACAAACCTTTTCACGGGTACATACTTTTTTTACTCATCGGGATTGATAGCAAATGAAGAAAAGCACACTGGCACTGGTTGTTTCCGCACTGGCTTTGGCCACAACGGCACAAGCCGCAGAAATTTATAATAAAGACGGCAACAAACTGGATCTCTACGGTCGCGTAAAAGGGATGCATTATTTCAGTGACAATGCAGGCGCGGACGGTGATAAAACTTACGTGCGTCTCGGTTTTAAAGGTCAGACGCAGATCAACGATCTGATGACGGGTTACGGCCAGTGGGAATATCAGTTTCAGGGCAACCGCTCTGAAGGCAGTGACGCGAACAACGGCAACAAAACCCGTCTCGGCTTTGCCGGCCTGAAATTTGGCGACTACGGCTCAATCGATTATGGCCGTAACTACGGCGTGCTGTATGACGTGGAAGCCTGGACCGACGTCTTCCCTGAGTTCGGGGGTGACGGCACCGCGCGCACCGATAACTTTATGGCGGCGCGCACGTCAGGCGTGGCAACTTACCGCAACAGTAATTTCTTTGGTCTGGTGGATGGCCTGCGCTTCGCCCTGCAGTATCAGGGTAAAAACGACGCCGACAGCGCGAACAGCCGCGGCAGCGCAGCGGATACCAGCACCCAGAACGGCGACGGCTACGGCGCATCCCTGGGCTACACCATTGGCGATAGCGGCGTCAGCCTGATGTCAGCCATTACCTCATCCGATCGCACCAGCCAGCAGCAGCAGGCCGGCCTGCTCGGACGCGGCGACAAAGCGGAGTCCTGGGGAGCCGGTATTAAATATGATGCCAACGCCCTCTACCTGGCGTCCATCTACACCGAGACGCGCAACATGACGCCAATCGGCACGCGCGGCTTTGCCAACAAAGCGCAGAACATTGAAATGGTGGCGCAGTATCAGTTCGATTCCGGTCTGCGTCCGTCACTCGGCTATGTACAGACCAAAGGCAAGGATATTGAAGGCGTGGGTGATGAAGACCTGGTGAAATATGTTGATCTGGGCCTGACGTACTACTTCAATAAAAACATGTCGACCATGGTGGATTACAAAATCAATCAGCTGGATGACAACAACAAGCTGGGGCTGAACAATGACGATGTGGTGGCCGTTGCGCTGACCTATCAGTTCTGATTACCCGCTGCGGTATCGACACCCTGACAACGCAAGAGCCGGCGCATGACCGGCTCTTTTTTTTACGTTATGCGCTCAGCTTAACCGGCTCTTCTTTAAAACCAGCTGCGGGACGCAGATCGAGCTTCTGCTCGTGCAGCATCGCTTTCAGCCGCTCATGAAAGTTACGCAGGGTGCTCTCTACACGCTCGTTGTTCTCTTTACCTTTAATGGTTGTCACACTCCAGTCGCCCTCTTTATCAAACAGGCCGAAGTGATATTCGTAGGTAAAGTGATCGCTGTGCGCATCCAGCGTCATCCACCAGCCCCAGAACTCGCGGCTCTCCGGTGCAGGCTTTACGTTAACGCAGGCAGCCAGGCAGTCAAAAAAGAAACGCGTATCTTCGCATTTTCCTTCACGGATGTACGGCCCCAATTCGGTGAAGCGCTTAAGCAGGCGACTACGGGGGTGACCACTCGGTAACGTCATGCTAATTCTCTCCCTCAAATAAACCGTAAAAAAAGCAGCGCGCCGGCAAAGGGCGCAGCGCGTAATATGCCGACATTAAGTTTTAGCAGAGGTTTTGTGTTTTGCCAGTTACCGCTGCAACTGTTTGCTGAGCCAGTCACAGATCTGATTCAGCGCTTTCTCAAAACTGTGAAATACCGGTGAAGCCGGGATAGCCAGCGTTTTGCCCTGCGCCGACGAACCGGCAATCAGGCGTGAGTCCTCCTCCGGGCTGAAAAGATCGTCCGGCCAGTAAGCGGCCAGCATCGGCACCGGGGTGCGGCGTCCCAGCAGCCCCTGTACCTTCAGCGAATAGCGATTCAGCTCAATGCGCAGGTTGCTGTCGGACGTTGACGCCATACCCAGCCGGCTCGCCAGCATATCCATATACATGTCCGGCAGCTGCTGCTGACGCGCCGCGTCAACAAACACGCCGTGTACCATCGCGCCCAGCGTGGCCACGGCACGGATACGCGGTACTTCAAGCCAGGCGAGTCGGGTCGCAATATTGGCACCAAAGCGGTAGCCAAACAGCGCCACGCGGGTGTGATCGATCCACGGCACGTTGCTGAGCTCGCGCAGAACCTGCTGATGCAGATGGCTGGTGTCCTGGTTTAGCGTCCATTTACTGCTATAGCCAACCGATGGCATATCCAGCGTCAGCATAGCGATACCGCGCGGGGCCAGGTAGTCATGAAACAGCCGATAGTGATCGCTCTGCAGCGAATCAAGCCCCCCGCACAGCATCACGGTGGGATAAGGTGCGCTGGCCTGCGCCGGCATATGCAGAAACCCGGTAACCGGGCTGCCGCCACTGACGGGAAACGTCAGCGATTTCAGCTCGCCCGGCAGCCGCCGGGTCGCCTCTTCATAGGCGCGATTAGCCAGCACCTGCGCCTGATCGGCCAGCTCATCGCCTTTAATATAGGGATAGGCCGCGAGGCTGTAGAGATTCGCCGCATGCAGCCACTGCTGGCCCGCTTCATCATGCTGCTCGCTCTGCATCGCCCGCTGCTGCCAGAGCGCCGCCTGCTTTGACCACTCAAAATTCCAGTTGCCGCCGCGATAGCCGATTACCGTATCCAGCAGCGCCTCATCGGTGTGTTCAAAGCGGCTGACGGCGATGCGCGCCAGGACTTCGCTGATCTCCTGCGGTGACAGGCCGCGCCATGTCCAGAGCAGCTTGTTAAGCATGCGATACCAGCCGCGCTGAGTATCCCCCTCCAGCGCGTTATGCACCTGTGCGGTAGCGTGATGCTGGCGGCGCACCAGGGAAGAGGTTTCGGGATGTTTAAAACGCGGCTTGAATAACTCTTCGCTAAGATTTTTTTCGGCCATCTGATGGTTTCTCCTGCGGCGGTCGCATAGATGGCTATGAGTTTACTGCACCCGCCCCGGCTGCGCGAGGCGCGAATAGCACAACGCCCGGCTTAACCGGGCGTTGTTTGCGTTGCATCAATCAGCTTTTGACGATTGGCGGAATATAGACCACGCCCATGTCCCACGGCTGTTCGATCCAGGTGTTCTGCGGGATATCCACAATGTAATCATCCACCAGCGCGCGGCCAGCAGGCTTGGCGAAGATGGTGCAGAAACGCGCTTTCGGATACATATCACGGATCGCCTGCGCAGTGCCGCCGGTGTCGACCAGATCGTCGATAACGATAAAGCCTTCACCGTCGCCTTCGGCGCGCTTCAGCACTTTCATTTCGCGCTGGTGATCGTGATCGTAACTGGAGATGCAAACGGTATCGACGTAGCGAATACCCAGCTCACGCGCCAGCAGCGATGCCGGAACCAGACCGCCGCGGCTTACCGCGATGATGCCTTTCCACTGTTCCACAGGAAGCAGGCGCTGGGCCAGTTTACGGGCATGAATCTGCAGCATGTCCCAGGTTACGACGTATTTTTCGCTCATAAAAGGAATCCCAACCACCAAAAGTGGCTTAAAAATATGCAAGGGGGAAAAGGTTGCGCGAGATTATAAGGATCTGACGCGTTAAAAACCAGCATCCGTCACACTGGTTGCAGGTTTTTAGCGCGCCTGATGACGCGCCTGCGAATAAAGGGTGATATTCTCTGGCTCATCACGTCAGATGAGCTGACGGCGATCTTAAACCGGAAACTGCGTGCGAGCGGCCTGTCCGCCACGCTGATACAGGAGACGCGTTGTGTCTGAATTGTCTCAACTCTCCCCGCAGCCGCTGTGGGATATCTTCGCCAAAATCTGCTCCATTCCCCACCCTTCTTATCATGAAGAGGCGCTGGCTGAATATGTGGTCAGCTGGGCCAAAGAGCAGAATTTCTGGGTCGAACGCGATCGGGTCGGTAATATTCTGATCCGCAAACCTGCCACGCCCGGCATGGAAAACCGCACGCCGGTTGCCCTGCAGGCGCACCTGGATATGGTGCCGCAAAAGAACAACGATACCGCCCACGATTTCACGAAAGATCCGATTCAGCCGTGGGTGGACGGCGAATGGGTGAAAGCGCGCGGCACCACGCTGGGTGCAGATAACGGTATCGGCATGGCGTCAGCGCTGGCGGTACTGGCTGACAACAGCCTGACGCACGGCCCGCTGGAAGTGCTGCTGACCATGACCGAAGAGTCGGGCATGGATGGCGCGTTTGGCCTGCAGCCGGACTGGCTGCAGGCAGAGATCCTGATCAACACCGACTCTGAAGAAGAGGGTGAGATCTACATGGGTTGCGCGGGCGGCATCGACTTTATTACCACGCTGCCGCTGAGTCGCGAAGCGGTGCCAGCCGGCTATGAAACGCTGAAGCTGACGCTTAAAGGTCTGAAAGGTGGTCATTCCGGTGCGGATATCCATCTTGGTCTCGGCAACGCGAACAAACTGCTGGCGCGTTTCCTGGCCGCCCATGCCCGCGAGCTGGATCTGCGTCTGATCGACTTTACCGGCGGCACGCTGCGTAACGCGATCCCGCGTGAAGCCTTTGCCACGCTGGCCGTTGAGAGCCACAAAGTGGACGCGCTGAAATCTGCGGCGATGCACTTCCAGGCGATACTGCTCAACGAGCTCGGCAGCAAAGAGAAGCATATTGTGCTGCAGACCGAGCCGCTGGCGCAGCAGGCTGAGGCGCTGAGCGCGGAGAGCCGCGATCGCTTTATCAACCTGCTCAACAGCACCCCTAACGGCGTGATCCGTAATTCAGACGTGGCGAAAGGCGTGGTTGAAACCTCGCTGAACGTGGGTGTGGTCAGCATGGATCAGGCTAACGCTGAAATCATCTGCCTGATCCGTTCGCTGATCGATACCGGCAGAGAGTGGGTGGTAGAGACGCTGACCTCGCTGGGCGCGCTGGCGGGCGCGCAGACTGCGCCAAAAGGCGGTTATCCGGGCTGGCAGCCTGACGCTGACTCACCGGTCATGGCGCTGACGCGCACCACCTACGAAGCGCTGTTTGGCAAAACGCCAAACATTCAGGWGATCCATGCCGGTCTGGAGTGTGGCCTGTTCAAGAAACCGTATCCGCATATGGATATGGTCTCTATTGGACCGACCATTACCGGCCCGCACTCGCCGGATGAGCAGGTGCATATTGAGAGCGTTGGCCTCTACTGGAAGCTGCTCACTGCGCTACTGAACGCGATTCCGGCAAAAGCGTAATCGATGCCGCTCCCCTGTCCGCTTGCCGGGCGGGGGAGATTTCAGAGTCCCAGCAGCAGCTGACGCTCCAGCTGCGGGTCCACCAGCGTAACGTGCAGTCCCACCAGCCTTACTCCGCGATCTGCCCGACGCGCCTCCCAGACCTGACGCGCCACCGCCACCATATCCTCTTTATTCAGCACCGCCCAGACGTGCTCCTGCGTGGTCTGCTGAAAATCGCTGAACTTAAATTTCACCCCCTGCYGGGCGATCTGCTTATCTGGCCGGATAGCCCCCAGACGGCGATCCAGCTCCGCATAGAGGTAGTCGATAATCGGCAGGCACTGCTCCCAGTGGTGGATATCTTCCGGCAGCGTACGCTCTACCCCCAGCGACTTACGTTCACGTTCGACGATCACTTCGCGGTCATCGATGCCGTTGCTGCGTTCCCAGAGCGAGCGGCCAAACTTTCCGAACCGCTTCAGCAGCAGCGCCAGATCGGCGCGCTGCACGTCAGCACAGGTACGCAGCCCCATCTCTTCCAGCTTTTTGGTCGCCACTTTGCCCACGCCCGGGATCTTGCTGAGCGGCAGCTCATGCAGAAACGCCGGCACCGTCTGCGGGGTGATCACATACTGGCCGTCAGGCTTATTAAGGTCGGAGGCGATTTTCGCCAGAAATTTGATCGGTGCGATGCCAGCTGACGCGGTCAGTCCGGTTTCGCGCAGAATATCCGCGCGGATCGCCTGCGCCATCAGCGTCGCCGACCCCTGGCAGTGCAGACTGCTGGTGACATCCAGATAGGCTTCATCCAGCGAGAGCGGTTCAATCAGCGGCGTGTAGCGGAGAAAGATGTCGCGGATCTGTCGCGAGGCTTCTTTATAGGCGTCAAAGCGTCCCGGCAGCAGGCGCAGGTGCGGACAGAGACGCAGCGCGGTCGAGGTCGGCATGGCGCTGCGCACGCCATATTTGCGCGCCGGATAGTTAGCGGTACTGATCACTCCGCGCTGAACGCGGTTGCCGCCAATCGCGATAGGGATATCCCGCAACGACGGATCGTCACGCATCTCAACCGCTGCGTAAAAGCAGTCCATATCGACATGAATGATTTTGCGCATACCCCCTCCGGACACTGGCTAAGTATACAGTAGCGAAGGCGTTGAGCAATCGTCATCGGCACCGATGCCGCGCCTGAGCGCTTTTACTCCCCGATGCATCACAACTTTGCGCCATTTTGTTGCCCGCTATCTTGATTAAAAGCCAGACAATGTTAATGTTGCGCAGCGATAGCGGATATTTCCGATAATGCAACTGAGTGACGCTGCGCGTCTGAGTTTTTCTTCACTTCAAGGTACACACAGAATGGGCAGAATCGCACTGCTGTTCGCGATGATTCTTATGCCAGTCCTTAGCTGGGCAATCACACCTGAACCCGCACAGCCGCTGGCTCCGGTAAGCAAAGAGTTAAAAAAACAACTGCTGGGTACACCGGTGTTTATTCAGATTTTCAAAGAAGAGCGTACGCTGGAGCTCTATGGCAAAATCGGTAATGAATATCGCCTGCTGGACAGCTATCGCATCTGTAATTTTTCCGGCGGACTCGGTCCCAAGCGCCGCCAGGGCGACTTCAAAAGTCCGGAAGGTTTCTACAACGTCAAACTCAATCAGCTGAAACCTGACAGCCGCTTTTACCGCGCCATCAATACCGGTTTTCCTAACCAGTACGATCGCAGCAAGGGCTATAACGGCAACTATCTGATGATTCACGGCGACTGCGTTTCCGTGGGCTGCTACGCCATGACCAACGGCTCAATGGATGAGATTTTCAACTACGTTAATGCGGCCCTGCGTAACGGCCAGCAGGAGATGCAGCTGAATATTTATCCGTTCCGCATGACGGAAAGCAATCTTCAGCGTCATCGCTATTCGACCTACATCGATTTCTGGCGCGAACTGCAGCCGGGCTACGCCTATTTTGCTAAATATCACGTACCGCCCAGCGTTAACGTCACCGCAACGGGTCAGTATGCGGTGAACAACACGCCGGTACTTTCTGCACCGGACGCGGCGTCCAAATCATTCCTGGCGCTCACCCAGGCAAAATAGTGCCCACTCGCCTGGCGCTATCCGGTGCCAGGTTTCATTTCCGGTCAGCGGCTGCGTGGCGATAACCGTCACCACATCATGCGGCGTGGTCTGCTGCTGGAAATCGATCTCCACATCCTGATCCAGCAGGCGCGCTTTACCAAACGGCGCGCGCCGCGTGATCCAGTAGAGATTGGTGGAGCAGAACGCCATCAGATAGCGACCATCCGATAGCAGCATATTGAAAACGCCCTTTTCACGCAGCTCGCCGGCGATTTCAGCGATATAGCGGAACACGGCGGGCCAGTTACCTGGCGTGCGCGGATAGCGCGCCTGCAGCTGTGAGAGGATCCAGCAAAACGCC
Source organism: Pantoea sp. BRM17 (assembly GCA_002939445.1). Taxonomy (GTDB): domain Bacteria; phylum Pseudomonadota; class Gammaproteobacteria; order Enterobacterales; family Enterobacteriaceae; genus Pantoea. Next base: position 485,357 of record PEFU01000003.1, on the reverse strand, counting down.
TTTTCACTGTCGGTCTCCCCCACCGGGCGGAAGTGGCCGCTGTCGAGCTGGCGATAGCCTTTAAGCTGTCCGTTGTGCGCGTAAGTCCAGTTGCGGCCCCACAGCTCGCGGGTAAACGGATGCGTATTCTCCAGCGAGACTTCGCCCCGGTTTGCCTGACGGATATGCGCGACCACCGAGTGCGATTTGATCGGATACTCCTGCACCAGGCGGGCAACCGGTGAATTTACGCTCGGCAGCGGATCTTTAAATGTGCGGCACCCTTTACCTTCATAAAAGGCGATACCCCAGCCATCTTTATGCGGTCCGGTACCGCCGCCGCGCTGCACCAGTCCGGTAAAACTGAAACAGATATCCGTAGGGACATTGGCGCTCATCCCAAGCAATTCGCACATAGCTTCCCCCCTTCTCACCCCTCCCGGCATGCAGGAAGGCAGCGTAAATTACTTAACCATCTCTTTTTCAATCAGCAGCATCAGGATATGGATCACTTTAATGTGGATCTCCTGAATGCGATCGGCATAGCCGAAATACGGAACCCGGATCTCAATATCCGCACTGCCCGCCATTTTGCCGCCATCTTTGCCGGTCAGGGTGATCACTTTCATTCCCTGCGCGCGCGCGGCCTCAATCGCTTTGATGATGTTAGCGGAGTTGCCGGAAGTGGAGAGCCCCAGCAGCACATCGCCTTCGCGCCCGACCGCTTCCACGTAGCGCGAAAACACATGGTCATAGCCGAAGTCGTTGCTGACGCAGGAGAGATGGCTGACATCAGAAATCGCAATCGCCGGGTAGCCAGGACGATTTTCGCGATAGCGGCCGGTCAGCTCCTCGGCAAAATGCATCGCGTCACAGTGCGATCCCCCGTTACCGCAGGAGAGCACTTTTCCGCCCGCTTTGAAACTGTCTGCCAGCAGCACCGCAGCGCGCTGAATAGCGTGGATGTTCGCGTCGTCACTCAAAAATCGGGTCAGGGTGTCGGCGGCTTCGTTGAGTTCCGAGCGAATGATGTCCTGATACATAAGAGATATCCTTTAGCGGAGAGGTTAACCCGGCAAGTTTAACGGAATGCCACAGGGGCGCAAAGCGCTGGCAGCAGTGAAAACGCGTCTGCCACAGCGTAGCCAGGCGATAAATGCGCCAGCCGCGATGATTTTGTGAGCCTGGTTGTAATTGTGATGTAAAGGAATTGCTTATTAAGAGCGGCTGCTCTAAACCTGTGACTAACAGGTCAGACCTCTTACTACTTACGGAGCGATTCACTATGCTGCTGGTTTCCATTGTGGCGACGCTACTGCTGGTTAGCGCCCTCTTTTATCATCAGATATCTCTGCGTCTGAGCAGCGCCATCCTGCTGCTCTGGACCGCTGCCATGGCCTTAACCGGCCTCTGGAGCGCCTGGCTGCTGCTGCCGCTGGCGCTGCTCCTGCTGCCGCTTAACCTGACGTCGCTGCGCCAGCGCCTGTTTTCAAAACCAGCCCTGCGGGGCTTTCGTAACGTCATGCCGCCGATGTCACGCACAGAGCAGGAAGCGATCGATGCCGGCACGACCTGGTGGGAAGGCGACCTGTTTCAGGGCAAGCCGGACTGGCAGAAGCTGCACAACTATCCGCGCCCGCACCTCACCGCTGAGGAGCAGGCGTTTCTGGATGGTCCGGTTGAGGAAGCGTGCCGTATGGCAAACGACTTCGCGATTACTCATGAGCTGGCCGATTTGCCGCCGGAGCTGTGGGCCTATCTGAAGCAGCACCGCTTTTTCGCCATGATCATCAAAAAAGAGTATGGCGGACTGGAGTTTTCCGCTTATGCGCAGGCGCGCGTGTTGCAGAAGCTGGCTGGCGTCTCCGGTATTCTGGCAATCACCGTCGGCGTACCGAACTCTCTGGGACCGGGCGAACTGCTGCAGCATTACGGTACTGAGGAGCAGAAAGATCACTATCTGCCCCGTCTGGCACGCGGCGATGAGATCCCCTGCTTTGCCCTGACCAGCCCGGAAGCGGGTTCTGATGCGGGCGCCATTCCTGATACCGGGGTGGTCTGCATGGGCGAGTGGCAGGGTCAGCAGGTGCTGGGCATGCGCCTGACCTGGAACAAACGCTATATTACGCTGGCACCGGTCGCCACCGTGCTGGGCCTGGCGTTTAAACTCTCCGATCCCGATGGTCTGCTGGGCGATAACCCGGAGCCGGGAATTACCTGTGCACTGATCCCGACCCATACGCCGGGCGTGGAGATTGGTAATCGCCACTTCCCGCTCAACGTGCCGTTCCAGAACGGCCCGACGCGCGGCAACAACATTTTCGTGCCGATTGACTATATCATCGGCGGCCCGGCGATGGCCGGTCAGGGCTGGCGCATGCTGGTCGAGTGCCTCTCGGTCGGGCGCGGCATCACCCTGCCCTCTAACTCCACCGGCAGTCTGAAAAGCGTGGCGCTGGCCACCGGCGCTTATGCGCACATCCGCCGTCAGTTCAAAGTGGCGATTGGTAAAATGGAAGGTATTGAAGAGCCGCTGGCGCGTATTGCCGGTAATGCTTACGTTATGGACGCGGCCGCCACGCTGATCACCACCGGCATTATGCAGGGTGAAAAGCCCGCCGTGCTCTCTGCGATTGTGAAGTATCACTGCACCCACCGCGGCCAGCGCGCCATTATTGACGCGATGGATATCGCGGGCGGCAAAGGCATTATGCTCGGAGATAACAACTTCCTCGCCCGCGCCTATCAGGGTGCGCCAATCGCCATTACGGTTGAGGGCGCTAATATCCTGACGCGCAGCATGATTATCTTCGGCCAGGGTGCCATTCGCTGCCATCCCTGGGTGCTTAAAGAGATGGACGCGGCGGCGAAGAACGATCTCTCCCGCTTTGACCACGCGCTGTTCAGCCATATCGGTCACGTCGGCAGCAGCGCGGTACGCAGCCTGTGGCTCGGCCTGACCAACGGCCGCACCAGCGCCGCGCCGACGCGTGACGCCACGCGCCACTACTATCAGCAGCTTAATCGTCTGAGCGCGAACCTGGCGCTGCTCTCCGATATTTCCATGGCGGTGCTCGGCGGCAGCCTGAAGCGGCGCGAGCGCATCTCTGCCCGCCTTGGCGATGTGCTGAGCCAGATGTATCTGGCCTCCGCCACGCTGAAACGCTATGACGAAGAAGGCCGCCATGAGGCCGATCTGCCGCTGGTGCACTGGGGCGTGCAGGATGCGCTGCATCAGGCAGAAGTGGCGATGGACGATCTGCTGCGTAACTTCCCGAACCGTCTGGCCGCCGGTGCGCTGCGCCTGGCTATCTTCGCCGGCGGCAAACGCTGCCTGCCGCCGTCAGACAAACTTGATCATAAACTGGCGAAGCTGCTGCAGCTGCCTTCTGCCACCCGCTCCCGCCTTGGCCGCGGTCAGTATCTGACGCCAGCTGAGCATAATCCGGCGGGCCAGCTGGAGCAGGCGCTGCAGGATGTGATGGCGGCAGAAGTGATCCACGATCGCCTCTGTCAGCAACAGAAAAAGCATCTCTCCTTTACCCGCCTTGATGCGCTGGCGCAGCGGGCGCTGAAAGAGGAGCTGATCGACGAGAGCGAAGCGCAGGTGCTGATCCGCGCAGAAGCAAGCCGGCTGAAAGCCATTAATGTGGATGAGTTCGTGCCGGAAGCCCTGGCCGCACCGAAGCCACAACCCCGGCCGCGGGCGCAGCCCAGCGAAGCGGCATAATCCCGACACCAGGTGCCAGACGCCTCCTTACGGAGGCGTTTTTTTTGCCTGCGCCAGCGCCTACGCGGCCTGGCGAATGCGAGCAACCAGCGCCTCTTCATCCGCAATATGGTCAGCGGCCAGCATCAGGGTGCGCCCCAGCGCCAGCGCGCTGTGCAGACAGGCGTTGCGCATCTCCTCATCATCAATACCGGAAAAATCACTCAGCGTGATAGCGCTGAGGCTGCGCCGGATCAGCGCTGCACCGCTGTAGCCGAGAGCGTCATGCCAGACCGACTGCAGCAGCAGCTGGTCACATCCGGGCCAGCTGAAGAGCGCTTCGCTGCCCACCCGGCGACGAAAGCTGGCGGAAAATCCGCGCCACAGCTGCTGAACCGCCTGCAGATGCTGCTCGCGCGCATCGGCGGCTTCGCGCAGCGGCAGCTGGCCGGGGGCAGCGCAGTAGTGGATCAGCAGATCGCTTAACGCCCCGCTGACGGCAAAACCGACAGGCGCAGCGCAGCCGTGCTCAGGCAGCTGCGTTTCAGGACGGGTAAGGAAACGCCAGCGCAATACACCGAGGATTTGCTGCAGCGCCTCATCCTGCTGCAGTTCGGCCGCCAGCGCCTGCAGCGTAACCGGCACCGTCGCGGGCTGCCAGTTGAACAGCTGTTCCGCCAGCCGGCGTGCCGCTCCGTCATTTATCCCGGTTGATGCCGCCAGCAAAGTCTGCGCCAGCGCCTCGCCGGCGGCGCTGTTGTCATGAGGTTGTGCCATTACCTGCTCCTGTAAAAGCTGCATTTAGCCATCTAAGCGTCTCGATTGCCAAAGAGTAGCATCCTGATTATAGTGTCAGCAATACAGGGTTTCTTATCACGCTGCTTACGCGCAAGGCCAGCTTACTATGACGCCATTTGATCTTATTCCCGACAGCAAGCTTCCCGCGACCGGCACCACGATCTTTACGCAGATGAGCGCGCTTGCCGCCAGGCACAGCGCCATTAACCTTTCTCAGGGATTTCCCGATTTCAGCGGCCCCGCCCTGCTGCAGGCGCGGCTGGCGCATCACGTCAGTCAGGGAGCTAATCAGTATGCGCCGATGATCGGCACGCCGGAACTGCGCGACGCCATCGCGGATAAAACCGCCGGGCTTTATGGCTACCGGCCCGACGCTGGCAGCGACATTACCGTGACCAGCGGGGCGACGGAAGCGCTCTACGCTGCCATTACCGCGCTGGTGCGCCCCGGCGACGAAGTGATCTGCTTTGACCCCAGCTACGACAGCTATGCGCCCGCGGTAACGCTGGCGGGCGGCGTGATGCAGCGCATCGCCCTGCAGCCGCCTGAGTTTCGCGTCCCCTGGCCTGCGTTTCGCGATCGGCTCAGCGCACGTACGCGGCTGGTGATCCTGAATACGCCGCACAATCCCTCCGCTACCGTCTGGCAGCAGAGCGATCTGGAGGCGCTGTGGCAGGCGATTGCGGATCGGGAGATTTATGTGCTGAGCGATGAAGTGTATGAGCATATCTGTTTCAGCACGGCAGGCCACGCCAGCGTGCTGGCGCATGCCGGACTGCACCAGCGCGCGGTCACCGTCTCCTCATTTGGCAAGACGTATCATATGACCGGCTGGAAAGTGGGCTACGCCATAGCGCCACCCGCTATCAGCGCCGAGCTGCGTAAGGTACATCAGTACCTGACCTTTTCCGTCAATACTCCGGCCCAGCTGGCGCTGGCGGATATGCTGCGTCAGCAGCCGGAACACTACCGGACGCTGCCTGAGTTTTACCGCGCGCGGCGCGATCGTCTGACGCAGGCGCTGGCAGCCAGTCGCTTTCAGGTATTACCCTGTGAAGGCACCTATTTTTTACTGCTGGACTACAGCGCGATCTCCGATCTCGATGACGTCAGCTTCTGCGAGTGGCTGACCAGAGAGGCGGGCGTCGCTGCTATCCCGCTGTCGGTGTTCTGCGCTGATCCTTTCCCGCACCGGCTGATCCGCCTGTGCTTTGCCAAACAAGAGGCGACGCTTGACGCCGCCGCGGAGCGCCTGTGCAAACTTTGAAGATGACCCTGCTGCAGCAGCCGCTGAGCTGGATGAACGGCGCCGCTAACCTGCGTCACTTTGATCGGCTGCTGGAAAAACTGAGCGGACGCGATGTGATTGTGCTGCCGGAGATGTTTACGACCGGCTTTGCCATGGAGGCGGCACAGGCTTCGCTGCCGCAGCAGGAGGTGGTGGCCTGGCTGCAGCATCACGCGCGGGCCACCCAGGCGCTGATCGGCGGCAGCGCGGCCATTCAGACAGAAGCGGGTGCGGTAAACCGGTTTCTGCTGGTGGAGCCAGACGGCACGCTGCATCAGTATGACAAACGCCATCTGTTTCGTATGGCGGAGGAGCATCAGCACTATCTGCCGGGCGAACGCCGGGAGCTGGTTTACTGGCGCGGCTGGCGCATTCTGCCGCAGATTTGCTACGACCTGCGCTTTCCGGTGTTTTCCCGCAACCGCAACGATTACGATCTGGCGCTCTATGTGGCCAACTGGCCGGCTCCACGCGCGCATCACTGGCAGGCGCTGCTGATGGCGCGCGCCATCGAAAATCAGGCGTATATCGCCGGCTGTAACCGGGTGGGCAGCGACGGCAATCATCATCGCTACCGCGGCGACAGCCAGATTATCTCACCGCAGGGGGAGATCCTCGCAGCCGCTGAACCGTTCACCCCGGCACGTCTGGATGCGGAGCTGTCGCTGGAGGCGCTGCAGGCGTACCGCGAGCGCTTTCCGGCGTGGCGCGATGCTGATACGTGGACGCTGGGCTGAGCGACTGCGGCTGACAACAGGCAATCAGCCGCTGATTTTTATTTATCGGATTTAGTTTATCCGGCGAAAAAGCAGCGTTAACAACGCTGCTTTTTCAGGCCTGCATTTTCCCTCCATAAATCCTGCATCAGTAATCCGCACTACTTCGGTATACCAGCTAGTTATCACCATCTGTATCGCCAGTCCGCTGCAGAGCGCTTTGCAGCGTGATAGCTGGCCGCTACTGATAATTTCTGAAAACCCTTGCTGTTGTGCACTTTTTTATGGACCGGATTAATGAAGAGTAAATTGCGACTATTTCGCCATTCAGCGCTCAGTGTTGCKTTAATACTTYGTGGCTGTACCGTGCAGCCAGGTCAGGACCTGCCGCTGGCCAATAAAACGCTGGTTAACGATAACCGCGAGCGCTCTGACATTAACGCGCTGGTCAGGGTCACTCTGTTAAGTCCGGTAATGCTGCAACAGCTTAATGAAGCCGGTCAGCAAAACCGTTCAAAACATATTTTCCGGCTGCCGGAAGACGATTATTCTTATCGCATCGGCGTAGGTGATGTACTGAGTATTACCGTCTGGGATCATCCGGAAATTACGTCTCCGGCGGGTCAGTATCGTGACTCAACGGAAACCGGCAGCACTGTCCGACCTAACGGCACCCTCTATTTTCCCTATACGGGCAGCATCTACGTTCTTAATAAAACCACAGAACAGGTCAGGACGGAGATAACTGCACGACTTCACCACTACATTGAATCCCCGCAGGTTGATGTGAAAATAGCCGCTTTTCGCTCCCGGAAAGCGTATGTGAGTGGTGAAGTCGTTCGCTCCGGCCAGCAGCCCATTACTCATATTCCTCTGACCGTGCTTGACGCCATCAATGCCGCAGGCGGCCTGACGAAAGAGGCGGACTGGGAAAATGTCACACTGACGCATGATGCCGTGCAGTATCCGATATCTCTTAAATTGCTGTTAGAGAAGGGCGACCTGACACAAAATGCGCTGTTGCATCATGGCGATATTCTTTACATTCCGCGTAATGATTCCCGCAAAATTTTTGTCATGGGTGAAACCGGCGCGCAAAAAACATTACTGATGGACAGAAGCGGCATGACGCTGACAGAGGCTATCAGCAGTGCGCGGGGAATAGATCAGACTACGGCTGACGCCACAGGCGTTTTTGTCATCAGGCAATTAAAGGCGCCAGCAGAAAAAAGACTGGCTGATATTTATCAAATCAACCTGAAAAATGCGGCAGCGATGGCACTGGCCAGTGATTTCAAACTACAGCCCTATGATATTGTCTATGTTACCGCAACGCCACTGACGCGCTGGAACCGGGTTGTCAGGCAGCTTATACCTACCATAACCGCGGTTAATAAGCTCAGCACTGCCGTTAAAAAGATACCCTGAAAAAGGGTTAACTTCAGGCGTAAATGTTCCCGAGCGGCATTCAGGGTAGTGCTTAAATATAGCACTACCCTATTAAGCATTCATGTTATTTGAAATCGACAGCCATCAATTCAGAAAGTGATTTTTCTTTTACTGAGTTATGGCAGACCGCAATATAATCGGTAAATCTTGGTGAGGCTGGCATGCCGAGCTTCAGGATTTTTTCATTATCAAAAGTCACGTTTAACTTTGAAAACTCGCCATACAGACTCATAGATTTCAGTACGATCCTTTCATTACAGTCGCCAAAAAGCGTTTTGAAATTATGCTTTTCCCGGGATAACTCTTTATAGCCGACTTTTTTATAATCGGCCGAGACGGGTCGGGAGCCTGAAGCCAGCGCCATAGCACGATCAATCTCTGCAAACGTTACGCTGCTCTCTCTACCGGAGGAGATATGATAAACCGGATGATCGAGTTCAGCTGCCTGAAGCAGCCTGACTATGGTTTTGGCGCAGTAATCTACCGGTATAACATCGATTTTGTCATCAAGGTTGCACATGAACTTGCCCAGTCTGAGCGCCATGCGAAACACCCAAAAAATGCTGGCGGAGGGAATACACCCATGCTCAGTATGCCCTACAACAATAGAGGGGCGTGCAATAATTAACGGGAATCCCGGCAGGTGCTCTTTTATCATCTGCTCTACCGTCGATTTGCTCCAGGTATACTCTACAATATGATCTTTTCTTTGCGTGGGCGCGATCGCTTCTGTCACATGGCTGTCAGGTTCAGGCGTACATGACATTGCTGTACCCACATGAATAAAGCGTTTTAATCCCTTTACTTTACTCATGCGGCTGGCAAGCTGAAACGTGCCCTCAACGTTTACTTTCCAGATTAACGGATTATTACCAAAGGAAGCGATAGCGGCACAGTTAATCACCTTTTCCACATCGTTCAGCCTGAGGTCTGCAATAAAAGTTTCCGGCTTTGATAAATCGCCTTCTATGATTTGTTGCGCTGAAATGGTATTTAGCTGAGCGGGGCTGATGCCAAACTTAGCTAAATTCTCCTTAACCCGTTCCAGGGCACTACTCTCTGCATCGCCTCGCGCAAGAAGAAGCAATCTCTCTGGGTTCTCATTTATCATTAACTCAGCAGCAATAGCACCACCCAAAAAGCCGGTAGCCCCTGTAACCAGTATTTTTTTCATCTCTTTTCTCTTTAATTATGACACAGCAGACATAAGCTGCCCTGGCGAATAGCGCTAAATAGCGCATTCACCCTTTGAATGGAATCTATTATTTGAATATATTGCATCATTTCTGATGACAGATATTAGTCTTTACTCTATAAAAAAAGTTCACTCTTTCACTAAGCATTATCGCCATTATTTTTATTTCGCTTCGCATCCCATTCTTTTTTTAGAATGGCATACACCAGCGTATCGTCATAACGCGCCTCACCATGTTCAGTGATGAAACTGACGAACTCTTTAAAGCACGCTTCCTGCCGCATATGTAAGCGAACGCAGAGATTGCGCGAAGGAACATTATAATCTTCCACCCAGGCATAAATCCGCCGGGCATATTTCTGCTTAAAAAGATAATCAAACAGTGCCGCCACCGATTCACGGGCATATCCCTGACCGTGAAATGCCGGAGAGAAATGCCAGCCCGCTGACCAGGTGTGCCTGTCAGGTTCATCATTCCCGTTCTCAGCAAAAAGATGGCCTATTAACTGATTGTTCTCTTGCAGGCATACGGCAAACTGACTTTTATCTGTCGATCGTTTTTCCGCTTCCAGATAAGCAGCCGCCAGCGACGCTACTCTTTCATCATAAAAGCAGGGAGTGGCCGGCTCATGAAGATAACTGAATAATGCTGTGCCATCGTCCCGACAAAAGCGACGAATAATCAGTCTTGAAGTGGTAATAATATTCATTATGCCTCGCGCTACCATGTGATAAAACGATTGATTACTGAAGCTTGTCTGCAGATACCACTGTGCTACTCCGCCCTTTTCTTAACAAAACGCATCACTATGGTAAAAAATACGGGTACAAAAAATATTGTCAGTAGCGTACCGCTGATCATACCGCCAAATACGCCTGTGCCGATGGCATGCTGTGTACTATCGCTTGCGCCACTGGCAAGCATGAGTGGAACAACGCCAAGCGTAAAGGCCAGGGAGGTCATTATAATCGGACGCAGGCGCTGTTTTGACGCAGTCAGAATCGCCACCGTCAGGGTCTCACCCTGTTGCCGTAAATGGCGGGCAAATTCTATAATCAGGATGGCATTTTTGGCCGAAAGCCCAATCAGGGTAATCAGTCCGACTTTAAAGAATACGTCATTCGTCATCTGTGCCATGGCAACCGCAATTACAGCCCCTATCAGCCCGAGCGGTACAACCAACATAACGGCCACTGGCACAGACCAGCTTTCATAGAGCGCTGCCAGCACCATAAATACCACCAACACGGAAAGCACAATCAGTAACGGAAGCTGTTTTGCAGACGCCTTTTCCTGCAGCGAACTGCCGGCCCACTCGCCAGCAAACCCCTCCGGTAAATGTTGCGCCAGCTGGTCAATGACCTGCATGGCGGTGCCGCTGGAGACGCCGGGCGCAGCGCTGCCGGTAATACGGATAGCGGGATAGCCCTGATAGCGATTCAGCTGTTGCGGCGCAACGCCCCAGCCGATCGACGCAAAGCTGGATAGTGCCACCATCTGGCCGCTGCGGTTTTTGACCCAGCTCTGCAGCAGCTGCTCAGGCTGCATGCGGTATGCTGCATCCGCCTGGACGATAACCTGCTGTACCCGCCCCTGGTTAACATAATCATTGACGTAACTGGACCCGGCGATAACGGAGAGAGTCTGGTTTATCTCGTCGAATGAAACGCCCAGCGCCTCTGCCTTTTCCCGGTCGATCTTCAGCGACAGGCTGGTGCCGTCCGGTAAACCGTCGATATACGCTTCTGCCAGCGCAGGATGATGGCCTGCACGCCGTATCAGTTCGTCGGTAGCCTGTTTCAGCGCTTTATAGCCCCGCCCTCCCCGATCCTGCACATAGTAGGTAAAGCCTGAAGAGGTTCCCAGATCGGCAATGGCAGGTGGCAGCAAACTCATCGTAACGCCATCCGCCACGCTTTCCATCTGCTGCTGGATATAACTCGCTTCAGCCTGCGCGCTGCTGCCGCCACGTTCCTTTGACGCTTTCAGCGTCGTAAACGCCATCGCCGTGTTAGGACCAGAGCCTGAAAAGCCAAAACCCAGGATCATGATGTTATTTTTAATGGCTGGCCGTTGCGCTATTTCATGCTCAAATTTTTCAACCACGTTAAGTGTCCTTTGCATCGTGGCGTCGGAAGGCAGCTGAAGAGACGACATGAAATAGCCCTGATCTTCTTCAGGCAAAAACGAGGATGGCAACGTAGCTAAACCGGCCAGCAGTGCCATACAGAGCGCCAGATAGATCAACATCATCCTGCCGGTTCGTTTGAGAAGTGCGCGGATGCCCGATTCATAGTGAACCGTAAGCGCATTGAAATGCCGGTTAAAGCGGGCTGAAAATGTCCGGTCGCTGCTTAAGCGACTATCGTGCGGCCTGAGCAGAGTAGCGCACAATGCGGGCGTCAGCGTCAGCGCAAGAAAGGCTGACAGCAGAATGGACACCGACATCGAAATGCAGAACTGACGATAGATGATTCCGGTTGATCCGCTGGCAAAGCCCATGGGAATGAAGACGGCAGTGAGTACCAGCGTAATGCCAATGATCGCTGGCGTGATCTCGCGCATCGCTTCCTGGGTCGCTTCACGGGGTGACAGCTTTTTTTCTGCCATCAGACGCTCGACGTTTTCTACTACCACAATGGCGTCATCAACAATAATGCCGATAGCCAGCACCATGCCAAACATTGTCAGAATATTGATGGAATATCCGCACAGCAGCATCACGGTTAACGTGCCCAGCAGCGCAACCGGTGCCACAATAGCCGGAATAAGCGTACAGCGAATTTTATGCAGAAAGAGCAGCATAACCAGAAATACCAGCACCATCGCTTCTGCAAAGGTCTCCACCACTTTGATAATGGAGAGTTTTACAAAGGGTGCGGTGTCAAAAGGCACGGTAAAGCTTATTCCCTCAGGCAGCGAGCCGGTGAGCGCCTTAAGCCGGTTATGAATGCCCGATGCAGTGCTGATGGCGTTAGCGCCGGGTGCCAGCTGAATCGCGGCAGCCGTGGCTGGCAAGCCATTATCGCGTATGCCGAATGCATAGCTCTGTAATCCGGATTCAACGCGCGCCACATCTGCAAGCCTGAGGCGTGCGCCGGTTGCATCGGACCGGATGGTAATATTACCAAACGCCTCCGCAGACGTAAGCTGGCCCCTTACCGTGATAGGCCAGGTTACCGCCTGCCCGTCGATGGCTGGCTCGTCGCCGGTTCTACCCGGCGAAACAATGACGTTTTGCTGACTGATTGCCGTAAGCACTTCCGTGACAGAAAGTTTATAATCGTGCAGCCGTACCGGATCCAGCCAGATGCGCAGCGCTTTTTCACTGCCAAACAGCTGAATTTTGCCGACCCCCGGTACCCGCC
>PEFU01000003.1:384506-472754 GCA_002939445.1 Pantoea sp. BRM17 | reverse complement strand
GCAGAAAAATAAAATCAAAAAACATTCATAATAAAATAGTAATTCATTTAATCCCGGATGCAGATTCAGCATGCTGGAGAAAAATGACACCAGCCACAGCATTATCATCAGCAGCCAGAATGCAATAATGAGTATCTCTTTTAATGCACCGGACCTCTTCTGCATCACCAGCAGTAAAGCGGCTGCCACAATAGAGAGATAGATCAATGGTGACGCCATAAGCGTATGCGATACCCGGTCGTCAGCGGCGTGCGCCAGTATAAGCCAGAGATAAAGTAGTCCCCATGAAACTGAGATAAAAGGTGCCAGCACACGTAATCTTTTGATAAAAACATCCTGAAGGCCATTCATCTCTTCTGTATCTCTGTTAGCGCCTGTCATCGGGTATCCTGTTCTCTTTTWCGCTCAATTAATGAAAAACCAGAGAGGCATGCCTGTTTTTTTCATTATCTCATTACACTATGGAGTGTTTATCTGTGGTTTGTGGAGATAGCATTAAGATCCCCCGGCGCGTGCAGATAAGGCAGCGGCAAAGAAATAGGGTCAGCCTTATGAAACTTTTTTTAAACCAGCCTGTCCTGATGAGATATCAGTTACCTTTTTGAGCAAAAGATTATGCTGCCTGCTTCTGCCTACCGGCCAGCCAGCATTACCTGGCTCTTTCGGAGAATAAATGAATAGCGGCTTTTTAATTCTTGTTGCTGAAGATGATGATGAAATAGCAGATATATTAATGAGCTATTTGCAGCGAGCAGGCATGAGCAGCCTGCGGGCAGCCAATGGCGAGCAGGCCATCAGTCTGAGCCGSTTGAAAAAGCCCGACCTGATTTTGCTGGATATCAACCTTCCCCTGCTTGATGGCTGGAACGTCATGACCACGCTGCGTAAAGAGAGCAACGTGCCGGTTATTATGGTCACCGCTCTCGATCAGGATATCGATAAACTGATGGGGTTAAGGCTGGGGGCTGATGATTATGTCATCAAACCTTTCAACCCTTCCGAAGTCATTGCCCGGGTTGAGGCTGTCCTCAGACGAGCCGCGCGTAATGTGCCAGCTGAGGCAGCCAGGCCAATACGAACAGCTCATATCACTATTTATCCTGACGACTTTTATCTGGAAATTAAAGCCGGAGAGAGCGTCATAACGCCGGTACTCACCACAACCGAGTTTAAACTTTTGACCTATCTGGCAAAAAGTCCACGTAAAGTCTGTTCCCGTGAAGAGCTACTCAACGCCTGTCTGCCTGAGGGAGACACACTCGACAGAACGGTAGATAGCCATATGAGTAAACTGCGTAAAAAACTTGAGCATGCCGGTCTGATGGGTGTGCCGGAAAGTATCAGAGGGATGGGTTATCGTTTGGGAGAAAGTCAATGAGCCGGGAGCCTGTGCTCAGTCGCCAGATACTCACCTATATGCTGTCGCTGACTTTCATTATTGTTACTATATCAGTTGCAGGCTCATGGCTGTTTTATACCTTTATCACTGACTATATTCCTGGCGAAAATACAGCAGGTGCAGAAGAGTCTATGAACCTGTGGGACTGGATATGGGTTCTGGTTATGACGCTCTCCAGTCTGGTTATCTCTCTGTTTTTTACGGTGAAGCTCTCTGCGCGCATACTGACTCCGCTGAACACGATTGCTTCCAGCCTGAAAAAGATATCTGCCGGTGATTTAGGCGCCCGGGCGCTCTGCACAACCTCAATGCTGGGCGAGATCAACAGCCTGGTAAAAGATTTTAATGAAATGGCGGAGAAGCTGCAGACGCTCGATGAGCAGAGAAATCTGTGGAATGCGGCCATCGCACACGAACTCAGGACACCGGTTACTATATTACGCGGCCGTTTACAGGGGCTGGTGGAGGGCGTTTTTGGCCCCGACCCGCTTCTGTTTGAAAAGCTGCTCAGACAAACCGAAGGCTTAAACAGACTGATTGAAGATTTACGCGTGGTCAGCTCTGCAGGCGGAGCTGGCTACCTGCTGGATCCGCATGAAACCGATTTGCAGCAGCTGATTACACATGCCATTGACGTATTTACGCCGGAATTTGAAAACAAAGGCTTTACGGTTATCACTGAACTCACTCCACAGCTCTGCGTCTGTGATGCTTTGCGCATGACACAGTGCCTGACCGTGCTGTTTGATAATGCGCTGCACTACTCCACATCACGCACCCTGGTGATAAAAAATGGTATGACAGAGAGAGAGAATTACATTCTTGTTCAGGATGAAGGCCCTGGTATTCCACCTGAATTTCAGCCACTGCTGTTTCAGCCTTTTCAGCGCGGGATAAGTGCCAGAGAGGCGAATCCAAAAGGATGTGGTCTGGGGCTCTCTGTCGTCCGGGCTATTATGCAGGCACACGGCGGCAATGCCACTTGCGTGGTAACGTCACAGCAGCATTCCATTTTCCGGCTTGCCTGGCCAGTTGGGCATACCTGATCTGCGCTACAGGCTGTTTTTCGTCACATAAAAAACCGGAAGCGCGCGGCTTCCGGTTCTTTTTTTGCAGATTTGTCAGGCGCGATGCAGCGCAGGATAATTACGCCAGATCGAAACGGTCCAGGTTCATCACTTTCGTCCAGGCGGCCACAAAGTCATGGACAAATTTCTGCTTCGCATCGCTGCTGGCGTACACTTCCGCCAGCGCGCGCAGGATGGCGTTAGAGCCGAACACCAGATCGGCGCGCGTGGCGTGATATTTCACTGCACCGCTTTCACGATCGCGTCCTTCAAACAGCTCCGCGCGTTCATCAGTGGCGCGCCATGCGGTGCGCATATCGAGCAGATTGACAAAAAAGTCGTTGCTCAGCACGCCCGGGCGATCGGTAAACACGCCGTGCTGACTGCCGTCATAGTTGGTGCCGAGCACGCGCAGGCCGCCCAGCAGCGCCGTAAGCTCCGGCGCACTCAGCGTCAGCTGCTGCGCTTTATCCAGCAGCAGAGTCTCCGTTGAGGAACCGCTCTGCACGCGACGATAGTTACGGAAGCCATCGGCCAGCGGCTGAAGCACGTTAAACGACTCAATATCGGTCTGATCCTGACGCGCATCCACGCGGCCTGGCATAAACGGCACCTGTACCGCCACGCCAGCGGCGGCTGCCGCCTGCTCAATACCGACGCTGCCCGCCAGCACAAGGATATCCGCCAGTGAGAGCTTGCCGGACGCCTGCTGGATCTGCTGCAAGACCGGCAGCACATCGCTTACCACGCCGGCATTGACCGCCCAGCCGTTCTGCGGTGCCAGCGCCAGACGCGCGCCGTTGGCCCCTCCGCGCTTATCGCCGCCACGGAACGTTGAAGCGGATGCCCAGGCCACGGAGACCAGCTGGCTGACGCTCAGGCCCGACGCGGCGATCTGCGCTTTAGCCTGCGCAATATCATCAGCGCCAGGCTGATGCACCGGCTGCGGTAACGGATCCTGCCACAGCAGATCCTCTTTCGGTACTTCCGGGCCGAGGTAGCGCGCTTTGGGTCCCATATCGCGGTGAGTCAGCTTGAACCAGGCGCGGGCGAACGCTTCATTAAACGCCTGCGGATCGTTCAGGAAGCGGCGCGAGATCTTCTCAAACTCCGGATCGAAACGCAGCGTCAGATCGGTCACCAGCATGGTGGGCTTGCGCTTTTTCTCCGGATCAAACGGATCGGGGACGATCGCTTCTGCGTCCGCCGCTTCAAACTGAATTGCGCCCGCGGGGCTGTGCGTCTGCACCCACTCATATTTGAACAGGTTCTCAAAGAAGTAGTTGCTCCACTGGGTTGGCGTCTGCGTCCAGACCACTTCCAGACCAGAGGTGATGGCATCTGCGCCGGCGCCGCTGCCGTAGCTGTTGTGCCAGCCAAAGCCCTGCGCTTCAATCGGTGAGGCTTCAGGATCGACATCAAGGTGGCTGGCGGCCGCCGCCCCGTGCGTTTTACCCAGCGTATGCCCGCCTGCGATAAGCGCGACGATCTCTTCATCGTTCATGCCCATGTTGCCAAAGGTGGCGCGGATCGCCGGTGCTGCAGAACGCGGATCGCCGCTCGCTTCCGGGCCCTCAGGGTTCACATAGATCAGGCCCATTTCGGTGGCGCCCAGCGGGGCATTTGCGAGGCTCTCAGGATGACGGTGCGCCAGCCACTCTTTTTCATGGCCCCAGTCCACATCCATATCCGGCTCCCAGACATCCTCACGACCGGCACCAAAACCAAAGGTACGGAACCCGGCGTTCTCCAGGGAGACGTTACCCGCCAGAATGTAGAGATCGGCCCAGGAAATTTTCTGGCCATACTTCTGTTTTACCGGCCAGAGCAGGCGTCGTGCTTTATCAAGGCTGACGTTATCGGGCCAGGCGTTGAGCGGCGCAAAGCGCTGCTGTCCGCGTCCGGAGCCGCCGCGGCCATCAATGGTGCGGTAGGTACCGGCGCTGTGCCACGCCATACGAATAAACAGGCCAATGTAACTGCCCCAGTCGGCGGGCCACCAGGATTGTGAATCGGTCAGCAGCGCGCGGATATCCGCTTTTAGTGCCGCGTAGTCAAGCTGGCTGAACGCTTCGCGGTAGCTGAAATTTTCATCCAGCGGATTAGAGCGGCTGGAGTGCTGATTCAGCAGGTCGACCCGCAGCATATTAGGCCACCAGTCGCGGTTCGAGGTGCCGCTGCCGGCGCCGCGTGCAAGCACGCTCTTCTCTTCTGACGCTCCATGATGAAAAGGACATTTTCCGGACGCTGCAGCATTATCGTTATGTTCTGGCGTGCTCATTATTCGGCTCCATTGGCTTCACGTTTTGCGGTTAAGATAGCGGCACTCAGGAGCAGAATATATTTGGATGGACCGAAAGCTTTGATAGCTTTTGTCTTTCAAAAAGAGGTTTTGTGACAGGCTGCACAAAATGAAGCGCGGCCGTTCAGCTGCCGCGATAGGTGGACCAGGACCAGGGGGAGATCAGAAACGGCAGATGATAATGGCTGCCCGCCCGTCCGATAACAAAGTCTATCTGCGCGCTGACATAGAGCGCATCGCGCCCGCCAGCGGCAAAATAGTCGCCAATCTCTGCCGTCAGCCGGTAGTGCCCTGGCGCTAAGGGTTCCGGTGTCAAATCGCTGATACGCCCGTCACGATCGGTTTCTCCTTCACTGACCGGAAACCACCCTTCCGGGCTGTTCTGCTCCAGCGAGACGGCAACGCCTGCGGCCGGTGTGCCGAGCGCGGTATCGAGAATATGCGTGGTAATGGTGCTCATATGATGCTCTCCTTAAGCCGTAACAGGGTAATTTCCCGCAGCTGCGCCAGCGTCTCCTGCTGTTCGCACGCCTTATTATTGTTAAGCCTGCGCTGCAACTCTGCCAGCATCTGCTCCGCACTGCGTCCGCTGGCCCGGATCAGAAATACCCGGCCAAAGCGTGCTTCATAGGCCTGATTCCCTGCGCGCATCGCAAGCTGCAGGTCGCGGTCTGCCTGCTGCATCGCAGCCTGCTCCTGACGCGACAGCGTGGCCTCATGCGCCGTACCCTGGGCTGCTTCACCAATACGCGGATGGGCGCTGAGCGCCTGATCCAGCTCCGCCTGTTGCCAGCGCTGCGCCAGCTGCTGCGCCCGCTCTGCGAGCGCGCTCAGGGACGCATAGGGCCGTGCGGCCACCAGCGCCTGCTGCCAGGCAGGAATGGCGACGCAGTGCGCGATCGCCTGACGGGCGTCAGCCTCATCCGCCTGATTAAACTCATTCAGCTTCATGCCCGCTCCCTTATGCCTGCGCCAGCGCTGTTACCGCCTGCAGATACGCCTGCACGCCCAGCGCCACGTCGTCCATTTTTACCGATTCCGCCGGATGATGGCTGATACCGCGATGGTTACGCACAAACAGCATACCGACCGGCCAGCGCTCCGCCATGGCTATTGCWTCATGGCCCGCCCCGCTCGGCAGTGCCAGCGTGCAGCCCTGAACGGTTTCAACCGCCGCGCCCAGCGCCTGCTGCAGCCGTTTATCGCACGGCGTCGCGGCAATGCGGTAATATTCGCTGGCGCTGAAGCTCACCCCGCGCCGCAGCGCAATCGCCTGCGCCTGCGTTAACAGCTGCGACAGGTGCCGCTCCAGCGGCTCATCCTGCGGGCCGCGAATATCCAGCGACAGCTGCACCTCTCCCGGAATGAC
Source organism: Pantoea sp. BRM17 (assembly GCA_002939445.1). Lineage (GTDB taxonomy): Bacteria > Pseudomonadota > Gammaproteobacteria > Enterobacterales > Enterobacteriaceae > Pantoea. The sequence goes on along the minus strand of PEFU01000003.1, from coordinate 466,617 downwards.
ATTCACTGCGCCAGGCTGACAGCTGAGCGTGCCGGTTGTCGCCACCAGCGGCGCCTGCGTCGCCTGTTCGATAAACAGCATCCACTCGGCGGCGGCGGCCAGCGCATCTTTACGCAGCAGCATCGGCACCGTGCCGGCGTGTCCCGCCTCGCCGCTAAAATGGCAGTTAAGGCGGCGCGCGCCGTTGATGGCGGTGACCACGCCCAGAGCTAAATCCGCCTCCTCCAGGCAGGGCCCCTGCTCGATATGCAGCTCCAGATAGGCGGCAATCTCGCTGACATGACGTGCTGCAAGACTTACCTGTGCGGCATCCAGCCCGGCATCCTGCATCGCGGCGGCGACCGTAATGCCGTTGCCGTCGGGATGAGTGATCCAGCTCTCCGGCCAGCTGCCGGTCAGGCCGCGGCTGCCCAGCAGCGTAATGCCGAAGCGGGTCCCCTCCTCATCCGCAAAACCCACTATCTCGACCGCCAGCGGCAGGCGCTGCCGGCGATCGTGCAGCCACTGCACGGTTTCAATTGCGCTCAGCACGCCCAGCATGCCGTCATAGCGTCCGGCGTTGCGCACGGTATCAAGATGGGAACCGAGCAGCAGCGCCGCTGCGCCCGGCTCGGCCGCCTCATAGCGGCCGCAGATATTGCCCACGGCATCCTGCCAGGTCCGCATGCCCGCCGCCTGCATCCACTCCGCCACGCAGGCGTTAGCGCGCAGGTGCTCCGGAGAGAGATAAACGCGCGTCAGGCTATCCTCCTCCTCGCTGATCTCCGCCAGCGCATCACAACGCGCCATAATGCGCGCGGCGGCCGACTGCGCCTCTTCAGCGCTCATCTGGCGTGCACTCATGCTTCGCTCCCGTAGCGATCCCAGGCGGCCTGCAGCGCCGCACCCTGCGGCGTACCAAAACCGCAGTGCTGCAGTACCGCTTCAAGCGCGCTCAGGGTCTGCATCACGCAATCTTTACGCGCGTTGTAGCCCATGGTGCCGATGCGCCACACTTTGCCGTGCAGCGGACCAAATGAGGTGCCGATCTCAATGCCAAAATCGTCCAGCATCAGTTTGCGCACCTGGTCACCGTTCACGCCCTGCGGAATGACAACGCCCAGCACGTTGTTCATCTTGTGCTGCAGATCGCCAAAGGTCTCCAGTCCCATGCCCTGGATGCCTTTCAGCAGCGCGTCACCATGCAGCTTGTGCCGGGCGATGCTGTTATCCAGCCCCTCCTGCAAAATGATGCGCGCGCATTCGCGGGCACCAAACAGCGCGCTGGTCGCTTCCGTATGGTGATTAAGCCGCTCCGGCCCCCAGTAATCCATGATCATGCCGAGATCGAAATAGTTGGAGTAGATCATCTCGTCATCACCATCCTGATGCGCCGCCGTGCGGATCCCCTCCTCCACGCATTTACGCTTGCGGATGATCTCCTCCATCTGCGGGCTCAGGGTAACGGGAGAGGTGCCGGAGGGACCGCCCAGGCATTTCTGCATGCCGGCAGAGACCGCATCCAGCCCCCAGGCATCAGTTTCCAGCGCGTTACCCGCCAGAGAGGCGGTGGCATCGGTATAGAACAGTACGCCATACCGGCGACAGATAACGCCCAGCTCCGCCAGCGGCTGCAGCATAGTGGTTGACGTGTCACCCTGCACCGTCAGCAGCAGRCGCGGCTTAACCCGTTTGATCGCATCCTCAATCTGATCCGGCGAGAACACTTCGCCCCAGGGCACTTCAATCGTATGCACTTCCGCCCGGCAGCGCCGCGCAATCTCGCACAGCAGATGGCCAAAACGGCCAAACACCGGTACCAGTACCCGATCGCCGGGACGGATAGCAGAAAGCAGAATCGCCTCGATGCCGGCGCGTGAGGTGCCGTCAATCAGCAGCGTCCAGCGGTTTTCGGTGCGAAAAATGCCGCGATAGAGCGCCATGACTTCATTCATGTAGTGCGTCATCGCCGGATCGTACTGCCCGAGCAGCTGGCTCGACATGGCGCGCAGCACGCGCGGGTCGGCGTTAATCGGCCCTGGCCCCATCAGCAGACGCTGCGGCGGATTGATCTGAGAAAACTGATGAATGTCCATAGTGAATTCCTTAATGGCCCCGCTCAGAGGCGTACGGTCGAGATAAACTGTTTCAGTTCGGCGGTCTGCGGCTGCGCAAACAGCGTTTTACTGCTGCCCTGCTCCCACACCCGCCCCTGATGCATAAATACCACCCGGTCGCCCACGTCGCGGGCAAAATTCATTTCATGTGTCACGAGGATCAGCGTCATCCCCTCCGCCGCCAGCTGCTCCAGCACCTTCAGCACCTCGCCCACCAGCTCCGGATCGAGCGCGGAGGTGATCTCATCGCAGAGCAGCACTTTTGGCTGCATCGCCAGCGCCCGGGCAATCGCCACACGCTGCTGCTGGCCACCGGAGAGGCTGGCCGGGTAGTAGTCCAGTCGCTCACCCAGCCCCACTTTTTCCAGCATTTTTGTTGCCAGCTGCCGGCACTCCGCCGCGCTTTTTTTCAGCACGCGGCGCGGTGCCAGCATCACATTCTCCAGCGCGGTCATGTGCGGAAAAAGATTGAAATTCTGGAACACCATACCGACCGAGCGGCTGATTTCACGCGCCTGAGATTCACGATGCGTAATGGTCATGCCGCCCAGCTTAATGCTGCCCTCCTGGTAGCCCTCCAGCCCGTTCATACAGCGCAGCAGCGTGCTTTTACCGGAGCCGCTGCGGCCGATAATCGAGATCACTTCGCCATTATCGATATCCAGATCAACCCCTTTCAGGACATGATTTTCGCCGTAGTATTTCTGAACCTGATTAATGGTGATGAGCGGCATGGAATTTTTTCTCCAGGTACTGGCTGTAGCGCGACAGCGGATAACACATCAGGAAGTAGCCAAGCGCCACGAGGCCAAACACCTTAAACGGCTGATACGTGACGTTGTTTAAAATAGTGCCGGCTTTCGTCAGCTCGATAAAACCGATGATTGAGGCCAGCGYGGTGCCTTTGATCACCTGCACCGCAAAGCCCACCGTCGGCGCAATGCCGATGCGGATCGCCTGCGGTGCCACGACGCGGCAGAGCGTCTGGCCGAAGTTCAGGCCGAGGCAGCGTGACGCCTCCCACTGACCTTTTGGCAGCGCGCGTATGCTGCCGTACCAGATATCGAGCAGAAAGGCGCTGGTATAAAAGGTCAGCGCCAGCGAGGCAGCGGTCCACGGCGCCACGTCCACGCCAAACAGCCCGACGCCAAAAAACGCGAGAAACAGCTGCATCAGCAGCGGCGTGCCCTGAAACAGCGCGGTATAGCCCTGAATCAGCCGCGTCAGCCACGTCTTTTTCAGCAGGCGCAGCAGCAGCAGCGGCAGCGTCACCAGCGTGCCGCCGGCGAAGGCCACCAGCGACAGCAGCAGCGTCCAGCGTGCGGCCAGCAGCAGATTGCGCAGAATGTCCCAGTCGGTAAAGGTTGTCATGCCGGCTCTACTCCARACCATTTACGCCCCAGCGCCAGCAGCAGCTGACGCATTGCAACTGACAACGCCAGATAGAGCAGCGTGGTCACCAGGTAGACTTCAAAACTCAAAAATGTGCGGGACTGAATCAGATTGGCCGCAAAGGTCAGCTCCTCATAAGAGACCTGCGACACCACCGATGAGCCGAGCATAACGATGATGCACTGACTGACCAGGGCCGGATAGATGCGCTGTAGCGAAGGTGGCAGCACCACGCGCAGAAAGGTCTGCGCGCGGCTTAAACCCAGCACGCGCCCCGCTTCCCACTGTCCTTTCGGCGTGACCTGAATGCCGGCGCGGATAATCTCTGTGCTGTAAGCGCCGAGATTGATCAGCATCGCCAGCAGCGCAGCTTCTCCGGCGGTAAGTTTTACCCCCAGGTTGGGCAGGCCAAACACGATAAAAAACAGCTGTACGACAAACGGCGTATTGCGGATCAGCTCCACATAGACGCCCCAGAGGCGGCTGGCCCAGCCTGGCCTGCCGCTGCGCAGCGCTGCGCCGAGGATGCCGAGGCTGACGCCACCGAGCGTAGCCACCACCGTAAGCTGCACAGTGACCCATAGCCCGGCCAGCAGTTCCGGCCAGTAAGGCCAGAGTTCAGCGAAATTTAGCTGCGCCATGACTCAGGCACCGAGCGAAGCGGGCAGCGGCGCTTTCAGCCACTCTTCCGAGAGCTTATTCAGCGTACCGTCCTTTATACCCTGTTCGATCAGCGTATCGACCTCTGCTTTCAGCGCCGGCTCATTCTTCTTCAGACCGATAAAGCAGGGAGAATCTTTCAGCATAAACTGCGCCACCGGCGCTTTTGCCGCGTTCTGCCGGGTAATGGCCGCCACCACCAGATTACCGGTTGCCACATACTGCACCTGACCGGAGAGATAAGCCGAAAGCGTGGTGTTGTTATCTTCGTAACGCTTGACCTGCGCATCTTTCGGCGCGGCCGCGCTCAGCACCATATCCTCAACCGCGCCACGCGTAACGCCGATCGTTTTGCCGCTCAGTGCGGCGGCATCCTTCAGCGTCTCACCTTTCGGCCCGAACACGCCGAGGAAAAAGGGCGCATAGGCGCGGCTGAAGGCGATGACCTTTTCCCGCTCCGCATTTTTACCCATGCTGGAGATCACCAGATCGACTTTGTCCGTCTGCAGATAAGGTACGCGGTTGGCACTGGAGACCGGCACCAGCTGCAACTTCAGTTTCATCTGCTTTGCCAGATAGCGCGCCATGTCGATGTCATATCCCTGCGGCTGCAGATCGGTGCCCACTGATCCAAACGGCGGGAAATCCTGCGGCACTGCGATGCGGATCACGCCGCGCTTTTGAATATCCTGTAGCTGATCCGCCTGCGCGCTGCCTGCCTGAGCCRGTAAAAGCGCCGCACCCGCTACCGCCAGTAAAACCTTTTTCATTATGCACCCCGGTGTGTTGAACGTGAAACAAAAGATTCTTACAGGCAGTTACTGCAACTAATATGCCAATCAAAGCGACAGAAAAAAACCGGTAACAAACCGGCATAAAAGGGGTCAGCAGCAGGAAAAATCGGGTACTGGCGTACCCTGCTTCAGAGATTCAAAACGGTGCAACGCACCATTTCAGTGCCCGCTATCGGTGTTCCAGCTCATCCAGATGCTGATAGAGATCGGCTATCTGATGAATACGCTGCCGCCCCTGCGACAGGGTTTCATGCAGCAGCGCGTTTGCCAGTAAATTGACCAGGCTCATGGCTGAAGCGTAACTGTCGAAGGCAGACACGCTGTCAAGCGGTGCACAAAGCTGCCAGCGTGCCACGCCCTGAATCCCCTGCGCCTGCGGCTCCGAGAGCGCCAGCAGCGGGATATCACGCTGCTGCAGCTGCTGCATCAGCGGACGCAGCAGGCGCGGACGTCGCCGGAACGCCATCACCACCACCATATCGTCCGGGGTAATATCCACCAGCTCTTCGCCCAGCGTCTGGCCCGGCTGCGGCAGCAGTACCACGTGGGCACGCGCCTGCAGCAGCTGCTGCCGCAGGTGCAGCGCGACCGGATACGCGTTGCGCATACCGATGATAAAGACGCGTTTTGCGCTGCCCAGCGCGGCGATAACGTCACTTAACTGCTGGCTGTCGATACGGTTGATCCACTGCGTGAGGTTTGCCATCTCCTGCTTATAGTGGCGCGCCAGCAGCGTGTTGCCCTGCACCGCATCGCGGTTGTCGGTGAGCGGCATTCCGCTCTGCCGCAGGGTGCGCAGCTCATCGCGCATATCTTTATATTTTTCATAGCCAAGGCGCCGGAACAGCCGGCTTACCGTTGCTTTGGAGACGCCGCTTAGCCGCGCCAGTTCAGCACTGTTGTAGCTGATCAGGTCATCAAAATGGTCAAACACAAAGTCAGCAATGCGCTGCTCCTGAGGCGACAGCTGCGCGTACTGGCTGCGCAGACGTTCATCGAGTTGTTTCATGCGTTGTCCTGTAACTTTCGTTTCACCCTGCTCTAGCATAAATCGATCCAGCACCCACCGACAGAAAAAGTGGAACAGCTCTTGCTTATGTTTACGTCAGGGAATGCCGCCGCAGCGGGTTTGGCAGCTGTGCCGGATGGAGATGAGCAGAAATCAGCCGGGAACAATTATGATTCAGAGCAACATGGCCCCGCAGGGCATGGTCGTCACCCCCCATCATCTGGCGAGTGAAAGCGCCCTTGCCGTACTGCGCGACGGCGGCAGCGCACTCGAAGCGATGGTCGCCGCCGCCGCAACCATTGCGGTGGTCTATCCGCATATGAACGGGCTGGGCGGCGACGGCTTCTGGCTGGTGGTGCCGCCTGAAGGGGAACCCGTTGCGATTGATGCCAGTGGCGCCGCCGGCTCGCTGGCGACAATGAGTTTTTATCAGGGCCGGCAGACGATCCCGCATCGCGGGCCGGAAGCGGCGCTGACCGTCGCCGGCACCGTCAGCGGCTGGCAGGAGGCGCTGACCCTGTCACAGGAGCTGGGCCATGCGCCGCTGCCGCCACACCGTCTGCTGCGCGATGCTATCCGTTACGCTGCCGACGGCATACCGGTTACCGCCTCGCAGGCGGCCGCTACCGCCGCAAAAGCGCCTGAGCTGCAGCATCAGCCCGGCTTTGCCGCCACGTTTATGCCGGACGGCGGACCGCCACAGCCGGGCAGCCGCTTTACCCAGCCTGCGCTGGCGGCCACGCTCAGCCAGCTGAGTGAAGAGGGGCTGGAGAGCTTTTACCGCGGCCGGCTGGCGCGGTCGCTGGCAGATGACATGCACGCGCTGGGGATGCCGGTCACGCTGAACGATCTGCAGCAGCATCGCGCCCGGCGCTGCACCCCGCTCCACCTAGCACACAGCGAAGGCGATATCTGGAACATGACGCCGCCGACGCAGGGGCTGGTGTCGCTGGCGATTCTGGGTATTACCGATCGTCTGGATATGGCGCAGGCTGATGAAGCTCAGACGCTGCACCGGATTGTGGAGGCGACCAAGCAGGCGTTCAGCCTGCGCGATCGGCATATCACCGATCCGCGCCATAGCGATACCGACGTGCAGGCGCTGCTCAGTGCCGATCATCTTGCCAGCCTTGCGACCAATATTGATGACCATCGCGCCGCGCCGTGGGGAACCGGACGCGGTCCGGGCGATACCGTCTGGATGGGCGCCATCGACAGCAGCGGGCTGGCGGTCTCTTTTATTCAGAGCATCTACCACGAATTTGGCAGCGGCGTGGTGCTGCCAGGCAGCGGCATCACCTGGCAGAATCGCGGCGCGGCGTTCAGCCTGCAGCCCGATCATCTGCTGGCGCTGCTGCCGGGCAAGCAGCCGTTTCACACGCTTAACCCTGCTGCCGCCCGCCTGAAAGATGGCCGGGTCATGGTGTATGGATCGATGGGCGGAGATGGTCAGCCGCAGACGCAGGCGGCCATTTTTACCCGTCACGTCATTCAGGGTATGCCGCTGCAGCAGGCGGTCAGTGCGCCACGCTGGCTGCTGGGGCGCACCTGGGGCGAGGCCTCTGACTCACTCAAACTGGAAGCGCGCGTGGCGCCGGAAACGGTGGGTCGGCTGCGTCTGCTGGGTCATCAGGTTGAGCTGCTCTCTGACTTCAGTGAAGTGGTAGGCCATGCGGGCGCCGTAGTGCGCCACACCAGCGGCATGCTGGAAGGCGCTTTCGATCCGCGCAGCAACGGCAGCGCAGCCGGTTTTTAACAGGAGAGACTCATGACCGAATCCGCAGAGTGGGCGAACTATGTCGCTCAGATGGAGCAGATCCTCGCACTGGATCTGGATGACGCACGTCGTGCTGAGCTGCAGCTGCAGCTCAGCCGGATTGCGGCTATAGCCGCGCCGCTGATGGCGCTGCCGCTGGACGATCGCCTGGAAGTGGCCGGGGTATTCCAGCCATGCGCCTGACATCATTATCGATCGCAGCGCTGCAGCGTGCGCTGCAGCAGGGTGAAATCGGGGCCGCTGAGATTGCCCGCCATACGCTGGCGGCGATTGAGCAGCATAACCCGGCGCTCAACGCCTGGACGGCGATCACCGGGCAGCGCATGCTGCGCGAGGCTGAAGAGCTTGACCGGCAGCGCCTGCGCGGTGAAACGCTGCCACCGCTGGCGGGTATTCCGTATGCGGTAAAAAATCTGTTTGATGTAGCCGGCCATACCACGCTGGCGGGTGCCAGCCTGTTTAGCACGCGGGCGGCGGCGCGTGCAGACGCCTGGGCGGTCAGCCGGATGCGTGAATCGGGCGCGCTACTCTCCGGTATGCTGAACATGGATGCCTACGCCTATGGCTTTACTACCGAAAACAGTCACTATGGCGCCACCTGCAACCCGCGCGATATCACGCGCATCGCCGGTGGATCATCCGGCGGCTCAGCCGCCGCGGTAGCGGCCGGACTGGTGCACTTTTCGCTCGGCAGCGATACCAACGGCTCGATTCGCGTACCGGCGTCGCTGTGCGGCATCTTCGGCCTTAAGCCCACCTTTGGCCGCCTGTCGCGCAGCGGTACGCAGCCGTTTGTCGCCAGCCTCGATCATATCGGCCCGTTTGCCCGCTCGGTTGAGGATCTCAGCCTGGTTTATGATGCGCTGCAGGGCCRCGACGCAGAGGATGCGTTTCAGCTGACGCGGCCGCCGGAGTTGGTCAGCGACCGCCTGCAGGCGGGCAGCGACGGGCTGCGCTGCGCGACGCTGGGCGGTTTTTTTACCACCTGGTGCAATGATGAGGCGCGCGCGGCGGTAGCGGTAGCGGCCAGCGCGCTCGGCGCGGCAGAAGAAGTGACGCTGCCCCAGGCCGAACTGGCGCGCGCGGCCGCGTTTATCATGACCGCGGCGGAAGGCGGCAATCACTATCTGCCCGCTCTGCGCACCCAGCCAGAACGCTTTGAGCCGAATTCACGCGAACGCCTGCTGGCCGGCGCGATGCTGCCCGCCGCGTGGTATGTGCAGGCCCAGCGTTTCCGGCGTCACTTCCAGCAACAGGTGCTGCCGCTGTTCGACCATTATGACGTGCTGATCGCCCCCGCCACGCCCTGTACCGCCACCACCATCGGCCAGGAAACCATTCACATCAACGGTCAGGATTTGCCGACACGCGCCAGCATGGGCATGCTGACGCAGCCGATTTCGTTCGCTGGCCTGCCGGTATGTAGCGTACCGCTGCTCACCGCCAGCGGCTTACCGATTGGCGTACAGCTGATTGCCGCGCCGTTTAACGAACAGCTGGCGCTGCGCGCCGCCTGGGCGCTGCAGCAGCAGGGCCTGACTTACGATCAACCTACTTTAATGGATATCTGATAATGACGACGGACAGGATAAACGATCCGGATACCGTTGCCGCCGTAAGCGCTGCATTTTATCGCTACGAGCAGGCGCTGGTGAGCAATGATGTCGCGGTGCTGGACGAACTGTTCTGGCACGACGCGCGTACCGTCCGGCTGGGTGCCGGAGAGAATCTGTACGGGATTGAGGAGATTCGCGCCTTTCGCGCGGCACGACCGTCAAAAGGGCTCGATCGCACGCTGCGCAATACGGTCATCACCACCTTTGGCGATGATTACGCAGTGTGCAGCACCGAATTTACCCGTGAAGGTACAGCGCGTATCGGGCGGCAGCAGCAGACGTGGGTACGGCTGCCGCAGGGGTGGCGCATTGTGGCCGCGCAGGTCAGCCTGATGAGTGAGTAAGCACCTCCGCCATTACCCCCTGCGGTGAGGGCGTCATCACGGCGCGGGATGTACCGTCATCCAGTGATCGGCAATCTGCTGGCGGGTGCAGATCCACACCTTTTCATGCTGCTGAATGTGATCAAGAAAAAGCTGCAGCGCGCGGAATTTTCCCGGCCGCCCCAGCAGGCGGCAGTGCATGCCGACCGACATCATTTTCGGGGCGCGCTCTCCTTCTTCATACAGCACATCAAAGGTATCACGCAGGTAGGTGAAGAAGTGTTCGGCGGTGTTGAAGCCCTGCGCCGTGGCGAAGCGCATGTCGTTGCACTCCAGCGTATAGGGGATGATCAGATGCGGTTTGACGGTGCCATCCTGACGTGTGACCTGGGTCCAGAACGGCAGATCGTCACCGTAATAGTCGCTGTCGTAGCTGAAGCCGCCCTGCTCTGCGACCAGCCGGCGAGTGTTCGGACTGTCCCGCCCGGTATACCAGCCCGTCGGCGCTTTGCCAAACAGTTCGGTCAGCACGTCGACCGCCTGCTGCATATGCTGCCGTTCGGTTTTCGCATCCATTCCCTGGTAGTGGATCCAGCGCCAGCCGTGGCTGACCACGTCATAATCCGCCGCTTTAATCGCGGCGACAATTTCCGGGTGCCGCGCCAGCGCCATCGCCACGCCAAACACCGTCAGCGGCAGACTACGCTTCTGAAACTCATGATGAATGCGCCAGAAACCGGCACGTGACCCATACTCATACAGGGAATCCATCGACATGTGGCGATCGGCGTAGCTGGCTGCGCCAATGATATCGGACAGAAACTGCTCCGAACCGGCATCGCCATGCAGCACGTTGTTTTCTGCGCCCTCTTCATAATTGAGTACGAACTGTACCGCCACCCGGGCGTTATCGGGCCACTGCGCATGCGGCGGCTGGCCACCATAGCCGATCAGATCGCGCGGATAATTTTTGTTGAAGCTGTACTCTTTCTTTTCAGATGCGTCATTCATTCAGTCAGTTCCTGTTGTCACACCTCAGCCAGACCTTAGTTTAGGTGCTGAAAGGCGCCGCTGAGGGGTTTTTGCAGCGGATAAGCGAGATCGCCATGCTTGCTGGTGCCCAGGCCAAGCGCCACCAGCGCCTCTATCATTTTTACCGCCGCGCTGACGCCATCGATCACCGGCATATCCAGTTCGCGGGTCAGATCCTGCGCCAGCGACGCCATGCCGCCGCAGCCCAGCACAATCGCGCCGCTGTTATCTTCACGTTTTGCCTGAATGCAGCGCGCCCGGACTTTCTCCTGCGCCACGCCGCTGCCATCCTCCAGCGCCAGTACCGGCAGATCGATGGCGTGCAGCGCCGCACAGTGGTGCGTAAAACCATACTGCTGCAGCAGATGGCGGGCGATCACCAGCGTACGCGGCAGCGTGGTGACGATGGTAAAGCGCGTCGCCACCAGCGTGGCGGTATGCATTGCCGCTTCGGCAATACCGATTACCGGGCCGCTGGCCAGCTCGCGCGCCGCCAGCAAGCCGGGATCGCCAAAGCAGGCGATCACATGGCCGCTGACGCCCTGCGCTTCGCCACGCTTAATCTGCTCCAGTACGCCGATCGCGGCTATCGCCTCATCAAAGTGTCCCTCTATGGAGGGTACGCCCTGCTGCGGACAGACCGCCAGAATGTCCGTGCCCGGTGCCGCCACGGCGCGCGCGGCCGCACCAATAGTTTCAGTCATTGCCAGGCTGGTATTGGGGTTGATCACCTGTATCAGGCTCATGATAGGGCTCCTTTATGACCGGCAAATAACCGGCTGAAATCGGGCAGCGTTTCACCGCTGCGCTCAAAGTGCAGGCTGGAGAGAATGTGGTCGAAGTGGTGCGTCAGCGCCTCAGTCAGCGCAGGCAGCGCCCGCTGGCGCAGCAGATCGACCAGCCTGTCGTGATGATCGCAGCGGCAGCCGTGCTGCCAGGGCGTGCCCCAGGCGGCAATCACCAGCGATGAGCGCTGGGTCAGGCGCGTGATGATATCGGTCAGCACCTGATTGCCGGATATCGCCTGCAGCTGGATATGAAACGCGGCTGAAAGACGAATGGCAGCCGCGCCGTCATTCTGCTGATGCGCCTGCTGCTCCTGCGTGATAATCGCCTCCAGCGCCGCGAGGTGTGGCGACTGCAGATGCGTCAGTACAGCGGGCAGGTTGGCGCACTCCAGCATGCTGCGCGTGGCAAAGATATCGCGTGATTCCGCCACATCGGGCGTGCTGACCTGTGCACCACGTCCGGGCGACAGCGTGATCATCTGCACCGCCGCGAGGCGCTGCAGCACTTTACGAATGCCGGTACGGCTGACGCCAAACACCTCTGCCAGCGCCTCTTCAGGCAGCTTGCTGCCCGGCGGAAGCTGGTGCTCAACGATGGCACTAAGCAATGCCTGAAAGATCGCTTCATCTTTTTCAAACGTCACAGCGCGCGGCTTCACTGCGGATTCATGATTCATTACCTGCTCCGGAAAATAGCTGACTGCCAGATATCGTATACACTCCTTTCATTTTTTGTATACAACAAATCACTTCTGGCCTGGATCCTGCAATAGCTCTTTAAACGGTGAATATTTTCCCCWTCATGGTGAGAGGAGCAGGTTTCATGCCAATTCATACTGAAGTGACGCCAGCGCAGGCTGATGCCCGCGCGGCCTATAGTCCACGCCTGTGTAATGAGGATCTGGCTCCGACGCGCCAGCAGAACTGGACGTGGTACAACATCTTTTCTTTCTGGATGTCCGATGTGCATAGCATGGGCGGGTATGTGGTTGCCGCCAGCTTTTTTACGCTGGGGCTGGCAAGCTGGCAGGTATTGCTGTGTCTGCTGGCCGGGATCGGTATCGTGCAGCTCTGTGCGAATCTGGTGGCAAAACCCAGCCAGATGGCGGGCGTGCCCTATGCGGTGATCTGCCGCCAGGCATTTGGCGTATTCGGCGCCAATATTCCGGCCGTGATCCGCGGACTGATCGCGTTTGCCTGGTACGGTATTCAGACCTATCTGGCGGCGAATGCCCTGATGCTGGTTCTGCTGAAGTTCTTCCCGGCGCTTAATAGCATGACGCAAAGCAGCTGGCTGGGGCTGTCGCTGCTCGGCTGGTGCTGCTTTGGCATCATGTGGCTGCTGCAGGCGATGGTGTTCTGGCACGGCATGAACGCCATTAAGCGCTTTATCGACGTGGCGGGTCCGGCAGTCTATGTCGTGATGGTCGCGCTGGCGGGCTGGATTGTATACAAAACTGGTCTGGCGGGTATCTCTTTTACGCTGGCCAGCAAATCACTGAGTGCCGGCGAACAGACCTGGCAGATGATCACTGCAACCGCCCTGGTCGTCTCCTACTTTTCCGGTCCTCTGCTTAATTTCGGCGACTTTTCGCGTTACGGCAAAAACATGAGTGAAGTTCGCCGCGGCAACCGCTGGGGATTACCGTTTAACTTCCTGCTGTTCTCCGTGGTTACGGTAGTGATTGTCTCCGGCACCCAGTCGCTGTTTGGCAGAATGATCACCGATCCGATTGAGACGGTAAGTATGGTAGGCAACGACCTGGCCGTCGCTATCGGCCTGCTGACCATGATCACCGCCACCATTGGTATCAATATCGTGGCGAATTTTGTGTCACCCGCCTTCGATTTCTCTAACTGCTCCCCGCAGAAGATCAGTTTCCGCACCGGTGGCATGATCGCCGCGGTGGGTTCCGTGCTGCTGACGCCGTGGAATCTGTTTCAGTCACCTGAACTGATCCACTATACGCTGGATGTGCTGGGCTCGTTTGTGGGCCCGCTGTTCGGTATCCTGATTGCGGATTTTTATCTGATTAAAGGCGGCAGCGTAAGCGTTGATGACCTGTTTAACGCCACGCCGCAGGGACGTTACTGGTACCGCAACGGCTTTAATCCCAAAGCGATCGCGGCGCTGCTGCCGGCGGTCGGGATCTGCCTGACGATAAGTTTTATTCCGGCGCTGCATGCGGTAGCTAACTTCAGCTGGTTTATCGGTGTGGCGCTGGGGGCAGGCTGCTAWCGCTGGCTGGCGCGGGCAGAACGGGTCGTACCGGTCTCGTATCGTCCGGAAGCGACGCTGCAAAAAGAGGGTGTATAGTGCTGGCTGAATAGCAGACAGCAAAAAGCCGATTCATTTCTGAATCGGCTTTTTTAAATAGATTGGCGGAACGGACGGGGCTCGAACCCGCGACCCCCTGCGTGACAGGCAGGTATTCTAACCAACTGAACTACCGCTCCGCGCTTTGTTCCCCGTCGGGAACGAGGCGCATATTAATGGCAGCCCCCTTTCCCGTCAACGCTTTTTATATCAAAATGACACGCCTGCCGCTTTTTTCAGCTTCCTGCTGTTTTTAGCAGCAAAATCAGTGCATCAGGCGCGCCACAGACAGCTGCCACCTTTTTTATTAACCAGATCGAGGCGGCTTTCGTGCGCCATCACCTCTTCATCACTGGCATTAATCACGCGCAGGCCTGAACCGGGGCGGCTGATACGCTGGATATGCTCACCTTCGGCCTGATTGCGCTGGTCGCCCTCCATTGAAAACGCCAGCGACGTCTGGCCACCGGTCATGGTCAGGAAGACCTCTGCCAGAATCTCGGCATCCAGCAGTGCGCCATGCAGCGTACGCTTGCTGTTGTCGATTTCATAACGATTGCACAACGCATCCAGGCTGTTGCGCTTGCCGGGAAACATTTTACGCGCCATCGCCAGGCTATCGGTGATTTTGCAAAAGCTTTCGGTTTTGCCGATATCACGCTGCAGCATGCCAAACTCATAGTCCATAAAGCCGATATCAAACGAGGCGTTATGGATAACCAGCTCGGCTCCGCGAATATAGTCGAGAAACTCATCAGCTATCTGCGCAAAGGTTGGCTTATCGGCCAGAAACTCATCGGCGATGCCGTGAACACCGAACGCTTCCGGATCCACCAGCCGATCGGGCCTGAGATACATATGAAAGTTATTGCCGGTCAGGCGACGGTTGATGACTTCAACCGCACCGATCTCAATGATGCGATGCCCCTCATAATGAACCCCGATCATGTTCATGCCGGTGGTTTCAGTATCGAGGACAATCTGGCGGTTATTTGCAGTGATCATAGGGCTCGTTTTGTGTCAGACTTGGCGTTTTTTCAGAGGGAAGTCTACCAGAGATGCGCAAACAGGTAGAAATTTTCACCGACGGTTCCTGCCTTGGTAATCCGGGACCGGGCGGCTATGGGGCTATTGTACGCTATCGCGAGCATGAAAAGTTATTCAGCGCGGGCTATCGCCTGACCACCAACAACCGTATGGAGCTGATGGCGGCCATTGTCGCATTAGAGGCGCTGACGCAGCCGTGTGACGTGGTCATCAGCACAGACAGCCAGTATGTCCGCCAGGGCATTACCAGCTGGATCCACAACTGGAAAAAGCGCGGCTGGAAAACCGCTGATAAAAAAGCGGTCAAGAATACCGACCTCTGGCAGCGTCTGGATACGGCGCTCAGCACCCATACCATTAAATGGGAGTGGGTGAAGGGGCATGCCGGCCATCCGGAGAATGAGCGCTGTGACGAACTGGCGCGCAGCGCTGCCGGTAATCCGTCACTGGAAGACATTGGCTATCAGGTTGCATCCTGATCCTGCGTCTCGCGAAACTGACGCGTAGCGTTTACTACCGGACGCAGCTGCGCACTGCTGCGCGCCGTTTTCATTTTAGCTGGCGTAAGCGGGAACGTGCGCTTGCGCGCCACCACGATGTTCAGACACCCCAGGGCGGGCAGATGCGCACTGATCATCCTGCCGCCCTGTCGATGCCACGGCACCACCTGAAAACGCGTGCGGTACACCACTTCATAATTCAGCAGGCTCAGCCAGTCCAGTAGACGCACCTGGCTGAACATTCTGCTGCTCCAGGGCGCTCGCCGGCTCAGACCCGGAATCGCTTTGCTAATCCCCAGCAGGCTGAAAGGATTGAAGCCGCTGATAATCAGCCAGCCATCATCAATCAGCACTCTGTCTACTTCGCGTAACACGCGGTGCGGATCCTGCTCCCATGCCAGCGTGTGCGCCAGCAGGCAGGCATCGATTGATTTAGACTCAAACGGCAGCTGAGCAACGCTGGCAAGCACCTGCAGTGCGTCGCCCTCACTGCCAACATTGACCTGATGAGATATGGCACACTGGCTGGTATTGATTTCTGCGCTCAGGCTGCCAATTTTTAGCATGTGGAAGCCATAAAGCCTCGCCAGCCAGGGCTGTAACTGCTGGGTTAACGCGTCGCGAAAGTATTCTCCCCAGGGCATATCATTCCAGGTGCGCGGCGCGGTCAGGATCTGGCGTGTTTTCGCTGGCTTCATGCTCTACCATCTTCCTTTAAGACAACCAGAGAGGTGTTTATGAATCTTACCAGTATTCCCGCATTAACGGATAACTACATCTGGACACTGACCAACGACGCCGGCAGCTGCCTGATTGTTGATCCCGGTGAAGCCCGGCCGCTGATTGAAAAAATTGAAGCAAACCGCTGGAGGCCGGTGGCTGTTCTGCTGACGCATCATCATCAGGACCATACCGGTGGCGTCGCTGAATTGCTACAGCGCTATCCTCAGCTTGAGGTATATGGCCCTCAGGAAACGGCGGCTAAAGGTGCGCAGCATATTGTTCATGAGGGTGAAACCGTTACGCTGCTCGGCCTGCCTTTTCAGGTCATCACCACGCCGGGTCACACTTTAGGACATATCTCATATTACAGTGAACCTTATCTTTTCTGCGGCGACACAATGTTCTCAGGCGGCTGCGGACGACTTTTTGAAGGGACAGCAGAACAAATGTTTCATTCCTTTCAGAAACTTAATCAACTTCCCGCCGATACGCTTGTCTGCTGCGCACATGAATATACTTTATCTAATATGAACTTTGCTGCTGCAATTTTACCCCATGATCCGAAAATTCTGGCCAGATATCAGGAAATTAAGGATTTACGGGCAGAAAATCGTACTACTTTACCGACAAAACTGGCGCTGGAACGTGAGATAAATTTATTTTTACGCACACAAGATGCTGATTTACAAAAAGCTTTAGCAATTAATGTGGAATCTGCCCCGTTATGGCAGACTTTTGCTGAATTGCGTAATAAGAAAGACCAATTTTAATTTTTTGGGTTGTGTTGTGCCGGTACGTCACGTATAGTTGCTCGTCTTTTAAGCGAACTACTGACACACACATGAAGGCTAAAGCGATATTATTACTCGCCTCAGTCTTGCTGGTCGGATGTCAGGCATCACGGAATGACGCCAATATCCCCGCTCAGCATGCACAGAGCCTGTCTTCGGCTGGTCAAGGTGAAAATGGAAAGTACGGAAATCGTTTGTTGTCGCCGCGCTGGCAAGATGATGGAACCAGCCTCGCAGAAGACACCGATCTCTGGAATCTCATTAGTGACGAGTTGAAGATGGGGATCCCGGAAAATGCCCGGATCCGCGAACAGAAAACAAAGTTTTTAAAAAATAAGAGCTATCTCCACGATGTAACATTACGGGCAGAGCCGTACATGTACTGGATTGTCGAGCAGATACAGAAACGTAAAATGCCGATGGAACTGGTACTGCTACCCATAGTGGAGAGCGCTTTTGACCCTCACGCAACCTCTTCCGCCAATGCCGCAGGCATCTGGCAGATCGTTGCGCAAACGGGCAAAAATTATGGTCTGAAACAGAACCGCTGGTATGACGGACGCCGTGATGTGGTGGCCTCAACCAAAGTAGCACTGGATATGATGCAGCGTTTGAATCGCATGTTTGATGGCGACTGGCTACTGACCGTAGCAGCCTATAACAGCGGCGAAGGACGCGTGTTGAAAGCGATGAAGCAGAACAAGGCACGGGGTAAGCCGACTGACTTCTGGCATTTATCACTGCCGCGCGAAACAACTATCTATGTCCCGAAAATGCTGGCTTTAAGCGAACTGCTCAAGAACAACAAGCGTTACGGCATCAAACTGCCAGCCCCTAATGAAAGCCGCGCGCTGGCGCGAGTGGAAGTGGGACAGCAGATGCAGTTAACTCAGGCTGCAGAAATGGCGGGTATGTCGCTCAGTAAACTGAAGACATTTAACGCTGGCTATAAAAATGGCACGACTGCGCCAAACGGACCGCACTATATTATGGTGCCTAAGTCCAACGTGGCACAGCTGCGCAACTCTCTGGCCTCCGGAGATATTGCCTCCGTGCAGCCTGTGGAACTGGCTAAAGCCAGCGCAGCCGGTAACAGCTACAAAGTACGTAAAGGCGACACGCTATCCGGTATCGCCAGTAAGCTGGGTGTCAGCATGAGCTCGCTAAAACAGCAGAACAATCTGCGCAGTGCGGCAGTACGTATCGGTCAGACCCTGACGGTTAGCGGTACGACAGCAGCATCGCAGTTGGCAGATAACGGCAACAGCATCACCTACCGCGTTCGTAAGGGTGATTCTTTTGCCAGTATTGCAAAACGTCATGGTGTTAACACGCAGGACGTAATGCGCTGGAACAGCGACGCGAAGGATATACAGCCGGGTGATAAGCTCACTCTGTTTGTTAAGAATAGCGCAACGCCAGATACCTGATGTACTGAAAAGGCTGACATTTGTCAGCCTTTTTTCTTTATCGGCATAGCATCATCTATAGCAGTACCGGCCAGAGCGTCTCGTCGTTACAGGAGGGTGCGTTTAGCGCGCGACAGTGACGGGGGTAAACTCTACCAGCAGCGGATTATGATCGGAGGCTCGGGTGACCAGCACCGCTGCTTCACTCACCTTCATATCCCGGTAAAAGACAAAGTCGAGCGGCCGGCCAAACGCTTTACGCCGGTGGTCGTCTGTAAACGCCACTTCACGCAGAGACATAGCGCGGGCAAAGCGATAAAGCGCGTTCATCCGCTGACGACTCCATGCATTAAAGTCCCCTGCCATTATCACCGGGCCACGGTGATGCCGGATTTGCTCTCCTATAGGCCCCAGCTGCTTACTGTATACGTCCACACCCAGACTGAAATTGACCGCATGGATATTCACTACCATCAGCATATCGCCGGTTGGCAGAGGGTACGCGGTGACCAGCGCGGATTTTGCCAGCCGCAGCAGCGGCTCGCGCTCGCGCAACGGGCAGCAGTAGACCGGATGCGCGGATGCGAGCGTCATCACCCCTGACGGGTGCTGAGGCAGCACAAAAGCGGGCACCTGATCGGCTGCGAGATAATTACTGGTAGCAAACTGGATCAGTTCAGGCGTGGTTTGCGCCTCCTGCAGGAGGACAAGATGGGCATCACGACCAAACCCCTGCAATACCGACATCCAGTCAGCGCGCTGCTGCTTGAAAATGTTCCATACCAGCACCCGCAGGGTGGGATCGGCCGGCAGCGGCTCCCCTGGCGGCAGACCCTGACCAAGATGCAGCATGGCGCCCGGCGGAAAAATTCGTTCCGCTGGCTGGCCTGCTATATAGCGCATTGCATAGGTTTTCTTTCGCACTTTACCGCCTGGCTGATAACAACAAAGAGTTCACACTGACTGTTATAGGGATTTTAGCGCGGGGTTTCAATTCGTGGTATCGAATGTCGGAATTCACCTCACGACAAGGGGGTATAATGCCGGAAGGAAAAGAGAATATGAAAAAGCCCTGACTTTAACAGTCAGGGCTTCTCAATATAGTGGCGGAACGGACGGGGCTCGAACCCGCGACCCCCTGCGTGACAGGCAGGTATTCTAACCAACTGAACTACCGCTCCACCGATTCTTTACTGCCCTCAGGACCGCGCCTGAAGCCAGGTGTTTCGCCCTCTCCGCGTCACCGGGAGGTCACGACCAGAAGCTCTGGTCTTAATTGGATGCCTGGCAGTTCCCTACTCTCGCATGGGGAGACCCCACACTACCATCGGCGCTACGGCGTTTCACTTCTGAGTTCGGCATGGGGTCAGGTGGGACCGCCGCGCTGTGGCCGCCAGGCAAATTCTGTTAATCCGGTAAAACAAGCTGAAAATCAGGTCCCACAAAACGCCTCTGGCGTTGTAAGGTTAAGCCTCACGGGTCATTAGTACCGGTTAGCTCAACGCATCGCTGCGCTTACACACCCGGCCTATCAACGTCGTCGTCTTCAACGTCCCTTCAGGGCTCTCAGGGAGCCAGGCATCCGCCGCCTCCATTATCCAGGTCAGCGGATAGCGATGATGTTCCGCCAGATCGGTGGCGACGCGCAGCTCCGCAATATATTCCCGTTCAGAGAGATAAAAGCCGGGTTTTTTCATCAGGACGCTGAATTCAGCCGGCTTCTCACCCTGCCACCAGGCGGGGGCAGTATATTTCAGAATGCAGGCGACCTGGGCAAGCGACATAAAAAACTGATCGCTGATGCTGCGCCGTTTTTTCTGATTCGCCTCTTTCCAGGCCTCACCAATGGTGCGGCTAAATGCATCACCGGGAATCAGCGGCCCCCAGGCTTTAACCAGCGCGTGATAGAGCGTATCCACGGTAAATATCGCTTTTTCAACGGCATCATCCAGGTCGGCAATACAGTATGAAATATGCAGCTCCAGCTGCTCTACTTCAGGATGATTAAATACCTGCTGACGCGCCACGGTTTTAAACAGCTTCAGCAGCCGCCCTTCATCACCATCATCTTCCAGCAGGGCGTGATTAAAATTGCCGGAGAAAATGGCCGGCAGGTTATCGACAAAGCGCCGCACCGCATGGCCTACCAGCAGATTCTGCACGTTTACGCGCAATTTATGCTCAACGACGCGCGCGCGCATCTGCTGCTGGTACGCCTTACGATGTTTACCGGAGAGCTTATGGAACAGGCGCGTCTCAATAGGATGGCCCGCCAGATAATCATCATTCATTAAGGTGGTAAATTGCTCATAATTGAGCTGCATCAGCGACTGATAGATCTCCAGCAGGCCTTTAATTACCCGGTAGCCCAGGAGATAAATTTTATACGCAAAAAAGGCGATAAAGTTTTGCCTAAAGGTAAATATTTATGCGTCGTCTTTACAAAACTGGCCCTATTCTACCGCCATCATCCGGCGATATTCGTCCCACGCATAATTATCCGTCATGCCGCTGATATAATCCTGAATAAGGCGGAAGCGATAATAGCGCTCCCATAACAGCCGCTGAGGCATCACTTTTTCCAGCATGGGTGCCAGACTGGGCAGCTGCTGGCTGGAGGAGGACGCCGTTTCAGCGGCAAATACTGCAGCAGGCGCGCACGCCATACTCAGACTCAGTGCCAGCGCACTCAGCATCAATCTGTTTTTTTTCATTCGTTTTTTCTCTCTGAAAGTTGCAGCCTGACCATTGCTGTGGCCGTCATAACCGCGGAACGGCTGTTTTTGTGCATTGCCCGGTGCGCCATCATCTGCGCCACCGCCACCCTGACAGAGCGGCGATCCCTGAAAAGGCGATCCATCCTGACAGAAAGGCGAATTATCGCCAAAGAACTGCTGAAACTGCTGCGGCATGCGCGGCGTTTTTACCGCAGTGCTGCCTTCAACGTTGATGCTCACCACGGAACTTTTAATCGCCGTGAGGTTTTTCGCATCCTGCAGCTGGATCAGGGCAATATCAGACTGCGGATCTTTACCGATGATTTTGGCCTCATAGCGGCGGCCGTCGCTGAGCTGAACCTGAATTTTTGTGGCGTTGTCCACTACGTGGTTGTTGGTAACCACATAGCCTTTCTCTGCGTTAATAATGACGCCGGAACCGAGTTTCAGATTGACCAGCGCACCGCCCGAGTTGCCGCGGTTGATGGCGGCGTCAGTCTGGATAAAGTTCTCGTAATTCTCCACAWTCAGGCCGCTGCGGCCCAGCGCAGAGACGATGCCGGAGGTCACGGTTTCACCCAGCCCGTAAGGGTTGCCGATCGCAACGGTATAGTCACCTACCCGCAGCGTATCGGAATCGGCCACATCAACCTTCATCGCTTTCGCCAGCTCTGAGTTCAGCTCGGTGCCGAGGATCCCCAGCTCACCGCGTTTAACCTGGCCAAACTCCACCATCTGCGCCGTCAGGTTTTTCACCATCGAGCTGGGAATAGCAAAGCCGATGCCGATGTTACCGCCATCCGGTGCCAGAATAGCCGTGTTAATCCCGATCAGCTCGCCGCCGCTCTGGGATTTACCCTCGCGCAGCAGACCCAGCTGAAGTTTGGTGCCCGTCGGCAGCGAGCCCACTTCAGCACGCAGGGCAGCAAAGCTGCTCAGCGGCTTGCCATTCAGTGAAACCACGACGTCGCCGGCTTTCACGCCCGCTTTTGCCGCCGCAGAACCAGGCAGAACCTGGCTGACAAAGGCGCCGCGCTGGTCCTGCTGGTTAACCCCGAGGATGATGTCACCTTTCTTCAGGCCGATACGCGCGGCCGCGCTGCCTGCTTTCACGCTGTCAACGCGCACCCCTTTGTGGCCATTGCTCTCCACGTTGCTGAGATCGGCGCCTTCAATACCGGTGTAAATGGTCGCCGACTGCACTTTATCTTTGGTGCTCTGCTGCAGCTCTACCGTCCGCACATAGTGGCGGAGAGATTGCGGAAAATGTTACCGGGCGCACAAAAGAAAAAAGGCGAGCCGCAGCCCGCCCGGTTTATGCAGGGAGAATTACTGCATCAGCAGATAAAGCGACGCGTCACCGCGCAGAATGTTGAGCGCCAGTACCGGCGGTTTCGTGTCGAGAATTTTACGCAGTTCACCCAGGTTATCGATCAACGTTCACGATCGCCGCTGCCGATAATGCGCCCGCGCGCATCCATCACGTTGACGTTGCTGTCGATAATTTTCATGGTGCGCGCAACGATATCCTGCGCCAGACGCGCATCAAGATGAGAGGTTGCCATGGATCACTTCCTGAGCAAGGGGCAAACCGACAGAATACGCATCCTGCTGACGGCTGACATTGTGCAATAACAGACCAGTTCGCCGTAATGCCGCAGGGCAGCAGGTTCTCCGGTCAGCCCGATGACTCCCACGATGCTGCCTTCAATGCGCAGCGGCAGATTGACGCCAGGCCGCACGCCGTGCAGATGCTTTGCTACCGCTTCATCAATATCCACCACCCTGCCCTGCGACAGTACCAGCAGCGCGCCCTCGTGCAGCTCGCCGAACTGGCCGCTATCCACTTCCACTACCGCCACCACACGCGGCTGGTTAAGATCGATGCCCAGCCGCTGCGCCCATTCGTTCAGCGTCGGCGAGAGTGTGTCGCTGCGGATCAGGTTAAGCACCAGCTCTTCGCGCAGGCGGCTATCCTGCGCCAGCAGATGCAGCAGCCGCGCCTGTTCCAGCATCATCTCCGCCGTCACGCTCTCTTTCATACGCTGCAGCAGCTGGTCAACGCGCCGGCGGTGATCGTCGTGATCGTAACGGCCGTGAGCGTTCAGCGCGGGTTTCAGCACCACCATCTCCGTCAGCGATACGATGGCAATGAGGTTATCGCGATCCGGCGTGGTCAGCAGCGTCTGCAGCTGCTGCAGCTCTGACATTGCGCTGTCTACGCCCAGCAGCTCGCTGGCCTGCCAGCCGCCACGCAGGCTGTCGAGCAGTACCGGCAGCACCAGATCCTGATAAAAAAAACTGCGCTGCTCCGGCATACGCTGCTTGCCCACTGACATAGTGGTGCGGGCAGTACGCCACGAGCGCGCAATGCCGCCCGGTCCGGGGAAATAATTGCCCAGCGCAATCCGCATACGCACCTGACGCAGCCGGTCGTCGAAATTGCCGAGATCCAGTCCGGTCAGTTCTGAAATCCGGTTCAGACGATACTCCAGCGTATTACGATGAATAAACAGCGCGCGTGCCGTGGCGCCAGGCTGCACGTTATGGCTGAACCAGGCGAGCAGCGTACGCCGTAATAAACCGTTGGTATCGATGCTTCTGAGTTTTTCCAGCGGACGCGCGAGGTGGATCTGAAGCGCAAGATCCTCGACGATCTGCGCCATCTGGAGAGCGTGGTCTCTAATAAGATCGCTGAGATTGAAGCCGATCTCGATCAGCTGACCCGTAACAGCCGCTGATCCGTTTACACATCGCACTCAGGCCAGCGCTGCTGGCCTTTTTTACGCCCGTTCATCCAGCTGCAGCGCCACATACAGCAAAACGACATCCTGAAAATCTATTTCCGCAAAGATAAAGGCGAATTTTTTGCCAAGAGCGTGAAATTCAAATATCCGCGCCAGCGCAAAACCGTGGTGGCCGAACATAACGGTCAGGGCTTCCGTGAAATTCAGGAGATCAGCCCCAACCTGCGTTACGTTATCGATGAGCTGGATCAGATTTGCCAGCGCGATCGGGTGCTGTCTGACCCGGTTTTTCGTCTAAAGTTTATAAGTATGCCGTAAGCGTTCCGGATCCGACCTGGAACGATTGATGACATGTCTGCGCGCTCACTCACTCTCAGAGGAAATTTAAACGCCATGTATGACAATCTGAAAAGCTTAGGTATCAGCAATCCTGAAGACATCGATCGTTACAGTCTGCGTCAGGAAGCGAATAAAACGGGTATCAACGAACTGCTGCGTACTATCGATTAACTTCTCTGAGCGCTTTTCTTACTCATGACGGCACTGGCAACGGTGCCGTCATTTTTTCTTTACACCCCGCCTGATACAACTTGTTTTGCGCCGCAAATTAACTGGTGCGTTTACTTTTCAAACAGTCCATAATCCGCGCCAGTTAACTCCGGACGCGCGGAGGAGGGTTCGGTGATCTCAATGGGCGTTTATATCGGCCAGAGCACCAAAATTTACGATCGCGAAACCGGTGAAGTTCACTACGGCCGCGTCCCGGCTGGTTCAGTAGTGGTCTCAGGTAATCTGCCGTCGAAAGATGGCAGCTACAGCCTCTACTGCGCGGTAATCGTGAAAAAAGTTGACGCTAAGACGCTGAGGGGGGCTTTTGTCGATGAAGGTACCATGGTTGATACCTGGGCCACCGTGGGCTCCTGTGCGCAGATTGGCAAAAACGTGCATCTCTCCGGCGGCGTGGGCATTGGCGGCGTACTGGAGCCGTTGCAAGCTAATCCAACCATCATCGAAGATAACTGCTTTATCGGCGCACGTTCCGAAATCGTTGAGGGCGTGATTGTGCTGTCGTTTCGCATCAATGACAATCAGGTTATGGAAGGGGCTGAAACCCGCTTTTATGACAAGGTGCCGATGAAATTTGCCGGCTGGGACGATGCGCGCTTTAAAGCGGCAGGTTTCCGCGTGGTGCCACCAGCAGCCGTACGCCAGGGCGCTTTTATTGCGCGTAACACCGTGCTGATGCCTTCCTACGTCAACATCATAGCTATGCAACAGTTACAGAGCGTTATTGAATCCGCCTTTGAGCGCCGTGCTGACATCACGCCCGCCAGCGTCGACAGTGCCACCCGTGAAGCGATCAATCAGGTGATTGGTCTGCTGGACAGCGGCGAACTGCGCGTCTCTGAAAAAATCGATGGCGAATGGGTAACGCATCAGTGGCTGAAAAAAGCGGTGCTTCATCGGCGAACGGGTTGAGGATCTCTTTATCCTCGCCAATAGCGAACGGCGCGCGCTGAATGCAGAAATGCGCGATGTGTTACAACAACGGTTGACAGAGGCCCTTAATCCAAACGATAAAGTGTCCTGAATCACACTGCACAGATAAATTGAATCCTGTCCGGACACGTCCGGGCATCCGTATGACAGACTCAGGAGGGTGCCGCCGCGTACCCGTCGCCAGTCCGCGCGCCTGAAACATTTCAGCGTGGACACTGACGTGAAATTTTTGCCGACCCACACCGACCGGCGCAGCTATCTGGAGCTGATCGCGCTCGATCAGCCAGGACTGCTTGCCCGGGTAGGTGAAGTCTTTGCCGATCTCGGCGTGTCGCTGCACGGTGCGCGCATCAGCACCCCCTATCTGTTTGCCGCCGTAGCGGGTGAACTCGACCGCCGTAATCTCAGCGTGCACGACGCGCAAATCTTTACCAGCCGTGACGGCATGGCAATGGATACCTTTATCGTCCTCGAACCCGATGGCAGTCCGCTTTCACCCGATCGCCACCCGCTGATTATTCAGGCATTACAGCAGGCCATTACGCAGCAGGAGTCCATGGAGAACCTCAATGAAGAGCGGCTGCACCATATCTGGAGCCGCTGCCGCGCCGACTATTTTCTGCGCCATACGCCTAATCAGCTGGCGTGGCACGCCCGTCATCTGATTGACCACGACCTCAGCCAGCCGCTGGTGCTGGTCAGCCCGCAGGCGACGCGCGGCGGCACGGAGATTTTTATCTGGAGCCCGGATCCTCGCCTGCGCTATCTGGTCTGCCTCACCGTCTCCGATATCTGCGCCACCAATGAGAGCCTGTGGAACAGCTGGAAGCAGAGCCTGCTGCGCGAGCTGTTTTTTGCTACCGAGAAGCAGCTGCGACGCGGCATGGAAAATAGCCCGGATCTGCGCGAGCGGGTGCGCCACCATCGTCTGCAGGCGCTGGCGCTGCTGCTCCGCAACGGCGATCACTCAATACTGGGCGCGCAGGATGCGCTGGAGTTTGCTGAGCTGCACAACCTCAACTCCCGGGAGACCCAGCTGGTGGCCTGGCTGGTGCGTCATCATCTGCTGATGTCGGTCACCGCCCAGCGTCGCGATATTCAGGACCCTACGGTGATCCAGCAGTTCGCCGAGATAATGCAGAATGAGACCGTGGTCGGCCAGATGCAGTTTGATCTGTTTCACGCCTACACGGTGGATGAGCACACCATTCGCGTGTTGCAGAAGCTGGAGAGCTTCGCCGATGAGAGCACGCGGCCAAAGCATCCGCTGTGTGTGGAACTCTGGCCGCGCCTGCCCCAGCCGGAGCTGCTGCTGATGGCAGCGCTGCTCCATGATATTGCCAAAGTCTCAATTACCGGGATCTACTCCACTACCCTGCGCCAGCTGCGTCATGCGCGCCGCCATCTGCGGCAGCCGCTGTGCCAGATTGCTGAGGCGCGCCGCACTTTTATGGCGATTCTGCGTCATCCCGGCGCGGTAAAACGCGCGCTGCTGCCGATGCATCGCCATAGCGTACTCTCCGCCTATACGCCGCTCTGGGGCAGCCGCATTAGCGAGCTGAACCAGATGCTGCTGCAGCTGTTTGATGAAGCGATCCTCGCCCTGCCAGCGACCGAAAAGCCGCGTGCGCTGGATGATGATTTTCAGCTACGCGGCGACCTGATTGACCTGCGCGACCCGGATCTGTTTCAGCGCGAGCCGCAGGCCATTCTGCGCATGTTTTATGTCATGGTACGCAACGCCGAAGCGGAGCGCAATGAGATCGACGAGTGTCAGGAGTTTCTCTGGCGCATCCGCTTCGCCCTGCATCTGACGCTGCCACGCTACGACAACCGCCTGCTTTTTGATCGGCAACTGACCGTCGCGCATCGCCTCAGCTACTCCGGCGAAGGCAACGAGCCGGTTGAGCGCATGATGAAAGATTTCTACCGCGTAACGCGCTCATCGCGCTTTTTTGCTGCCAAAATTGAAGAGCAGCAGGAGCGCCATCAGCGTTACCACGGCACCAGTTACAATCTCGAACCCGATATCAAAAGCAGTCCGGGCGGCCTGCGCGATATCCATACCCTGCAGTGGGTAGCGCGTCGCCATTTTGGTGCCACCACCATGGATGAGATGATGGGCTTTGGGTTCCTGAGCACCTCTGAACTGATCACGCTTATGTGGGATCTGCGGCTTGAGGTGGGACACAGCGTGCGCACGCTTGAGGAGTGCCTGCTGGAGGGCTTATCCGATCTCACCGTGGCAACCAACCTGATTGAGTCGCGCATGCTGACCGGCGACGTTGCGCTGTTTCTTGAGCTGCAGAAGAATATCTTCAGCGAAGGCTTCTGGCCGGAGTCGCTGATCGACACGCGCACGCTGTTTATCGATCGTCTGCTGCGACGGCTGTGGCGTTTCTTCGGTTTTGATACGCTAAGTGATATGGCGCTGGTCGCGGTGGGCGGCTATGGCCGTGGCGAGCTGCATCCGCTGTCGGACATCGACATTCTGATCCTCAGCCGTCAGCCCCTTGATGAGGCCGCCGCGCAGCATGAGCCGGCTTAATGCCGGCTTTTTAATGCGCGAAGGGGCATGTTGATGAGCGGTAACGTGACCGAGGCAGTATACAAAATTCTCACCGATTCACCCGCCGGCTGGGCTGACGACGCGCTAACGCGTGAACAGCTGAAAGCCGCGCTGGAGCAGTTTCAGCACGCGCTGAGCCTCGCCTTTGATGCCGGCAGCGACGGCGATGGTTAACGCAGGCGATTACCGCATCCGCACCATGAAGGATGGCTGGACGGTGAAAACCAAAGATCGCAGCTTGTCCGCGCAGTATGAGCATACTATTGTGGTGACAGAAACTGGCTGTGAGATTCTGACGCTGCGTGAGGATGACACTATTCCGGCGCGGCTGGAAAACGTCTGATCCTCTCTCTGCTACCCAGTCGTTAAGCCAGGCATTCGCCTGCGTGAGCTGGGACGCGCGATCCAGCAATACGTTGAGGCGCAGGATTTCTCCGTGGTGCGTGAGTATTGCGGTCACGGTATTGGCAAAGGCTTCCATGAAGAGCCGCAGGTGCTGCACTATGACGCCGACGACAGCGGTGTGGTGCTGCAGGCCGGCATGACGTTTACCGTGGAGGTAAACGAGGTGGTGTGCCACGGTATTCCCAGCGACGATCGCGTCCTGAAAGAGGGTGATATCGTGAACGTTGATGTCACCGTCATTAAAGATGAGTATCACGGTGATACCTCAAAAATGTTTATCGTCGGCAAACCCACTATCCTCGGCGAGCGCCTCTGCCGCGTGACGCAGGAGAGCCTCTATATCGCTCTGCGTCCTCCTGACGAAATCGAAAAAATGCGCGTGGCGGGCCGCCTGGCCGCTGAAGTGCTGGAAATGATCGCCCCTCACGTTGTGCCGGGTGTGACCACCGGTGAGCTTGATCGCCTCTGCCACGAGCACATCACACAGCAGCAGCAGGCGGTTTCTGCCTGCCTTGGCTATCACGGCTTCCCTAAATCGGTCTGCATCTCGTTTCGTAAGACAGCAGAGAATCGTCGGCGCGCTTTATACCATAACAGGTATAAATACGCCAGCGGTTGTTAGCGCAAAACGTGTGCGGCAATCCCGATTTGGCAGCCCATTTGCTGCCTGCTAACATGACTGCCACAGAACTCATTATTGTCGAAAATTTCGGCGATTGCGGAAAAATTCATGGCTATCTCAATTAAAACTGGTGACCGAAGTGAACACCAGCCTTGAGCATGTCGCGCATGGAAACAGTTGCCATGATTACCTCTAAAGTATGTTTGGGGTTGGGCCTCCATGTATCCCATACGACCGACCTCTTTCAAGGCACCCCGGCGTATGTGTCGATACATGTGTGTTTTAGTACACATAATGAGATTTATGCGCTTCCTGCCGTCTCGCACAGAGCTGACTCTTTTACCGCTTCAGCAGCAGCGCGCTTGGTACCAACGATCAGGATTTTACCTTTGCGAGAAGAGATCTTCTGCAGCTCAGCCAGAGCGTCGTTGAACATTGGTACAGTTTTCTCAAGGTTGATGATGTGAACCTTGTTACGTGCACCAAAAATGAATGGCTTCATTTTTGGGTTCCAGTAACGGGAGATACCCCCCAGGCTGTTTTCCAGCTTGGCCAGCTCACGAGCACGCATCAGTGCTTCTTTCTTGGTCAGTTTGTCGAACGTGCCGTCCTGAGACTGAGTTTCCAGATCTTTCAGACGTTTGATTGACTGACGAACGGTTTTCCAGTTAGTCAGCATACCACCTAACCAGCGGTGGTTAACGAAGAACTGGTCGCAGCAAACAGCAGTCAGGTACAGGCTTACAGCACGGATCGCATCGTCGTTACCAGGGATAACGAAATCAACGCCATCTGGATCAGAGTTGGTATCAACGATAGCAAATACCGGGATACCCAGGTTGTTTGCTTCTTTGATTGCGATGTGTTCGTGGTCAGCATCAACAACAAACAGCGCATCYGGCAGACCGCCCATGTCTTGTTACTCTGCCCCGCCAGCCCGTAACAGGGAGCGCGACAGACGGAGATAAATAAAAGGGGCCTGTGCGGCCCCTTATACAGATAACATCTGATGTCTAAGGGCTCTCAGAAAGAGCAATCCTTATTAAGCGTTTTCTAAAGACGCGTCTTCAGCCTGCTCAGCTAGGTCCTGTGAACGGCCTTCGCGCACGGTAGTGGAGCGCCAGACTTACGCATGTTTTCAATTGCCAGCTCGATGTCGCCGTTCGCTTCGGTCAGCGCTTTTTTGCAGTCCATCATGCCTGCGCCAGTACGCTCACGCAGTTCTTTTACCAATGCAGCGGTAATTTCAGCCATTCCAGAATCCTCGGTTCGTTTCCGGGTGCGTGCGCACGCGCAGAAACCTGTTGCGGAAAAATTCAGCGCTTCAACGTCGGTGATTTTGCCGGCAGTAGCTGCATCCAGAACTTTGTCAGCAAACGCCTGGAAACCGCCATCTTTAGCAACGAAGTCAGTCTGGCAGTTAACTTCCAGAATCACACCGTAACCATCAACGATTTTGGTTTTGATCACGCCGTCAGCTGCAACGTTACCTGCTTTTTTCGCAGCTTTGATAGGCTTGCTTGCCGCAACGTGCATTGCGATCTGCTTGCTCAGCTCTTCATCAGCAGCGGTGGTAGAAACCAGAACGCCGATACGCGCGCCGTGCTGGTAGCTGTTCAGCTGAGCGCCTTCCAGTACTGCTACGCGACGGATGTTGATGTTCTCACCGATTTTAGCAACCAGTGCAACACGCTCTTCTTCGAACTGTGCATGACCCACAGTTTTGCTTGGGTCGATAACGAAAGCCTGACCAGTCAGAGAGACTTCGCCGGTGAATTTCTTCATACGGCCTTCAACCATCTTCTCTGCGATCTCTTTTGGCTTGCCAGACTGCATCGCGATATCCAGCTGTACCTGGTACTCTTTCTCAACCACGTCAGCAGAAACATCTTCTGGCTTAACGAACTCGTATTGGGATGAGACTGAAAATCACTGCGCCAAAACGCAGACAAAAAAGAACCGCCTCGCGGCGGTTCCGGTCACTCATTAAGACTGTTTGGACATCGCAGCCACTTCAGCTGCAAAGTCGGTTTCAACTTTCTCAATGCCTTCGCCCACTTCAAAGCGGATGAAGTTGATGACATCTGCGCCTTTCTCTTTCAGCGCGACCTCTTGCGCCATGCGGTCAAGCACGCTCGCGTCGATACCAAAACCTTCGGCACCCTGCAGGGCCTCGCCGCTCAGTTTCAGTAGGATACGTTGGTATACAGGTTTTGCGTTGGTCGCCATGGTCAATTCTTCCTGGAGGATAAGATGAATGAGAAGTTAAATCTGGTGGATCATCCGCTTAGCGCGTCAAAAAAGGGCAGACATCAGGCGTGCGTTCACATAGGCGCGGTGCAGCGCATCACGCATTGCCAGGCCGTTCATGACGGTCGCCAGCATACCCATGTGGTCGCCTACTACGCGGTTCATGCCCGCCTGAGCGAGGCCTGCGCCACGGAACAGGTTACCGCCACCAATCACCACACCTACCTGGATGCCCAGCTCAACCAGCTCTTTCGCTGAGTAGACGCCATCTACTTTGGTCGCCTTCAACACGACGTCCGCTTCAATCTCAATGCCGCGCAGGCAGGCAGCAGAATCGGTAGTAAAGAACGGGTTGCCGGTACCGGCAGAGAAGATCACCACGCGGTTATTACGCAGCAGGCTGATCGCTTCAGCCCAGCTGTA
Source organism: Pantoea sp. BRM17 (assembly GCA_002939445.1). GTDB lineage: Bacteria > Pseudomonadota > Gammaproteobacteria > Enterobacterales > Enterobacteriaceae > Pantoea. Next base: position 435,110 of record PEFU01000003.1, on the reverse strand, counting down.
GTTGTCACAGACGCCGTTAAGCGGGATCATCAGGGTGCCTTCTTTTTCACCCATTACCACGCGACGCAGTGCGCCAGGCTTATTCATGTTGAAGACGCGAATCGGCAGTGCGTGGTCACGCGCCAGCGTAAAGGCGGCCAGATCCATAACTTTCAGCTCTTTTTCCAGCACTTCAGCGTAGCTGAGCTGATCGTACAGCGTCGCGTCCGGATTTTTCACCGGATCTTTAAAACCCTTGGATTCGGTTTGACCTGGCCATTTCCGCACGCGTCGGAACTGGTATCGATAAACATCGATCATCCTGCTACCTGCTGCTTACGTACAAGCCGCCTGCAACATCGATTATGTCAGGTAGTGGCGCAGCGTCAGGCACTGCGCTATCAGAATATACCTTATTTTACCTTGCGTCGGATATTAATGCGTCTTCAGCGTACGGGAATCTTCTACCGTTACGCTGGCGAGCTGACGCAGTGGCGTAGGTGTACCGTAGTATTCCACCACAATGCCGTCGAGCAGTGAAGGTGAAGCACGACCGGTACGCACTTTGCTGATGGTGCTTTTGAATGCTTCCACGCACTTGTCCATGCGTGTTTCGGCATCTTTTTTAATATCGTTAATCACACGAACGTTACGCACGGAAACACGCCCCTGCTCTGCTTCGCCACGAACGATTTTGATCAGATCTTTACGGCGCTCTTCTGTCAGCGCTGGCAGCGGAACACGGATGTCGGTGCCGGCTGAACTTGGATTCAGGCCGAGGTCGGACGTCATGATCGCTTTCTCAACGGCCGGACCCAGAGAGCGATCGAACACGTTGATCCCTGCCTCCAGCAGATACAGATCGGGCTGACAGACTCAGAAGTCCATCAGCTCCTTCTCTTTTTCTGCCAGCGCAGCATCAACATGCTTGATGTGAAGGTCGGTCATTTTCTGGATATCATCCTGTGAACGACGTTCGTCATCTTCGCTGATCTCTTTATCTTTCAGCAGCGCTTTGATCTTATCGTTGGCATCACGTGCGGCGACAACCGCCAGCGTACTGGTGCCAATTGAGCCGGTGGATCCCAGAAGAGTTAATTGCTTCATCATGCTATCCCTGTGAAGTCATCATAGGTGCCCGCAACGGCGCCAGGCACAATGTAAAACGCCGCCAGAGTGCATTCGGTACGAATACGGCTCTGAACGGCGTTTTATATCTGTTACAGGCAGGCGCTTGGCCAGATCGCAGGCTGCCTGAACGCCGGAGAGCACTTCGGTATCGACGTTGAGTGCTMTCAGTCGCTCACGCAGGTCGGCAGCGGCGGTCTCATCAGACATCGCCGCATAGCGCGGCCGGAACTGCTGGCACTGCTCAGCCATCAGCGCAGCATTCTGCCCTGCGACCAGCGCCGTAACCTGATAGAGATCGGGATTGGCATTATGCTCGCTATCGACCGGCAGCAGCTGCGCCTGATGCTGACGCACAGCCTCCATAAACAAGCGGCCGCACGTGACAAGTGACTCCTTGTTAGCCAGCAGCACGGTTTTTCCGGCACGAATCGCTGCCAGCGTTGGCTGCAGGCCCGAGGCGCCGACAATCGCCGCCATCACCTGATCAACCTCATCCAGCGCCTCAACGGAGATTTTGCGCCCCATTGACCAGTTCGGATGCGCACAGGCCTGATCCGGCGACATAGCAGCCAGATCTGCCAGTGGCGTGTCACGAAAAGGACCACCCGATCCCGTGAGGAGAATCGAGTCGATCCCGTTCTCCCGCAGATCAGCGTACCCCAACTGATGCTGTATGGAAGCGGGCAAACTCTGAAAAATTGGCCATGCCATGCTGTGAGCAATCGGTGTGCGCATATCAGGCGATCCCAGCTGCGCCAGCACGCTGCCGTCACAATAACGCACCATAGAGTGGATCACCGACTGCGGGTGCAGGATGACCTCCATTTGCGCGTCAGTGGCGTTGAACAACCAGCGGGCTTCAATGTATTCAAGACCTTTATTCATCATAGTGGCCGATAAGCGAATCTGATGCTGCAAAAACGCTGCTACCGCGATTTCATTTGCTGCATTCAGCGTCGTCGTGGCCGCCTGCCCTGCAGTACACGCATCGATTGCCAGCTTCAGGCAGGGATAGCGTACGTAATCGGGTTCAGCAAACGTCAGCGCTTTCATTCGGGTGAAATCAAGCGGCGTGACGCCAGCGGCGATACGTGCTAAAACGCGAGCGACTATACCATTTTCAGCCAGAGCGAACAAATAGCGGGGCTATCAGCCAGCCAGAGTGACGCGTGACAGCAGTGCCTTTGCATGCTGCCGCGCCAGTCGATCGATTTYCAGCACCTCATCAATACTGGCTGGCTCCGGCGAGCTGAGCGTAGCCAGTACTTCGCTGTTGAGGGCGGCAATATCGGTACCAGCGACCATTACCATCCATAATGATGGCCACGTGACGTGGTGTGCAGTACGACCCGTCATCGATTGTATTGTGATTGTTGGACGACATAACGCGTAATAATTCCTTTCATCAGAAATGCTGTGTTTTCTGAATACATTGCGCMTGCGGCAAAGGCCGGCCCGTAAGCCGGATGACATCGAAACAATGTCGTGCCGGTACTTCACTGTCGAGAGCCCAGATAAATAATTCCATTAACGCCGTCACTTCCTGCGGCGGTCGGCTCCAGTTTTCACTGCTGAACGCATAGAGCGTTAACGCTTCCAGCTTGTGGCTGACCGCAAAGCTGACGGCACGGCGAACCGATTTTACCCCGGCTTTGTGGCCTGAAATACGCAGTTTGCCCTGATTTTTTGACTGAACCTGTTCGGCCAGTTTCCTGGCACCCTGGATAATATCCCAACGGCCGCCATAGTTGGCAGCAATGTTGAGGGTCAGTCCATTATTTTGTTGAGTCAGTTCCTCGGCGCGGCGAATGCGTTCCTGAATACGACCAGAAAAACGGCTGATATCACCAATAATGCACAGACGTACATTATGTTTATGCAGGCTCTGAAAAACATGTTCATCAAAATCAGGCCAAAGAACATCGGTAAACCAGAACTCAGCATAGGCTATCTGCCACAGCAGGAAGTTGCTGATTCGATGCTCTCCCCCGGTCCTTATCACTAAATCCACCGGCGCCAGCTCCTGCATACAGAGGTAGGGAGCAAGGCTTTCTTCGGTTATCTGGTCAGGACGCAGTAGCCCTTGCATGCAGATAGCAATCGTGGTAATCGCGAAACCAGACAGCGGTAACCAGAATAGCGCAGCGATCACCAGCGGAATCAAAATAAACGCGGTGATCAGACGAGACTTCAGCAAAGGTTACCCCCAGGTAGCTCAGGCGCCGCCTGGTGCAGCGCCGCCATAGCGTCGCTCCCGCAGAGAGAATGCATTCAGTGCACCTTCCACCAGAAAGAGAGCAACGACCCACCAGCCAAGTGCGGCCCAGAGCGAGCTTTCCAGCTGAGGCTGATGCGCATCGTGAGAATAGGACGGTAAGGTAAACAGCATCGCTGCCAGCAGCAGGCCACAGAGCAGCGCCAGCCAGACGCGCTGCTGACGGGTAGCCATACCGGCCAGCTGCCCCCACTCCCAGGCGGCGACATAGGCACCCGAGTCCGCGCCCCATACCAGCAGCATAACGAACAGGAGCCACCAGGCGCCGGCGAAGTGATCAATGTCGTAGTGATACTGGCGCAGCGCGATCATGCCACAGAAAAACGGGACGATAGTCAGCACGCCAAACAGCAGACGAAGCGGACGCGAGCCGCGCCAGAGTGCGGCAGAGGCGGGATAGAACAAATCGCCCAGTACTGAGGCGAGCGTGGCAACAACGGCACACGCAATCAGCGTGCCCGGCGCCACCGTCAGCGGAGCCAGCAGCGCAAACAGCCAGGCGATGATAGCGGAGGAGAGCAGCCCGCCAAAAAAGCCTTCCCAGGTTTTACCCGGCGAGACTTTAGGCGCCAGCTTGTGTTTGCCGAACAGCCGACCAAACACTGAAAGCAGCAAAACTCCAGAGAATGCTTAACATAGTTGCTGCTCCTAGAGGGTATGAAACACCAGCAGCAGCAGGCAGGCAAATACCGGCACGGCCGCTGTGAGGCTATCGATACGATCGAGGATACCACCGTGGCCGGGGATAAGATTTCCGCTGTCTTTAATGCCCGCTTCACGCTTAAACATACTTTCAGTGATCTACGCGCTCATCCAGCATTTTGACATAGCCGCCGAGCGGGATCAGCGCAATAACATACTCTGTCCCCTGCCGGTCAGTCCGTCGCCAGAGCGCCTTACCGAAACCGATAGAAAAGCGTTCGACATAGATGCCGCACCGGCGTGCCACCCAGAAGTGGCCAAACTCATGCACGGTGATCAGCACGCCCAGCGCGACGAGCGCTTCCGCTGCGACGGAGCCGCTCACAATTTCGCCAACCACCGGCCGTACGCCGGGCACGCCATGCATAAAGACCAGCCAGTAAGCGAAGATAGCGAAGAGGAAATTGGCAACCGGCCCCGCGGCGATGACGGCAGCACGCTGCAGCACGGTTTTGTTGTTAAACGCCTCGTGACGGCGCTCAGCGGAAACGCTCACCGGATCCTGCTTGTCTGGCTCAAACTGCCAGTCACGCAGGTCGACCCGCTTCTGCTGGGTTGCGCTTTCGCCAAACTGAGAAACGGTCAGCGTGGTACTCTCATCGCCGATTTTCCCAATCAGGGCCATGCGCACAGCATCCCAGTCAGGCGTTTCGATACCGTCAACTGCGTTAAGTTCCATGCCTGACTGAATTTCCTCAAGCGCCATCGGTTTACCCGGATTATCCCGTACCTGCCCGGCAAATGCCTGCCACTGCGTTAACGGCTGACCATCGACTTTAACGATCCTGTCGCCCGCTTGCAAACCGGCAGCGCTGGCGGGTGAATCCGCCTGTATTTCTGCCAGCGTGGTTTCAATCTGTGGCCCGCGTGGACGAATGCCGAGCGCTACCTACACCGTAAGCTTCATCAGCTGCCAGGTTTTGACGCCTGCCTCACCGATAGCGGCCACCGGCCCATACTGTTTCACCGTTTTATATGCGTCAGGCAGCGGCTGCACGCGCGGAATAACGCCGGCGAATCCCTCTTCAGGCTTGCCCGGCTTCGCGGCTGGCGTCAGCGTCAGAGAGTGCCGGGCGCCATTTCGCTCACGAAAAAGCAGATGCCCACCATCTAAAACCGGTAACGGAAACAGGTTGATGATGCCCAGATTGACGCTTATCAGCGCCAGGAACATCAGATAATAAATCACCCCGTACTCCGCTGATAAACCGGCACCCTGCGCAATCGAAATCGGGCCGCTCAGGTTATTCAGCTTTACATCACCTGTAATCAGCTTACCCAGCATCTGCAACTTTTTCATCGCCATCGTTGTTATGCGTTTTCCTAACACATCCCGCACCTGTCTGCGTTCCAGACGTTACAGGCGAGAGAAATCATTGAAAAGTGCAAGCCCCATTAACAGCACCAGCAGAATTGAGCCGATGCGATAACTGAAGTCCTGAACTCGCTCGGACACCGGTCCTCCTTTGATCTTTTCGATCGCCTCAAAATTGCCGGTGGCAAACAGTGAGCGAATGGTGTTTCTGATATCATCATCATTCACCGTATCACCGACGCGTACCGGCATGCTGAGCAGAGCCGCGCCGACGGCGACTCGCTGGAGACCTTCGAAATGAATGTCGTTCACCACGAAATCGTCTGCACCGTAAACGGTGGCGCTGCTAAACAGCAGCGACGCTATGACTTCCAGTCCCTTCTCGATTGAAGAGAGCGTGGTGCGATCCAGCGCTTCGCCGACGCGAACGCCTGACGCTTCGAGGTTCTGCTTCAGCTGATCCTCTTTCACCGCCTTGTTACCGGAGAATGTGATGCTGGCAATAGTCGGACGCTCTTTAACCTGAACAATCAGGGTCGTTCCGTCACGTAAAACCTGCACATCTAACGGCACTTCATCACGCAGCTGGAAGCGGGAGATCAGTTCATCAGAGCTGAACGCTTTGTTACCCACGATGTTGATCTGCTGAATTTTGGCAGAGACACCTTCCTGGAAAACAAATTTCAGATCCACGCGGTTACGCGGCAGCGGTGTGGCAATCGCTTTTACGCTGGCGGTGTATTTGCCGACGCTGTAGTAGAAAGCGCCGGCGATTTTATACTGGTCGCCTTCGTTGATGTTGACGGTGATGTAGATGCCTTTTTTATCCGGCGTCAGGCTGACCTGAGTCGAGTCGATATTAAAGCGCGCATAACCGCGATCCAGATAGAAACTGCGCAGCGTCTCAAGGTCGCCGGCCAGCTTCTGCTTCTGATATTTGCGATCGCCAACCACGTTCCACTGCTTAACGGTTTTGTCAGCGTCGCTGATTTCCGGCTGCGTCACGACGCGCGGATAGGCATAGCCATAGCGGCCCAGCAGCTTTTTGATATCATCTTCCATCTGCGTCACTTTGGTGCCGTTGTAAAGCTCACCATTCGGGATTTTGGTCAGATGTTCAATTTCTGCTGAGTGGCCTGCCATGCTGCCGTTCACAATCTGCGTATCCACATCAACCGTTTCAAAGTAACCGGTGCGGTTCAGACGCTCTTTACCCTGATCAACCAGATCGCTGCCCAGCCATGCGCCTTCCATCTGACGCATCTCACGGCGCAGTACAGCATCTTTTGAGGTGTCGTTCCCTTCAAAACGGACTTTACGCACGTAATAGCGATTACCGGCATCAACGTTAATATGCACATAGGTCTGATAATCATTTTTGGTACCGCTGATACTAACGGTATTACCGGTACCGAGCCAGTTATCCTGGGTAACACCCACCTGGAAGCTGACGCCGCTTTCTGTTCCGTAGCCCACGCCAAAGTTAAAGGTACCGGTGTTGCGCTCTTTAACTTTGTAGACCACATCCACCTGATCCGGCACGCCTGGTACGCGCCCGTTATGCACATAGCCTAAGCCAACGCGCAGGGTGTTGTTCTCATTAACCGGGAAGCCGAGCGTGCCATCAACACCGTAACTCTTGTTGGTGTAGTCTGACAGATCGGCATCGTCCGCTTTAAAGTCGTTATAGAACAGGCGACCGCCCAGACTCACGCCGTCAACCGTAAAGTAGGGATCGGTCAGTGAGAATTCAAGAATCGTCACCTTACCGTTCAGGTTGGTGCGGTTACCGCGCGTCGGGAAGAAGCCGCGATCCAGCGTATTGTAGGTCCAGCCATAGTTAAAGGTAAAATCATCCGCAGAGAAATCGCCTTTATTATTGAGTCCCTGTGGACGCCCGACCGAGTCGAGGTAACGCCACATTGCTACCTGCGGCCGCATGTTCGACAGACTCGTATTGGAACGGAAACCACGTACCGTGCTGGAGCCGCCGGCGTAGAAGTTCTCATAGAACGGCATCTCTTTATCCCCGATGCCGTCTCCATAGCCCACACGACCACGCCCCAGGACTACCCAGGTGCCGTCACGGTTCAGCGGCACATACTGCTGCGTATCCAGCGTCGCTTTATAGAACGCGTTGTCTGAACCTTTACCGGCGTCCACAAACAGTGAAGTGCGCACAGAGTTAGCGTACTTCTCGCTCAGGAACGGCGTTGGCGTGATCAGCTCGAGGCTGGCAATCGCCATTGCGTTACCGCCTACTGCATCATCTGACTTACAGATCCCGTTTGGATCGGTCAGATTACACGATGAGGAGCGATCGTTGAGGTAAGCGGCTTTCGGACCACTGTTAAACTGGAACTGCTCTGCTTTGTCTCCCTCGACTTTCTTCACCGGCTGGGCATAGGAGAAGACCAGCGGGCCCAGTGGCGACATCCACTGCAGCGCCAGGCCTGCAGAGACGCGAATGTTGTTAGGATCGCTGTAGTCCGGAATATCCGCAGCGCGGGTGGCTGCCGTATTCTGCCAGTTGGTATCCCAGACGTCAGCAGCCTGAACGCCAGCGGAAACCGCTAAAGCAAGACCCAGACCTGCGGCACACAACAACTTTTTCACTATAAACTCCTTACCATCAACGTTTGTGTCTGCGACACAGTGTTTGGCTCGCTTAGCGCTTTGCTGCGCTAAGCTATGCCGTACTTCGCTTCCGCTTCCCTGCTCAGAACATTACCAGGTTTTACCAATTTCCATGCGGCTGCGCTCGCTCGCCTTCATGGTAGAAGCATCACGCTGCAGTCTCTGCATTTTGGTCTGCAGATCGCGTTCCTGGCCCTGCAGCTCAGTTGCGCGGCCTTTGAACTCATTTTCAAGCTGTTTAGCAACGGTCGCACGTTGCGGTAACTGCTGGAAAATGCTGGACACGTTTACCACTGCAATTTTGATGTCTTTCGCATTAGCAGCATAGGCTACGGCGTTAGCATCAATCACGACATCATAACCATCGCTGTCTGCCACTTTCTTCACGGCATCCTGGATACGGCTCAGCAGTTTGTTACGCTCTTCCATCTGGCGACGACGGTTATCCTGTTCGAAAGCCTGGGCTTTGCTGGAGAAGGCTTCGCGCTGGGACATGATGTCTTGAACGCTGGCGAGCTGCTCGCGGTAGCGGCTGTTGGCAAGAAAAGTGATTTGACCAGGGGTGGCGGATTGCATAGAAGCAATGCCGGAGATGACGATATCGCCATCTCCGTGCAATTCTGCATCCAACTGCTGGGCTAAATCAGCCAGTCGAATTGATGACATCGATTATTTAACCTGTTTCAGCACGTCAGCAGTAATCGCCCCTACCGACACATTTTGTCCCAGCGAGGCGGAAGGATCGATCACCGCGCTGGGCGCGATATTCTGCGCGGGCTGCGGCGTGGTGTCCAGCAGTTGTGCCATGCGGGCATAGGTAAGATAGGGATTTTTCACTACCAGGGCGGCAGTATTGCACCATTCCAGATCCGCTTCCGTCAGCACCACGGCTGACGCCATAGCATACCCGAAACCATCTGCACCGATGACAGTGCCTGACTGAATCAGACAATCCTGACCAATCTGAATCTCATGATAAATCGTCACGTTGGCCCAGAGGCGCGTGCCGCTGCCAATCCGGCTCTTTTTGCCGACAAAGCAGCCTGCACCAATCACGACGTTGTCACCCAGCTCAACGCCAGACTCAATCACCGCGACACCTCCCGCAACGGCTGTATTGTCACCAATTACAACGTTGTGGGCAATCTGACACTGGTTGTCTATGATAACACCATTGCCGATCAGAGTGTTATCCAGCGCACCGCGATCGATAGTGGTGCAGGCACCAATCTCTGTCCGGTCACCGATGATGACCGTGCCGAGCTGAGGGATTTTCACCCAGTTGCCGCGATCGTGCGCTGCCGTTTTACGCCAGGCTTTGTTCGGTTGCAGTGGGATCCCTGAGGAGTAAACCCCCGGCTCTGTAATGGGACGCATTACCATGCCCATACCGGTTACGGTTACTTTATCGCAGATCTCCATATGGCCGTTAATGACGCTGGCGCCGCCAATCATACAGTAACGTCCAATCTTCAGGCTACCGGCCATGATCTGATCTTTCGCAGGCCGCAAATCAGTTCGGTGGCGTTCGCTTCTCTGCGCTACCTGCCGTCCTTTACCACACTGAAGGGCAAAAGCAGGCAGGCGGCATTATTATGAAAGCGGGTCGCGCGGATGTGCTTAGCTGTTTTTATCAACTTTGCGTTCGATGGCTTTCAGACGTTTGCTTATGTCATCGATATTCATCACCACAGAAACGTTCTTTACCGCACGCAGATATTTGTGCTCTTCAAAATCCAGCACGCGATCCACTAGCAAAAACGGATAGCGGTGCGGCAGCAGTTCTAAAATCTCTTCGATTTTCAGAGTATGCGTTTCAGTAGTCAAAATACTCTTCCTGTCCTAAAAAATCTGATGGCAACAATAACACGGCCTGCACCGATCAAAATTCATCTGGTCACCTGGTACTACCGGGCGCTTGAAGCGGGCTTCATCGATACCGGCAAAATAATAGAGCTCGCCAGGTTCCAGTTTGCCAACGCTTTTAAACGCCAGAATACCGGTCGCCTGCGCCATCGCTTCTAAAATCAGAACGCCTGGGAAAATCGGTTTACCAGGGAAGTGCCCCTGGAAAAACGGTTCATTATGAACATTTGCACCCAGTACAGCACCCTCTTCAACGATGGCGGTCGGATGGATGGTGGCGGTTGAATCAATCACTAATTATGCCTCCCGGCTACGGGCACACATCATGGTCGCTTCACAGACAATTTTACCATCCACTGTAGCAACGCCTTTAAAACGTGTCAGACCACGACGGGTTTTTTCGAAGGTGACTTCCATGAGGTTGCGATCGCCGATTTCGGTGCGGGTAGGCTCACCCGCATATTTCAGATCCTGGTTTACCTCACCAATAGAGACAAACTGATAGATCTGGTTTTCTTCGCCGATGCGCGTATGGCCATTAACCACAACGTGTGATTTCAATACCGTACCTGCGCCAATTTCCACGTCAGCGCCCACAATACAGAAGGGACCGATAGTCACGCCGCCGATGATCGCAAAATCATCCACGGTAACGTGGCCGCCCAGCGTCACGTTATTTGCCAGAATGCAGCGGCTGCCGATCACGCAGTCGTGTGCAATGTGCGCATTCACCATCAGCAGGTTGTCGCTGCCAACTTTAGTCAGTCCGCCACCCTGCGTGGTGCCGCGATGAATGGTCACGCTTTCGCGGATCCAGAGCAGCTTGTAAGCGTTGCGAATAGCATGCAGCGCCTCTTTGCTGAAGCCGCGACGCTTGAGACCTTCAATATTGACGCCAAACGGCGTGGCGTGGTTACCCTGCGCAATAATGTATGGCGGAATATCCTGCGCCACGCCGGAACAACCGCCAACCATAACGTGAGCGCCGATAGTGCACCACTGGTGCACGGCCATCAGACCGGCACCAAGAATATCGCCGGAGGTTTCTCCGGCGACCAGGGCAATCGTTAAGGGACGCACTGACATGAATTAACGGATCAATCCACGGGTTGAACGGGCGAAGAAATCAAAGAACGGCTGGACTTCGCTGTGCTGCTGCGCCAGCGCCTCGATTTCAGGCTTTACCTCATCCAGCGTTTTACCACTGCGGTCAGGGCGGAGCGCGGTGAAGCGCTGCGTCAGGTCTTTGCGGATGGTCAGCAGGCGTCGCAGGCGGCCCAGCACTTCGACAATGCCCATGACCGCCAGCTCTTCCATTTCGTACCAGACTTCGCAGCCTTCTGCCTGCATCAGCGGACCCGCTACGCCAACAAAGCGTGCATCAGGATGACGCGCTTTCAGCGCGCGGATAAAGCGATCGTAAAACGCTTTCTCGAACGGCAGAAACGCCAGCACCATATCGGTATTGCGGCCAATCTTAAAGACGCGCTTCTGACGCCATGCCCAGACGGAAGGGCTGACGTAGTGCACGGTACGAATACCGGCGCGCTTCAGGTTGCCTTCCAGGGTGATATTAAAATCTGGCGCATCGATACCCACAAATACGAGGTAGCGCTGACGCAGCAGCTGCGCCGCGCGCAGAAAATCGGCGCTCAGCATTTCAACTTCTGCGCCACGACTGCCTGGCAGTAAACCCAGACAGATCGCGTCGTCTGCAATACCCAGCTCGCGACGCGCGGCCTGCTTATCAGGCTGCAGCGGCATCGCATCAGCCATGGTGTGACCGATAAAACGACACGGCACGCCCATCGGGCACTTTGCCAGCATACACTCCAGCGCCGCCGTGCCGGATGCCAGAATAGCCGCATCGCTGGCGATCATCGCCTGACGCCCTTTGCCATCCAGCAGGTGCATAGGCAGCTCAGGCGCAATCTCCGCTTTAATCTGTTCAAACTGCGCCCGCCGCTTTGCGTTAACCAGCGGAACCACGATTTCCAGCGCCTCCAGCAGCGCGTCGCGTTCGGCACCCGCATGCAGCAGCGGCTCCAGCGCGGCGGCCAGCGTCTGCGGCTGGCACTCATCCTGCAGCAGCTCTTTAACCAGCTCCCGTCCCGCCAGCAGATTAGGCAGCGAGACGTAAGGCGTTTTGACCAGGCGCTTCGCCAGCCAGAAGGTAACGGGTTTCATACGATACCCCACGAAATCGGGTTAGCAGGATCGAGGATCACCGCCGCCGTTACTACGGCCCCTACCAGCGGGCCGCGTCCGACTTCGTCCACGCCCGCAATACGTTGCGCATCAGGATAGATAAATTCAGCCATGAGCAATCTCCAGTACCGCATCCGCCGCCTGCTCATCGGCATTCCAGCGGATCTGCTGATGCAGTTGAGTAAAGGTTGCAGCACAAAATCGGGCGTAAGGTGCAGCCCTGCCACCGCGCGCTGCATCGCCAGCAGCGTGGCATGCAGAATATTGAGCTGGTCGATCTCTTCTGGCTCAGCCCTGCCGAGGCTCCACGCCAGCGCCTTTTCGGTAATTTCATCATACAGCGCCAGACGGCGCTTTTCCGACAGCTTTTTTGAGTCTGCCAGACCAGACGCTATATGAAGCGCGGTGGGGTAACCTTTATGCTGCGCAAAGCCATACTGCGGAAAGAGACGATCGAGTTCAGCCATTTCGCGATCGCGCGTCACTTTGGCAATAATGGATGCAGCGCTGATTTCCTGCACCAGACTGTCGCCTTTGATCACCGCCTGCGCAGGCATCGCCAGCGCCGGACAGCGATTGCCATCGAACGACCATGGAGTAGTCGCTGTGCACGCGCAGATGTATAAAACGAGGTTCAGCCATATCGGTTTCCGGTTAAAACAGCGTCAGGCTTAATAAAGCGGCGCGGGTTGTACTGAGGCGTGCAGTTCGGCATCCAGCAGCGTGTTGCGCACCGGCGCAAAACTGCGACGATGATGCGGCGTGGCACCAAACTGTTTGAGCTATAAGCTGCGTAAGCTCATCGCCCATCAGCTCGCTGGCGACCTGGAAATCAGCGCCGATAATCGGCTTAACGCCGGCACCGTGGGCGCTGCCATAGAAGCGCACCAGGCCGCAGAGGTTGGTGTAATCCGTAATCGCTATTGCCGGCATCCCCAGCGCCGCGGCTTTTTTCACCAGCGGACCGGTCTTCGCCAGGCCACCCAGCGCGTTATTGCCGCGCAGCAGGCTGCGTCCGACATCGCCGCGTCGTCCGCCCGACAGGACAATCAGCCCTTCGCCCAGCTCAATCAGCCAGTCGCGATCGAGGATAGGCCCGGCAATGCCGTAGCCGCGCTGATAGGCGCGCGAAATCAGCAGTGTCAGATTCTGATAGCCGGTGTTATTCGCCGCGAGCAGCTCGCGGATCTCATGCGCATCGAAGTCCTCTTCATTGATGAAGCAGACTTCATTGGTTGCCACTACCGGTATCCCTTCCGCTATCGCCAGCTCAACAGCGGCATGCAGATAGCTCTCCTCATCGGCGCGTCCGGTGCGGAGCAGCTCAAGGTAGTAACGGTCGGGAAAGTGCTGCTGATAAAAGCTCAGACACTGCGCCTTCGGGAACTGCGGCAGAAAATATTCGCCGAGGCGGACGGTGACGTTACAGCGCTTAGCAATCTCTACGCTGTTTTCCAGCGCTTCCGGGATGTCCGAAAACAGCTCGCACATCTCCTCTTCGCTGCGCATATATTGCTGAGGACTGTAGTGGCGCGGACGTTTCGGATCGTCCAGCGTATAACCGTCGTGGATCGCCCGGATAAACTCCATCACGATCAGGAAGTAGCCCGGGAACCCCATCTGGTTGATAACGTTGAGCTCAATCTCCAGACGCTCATCGTAGGCCGGGCGCTTCTGCGCACGCAGCTCTTCATCCGGAAAGAGAAACGCCAGGCGCTCTTCAAGCCCCTCGCGTGATTTCACCACCAGAAACTCTTCGGTGGTCATCTCGCCGATCACCTGATCGCGCTTCTCCATGCAGAAGTCGACGTCAAAGTCGGGCATGGAGACACGTTCCGGATTCAGGAAGCGTTCAAACAGCAGGTCAAATTCCAGCGGATCGAGGTCGGTAATCTTCAGCGCATAGGCCACCAGTGAACCGGCACCGGAACCGCGTCCGGGTCCGACCGGGATCCCGTTATCTTTTGACCACTGCTGCGGTTCAGCCTGAAACGCTTTTTCCAGCGTCATGCCCGGATCGGGCGGCACCAGCTTGGAGATGCGATCGACAAAGCCATAAGGATGGCCCAGCACGCGCCCTACATCGCGGATCACCGCTTTCGCCGCCATGGTGCCGAAGGTGATAATCTGCGAAACCGCTTCACGGCCATACATCTCGGCAACGTGATCGTCCACATCATTTTTATCAAACTGGGTGACGGGGAACTGGCCGTTTTCATCGCAGTAAAGCGGGGCAAAATCGGTGATTTTGGTCGGCGCAATGACCACGCCGCCAGCGTGCTTGCCGGCGTTTCGCGTGACGCCTTCCAGCTTGCGCGCCATGTCGATCAGCGCCCTGACCTCTTCATCGGCGTCATAGATCTCAGGCAATTCAAGCTGGAACACCGCGGTGGTCTCTGAGCGCTGCAGCATATCGAAGCTTTTTTTATCATCAAGCGGAATAGCCGCAATGTCGATCGGCGGCAGCCCCTGCTTTTCACGGCGCGGGTTGATCATCTTCAGCGCCCAGTCGATGATGGTCAGCGTACGCAGGCCGAGGAAGTCAAACTTCACCAGTCCGGCATACCGCTCCAGTACCGGCTTCAGACTCTCATGCTGCCACTGGATGTCAGGATAGGAGAGTTCTTCGCGGCCATGCTTACGGTCGATAAAGTTATCCACCATGCCGGACTGCAGCGGGCCGGGACGAAACAGCGCCACCAGGGCGATCATATCTTCAAAGCAGTCAGGCTTCAGTCGCTTGATCAGATCTTTCATGCCGCGCCAGATTTTCATCGACAGTTCGCCGTTGATACCCATGCTTTCAGCGCCCTCTTTGAACACTGAACGCTGCTTCGCCATCTCTTCCGGTTTCTTTTTACCCATCGCACGACGCAGCATATCAGCGCCGCCCAGCGTATAACCCGCCAGCACCTGTGCGATCTGCATCACCTGCTCCTGATAGAGAATGATGCCGTAGGTATCTTTCAGGCCCATGCGCCAGCACTCATCCACCAGCCCGACCACTTTCTCGGTGTTATCCATATCGGCGGTCATGACCGCAGCCATAAACTCAGCCGGATAGTGTGCTTTCAGCCACAGCGTCTGATAGGAGACCAGCGCATAGGCTGCAGAGTGCGATTTGTTAAAACCATAGCCGGCGAACTTCTCTACCAGGTCGTGGCGGTTAATTTTGCGCGTATCGGTACGCGCGCAGAGATCGAACAGCTCTTTAAAATAGCCGCCCTGATTACGCGCTTCGAGAATCGCTTCAATCGGGCCTTCACCGACGCCTTTGATCGCGCCGATGCCGTAGACAATTTCACCGTCGTCGTTAACGTGGAACGGATAGAGGCCGGCATTGATATCCGGCGGCAGCGGCGTAATTGACGCATACGATTTTTCGACCTGCTCCGGCTCTTCAGCCAGCACGCCAAACATATCTGCCTGCCCCGTCGCCTCTGCTTTAGCATGCTGGTCAGCGGCTTTCAGGGCATCGCTCAGGGCGCTCATCAGCGCCGCGCGATGGGGTCCGAGCCGGTCAAACGCGCCGGACATGATCAGCTTCTCTATCACCCTGGTCACCATCACGCGGGCAGCAATCACCAGCCCCGCAGCGATGGTGACCTTGCCACGTTCAGTAGGATGCATATCTTTCAGCCGCATCCCGCCGACGTAGCGCTCAATCTCTTTCAGATACTGATTAATCGGATGCCCGGTAAGATAGAGCCCCAGCGTTTCACGTTCGCCATCCAGCTGCACCTGCTCTGGCCACACATCGATATCCATCACTTCCCTGGCGGTCATTTTAAGCCCGCCGCTGAAGTCATCAAAGCTGACCTGTCCGCTGACGATCAGGATACGGTCTTTCTCCAGCAGCTGCTGGTACTTATCTAACGCATCGGTAAATAGCATGACTTCCAGACGACCGGAGCGATCGTCCAGAGTACAAATACCAATTCGGTTGCCGCGCAGATCGCTGGGCGAAATACGCCACGCTGCACCAAAGCGAAGCTTCGCCCGCGCATCTGCTCTCTGATAATAGAGATGTACCGGAATGGTCCCGGAACGATGAGGCTCCAGAGACTGGCGGAGACGGTTTAAAAGCTGGTCATCAATTTGCCTGTCCGTCAGCGAGATAGCAAGTCCGCGCGCATATTTTTCCCGCGCTGGCTGAATCTCTTCATCCAGATTAATATCGTGTTTCTCATCTGAACGGCCAATCGATTTAAGCGAATCGATCTTCGCTTCGAGTTCGGCGATCGGCTGTTCAAAATCCAGGTAATTAAGACTCATAATGTTCCTGTTTTAGTCAAACTCCAGTTCCACCTGCTCCGATCCTACTAACGACCGCAGGTCGTTAAGTAAAGGACGTGCGATACCACCCACAATCGCTTTGTCGTCAGCATAGGCGCGATCGCCTGCCAGCTCGTCAAAGTCGTCAAATGCGTTGCGCACGTAGTCCAGCGTAYAGGGACGCAGCGGATGACGCGCCAGCTGCGCGACCTGCCATGCACCTAAATCGGAGAAGATTTTACGGGTCAGTTCAACGCTTTTCTCGCGAAGGTCTTCGGCGCCCACGCCCGGATAAGCACCCGGCGTGTCGATAAAGGTGATAAGTGGCATCTTAAAACGCTCTGCCATCTCCATCAGACGCAGCGCTTTACGATAGCCTTCTGGTGCAGGCATACCGAAGTTACGGCGAATTTTCTCTTTGGTTTCACGCCCTTTCTGATGACCAATGATCATCACCGGACGGCCATCCATTTTCCACAGAATTGACGCACAGCCTTCCGGTGAAATCACCGAGTAGGTGCTGTACTGCAGCATGTTCACTTTGTCGCCCACGCCAATCGCCAGCGCGCCACCAGAGCCGCCCTCGCCAATCACGGTGCAGATCACCGGAATTTTCAGACCAGACATCTCACGCAGGTTACGGGCAATCGCTTCAGACTGACCGCGCGGCAGCTCTTCCGTGCTCAGCCCGTCGAGATCGGCCAGATCGGCCAGCAGCTGCTGTTTCAGAGAAGCGGCCATATCAACCGGACGACGATGCGCGCCACCCAGCGGCTCAGGAATGATTGAGTCGATCAGCTTCAGCTCCTGCAGACGCCCGGCGGTGATGCCCATCGCTTCTGCCGCCAGCGGCGCTTTATCTGCGTTGTTTTCAGCGATGCATTTCGGTCGCCATAAATGGCGCCCTTGGGGGATCGCTGCCGCCATAAATGGCGGTCCTGCAGGGAACTCAGGCCCGATCGTGGAAAACAGGCATAAAAAAAGCGGACCGGAGTCCGCTTTTTTGCTGCAGGGCTTACCTTACGCGTAACCGTAGTTCATCAGGCGCTGATAGCGGCGATCGTCTGGGATAAACGGTGTGAAAGCCCTGCAGTTTCAGCGCGGCATCCAGTTCGCGAATTGGTTCATCTTTGTAGAACGCGCCGTGCGGTCCCATGATCGCAATAATATTCAATGCTCACCTCCTGTGGTCTTGTGGCACAGAGTAAGGATAGCGAAAAGTGGCCGGAGAATGTTCCGGAATAGCGCCGTTGCAGGCCTGCAAAAACTGCAGCGCCATGCGCATTTCATTAACGCTGACGTCCATCTGCGAATGGGTGTTGATAAAGGCGTAGAGCGGCAGCGACTCATTGAGCTGGTTGATGTCGCTGCAGAGCGCCATGCTGTACTCATCCCAGTCAAATACGACGCCGCATACGCGCGGGTTGTGCTCAATCAGCTTCAGCAGGTCGCTGGCATTTTCATAAAACAGGCTGCCGACCGGGCTTTTCTGAAAGGCGGTACCGCCCATATGGCCTGGCGTACAGAAGGTGTATTTACCCTCTTTAACATAGGTAAACAGCGCTTTGGTCAGCGGGGGTAAAATTTTATCGATGTACTCATCGGTATACTGGCGGATATGCAGCGCGATATCGTCTGCGGTGCTGAGCGCATATTCCCCTGCCGGGGCGGCATACATACCGACAATTTTGTTTGAGGTTGAGGTGCCGTTGGTCACCATATAGCTCTGCTCTGCCCCAAAGGTACGGGCAATATACTCTTCGGCGTCGAGATGCGGGCCGGTATGGTCGAGCAGCGAACCCAGTTCGGTGACGGAGATAGAGACATCGGCTTTCAGCGTGTTGGCACCGAAAAACGCATGGACCGGCCAGCTGGCGCGCGGCGTGCTATCCACTTTGCTCTGAATAGCCTCCCGGGTAAATTCACGCTGCGGAATACCGCCCAGAATGCCCAGCGCATTACGCGTTGGCTTGAGCCAGACGGGCACGATGTCGCTCATCATCAGCAGATGGGTCAGCGATTTGTGACAGTTGCGGTCAATCAGTACCGTACTGTTATGGGTGGATTGCGTTTCATAGATCACCTTGCCCGGGATCCGTTCACCGCTCATGCCGCTTTTTCCGCTGTAGATGGGATGAAAATYGGTATAAGGCACCCAGGCGGAATCGAAGTGGATCGACGGCACATCCAGCGTCTGCTTGATATATTCCGTGTTGTAGAGCAATCCGTCGTACGTTGAATTGGTGATCACGAGCGCGCGCTCAACCGAACGGTTAATTAGCCGCTTACCCGGATTGCCGCGCAGCATCGCCGCAGCGGTTTCAATCGATGACACAATGCCGTAGCTCGGCGAGGTAGTGGTGTGCATCATATAGGCTTCGTTAAACGTATCGTGGTCGTAGTCGCCTTTGATATGAATCAGTGAAGCCTGGGAAAACGCGGCCAGCAGGATGCCGGGCGTCAGGATCGTAACTTTAATGGGATCGAGATACATATGATCGCGATCGGCCTGCTGAAAGCCGTGCCACGCCTCTTCTCCCGGCTGGATCGGCCAGCACTCTGCCTCATCCACCTGCTCTGGCTGCCAGATATCAAAAAACCAGCCATCAGACTCTTCACGCAGCCGCTGGATCTCGCGCCGGAAGTGGAGATTAAGATCGTAGGCGCGTTTAAACTCGGTCAGACCGCGCAGCAGGCTCATGGCGCGGGTTTTATCGATCCCGATACTGAACAGAAACAGCAGGTTATAAGGCCCGGTTTTCTCTACCACCACGCCGCGCTGATCGAGAAATTTCGCCACCAGCGCCGCCGGGATCCCCTCTTCCGCCATCGCGCCCAGCTCGCTGCCTTTGACCTGATGCTGGAACGCCTGATGCGGCGTCATTTTCATTTCAGGCAGGACATCAAAGGCTTTCAGCATCAGCCGCGGCAGATCGTGCTGCAGGATCAGCTGGTGGATCCCCTGCGCCAGCGTCTGGATCCGCATATTGCGATAGAAATCGGGATCCTCCGCATAGAGATCCGGCAGCATATTTTTCACGCGTGTGCCGTGAATATCGGTTTCAAAGCCAGGGTAGTGGCGCCCGATGGTGCAGAGCATCAGCAGAAAGTCGAGCACGGCCCGGCTCTGTTCTGTGATCATCTCACCGGGCATTACCAGCGGCACGCCTGGCGGATAGGGCAAGATCATATTGGCGGAGGTACGCCCTACCAGCTCGCGGATATCCACRGTTTCAACCTCCTGCTGCGCGGATAGTCAGTGGCAATAATCGCAATGTGGTGAATCTGTTTGATCTGTAGCATAGCGGCTCCGAAAAAAAATCTGAGCCGCCAAGCCTACGTGCCGGACGTCAGCGTGACCAGAGGCATTTATCCGAAGTCAGGGCTGCGGCGCGTCGCGCAGTACCCGAACCAGATAGCGCCCATCCTCTGTCAGCGTACCACATCCTCTACGCAAAATGCCAGATGGCGCAGGCCGCAGGCTTCAGGTGCGGTTACGCGCGGCGGCGGGGAGGGAAATGAGAACAGCTCAATGGTATAGACGCCGTGCAGGCCGAGGTCGCCTTTCCATGAATCCCGCTCAGCGCGGTAGTACTCACCCAGCAGGGAGAAGCCCAGCACATCGCAGTAGAACGCTCGGGAAAAAGACATAGTGCCGTTCCATCTGATGATGCCGCCTGATTGCGGCATTCTGCGGCGGCTATTTTACGCCTGATAAAGCTCCAGCGGCAAACCATCCGGATCGGTAAAAAAGGTGCAGGCTTTACCGGTCAGCGCATCGATACGCACCGGTTCGCAGATCACGCCTTTTTCTGCCAGCGCCGCAACCGACTGCAGCTGGCACTGCTGCCGGCAGTGTGCGGCCCACCGGTCGGCGTGCGGACTCAGGCCGTGATGCACGTGCAGCGCCCGCACGCTCAGCTRCGAATGCTGCTGCTGCCAGCAGACCAGCTGATGCAGCAGCACGGTGGAGTCGAGCCCGCCGCTGAATGCCACCACGTAGCGACCGGCGGGATCCAGCAGCGCAGCAAGGGCCGCCGGGCCGCTGCCGCGCTTTAGCGCCAGCAGCAGCGTTTCGCACTGATCGTCCAGATGCTGCGCGGTGAGCAGCTGTTCATCCGGCTGCAGCCGGGCGAAGAGCGCCTGATAGCGCTCTCTGCGCGCCGACGCCTCCACGCCTCCTGCCCTGGCATCAACCGTTACCGGCAATACGTCGCAGGCGATATGCCAGGAGCGCTGATGCAGCAGCGGCATAATCTGCTGACGCAAAAAGTTGCGGTCGTAGCGGCTGTCGTCATTGCTCTCATCCTCAATCCAGCTGAGCTGGTGCTCAGCCGCCCACTGCTCCAGCTGCTCACGGCTAAGGCTGAGCAGCGGACGCAGATGTTCATGCCCCTGCACTGTGCGCCGCGGCGGCATTGCCGCCAGCGCCCCGCCCTGCCCGGCGATCCAGCGGCGCAGCAGCGCGTTACGCCGCGCTTCGCTCATGCTCTGCAACGGCGGAAAATGCAGTGCGCCCTGTGGCGTAAGCAGCTGGCTCAGCTCCTGCTGCAGCAGCTCATCCAGCAGCTGCTCCTGTTCTGCGCAGAGCGCGGCGCTGCGGGCGCTGGCAGCGCTGAAGTGCGGCCCGGGCAGTACCAGCGGTTGGGTAAGCTGCGGCCAGCAGCATGCCTGGTCACGCAGCGACGGCTGCGGCGGTAACCAGTAGAGCGCATTGCGATAGCGGCGCAGCGTAAAATTTCCCAGCTGCAGCGCCGGCTGTGCATCACTCCGGCTCGCGATAACCTCAGTACTGATGCGCTGCAGCGCTGCACGTGACGGCATCGAGTAGATCAGTGGAATACGCTCCCGCTGCCAGGGCGGGATCGCCAGCTCCTGCCACAGTTTTTTCATTTCGCGTCCGCCCGCCCGTCCCAGCAGATGATAGTAGCCGCGCGCCTGAAAGCGAACGTGAGCCGTTTCATCCGCCGCAGGCAGACGCAGCTCCGCGCGTGAGAAGTCAGCCAGCAGCTGACCCACTCCGAGCTTTTTCTGCGCCCGCGGCCGCATCGCCTTCTGCCCATAGCGGCAGCGATACAAAACATAGCACAGCCGTCAGCCAGTGCCTCATGATACCTTCTCCCTGTCAGGCTGATGCCAGATCGCCTGCCAGCCCCGATCGCTGCAGGCAGCGCCTTCATGGGTAACAAACAGGCCCGGCGCGCAAATCAGCGTATGGTTAAGCTGCTAAATCCTCAATATCGCTATCGCTTAGTCCCGCCACAAACGCTTTCATCACCTCAGCCTGACCGCCACTGCGCTCACCTTTCTGATAGGCGTGCAACGCATGCGCCAGATAAGGCGCCTGCTGCCCGGCCAGATGAGGATAGAGGGGTATCGCGCTTTTGCCCTCTGCACCGTGACACGCCATACAGCGGGCTCGGGATATGGTTTCGCGCAAAAACGTCGAATATCTTGCGGTTGACCTCTCCGGGGAAACCCGCGAGCTGCGCCTCGATCACATTGCCAGCTTCAGCCATCCTGAACTCGGCACCGTGGTGGTCAGCGAAGACGAGTAGTCTCGCAGCGGGCGGACCCTCTCCGCCCGCGTTCCTTACGGCTTAAGCCCGCTATAGTACCTCATTCCGCGCTAAACTCTTCTGTCAGGGATCAGGCAGCCTCGGCTGCTGCAAACTTATTGGTGAGCGACTATGTTGACAAATGAAGCTTATAAACCCATCAATTGCGATGACTACGACAACCTGGAACTCGCCTGCACCCGACACTGGATGCTGTCACTGCAGCTGAAAAATGGCGACCAGCTGAAGGCGAAAGCCCTTGCCCTGGCTGATTTCCGGGAAACCCCTGTGTTATAGTCGCCAGGCAACCAGGGTATTTATGCTCTGCTGAGGAGGTGCATGTGCAAACGTATTGTGAGTTAGTTCGCCAGAAATATGCTGAAATCGGCAGCGGTGAGCCGGGATATGTGCCCGACGCGCTGATGTGCGCGCTGAATGCACTCAATGATATCGCCCGCGCGGATAGCCGTCAGCTCTATTTCACTCTCCGGGATCTCAACCGTGCGCGACAGCATAATCATCTGTCACCTGCCGGTTCATACGGCGTTCTGTACTGAATTTTCCTGTTCATCAACTTAACCTTTTGTGCGCCAGCCAGCGTCCGGCAGGCCGTGCCAGCCGCTGTTCTGCTGCTTTTCTTTCTCTGTTTCCCCTAGCGCGGCCTCACGATTCATCTCCTGACTGCGATACTCCTGCGCTTTAATAATAACCACGCCTTCTGCCGTAATCAGGTGATGACTGGCAGCGAGCAGCCGCGTTTTATAAAACTCCGGCAGCGAAGATGCGCGGACATCAAACCGCAGATGAATAGCCGTCGAGGTTTTATTCACGTGCTGCCCCCCTGCCCCCTGGGCCAGCGCGCTGAATAAGTAATGGCAAACGCCTCCTGCGGGAGGCGTTTTTTATCGCACTTTGCCGCGCATCGCTTTTACGCTGCTGCGCCGCGATTTCCCCTCCAGCCGCCGTTCTTTTGACGCGCGCGTTGGCCGCGTCGCGCGACGCGCTTTCTCCACCGTGGTTAACTCGCGGATCAGATTGATCAGGCGCTGCCGCGCCAGAGGCATCGACGTTATCCTCGACGATCGTAAAGAGCGTCCGGGCGTGATGTTTGCTGATATGGAGCTGATTGGCGTGCCGCACACCATCGTGATTGGCGATCGCAATCTCGACAACGAAGAGATTGAGTACAAATCCCGCTCCGCAAGCGAGAAGCAGATGATCAGCCAGCATGAGATCGTCAGCTTCCTCCGCAACCAGATTATGACCATGGGCTGCTACGGTATCGGTATTACCCGCGTGGTGGCTGCCGCAATTGAGCAGAACCATGACGAACGCGGCATTATCTGGCCTGCGGCGCTGGCACCGTTTGAAGTCGCAATTCTGCCAATGAATATGCATAAATCTTTCCGGGTTCAGCAGCTGGCAGAATCGCTCTACAGCGAACTGCACTTTGCCGGCATTAACTGGGGCCGCGATCTGCCGGAAGCGCGGGTTGAAGATATCCGCAATGTGGTCGAGGGCGATCCAAGCCCGGATGGTAAAGGCGTACTGCAGATCAAGCGCGGTATCGAGGTGGGTCACATTTTCCAGCTCGGCACCAAATACTCCGATGCGATGAAAGCAGCCGTACAGGGCGAAGATGGCGAGCTTAACGAGATCAAAGCTGAACATCTCGATATCGTCGCTTCGCCGCTGGAAATGGGCAATGAAGAGGCGATCCGTGCCGTAACGGGTGCAGGCTTTGGCTCTATCGGTCCGGTCGGTCTGACCATTCCGGTGATTGCAGACCGTACCGTGGCAAAAATGAGTGACTTCTCCGCCGGTGCCAACATCGACGGTCAAGAAGCGCTGGCTCCGGCTGGTGAGCGTCCGGCGGCGACACAGCCGATGACACAGTTTGCTACGCCACATGCCAAAACCATCGCGGAGCTGGTTGAGCAGCATCAGATCCCGGTTGAGAAAACGGTTAAGACGCTGATTGTGAAGGCGAGTGAAGAGAGCGGCCATCAGCTGGTTGCTCTGCTGGTGCGTGGCGATCAACAGGAAACCTACAATGCGATGTATCGCGCCTACAGTCAGAGCTTTACCCGCATGGGTCTCGATTTCCGCGCGGTGCAGGCTGACACCGGCTCTATCGGCGGCAGCGGTTCACATGAATTTCAGGTGCTGGCGCAGAGCGGAGAAGATGATGTCATCTTCTCCAGCGAGTCAGAGTACGCCGCAAACATTGAGAAAGCCGTGCTCGGTCCGACGCATGAAGAGGTCATTACCGATCTGATTCGCAACGAGCTGAGCTCTTATAAACAGCTGCCGCTTAATCTGTATCAGATTCAGACCAAATTCCGTGATGAAGTGCGCCCGCGGTTTGGCGTGATGCGTTCCCGTGAGTTCATCATGAAAGACGCCTACTCCTTCCATACTTCGCAGGCGTCGCTACTCTATACCTGGCTGCCGACCGGGGTTCGCGTGCTGCGAAAAGTTGAAAACATCGTGCGTGAAGAGATGAACAACGCCGGCGCAATTGAAATCTCTATGCCGGTGGTTCAGCCGGCCGACCTGTGGGAAGAGAGCGGGCGCTGGGAACAGTATGGCCCGGAGCTGCTGCGCATTAAAGATCGTCACGAACGTCCGTTTGCTTTTGAGCGCTGTTTCTCGCTGGTACACTAACGGCCAGTAACGATCTGCTCTTCTTCTTCCATATAACTGGAATCATAATTAATGCGTACTACTCAATATCTGCTCTCCACGCTTAAGGAGACGCCTTCCGATGCAGAAGTGATCAGCCATCAGCTGATGCTGCGTGCCGGAATGATCCGCAAACTGGCCTCCGGCGCAGATTCAGCAGCAGGCGCATATTCCTCAGCTGCAGCGTTTTATTAGCGAGGTTCTGGCCCAGGATCCGCGTCCCGCCTATCGCAAAGGTGAGTCGCTGGATCGTGAATATGCCGCCTGGCTGCTCGATTTCAACGTGCGCTGGCGCATAGATGAAGCGGGTACTGAGGTCATTGCCGTGGATCCACGCTAAAACATTGAGCTGAAAGGGATCCGCTGTGAAAAATCGCAGGTTATTCTGCAGCTCGGCAGCCTTGATCTGATCGATGGCACACCGGTCATTGATATCAAGCCCTACCTGCCGTTTGCCGAAGCGCTGCCCGACGCGCGCGCCGGGTATGCTCAGGCTGCACCTGAAGCGAGCATGCCAGTGCGTTTTTCAGCCGCTGCTCAGCAGGCCCCGTACAATCAGCCGGAAGCCGTACGCGGTCTGGAGGCGTTCAGCCACATCTGGATCCTGTTTATGTTTCATCAGACCATGGCCGGCGGCTGGCGCCCCACTGTGCGCCCGCCACGCCTCGGCGGTAACGCGCGTATGGGCGTGTTTGCGACGCGATCAACGTTTCGTCCTAACCCGGTAGGCATGTCACTGGTACAAATGTGAAATTGTGACCAGTACGCCAGGCTGCTACCGCCAGGCGATCTGCCAGGGCTCAGCGCTGAAAGTCTCCGGTCAATGAGTGAGTTTGCCGTTGCGCAGATTGGCGTGATCCGCTCCCCGTGGAAAGAGAAGTTTGCCGTGCCGCGCCAGCCGGGACTGGTTCAGGATGGCGACGGTGAACTGCATCTGCGAGCCGGCCCCGCGCCCGGCTCCGGTGAAAATCTATACCGACGCAACCGATCTGGTCAGCAATCCTTTCCGCGATCTGGGCGAAGTGTCTGGCGAAGATTGCCAGAGCAGCACGCAGGATTCGCCTCCCAATATCAATACCGCGCGTAAACGTCTGCAGATCAAAGCAGCGGGTATGAAAGCCAACGCCGTGCTGCTGTTTCTGCATGTGGCTGCTGACTTGTTATTTGCGGGCGTCCTTGTTTCAATAACGCCACTTTTATTACAGGAGGATGTTGCCATGCGTTTTTTACCGCTCTGCCTGTTGGCGTTGATGCTGACCGGGTGCGTTCGTGAATATCACCCGATAAGCAGCGCTCCGGCTCGTCCGCAGCAGTCATCCGCTCAGCCACAGCGCATAAAGATTCCCCATACGTTAACCTGCTGGTGAGCCGTGAAGATAATAAAGACGCTGAGAACGTGAAGAAGTTTGTTGAAGCGTATCAGTCAGACGAAGTGGCTGAGTCTGCGAACAAAATCTTTAACGGTGGCGCGGTTAAAGGCTGGTAATTTCGTTTCTTTTCTCTCCTGGGGGCGGCGCTGGCCGCCCTTTCTATGCTGAAAGAGGGTGTTGGCCTGCTGCCAACGTCTCTGGATATTGTGGAAAATCCGAAGAACCTGAAGATTGTTGAACTGGAAGCGCCACAGCTGCCACGCTCGCTTGACGATCAGCAGATTGCACTCGCAGTTATCAACACAACGTATGCCAGCCAGATTGGTCTGACCCCGGCAAAAGATGGCATCTTTGTGGAAGTCTATCTTGATCAGCAGATCAAAGATCGTGGCTACAAGCTGGTACCGGTTGGCAACACCTTTGTTTACCCGATTGCCGGCTACTCTAAAAAGATTAAGTCGCTGACCGAACTGCAGGATGGCGCGCAGATCGCTATTCCTAACGATCCGACTAACCTGGGCCGCTCCCTGCTGCTGCTGCAGAAAGCGGGACTGATTAGTCAGCAGGCAAAAAATCCCAACCATATCAAAGTGGGCGTGATTGTCGGTGCTGAACAGCAGGTCGCTGAAACTGCCGTTAAAGTGGCTAAAGATAAATATAATCTCGACGTCGAGCTGGTGACATTTAACGATTACGTGTTACCTAATGAAGCGCTGAGCAAAGGGGATATTGACGTTAACGCTTTCCAGCATAAGCTATGAATACTGTACTGGTGCTGCTGGTCGTGCTGGTATATCTCATTCAGTTCTGCGGCGATCGCATTGTTCGCGCGGTGTCGCATAAATAAGCCAATAACATCAATACTTCTCTATTAAGGAAAGGATATGTCTTTCACATTTAAAAAGATTGCCGCAGCAGGTGCTCTGATTGGTGCTATTGCTCTGGCCGGATGCGTTCCCGTGCGATGGGTGCCACGCCGCTGCAGATTGTTCGCAAAGTGTTGCTGCCGGAAGCGATGCCAGGCCTGGTTAACGCGGCCACCATTACGCTCATTACGCTGGTTGGCTATTCTGCTATGGGCGGTGCCGTAGGTGCGGGTGGTCTGGGCCAGATTGGCTATCAGTATGGCTACATCGGGTATAACGCTACCGTGTCTGCTATCGTCAATATCTTCCGATCAATCCCGTTCATTATATTGCTGGTATGGATGATTCCGTTTACCCGCGCGATTGTCGGCACCTCTATCGGCCTGCAGGCGGCTATTGTCCCGCTGACCGTTGGCGCCGCGCCGTTTATTGCCCGCATGGTTGAAAACGCCCTGCTGGAGCTGCCAACCGGCCTGATCGAAGCGAACATCATGTGAAAGTAGAGGTATTAGGTTATGTCTGAAGCGATGCTGTGGTTACTGACGCGCGGCGTCTGGGAAACGCTGATGATGACCTTTGTCTCTGGCTTTTTCGGGTTTGTTATTGGCCTGCCGGTCGGCGTACTGCTGTATGTCACACGCCCCGGTCAGATCCTGGCGAACAGCGCGCTTTACCGCGTGCTCTGCCCCTGCTGCGCCTGGAGTTTACCGGAAAATCTGTTGATGCACCGCTGCTGTCAGAAGCTGCCCGCCGCTTTAATGTGAATAACAACATTATCAGTGCGCAGATGGATTATGCAGGCGGAGTCAAGTTCGGCATCATGCTGGCAGAAATGGATGGCAGTGAAACAGATACGCAGGCCGCAATAAGCTGGCTGAAACAGATGGATGTGGTTAAGCGCATCTGCGATCAGGTTGCTGTGATCAGTAACGGCGAGCTGATTGAAAAAGATAGCGTCAGTGAAGTCTTTTCTCATCCAAAAACGCCGCTGGCGCAGCAGTTTATTCAGTCGACGCTGCATCTGGATATTCCGGAAGATTATCAGGAGCGCATGCGCGCGCAGCCTGCCGCGCAGACTCATGACAGCTGGCCGGCTAACCTCTCTGGCGGGCAAAAACAGCGTGTGGCTATTGCGCGTGCGCTGGCCAGCAATCCCAAAGTACTGCTGTGCGACGAAGCCACCAGCGCGCTCGATCCGGCGACCACCCGTTCCATACTGGAGCTGCTGAAAGACATTAACCGCCGCCTCGGTATTACTATTTTGCTTATCACCCATGATCTCACCGCACTCTCTTCCGGTCAGCTGACGCTGGCACGTCGCCAGATCGGCATGATTTTTCAGCACTTCAACCTGATGAACTCGCGTACGGTGGCCGGCAATGTGGCGCTGCCGCTGGAGCTGGGTAATCTGTCACGCGATCAGATCAAAGCGCGCGTCAGCGAGCTGCTGGAGCTGGTTGGCCTGAATGACAAGCTTAAACTCGAAAATATCACCAAAGTGTTCCAGCAGGGTTCACGCACAATACAGGCGCTTTCCGGCGTCAGCCTGCATGTGCCGGCGGGACAGATTTATGGCGTCATCGGTTCGTCAGGCGCGGGCAAGAGTACGCTGATCCGCTGCGTCAACCTGCTGGAGCGCCCTACATCCGGTCGTGTGCTGGTCGACGGGCAGTTCGCCACGAAAATACTCCTGCTGCAATTAATAGTGCTAAGTATTGCATGATYGGGCATAGCGAGAGAATGCCAGATTGCATTACGTCGATTGATTTAGACGTCTGGATGCCTTACCATCCATTCAGCTTTCGTCCAGCTTTGCTGATCGAATATTGATACACCACGGACAACGTCAGACGACAATAATTAACTAATGATAAAGGTATCTTCCGTAAACATCCCGCGGGCAATACCAGACTGGTTAGTCACCAGCACCAGCGCGTAGCCCATCTTTTTCAGCGCCTGCAGCGCTTCAATGGTGCCTTCTATAAACTGAAAATTGTCGATCTCATGAACATAACCGTGATCAACATTTAATGTGCCATCACGATCGAGAAAAATAGCCGGGACTGGGTCTACCATATAAGAAGCGGCCATATCGATATTCAGCTCCTGCTGCGCAGACAGCAGCATTCCGGGCTGAGGTTTACGGCAGTCGCATTTTTGACGGTAAGCAGGCACAGTGGCATCCGGCAGGTGAGGACAATAGTAGATGCCGTCCAGGTCGATATCGCGATCGGCCAGTGACCAGTCCATCCATTCCGTCAGCTGCGTTTTTTATCACCCGGTTAATGTTTGCGCAAAACCGGTTATTTATGCCTGTTTAATGCGCGCCGGCAGCTCTGCCAGGCTATTTAACACCCAGTCCGCGGCTGCTTCGCCTTCAGCGGTAACCGTTTTACCGCTGCGTACCAGTACGCGGGTGCCGACGCCAGCGGCCTGGCCTGCCAGCATATCTTCCAGCTTATCCGAGCCAGCGCCTCAGGCGTCTGCTGCGAGGTGGCGTATATTACGCTTTCCTCCTCCGGAGTCAACCACTTTTTTCAGCGTTTTCTCCGGCGGGGTGAATCACTTCACGCCCTGCTGAGCCCGTCTGCGTTGCCGCTTTGCCGTCTCAGTGGTGGCGCATTATAGGGAGTTATCGCCGGGTGACAAGCACTAATTTCAAGATCAATCCTGCGAGTGCCCACACAGATTGTCTGATAAATTGTTAAAGAGCGGTGAACCATGAGTAAGTCAGAAAATCTATACACCGAAGCACAACGTCTGATCCCGGGCGGCGTGAACTCCCCGGTGCGCGCGTTTACCGGTGTCGGCGGCGTACCTCTGTTTATTGAACGCGCCGATGGCGCCTTTTTGTATGACGCAGATGGTAAAGCCTATATCGACTATGTCGGCTCCTGGGGCCCGATGGTACTGGTAAAACAACCTTAATCACGCTATTATCTGCCAGCCGCCCGGTGCAATCAAGTAGCACCCTTGACACTGTGTGCCCCTGAAATGAACTACAGTTTAAACCCTGCGTGCGCGAGGCCCCTGCTGCGCGCTGCGCGGCGGTTCACCGTCGCGGCATCTTCCCGTAGAATGACGGGATGAATTTTTCCAGACAGCCGGAGCCCTCATCTGGTCATCAAAGGTAAAACCATACTGGAAGCCGCTGCAACCGCCGCCGGTGATATAGACGCGCAGTTTCAGCGCCGGATTCTCTTCATCCGCAATCAGATTTTTTACTTTATTGGCTGCTGCATCGGTAAACTGCAAAGGCAGCGCTGCTACGTCATCACTCATGTTTTACTCCGCGTAAACGTCCAGGTCAAAACGGCAGCCAGACTGGCATCAGATACTGAAAGAGGAACCACAGCCGCAGGTGGTTTTAGCATTGGGGTTGGTAACAATAAAGCGCGAACCTTCCAGACCTTCGGTGTAGTCCACCGATCCGCCCACCAGATACTGCAGGCTCATTGGATCCACTACCAGCGATACGCCCTGCTTTTCGATGGTCATATCGCCATCGCGCGGCTCGATTGCGGTGTCGCTGACTATCGTGTCACGCTGCACTGTCTCATCCGCCAGTGCACCGGGGCTGCCCGCCGCTGACTGCGCGGGCGGTAGCGGCGCTCAGCCGCGTATTTCCCGGCAGACGCTCACGGGCGATGCGCGCCGGCACGACACAACACAATTAGTCACTATTGAGTGGTAGAACTGGCTGCCGTGCTAAAAAAATAAGCGCCCGCGCATAAAGTTCAGCCCGCATATGTCGACAATGAAGAGAGCAGGCACGGCAGCCACGTAAGCTACGTGCCCTTTTAGCGCAACGCGCTTTTGACTACACCAGGAATTAATCATGACCCGAGCTGTACTGCTGGCCATTATGCTGGCGGGCGCGGCGTCCGCCATGGCGGCTGGCACCGGGTCAGCCGGGAGCAGGTGCTGATACGGCAGCCGCAAGCGATTGTCATCAGCGGCGATACCGCACAGGCCGCCAGCATCACCCGGTTCTGGCGCTCACAGCTCAGCGTACCGGTGATTGCCATTAACCCCGACTGGCTGAGCCGCCCCGGTCCGCGCCTGCTGCTGGCCGCGCAGCAGCTCTGCGCTGCGCTGCATCTTGTTTCAGCCGCGCAGGCGCTGCGGGCGCAGGAAGCCGCATTGCGCCAGCGCTACCGGCACGCGACTCCGGTGGCGCTGTTTCTGCAGTTCGGGCAGCAGCCGCTGTTTACCGCTTCGCGTAATACGCTGCAAAATGAGATCGTCACGCTGTGCGGCGGGCAGAATATTTTTGCCGACAGCCGGGTTAGCTGGCCGCGGCAGGGCATCGGCGTTGAGCAGGTGCTGCAACTGAAACCAGACGTAGTACTGGCGTGGCGTGGCGGTAACCCGGCTCGTCAGATTGAACAGCTGCAGCACGCTGGCGTCAGGGTGGTATGGATCGATCCGCAAAGCCTGGATGAGATGATGGATAGCGTGCAGTCGCTGGCGCGCTGGAGCCCGCGGCCTGAGCAGGCCGTCTGACGCATGGCTAAGTGGCTGCTCGCCGGGCTGCTGCTGCTCTGCAACGGCCTGGTGTTAGCGGCTCCGCGCGTCATTACCCTCGCCCCGCATCTTACAGAGATGGCCTTTGCCGCCGGTATCACACCGGTGGCGGTCAGCGCCTGGTCCGACTATCCACCCGCTGCCCAGACGCTGCCGCAGGTAGCGAACTGCGCTCACAGTTTCCGCAGGCGATTGCCGTAGAAATGGAAGCCACCGCCATTGGTCATGTTTGTCACCAGTTTAACGTGCCGTTTGTCGTGGTACGCGCCATCTCTGACGTCGCCGATAAAACCTCCCACCTGAGTTTTGATGAGTTTCTCAGCGTGGCGGCCAGACAATCCTCTCTGATGACAGAGCGCCTGCTTGCGCGCTATCACGACGCCGACGTCACCGCTTTTGGCTATGTGCCGGGTCAGATGGCAGGTTGCCCGGAAGCGTTTGTGGCCGACAGCCAGCTGGTGACGGCCGCTGAGCAGACAATTAGCGAGCTGCAGCTGAACGCCGTGCGCGGCCTGGTGGTCAGCGGCGACGCGTTTATCAACGGTGCAGAGCCGCTGGCACGCATTGGATGTGAAATCTATACCGGTACCCTGAATGGCGTTGAGGTTGCCCTGCTGAAATCAGGAATCGGGAAAACGGCCGCCGCGCTGGGCACCACCCTGCTGCTGCAGCTCTRCAAACCCGATCTGGTGATCAACACCGGCTCTGCGGGTGGCCTTGCGCCGACGCTGCAGGTCGGGGATATCGTGGTATCTGATGAAGTGATTAATCGCCACCATAGCGGGCCCTCTTTTTGGTGAATTCATCGCTCTGAAGCCATGATAGACTATGCCTCAGTTTCCTCTTAAACATCTATAAACACAGCGAGATTCTTTATGAAAGCAGGCATTATTGGCGCGATGGAGCAGGAAGTTACCCTGCTGCGTGACAAAATTGAAAACCGTCAGACGCTGAAGCTGGCTCAGCGAATGAGTCAGTCGCGAGCGTACGGCTGCGTTGCGCTCCAGCGGGAATACCTGGGTTTTTTGCTGCAGCCGGCGGATAGCGGCGGAGTTAATGATCCGGCCCCGATCGCTCTCAAAATGGCGGGTGATCGCGTATTCGCCTTCCGGCGCTTTACGGCTGGTATAAGGGCGCGTGAAACCGATCTTCTTCCTGAGGAACCAGTCATTAATCGCCGCTTCGCCAAAATGTCCAAACGGCGGGTTGCCGACGTCATGCAGCAGACAGGCCATCTCGACCAGCGTCTCTGTAGCCCCTTCAAAACCGTCCAGGCCATACTGCTCCAGCCCGCCGCCCTGGGTTTTCAGGGTATGGAGAATCTCCTTGGTAATGTAGCGGCCGGTCTGCTGGACCTGGCTAAGGTTAAGCTGCAGCAGCGTATGGACCAGCCGAATCGCCTGTGCATTCCCCTCAAAATTGCACAGATCCTGACGAATCATTGCATTCAGTTCGTTAAAGTCAGCCTGCTGTTCGTCGCTGGCCACGCCGGCGACCAGCGGATCCACCAGCTCTGCCGGCAGATTATCTTACTGGGCCACAATAACGCGACCATCCGCAACGCGGTCATTGAGGCTGCCGCGCGCGGCCTGAGCTTTGGTGCGCCGACTGAGATGGAAGTGAAAATGGCGGAGCTGGTGTGCGAGCTGATGCCGGGTATGGATATGGTGCGCATGGTGAACTCCGGTACGGAAGCGACCATGAGCGCCATCCGCCTGGCGCGCGGCTTTACCCATCGCGATAAAATTATCAAGTTTGAGGGCTGCTACCATGGTCATGCCGACTGCCTGCTGGTCAAAGCGGGTTCCGGTGCACTCACGCTGGGTCAGCCGAACTCCCCAGGCGTGCCGGCTGACTTTGCCCGCCATACGCTGACCTGCACCTATAACGATCTCGCCTCTGTCCGCACGGCGTTTGAAGAGTATCCGGACGATATCGCCTGTATCATCGTGGAACCGGTTGCCGGCAACATGAACTGTATCCCGCCGCAGCCTGACTTCCTGCCAGGCCTGCGCGCGCTGTGCGACGAGTTTGGTGCCCTGCTGATTATTGATGAGGTGATGACCGGTTTCCGCGTGGCGCTGGGCGGCGCGCAGACCTACTACAACGTGATGCCTGACCTTACCTGCCTCGGTAAAATCATCGGCGGCGGCATGCCGGTCGGCGCATTTGGTGGCCGTCGCGACGTGATGGAAGCGCTGGCACCTACAGGTCCGGTCTACCAGGCGGGCACGCTGTCGGGTAACCCGATTGCGATGGCAGCCGGTTTTGCCTGCCTGACGCAGATTGCTCAGCCAGGCACGCACGCCACGCTGACCGCGCTAACCACGCAGCTGGCTGAGGGCCTGCTGGCTGCCGCGCAGGCGGAAAATATCCCGCTGGTGGTAAACCACGTGGGCGGCATGTTTGGTCTGTTCTTCACCGATGCTGAAAGCGTGACCTGCTATGCAGATGTCACTCGCTGTGACACAGAGCGTTTTAAGCGCTTCTTCCWTCTGATGCTGAGCGAGGGGATCTACCTGGCCCCCTCCGCCTACGAGGCGGGCTTTATGTCGCTGGCGCACACGCCGGAAGATATTGAGCGTACCGTTGCCGCAGCGCGTCGCTGCTTTGCCCAGCTGTAACGCCGGACTGCTCTGAGGAGCGACCCGCCCTGCCCTGGCAGGCCATAACAAAAAGGTGCGCCACGGCGCACCTTTTTTCTGTCACGCGCGGCGCAGCAGCCAGATGAAATAGGGGGCGCCAAAGAAGGTTGCCATCAGCCCTGCCGGGATCTGATCCGGAAACGCCAGCATCCGGCCGCACCAGTCAGCCACCAGCATCAGCCCGGCGCCGGTTACGCCAGCCATCATCATCTGCGGCAGCGCGCGCCGGAAGCCGAGCATACGCACAATATGCGGTGCCATCAGCCCGATAAAGCTCAGCGGTCCGACCGTCAGCGTCGCGGCGGCGGTCAGCGCGGCGGCCAGCAGCAGCAGCAGCAATCGTGAGGCAGTCAGTGACATCCCCGCGGAGCGGGCGGTGGCGCTGCCAAGCGGCAGCAGCGTCAGCCAGCGGCTTGCCAGAGGCGCCAAAGCGACRAGTATCAGCGCGATGACCGCACTCTGCAGCGCCTGCGACAGCGTGATGCTATAGGTGGAGCCGGAGATCCAGCTCAGTAGCCCCTCCATGCGCGGATCGCCGCTCGCCAGCAGTAGCATCAGCAGCGTGGCAAACGCGCTGTTCAGCGCCATCCCCGCCAGCAACATACGCTGCGGCGAAAAGCCCCCCCGGCTGGCAACCAGCATAATGACGCCGAGCGTTAACGCGCCTCCGGCTATCCCTGCCGGCAGCAGCCACGCCAGCGCATCGCCCGGCACAAAAAACAGCATCAGCACCACGCCGCACGCCGCCCCGGAACTGATACCCAGCACTTCCGGGCTGGCCATCGGGTTGCCGGTCAGACGCTGGATCAGCGTACCCGCCACGCCCAGCATCATTCCCACCGCCAGCGCCGCCAGCACGCGCGGTGCGCGCCACGGCAGCAGCTGCTGCAGCATGTCACCGCTTACCCATGCCCAGCCCGTAGCGTTACGGCCAAAACTGATACCCGCAACGGTCAGCAGCAGCAGCACCGCCAGCCCCGTCAGCACCCAGCGCAGCACACGCTGACGCTCGGCCGGCACCCGATCCCCGGCGTTCATCTCCGGCGGCTGAGAGCCGGCACGCAGCCGCGGCAGCAGCCACAGCAGCAGCAGCACCCCGGTCAGCGCCGTCGCCGTGCCGGTCGAAATCTCACGCCAGTACACCGTGAGCAACTGCACCGACTGATCGGCCAGCCACAGCAGCAGTGCACCAATCAGCGGAGCCAGCAGAATGCGGCTGAGCAGCCGCCGCGCACCCAGCATTTTTGCCAGCAGCGGCGCAAATAGCCCAATAAAACCGATAATGCCGGCAATGTTCACCAGCTGCGCGCTGAGCAGAATTGCCAGCGCCAGCGCGGCAACGCGCGCGATGGAAAGCGACAGGCCAAGATTTTTTGCCACGCCATCATCCAGTCCCATCAGCGTCAGCGGACGCAGCAGCGCCAGCGTCAGCACAAACGCCAGCAGCAGCCGGGGCCAGAGCAGCGCCACGTTGTGCCCGTCGAGCTGATTAAGCGCCCCGGTGCTCCAGAGGAACATATTCTGCAGCTGATCGTGATTAAAGATGGCAAAGACCTGATTGACCGCGCCGGCATACAGGCTCAGAACCAGTCCGGCGAGGATCAGCGTCACCGGTGAAAGCCGTCTGCCCCACGCCACGCCAAACACCAGCACGCCGACCAGCAGCGCACCACCTGTCGCCGCAAACTGCTGCGTAAGCTCACCACCCGGCAGCTGCCACAGCGTGGCAACGGTAATGCCCAGCTGAGCGCCGGAGGAGATACCCAGCGTGGCAGGCTCTGCCAGCGGATTACGCAGCACCTGCTGAAACAGCAGGCCCGCCAGTCCCAGTCCGGCGCCGAGCAGCAGCGCCAGTGCCAGACGCGGCAGCAGACTGTAGTGAAAGACCATCTGGCGAATCGCATCGATATCGGGCGTCAAAAACGCCTGCGGCCACTGCGCCAGCGGCAGCGCGTGCTGCAGGTTGATAAAGGTCAGCAGCAGAGCGATAGCAAATATCGCACTCAGCAGCGCGGCGGGAAAAAGAGAGATACGCATTAACGGGACTCCAGCGCGCTTTCCAGCACGCGTACAAATCGCAGGGCTGCCAGCGTGGCACCGTAATACCATACGGCCGGCACGCGCCGGAAGCGGCCAGCACGCACAAACGGCAGCGCCTGCCACAGCGCGGTGCGGGTCACCTGCTGCATATCGCGCTGATTATCGTGGTCAAAGCAGAGCACCTCAACGTTGCCCACTTCAGCCAGCCGCTCCAGGCCGATGACCGCGCTGCCCCAGTAGCTGGTTTCACCCTGCCAGGCACTGGTAAGACCGAGCCGCTGCATGACATCCAGAAACAGGCTGTTCTGCCCGAAAACAATGGCGTGCCGGCTGTCGAGCAGCGACATCAGCAGGATTGGTCGTCCGGCCCATCCCTGCAGGCGCACCCGTGCCGCCGCCAGCTGCTGTCCGGTCTCCTGCAGATGCTGCTCCGCCTGCGCCTCGCGTCCAATGTGCGCGCCCAGCTGCCGCAGCGAGTGTTGCGCGGCGCTGAACGGCTTGCCGTCGCCGCTGTGAAGCGAAAAACCCAGCGTCGGGGCGATATGCTGCAGCGTTTCTGCTGACGGACCAAAGCCGCTGTAGTACAGGATCAGCGAGGGATCCAGCTGCGTCATCAGCTCCAGATTAGGTTCACCACGCAGGCCAAGATCGACGGTGCTGGCGGGCAGCGGCGGCTCGCCAACCCAGATATTGTAGTTGTGTACATCCGCCACGCCGAGCGGTGCCACGCCCAGCGCCATCAGCAGTTCAGCTGAGAGCCACTCCAGCGCCAGAATGCGTGAATTGTCCGGCACGGCAGCACGCAGCGGCGCGCACTGCATAAGCGGCGAGAGCGCCAGCGCCGTCAGCAGACGACGACGGGTCAGTGAGATCATCCCTGCTCCTCAGCGAACAAAACTGACGGGCGCGCCGCCCTGCGGGTGCGGCAGTATGCCCATCGGAATACCGTAGATCGTGCCCAGCACGTCAGCCTGCATGATCGCCGCCGGTTCCCCTTCGGCGATAACCTCGCCCTGACGCAGCGCCACCAGCCTGTCGCAGTAGCGCGCCGCCATGTTGATATCGTGCAGCACGGCAATCACGGTGAGTCCGCGCTCGCGGCTCAGCCGCTGGATCAGCGCCAGCACCTCAACCTGATGCGCAATATCCAGCGCCGACGTCGGCTCATCCAGCAGCAGGCAGCGGCTATTTTGCGCCACCAGCATCGCCAGCCAGGCGCGCTGACGCTCGCCGCCGGAGAGGCTATCCACCAGACGGCCGGCAAAGGGTTTCAGCCCCACCAGCGCAATCGCCTCCTCAACCCGGTTGCGATCTTCCGCGCCGTAACGTCCCAGCGCACCGTGCCACGGATAGCGCCCCATCGCCGTCAGTTCGCGCACCGTCATGCCTTCTGCCGCAGGCAGCTGCTGAGGCAGATAGGCCACCTGACGTGCAAACGCTTTGCTGTTCCAGTGCGCCACCGGTTCGCCGTTCAGCAGCACTTCTCCTGCCGTCGCAGCATGATGGCGCCCCAGCATTTTCAGCAGGGTCGATTTTCCCGAGCCGTTATGGCCAATCAGTGCGGTCACTTTTCCCGGTGTAAACGTAAGCGACAGCGGATGCAGCAGCGTGCGCCCCGGCACGTGAAAGCTGGCACTATCCAGCGCAAAAGTGGTTTCGGCGTAGTGCGAATGCAGCATGGTACTCCCTGGCTAACGGGCGCAGCGCGCCCGGATATCAGTCTCAGAAACGGAAGGTAGCGGTACCCACGATACGGCGCTCAGCGCCCCAGTAGCAGGCGTAGTCGCGGTAGCAGCTGGCGACGTAGTCACGATTGAACAGATTGTTGACGTTGACGCCCACAGTCGAACCCGGCAGGCCGAAGCGACCCAGGTCGTACTTCAGCGCGGCGTCTACCGTGGTGTAAGCGGCGACATCGAAGTTCTGGTTCGCGTTGCTACCGCTGGCATACAATCCTTTGCTTTCACCGACGTAACGCACACCGGCACCGATAGTTACGCCCGATAGCGCCGTGTCATGGAAGGTGTAGTCGCCCCACAGCGATGCCATGTGCTTCGGCACCTGCACCGGCGTGCGGCCTTTCAGCAAGTTATCTTCGGTGTATTCCGCATCGGTATAAGAGTAAGCCGCCGTCAGGTTGATGCTGGCGTTCACCGCGGCTTTCGCTTCCAGCTCCACGCCGCGTGAACGGATTTCGCCGCTCTGCACGCTAAACTGCGGATTATCAGGATCGGCCGTCAGGTTTTTGGTTTTGGTGAGCTGATACACAGCGGCCGTCATAACAATCGGACGATCTTTCGGCACATATTTTACGCCTGCCTCATACTGCTTAGCGCGTGAAGGATCGAACGCCTGACCGTTCCCTGTCGCACCAGCATTCGGGATGAACGCTTCGCTATAGCTGAAGTAAGGTGCAATACCATTATCGAATACGTAGTTAACCCCGCCGCGCCAGGTAAATGCCTGATCATTCTGACGGTCTACGGAATTTTCCACCCGATCGGTAACGGAGTTCATCGCGTAATCGTAGCGGCCACCGAGTGTTAACACCCAGCGGTTCCATTCCATTTGATCCTGCGCATACAGGCCAGTCTGGCGCTGCTGATTTAAATGCTGATAAGGATTGGTATAAGGGGTATAGCTGTCATCACCATATTGCGGATTGAATGGGCTAAGACCACTGGCGACACCAAACTGACCATCAATGTCGTTACGGGTGCGCTGGAAATCAACGCCCAGCAGCAAGGTATGAGCTAAATCACCGGTAGCAAAGTTAGCCTGGGCCTGCGTATCAACCGCGAACTGGTTGAGTTTCTCTTTCGAGAATGCCGCATTACGGGTAATACGTTGATTATCAGGGTTATAACCGAAGCCATAAATGCTGCGGTAATCCGTACGCAGTTCGGCATAGCGCAGGTTCTGCCGCACCGTCCAGGTATCGCTGAAGCTATGCTCAACGCTGTACCCGACCATTTTGGTGTTGCGCGAAATCTTGTTGCTCTCTTCGCCTTCATCAAAATGGGTCGGCAGTTTGTAACTGCTGCCGTCCGMGCGGGTGATGCCCACCACCGTGCCTTCGCGCGGCAGCCAGCCGTAATAGCCGGTTTCCGGTTCATTCTGGAAGTAAGTCAGCAGGTCAAAACGCGTATTTTCGTCCGGACGCCAGCTGAATGAAGGCGCAATGGTGTAGCGCTTCTCTTTGTTCATCGCCTGCTGCGCATCAGCGCTGCGCGCGAGGCCGGTCAGACGATAGCTGTAGACGCCTGCGTCATCGAGCGCGCCGCCGAAATCGAAGCCGGTTGAGAACAGATTGTCATTGCCCATCTGGAACTGCACTTCATGCAGCGTCTCCTGCGTGGGGCGCTTGCTGACCAGCGCCACTACGCCGCCCGGATTACTTTTTCCATAGAGCACCGATACCGGGCCGCGCAGCAGCTCCGCACGCTCCAGGAACCAGGGATCGAGGGCGAATTCTGAGTAGTTGTCGCCCTGCAGTTTCAGGCCATCCAGATACTGATTGGTGTTGGTTTCGCTGAAGCCGCGAATTGAGAGTGCATCAATCACGTCCGAACTGCCGCGGTTACCGGTCAGTACGCCAGGGGTATAGTTGAATGCCCCTTTAACGCTGGTGACGGCATGCATCGCCATCTCTTCCTGCGTCACCACCGAAACCGACTGCGGGTTTTTTTCAATCGGCGTATCGGTTTTGGTGCCGGTGGCGCTCTGCTTCGCCGCAATGGTCGGGGCCGGGCCCCAGGCGCTCTCCTGTGCCACCGTGCCGGTATCGGCAGCGGTGACAACAACAGTCTCTTCTGCCAGCGCCTGCGCGCTCAGCGTACCCAGTGTTAACGCAATAAATAAAGCCAGCGGGCGACGAGGCGTCAGCTCCGGCCGGAAAAAAGTAGTTCGCGCACTCATGAAGGAGTCTCTCAACAGATGAACAATGCGGGCGAATGAAAACGATAATGATTATCAGACGCAAAGATTCTAGGCGAAGCTGCGCGCGATCTGCAAGATGTAATCTGCGCGATTGCCGCAATTACTGCCTGATTGCAGCATCGATTGATCGCGGATAAAAAACCGGAGGCAAAAAAAAGGGCGCCGGAGCGCCCTGTATGAAGGGATGACTTATTTACTGTCAAACATATCTTTGATCCAGCCCGCCACGCCGTCAGAATCCTTTTGCTCATTCTGCGACTGTTGCTGCTGTTGCTGTTGCTGCTCAGGCTGCTGCTGCTGTTGCTGCTGGAACACCTGCTGCTGCTCCATCTGCTGCTGGCAGAGTGCGGCCGGATCCAGCGTCCAGACCGGCAGTGAACGCCAGGTACTGCTGCCAGATCCGCAGACGAAATTACCCGCAGAATCAACGTTCATCTGCGTGATATCCTCCGGCGGCGTCAGGACCAGCGGCATCGGCGCCTGATTATCGAGATAGCGACGGTAAATCTGCATCGCACCGCTGGAGCCATAGAGTTTCGACGTCTGGTTGTTATCACGTCCGACCCAGGTAATCGCCACTTCTTTACCGTCAACACCGGCAAACCAGCTGTCGATCAGATCGTTGGTGGTCCCGGTTTTGCCCGCCAGGTGCGCTTTCGGATAGCGTGCGCCCAGAGCATGGGCGGTACCGCGTTCCGCCACCTGCTGCATGGTATAGAGCGTCAGATAGGCCGCCTGAGCAGGCTCCACGCGCTGCGCCTGCGGAAAGCTCTGGAACAGAACCGAGCTATCTTCAGCGATGACCGAACGCACCGCCGACAGGTCAGCACGGTTGCCGCCGCTGGCGATCGACTGGAACGCCTGCGCCACTTCCACCGGCGTCAGGTTCAGCGCGCCCAGCAGCATCGCCGGCACCGGATGTAGCTGATCTTTCGACACGCCCAGTTTATTCCAGGTATCCACTACCGCARCCAGCCCCAGCGTCATGCCCAGATTAACCGTTGGCACGTTCATGGAGTTAGTCAGCGCATCCACCAGCATCACCTTGCCGCTGAAGCGACGATCGTCGTTCATTGGCTTCCAGACGCTGCCGTTGGGCTGCTTCAGCGCAATCGGTTCATCCGCGATCCAGCTGTTCAGCCGGTAGCTGTTGGGCTGACTCAGCGCGGTCAGATAGGTAGCCGGTTTCGCCAGCGAGCCGATAGAGCGGCGCGCCTGCAGCGCGCGGTTATAGCCGGCAAACTGCGGATCGGAACCGCCAACCATAGCACGCACTTCACCGCTGAAGCGGTCTACCACCACCATGGCGGTTTCCAGATCTTTCAGCCCGCGCTGTTTCTTCAGCGTGGGG
This sequence comes from Pantoea sp. BRM17, assembly GCA_002939445.1. Taxonomy (GTDB): domain Bacteria; phylum Pseudomonadota; class Gammaproteobacteria; order Enterobacterales; family Enterobacteriaceae; genus Pantoea. The sequence goes on along the minus strand of PEFU01000003.1, from coordinate 393,741 downwards.
ATCCCCTCTTCTACCGCCTTTTCAGCCGCGTCCTGTGAAACCGGATCGAGCGTGGTGAAAATTTTCACGCCCGAGAGATCTTTTACCTTGTCGCCCAGCTTCGCCTGCAGCTCATTACGCACCATCTGCATAAAGGCGGGCTGCGGGGTGATCACGCCGCCTTTTGGCTGTACGCCCAGCGGACGCGCCGAGAGCATGTCATACAGCTCCTGGTCAATCACCTGCTGCTGCTGCAGCAGACGCAGCACCAGATTACGTCGCTCCAGCGCCAGCTTTGGATTCCGCCACGGGTTGTAGAGCGAGGCGCCTTTTACCATTCCGACCAGCATCGCCTGCTGATCGAGGCTGAGCTCATCAACCGGACGCCCGAAATAGTAGAGGCTGGCCAGCGGGAAGCCGCGGATCTGATCGTTACCGGCCTGACCGAGATAGACCTCATTGAGGTAGAGCTCAAGGATGCGATCTTTGCTGTAACGCGCATCCATGATCACCGCCATATAGGCTTCACGCGCTTTACGCCATAGTGAGCGCTCATTGGTCAGGAACAGGTTTTTAACCAGCTGCTGCGTCAGCGTACTGCCGCCCTGTACCGCTTTTCCGGCGGTGATGTTGGCCAGAAATGCACGGCCGATCGAGTAAGGGCTGATCCCGTCATGCTCATAGAAGTGACGATCTTCGGTCGCGATCAGCGTATCGACCAGCAGATCCGGGAAGCCGGCACGCGGCACAAACAGACGCTGTTCGCCGTTAGGCGACTGCAGCATGGTGATCAGGCGCGGATCGAGACGGAAGAAACCGAAGTCGCGCCCGGTATCGAGATTTTTAATACCGMAGAGCTCATCGTTGCTGAAGGTCAGACGCGCGTTGATCTGTCCCTCTTTGCTGTCAGGAAAATCAAACGGCCGGCGCAGCAGATCGATGGTATTGCCCTTGACGCTGAACTCGCCCGGACGCGTAATGCGCGACACTTCGCGATACTGCGTACCTTCCAGCAGCGCAATCATCTCTTTCTTATCATAGGCCATGCCAGGCTCAAGGCTGACCATGCGCCCGTAGACGGCGGCAGGCAGCTGCCAGACTTTACCATCAATACGGCTGCGGATCTCAGAGTCGAGATAGACGCCCCAGGCCGCCATCACAACAACAACAACGAGGAAGAGCTTAATGAGCCAGCCTAACCAGCGGCGCTTGCCGCGCTGCGGGCCTTTACCCCTTCCTTTACTTTTCGGTGGCACCGGAGCGCTCTCCTCATAATCTTCATCAATATCAGTTTGCCCGATGTGGCCATCAGGCTCTTTGCGGTGCCCGCGCCGCGCGGTAGTGCGCGGCGGCTTTGGCGCTTTTCCTTTGCGCCCAATAGGTTCGCGATCGTTCCCAGACATACTCTCTTCTCTCCAGGCATAGCGGTAGCTGCGGCCGTTACTCTAACTGCTTTCTCCCGCGGCGCATGGCAGAACCCTCTGAATTCGATCCACAGGGTTACGGGGAAAACTTTTTGGTGCGCCTTGTTGGCAGGGCGCTGGCCGGATCGTCCGGCCATGGATGTTTGGGGTAGCGCCCTTTCATCTCTTTCTGCACCTCGGGGTACGCGCCGCGCCAGAACGCCGCCAGATCGCGGGTGATCTGCAGCGGACGATGCGCCGGTGACAGCAGCTCCAGCACCAGCGGCACGCGGCCCTCAGCGATAGCCGGATTCTGCGCCTCGCCAAACATCTCCTGCAGGCGAACGGCCAGCGCGGGCGGATTCTCTGCGTGATAGCGGATGGGCAGGCGGCTTCCGGTCGGCACAGTGTAGTGAGTTGGCAGCGCACTATCCAGCCGCTGACGTTGCGACCATGTCAGCAAATGTAATAATGCCCGGCTGAGGTTAATGCCCTGCAGCCCTTTCAGATCGCGCACGCCCGTCATCTCAGGCAGTAACCAGCTTTCCAGTGTATCAAGCAATGCCGTATCGTCCAGCGGCGGCCACCCCTCTTCCGGCAACCACTGCGTCGCGCACTGCAGGCGCAGGCGCAGCTGCTCCGCTTCCGGCGTCCAGCCCAGCACCGACAATCCCTTTTCGCGTATCCAGCGCAGCATGGCAGGATGCAGAATCTCAGCGTCTGGCCGCGCCTGAGGCTGCGCGCTGAGCACCAGCTCGCCCAGCAGTTCGCGTTTCCAGGCGCGCAGCGTGCCTCTCTCCTCATCCCATTCCACGTCAACCCGGCGGGTAATGAGCTGCGGCAGCGCTGCCCGCAGCGCCGTCAGGTCCACCGGCAGCGCCAGCAGCATGCGTGCGTCCGCCGCGCCCGCCCCCTGCAGCAGCGCGGGCGCAATCAGGGCGGGATAGCGACTAAGGCCGTGATCCTCATCCAGCATGGCGCCGAGACCGTTTGCCAACTGGTAGCGTGCGCTCTCGCCGCGCCGCTGCGCAATGCGGTCGGCAAAACCCGCCGCCAGCAGCAGCGGAATGCGATCGGCATCCACCCGTCCACCGCTGGCGTGCAGACGCTGCTGCCACTGCCGCGCCCGCCGCTGCCACTGCGGCTGGGGATGGTTCAGCGCGTCACGCAAATCGACGCTGCCGCCGCGCGGCGGATCTTCGAGAGTGGCCACCAGCAGCGCCGCGCTGGCAATGGCATCGCTCTCCTCCCCCGCCGCGCAGAGTATGGCCGCAAGACGCGGATCGCTGCCGAGCCGCGCCATTTTCCGGCCGGTGGCGTTAAGCCGTCCGGCGCTGTCCAGCGCGCCCAGCTGGTGCAGCAGCGCGTCCGCCGCCTGCAGGTTGCGGGCCGGCGGCAGGTCAAGCCACTGCAGCTGCGCTGCCGTGCTACAGCCCCACTGCAGCAGCTCCAGCCGCAGACCGGCGAGATCGCTGCTTAAGATCTCTGCATCACTCTGCGCCGGCGCGCGCAGCGCCTGCTCCTGTGCCAGCAGATGCAGGCAGATACCCGGCTCAAGCCGGCCGGCGCGCCCGGCGCGCTGCGTCATGGATGCCTGACTGATACGCTGCGTTTGCAGCCGGGTGACGCCGCTGCGGGCATCAAACTGCGCGACCCGCTCCAGCGCGCTATCGACCACCAGACGGATCCCCTCGATGGTCAGGCTGCTCTCCGCAATGTTCGTAGCGAGCACGACCTTCCGGCGGCCGGCGGCGGCCGGCAGAATGGCGCGCCGCTGCGCCTCCAGCGGCAGCGCACCGTAGAGCGGAGCCAGATCGATATCGTCCCCCACCCGTGCGCTCAGCTCCCGCCTGACACGCTCAATCTCCGCCACGCCCGGCAGAAACAGCAGCAGCGAGCCGTGCTCCTCGCGCAGCAGCTGGGCGACCTCGCGCGCCACCGCCTCCTCAAAACGCGTCTGCGGATTGAGGGTGGCATAGCGGCGCGCCACCGGATAGCTGCGTCCGGCCGATACAATGGCAGGCGCAGCGGGCAGCAGCGCCTGCAGACGCTGATTATCCAGCGTGGCGGACATCAGCAGCAGCTTCAGGTCATCGCGCAGCCCCTGCTGCACATCCAGTAGCAGCGCCAGCGCCAGATCGGCCTGCAGGCTGCGCTCATGAAACTCATCAAGGATCACCAGCGCTACGTCCTCCAGCATGGGATCGCGCTGCAGCATGCGCGTCAGGATCCCCTCGGTGACCACTTCGAGTCGGGTATGCGCACCGACGCAGCTCTCACCGCGCAGCCGGTAACCCACGGTGTCGCCCGGCTGCTCGCCAAGCTGCTCCGCCAGCCGCTGGGCCACATTGCGCGCCGCCAGACGACGCGGTTCCAGCATAATAATACGCCCCGGCAGCGACGCCTGCTGCAGCAGCTGCAGCGGCAGCCAGGTCGATTTTCCTGCGCCGGTAGGGGCCGCCAGCAGCACCTGGGGCGAACGCTCCAGCGCCGTCAGCAGCGCAGGCAATACCTCGCTGACCGGTAATTCACTCACGCTCTTCTCCTGCTCTGCCTGTGCTAATATGGCGCGCATTGTACACCACCCGGCGCAGATTACCGGAGCACGCTTATGACCACGCAACGCCTGTTTTTTGCTCTTGAACTGCCTGCTCCGCTTCAGCAGCAGCTGGTGCAGTGGCGGGCGGATAATTTTGCCGCTGAGGCCGGTACGCCGGTTGCAGCGGCCAACCTGCATCTGACGCTGGCGTTTCTGGGTGAGGTGAACCGCGAGACGCAGGAGAGCCTGCAACAGCTCGCCGCGCGTATTACCCAGCCCGCTTTTACGCTTGACCTGGATGATGCCGGACACTGGCCACGCCCCGGCGTAGTATGGCTCGGCTGCCGCCGCGCGCCGCGCGGACTGCTGCAGTTGGCGTCGCTGCTGCGCGCTCAGGCGGCACGACACGGCTGCGCGCAGAGCGCACAGCCTTTTCATCCGCACGTTACCCTGCTGCGCCACGCCACACAGCGCATTGTGCTGCCGCCGCGCGGGTTTCACTGGCAGATGGAAGCGACCCGGTTTGCGCTCTGTTCATCGCTCTTTTCCCGCGGCCGTACGCGCTACAAAACCGTGGCGCGCTGGCCGCTCACTTCAGCCTGAGGATCCACCATGCAGTTTACTCTGCCGCTTAAGCCGGCTCGTCTGGTGGCGCGCTACAAGCGCTTTCTGGCTGACATCGTGACGCCTGAGGGCGACCTGCTGACCATCCACTGCGCCAACACCGGCGCCATGACCGGCTGCGCCACGCCCGGCGACACGGTGTGGTACTCCACGTCAGCCAGCACGACGCGCAAATATCCGCACAGCTGGGAGCTGACAGAGACGCAGTCGGGCCACTGGATCTGCGTTAATACGCTGCGCGCTAACCAGCTGGTGCAGGAGGCGCTGCAGCAGCAGCATATTCCGGAATTATCCGGTTACACCCACTGCCGCAGCGAAGTGAAATATGGCACGGAAAAAAGCCGAATTGATTTCCTTCTGCAGGCAGAGGGCAGATCAAACTGCTATATTGAAGTCAAATCCGTCACCCTTTTACAGAATGGTAAAGGCTACTTTCCGGATGCGGTGACGGTCCGCGGACAGAAGCATCTGCGCGAACTCAGTGCAATCGCGGCAGAAGGTCATCGGGCCGTTTTGTTGTTTGCTGTTCTGCACACGGGGATTGAGGACGTTTCCCCGGCGCGCCATATCGACGCGCACTACGCAGAACTACTGGTACAGGCACAGCGCCGTGGCGTAGAAGTGTTTGCGTATCAGGCCACGCTTTCTCCTGAGCAGATGCAGCTCTCCCGACCGCTGCCGGTGGCAGCCTGCGCTGAGCTGTCATAATAGTGGCGATAAACTGTGTCAGGATGGAGCCGGAGGCGCGCTAAATACGCTTTTACTCACAGGCTTGTCAAGGTGTGTTCAGGAATAATTGCCAACCTTGATTGCTTCTGCTATTTATAGCGGCCTGTTTTTTTCCCTGATGGGAATCGATAAACCCAGAGCAGACAGGCCAGCCGTGCAGCAATCCTGCCGGGCAGTCTGAATCGCAACGGGTAGTGCGTGTTATCCAGGAGAAACAACATGCAAGAAGGGCAAAACCGTAAAACATCGTCCCTGAGTATCCTCGCCATCGCAGGTGTGGAGCCGTATCAGGAGAAACCGGGCGAAGAGTATATGAACGACGCCCAGTTAGGCCACTTCCGTAAGATTCTGGAAGCCTGGCGCAACCAACTCAGGGATGAAGTAGACCGTACTGTGTCACACATGCAGGACGAAGCTGCTAACTTCCCCGATCCGGTTGACCGAGCAGCGCAGGAAGAGGAGTTCAGCCTGGAACTGCGTAACCGCGATCGCGAGCGTAAGCTGATTAAGAAGATCGAGAAGACGCTGAAAAAAGTGGAAGATGACGACTTCGGCTACTGTGAATCCTGCGGTGTTGAAATCGGTATCCGCCGTCTGGAAGCGCGTCCGACTGCCGATCTTTGCATTGACTGCAAAACGCTGGCTGAGATCCGCGAGAAGCAGATGGCTGGCTGATGTCCATCCGCCTGTTCTCACCGCACAGCAGGGAAAATCAATCTTTCCCCGCCGTGCGGTGTATCTTCCAGTGACACCCTCTGCTATGTCCTCCTGTATTGGTCGCTTCGCCCCTTCGCCCTCCGGCGATCTTCATTTTGGTTCCCTGATTGCTGCACTCGGCAGTTATCTCAGCGCGCGTGCGCAGCAGGGCCGCTGGCTGGTGCGTATTGAAGATATCGATCCGCCACGTGAAGTACCGGGTGCTGCCACGCGCATTCTGCAGCAGCTGGAGCATTACGGGCTGGAGTGGGATGGTGAAGTGATGTGGCAGTCACAGCGGCATGATGCGTATCGGGCGGCGCTGGCCTGGTTGCGCACGCATCGCCAGAGCTATTTCTGCACCTGCAGTCGCCGGCGTATTCAGCAGCTGGGTGGGTATTACGATGGTTACTGTCGCGATCGCCGGCTCCCGCCGGATAACGCGGCGCTGCGCCTGCGCCAGCACGCGCCGGTCCGGCATTTTACCGATCGGCTGCGCGGGGAGCTGCTGGCGGATCCTCAGCTGGCGGAAGAGGATTTTATTATCCATCGCCGGGACGGGCTGTTCGCCTATAACCTGGCGGTGGTGGTCGACGATCATGACCAGGGCGTTACCGAAATTGTGCGCGGCGCGGATTTAATCGCCCCGACGGTGCGTCAGATCGCGCTCTATCAGCAGTTTGGCTGGACGCCGCCGGCATACCTGCATCTGCCGCTGGCGATCGCCGCTGACGGCAATAAACTCTCCAAGCAGAATCACGCCCCTGCCCTGCCCGCTGGCGATCCGCGTCCGCTGCTGGTGCAGGCGCTGCGCTTTCTCGGACAGCCGGCAGAAGAAGGCTGGCAGGATAGCCCGCTGGCGTTGCTGCTGAGCCAGGCCATTACGCGCTGGGCGCCGGCGCAGATCCCGTTACATGACGCGCTAAAGCCGGATGAAATGACAACGCCATTCCTAAATGGTTCGCAACAGGCTATGATTAGCCGCTGATTTTATTACCACCCATTTTTTGTCACTGTCGAGGTGTCCCATTTTTACCCGAGTCGCTAATTTTTGCCGGAGAGTCCTCAAGCGTGACGAGGAGGTGCCTGAAGAGGTGGAAGCTGAAAACCAGATGACCATCATTCCCCGGGAAAACCATAACATCTCACGCAAAGATATCAGCGAAAACGCCCTTAAGGTGCTCTATCGCCTGAATAAAGCAGGCTTTGAAGCTTACCTGGTCGGCGGCGGCGTACGCGACCTGCTACTGGGCAAAAAGCCGAAAGATTTCGACGTGACGACCAATGCCACGCCTGAGCAGATGCGCAAACTGTTCCGCAACTGCCGTCTGGTTGGCCGCCGTTTCCGTCTGGCGCACGTGATGTTTGGGCCGGAAGTGATCGAGGTGGCGACTTTCCGCGGCCACCATCAGGAAGAGAGCGAAGACGATCGCAACAGCTCGCAGCGCGGCCAGAACGGCATGCTGCTGCGCGACAATATTTTTGGCAGCATCGAAGATGATGCGCAGCGCCGCGATCTCACCATCAACAGCCTCTACTACAGCGTGGCAGACTTCACGGTCCGCGACTATGTGGGTGGCCTGCAGGATCTGCAGGAGGGCGTGGTACGCCTGATTGGCGATCCGGAGACGCGCTACCGTGAAGATCCGGTACGCATGCTGCGCGTGGTGCGCTTTGCCGCCAAACTCAATATGCAGATTGCGCCGGAAACCGCCGAGCCGATCCCGCGCCTGGCGACGCTGCTGAATGACGTTCCGCCCGCCCGCCTGTTTGAAGAGGCGCTGAAGCTGCTGCAGGCTGGCTATGGCTACCGCACCTGGCAGATGCTGTGTGAATATCAGCTCTTCCAGCCGCTGTTCCCGACCCTGGCGCGCCACTTTACCGAGCAAGGCGACAGCATGATGGAACGCATGCTGGCGCAGGTGCTGAAAAACACCGATACCCGGCTGCACAACGATTTGCGTGTCAATCCGGCGTTTCTGTTTGCCGCAATGTTCTGGTATCCGCAGCTGGAATCCGCTGAGCGTATCGCTCAGGAGAGCGGCCTGACCTACTATGACGCGTTTGCACTCTCCATGAATGATACGCTGGACGAGGCGTGCCGCGCGCTGGCGATCCCGAAACGCATTACCACCCTGGTCCGCGATATCTGGCAGCTGCAGCTGCGTATGTCGCGTCGCCACGGCAAACGCGCATGGAAGCTGATGGAGCATCCGAAATTCCGCGCCGCTTACGACCTGCTGGCGCTGCGTGCTGAAGTAGAAAAGAATCCGGAACTGCAGCGTCTCAGCCAGTGGTGGGGTGAATTCCAGGCCGCCGTTCCGGTCCAGCAGAAAACCATGCTGAACACGCTGGGGGACGATCCGCAGCCGCGCCGTAAACCGCGCCGTCCGCGCCGCCGCTCCACCGGTCCGCGTCGCGAACAGGGCAGCAGCAGCAACGCATCATGAATCGCGTCTATCTCGCCCTGGGCAGTAATCTTGCCGATCCGCTGCATCAGATTGATGCAGCGCTTGCGGCGCTCGATACGCTGCCGGAGACCTCCCGCGTGGCGACCTCATCGTTCTATCGCACGCCGCCCTATGGTCCGGCGGATCAGCCCGACTACCTGAACGCGGTAGTGGCGCTTGATACAGCGCTGCTGCCKGAGACGCTGCTGGATCACACCCAGCATATTGAGCTGGAACATGGCCGCGTGCGCAAAGCTGAGCGCTGGGGGCCGCGTACGCTCGATATCGATATCATGCTGTTTGGCAATCAGGTGATCCATACGCCGCGTTTAACCGTACCGCACTATGATATGCACAACCGGGCATTTATGCTGCTGCCGCTGCTGGAGATTGCGCCGGGTCTGCGCCTGCCCGATGGCCGTCCGCTGAGCGGCGTGCTCGCCACGCTGGACTGCAGCGAAATCACCCTCTGGTCCGTCTGACACGCGATAATTTCCTGCCGGTCATATCCCCCCTGCAAGCAATCCAGTACACTGCGCGCATCAGAAACGCCGGAGATTGCGATGAAACCAACCACTATCTCTCATCTGCGCCAGCTGAAAGCCAGCGGGCGCCGCTTTGCCACTCTTACCGCTTATGATTTCAGCTTTGCCCGCCTGTTTGCCGATGAAGGCATTCAGGTGATGCTGATTGGCGATTCGCTGGGTATGACGGTGCAGGGGCATGATTCCACGCTGCCGGTGACGGTGGCTGATATCGCCTATCATACCGCCGCCGTGCGCCGTGGCGCGCCGCAGGCACTGATCATGGCTGAC
>PEFU01000003.1:351857-384406 GCA_002939445.1 Pantoea sp. BRM17 | reverse complement strand
CTGACCTTTGGTCTCCTGCGCCTTTTTCAGGGCAGCATAGATTTTCTTCGGATCGTGGCCGCCGCGGTTCAGTGCGAAAATCTCTTCGTCGGACCAGTCTTTCACCAGCGCAGCGGTCTCCGGGTATTTACCGAAGAAGTGCTCGCGCACATAGGCGCCGTCGCGTGATTTAAAGGTCTGATAGTCGCCGTCAACGGCGTACTCTTCTGAGCCTTTTTCAAAGGTGACGTAAGGCAGCTCTTCGATTTTCTCATCAGCCACTGGCACATTGAAGCGATCGCGGATGTAGCGTACGCCATCCATGTTCATCTTCTTGACCTGGTGGGCGATATTTTTGCCTTCCGCGGTATCACCCATACCATAACCTTTAATGGTATGAGCCAGAATCAGCGTTGAACGATCTTTGATCGACTTGTTCTTCAGCATCACGTTCAGCGCGCGCACGAAAGCGATCGTGGTAGAGATCTCTTTGCTCTGCTCTTCCAGCAGAGGTTTGAACTCTTCCAGCGTCGGCATTTCCAGCTTCTCAGTGAACTCCGCCTGACGGGTTGGCAGATAGCCACCCAGCTTCTCACGCTGGCCGTGCAGGTAGTCTGCCAGCCAGGATGAACCTGCGCCCAGCTCGTTGATCCCTTCCTGCAGAATCTGGCCTTTCTCATCTTCTTTATAGTAAGCAACCTGCTCGCGGTCCTGCGGCGTATACTGCTGGCCGTTCGGGCTGTAGATACCGATCTGACGGAACAGGCCTTCCATACCAAAAGTACGTGCTTCATCCGCGAGGATTGGCACCAGATGGCTGTGGCCATCTTCATGCTGCAGACCTTCGCCGTTCAGCGTCGTACGGCCCGACGTACCGCCAACCAGGAAGCCACGCGCCTGCTGATCGCCCGCCAGCCACATCAGATCGCCAATGCGCTGGAAGCCAAACATGGAGTAGTAGATGTAGAACGGGATCATCGGCAGGTTGTTGGTGCTGTAAGAGGTCGCCGAACCCTTACGGATACCCTCTTCCGCACCCTGCGGCATCGCCGGCATATGGTAGTTTTCGTTCAGCGTGGTGATGTAGTAATAGATGTTTTCCTGCGCTTCACCATACATACGCACCAGGCCATCCTGCATGATCACCGCCACTTCATACGCGTAGGAAGGATCGTAGGAGATGCAGTTAGGGATGGTCAGCGACTGAAAATGCAGCATGTTCCAGCGTTCGCAATCCTGACCATCTCGCGCCAGCTCGGTGAACGAGGTTACGCTGTAGACATCAGAGCCGATACCGTACTCTTTCGCCAGAATCTGTGCCGCTTCGCGCACGTGGCGCAGAATAGAGCCTGAGCCCAGCAGCTGCACTTTGCCTTTCTTGCCTTCGACTTCTTCCAGCTTGTAGACATCCACTTCGAAGTGATGACGCAGATTTTCACGGCTGTCAGAACGACCGAAGCCATCGGTACCCAGCACGCGGTAGTCGCTGGCTGGCACGTAGCTGCGGACCTGTTCTGCGAACAGCTTCATGTAGTCGGTTGACGCTACGGCCGGCGCATCGTTCATCACCTGAGCGATGTAAGGCACGCGTGGCGTTTCAGTCGGTCGGTGACTTCAACTTCGTCTGACCCGATATCCGGTACGTTAATTTCGATAGCCATTACTCTTTACCTCTTAAGCCAGACGCGGGTTAACTTTATCAGCGTCGATATCGAATTTAGCGATAGCGTCCGCTACCACCTGCTTCTCGATTTCACCGCGTTTAGCCAGCTCACCCAGCGCAGCCACTACCACATATGACGAGCCGGTGCAGCTTCTGCCGCACTTTCAGCGTCAAACACCATAATCAGCGAGCCGGTATTCACTTTGTCACCGACGGCGATTTTGATCTCTTTAACCACGCCCGCCTGCGGCGAAGGCACTTCCATCGAGGCTTTATCGCCTTCCACAGAGATCAGCGACTGCTCAGCTTCAACGCTGTCGCCCACCTTCACCAAAATTGCAGGCACTTCCATTGAAGCTTTGTCGCCTTCAACGGTGATCAGCGACTGCTCAGCTTCAACCTTGTCGCCCACTTTAACCAGGATCTCTGTGACTTCGACTTCATCACCACCGATATCCGGTACGTTAACCTCTTTGCTGGCGGTTGCCGTTGCAGCAGCAGGAGCCGGCGCGGCTTCTGCTTTTTTCTCTTCGGCGTCACCGCCGATATCCGGTACGTTTACCTCTTTCGCGCCTGCAGCTGCAGCCGGGGCGGAGGTCGCCTCTTCTTTCATCTGCGGTTTCGCGTCGGCAGCCGGTGCGTCGCCTTCTGCGTCAAAGATCATAATCAGTGAACCGGTGTTCACTTTATCGCCGGTAGCGATTTTGATCTCTTTCACTACGCCAGCAAACGGTCCGCCTTCCACTTCAAAGATCATGATCAGTGAGCCGGTACTGACTTTGTCACCGGTGGCCACTTTCAGCTCTTTTACCGTACCGGCAAACGGCGCCGGCACTTCCATAGAGGCTTTATCGCCTTCAACCACAATCAGCGACTGCTCAGCGGTGACTTTATCGCCCGCTTTCACCAGTACCTCGGTCACTTCAACTTCCTTCACCTTCGCCAGGTTAACGCCAAACTCGCGCGCCAGACGACGGATCACCGGCGTGGCGTGCACATAGGCGTCATTCTCAGCGAACTCACTTTTCGCTTCCGCTTTAGCCGGCGCAGGTGCTGCAGCGGGTTTAGCCTCCGCTTTCGCCGGCGCGGCGACCGCTTCCGGTTTGGCTGCCGGTGCTGGCGATGGTGCACCAGAGATTTTCTGGATACGGCCCAGCTCCACTTCTTCCACTTCACCAAACTTGCTGAAGTCTACCTTCGGCCATGGCAGCATGCCTGGCAGACCGCCGCCTGCAGCAGCAGCTGGCGCAGCCTCAGCGCGTTTCACCGCCTCTTTCACGTAAGTCTGCACATCCTCTTTCAGGATGCGGCCCTTACGCCCGGTGCCTCTGTTGAAACGCGGCATCTGCTCCAGGGCCGCCGCAACCGCTTTCATGATGAACACCACCGGGGTGAACTTCACATCCAGCTTGCGTTTCTCGGCTTCCGCGTTCTGCTGCTTGCGGAACGCTTCCAGATCGGTGATATCGGTTTTATCGAAGTGCGTAACGTGCGGGATCATGACCCAGTTACGGCTCAGGTTAGCCCCCTGCATATCGCTGGCGGTCAGTTTGCCATCGCGCGCTTTCTTCGAGGTTGCCATCAGCTCACGCGAGAGTTCAGTGATGCCTTTCTTATTAACATCCTTGAACACCGGAACCACCAGACCATTTGGCGTATCAACCGCCACGCCGATGTTGATGTATTTCTTCAGCGTCAGTTTCTGACCATCTTCAGACAGCGACCCATCAGCACCGTCGATCACGCGGTGGTCAAACGAGAGCGAGATCGGCATCATCAGACGCGGTGCAAACTCTTTACCGTTCCAGACCGGCTCCATGGCCGATTTGGAGACGCCAAGGATCGCCACTTCCGGCGCGTTGACGATAGGCGCGAAGTGCGTCGTGCCAAGGCCGCCAAGGCTGGAGATGGTGAAACAGCCTCCTTTCCCAGGCTCATGCTACCCTGTCGCCACCGGGACATTTCACCGCGAGAGTTTACAGAATTGTTAATAAACTGCCAACCGCGGTAACAACTGAATGCTTACAACAAGGCCGGCATTTGCCGGCCTTGATTAACTTCACATCACCAGACGGCGAATATCAGACAGCATATTGTTGATGATGGTGATGAAACGCGCTTTTTGACGGGATACAGCCTACGTTCAGACAAACACCACCGAGGGTGTTGTAGCGCTCAACCAGAACGGTCTCCAGACCTAAGTCAGCGCAACGGAAGGCTGCAGAGTAACCTGCAGGACCTSCCCCAAGTACCACGACTTGAGTTTTAATCTCTGTACTCATCATGACCTCTTGTTAGATTGCCGGCGGTCAGAGCGGGGTGAATTTACCCAGACCGTTTACGACTTTGACCTTACGGCCTTTCGCCATTCCGGCCAGACCGCCGGTCAGCTGGTTGATCACCTTCTCTTTCCAGGTGCGGATCTTGTTAATGTCTGTCTGCGGCTGACCAAACACGATGCCGTGCTCTTCCAGCGCTTTCGCTTCTTCAATCACTTTCGCGACGTGCAGCAGCGGGATGATGCCGCCGCCCATGACCAGCAGACGCTTCGGCACTTCACGCAGCTCCAGCGCTGACGTAGAGTCCCAGACGCGCGGATCGTGATGCGGGATAAACGGCAGCTCGATAGGGCGTGAGCCTGCGGCGATGATTGCGTTATCGAAGTTGATGGTGGTTGCGCCACCCTCACCTTCAACCACCAGGGTGTTGGCACGCATCGACACATAGATACCGTCATCTTTCGCGTCAACCGCGGTGACTTTGGTTTCCAGCATCAGATTGAATTTCTTACTGATACGCTTGGTAAAGACTTTAACCACGTCTTTATCCGCTGCCGGGATCACCTGGTCAAACATCTCAACCACGTCAATCTCTGAACCCAGCGCATGGTAAACTGTCGCCATCTCCAGACGAGGCTGACCCACGATATCACCGATAGCGTAGATGTGCGGCACATTGGTACGCATCTGCTTATCGACACGGATAAAGCCGCGCTCGTCCACTTCCACGCCCGCTTTACCGGCGTCGAGGCCTTTACCGTTTGGCACGCGGCCAATGGCGACCAGCACCGCGTCATAGCGCTGCGCCTCAGCAGGCGCTTTTTTACCTTATGAGGCCGCCCATGGGAAGGTGGAGACTTCGTAGCTGATGCCCTTCTCTTTGGCTTCTTTCTCAGTCAGACCTACCCATGCAACTTCCGGCTCGGTGTAGGCGATGGATGGGATCACTTTCGGATCGAAGTAGTGCTTCAGACCAGAGATGACCTCAGCGGCAACGTGGCCTTCGTGCACGCCTTTGTGCGCCAGCAGTTCATGCAGCGTCGGGTGCGCATGGATGGTGAGCGCGATATCTTCGGCATCACAACCCATTTCGATCGCCAGACCGATTTCACCCAGCAGCTCGCCGCCGTTGGTGCCGACTACAGCACCGCCGATAACGCGATGCGTCTCTTTGTCAAAGATCAGCTTGGTCATGCCGTCAGCGCAGTCAGAAGCGATAGCACGGCTCGGTTTTCAGATCATAACTTTCAGCGTGGCAGAAAATGATCTGGCTAACCTTTAGTTATGCCTGCGGCTGTAACAGCAAAAAAAAACGGCCCCCGCAGGAGCCGTTGATCGCAGAAGTGAAACTTATTTCTTCTTCGCTTTCGCGTTTGGCAGATCGGTGATGCTGCCCTCAAAGATTTCAGCGGCAAGGCCAACTGCTCTCATTGTATAGCTTTCCGGTACACCTTGATGCTGTTAAACAGTAGGGTGAGGTGCCCGGTTCTGCGTCGGCCAGCATAGCAGGATTTCGCCTGATTGTTAATCTGTTTACAAAAAAGCAACATCCAGCCAATTTCCGGCATAACTGTCCGGGTATTCCCCTGCAGACGGAAAAAAAAGCGGCAGATATGCGGCAGGAGGCGGCTTCATCAACGCCTGGCGGGACGCGGTTAACCAGCAGGTCAACCAGAAATTCTTCTTCACCCGCAGGCGGGCTTTTCAGCAGTTCAACCAGCGCGGCCATCTGGGAAGCATCTAACGGCTTAGGTACGATTCCCTGGGCAGCACGCTCGGCAACGTGCTTACGGTATTCTTCTAGCACGACGTTCTCCTCGATGTCGAACATCAGCAGCGTATGGGACAGCGCTTCAGCGGCAATCGGTGCCAGCGCTTCGTCGTCGAGTGCTTCAATCAGCGCGTGGATGTTATAGCCACCCTGCATGGTGCCCAGCAGTTCAACAGCTTTCTCGCGCGTAACCAGAGGAGAGTGGGCTTCGCCCGTTGCGACAGCAGCCAGGAAACCGGCTTTAACAATATCCGGGCGCGACCACGCATCCGGCGCCGGAGAGAGGTCGTCGGTGTTGGTTTCGCCGGTCACTTTGAACACGGTGGTGGTGATTTTTTCAGCCAGCTTAGGACGCTTCAGGAACCACTCGGCATCAGCCCAGGATTGCAGGATTTTTTTTGCGTGGGCGTTACCCGCTTTGGCTTTCTCTTCCACATCGTAGAAGTCTTCACCCATAAACCACAGCACCGAGTTGGTGGCGGATTTACGTGATGAGCCGGTACCGACGACGTCGCCGACATACGTCAGCGGGAAGCCTTTCTGCTGCAGCGCCTGAATCTGTTTGATCGGGCCAATGTTGCCCGCCTCGTCTGGCTCAATACCATCACGCGGGTTTTTCAGCATCGCCAGCGCATGCAGTGGAACCAGCAGTTCATTGGTTTCGTGACTGCGGACTTCGCCTTTATACGGGTAAACGTCAATCACATCGCCCATGTTCAGGCGCTCAACATCCAGTTCGATCGGCAACGCGCCGGCATCTTCCATGGTGTTGAAGAAAATCGGGGCAATTTTACCGCCGAGGCACAGACCGCCGCCCTTTTTGTTCGGCACGTACGGGATACCGCGGCCCACCATCTTCTGCGCCAGCGAGTAGCCGCGCGTGCTGGTGGCGATATCTTTCGCCTGCACAAAGACGTCGCTTGCCGGCAGGCCGAGTGACTCGCGTGCTTTCGTCGTCAGGCCGCGACCGATAATCAGCGGAATACGGCCGCCGGCGCGGACTTCATCCAGCAGCACATCGGTTTTCAGTTCAAAGGTTCGGTGCGTGGTCACATCAACCGGCTTCGGATAGGCCGCGGTGTGGCAGAAGGATTGCATCACCAGATCGGCGGAGAAGCCGAGGCACGCCAGGTCTTTCAGCTCATCGCGCGTCATCGGACCGGTGGTATCCTGTGAACCCACAGAGGTCATCTTCGGCTCGCAGTACGCGCCCGGACGAATACCCTCAACGCCACAGATCACGCCAGTCGCAGCGGCAAACGCCACCAGGCCGGAACCCGCCGGGAAAGAGATGCCAATCGGGAAGCGGGTGTGTGAGTCACCGCCGGTGCCAACGGTATCCGGCAGCAGCATACGGTTCAGCCAGCTGTGAATAATACCATCGCCCGGACGCAGCGAGACGCCACCGCGGTTCATGATGAAATCCGGCAGCGTATCAACTTTCAGATCCGGCAGACCTTCGATCTCCAGAATACGGCCGGAGAAGATGTTTTTCTTGCCCTTCTTCTCTACCGTCAGCAGGCCCTGCTTAATCGCGTACAGCGGGATAGCGTGTACCAGATCGCGCAGCGTAATGCCCGGCTGCATGGTGCCCTTAAAGCGCACCAGCACCGATTCCGGCATATCGAGCGGCAGCGGATCGGCCAGCCATTTCTCCATGCCCTCAACGCGGCGCTCCAGCGTACGGCGATCGCCGTAGCCTTCCGAGATCATCCACTTCAGCAGGACGATGTTGGAGTTCAGGTACTCGATGATCGGCGCYTTATCCAGCTTGATGGTACAACCGGCAGCAGAACGCTCAGCGGAGGCATCAGACAGCTCAAAAGCCTGCATACCGGCCGCGCGGAAGTGACCGATATTGGTCATGCAGGAGCCGATAAACACTTCGTCAATCTTCTCGCCCTGCACGTCAGAGAGCCAGCGCGCATCATCCGGATCGTTTGGTGCACACAGAATCGGCTCTTTGATATCCGCCAGATCGATCTCGATCACCGCAGCGTATTCTGCATCTGCATCGCCTTCCAGCAGCATGGAGACCACCGTCGCACCGTCCTGCACGCGTGCCTGGTTACCCATGCAGAGCGAACAGCCCGGGATCTCAATACGCGCACCGCTTTTACCAAAGACGCTGTAGTAGCCCTCTTCGGTAAGCTGCGCCGCATCCATCTTGGTTGGCGGAGCCACCCAGAGACGCGTCGGCAGCTGGCCCTTATGCGCGTCCAGCAGCCCGGTATATTGACCCAGCTGGTCAAAGTTGAGATAGCGATAGGTGTCGTCGGCCGTTTTATCCACCTGCACCATAAACTGCTGATACTCGTCCGGCGTTGGCAGTTTGCCAAGCAGCGAAGCGACGGCAGCCAGCTCGGCTGATGCCAGGAAGACGTTGGCGCCGTTACCCAGACGGTTCGGGAAGTTACGGGTCGACATCATACCAGTAGCGCGCCGGACTGCACGTTTATGTGCATTCTGAGCGCAGCGCGCGTAATAAAGTGGGATCGCGCTCGCATTATGCCGGGAGTGCCGCCGGTAAAAAAGGCATAAAAAAGGGGGATGATTTGCATCATCCCCCCCGATTTACCCGTCGCGTTATACGGCGGTCTGGAAAATCACGCTGTCCGCTTTCGGTACTCATGTCCGATACGCTGCCACTGCTGATGGGTGCCTTTTACCGCACGCGCCGCCGCTTCCACTTCATCCAGCAGCCCGGCGTTGTCGCGGACCTCTTCGTTAAACCAGTGGCCTACCGCTTCGTGATCCATCGACATGCGCACCCTGACCTGGCCGGTGATATCGCGTAAAAATTCATACTCCATTGGGTTACACGGTGCGGCATAGGGCTGTGCGGGTTATCTGCCCGCTATAAACTGCCGGTAAGCCGCGATCACCGCCAGAAAGTCATCCACGCCGCAGAATGAGAGACTCTCTTCATCGTAGTAGGCCATGCCCTCTTCCAGCCCCTCATCCTCAAGTGCCAGCTGGTTAGCGCGGATCATCACCTCTTCTTCATCCAGCCACAGCGTCCGGATGCACAAATCCGCAAAGCGCTGGTGTTTTTTGCCCAGCAGAACCGCTGGGATTTGAGCAACTACAGCAGCTACAACATGAAAGCGCTGGGCGAAGAGAGCTATAAAGATCTGAGTGGCATTGCAATCAATAACGATAAGAAGTGCAAATCGCTGGCGCGTGATTCACTGAGCCTGCTGGCCTACGTTAAGTACACGGTAACTGTGCTAACGTCAATGGATTGTCCTTTGCTGAGAACCATTATGACAAAAAGCATTAAGATCCTRCTGCTGGCGGGACTCTTTGGCTTCTCCACCAGCAGTTTTGCGCTGAGCGAGTCTGAAGCGGAAGATCTGGCTGACCTGACGGCGGTCTTTGTCTATCTGAAAAACGACTGCGGCTACCAGGCGCTCATCAGTGAGCGGCTCCATAGCGGCAGTGCGCCTGCCGCGCTGAGCGCCGCGGTCAGTTTGAGAAAAGTGCGACGTTGCATACGCATATCCTTGTGATAATGAGGCACCCAGCCTAAACCCTGCCCCTGCGGGAGGGTCAAGTGCCGGGCAGCAAAATAGTAGCCTGCCCGTCGCCGGGGTAAAAGAAGCGGAATCCGGCGGTTATGAATATTGACCGTGACGCGCTTCTCGCGCTGCAGGCGCAGAACCGGCCCGAGCAGGCTGCCGTTATAGCCCCATGTCGGCACCGCTTTACCCTGCCACTGCGTGCTGCCTGTCATGGCGGTAAGGCTGTAGTGACCGCGCGCATCTGGCTCAAGCAGCGCAGGGATCGGCAGCAGCGGCCGCGTAGCCGCGAGCCCGGCTAATCCCTGCGCCACCTGATGACCGGTTTTGCCGTGCAGATGCGGATGAAACCAGCAGGTCGCCGCCGGCTGATCGGGGGTAAAGCTCACCTGCCGCGTGGCACCGGGCGCGATAATCGCCTGCGGGCCTCCATCCACGTCACCCGGAATCGCCAGGCCGTGCCAGTGTACGGTGGTCGCTTCCGGCAGGTGCTGCGGATACTGCACGCCGTTGGTCAGCATCATATCGCCAAACCAGCCTACCGCCGCGCGCATCACATCCAGCTGATAATCGATATGCGTGCCGGCGCTGTTAAGCTGTTTATCCTGGAAAATCAGCGGTACGTCATCGGCTCCCCACTGCATCGGCAGACGCAGCTTGCCGGACGCTTCATCCTCCAGCAGCACCCCGTCAGAGGTATCGATCAGCACCTCAAAGCGCTCGCCCGGCAGCAGTGACAGCGACGTCACCTGTACCGGTTCAGCGAGCAGTCCGCCATCGCTGCCCACCACATAGACTGGTCGTTTATCGCTGGTGGCGATCTCCAGCGAGCGGGCGTTACAGCCGTTAAGCAGCCGCAGCCGCAGCCAGCCGCGCGGCACGGCGTCCATCATCAGCTGCAGCCAGCGGTTCTGTACGCCGTCACTGGCAGGCAGCGGCGGCAGATCCACCAGGGTGTCCGGCAGCGTCCCGCTCGCCATAATGCGCAGCGGCAGGATCTGCACCAGCGGCAGTGGCCGATCAAACGGCGGCAGCGTCATCCCCATCTGCGTCACCGGCAGCGTGACGATATCAAAAGGCTGTTTGCCGTGGTGAAAATCGTATGCGGCAGCGTCGTGCGCACCGTGATCCATCGGCATCGCGCCATGTTCGCTCTGTTCCATTGGCATGGCATCGTGTCCGCTGTGCGTCTCTGCCGCGCCGTGGTCTGCCGCGCCCCCCATCGCCTGATGGCCATAACGATCCATCAGCGCCTGCATCCCCTGCTTATCCAGCTGCGGTTTAACCATATCTTTCCAGCCGGCACGATGCGCGGTGGGCGGCTTGCCGTTTTCTGACAGGATACGGAACTGTGCACCGTGAATATGGAACGGATGCAGCATCGCATCGCCCTCGCCTGAAATCGTCCACTTCTCGGTTTTACCCAGCGGCACGGCAAACATCGGCTTCTGCATGTTAAACGCTTCACCGTTGATCTTCGGAGGCGGCAGACGGCGGCTGACGCCGAGCGGCTCAGATGCCGCCCTTGCGGTCGTCTGGCCCCGCTACGCGACCGTGAAGCCGAGCATCATGCCGGTATCTTCGTGCTCCAGCAGATGGCAGTGTGCCATATAGGCATGCTCCGCGCTGGCAGCATAGTCGAACCTTACTAAGACTTCACTGCGCCAGCCGTTGACATCTCAACGCGCTGACGCTGTTTAAGCTGGCGGTAAGCCTGGGCGGCACCGAGTCGCTCGCCAGCCATCCGGCCAGCACCACCCACTCTGGCGTGCCGCTGGCGGTACGTCAGCGCATTGGCATCAGCGACGCGACGGTGCGCCTGTCGATCGGGATTGAGCATCCGGACGACCTGATTGCGGATATCAGCCAGGCGCAGCGCATGGAGAAAGCCGCCGCAAATGCGGAACGGGTCGCCGCCTTCCTGCGCGACCGGCCTCAGGTCGCGGCGCTGTTCTGGCTGCCCTATCTTGACGCACAGAGTGCGGCCGGAGAAACGTACCGGCGTCAGTGCAGCGGCGCCGGCTCGACCTTCTCCTTTGATATTCAGGGCGATGAACCTGCGGCTTTCCGCTATCCGCTGCAGCATGGCGCAGATATCTCGCTCTATTCGCTGACCAAATATGTGGGCGGCCACTCCGACCTTATCGCCGGCGCCGCGCTGGGCAGCCGGACGCTGATGAAATCTGTGCGCGCGCTGCGCAGCGCGATCGGCACGCAGCTCGACCCGCACTCAAGCTGGATGATTGGCCGTTCGCTGGAGACGCTGGCGCTTAAGGTTTATGAGGCGGCGAAGCTGGCGTGGCAGCGTGGCCGGGTCGCCCTGATCCTGATCGAGACGCCGGCCAACCCCACCAACAGCCTGGTGGATATCCGGCTTATTGCGCAGGTGGCGGATGTCATTGCACAGCAGCAGGGTTCGCGTCCGGTTATCGCCTGCGATAATACGCTGCTGGGGCCGCTGTTTCAGCTCTATGAGGGCGCTGAGAGCGCGGTGCTCTTCTCTTCCGGTATGTCAGCCATTGCCACTACGCTGCTTGCGTTTGCGCGGCCGGGCGAGGTGATCCTGCATTCACAGCCGCTGTATGGCGGCACAGAAACTCTGCTGAGCAAGACGCTGCACGATCTGGAAATTAAAGCCGTAGGGTTCAGCGAGGGTACGGATGAAGATCCGCGGCTGTCAGAAGGCGCGGTAAAACCGCCGGTGTTTCTTACCTCAACCTTTGTTTTCAACAGTGCCGAAGAGGGCAAAGATTTTTTTGATTATGTATCGGGTCGCCGTCAGCCGCCTGCTGGCCAGAGTGGCGGACTGGTCTATTCACGCTTTAACCATCCCAACAGCGAAATCGTTGAAGATCGCCTGGCTATCCTGATGGCTAACGGCGCACACAAAACGCAAACGATTACGTAGCAAAATTTTCCGCGATGGCATTAACTCTATAGCAGGGTTTACGCGCTTTATCCTGATTCAGCCGGAGCTGCTATGGCAAMCTCATCCAGCAATAAAGAACCTTCCGATCGGCGCATGCTGCATCCGGAAACGCAGATGCTTAATTACGGTTACGCATAAACATAAAGGAGCCGCGCAGCAGACCAACCAGCACCATCTCGCTGCCGCTGTCGCGGTAGGCTTCACTGATCTGTTTGCCCAGCTCGGCAATACGGGTTGCAATCTCCTCCCGGGAGATCATCACATCAACGGTGTGTTTCATTGCGTTCGCCTGGTTAAGGTTTTCAGAAAGCTCCGCAGTCTATCACAATGCGAGGATCTCACGCACTTTGCTCAGCGTGTTGCCGGAGTCGATGATATCTTCCACGATCAGCACATCTTTACCGCGAATATCTTCATCGAGATCTTTCAGGATTTTGACGTCGCGTGACGACGACATGCCGCTGCCGTAGCTGGAGGCGGTCATAAAGTCGACCTCATGCGGGACGTCAATTTCCCGGCACAGATCGGCGTGCGGTTATGCGTCCAGCATGGTGACTTTGCCGATATAGGGCAGATGACGATAGCGCTGCGCGTAGTCAATGCYAAAGCCCACGACAAACTCATCGGGAATGGTAAAGCCCACATATTCGACCGGCACCTCAACTTCACGACGCTCGGGTTTATCCAGCAGCGTGCAGATGGCCAGCGATTTTGGCTCACGCAGGCGCAGCCTGATGAAAATGATAGTGCGCCCGCGCCAGACGTGCGGCGAATTCAGCAGGATTTGTGTTGAAATCAGACGTGGTGCGCCTGCGGGGAGCGCATGACGCGCTGTATCGTGCAGAAAAGTGCATCAGGCCCGCAAGTCAGTCACTTACGGGCGGCTGATTCTATCCCGGAACGGCCAAAATGACCYAGGTAGATTTTAACCAGCGAGCTGATAATCCCAATGGTGGTCGATTTACCGGCCCCGTTTGGTCCCAGCAGAGCGTAAAAGTCGCCCGCCTCTACGTTCAGATCGAGACCTTTCAGCGCCTGTACGCCGCCGGGATAGGTCTTGGTCAGCCCGGAAAGTTCCAGTGCATAAGTCATTGCGAGTCCATATCCTGTTGTTGTGACATCAATAAGATACTTCTCCGCACGTTTGTTCGCCTCTGCCCGCTCCACGCCGTAATAGCCTGCCTGGTTTACGACGATCTGCATCACGGTTTCAAACGGGTTAAAGTTGAACTCCTGTGGCACCAGCCCGAGCTGGCGCTTGGCATTGACCACATCTTTTTGCAGGTCGTAACCAAATACCCGAACGCTGCCGCCAGATTTAATGGTGCCTTTCGCATTCAGCTCTTTCAGAAACACCCACATTGAGCGGCGCAGCTCAATATCCACGCCGGCCGTCGGCTCATCCAGAATCAGCAGCTTGGGCTCATGCATCAGCGCACGCGCAATCATGAGGCGGCGCTTCATACCGCCTGAAAGCATGCGGGCGCGCTCATTGCGTTTGCCCCACAGATCGAGCTGGCCCACCAGGCGATACTGAAAGCCCTCCAGCTGCGGCAGCGCGCTGCGCGGGGCGAGATCGAGAATAAAGGTTTCCGATTTCAGTTTAGAGAGCAGGCCCTTCATGGAGGTATTCTCCACCAGTTCGCCGCTCTGAATAATGCCGATATTGCGACACAGCATCTCTGCCTCTTCCAGATAGTGCGTGGTGAGGATAATCAATACTCTTTAACGCGACCCAATAAAGATGCGTCATGCTCTGCCTCCTGCTTTACCCTGTGTCAGTCCCACAAACAGCTCTTCCAGCCGGTTTGCTTTGTTACGCATGCTCAGCACCTGTACGCCCTGCGCGCTCAGCTGACTGAATACGCTGTTAAGCCCCTGCTCACGCATCACTTCCACTTCCAGCGTCGAGGTACTTAGCATAGGCGTTGGTGATCACCGACATCATAATCAGGCCCGGCACGATAAACTGCATATAGCTGAAGCCGTGCATGTCGCCAATGCGTGAACCAATCAGGTTACCGAAAATAATAAAGTAGAGCGTCATGGTGATCACCGGCGGGACCAGCGTCTGGATCCAGATGCGGGCAAACCGGTTAATCTCTTTGCTCCACATGGCAACCATTGGCCAGGAAAAAACGTGGAACGGCACAAAGAAGAGCGAGACCGCCGTCACCAGGATCCCCACGCAGACGCCACGCGCCACGCCGCCGCCGACATAGCCGGCAATGATGATGTGGGTCGGCACCGGTGCCACCAGCAGCTCTTCAATATTGCGYTGAAATTTTGCGCTGAAAAAAGAGGAGGCGACCATATACACCACCGGATTCAGCTTCGAGACTGCCTGCCAGAACGGCGGCAGCAGCGCCAGCGAATAGAAGACGCCGCCCAGATAAGTCAGCGGCGTCAGCACAAAGGTCGGGATCAGGCTGATATCATCAAACGTGCGGGCGAACACCGCGTTCAGCAGACCCGCCAGCGAAAAGAGCACCGCGGTCAGCAGCAGAGTGGGAAACATCAGGGGCGCCTTTCCGGCGCCCCTGTTTATTATCCCGCTCAATAACATTCAGGTGCGTAAGCCGCGACCGCGCTGGATCAGCGTATACACCAGCACATAAAACACCACGATAAACGCTAACAGCACCGACAGCGTAAACACCAGCGGCACATCGTTAATGCCGAGGAAGCCGTACCGGAAGCCGCTGATGGTAAACGGTGCTGCCGCGCGCTGCGCCTGTGCCGGAGACATCATGATTATCTGCTCTTACGTGCAGGTAGAGGATGAAGTGGCGCGCAGCTGGCAGCCAAAGGTGGCCTATTTTGAGGGCGATAATGAGATGAAACGTCTTGCCCGGGCGCTGCCGGTTCAGGTTGCGTAGCGTTCAGCCATATTACGCTGAGCTGCGGTTCTGCAGGGCAAACTGCACCGCGTCAAAGTCACGCAGGCCGATCTGCACTATGAAGGCTCCTGCGCGATCGATCAGGATTTCCTGGATGCTGCCGGCATTCTGCAATATGAAGCGATCGATATTTACAACGTGACCAACGGCCAGCGTTTTTCCACCTACGCCATCGCCGCCGAGCGGGGATCAAAAATTATCTCAAAGGGGTTTCGTCCTGACGGGCTGGCGATCTGCGATGCCAGCACGCTGCAGCCGCTGACGGTGGAGAGCCAGCGCGCGGTGATCCTGATGGCCGCCTGGCTGGGCAACGCGCGTCTGATTGATAATCAGCAAGTGGATCTGATGGCGTAAGCCGTCGTTTAAACAGCACCTTAAGGGTATACCGCGATGATTCGTACTATCGACATCGTTGGCGTGCCCACCGTGCGGGCGAAAGATGGGCTGGCGCTGAGTTCGCGCAATGGCTATCTTACTGCCGATGAACGCAGGCTGGCACCGGGTCTGAGCCAGGTCATGCAGAGTATGGCGGAGCGCCTCAGCAACGGCGAACGCCACATTGATGAGATTATTGAACAGGCGAATGCCGCGCTGCAGGAAGAGAACCAGACGTTTGTTGAGGTGCCGGTGCTCTCCGCACTGCTGGAGGGTGCCAGCCGGCCGGGCCACTTCCGTGGGGTCGCTACGATCGTCAGCAAACTGTTCAACCTGGTGCAGCCTGACGTCGCCTGTTTTGGCGAAAAGGACTTTCAGCAGCTGGCGATCATACGCAAACTGGTTGCGGATATGGGCTTTGATCTGACGCTGGTTGATGAAGCGCGCCAGCGGGCTGATGTGGTTGTGGTCTCGGTGTTTGTTAATCCGATGCAGTTTGACCGCGCGGATGACCTTGCACGCTATCCGCGCACGCTGCAGGACGATTGCGAAAAGCTTAACCGTCACGGTGTGGATCTGGTATTTGCACCAGCACCGCAGGCGATCTATCCGCAGGGTACGGCGGCAATTCGCCAGTATATTGCCGACGTTGAGGCTGGCACCTATCCTGCCGCCGAACACAGCTTCTTCTGAATCCGGAGATTTATCGTGTTGATCATTGAAACGCTGCCGATGCTACGCCGCGAGATCCGTCGCTGGCGCCAGGCGGGCAAACGTATCGCCCTGGTGCCCACAATGGGCAATCTGCATGATGGCCAGCAGCTGATGGTACTGGAGTGCGTGCCGGTCGCGCTGGCGGGGCGCATCACCCAGGCGCTGACCATTCCGGTGATCGGCATCGGCGCAGGTAACGTCACCGATGGCCAGATTCTGGTGATGCATGACGCCTTTGGCATCACCGGTGGCCACATTCCAAAATTTGCCAAAAATTTCCTCGCCGAAACCGGCGACATTCGTATGGTCAAACTGGAAGGGGGTGCGTGGCTGGCGGAGAGTGTACGCATGCTGACCGAGCGCGCCGTACCGGTCTGTGGCCATCTGGGCCTGACGCCGCAGTCGGTAAATATTTTTGGCGGCTACAAAGTGCAGGGCCGTGATGAGGCGGACGCTGAACGCCTGCTGGCAGACGCCCTGGCGCTGGAAGCCGCTGGCGCGAGCTATGCCACTCCGGAGCAGACTTTCGCCTCTGCCGCGCAGCTGATGCGCGCCGGTGCCAACAGCCCGCTTATATGAGCGCCAGATAATAGCACTTATGTACGGCTTCCACAGCAGAGATCGGGCGGCTTACGGCGGATTTCACGCTTTTCGTACAGCATTTCACCAGACAGGCGGGCATTTTGCGGGCGGGCTTCCACGCCATCAGAGATGGCGAAAAAAAACGGCGGATACCGCTGACCGGAGAGAGTGTCAGGGTAACAGGCTGCTGACCGGGGAGTCGCTGGCGGAAGGCTCGGCGTTTTGCGCGCAGGCAGGCAGGCCCAGACTGGCCGCCACCATCCCCAGCAGGAGATGTGGCCAGAAATAGCGCCTGCCTAATTGTCGCCAGCGTGAAAAGAGTCCGATCACAATCCGTCCGCAACGTTAATAACACATCCATGCGGCTGACATGCTGTCAATCAGCGCCAGCTTCTGTACGGCAAGCGGCAGCGCGATTTCAGCTTCAGCTTCGGTGGCCGGTGACAGACTGAATGAGAGGTGGCGGATCACCGTGCGGATAGCGTGCTGATGCCAGTAATCGACATTAGCGCCAGGCCGGCGGGCGCTCTCCTGCAGCCGGATCAGGTGATCAAAGTGAACCACATTGCCGGTGAGATATCGCGGCCGGTTAACTCTTAAAAAGGGGAAAAGGGGGCGTAATCAGGCAACGAAAGGTCCGGCGCGGATACCATCGCTGGTAGCCTGCCAGTCAGCAACGGCATGAGCTATCGGAGAGTGATAGCAGGCGTACGGCAGTGTCAGATGCGCGGGCTGCGGCTGCACAGGCGATGTCAGCAGCGCCTGCAGCGAACTCGCCCTTTTCCAGACGCGCGCGGAATTCATTGGTTTTTGCTTTCAGTTCATCATCTGACAGTTTGACGAACTCAGGTTCCATCTTATTGATGACATCTACAGCTTTGCGCATGCGGCGCAGCGTACGATCGTTGCTGCTGCCAAACACTTTCGTTAACAGTTTGATTAACATGTTCAATTTTTCTCTTATCAGCCGATTGCCGCTCAGCGCGTTCAGGTAAGCGGGCAGCGTGGCGGTCAGCGTTTTACCTTCACCGGTACGCATCTCCGCAATGYACCGCTCATTCAGCACCATACCGCCAATCAGCTGCACATCGAAGTGGCGCATGCCAAATACGCGCTTACTCGCTTCGCGTACGGTGGCGAACGCTTCCGGGATCAGGCTCTCCAGCGCATTGTCGCGCAGGTAGTCAAAGCCATATTCGTTATTGGTGCCGTAGGTGATATCAGCCGCGTAAGCTTCACGCTTGGCAACCGCAGGCATGCCTGGCAGGTTGATACCGATACTCAGGCCCAGAAACTCAAACA
Source organism: Pantoea sp. BRM17 (assembly GCA_002939445.1). GTDB lineage: Bacteria > Pseudomonadota > Gammaproteobacteria > Enterobacterales > Enterobacteriaceae > Pantoea. Next base: position 366,391 of record PEFU01000003.1, on the reverse strand, counting down.
GCGCGCGGTTGTTCTCTGCATCACGTTGTGCCAGATAGTCGTTGACGGTAACTACGTGCACGCCCTTGTCAGAATCTTCTTTTTCCTGACGAACCAGGTGCGGGATGATTTTATTAACTTTGATATAGAGATCGGAGCTATCTTCCGCCGGACCAGAGATGATCAGCGGCGTACGCGCCTCATCAATCAGAATGGAGTCGACTTCATCCACCAGCGCATAGTGCAGCTTACGCTGAACGCGCTCTTCCGGGCTGAATGCCATCCGCGTGAAGAGCGCGTGCGCCCGCAGCGCAGCGGTGACGTGATGCATCAGCATAATATTGGTTGGCGAGTAGAGCGACTCGCCCTCTTCCATAATGCCCTGGCTGACCAGCAGCTCTTCAACCTTGACCAGGCCGCGTTCAGTCATGTGCGCCTGACGCGCTTTCTCATCGACCCAGAAGTCGCCTTCTCCCTGGAAGGCCAGCTTCTCATACAGACGGAAGTAGTTCTGGAAGGTGATGGACGCCAGCGTCTGGTTCTCATTCTGGATATCCGCTCCCTCTTTGGCTTCAATAGCCTGATGCAGACCATCAGACCAGCGGCGCCCCTGCATGGTACGGCCGGTGTGCTCATCAACAATGATGACCTCACCCTCTTTAACGATATAGTCGACGTCCACCAGCACCGGCTGGCCTTTTGCCGTACAGGTACGAATATCTTCAATGATGGCATCGATCTTCTCTTTCTCGGTCATGTAGACCAGATCGGCCATGTCTTTACGCACCATCGGACGGTTAGTTGGCACCACGATAGTGTCGAGCTTGTAAATCGAGCTGAATTCAAACGCTTCGGTGTCCGCCGTACCGGTCATACCGTGCCAGCTGCCACCCAGCACGATGTCGGTACCACGACCCGCCATGTTGGTCGCGATAGTCACCGCTCCCGGCTGGCCTGCCTGCGCCACAATATCGGCTTCGCTGGCGTGGAATTTGGCGTTCAGCACGCTGTGTTTAATACCGGCGCGCGTCAGTTCATTAGAGACCACTTCTGATTTCTCAATCGAAATAGTCCCGAAGCGAGAAGAGCCGGCATCGCCCTGACGACCGGCACGGCCGCGCAACTGGTTATCGATACGACGTGATTCATGACGCTCAGTACCGATGATATGCAGACCGCCTGAGGCCAGTACGGCATCGTGACGCAGTTTCCACGCCTCTTTAATCGCCTGCACCTGCTCTTCAGACGGCGCTTCCAGCGCGGCCACTTCAGCCGCGACGTCATCATACTCCAGCAGCTGCTTACGAATATCGAAGTTGCGGCTCTCAACCTTGCGCTGCGCGTTTGCGATCGCTTTGGTCACCCACGGATGCTCAATCGCCTCACCTGGCTTCATGCCGAGTTTGCGCATCATGTTCGAAACGCGATCGGAGGCGAAGATACGCATCAGTGCATCTTCCATAGAGAGGTAAAGATCGAGATCAAAATCGGTGCGCAGACGCTCTTCCAGGCCCGGCACGTCCCACATCTCTTCCAGCGACTGCGGCGGAATATAGGTGTCGATCGTCGCCTTAAACACATCCTCACGAATGCTGTTGATGGTGTCAGACACATCAGAGACATCCAGCAGTTCATTACGCTGGCTGTAGATAGCACGACGCTGGTCGTTGTAGTCCATCGCCGCCAGATGCTCTTTCCACAGTGAATCCAGCGTCTGCAGCATCACGCCTTTTTCGAAGTTGCGCATCATTTCGGTGCCGACAACCTCTTCTTTCGCCGCATAGCTTTCGCGCGCGCGGGTCATGATCCGTTCACGCAGCGTCTCTTCATGCAGATCCGGCTCTTTATCCAGCCACTCAGCAACCGGTCGTTCAGCTTCTTCGCGACGCTGCTGCTCCATCGCTTCAACTTCTTCCGGCATCCGCACCTGAACCTTGCTCAGCGTGCTGATCACTTCATACTTCAGTGACTCCAGCATTGCCGCAAACATGGCAAAGGATTCGCGCTTATATTCCTGCTTGGGATCTTTCTGGGCATAGCCGCGCAGATGGATCCCCTGACGCAGTATAACCGTAAAAAAAAGGAGCCCGCAGGCTCCTTTTCAGGGTCAGGCCAGACGGCCGTGACACTGCTTATACTTTTTGCCCGAGCCACACGGGCAGGGATCGTTACGCCCGGTTTTACGTTCACCACCCTGGGCGGCAAGCGCCTCGGCGGCGGCGGTTTCATCATCCACGTGACTCAGCTGCTGCTGCTGTGCCAGGTCCGCCGGGGAACTCCCATTTGTTTGCCATATAAGAGCTGGCTGCGCGCTGCGCAAGGAAAATCTGGCGGCTGGCATTACGGATAATGCCGACTGCGACCTGCAGGTGCTTCATAGAGTTGATCCCGCTTTATTATCAAAGTGCGCAAAGTGTAAAACAGCGCGGCGCGGATGTTAATAACCCGTCCTGAACGGCGTACCAGCGCTGCGGCTGCCCCTCGCGTCCCCATGGCTCACCCTGCCACGCTTCCACCAGAAAGAAATGCAGCGTGACGCGCAGGTCATCATAGGCGTGGTCAGCCTGGCCGATTGCGGTCGCACGGGTCACCTCAATACCGGTTTCCTCCATAAGCTCACGCTTCAGCGCCTGCTCCGCACTTTCATTCTGTTCAATTTGTCTTGGCGAATGGGCCGCAGAGGAAAAACGCATTCCCAGCAGTGGCGACCAGACCGACAGCGATGAGTGGAGTGAAGAGCAGCAATAAAACAGCAGGGGCATCGCGCCCCTGTTTCAGAGTTCGTCCGCCACCAGACGGGCAATCAGCGCATGGTTTGCAGCCGGAAACTCCTCTGCAATAAGATCGCGCTGCGCTATACGCTATTCGTTTTTTGCCGCTGGATAGTGAACAGGGCGCGGTGCCTGCCCGCCTGAATTTTGAACTGGCCTGCTGTTAGAGGATATTATGCCGGAAGAGATGATTACCGTACCCTGCCCGAACTGCGGCAGAGATGTGATGTGGGATGAACTGAGCCCGTGGCGTCCGTTCTGCAGCAAACGCTGTCAGCTGATTGAGCTGGCTGGCATCGCTTGAGCCGCTGCGTAACAGCCTGATGATGATCCTCGATCTTATCCGCCAGTCTGGCGTATTTCGTCATCAGACCAGCCTGAATGGATTTTATCAGGACAATGCTGAAGGAGCAGACCTGCTGCGGCTGCGGCTGACGCTGGAAGATGCGCTCTATCCGCAGATTTCAGGTCATAAAAGCCGTCAGCTCAGCAACCGCCTTAAACAGCTCTCCGCTGAGCTGCTGAGCGCACCGCGTATGGGCCAGCATCTGCGTGACGATCGGCTGATATCGCTGGTACGTCAGCGTCTCAGCATTCCCGGCGGCTGCTGCAGTTTTGATTTACCTGGCCTGCACATCTGGCTGCACCAGGAGCAGACGCTGCGCGATACGCAGGTAGCTGTACTCAATCAGCTGCATGAAACGGTACCGGTGAATCATTCCGTTGCCGCACTGGGCGTGTTTCGCATTCTTGCCGACCTGCTGGATATTTTTGAGCGCGGCGATATGCGGACCGAGCTGCTTAAAGAGCTGGAGCGTCAGCAGCAGAAACTGCGCGCCTGGCTGGATGTGCCCGGTGTTGATGAGCAGACGGTAAGCACGAACAGCGCCTCGCCTGCGCCGATGATATTATTGATAATAGCGGCACACCCGAACAGGTGCTGCCGCGGGTTGCTGAACTTCACCAGCGTTATTTGCGCCTGGCAGCAACCGGACGGGATTAAGATAATGAGTACAGTTGTTCTGTTTGAGCATCCGCTGAATGAGAAGATGCGCACCTGGCTGCGCGTCGAGTTTCTCAACAGCTCAGGGCGCAGGCGTCATCCTCTTATGTTCTATGGGTGGTTCCCCTGCTGATTGAAAACAACCTGCAGCGCCAGGCCGATCGCGTGCTGGTGGTCGATGTAGATGAAGCGGTTCAGCTGCAGCGTACGCGTCAGCGCGACGGCGTGTCGCTGAGCCAGGCACAACGTATTCTTGCTGCGCAGGTGAGCCGTGATGCTGATGTGATCGCCCGCGAGGTGGTAGAGCCGRGCACGCCAGCGCTACAGGCGATTGTAAAACGCCATGGCGAATCCATTCTGACGGCAGAAGGCACGCTCTATCGCGCTCGTCTGCGGGAGATTATTTTCCAGCAGCCGCAGGAGAAAAACTGGCTTAATCAGCTGCTGCATCCGCTGATTAATGCCCGTAATTTACTTACGCTACAATCCGGTAAATTTAGCCGATCGCTAAGTATGTGATCGTCTTCTCACTTTTGTGACACTGCCGCCCTCTGATGCGCTGCATACCGGGAGAAAAATATGCTGTTTACCGTTGCGCTTACCGGCGGCATTGGTAGTGGTAAAAGCACCGTCGCTAACGCCTTTGCCGCTCTGGGCGTGGAGATCAGTCAACATCAGAACGGCTTTTGAGCGTTGAGCGTTTCGGGCGGATTAACACATCTTTAAAGCCCAGTTTGATATCTTCTTCAATACGCATAGCAGAGGGTCCTGGTTAGTGAAAACGAACCGCAGTTCGGGTAGCGCTCACGGCTCCAGTGTCGTTATCATACGCGCCATAACGGCGGTGGCAAGGGTGCGAATTTCAAAGCACGGAAGCGGGCACGCGCTGGATAAACGCCTGCCATGCATCAATACTATAGTGTTTATGAACTGCAGTAAGCACCTCAAAACCAGCCAGCGCTTCTGCCATGGTGAACGTGCCAACGGTATCCATATTTGCCGCGATAACCGGCACCCCGCACCACTTCAGAGCGGAGTGCTTAAAGGTAAAGGTACGTGCCAGGCCCGTCACGACGTTACCGGCGCAGATGGTCTTATCCGGAAAGCGTTCACGCGCACGCTGCAGAAACGCAACAAAGTGCTCTGAGTAGCCGTTCGCCACGTCGATACAGATAAACTGAAGCTGCGGCGAGAGAGCAAAGATCGCATTCAGTTTAGTGAAATCCGCTTCTGAGGTCCCGGTTGATACCATCACGTAATTAATATCGCCCGGCACGGAACAGCCGCCGTCGCTGACAATCTGTCCGCCCAGACCGTGCGCGGCATCGGCGCACTCAATCACTGCCGACAGCTGCGGATAACCGACGCCGGTTTTGACGCGCGTTGTGCAGACCGATCCCGGGCCGATACCTACTTTGACAATATCCGCACCTGACAGGATCAGCTCTTCCACCATCTCTCGTACGGTCTTGCCCTCCGCCGCACGGTATTGCGCTACGCCGCCCACGTGGCGTTTCATCGCCGATTCAGAGCTCATGCCATAAAACAGCATAAACTGCTCGCCCTGCTCTTCCACAAGCGTGCCTTCACACTCATCGTGTGCCGCCAGCATACCGCCTAGCATGACGAAATCCGCGCCGCCGCCAAACGCTTTGGCGATACGTTAACGGGCGCCTGCTGCGCCCGTCCGGAAGGTTTATCGGTTAAAAACGCGATTCTCCTGCTCTGCCACGCGAATAAACGTTGTACGCTTGGTCAGCTCTTTCAGACGTTCGGCGCCAACATAGGTACAGGCTGAACGCAGGCCGCCCAGAATATCTTTGACGGTCTCGGCAACCGGTCCGCGCAGCGGCAGTGTGCTGGCGCGGCTGAAGGTGCTCGCCGGGCTTGATATTATGCTGTCCCGGCTGGCAGAGTGGCATGAAACGGAAACCTCAAACCGGGCGGAGGCGCTGGCTGCTGCGCTTGAACCGGCGATGATGCTGGTGATCGGAGCGATCGTAGGCACGCTGGTTATCGCCATGTATCTGCCGGTATTTGGTCTGGGAGAGGTGCTATCCGATGAGCGGCTGCCTGAGCAGCGCAGCGCAGCCTCAGCAACCGAGGCGGTAAACCAGATTTTGCATCAGGCCGTGCACCGACGCGCTTCAGATGTGCATATTGAGCCTCAGTCGCAGGGATTGCGTATCCGGCTGCGCATCGACGGCGTGCTACATAATCTGCCGCGCTTGCCGGAGGTGCAGCCGGCAGCTGAGCATGATCCGACACTGCTGGCGCTGTGCGCCCGCTATCAGGCGCGGCTGCTGCAGCATGATGACACCCGGCTGCGCGTAGCCGTTACCGACTCTCCCCACCCGCAGCTGCTGGAGGCGCTGCAGTTCGCCTGCCAGCGTCAGGTAGAGATTGAGTGCTGGCCGGCTGCCCGCATGGAGCAGGCGCTGCACCCGTCACGCTCACCGTTACCGGTGGCGTGATTGCGCTTACCGGCCAGGAGAACCTCAGCGGGCTGAGCGTGGAGATGCAGCCCGTCTGGAACACGGCTGAAGGCATGCTTAACTGGCAGCGCAGCTGTACCAGCAGCAGCAGCAGCCTGCGCGATAACTGTCTGAACCAGTTCCGGTTTGCAGATAAGGATGAGACCAATGGCATCGTCGCTATTCTCAGCGCAATTGGCCTGCCTGCTTATCAAAATTACCTGCAGCGCGCAGCGCTGACTGACATGCTGCAAACCATGTTGCCCTATAAAACGGCGGTGGAACTCTGCGCCATTGAGCGCGGCGGTCCGGCACAGTGTCAGGCTGGTGAACACGGCATTCCGGCGGCCAGAGGCTCGCGCTATGTCGCCTGCGTTGTGAGCCCACCCGGTACTGCAACTGTCGTTTGCTGCAACCGCTAAAAATGGCTGCGCGGCACGCTCCGTTTTTCAGGCGATACGCTTTCATCACCCGCGGGTGCTGCTTATCGTAGCGCTGCAGAACAAAGGAGCCCTGCTATGGAAAGACAACGCGGTTTTACCCTGATTGAACTGATGATCGTCATCGGCCCTTACGGGCGCTGCTGATCCAGCCCTGTTCCAGTTTCATCTCTCTCATCCTTAGCAAAATCAGGCCGAGAATATCACGATTCAGAGCAGGGTTTAGCGTCTTCGTGCGATAGCGCGCTTTCTCATCCTCCGGTYATTGCCGCTGCCGCTGCAAAAACAGGCCAGCGTCATAACGCTTCCGGTGGCCCTGTTCTGCCCGGCGGATCAGGCAGTGCGCTGCCACGCGCAGCTGCGCGATATCAGCAAAATAGGGGTGTGCATCGGCAGGCAGCGAGCCGGTAAACAGACGATCGATCCACGGCCCGCCAAATTCGCCCGGCGGCAAACTGATGTTGTGGATCACCAGCAGCGACGGCGCTTCATTGTCGGGGCGTGCATTAAAGTGGGGCGAGGGCACCGGATAGTGCTGCTGCAGCAGCGCGGTGACCTGCTGCAGCATGGCGTACTGGGCGTCGGTGTAAGGCAGCGTGTCGGTGCCTTCCAGCTCAATACCAATAGAAAAGTCGTTGCAGTTTTCCCGCCCGCTGAAAGCCGAAACGCCCGCGTGCCAGGCGCGCTCGTTTAGTGAGACGTACTGTACCAGCTCACCGTCGCCCAGTGTTCGCCCATTTTAAACAGGCGTTCCCATCCCAGAACAAGTAACAAACTAAACAACGTCATAATGGCTCCTGCAGTGTCAGGTATTCTCCTGAGTAGTACCCTGTTTATAGCGTGACCAGTCAAACGCCGGGCCCGGATCGGTTTTACGCCCGGGTGCAATATCGCTATGGCCGGTAATACGATCGGCGGCCAGCGCGCAGAACCGGCGCCGATACAGAGCAGTCCGGTCACAATCCAGAACAGCAGCTGCAGCAGCCCGAACAGCAGGCCATGCAGACTCCAGACCACCAGCCACACCAGCAGCATGGCTGCTGCGGTCATCAGAAGCGTCCGCGGCAGCGAAAAGCGCTGCCGGCCACGGAACAGCGGCTCCAGCCGGTGATCCAGCTGACCGACCACGAACCAGAACAGCGGAGCGAGATAGAAACGGAAGTTGATCCAGATAAGCGCATTCTGCAGCTCGCGCAGGAACTCACGCTCGCTGCAGTTTGCCGGCACGCCATGAATGAGCGTCAGCTCTGCAGCCATCGCCTGGTGCGCCGCCTCATCATCACGGCTGGCAGCCTGCAGATAGTTATGATAATGCTGAGCAAACCAGGCGGGCAGCGCGCGCTCGCCGTGACCCAGCAGCGCATAAGCGACGCCCGCCAGCCGTACCGGGATCCAGTCCAGCACGTGCAGCAGCGCATCAACACCTGAGGCAGCGCGTGCCTGATCTGATGCGTGTCGTGCCAGCCAGCTCTGCCAGGCGCGCAGAAAAGCGTACCCCACCAGCAGCACCGGCCCTCCTCCGGCGGATCACACCAGCGTGCCGTAGATAGTCAGGAGCGCCACCACCACCACCAGCACCAGCGAAGTGCGTTTTGCCAGCGCCACCGCCACGCGTGGGGTGGCGACTTTATCCGTGTGCGGATCGCGCGCCAGCGAGAACTGCGCCAGGCTGGTCAGCACCTGATACTGAGCGCGATGGAGGTCGCTCAGAGACTTTACCACCAGCTGGGAAAATCAGCAGTACGGGCCGGGACACAACAGTTTTACGACGGATGAAGCGGGACGCGACGTGCTGGTTTATCACGCCCGCAACTACACGGAAATTGAGGGCGATCCGCTGTGGGATCCCAATCGCCATACGCGCCTGAAATATTTCAGCTGGCGCGAGGATGGCACGCCCGATTTTGGCGTCAGCCGGCCTGAATATGAGTGGGAGTGTGCCGGCTTCAGCGTTAACGAAGGTCCGGCGGCGATCCGTCACGGCAACCGGCTGTTTGTGACCTACTCCGCCAGCGCGACCGATGAAAACTACTGTCTGGGTATGCTGAGTATTGACGTGCAGGCCGATCCGCGCGATCGCATCGCCTGGCAGAAGTCAGCGCGGCCGGTCCTGACCGGCTACTGGCAGCCCTGTCGCCGGGTCGAAACGCAGTTCGATAGCTTTGCGCTGGACGCCACCCATTTCGTCCATCAGGGTAAAAACTGGTATCTCTGGGCACAAAAAGATCCCGCTATTCCCGGTAATTCCAATCTTTATCTGGCCGAGCTGCTTAACCCCTGGACGCTTAAAGGCACGCCGGTGATGCTCGGACTGCGTGAGGCACCCGCCGTTACCGTCTGGCGCAAGCCGGATCAGGGTGAATACAGTGAGCTGATCTGGGCGCCCGAGCTGCACCACATTAATGGTCAGTGGGTCATCTACTTTGCGGCAGCGCCGAGCCGGGAAATTAAAGAGGGGCTGTTTCAGCATCGCATGTATGCGCTGGTCTGCGATGATGCCGATCCCCCGCGCTAACTTTCGCGATTTGTCCGCTCCATCCCCGGCCGCAACCACTCAACCCGGAGAGATCAAATGACCTGGCCTAACCCTTTTATTACGCAGCGCGCCGATCCCTTTATTCTGCGGCACGGCGCTGGCTACTACTTTATCGCCTCAGTACCGGAATACGATCGGCTGGAGCTGCGCCACGCCAGCACGCTTGCCTGCCATGGTCGGCTTTTTGCTGTCGGTTTACGGCTATGACGCGGGTGCAAAACAGCAGTCCGCCAGCGCCGTCAACGGCATTATGCTGCTCTTTACCGTAATACCCGGTGTCGGCTACCTGATCACCGCAGGCGTAGTGCGCCTGATGAAAGTGGATCGCAAGCTGATGCGCACGATTCAAGATGACCTGGCGCTGCCGATCGATCCACACGCTACCGTCACGGTGGTGGTGGCCTATTTCCTGCTGAATATTCTGCATCAGATCCCCTCGCCGCTGCACTGGTCGCTGATGGCCGATGTGGATGACTATGGCGAGTGGAAAACCGGCAAGCGTATTACCGGTATGAGCTTTTCCGGCAATCTCTTTTTTCTCAAGGTCGGGCTGGCGGTTGCTGCCATGGCGGCCACCATGTATTACGTGACCTGGGTCATGGGCCAGTCGACGCATTTTGCCACGCTGTTTATCAGCCTTGGCGTGATCGGCATGATGGGTGGCAGCACGCTGGCAAAATATCTCACCGACCGCTGGTGCAAGCTGAAGGTCTTTTTCTGGACCAATATCGCCCTGGCGCTCTTCTCCTGCGGGTTTTACTCTCAGCTGGCGATGAGCGTGCTGGCGCTGATTGGCCTGGCGATGTTTCTGTTCTGTTTTGCTAACGTCCGCGAACGAATCCGGCCTGCGGTGCCGACGCATGACGATCTGAAGAAAGACCTGCGCGATATCTGGAAAAACGATCAGTGGGTGCGCATTCTGCTGCTGACCTTCTGCAACGTCTGTCCCGGCTTTATCCTTTTCCTGATGTCGCTGACCTATACCGCCATCAATATTCCCTACTGTTCACTGGGCGGCGTTATCACCAGCGATCCGGGCGAGCGCGTTTCCTGTCAGTCTTATCGCTTCGTGATGGTGGGTGTCGCCACGCTGATCCTCTCACTCTCACTGCTGCCTATGGCGGAGTGGTTTGGCGGTGACAACAAGGCGCGCGGCTTGCTGCTTTCAGTACGCGTGCTGGATGCGGTAACAGACCCCATCATGGGCGCGATAGCGGATCGTACCCAGAGCCGATGGGGCCGCTTCCGTCCCTGGCTGCTCTGGGTCTCAGTGCCATATGTTCTGTTCAGCGTACTGATGTTTACCACGCCGGACTGGAGCTATGAAAACAAAGTTATCTGGGCCTTTGTCACCTACTGCCGTTTGCGCTGATACTTTTCGCTCCACTTGTCGCAGGAGACGACGATGAAAAGTGCTGCACTCTCATTCAGAGAAAAACTGGGATATGGCATGGGCGATGCCGGCTGTAACATGATTGGTGGCGCGATCATGCTGTTTCTGAACTACTTTTACACCGATGTTTTTGGCCTGGCACCGGCGCTGGTCGGCGTACGATGGCGATCTCGGTATGGCTGATTCCGGTCTGGCTGGTTATTCTGGCGGTGGGTTACGCCATTAAAAACAAAACGCAGAAAGCCTGATAGTCCCGCGTGCCCGGTTCATCTGACCGGGCACCTCTGCCGATCGTCCTCACACTTTTTTCCCTGCACCCGTTTTGTCCATCTACGCGACTCATTGTTGATCACCCCTGTGGCATCCTGATGTCTCTGGTGGTGTCGGCCCTGGTTATCAACTGGGCGATGATTAGCCTGGCACATATGAAATTCCGCCGTAAGAAAGATCAGCAGGGTGTCACTACGCGCTTCCGCGCGGTGCTCTACCCGGCCGGTAACTGGCTCTGCCTGCTGTTTATGGCCGCCGTGCTGGTGATCATGGCGATGACGCCTGGAACGGCGGCGCTCTCGGTCTATAACAGCTGTGTTTACTGCAACAGTCGTATGCTGTTCGGCCTGGCCCAGCAGGGCAATGCGCCAAAAGCGCTGCTCAGGGTTGATCGTCGTGGCGTACCGGTTGCCACCATTATGGTCTCAGCGGTCGCTACCGCGCTGTGCGTGTTGATTAACTATCTTATGCCGGGAGAAGCCTTCGACAACCCGGAAGAGAGCATTCCTAAAGCCACTAATCAGGTGCTGTGGCGCATTCTGATTTTTTACATTGGCTCACTGGCAGTGCTGCTGTCGCTGCTGCCCTGGACGCGCGTCACCGCTGACACCAGTCCGTTTGTCCTGATCTTCCATGAGCTGGGTGATGCGCTGGTCGCGAATGCGCTGAACGTCGTGATCCTCGTGGCCGTTATCGGCATGATCCTGTTTGGCGGCTGGCTGCTGTTCAGCGGCAACGCCGGTCCGCAGGCATCCGTCAGCAACCTGTGGGCTCAGGGCGGCTTTCTGCCGCACGGCATGACCGGTCTGGTTATGATGATGGCGATTATTATGTTCTCCTTTGGCGGCCTGGAGCTGGTAGGCATTACCGCTGCAGAAGCGGGCTGGAACTACTGGGTGCTCTATGTGCTGGTTGCAATGGCCGAACTCAGCGCCGTCGGCAAATATATTCAGTTCTGGTATCCCGATTTWCCTGCCTGGGCCAGCGCCGCTATTTTCTTTGTCGTCATCAATGCCATTAACCTGACCAACGTCAAAGTGTTTGGTGAGATGGAGTTCTGGTTCGCCATTATCAAAGTAGGCACCGGCCTGTTTCTGGGTAGCGCATCGGTTATTAAATCTGCCGGCCCGGCCGTGATTCTGGGTTATGCCATTGCCGGATTTATCGCCTTTTTAATTATGCGCCAGCTGGGCGAAATGGTGGTTGAGGAGCCGGTTGCCGGCAGCTTCAGCCATTTTGCCTACAAATACTGGGGCAATTTTGCCGGCTTCGCCTCGTGAATAGCGTCTCGCTACAGAGAGCCAGTCTGAATTCGTAAAGAAAAGATTACACGCAGTATCACAGCCTTAAGTGCGGGCACTGCAGGCGCACAATAACAATACAAAGAGGTTTGTATGGAACAACAGCATGGCGAAGCGCTGCATCGCGGCCTGAAGAATCGCCATATCCAGCTGATCGCGCTGGGCGGTGCCGTGCTTTTACCAAACCTTACACTGCAAAAGCGGTCGTTTCTCTTATACGCCATAAGCGAAAGCTATTCGTGTTTAAGCATTATTCATGGCAGAAATAGCGCAAGGGAAACCACAGAGTAAATCGCTGCTTTTTCCATCACTCCTTAGCACAAAAAGCAAAAGCAGGTGCAAAGTCGCGCGCTTATCACTATTCTGGTCGCTTATAAGCCAAACGTCTGGAGTAAATTRGTAATACCAATTGAAAAATGGTGCCCGTAAAGTAACAAAGTATTCACCTTGTGTCTATATGGCCACTCTCTTACTTCCAGCCCGATATAGCCCTGAACCCAGGCATCACGCCTTAAGCCGCCGTAGTAACAGGAAAAAGAAACAACTGCGCGAAGTTGTTAACAGATTTCAAAACCTTTGGCTTCCAGACTCTGAATCGCTTCGCGTAGCGATGGACGTGAGACATCAAACTGTTTGGCCAGTTCGCGCTCGGGGAGCRGTTTCTCACCCGGCTGAAGGGTCCCTTCCATAATCAGGGATTCCAGCTGCTGCTCTATCGCATCGGAGAGCTTGGGCTGGCGAATTTTACTATAAGCCATCTTCCCTTCATCGCGAATACGCTGCAGATCTTCATCGGTACCGCGTAGCGCTGCGTAGTAGGCAGCCACGCCTTCCAGCGCATGACGGGTTTCCAGCAGATCGAACTGAGATTCCGGATGCTGGGCCAGCAGCCCGACCAGGGGGTCGCTTAAGCTCTGCCAGAGGTTCTGCTGCACAAATGTGCCGCCACCCTGGCGACGCAGCAGCAGCATTTCGCGGCGAGCGTAGAGCAATTCGAAATTCTGACGTACGTTTTGTTCCAGCATCGGGCTCATGGAGCGCAGCAGGTGCAGCAGCACCACATTATGCGCCGCTTCCGTGACCGCAATCTGATACTTCATGACGGCGTCCGCTTCGGCGTCGAGATCGCCGCTCTCCTGCGCCTGCTGAATCTGAAGATGGCAGACATTCGTTGCCGTACGTTATTCCTTGCGTTGCTGTAAACGACGCAGGGAGCGTTCACGACGGCTCTGCTCCCGACTTCTGTCCAGCAAGATTTCCTCTATAAACGCCAGATGACGATGCGAGGCTTCGCGGGCCTGTTCCGGCTCGCGCGCCACAATCGCCGCAAAAATACTGGCGCGATGCTCGCTCACTTTCGCGACACCTTCTTCACGGATGACCGATTCGATCGCCTGTAGCCAGTCACGAGTTTCGATCGGATCCACGTCATTCTGTAAACGTTCTGACATGGGGGGTATTCCTTATCTGTGTCTAATACGTTGAATTATCAGGAGCCTGTCTGCTTGTGTTGTGCTTCAGGTTCACAGCACAAGAAGACAGGCCCGTCGTTTATGTCGTACAATGGCGTTCCAGCGAATTGCGGAACGGATACGACGTTCGAGAGAGGTGTTGCCCGGATAGTCCGGCTCATCTTCTGTCGCAATGGTGTTGATATAGTTGCTGATCGCAGCAGCAGCACCGCCACCGCCAGCTACTTTTACACCACCTTTGCGGGCAGCGCTCAGGACCTGATCAATCAGATACTGCGCACGCTCTAGACGTCCTTCAAGGAACGCACGTGAGTAGATGCCTGGAGAAATGTGACCCTGGAAGTAGACCAGATCGCCGCCATCTTTTTCGCTGSGTGCGCGGAAGAAGTGGTTGAAGCACACTTCATAGATTGTGGCAGAGCTCTGGAAAGAAGAGAGGTGTCCCCCCAGCTCCAGATCTTTCTTCGACGCACGCAGAACTGAGGTCTGACCAGACGTATCTTTCAGGCCGCGATGCTCCAGGTACTTCAGGAACTTCGCCTGATAGATAGCGTTCAGCGGACCCAGACCCATTGAAACGGTCGGGAACTGCCAGAAGTCCGGCATCAGTTTTGGATGCGGATAGGATGACAGGCCGTTGCCGTGCACTTCCTGACGGAAGTTATTCATCTGCTCTTCAGTGACGTTCCAGCCAGCACCGGCAAAAATGCCTTCCAGCTCGTTGATGATCTTACCGTTACCGGTGACCGGGCCATCCAGACGCTGCAGGTTACAGTTGATGATGAAGACCAGGTTGTCCAGCTTCTCACGGGTCGCAATGGTGATAGCACCTTTGGATTCCGGTTCATCCATCTCGCCATCGCCAAGGAAAGCGTACACGCCAGATCACTTTGAT
>PEFU01000003.1:332510-351757 GCA_002939445.1 Pantoea sp. BRM17 | reverse complement strand
GTCAGGGTATCCGCCGTTCTTATGACCGGCTGTTAAGCCAGGACTAAATTAGGTGCTTTAAACGCCAGCGGCAGCTCAGCTTCATCTTCGAAGGTGGCCCACTCCCAGGCTTCCTGTTTCGCCAGGACAGCCTGCAGCAGCTTGTTGTTTAACGCATGGCCTGATTTAAACGCCGAAAAGGCACCAATCACGTTGTGACCACACATAAACAAATCGCCGATAGCATCCAGCATTTTGTGTCGTACAAACTCATCTTCAAAGCGCAGGCCATCTTCATTCAGCACGCGGAAATCATCAAGGCCAATCGCACAATCTAAACTACCGCCCAGGCACAGGCCTTTAGACTGCAGATATTCAATTTCACGCATAAAGCCAAAGGTGCGCGCACGGCTGATCTGGCGGACAAATGCCTCAGCCGAGAAGTTGAGCTGGTAACGCTGCGAGCTTGAATCGATAGCCGGATGTTTGAAATCGATAGTGAAATCGAGCGAGAAACCGTTATACGGTTTGATCTCAGCCCACTTATCACCATCTTCTACCCGTACCGCCTGCTTAACGCGTACAAATTTTTTCGCGCTGTTAAGCTCTTCCACACCTGCATCCATCAGCAGGTAGACGAAAGGTGCTGCGCTGCCATCCATAATTGGAATTTCTGGTGCATCGACTTCCACAATAATGTTATCGATACCCAGACCCGCCAGCGCGGCGTTCAGGTGTTCTACCGTTGAAATACGTACGCCTTCATCGTTCACCAGGCAGGTACTCAGCATGGTGTCGCGCACGTATTTTGCATCAGCCGGGAAATCAACCGGTGGATTCAAGTCGGTGCGACGATAGATGACCCCGGTGTTAGCCGACGCAGGGCGTAAAGTCAGCGTGACTTTTTTGCCGGTATGTAAACCGACGCCAGTCGCCTGAACAATACGTTTTAGTGTCCTTTGTTTGATCATCGCATTATCTCGCAATATTACCATCCGACCGCCAGTATAAATTACCGGCGGGCGAAGACTTTAGCACAAAGAGCGGGAAATCCCAATTATCAGCTTATTCTTAATCTGCCTGTTTACGCAGGAACGCTGGAATATCAAGATAGTCAGGCTCTTTACCGGAAGCGGCCGGCTGTTCGTTAACAACTTTCGCAGCAGGTTTCTGCTCCTGCGGCAGCGGCGCCATGCCGTGCTGCTGATAGCGGTGATCCATAACCGGTTGCGAAGCAGGTTTATTGGTCACCAGAGTGATTTCCGGACGCTTATCCATACCGATGCCGGTGGCCACGACGGTGACACGCAGCTCATCATTCATCTCTGGATCCAGTGAGGTACCGATAACCACGGTCGCATTGTCAGAAGCGAATGCGCGGATAGTATTACCGACGGTTTCAAACTCATCCAGACGCAGATCGAAGCCGGCAGTGATGTTGACCAGCACGCCACGTGCGCCAGAGAGGTCGATATCTTCCAGCAGCGGACTGGAAATTGCCATTTCAGCAGCTTCTTCAGCACGATCTTCACCGCACGCCACGCCAGAGCCCATCATGGCATAACCCATTTCTGACATCACGGTACGCACGTCTGCAAAGTCGACGTTCATCAGACCCGGACGGGTAATCAGTTCAGCAATACCCTGAACCGCACCTTTCAGTACATCGTTTGCTGCGCCAAAAGCGTCCAGCAGCGAGATACCGCGGCCCAGCACTTTGAGCAGTTTGTCATTCGGGATGGTGATCAGGGAGTCAACGTGCTTGGAGAGCTCAGCAATACCCTGCTCAGCAAACGCCATACGTTTTTTGCCTTCAAAGTTGAACGGCTTGGTCACGACAGCAACGGTCAGAATCCCGAGATCTTTAGCCACTTCAGCGACAACAGGCGCAGCACCGGTACCGGTACCGCCGCCCATACCGGCTGCGATAAACACCATGTCTGCCCCATCCAGCGCAGAACGCAGTGCTTCGCGATCTTCTTCCGCTGAGGTACGACCGACTTCCGGGTTAGCCCCTGCGCCAAGACCTTTGGTGATATTGGTCCCGATCTGGATCGTCTGGCCGACCGCTGTTTTACGTAACGCCTGAGCGTCCGTGTTTACAGCAAAGAATTCCACACCTTCGATACGCTCGCGCACCATGTGCTCTACGGCGTTGCCACCGCCACCGCCGACGCCGATGACTTTAATCACCGCGTCATTGGTTAATTCCATAGGTTCAAACATGATTTCTCTCCGTTATGTGCCTGTTCGCCTGGAGATCATAAACATTGCCAGCATGATCTCCTTTTATCAAAATTAAAACTCTTTCTTCAGCCAGCTGTTGATTCGTTTAAACCAATTGCCAACTGAAGCACGTTTTTCTGTTTCTGCGTCACCGTTCAGGTGTGACTCTTTACCATAGTGCAGCAGGCCCACCGCCGTGGAGTAGTAAGACTCCTGAGCGTAGTCGGTCAGGCCCGTAATATTCAGCGGCTGGCCGATACGCACCTGCGTATGAAACACGCGTTGTGCGCAGGCTGCCAGACCTTCAATTTGCGCCGCGCCGCCGGTTAATACAATACCGGCAGCAAGATGATGCTTCACACCCTGCTGGCGCAGCTGCTCCTGCAGTTGCAGAATCTCGTCGTTCACCAGATTCAGCAGCTCGGTGTAGCGCGGCTCAATGACTTCAGCCAGCGTCTGACGCTGCAGACTGCGCGGCGGACGTCCGCCTACGCTTGGCACTTCTACATTCTCATCTTTGCCGACAATCGATCCCAGCGCGCAGCCGTGGCGTACTTTGATCGCCTCAGCGTCAGTAGGCGGTGTACCAAATGCATAGGCGATATCGCTGGTCACAACGTTCCCGGCATAGGGGATCACCTTGGTATGACGCAGCGCGCCGCCGGTATACACCGCGATATCCATTGTACCGCCACCGATGTCGACAACACAGACGCCCAGCTCACGTTCATCTTCTGTCAGGACAGAAAAGCTGGAAGCCAGTCCGGCAAAAATCAATTGGTCAACTTTAAGTCCGCAACGTTCAACTGCTTTTACGATATTTTTCGCCATATCGTTGTGACAGGTGATTAAATGTACTTTGGCCTGCATACGGACGCCGGATAAGCCCACCGGATTCTTGATGCCTTCCTGGTAGTCAATGGCATACTCCTGCGGAATGACATGCAGAATGCGATGCTCATCACGTACGCGCACTGATTTAGCCGTATGGACAACGTTTTCCACATCATCCTGAGTCACTTCCTCTTCGGAAATCGGAACCATCCCGATTTCGTTCTGACAGCTGATGTGTTTGCCCGATAAAGCAAGGTAGACCGACGAAATCTGGCAATCCGCCATCAGTTCCGCCTGATCGATGGCGCGCTGTACGCACTTCACCACCGATTCCAGATCGTTTACCCCGCCTTTGTCCATACCCCGCGACGGGCAGCTGCCCACCCCGATAATATTGACCATACCATCAGGCAGAATTTCTCCAACCAGGGCGGCAACCTTCGCGGTGCCAATTTCAAGTCCTACTACCAGTTTTCTGTCCGTTGCCTTGATCATTATGGTTTAGCCTGTGCCTGGTTCTGTTGCTGATTACTGTCCTGTGGCTCAATCGGTGCCGGAACCCAGCCTACTGCGGCGCCAGAGTCATAGCGTAGATCAACATAATCAACACGCTTGCTTTCATTCTGGCCCTGCAGCTGCAGCTCCGGATAGAGCTCAATAAAACGGTTCAGACGCTTCATGGTATCGCTCCGTCCCAGTTCGATGCGGATATCGTCCCCGGTGACCAGCTGCCATGAGCGACGCGCCGTCATCGACGCGACCTTCAGGGTAAACTTGCTGGCCTGGAGCACATCCCGCAGGGAGTGATAACCCGCCAGCACCTCTTTTTCACTGCCTTCCGGTCCATAGAGCATCGGCAGATTCTCTTTGCCGACATGACTGGCCGGAACGCTGAAGGAGACGCCATCGGCATCTACCATGTGCGAGTCGTTCCAGCGTGCAACCGGAACATACTCCACCAGATTTATCTTCAGCTCATCAGGCCACTGCTTGCGCACGCTGACCTGTTTAATCCAGGGTAATCGTTCAATCTGTTGCTGAATGATATCCACATTCTGCGACATAAAGGTCCCCGGGGCGCCCAGTGACAGAATCGCCTGGCGAATATCATCATGCGTGGTGTAGTGGGTTTGCCCCGTTACGACCAGCTTTGATAGCGGCAGACGTGAAGCGTCATTCATCCACTTCAGGACCACCAGGCCACCGGCTATCATGGTGCCCAGCACCAGCAGCAGAAACACAATGCCAAACAGCCGTGCGCCGTTGCTGCGCCCGGTGCGGGCTCGCTCCTGAGGTTCGCGGTTGCGTACGCGTAGCGCTGCCTGAGACATATCAGTCAGCCAGCGCCAGGATACGCGTTACCAGCTGCGGAAAGCTGTAACCCGCCTGCCGTGCCGCCATCGGAACCAGACTATGGCTGGTCATGCCCGGCGACGTATTGACCTCCAGCAGCTGAAAACGGCCTTCGCTATCGGTCATGACATCCACGCGTCCCCAGCCACTGCAGCCCAGCGACTGCCAGGCAGCCAGCACCAGCTTTTGCAGTTCAGCTTCTTTTTCTGCACTCAGACCGCTGGGACAGAAGTACTGAGTATCGTCAGAAATGTATTTTGCTTCATAGTCATAGAAAGCGCTGGCTGTTTTAATTTTAATGGATGGCAGGATTTCTTCCCCGACAATTGCCACGGTATACTCATCACCGCTTAAAAAAGCTTCAATCAGTACATCGTTGTCGTGGCGAAACGCTTCATCCAGTGCCGCTGGKAGATCGTCAGCGCGCTCAACCCGGCTGATGCCTACGCTGGAGCCTTCACAGCTCGGCTTAACAAACAGCGGTAAACTCAGCGCGTCAATAGCGGTAGCGGTCTGCGCATCGATTCCCTGCTGATACTGCTCCCGGGTCAGCCAGATAAACTTGCCTGACGGCAGTCCCCTGCCCTGCCACAGTAGCTTGCTGCGCAATTTATCCATGGTGATAGCAGAGGCCATCACGCCGCTGCCCGTGTAGGGTAGCTGCATAAAGTCCAGCACGCCCTGCAGCGTACCATCCTCACCACCGCGCCCGTGCAGCGCAATAAAGACTTTGTTAAACCCCTGCTCTTTGAGCGTCAGCACCGATACATCACGAGTATCCACACCGTGCGCATCAACGCCCATTTCCTGCAGGCCAGCCAGCACTGCGCTGCCTGAATTCAGTGACACCTCGCGCTCTGCTGAGGTGCCGCCCATTAATACGGCGACTTTATCAGCCATGACGCGCCTCCTGGTTCGGTGCAGCCTGCAGCTGGCTTTCAGCCAGCCGGCGCGCGATTTTGCCGATGTTGCCTGCGCCCTGCACAATCACTAAATCGTCACCTGACAGCAGGGGAGCCAGCGCATCCGGCAGGGCGTCATGCTCAGTCACCAGAATCGGATCGACTTTGCCGCGACTGCGAATTGCCCGGCAGAGCGAACGGCTGTCGGCACCTGGAATCGGTGCCTCTCCGGCCGGATAGACCTCCAGCATCAGCAGTACATCCACCTGGGAGAGCACGCTGGCGAAATCGTCAAACAGATCGCGGGTGCGGGTATAGCGATGCGGCTGGAACACCATCATCAGCTTTTTATCCGGCCAGCCGGCGCGCGCTGCCTTGATCGTGACATCCACTTCYGTCGGATGATGACCATAGTCGTCAACCAGCATCGCGCTGCCCGGCTTGCCGTTTACGGCAGCAGTATCAAACTCACCCAGCACGTCAAAGCGGCGACCAGTGCCCTGGAAACTCTCCAGCGCCGCGAGAATGGCCGCATCCTCAATGCCTTCCTCACTGGCGACCGCTACGGCTGCCGCCGCGTTAAGGGCGTTATGGCGGCCTGGTGCATTCAGAGTAACCTGCAGCAGCGGTTTATCATGCCGGCGCAGGGTAAAATGCCCCTGCGCACCGCGCTGCTCATAGTTCTCTACCCGTACGTCCGCATCGTCGCTAAAGCCGTAGGTGGTAATCTGGCGACCCACGCGCGGGATCAGGTCGCGGATCACGACATCATCCACACAGAGCACCGCGCGACCGTAGAACGGCAGATTGTGCAGGAAATTGATAAAGGTCTGTTTCAGGTTCTCAAAATCGCCCTGATAGGTATCCATGTGATCCGCTTCGATGTTGGTCACAATGGCGACCATCGGCTGCAGATGCAGGAAAGAGGCGTCGCTCTCATCCGCCTCAGCAATCAGGTAGCGGCTGGTACCCAGCCGCGCATGCGTGCCTGCTGCTTTTACCAGGCCGCCGTTCACAAAGGTCGGATCCAGGCCACCTTCCGCGTAGATACTGGTGACCATGGCGGTGGTGGTGGTTTTACCGTGCGTACCGGCAATGGCGATGCCGTGGCGGAAACGCATCAGCTCGGCCAGCATCTCTGCGCGGCGGATCACCGGAATACGCTGCTCGCGCGCCGCCACCAGCTCGGGATTATCCTGCGCCACCGCGGTTGACACCACGACCACGCTCGCGTCGGTGACGTTCTCCGGACGATGGTTAAAATAGATAGTCGCCCCCAGCGAAGCAAGATGCTGGGTCACCGCGTTGGGCGCCAGATCGGATCCGCTGATGTGATATCCTTCATTCGCCAACACTTCGGCAATACCGCCCATGCCGGCACCGCCGATGCCAACAAAGTGGATGTGCCGGACGCGTCGCATCTCGGGCACAATTGAACGCAGTTTTGCCAGTTGTTGTGTATTCATCGCTCTCTGTTACCTGTTTTCCTGTTCGCACCCGCATACGGATGCAGGCCTATTCATCAGGCCCGAAAATTTACTTTGCAGCGCGCGCCACTTCACGGGCAACGCGTTCGGTGGCATCCGGGATCGCAACCTGACGGGCCTGTTCAGCCATGGTCAGCAGCGTCGCGCGGTCCCACTGGCGCAGCGTCTCCGCCACCCCTTCCGCAGTAAACTGCGGCTGCTCAAAAATTCTGGCCGCGCCCGCGTTTTCCAGCGGCAGCGCATTCCAGTATTGCTGGCGATCTTTATGCTGAAACGGCACGAAAATAGCCGGCAGACCTGCCGCAGCAATTTCGCTCACCGTCAGCGCACCTGAGCGACATACCACTACGTCCGCCCAGGCGTAGGCAGCGGCCATATCGTCAATAAATTCTGTGACCTTATGCTGCGGCTGACCTGCAGCCTGGTACGCCTGCTGCACTATCGCCTGGCCGCCTCTGCCGGTCTGATGCCAGAGGGTAATGGCGTCGCCCAGTTCGGCGGCGACCTGAGGCAGCGTCTGGTTCAGGATCCGGGCGCCCTGACTGCCGCCAACGACCAGCACCCGCAGCGGACCGCTGCGATCGCGCAGGCGTTCAGCCGGCGACGGCAGCGCCAGCACATCGGTGCGCACCGGGTTGCCGACAATATCGGCTGCAGGGAACGCCCCGGGAAACGCCTGCATCACTTTGGTGGCAATTTTTGCCAGCCACTTATTGGTGAGTCCGGCGATACCGTTCTGTTCGTGGAGCACGACCGGGATACCGCAGCTCCATGCCGCCAGACCACCCGGCCCGGAGACATAGCCGCCCATGCCCAGTACCACGTCGGGCTGCCACTGCTTCATGATGCGGCGCGCCTGACGCCAGGCGTTGAAAATACGTACCGGAGCCAGCAGCAGCGCTTTGATCCCTTTGCCGCGCAGTCCGCTGATGCGGATGAAGTCGATCTCAATACCGTGTTTCGGCACCAGATCCGCTTCCATCCGGTCGGCAGTTCCCAGCCAGCGTACCTGCCAGCCCTGCTCCATCAGGTGATGTGCCACCGCCAGACCGGGAAACACATGTCCGCCGGTTCCGCCAGCCATGACCATCAGCCGTTTGCTACTCATCGGGCACCTCGGGTAAACGCCTGCGCTTTCGCCAGGCGCGTTTCATAATCGATACGCAGTAAAAATACGATGGCGGTCGACATAATAATCAGACTCGATCCCCCGTAGCTGATCAGCGGCAACGTCAGGCCTTTTGTCGGCAGCATACCGGCTGCCGCGCCGACGTTAACCAGTGCCTGGAAGCTAAACCAGACGCCAATTGAGCAGGCGAGAAAGCCGGAAAAACGCTGGTCCAGCTCAAGGGCGCGACGGCCAATCGACATCGCGCGAAAAGCGACGAAGAATACCATTAACAGGGCTAAAACCACACCGACATAACCGAGCTCCTCACCGATTATCGAGAAGATAAAATCGGTATGCGCCTCCGGGAGATACTCCAGCTTTTGCACTGAGTTACCCAGCCCCTGTCCCCAGAATTCACCGCGGCCAAACGCCATCAGCGACTGCGTCAGCTGATAGCCGCTGCCAAACGGATCTTCCCACGGATTCCAGAACGAGGTCACGCGGCGCATACGATAAGGTTCGGCGATAATCAGCAGCACCACGGCAAAGATACCGGAGCCGATGATCGCAAGGAATTGCCACAGTTTGGCACCCGCGAGAAACAGCATCGCCAGCGTGGTCACAAACAGTACGACCACCGTCCCGAGGTCCGGCTGCGCCAGCAGCAGTACGGCGAGGATCACCATAACGCCCATCGGCTTACAGAATCCCCAGAAGTTATTACGCACCTCTTCCACTTTGCGCACCAGATAGCTGGCGAGATAGCAGAATAGCGAGAGCTTTGAGAGTTCCGCTGGCTGGATACGCAGCGGCCCCAGCGCAATCCAGCGCGATGCTCCGTTTACCGAGCTGCCCACGACCAGCACAATCAGCAGCATCAGCACGGACGCCACCAGCATGGCGTTGCTGTAGCGCTGCCAGAAATCCATCGGAATACGCAGGGTGACCAGCGCCATACCGAGTGCCAGCAGGATATAAAACGCGTCGCGCTTGGCAAAGTAGAAGGGATCGTCGTTCAGACGCTGTCCTACCGGCATGGAGGCGGACGTCACCATCACAAACCCGATAATAGCCAGACCAAACGTCAGCCATAAGAGCGTGCGATCGTAAAGCACCACCGGTGCGTCATCGCCATCGCGTGCGCCCATAACCCAGTCGCGCAGACGCACGGACAGGAAACTGGCAATGGCGGTTCCGGGTATACGCATCAGCCGGACTCCTTCGCCAGTTGCGCGAAGAGATCGCCGCGCTGCTCAAAATTACGAAACTGATCGAGACTGGCACAGGCGGGAGAAAGCAGCACCATGTCACCAGACTGAGCCGCCGCCGCAATCTGTGCGACCGCCTGCTGTAGCGTTTCGGTAAGTGTCGCTACCTCTGGCCGCAACGCGGCCAGCGCGTCGCCATCACGACCGTAACAGAACAGGCGGATATTATCGCCCTGCAGATAGCGCGCCAGCGGCGAGAAATCCGCGCCTTTGCCGTCGCCGCCGAGTAGCAGCCAGAGCGTACCCGCCACCTGCAGTCCCTGCAGCGCCGCTTCGGTACTGCCAACGTTGGTGGCTTTAGAGTCGTTGATCCAGCGCACTCCGCGCGCCTCATGCACTAACTGGAAGCGGTGCGGCAGACCGCTATAGGTCGTCAGCGCTTTCAGGCTCGACGCGCGCGGGATAGCCACGGCATCTGCCAGCGCCAGCGCAGCCAGCGCGTTGGTGTAGTTGTGCTGCCCCACCAGCTTCATCTCAGCGGTGTTCAGGATTTTTTCACCGTGCGCGCGAAGCCAGGTACTGCCCTGCTGCCGGGTCAGATGATAATCGCCCAGGTCGACACCAAAGCTGATACAGCGCCGATCGGCGCCGCGCACCGGCATAGTCATGCCATCATCGGCATTAACGACACACATCGCCGCGTTTTCATAAATACGTAACTTGGCGGCGCGATACTGCTGCATGCCCAGCGGATAGCGATCCATATGATCTTCCGTCACATTAAGGATCGTGGCAGCCGCTGCTTTCAGACTGTGTGTTGTTTCCAGCTGAAAGCTGGAGAGCTCCAGCACATAGAGCTGCGCGGGCGATTTCAGCAGCGTCAGCGCCGGCAAACCGATGTTGCCGCCCACGCCCACTGCCCAGCCTGCTGCGCGGGCCATTTCGCCCACCAGCGTAGTGACCGTGCTTTTACCGTTGGAGCCGGTAATGGCCACAACCGGCGCCTGCGCTTCGCGACAGAAAAGCTCAATATCCCCCACGATCTCAATACCGGCGTTCGCTGCGTCGCTCAGCGCCGGGTGCGCCAGCGCAATGCCGGGGCTGGCGACAATCAGATCGGCGGCCAGCAGCCAGTCGCTGTTGATACTACCGGTATGACACGCTACCTGCTCCGGCAGCTTATCCAGGCCTGGCGGTGAGAGACGGGTATCCATGACGCGTGGCGTAACGCCCTGCCCCAGGAAGAAATCGACACAGGAGAGGCCGGTAATACCCAGCCCGATAATGACAACGTTTCTGCCCCGATAGTCAGCCATGATTAACGCACCTTCAGCGTAGCCAGGCCAATCAGCACCAGCATCAGCGAAATAATCCAGAAGCGCACGATAACGCGCGGTTCCGGCCAGCCCTTGAGTTCATAATGGTGATGAATAGGCGCCATGCGGAAAATACGCTGGCCGCGCAGTTTAAAGGAGCCGACCTGCAGGATCACCGACAGCGTTTCAACCACAAACACGCCACCCATAATCACCAGCAGAAACTCCTGACGCAGCAGCACTGCCAGCGTGCCCAGCGCGCCGCCCAGCGCCAGTGACCCGACGTCACCCATGAAAACCTGTGCCGGATAGGTGTTAAACCACAGGAACCCGAGACCGGCCCCGACAATCGCGGTGCAGACAATGACCAGTTCACCCGCGTGACGCAGATAGGGGATATGCAGATATTCAGCAAACTTTACGTTGCCGGTTGCCCAGGCGACCAGCGCAAAACCGGCAGCGACAAACACCGTTGGCATAATTGCCAGGCCATCGAGACCATCGGTAAGGTTCACGGCGTTGCCGGTGCCCACAATGACAAAGTAGGCCAGCACCACATAAAACAGACCCAGCTGCGGCATCACATCTTTAAAGAAGGGCACCACCAGCTGCGTGGCAGGCGTATCTTTGCCAGCCACAAACAGCGCAAATGCCACGCCAAGTGAGATCACCGACATCCAGAAATATTTCCAGCGCGCGATAAGCCCTTTGGTATCTTTGCGCACCACTTTACGGTAATCGTCAACAAAGCCAATGGCGCCAAAGCCGAGCAGTACCACCAGTACACACCAGACATAGGGATTGGAAGGGTAAGCCCACATCAGTACGGAGATGGTGATTGATGTCAGGATCATGATGCCGCCCATGGTCGGCGTGCCGCGTTTGCTAAAGTGCGACTCCGGGCCATCATTACGTACCACCTGGCCAATCTGCAGCTTCTGCAGCCAGGCGATCAGGCGCGGTCCCATCCATAATGAGATAAACAGAGCGGTCAGCAGGCTGACAATGGCGCGAAACGTCAGATAGGAAAAGACGTTAAAACCGGAATAAAATGCGACCAGATGTTCGGCCAGCCAGACTAGCATGTTCCTTTCTCCTTCAGTCCCTGTACTACCTGCTCCATGGCGGCACTACGTGAACCTTTAACTAAAATAGTGATCTCAGGATGCTGCGCGAGCAGCGCCTGCAGATGGGCGATCAGCGCGGCTTTGCTGGCAAAATGCTGGCCTCTGCCGCTGCTGTCGCTGATAAAGTGGCTGAGCTGACCGGTGCTGAGCACGGCATCCACGCCGGCAGCCTGTGCTGCGGCGCCCACCTGACGGTGGCACGCTTCCGCTTCCTCGCCCAGCTCGCCCATATCGCCTACCACCATAACGCGGAAGCCGGGCATCTCACCCAGCACCTGCGCGGCGGCCGTCATCGAACCCACGTTTGCGTTATAACTGTCATCCAGCAGCAACTGTGTCGCCGAGAGACGCACCGGGAAGAGGCGTCCCGGCACCGGCTGCAGCATTTTCAGGCCAGACTGGATGGCGGTCAGCGGTGCGTCGACCGACAGGGCCAGTGCTGCGGCGGCCAGCGCGTTGGCAATATTATGGCGGCCCGGCAGCGGCAGTTCGATAGCGATATCTCCGCGCGGCGTGTGCAGCGTAAAGCAGGTCACGTCAGGCCGCAGTACGATATCGCTGGCGCGAAACTCCGCATCAGTCAGCGGCTGCGGCGAAAAGTGCCACAGCGTTCTGCCGGCAAAATAGGGCTGCCAGTTAGCGAGATCGTGACTGTCGGCGTTTACAATCGCCGTGCCGTGCAGCGGTAAACCGGCAAAGATTTCGCCTTTGGCTTTCGCCACGCCTGCCAGTGATCCAAAACCTTCGAGATGCGCCGCTGCAAGATTGTTGACCAGCGCGGTCTCCGGCTGTACCAGCGCCGTGGTGTAGGCTATTTCGCCCTGGTGATTAGCACCAAGCTCAATCACCGCGTACTGATGTGCCGCGGTCAGACGCAGCAGCGTCATCGGCACGCCGTAGTCGTTATTCAGGTTACCGGCGGTGTAGAGCGTTTCGCCACACTGGCGTAAAATTGCCGCCGTCATCTCTTTCACTGAGGTTTTACCCGATGAGCCGGTCAGCGCCACGACGCGCGCGGTCGACTGCTGACGTACCCAGGCACCAAGCTGGCCGAACGCAATGCGCGTATCAGCCACCACCACCTGCGGCAGCGCAACCGGTAACTGCCGGCTCACCAGCAGCGCCTGCGCCCCGCTGTTCATCGCCTGCTCAGCAAAGTCGTGCGCGTCAAAACGCTCACCCACCAGCGCCACAAACAGGCAGCCTGCGGTGACTTTACGGGTATCGGTCGTGACTTCATGCAGGGTCGCATCGCTGCCGTGCAGCGTACCGCCGCTGATGTCAGCCAGCGTTTGCAGCGTAATCGGGATCATGCCATTACTCCCAGCAGTCGGGCGACGGTGTCGCGGTCCGAGTAATCGAGACGACGATTGCCGATAATCTGATAATCTTCATGTCCCTTGCCGGCGACCAGCACGATATCTTCAGCTTTTGCCTGCATCACGGCGCTGGTCACCGCCTGCGCCCGGCCAGGCACGACGCGTGCGCGACCCGGATCGAGCAGTCCGGTCAGAATATCGTCCACAATCGCGGCGGGATCTTCGCTGCGCGGATTGTCATCGGTGATCACCACCACGTCAGCAAACTGTTCAGCAATCGCCCCCATCAGCGGACGTTTGCCTTTGTCGCGGTCGCCGCCGCAGCCGAATACGCACCAGAGCTGGCCCTTACAGTGAAGGCGCGCCGCTTCCAGCGCTTTCTCCAGCGCATCCGGGGTGTGCGCGTAATCCACCACAACGGTGGCTTTGCCCGCTGCACTGAAGACTTCCATGCGTCCGCATACCGGCTGCAGGTCTGCAGCGGTTGCCACTAAACTCTCCAGCGGATAGTCCATCGTCAGCAGCGTAGCCAGCGCCAGCAGCAGATTGCTGACGTTAAAGGCGCCCATCAGGCGGCTGTCAAAAGAGCCATCTCCCCAGCTGGAGCTGAAGCGCACGCGTGCGCCACCGTCGTGATACGCGACTTCAGTGGCATGGAGCCAGCGCCCGTGCCAGCCGGATGGCAGGTTGTTTGCCATGGTTACCGCGACCGCATCGGGCAGCTGCTGCAGCCAGCGATAGCCGGTCTCATCATCAGCGTTGATGATTGCGTCACCGATCTGATGTTCAGAAAAGAGCAGCCACTTGGCTGACTCATAGCTTTGCATGTCACCGTGGTAGTCGAGATGGTCGCGGCTCAGATTGGTAAATACCGCCGCCGCAAACGGCAATGCCGCCACGCGGTGCTGTACCAGGCCATGCGACGAGACCTCCATCGCTGCCAGGGTGGCGCCCTGCCCCACTAAGTCGTGCAGGATATGCTGAACCTCAACGGCCGAGCCGGTGGTGTTCTCTGCTGGCAGCAGCTGGCCATACAGGCCGTTACCCACGGTACCCATCACCGCGCCCGTCTCACCCAGCAGGTTAGCCCACTGTGCAATCAGCTGGGTGGTGGTGGTCTTGCCATTCGTCCCGGTAACGCCAGCCAGCTTCAGCTTGCTGCCCGGCTGCTGATAAAAGCGTCCCGCCAGCGCGGAGAGGCGCTGCGGCAGCTGCGCCAGATAGATCACCGGCACGCCGTGCAGTTCACGGATATCGCCGTCACTGGCCTCGCCTTCCGCTTCTGCAATCACGGCGGCAACGCCCTGCGCAATGGCCTGCGGGATAAAGCGCCGGCCATCAGCATGATGGCCCGCTACGGCGATAAACAGATCGCCGGCCGCCGCCGCGCGGCTGTCCAGCGTCATGTCACGAAGGGGACGCGCCGGCGCGCCGGCCACCCAGGGGGCCAGTAAATCGCGCAGGTTACGATCTGTCACTTGATGCCTCACTTCTGTTCTTCACTAATTCGTTTTTATCCACGACAGGCAGTGCGTCCGGCTCAATATTCATGGTGCGCAATACGCCGCCCATGATGGCGCCAAACACCGGCGCAGAGACTGCACCGCCATAATATTTACCGGCCTGCGGATCGTTAATCACCACGACCAGCGCAAAACGCGGCTGGCTGGCTGGTGCCACACCGGCGGTGTAGGCGATATACTTATTGACGTAGCGGCCATCGGGACCGACCTTTTTCGCGGTGCCGGTTTTAATCGCAATGCGATATCCTTTGATAGCGGCTTTTACCCCACCGCCGCCAGGCAGTGCCACGCTCTCCATCATATGCATTACCGTTCTGACCAGGTTCTCCGGAAAGACGCGCTCACCTGCAACCGGCGGATCCACTTTGGTAATGGAGAGAGGACGATTGATACCGTAGCTGCCAATCGTTGCGTAGACTCGCGCTAACTGTAACGGCGTTACCATTAGCCCGTAGCCGAAAGAGAAGGTGGCCCTCTCTATGTCAGACCACCGTTGTTTTTGAGGGTATAAGCCACTGCTTTCCCCGACCAGCCCCAAATTGGTCGGTTTACCCAGTCCAAAGCGCGCGTAAGTATCTACCAGCGCTGAGGAGGGCATCGCTAACGCCAGACGTGAAACCCCGACGTTACTCGACTTCTGTAAGACCCCGGTCAGGGTCAGTTCGTTATAGCGCGCCACATCTTTGATCTCATGACCGTTTACGCGGTATGGCACGGTGTTCAGTACGCTGTTCTCTTTCACCACCCCACGCTGCAGCGCAGTCATCACCACCATGGGCTTCACCGTTGAGCCCGGCTCAAAAATGTCGGTGATGGCGCGGTTACGCATGACATCTTTTGGCGTATTGCTGAGGTTATTCGGGTTGTAGGCGGGGCTGTTTGCCATTGCCAGGACTTCACCCGTGCTGACATCAACCAGCACCGCCGTGCCCGACTCTGCTTTGTTAAAGGCGACTGCATTGTTGAGTTCGCGATAGACCAGCGCCTGCAGCCGCTCATCAATACTCAGCGTCAGATTGTGTGCAGCACGGCTGTCGACCGACGAGATATCTTCAATGACGCGCCCGAAGCGATCTTTACGCACCGTACGCTCGCCTGGCGCGCCCGTCAGCCATTTGTCGAAGCTTTTCTCAATCCCTTCGATGCCCTGTCCGTCAATGTTGGTGAAACCAATCAGATGCGCGGTGACCTGACCGGCCGGATAGTAGCGGCGCGACTCCTGGCGCAGATAAATACCCGGCAGCTTCAGTTTTTTCACATAGTCGCCAATGGCCGGATTAACCTGACGCGCCAGATAGATAAAGCGTCCTTTGGGGTTGGCGTTGATGCGCGCGGCCAGCTGATCCAGCGGGATCGACAGCGCATCTGAGAGCGCTTTCCAGCGGCTATCAAGGGTGACMCCGCCGTGACCAATCAGCTCTTTGGGATCGGCCCAGATAGCATTAACCGGTACGCTGACCGCCAGCGGACGCCCGGCGCGGTCGCTGATCATGCCGCGTGCCGTCGGCACCTCCTGCACGCGCAACGAGCGCAGATCGCCCTCTTTAACCAGCCGATCGGGCTTGATCACCTGCAGCCAGGCGACGCGCGACAGCAGCCCGCCCAGCGCGAGTAAAATACAGCCGCACAGCAAAGCAAAACGCCAGCTTACAAAGCTGGCCTTATCTTCCTGTTTTTTTAACTTCAGCGTTTTGCCTGCGCCGCTCATTGAGGTCTGCGATTCCTTATTTCTGCACCACAATATTTTCCTGAGAAGGATCAACGTGCCGCAGCTGCAGCTTATCGGTTGCGATCCGCTCTACCCGGCTGTGATCGCCAAGCGCGTTCTCTTCCAGAATCAGGTTGCGCCATTCGATATCCAGCGCATCGCGCTCCAGCACCAGCTGTTCACGCTGCGCCGTTAGCAGGCGCGTTTTGTGCGTTGTGGTCARGACCAGTACCGAAGAGACCAGTACGGCAATCAGCAACAACACCGGGATCTTGCCAAAGCGCAGCAGGTCTCCGCCGATGACGCCGGGGAGACTGTGCCGCTCATTGCCAATCATGGCGCGGTCCTTTCAGCAATACGCAGCACCGAGCTGCGCGCGCGCGGGTTTTCCCGCACCTCTGCTTCGCCCGGAATGAGCTTGCCCAGCGTTTTCAGCTCGCGTCCGCCCAGCGCTTTCAGCTGGCTTTCCGTCATCGGAATTCCCGCCGGAACCTGCGGACCACGGCTTTGATCGCGCATAAAACGCTTCACCAGGCGATCTTCAAGAGAGTGGAAGCTGATGATGGATAAACGGCCACCCGGAGCCAGAACAGAAAGCGCGCCTTTGAGTGCGGTATCAATCTCTTCCAGCTCACTGTTGATCCAGATACGAATAGCCTGAAAGCTGCGCGTCGCCGGGTGCTTAAATTTATCTTTTACCGGCGTCGCGGCGGCAATGACTTCAGCCAGCTCTTTTGTGCGCGTCATCGGCTGCTCCCGATTGCGCTCTGTAATGGCGCGTGCAATGCGCTTCGCGAAACGCTCTTCGCCGTATGTTTTCAGCACAAAGGCGATATCAGCTTCTTCTGCCTGCAGCAGCCATTCAGCGGCAGAGTGACCCCGCGTGGGATCCATGCGCATGTCCAGCGGCCCGTCGCGCATAAACGAAAAGCCGCGCTCGGCGTCGTCCAGTTGCGGTGAGGAGACGCCCAGATCCAGCAGGACGCCACTGATTTTCCCGGTCAGCCCGCGCGCGTCGACATAGTCTGCCAGCGCTGAGAAAGGACCGTGCACAATAGAAAAGCGCGGATCGTTAATCTCAGCGGCGGCCGCAATTGCCTGCGGATCGCGATCGATGGCCAGCAGCTGTCCATTTTCGCCAAGCTGCGAAAGGATCAGGCGTGAGTGGCCACCGCGACCAAAGGTGCCGTCAATGTAAATGCCGTCTTCCCTGATATTAAGGCCGTTTACCGCCTCATCCAGCAGCACCGTGGTATGTTTAAAATTTTCCTGCATAGCTATAGCGATAAGTCCTGCAACCGCTCAGATAGAGGTTCCTGAGCTGAATGTTCTGCGTCAATATCATCCCTGACTTGTTGATACCAGGTCTGTTCATCCCACAATTCAAACTTGTTGAACTGCCCAACCAGCATCACTTCTTTTTTCAGTCCCGCATGCTGCCTTAAGGTATTTGCCAGCAGCAGCCGGCCTGCACTATCCATCTGGCATTCGCTGGCATGTCCGAGCAGCAGACGCTGTACGCGTCGCTCTGCCGGATTCATACTGGATAAGCGAGCCAGTTTTTTCTCAATAATTTCCSATTCGGGCAGGGTATAAAGCAGCAGGCAGGGCTGATGCAGGTCGATAGTAGAGACCATCTGACCCTGAGACTCTGCGAGCAGCAATTCGCGATAGCGCACCGGAACCGCTAACCGCCCTTTACTGTCGAGATTGACTAACGTTGCCCCGCGGAACATGCCAGCCTGACTCCTCAGCTACCGTTTTCACCACTTTATCCCACTTTTTACCACGAAACGAGTTTACGGAGCCGATGAAAACATTGTCAAGCCGCAACGGCAGGTGAATATCACTCTTTACATCCCGGAAAAATAAGCGGAAAGCGAAATAAAAAAGCGTGCGGAATGGCAAAGCAAAATTAAACCGATGAATAACAGTATAAAAATATCTGCTTACTTCAGACATGATTAAATTTGATTCAGATTTGGCTTAAGTACAGCAGCGCAGGGTTATGCGACAGCGGCGGCATTTTAGGGGATTTCTGAACGGAAGCCCAGCGCAAGCGCCTGCTGGCAGGGATTAAAAATGWCTAACTTTTATCCAGCAGGATTAAATTGCTCGCTGTTTTGTGAAAATTAATGGCTGTTATTTACGCTTTTTTACGTCAGATAATTAATTGCCCGCCAGATAGTGAATAAATGGCGGGCATCATCGCGTCCGCTAACTCATTTTGTCAGGCGGCTTAACTGGCCACGATGAAATAAGTTACGGCGAATGCGCGTTAATCCGGGTTTGGGTTTGCGCGGCTCATCAAGAGACGCCAGCACCAGTTCCAGAACCCGCTCTGCAACGTCGCGATGACGCTGTCCCACCGCCAGTACCGGACAATCAAGGAAATCGAGTAATTCGTGATCGCCAAACGTGGCGATCGCCAGATCTTTTGGCAGCCGCCCTTCTCGTTTCAGCGTGACATCCATTACGCCCTGCAGCAGACCAAATGATGTGGTAAAAAGCGCATCAGGCATGGGATTTTCGTCCAGAT
Source organism: Pantoea sp. BRM17 (assembly GCA_002939445.1). Taxonomy (GTDB): domain Bacteria; phylum Pseudomonadota; class Gammaproteobacteria; order Enterobacterales; family Enterobacteriaceae; genus Pantoea. The sequence goes on along the minus strand of PEFU01000003.1, from coordinate 333,125 downwards.
AACGCTCAAACAGGGCAGCGGCGGCCGCGCGATCAAAACTGTTGCAGTAGAGGTAACTGACTGAACGCTCATCATCCTGCCAGGCTTCGCGGAAGCCCATTTCACGCAGAAAACTCACGGAAAGCTCCGGTAGCGCGCCCATAAACAGTACGTTTTTCACCGGGAGCTGACGCAATTCAGCCGCCAGCGCGCGCGCATCATCCTGATCGGCACCGACAACGCTGGTAAAGTGCTCACGATCCAGCGCGCGATCCAGCGCGACAATCGGCAGCGGATCGTTTATCCAGCGCTGGTAGAACGGGTGCTCCGGCGGCAGCGAAGTGGAGACGATGATTGCATCGACCTGACGCTGCAGCAGATGCTCGATACAGCGCATCTCGTTATCAGGCTGATCTTCTGAACAGGCGATAAGCAGCTGATAGCCGCGCTGGCGCGCCTGACGCTCCAGATAATTAGCAATACGCGTATAGCTGGTGTTTTCGAGATCGGGGATCACCAGTCCGATAGAGCGCGTGCGCCCTGCACGCAGGCCGGCAGCGACCGCATTGGGGTGGTAGTTATACTCGCGTACCACCGCCATCACTTTCTCAACCGTTTTGTCGCTGACACGATACT
>PEFU01000003.1:319346-332410 GCA_002939445.1 Pantoea sp. BRM17 | reverse complement strand
CGCGCCGCGCTGCTGGCACTGCTGCAGCTCAGCTGTTGTCTGCTGCTGGTGCTGCTCAGTCAGCGCTTCAGTAAAGCGATCCCTGCCGGCAGTCAGACGCTGCAGGGCTGGCGCGATCCGCAGGATAGCGGGTTTGCACGCGTCAGCGACACGCTGCTGATTGCTCTCGCGCTGCTGCTGCTGCTGCCTCCGCTGGCGCTTGGGCTGCGCGGCTGGAATCTGTTCCGGCTGCTGGAGTGGCCCTGGCTGCGTCGCCAGATCCTGCCGACCGCGGCGCTGATCTTTATGCTCTGCTTTGCCAGCTTCGCCACGGTGCTGGCGCTGGGCGGCGGGCCACAAGCGACCACGCTGGAGCTGGCGATCTACCAGGCGCTGAGCTTTGATTACGATCCCGGCGGCCTGCTGAGCGTCTACGGCCGCAGCGGCTGGCTGGCACAGCTCTGCACGCTGCTGGGTATTCCCTACCACTTCTCTCCCTATGGCCTGCAGGGTATTTTGCTGGCGCACGTCTTTTTTAACCTGCCGCTGGCCACGCGCATGCTGCTGCAGGCGCTGGAGAGCATTCCGCCGGAGCAGCGTCAGCTGGCGGCTCAACGCAGCCTGCTCAGTGACAGCTATCTGCACCACGTGCTGGCGTTCTCATTTGAGCAGGCGCTGCTCTCGGCACTCTGCTCCGTGCTGCCGGCCGTGCTGCTGGCGCGCGCGCTCTATCGCCGCTGCTTTCCTGGCCGCGCGCTGCTGCTGCGTTTATGTGCGATGACGCTGGTGCTGCCGGTGCTGGTGGCGGTATTCCGTGCCGCAAAAAGCGCTGCAGTTTTCACCGGCAGAAGTGGCTGACCAGCGCGCCGCGTGGATCAGCGCCTGGCAGCGGGCTGTCAGCCGCTGATGCCCGGCTGGCTGATACCCGGCGCGCTGAGCGCGCTGCTGCTGTGCGCCGTGGCGCTGCTCGCTCTGGGGGCGCTGCTGACGGCGGCCCCGCTGCCGGACATTCGCTGCTGCCACCTTCAGTGAGGGGCACTACCTGCAGGTCGAAGTCGCCGCCCGGCTGGCCGGCAGTAAACAGCCAGCGCTGGCACAGCGTTTTATGCAGTTTATCGTCAGCCCCGCTTTCCAGCAGACGATCCCCACCGGCAACTGGATGTACCCGGTGATCAAAAGCGATTTGCCGGCTGGCTATCGGGCGCTGATCGGCCTGCTGCTCTGGATGCAAAAAGTGTTTGGCGATCGCAGCGACGCGGCGTGGCAGAAGCTGGCGGCGAAAACCGTTACCGTCACTAAAGGATGGAGTGAAGCGTACGGCCTGTTTCTCAAGGGCGAAGGCGATCTGGTGCTGAGCTATACCACGTCGCCCGCTTACCACATTATTGAAGAGAAGAAAGAGAACTATCAGGTCGATACCGCGGCGCTGCAGCTGCCTGAGCGCTGGCAGAACGACACCTTTGTTCCTTTCGATTACGGCTACTTCGCCTTTGTGTATGACAAAAACCGCCTGAAGAATCCGCCCGCAAGCCTGCAGGAGCTGGTTGAAAGCCCGGAGAAATGGCGCGTTATCTATGAAGATCCGCGTACCAGTACGCCAGGCCCATGGGGCCCTGGGCCGGCGGTAAAGAAAGCGTTTGAAGCGGAGTGCGGCTGCGAGCTGCGCTACGTGGCGCTGGAGGATGGCGTCTCGCTGCTCAACCGTCTGCGCATGGAAGGGAAAAACAGTAAAGCGGACGTTGTGCTGGGACTGGATAACAACCTCCTGCAGGCGGCGGAGAAAACCGGCCTGTTTGCTAAAATTCGAACCTGATCCGGTTAATACCGGCGTAGGGATTTGAGATGTGCCAGCCTCAGATCCTTTGCGACTCACTCATATCCTCTCCTTAAGGAGCGCAAAGTGTTAAAGAACGTTCTGCCTGTCCTGCTGCTGTTGTCCGCACCGGTATTCGCCGCCAGACCGCTACTGACCGTCTATACCTATGATTCGTTCGCTGCTGCTCCGCTGTTTCACCACTGGCTGCTGCTGGAAGGCCAGCGCAGCATGCGCGGCGTACGGCTGAATACGCTGGGCTGGTTCGATTTTAAATCTGCCTGGTTTGCGCCGCCGGCGTTATGACGCTTTCACGCCGTGGCGGAAATGTCTACACTAAGCCGTTCTCAACGGGGTGTCTGCGTCGTCAGGCTGAGAGAAACCCTCGGAGAGAGCGATATCTGGCTCGGCAGCGTTAACTTCACCCTGCCGCTGGAGTATGCGCTGTTTGCGCAGCTCTATGAGCTGCCGCTGATGCAGCACTGCATTCCGCTGGCGTGGCATGAGGATGCTGCGCGCTGGCGTGAGAAACGCCTGCCGCTGGCTGAGTGGGCGCGCCAGCTGGTAGATCAGGACTGGCTGCGCCTGCTGCCGCGCTGGCACCATCGCCGCGATCTGCGGGCGGCGGACAAGCCGGAAGGTCTGACCCGGCTGACGTTAAGCTGGTACAGCGACCACGTCGAGCATGAAGGCATCGCCAGCGCGCTGCGTCCCCTGCTGGCGCAGCAGGGGGTGGAACTGATCACCCGGGTGGTGAGCTACGAAGCGTGGTTTGCCGGCGCACTGCAGGGCAGCGAGGCGGATGAGATAGCGGAAGAGAGCCGTCTGGAGGAGGGCTGCTACTTCCTGCTGTTTGACCAGCGCTCCGCCTGGGGACGCCATGCCCGGTTCCGCCGCTGGGTCAGCGATCTGCTTAATCCGATTACCCTGCTGCATCATGCCGATCCCGGCTATCAGCGTTACTGGTTTCCTGCCTGGGTGCCGCGCGAATGGCCGTCCCTGCCCGACTTTGCCCGTCAGCCTGCCGGCTGCGGCCCTTACAGCGTGGTACGCAATCAGCAGACGCAGCTGAAAATTGCCGCGTTTGATGACTACTTTGGTTACCGGGCGCTGATTGACGAAGTCTCAATCTGGGTGCTGCCGGAAGTCAGTGACGAGCTGGTCTACTCTGGCGTAAATCCGGCCATCCGCTTTCATCACGGGCGCGAGCTGGAGATGGCAGATATTCTTGATTCGCTGCAGCGCAGCGCCGCTCTGCCGCTGTTTGCGCATATCTCGCAGCTGCACTCGCCGGCGCCCTGGACGCTGGATATCACTCTGACCCAGCCTGACAGCTGGCTGCCATGGCTGCTGGGCAGCGTCAGCGCCATGATCCCACATATTCTGCGCGTGCTTTACTACCGTCCGCTGCAGAACCTGCTGCCCGCCTCGCCGCTGCGCCGCTCGGAAACGCATCTGGCCCGCCAGATCTTCAGCGGCCTGACGCGCATAAATGAGGAAAACGGGGAAATTGAACCCGATATTGCTCATCACTGGCAGCAACTCTCCGCGCAGCAGTGGCGCTTTTATCTGCTGACCTGGCAGGCTGAGGCGGGACGCGGAAAGCGTTCGCAGCTGCGCTTCCGCTGTACCGGTCTGGCGCTGCAGCAGCAGCGTGCAGAAGCGCTGCTGGAGCAGGACGGTATTGACCAGCTGGTTCAGCTGGTTGGCGACAAAGCGCAGGTGCGGCAGATGATTGCCGCCCACCTGGGCCGCAGCGTGCGTCAGGGAAACAATAAATACTGAGCGAAATCGCCACGGAGTTCCCCTTTTATGTCTTCGGCCCGTCTGCAGCAGCAATTTATTCGTCTCTGGCAGCAGTGTGAAGGTCAGGATCGGGCGACAACGCTTGATGCACTGGCCAGCAGTCTGCACTGTTCGCGGCGCCATATGCGCAACCTGCTTCAGGCGATGCAGCGTGAAGGCTGGCCAAAACAGAAAAGAGTAGCGAAAGAGCGTAGACGATTTCACACCGCTATGAAAAAAGCCAGCAGAGAAAAATCTGCTGGCGGTGTAATTGCACCCTACTCAGAAAAATGTGCCACACGGGCGACACAGCTGGTTGAGCGCCACCCGGATCGGGTGCCTCCCGCTCTTCCATTGAGTGGCAGTATGCCTCTATTATAGGTGAGTGCGTTAATGGTGAAAAAGAGCCCGACCCAGAAGGGGCGTACCTGCACCTCGCGGGTCAGAAACAGGCTGAGGGTCGGTGCCTGCAGCGCACCCGCAACGCCCGCCATAAAAGTGACAACCATAAAAGCGAGATAGACCGGATCGGGGCGGCGCTGCCGCGTTAACAGCGACTTCATGCAGAAATCCCTTTGGAGCGCAAATATCTGCGGCATTGAGACGCTGGCCAGCGCGGAGAGCARCACGCCCAGGCTTATCAGCGTGGCGTAGTGACGGTTAAACGCAAACAGCAGCGCGTTCAGAATGGCCATCAGGCAGCAAAAGAGGATCAGGTGGCGCCGGTCGCCGCGCGTGTCGGAGCGCTTTGCTACCAGCATACTGAWCACAATGCCGCCCAGGCCGCGCCAGATCAGCAACATACTCAGTAAAAACATGCCCGCCACCACGGCAAACAGCGTGACGAAACCGAAATTGAGCGCCAGCGCAAATGAGAGCGGCGGACCGATGACCCACGCCAGCGACAGCTGCGCCCGCATCACCGAACTGAACATCACCACTTCACGCGCTGATGCGTCCGCGTACTCCCGCGCCACTCCCATCAGCAGGCCCGCCAGCTTTTCCGGCAGCCCCAGCGTGTTGCTCATGTAGAGCGGCATATCAATAAAGTACATGGTGTTGCACGCCCACATGATTACTGAGGCGATAAACAGCAGCATCACCTGCGCATCTTTCCACGGGCTGACCTGCAGCAGCAGCTGCTCCGGCGTCGCCACCACGCGCGGTACCGACGAAATACCGGCGATAATGCCGATAAAAGCGGCGTTAAACAGCTGCAGCAGCATCAGCGCAGTTTTTGAGGTAAACAGCACCAGCCCGAGATAAAAGAGAATTGCTGCCACGCCCGCCACCAGCATCAGCGCACGCTTGCCGACGCGCTTCGCGTAAAAGCCCGCCAGCAGCATAATCGGGATCTCCAGGCCGGCGGCCGGGCGCACGCGCGCGACCAGCAGCAGCGCCAGCACGGACATGCCCAGCGCCACCTGATAAACCGATTCATGCCCGAAGCGCTCGCTCAGGATCCCCTGCAGCAGCCCGGCCACGATCAGCCCGGTGGAGATGGAGGTGGTAAACAGCGTTGTTGCCGCGCCCGCCCGGCCGGGCATCAGATCCTGAAACCAGAGCATGCGTACGTTTGAGATCGACAGCTTCCGCCGCCACTGTATGATTAACGGTCTGGACAGTATCGGCCTGACGCTGCAGCATGAAGAGTCGATCGCGCGCTACGAGCAGCAGCAGCCCGCTTTCCTGCGATAATGATTAAACGCCGCTGCGTCAGGTAGCGGCACGCTTTACGCGCCGGCGATCTCCGTCGCCGGCTTCACATTCGACTTCGGTTTCCATGTCGTCATTGCGCCAAGCTTTGCCGATATCTTTTACGGCAACAGCTTTAACAATCAGCTGCTGCCGGTGCGACTGAGCGAAGAGGATGTTGACGCACTGTTCCGGCTGGTTGACGCCAGTCCGGACATGCGCTTTACGGTGGATCTGGAAGCACAGACGGTCACGGCAGGCGATAAGATCTGGCAGTTTCTGCAGAAGGTCACCCGCACCGGCTTCGGTGCCCACCTGTTTCACGACTGGCGTTTTGACGATGATGCCGGCACACAGCCTACCGCCAGCTTTGTGCTTAACAAGCCTGAGTTTGCCGGTGCCAGCATTCTGCTGGCGCGCGAGAACTTCGGCTGCGGCTCCTCCCGTGAGCACGCCCCCTGGGCGCTGATAGGCCGTCAGGGCCGTGGCGGCCGTACGCACCTGGTCAGCCCGGCGATGGCTGCCGCCGCAGCGGTCTCCGGCCGTTTTGCCGATATTCGTGAACTGACTCAGGGAGCTTAAGCGATGGCGACTAAATTTACGCAGCACACCGGTATTGTCGCGCCACTGGATGCGGCCAACGTGGATACCGATGCCATTATTCCAATGGCACCCGGCGTGGTCGCGATGGTCGTGCCGGGTTCCGGTCCGGTTAAAGCGCAGGCGGAAGCGGAAGGTCTGGATAAAATCTTTCTTGAGGCGGGCTTTGAGTGGCGTCTGCCGGGCTGCTCTATGTGCCTCGCCATGAACAACGATCGCCTGAATCCGGGCGAGCGCTGCGCCTCGACCAGCAACCGCAACTTTGATCAGGCGATACCCGATCCCGCCTCGTTTGCCGATCCGGTTGAGCGCGCCTCCGCTGAAAAAGCGCTGGCTTACATGAACCTGCAACCGGGCGTGAAGCTGACCGACGTGGCTATCGATAAAGTCTTTATTGGCTCCTGCACTAACTCACGCATTGAGGATCTGCGCGCTGCCGCGGCGGTTGCCAAAGGGCGTAAAGTGGATGACACCACGTTCGCCTACCTGAAAGATAAGCAGTTTGCGCCGAAAGGCGACGACTGGGAGCAGGCCGTGGCCTACTGGCGCACGCTGAAGTCAGATCCGGACGCAGCGTTTGACAGCGTGGTGACGCTGAACGCCGCCGATATTGCCCCGCAGGTCACCTGGGGCACCAATCCGGGTCAGGTGATGGCGGTGGGTGTGTCGGGCGCCGCTGCGCCGGGCATTACGGCGAAAGATATCGTGCTGGCGATCATCGGTAAAACCGGCAGCGCCGGCGGCACTGGCTATGTGGTGGAGTTCTGCGGCCCGGCGATTGAAGCGCTGAGCATGGAAGGCCGCATGACGCTGTGCAATATGGCGATTGAGATGGGCGCGAAAGCGGGTCTGGTGGCGCTCTTCCAGGGCATCGTACACGTGATCGGGCCGGAACAGGGCATGACCCTGCCAGGTATGACCATCGTCTGCGGCGACTCACATACCGCCACGCACGGCGCCTTTGGTTCACTGGCGTTTGGTATCGGCACTTCGGAAGTTGAGCATGTGTTTGCCACTCAGACGCTGAAGCAGGGTCGGGCGAAAACCATGAAAATCAGCCCGCAGGCGTTCGACGGCCTGCGCGCGCACGGCCGTAAAGTGCGTCAGCCGGAAAAAACCTTTGCCACCATGGATCACAACGTTTCAACCCAGACGAAAGATATCAATGCGTCGGGTGAAATGGCGCGGATTCAGATGCAGGAACTGATGAAGAACTGCGATGAGTTCGGCATTCAGCTCTACGACCTGAACCATCGGCACCCGCGATCTGGCGGGCGACGGCCCTGCTGTCAGTACGGATGAAATGGGTAGCCTCATCGCGGGCTTCATTGCCGGAGAAAAATAAAAATGAAAAGCTTATACCAGAAGTTATTTGACGCACATGTCGTTCACGAAGCGCCCGATGAAACGCCGCTGCTCTATATTGACCGTCACCTGATCCACGAAGTGACCTGCAGCCAGCCTGAACGAAGAGGGTTTTGGCCTGTTTGAACCCGCTGGCGGCTCTGCGCCGGATATCGCCGGACAAAATATCGCTAACCCGATTGCCCAGATCCTGTCGCTGTCGATGCTGCTGCGCTTCAGCCTGAACGCCGCCGACGCGGCGAATGCTATCGAACAGGCGGTCAGCCAGGCGCTGGAAGCGGGCCATATGATGTGGCGCGAAATCGTGAATGAAGTGGCAAAAGCGTATCCTGACGTGCAGCTGGCGCATATGTATATCGACAATGCCACCATGCAGCTGATCAAAGATCCGTCGCAGTTTGATGTCCTGCTCTGCTCCAACCTGTTTGGCGACATTCTCTCTGATGAGTGCGCCATGATCACCGGGTCGATGGGCATGCTGCCGCTACGTGAGCTCACCGGCGGCATCTACTTTGGCCAGCCAAAAGGACGCGAAGGCAGCGGTGCACACGAGCGGGCGTTTGATACCGAGGTTTACCACCGCTTTGAGATTGAGCGCATTGCACGTAACGCCTTTGAAGCCGCACGCAAGCGCCGGGGTCATGTCACCTCCATCGACAAAGCTAACGTGCTGCAGAGTTCGCTTCTGTTTGGCTCCGTTGGCGGCCCGAAGTGGGAGCATCTGCCGCCGGCTGGCCAGCCGGAGCGCGGGGCGCTGCTGCCGCTGCGCAAGCATTTCAGACTGTTCAGCAATCTGCGCCCTGCCGCGCTCTATAAAGGTCTTGAAGCATTTTGCCCGCTGCGCAGCGATATCGCGGCGCGCGGTTTTGATATTCTCTGCTATCATATTGCGGTCATGCCTGGCGACGGAATCGGCCCGGAAGTGATGGCGCAGGCGATGAAAGTGCTCGACGCGGTTCGCACCCGCTTTGGCATGCGTATCACCACCAGCGAATATGATGTTGGCGGTATCGCCATCGATCGTCACGGTGAACCACTGCCGCCTGCGACCGTAGCCGGGGCTGAGCAGGCAGACGCGACTGGGCCAGGTGGATATCGTAGTGAACTACAACGGACGCAAGTTCCACGGCGTAGGTCTCGCTACCGATATCGTTGAATCCTCTGCCAAAGCGATGATCAACGCACTAAACAACATCTGGCGAGCCCGACAGGTCGAAAAAGAACTGCAGCGTAAATTTAAAGAACAGAAGGAAACGGTGTAACTATGACTCACTCAGGAATTCAACGTGCAGACCGGCTCCAGCGTCACGGCAACCGCTTCAGTCCAGCTCGGCTATGGTGAAGAGACCAAAGCGGATGCGGCCACCGGCAACGGTCCGGTTGACGCGGTCTATCAGGCGATCAACCGCATTACCGGCTTTGACGCCGAGCTGGTGAACTACAAGCTGACGGCGAAAGGTCACGGCGAAAATGCGACCTCCCGCTCCGGACGCGCGGCGGTAAAACATCGTATGGAAGAGATGGGCTATAAAGAGGCTGACTACAACCTCGACGCGCTGTATGACGCCTTCCTGAAGCTGGCCGATAAGAAAGGTCAGGTGTTTGACTACGATCTGGAAGCGCTCGCCTTTATCAACAAACAGCATGAAGAGCCGGAATTTTTCCAGCTCAAGCACCAGGAGATCTACCGCACCAGCCAGATTGTCAGCCAGATCTGCAACATGCCAATTCCGGCGAACAAAGCGGTGGTCGGCTCAAATGCGTTTGCGCACTCCTCCGGCATTCATCAGGATGGCGTGCTGAAAAACCGTGAAAACTACGAAATTCTGACGCCTGAATCGATCGGCCTGCACAAAATTCAGCTGAACCTGGCGATTCTGTCAGTGCACACCCATGATGATTTAGGGATGGCAACCGGCAACGCTATTGCTGCGGTACTGGCGGGCGCGCGTCAGGTTGAAGGCACGCTGAATGGTCTGGGCGAGCGCGCCGGTAACTGCGCGCTGGAAGAGGTGATCATGGCGATCAAAACCCGCCAGCAGATCATGAACGTTCACACCGCTATCAATAACTACACCGATGATGTGGAGTTCTCCTGTGAAGATGGCGGGCGCACGCCGATTGACGATCTCTGCCGCATGGTTGAAGCCGCCATCAGCGCCGGTGCTACCACCATTAATATTCCCGATACCGTTGGCTATACCCTGCCTGGCGAATACGCCAATATTATCGGGCAGCTGGTTAACCGCGTGCCTAACATCGACAAAATTAAAAACAGCCGCGTCTGCGGGCTGGCGCGCTGTGTCGAGAAAGATATTGATGCCGCTTACGAATCACTGCGCGTCGCCGATGCGTTCCGTATTCACACCTTTATCGCTACCTCACCGATGCATATTGCAACCAAGCTGCGCAGCACGCTGCCGGAAGTGATTGAGCGCGCGGTGCACATGGTAAAACGCGCACGCATAACCATGAGCCAGCAAGTTATTATTTTCGATACCACTCTGCGCGACGGCGAACAGGCGTTACAGGCCAGCCTGAGTGTTAAAGAAAAATTGCAGATCGCCCTGGCGCTGGAAAGAATGGGCGTGGACGTAATGGAAGTGGGTTTCCCGGTCTCTTCACCCGGTGACTTTGAATCGGTACAGACCATTGCCCGTACCACAGCACACATTTTATGGGGTCTGATTCATGTTTCGTTCTTTCCGCCTACTCGGTCTACTACTAAACGCATCCAGTTTGCGCGGTAGACTCGTGGGCGAAATCAACAACTGATTCCAACCCGCTGAAAGTTAAAAACCCGCGCCACTGCGCGGGTTTTTTTATGCTCGTTGCACCGGCGAAGTTAATGCAAAAGGARAGATCAATAAAATCATAAAGTTAATCAATATAATCGATTTACGATAGCGTACATTACATCTGCCCCTGCGATGCAGCACGCTATTTTTTTCGCGATCCTCCACAGGCGTCAATATTTCCAGCAGATCGCGCTTTTGGCGTAAGAAAAATAGCMGCTGGTTCAGGGTTGACATCACATCGCCAATCCAGTACCAATATGTAGAGGAATATGCTGGTCTGAAGATTATTTTCAGCGAGTTGTAAGAAATATATTTTTGTTATCGCCTGTTGCATCAGCCCACAATGTTTTTAACTTCTTTCTTTGCCGTGTGATTAACGTCAAAAATTGCCAGAGGCATTATATTATTCTGCCTTGCAGCCTGAGATTTGTATTTTCATCTGCCGTATATATTAAAATGGAAGAAGGAATTCATTTCCGCCTTCCAGATATCGGGAATCTACCTGAATGAATTCTTTTGAGAGTAGGACGATTACCATAACCGCAGAGCCTGCGGGCTGCAAACTGCCAGGGCCTGCGACATGCGTTCTCTGACACGCAAGCCTCTGACGTGTCGGGTCAGGGTGCGATGAATAAACTAATCGGCAGGCATAAATTTTGCTCCGCCCGGATAACCGAATACCTGTTTTACGCCCTGATCGATCAACGAACGGACGACCATTTCGGCTCCTGACAACATCTCCATTTTCTGCCTCCAGGCGTCAGAAACAGCCGCGACGGGCAGCGCTGTCCAGCGCACGGTGTCGCATCTGTTCCCTTATCGCCAATTAAGATCAAAATCTTATGTTTATGCTCGCGGAATCGAATCCATATAGGCGGTTGCGATACCGGTGATGGCATTCGTCGCCCCCGGTCCAGACGTCACCAGCACCACGCCAACTTCGCCGGTTGCCCGTGCCAGACCATCTGCCATATGCACTGCGCCCTGTTCGTGACGCACCAGTACATGGTCAATTCCACCGACCGTCTGCAGCGCATCATAGATATCGAGCACCAGATCGATCACGACCGGGCCAGGGCGTCCGCTGGCCGCCAGCCAGAACGCTTTTTTCAGTACAGTGGGGATCTCTTCCGTGCTTTTTACCAGAAAGCTGTGTTTGACCACCGGCCGGGAGATACCGACCATGTCACACTCCTGAAACGCATCATAGCCAATCAGCGATGAGGGCACCTGGCCTGACAGGATGACCACGCGCAGTTCCGCTTCGCATCCTGACGTGATCGCCCCGCCACCGGCATAGATTACCGGTTTATGCGCAGCCAGCAGCGTCTGCAGTGCGCGCTTGATCTGACCTTTATGGCCCTGCAGGGTCGGATTATAAGAGCGCATGCTGACGCTTTCCGGCCAGGCATACGGCAGCTTGTTCGCCGGATTAAGGATATCTTTAGCTTTTGCCAGATTGTTGGTGGTGCGATCGTCAAAGCGGACGCCGATGCCGAAGATCAAATCGGCGTTGTGCATCGTCATGTTGGCTTCATACGTGCCGTGCATGCCCAGCATGCCGACGCACTGACGGTGCGTGCCAGGAAACGCACCCAGCCCCATCAGCGAGGTGGTTACCGGGATGTTAAGCTGCTCAGCCAGCTTGCTGCGCCAGGTTTCAATGTTCTGCCACCAGTCGCGCAGGCTGTCGTGCTGCTGCTGCGTGTCGCTCTGCGCCAGCAGCTCCAGCATCTGCACCAGCGTCTGTTTTGCATCGCCAACGATCGGAATATCTGCGCTGACCGTCTTTGAAATAGACGTCGGATCAACATCAATGTGCATGATGGTGGCATTCGGGCAATCAAAGCCCATGGTGCCAAGGCCACCGGAGTTGATCCAGCGACGCGGCTTGTCAAACGGGTAATAGAGTGCAGCAAACATCTGGTGCTGTCCGACATCAGAGGTCACGTAAGCCTCGCCGCCCGTCAGACGCGCGATTGTCTCTATCACCGCCTGCGGTTTGATCTTATCGCTGCTGCGATCGAACTCCAGACACTTACGTCCGGAATAGATCATATCCTGCCACTGTTTCACCATGCCGAGGAAACGGTTGTTCAGATTGAGCACCAGCACAGGCAGATCGTACTGCAGCGCTGTCGATAGCTCCTGAATGTTCATCTGGATGCTGCCATCGCCGGTGACACAGATTACCGTCTCTTCCGGCAGCGCCATCTTCACGCCCAGCGCAGCCGGCAGGCCCTGCATCGGATAGACGTGCTCGCTGCCATCAACGGTGACATCCACAAACACCAGTCGCCCTTTTGCCAGCGTATCCAGCGCCAGCTGCAGCTTCTCTTCCAGCTCGGCCGGATGCTGGATAGCGATGCCGACATGGCCATACGCCTCAGCCAGGCGGACAAAATCGGGCAGCGACTCCATATAGGATTGTGAATGGCATGGTCATGCGCGACAGAGTAGGATCGTCGGTGGGCGCAACGGTCAGGCTCTCAATGTTATAACCGCGCTGGGAGAAAAGTCCGACCACGCGGGATAACGCGCCCGACTCATTCTCCAGCAGCACCGATAGAATACGACGCATAATTAAGTCCTCTCCGTCTTGCTCAACCACATTTCATCCATTGAGCCGCCCCGAATCAACAATCTGTCCGCGAAAAATCTCCGCGCTGCGTTTCACTTCTTCACGGCCATAGCCGCTGGCCTGAATTTTGACCAGCATGATCTCACGCTCAACGTAAGCGCCCTGCCCCAGTTCAGTGACGCGCAGTACATCCACCAGCTTATGCAGCTGCTTCTCAATCTGCTCAATCACTTTTTCATCGCCCACGGTCTGAAATTACGCCGGGTTAGAGTAAAGTGCAGTGATAACAGAGCGGGATTAACGCATGATGCGCTCGCCGCGTGATACGCCAACGATACCTGAACGTGCCACCTCAACAATCTCTGCTACTTCGCGTACGCTGTTGAGAAACGCATCCAGCTTGTCGCTGGTGCCTGCCAGCTGAACCGTGTAAAGCGTCGGTGTGACA
>PEFU01000003.1:273440-319246 GCA_002939445.1 Pantoea sp. BRM17 | reverse complement strand
TGCTGCTGCTGCCTCCGCTGGCAGCGGTGGTGGTCGATGGCGTGCGCGGCGGTGTGGCCGGCGCACTGCAGCAGCCGGCGCTCTGGCAGGCCACGCTGACCTCGCTGCGCATCGCCCTTGGCGCGGGCGCACTCTGTGTGATCCTGACAATGATGCTGCTGTGGAGCAGCCGCGAGCTGCGTCAGCGCCAGCATCGGGCGAGCGCACAGGCGCTGGAGCTGAGCGGCATGCTGATTCTGGCGATGCCGGGCATCGTGCTGGCCAGCGGCTTTTTCCTGCTGTTTACCGCTACCTCCGGGCTGCCGGCGCGTGCCGACGGGCTGGTGATCTTTACCAATGCGCTGATCGCCATTCCCTACGCCATGAAAGTGCTGGAAAACCCGATGCGCGATATCGCCGCACGCTATGCGCCGCTCTGCGCCTCGCTCGGTCTCTCCGGCCTCAATCGCCTGAAGCTGATTGAGCTGCGGCTGCTGAAGCGTCCGCTGGCGCAGGCGCTCGCCTTTGCCTGCGTACTCTCGATTGGCGACTTTGGCGCAGTGGCGCTATTTGGCAACGCCGATTTCCGCACCCTGCCCTGGTATCTTTATCAGCAGATCGGCGCCTATCGCGGTGCCGACGGTGCCGCGACCGCCCTGCTGCTGCTGCTGCTCTGCCTGTTACTTTTTACTCTGATGGAAAAACTGCCGGGACGCCATGCTGACACTCACTGATCTTACTTACCTTTATCAGCATCTGCCGATGCGTTTCAGCTTCAGCGCTCAGGCGGGTGAACGGCTGGCGATACTTGGCCCGAGCGGCGCCGGTAAAAGCACGCTGCTGAGCCTGATCGGCGGCTTTCTGCCGGTCAGCCACGGCACGCTGCTGATTAATGGCCGCGATCACACCCGCAGCGTACCGGCGTTGCGTCCGGTCTCGATGCTGTTTCAGGAGAACAATCTCTTTCCGCACCTTTCGGTACAGCAGAATCTGGCCCTGGGTCTGCATCCGGGCCTGAAGCTCACGCGCGACCAGCAGCAGCAGCTGAGGGAGATTGCACACCAGACCGGACTGCATGATTTACTGACGCGCTTGCCTGGCGAGCTCTCCGGCGGCCAGCGGCAGCGGGTGGCGCTGGCGCGCTGCCTGCTGCGCAACCAGCCGGTACTGCTGCTGGATGAGCCTTTTTCGGCGCTCGACCCGGCGCTGCGCCGCGAAATGCTGCAGCTGGTGCGTACGGTGTGTGACGCACGCAATATCACGCTGCTGATGGTGTCGCACAGTCTGGAGGATGCGCAGCAGATTGCCGCACGCAGTCTGGTGATTGCTGATGGCCGGATCGAGTGGGATGGTGAGACGGCGGCGCTGCTTCGGGGTGAGAGCAGCAGCGCCGCGCGCCTGGGTATTACGCCAGCTTAAGCGAAGAAGACTTTCCAGAGCAGCTGCAGGAAAACAGGCATCATCGGATGAAACAGCAGCGCGATAAACGCGGCGCTGCCCGCTACGGCCATCAGCGGCGCCAGCCAGCGCAGGCGCGCTTTCGGCAGGTAGCGGGTTGCCCAGTCGCGTGTTTTGTCACTGCGCCACCAGCGCCAGAGCAGCCATCCGCCCAGCCAGAGCAGAATCGTTACCAGCAGCAGCAGCCATTTAAAGCTGTCGCCCTGCGCCTGCGGCACATCAATGGCCACACCGGCGAGGATCCCCGGCAGCAGATAGGCGGGCGGCCACAAAATACAGCCGATGATATTGGGCGGCAGAAACTTCCGCACCGGCAGCTCAAGCATGCCTGCCGCCAGCGGGATCAGCGGGCGTGTCGGGCCGACAAAGCGCCCCACCAGCACGGTAAACATGCTGTGCTGATGCAGCGCATGCTCGGTCTTATCCAGCAGGCTTTGATACTTTTTCAGATACTTCCAGCGGTGCAGCGGCCCCTGAAACTTCCAGCCGATACCGTAGGAGATCCAGTCGCCCAGCAGGCAGCCAATCAGCCCCGCCGCCCACGCCGGATAGAGGCCAATCTGACCGCTGCCCACCAGCGCCCCCAGGCTGGCCATCAGCACGGTGCCCGGCAGCAGCAGACCCACAAACGCCAGTGATTCAAGAAAGGTCACCAGAGCGACGGCGAACAGCGCGTACTCCAGCGATTGCGTAAACAGGTGTTGAATCCAGGCTTCCATAGCTATCCTCTGCGGAATATGAAGGCTGGATTGTCCTGAGCCTGCGTCAGGGCGTCAAGCTTTTCCCGCTGCGCTGCAGAGAGTTGCCGACACTGTATAAACATCCATGGTATACTGCGCATAATTTCTACTCCGGAGTCACCGTGACAGAACCGCGCGCAGGCTATCTGCTGACCCGTCACTGGCGGGATACCCCTTCAGGCAGCGAGATCACGCTGTGGCTGGCAACCGATGCCGGGCCGCAGCGGCTGGTGCTGCCCGCGCAGGAGTCAGTGGCGTTTATTCCGGAAGCGTTCCGCCGTCAGACCGAAGCGCTCATCCGCGACGAAGCCCATACCCGTCTGCAGTCGCTGACGCTGAAGGATTTCCATTATCGTCCGGTGTTTGGCCTCTATTGCCGCAGCCATCGTCAGCTACAGCAGCTGGAGAAACGTCTGCGTGAGAACGGCATCAGCGTTTATGAAGCTGATATCCGGCCACCCGAGCGCTATCTGATGGAGCGCTTTATTACCGCCCCGGTCTGGTTCAGCGGCGAGCCGCGCGGTGAGACTCTGATCAACGCCCGCCTGAAGCCGCATCCCGACTACCGGCCGCCTCTCCGCTGGGTGTCGCTGGATATTGAAACCACCGAACGCGGCGAGCTTTACTGTATCGGGCTGGAAGGCTGCGGTCAGCGTCAGGTGTATATGCTGGGCCCGCCCAACGGCGACGCCAGCGCGCTCAGCTTTGAGCTGATTTACGTTGAGAGCCGCCAGCAGCTGCTGGAGCAGCTTAACGCCTGGTTCGCGCGGCACGATCCCGATGTGGTCATTGGCTGGAACGTGGTGCAGTTCGACCTGCGGGTGCTGCAAAAGCATGCCGATCGCTACGGCATTCCGCTGCGCCTCGGCCGTCAGCAGCAGCCGCTGGAGTGGCGTGAACACGGCTTTAAGCCGGGCATCTTTACCGCCCAGCTCGCCGGCCGCGTCGTGATTGACGGCATTGAAGCGCTGAAGTCTYCCTACTGGGATTTTCCCTCTTTCAGTCTGGAATCCGTTGCGCGCGAGCTGCTGGGTGAAGGTAAAGCGATCAATAATCCGTGGCAGCGCATGGAGGAGATCAACTGGCGCTTTGCCCATGATAAACCCGCGCTCGCGACCTATAACCTGAAAGATTGCGAGCTGGTGACGCGCATTTTTCACCATACCGCCATCATGCCCTTTTTACTGGAGCGGGCCAGCGTTAACGGCCTGGCGCTGGATCGGCACGGCGGCTCGGTTGCGGCGTTCAGTCATCTCTATATTCCGCGTATGCATCGTGCGGGGTATGTAGCGCCCAATCAGGGCGACGTGGCGCCGGAGGCGAGTCCCGGCGGCTATGTGATGGACTCCCGTCCCGGCCTCTACGACTCCGTGCTGGTGCTGGATTACAAAAGCCTCTATCCCTCAATCATCCGTACTTTTCTGATTGATCCCGTCGGGCTGGTTGAGGGCCTGGCCCATCCGTCTGACGCAGATTCTGTGCCTGGCTTTCGCGAAGCGCGCTTCTCGCGCCACCTTCACTGTCTGCCTGACATCGTGGCGCAGATCTGGCAGGGGCGTGAAGCCGCAAAGCGCGACGGCAACGCCCCGCTCTCCCAGGCGCTGAAAATCATCATGAACGCCTTTTACGGCGTGCTGGGCACCAGCGCCTGTCGCTTCTTTGATTCACGCCTCGCCTCCTCCATCACGCTGCGCGGCCACGCCATTATGCAGCAGACGCGGGCGCTGATTGAGGCGGAAGGGTTTACGGTGATCTACGGTGACACCGACTCCACGTTTGTCTGGCTGCAGGGCAAATATAGCGAGGAGCAGGCAGCGGCCACCGGCCAGCGGCTGACGACGCTGATCAACCGCTGGTGGCAGCAGCATCTGCAGCAGACGTTCGGCCTGACAAGCGCGCTGGAACTGGAGTATGAGACGCACTTCAGCCGTTTTCTGATGCCCACCATTCGCAACGCCGAACAGGGCAGCAAAAAGCGCTATGCCGGGCTGACCGGCAGCGGCGCGCAGCAGCGGCTGGTGTTTAAAGGGCTGGAGTCGGTACGTACTGACTGGACGCCGCTGGCGCAGCAGTTTCAGCAGCAGCTCTATGGCCGTATTTTCCGCGGGGAGCCCTGGCAGGATTATATCCGTGAAACTGTCGCACAGCTGATGGCCGGCCAGCTTGACGATCTGCTGGTGTATAAAAAACGCCTGCGGCGACCGCTGCATGAGTATGAGCGCAACGTTCCGCCGCACGTGCGCGCGGCGCGTCTTGCCGATGAACATAACCGCAGGCTGCAGCGTCCGCTGCAGTACCAGAAAGGCGGTTCCATTCGCTATGTGATGGCGACCGCCGGGCCGGAGCCGCTGGAGGTGCGTACCACGCCACTCGACTACGATCACTACGTCAGCAAACAGCTGCAGCCGATAGCGGATGGCATTCTGCCGTTTGTCGGCGACGACTTTGCTACACTGATTACCGGGCAGCTGGGGCTTTTTTGACAGGTGACGAATGCCCTGCCATCCAGTACCATAGCGCCCTTCCTGTATTTCAGCATGCACAACCTGACCAGACATCTGTCTGGCGCTTTGTTATTGCCTGAGAGCAGGCGAACGTCTTTAAGTCATTCAGAGAATCGAGCAAAAAATATATGGTATTTACACTGGGTCAACGCTGGATAAGTGATACGGAAAGTGAACTGGGACTGGGTACGGTCGTGGCGCTGGATACGCGCATGGTCACGCTGATGTTTCCCGCAACCGGCGAGAACCGCCTCTATGCCCGTCATGATTCTCCGGTCACCCGCGTGATTTTCAATCCGGGTGATACCGTTACCAGCCATGAAGGCTGGCAGATGCTGGTTGATGAAGTGCGGCACGAAAATGAGCTGGTGACCTACATCGGTACCCGCGCTGATACTGAAGAGAGCAACGTGGTGCTGCGCGAAGTGATGCTGGACAGCAAGCTGGTCTTCAGCAAGCCGCAGGATCGCCTGTTCGCCGGTCAGCTCGATCGCATGGATCGCTTCGCCCTGCGCTTCCGCGCGCGCAAATACCAGAGCGAGCAGTATCGCCTTGCCGTCAGCGGCCTGCGCGGCATGCGCACCAACCTTATCCCGCACCAGCTGCATATCGCGCACGATGTGGGCCGCCGTCACGCGCCGCGCGTGCTGCTGGCAGATGAAGTCGGCCTGGGTAAAACCATTGAAGCGGGCATGATCATCCAGCAGCAGCTGCTGGCGGGGCGCGCCGATCGCGTGCTGATCGTGGTGCCGGAAACGCTGCAGCATCAGTGGCTGGTAGAGATGCTGCGCCGCTTTAACCTGCGCTTTGCTCTGTTTGATGACGATCGTTATACCGAAGCGCAGCACGACAGCGACAATCCGTTTGAAACAGAACAGCTGATTATCTGCTCGCTCGACTTTGTGCGCCGCAATAAACAGCGTCTGGAACTGCTGGCGGATGCGGAGTGGGATCTGCTGGTCGTGGATGAGGCGCACCACCTGGCGTGGAGTGAAGCGGCACCCAGCCGCGAATATCAGGTAATTGAACAGCTGGCGGAGAACACGCCGGGCGTACTGCTGCTTACCGCCACGCCGGAACAGCTGGGGCTGGAGAGCCACTTTGCCCGTCTGCGCCTGCTCGATCCCGATCGCTTTCACGATTTCAGCCAGTTTGTCGCCGAGCAGCAGCACTATCGTCCGGTGGCCGATGCCGTCAGTTCACTGCTGGCGGATCAGGCGATCAGTAAAGATGAGATGAACCTGATCAATGAGCTGATTGGCGAGCAGGATATCGAACCGCTGCTGCAGGTTGCTAACAGCGACCGCGACGGTAAAGAGGATGCGCGCAAAGAGCTGGTCTCAATGCTGATGGACCGCCACGGCACCAGCCGCGTTCTGTTCCGTAACACCCGTAACGGCGTGAAGGGCTTTCCAAAGCGCGAGCTGCAGCAGATCCGTCTGCCGCTGCCGGCGCAGTACCAGACAGCGATCAAAGTCTCCGGCATTATGGCGGCCCGCAAGTCGCCGGAAGAGCGCGCCCGGGACATGCTCTATCCGGAGCAGATCTATCAGGAGTTTGAAGGCGACAGCGGCACGTGGTGGAACTTTGATCCGCGCGTTGAGTGGCTGATGGGCTATCTCACCAGCAACCGCAAAGAGAAAGTGCTGGTGATTTGCGCCAAAGCGGCCACTGCGCTGCAGCTGGAGCAGGTGCTGCGCGAGCGTGAAGGTATTCGCGCGGCGGTGTTCCATGAAGGTCTCTCCATTATTGAGCGCGATCGCGCCGCGGCGTTCTTCGCCTCGCAGGAAGAGGGCGCGCAGGTGCTGATCTGCTCGGAGATRGGCTCTGAGGGCCGTAACTTCCAGTTCGCCAGCCGGCTGGTGATGTTCGATCTGCCGTTTAACCCCGATCTGCTGGAGCAGCGTATCGGACGCCTCGATCGTATCGGTCAGCTGCACGATATCCAGATTATGGTGCCCTGGCTGGAGAAAACCGCGCAGGCGGTGCTGCTGCGCTGGTATCACGAAGGGCTGGACGCGTTTGAGCACACCTGCCCTACCGGCCGCGCTATTTATGACGCTGAATATAACCAGCTGATTGAGTTCCTGGCGGCACCGGAAAACCCGCAGGGTCTCGATGAGTTCATCCTGAAAAGCCGTAAGCAGCATGATGCGCTGAAAGCGCAGCTGGAGCAGGGCCGCGACCGACTGCTGGAGCTTAACTCCAACGGCGGCGAAGCGGCGCTGGCGCTGGCTGATGCCATTGCAGCTCAGGATAATGATACCGAGCTGGTAAACTTTGCGCTCAACCTGTTCGACATTGTCGGCATCAATCAGGAGGATCGCAGCGACAACCTGATTGTTCTGACCCCTTCCGATCACATGCTGGTGCCCGATTTTCCCGGTCTGCCGGAAGATGGCTGTACGATTACCTTTAACCGTAATCAGGCGCTGTCGCGCGAAGATACGCAGTTCATTACCTGGGAGCATCCGCTGATCCGCAATGGTCTGGATCTTATCCTCTCCGGCGATACCGGCAGCTGCGCCCTGTCGCTGCTGAAGAACAAGGCGCTTCCGGTCGGTACGCTGCTGGTTGAGATGATCTATGTGGTTGAGGCGCAGGCGCCGAAACAGCTGCAGCTTACCCGCTTCCTGCCACCGACGCCGGTGCGCATGCTGATGGATCGCGCAGGTAATAATCTGGCGGGCAAAGTGGAGTTTGAGAGCTTTAACCGTCAGCTTAACGCAGTTAACCGCCATACCGGCAGCAAACTGGTCAACGCTGTCCAGCAGGATGTGCATGCCATTCTGACGCAGGCGGAGCAGGCCGTGGTGCCGGAAGCGCAGGCGCTGATTGCCGCGGCGAAAGCGGAGGCGGATGAAAAGCTGAGCGCAGAGCTGTCGCGACTCGAAGCACTGCGCGCCGTCAATCCCAACATCCGTGACGATGAGGTTGAGGCGCTGGAGAGCAATCGTGCGCAGGTGCTGGCCAGCCTGAGCGAGGCGGGCTGGCGTCTTGATGCGCTGCGCCTGATCGTCGTAACGCACCAGTAAGCAGGCGAGACTGACATGCTGATGGAACCCTACAATCCGCCGTCCGAACCCTGGCTGCATATTCTGTATCAGGACGCGCACATTATGGTGGTCAACAAACCGAGCGGATTGCTCTCGGTGCCGGGCCGGCTGGAGGAGCACAGGGATAGCGTGATGACGCGCATCCAGCGTGATTTTCCGCAGGCGGAATCGGTGCACCGGCTCGATATGGCGACCAGCGGCGTGATTGTGGTGGCGCTGAATAAGGCGGCAGAGCGCGAGCTGAAGCGTCAGTTTCGCGAGCGTGAGCCGTCAAAGCACTACGTGGCGCGCGTCTGGGGCCATCCGGCAGCGGAAAAGGGCCTGATCGATCTGCCACTGATTTGCGACTGGCCGAACCGGCCAAAGCAGATGGTGAGTCACGAACTGGGAAAACCGGCTCAGACGGAGTATGAAGTGCTGGAGTATGCCGCCGATAACAGCGCGCGCGTGCTGCTGAAGCCCATTACCGGTCGTTCACACCAGCTGCGCGTGCATCTGCTGGCGCTGGGACATCCGATCCTCGGCGATCGTTTCTATGCGCATGAGGCGGCGCTGGCGATGGCAGCGCGTCTGCAGCTGCATGCGGAGTCGCTGACCATTACCCATCCGGTATTTGGCAGCAGCATGACATTTCGGCAGCCAGCGGAGTTCTGACCTGCGTCACCCCGCCCTCTTTCCGGTAAAAAGGGCGGGATGGCCGGGCTATTTAAACCCTTTCTCTTTGCGGATCAGGTCGTATGCGGCCTGAATCTCCTGCGCTTTCTGTTTCGCCATCTCCATCATTTCCGGCGGCAGACCTTTCGCCACCAGCTTATCGGGATGATGTTCACTCATCAGCTTGCGATAGGCGCGTTTAATGGTGGTGTTATCATCACTGCTTTTCACGCCCAGTACGCTGCAGGCGTCTTCCAGCGTGGGTCCGCGCTTCGTCTGCTGCCAGCCGCCGCCTGAGGCACCCGCACCGCCAAACTGCTGTCCGCCTTCCATCATGCGCAGAAACTGATCGAACTGCTGGCGTGAAATCCCCAGCTCTTCGGCAATCACATACAGCACCTGCCGCTCGTTCGGATGCAGCGAACCATCCGCAAATGCCGCCTGAATCTGAATTTCCAGAAACATCCGAATCAGATCGAAACGGCCAAAACAGGCGCTGCGCAGCTCACGCAGTTTGTTACGCAGCGGATAATCGCTCTGTTTCCCTTCACGAAAGGCGCGCTGCGCGGCAGTGCGGGCCTCTCCGTGCAGCTGCATACGATCCATAAACAGCGACGCAATCTGAATATCCGCTTCGGTGACGCGCCCTTTCGATTTGGTCAGATGCCCCATGATCTGAAACGTCGTGCTGAAAAACAGCGTCTGCCGCGACTGATTATTGGCAAAGTATCCCTGCCCTTTTACGCTGCGCACTTTATCAATCAGATGACCAATGATCAGACCCAGGACAATGCCCCAGAACCCCGCGCCTGACATCACGCCAAGCGCAAGACCAATAACTTTTCCCCAGTAGCGCATAAACTCCTCAATTCGCCATGCTTGTGGCTGAAAATTGCATTATCATACCTGTCATTTATCTCCGCGCCTAACGGCAACGCAGACAGAAAAGGATTAACGCTGGCACTACGCCGGGCGGTAAGTTAGTCTCTGTCCGGATTGTCGGCATGATGCCAGTGTCCATGGAATTATCGAAACCGCGTATGAAAAAACGTATACCTACCCTGCTGGCAACCATGATTGGTGCCGCACTTTATAGTCAGCACGCGCTGGCCGACGATTTGATGTCGCAGTGTATGCTGGGCGTGCCAAGCTACAACCGCCCGGTTATCAATGGTGACGCTAACTCCCTGCCGGTAACTATCAATTCCGATTCGGCAAAAGGCAATTATCCGGACGATGCAGTATTCACCGGTAATGTCGATGTGCAGCAGGGTAACAGCCGTCTGCGCGCTGACGAAATGCAGCTGCATCAGCGTCAGCAGGAGGGCCAGACCGCGCCGGTACGCACCGTGGATGCACTGGGCAATGTGCACTATGACGATAATCAGGTCATCCTGAAAGGTCCGAAAGCCTGGTCCAATCTGAACACCAAAGACACTAACGTCTGGAACGGCAACTACCAGATGGTGGGTCGCCAGGGACGCGGTGATGCCGACCAGATGAAGCTGCGTGGCAATAACCGGTATACCATTCTCGAAAATGGCACCTTTACCTCCTGTCTGCCGGGCTCTAACAGCTGGAGCGTGGTGGGATCAGAGGTGATCCAGGATCGTCAGGAAGAGGTGGCGGAGATCTGGAACGCGCGCTTCAAACTCGGCAATGTGCCGGTGTTTTATAGCCCTTATCTGCAGCTGCCGATCGGCGATCGTCGTCGCTCCGGTTTCCTGATCCCGAATGCGAAATATGGCAGTAATAACGGCTTCGAGTTTATGCTGCCGTACTACTGGAATATTGCGCCGCAGGCGGATGCCACGCTGACGCCGCACTATATGAGCAAGCGCGGTACGCAGCTGCAAACGGAGTTCCGTTACCTTACGGTGTTTGGCGCCGGCCTGATGGAGCTGGATTACCTGCCGTCCGATAAGCAGTATGAAAAAGATCGCGCGGCGCGCTCTTCTATTGAAGACGATCAGGACTCTAAACGCTGGCTCTTCTTCTGGCGCCATTCAGGCGTTTACGATCAGCACTGGCGCTTTGCGGCGGATTATACCAAGGTCAGCGATCCCTACTATTTCAACGATATCGACTCGAAATATTACAGCTCGACCAATAACTATGCGACGCAGAAATTCAGCATCGGCTACGCGGATACCAACTGGGATGCGACGCTGTCGACCAAAGATTTCCAGGTCTTCGGCAATACCAGCTCTGCCAACGTCTACCGTGCTGCGCCGCAGCTTGACGTTAACGCCTACCAGAATGATATCGGTCCGTTTGATGGCCGCGTCTACGCCCAGGCGGTGAAGTTTACCAACGTCAGCAACCGGATGCCGGAAGCGACGCGTCTGCATATTGAGCCGACGCTGAATCTGCCGCTCTCCAACGGCTGGGCCAGTCTCGATACCGAAGCAAAACTGCTGGCGACGCACTATCAGCAGGACAATATCGAAAGCTATAACACCCGCTTTAATCCTGACGCCACAAACAACAACAGCGGACGGCTGAAAGATTCCGTAAACCGTACGCTGCCGCAGTTCAAAGTGGATGGCCGTCTGGTATTTGACCGGGATATGGACTGGTCGCAGGGCTATACCCAGACGCTGGAGCCGCGCGTTCAGTATCTCTATATTCCGTATCGCGATCAGAGCAACATCTATCCTTACGACTCTACGCTGCTGCAGACCGACTATACCGGCCTGTTCCGCGATCGCACCTATAGCGGTCTCGATCGCATCGCCTCCTCAAATGAAGTGGCAAGCGGCGTAACAACACGCATTTATGACAACGATCTGGTTGAACGTTTTAACGTTTCTGTAGGTCAAATCTACTCGTTTACTCCGTCGCGTACCGGCGTAAACCAGACGAATAAAGAAGATGATACCGGCAGCCTGGTATGGGCTGGCGACACGTACTGGAAAATCAGCGATCGCTGGAACGTCCGTGGCGGACTGCAGTATGACACCCGTCTCGACAACGTTTCACAGGGTAATACGGTACTGGAGTATCGCCGTGATGCCGATCGCATGCTGCAGCTGAGCTATCGCTACAGCAGCCCGGAATATGTCGCGCAGGCGCGTAACAACGCCAGCCTGATCAACAATCCGATTTATAAAAATGGCATTTCGCAGGTCGGTGCAACCGGCAGCGTACCGATTGCCGATGCCTGGTCGCTGGTGGGGGCATACTATTATGATACCCGCAACAGCCGTCCGGCAGAGCAGCTGGTAGGCGTGCAGTACAGCTCCTGCTGCTACGCTATTCGTCTGGGTTACGAGCGCAAGATTAACGGCTGGGAAAACAACGACAGTAAATATGACAACCAAATCTCATTCAACATTGAGCTGCGTGGCCTGAGTTCCAACTACGGCTTAGGCACTAATGAAATGCTGCGTCAGGGCATTATTCCCTATCAGCGCGCATTCTGATGTTGTGATGTTTGACAGGCGATCCCGCAGTGCGGAAACAATAATGGATAAAGTATGAAGAACTGGAGAATGCTGATTCTGGGTGCGGCGATGTCGGCCGGCACCGCTTTCGCAGCCCCACAGGTAGTTGATAAAGTCGCCGCCGTCGTGAACAACGGCGTGGTGCTGGAAAGTGACGTCGATAACATGATGCGCACGGTAAAATCCCAGGCGCAGCAGGCGGGTCAGCAGTTGCCTGAAGACCGTACGTTGCGTCATCAGATCCTTGAGCGTCAGGTCATGGATAACATTATTCTGCAGATGGGCGAAAAAGCGGGCCTGCAGATTAGCGATCAGCAGCTGGATCAGGCGATCCAGAACATCGCTGCGCAGAACCGTATGAGCGTCGATCAGCTGCGCAGTCGCCTCGCCTACGACGGCATGAACTACAACGACTACCGTGCGCAGATCCGCAAAGAGATGCTGATATCTGAAGTGCGTAACAATGAAGTGCGCCGTCGCGTCACCATTCTGCCGCAGGAAGTTGATACGCTGGCGACGCAAATTGGTTCACAGAACTCGCAGGGCACCGAGCTAAATATCAGTCAGATTCTGCTGCCGCTGCCGGAAAATCCTACGCAGCAGCAGGTTGACGATCAGGAAGCGCTGGCACGTCAGCTGGTGGGCGAGATCAAAGGCGGTGCCGATTTCGGTAAGCTGGCGGTGACCTACTCAGCCGATCCTCAGGCGCTGAAAGGCGGCAACATGGGCTGGGGTAAAATTGAAGAGCTGCCGACGCTGTTCTCACAGGCGCTGAGCAGCGCGAAAAAAGGCGATGTGGTCGGTCCGATTCGTTCCGGCGTGGGCTTCCATATCCTCAAAGTCAACGATCTGCGCGGTGAGAGCAAGAATATCTCGGTCACTGAGGTACACGCCCGCCATATTCTGCTGAAGCCATCACCGATCCTGAGCGACGATCAGGCGCGTGAAAAAATTACGCAGCTGGCCGCTGACATCAAAAGCGGAAAAACTACCTTTGCCGCTGCTGCCAAACAGTTCTCTGACGATCCGGGTTCAGCTAACCAGGGCGGCGATCTTGGCTGGGCGTCACCCGACATCTACGATCCCGCTTTCCGCGACGCGCTGCTGAAGCTGCAGAAAGGTCAGGTCAGCGCACCGGTGCACTCTTCGTTTGGCTGGCATCTGATTCAGCTGCTGGATACGCGCCAGGTGGATAAAACCGATGCGGCGCAGAAAGAGCGCGCCTATCGCCTGCTGTTCAACCGTAAGTTTGCAGAAGAAGCGCAGACCTGGATGCAGGAGCAGCGCGCCAGCGCCTACGTGAAGATCCTTGATGGCAACTGATAGCTATCGCGTTGCGATCACGCCCGGCGAACCCGCCGGGATTGGTCCCGATCTTACGGTGCAGCTGGCACAGCGCAACTGGCCGGTTGAACTGGTCGTCTGTGCTGACGGCGAAGTGCTGCGGCAGCGTGCCGCGCAGCTTGGCCTGCCGCTAACCCTGCAGCCGTGGCAGCCTGACCGCGCCCCGCAGCCGCAGCAGGCAGGTACCCTGACGCTGCTGCAGATTGATACGGCACAGCCGGTGGTGCCAGGTCAGCTCTGCGTGGCTAACGGTGCGTACGTCCTTGAGACGCTGGCGCGCGCCTGTGACGGTGCGCTTCAGGGCGAGTTTGCGGCGCTGATCACCGGACCGGTACATAAAGGCGTTATCAACGACGCCGGCATTCCGTTTACCGGCCATACCGAATTTTTTGCCGATCGCGCCGGTGGCGACCGCGTGGTTATGATGCTGGCAACCGAGTCGCTGCGCGTAGCGCTGGCAACTACCCACCTGCCGCTGAAAGATGTCTCTGCCGCCATCACGCGCGAGAGCCTTCATGAGGTCATCACCATTCTGCATCAGGATTTGCAGCAGAAATTTGGCCTGGCGCAGCCGCATATCTTTGTCTGCGGTCTTAATCCGCACGCTGGCGAAGGCGGGCATATGGGGCGTGAAGAGATTGACACTATTACGCCAGCGCTGGATGCGCTGCGTCAGCAGGGCATCCGTCTGACGGGGCCACTGCCGGCCGATACGCTGTTTCAGCCTAAGTATCTGCAACATGCCGATGCGGTGCTGGCGATGTATCATGACCAGGGATTGCCGGTCCTTAAATATCAGGGTTTTGGCCGGGCGGTGAATATCACCCTGGGCCTGCCTTTTATCCGAACCTCTGTCGATCACGGTACCGCGCTGGAACTGGCCGGTCTTGGACAGGCAGAGCCGGGCAGCTTTATCACGGCGCTTAATCTCGCCATCACTATGATCAAGAGCAGTAATGAATAATCGCGTCCATCAGGGGCATTACGCCCGTAAACGTTTCGGGCAGAACTTCCTGAACGATCAGTACATTATCGATAGCATCGTCTCTGCTATTCATCCGCAAAAGCAGGAGGCGCTGGTCGAGATCGGTCCCGGTCTCGGTGCCCTGACCGAGCCGGTAGGCGAACGCCTGGACGCGCTGACCGTCGTTGAGCTGGATCGCGATCTGGCGGCTCGCCTGCAGACGCATCCGTTCCTTGGTCCCAAGCTGACCATTTATCAGCAGGATGCGATGACCTTTGATTTTGCTGCGCTGGCGCAGGAGAAAGGTCAGCCGCTGCGCGTGTTCGGCAACCTGCCCTACAACATCTCCACGCCGCTGATGTTTCATCTTTTCAGCTATACTGGTTCGATCAAAGATATGCACTTCATGCTGCAGAAAGAGGTGGTTAACCGTCTGGTTGCCGGCCCGGGCAGTAAAGCATATGGTCGTCTCAGCGTGATGGCGCAATATTACTGCCAGGTGATCCCGGTCCTTGAAGTGCCGCCGCAGTCGTTTACGCCGCCACCTAAAGTGGATTCTGCCGTGGTGCGACTGGTGCCTTATGCACAGCCGCCTTACCCGGTCAGTGATGTTAAGATCCTGAGCCGCATTACCACCGAGGCTTTTGGTCAGCGTCGTAAAACGTTGCGTAACAGCCTGGGTCATCTGGTTGCGGCGGGTGCGCTGGAAGAGTTAAATATTGATACCTCACTGCGTGCTGAAAACGTCAGCGTTGCGCAGTATTGTCAGCTGGCAAACTGGCTGGGTAATCATCAGGCAAAAACAGCGGAGAACTAAGTGCATGAGTGATATGGCGCGCGTCTGTGTTCAGGTACTGAGTCAGTATGTGGAATCGCAATCCWCACCGGACGAGGATCGCTACGTGTTTGCCTATACCATCACTATCCGCAATCCCGGGCGCACGCGCGTTCAGCTGCGCAGCCGCTACTGGCTGATCACCAACGGCAACGGCCGCGAAACGGAAGTTCAGGGCGATGGCGTAGTGGGCGAGCAGCCGTTTATCGAACCGGGTGGCGAATACCAGTATACCAGCGGTGCGATTCTGGAAACGCCGATGGGCACCATGCAGGGCCACTACGTTATGATCGATGAAGAGGGCAGCGCCTTTAACGTCGATATTCCGGTGTTTCGCCTCGCCGTGCAAACCCACATTCACTGATCCCCCCCGCCCGGCTCGTCCGGGCGGCGCGTTTTACCGGACTGATATCATGAGTACATATCTGATTGGCGATATCCACGGCTGTTACGATGAGCTGCGCGCGCTGCTGGCGCAGGTAAGCTTTGATCCGCAGCAGGATGAACTCTGGCTGACCGGCGACCTTGTGGCGCGCGGTCCCGGTTCACTTGATGTGCTGCGCTACGTAAAATCACTGGGTGACAGCGTACGCATGGTGCTGGGTAATCATGACCTGCACCTGCTGGCGGTTTTCGCCGGGATCAGCCGTAATAAACCGAAAGATCGCCTGACGCCGCTGCTGGAGGCGGACGATGCTGATGTGCTGATCAACTGGCTGCGGCGCCAGCCGCTGCTGCAGGTTGATGAAGAGAAAAAGCTCGTCATGGCGCATGCCGGCATTACCCCGCAGTGGGATCTCGCGACGGCAAAAGCATGCGCGCGTGAAGTAGAAGCGGTGCTCTCCAGCGACAGCTATCCGTTGTTTCTGGATGCGATGTATGGCGATATGCCCAACAACTGGACGCCGGAACTGAGTGGCCTGGCGCGCCTGCGATTCAGTACGAATGCCCTGACGCGCATGCGTTTCTGCTTCCCCAACGGCCAGCTGGATATGATCTGCAAAGAGGCGCCCGACTCCGCCCCACCGCCGCTGCGGCCCTGGTTCAACGTGCCGGGTAAAATGGGCAGTGACTACACGCAGATTTTCGGCCACTGGGCCTCCCTTGAAGGCAAAGGCACTCCCGATCACGTTATTGGTCTGGATACCGGCTGCTGCTGGGGCGGCACGCTGACGCTGCTGCACTGGGAAACACAGCAATGCTATGTACAGCGCTCCCGGCGTGAAGCCGCACTGGCCGCTGAAGGCGCCGCCGCGACTCCTCCGCTAAACAACACGCCATAAAAAAAGCCCCGCGATGTCAGCGGGGCTTTTGCGCAGGGCGCGCATTTATGCACGCCAGGCAGGGATCAATTAACGACGCCGATCCAGGATCTCAAAGCAGTAGCTGTGCGAATTTTGCGCATCCGCATCGTGGAACTCGCTGAACGTCGACTGCCACTCATCTGGCTCGTAATCAGGGAATTGCGTATCCCCTTCCACTTCAGCATCAATATGCGTCAGGTAAAGACGATCGGCGCGGGGCAGCATCTGCTCATAGATACGCCCGCCGCCAATCACCATAATCTCTTCTGCGTCACCGGCTGCCTCAATTGCCGCTTCCGGTGAAGTGACCCAGGTCACCCCCTCGTGCGTACCGGGCTGGCTGCTGACCACAATATTGAGCCGGCCTGGCAGCGGACGGCCAATCGATTCAAAGGTCAGACGCCCCATGATCACCGGTTTATTCAGCGTAGTACGTTTGAACCAGGCGAGATCGGCGGGTAAGTGCCACGGCATGGCGTTTTCCATACCAATAATGCGATCCGCAGCCAGTGCTGCGATCAGACTAATCATGATTTAAAACCTGCTGGAAAAAATTGGCGCAATGATACGTAAAGGCGAAAGTTTCGTCGATAGGCCAGCCGTGCTATTTGCGTAAAGCTCTTTTTGCCGCCAGATTCAGGCTGCCGGGCAGAGCTTTACACCGACTTTACTGCGATTAACGGAGAGGGCCGCCATAATCGCCTGCGCAGCTGGCACAAATCAGCGGCATTAGCGGCAGGTTTTCAGAAAGAGTGTAAAGAAAAGCGCACTGAGCGGCTCCACGCGGAGCCGCTGCAGTCATCAGAAGTCGTAACGCAGACGGACCAGGTTCACGTTGCCCAGCGCCTTGCTGGTATCGGAGGTGATGACATATTCATAATCAACGCGGAAGCCGTAGTCGAGCTGCGCACTGATGCCCACGCCATTATCGATACGCTTATAGTGGCGTCCGTTGACGAACTCCAGGCGATCGCCCATCACGTAAGGCTGCAGGGTTTTCACCGCATACTGGCCTACAGCAAATTTATAACCGGCAAAATATTCGATGCCCCAGGCGTCATCCGCAAAGTAGTTTGTTGCGCTTTTCAGGCGGGTTGGCGCAAAGTTCTGATACCAGCCGGCGCCTGCCGCCAGCGTCCAGCTATCTGGCGTCCAGCTGACCGAGGTGCCCCAGATATTCTGATCGTAGCGCTCGCTGTCGCCATTGCCCGGATTGCGTACGGTGGCACGGGTATAATTCCACGCGGTTCCCCACGCCAGTTCATCGCTGATGTGATAGTTGACACCCAGCGATCCGCCGCCGTTGCGCTTGTAGCGCAGGCCGTTACCCGGCAGATATTCGGTATCCTCAAAGAGATAAGAGGCGTACAGATCGGCGGCGCCGGCACGGGTTTTATACTTCAGCATTTTGCGCGAGCGATAGCTGCCGTCGTAATCGCCGTTGATCCCGACGCCGGAACCCTGGGCCAGCATATCGTAATCCCAGATATCGGTTTTTGCGCCAACCACATCGTAATAGACGCTGTTTTGCTGACCAAAATAGAGTTCGCCGAGGCTGGCACTTTTAAAACCGGTATAGAGCTGACGACGTGAGGTATCGCGTGCGCCGCTGGCATAGTGATGGTCCCAGCCCCACCACGCCGGGAAGTTAACGCCCAGCTCATAGTAGCCTACCCAGCTCAGATCTTCTGCGATCGCGTAGTCTGCGCCAAAGCGAAAGCGCGAGCCACCATCGTAGCCGTTACGCTTATAGGATGTGTCACTTACGCCATTCTGATGCATAAACTGCGGGCGAATGCTGCCGCCCACTTTAAAGCCAAGGCGATCGAACGCATTGTTCGCCTGAGGATCCTGCTTCAGCAGAGTAATTTCAGCCTGGCTGGCGAGCGGCGCAGCCATAAGTAACGCAGCCACTGCGCTAAGAGTCAAAGCACGCATGTTCATTTTATATTTTCCGGTGAAGGTAAAGGCTCTATGGTTGAGCGCGCCAGATAGTAAGGTGCCCTCACCGGATCGCGAGTTATAAATTTGTGCGAAAAATCTTAAAAAGTTATTTAGCAGCACCAATAGCTAAAAGTTAAGCCAAATCAGCAGGTTTGCTATAGCTACTCTGTTTCAGGCAAAAAAAAACGGCCCCATACGGGGCCGCTGTCTCTTACGGACGCTGCGCTTATTTGCCTTTCAGCTGCGCATGCATCTCCTGTACTGAAGTCACTTTCTCAGTGGGATCCGCATTCAGGGCCATCGCAGTCGCGAAGCCGCCGTTCAGCGTGGTGTCATAATGCACTTTATACTGCAGCGCGCTGCGGCGAATCAGCTTAGAGTCTTCAATCGCCTGACGTCCCGCCGTGGTGTTAACAATATAGGTGTATTCACCGTTCTTCAGGCGATCCTGAATATGCGGGCGTCCCTCATGCACCTTATTGACCAGGCGTGGATTGATACCGGCTTCACCCAGCACCACCGCCGTACCGTGGGTAGCGTCCAGCTCAAAGCCAAACTTCTGCAGCTTCGCCGCCAGATCGACGATGCGCTTTTTATCGCCTTCACGCACCGAGAGCAGCGCACGACCGCTTTTCTTCATGTTGCTCTGCGCGCCCAGCATCGCTTTACCGAAGGCTTCAGCAAAGGTACGGCCGACGCCCATCACCTCACCGGTGGAGCGCATTTCCGGTCCCAGAATCGGATCGACGCCCGGGAATTTATTGAACGGCAGCACCACCTCTTTCACCGAGTAGTAAGGCGGAATGACCTCTTCCGTCACGCCCTGCTCCAGCAGGGTTTTGCCCGCCATGACGCGAGCCGCCACTTTGGCCAGCGGTACGCCGGTAGCCTTGGAGACAAATGGAACGGTACGTGCCGCACGCGGATTCACCTCAATCAGGTAAACCTCGTTATCTTTGACCGCAAACTGCACGTTCATCAGACCGCGTACGTTAAGTTCAAACGCCAGCTTCTCAACCTGCTGACGCATCACGTTCTGGATCTCGCTGCTCAGCGTATAGGCTGGCAGGGAACAGGCTGAGTCGCCGGAGTGAACACCCGCCTGCTCAATATGTTCCATGATGCCGCCAATCAGCACCCGCTCGCCGT
The DNA here is from genome assembly GCA_002939445.1 of Pantoea sp. BRM17. GTDB lineage: Bacteria > Pseudomonadota > Gammaproteobacteria > Enterobacterales > Enterobacteriaceae > Pantoea. The sequence goes on along the minus strand of PEFU01000003.1, from coordinate 299,869 downwards.
CGCAGATGGCATCCACATCGACTTCCACCGCATCATCAAGGAAGCGATCCAGCAGCACCGGCGCATCGTTAGAGACGGATACTGCGGTCTGGAAATAGCGCTTAAGATCCACTTCGTCATAGACGATTTCCATCGCACGGCCGCCCAGTACATAGGAAGGACGTACCACCAGCGGATAACCGATACCGGCAGCTTTCTCTACCGCCTGCTCCAGCGTGGCAACCGTGGCGTTAGCCGGCTGTTTCAGTTTCAGACGATCCACCGCCTGCTGGAAACGCTCGCGGTCTTCAGCGCGGTCAATGGCGTCCGGGCTGGTACCGATAACCGGTACACCGGCCGCTTCCAGCGCACGCGCCAGTTTCAGCGGCGTCTGGCCACCATACTGCACGATAACGCCTTTTGGCTGCTCAATTCGTACAATCTCCAGCACATCTTCCAGCGTAACCGGCTCAAAGTAGAGGCGATCGGAGGTGTCATAATCGGTTGAGACCGTTTCCGGGTTGCAGTTAACCATGATGGTTTCATAACCATCTTCACGCAGCGCCAGCGATGCGTGGACGCAGCAGTAGTCAAACTCAATACCCTGCCCGATACGGTTTGGTCCGCCGCCCAGCACCATGATTTTGTCACGATCCTGATTCGGGTTCGCTTCGCACTCCTCCTCATAGGTGGAATACATGTAGGCGGTATCGGTCGAGAACTCAGCGGCACAGGTATCCACCCGCTTATAGACCGGATGCAGATTGTACTGCTGACGCAGCTTACGGATTTCGCTTTCTGCCACACCCGCCAGCGCTGCCAGACGCGCATCAGCAAAACCTTTACGCTTCAGCGCGCGCAGGAAGCCGGCATCCAGCGCGTTAACGCCTTCACGTGCAACCTGCTCTTCCAGACGCACCAGCTCTTCAATCTGTACCAGGAACCAGCGATCGATGTTGGTGAGATTAAATACGCCATCCACCGACATACCGGCACGAAACGCGTCAGCAACATACCAGATGCGGTCCGAACCAGCGTCTTTCAGCTCGCGGCGGATACGGGTCAGCGCGTCGGCGTCATCCAGATCCACTTTTGGATCGAAGCCGTTAGCGCCGACTTCAAGGCCGCGCAGCGCTTTCTGCATCGACTCCTGGAAGGTACGGCCAATCGCCATCACTTCACCCACTGATTTCATCTGTGTAGTGAGGCGATCGTTGGCACCCGCAAATTTCTCAAAGTTAAAGCGCGGGATCTTAGTCACGACATAGTCGATTGAGGGTTCAAACGACGCCGGCGTGCGACCGCCAGTGATATCGTTCATCAGCTCATCGAGCGTAAAGCCCACCGCCAGCTTAGCCGCGACTTTAGCAATCGGGAACCCGGTGGCTTTGGACGCCAGCGCGGAGGAGCGCGATACGCGCGGGTTCATTTCGATTACGATCAGACGACCATCTTTCGGATTTACGGAGAACTGAACGTTAGAGCCGCCGGTTTCCACACCAATCTCACGCAGCACCGCCAGCGAGGCGTTACGCATGATTTGGTACTCTTTGTCCGTCAGCGTCTGCGCCGGTGCCACAGTGATGGAGTCGCCGGTGTGAATGCCCATGGCGTCGAAGTTTTCAATTGAACAGACGATGATGCAGTTATCATTTTTATCGCGCACTACCTCCATCTCATACTCTTTCCAGCCAATCAGCGATTCATCAATCAGCAGCTCGTTGGTCGGAGAGAGGTCGAGGCCGCGCTCACAGATCTCTTCAAACTCTTCGCGGTTGTAAGCGATACCGCCGCCGGTGCCGCCCATGGTAAAGGAGGGACGAATAATGCACGGGAAACCGACCTCCTCCGCGACCTTCAGCGCCTCTTCCATCGTGTGGGCGATACCCGAACGGGCGGTATCAAGACCGATGCTTTTCATCGCCACGTCAAAGCGACGGCGATCTTCAGCTTTATCGATAGCGTCAGCCGTGGCGCCAATCATGGTCACGCCAAACTCTTCCAGCACGCCCTGGCGCTCCAGCTCCAGCGCACAGTTCAGCGCGGTCTGCCCGCCCATGGTAGGCAGTACTGCATCCGGGCGCTCTTTTTCGATGATTTTGCGCACCACTTCCCAGTGGATTGGCTCAATATAGGTCGCGTCAGCCATTTCCGGGTCGGTCATGATGGTCGCCGGATTGGAGTTAACCAGAATGACGCGATAGCCCTCTTCACGCAGCGCTTTACACGCCTGCGCGCCCGAGTAGTCAAATTCACACGCCTGACCGATAACGATCGGGCCAGCGCCAAGGATCAGGATAGATTTTATGTCAGTACGTTTTGGCATCGGAGGCTCCTGATTACTTCGCGTTTGAACGGTAGGCTTCAATCAGTTCGATAAAGTGATCGAACAGCGGCGCCGCATCGTGCGGGCCAGGACTCGCTTCCGGATGTCCCTGGAAGCTGAAAGCGGGTTTATCGGTACGATGAATACCCTGCACGGTCTGGTCAAACAGCGACACATGCGTCACACGCAGATTGGCCGGTATCTGGCTCTCATCGACGGCGAAACCGTGGTTCTGTGCGGTGATCATCACAGTATTATTATCGAGATCTTTTACCGGATGGTTGCCGCCGTGGTGACCCAGCTTCATTTTGACGGTTTTTGCACCGCTGGCCAGCGCCAGCAGCTGATGCCCCAGGCAGATACCAAATACCGGAATTTCTGTCTCCAGAAACGCCTGAATCGCGCGGATAGCGTAGTCACACGGCTCCGGATCGCCCGGGCCATTGGAGAGGAAGATGCCGTCCGGATTGAGTGCCAGCACCTCTTCTGCTGGCGTCTGCGCCGGCACCACCGTCAGGCGGCAGCCGCGATCCACCAGCATACGCAGAATATTGCGCTTGGCGCCGTAGTCATAGGCGACCACGTGATACGGCAGTGCGTCAGCTGACTGCTGCTCAGGCAGGCCATCCTGCAGCGTCCAGCTCCCCTGCTGCCACGTGTAAGTCTCCGTGGTAGCCACTTCTTTCGCCAGATCCATACCTTTCAGCCCCGGGAACGCCTGCGCTTTCTGCAGCGCCAGCGCGGCATCCGGCGCGTCACCCGCAATGATGCAGCCGTTCAGCGCGCCCTTTTCACGCAGCAGACGCGTCAGCTTACGCGTATCGATATCAGCGATGCCGACAATATTATTGCGCTGTAGCCAGGCAGAAAGGCTCTCTTCACTGCGGAAGTTGCTGGTAATCAGTGGCAGGTCGCGGATCACCAGGCCCTGAGCGTGAATCTGGTTTGATTCATCATCTGCGATATTGACGCCAACGTTGCCGATGTGGGGATAAGTAAGAGTAACAATCTGGCGGGAATAGGAGGGATCAGTAAGGATTTCTTGATAACCGGTCATTGACGTGTTGAAAACGACCTCACCCACTGCCGAACCCGTAGCCCCGATGGCCCGACCGTGGAATTGGGTTCCGTCTTCCAGAACCAAGAGCGCTGACTTAATCAAAACATCCTCCAGGGAATAAACAGTCACAATATATGCATATTAATTCATAATACTGGCCTGAATCAATGTAAAAACCGCCTGACTGCTCGATTTTTGGCAAATTGCGCGCATTCTAATGATCACCTCTGCTGATYTCTACCCGGAAAGGCTATTTTTTTATGTTTTTCGGAGGCTATAACTAAAATATAGTGCAAACAGGGCAAAAGCAGCATCTTAATAGGGTAATTAATCGGTTGCCTGACAACAATAACCGCCGAATAAGCGGAGCTACGCAAAATATTTGACCAAATGGTCAAATTTAATCTTAGCAGCTGAGAAAAAGATGAGTTAACTTGCAAATAAACCCATTACGAAGATATTTTATGGCGAAGAGGTTATTTTGACAAAAATAAAGGGCAATAAAAATATTGCCCTGCCAATCAATGGACTAGCGACTGAAAAACCACATCACGATGGCTCACAACAATCAATTTTTTGCTAAATTAAGCACATCACGCATGTCATAAAGACCATTTTTTCGCAACTCAACCCAGACTGCAGCCCGGACGGCACCTTTTGCAAAGGTCATCCGGCTTGAGGCCTTGTGGCTAATCTCTATCCGTTCGCCGATATCAGCAAACAGAGCAGTATGCTCACCAATGATGTCGCCGGCGCGCACCGTGGCAAAACCGATAGTGTGCGGTTTGCGCTCACCGGTATGGCCTTCACGCGCGTAAACCGCATGATCCTCCAGCTTCCACTCCATGGCGTCCGCAATGGCTTCACCCATTGCCAGCGCGGTTCCTGAGGGCGCATCAACTTTATGGCGATGGTGCGCCTCAACGATCTCAATATCCGCATACTCCCCCATCACTGAGGCCGCCTGCTGCAGCAGATTCAGCATCAGGTTGACGCCAACGCTGAAGTTGGCAGCAAACACGATGCCGATCTCCTCTGCCGCTGCACGAATTGCGGCTTTTCCGGCGTCATCAAAACCGGTTGTGCCAATCACCATCGCCTTTTGATGCTGGCGGCAAAAGGCCAAATACTCCAGCGTGCCTTCCGGACGCGTGAAGTCGATTAGCACATCGAAATCGTCCACCACCTTTAGCAAATCATCGGTGACGGTGACGCCGGTTTTACCGATGCCCGCCAGCTCACCCGCGTCTGTACCCAGCAGTGAAGAGCCGCTGCGCGCCAGCGCAGCGCCCACCGCCACGCCTTCCGCCTGATGCGCGGCCTGAATCAGATTTCGTCCCATGCGGCCCGGCGCACCAACAATAGCTAAGCGGATATCACTCATATTTATTCATTCCTGATACAAAACTATGCATGCAAAGCGTAAACAGGTTAACCATCAGCTAACCGTCACGCCACAATAAAAAAGGGATATAAGAATTTCAGGACAGCGATAAAACATTATCAGTAAAAGCAATCCCGGCGGCTGGTTGTGGCGAGGCATACAGCCGTACATAAAGAAAAGGCCGAACAATGTCGGCCTGATACGGTAGCAAATGTTAAACGCTTATTGCACGTTGCGCACGTCAACGCGCAGCTCTTTCGGCACTTCGAATACGATATTTTCTTCGCGGCCGATCAGCTCAATGGCTGCTTCACCACCGAGTTCGCGCAGGCGCTGGATCACCTGCTGTACCAGAATATCGGGCGCAGAAGCACCTGCCGTCACGCCAATACACTCTACGCCGGTTACCCACTCTTCCTGAATATCGTCCGCGGAGTCGATAAGCTTCGCCAGCTTGCCTGCGCGCTGCGCCAGCTCAGCCAGCCGGTTAGAGTTAGAGGAGTTTTTTGAGCCGACCACCAGCACCACTTCAGCATCCTGCGCCAGCACGCGCACCGCTTCCTGCCGGTTAGTGGTGGCATAGCAGATGTCATCTTTGCGCGGGCCGATAATGGCCGGGAAGCGCTGACGTAAGGCGTCAATGACGTCAGAGGTGTCATCAACTGACAAGGTAGTCTGCGTCATAAAACAGAGGTTGTTCTCATCTTTGACGGTCAGCTTAAACACATCTTCCGGTGATTCCACCAGATACATGCCGCCATTGGGGTTGCTGTATTGCCCCATGGTGCCTTCCACTTCAGGATGACCGGCGTGACCAATCAGGATCGCCTCAACCCCTTTACGGCTGGCACGTGCCACTTCCATATGGACTTTCGTTACCAGCGGACAGGTGGCATCAAACAGCATGGTCAGATCGCGCGCTTTTGCTTCAGCGCGTACCGCCTGCGACACACCGTGCGCTGAGAAGATCAGAATGGCGCCATCCGGCACTTCACCGATCTCTTCGATAAAGATCGCGCCACGCTCGCGCAGGCTGCTCACTACATAACGGTTGTGCACCACTTCGTGACGCACGTAGATTGGCGCGCCATACATCTCCAGCGCCCGCTCAACGATGCTGATAGCGCGATCCACTCCGGCGCAGAAACCGCGCGGGTTAGCTAACAGGATTTGCATTGTTATCCTCCAGCACCGGATCGATCTCCAGTACTTCGATATCAAACCGGACAGGCTGCCCCGCCAGCGGATGATTAAAATCCACGGTGATTGAGTCACCGGAAATTTCACGGATCACCCCGGGCATCTCGCTGCCGCCCATGCCGCTGAACAGCATAATCGCGCCGATTTCCGGCTCGCCCGCGTCGATAAAGTCGCGACGCGAAAAGTACTGGATCAGATCCGGGCTGCTGGCGCCAAACGCATCTTCCGGCACCAGGGTAAAGGCGAGCTGATCGCCCGCTTTGCGCCCCAGCAGCTCGCGCTCCAGCGCCGCCGACAGGCTGCCGTCACCCAGACGGAACAGCGCAGGCTTGCCGTTAGCACGGGTGGATTCGGCAGTAGAGCCATCCTCCAGCTTGAGCGTGAAATGCACCAGCAGCGCGCTATCGGGCTGAACTGTCTCTGTCATCGGTTACCCTTACTCTCTTTTTCATCATGCCTGCGCCTGCAGCCGTGACCGGCGTGCAGGCAGCAGACGTCAGGATGTTGCTTTTTTGCCGCTGGGGCTGAAGAACCCCTCAAGCACCACCAGCGCCGCGCCGATGCAGATGCCGCAGTCAGCGATATTGAACGTGGCGAAGTGCCAGTTACCGACATAAAAGTCGATAAAGTCGACGACAAAACCGTGCCAGGCGCGATCGAACAGGTTGCCAAGCGCCCCGCCAACAATCAGCGCATACGCAATATTGCTGAGCCTGTTGCTGGCGCGGTTGCGATACATCATCACCAGCAGCGCGACCACAATGGCAATGGCAATACCGGCAAAGAACCAGCGCTGCCAGCCACCTTTGTCTGCCAGGAAACTGAACGCGGCGCCATAGTTATGGGCATAGAACAGGTTCAGAAACGGCATCAGCGGCTGCGTTTCATGCAGCATCATATTGTTCATGACCCACAGCTTGCTGGCCATATCGATGCCAATAACGACCAGCACCAGCCAGCTCCAGCGCAGTCCGGTAGAACTGAGTTTAGTCATCAGGCAAATTTCCGTACTTCACCGTCACCGGCTACGTTTGAGTAACAGCGTCCGCACACGTCGGCGTGCTCCGGATTCTGGCCTATGTCGGTAGTATAGTGCCAGCAGCGCGGGCACTTCTCGCCTTCTGCTTTATGCAGAACGATTTTCAGCCCTTTCAGCAGGTCGCTCTGCTGCGCCTCATCGCTCGCCGTTGCGTAATCGGCTACCGTCGCGCCGGAGGTCAGCAGCACAAAACGCAGCTCGTCGCCAAGCGCCTGCAGCTTCGCGCCCAGCTCCGGTTCCGCATAGAGCGTGACCGTCGCTTCCAGCGCGCCACCGATGCGCTTGTCGCTGCGCGCCTGCTCGATCGCTTTGTTGACTTCGCCGCGGACTTTCAGCAGATCGGCCCAGAACGCATCGTTCATCGGCTCATCCGCCGCAAGACCGAACAGATTGTCATACCACTCTTCAGTGAAGACATACTGCGCGCGTTCGCCCGGCAGGTGACCCCAGATCTCATCAGCGGTAAAGGACATGATAGGCGCCATCCAGCGCACCAGCGCCTCCACAATGTGCCACAGCGCGGTCTGGCAGCTGCGACGCGCCAGGCTGTCGCCCTTCGCGGTGTACTGGCGATCTTTAATCACATCCAGGTAGAACGACCCCATCTCAATGGAGCAGAAGTGCATCAGACGCTGCACCACTTCATGGAAGTCGTAGTTTTCATAGGAGGCAACGATATCCTGCTGTGCAGCCAGCGCACGTCCTACCGCCCAGCGATCGACCACCACCATCTCTTCTGGCGTAACGCAGTCAGTGGCCGGATTAAAGCCCGCCAGGTTAGCCAGCAGGAAGCGTGCGGTGTTACGTATACGGCGATAGCTGTCGGCTGCGCGTTTCAGGATCTCATCCGATACCGCCATTTCGCCGGAGTAGTCGGTAGAGGCGACCCACAGACGCAGAATGTCCGCGCCAAGCTTATCCATCACATCCTGCGGCGCTACCGTGTTGCCGATCGACTTCGACATCTTGCGACCCTGACCATCCACGGTAAACCCGTGCGTCAGAACCTGACGATAAGGCGCTTTGCCTTTCATCGCCGTAGAGATCATCAGCGAGGACATAAACCAGCCGCGATGCTGATCGGAGCCTTCCAGATACATATCCGGCGCGTGTCCCTCAAACTCCGGACGCGCATCGACTACCGAGAAGCTGGTTGATCCCGAGTCAAACCATACATCCAGCGTATCCGGCACTTTCACGTACAGATCGGCGTCGTCACCCATCAGTTCGCGCGGATCGAGATCCCACCACGCCTGAATGCCATCCTGCTCCACGCGCTGCGCAACTTTCTCCATCAGCTCAAGCGTGTCAGGGTGCAGCTGCTCACTTTCTTTATGCACAAACAGCGCCATGGGCACGCCCCAGGTACGCTGACGCGAGATGCACCAGTCAGGACGGTTGGCAACCATCGCTTCGATACGCGCCTGACCCCAGTCCGGGATCCACTGTACGCCTTTAATCTCTTTCAGCGACTGCGCACGCAGTCCCTGCTGATCCATGCTGATAAACCACTGCGGCGTCGCCCGGAAGATGATCGGCGTTTTGTGACGCCAGCAGTGTGGATAGCTGTGCAGCAGTTTCTCCACGTGGAGCAGCGCGCCCTTCTCTTTCAGCAGTTCAACAATCATGTCGTTGGCTTTGAAGACATTTACGCCATCAAGCGACGGATAAGTGCCCGGCAGATAGGTACCATCTGGCGCCACCGGGTTAGCGGTCTCGATGCCATATTTCTGACCAATTACGTAGTCATCCGGACCGTGTCCGGGCGCGGTATGCACCGCACCGGTCCCCGCTTCCAGCGTAACGTGCTCACCCAGCACCACTTTCGACTGAACCTGCGTCAGGAACGGATGCTGAAACAGCTGCAGCTCCAGCGCTGCCCCCTGGCATTCACCCAGCACCTGCCACTCGCTGATGCCGGCGCGCTTCATCACGCTCTCCACCAGATCTTTAGCGAGGATCAGGCTGCGGCCCTCAATCTGGACCAGCTGGTACTCAAATTCAGGATGCAGGGAGATCGCGCGGTTGGCGGGCATGGTCCACGGCGTGGTGGTCCAGATCACCAGTGAAACCGGCCCCTCTGAGGCGCTGACGCCAAAGGCTGACCGCACCGCGTCGGCATCCAGCGCGTTGAACATCACGTCGATAGACGGCGAGGTTTTGTCGTAATACTCAACTTCCGCTTCCGCCAGCGCTGAACGGCAATCCATACACCAGTGCACCGGCTTCGCGCCTTTATGCAAATGGCCGTTACCGATGATTTTGCCCAGTGCACGGATGATGTTGGCTTCGGTCGTGAAGTTCATGGTCAGATAGGGACGATCCCAGTCGCCCAGCACGCCAAGGCGGATAAAATCTTTTTTCTGCCCTTCTACCTGCTCAGCGGCATAGCTGCGGCAGGCGGCACGAAACTCTGCCGCGCTGACTTTCTCGCCCGGCTTGCCAATCATCTGCTCAACTTTGTGCTCGATCGGTAAGCCGTGACAGTCCCAGCCCGGAACATAGGGTGAGTCGTACCCTGCCATGCCTTTCGACTTGACAATAATGTCTTTCAGAATCTTGTTAACAGAGTGACCAATATGAATATTGCCGTTTGCGTACGGAGGGCCATCATGCAGGATGAAGGTTTTTTTCCCTTTTTTGGCGGCGCGGATGATGCCGTAGAGATTGTCATCGTACCAGCGCTGCAGCATGCCCGGTTCGCGTTTGGCCAGATCGCCACGCATCGGGAACCCCGTTTCCGGCAAATTCAGGGTAGATTTATAGTCACTCATCAGATTCTCGATTCCGTCTGTCGGTCATTAAACCGGTGTTTGTAGCCCAAAGAATTGGCGGGCTGTCACCACATCTTTTGCAATTTGTTCTTTCAGCGCATCCAGCGAGGAAAAGCGCTGTTCGTCGCGGATCTTCTGTTTCAGCACCACCTCAATATGGCGGCCATAGAGATCCATATGTGTGTCGAGCAGATGAACTTCAAGCTGCTGACGTAAACCTTTTACCGTCGGGCGGGTACCGATGTTGGCGACGCCTGGCACCGGCTCTGCGGTCAGACCCAGCACTTCCACGGCAAACACGCCCTTAACCGGCGTGACCGCGCGACGCAGCGGCAGATTAGCGGTCGGAAAACCTATGGTACGGCCCAGTGCATCACCGTGCACCACGCGGCCTGAAATGCTGAAGGGATGGCCAAGCAGCTGCTGCGCCTGCGCAAAATCATCCTGCGCCAGCGCCTGACGGACAGCCGTACTGCTGATGCGCTTACCGCTGTCGCAGAAGGTCTGGGTGCTGATGACCTCAAAGCCATACTCTGCACCCGCTTTCTGTAATAACAGGAAATCCCCTTCGCGACCAGCGCCGAAGCGGAAATCATCGCCTACCGCCAGAAAACGCACGTCGAGTTTTTCCACCAGCAGCTCGCTGATAAAACGCTGAGCCGGATAGGCTGCAAACTGACGATCAAACCGGATACAGAGCACGGCGTCGACGCCAGCGCGCTGCAGCCAGCGCAGTTTTTCACGCAGCCGCGTCAGACGGGCCGGTGCTTTTTCACCCGCAAACAGCTCCAGCGGCTGCGGTTCAAACAGCATCACCACCACCGGCAGATTGCGCTTACGGCCCTCTGCAATCAGCTGCGCCATCAGCGCCTGATGACCGCGATGCACACCATCGAAATTACCAATGGTCAGAACGCAGCCGCGATGCTGCTGTTTCAGATTATAAATACCGCGGATTAACTTCATGGCTGACTCAAACCGGTGGAAATCGGCGGATTATACCCTTGAATAGCGCTGAGGTTAACCCGTATACACGCCTTTCCTGCGCTGAAGCGCCCTCTGGCCCACCGTCGGGCAACAAATCACCATACCTGCTGAAGAAATTGTTGCGAAATACTGTATTCAGAGCGGGGTTGCTGGTAGAATCTTGCGCCATCAATTACGTAAGCGGGTGTCGTGGTTAAAACGACGCTTATTTGCACAAATCCATTGACAAAAGAAGGCGCAAAAGGCATAGTCCTCGGCCTTTGATTTGTCCATATAGAACACATTTGGGAGTTGGACCTTGGCTAATATCAAATCAGCTAAGAAACGCGCCGTAACATCTGAGAAACGTCGCAAGCATAACGCGAGCAACCGTTCTATGATGCGTACTTTCATCAAGAAAGTATACGCGGCTATCGCAACCGGCGACAAAGCTGCTGCGCAGAACGCATTCAACGAAATGCAACCAATCGTGGACCGTCAGGCTGCTAAAGGTCTGATCCACAAAAACAAAGCTGCACGCCATAAAGCAAACCTGGTGGCTCAGATCAACAAACTGGCTTAATCGCCTGTCTGTTTATCGCTTTGTAGAAAGAACCYGCTTATAGCCGGTTTTTTTATGCCTGTCGTTTGCCGGCAGCGTAAAAAGGAGGCTGACGCCTCCTCTCCGGTTAACGCAGCTTAACGCAGCTTAACGCGCAATAGCGTATAGCCAATCACCGCTGACAGCAGCGAGCCGCTGAGAATACCCAGTTTTGAGAAGGTCACCAGCTCTTCGTGAGCGGCATCAAACGCCAGCGAACTGATAAAGATAGACATGGTAAAGCCGATACCGCACAGCACGCCAATGGCCATGATATCGCGTATCGTGGTTCCGCCCGGCAGCGCTGCCAGACGCAGCTTCACGGCCAGCCAGCAGAACAGCGTAATACCCAGCGGTTTACCAATCAGTAACCCGAGGATAATCCCCAGCGGCTCTGGTGAGAACACATCACCAAAGGTGATACCACTCAGTGAAATCCCGGCGTTAGCAAACGCGAACAGCGGCAGAATCAGCCAGTTCACCCACGGCATCAGACCGTGCGCCAGATGCTCTGCCGGTGAATGCCCCTCTTTCTCCTCCAGCGGTACAAAGAAGCCGACCACCACGCCCGCCAGCGTAGCGTGCACGCCCGACTTCAGCACCGCGGTCCAGAGCACAATCCCGACCAGCATATAGACGGCGATGTTACGCACGCCACAGCGGTTAAGCAGGGCCAGCACCACGATGGCGGCAGCCGCCACGCTGAGCGACAGCACGGAGAGATCGCTGGTATAGAAGAGAGCGATAATCACAATGGCGCCGAGGTCGTCAATGATGGCCAGCGCCATCAGGAACACTTTCAGCGCTACGGGAACACGACTGCCGAGCAGCGCCAGCACGCCCAGGGCGAATGCGATATCGGTCGCGGTCGGGATCGCCCAGCCGTTGCGGGCGATTTCGTTATCATGGTTGAAGATCAGGAAAATCAGCGCCGGGGCGACCATGCCGCCGAGGGCAGCGATAACCGGAAAAATGGCGCGATCGCGACTGGCCAGCTCGCCGCTGATTAACTCGCGTTTTACTTCCAGACCGATCAGCAGAAAGAACAGCGCCATCAGCGCATCGTTGATCCACAGCAGCAGGTTCTTGCTGATATCGAGTGCGCCAAAGCGGATCTGTACCGGCTCTGCCAGGAAGCTCTGGTAGCCAGCGGCCGTTTCCGCGCTGTTCGCCAGCACCATGGCTGCGACCGCAGCGAGAATTAATACCATGCCGTTGCTGGCATCGCTTTCTATAAAGCTTTTCAGCAACGTTTTGATTGAGCGGGGCTGCTTCATTACTCCTCCTGAGCAAAAACAATTTGTTAAGGAGTGTAACCGCGTTAACCCTGTAATAAAAGCCGCTTGCCGCGTCTTTACGCCAGTTTAAAATCAATAAAAAAGCGGAGAGTTACCTCTCCGCTTTTAGTGTGTTGCCCGGACGCTGGATCAGCGCGTCAGATCATCAAAGAACTTCTTCACGCCGTCAAAGAAGCTTTTTGAACGCGGGCTGTTCTTTTCACCGCTCGGACCACCGAAGCTCTCTTCCAGCTCACGCAGCAGCGCTTTCTGCTTATCGTTCAGGCTGACCGGGGTTTCCACCACCACCCGGCACAGCAGGTCGCCAACGGCGCCGCCGCGCACTGATTTCACGCCTTTACCGCGCATGCGGAACAGCTTGCCGGTCTGGGTCTCCGCAGGCACCTTCAGCTTCACGCGGCCATCCAGCGTCGGCACTTCAATCTCGCCGCCCAGCGCCGCCATCGCAAAGTTGATCGGCACTTCGCAGTAGAGGTTATTCTCTTCACGCTCAAAGATTGGGTGCTTTTTCACCGAGACCTGAACGTAGAGATCGCCTGCCGGTGCGCCATGCTCGCCCGCTTCCCCTTCGCCACTCAGACGAATACGGTCGCCGGTGTCTACCCCCGCCGGAATTTTTACCGACAGCGTTTTCTGACGCTCTACGCGTCCATGACCATGACAGGCATTGCACGGATCCTTGATGACCGAACCGCGACCGTGACAGGTCGGACACGCCTGCTGTACGGTGAAGAAACCCTGACGCATCTGTACCTGGCCTGCACCGTGGCAGGTCGGACAGGTCTGTGGCTGCGTGCCCGCTTTGGCGCCGCTGCCGTGACAGACGTCGCACTCTTCCAGTACCGGGATGCGGATCTCTTTGGTCACGCCGCGTACCGCTTCTTCCAGCGTCAGCTCCATGTTGTAGCGTAAATCGGCACCGCGTGATGCACGCTGACGGCGACCGCCGCCAAAGATATCGCCAAATACGTCGCCAAAGATATCGCTGAAGTCTGCGCCGCCGCCGCCGAAGCCGCCACCAAAGCCGCCGCCACCGCCGCCCTGTTCAAAGGCCGCGTGACCATACTGGTCATAGGCCGCACGCTTCTGAGCATCCGTCAGAATTTCGTACGCTTCCTTCACTTCTTTAAATTTTGCTTCGGCTTCTTTGTCGCCCGGATTACGGTCCGGGTGATATTTCATCGCTAGGCGCTTATAAGCCTTTTTGATTTCACGCTCATCAGCCGATTTTGAGACGCCTAAGATCTCGTAAAAATCACTCTTTGCCATTTTGTTCTGCCCTTAACATAGTTGCACGGGCGTGGAGAAACTCCTACGCCCGTGCTGGTTTCAACGGCTGTCAGGCCAGCCGTCGCGCCCGGTCAGGGGCAATTATTTTTTATCTTTAACTTCTTCGAACTCAGCGTCGACCACGTCATCCTGCTGCTGCGCTGACGCGTCGCCGGCGTCCGCTGCGCCTGCCTGACCCTGCTGCTGTGCCATCTCCATCAGTTTGCCGGAGACTTCCATCAGCGCCTGCATTTTCGCTTCGATAGCCGCTTTGTCTTCGCCTTTCAGCGCGGTATTCAGCTCAGTCAGTGCAGCTTCGATAGGTGCTTRGTCTTCTGCAGAGAGCTTATCGCCCGCTTCATCCAGCTGCTTGCGGGTGCTGTGCGCAATCTGGTCACCCTGGTTGCGCGTCTGTACCAGCTCTTCAAACTTGCGGTCAGATTCAGCGTTCGCTTCCGCGTCACGCACCATTTTTTCGATCTCATCTTCGTTCAGACCAGAAGAGGCTTTAATGGTGATTTTCTGCTCTTTACCGCTGTTTTTATCTTTCGCTGACACATGCAGAATACCATCAGCATCGATGTCAAAGGTGACTTCGATCTGCGGCATACCGCGTGGTGCAGGCTGAATGCCGTCGAGATTAAACTGACCCAGCGATTTGTTATCGCCAGAACGCTTACGCTCACCCTGCAGCACGTGAATGGTCACGGCAGACTGGTTATCTTCAGCAGTAGAGAACACCTGACTGTGTTTGGTCGGGATAGTGGTGTTCTTGCTGATCAGCGCGGTCATTACGCCGCCCATGGTTTCAATACCCAGCGACAGCGGCGTTACGTCCAGCAGCAGAACGTCTTTCACATCACCTGCCAGTACGCCACCCTGAACAGCAGCACCGACCGCTACGGCTTCATCCGGGTTAACATCTTTACGCGGCTCTTTGCCGAAGAACTCGGTCACTTTCGCCTGCACCATTGGCATACGAGTCTGACCACCTACCAGGATGACATCGTTGATGTCAGAGACTGACAGGCCAGCATCCTGCAGCGCAACTTTCAGCGGCTCAATTGAACGGGTTACCAGGTCTTCTACCAGAGATTCCAGTTTCGCACGCGTCACTTTGATGTTCAGGTGCTTAGGACCGGTTGCATCTGCCGTGATATATGGCAGGTTAACGTCGGTCTGCTGCGCAGAAGAGAGTTCAATTTTTGCTTTCTCAGCGGCTTCTTTCAGACGCTGCATCGCCAGCGGATCGTTATGCAGATCGATACCCTGGTCTTTCTTAAACTCGGCTACCAGATAGTTGATCAGGCGGCTATCGAAGTCTTCACCACCCAGGTGGGTATCACCGTTGGTTGCCAGCACTTCAAAGGTTTTTTCGCCATCAACGTCGTCGATCTCAATGATTGAGATATCGAAAGTACCACCACCCAGGTCATAAACCGCGATAGTACGGTTGCCCTGACCTTTGTCCAGACCGTAAGCCAGCGCTGCTGCGGTTGGTTCGTTGATGATACGCTTAACGTCCAGGCCCGCGATACGGCCCGCATCTTTGGTCGCCTGACGCTGTGCGTCATTGAAGTAAGCCGGTACGGTAATAACCGCTTCAGTCACCGCTTCACCGAGGAAATCTTCCGCGGTTTTCTTCATTTTCTTCAGCACTTCAGCAGAGATCTGCGGCGGTGCCATTTTCTGGCCCTTCACGTCCAGCCATGCGTCACCGTTGTCAGAACCGGTGATTTTGTACGGCATGATTTTGATATCACGCTGTACTTCTTCGTCCTGGAAACGACGACCAATCAAACGCTTGATAGCGAACAGGGTGTTCTGCGGGTTGGTCACTGCCTGACGTTTAGCCGGCTGACCTACCAGCGTTTCGCCGTCTGCGGTATACGCAATGATTGACGGCGTGGTGCGATCGCCTTCAGCGTTTTCCAGCACGCGTGCCTTGCCGCCGTCCATGATCGCCACACAAGAGTTGGTTGTACCCAGGTCAATACCAATAATCTTACCCATCTAAACGTCTCCCACGTAAATTCTTTGTCAAATTGGGTTGTGCCACGTAAATTCTTTGTCAAATTGGGTTGTGATGCAGAGATGTGGTCGTTACCGCCACTTTCAACTGCGACTGCAGGCTTTTTTGCTGCCTCACAACGCCCGATGACAAGTAAATGGGGCCGCTTCGATGCGCATCAAGGGTTAAAAGCAAAAAATATTTCGATTCTTTTAGCCGGACGGGATAAATGGCGGGAAAATGTACAACTTCAGCAGCAGTACGGCGGAGCAGTGCTGCCCGCCGTACCGGGCTCATCAGGATAAAGAGCGCGAGGAGTGCCCCGCTGGCTGACGTGCGTCACGCCACAGCCAGCAGCCGACAGCGGCACCGATCGCCGCCAGCGCCAGCACATACCAGGCCGGTGCCACAGGTGTCAGCTGCATCATCAGCGTTACGCTGACGGGCGTCAGGCCGCCGAAAATCGCGTAAGCAACATTGTATGAGAAAGAGATGCCGGTAAAGCGTACCGCTGGCGGAAAGGCGCGCACCATGACAAACGGCACTACGCCTACCACACCGACGCTCAGTCCCGCCACGCCGTACCAGAAAAACAGCATCTGCGGCGCGCTGCCGGTGTTTTGGAAAAAGTGCCAGCTGCAGAAAGCCAGCAGCAGCGATCCCGCTATCAGCGTACGC
This sequence comes from Pantoea sp. BRM17, assembly GCA_002939445.1. GTDB lineage: Bacteria > Pseudomonadota > Gammaproteobacteria > Enterobacterales > Enterobacteriaceae > Pantoea. The sequence goes on along the minus strand of PEFU01000003.1, from coordinate 283,284 downwards.
GCCGCACCCGCGCGATCTCCGATCCAGCCTGCCAGCACGCATCCGACCAGCAGCATTACGGTCGCCAGGCTGTTGGCCTGCAGGCTCAGCGCAGCAGGCACGCCCTGTTTCTGCATCAGTGCGGGCGCCATTAAAATCACCACTACAATGCAGGCGGAGAGCAGCCAGGTCAGCAGCATTGAGATCGCAATACTGCGCTTGTGGTGCAGCAAAATAGCCTGCAGCGGCAGCCGTTCAGACAGCGTTTTCCGCTGCTGCATCTGCTGAAATACCGGCGTTTCATGCAGCCAGCGACGCAGGTACATCGCCAGCAGTCCAAACAGGCCGCCGAGAAAGAACGGCAGCCGCCAGCCGTAATCGCGCATTGCCGCTGGCGAAATCGTGCTGTTAAGCAGCGTCGCTACCAGTGAACCCAGCAGGATACCGGCAGTGAGGCCTGCGGTCAGGGTGCCGCAGGCAAAGCCGGTACGCTTTTCCGGAACGTGCTCAGCAACAAATACCCAGGCGCCCGGCACTTCACCGCCAATTGCCGCCCCCTGCAGCATCCGCAATAGCAGCATTAGCAGCGGTGCAGCGATACCTATGCTTGCATAGGTGGGCAGTGCGCCCATCGCCAGGGTCGGCAGCGCCATCAGCAGAATACTCAGGCTGAACATCTTTTTCCGGCCGACTTTGTCACCAAAGTGCGCCATAACAATGCCGCCCAGCGGTCGCGCCAGATAGCCGGCAGCAAAAATACCAAACGTCTGCACCTGACGCAGCCAGTCAGGCATATCGGGCGGGAAAAAGAGCTCGCCAATGACGGCAGCAAAGAAGATAAAAATAATGAAGTCGTAGAATTCCAGCGCCCCGCCAAGGGCAGCCAGCGACAGGGTTTTATAGTCCTGCCGGTTAAGTCGATGCGAGGTGAGCGAGTCCATAACGGTGCGGTATCCAGAGCCGGGAAAGGTAGAGCAGACGTTACTATACCGGCAAACCCGCACCACACCAGCAAGGCTGAATTTTATGCCTGAAAAGCCTTATATTCAGAGGTTTGTCTCACGCCGTGCGCTTTTCGGACGAAATGCTGCTACCACTGCCGCATGCGTCTCGATATAGGGTCCTTCCAGCAGCTGCAGGCAGTAAGGCACGGCGGCAAAAATTCCGGGTACCCTTACGCTGCCATCCTCCGCTTTTACCCCTTCCAGCGTCTCTTTAATCGATTTCGGCTGGCCGGGCAGATTCAGGATCAGCGACTGTTTGCGGATAACCCCTGCCTGACGTGACAAAATGGCAGTGGGTACAAACTGCAGGCTGATCTGACGCATCTGCTCACCAAAGCCAGGCATTTCACGATCCGCTACCGCCAGCGTCGCATCCGGCGTCACGTCGCGTCGTGCCGGCCCGGTGCCGCCTGTGGTCAGCACCAGATGGCAGAAACGTTCATCTACCAGCTCGCAGATCGCCTGTTCAATCATCGGCTGTTCATCCGGCACCAGGCGCGTCTCCAGCTCAAAGGGTGTTGCCAGTGCAGCATTGAGCCAGCTCTCCAGTGCCGGAATGCCCTGATCCTGATAAATGCCGTTTGCTGCGCGATCGGAAACGGAAATTAATCCAATGCGTAAAGTATCCATAAGAGTATCGCTGTGGTTAGCCGCGTGGCGGCAAAGAAAGAGAGATGCAGAAAGGATAATACAAAGCGCAGAGCAGAGAAATGCGTAATGCCGCGGCGGCAAGGCACCGCCACGGCGTCATGCTTACAGCAGTTCGGTCAGCATCTTTTCAAGTTTGCCCTGATCAACGGCAAAGTTGCGGATGCCTTCCGCCAGCTTAGTCACCGCCATAGGATCCTGGTTATGCTGCCACAGGAACTCCGCTTCGGTCATTTTCGCCGGACGCTCGCTGATCTCGCCGCTGTAGCTCAGCTTGCGCTCAACGCTGCCTTCGCTCTCAGCCAGCTCTTTCAGCAGGCCCGGAGAGATGGTCAGACGGTCGCAGCCCGCCAGCTCAATGATTTCGCCCACGTTACGGAAGCTGGCGCCCATCACCACGGTCTCATAGCCGTGCTGTTTGTAGTAGCTGTAGATTTCAGAAACGGACACCACGCCCGGATCTTCATGCGGCGCATACTCTTTTTTATCAGTGTTCTGTTTGTACCAGTCGAGAATACGGCCTACGAATGGGGAGATCAGGAAAACGCCCGCTTCTGCACAGGCGCGTGCCTGCGCGAAGGAGAACAGCAGCGTGAGGTTACAGTTAATACCCTCTTTTTCCAGCTGTTCCGCTGCACGGATGCCCTGCCAGGTTGAAGCGAGTTTGATCAGAATACGATCGTTGCTGATGCCCGCGTCGTTGTAGAGTTTAATCAGGCTGCGCGCTTTCGCGATGCTCGCTTCGGTATCGTAGGAGAGGCGTGCATCAACTTCTGTGGAAATGCGGCCCGGGATCAGTTTCAGGATCTCCAGCCCGATGTTGACAGCCAGTTTGTCAGAGACCAGCGCCAGCTGCTCTTCCTTATCGCTGCTCTGCTGACGCGCCCAGCCGATCGCTTCGTCAATCAGCTTGCGGTATTCAGGGATTTGAGCAGCGTTGAGGATCAGGGAAGGGTTTGTCGTGGCATCCTGCGGCTGATAGAGCTTCATCGCTGCAATATCACCGGTGTCGGCGACCACGGTAGTCAGCTGACGCAGGGAAGTAAGTTTATCCGTCATGGTTCTCTTTTCTCTTTGGTTGACTGTCAGGGTATAAAAGGCTGAATCGATAATATCACGCGCAATCAGCGGCGCAACATCGTGGCGTGCCCTTTACGATAGCGCTGGCAAATAGGAGCGATTTGCCGATTAATGCCGCTTTTTTGATACACTCCGCGCAATGCATTTTCCGTTAATGTCCTGATATTTAAGCAGGCGCACAAGGAGACCCGGTATGCTGATGGTGATTTCACCGGCTAAAACGCTGGATTATGAGAGCCCGCTTGCCACCCCCCGCTTTACCCAGCCTGAGCTGCTGGAAAAATCGCAGCAGCTGATTGACGTTGCGCGCGCCCTCTCCCCGGCTGATATCGCTTCGCTGATGCGTATCAGCGACAAGCTGGCGCACCTGAACGCTGAGCGCTTTAACCAGTGGCAGCCGCCCTTTTCGCCGGAAAATGCGCGTCCGGCTATCCTGGCATTTAAAGGGGATGTTTATGCCGGCCTGCAGGCTGAACGCTTTAGCGAGGCAGATTTTGATTTTGCCCAGCAGCACCTGCGTATGCTCTCCGGTCTGTATGGCCTGCTGCGCCCGCTGGATCTGATGCAGCCCTACCGGCTGGAGATGGGTATCCGACTGGCAAACCCGGCTGGCCGCGATCTCTATAGTTTCTGGGGCGATATGCTCACGGAAGCGCTGAATCAGGCGCTACAGGCGCAGGGTGACCAGGTGCTGATTAACCTGGCGTCAGATGAATATTTCCGGGCAGTAAAGCCGGCAAAACTGAATGCCCGGCTGATTAAGCCGGTGTTTCTGGATGAAAAGAACGGTCACTATAAGGTCATCAGTTTTTATGCCAAAAAAGCGCGCGGTCTGATGAGCCGTTTTGTGATTGAGCATCGCCTGACACAGCCAGATCAGCTGAAGCAGTTTGATGCAGATGGATACCGTTTTGATGCGGCCGCCAGCCAGGGAAATGAGCTGGTGTTTAAGCGTCAGGAACAGCGATAAATCAGTTTATGCCGGGGCGTCATCGCGTTTCGTATGCGCATCAATCCGGGCGCCATTAATGACGCCCCTACGGGACCATCCGATATCCGTAGGGGGCGCATTTATGCGCCCCTGGCATCATCGCGTTTCGCACGCGCATCAACCCGGGCGCCATGAATGGCGCCCCTACAGGGGATGGGATATCCGTAGGGGGCGCATTTATGCGCCCCTGGCCGCCATGGACTACGCCCCGATCTGTTACTGTTACTGCAGCAGGAATTTGCGCAGTGCGACAAACTCTGCCGGCATCTGATGTGACAGCAGCGGCAGATCGGCGCGATCGGCCAGCGCCTGCGGCAGCGTAAGCGTCTGCCCCAGAATCTCTTCTACGCTCTCGCGGAATTTCGCCGGATGCGCTGTACCGAGGAACAATCCATACTCACCTTCCTGCAGCTGATCGCGCAGCAGACGATAAGCGATGGCCGCATGCGGTTCTGAGAGATAACCCAGATCGGCCAGCTCGCGCATCGTGGCCTGCGTCGTCTCATCAGAGACCGCACCGTAAGCGAGATCGGTCAGACGCCAGGTTTTACGGCGGAACAGCTCTTCCACGCGCGGCCAGTTATTCGGCTGGCTGACATCCATCGCGTTTGACAGGGTAGCCACAGTGGCATTCGGCTGCCAGGCACCATTGCCGAGAAAGCGCGGTACGGTGTCATTGGCGTTGGTTGCGGCAATAAACCGTTTGATTGGCAGACCGAGCGATTTTGCCAGCAGGCCGGCCGTGAGATCGCCAAAGTTACCGCTGGGTACGGAAACCACCAGCTGATTACGCTGCTCCTGCGGAAGCTGTGCGACCGCCTCAAAGTAGTAGCAGATCTGCGCCAGCAGGCGGCTGATATTGATAGAGTTAGCGGAGTTAAGGCCAATCGCTTTTTTCAGCTCCTCATCATCAAACGCCTGCTTAACCAGCGACTGACAGGTATCGAAATCGCCATCAATCGCGATAGTTTCAATATTGCCACCCAGCGTGCAGAACAGTTTTTCCTGCAGGGCGCTGATTTTGCCCTGCGGATAGAGGATCACTACACGCACATTGTCCATACCGTAGAAAGCGTGCGCCACGGCAGCCCCGGTATCACCCGAGGTGGCAGTCAGAATAGTGATCTGCTCATCTGCGCCGGAGACATAGGAGAGCATCTGCGCCATAAAGCGGCCGCCGAAATCTTTGAATGCCAGCGTCGGGCCGTGGAACAGCTCCAGACAGGCGATATCTTCGCTGACTTTCGCCACCGGTGCCGGGAAGGTAAAGGCCGTTTTGACCCGCTCAGCCAGCTGATGCGGGGTAACTTCATCCCCGATATAAGCAGACAGGATTTTGCTGCTGCGGCTGACAAAGTCCATCTCCAGCATCGCATCGATATCGGTCAGTTCAAATTCCGGCAGCTCCAGTGGAAAGAACAGCCCCTGCTGCGAGCCCAGCCCCTGTTTGACTGCCTGCGAGAAGCTGACCTGCTCGTTGTGATCRTTAAGATTATAGAGTTTCATACGTTATCCCAGTTTACGTGCGCCAGCCGTATCAAGACGGCAGATATGGACGAAGCCTTCTTCATTCTGCAGATAGTGCTGGCTCAGCCAGTCTGCCATCCGCTGCGCCGTTGCCATCTCATTGCAAACAGCGAAAAGCGTCGGACCGGAGCCCGAAATGCCGCAGGCCAGCGCGCCGATATCGGCTGCCGCCTGCCGTGCCGCGGCGAAGCCCGGCAGCAGTTTGGTGCGGTACGGTTCGGCCACCACATCCTGCATTAACTTAGCCGCCAGCTGCGGCTGCCGGGTATGGCWGGCGTGAATAAAGCCCGCCAGCAGGRGGCCATGTTTAATCACATCCTGCTTGCGATATTGCGCCGGCAGAATCGCCCGCGCTTCCGCGGTAGAAACTTTAATGCCGGGATACGCCATAACCCACAGCCACTCATCAAAGCACGGCACCTGCTGGCTGATAATCCCCTGCTCTTCAATCATTAATTGTACGCCGCCGAGGAAGCAGGGAGCCACATTGTCATAATGTACGCTGCCAGAGATACGCCCTTCCAGCTCGCCCATCAGCGCCAGCAGTGCGGTATCGCTGAGCGGCTTGCCGCAGAATTCGTTCATCGCCATTAAGCCTGCCACGACGGAACAGGCGCTGGAGCCGAGGCCGGAGCCGATCGGCATATTTTTCTCCAGCGTCATCGCCACCGGCACTTCTTTGCCAATCGCCTGACAGAAACGCTCCCAGCATTGATAAACGATATTTTCTTTGGGATCGTCAGGCAGCTTGCTGACAAAACGACCGCGATTCTCAAGGCTGAAACGATCGGCCGCTTCAACTGCCACACAGTCGCCCAGCAGCGATCCATCCACCGGCGACACCGCGGCTCCCAGAACGTCAAAGCCAACGCTGACGTTGCCGATGGAGGCCGGTGCATAAATTTTTACCATCATTAAACTCCTAACTTCCACGACAGCGTACGCAGCAAATCAGCAAACACGCCCGCTGCGGTAACATCATTCCCTGCACCATACCCGCGCAGTACCAGCGGAATCGGCTGATAGTAGCGGCTATAGAACGCCAGCGCATTTTCACCGTTTTTCACTTTGCACAGCGGATCGTTGCCATCTACCGCCTCAATTTTAACGCTGCAGTGACCATCTTCTGCAATCGCTCCGACAAAACGCAATACTTTGCCTTCATCGCGCGCCTGAGCGACGCGTGCTGCAAAGGCATTATCCAGCTCCGGCAGACGCGCCATAAACTGATCCGCATCCGTCAGTTCAGTCAGGCTGGCAGGCAGAAGCGGCTCGATGGTGATATCGCTCAGCTCCAGCTGGTGCCCTGCTTCGCGCGCCAGAATCAGCAGCTTGCGCGCCACATCCATTCCTGACAGGTCGTCACGCGGATCGGGTTCAGTAAAGCCCATCCCGCGCGCCAGCGTAGTTGCCTGAGAGAGCGACATCCCCTCATCCAGCTTGCCGAAGATAAAAGAGAGCGAGCCAGAGAGAATGCCGGAAAACTTAATCAGTTCATCGCCCGCGTTCAGCAGATTCTGCAAGTTTTCAATTACTGGCAGACCGGCACCGACGTTGGTGTCATAAAGAAACTTGCGGCGCGACTTTGCAGCGGCAGCCCGCATCTGCTGGTAGTAGTTCCACGAGGAGGTGTTCGCCTTTTTATTCGGCGTCACGACATGGAAACCTTCGGCAAGGAAGTCTGCATACTGGTCGGCCACCGCCTGGCTGGAGGTACAGTCGACGATCACCGGATTGAGCAGGTGATACTCTTTTACCAGCCGAATCAGACGTCCGAGGTTAAACGGCTCGCGCGCCTCACTCAGCGCCCCTTTCCAGTCTTTAAGGTCGATGCCGTGGACGTTGGTCAGCAGCGCGCGCGAATTTGCGATTCCGCAGACGCGCAGATCGATATGTTTGCCTTTCAGCCAGGCCTGCTGGCGATGCAGCTGATCCAGCAGCGCACCGCCGACGCCGCCGACGCCGACCACGAACACTTCAATCACCTGATCGGTAGCAAACAGCATCTGATGCACAACGCGCACGCCGGTAGTCACATCGTCATTGCTTACCACGACAGAGATTGAGCGTTCGGAAGAGCCCTGGGCGATCGCCACGATATTAATATTGGCGCGTGCCAGTGCCGAAAAGAATTTTGCGGAGATGCCGCGCAGCGTACGCATGCCATCGCCTACCACCGAAATCACCGCCAGCTGCTCCAGCACATCCAGCGGATCGAGCAGGCCCTCTTTCAGCTCAAGATGAAACTCCTCTTCCAGCACGCGCCGCGCGCGCGCCTGCTCGCTCTGGGGTACGCAGAAGCTGATACTGTATTCGGAGGAGGATTGGGTTATCAGCACTACGGAGATGCCGGTGCGGGACATCGCAGCAAACACGCGCGCGGCCATGCCCACCATGCCTTTCATTCCGGGGCCGGAGACGTTGAACATCGCCATGTTGTTTAGGTGGGTGATGCCTTTGACCGGATTTTCGTCATCGCTGCCCTCGCCGCCAATCAGCGTACCGGGCGCCTGCGGATTAGCGGTGTTTTTAATCAGGCAGGGGATCTGAAACTGTGCGATCGGCGCAATGGTACGCGGGTGCAGAACTTTGGCGCCAAAGTAGGAGAGCTCCATCGCCTCCTGATAGGACATCGACTTCAGCAGGCGTGCATCGGGCACCTGACGCGGATCGCAGGTATAGACGCCATCGACATCGGTCCAGATTTCGCAGCAGTCAGCGCGCAGGCAGGCGGCCAGTACGGCAGCAGAGTAGTCGGAACCGTTGCGCCCCAGTACGACCAGCTCGCCTTTTTCGTTACCGGCGGTGAAGCCAGCCATCAGGATCATATGATCGGCCGGGATCTGACTGGCGGCAATGCGCCGGCTGGATTCAGGGATATCCACTGTGGACTCCAGATAGTGTCCCACGGCCAGCAGCTTCTCAACCGGATCGATCACGGTCACCTGATAACCACGCGCCTGCAGCAGCGCCTCCATAATGGCAATCGACAGCTTTTCACCCCGGCAGATGATAGCAGCATTGACCGCGTCCGGGCACTGCCCCAGCAGGCTGATACCGTGCAGCACCTGCTTAAGCTGAGCAAACTCCAGCGCAACAAAGGTATTGATGCGCTCAGCGTCAAACCCCGGCTGGGCGGCCGCAAGCCCCTGCAGGAGATCGGCAAAAATGCGCTCGGCGTCGCTGATATTCGGCAGGGGATCCTGGCCGCTGATGGTTTTTTCAATCATCGCCACCAGGTGATTAGTAATTTTTGCGGGTGCAGAGAGCACGGTGGCAACCTGTCCCTGCTGCGCATTGCTTTCCAGAATGTCCGCTACGCGCAGAAAACGCTRTGCGTTTGCTACTGAGGTTCCGCCGAATTTCAGCACTCGCATGGTTAAAGCTCTCCTGAATTTTTGCCGAAAAAAAAGCCCGCACTGTTGAGGTGCGGGCTTCTTTTTTATTTTTTCCTGTATGCGTCAGCCCGCACCGTTACCTGTGGTAATGGTGGTGGTAATAATTGTTGTGGTGTTCAGGCTGTCGTTACGCATTAAGATTTTTCTGTCTGTCTTTGTCTTGTCCGTCTGCCTTCCAGAAGTAAAGCAAAGCGCACGTTAAGTCAACGAATTTGTCTTTTGCCGCTGAACCTGCAGCCGGGCAGTGCTGCGCTGGATCGGGTGAATGGTGTTGCGATCGTTCAGCCCCGAGGCGAGATGCCCGATCAGCAACTATCTGTTCAGGATTTTGCCGAGTAATGCTCTGCCAGCTTTTTTTCCACATCGTGCAGCAGCCGGTGCAGCATTGCGCTGTCGCGCTGCTCCAGCAGACCGATGCGTTGATCGATCCAGTCCACCATCTTGGTGTCATCGCTCACCTCAAGCGTCGTGAGCAGCTGCTGAAAACGCTGACGCAGCGCCTGCAGCTGCAGCGCATTGGCCGTTTCTGCCGGGGTGACGGTGACCTGATTAAGCGAGGCGAGCTGATAGCAGTAGACCATTACCGCCTGTCCCAGATTGAGTGAGGGATAATCCGCCGCCATAGGAATACCGGTCAGCAGATCGACCTGGTCCAGCTCCTCGTTCGTCAGCCCGCTATCTTCGCGACCAAATACCAGCGCAATGCGCGGCAGCCACTGTCGCTTTTCCTGCAGAATAGTTTCTACCTGCACAGGCGTGGCATAGTAGCGAAACTTCGCCCGGCTGCGCGCCGTGGTGGCGACAGAAAAATCGACATCGGCCAGCGCGTCACTGAGCGTGGCGTATGTCTGAACACAATCGAGGATTTCACCGGCACCGTGCGCAACGCGCCGCGCCGCCGGGTCCTGCCACGCATCGCTGGCGACAATGCGCAGCTCAGTAAAGCCCATGGTTTTCATCGCGCGGGCAGCGGCACCAATATTTTCCGGACGGGCGGGTGAAACTAAAATCAGGGGAAAAGACATAATTTTTCCAGTAGCAAATTAACACTCTGCGCTATGGTGGCATGCAGCGAAAAAAATACCAATTGTTATGCAGTGATAAAGCCGAATGTTAATAATGTTAAACTGCCGGAATAAATTGTGCTGATAACATTTATCGTAATCAGGCAGATATTATGCGCTTATAAAACATAAATCCTGTTAATTCATAATACT
>PEFU01000003.1:252035-273340 GCA_002939445.1 Pantoea sp. BRM17 | reverse complement strand
CCCCGCTTCCTGATCGAGATCCTGCGCCAGCAGGCGATACTGCAGATAGGGATAGAGCGGATAATCCTGCAGCGTCGGCATCAGCTGCTCAACCTGGTCCATCTGTTTGTTATCCCAGGCCTGCTTGATCTGCGCATAGCGCTGTCGTTGCTGATCCAGCGAGTCGGCCCATACGCTGCCTGCCGTGCTGACCAGACCCGCCGTCTGCTGCTGGCCGGTGGCCCATTTAGCGTAGTACCAGTTGCAGCGCGCCTGCACCGGCTTCGGCTCATCCGGACTGAAGCTTAAAATCCCCTGCCAGTCCTGCCGGTGCGCCAGCACGTTCACAAATCGCGTCTGCAGCGATTTGGCTGGCGGCAGCGTCGGATACTGCTGAATAAAGTTTTTGATCGCCATGGTGGTCTGGTAATCCGCCGGCAGCATTTTTGCCAGATAGTTTACCAGGCTGTCGTTACCCGCTTTCATCGCCAGGCGGATACGCTCCAGAATGGTGATCGGCGAGAGCTGGCCTGATGCCTGCCAGACTGAGAAGAGCCGGTCGCAGTCAGCGGGCAGTGCCGAGCCGCGCAGCCAGATACTTTTCGCACCGGTAAGATCCTGCTCTTCTGCCTGACTCATCTTCTGCGCGTTAACCAGCTGCGGGATCATCATGCGCGCGTTATCCATATCTTCGCGCGCCACGCGCGCAAAGGCGTAGCTGGTGGCCATACGGGTAAAGTCGGTCGGCCCCAGAGTGGCGGCAAACGTCGTTACGGTCTGCGGATTCTGCTGCAGGGCCAGCAGTGCGCTGGCATCTTTTTCTTTCGCTTCCGGCGGCAGGCGCGCAATCCAGGTGTTGAGGCCACGGCGATCGCTTTCGCTCAGCGCAAGGCGCACGCGACGTTCGATAAGCGCGGTGGATTCACTGTTCATCACCACGGCATCGCGCCAGCGCGCCTGCTCTGAGGTCAGGTCAGCCCCCATCATGCGCCATACCACCGCCTCTTTCAGCGCCATCTCCGGTCCCTGCACGATGCTGTTGTCCGCGGCCGGCGCGTCATCAATCTTCAGCGGATAGTCGGTGCCAAGGCGCTGCGCCGCCACCATCGGATAGAAGCCGCGCTGCTGCATCAGCTTACGCAGAATCTCATCGGCTTCATCTTTGCGCCCCTGCGCTATCAGCAAATCCGCCTGCCAGTACTGCCACTCCGCCAGCGGGAAACGCTCTTTCAGGCTATCCCACATTTTTGCGCTAATCGTGGCCTGCACGCTCAGATCCCACCAGTCCTGCTGGTTCGCGTAGTGCGCCAGCATCTGCTGCTGCGTGCGGGTTTTACTGACGATCAGGTTTGCCCACTCGCTGCGCGCCAGGTTATCCATGCCCCAGTACATCAGCTCGCGTACGCTGCTGCTGTTTACATAGCCGGGAATATTGTACATTTTCACGGTATGCGCGGCCGTGGCTGGCATCACCTGCATCAATCCGCTGGCCCCGACCGGGGAGCGCGCTTTCGGGTTCCAGGCGCTCTCCTGGCGCGAGATGGCCATGGCGTAGCTCGGATCGATCGCCTTATCACCGGTGTATTGCTGATACAGATTGCGCCCCGTTTCAGAGAACGGAATCGTTTCAATAAAGGCCACGGCGTCCAGTTTGCCTCCGCTGTTATTACGCCAGCTGCGCACCCGCCCCGGCCCGGCGTTATAAGCGGCGGAGGAGAAAATGCGGTTCTGCCCGAACTGCTGATAGACATACTCCAGATACTGCGTGCCAATCTGGATATTGGTTTGCGGATCAAGCAGCTCAAACGCAGCCAGTGATCGTCAGCGGGCTGCTCAGAAAGGGATGAAGGCATAGTGGCTTCCGTACTCATTAACGAGTACGGAAGCATAGCACACTCAGTAACGCTGATTCCACTCGCTGTCGCTGAGAATCTTGTCAGGTTTCCCCATGAAGTAACGATAGTAGGCGTCATACGCCAGCACGTTCTTCACGTAGCCCCTCTGTTAGAGCCGCGCGTTATCGTCGCAATGCCCACGCCCAGCTCGTTTTTCAGTTCGCGCTGGCTGATATCGCCGTTGATTAACGCTTCGATAATGCGCAGCCGCGTGCCGAACGATTCACGTTCATCGGGCGTCATCATCAGCTGCAGCATCGGCAGCGCCACGTTATCGGCAAACGCATGCTGCATCAGGTCGATCGGCGCGCCTGACCGGGGTCGACAATATCAAACACAAGGGCGGCGCGATCGGCGCTTTTACGCAGGGCCTGCTGACCCGCTCCAGCGTCTATCATCAGGCGCTGATCCTCGCACTCTGCCCGTTTACTCATCCGCTTTATCAGCAGTAATCAGCCGCGATTCCAGCCAGCGTCTGAGTTCGGGTGGCGCCTCTTTCAGACGTGATTAATGCCCGTGCGGCCGCGCCGGAGGCGGATTTCTGGGTGGCTATTGAAGCGGGCATCGAAGGCGACTGCGCGTTTGCATGGATGGTAGTGGAAAATGCACAGCAGCGCGGTGAATCACGCTCTGCCAGCTTTACGCTGCCGCCGGTTGTGCTGGCAGGATTAGCAGCCGGGCGCGAGCTGGGCGATGAGACATTTGCCTTGAGGGTTCAATCAATTATGTACCATGTTGTCGCAGCCACCACCAATCCGGCAAAAATTCATGCGGTTGCGCTGGCGTTCAGCGACGTATTCGGTGAGGGATCCTGCCATATTCGCGGGGTAGCGGTCGAGAGCGGCGTGGCGGCGCAGCCGCTTAGCGATACAGAAACGCGCAGCGGCGCACGTCAGCTGGCCTAAATCGCTGGCAATGACGTGCGTAATGCCCAGCGTTTTCACCCGCTCACCGACCTGACGCGCCTGCTGTTCACCTTTATCCGTCAGAGCACTGTCGGACTGCCCCTGAATGCGTCGGGCCGCATTCCAAACCGTTTCACCGTGACGAACAAGATAGACCTGTAACATGCGTAATTTCCGTTATACTGCGACAGCGCTCATCGACTCGCCGCCGGGAATGCGCCCCGCTTCGGTGCCATCCACCAGCGCCTTGCGCCAGCGCTCCTCTTCCGCCGTCAGGCCATCAAGCGGACGCTGCTCCAGACAGCCCATATTCAGCTCGCGCAAACGTGCATCCAGCGTAACCGGGCAGCCGCAGGCGTCAGCGATAATCTCTGCCGTACGCCGGGTGAGCCAGGCACTCTGCTGATGATCCACGCGTGAAATCGAGCAGTTACGCAGGCGCAGGCGTCGTTCCGCATGCGCCGGTAAACCCAGAATGGTGCTCACCAGGGCACCCAGCGCCATACCGTGGCTGACCAGCAATGGCCGGCTGCCGGCTGGCAGATCGAGGCAGGCGTTCAGCGCATCATGCATGCGCGCCGCCAGCTCACGTTCCGCACGCGCATTAATCCGGGCGCCATTAATGACGTCATCACGTTCCGCGCGCGCATTAACCTGGGCGTCATTAACGACGCCCCTACATTTCCCGTAGGGGGCGCATTAATGCGCCCCTGGCAGCTCATCCAGTGCCGGGGCATCCAGATGCGAGACGTCGCCGGCGGTCTCTACAATCCAGCCAGACGCCACGCCAAAGAACCTCGTCGGGCGCATTAACCCGGACGCCATTAATGGCGCCCCTACATTTTCCGTAGGGGGCGCATTAATGCGCCCCTGGCCGCGGTAAAAAACGTCATCACGTTCCGTACGCCCATTAATTCGGGCGCCATTAATGACGTCATCACGTCCCGCGCGCGCATTAACCCGGGCGCCATTAATGACGTCAAATGAGGGTCCGCGCGTCGCGCTGCAGGAGTTTATCCTGATGCTCTACGGCACCTGCATGCCGCTGCTGGGGCTGATCCGTCGTCAGGGGCAGGATATTGAGCGATTCTATACCCACGGCGGCAAAAAGCGCAGCGAACCGCCTGCCGATATTCGCTGCGAATACCTGATCCCGATCCGCCCGCAGCCCGTTAATTAAATCTGGAAACAGTTCCTGCTGGAAACCGATACCGTGCCGCCGGTGCTTTATGGTCTGCATCAGGTGCGCGCCAGCCATGAGAAAGATGATGAGCAGGAGATCCTCTATACCACTGCCGTGCCGGCCGATCAGCAGGCGCTGAATATGCAGTCAAACCAGCGCGTGACGCTGGAAGCGGGCGACTACGTGCAGTTCAGCAATCAGACGCCCGCCTGGTATCGCCGCTCGTCCGAGTGGAACTCTTACGGTATCCGCCCGCCCATTCGTCTGGATAACCAGCCCGTGCCGGAAGCACAATTTGTCACGCTGCCGGAGACGATTCTGGTGGGCCAGACGCAGAGTTATACCTGCGCGCTGGAGCAGATCTCCCGCTACCGTGATGAGATGCGCGTGCATTCGGGTTACTCCAAATGGCACCTGCAACGGATGTTTAAAGAGGTCACCGGACACGCCATCGGGGCCTATATCCGTGCGCGTCGGCTCTCCAAAGCCGCCGTGGCGCTGCGTCTGACCAGCCGCCCTATCCTCGATATCGCTCTGCAGTATCGCTTCGATTCACAGCAGACATTCACGCGCGCGTTTAAGAAACAGTTTCTTGATATAGCACAGTTGATCAACACACAAGCGCCGCGCGTTTGTGCATTTAGTGCTATTATTCGACGACTTCATCGTTGCGCCACCAGAGAGTTATGAGGATGTTTTATGGACCAAGCCGGTATCATTCGCGATTTGCTTGTCTGGCTGGAGAGCCATCTGGATCAGCCGCTTTCACTTGATAACGTTGCACTGAAATGGGGCCGAAAATTTTGAATACGGTGTCAACAGAGCCGATCTCCTCCGCCAGCGCGACGGGAGTGAGCATAAAAGTTGCCAGCGTGACTATAAGAGCGCGATTTATTGTCATTGGGTTACCATTGCAAAGRAAAGAGATGTGGCGATAATGTACCGTCACCAGATCAAAGTACCAAACCTGAACGGGTTATCACCCGCGTTCTCCCTGCGCCTTGCCTTGTGCGATTTTCTCGCTAAGCTCTACAGGCCCTACCTGCTGGCAGGAGATAGCCGCATCCGATGTATCTTCAGCCAGCCCCAGGCCCCCTTTGATACCGCCGGTTTTAGCCCGGCTGATATAGCAGGTGACATTTTTCACGTCCGGATCGTCGAACGCCTCGACCACGATCTTATGATGAAAACGCCCGTTCGGGCGTTTTTTTTGGCTGCTTTAGTGCCACGGCATAATGGGCACTGCGCTTAGCGCGTTTTTCGGCGATCCATCCACAACCTTATCTGAGTAGCTCAGATAGACCAGCGCATTGCGTTTCTGATCGAAAAAGCGCACCACCTGCAGCTTCTTAAACACCAGCGATGTCCGCTTGCGAAACACGATAAATCCAGACGCGCGCCGATCTGCTTAAGAAGATGACCGGTCGCGAGCTTAAGCCGCATGACCGTACCGTGGACGTCACGATTCGCCGTATTCGTAAACATTTCGAGTCAACGCCCGATACGCCGGAAATCATCGCCACCATCCATGGTGAAGGCTATCGCTTCTGCGGTGAGCTGCAGGATTAAGTTAAACAATAATTTCGMGCGCGTAATCTGCTGTCGCGCACCATGAACCTGGCGATGCCGGGTGAAGAGCGCCGTCAGGTAGAGAGCTACCGCTTTAACGGCTGGGAGCTGGATATCAACAGCCGTTCCCTGATCAGTCCAAACGGTGAGCAGTATAAGCTACCGCGCAGCGAGTTCCGCGCGATGCTGCACTTCTGCGAAAATCCGGGCTATGACGTAAACCTGGTGATTATGGATATCAACCTCCCAGGGAAAAATGGATTGCTGCTGGCGCGCGAGCTGCGTGAACAGGCAAACGTTGCGCTGATGTTTCTGACCGGTCGCGATAATGAAGTGGATAAGATCCTCGGCCTGGAAATTGGTGCTGATGACTACATCACCAAACCTTTTAATCCGCGTGAGCTGACCTCTGTCGCGGCAACGGCAGTACGCCCTGTTTTCGATTTGTTGGCAAATTTTAGGTAGCAAAACATGCAGACCCCGCACATTCTTATCGTTGAAGACGAACTGGTCACGCGTAACACGCTAAAAAGTATTTTTGAGGCGGAAGGTTACGTGGTCTATGAAGCCACTGACGGTGCTGAAATGCATCAGGTTTTAACAGACACGAAGCGTTGTTTTTATGCTTATCGGTTGTTGCTGGTGYTGTTAGGTTGCTGTTAATGCGGTTAGGATAAACGCTATTCCGATCCCAACGGGGCGCACAGATATTCATTCTGACCGGCTGAGCTGACACTGAAGTTGACCTGATGGATGGTATATTCCGAAGATTATTTCGTACTCCGGCTGCGCACACGCCCTTATTGTTTGCATAGGTTTAAAACCGCGGGCTAAATGTAGCGAAAATGCTGCTTTTTGTGAGCTAAGCTGGCAATACAGGAGAAGTTTTTCATAAAAGTGTTAACGTGCTACACTTGCTTTTGATATAAGTCAGGTCCAGCGTATGCCGGACTCCCTTCATGCTAACCAGGGCTTTCGTCTCTCGCCACGTTCTTAACAAAATTTACCTGACGAACAGGCTCCTGCCCCCTGACCCGCCTGTGCACCTGCAACGCAGTTTACGCCACGGCGCCTTTAAGGCTACTATTGACCACCCGCTGCTGACGCCGCCGCAACCGCCTGAAACCTGTCAGGATTGTCGCGCTCAGAGGCTCAATGGCAAACCGCATCCGCTGCTCTGCGGCAGAACACCACTTTTACCGAGATGCTTATGGAAACCCGGCGCGACGAACGACTCAATAAGCTGGCCCAGGCCCTGAAACGCACCGATAAGCTGCATCTGAAAGAGGCGGCGCAGCTGCTGGGCGTCTCTGAAATGACCATCCGCCGCGATCTCAGCGAATCGGCCTCGCAGGTGGTGCTGCTCGGCGGCTATGTGGTCAGCGATCCGAAAAACCATGCCGGGCACTACTTTGTTTCCGATCAGCACGGGCACAACGCCGCGCGTAAACGGCGTCTGGCGCAGGCCGCCGCCGCGCTGATTCGTGAAAATGATACGGTGTTTTTTGACTGCGGAACCACGCTGCCCTACGTCATCGACGCGATTCCGGACACCCTCGCCTTCACGGCAGTCTGCTGCGCGATGAACACCTTTCTGGCACTGAAAGAGAAGCCCGCCTGCAGCGTGATCCTCAGCGGCGGCGAGTTTCACGCTGACAACGCGCTGTTTACGCCAGTCGGCAATCACTCCATTCTTGATGATCTCTGCCCGGCGCTGGCGTTTATCTCAGCAGCGGGAGTGGATCTGCAGCAGGGCGCAACCTGTTACAACCTGAATGAGCTGGCGATGAAGCACCACGCCATGCTGCGCGCGCGTGAACGGGTACTGGTGGCAGACAGCAGCAAATATGGCAAGGTGCTGCCCGCCCGTATCAGCGCGCTGCACCGTTTCGAGCGGCTGGTCAGTGACAGCACCCCTGACGCCGCGCTCAGTGCGTGGCTGGCAGAGCAGGCGATTACGCTGCATCTGCCCTGATCGCCGTCAGCGCGTACAATTACGCAGCAGTGCGCCTGACATCACGCCTGTCACGCAAGTTTCACCGCGGCGCGGCTGTGATTAGCCCGTGAAAACCGCTAAACTTCACCATCTGACGTTCCACTATTTACAGACCAAGAGGCTCATCACAACGTGGCTCAATTCGTCTATAGCATGCATCGCGTCGGCAAAGTGGTACCGCCGAAGCGTCACATTCTGAAGAATATCTCTCTCAGCTTCTTCCCGGGCGCCAAAATCGGCGTACTCGGTCTGAACGGCGCGGGTAAATCGACCCTGCTGCGCATCATGGCCGGTATCGATAAAGATATCGAAGGGGAAGCGCGCCCGCAGCCGGGCATTAAAGTGGGTTATCTGCCGCAGGAGCCGCAGCTCAATCCGGAACACACCGTGCGTGAATCCGTTGAAGAAGCGGTGGCGGAAGTCGCTGGCGKTCTGAAACGTCTTGATGAAGTCTACGCGCTGTACGCCGATCCCGATGCGGACTTCGACAAGCTGGCCGCCGAACAGGGCCGTCTGGAAGAGGTGATTCAGGCGCACGATGGCCACAATCTGGAAACCCAGCTCAACCGCGCCGCTGACGCGATGCGTCTGCCGGAGTGGGATGCCAAAATCGGCAACCTGTCGGGTGGTGAGCGCCGTCGCGTCGCGCTGTGCCGCCTGCTGCTGGAAAAGCCGGACATGCTGCTGCTTGATGAACCGACCAACCACCTGGACGCGGAATCTGTCGCCTGGCTGGAACGCTTCCTGCACGACTTCGAAGGCACCGTGGTCGCGATTACCCACGACCGTTACTTCCTCGATAACGTTGCGGGCTGGATCCTGGAGCTGGACCGCGGTGAAGGTATCCCGTGGGAAGGCAACTACTCCTCCTGGCTGGAGCAGAAAGATCAGCGTCTGGCGCAGGAAGCGTCGCAGGAAGCTGCACGCCGCAAATCCATTGAAAAAGAGCTGGAGTGGGTGCGTCAGGGTGCGAAAGGCCGTCAGTCTAAGGGCAAGGCGCGTCTGGCTCGCTTTGAAGAGCTGAACAACAGCGACTATCAGAAGCGTAATGAAACCAACGAACTCTTTATTCCGCCAGGCGCACGCCTCGGCGATAAAGTGCTGGAAGTGAAAAACCTCAGCAAATCGTATGGCGATCGCGTCCTGATTGACGATCTGTCGTTCTCGCTGCCAAAAGGGGCAATTGTCGGGATTATCGGGCCGAACGGCGCGGGTAAATCGACGCTGTTCCGCATGATGTCTGGTCAGGAGCAGCCCGATTCCGGCAGCATCGATCTGGGCGAAACCGTGAAGCTGGCGTCGGTCGATCAGTTCCGCGATGCGATGGATAACTCTAAAACGGTATGGGAAGAGGTCTCTGGCGGCCAGGATATTATGCGTATCGGTACCACCGAGATGCCAAGCCGTGCCTACGTCGGACGCTTTAACTTCAAAGGCACCGATCAGGGTAAACGCGTAGGCGAACTCTCCGGTGGTGAGCGCGGACGTCTGCACCTGGCGAAACTGCTTCAGGTAGGCGGCAACCTGCTGCTGCTGGATGAACCAACCAACGACCTCGACATCGAAACCCTGCGCGCGCTGGAGAATGCCCTGCTGGAGTTCCCGGGCTGCGCGATGGTGATCTCGCATGACCGCTGGTTCCTCGACCGTATTGCCACCCATATCATCGATTATCAGGATGAGGGCAAGGTTGAGTTCTTTGAAGGTAACTTTACCGAATACGAAGAGTATAAGAAACGCACTCTCGGCGCAGATGCGCTGGAGCCGAAGCGTATCAAATACAAGCGTATGGCGAAGTAACCTGCTGATAAAAAAGGCGCCTTCGGGCGCCTTTTTTTATTGTGCTCAGGCGTTAATTGCCCAGCCGCTCTTTGACCAGCTCCACACAGCGCAGGAAGCGCGCATCGTAGTTGTCCTCCTGCACGTGTACAAACTCAACGTTATTTTCCCGCAGCATGGTCACCAGAATAGACTGAAACTCGKGCCGGTCTACCGAGCTGCCGAGGCTGCGGAGGCCATCTGCCACCCAGGGCACGTTGTTCTCCAGCAGGATCACCAGGTCAAAGCGGTACTCATCGATCAGCGCCTGCACAAAAGGATGTTCGCGTCCTTCATACTTCAGGCAGAACGCCTGAGTGGTAATAAAGTCGGTATCGATAAAGGCGACTTTATTCGCGTACTTGACGGCAAAATCGATGTATTGCGCCTGACCGAGCGCGATTTTATCGTAGTCAGAATACTGCAGCGCCATCTCGTCGCCGCCGAGGTGAGAGAAGACGTAGTCGCGGCCATACTCCCAGGCGCTGGTGGTATTAAAGATATTCGCCAGCTTGTTGACCAGCGTGGATTTGCCGCTCGACTCGCCACCCAGCACCGCGACGGTGCGCACAAAGAAAGGCTTCACTTCGGTCGGAATATATTCCCAGTAGCGAAACGGATCCTGACGGATCTGGCTGCCGCTGATGCTCATAAACGATCGATGCGGATCGATCACCCGCGCCGGGATCCCCAGATATTGCTGATACATCGGCGCATCCGGTTCTTCGCTGGTATAAACGCAGTCGGGCATAATCCCCTGCTCTGCCAGAAACGCGCTGACGCCTGCGCTCCAGAGATCCCAGCCGTGCGGATAGGGTTCGATTCCCTCTTCGTTGAATGAGTGAATACGAATGTTTTTCTGGTATTTGAATGTCTGCAGCAGCCAGCGCAGACGATCGCTGATGGTGGGCTGCTGCGACATGGCGCTGTTCTCAAACAGTGCGCGATCGCGCGGCTCGTCGTGGCCCATAATAATATGCAGCTCATCCACCTGACTGCAGGCGCGCTGGATCAGGTAGATATGGCCGGTGTGCAGCGGATAGAACTTGCCAAATACCACGCCCACGGTTTTCTCACGCCGCGGAAACTCCAGCCCGAGAAAGTGATGCAGCGCCGCCAGTTTCTGCGCACCAGGGCTTTTTATTTTCGCGTTAAGCAGCTGACTCAGGTAGCCCTTGGTCATTCCGCTGGCGTCAGCCACCTGCTGCAGCGTATGGCCCTGCTGCCGAATCGCGGTCTTCAGATAGTCAAATGATGACACTCAGTGCCTCCTGCGGACAATAAACGGCGGTGCGGCCTTTAAGGCGGGGCGCATTAATGCGCCCCCTGCATATCGCGGCGGCGGCATTTATGCCGCCCTGGCGAAATTACAGCTCATCCAGAATGGCCAGCGCATCTGCCAGCTTCTTCGCGCTGTAAACCTTCATGCCATCAATGGTTTTCTTCGGCGCGTTGCCGGCCGGCACGATGGCGCGCTTAAAGCCGTGCTTGGCTGCTTCAGAGATACGCTCCTGGCCACTCGGTACCGGCCGGATCTCACCTGCCAGCCCGACTTCACCAAAGATCACCACATCCTGCGGCAGAGGGCGATCGCGCAGGCTGGAGACCATCGCCAGCAGCAGCGCCAGATCGGCACTGGTTTCCGTGACTTTTACGCCGCCTACCACGTTAACAAACACATCCTGATCCGCCATTTGCAGGCCGCCATGACGATGCAGTACCGCCAGTAAAATCGCCAGACGGTTCTGCTCCAGCCCTACCGCTACGCGGCGCGGATTGCCCATCATCGAGTGATCCACCAGCGCCTGGATCTCAACCAGCAGCGGCCGGGTACCTTCCCACACCACCATCACCGAACTGCCTGAAGTGWTCTCATCGCCGCGCGACAGGAAAATAGCTGAAGGGTTGCTGACCTCACGCATTCCCTGCTCCGTCATGGCGAATACGCCCAGCTCATTCACCGCACCAAAACGGTTTTTATGGCTGCGCAGCGTGCGAAAGCGCGAGTCGGCATCGCCATCCAGCAGCACCGAGCAGTCGATACAGTGCTCCAGCACTTTCGGACCTGCCAGCGAGCCATCTTTGGTGACGTGGCCGACCATGATAATCGCCACGCCGCGCGTCTTGGCAAAACGCGTCAGATAGGCGGCGGTCTCCCGCACCTGCGCCACGCTGCCGGGAGAAGACTGAATATCCGCCATGTGCATCACCTGGATGGAGTCGATAACCATCAGCTTCGGCTCTTCCTGCTCGGCAATCAGGCAGATCTGCTCAATACTGGTTTCCGACAGCATATTCAGGTTGTCCGTGGGCAGTCCCAGCCGGTGCGCGCGCATCGCCACCTGCTGCAGCGACTCCTCGCCGGTGACATAGAGCGTCTTCATGCTCTCCGCCAGCTTGCACATAACCTGCAGCAGCAGCGTCGATTTACCGGCACCGGGGCTGCCGCCAATCAGGATAGCGCTGCCCGGTACCACGCCGCCGCCCAGGACGCGGTCAAACTCTTTAAAGGTGGTGGTGAAGCGCGGCAGCGCCTCAAGGCTAATCTCCGAGAGCTTCTGCACCCGGCTGCTGCCGGCGTTACCTGCATAGCCGCTCAGGCGCTCATTGCGCGCAGCGGCAGGCGAGGCAGCAATACGCACCTCGGTGKTGGTGTTCCAGGCGTGGCAGGCGCTGCATTGCCCCTGCCAGCGCGGATAGTCTGCGCCGCATTCGTTACACACGAAGGCGCGTTTTGCCGCTTTGGCCAAATCAGTTCCTCAGTTAACGCTCTTCATGAATCAGGCTGCCGGTCAGGATGCAGAACACCCCCATCAGGTCAGCGTGACGGATAGTGACTTCCGTCTGCTCATTCACTTTAGGTTTAGCATGATWGGCAATACCCAGTGCTGCACGCTTAATCATCGGCAGATCGTTGGCGCCATCGCCGACCGCTACCGTCTGCTGCGGCGCGATATCAAAACGCTGTGCCAGCTGATGCAGGGTATCCGCTTTATATTGCGCATCGACAATCTGTCCGATCACCTCGCCGGTGAGTTTACCGTCGCGCATCTCCAGCTCATTGGCGACGGCCGCCGCGAGATGCAGGGTCTGACGCAGATGGTCCGCATAAAAGGTAAAACCGCCAGACGCAATCGCAACCTGCCAGCCGAGCGCCTGCAGCTTATGCACCAGCGTGGTCAGGCCCGGCATCAGCGGCAGAGTGTCGCGCACCTGTTTAAGGATAGCGGCATCGGCGCCAGCCAGCTGCGCTACGCGCTCACGCAGGCTGGCTTTGAAGTCGAGTTCACCGCGCATCGCCCGTTCGGTGACCTCAGCCACCTGCTCACCGCAGCCCGCCAGTCTGGCGATCTCATCAATGCATTCGATCTGGATCGCCGTGGAGTCCATATCCATCACCAGCAGCCCCGGCGTTTTCAGATGCGGGATTTTGCCCAGCGGCGCCACGTCAAACCCGGCGTCATGTGCCAGCCGGGTGGCACGCGGCGTCAGCGAACCTGCCAGCCGGATCACCTGATATTCGTCAACGTTCCATGCGCTGACAATCACCATGGCGGCCCCCAGCTGATGCTGATAATCGGTCAGCTGCTGTTTATCGAGTCCGCGCCCATACAGCAGCCAGCCCGTGCGGCCGGCACGGTAGTCCAGCGGCATAACTTCATCACCGCTCAGGGAGAGGGGTAAACCCGGCCAGAGTGAGACATCGGCGGGCAGATCGCACCAGGTAAGACGATTTGGCATTACAGCTCCTGTAGGGACAACAAAACCACGCAAGAGGCTACCTTGTCTGCGCGGGTTCTGGCAACATAATTGCCAGCCTTTCTGCTGCTATGTCACATGGGTTTCTGATGGTTAAAACTGCACTGAAATTTCGCCTGCATCGCACGGTGATTGTTCTTATCTCTCTGGCGTTGCTGGTGGTGCTGATGCAGGGCGCCTCATGGTTCAGCCTGGGTCATCAGATGGCGCGTTCTGAACAGGTTGAAGAGCTGGCCCATACCCTTACCCGCCAGGTGGCGTTCAGCCTGAAGCCCCTGATGGATAACAGCGATGATAACCGCACGCAGATTGCCGCCATTCTCGATCAGATGACGGATAACAGCCGCATCCTTGATGCCTCCGTCTATGCTGACGATGGCAGCCTGGTGGCACACAGCGGTGAAACCATTAACGTACGCGACCGTCTGGCGCTGGATGGCAAACGTGCCGGCAGCTACTTCAATCATCAGATTGTGCAGCCGCTGGAAGGCAAAGAGGGGCCACAGGGTTTCCTGCGCGTGACGCTGGACACGCACGTTCTGGTTACCGAATCACGTCAGGTAGATAACACCACCAATATTCTGCGCCTGATGATGCTGCTGGCGCTGGCGATTGGCATCATTCTGACCCGTACTCTGCTGCGCGATCGCCGCACCCGCTGGCAGCAGTCGCCCTTCCTGCTTACCGCCAGCCGCGCGGTGAAAGAAGATAAAGAGGAAGAGCCGGCAGAAACACCCGACGCGCAGGAAAAGACGCGCTAAGCGCCAGCCTGAGCCGCGGGCTATTCAGAAAGATACAAAAAAACCAGGCCGCTGCTTCTGCCTGGTTTTCGGTTTTTAACGGCGCGCTTTAAGCGGTAAGAATAGCCTGAAGCTGAGCGAGGTTTTTCACCTGAAAATCAGGGGTAATATCCGCAGGCAACGGGCGCGTGCCGTGATCGATCCAGCAGGTTTTAAGACCCGCATTCATTCCCCCGAGAATATCAGACTCGGGCGTATCGCCAACCATCAGTACGCGCTGTGGTGCCGGATTGCCGAGCAGCTCCAGCGTATGGGCAAAGATTTTTGCGTCCGGCTTGGGAACACCAACCTGCTCTGAAATCACCAGCGCATCGAACATATCGTGAAAGCCCGTGCGCTCCAGCCGCGCCTGCTGCAGGGCCGTAAAGCCGTTGGTGACGATCGCCATTTTGACGCGGCCTTTAAGGCTCTGCAGCAGTTCAGGCGCGCCTTCCAGCGGCAGGCAGATCTCCGCCATCGCATTAAGGAAATCGCTGTTCAGGATATCCGGCTCTACGCTGAGCTTCTCTCCCCAGAGCGTAAAGCGCTGCGTCTGCAGCTGTGCGGCGGTGATGGTGCCGTTCTGGTAATCCACCCATAAAGGCTTATTGATCGCCTGATAATCGGCGTAATCGCGATCGCTGAACTGCACGTCGTAGCGGGTAAACATGCGCTGCAGTCCGGCAAAGGCATCGAAATGAAACAGTGTTTCGTCAGCATCAAACAGGATGCAGTCCCAGTCGTTTAACATGGTGCTCCTTAATCAGCGGTCAAAGTGTCAGCGCCATAATGATGGCGTCTTCCCGTCCGCCTGCGGTGGGGTAGTAATTGGGGCGCACGCTGACCTGGTGAAAATCGAGCTGCTCATACAGGGCAATCGCCGCGCGATTTGAGGCGCGCACCTCCAGCCAGAGGGTCAGCACATCGCGCTGCTCCAGTTCGCCGATCAGCGTCTGCAATAGCTGACGCGCATAGCCGCGGCGCTGAAAGTCGGGATCAACGGCGATGTTAAACAGCGACGCCTCATCCAGCACAACCTGCGTAATGGCAAAGCCGGCAAGGCGTCCGTCACTGTGCAGCCCGAAGTTGAGAAAGCGTTCCCCCTGATTGCTGGCGAAGGTCTGTTCACTCCAGGGAAAAGCGTGCGCCCGGCGTTCAATGGCGAGCTGCTGCGGCCGATCGTCAGCCGTGATGAGCGAGATAGTGGTCATGGTTACACATCTGTTGCCACAGCGCGCGCCTGGCTGCGCCGCTGCTAATCAGTTCATTAAGGACGGCGCTGGTGAATACCACACCGTTAAAGGTGTGCCCGCTCTCCACGCCCAGCAGCCAGCCGGGACAGGCTACCTGCTCTGGCAGCATCGGCAGCTGCTCCGGCGTCAGCGTCATCACCTGTGCGGGCAGAATATCCAGCGCCCGCAGCACGTCCCGTATCAGAGGCTCATCCAGTGCCGGCGGGTGTTCCGCTACCAGCAGCAGGCGCGTATCGGGTGCCAGCCTGACGGCGATCTCCCCTTGCAGCACGCGCGGACGCCGCAGCTGATACTGCGTAATCCCCATCTGCTGCAGAAGCCAGTCGCGTCTTGTACTCATGCTGTTTTCCGCTATGCCGTAAGTAATGCGCGCTATGCTAGCAAACCCGTCGAACATGCGCCAACAAAGCACTATAATCCCCGCTCTGATTTAACAGGAGCGTTCCATGTCTGCTTTTACCCCGGCCAGTGAAGTTATTCTGCGCCACAGTGATGAATTTACCACCCGCCACGTGCTGCTTGCGGGTGATCTGCAGGATGACCTGCCCGCCCAGCTGGAAACCGCGCTCAGCCGCGTTCATACCCAGCAGTATCATCACTGGCAGAACCTGAGCCATCGGCTGGGCGATCGCGCCGTATACAGCCTCGTGGCCAGCGCGGCCGATGTGACAGACTGCACCACTCTGATTTACTTCTGGCCCAAAAATAAGCCGGAAGCGCAGTTCCAGCTGCAAAATCTGCTCGCGTTACTCCCTGTCGGCAGCGATATCTTTGTCGTGGGCGAAAACCGCAGCGGCGTACGCAGCGCCGAAGGCATGCTGGAGCAGTGGGTGACGCTGGAGAAAATTGACAGCGCGCGTCGTTGCGGCCTCTATCATGGCCAGCTGACGCAGCAGCCTGAGTTTGACGCCAGCCGGTTCGGCAATACTTACCAGCTGGATGAGATGACCATCCATACGCTGCCGGGCGTATTCAGCCGCGATGGTCTGGATATTGGCAGCGATCTGCTGCTGTCGACCCTGACGCCGCACACCAAAGGAAAAGTGCTGGATCTCGGATGCGGCAGCGGTGTCTTAGCCACCGCGCTGGCACAGCACTCTCCGAAGGTGCGGCTGTGGCTGTGTGATGTGCACGCTGCTGCCATTGAAGCGAGCAAAGCCACGCTGGCGGCAAACGGGCTGGAAGGCGAGGTGTTTGCCAGCAACGTCTTTAGCGACGTTACCGGACGTTTCGATCTGATCATCTCTAATCCGCCGTTCCATGACGGCATGCAGACCAGCCTTGATGCGGCCAACAGCCTTATCCGCGGCGCGGTGAAGCATCTGAACAGCGGCGGCGAACTGCGTATTGTGGCGAATGCTTTCCTGCCTTATCCGCAGATACTGGATGAAACCTTCGGCAGCCACGAAGTGCTGGCGCAGACCGGCCGCTTTAAGGTTTACCGTGCGGTTTATGGTCGTGGCGCGCGCGGACGCTAAGCGCCTGATGCGGCGATAAAGCGTTGCTTTTTCCAGCAGTCGGTTTATCGCCGTAAAATATCTGTTGACGCATTGCGTAAAACCTCTAGAATGCGCCTCCGTGGTTAGCAATACTGTAAAGTGTTGCCGGTATGCGAAGGTGGCGGAATTGGTAGACGCGCTAGCTTCAGGTGTTAGTGTCCTAACGGACGTGAGGGTTCAAGTCCCTCTCTTCGCACCAATAATCACAGAGTTTATATCGCGTGCACTGCGCGAAGGTGGCGGAATTGGTAGACGCGCTAGCTTCAGGTGTTAGTGTTCTTACGGACGTGAGGGTTCAAGTCCCTCTCTTCGCACCATGCGGTGATATAAACAGACAACACGATGCGAAGGTGGCGGAATTGGTAGACGCGCTAGCTTCAGGTGTTAGTGTTCTTACYGACGTGAGGGTTCAAGTCCCTCTCTTCGCACCACTGTTGTCACCTCTCTCCCGGCAGTTAATTCCCTGAATGTTACTCTCCTGCTTATCACGCGCTGCGTGATGTTGCTGTTTCTGCACGTTGCTAACCCAGATGAAAATTCACTGACGCTGCCGTGATGCCGCCCGCCAGCGCGACACAGGATGGCAGCAATATATAGTGGCGCAGCCGCTGGTGAAACAGCATAACCAGCGTCAGCAGAAGCATAACAATCATGATCGCCCGCCACTGCGCATAGCCCGGTTCCCATAACGCAAACAGCGGCATAGCGGTACAGGGCAGCAGAATACCCCAGCCACTATTCAGGCGCTTACCCATTGTCCAGCTCACACCCCACAAGCCGCAGGCAGCCAGCATTGCTGCGATCATCATTACGCCCCTTAATGATAAGAATTACCATTATCATATGACAACCATTCTCATTCTGCAGCGAATTTTTCACCGCATGACAGAAATACTGGAAAATGCTAAATTGCCGCCGATAACACACCTGATAACAACATGAAACGTGCTGACTATCCGCATAGCAGAATTAACGCTGCCGGGTAGCGCTTTGATATTTCAGGGCTGTCACGGGTAATAATAATGAAATTAAACGCTTACGATGAACTGAAACAGAGCAAATATCGGCTTTCGCTGATGCTGTTTTTGTTTCTTAATATCGCCGTTTCACTTTTTTGCCTGCTGCCCTGCCTGAACGTTCAGATACCGATATTTACCCTACCCGCAGTGCTGGTCGCGGGTTTCAGCACCACGCTGCTGCTGCTTTGTCTGATAATGCCCGGCCTGCGCTTTCCCGTATTAACGCCGGTCGCGCTGCTGCTCGGGCTGCTGTGGGCGTGGCATATTAATCAGAAATATCATCCGATTTCAGCGTTTGATAGCAGCTATTTAATTATCAGCTTACTTAGCGTCTTTTTTATCAGCGCTATCGCACTGAGCGACTATTTAACGGCATTCTGCCTGCATATGCTGCCGCCGGTGCTGACCGTGCTGCTGCTGGATAACGGACAGCACCTGACCACTATTCTGTTTACTATTACGCTGCCACTGATTGGATTTTCCCTGCTGCATTTGATGCGCCGGCGTTTTGACCATTTTACCCGGCAGCTGATTGGCCAGCTGTATGAAGAGAAGCAGAGCTTCAGCGCGCTCAGCATGCTCGATCCGCTGACCGGCCTCTATAACCGGCGCGGGCTGCAGAACCGGCTGGAAACCATTCTCGAGAACCATGCCGGCAGCCACTTTATCCTGCTGCTGGATATCGATCACTTTAAAGCCTATAACGACAATTACGGACATGCGATGGGCGACCAGGCGCTGAAGCGCGTATCGGCCGCGATCCGTGACGCCGTCCGCTCACGCGATGTGGTCACCCGCTATGGTGGCGAAGAGTTTCTGGTACTGCTGACCAATGTCAACGCGTCAATCGCCATGAAGCTCGCCGAGCGCATCCGGCAGTCGGTGCTGGAACTGGAGATCCCCCATCGTTCTGATACCGCGGTATCGACTCACGTCACCGTCAGCGCCGGCATCGCGCCGATGGCTGCGCACGATTTTGAGCGGGCCGTCGCCAACGCTGACCGTGCGCTCTATGTCGCCAAAAACCGCGGGCGCAATACCATTCTGGCCTGGGAGGCGCTGCCGGCACGCCGGCAGGCGATTAGCGAGCCGCACTAAAGTGATAAATACAACGCTATAGCAATCTTATGCTGCTGCTATCTTGCTCACTCAATCAGGAACGATTATCATTTATTTTTCGTTTCCCGTTATCATTCAGGATTGGCATGGCTACGATTACGCGTCAGGCGCACCGCTTCAGTGAGCAGTCCCCGATCTTCATGCAGCGCGATCGCACGCTGGTACGCGCGCTGCAGGAGCTGATCCATGAGCAGTGCAGCGACCGTCAGGCGTATGTCAGACTGGGAGAAACCGCACCGGAAGGCGTTTTGACGCTGGCTGAATGGTCGGCACCGGAGCACTTTCAGTCTCTGACGCAGCGCTACGGTGACTATCTTTATCGCAGCCATCCTGATACGCCGCGGGAGGCGAAGCCGCTGCAGTCACTCTGGGCGCAGTGGTACTTCGGCCTGCTGGTGCCCACGCTGATGATGGCGCTGCTGCATGAGCCGCGTGCCCTCAACTGCTCACCTGAATATATCCGCGCTGAGTTTCACGAAAATGGCCATCCCGCCACCTTCTGGCTGGATGTGCAGGAGGATGAGCCCGCGCGATTTCTCTCTGCCCCGCAGCGTATGGCGCGCCTGATCCAGACCTGCCTGCAGCCCGCCGTGGAAGGCATGACGCAGCACGGCGACATCAATGCGCGCCTTATCTGGAACAACATGGGATACCTGATCTACTGGTTTCTGGGTGAACTCCGCGCGCAGCTGCCCGCCGCGCTGATCGACCAGCTGGAAGAGATGCTGTTTTTCACGCCGTCGCTGCCGGACGGCAGCGATAACCCGCTTTACCGCACCATGATTATGCGCCACGGGACAATGGAGCGGCGCAGCTGCTGTCAGCGCTATCGTATTCCTGACGTCGAGCGCTGCGGTAACTGTACACTGAAAGCGCAATAAGCACGCGCGCGCCGTAAATTCTCCTTTTCTCTCGTTTACACTTTTTTCGCCTTGTGGCAGCGTTCAGGTTCAGTTTTTACCGGAGAACACCATGAGCCTGGAGTCGGTACAGCAGTTCTTTGCTGAGCATGCGCCGGATATTGAAATTATTGAAACGCCTGAAAGCACGGCCACCGTGGCGCTGGCGGCACGCGTTCACGGCGTCTCACCGGGGCAGATTGCCAAAACGCTGTCGCTGAAAGTGAAAGAGCAGGTGGTGCTGATTGTTACCCGCGGCGACGCGCGTCTGGATAACCGCAAACTGAAAGCCGCCCTGGGCGCCAAAGCGCGCATGCTGAGCGTGGATGAGGTGGTGAACTGGACCGGCCATCCGGTCGGCGGCGTCTCTCCTTTTGGTCTGGAAAACCCGCTGACCGTGTACTGCGATATCTCCCTGCGCAGCTTTGATGAGGTGCTGCCTGCRGCGGGTTCAGTGCGCAGCGCGGTACGCATCTCACCGCAGAGAATGGCGGAGCTGACCCATGCCGCCTGGATCGACGTCTGTGAAGCGCTTTGAGGGCACGGATCTTATCGCGCCGTCGCTGTCACGTTTCAGAGCCGGGGCGGCAGACGGGTAAAAGCCTGTTCAAGCATATCCAGCAGCAGCGCATTATCAACGTGCTGAAGGACATGGACCAGTGCCCCGGTTTCTGGCGGGATCCCCACATCAAGTCGCAGCGGTGGACGGTAACGCCAGCTCTTGCCGCGCGTTGCACCGGGACGCAGCTCGATATCCACGTAATAATCGGCGCCTTCCGCCACGCGCTGGTTCAGCAGCCAGGCGACCACCAGCGCATCATGGATCCAGCAGCCTGGCAGCCGCCGGGTCCGCATTGAGTAGTCGATCCAGGGGCCCAGCGTCTCGCGGATAAACTGCGTCAGCGGATGCGATTGCGCCGTGATGCGCGCGAGATCGTCGCGGGTCAGCAGCGTCTGCGTGGTGGCGTCCATCGGCACCAGGGTGATGGTGGCACCGCTGTGCAGTACCTGATGCGCCGCCTCCGGATCGAGACCAAAATTGGTATCTTTGATGTAGTCATCAAGCGCAAAGACGCCGCCCATGATCACAATCTCCGCTACCGATTCAGCCATCTGTGGATAACGCTGCAGCGCCTGCGCCACGTTTGTCAGCGGCCCGATAGCGACCAGCGTAAACTCTCCCGGGTTATCGCAGATCAGCTGGCCCATCACGCCGGCAGCGTCATGGCCGTCCGCCGCCATCACCGCTGGCTGACGCACGCCCTGCCACAGCGCGGCCAGCGCCGGATCGGCCAGATTATCCAGACGCGCCCGCCAGGGCAGCGGATCTTCGCGCAGCGCCTGCAGCGCCCCCTGCACCACCGGAATATTCAGCCCGAGACGTTTCAGCAAATCTTTTGCCACGCGCGCGCCCGTCGCGCTGGGCGTGTTACCGGTGACCGTGGTAATCAGTTCCGGCGACAGCGCGGGTGATGCCAGCGCCAGCGCAATCGCCAGTCCGTCATCAGTATTTGCACCTGCGATGCCATTCCCCGGATCGCAATCAATAATCACTCTTTTCATAATGTTTTATCGTTATTGTATTTAAGGCTGCAGGCAGCCACAGGACTCGCCGGTTACGATGTAGTGCGGC
>PEFU01000003.1:247604-251935 GCA_002939445.1 Pantoea sp. BRM17 | reverse complement strand
GGCTGCTTCATTTTCCGCTTTATCTGAAAGAGAAAAAAAGTATTAGGGAAGGTGCGAATAAGCGGGGAAATTCTTCTCGGCTGACTCAGTCATTTCATTTCTTCATGTTTGAGCCGATTTTTTCAGGGCATTTACGGAACTTAGTCGGATAAATCTGGCAAAGAAGCGGTAAAGAAGCTGTATGACGAAGGTAAATTTCGCGCTGATACCAGACTAAAATCCAGCAGGGATAAACGTTCACTTCTCACTGCAATTTTCACATTCCTGCACTTCAGGCTGCACGCAGAGAACGATCTTAGGATTAATCCTGGCGGGGAAAATTAAACTGTGAAATTCGTCACGCTGTTATTTTGTTAAACTTTTATTGATAAAGACATAGGCTTTTTCCAGTGCGGGCAGCATCAGCAGCTCGTGCGGGCGCGGCGGAAACGCATTCAGCTCCTGCTCAACGGCAAAGCTTTCCGGATGCAGAAACAGCACCCGGTTCCCCTGTTTATCAACGGCTATCAGACCGCGGGCAGATGACTGCATAATCACTCCTTAAACAGAATGCCTGACTAAAGCGTAGCCCGGATCGATGACCGCAACCGCCGCGCTGTTTTCACAGCAGAGATAGACTTTACCGTCGCGCCCCAGCTGTCCGCTGTGTGGCGACTGCAGTGGCGTAAGGTCGATAAAGCCGCTGATCCGGCGCTGACGCAGATCGATAACAGCGACTTTATGCCCGGGATAAGGGTTAGCGCCGTGTACGCCGCCGCCATAGAGCGCCGAGGCAGCAATACCGGCTATCGGACCAGGCAGCAGAATGTTATCAATGACGCGGCCTTCTGCCTCACATAAATCGATTACTGTGATGCTGGCGTCCTCTTCATTTTCCGTAAACAGCTTGCGTCCGCTGGGGGAGAGCGTCAGCCGGTGGGCGTTATGCGAAGGCAGCGGTATGGTTTTCTCTACGCGATCGGTGTCATCGTCAAACAGCGTAATCAGTGATTCATCATGCCCAATCGCAACCAGCCGTTCGCCACTGGCACTGAACCGCACAACCTGGCAGGGCTGCTGGTGGCCGGCCAGCGTAATACGCTGCCGGACCCGGTGGCTCTGCCGATCGATCACATAAAGCAGCGGTGCGTCGGCGGCGCTGGCGACCAGATAAGGATGTCTGGCTCAGCTCAGCGTAAAATAACTTAACGCCTCACAGCCTGTGCCCGCCTGCGGTGTGGCTATCACCTTTCGCTGCGCCAGATCGATAACGCTTAACGACCCATCGCCTTCATTCGCGATAAGCAGCGTGCGGTTATCCTCACTGAAACAGCCATCCCTTGGCCGGCACCCTACGCGCAGAGTACCTGAGGGATTAAGCAGGTTAGATTATTTTGACTATCCTCCGTGACTGATACCAAAAAAACACGAGAATTCAGGTAATTGCATGCGTTTTAATTAAGCAAAAGCCGTATTAAAACGCAGCAACGGGTATCAGTAACTTATCAATAGCTGCACCGTGCCTGCTGACGCGCCGCCTTTATGCCACCTGCAGATGACAATGAAATGACAGCGGCTGCTAAGATCAGTAAGGAATTCCCTGGTGTTGGAATTCATCTCTCTGCTGCGTTTCGCCGGTGTTTAATTCACCGATCGTATTAGCACAGCAAATGTAACATGGTCATTTCAGGGCCGTAGCCGCGTCTGGCACCGTGAGTTATCACTGGGGAGACAGTCTATCTACGCGCGTAGATAAATCAAGCGGCAAAATGAAAATTTAAATCTTTGCGGCCAGCGGGAGTTTGCAGCCGTTCATCAGCTGCGGTGAGGTGGGGTGAGTGCTGTACAGTGGGATGATGTTCCGTCATAACCCTTTCTCTTAGTGAAGTGAAAACAGTAAACGCCCTTCCATGGGTCTGTTCCCTTGCTTAAGCAAGCAGAACGTCCCGGTGACGACGTTCGACAGGCAAATCCTGCCAGCCAAACAGCAGCGCGCCTATCGGGCGGGCGATAAAGCCGACTGACCAGGTGGCAAAGCTCGAGAGCAGCGCCATAGCGGGTGTCGCTTCCGGAAAAAAGATGTCGCCAAAGATGATACCTGCCGCCAGGCCATACAGCGCAAAGTCGGCATACTCCATTGCCGTACCGAGCCAGCAGGAGAAGGTTGCGCGCCAGTCGCCCAGCATAACGGTGCCGCCAGAGAGCTCCGCCCCCGCTCCCAGCCCCTGCGTAAAACGCAGCAGTACCAGACAGGCAGGTGCCCAGAGTCCGATTGTTGCATAAGACGGGATCAGGCCAATCAGCGTGGTTGAGGCGCCCATCAGGATAATCGTACTGATCATCACGACTTTGCGCCCTTTGCGATCGCCAATAAGATGGCGGCGGATCCACAGCGCCACTACGGCGATCAGGACGCTGCTCAGAAAAGGAATACGCCAGCCCCAGGCCAGCAGACTCTCTTTATCCATCTGGATCACCGCCAGCCAGACCAGAGAGGCGATCAGCGTGCCGCTGTTTGAGCCCAGTGCGATCACGGAAGAGACCAGGCCGCGTCGTTCAACCGGGGCATAGGCGACATAGCCGACGATAAAGCCCTGAGCCAGATAAGAGGGGCCATTCTCACCAATGCGCAGGCCCACCATGGTCCAGAACGCCCGCGTACGCTGCCAGACGCTGCGGCTGTCAGTTTCAATGTGCGCCCGGGAGAGCGTCTCGCTGCGCTGCGCCTGCAGTTCAGCCTGCTGACGCTCAAACACCGGCGTTTCGCGAATTGTCGGATCGCGGCTATCCATCAGGCTGAAGGCGGGCCACGCATAGATCATCAGCAGCAGGCAGAAACCACGATAGGTAATGCGGCGACCAAAACGATCGGAGAGCCAGCCCGCAAACGGAATAATCAGGAAGCCCAGCAGCGAGGCGATAAACACCGCCGTGGTCGGTACCGACTTATCCAGCATCAGCACTTTTCAGTGGCCGGTCCATGAGAGCAGCGCTGCCGCGACCAGCGGCGCAGTGCCGCCAGAAAGAATCGCCCCCAGCTCTTTTGCCACTGCCATTTTGGTATAGCGATGCTTCACGCCAAACATCTCGACGCCCCAGGCCGCCTGTACACCAAATATCCCCAGCGAAGCGAGCGCCATTCCTGTAACGATGACAGCAATAATGATTTTGCCAAATTAGCCTCAATATAAATGCCGCTGGCCGGATTCACCGGCCAGCGTTATGTCAATGGTACTGCCTGCAGCTGCGCGTCAGATGGCATCCTCCGGCAGATTAAGGTCGCGACCGCGCGTTTCCGGTGCGACAAACGTCGTCAGAAATCCGATAGTGGCCATCGCGCTAAAGTAAACGGCGATTGGCCACAAGTTTTGGTGGTGCCGGAGGCCAGCGCGCGCGCTACGGCGTTAGGCCGGTAGCCCGTCTGCTTAATGGCAGCCAGCACCCGCTGACGGGTCGCTTCCGCCACCGGGCGCGGCCCGTTGTTGATCACATAGCTGACCACGGCTACCGAGGTGCCTGCGACGCGGGCGACATCGGTACGGGTAACATTTCCGCCGGGATGATGACGATCGACGCTGTTATAAAACAGTCCGTCGATCTGACGGTTAAGCATGCCCTGAATCAGCTCCAGCTCACGCTGACGATCGTCACCGGCATCACCCAGCAGCATGATATGGCCGTGGTTAAGCGACTCCTGCAGCAGGACATGCGCCATGGAAGCAACAAACGGGTTCGCAATGTTCGGCACAATCAGACCACTACGATCCCGGGCGTTAAACATCGCCGGCGGGCCGCTGATCATGCCCACCTGCTGATAACCGTGACTCAGCAGATGCCGGGTGACATCACAGGCCGCCAGCCGCTCGTTCATGCTCAGCACGCTGACGCCGGGGCGCGGGGTAATGCGATCCAGCATCAGCAGCGGCGTTCCGCTCGCCTGCACCACGTCAATATAGTTCCCCTGCTCGGCAAACGCGCGAATACAGCCAATGGCCTGGCCTTCGTTACTGGCAAACAGCGCACGCGGTACGCGACCGCTGGCGATCATGCGCTGCGCCGCGTCGTAGCCGCCCTGCCGCGAGTAATCCGCCGGGAAAATCAGGCTTTCATCCACGGGCAGCCCCCGCTCCTGCATCGCATCACGCCAGCCCTGATCATCACCCCCTCCTCCGGCTGGTTTTTCAGCATAGCAATAGCGCATCACCCCCTCCTCCGGCTGGTTTTTCAGCATAGCAATAGCGCGCTGCGCCAGCTCAGACAGCGGCTGTCGCACCGTGGTCAGCGAAGGCACATGAAACACGGCCTGCGTGGTACCGTTGAAACAGACCAGCGCCACATCCTGCGGCACGCGG
>PEFU01000003.1:240548-247504 GCA_002939445.1 Pantoea sp. BRM17 | reverse complement strand
TATTAAAGCTTCGCCGTGGTTTAAAAACACCGTCATCGTCGTCAGCTCCGATCATCTGGCGATGAACAATACCGCCCACCCCTATCTGACGAAGCTGCCGCGCCGCGATCTCTTTATGGTCATTCGCGGCGATCGGCCGCAGGCGGAGGTGCGCGATGCGCCACGCAGCACGCTGGATAACGGCGCCACCGGTGTTTGAGAAGTATGCTGAACTGTCGCAGCAGAACAAACGCTTTGCCCTGTTTACCCTGACGGTGGATACCCATCATCCTGATGGCTTTATCTCCCGCAGCTGCCAGCATAAAAGCTATCAGTATGAGGGCAAAATGAACCAGTCATTCAGCGCCGTCGCCTGTTCACAGGAGCACGTGGCGCGGCTGATTGAGCTCGATATTCTCAAAAACAGCGGCTATGAAAACTGGTTTATTCAGGGCGCCGATCTGCGCTTTGCCGGCAAAGATACCTTTCTGCTTTCGCACGGCTTTGCCGCAGCGAATCTCTATGGCGCACAGGAGCTGAAAAGCCGCGTGGCCGATCCCGACTACCGCAACAACTGGGGCTTTTACGACGACACCGTGCTGGACGCTTTTCCCGACCTGGCGCCAGAGCTGAGCCGTGAACAGGCGCAGAGTCTGGATTTCAGCAATACCGCGCAGCTTCCGGGCACTGACTATACCATTGCCGGCATGGTCGCCTCACAGTGCGGTATCCCGCTGTTTGCGCCCTTTGACGGCAACGCCTCAGCCGCGCTCTCCAGCTTCTATCCGCAGAGTCTCTGCCTCGGCGCCTGTGCCGCCGGCTCGGTGCAGACCACGCCGGCGTTTCGTCAGGTTAAAGAGCTGATTGCGTCGCACGCGCACGCGGGCGACTCCGATTTCGCCGCCTGGTACATCACGCCGCAGAACCGTATTGAACAGCCGGGGCTCAACCTGGTCTATATCTACGGCGAAAGTCTGGAACGCACCTATTTAAATCAGCAGGACAACTATTTTACCGGTGACGGCATCAACGATGCGGTGATCTACACGCTGACCAACAGCCTGACCGGCGCCGGCATCAGTAAATATGTGGTGCCCGCTATCGGGCTGATTATGGTGCTGTTTCTGCTGTTCTGCTTTCTTTCATGGATTTTGCGCCGCCATAAACGTCCGCATCATCTCGGCTGGAGCCTGCTGGCGACCTGAAGAGGGCGCGCGGCCGCTGGCGCTGCGCTATTCATTTATCGTGAGGATTTGCCGTTGGCATTGCTTTCAATCGTGCTGTTTCTGACCGCCATCATCATTTACGCCTGTAAAGCCGGACGCAATACCTTCTGGTTCAGCCTGATGCTGCTGCTGCTGACGCTGTTTATTGTGCTGAATGCGACGCTGTTCGCCAGCAACAGCAAAGGTGACTGGAGCTTTGCACACGGTGAAGCGCAGTATCTTACCGGTGCGTTATAAGCCACAGTCTGCCCGATACGCTACCGCCGCCGCGCTTATCATCCCGCCTGGCGGCACGATTCCGAATGTACCGCACAAATCCCGCCGGACAGGTTGCAGCCCGGTGACAGCCAATATAGATTGACGCAAACCCATCATGAAAACAAAGCTTATCAGATGGTTTTCCAGGATACCGGACTGGGCTTTTCGCGCACGGATAATCTGGTGATGGTGCGGGTCTACACCAGCCCGCGCAGTGAGGCGCAAAAAAGCTGTTTTATGGCAGAACTGGCGCGCGAGCTGCGTGAAAGCTGTGGCGTGCAGGGCCACGATCTGATGATAAGTTTTATCAACTTTGCGCGCGCAGCGGGCAGCATAGCCTCACTTATGCGACTTTTACGCCACTACTGCGAGGGTTTACCAATGCCATTACTCACTTTCGATCTGATTCAGGGCCGCTCCGAGGCTGAAGTTCGAACGTTACTGGATGCCGCCCATCGCGCCGTCCWGACTGCGTTCGGCGTGCCTGAGCGCGACCGCTATCAGATTGAGGTCAGCGCTTCCAGCTCTTTAATTTTCTGACTCACTGCCGCTTTACTGACATCCAGCCGCTCAGCGGCGCGGGTAAAACTGCCCTGCTCCGCCAGTACCGTCAGCCAGTAAAGATGTGTCCAGAGCGCTTCGGTTTTCATCGACTTACCCGCCATTGTTCAAAATAGTGAACAATCATTTTATCGCAGTCGCTTTTGAATCGGCACCAGCTGCTGCCGGGCAAACGCCACCGGCGCGCTGATGCGTACCTGCCCGCGTACCGGCCCCGCCTCATCGCGCACGCGATAAACGCTTTCCGCTATCCGGGTAAAGGGCTCACGCAGCTCG
The DNA here is from genome assembly GCA_002939445.1 of Pantoea sp. BRM17. Classification (GTDB taxonomy): domain Bacteria; phylum Pseudomonadota; class Gammaproteobacteria; order Enterobacterales; family Enterobacteriaceae; genus Pantoea. The sequence continues at coordinate 245,204 of PEFU01000003.1, read as the reverse complement.
CCAGCCAGCTGCTCACCGGCTGACGTCAGCCGCACGCTGCGCGTGGTGCGCTGAACCAGAGCAACCCAGCCGTGCTGTGCCAGATATGCGGGGGAAGCCACCAGCAGCGCGCGCGTGGCGCATAGAGGCAGCGCGACGTGCGTTTCCGGCAGCGACTGACTGTGGCGGATAGCGAGATCAAACCCTTCCCCGCCGAGTGACACCAGGCGGTCAGTCACATCCAGCTGCAGGCGCACCTGCGGATATTCGCGCAGAAAATCGCCGAGGGGCAGCATGGCAATGCCTGCTCCCTGCAGCGCGGCGTCCCGAATCGACTCGCTGTTATTGGTGGCGAAATTTCCCTGAATTTTTACCGTCAGCGTTTCGCCGCCCTGATGCGACTGAAAGCGCCACTGCGGCGCATCAGGACCGCGCGGATACCACAGGCAGTTATGCTGAAGCAGCGCCTCCGGCGTCTGCGGCAGCCGCTCAGCGTGGCGCTGCACTCACCCGTTAACAAAGCGAGCGCGTAGCCAGTGAATGAAGGTCGTCACCGCACGCGGCACCTGTGCCGCGTAAGGGCGCACCACCCAGAGGCGGTCGGCAAAGGCGTCGACAGCCTGCCACGATGAGAGCACCGGCTGCAGCGCGCCGCTTTCCAGCGCTGCGCGGGCGCTGAAATTAGCGCCTTTTACTATCAGCGCCTGAACAACTGGAAAAGCGACGCCTTTACGCATGCCATTCTGTTTCATCAGCGCCCGCATACGCCGCCGCCGGTTATTAAGCTGGATGGTCACGCACAGCTGCATCTCGACTTTAACCTGCGTCTGGGAAACTACAACCGCAGCAGCCTGCTGGGCGCAATGATGCAGCCTGCTGCGCGCGAATGGCAGAAGCAGTATGCGCCCATCAAGCATCAGGGTGAGCAGAGCTTCTTTAACGAAATGCGCAAGCGTGATGACTTTTCGCTGCTGACGCAGAGAATCGCTGAACCGGCACAGCAGCCGGGTGCGCTGGCGCAGCAGGCGGCCATGCGTGAATATCGCCGCGTTAATCTCTTTCTGCGTAAATGCGAAGCAGAGCTGTTATTACGCTACGGCGGCATCGCTATCGACTGCGCTGCGCTGCTGTTTGAAGATCTGAGCTGGGTACACAGCGCCCATCAGGAACGCCCGATGGATGTGATCGGCTATTATTGCGAACGCTCAACGCTGAATTATCTCGCGCCTGTTATTGAGAACTGGTTTCTTGCTGCTGCGCCAAATAATCCTTTTATACCGAAAAAAGTATGGCTGTACTGGGATACAGAATATTTACCAAAATCGTTACAGGCGAATATTGCTAAAATACGCCGCGATAATCCTGACCACAGCGTTCACCTGTTAAATAAATATTCTGTAAAAGAAGTCCTGCCCGATTTTATATTTACCTCAGCGCAATTAACGGCGCAGCAGAAAAGCGAAGTGATCAGGCTGACAATAATCAGGTGCATCATGTCAAAAAAACGTCTTCAGCCGGCGCGCGCGCTCTGGCACAACTGGAAAAGAATAGCGTTTACCGGTCAGTCATTACTGCAGAAAAAACAGCATAATGCGCTCTGCGCGCCGGAGTATGATCCCAGCGAAGAGGACAATATCGTGTTACTTTCTGGTGAGAAGACGTTGCCAGATATGTTGATGACTCATGATGAACCCTGTTCCATGGCTCCAGATGACAAACATGATCTCATATCAGGGACTTGTTCGCACCTTCCTTAGCGCAATCGCGAAGAATGTTTTATTAAGCTCATTGTAATACTTTTACACACAGCCCCCGTAAGGAAACATAAGAGCGCCTAAGGCGCCAGCATCAGGGACTCCTTGCCCATAATCGTACCAATGCTGCATGCAGTGAATGCGTAGCATGGTTTCCAGCGGATAGGGCCGCCGGCCATTACCAGCCTTGGGGTAAAACGGCTCGATGACTTCCACCATGTTTTGCCATGGCAGAATCTGCTCCATGCGGGACAAGAAAATCTCTTTTCTGGTCTGACGGCGCTTACTGCTGAATTCACTGTCGGCGAAGGTAAGGTGCTTGAGATCCTCGGCGGTGACAAGGCGCTGGGACTTGGCCGCAGTTCACTCTCTACGCCGTCGCTCTCCACGCAGTTTGACGACATGGCGAAAAAGGTCAGCAGCTGGAAAGCTGATATTGTGCAGCTGTGGAATTTTCCGGCCAGCATGAAAGAGTTCACCATCGACCAGCAGAAGAATACCTTTACCTTCTCCGGCGCCACGTTCCGCCTGCCGATCCTGTTCCGGCTGGGCAATAAGCAGGTTGAACCGCTGCCGGAGGGAGAGTATGCCGCGCCGCTGCGCTATCAGCTGGCCGATTTTGCCGCGAACGACAAATTTGTCTGGGCCGACCGCTGCTTCAAAATGGCGCGACTCTGGAAGCCGGAGCTGGCGCTCTCCACCGATCTCTGCCTGGCGATGGGCCAGATGGGTGGCCAGCCCAGCGTGGTGCGTATCGATCAGCCGCTCTGGCACGGCAAAACGCACTTTCCGCCGCTGCGCGTCAGCCCGGAAACCTGGCGGCTCAACCAGCAGCAGATCCGCATTGAGGATAATGACATTCGCTACGATGCCGACAGCTTTGTGCTGAACGTGCCGGGCGCTCCGCACAGCATCCGGCGCTTTAGCGGCATCTCGCGCCCGGAGAGCTGGGGGCGCTGGTCCAATGCCAATCTGGCTCCGGAGGTGAATATTGAGTATGCCGAACCGCTGCCGTCGCGGTTCGATCTGGTGATCACCGCACGCGCGTTTGGTGCCAATGCGCAGCAGCCGATTCCGGTACGCGCAGGCAGCGAGGAGCACACTCTGCGGCTGGAYGATAGCTTCTCCACCACCACGCTGCACTTCAGCCATCACGACGGCAGCCATAATCTGGTGATTGTGCCACCGGCACCGCAGCTGTCGAATCAGGACAATATTGTCGGTCAGGCGCCGCGTAAGCTCGGCATTGGCATGGCGGAGATCCGCATCGTGCCGCGCCCCTGAGCGCGGACTCAGTCGCGCGGCGGCGGCTACCGGTCAGGCAGTGCAGTACCCGTCGGCTGGCCAAATTCATCAACGGCCGGGGCCATCTTTCCTGCCTCTGAAATAAAACAGGCGGACCCGGTGGCCCGCCTGCTGGCGTTATCCTTTAAAGAAGATGTCGCCCGATTTGCCCATCACGATTTTGCCGCTGTCATCAGCGATCTGAATATAGTTGGCGTTGATGTACGCCCAGTGTGCACCAGCCTGCGGAGCGGGCAGATGACGCGCCTGCCAGTCAGTGATGGTGTACTCTTTTTTACGATACTCTTCCGGTACCACATCGCCAACCTTGTGCTCTTTGTAGTCGATAATGATGGTATGCAGATTGTAGTTGTTGGCGGCGGAAGGCTGCTCGCCGGTGCCGTTGTTAGACGGGCGAACCGGCGCGTCGTCGCCTGATGCCACCGGTGCCTGATCGGCTGGCGCATCGGCGTCTGGCACCGGCGCGGCGTCAGGTGCCTGCACATCCGGCTGCTGTACCTGAGGCGGCATCGGCACGCTATTGGTCTGCTCATCCGCTGCCAGTGCGGCTGGCGTCAGGCTGAGCGCGCCCAGAAACAGGCCGGCAGATAAAAGGGTTAGGTGTGTCCTGCGCATTGGTGATTCCCACTCTGATGAATAGTCTGATGTCCATTTACTGACAAGCGCACCGGGCCAATGGTTCCCGCTGCCGTACGGCGCTCGTCGCGTCATGCCACAGCATACCTCAGCCTGGCCCGATTCAGGCGCGCTAAAATTGCAAATAATCGTGATAATGCCGCTATAATCGCGCCATGAGATGCGGGCCCGGCCCGTACAGAATATTACGTGCAGGAGAGAACTGATGAATCAGGGGCCGTTAACGGAAAAAGAGCTGAACTGGCTGGATGAGATGCTGGAGAAGTATGGCAATACGCACTCCGTGGTGGATACGGCCGAGCTGGATGGGATGCTGACCGCCCTGCTCTCCGGCCCGAATGATATTGAACCCAGCGAGTGGCTGGTGGCGATGTGGGGCGGCCAGAAGCATATCCCTGAATGGGCTAACGAGCGCGAGATGGATCGCTTTATGACGCTGACCTTCCAGCACCTCAATGATATTGCTGAGCGTCTGGCTGAGTTTCCGGAGCAGTTTGAGCCGCTGTTTGGCCTGCAGGAGATGGAGGGCCAGGAGTTTACCGTGGTCGAAGACTGGTGCTATGGCTATATGCGCGGCGTCGCGCTGGACACCGACTGGTCATTGCTGCCTGAAGCGCTGCAGCCGCAGCTGCAGGCGATTGCCCTGCACGGCAGCGAAGAGCAGCGTGAAGCGCGCGAGGCGCTCGATCCGGACGCATTTGAAGCGAGCATGGAGGCGATCCGCCCGGCGGCGCTGGAACTGCACGAATACTGGCAGGCCGAGCGCATGGCGCAGCCCGATCCCGAGCCACAGCTGCCGTTCTTTGCCGGTGACAAAACCGGACGCAACGATCCCTGCCCGTGCGGCAGCGGCAAAAAATATAAGCAGTGCTGCCTGAATAAATAACCTGCGTTGGGGCCGCATAATATCGCGCCTAATCCACCCCGGGCCGCATAAATGCGGCCCCTACAAATATCGCACCTGACCCCGCGTCGCATTAAT
>PEFU01000003.1:238460-240448 GCA_002939445.1 Pantoea sp. BRM17 | reverse complement strand
CGCGTCGCATTAATGCGCTCTCTACAACAATATCCGTAGGGGCGCCATTTATGGCGCCCTGGCCACACCGCGCACCTGACCCCGGGCCGCATAAACACGCCCCTGGGAATATCGCGCTCAATCCACCCCGGGCCGCATTAATGCGGCCCCTACGGATATCACGCCCAATTTATCCCGGATTGCATTAATGCGACCCCTACAATAATGTCCGCCCTGGCCCCATGCGTTCTGCAGTCAGGGGGCGGGTCTGACGTCGCTGACCAGCACCGGCAGCTGCCAGGCACCGCCGGCGCGGATGGCGCGGCACATGCCGGTGGTGGCGTCGCTGCTCTGAACAAAACTGCGGCCATCCCAGACCCATGCGGCGGTACTCCAGCAGTCACCAATGCCGCGGCCTTTCTGCGCTTCGCTGATCGTCCCGGCGTGATAATCGGAACCGGAGTCGGTGATCAGCTGCGGTGAACCCTGCAGCGCGCGATCCATCAGCCAGTAGCCATACCCTTCGTTATAGGCGCCGCGCCAGCAGAGGGCGGCGATCAGTACGTGGTCCGCATCCACAGCGGTCAGCGTCGGCGGCTCTGCGCCCTCTTCCGGCTGATCGTCCGCCGGTGCGAGATTATCGCAGCTGTCATCATCCGTCAGCGTAGCGATAAGCGCCGGCTTGATCCGCGCCAGCTCCTGCGGCGTCAGCGGACGCGGCTTTGCCTCAACGGTTCTGGCCTGGATAATCACCGGCAGCGGCACCGCAGGCGGCACGCTGCTTTCCGGCTTGCTGCCTTTACGCACCAGCGCACCCGGCGTGCCGATGCGCCCCTGCGCCTCATCCATTTTCAGCAGCACGGCAAAGGCACCGTTTGCAGAGAGATCAAACGGCTCGGCACCACCACGGAACTCCACGCTGCCGCTGCCTTTAATGGCAGTGATAATCGACCGGGTCTGCGCATCGGTCAGCGTCCACTCATCGTTATCAGCCTTTGCCAGTTCACCCAGCGGKCGATCGTCGATCCAGAGCGTCAGCGTATCGACCTGCTTTGAGTCATCATCGCCGGTATCCGCCAGCACTACCCGGCCATGCGTCGCCGTATCCGGCCCGCCCGCCCGCGTCAGCAGCACCGATCCCCCCGCGCCTTCTTCCGCGCTATAGCCCGCCGCGCGACAGGTCAGCGTGTTATCGCACGCCAGTTCCCACTCTTTGTGAGCAAACGAGACGCCTTCTTCAGCTATCGCCGAAGCCATCAGGGCGCTGAGCAGCGGGAGCGCCAGCAGCAACCGTATCTTCATGCCATGTTTTCCATCAGAATAAAGCAGCAGTGTGAGGATTTTTTGCAGGCAGGAGAAGTGAATTTTTGCAGCGGCAGAGGCGTACAGATGTCGCCTCTGCCGCTCAGCGCTTAGCGGGTCAGTTCCGCCTGCGCGTCAGCCAGCTCTTCACGCGCCTCAGTGAGTTTGCGCTGCTGTTTTTCAATCTTATCGCGGCGGCCGCTGGCCTGCGCTTTCTGCAAATCCGCTTCGCGCTCAGCCACTTTCTGCTGCTTCTCCGCCACTTTCTCCTGACGCTCCTGCAGCAGGCCCGCATCGGTACAGTGCTGCTGATTTTCACGCAGTGCTTTCTCCAGCCCGTTTATACGCGCCTTATTGCCATACTCGCGCGCCATCTCCAGCTCCTGCTGGATCGACTGCTGTTTCTGCTGACAGCCGCCGGCAGCCTGCGCGGCGGTGGCAGAGAGCGCTGCTGCCAGGGTAATCAATGCAATCGCTGTTCTTTTCATGGTTTCATCCTGAAAGTAGAGTAAAACGCCCATTATACGGCGGGTTCTTAACAGATTCTTAAAAGCGCAACGCGGCAAGGAAAAAAAGCGGCTTGTTTTGATCGGGATCAGGTTTGTTACCAGAATGGGGCTGCTATAAGAGTCCTTTACTGTATTGCGCACATCCTCAAATTTTTATTCGCAACAAATATTCTTATTGTTTATTAAGAAATGTTAACC
>PEFU01000003.1:184326-238360 GCA_002939445.1 Pantoea sp. BRM17 | reverse complement strand
GAAACGCGGGCGTTCGCCCGGATGCTGGGACTTGAGCCCTGCACGACCGCAGTTCGCAGCCCGGAAAGCAATGGCATAGCGGAAAGCTTCGTGAAGACGATAAAGCGGGATTACATCAGTGTAATGCCAAAACCGGACAGCCAGGCAGCGGTGATGAACCTGGCGGTGGCGTTCAGTCATTACAACGAACATCACCCGCACAGCGCGCTGGGATATCGCTCGCCACGGGAATATATACGCAGAAAGTTATCACAACCGTAAGAGAGAAAAGACGTCTGGATATATAGGGTCAAATCCAGTGAGTTGTGAGTAATGACGGGTTTGTCATAAGTCTTTTTATCGTGCGGCAAATTTACCGGACGGGAATGGTTAGTAGTGGCAGATTTGCCACAAGTCTATCTGTGTAAATGAACTGCTTCAAAAGTTAACTGGCATCGTTGAGAATGTCCACGAGTCGCGCCATTGAGCGTGTAAACAGCGTGGTCACCATTTCATGTCACTCCCTTGTTTCATGTGATGTAACGAGCCTGGGGCGAGGCGCAGCGATAGCGGAGGAAGGTAAACGGTATGGATATGAACAGACTACTATCACACTTAAAGATCTTTTCGCCTCTCACGTAGGCTCATTGTCGGTCGCCAGCTCCCTCCCCCACGGATAAGAAAACTGTTCATTTCATATGATGCGTGAGCAAGGCGACTCCCCTACAGGAAAGCCGAAAGGGTGAAGAACAATCTGATCAGAGAGACTCTACTACATACTTACTTATATTTTTACGAGTAGGTAAACATCTCACCCGTGGTCACATCAACATAACAACATAGGTCAGGTAACCACTTGAGGTTCTCATAGTTATCAGGGTATACATCAACACGCACATACTGTGTCTGGTCACTAACGGAACCACCACCACGAAGACGAATATCTACACCCCATTGAACCTTATCTCCTGACATACACGCTTCAACCTGACTTTGAGTAAGACCAGCCTGAACAAGCAACTCTCCTTTCTGCTCAGATGTCTGTACAGGTTGCTGGTGAGTACGATAACTTTCAGCATCTTCAACAATGTCAAAAGAACCGTCATCAATTGCATCTTCTACTACATACCGCGTTATATTTTTAACTTCAAGATGATGCTCAAACGCTGAGATAACGTTACGACAAGCTGAAGCCAGTTGTTGAGCATATTTATCAGAGATGTGCTCAGACTTTGGGCGGTTACTATTAACCATCATGAAGACATTCTCTGTTGAGATTACGTCCAGAGACTTGAGCAGGTTAAACACAACGTACTTGTTGTGGTCACTACCAGATGTATTTTGCCGAATAGCACCCATGAAAATATCCTCAACATGAGAAAGCATGTTGCTGTACTGATGAATGTGATTGAAGTCAGAACGGAAGGTATTGGGTGTTTCTTTAGGCTGACGTGGCTTACGTGGTTTACCCGTCTTGGTGATGGTCACAGGTTTGGTAACAGCAACAGGTGCTTCACCTTGAATCTCTCTGAGAACCTCTTCAACTGCATTCTGAATATCTTGCTCAGTGGGAACCTTAAAGCCTTTCGGAAGACGCTTGTTTAAATTGACATACATTAATACCTCATGGTACGTGTGGAAGAAAACAATATACAGACCACTCCACAGAAGCACCTTACCAGGAGGTACGCTTCCACACGTTTTGACAGTGCTAATGTAGGGTGGTCTGTATATAGTTTAACGCAGATGAGATGGTGATAAGTAGTTGTGGGGTAATCATCGAACATACTTAATATTAACATTTTTGCAACATTTGTCAACTAATTTGTTATAGTTCTAAGCGTCTAATGTAATCCCCTGAATTCAAATAAATTTGTGCATTGATCTTACCAAGCTATCGACTGTTGTTGCCAGTTCAAAGAATGAGACTTTAAGGTTCGATATAATTTGATTTAAGTAGCAACCATGCTTATCCGCGATAAAAAATGATAAAGGTCGTAGGCATTGGGTACCTGTGGCATTCCTGATAAAATAACGACTCAAGATTTCCATCATTTTTTAAGGAAAATTTTCTATTCAAACTAATGCTTGCGCTGAGAAAAATGCTGGCTAATATACTCATTATGTAGCCAGAATACCTTAAAAGACGCTACATTTAGTACCTTGAGTATAAATCGGGAGCACATCTGCGCCCCGTTTCTCTGGGCATAACCAATATAACCTCACTGAATCYAACCTCAGTCACCTTACTCTATATTTCAACAATGTGATTGCTGCCTGGCTTGGTTGATTGGTTATGTAAACTGTTGAAAGTAGTCAAAAGGAACGTTCAATGCTTATTCAGAAAAAGCGTATTCGAAATATTGATAAATACATAACCAACTTCGATGACCGAGAAATCTACATTGCTCACCCACTACCAGACATCAAGAAAACTGACTCGATAGGTTTCTCAAGCAACAGAGACTTAGGTGAAGAAGTTCTACCCAAAGTTGTGGGGCCGATCYCGAGATTTAATTCAGTTGGTAAATCTGCTCCCGATAAAAACTCACCTAAAGAAACAGCCTACCGGCAAATATCTTGGACACGACAGCAATGGGTCGGAGGTGGTAACACTCAGGAAGTGACAGATACTCGAGAAATCGCCTACAAGCGATACAAAAGAATCATCACTCCACCTCCAAGCATAGAGCTTAAGATTGTAGAAAATCTTGAAGGAGAGAAGTTGTTGATCTCACCTAAATTAATGTTGTCAGATAACAACAAAGAGTTGGTCACACACTGCGTAAACCTTTTTTTGGAAATTTTTGGATTCTGCGAAACTGTTGACGATCAATTCAACACAATTATCAAAGGTAAGTCTATAAAGCTCAATTGGAATCTGCTACCGAAAGGTCAATATCCTTGGGACAAGATTGGAACACAAATTATTACAGCCATAAATATTCGAAGCAAGTCTAACGCAGCCGTTGTTGAGGGCAGGCTCGAATTAATCAATAGCAGAAAACCTGATTTCGTAGCTGTTGGCAATGCGGGATTTCAAGGCTACGTTGTATTTGGTTTTACTAAAAGCAATGTTTTCGTTTTGGAAAGTTCTCAATGTAACAATGCTACGTATGTTTTCGATAGTAACTGGACGCACCTATCACAACTCAGCAAAGCTGAGATATTGGATGCGAACCTGCATAAAGGAAGAGTGATTCACAAAAACTCATGGCAAGCAGAGATAGTTAAATTTCTGCCATAGACTTTTAAAGGCGCGGGAGAGTGCTCGCGCTTTTTCTTTTCTCAACCATTTCAAAGACAATAGAAGCCATAAAGCCCCGCTGGTGGTACTACCAACAATCGGAGCGTAGCGACTTCATCATATGTCCAGAGTGATCACACCTTATCAGGATAACCGTGTACCCTTGCGGGAGCGTGGCTGAGACGCTGGCAGAGCCTGCATATCGTGTGCAGGTACGTTTARCACCATAGACCTGTTTGGGGCTATAAAAACGCCACACATCGGGCTTAAATGCGTATGTTCAAACTGTTTTGGGAGAGTTTTGAGACGTGGGCTGCGTCATAGCTTTCAAGTTGAAAACTGTACGTGTTTGAAGCTTGGAACTACACGCCACTGTGAGTTAGAATCCCAAATAGCCACTACTAACCACAGAGGCATTTTCGTGTATTAGGGTTCAGTACAGTTTCAGGTGACAGAAAGGTAGTAAAGATAGATTAACCTTCTGTTTTTATTGAAATTATTCTTACTGGTGCCGAAGGCCGGACTCGAACCGGCACGTATTTCTACGGTTGATTTTGAATCAACTGCGTCTACCGATTTCGCCACTCCGGCATGGATAAGGATACGGAAAACGCTGGCGATTATACCGTTACCCGTGGGGTGTGCAACCGCTATTGAGCAGCGCGTGCGCTGAGCGTTGAAAAAAACAGCGTCGTTATCTCCCCGAAAACCAGAACACTCTCAATCTGTATGGCCCTGCCCGCTTCTCCGGAACTTTCTGAGATCTTCCTCCTCATATCCTGCATTATCGGCGTCTGAAAGACGGAACCATGAGGTTATACATGAGTAAATCAATGCAACGCGGCGTTTGGGCATGGGGTATGGCGGCAGCACTGGTCGCGGGCAGCGCGTCGGCGGCGAGCTGGCAGGATCAGCTGAGCAGCGCCGCGTCTCAGCTCTCGCAGCAGCAAAACAGCAATACCAACACCAGCAGCAGCAATGGCGCGCAGAGCGGCGGGCTGTCGCTCTCCACGCTGACCGGCCTGCTGAACGGCGGCGATAAAGCGGTGAGCGCCAGCAATATGACCAATGCGGCGGGCGTGATGGAGTACTGCGTGCAGCATAACGTGGTGGATAACAACGTGAAGTCGGTGAAAGAGCAGGTGCTGAGCAAACTCGGCCTGAGCACGCCGGCGGCGCAGGCGCAGAAAACCGATTATCAGCAGGGTATCGCGGGCCTGCTCAACACCGGTAACGGCCAGCAGCTTAACCTGCAGAGCCTGAGTAACTCGCCAATGGGTGAGAAGCTTAAAACCAAAGCCTGTGATGTGGTGCTGAAGCAGGGCAAAAAATATATCGGCATGTAATTAGCGCCGGGTGCCGGGCCACTGTCCCGGCCTCATCATGCTGATGAATGCGATTTTTTATGGCCAGATGCGCACGCTGCTGGCCTCCCCATGTTTTTCTGTGCGCCCTGACGCTATAGTGAGATTTTGTAGCAAACAGGACAGCGCGCATGAAAGGCATCAACATAGCGATTTACTTCGACCCCGATCTGATTCGACTCTGCGTACATCAGCAGGATGACAGCTACCTCAACCAGACCTTTCAGTATGACGACAGCGTCATTGAAGAGATCTATCAGTGGCTGGAACAGTACACGCCAAATCGCACCCATATCTGCCTGATTGAGCACGACACCGCTGATATCCTCGCCGATGAGCTGACCGATAACGGCTATCACGTCCATCAGGTGAGCCAGCATGACCTGCTGAACTGGTTCGCCAGCGAGCCGCCGGCGACGCCGGATGGATCGCCGGTGCGCGCCCTGCTGCGCTATCTGGAGAGCGAACGCCCGGCAGAGTATGAGTCGCGCACGCCGCAGATCGAAGCGCTGATGGAGTTGCTGGATGAGCTCGACGCGCTGGAAGGCGTGGATGAGGTTGAGGATGAAGATAGCCTGCCGGATAACGTGCTGCGCCTGATGAAGCAGAAAAAAATCAGCGCTGACGATGCCGCGCAGCGCCTGCTGCCGGACGTTAATGAGCGCATCCGCGAACACCTCATCAGCTACCCCGAACTGATGACCCCTGAGCTGCTGGAAGATTTTTTCCCCGAGATGATCGAAGCGCTCGACACACCAAAGCACTGAGTAATACATCCTGTCACAGGGCTGCGCACGCGGCCCTGTCCTGCGGAGATGCATGATGCTGGAACTCTTCAAAGCGATAGGCCTCGGGCTGGTGGTGATCCTGCCGCTGGCCAACCCTCTGACGACCGTGGCGCTGTTTTTAGGGCTGGCGGGCGAGATGAATTTTCAGGAGCGTAACCGTCAGGCGCTGCAGGCGTCGGTCTATGTGTTTCTGATCATGATGGTCGCCTGGTATGCCGGTAACGCGGTGCTGCACACCTTTGGTATCTCGATTCCCGGCCTGCGCATGGCGGGCGGGCTGATCGTCGCCTTTATCGGCTTTCGCATGCTGTTTCCGGCCAAACCGGTCGGTCATTCAGTAGAAGCGCGCCATAAAAAAGATGAGCAGGATGCCAGCGACGATCCGCGCGAGACGGTCAATATCGCCTTTGTGCCGCTGGCGATGCCCAGCACCGCCGGTCCGGGCACTATTGCGATGATCATCAGCTCAGCCTCAACGGTGAAGGCCGGCGTCGATTTCCCCGCCTGGGTGGTGATGGTCGCTCCGGTGCTGACCTTTCTGGTGGTCGCCGTGATTTTATGGATTTCACTGCGCAGCTCCGGCGCGATTATGAAGCTGGTAGGCAAAGGCGGCATCGAAGCGATTTCACGCCTGATGGGTTTTCTGCTGGTCTGTATGGGCGTGCAGTTTGTGATTAACGGCGTGCTGGAAGTGGTACGCACGTTTCATTGAATCCGGGTGGCGTTGAATATCGTATAAATCCCGTAGGGGGCGCATTTATGCGCCCCTGGTTGAATCCGGGCGTTATCAAATCCCGTGCGGGCATCGGCCAGGGCGCCATGAATGGCGTTATCAAATTCCGTGCGGGTGTCGGCCAGGGCGCCATTAATGGCGCCCCTACGGGGGGCGAATCCGGGCGTTATTGAATGTTGTACGAATACCGTAGGGGGCGCATTTATGCGCCCCTGGTTAAATCCGGGCGTTATCGAATTTGTGCGGGCATTGGCCAGGGCGCCATTAATGGCGTCATTGAATTCGGTGCGGGCATTGGCCAGGGCGCCATGAATGGCGCCCCTACGGGGAGCGAATCCGCGCGTTATTGAAAGTCGTACGAATATCGTAGGGGGGCGCATTTATGTGCCCCTGGTTAAATCCGGGCGTTATCGAATTTGTGCGGGCATTGGCCAGGGCGCCATTAATGGCGTCATTGAATTCCGTGCGGGTATCGGCCAGGGCGCCATGAATGGCGCCCCTACGGGGGGCGAATCCGGGCGTTATTGAATGTCGTACGAATACCGTAGGGGGCGCATTTATGCGCCCCTGGTTAAATCAGGGCGTTATTGAATTTGTGCGGGTATCGGCCAGGGCGCCATAAATGGCGCCCCTACGGGGGCGAATCCGCGCGTTATTGAACGTCGTACGAATCCCGCAGGGGGCGCATGAATGCGCCCCCCGTATAGCGGTTAATGCAGGGTTTTGCGGACGTCGGCGACCTGATCTTTGGTCACGGCCGGGGCGCGGTTGCTCCAGCCCTGGCGAACGAAGGTGGCGAGCTGTGCGACCTCTTCGTCGCTCAGACGCTGGCCGAAGCCCGGCATCGCCAGCGTCGACGGCGCTTTAGCCGTTGAAGGCTGCTGCGCGCCGACGAGGATCGTGTGGATCAGCCCCGTCGGATCGCCTGCGTTCACGATCGTGGCCTGATCCAGCTCGGGGAAGATCCCCGGCGCACCCTTGCCGGTTACGAAGTGGCAGGTGCCGCAGTTGTCGAGATAGAGACGCTCGCCTTCGCTCAGGTTCTTCGCTGCCGTCAGCTTCGCTTCGGTCTGCTGCTGCGCCTGCACGTTGTAGGCCTGCAGCGGCGGGTTACCGCCGAGGAACTTCAGGTAAGCAGCAATCGCTTTCAGATCGGCTTCGGTCATATGGGAGCTGGAGTGCTCAATCACCGACTTCATCTCACCGCCCACGGCAGCTTTATCGTTCCGCCCGGTCTGCAGGTAATCGATCACCTCCTGCTCGCTCCAGTGCGGCATGCCGCGCAGCGACGGTACATCCCAGTTATTCAGGCTGCCGCCGGCGAGGAAGGTTTTGTCGCTGCTGTCGAGCGATTTCTCATTCATGCCCAGACCGCGCGGCGTATGGCAGCTGCCGCAGTGGCCGAGACTCTCGACGATATAGGCACCGCGATTCACTTCCGCAGAGGCGCCGCCAATCGGCTGAAACGGCTTGTCGGAGGTAAACGCCCAGTTCCAGAAGCGCATACCCCAGCGCTGGCTGAACGGAAAGCTGAGCTTCGTCTCCTGCGGCTGCTCGCTGCTCGGCTTGACGCCCTTCATAAAGTAGACCCAGAGTGCGTGCATATCCGCATCGCTGATCTTCGCATAGTCCGGGTACGGCATAGCCGGATAAAGGCGTGAACCATCCGGCAGCACCCCTTTACGTACCGCGTCAGAGAACTGCTGTTCGCTGTAGTTACCGATACCGTGCGCTTTGTCCGGCGTGATGTTAGTGGAGTAGATCGTACCCAGGTTCGACTCAATCGCCAGCCCGCCCGCGTAGGCTGCTTTGCCCGCGACGCTGTGGCACGCCATGCAGTCACCCAGCCGCGACAGATACTCACCCTGCTTAATCAGGGCCGCTTCATCTTCCGCCTGCGCCTGCAGCGCCACGCCGCTCAGCGCCAGCGCTGCCAGTAATGTTAGTTTTTTCATCTGCTTATGCCTGTACCAGTGGGCCGGGGTTCTTCAGATACTGCTCTTTGATCGCCTGCGCCGCCATCAGGGTGATCGCGCCGATAGTATCGGTCGGGTTCGCCTGGAAGTTTTGCGGGAAGGCGTTGCCACCCGGCACAAAGACGTTATGCACGTCCCAGCTCTGCAGGTATTTGTTCAGCGCCGAGGTTTTCGGGTTATCGCCCATCACCGCACCGCCCACGTTGTGGGTTGAGACATATTTGGTGAGGTCAAAATCGGCGCCCATCGGCAGGAAGCTCATACTCATGCTGTCCGGGTTCAGCTCTTTGGCAATATCGCCCACGATGCCCTTCAGATGCTGCTGCAGCTTCAGCTCATTCTCTTTCCAGTTAAAGGTCATACGCAGCAGCGGGTTACCGCGATGATCGGTGTAGTGCGGATCGAGATCGAGATAGATATCGCGATAGGACTGGCAGGTGGTGGTGATGCTGATCTTCATCGAATGGTTGTACCACTGCTCCAGACCCTCTTTGTAGCCCATACCCCAGGCGGGCGTGCCTTTCGGCAGCGCAGCAGCCATCGGCGTGCCGGTCGCCTGCGAGCTGTGGATCTTGGCGCCGCCGAGGAAGCCGAGCCCCGGGCCGTCGAAATTGCCTGGCGAGATGTCATTGAACATCTGGCCGGTCGCGCCGGCTGTGGCGTAAGAGTTAAAGTTCTTATCTTTAAAGAACAGCGTGGCGCCGCCGTTGGAGAGAAACGCATAGTTGCGCCCTACCACACCCTCTTCAGTGATCGGGTTATACGGCTTGCCGATACCGGAGAGTAGCATCAGACGCACGTTGTAGAGCTGGAAGCTGGAGAGCACCACAATTTTGGCTGGCTGGAATACCTCGTTGCCGTCGGCATCGTAGTAGATCACGCCTTTGGCAGTTTTGCCATCATCGTGCAGCACGACTTTAGCCACTTCAGCGTTCACTTCGTAGGAGAAGTTCGGCAGACGCTTCAGCGCATCCATCACCGCCGTCTGCGGTGACGCTTTGGAGTAGTTCAGGCACGGATATTTTGAGCAGTAGCCGCAGTAGTTGCACGGTGCAATCTGGTTGCCGTAGGGGTTTTTCCACGCGCGCGACACGCAGGCTGAAGGGTTCGGGAACGGATGATAGCCGAGCTTCTTCGCCGCTTCTTTAAACATCACGTTGTTGAGCGTGTCGTCCAGCGCCGGCAGCGGGTAAGGCTCTGAGCGCGGCCCTTCAAACGGATCGCCGCCTTCGAGGATCTGACCACGCAGGTTGCCGGTGGTGCCGGACTGCCCGCAGATCAGCTCAAATTTATAGAAGTAAGGCTCAATCTCTTCCCAGCTGAACGGGAAGTCCATCACGCGCATATCATCCTGCAGAATGCCTGGCTTATACGCCTGATCAACATAGGTTTTCAGTTTGATATCGGTCGGGGTCGGGCGGATCAATACTGCTGTCCAGTGCATGCCTGCGCCGCCCACGCCGGTGCCGGGTGCAAAGGCACCCCATTTGCGGGTAGGCAGCGCGGTCTGATCCATATTGTAACGCACCGTCACCGCTACCTCTTTTGGTGTGGCGAAGACTTTATTACGCACGTTGTAAGCGTATTCATCGGCCGGCTTCGGGTAGGCGAAGTCGGGATAGTCGCGCTCGCCGCCGCGCTCCAGCGCGCGCACCTCAAGTCCGGCCAGCGCCAGCTCAATACTCATCAGCGAGCCGGCCCAGCCGAGGCCGCACACAACGACATCGACTTCTTTTTTTGTAATCTGTGCCATGTTAGTTCTGTCTCATATACCAAATAGGGAAATTCAGGCGCGCTGGCCCAGCAGGCTGACCGGTCCGAGCGGATACGGCACGTTGTGCTGCTTCACCCATTCGGTAAAGCTGGCGCGGGCACCCGGGAAGCCGATAGCGATCCACGCCTTCATGCCTTTATTACCGCCATACATCGGGTCGGCAAGATAACCATGTTTGGTATCAGCCAGTAGCTGGCTGAAGAACTGTGAGGCTTTCAGCGCCGGCTCGCCCAGCGCCGCAAAATCGAGGCCATCATTCTTGTTGATACGGGTCAGCACGGCATCTTTCTCTTCCGTGCTCAGCTCGTGAAAGGCTTTCTGATAGGTTGTCTGCGTCCACTGCTCTACCAGTTTGATGGCGGTGCGGTACATCTGCTGCGGCGTAAACGGGATCTGATAACCCATGGTCGCCGGGGCGTGCACATCAAACGGCCCCTGCAGATAGATTTCTGCACCGAACTCCGGCGTGTGCAGCTGCTGGTCGATAAAAACCGGCACGTTGGTTTCCAGCGCGCCGGGCGCCTTGCCGCTGCCGCCAGCCGGGATCAGACGGTCGGTTGCTGCCAGGATAAACTGCCATTCACTGGCGCTGAAAAAGATCGGTTTATAATCGGCGAGTTCCGGCGCAGCCATTTCTGCCGCCTGCGCGGCGGTAACGCCTTTTAATAAAAGGTTTAAGTGAAGGATAGTGATTTTTTCACCGTATCATGCGCGTGCAACAGTGCCACTTATTAACTGAAATTGTGGTTTAAACCCGTCAAAAGCAGGGGTTTTTAGCGCTTTATCTTGATATAACGCTAAAAGCGCTGCAGGAAAGAAATAATCGCCCGGCGCAACTGTTGAAAATAAATCACGCTTACGCTGTAGCAACAATTAGCGTAAATATTCAGCTTCATTAATGCTCAGCCAGATTTTTATCCCTCTGCGTTTTATTTGCCCATTTGGTGCATAGAAAACCAGCAAAATAATTAATACTCGGTATTAATCTTATATTCTGACAAAGCTCAGAACAAACCGGCATTWTGACTCTGCCCGCCGCGCGTTAAATTCAGCGTCTCTCCCTCTGAGGATAATAATAATGCGCTTACTGATTTTACTGGCAGCGGTCTGGAGTACTGCCTTTACCCTGCATGCCGCCACGCCAGAGGATACGCTGGTAGTGGCGGTACCGCTGGATGGRATCATCAGCTTTGACCCGGCGGAGAGTTTTGAGACGGTCAGCAACAGCGTGCAACGCAATCTCTATCAGACCCTGACCGAGCCGGACCGCAACGCGCCGCAGCAGCTTGCGCCGCTGCTGGCCAGCGAATGGCAGCCTGGCAGTACGCCGCACAGCCTGCGGTTTACCCTGCGGCCCGACGCGCGCTTTGCCAGCGGTAACGCGGTAACGGCGCAGGATGTGGTGTTCTCTCTGACGCGGGCGGTACAGCTCAACAAAGCGCCGGCGTTTATTCTGGCAGAGTTTGGCTGGACCGCTGCCAACATCGCCAGCCAGTTTCAGGTGCTGAGCGACACACAGCTGGAGATGCGCTGGCCGGCCGCAATCGGACAGGATCTGGCGCTGCGCCTGCTCACCGCGCCGGTGGCGTCGATTGTTGACAGCAAAACGGTACAGCAGCATGCGGTCAATGGTGACAGCGGCAACGGCTGGCTGCACACCCACTCCGCCGGCAGCGGCGCTTTTACGCTGCAGCAGTATGTGCCGCAGCAGGCGGTGGTGCTGAGCGCCAGCCCGCAGGCCAGCCCGGCACCGCAGCTGCGGCGCGTGCTGCTTAAAGGGGTAACGGATGCCGGCGCGCGCCGCCTGCTGATCCAGCAGGGCGATGTCGATGTCGCCTATCAGCTCGGCCCCGATCAGATCGACGCGCTGAAACAGGATAAGCACCTGCGTATTGAAGCATTTCCTTCCAGCCTGATTTACTACCTGGCGTTCAATGCACACAACGCCGCGCAGCCGGCACTGGCTAACCCGGCGCTGTGGCGCGCCGCGCGCTGGCTGGTGGATTATCAGGCTATCTCACAGCAGCTGCTGAAAGGACAATACCGTATCCATCAGAGTTTCCTGCCGCAGGGATTTGACGGCGCACTGGAGGAGACGCCGTTTCACTATGACGTCGCAAAAGCCAAAGCCATTCTGGCGGAGGGCGGCATTCAGCCCGGCACGCGCATTGCGCTGACGGTCATCAACCAGCCACCCTATATTGATGTAGCGCAGGCGCTGCAGGCGAGTTTTGCTAAAGCAGATATCGAGATCGATCTGCAGCCGGTGGCGGAGTCGGCGCTGTGGAGTAAAATGCGCGGCCGCGACTTCCAGTCCATCTTTATCTACTGGGGGGCGGATTATGTTGATCCTAATACCAACGCCAGCGCCTTTGCCTGGAACGTACCGGGCGGGGCTAAAACGCTGGCGTGGCGGGTGGGCTGGGATATTCCGCAGCTTAGCGCGCAGACGCGGGCGGCGGCGGGTGAAAGCGATGCGGTAAAACGCAGGGCGCTCTATACCGCCCTGCAGCAGCGCGTACAGCAGGACTCCCCGTTTGTGGTCACGCTGCAGGGTGCGCAGCAGGTAGCGATCCGGCAAAACGTGACCCACGTCCAGCAGGGTATTGGCGTCAGCCTGCTCTTCTTCGATACGGTCCGTAAAGGGTAACGCCGCTTCTGCCCTCCGGCATATCCGAAGGGCTTCCTCTTTTCTGCGCAATCAGTTGCGCTACCGCAGGCTGCGCTTGCTATCCTTGGTGTCATAACGCATTGCTGAAGAGCGAGAGATTATGACCACCCCACTGCTGATTGCTCAAACCCACGATATCCGGCTGTCGCTGCTCCCGGCGATGGCCAATCGCCACGGGCTGATCGCGGGCGCCACCGGTACCGGCAAAACCGTTACGCTGCAGAAGCTGGCAGAATCCTTTTCACAGGCCGGCGTGCCGGTATTTATGGCTGACGTCAAAGGCGATTTAAGCGGCATTGCCACTCCCGGCAGCGCCTCTGAGAAGCTGCAGGCGCGGCTGTCACGGATTGGCGTCAGCGACTGGCAGCCGCATGACAACCCGGTGATGCTGTGGGATATCTTCGGTCAGCAGGGCCACCCGGTACGTGCCACCGTCACCGATCTGGGCCCCCTGCTGCTGGCGCGGCTGCTGGGGCTGAATGAGGTGCAGTCGGGCGTATTGCAGATTATTTTCCGCATTGCAGACGATCAGGGGCTGCTGCTGCTCGATTTCAAAGATCTGCGCGCAATGACGCAGTATATCGGCGACAACGCCAAAGCGTTTCAGACGCAGTATGGCAACATCAGCAGCGCATCAGTGGGTGCGATTCAGCGCGGCCTGCTGGCGCTGGAGCAGCAGGGAGCGGAGCATTTTTTTGGTGAGCCGATGCTCGATATCCGCGACTGGATGCGCTGCGATGAGCAGGGCCGCGGCTATATCAATATTCTCGCAGCAGAACGGCTCTATCAGATGCCTAAACTCTACGCCACCAGCCTGCTGTGGCTGCTGGCGGAACTTTATGAGCAGCTGCCGGAAGCGGGCGACCTGGATAAGCCGAAAATGGTCTTCTTCTTTGATGAGGCACATCTGCTGTTCAGTGATGCACCGCCCGTATTGCTGGAAAAGATCGAGCAGGTCATCCGCCTGATCCGCTCCAAAGGCGTGGGCGTCTGGTTCGTCACGCAGAACCCGTCAGATATTCCGGACAAGGTATTAGGCCAGCTTGGCAATCGCGTGCAGCACGCCCTGCGCGCCTTCACGCCGCGCGATCAGAAAGCGGTAAAAAGTGCCGCTGAGACCCTGCGCGCTAACCCGGCGTTTGATGCCGTGGCGGCGCTTCAGGCGCTCGGCACCGGTGAGGCGCTGATCTCTTTCCTCGATGAGAAAGGCAGTCCATCCATCGTGGAACGCGCTATGGTGATCGCCCCCGGCTCACGCATGGGGCCGCTGACGCAGGATGAGCGCAACGACCTGATCAACCATTCGCCGCTTTATGGCAAATATGATGAGGAGGTCGATCGCGAGTCGGCGTTTGAGCGCCTGCAGCAGGGTGTTGCCGCCGCACCGCAGCAGTCAGCGGCGCCGGACGTTAAAGGCGCCGACGTGAAGGTAGACAGCGGCATTCTTGGCGGTCTGAAAGATATTCTGTTTGGCACCACCGGACCGCGCGGCGGTAAACGCGACGGCGTGGTTCAGAGCGTGGCCCGCAGCGCAGCGCGCCAGGTCACCAGCCAGATCGTGCGCGGCATGCTGGGCAGCCTGCTCGGCGGGCGCCGCCGTTAAGGACTCTCTGCTAAGATGGGATAATGGATAAATATCAACAACTGAAGCGCAGCAAACAGCTGGCGCTGGCGCTGCTGCTGGCGGCAGCGGCAACCTTTATCGTTACGCTGTTTCTGCCACCCAATTTCTGGGTACTGGGCGTTAAAGCGATCGCGGAAGCGGCTATGGTCGGTGCACTGGCCGACTGGTTTGCGGTGGTGGCGCTGTTTCGCCGCGTGCCGCTGCCGCTGATTGCGCGCCATACGGCGATTATTCCGCGTAACAAAGATCGCATCGGCGAAAACCTCGGTCGCTTTGTACAGGAGAAGTTTCTCGATACCGATTCGCTGCTGGCGCTGATCCGCCGCAACAATCCGGCACAGCTGCTGGCGCAGTGGCTGAACGCGCCGGGCAACGCCGATCGCGTAGGGCGTCATCTGCTGCAGGTCATGCGCGGTTTTCTCGATCTCACTGACGATGCCCGCATTCAGCAGTTTATGCGGCGCGCCGTGCATCGCGCGCTGGATAAGGTCGATCTGACCCAGTCCAGTGCGATGATCCTCGACAGCCTGACCAAAAATAACCGTCATCAGGCGCTGCTGGATGCGGCGATTGAACAGCTGCTGCAGCTGCTGCATAAGCCCGGCACGCGTGAGTTTATCGCCCTGCAGATTGTGCGCTGGCTGAAGCGTGAGCATCCGGTTAAAGCTAAAGTGCTGCCGACCGAGTGGCTGGGTGAACACAGCGCCACGCTGGTCGCTAACGCGGTGGACTCCATTCTCGACGAAGTGGCGCGCGATCAGGGGCATGAGCTGCGTCTCGGCTTTAATCGCGCGGTGCAGCGGCTGATTGACCGGCTGAAAAGCGATCCGGAGATGGCAGCGCGCGCGGAGTCAGTGAAGCAGTGGCTGAAAGAGGATGAGTCGCTGAATCGCTATATCGGTGAGCTGTGGCAGGATCTGCGCGCCTGGCTGAAGCGCGATCTCAGCAGCGACGATTCCCGCGTACAGGAGCGGGTACGGCTGGCGGCGCTGTGGCTGGGAGAGACCCTGCTGGCCGATGAGGCGTTACGCAGTTCGATGAATCAGCATCTGGAGGATGCGGCGCGCAGCGTGGCCCCGGAGTTTGCTGCTTTTCTGACGCGTCATATCAGCGATACGGTAAAAAGCTGGGACGCACGCGATATGTCACAGCAGATTGAGCTGAATATTGGCCGCGATCTGCAGTTTATCCGCATCAACGGCACGCTGGTCGGCGGCACCATCGGCCTGCTGCTCTATCTGCTGTCCCAGTTGCCCGCGCTTCTGCAGACGCTGCCCTGACCCGCCGAGGCTGAGCCAGGGCGCCATCATTAACCGAGGGCGCCATAAATGGCGCCCCTACGTTATCGTGCAGGGGCCTCATTAATGAGGCCCTGGCGCATTCATGCGCCCCTGGATCTCTCCCGCTTAACGTCGTTTCAGCAACAGATAGAGACTGATAGCGAAGAAAGCGCCGCTGGGCAGGATTGCCCCTAATATTGGCGGCAGGCCATAGACCAGGCTCAGCGGACCAAAAATCTGATCCAGCACGTAGAACAGGAAGCCGAAGCTGATACCCGTCACCACGCGCACGCCCATCGATACGCTGCGCAGCGGTCCGAAGATAAAGGAGAGCGCCATCAGCATCATGACCGCTACCGAAAGCGGCTGGAAGATTTTACCCCACATATTGAGCTGATAACGGCCCGACTCCTGCCCGCTCTGCTTCAGATATTTACTGTAGTTATACAGTCCGCTGATAGAGAGCGCGTCCGGATCCAGCGCCACCACGCCCAGCTTGTCTGGCGTCAGGTTGGTTTTCCACTCGCCGTTCAGGCTCTGCGAACCGGTGATCTGTTTTGGATCGGTGAGGTCTGACTCATCCACCTGCGCCAGCTCCCACCGCTTACGCGCCTGATCCCAGGTCGCGGTGGCCGCATAGCGCACGCTCTGCAGACGGCGGGCGTCGTTAAAGCGGTAGATGCTGACCCCATCAATCTCGTTATCGCCCTTAATGCGTTCGATATAGATAAAGTCGTTGCCATCCTTCGCCCAGAGGCCGTTCTGCGTGGAGACCAGCGACCCGCCGTAAAGCTGCTGCGCGCGGAAATTACGCGCCATCTGCTCGCCCTGCGGCGCCACAAACTCGCCGACGGCCATGGTCAGCAGCACCAGCGGGATCGCGGTTTTCATGACGGACAGCGCTACCTGCAGGCGGGTAAAGCCGGACGCCTGCATCACCACCAGCTCGCTGCGCTGAGCCAGCGTGCCGAGGCCAAGCAGCGCGCCAAGCAGCGCCGCCATCGGGAAGAAGATCTCAATATCTTTCGGCACGCTCAGCAGGGTGTAGTAGCCCGCATCCAGTGCGGAATACGCGCCCTGCCCGGTTTTGCGCAGCTGATCGACAAATTTGATAATGCCCGACAGCGACACCAGCATGAACAGCGTCATCATGATGGTGTTAAAAATGGTTTTACCGATATAACGGTCAAGAACCTTAAACATCACACCGACCCTCCGCGGCTGAAACGCGCCCGCAGACGACGCATCGGCACGGTATCCCAGGCGTTAAGCGCCACCGCCAGTGCCAGATACGCGACGTTAACGGTCCACATCCAGATAGCCGGATCGAAGCGCCCTTTGGCCGCATTGGAACGCAGCGAACTCTGCAGCAGGAAGAAGATCAGATAGAGCAGCATCGCAGGCAGCATCGACAATACGCGGCCCTGACGTGGATTGACCACGCTAAGCGGCACCACCATCAGCGCCATAATCAGCACCGAGAAAACCAGCGTCAGACGCCAGTGCAGCTCAGCCTGGAACTGCGGCGTTTTGGTGTTGATCAGCGTAAGCAGATCGGCCTGATCGGCATCGTTAGGATCGAGCGTCGCTTCTTTATAGCCGACTACCGCCTGATAGTTCACAAAGTCAGTGATGCGGAAATCACGCAGCAGCGCGGTACCTTCAAAGCGAGTGCCTCTATCCAGCGTCACCACCTGCGAGCCATCCTTGCGCTGCTCCATATGGCCGCTGTCCGCCAGCACCACCGACGGACGCGCGTTGCCTTTAGGCCGCAGCTGCGCGAGGAACACGTTGCCAAAGGTGTTGCCTTTCACATCCTCGACAAACAGCACGGTATTGCCGTCGCTGGAGGTCTGGAACTGGCCTGCGGCCAGCGCAGCAGCGCCCGGGTTCGCTTTGGCATTCTGCGTAACCTCATCCTGATAACGCGATGACCAGGGACCGAGCCAGATAACGTTGACTGCCGCCACCAGCGAGGTCATCAGCATCAGGATCATTGCCGCTTTAACCAGTAACCCTTTACCCAGGCCGCAGGCGTGCATCACCGTAATTTCACTTTCGGTGTATAGCCGGCCCAGCGTCATTAAAATCGCCAGAAACAGACTTAAGGGTAAAATAAGTTGCGCCATTTCAGGCACACCGAGTCCTAACAAGGTCAGAACCAGATTTGTGGGGATTTCGCCATCCACCGCCGCCCCTAAGATCCTGACTAACTTCTGACAAAAGAAGATTAGCAGCAGGATAAACAGGATAGCCAGCTGGCTTTTGAGCGTTTCCCGAACCAGATATCTAATAATGATCACGCTTAGTACGCCTGTGAAAACTTGTCTTTTTGCAGGAAAATCGCTAGTTTCAACGCTTATCAGCCATTTTTCTTCATCAATGGCCGTATTGGTCGCTAAAATGGTCTGTTAATGCGTCAGGGTGGTGAAAAAACATCATATTGTCGCCCCACTCATTATGACCAGCGGCGTTAAATTGTCATGGCGTCGCGCCAAATAATGGGTGACGAACGCGCTACATTCTAACGACAGCTACGGCCGTTGTCTTTAAGATTCAGGAGAGTGCATGGAYTTCAGTGTAAAAAGCGGCAGCCCGGAAAAACAGCGGAGCGCCTGCATTGTTGTAGGCGTTTTTGAGCCGCGCCGTTTATCGCCCATTGCCGAACAGCTGGATAAAATCAGCGACGGCTATATCAGTGCGCTGCTGCGCCGCGGCGAACTGGAGGGCAAAGTCGGCCAGACGCTGCTGCTGCACCATGTGCCGAATATTCTCTCTGAACGTATTCTGCTGATTGGCTGCGGCAAAGAGCGCGAGCTGGACGAGCGTCAGTATAAGCAGGTGATCCAGAAGACCATTAACACGCTGAATGACACCGGCTCCATGGAAGCGGTCTGCTTCCTGACCGAACTGCATGTTAAAGGCCGCAACACCTACTGGAAAGTGCGCCAGGCTATCGAAACTTCGAAAGAGGCGCTCTACAACTTTGATCAGCTGAAAAGCAATAAAGTTGAGCCGCGTCGTCCGCTGCGCAAGCTGGTGTTCAACGTCCCGACGCGTCGCGAACTCACCAGCGGTGAGCGCGCTATTCAGCATGGCCTTGCCGTAGCAGCCGGCGTGAAAGCGGCAAAAGATCTCAGCAACATGCCGCCAAATATCTGTAATGCGGCCTATCTCGCTTCGCAGGCACGCCAGCTGGCGGACGCTTACAGCAAAAACGTTACGACCCGTGTTATCGGCGAACAGCAGATGAAAGAGCTGGGCATGAATGCCTATCTTGCGGTCGGCGCCGGTTCGCACAATGAGTCGCTGATGTCGGTTATTGAGTACAAAGGTAACAGCGATCCGGACGCGCGTCCCATCGTGCTGGTGGGTAAAGGGCTGACCTTTGACGCCGGCGGCATTTCCATCAAGCCTGCTGAAGGCATGGATGAGATGAAATATGATATGTGCGGCGCGGCCTCGGTCTATGGCGTAATGCGCATGGTGGCGGAACTCAATCTGCCGCTGAACGTCGTGGGCGTGCTGGTGGGCTGTGAAAATATGCCGGATGGCCGCGCAATGCGCCCGGGCGATGTTCTGACCACGATGTCAGGCCAGACGGTGGAAGTGCTGAATACCGATGCTGAAGGTCGTCTGGTGCTGTGCGACGCCCTCACCTACGTTGAACGTTTTGAGCCTGAAGTGGTGATTGACGTGGCGACCCTGACCGGTGCCTGCGTAATTGCGCTGGGTCATCACGTCAGCGGCCTGCTTTCGAATCACAATCCGCTGGCGCATGAGCTGATCAGCGCTTCTGAACAGTCAGGCGACCGCGCGTGGCGGCTGCCGATGGCCGATGAGTATCAGGAGCAGCTGGAGTCGAACTTTGCCGATATGGCGAATATCGGCGGACGTCCGGGCGGTGCGATTACGGCCGCCTGCTTCCTGGCGCGTTTTGCACGCAAATATAACTGGGCGCACCTCGATATCGCCGGCACCGCATGGCGCTCCGGTAAAGCCAAAGGCGCTACCGGTCGTCCGGTACCGATGCTCTCTCAGTTCCTGCTGAACCGTGCGGGTCTGAACGGCGACGATTAATCGGTATTGCGCGTCCTGTGGCGGCATTTCCCCCGTAGGGGCGCCATTCATGGCGCCCGGTTTGATGCGTGTGCGGAACGTGATGACGCCATTCATGGCGCCCGGGTCGATGCGCGTACGGGACGCGATMGCGTTCAATACGGTGCGGTTATTGGCCAGGGGCGCATAAATGCGCCCCCTGTGGCGGCATTTCCCATTTAGGGGCGCCATTAATGGCGCCCGGGTTGACGCGCGTACGGGACGTGATGACGCCATCAACAACATTCCTGCTGCTGATATCGGCCTTAATGTTGGACGCACGCCGCGCGCTGACGCACAATGCTCTCTGTTGTTACTGATGGAATTTAGCCCGCCATGAAAAACGCCACCTTCTATGTTTTAGAGTCAGAAAGCGCCAGTGATGGCCTTAGCGCTATTGAAGCGCTGGTGTGCGATCTGGCTGCTACCCGCTGGCGTGAAGGCAAACGTATCCTGATCGCCTGTGAAAGCGAAGCGCAGGCGAACCGGCTGGATGAGGCGCTGTGGCAGCGCCCGGCTAACGCCTTTGTGCCACATAATCTGGCGGGTGAAGGCCCGCGTTACGGTGCGCCGGTAGAGCTTGCCTGGCCGCAGCGCCGCAGCAGTGCGCCGCGCGATTTGCTGATCAGCCTGCTGCCGGCATTCGCAGATTTTGCCACCGCTTTCCATGAAGTGATAGACTTCGTACCGTATGAAGAATCCCTGAAACAACCGGCGCGCGATCGCTATAAAGCCTATCGTAGCGTTGGTTTCCAACTGAAAACGGCGCCACCACCCCCGCCGCAAACGACATAGCAGAAATGGACAAGACATATAACCCGCAAGATATCGAGCAGCCGCTCTACGAGCACTGGGAACAGCAGGGCTACTTTAAACCGAATGGCGACACCAGCCAGGAAAGCTTTTGCATCATGATCCCGCCGCCGAACGTTACCGGCAGCTTGCATATGGGTCACGCCTTCCAGCAGACCATTATGGATACCATGATCCGCTACCAGCGCATGCAGGGTAAAAATACCCTGTGGCAGGCGGGCACTGACCATGCCGGTATTGCGACGCAGATGGTTGTAGAGCGTAAGATCGCCGCCGAAGAGGGGAAAACGCGCCAGGATTATGGTCGTGACGCCTTTATCGATAAAATCTGGGAGTGGAAAGCGGAATCAGGCGGCACTATTACCCGCCAGATGCGCCGCCTCGGCAACTCCGTGGACTGGGAGCGCGAGCGCTTCACCATGGATGACGGCCTCTCAAATGCGGTGAAAGAAGTTTTTGTGCGCCTTTATAAAGAGAACCTGATCTACCGTGGCAAACGCCTGGTAAACTGGGACCCTAAACTGCGCACCGCTATCTCCGATCTGGAAGTAGAAAACCGCGAAAGCAAAGGCTCGATGTGGCATATCCGCTATCCGCTGGCGGATGGCGCGACCACGGCAGACGGCAAAGATTATCTGGTTGTCGCCACCACCCGTCCGGAAACCCTGCTGGGCGATACCGGCGTTGCCGTCAATCCGGAAGATCCACGCTATAAAGATCTGATCGGCAAAGAGCTGATCCTGCCGCTGGTAGATCGTCGCATTCCGATCGTGGGTGATGAGCACGCCGATATGGAAAAAGGCACCGGCTGCGTGAAGATCACCCCGGCGCACGATTTCAACGACTATGAAGTGGGTCGTCGTCACAAGCTGCCGATGATCAACATTCTGACCTTTGACGGCGATATCCGCAGCCGTGCCGAGGTGTTTGACACCAACGGTGAAGCGAGCACCGCCTGCTCCGATGAAATCCCGGCGGCGTTTCAGGGTATGGAGCGCTTTGCCGCGCGTAAAGCGATTGTCGCTGCCGTGGATGAAGCGGGCCTGCTGGATGAGATCAAGCCACACGACCTGACGGTGCCGTACGGCGATCGCGGCGGCGTGGTGATTGAGCCGATGCTGACCGATCAGTGGTACGTGCGTACTGCCCCGCTGGCGAAAGTTGCGGTAGAAGCGGTAGAGAACGGCGACATCCAGTTTGTACCGAAGCAGTATGAAAATATGTACTTCTCCTGGATGCGCGATATTCAGGACTGGTGTATTTCACGCCAGCTCTGGTGGGGGCATCGCATTCCGGCGTGGTATGACAACGACGGCAACGTCTATGTCGGCCGCACCGAAGAAGAAGTGCGTCAGGAAAATAATCTGGCTGCAGACGTGGCGCTGCGTCAGGATGATGACGTGCTGGATACCTGGTTCTCCTCCGGCCTGTGGACCTTCTCTACTCTTGGCTGGCCAGAGAACACCGAAGCGCTGCGCACCTTCCACCCCACCAGCGTGCTGGTGAGCGGCTTCGACATTATCTTCTTCTGGATCGCGCGCATGATCATGCTGACCATGCACTTTATCAAAGATGAAAACGGCAAGCCGCAGGTGCCGTTTAAGACCGTCTATATGACCGGTCTGATCCGCGATGAAGAGGGACAGAAGATGTCGAAGTCGAAAGGCAACGTCATCGATCCGCTCGATATGGTTGATGGGATTTCGCTGGAAGCGCTGCTGGAGAAACGTACCGGCAACATGATGCAGCCGCAGCTGGCGGAAAAAATCCGCAAGCGCACCGAGAAGCAGTTCCCGGACGGCATCGTGCCATCAGGCACTGACGCCCTGCGCTTTACGCTGGCCGCGCTGGCCTCAACCGGACGCGATATCAACTGGGATATGAAGCGTCTTGAAGGCTATCGCAACTTCTGTAATAAGCTGTGGAACGCCAGCCGCTTTGTGCTGATGAATACCGAAGATCAGGATTGCGGTCAGCAGGGTGGCGAACTGAAGCTGTCGCTGGCGGATCGCTGGATCCTGAGCGAGTTTAACCGCACGGTGAAAGCGTACCGTGAGGCGCTGGACAGCTATCGCTTCGATATCGCGGCCAATATTCTCTATGACTTCACCTGGAATCAGTTCTGCGACTGGTATCTGGAGCTGACCAAGCCGGTGATGAACAGCGGCAGCGAAGCGGAGCTGCGCGGCACGCGCAACACGCTGGTAACGGTGCTGGAAGCCCTGCTGCGTCTGGCACACCCGATTATTCCGTTTATTACGGAAACTATCTGGCAGCGCGTAAAAGTGCTGAAAAACATCGATCATGACACCATTATGCTGCAGCCGTTCCCGCAGTATGACGCGGCGAATGAGGATGCCGCAGCGCAGGCAGACATTGAGTGGATGAAACAGGCGATTGTCGCGGTACGTAATATCCGTGCTGAGATGAACATCGCGCCGAGCAAGCCGCTGGATGTGCTGCTGCGCGACTGTTCCGCTGACGCACAGCGTCGCGTGGAAGAGAACCGCAACTTCCTCTCCCGCCTGGCGCGTCTCGCGAGCCTGACGATCCTGCCGGCGGGCGACAAAGGCCCGGTCTCTGTGACCAAGATCGTCGAGGGCGCAGAGCTGCTGATCCCGATGGCCGATCTGGTCAACAAAGAGGCGGAGCTGGAGCGTCTGGCAAAAGAGCTGCTGAAGCTGGATGTTGAGATTGAGAAGATCCAGACCAAGCTGGCGAACGAAGGCTTTGTGTCGCGCGCCCCGGAAGCGGTGGTCGCGAAAGAGCGCGAGCGCGTGGCGGAGATGGAGCAGTCAAAAGCAAAACTGATTGAACAGCAGGGCGTGATTGCGGCATTGTAAGCGCTTAAGACCTGTTCGTTAACCGAAGCCGGGCTCTGCCCGGCTTTTTTATTACCGGAATTCTGCCATGAGCACCCTCACCTCACTGAATCTGCAGGTCCGCCCGATCTGCGCCGCGGACAACCAGCCGATTGCACAGGTGATCCGCACGGTGTCAGCCGAGTTTGGCCTGACCGCGGATAAAGGCTATACCGTCGCCGATCCCCAGCTTGATAGCCTGTTTGAACTCTACAGTACCCCAGGGAGCGCCTACTGGATTGTGGAGCTGGAAGGCAGCGTCGTGGGCGGCGGCGGCATTGCGCCGCTGGCGTGCAGCGCGCCCGATATCTGCGAACTCCAGAAGATGTATTTTCTGCCGCAGGTGCGCGGGCTCGGCCTGGCGCGTGAACTGGCGCTGCGCGCGCTGGCGTTTGCCCAGGCGCAGGGGTTCCGCCGCTGCTATCTGGAGACCACCGCCAGCCTGACGCGGGCGATTGCGCTTTATGAAGCGCTGGGATTTACGCACATTGACCGCGCCATGGGCTGTACCGGTCACGTCGATTGCGAAGTGCGGATGCTTAAAACGCTGGCGTAGAAGCCCGCACTCAGAACGCGGGCACGCCGCTGTGAAAGCGCAGCTCCGTATCCGGCTCGCCGATCAGGCGCGCTTCCGCTGCGCCGATCGCCTGCACGCGCGGTGTAATATCGCGCGGTGAGATCTGCGCTGCCAGCGCAAGGTAGTCCTGATAGTGACGCGCTTCTGAACGCAGCAGCGAGATATAGAACTTCTCCAGCTGCGCATCCAGATGCGGTGCCAGGCTGGCAAACCGTTCGCAGGAGCGCGCTTCAATATAGGCGCCGCAAATCAGCTTATCCACCAGCGTATCGGGCTCATGGGTGGTGACCTCCCGCAGCAGCCCTTTTGCATAGCGGCTGGCGGTGATTTTGCGGTAAATCAGACCGCGCGCCTGCATGATCTCCCATACCTGATAAAAGTGGTGCAGCTCCTCTTTGATCAGCAGCACCATCTTCTCCACCATCTCATCCGCCCACGGCAGTTCGTTGCGCACGATAACGCTTTTGGTCAGATTTTTATGCGCATTGATGAAGTCGCTGCTGTGCGCTTCGCCAAAGACAAACGCCTCATAAGGTTCGAGCCACGCCAGAATCGCCTCACCGCTCGGTTTATCTGCCACATATTTACGGATCAGCCATACGGCGGTCTGTGCCGCTTTCAGCTCACATACCATGTGATCGGTCAGCAGCAGCGTAAGATTTTCCGGTTTGCGCGCCTCTGCGATCCACGCCTCAGGCGTGCGACAGTGCAGGAACTGGTGGATGGGTGCTAATAGCGGGGCGTAATTCATCGGTGGTCTTTACAGGCAGGTAAGTGAAACGGGCGACAGGCGCCGCCCGGTACAATCAGTGACGGACGCCGTTATCCTCGCCGTCGTCGTCCATCTCTTCATCTTCGTCTTCGTCATCTTCCGCGTTGGGATCTTCGAAGTAGGTACCCCAGCCGTCATAATCGACGTTGTATTTGCCCACCAGGTTCACCAGCTGCTCAACCTGCGCATCGATCAGTTCAGGTTTCAGGGCAGATTCGCTGAGGATATCCACACACATTACCGTGGTGCCATCTTCCAGCTCCAGCTCTTCCGGCTCGGTGACTTCATAGCCCAGCTTAAACGCATCAACTGCCGCTTTTTCCAGCGAGTCGAAGTTGTTGCAGGAGAGATGATGTTCAATGGTGTAGAGCGCGTCCGGATCGCTTCCGTCATCCAGCAGCTCTTCGATGATCAGACGCGTCTCTTCGCGCTGTTCTTCCAGCAATGCTTCGTATGCCATGTGTGAGTCCTCAAAATGGTGGCAGTGAATGCAATTATTTTCCCATACTGCCTCGCGCGCCACTACACAAAACAGAAAGTTTATTTGCGCCGGGGTTGAAAATGAATATTCATACCATTAAATTGAATTTTAATTCATTATTAAGCAGCTTACGGAGCAAAGCATGAGCCAGTTATATTCGAAACATTTCCTGCGGTTGCTGGATTTTACTCCGGCAGAGATCGCCAGCCTGCTGTCGCTGGCCGCTGAATTAAAGCAGGCCAAAAAAAGCGGCAGTGAACCGCGCTACCTTACCGGCAAAAATATTGCGCTCATCTTCGAAAAAGACTCGACCCGTACCCGATGCTCTTTCGAAGTTGCCGCTTACGATCAGGGTGCAAACGTGACCTATCTCGGGCCGGGCGGCAGTCAGATTGGGCATAAAGAGTCGATGAAAGACACCGCCCGGGTGCTGGGACGCTTCTATGACGGTATTCAGTATCGCGGCTATGGTCAGGCGCTGGTGGAAACTTTGGCTGAACACGCCGGTGTACCAGTGTGGAACGGTCTGACCGATGAGTTTCATCCTACGCAGCTGCTGGCCGATCTGCTCACGATGCAGGAGCAGCTGCCGGGTAAAGCGCTGAGCGACATGACGCTGGTGTATGTGGGCGACGCGCGCAATAACATGGGCAACAGCATGCTGGAGGCCGCCGCGCTGACGGGGCTCGATTTGCGTCTGGTAGCGCCTGAAGCGTGCTGGCCGGAGAGCGGGCTGGTAGAGACGTGCCGGGCAGCGGCGGCGCAAACCGGCGGCAAAATTACGCTGACGGAGAATATCGCCGAAGGCGTGCAGGGTGCAGACTTTATCTATACTGACGTCTGGGTCTCTATGGGCGAGGCGAAATCGGTGTGGGAAGAGCGTATCGCTCTGCTGCGCCCCTATCAGGTTAACAGCGCGATGCTGGCGCTGACCGGTAATCCGCAGGTGAAGTTTCTGCACTGCCTGCCCGCTTTTCACGATGACAAAACCACGCTGGGCCAGCAGCTGGCGGCGCAGTACGGACTGGAAGCCGGAATGGAAGTCAGCGAAGAGGTATTTGAGTCGGCGCACAGCGTGGTATTCGATCAGGCGGAAAACCGCATGCACACCATTAAAGCAGTGATGGTGGCCACGCTGGCTCAGCGCTGATTAACGCCAGGCAAACGTTTACTTAGCGCTTGCTGCCCGCCCGCGAATGCGTATAATGCGCCACAATTTGCCGGAGGAAATATGCCACAGTGCCAGCCACATTTTGCCGCTCCCGTCCGCCTGAACGCAGGCGGCACCGCTGTTTCTTTCCGCTATTCACCGATCGTTATAAAGCCCCTGTAAAGGGGCTTTTTTTTGTCCGCTATCCGGCAGCACTGAGGAGAAAGCTATGGCTAACCCGCTATATCGCAAACACATCATTTCCATCAACGATCTTAATCGCGATGAACTGGAGCTGGTGCTGCATACCGCTGCCCGGCTTAAGGCGCAGCCGCAGCCTGAGCTGCTGAAGCATAATGTGATTGCCAGCTGTTTTTTCGAAGCCTCTACCCGGACCCGCCTCTCGTTTGAGACGGCGATGCATCGCCTGGGGGCATCGGTGGTCGGGTTCGCCGACGGCGGTAACACCTCGCTGGGCAAGAAAGGCGAAACGCTGGCCGACACCATTTCCGTCATCGGCACCTACGTTGACGCTATCGTGATGCGCCATCCGCAGGAGGGTGCGGCGCGTCTGGCCACGGAATTTTCCGGCGGCGTACCGATCCTCAACGCCGGCGATGGTGCGAATCAGCATCCGACGCAAACCCTGCTCGATCTCTTTACCATCCGTGAAACGCAGGGGCGGCTTGATAACCTCAGCGTCGCGATGGTCGGCGATCTGAAATATGGCCGTACCGTGCACTCGCTTACGCAGGCGCTGGCAAAATTCACCGGCAACCGTTTTTACTTTATCGCCCCGTCAGCACTCGCCATGCCCGCCTATATTACCGATATGCTGGATGAACAGAACATTGTCTGGACGCGGCACGACAGCATTGAAGAGGTGCTGCCTGAACTCGACATTCTTTATATGACACGGGTGCAGAAAGAGCGTCTCGATCCGTCAGAGTACGCCAATGTTAAGGCACAGTTCATTCTGCGCGCCGCCGATCTGCACGGCGCGCGCGGCAATATGAAGGTGCTGCATCCGCTGCCGCGCGTGGATGAGATCGCCACCGACGTCGACAGCACGCCCCATGCCTGGTATTTCCAGCAGGCGGGGAACGGCATTTTTGCCCGCCAGGCGCTTCTGGCGCTGGTACTGAATAGCGAACTGACAGACTAAGGAGCCGACGATCATGACCCAGGATAATAAACTGCAGGTAGAAGCGATTAAACGCGGCACGGTAATCGATCATATTCCGGCCCAGACGGGATTTACGTTGCTGTCGCTGTTCCGCCTGACGGAAACCGAGCAGCGTATTACCATCGGCCTTAACCTTCCTTCCGGCGAGATGGGACGTAAGGATCTGATCAAAATCGAGAACACTTTTCTTACTGAAGATCAGATCAATCAGCTGGCGTTTTATGCGCCGCACGCTACGGTAAACCGTATCGAAGAGTATGAGGTGGTGGCCAAAATTACCCCAACGCTGCCGGCGCGCATTGAGCAGGTGCTGACCTGCCCGAACAGCAACTGTATCAGCCGCAGCGAGCCGGTTTTCTCCAGCTTTGCGGTAAAGCAGCGTGAAGATGATATCCACCTGCAGTGTAAATATTGCGAGAAGTCGTTTGCCCGCCATGTGGTGCTGGGTCACTGGTAATCATCTGACCGCTCCCTATAATGGGAACCCTTGCTTACGCGGCGAGCGCCCCGCTGGCCGCGCACTTCTGAGGAGAAACGATGTCTCGCGAAATCAGTACGGAACAGGCTCCCGCCGCTATCGGTCCCTATGTGCAGGGCGTAGATCTCGGCAGCATGATTATCACCTCCGGACAGATCCCGGTCGATCCGGCAACCGGCGCGGTCGCCGATGATGTGGCAGCCCAGGCGCGCCAGTCGCTGGAGAATGTCAAAGCGATTGTTGAAGCAGCCGGTCTGCAGGTTGGCGACATTGTCAAAACCACGGTCTTTGTCAAAGACCTCAACGACTTTGCCACGGTTAACGCCACTTACGAGGCGTTTTTTACTGAGCATCAGGCCAGCTTCCCGGCGCGCTCCTGTGTCGAGGTCGCCCGCCTGCCTAAAGATGTCAAAATTGAGATTGAAGCGATCGCCGTACGTCGCTGATCCCCTGCCCCTCTCCCGGCCGGGAGGGGGGACTCACCACTTCCTTGCGGCATATCAAGCCATACGCAATTAATCCCGCCCCGGACACAACATATAGTCATTACACTACCTGAAATATCTATATATAGCTCAGGAGTGGTGAATGGTGACGACGGTTATAAAACGCGACGGCTGCAGAGTCCCCTTTGATATACAGCGTATTGAACAGGCCATTGCGGCGGCGGCAGAGGCAGTGGCGCAGTGCGATCCTGCCTGGTGCCGGGCGCTGGCTGAGCAGATTGGTCAACAGCTGGCCGCGCGCGCGGAAGTCGATATCCATGAGATCCAGCTGGCGGCTGAAGAGGCGCTGATGCATGCCGGTAAACCGGCGGTGGCGCGCGCGTGGATTGAGTATCGCCACGACCGGGACCGGGCGCGCGAGCAGCGCAGCCGGCTGCATCACGCCATCAGGGGGCTGGTGGAGCAGACCGACACCGCGCTGCTGCATGAGAATGCGAACAAAGACAGTAATGTCATCCCGACCCAGCGCGACCTGCTGGCGGGCATCGTGGCAAAACATTATGCGCAGCGGCATCTGCTGCCGCGCGCGGTGGCCGAGGCGCACGATCGCGGCGAGATCCACTATCACGATCTCGATTACGCCCCCTTTTTCCCGATGTTCAACTGCATGCTGGTCGACCTGCGCGGCATGCTGACCCGGGGCTTCAAAATGGGCAATGCGGAGATCGAGCCGCCGAAATCGATCGCCACCGCCACCGCCGTTACCGCGCAGATCATCGCGCAGGTCGCCAGCCATATTTATGGCGGCACGACGCTTAACCGCATTGATGAAGTGCTGGCGCCGTTTGTGGAATTAAGCATGGCGAAGCATCGGCAGGTCGCGGCGGCGTGGCAGATCGCCCGCGCGGAGGAGTATGCCCGGGAACGCACTGAAAAAGAGTGCTATGACGCGTTTCAGTCGCTGGAATATGAAGTCAATACGCTGCACACCGCCAACGGCCAGACCCCGTTTGTGACCTTTGGCTTCGGGCTTGGCACCTGCGAAGCAGCACGCATGATCCAGSGGGCGATTCTGCACAACCGTATCGCCGGGCTGGGTAAAAACCATAAAACGGCGGTATTTCCCAAGCTGGTTTTTGCCATCCGCGAGGGGATTAACCGTCGACCGGGCGACATTAATTATGATATCAAACAGCTGGCGCTGCGCTGCGCCGCTAAACGCATGTATCCCGACATCCTCAATTATGACCAGGTTGTGGCGGTGACCGGCTCATTTAAAACGCCGATGGGCTGCCGCAGCTTTCTCGACCGCTATGACGTGCAGGGAGAGCCGGTTCATGACGGGCGCTGCAACCTCGGCGTGGTGACGATCAATCTGCCGCGCATTGCGCTGGAGGCGCAGGGCAATGATGACCGCTTCTGGCAACTGCTCGATAAGCGACTGGTGCTGACAAAGCAGGCCCTGATGACGCGTATCGCGCGTCTTGAACGCACCAAAGCGCGCGTGGCGCCGATTCTTTACATGGAGGGAGCGTGCGGCATACGGCTGCAGGCTGATGAAGAGATTGGCGTTCTGTTCCGCAACGGACGCGCGTCGGTTTCGCTTGGCTTTATTGGTCTGCATGAGACGCTGAATGCGCTGAGCGGTAATGCGCAGCACCCTTACGATTCGCCCGCGCTGCAGGCAAAAGGCGTGGCGATTGTTTCCCGCCTGCGCGCGGCGGCCAGCGCGTGGAAAGCGGAGAGCGGCTACGGCTTTAGCCTCTACAGCACGCCGAGTGAAAACCTGTGCGATCGCTTCTGTCGCCTCGATGCAGCGGAATTTGGTGTGGTTCCGGGCGTGACCGATAAAGGCTACTACACCAACAGCTTCCACCTTGATGTAGAGAAGAAGGTGAATCCGTACGATAAAATCGATTTTGAAGCGCCCTATCCGGCCATCAGCAGCGGCGGCTTTATCTGTTACGGCGAATATCCCAGCCTGCAGCACAACCTGAAAGCGCTGGAAGATGTCTGGGACTACAGCTATCACCGCGTGCCCTACTACGGCACCAATACGCCGATCGATGAGTGCTACGCCTGCGGCTTCAGCGGCGAGTTCAGCTGCACCAGCAAAGGCTTTACCTGTCCCGCCTGTGGCAATCGCGACCCTGCCCGGGTCTCCGTCACGCGCCGCGTCTGCGGCTATCTTGGCAGCCCGGACGCCCGCCCCTTCAATGCCGGTAAACAGCAGGAGGTGCAGCGACGCGTGAAGCACATGAGTGGCGGCCTGCCGAAATGATGCGTATTCATGGCTATTATGACATTGACGTGGTGAACGGGCCGGGCACGCGCTGCACGCTGTTTGTCGCGGGCTGCGAGCATCGGTGCCGGGGCTGCTATAACCCGCGCACCTGGCGCACCGACACGGGCACACCCTTTACGCTGCAGATGGAAGAACAGCTGATTGCCGATCTCAACGATACCCGCGTGCCGCGTCAGGGCTTATCGCTCAGCGGGGGCGATCCGCTGCATCCGCACAACGTACCGCATATTCGCCGGCTGGTGCGGCGCGTGCGGCGCGACTGCCCCGGTAAAGATATCTGGCTCTGGACCGGCTATGAGCTGGCTGAGCTTTCTGCCGCTCAGCGGGTGATACTCGACGCTATCGATGTGCTGATTGATGGCCGCTTTGTTGAGGCTGAAAAGGATGCACGGCTGCAGTGGCGCGGCAGTCGTAATCAAAAGATCTGGTGGTTGCGCCAGCCGCCGCCTGCGGAAGACATTGCGCCGCCGGGCTTGCGTTTCAGTGATTAGCGTCCAGACTTGTCAGGTCACTCATGCAACGAACCCTGGGTTCGTTAACCACATGGAGAAGAGAAGATGGGCAAGAAAATAGCGGTTCTGATCACCGATGATTTTGAGGATTCTGAATTTACCTCACCAGCGGATGCTTACACCCAGGCGGGCCATGAAGTGGTCACCATTGAGATGCAGGCAGGAAAAACGGTGAAAGGTAAACAGGGCAAAGCAGAAGTGAAGATTGATAAAGATATCGATCACGTCAGTGCAGCAGAATTTGATGCACTGCTGCTGCCGGGCGGCCACTCCCCCGACGCGCTGCGCGGTGACGATCGCTTTGTCAATTTCACCAAAGAGTTTGTTGCCAGCGGCAAACCGATTTTCGCTATTTGTCACGGTCCACAGCTGCTGATCAGCGCCAACGGCGTGCGCGGCCGCAAGATGACCTGTGTGAAAGCGATTGCGATCGATTTGCGTAACGCGGGTGCCGATTTTTACGACAAAGAAGTGGTCGTGGATGATGACAAGCTGGTCACCAGCCGCACCCCGGAAGATCTGCCGGCATTTAACCGCGAATCGCTGCGCATCCTGAGCGCATCATAATATCCCGGCCGCCTGTAGTATCCAGGGCGGCATGATATATCTGACCCAGGGCGGCATGAATGCCGCCCCTGTGATTGCACGATCTGTAGGGGGCGCATTCATGCGCCCCTGGTGTATTTATGATGCGATACGCTGCCAGCTGATTTTCTTGCCAAAACCCAGTGTGTTATCCGTCATCTTCAGCTCATCTATCGTGAGCTGCCACAGAGGCGCGGTGACTTTTTTTGCGACCGGAAAACGGCGCTGATAGGCGCTTAACGCCTGCGCATCCTCGCTTAGCCGGATATGTCCGCGATACTGGACGCCTTTAAGCATCTGAACACTTTTCGGCTGGCCATTAATGGTGCCTGCGACCTGCGGGTTATGCAGCATCATGGCACCGTGACGCGTGGCGGTGTCGCTCATCAGCCAGAATGCCATCTGTGCTTCATCAAACAGATAGTAGCAATTAGCGCACCACAGCTCTTCCGATGCGCTGGCGCAAAGCGAAAGCACATGCTGTTTCTTCAGGTAGCGCAGTAAATGAGACAGATCGGACAAAGGTCGCTCCCTGCACATAGCCGTGAACGCGGCGGCACGTTACACTGCTGGTGCTTTGTTTTGAGGTCTGAGAAATGGAACAGAACTGGCAGCTTTATATGCTGCAAACCGCTGCCGGGATGATCTATACCGGAATTACCACCGATGTGGCGCGCCGGCTGCTGCAGCATCAGCAGGGACGCGGCGCCCGCTCGCTGCGCGGTAAAGGGCCGCTTACGCTGATGTTTCACTGCCCTGCCGGTGACCGCGCTGCGGCTTCACGACTGGAGTATCAGGTCAAACAACTCGCCCGTACCCACAAACTGCTGCTGATAGCGCAACAGCCGGCGTGTCTGACCACCTGGTTTACTCAGCGTGGTTAAAAGGCGCAGCAAATACCACTAACCCTTCTGCGCCGCTGAACGCATCGTCTGCCAGCTTGTAAATCTGGAATGTCGCCTCGCTGTCGGGCCAGCGGCAGTGCAGCCCATGATGGGCCGCCGACTCAAAGCCCAGCGGCTGGTAAAATGCGGGATCGCCCAGCACCACCACCGCGCTGTAGCTGAATTCATTCAGTGAATCGAGCCCCTCATAAACCAGCTGCTTTGCCAGGCCCTGCCCGCGTACCGAACTGTCAACGGCCAGTGGAGCCAGCGCCACCCAGTTACGATCTTCACCCTGCAGCGTTACCGGACTGAAAGCAGCATAGCCCAGCACCTGACCCTCATCATCGGTTGCCACCACGCCCAGCGTGAGCAATCCATCTTCGCGCAGCTGCTGTACCCGTTCAGCTTCAGCTGGGGTCGCAAAACTGCGTTTTAACAGGCTGTCGATGCCGGCAGCATCAACGCCAATCTCAGTACGAATTAACATGGCATCCCCGTGCGTGACGCATAAGCCTGCGCCTTCTGTTCCCTTCTGCCTTAGCCTGAGCAGCTACCAGCAGCAAGTCGTTGGCTTCGCCGCGAAACCCGGCATCTGTTTCGGCATCGCGTGAAACGGTCAGACGCCTCCTGCAGCGTGGCGATGCGGCAAAACTGACTCGCAGCAATCCGATCGCCCAGGCCGCGCCCTTGCAGAAAGTCTAACTCACCTTCAGCAAAAACATGACGAAATTGCGCGTTTAAGAGTTGTTGCAAAAGAGTTTTTTCCATCTCCGTACCCGCTTTGCCCGCAATATACGCCTATTCAGCAGGCTTTTTCCCCTAACCGGCGGCGTACGGTTACGAACGGTGTGGCTCTGCGTATTTATAACAGGTTATCAATTATGCCATCTCTGTCGCGCAGTCCTCCCTGCTGAGATCAACAAGCCTGCTATTACGCGTCAGGAAAATAGCGCAGCGGCAGGGGTATACCTTCCGGAAAAATGGTTAATAAAGGCACAATCCGGCTACATCCCTGCCCTTAATAGCAGTTTTAATATGGGTAATGTTGCGTAATACTTATGGCAGCAGGCTGTTCAACGCCTGCGCCATCATTTGCTGGAGTACTCATGTCTGAGAAAAAACCTGTTCGCCTGTCCGTGCTGGATCTGGCTCCTATTCCGCAAGGCGCGTCTGCGCGCGACGCCTTTCACCATTCACTGGCGCTGGCGCGTCAGGCGGAAGCGCTGGGTTTCCACCGCTACTGGCTCGCTGAGCATCACAACATGACCGGTATTGCCAGCGCGGCGACCTCGGTGCTGATCGGGTATCTCGCGGCAAATACCGAAACCCTGCGGCTTG
Organism: Pantoea sp. BRM17; assembly: GCA_002939445.1. Taxonomy (GTDB): domain Bacteria; phylum Pseudomonadota; class Gammaproteobacteria; order Enterobacterales; family Enterobacteriaceae; genus Pantoea. The sequence continues at coordinate 204,435 of PEFU01000003.1, read as the reverse complement.
GATCCGGCGGGATTATGCTGCCTAACCATGCGCCGCTGGTGATTGCCGAGCAGTTCGGTACCCTGGAGTCGCTCTACCCTGGTCGCATCGATCTCGGGCTGGGCCGTGCACCGGGTTCCGATCAGCGCACGATGATGGCGCTGCGCCGTCATCTCTCCAGCGCCCAGGCCGACAGCTTCCCGGAAGATGTCGCTGAGCTGCTGCGCTGGTTTGATGCTGAAGAAGGCGAGCATCATCCGGTACAGCCAGTGCCGGGCCTCGGCCTGAAAATTCCGGTGTGGCTGCTCGGCTCAAGCCTTTACAGCGCTCAGCTGGCGGCGAAGCTCGGGCTGCCGTTTGCCTTTGCCTCGCACTTCGCCCCGGATCTGCTGCTGCAGGCGCTGCATCTGTACCGTGAGAAGTTCCAGCCTTCGGCACGCCTGGCTAAGCCATACGCTATGGTCTGTGTGAATATTGTGGCGGCAGAGAGTGAGCGCGACGCGCGCTTCCTGTTTACCTCCATGCAGCAGCAGTTTATCAACCTGCGCCGCGGCAAGCCGGGCCCGCTGCCTGCGCCGGTGGAAAATATGGATAGTCTCTGGTCGCCGTCAGAGCAGTATGGCGTGCAGCAGGCGCTGAGCATGTCGATTGTGGGCGATAGCGAAAAGGTGCGTCACGGTCTGGCAGCGTTGCAGCGCGAAACGCAGGCGGATGAGATCATGGTCAACGGTCAGATCTTCGATCCCAAAGCGCGGCTGCGCTCATTTGCGCTGGCGATGGAAGCTGCCGGCACGCTGTAGCAGGTTGAGTAAAAGAGATAAAAAAGGGACGCCGCATGGCGTCCCTTTTTATTGCTTAACGTTTAGCGATTATGCATCACGACGACGTGAGGTGCCTTCGTCGCGACGTGGGCCACGGCCCGCTTCGCGGCTAAAGCGTCCGCCTTCGCGGCCACCTTCACGACGCTCGGAGAAGCGACGCGGTGCGCCTTCACCACGTGGTGCACTGTCGCCACGCGGTGCGCTGCTGCGACGCTCGCCACCGAAGTCACGACCGCCACTGCGGCGCTCAGTACGCTCGTGCGGCTGTGCATCACCCAGCAGCTGCATATTCATCGGCTTGTTCAGAATACGCGTGCGCGTGAAGTGCTGCAGAACTTCACCCGGCATGCCTTTTGGCAGTTCGATGGTGGAGTGCGTGCCAAACAGCTTGATGTTACCAATGTAGCGGCTGCTGATATCGCCTTCGTTAGCGATAGCACCCACAATGTGGCGAACTTCAACGCCGTCATCGCGACCCACTTCAATGCGGTAAAGCTGCATGTCGCCAACGTCACGACGCTCACGACGTGGACGATCGCCATCACGGCTCTCACCACGGCTGTCGCGGTCACGACGCGGACGGTCAGCGCGGTCATCACGATCGCGGAACTCACGACGCTGCGGACGCGGCGCGTCAGCCGGTACGATCAGTGGACGTTCACCCTGAGCCATTTTCAGCAGGGCAGCCGCCAGCGTTTCGATATCTAGCTCTTCTTCCGGCTGCATTTTGCTCAGCAGCGCGCGATACTGATCCAGATCGCTGCTTTCCAGCTGCTGCTGTACTTTTGCTGCAAATTTGGCCAGACGACGCTCACCCAGCAGCTCTGCGTTTGGCAGTTCTACTTCCGGAATAGTCAYCTTCATGGTGCGTTCAATGTTACGCAGCAGACGACGCTCGCGGTTCTCAACGAACAGCAGCGCACGGCCAGCGCGGCCCGCACGACCGGTACGGCCGATACGGTGAACATAAGACTCCGCATCCATCGGGATATCGTAGTTAACAACCAGGCTGATACGCTCAACGTCCAGACCGCGCGCCGCAACGTCGGTTGCAATCAGGATATCAAGACGGCCATCTTTCAGGCGCTCCAGCGTCTGCTCACGCAGTGCCTGGTTCATGTCGCCGTTCAGCGCGGCACTGTTGTAGCCGCTGCGCTCTAAGGCTTCAGCCACTTCCAGCGTTGCGTTTTTGGTACGCACGAAAATGATGGCTGCATCAAAGTCTTCTGCTTCCAGGAAACGCACCAGCGCTTCAGTTTTACGGCCGTAAGCGGTCCAGTAAGACTGTGAAATATCCGGACGCGTGGTCACGCTTGACTGGATACGCACTTCCTGTGGATCTTTCATGAAGCGTTTGGTAATACGACGAATCGCTTCTGGCATAGTTGCAGAGAACAGTGCGGTCTGATGACCTTCCGGGATCTGCGCCATGATGGTTTCAACGTCTTCGATGAAGCCCATACGCAGCATTTCATCAGCTTCGTCCAGAACCAGACCACGCAGGTTAGAGAGGTCCAGAGTACCACGCTTCAGGTGGTCCAGCAGGCGGCCCGGGGTACCCACAACGATCTGTGGTCCCTGACGCAGGGCGCGCAGCTGTACGTCATAACGCTGGCCGCCATACAGGGCCACGACGTTGACGTTACGCATATGTTTAGAGAATTCTGTCATCGCTTCAGCCACCTGCACCGCCAGTTCGCGGGTCGGTGCCAGCACCAGAATCTGTGGTGCGCGGACAGAAGGATCAACGTTGTTTAACAGCGGCAGTGAGAACGCCGCGGTTTTACCACTACCGGTCTGCGCCATACCCAGAACATCGCGGCCCGCCAGCAGGTGAGGAATACACTCAGCCTGGATTGGGGAAGGCTTAACGTAGCCCATACCGTTCAGAGATTCGAGGATGTCGGCGTTCAGGCCCAGATCAGCAAAAGTGGTTTGAATATCAGTCATGTAGTACACGTGCCTCTTAGATTGCGGCGGCCAGTCTACATAACTCGTCGTGAAAATTTTCAGTCATTTTCATCAAAAAGTGTGAACCGGCTCAAATTAGAAGTTTTGACGAACAGAAAAGCCCTCACCTCTGGAGATGATGACTTTACAGGTACAACAGGCAATAAAAGTTCGTCAGCTATTGCTGGTCAGATTCTGATAAATCGTCTTGTGTCTGGCCGAGTTGCGCCAGTTCCAACAATGCGTATCGGTGTTCAACAAAGTTGTTAACGTTGTTAGACACCGCCAGTTTGAACAACGCTTTCGCGTCGTCCTTCTCCCCCAGACTTAGGTAGTACTTACCTAAATAGAAGTTGGTTTCACTGAGATGTTCAGCGAGCGAGGTGTTATCCGTTGCGTCCGCCTTGAGACGTTCCATCAATGTTTTTTCACTGATGTCGCCCAGGTAGAACTCGACAATATTCCATCCCCATTGGTCCTTAGCCGCTTTGTCATAACGCTGTTTCAGCGCTACTTTAGCCTGGTCTTTGTCTATCTCGCTTTCAGTGAGATAGAGCCAGAGGCTGCGGAACGGATCGTTAGGATCGTCTTGATAAAACGCCAGCAGATCATCTTGCGCTAACCTGTATCGACCACCGTAGTAGAGAGCGATACCGCGGTTTAAATGCGCATAATTGTAAGTTGGATCAAGCTCAAGTACAGAATCAAACGCTTCGTAGGCGGCATCAAAGTTGCCAGCCTGCGTTAAGTATATACCAAGATAGTTAAACACTTCTGGCATATCTGGTCTTATAGACAGCGCTTGCGAGAAATCGTTCCGCGCCAGTGCCCTCAGACCCAAACTATCATACAACACTCCGCGCTCATATAACAGCTGTGCGCGTTCATCGTCGGTCAGGGCCCGACTGGCAAGAATTTGTTCCATTCGCGCCAGAATGACCTCTTGCTGCAGTGTGGGCTGCAAAGGTACTGCCAGAACTTCGTTTTTACGCCAATTGGAGTTGCTGCATCCTGCCAGCGAAATAGCTGTCGCAACAATACACCAGCGCAAAAAAGGCTTCATTTCCCACTCCCGATACAAACATTGGGATAACCATCCTGTCATCCGCCTGCTATGCACAAGGGTTCCCGCCCTCGCGATGATACCCTGGCGGTGTCAACTTATCGGCACAGCGACCGTGAATTGACGATACCAGAGTATACAAACACCCCTTTCTGCCGGGCAGAAAGGGGCTAATCAGGACACGCTTATTCAGCGTCAGAAGCGTCCACAGCAGCAGCGGCTTCTGCCGGCTTCTGCTCAGTTGCCTCTTTGATGCTCAGACGTACGCGGCCCTGACGGTCAACTTCCATCACCTTAACCGGTACTTCCTGACCCATCTGCAGGTAGTCGGTCACTTTCTCTACGCGCTTGTCGGCAATCTGAGAAATATGAACCAGACCTTCTTTACCGCCACCGATAGCCACGAACGCACCGAAATCAACGATACGGGTAACTTTACCGGAGTAGATGCGGCCCACTTCAATCTCAGCGGTGATCTCTTCGATACGACGAATCGCTTCTTTCGCTTTCTGACCGTCGGTCGCAGCGATTTTTACGGTGCCGTCATCTTCGATTTCAATGGTAGTACCGGTCTCTTCGGTCAGCGCACGGATTACCGAGCCGCCTTTACCAATCACATCTTTGATCTTGTCAGAGCTGATCTTAATGGTGTAAATACGCGGTGCGAATTCAGAGATCTCCTGACGCGGCGTGCTGATAGCCTGCTCCATGACGCTCAGGATATGCAGACGCGCACCCTTAGCCTGGTTCAGCGCAACCTGCATGATTTCGCGGGTGATGCCTTCGATTTTGATGTCCATCTGCAGCGCGGTAATACCTTCACGGCTACCCGCTACTTTGAAGTCCATATCGCCAAGGTGATCTTCATCGCCCAGGATGTCAGACAGCACGACAAACTTCTCATCTTCCTTCACCAGACCCATAGCAATACCGGCAACGGCTGCTTTGATCGGTACGCCTGCGTCCATCAGTGCCAGTGAAGCACCGCAAACGGAAGCCATAGAAGAAGAACCGTTTGATTCAGTGATTTCTGATACAACGCGTACGGTGTACGGGAACTCTTCCTGCTTAGGCATAACTGCCAGTACGCCACGCTTCGCCAGACGACCGTGACCAATTTCACGACGCTTTGGTGAGCCAACCATGCCGGTTTCGCCCACTGAGTATGGAGGGAAGTTGTAGTGGAACAGGAAGCTGTCGGTACGCTCGCCCATCAGCTCATCCAGGTTCTGCGCATCGCGTGCGGTGCCCAGCGTAGCAGCAACCAGCGCCTGCGTTTCACCACGGGTGAACAGCGCAGAGCCGTGCGTACGCGGCAGTACGCCGGTACGAACGTCCAGACCGCGGATCATATCTTTTTCGCGACCATCGATACGCGGTTCGCCGCTCAGGATGCGGGTACGAACCACATTCTTCTCGAGGCTATGCACGATATCGCCGATTTCTGCATCATCCAGCGCAGCATCTTCAGCCAGCAGGGCAGCGATCGTCTCATCTTTGATCACGCCAACCTGTGCGTAACGCTCCTGCTTATCGGTGATGCGGTAAGCATCAGCGATGCGCGCTTCCGCCAGCGCGGCAACACGTGCAATCAGTGCATCGTTAGTCGCTTCTGGCTTCCAGTCCCAGCGCGGTTTGCCCGCTTCGGCAACCAGCGCGTTGATGTTTTCGATAACAACCTGCTGCTGGTCGTGGCCAAATACCACGGCGCCGAGCATCTGCTCTTCAGTCAGGATATCGGCTTCCGATTCAACCATCAGTACCGCGTTCTGGGTACCGGCAACCACCAGGTCCAGACGTGACTGTTTGATCTCATCTGCGGTCGGGTTCAGGACATACTGGTCGTTGATGTAACCAACGCGAGCAGAACCGATTGGACCGTTGAACGGAATACCTGACAGTGACAGCGCAGCAGAGGCACCAATCATTGCCACGATGTCCGGGTTAACCTGAGGGTTAACAGAAACGACAGTAGCGATAACCTGCACTTCGTTAACGAAGCCTTCCGGGAACAGCGGACGCACCGGGCGGTCAATCAGACGCGCAATCAGGGTTTCGCCTTCGCTTGGACGGCCTTCGCGACGGAAGAAGCTGCCCGGGATACGACCAGCAGCATAGGTACGCTCCTGATAGTTAACGGTCAGCGGGAAAAAGTCCTGGCCTGGTTTCGCTTTCTTCTGGCCAACAACGGTTACAAATACCGCTGTGTCATCCATGCTTACCATAACAGCCGCGGTAGCCTGACGTGCCATCATGCCGGTTTCCAGCGTGACGGTATGCTGACCATATTGGAATTTGCGTACGATCGGATTCAGCAAAATTAACATCCTTAAATTCAGGGCAGAGCCATTGCGGCTCGCCAGTGATAACCGATCTTTGTCGCATCCTCGCGACTAATGACAACCCTCAACCGCCCCTGCGGCAAAGCCTCTCATTAGCCGCGCGAACCTCTGCAAACAAAGATCACACTCAGCAACAATACATGAGTTTGGTCTGGATTGCTGCGGATTGCTCGAAAAAAGGGGCCTTAAAGGCCCCCTTTTCGCGAAACTCGCACAAATCTGATCGTCAGATGCGTTTTTTTGCATAGTGCATGCGCTACATCCCTGATCAGATTCTTCAGACTTAGCGACGCAGACCCAGGCTCTCGATCAGGCTGGTGTAGCGAGCAACGTCTTTACGCTTCAGATAGTCCAGCAGCTTACGACGCTGGGATACCATGCGCAGCAGACCGCGACGGCTGTGGTGGTCTTTCTTGTGCTCAGAGAAGTGACCCTGCAGGTGGTTAATCTGAGCAGTCAGCAGAGCAACCTGAACTTCAGTTGAACCGCTGTCGTTAGCGCCACGACCATATTTAGCAACGATCTCTGCTTTAGCTTCTACGCTTAGAGACATAATAAACTCCAGTAAAAAAATGAATGTATGGGTGCCGATCTCTAATTCAGCAGCCCGCTTTTAAAGCCGCGCTATTCTACTCTGCGCCCGCAGGCAACGCAAATGCGCTGTTGCAGCAAAGATGAGCAGCACGGTCAGCCAGGAAACTCCACCACCAGCCGGCGTGGCGCTACCCGTCCATCGGCGGCGATTTCAGCCATACCGATGAATTTTTGTGCCTCACCTTCCGTGACCCTTACCAGACCTGCTGCCGGCGTATCCGCAGCCTGGACCGGCATACCCTGCTTAAAGCTGGCGGCAACCGTAACGGGCAGATTGACCACCGGAAAATCTTCCGCCGGGCTGTCCATTGGCAGCAGCAGCGCATCGAGCGCGCTGTAGTCAGGCGTTTCAGCCGCGGTGGCTTCTGCTGCCACCGCCTGCAGCTGCTCCAGCGTCATCATTCGTGCAATCGGGTAGCGTGCGACCTGCAGACGACGCAGCATAATGACATGCGCGCCACAGCCCAGCTTCTCACCCAGATCGTCGATGATAGTACGAATATAGGTGCCTTTGGAGACGTGGATCTCCAGCTCCAGCTCATCACCTTCATGGCGAATAAACTGCAGCTCAAATACGGTGATGGGTCGGGCTTCACGCGGCACGGTAACGCCTTCGCGCGCATACTCATAGAGCTTGCGACCCTGATATTTCAGCGCCGAGAACATAGTCGGCACCTGCATCGTATCACCGCGAAAACTCTCCAGCGCCGCATCCAGCTCAGGCTGGCTGAAGGTCACCGGGCGGGTTTCCACAATGTTGCCATCTGCGTCTGAAGTATCGGTACGTTCGCCCAGCCGGGCGATAACGCGATAACGCTTATCAGAGTCGAGCAGATACTGCGAAAACTTGGTGGCCTCGCCCAGACAAACCGGCAGCATACCGGTGGCAAGGGGATCCAGCGCACCGGTATGACCCGCTTTGTTAGCATTAAACAGGCGCTTAACTTTTTGCAGCACATCATTGGACGACGCGCCCTGATGCTTATCCAGCAGGAAGACACCGTGTACGTCGCGGCCGCGACGACGAGGACGACTCATCAGTCCTCCTTGTCATCTTCCGCCGGGGTTTCACCGCGCCGTTCTGCATCGTTTCTGATCACGTTAGAGACCAGATTTGACATGCGCATCCCTTCAATCAGTGAGTTGTCATAGAAGAAGGTCAGCTCCGGCACAATGCGCAGACGCATCGCTTTGCCCAMCAGAATGCGGATGTAGCCTGACGCCTCTTTCAGCGCTTTCAGACCATTTTTTACCGCTTCTTCATCCTGATCGTTCAGGAAAGTCACAAATACTTTGGCATAGGCCAGATCGCGCGACACTTCAACGCCAGAGACCGTCACCATCATACCCAGACGCGGATCTTTGATTTCACGCTGCAGAATAATCGCGATCTCTTTTTGCAGCTCCTGAGAAACCCGCTGCGGGCGACCAAATTCTTTCGCCATAATGATATCTCCCAAATAATTCGGGAGGCCAGTGGCCTCCCAAATTGCAGTACATCGATAAGTGAATTATGCGATGGTGCGTTTAATTTCAATGATTTCGAACACTTCGATCATATCGCCAACGCGAACGTCGTTGTAGTTCTTCACACCGATACCACACTCCATGCCGTTACGCACTTCGTTGACGTCATCTTTGAAGCGACGCAGGGATTCCAGCTCGCCTTCATAGATAACCACGTTGTCGCGCAGGACACGAATTGGGTTGTGACGCTTGATGTTGCCTTCGGTAACCATACAGCCCGCGATCGCGCCAAATTTCGGTGATTTAAACACATCACGTACTTCGGCCAGACCGATGATCTGCTGTTTGAATTCCGGCGCCAGCATACCGCTCATCGCAGCTTTTACTTCGTCAATCAGATTATAGATGACGGAGTAGTAACGCAGGTCGACGTTTTCAGCATCAATCACGCGACGCGCAGAAGCGTCAGCACGGACGTTAAAGCCGAGGATGATCGCATTGGAAGCGGCCGCCAGCGTAGCGTCGGTTTCGGTGATACCGCCCACGCCAGAACCGATAATCTTCACCTTCACTTCGTCGGTGGAGAGTTTCAGCAGCGAATCGGAGATCGCTTCTACCGAGCCCTGTACGTCAGACTTCAGAACGATGTTCAGCTCTGAGACTTCGCCTTCAGTCATGTTCGCAAACATGTTTTCCAGCTTCGACTTCTGCTGACGCGCCAGTTTCACTTCGCGGAATTTACCCTGACGATAGAGAGCAACTTCACGCGCTTTCTTCTCGTCACGGACCACAGTCGCTTCATCACCCGCTGCCGGTACGCCAGAGAGACCCAGGATCTCAACCGGAATCGATGGGCCTGCTTCCTGTACTTCGCGTCCCAGTTCGTCACGCATCGCACGTACGCGGCCATACTCGAAGCCACACAGTACGATATCGCCTTTGTTCAGCGTACCTTCACGTACCAGCACGGTAGCGACCGGACCACGACCTTTATCCAGGAAGGATTCGATAACCACACCGCTTGCCATACCTTCACGAATAGCGGTCAGCTCAAGCACTTCCGCCTGCAGCAGAATGGCGTTCAGCAGATCGTCGATACCGGTACCCGCTTTCGCAGAAACGTTGACGAACATGTTTTCGCCGCCCCACTCTTCCGGAATGATGCCGTACTGAGTCAGCTCGTTCTTCACGCGGTCCGGATCGGCTTCTGGTTTGTCGCACTTGTTCACTGCAACCACAACCGGTACGCCGGCCGCTTTTGCGTGTTGAATCGCTTCGACGGTCTGTGGCATCACGCCATCATCCGCAGCAACGACCAGGATAACGATATCCGTTGCCTGCGCACCGCGAGCACGCATTGCGGTAAACGCGGCGTGTCCCGGGGTATCCAGGAAGGTGACCATGCCGTTTTCGGTTTCAACGTGATAGGCACCGATGTGCTGGGTAATACCACCCGCTTCGCCAGAGGCGACTTTGGTTGAGCGGATGTAATCCAGCAGGGAGGTTTTACCGTGGTCAACGTGACCCATGATGGTCACGACCGGCGCACGGCTCTCCTGCACTGCATCAGTATCACGATCGTCCATTACCGCTTCTTCCAGCTCGTTCTCGCGGCGCAGGATCACTTTATGACCCATCTCTTCCGCGACCAGCTGTGCAGTTTCCTGGTCGATAACCTGGTTGATAGTCGCCATCGCGCCCATCTTCATCATCGCTTTGATGACCAGTGAACCTTTCACTGCCATCTTGTTCGCCAGTTCAGCTACGGTGATGGTTTCGCCGATAATCACGTCGCGGTTAACGGCCTGCGCTGGCTTGTTAAAGCCCTGCTGCAGTGCGCTAGGTTTGCGATGCTTACCGCCTTTACCACCGCGAACCTGCGCACGCGCTTCTTCACGATCGGTTTTAGCTTCGGAGTGCTTGTTGCCTTTTTTGGCAGGACGCGTGGCTTTAGCCGTGGTGCGTGCACGTGCACGACCCGCTTCAACCTGACGATCGTTTTCGTCTTCTGCCTGACGGGCATGAGTTGAAGTTGTGACGTGATAGTCACCTTTATCTTCTTCCTCAGGTTTGTCCCACTCAGCGCCTTTCTCTTCTGCCAGGCGGCGTGCTTCTTCCGCTACGCGGCGTGCGCTCTCTTCGAGCTTACGACGGGCTTCTTCTTCAGCTTTACGCTTCAGTTCAGCCGCTTCAGCTTCGCGACGGGCTTTATCAGACTGCGCAGCCTTGGTCACTTCATCGGTAGGTTGGTTTGTCACTTTATCTTTTTCCGCTGCTTCACGCTTAGCCTTGTCAGCGGCTTCGCGCCTGGCTTTATCTTCGGCTTCACGTTGCGCTTTTAATTCAGCCTCGCGACGGGCTTGTTCTTCCGCCTCGCGACGCGCCTGCTCTTCCGCTACGCGCTGTGCCTCAGCTTCCGCTTCTGCCTGAGCCTGCTGCTCAGCCTCTGCATCACCCTTCACATATGTGCGCTTTTTGCGAACTTCAATTTGCACCGATTTACTTTTACCCCCGGTGCCCGGAATATTCAAGGTGCTGCGCGTTTTGCGCTGCAACGTCAGTTTACCTGAACTGGTTTGACCGTGCTCACGGTTCAGGTGGGACAGTAAGGTCTCTTTCTCTTSCTGGGACACCGCGTCGTTTTCAGACTTAGGGATCCCCGCATCAGCAAATTGCTGTACCAGGCGATCGACCGGAGTCTGAATTTCGGCGGCCAGCGATTTTACGGTTACATCTGTCATGCTGTTCCTTCCTGTTATTACGCGTCATCGCCGAACCAGCAGATATTACGTGCAGCCATAATCAGCGCACCGGCCTTCTCATCATCCAGCCCTTCAATATCTGTCAGATCGTCAACACCTTGCTCAGCGAGATCTTCCAGCGTGCAAACGCCTTTTGACGCCAGGCGATAGGCCAGCGCACGATCCAGGCCTTCAAGATTCAGCAAGTCCTCAGCGGGCTCCTGATTACCAAGGCTTTCTTCTTTCGCTAATGCCAGGGTGGTTAACGCATTTTTGGCTCGTTCACGCAGGGCTTCAATGGTCTCTTCGTCGAGGCCGTCAATTTCCAGCAGCTCGTTCATTGGCACATAGGCCAGTTCTTCCAGCGAAGAGAAGCCCTCTTCCACCAGTATGGTGGCGAACTCTTCGTCGATGTCGAGATGTTTCGTGAACATATCGATTGCTGCGTGGGCTTCAGCCTGATGCTTAGCCTGCAGATCGTCGACGGTCATCACGTTCAGCTCCCAGCCGCTCAGCTGGGAAGCCAGACGCACGTTTTGGCCATTACGGCCGATCGCCTGAGCCAGATTACCGGCCTCAACAGCGATATCCATGGTGTGATTATCTTCATCCACCACGATTGACGCCACATCGGCAGGCGCCATGGCGTTAATTACAAACTGTGCCGGATTATCATCCCACAGCACGATATCGATACGCTCGCCGCCCAGTTCACTGGAAACAGCCTGCACGCGTGCGCCGCGCATACCGACGCAGGCACCTACCGGATCGATACGTTTATCGTTGGTTTTTACCGCAATTTTAGCGCGTGAACCCGGATCGCGGGCAGCCGCTTTAATTTCGATAACTTCTTCACCAATTTCCGGCACCTCAATGCGGAACAGTTCGATCAGCATTTCAGGTTTGGAACGGGTAACAAACAGCTGAGCACCACGCGCTTCAGGACGCACGGCATACAGCACGCCGCGAATACGGTCGCCCGGACGGAAGTTCTCACGTGGCAGCATATCTTCACGTACGATCACCGCCTCGGCGTTGCTGCCCAGGTCCAGCGTGATGTTGTCGCGATTCACTTTCTTCACCTGACCGGTGATGATGTCGCCTTGCTGCTCGCGGAACTGGTCCACAACCATTGCGCGCTCAGCTTCACGTACTTTCTGAACGATAACCTGCTTCGCAGTCTGTGTAGTGATACGGTCAAAGGTGACAGATTCAATCTGATCTTCAACGTAATCGCCCAGATTGAGCGCTTCATCTTCGAAGCGAGCCGCGTCCAGCGTGATTTCACGCGTAGGCTGAGTAACTTCATCAACGATTACCCAACGACGGAACGTGTCGAAATCGCCGCTGCGACGATCGATACTGACGCGCACGTCGATTTCCTGCTCATACTTCTTTTTGGTCGCAGTGGCCAAAGCGCTCTCCAGCGCTTCGAAGATTTTCTCACGCGGCAGAGCTTTTTCATTAGAAACGGCTTCTACTACAGCTAAGATTTCTTTATTCATCCTGGTTAGCCTCAATCCGGACTTTTAAAAGTGGGGGACCAGGTTCGCTTTCTGAATATTGCTCAGTGCGAACACTTCATCGTTACCCTCGACGGTCACAGTGATCATCTCGCCTTCCACCGACTTGATGATGCCCTGCCATTTGCGACGGTTCTGTACCGCCATCCGCAGGACCAGGCTGACTTCCTCACCCGCAAAGCGCGCATAGTGTTCTGCAGTGAAAAGTGGACGATCGAGACCCGGCGAGGAAACTTCAAGGTTGTAAGCCACCGTAATTGGATCTTCCACATCCATCACAGCGCTCACCTGGTGGCTAACATCGGCGCAATCATCAACATTGATACCCTCTTCGCTATCAATATAGATGCGCAAGGTTGATGTGCGACCACGAACGAATTCAATACCGACCAGTTCGTAGCCAAGCGCTTCTACCGGAGCAGAGATCAACTCTGTCAATTTTTGCTCTAATGTGGACAAGCCCACCCCCAAGACATAAAAAAAGGGCCTAAAGCCCAGTGTTACGATTTCCTGATAACAAAAAACCCCGAAAAATCGGGGCTTTTTATGACTGGACCCTGTATGCCGCAGTGCGGCTTCGGCGCACAATCCAGAAGAATTTTTTTCAAAAACTCACTGATAGTGCGTCCGTCGATGCATACAGTATATTTGAAAAAGAACTCTAAGGGAAAGTGGTTGCGGGGGCCGGATTTGAACCGACGACCTTCGGGTTATGAGCCCGACGAGCTACCAGGCTGCTCCACCCCGCGTCCGAAAACGTGGCGAATATTACGCCGATCTTGCGAAAATAGCAAGTTTTACTGAGAATTGGTACCGAGGACGGGACTTGAACCCGTAAGCCCTTTCGAGCACTACCACCTCAAGGTAGCGTGTCTACCAATTTCACCACCTCGGTACTGCACTGACTGCGACGATAGTATAGTCGCTTAAGCGTTGACGATTTACTGCTTACTGCGGGATATCATTGCCCGGGGTTGCCGGTTTAGCTGGCTGAGTCTGCTGTTCAGACTGAGCTGGCGCAGTGAGGTTTTCCCACTCGCTTCCTTTGGAAGTCTTATTGCTGTTCAGGTTACCCAGAATCAGACTGATAATGAAGAACAGCGAAGCCAGTATCGCGGTCATACGTGTCATAAAGTTACCTGACCCGTTTGAACCAAACAGCGTACCGGAAGCGCCTGCACCGAATGAGGCTCCCATATCAGCGCCTTTGCCTTGCTGCAGCATGATCAGACCAACCAGGCCAATCGCCACAATAAGGAAAACAACTAACAGAGCTTCGTACATAATCAACCTGTTTCCTTGCGCGTAACCGCACAGTTAAAGCTTCAACCAATACAGACGGGTAGTCTCGTCATTACCCATCAGAAGCGGGTGTGAATACTAACCAAAGGCGCCTGGCTCTGCAAGTGCAATTTTAGCCATAAAATTCAATTGCAGAAAAAAGCGCCAGCATGATGATTTACCAGGCGAAAAGGCATCCCGCCTACCGCCTGGCCGGGTTTAAACTGCTTTTACCGCTGCGGCAATATTATGCGCCAGCGCGGTTACCTGCGCTTCATCTTCGCCTTCCACCATCACGCGGATCAGCGGCTCCGTGCCTGATTTACGCAGCAGTACCCGCCCGCGCCCTGCCAGCGCCTGCTCTGCTTCGGCAGCCGCAGCTTTCACTCTTTCACTCTCCAGCGGATCGTGGCTGCCGGTAAAGCGCACGTTAACCAGGATTTGCGGCAGCATTTTCATACCGCTGCACAGATCGTGCAGACTCATGTGGTTGCGCACTATGGCAGTAAGCACTTGCAAACTGGCTACAATTCCGTCGCCGGTACTGATTTTATCCAGCAGAATAACGTGCCCGGAGTTCTCAGCCCCCATGCGCCAGCCTTTCTCCTGCATTTTTTCCAGTACGTAGCGGTCGCCCACTTTGGCACGGGTGAACGGAATGCCCAGCTGTTTCAGGGCCAGCTCCAGCCCCATATTACTCATCAGCGTCCCGACCACGCCGCCGCGCAGCTGTCCCTGACGCAGCGCTTCGCGCGCAATGATATAGAGAATCTGGTCGCCATCCACTTTCTGTCCCAGATGATCCACCATCATGATGCGATCGCCATCTCCGTCATAGGCGAGACCAAGGTTAGCCTGCTCTTCCAGGACGCGCTGCTGCAGCTGACGCAGGTCAGTCGCTCCGCACTCCTTGTTGATGTTCATGCCGTCCGGCTGCACGCCAATCGCGATGACCTGCGCACCCAGCTCACGCAGCACGTTAGGGGCGATGTGATAGGTGGCACCATTCGCGCAATCGACCACAATTTTCAGACCGTTGAGACTCAGCTCGCCGGGGAAAGTGCCTTTACAGAATTCAATATAGCGACCGGCGGCATCCACGATACGGCTGGCACGCCCCAGTTCAGCAGATTCCACGCAGGTCAGCGGTTTTTCCAGCTCGCGCTCAATCGCTTCTTCCACATCATCCGGCAGCTTGGTGCCTTCGGCTGAGAAAAATTTAATGCCGTTATCATCAAACGGATTGTGAGAGGCGGAGATCACGATCCCCGCTTCCGCACGAAACGTTCGCGTCAGGTAGGCGATTGCCGGGGTTGGCATCGGTCCGGTAAAAGCTGCCGAGAGGCCTGCTGCTGCCAGCCCCGCTTCGAGCGCCGACTCCAGCATATAGCCAGAAATGCGCGTGTCTTTGCCAATCAGTACTTTTCTTGAACCTGAACGCGCCAGCACTTTGCCTGCGGCAAAACCCAGCTTCAGTACAAAATCGGGCGTAATCGGCGCTTCGCCTACTTTGCCGCGGATGCCATCTGTACCAAAATATTTACGCTCACTCATGCCTGTTATCCTTTTGCTCTCTGGGTCGCTTCCACGATGCGCATCGCTTCAACTGTCTCTTTCACATCATGCACGCGAATAATCTGGGCGCCCTGCATCGCAGCAATGACTGCGCAGCTCAGGCTGCCGGTAAGACGCTGTGCCGGGCCGACATTAAGCAGCTGACCAATCATCGATTTACGCGACATTCCCACCAGCAGCGGTAAGCCGTAATGATGAAAATGGCTCAGGTGGGCCAGCAGCTCATAGTTATGGCTGAGATTCTTACCGAAACCAAAGCCCGGGTCGAGCAGCAGTTGCGCTTTTTTGATGCCCGCCGCCTCACAGCGCGCAATTTGCGCAGCGAAGTAAGCGTCCACTTCGCTGATCACATTGTTATACGTGGGTGTCTGCTGCATGGTGCGGGGTTCACCCTGCATATGCATCAGACAAACCGGTAAACCGCTCTCTGCCGCCGCATCGAGCGCGCCAGGCTCTGAAAGCGAGCGAATATCATTGATGATGTGAGCACCCGCTCTCGCTGCTTCACGGATGACGTCAGGCTTTGAGGTATCTACTGAGATCCAGACTTCAAACCGCTGTGCAATGGCCTCCACGACCGGGATAACCCGCTCCAGCTCCTCCTCAACGCTGACCTCGTCCGCTCCGGGCCGGGTCGACTCGCCGCCGACATCGATGATTGTCGCGCCGGCATTTACCATCTCATTGGTATGCGTCAGTGCGTTTACCAGAGAGTTATGCGCGCCGCCGTCAGAAAAGGAGTCGGGCGTTACGTTCAGAATACCCATTACATGGGGGAAGGAGAGATCGAGAAAGGAATCACGCGCGTGGAGTTTCATGGCAGGTATGGTCCTGAAGTGGTCAAACGTTAAATGTAAAAAACCCCGGACTGGCCGGGGTTTTTGCTGAGGTGATGGCCTCTTATTTATTGAACTGCTCAGACATGGTATTACCCGGATTCGGCGTACGCGGTTCATCAACCGGACGTGGCGCCTTTGGCGTACCGTTGCTGTCAGAGTTGTTGCTGCCGGGATCTTCCCAGCCAGCTGGCGGTCGCACATCGCGGCGCGCCATCAGGTCATCAATCTGCGGAGCATCAATGGTTTCATACTTCATCAGCGCATCTTTCATCGCATGAAGAATATCCATGTTCTCGCCCAGAATACGACGTGCACGCTGATAGTTGCTGTCGATCAGGTGTTTAACTTCCTGATCGATGATGCGCGCAGTCTCATCTGACATATGCTTGGCTTTCGCTACGGAACGGCCAAGGAACACTTCACCCTCTTCTTCCGCATAGAGCAGCGGGCCAAGCTTCTCTGAGAAGCCCCACTGCGTCACCATGTTACGAGCCAGATTGGTCGCCACTTTGATGTCGTTAGATGCACCGGTAGAGACATGTTCTGCGCCGTAGATGATCTCTTCAGCCAGACGACCGCCATAGAGCGTGGAGATCTGACTTTCCAGCTTCTGACGGCTGGCGCTGATAGCATCACCTTCCGGCAGGAAGAACGTCACGCCCAGCGCACGACCGCGCGGAATGATCGTAACTTTATGTACCGGATCGTGTTCTGGCACCAGACGGCCGATAATCGCATGCCCGGCTTCATGGTAAGCGGTTGACTCTTTCTGCGCTTCCGTCATCACCATGGAGCGGCGTTCTGCACCCATCATGATTTTGTCTTTGGCTTTTTCGAACTCGACCATCGACACTACGCGCTTGTTGCCACGAGCGGCAAAGAGTGCGGCTTCGTTGACCAGGTTTGCCAGGTCAGCTCCCGAGAAGCCCGGTGTACCGCGTGCGATAATAGCAGCATCGATGTCGGTTGCCAGCGGCACACGGCGCATATGCACTTTCAGGATCTGTTCACGACCGCGCACGTCCGGCAGGCCAACGACAACCTGACGGTCAAAACGGCCCGGACGCAGCAGCGCAGGGTCGAGTACATCCGGACGGTTGGTTGCGGCGATAACAATAATGCCTTCATTGCCTTCAAAACCATCCATCTCAACCAGCATCTGGTTCAGCGTCTGCTCACGCTCATCGTGACCACCGCCTAAACCGGCACCACGCTGACGTCCTACCGCATCGATCTCATCGATAAAGATGATGCACGGCGCAGCTTTTTTCGCCTGTTCGAACATGTCACGCACGCGGGATGCGCCCACGCCGACAAACATTTCTACGAAATCGGAACCGGAAATAGTGAAGAAAGGCACTTTCGCTTCGCCGGCGATAGCTTTAGCCAGCAGCGTTTTACCTGTACCCGGCGGGCCCACCATCAGGACGCCTTTCGGGATTTTACCGCCCAGCTTCTGGAAACGGCTTGGTTCACGCAGATACTCTACCAGCTCACCTACCTCTTCTTTCGCTTCATCACAGCCAGCGACGTCGGCAAAGGTGGTCTTAATCTGGTCTTCCGTCAGCATGCGGGCTTTGCTTTTGCCGAAGGACATCGCGCCCTTACCGCCGCCGCCCTGCATCTGACGCATAAAGAAGATCCATACGCCAATCAGCAGCAACATCGGGAACCAGGAAATGAAGATAGAAGCCAGCAGGCTTGGCTCTTCAGGCGGTTCACCCACTACTTTGACGTTTTTGGTCAGCAGGTTATCGAGTAACTTGGGATCGTTGACAGGAATGTAGGTGGTATATTTATTACTGTCTTTTTTGGTTACGTTAATTTCACGCCCGTTAATACGTGCCTCGCGGACCTGATCCTGGTTCACTTCCGACAGGAAGGTTGAATAATCAACCCTACGGCCATTCGACTCGCTGGGCCCAAAGCTCTGGAATACTGACATCAGCACGACCGCGATGACTAACCAGAGAATCAGGTTTTTCGCCATGTCACTCAAGGGATTAACCTCAWATTACAACGGTGTTAACAGACAGCGTAGGGTACTATATATCCTTCATACCTGGAATCGCAGCATGGATGAATTTGCTGGTTTACCCTGAAACTCAGAATCAGGCCGGGATAAACGCACTATTCAGCTTGCTTTGACGCCGGTATTCGGGCCTACAGTTTGCGCCCTGTCGCCACAATATACACTTCACGTGAACGTAACCGCGAAGCGTCTGGCTTACGAATTTTCACTTTCGTAAATAGGGAGCGAATTTCCCGGAGGTATTCATCGAAGCCATCTCCCTGAAACACTTTCACAACAAAACTGCCGCCGGGAGCCAGTACATCCCGACACATTTCCAGCGCCAGTTCAACTAAATACATTGAACGAGGAATATCCACAGCTGGCGTACCGCTCATGTTGGGTGCCATATCTGACATCACCACCTGAACTTTCTGGTCCCCTACCCGCTCAAGCAGCGCTTTCAGCACGGCCTCGTCACGGAAGTCACCCTGCATAAAATCCACGCCGACAATCGGATCCATCGGCAGCAGGTCGCAGGCAATCACCCGCCCGCTATTGCCAATCTGCTGTACCACATATTGTGACCAGCCGCCGGGTGCCGCGCCTAAGTCCACCACGGTCATACCGGGTTTAAACAGCTTGTCACCCTGCTGAATTTCATCAAGTTTAAACCAGGCGCGCGAACGCAGCCCTTTTTTCTGTGCCTGAAGCACATATTTATCGCTAAAGTGTTCCTGAAGCCAGCGACTGGAACTGGCCGAACGCTTTTTACCCGTCATAATTTTTCCAGTTAAATCGTCATCGTAGCGATAAATCAGCGCGCAATGGGTAGCGATGATTTGGCGATATACCCGAGATGGCGGTAGAATGACCCGTTTTCAATCCCTGAGTAAGCAAAAAATACGATGAATCTGAGTACCAAACAAAAACAGCACCTGAAAGGCCTGGCCCACCCACTGAAGCCGGTGGTCATGCTGGGCGGCAACGGCCTTACTGAAGGCGTGCTCGCCGAAATCGAACAGGCGCTTGACCATCACGAACTGATTAAGGTGAAAATTGCCTCAGAAGATCGCGAAACCAAGCAGCTGATCGTCGAGGCCATTGTGCGTGAAACCAAGGCCAGCAATGTGCAGGTTATCGGCAATGTGCTGGTGCTGTACCGCCCGGCGAAAGAGCGCAAAATCACGCTGCCTCGTTAAGCTCTATACTAAGCGCGGCGCAGCGGGCAGAGAAAGTGCCACGCTCACGCATGCGATAAAAGGCCGCCATGCGGCCTTTTTCCTTTCTTTACATTCTGCCCGGCATAACAGCAGCGGGTGCTTACAGATATTCAACCTTCAGCACTTCATACTCCACGTCACCGCCTGGCGTTTTCACAATGGCTACGTCATCGGCCTCTTTGCCCACCAGACCACGCGCCATTGGCGAGTTAACTGAGATCAGATTTTGTTTAAAATCTGCTTCATCGTCACCCACAATGCGGTAAGTAAACTCTTCGTCGGTATCTACATTCAGCACAGTTACCGTGGCACCGAAAATGACGCGACCGGTTTTTGGCATAGATGTGATGTCGATCACCTGCGCATTAGAAAGTTTAGCTTCAATCTCCTGAATACGCCCTTCGCAAAACCCCTGCTCTTCACGCGCAGCATGGTACTCGGCGTTCTCTTTCAGGTCGCCATGCTCACGAGCTTCAGCGATGGAGGCGATGATGCGCGGACGCTTTACGGTTTTCAGTTCGTTCAGCTCTTCACGCAGCTTCTCAGCGCCTTGTAACGTCATCGGAATCTGATTCATTTTGGCTCCTCGTCTCTATCCTGGTTAACGGTGTCATCCTGACTGGTGACAGCAGAATAATCGCTTCTGCGGCACACGGCCCCTTTTCAAAAGCAAAAGAACCCTGACCCGGAAAGCTTTCCG
>PEFU01000003.1:162973-184226 GCA_002939445.1 Pantoea sp. BRM17 | reverse complement strand
CCCTGACCCGGAAAGCTTTCCGGGTCAGGGATCGGTTTTGCATTTTGATACGTATTTTACCCCAGAGTTCCCTGTGGGTCATCGTTTACTTTGCCCTGCCAGGGGACGTAGTATTGACGCCCCATCCGTCAGTTACCGCGAGATTATGCGATTTTCACGACTTGTTACCGGATTAACCTGCGCGGTAATGCTGCAGGCACAAGCGGCCCCCGTTGAAGAATACATGCAGTATTTACCTGACGGCGCGAACCTGGCGCTGATGGTACAGAAAGTGGGCGCATCAACCCCTATTATTGACTACCACGGAAAACAGATGGCTTTACCGGCCAGCACCATGAAAGTGATCACGGCGCTGGCGGCACTTCTGGAGCTGGGACCCGACTTCCGCTTTCAGACCACGCTTGAGACACGCGGTGCTATTACCGACGGCACGCTGAACGGCGATCTGGTGGCCCGCTTTGGCGGCGATCCTACGCTGAGCAGGCAGAATCTGCGCAATATGGTCGCCGCGCTGAAGCAGCAGGGTATCACGCACATCAAAGGCAACCTGGTGATTGATACCTCCGTATTTGCCAGCCACGATATGGCTCCCGGCTGGCCATGGAACGATCTGACCCAGTGCTTCAGCGCACCACCTGGCGCGGCGATTGTCGACAAAAACTGTTTCTCGGTTTCGCTTTACAGTGGCAAAACCGCTGGTGAAACCGCCTTTGTGCGTATTGCGTCTTACTATCCGGCCCATATGTTCAGCCAGGTCCGGACGCTTGCCCCTAACAGCGGCGAAGGTCAGTACTGCGAGCTGGATGTGGTGCCTGGTGAGCTTAACCGCTATACGCTGACAGGCTGTATGCGCCAGCGGGCAGAACCGCTGCCGCTCGCCTTTGCGGTTCAGGATGATGCCGCCTGGTCAGGTGAAATCCTGAAAGGGATGCTGCGTGCGGCTGATATTGATTATAGCGGTCATCTGGTACGCCAGACGCAGGTTACGTCGCCGGGTACCGTGCTCGCCTCGACCCAATCCGCGCCGCTGCATACGCTACTGCGCATGATGCTGAAAAAGTCGGACAACATGATTGCGGACACCGTGTTCCGCACCATCGGCCATCACTACTTTAACGTGCCGGGTACGTTTCGTGCCGCCTCTGACGCCGTGCGTCGTATTCTGCGCGAAAAAGCGGGTATTGATATGGGCAACAGCATTCAGGTTGATGGTTCCGGCCTGTCGCGTCACGATTTGATCTCGCCAGAGAAAATCGCGCAAAGCAAACTTCAGACCGCCGTTAATCTGTACTAATAGTCATGTTAATAAGACTTTCATATAGCTTAACATTTGCAAAGAATAGCTTAGCGTTTCCTGACTATCGTCTGCTATGAGATCGGTTTCAGACACATATTATGCTGCCAGAAAGCCAAATCCCCCGGTAATTGTCCGTAAATCAAATTTTATATTACCTCTTCCTGTATCCCTTCCCTGTATTAATTAATCACTCTGGTCATGATTGCGTCCAGTGCTCATTGTTATACCTGCCTGCATGCTGCCAGCCGGTTTCCGGAGCTGAAAAAGCGTTCAGGCCAGCCGCGGCTCTTCTGCTGATACCCTGAAACATCAAAGGCTTCCATCTTTAAGGAATCGGTTCCATGCATGACCCACTCTGAATGTGCGACATAACTGATATCTCCGTGCAGCCAGGCGCCTGCCTGACGTTCCGCCATAACTGCGGAAAAAGGCACGGGTAAAAAAGCGAAAACGGCAATTCCTCCGATCCAGAGTACTGCCCATGCCAGCAGACATTTAACCATCAGCGACCTGAAAAGGCTGAACCCTTTCCCTCTGTATTTTTTCCAGCTACGTCCGTCCCACAAAAAGAGATTTTTCGCGGTCTGCTGAGAAAGCGTTGACGCGCCACGCATCCGCTCGCCGCTGCTGTTGTCGAGCACCTGCTGAATAGCGCCAACGTCAAAACCCCAGTGCTCAGGGAATTTCTGATCTTCGGCGGCAATCACGGCCAGCGCCATCCACGGGGAGATGTTATCCATGCTGAATACTGCAGCCAGCAGGGCAGCCTCTGCGATAGTCAGGCGGCTGGCGGGCTTATGGAAATAGTGCTGCGCTGCGGCTTCAGCGCCAAAAATACCGGGACCGAACTCAGCGATATTAAGATAGACCGTCAGAATACGACGTTTACTCCAGACGGTTTCAATGCCAACCGTCATCCCCGCCTCCAGCCCTTTACGTAGGCCGCAGGAAACTGCGGCGCTGGCCGCCGTTATTGAGCTGTTTGAATCAGGCTTTGACGAAGAGTAAAGGTTTTAGTGTAGCCGGTAGCGATTCAGGAAACCCTCCCCTCCCAGCTGGCGCATCTGACGCATGATCCACTGCTGACGCTGGCGAACATAACCTGAAGGCGCATCCGCGCGAAAACGGATCGGATTAGGTAAGCAAACTGTCGAAATCCGTAACAAGCTGGGTATGCATGCGCGCCCGGCGATGAAGCTGTTTGAGCTGGTGCAGAGCTTTGACGCGGATGTTCTGCTGCGCAATGAAGCGGGCACCGAGGCTGAGGCGAGCAGCGTTATTGCGCTGCTGATGCTGGATTCAGCAAAAGGCGGTCATATTGAAATTGAAGCCAGCGGTGACGCGCAGCTATCTTGAGCTATGGCTGCCGATGCTGGAAACCAACAACCGCAGCTACCTTACTGTGGCGATCGGCTGTACCGGTGGCAAACATCGTTCCGTGTATATCGCCGAGCAGCTGGCTGACTATTTCCGTTCGCGCGGTAAAAACGTGCAGTCGCGTCATCGCACACTGGAAAAGCGTAAATCATGACCGTTGCGCGAACGCGAACTCACGATGGTGTTTGAGTCGTTCGGTTTCAAACACGGTATCCCGATCGATGCCGACTACGTGTTTGACGTGCGCTTTTTGCCTAACCCGCACTGGGATCCCAAGCTGCGTCCGATGACGGGCCTCGATCGACCGGTGGCGGCGTTCCTGGATCGGCATACAGAAGTACATAATTTTATCTACCTCAATACGCTGATCCGGCGCTACAGCGACACCCGTCGCCTGCATCCGCTCTCCAGCAAAAACCTGTCGCTGGAAAGCGCCATTGATGAAGAGAACGATCTGCTGGAGCCGCTGCGCTCGCGTGCCGATCTGATTATTGATACCTCAGAGATGTCAGTGCATGAGCTGGCTGAGATGCTGCGCACCCGCCTGCTGGGCACTATGGGCTTTTACTGTGTCGACAATCTGCCGGTAGTCCTGCTGCCTGAGCTGGCGAATACGCTGACAGAGCGGAATATTTCGGCGGCGGTAAGTATTGATGTACGCAACATGCCGGAGTCGCAGGAAGTCTTTGAGCTGGCGTTAAATAATCTGCCTGACTCTTTCTCTCCTCAGCTGCTGTTTCTGGATGCCGATCTGCCGTCGCCTGCGTGCGGCCCAGAGTGATCAAGAGCTCTACGCCATTATCACAGAAGCTCAGGAAGCGCATTCGTAATCAGTACATAGCGTTACCGGTCTGCGGGCCGGATAAAACAGGGGAGAATAGTGATGGTGCTGATGATCGTCAGTGGTCGATCAGGCTCAGGTAAATCAGTTGCGCTGCGTGCCCTGGAGGATTCCGCATGGCAAACTGGAAGAGGATACGCTGCGGGCAGTGGGGGTGTTTATCAGCCTCGATCAGCCTATTGCTTTTGACGCCGTGGATAATCAGCCGGTCGATCTGCTGTTCGCTCTGCTGGTGCCTGCCGATCAGTGTAAGACGCACCTTCATACCCTGTCGCTGGTCGCAAAACGCCTGGCAGATAAGACGGTCTATCTGACACTGGAATTGAGCTCGGTTCTGACGCCTGACTGCACCCGCAGCGGCGTACACTGCCAGAGTAAAAAACGCGCGCTGGAGATTATCAGCGAACTGGCGGCTAAGCAGCTCAATCTGCCGCACCAGACGCTTTTCGAAGCGATTCTGACCCGCGAGCGTATGGGCAGTACCGGCATTGGCAACGGCATTGCTCAAGCTGGCACGTCAGCTGACCAAACATAAAGACAAACTGAAAAAACACTAACCTTCACGTTTGCAGAGCGCTGACCCGTTCAGCGCTCAGGGAAAAATGGGGCGGAAGAGCGCCCCGTTTTATCATCTGCGCAAGCGCCAGCAGGGCTTTTCGCTCTGTGGCTATGTGAACTCGCAAGTGAAACCACGATGAACAACAGACCCGCTGCGCGAATTTGTGAACAGCAAATTTGGCAAACTTGAACACTATTACGATCGCATCAATCAGGTTTATATTGTTCTGAAAGTGGAGAAAGTGACTCAGATTGCAGAGGCAACTCTGCACGTTAACGGCGGTGAGCTGCACGCCACAGCGGAAGCGGAAGATATGTACGCGGCCATTGACGGGCTGGTTGAACCCGCAAAGCCCTTGAGCGACAGCAAACTGACCGCCATGTTATCTGAACAGGGTATTATGGTAGCGCGACGTACGGTTGCGAAGTATCGCGAGTCTTTATCTATACCGCCATCAAACCAGCGTAAACAGCTGGTCTGACCGAACTCAGAAGGAAGACCTATGCAGCTAAACCTTACCGGACTCAATGTCGAAATCACACTGGCAGATATCGCGCAACAGGTCGATATGCACGAGTCCACCATCTCACGCGTGACCACGCAAAAATATCTGCACAGTCCGCGTGGTATTTTTGAGCTGAAATATTTTTTCTCCAGCCATGTCAGCACGGAAGGCGGCGGCGAAGCCTCGTCTACGGCCATTCGTGCGCTGGTAAAAAAACTGGTCGCGGCAGAAAACCAGCACTATGCCGCCATGGGCGGTTCAGCGCGCAGCGATAGCGACAGCCAGTTTATTCGCAATAATCTGCAGGAAGCGCGCTGGCTCATTAAAAGCTTGGAGAGTCGTAATGACACTCTGCTCAAGGTTACCCGCTGTATCGTTGCGCAGCAGCAGGCGTTTTTTGAGCAGGGCGAAGAGTATATGCGTCCGATGGTGCTGATGCGGGTGACCCGCCTGAAAGAAGAGGTGCTGAAAGAGGCGATGCTGTTGATACAGTCGCTCGATCCGCGCCCCGGACAATCGATTAATACGGGTGAACCGGAATACGTTATTCCGGATGTGCTGGTGCGCAAAGCGGGCGCACGCTGGATAGTGGAACTGAACGCTGAAAGCCTGCCGCGTCTGCGGATCAAGGAGCTGACGCTGGATGAGGTAGAGGCGGTTCTCAAGCGCGTCCAGCGGTTTGATCCGGTTGGCGTAGGYGCGCGCGATCTGCGCGACTGTCTGCTGGTTCAGCTATCGCAATATGCGGCTGACGCTCCTATGCTAAAAGAGGCGCGCCTGATTGTCAGTGAACATCTCGATCTGCTGGCTAATCACGACTTCCGCAGAGATTATCAGGATGATGAACTGCCGGTGTATCAGGGAGAAACCACGCAGTCGCTGCAGGATTACCTGATGTGGCAGGTGGAGCTGACCCCGTTTACCGATACCGATCGCGCTATTGCGACATCGATTGTTGATGCGATCGACACGACCGGTTATCTCACCGTGACGCTGCAGGAAATTTGCGACAGTATCGGCGACGATCTCCAGCTGGCGCTGGAGAGCAATCCGCTGCTTGAGCAGACCGATATTCATGATGAAGTGGACGCACGCGAAACGCAGGAAAGCGATACGTTAGATACCCGTGAGGCGCTGGAACAGAAAGAGATGCCTGACGAGCTGCCGCTGGATGCGTCGTGGGATGAAATTTATACTGCCGGCACCCCTTCCGGCACCGGAACCCAGGTTAAGCGGGTTTATTTGGGCGAAGAGTTCAGACTCTGATAAGGTGTCGATTAACCCGATATTCGCTTAGGACATTCAAGCCGGATTATGAAGCAAGGTTTGCAACTCAGGTTCAGCCAACAGCTGGCGATGACCCCCCAGCTGCAACAGGCCATTCGCCTGCTGCAGCTCTCTACGCTTGAACTCCAGCAGGACGAGCCGTTCGCCGGGGTTGACCCCATCTCCGTTATCGATATCAAAAAGATCATCGAACATTTGCGCGACAGCGGCCTCGGTGTCCTGATCACCGACCATAACGTGCGTGAAACGCTGGCCGTCTGCGAACGCGCCTATATTGTCAGCCAGGGCAATCTGATTGCACACGGCACGCCGGATGAAATTCTGGCAGATGAAGACAATCTGATGGGCGTGCTGCAGATCCGCGACGATCTGACCGAAGAGCAGCGCCAGGATCGCGCCAATGAGCTGATGGAAGAGTTCCATATTGAGCATCTGCGCAACAGCCTGGGCCAGGCGCTCTCCGGGGGAGAACGTCGCCGCGTTGAAATTGCACGCGCGCTGGCAGCGAATCCAAAGTTCATTCTGCTGGAAATTGTCGGACTGCTGGGTCCTAACGGCGCCGGTAAGACCACGACATTTTATATGGTGGTCGGCATTGTCCCGCGCGATGCGGGCCGCATTATTATCGATGATGAGGATATCAGTATCCTGCCCCTGCACGCCCGTGCGCGTCGTGGTATCGGATACCTGCCGCAGGAAGCCTCTATTTTCCGGCGGCTGAGCGTGTACCAGGCCTATAGTCAGGGTCAAAGCAAACGCGTCACCACGGTGCTGGTTCCTTCACAGCTGCAGGATAAAAACGGTTCCGCTGCGAGCCCTAAAAAGAGTAACTGACCGATGGCAACTTTAGTCGCTGAAAATCTGGCCAAAGCGTATAAAGGCCGCCGCGTAGTGGAAGATGTCAGCCTGCAGGTTAAATCGGGCGACATTGTTGATGCCTATGGCAATCCGGCTACGTTTTATCAGATGCAGGACAACGGCAAGCCGGTTAAAGGCCATGCCGCTAAGCTGCACTATGAGCTGGCCAACGATTTTGTCGAGCTGACCGGTAATGCTTTCATTGAACAGCAGGACAGCAACATCAAAGGCGATCGCATCACCTATCTGGTGAAAGAGCAGAAAATACTGATTGGCAGCCTGCCCGCGCTGGCTGTCACCGGCGACTCAGAAAAACCGGTTAATATCGACTCCGTTAATCAGGCGCTGGATCTGCAGGGCAACGTGGCGACCTTTACCGGCAATGTTATTGTCACGCAGGGCACGATTAAAATTACAGCGGATAAAGTCGTGGTAACCCGTCCCGGCGGCGACAGCAACAAAACCCGCAGGTCAATCTGGTGACCCAGGATGTCATGTCTGACGACCAGGTGACGCTATTTGGCCGCAGTTTTAACTCCACGGGCATGAAGATGCGCGGCAATTTGCGGACAAAAAACGCCGAACTGCTTGAAAAGGTCAAAACCTCTTATGAAATTCAAAATGAACAAAAATAGCGTTAACGCGCTGCTGCTGGGATCGCTCCCTATTTTTCAGCTGATGAAGTCAGCTGGTTTGATCGTCCCGTTATGACAACCTTTGATGAAAACAAAGTGCCAACCTGGTCAGTACGGGCGGACAAAGCAAAGCTAACGAAAGATCGTATGCTTTATCTGTATGGCCACGTTGAAGTGCATACGCTGACGCAGGATTCTCAGCTGGAACGCATTATCACTGATAACTAAAGCAGGCGTTGGATAACGCTGATTCTGGCTCTGGTCGCGCTGATATTGATCGGCTGGAACCTGACGAATCAGGATGAGAGTGCCACGCCGTTGGCTTCAAACGATCAGGAGCCAACCTACACCAGCGCGAACTCTAATACCGTGGTATACAACCCAACGGGTGCACTGGCCTACAAGCTTGTCTCCGATAAAGTGTGACGATCTGATCGACTGGCCGGTCATGGCGCAGGCGGGTCTGAGTGTTGCCGTAGCGGATGCACATCCGGTCTTGCTGCCGCGTGCAGACTATGTCACACGCATCGGCGGCGGACGCGGTGCGGTACGCGAAATATGCGACCTGATATTACTGGCGCAGAATAAATTTGAGGATGCCAGAGGGCAATCAGTATGAGTGGGCTACGGCATACGTTGCCTGCTGACCTCCGGCATCGAAGTCGCTATTATAACCGGCCGTCGCGCTAAGCTGCTGGAAGATCGCTGTGAAACGCTGGGCATTACTCATCTTTACCAGGGACAATCAGATAAGCTTTTGGCGTGGCGCGAACTTCTGGATAAACTGTCACTGGACAGCACGCAGGTTGCCTATATTGGAGCGTAGTCTGAACAGGAAATGTAAATGAACGCTGAAAATGCGCTGGTTGCCACCTGCTATGGTCCGGTATCAGCTGAAGTCATGGCACGGGCAGCGCAAATCCGCCTGCTGATTTGTGATGTCGATGGCGTCATGTCAGACGGCCTGATCTATATGGGAAACAGCGGTGAAGAGCTGAAGGCGTTTAATGTGCGGGACGTATTTTTGATATGGGCGTCGATTTTCAGTCAGCGCGTATTCAGGACGTCATGACGCGTGGCGGCATCCGCGTCCGGCCAAATATGCTGGCGGTAGAGGCCTTAAATCTGATGCAAAATAAAAATATCACTGCCGTCCTGGTAGCCGATGAAGATCGGCTGCTGGGCGTCGTCCACATGCATGACATGCTGCGCGCTGCTGGCGGCGCGCTGGGTCGTAAACTGCTGCTGCACGTCAGCGACATTATGCACAGCGGCGATGAAATTCCGCACGTCACGCGCGAGGCGTCGCTGCGTGATGCCCTGCTGGAGATCACGCGCAAAAACCTCGGTCTCACAGTGATCGTCGATGACTTAATGAAAATTGAAGGGATTTTTACCGATGGCGATCTGCGCGGTATGACCAGCCGCCCGGAGAGCGCCATGGGCCGCGCGGCAGATGTTCACCTGTGTGTGAAAGTGCCGCAGGAAGCGTGCCCGCTGGGACTGGCGCCAACGTCCAGCACCACGGCAACGCTGGTGATGGGCGATGCGCTGGCGGTGGCGCTGCTTGAGGCGCGCGGTTTTACGCCAGAGGATTTTGCGCTGTCGCATAATATCGGTAAGAAAATGGCCGCGACCTTTGCCAGCACCGGCACCGCCTCCTTTTTTGTGCATCCGGGTGAGGCGAGCCATGGCGACCTCGGCATGGTGAGCGCCAGCGATGTGGTTATCGCCATCTCGAACAGCGGCGAGTCGGCAGAGATCCTGGCGCTGATCCCGGTGCTGAAGCGACAGAAAGTGCAGCTGATCGGCTATTAAGGATGCACTGATATGTCACAGCAGCATGCAGAGTTTGATTTTCAGCAGGCGGGTAAAAAGGTTCTGCGCATCGAACGTGAAGGACTTGAACAGCTTGATCAGTATATCAATGACGACTTCAGCCGCGCCTGCCAGCTGCTTTATGCCTGCCAGGGAAAAGTCGTGGTGATGGGCATGGGCAAGTCAGGACCCGCGCTGTTTCATCCGGGCGAGGTCAATCCGCTCGCGTTTAGCCGTGATTACTGGGTCATGCTCGGCGTCAGCGTAGTGTTTGCCCTGTTTTGTCTGCTGCGTAAGCGGCGCGTCGGCCGGATAGCCGGCGCGCTGTTACTGAGCGGATTTCTTCTCTGGGTGCTATGGCTGTGGCTCAGCCCCACCCTTCTTACTGTCATCGACAATGCCACCGTCTTTGCTGATTACTTTGGCGTAAGCGAGCTGGTGATGGGGCTGACGCTTATCGCGGTAGGGACCAGCCTGCCGGAGCTGGCCACGGTTGTCGCGGGTGCGCTGAAAGGTGAAGATGATATGGCGATTGGTAATCTGATCGGCGCCAATATTTTCAACCTGGCGATTGTTCTTGGCCTGCATGGTGTGGCGCTGTTGCTGATGGMGCTGTTCTATCTGCTGATCGTGATCCGCATTGCCCGCCGCGCCGGACATGACAACAGCGATACACTCACCCGGGAACAGCTGGCAGAACTGCCGCGCGATGAAGCGGGTAACACGGTAGCCTTTCTCTGGCTGGCGGTCGCGCTGATTATATTGCCGATGTCGACCCGTATGCAACATGGACAGATGGATTTGGCCGTAGGCACCGCGCTGGGCTCAAACATTACGAATATCCTGTTAATTCTGGGTGGCGCCGCGCTGCTTCATCCTTTAACCGTACACTCCAATTTGATTCGGCGCGAACTTCCGCTGCTGCTGCTGGTCTCTTTGCTGAGCGGCATTATGCTGTTTGATAATTACCTGAGCCGGCTGGATCAAGGATTTTTCATGTTTGTAGCTACCGCCCTGTTGTTTATCGGATTGCTGTTACTGGTTTACGGGGCCGATCGACTGGTCTTCAGCGCCGCCATTCTGTGCCGCTCATTCGGTATTCCGCCGCTGATTATCGGCATGACGGTAGTCAGTATCGGCACATCGCTACCGGAGCTGATTATTTCGTTTTCAGCTGCGGGCGGGTCGGGCGTACTAAATGGGGTGGATGGTAGCCTGGTAAACCGCAATTCACGATAGTTTTACAGAAACTTACCGGTTCAGTGTGGCGAAAACGGTCATTAAATTTACTTTTGTCGCTCAGAGAGTCAAAATCAGCGGCTGACTCTCCCCGCATCTCAGGTTTTTTTGCCGGCCAGGGTCCGCCGGCACCGTATCTGGTCAGGCTGCAGCTGACCGCCAATCAGGCGTAACAGCGTTGTTTTTCCGATGCCGGAAGGTCCCATAATCGCGGTCACTTTGCCCGCCGGAACCGTAAGTGAAATATCATCGAATATCGTGCGATCGCCACGGGTGAAACTCACACCGCGCACCTCGACCAGATTCGTTTGCTGCTGAGTCATTATTACCTCGTTAATCATCATCACCGTGCTGTGCAGCAGTTCCGGCGGCAGCTGAGTGTGCTCGCGCAGTGGCCAGGCGACGTTTTCATAGACGTTAAGATCGGTAAAGAGCGCGCCTGACTGAAACAGCATGCTCATTTTCTTACGGGCTTCATAGAGCTTGCGCCGTGACAGGCTGGGAATATTCTGGCCCTGAAACCAGATTTCGCCGAGCGAGTGGTTCAGCTCATCAATCAGCTTGACCAGCACGCCCATAGTTATTGGATCCTGCCCCACAAACGGCTCATCAAACATAATGAGTTCCGGTTCCAGCGCAATGGCACGTGCCAGCGCAGCACGTCGCGCCATCCCGCCGGAGAGCTCTGCCGGCATAAGTTTTGCCGCGCCGCGCAGTCCGACCGCTTCAAGCTCGCCGGCGGCGAAACGAAACGGCACCGGACCATCAGCATGCCCATCAATAAACTGGCGTACGCGCGGATCGGCGTTCTCCTTCAGCTGCCGGGTGCTGCCTTCAGCAATGATTTTTTGCCCGGCAACAATATAGGCGTGATCGGCGATGCTCAGGACTTCAGGCACATCATGCGATACCACAATACAGGTCACGCCCAGCCAACGCTATAAAGCTGCCTGATCAACAATGGAGCATGGCGGCGAAAAGCGGGTTTTCCCACCAGCGCATGAAACAGCATCAGACCGGCGCGACCAAAGGTCGCACAGCTGTTTATTCCCCGACGCCCGAACGACGCCAGTGCCTGTAACACCATGAGTTTACTCTCTCCCTGTCCGGGTCAAATCACTAAGATAGGTGCCGTCAGCGCCGAGCCGGCTCGTCCGGCAAACAGCAGCGCCGTGACAACCGGCCCCAGCTCACGCAGCAGCGACAGCGCCACCAGCATGCCAAGGCTGGTCTCCGCGCTGTAGGTGGTCAGCACCAGATATCCCTGCAGTCCCAGCACCATGCCGATAAACAGACCAGAAACCACAATAATCAGCAGCGAGAGTAGAAAGCCGGGATCGATACCTTTCCAGCCAACGCCAACCAGTGCACCACCGGCAATACCGACGGCCGTAAAAATCAGCGTTAACAGCGGCATACTGATAAAACCCGCCCAGAAGCGTGGCGAGACCACGCGGCGCAGCGGATCCACCGCCATCATCTCCATACTGGAGAGCTGCTCTGTGGCTTTCATCAGACCAATCTTATCAAGCCCAAGCACCGCCAGTGAAGCGTGTACGACGGTACGCGTTGTTGCCCGGCTGATACCTTCCGACGTCGGAATCGCATCGTAGCCGTTAAACAGCGCAATCCAGGTTACCGTAATGGCAAAAACTGCGCTCTTGATCAGGCAGTTAAGGACATCATTATGAAAATCTACCGCGCTTTGCATCGCGGACCAGATATTTTCAGGCCGCCAATATTGTCAAAGGTAGCGTAGAGCTTCCACGTGGGCTCGGTGCCCAACGATTTGAGATCGGCCACGCGCAGACTGAGAAACAGCAGCGCCACCAGCGCCGCCAGCATAAATACCCCTACCCAAATTTCATTTTTCTTGCTTTGCATTGCATCAGTTCCCAAACATCAGTGCGGTCAGCACAACTCAAAGCCCAGATTCAGCGCCAGAAACTGTTCGCCCAGCAAACCCTGCGTACGAATAGCCAGAGAACTGGTATCCGGGATTTTGTCGACATACTGTTCGCTGATATCCATGGTCACGCGCGGCGACAGGCTTTTCTCATCCAGTGAAATATCCGTTACGCGGCCAATGACGACGCCGCCAATTTTCACAGGTGAACTCACATCGTGTTTTACCTCTCTGGATTATTCCGTTGTGGCAGGCGCAGGTGCACGCTCGCCATCCTGTGACTGATTCTCTTTGCTGCCGTCGCCGCTTTTGTAAAGGAACTGACCAATCAAATCCTCAAGCACCAGAGCAGATTTGGTGTCGCGCAACGTTCCGCCATCTTTCAGCATAGCTGAACCGAGATCCGGATCTAGGGCAGCAGCTCCTGGCGCACAATATCGCGCAGATAGTTGGGATCCTGCTTGATTTTCGGCTGTTCATTTTTCAGCCGGGTAAAAGTTTTGGCTGCGGCTTCATTCATCAGCTTATACGGGTTGCTCTGATCCGTATCCGCTGCTGTGGCGGCCAGGGGAGCGATTGCCAGCAGGGCAACCATCAGAAAACGTTTCATAGCCACAATATTGGCATCGCCCAGCGGTTTTTCCGGCTGAATCTGGTAAGTCTGACCGTGATACAGCGCCAGCGCCTGCCCGTAAGCCTGGGCCAGGTAGTCACCGAATGCGGCAAAGTAGGCGTCGCGCTGTGCCGGCGTCGCTTCACGATAGTAACGGCCTAAAACCAGCGCGCCGGCATATTTAATCTGCACATTTTTCAGCTGTGCAGTCAGGCCATCAATGCCTTTAGTGCGCAGCAGATCGCTCCACTCATTCTGCTTGGTGGTGATCATACTGATCCCTTCGGCAATCATATCGTAAGCCTGCCATTTTCCGCTCTGGCTGTTTTTACGCCACTGAAAATCGAGACGCACCGGCGGACGGCCGTTAGGATCAACAATGGWGACGCGACGCCGAATCGACCCGCTCCAGAGCCGCCACATCAATGACGTTTATATTCTGCATAACCGTTTCACGCTGCTGCCATAGTGTCAGCAGCGTATCCCGGTCAAGCTTGCCGCTCAGTACCAGCGTATCAGTACTGCGCTGCCAGCGTAACGATTCACTCATTATTGCTGTTTATCCAGTGTAATAGGTTGTGCCGCATAGCTATGCAAAAGCCCCTGAACGCATCAGGGGCCTAGTTTTTCAGCCGTCAGATCAGACGCTTTTCTCCGCAGAAACAATAATCTGCTGAAGATTATAAAGCGTAATAAGAGAATGGAGTTTATCTGTCACACCCGTGAACAGCGGCGTACTTCCCTGCGCGCGTACCATCTCGCGCAGATGCACCAGCAGCGCCAGCCCTTTTACCCGGCTCAGTTCGCCAAACATTTCGCCCACGGCGATCACCTGGAAATGGCTGCCGTCGTTGCTCATCACGTGGACTTCATCTAATGACAGCGCCTGCATCAGGACTGCCTGAACTTCACTATTTTCCATGGTTTATAACTTCACTTGATAATAATAAGGCGGATATCTTAGAGGAAAGCGGCTGAGTCTTAAATGGGGCCTTGCACACGAAATTTGTCCATTAACACGGCTCTCAATTATCTATCAACAAAACAACCAGACTGGTACTCAGAATCCGTTAAGTTTACGGTCGCGAGCCCACTCGGCGGGAGTATAAGTCTTGATGGAAACCGCATGAATGCGATTATCCGCAATGTATTCCATCAGCGGCGCATAAACAGCCTGCTGTTTCCGCGCGCATCAACATGCACCGAACCGTTACGCTCTGTGCGTGCACCCAGCAGGCTCAGCAGCTTCATGGTGGTATCAATATCACGCAGCTGCGGGACATTCTGAATTTCTACCGGCTCTTCTGCCAGCAGCGCGGCAAACAGAATCGGCAGCGCTGCATTTTTTGCGCCGGAAATGGTCACTTCACCACTTAAGCGGAAGCCCTCTTCCAGCTTAATTTCCGCGCCGAGCTGTTCCAGACCAGTGATATGCAGATCGACCGGACGGGCACCAATCGCGCAGCCGCCCGGCAGTGATACCTGACCCTGACCAAATCGTGCCACCAGCGGCCCGAGCGCCCAGATAGAAGCACGCATCGTTTTAACCAGATCGTAAGGAGCGCTGAAGACGTTAACTACGCCAGAAATTTTTGCACCCAGCGTATTGAGGAAGTTTGCCGTATCAACAATCTCCGGCTCGCGCGCCGCGTTCTCGATTACCGTGGTGCCGGTTGCCAGCGTTGCCGCACTCATAATGGTTACGGTAGCGCCGACGCTGACTTTATCCATGACGATGTGCGCGCCTTTCAGGCGGCCATTGACTGAGGCTTTAACACCAATCTCTGCACCCGCGTCGCGCAGTTTAGCCAGTACCGCATCCAGCGTATCCGGCTGTGCATTGCGGCAGATGACTTTGCCGCGCGAGATAGCCGCAGCCACAAGGAAGGTGCCGGTTTCGATACGATCCGGCAGCACGCGATAGACACCGCCACCCAGACGTTCCACACCTTCAATCGTAATTTTGTCCGTGCCTAGGATCAGTTCCGGGATGTGCATAAAGCGGTTTTCAAAGATGGTTTCTGTGATCACGCCCGTGCCTTCCGCCAGCAGATTCAGCAGAGTGAACTGCGCCTGCATATCGGTTGGAAAACCCGGATGCGGTGCAGTGCGGATATTCACCGCTTTTGGCCGCTTGCCGTGCATATCAAGACTAATCCAGTCATCACCGGTTGGCTTATCTTCGATATGCTCATAGCCGCGATCGATGTGGTAAATCCGGTCAACAACCGTAGTGCCTTCAGCAATACAGCCTGCCAGTACCAGACTCGCCGAAGCACGTAAATCGGTCGCCATAACCTGTGCACCCGAGAGCGTTTCCACACCGTGACAAATCGCCGTGTTGCTCTCGATTTCCGCATGCGCACCCATATGGCCAAGCCGCTATTACGATCCTGACACCCTGCTTCTGCTGGATCGCAAAAAGCGGATCCGATCGCCCGATAGTCTGAAAAAGATCCCGGAAAAAAAATAAAAAAAAACCAGCCACGCTGCTGTGACTGGTTCTGGTCCATCATACTGACTGGCTTATTCGCCGCTGATACGCTCAATGTTCGCGCCCATCGCTTTGAAAGTTATGCAGACAAGGAAAGAGGATTGGCATCCYGCAGATATTATCGCAGCGCTACGCAAACGTGGTACTTCACTGGCGGCTCTGTCACGTGCGTCAGGACTTTGCTCCTCAACGCTCGCCAATGCGCTGTCACGCCCCTGGCCCAAAGGCGAGTGGCTTATCGCTATGGCGCTTGAGGTACATCCGGCAGAAATCGCGTTTTTTATTTTCCCGCCGTTTCCTGCGCCGTTTGCATAAGTTTGCACGCTTTTTGCGAATACCCGCCAGATTTTGCTACCTGGGTGTAACAATTACTGGAAATTAATGGAACCTTTTTGCTATATAGAGCCGTTAATTTCCAGTTTTACCCTTCACTGCCACAGCAGCGATTACGCATTACATGGATATGGAGAAGTTTGCTGGAGCCGGTGCTGGCCGCTATGCAGCAGACGGGTTCACTGGAATGGACGCGCAAACGCGCTGAAGAAGAAGCGGATAAAGCGATTGCTGCGCTACAGCTGCTGCCTGAGAGTCCGTGGCGTACTGCGCTTGAAGCGCTGGCGCATATGTCAGTGCAGCGCGACTTTTAATCCCGGACGGAGCCGCCCGGCTTTCGCTACCTTGGCACCGCTTTCCAGTTAATTGACGATTTGCTCGACTACAGCGCAGATGGCGAGACGCTGGGTAAAAATACCGGTGACGATCTCAGCGAAGGGAAACCGACGCTGCCCCTGCTGCATGCCATGCATCATGGCACCCCCGAGCAGGCCGCTATGATCCGCAGCGCGATTGAGGAAGGCAACGGACGCCCGATGTCAGAAGCGGTGAATGTGATCGCAGAAGGCGAAGTGCTGCAGCTGATGAACTGTAACGATCCTGACATCACTGAAGAGRGCTACATGCGCGTGATCTACAGTAAAACGGCGCGTCTGTTTGAGGCTGCTTCTCAGGCCTCAGCGATTCTGGCAGAGGCTTCGCCTGCTCAGGAGAAAGCGCTGCAGGATTATGAGAACGCAGCACTGATTGAATTTATCCACACGGCAACGCTGCTGCATGATGATGTGGTGGATGAGTCTGACATGCGTCGCGGCAAAGCGACTGCGAATGCGGCGTTTGGTAATGCCGCCAGCGTGCTGGTAGGTGATTTTATCTATACGCGCGCTTTTCAGATGATGACCAGCCTCGGATCCTTAAAGATCCTCGCGCGCCTAGAACAAATTAACGAACTAACCGCGCAGGACATGGCGGCCGTCAACCAGACCATCCTCGACCAGCTGAATTCAGATGTCTCACTGATCAACCAGTTGGGCTACTACATTGTCAGCGGCGGAGGTAAACGCATTCGTCCGATGATTGCCGTGCTTTCAGCGCGTGCGCTCAACTATCAGGGTTCGCTGCATGTTATTAGGGCGCGAATTCTACGCAAATATCCAGCAGAAAACAAGCGCACTTTGCACTCTCCTGCAGAAAAAAAGCGCAGAGTGAATGCAACCGTTTCTCATCCTGAATTTTCAAGTACAATCAGTAACAGATTACCTGAACTCACGCTGGGTAAAAGCGCCTACCATGCAAAAAACGAGTCAAAGCTGAACAGACGAATGATTCTTCGCCATTTGCAATCATCAGAACCTGGTCGAACTCAATGGTTTCGCCGGTTGCGATGTCCAGCTTTTCCAGGCGAACGGTCTGACCTTCGCTTACTCGGTGTTGTTTACCACCACTTTGGAAAACCGCGTACATATAAAACTCCGCTTCTGCGCTTGCCTTTCTGTGTAATCAGGCGGCGCGATAATATTCACACTGTGCCATTTGTCAGATCTCCTCTTACGCGCTGATCGTCGTGATTTTCACATCAGTGAACCACTGACGGTGACCAGCTTGCTTACGGTAGTGTTTACGACGACGAAACTTAACAATCTTGATTTTTTCGCCGCGACCGTGAGCAACAACTTCTGCCTTGATCATTCCGCCTGAAACCAGTGGCGCGCCGATTTTCACTAATTTAACTTTGCCGTCTGTGGTAGCAAACAGGGTGTGGTCACGACCACAGCCTACATTGGTACCGGCGTGGAACTTGGTGCCACGCTGACGAACGATGATGCTACCTGCCAGAACAGATTCACCACCGAAACGCTTAACACCCAGACGTTTTGCGTTGGAGTCGCGACCGTTACGGGTCGAACCACCAGCCTTCTTCTATGAGATGTACAGAAAGTGTACAACAAACCGCGCAGCTCAGTTAGCGGGGATTCGATAACCGGCGGCAGAATGTAAAAAGCCCCGCAAAGCTGCGGGGCCTTTCCTTCGTGTGTTCAGACGATTATCGTCTGCAGCACGACAACCTTACTCAGCAACGATGCTGATATATTTGCGGTTGTTCGGGCCTTTCACTTCTGCCTTTAGGAATATATTTCTCGCGGCGGAAGCTAACGCAACCGTTGCCGCCATCGCCTGCGACCACAAGGATCGTCGCTTCATCAACAAACTTCATTCTATTTCTCCGTCACACTGTCGTCTGTCGCTGCAGAGAGCGGCAGACGGGTCCGCCAGGGTCTTCTGTGCTGACCGGCGGCGGATAATGCAAATCTGGTAGATCGATTATGCGCGTACCGACCGGCACTTTGATGGTGACATCTTTACCACGTTTGCCGGTGCAGTCGCGGCTCTGACCATTCTGACCGCGCTCAGCGCGGAACGCTTTTTCAAAGCGATAATCGATCAGGGTATTGAGGTTTTCATCTGCCAGCAGATAGACGTCACCGCCATCACCGCCGTCACCGCCGTCCGGGCCCATGCCGACATCGGCCAGCAGCATCAGCTCCAGCTGCAGATCGCGTTTCTCGCCTGGCGTACCCATGGTTTTCTGGCGCGGGGTGCGGTTAACCGAGGATTTAAAACGCGTGTTACCAAGACCGTGCCAGCCGCCTTTCGCTACCATCAGCTTCTGCTCATGGCGCGTCATATCGCCCAGCGTTTCACCGGTGCCCTCGCGAATGCCCAGCCCGGCGCCTTCCGCTGCGCCTTCAATCAGCCCCGGGATATCGGCCACGACAAAGCTTTTTTCGCTGTCCATGCGCACAACGCCCAGGCTGGGAACCAGCGTGGTAAACGGATAGTCCGCCACTTTTGGCTTCGCTGCAGAGACGGCGCGAATAAAGGTCGATTTACCCGCATTCGGCAGACCCATGCGGCTTTCAGCTTCTTCCTGACTCAGCAGGTCAGTTTTGTTAAACACCAGCCAGCGCGGCTTCTGATAGAGCTTCTCGCTATATTTTTCCAGCTCGCCAAGAATGATGCGGGCGTTTTCAACCGGATCGGTTTCGTCGATAGGCGCAATGTCGATCAGGTGCAGCAGGACGCGACAGCGCTCAAGATGCTTCAGGAGCTCCAGCGCTTCACGATGGTAATCATCCCACATGAACGCGACCTTCTCAGGCTGCTTCTCTTCCAGTTCTGCTTCTTTAGGATTAGCAATGATAAAGCTCATCACATCCCAGCAGAGTTCATTCACGCCGGTACGGCTGGCGGCAGAGATAAGATAATATTTGTCATCCCAGCCGAGCGCCTCTGCAATCGCTTTAGAAACCGTGAAGACCGCAGCGGACTGATTGCCCGCTGTACGCTGCCGTATCAGCTCAACGGCTAGCTCTGCAGATAAAAAAAGCGGCCCGAAGGCCGCTTTTAGCTGCGATTAACGCTGATAGATAATTTCGACGCCTTCGTCGTCTTCATCATCCCAGTCGTCATCCCAGTCATCATCTTCTTCCACTTCCTGAGCGGTGTGCAGGTTAAGCTATACCGGGATGCGCAGCAGGTAACGGCAGAAGTATGGGATGAAGGGCCGGGTATTGATGCCGGAGCCGCAGAGGAGTTAACCCAGGCCTTTCGCCGTCGCGATCAGCGCTACGGCGGCAGCGGACTGGGTCTGAATATTGTGCTGCGTATTGTACAAATGCACCGCGGTACGCTGACGCTGGACTATCAGCAGCTGTGGTGGCTGCAGGATATCATGCAGCCGCTGAAACCAGAGATGGACGAGCTGCTGCTACAGCGTCAGCAGCGGCTGCGCTGGCCAGAGGGGAGTGATATCCCGCAGCAGGGCGAAGCGGTGCTGTTGCGCCTGATGCTGCGCAATTTGCTGGAGAACGCCTCGCGCTATAGCCCGGAAAACAGCGAGCAGGAGCGGCTTTTTACTGCCGATGCTGCCCATGAACTGCGTACGCCCCTCGCCGGGCTGCGGCTGCATCTGGAACTGCTGCAGCAGCAGCAGGTGCCGCAGAGTGAAATGCTGATTAGCCGTATCGATCAGCTGATGCACACCGTAGAGCAGCTGCTCATGCTGTCACGTGCCGGCCAGGCGCTGGCGGGCGGACACATGGTATGCCTGACGCTGCTGCTCTCGTTCTGGGCGATTAACTGGATTATTCGCCCGCTTAAGCTGCTGCAGGATAGCCTGGCGCATCGTTCCGCCGACAACCTCACTCCCCTGCCGGTGTATGCGGATATGGATGAAATTGTTGCCGTCACCGGCGCGATAAATCAGCTGTTTTCCCGTCTGGACCACACGCTGCACATGCGGCAGCGCTTACTGATCATGCTGGCGCTGATCCTGCTTATCTGTCAGGTCATGAGCGTGATCTGGCTCTGGCACGAGAGCCGGGAGCAGATCAGCTTTCTTGTCAATGAGACGCTTTCGGCTCAGGCGCGCAATCAGCGGGTTGAGAATGAGATCCGCGAAGCGATCGCTTCGCTGCTACTGCCCTCACTGGTAGCTGACGCGCCTGCTGATGCGCATCGGACAAAATGTGCATCGTGAAACGCTGCAGCAGGATCTCTATAGCTGGAACGACGATCCCGGATCGAACACGCTGGAAGTACATATACATAACCTGCGCCGCAAGCTGGGAAAAGATCGGATTAAAACGGTTCGCGGTGTGGGTTACCGGCTGGAACTGCGCGAATGAACAGAGGATGCCGGCGCGGATGATTATCTGATCAAGCCTTTTGCACTGGCAGAACTGCAGGCGCGGGTTCGGGCGCTGATCCGCCGCTATCAGGGTCACAGCGATAACCAGCTGCAACAGGGCGATCTGACGCTCAATCTCAGCACGCAGCAGGTGCTGCTCGAGAATCAGTCGGTGGATATTACGCCCAAAGAATTTGCGCATGCAACAGATTGCGCCAGCAGCGCCGCAGAGAGTAATGCGCTATTGCGCAGCGGTCAGTATACGCTGATCGTGCTGGATCTTGGCCTGCCGGATCGCGACGGCGCTTCGCTGCTGCGCCAGTGGCGGCGCGAGGGCGTTGCGATCCCGGTGCTGATCCTTACGGCGCGTGATGCGCTGGAGGATCGCGTGGAGGGCCTCGCGCGTTGCCTTTGTGCAGTTTCTGTCAGGCTATGCCGTGCCCCCGGAAAATCAGAAAACGCGGCGTATTCCGCTGGTTCGCTTTGAAAGCCGCCTCTACACGGACATTAACAAGAACAACTAATGAAATTGTTGATTGTTGAAGATGATGCGCTGCTGCAATCGGGCCTGGCACAGGCGCTGGGCGCTAAGGGTTCTGCAGGTGCTGCAGTACATTGCTAAAAACGACGCCACGCTCGACTATATCTCTATGCTGCCACTGGCCGGCTACGACGGCACGCTGCAGTACCGTGGCGGGCTCCATGAAGCGGGCCTCGATGGCAAAGTCTCAGCAAAAACCGGTTCTCTGCAGGGCGTCTATAATCTGGCAGGGTTTATTACCACGTCCAGCGGTTACAATG
>PEFU01000003.1:130428-162873 GCA_002939445.1 Pantoea sp. BRM17 | reverse complement strand
CTTCGGTGAACGCACTCTGGCCACACTGGAGCGTCTTCTGAGCCTGCTGTCGGCCTTTGAGGTCGTGGTATGGATGACGGATGGCTGGCCGCTGTATGAATCCCGCCTGAAGGGAAAGCTGCACGTAATCAGCAAGCGTTACACTCAGCGAATTGAGCGGCATAACCTGAATCTGAGACAACATCTGGCAAGGCTGGGACGGAAGTCACTGTCGTTCTCAAAATCGGTGGAGCTGCATGACAAGGTCATCGGGCATTATCTGAACATAAAACACTATCAGTAAGTTGGAGTCATTACCCAAATTTGCTAAGGTGATTTTGTAACGTTAACCAATACCTGACTGCTGCTTTTTACTTCAATTAACCATAACAGCAGCAGTCACTTTTTCCCTGGTGTTGGCGCAGTATTCGCGCACCCCGGTTTCGACCGGGGTCATTTTTTTTAGCGCTTCTGATTTTCCCGCCCGGCAACCCATTCACGCAGTACGGCAACATCCTGTCGCCACTCCTGCTTCAGTTCATCGATCCACTCCTGCACATTGTCCCACCAGGCCGGCAGTTCCGGTGACTGGATCTGTTTTGCCAGCTGCTGCAGATGCAGCAAGCCTACCGATCCCGCGGCACCTTTAATTTTGTGCCCCTCTTCGGCAATGCCTTTTTGATCGCGCGCCATCATATTGGAATCAAGCACATCAAGATAACCAGGCATCATCTGTTCAAACATTGTCAGGCTCTGTGTAATCAGGCCAGGCCCGACCAGCTCGATATACTGCTCCAGCATCGCCACATCCAGCAGCATGCGCGACTGCGTATCCGCGACAGGCATATCTGTCTCTTCTTCCTCGCCCTGATAATCCCAGAATTTTTTGATCACTGCCGTCAGCGCCGGTACCGCCAGCGGTTTACTGAGTACTTCATCCATTCCGGCATCGAGATACTCTTTTTTATCTTTAAGTACGTTGGCCGTCAGCGCGACCAGCGGCGGCAGCTGCACGCCCTTATGCTGCTGATGGATAGCGCGCGCAACGTCCAGTCCGGTCATATCCGGCAGCTGAATATCCAGCAGCACCAGGTCAAACTCCTGCGGATCAAACAGGCTTAGCGCGTCATGGCCATTCATGGCGACCTCAACGCTGCATCCGAGCTTTTCCAGCACCGAGCGGGCGACAATCACATTCAGTTCAATATCTTCCACCAGCAGTACGTGCAGCGCCGGCAGCGGCAGGCTGTCATCCAGGCCGGTATCTTCCACTTCGTCAGCCACGCGCGGCGCGTTAATCTCAACCACAAAGCAGGAGCCTTTACCCGGCGCGCTGCTGACGGTGATATCTCCGCCCATCGCCTGCGCCAGGCGGCGCGATACCGCCAGCCCGATACCGGTACCGGTCGCGGGTTTGCCGCCGTGCTGATCTTTAACCTGATAATACATGGCAAAGATTTTGTCCTGCTCCTCCTGCGGAATACCCATTCCTGAATCCTGCACTTCAAAGCGCAGCGTTTCATTCGCGCTGTACGCGACCCGCACGACAATCTCTCCCTCGCGGGTGAATTTCACGGCGTTTCCAATCAGGTTCCACAGGATCTGCCGTAAGCGCGTGCCGTCAGCCAGAATTTTATGCGGCAGCGGCAGCGCGGGCTGCATAACAAACTTCAGATCTTTCGGCTGGGCCAGCAGGCCGGATAAGTTTTCGAGATCGGCAAGGAAACCGGTGAAATCAAGCGGCTGGTTATCCAGCTGAACTTTGCGCCGCTCGATTTTATCCACTTCGATCACATCGTTAAAGATATTGCCCAGCGTAATGGCTGAGACGTGAATCGTTTTCAGGTACTTCAGCTGCTCCTGGCTGAGCTCGGTATCCAGCAGAATACGGCTCAGACCCACGATGCCGTTCAGCGGCGTGCGCAGCTCGTGGCTGATCGTTGAAATAAAGGTGGTTTTCTCCCGGCTGGCGTTCTCCAGCGCATCCTGATAGCGCTTACGCTCCGTGATATCGCGTCCGAATCCCATCAGGCCGCTGCGCTTGCCCACCCGATCGTAATAGGGTACTTTACGGATTTCAAAACAGGCTTTGC
Source organism: Pantoea sp. BRM17 (assembly GCA_002939445.1). GTDB lineage: Bacteria > Pseudomonadota > Gammaproteobacteria > Enterobacterales > Enterobacteriaceae > Pantoea. The sequence goes on along the minus strand of PEFU01000003.1, from coordinate 160,801 downwards.
GCCCGTCCGGATACTGCAGCCACTGCTCATAGGTGAGCGATACGTTATGGCGAAACACCTTTTCGTCTGTTTCCAGTACCTTGGTCGCTGCCTCATCATCATAAATATCGCGCGGCGTCAGTCCGATCAGCTGTTTTTCACTTAGGCCGGTCAGCAGCTCCATGGCGCGGTTGCAGCCGGAGAACTGTTTGTCGATATTACGGTAGAAGACCAGATCGGGCGATGCATCCAGAAATGAGCGCAGGAAAGAGGATTGCTGCTCCAGCTCAATCTGCGCCTGCTCGCGGCGCGCCATCTCTTCACGCAGCTTATCCATCACCTGTTTACGCGCCTCTTCTGCGCTGATGCGATCGCTGATCTCCTGATTCAGCTGCGTGATGGTCTGTTTCATCTGCTGATTAAGCTCGAGATCGCGCGTGCGCATCTCTTCCAGCTTATCAACCAGCTTCGTTAGCCGCTGACGCGACTCCTCCAGCTGATCGACCACGACTGACAGGAAATAGACCGCCCAGGGCGTAATCAGCAGACCAAAGAAGACCGAGCGCACCACGTCGATACTTTCCACGTGCCCGCGCAGTACCATAGTGACCGCCATCTGGACAATCATCGCCAGCACCACCAGCGCCGACGCCAGCAGCAGTGAAAAGCGCACCAGACCGAGTTTGACCATCAGGTCGACATAATATTGAGCTAACAGACGAATTTGTTTCATGGCAGATCCCCTGAACGAATGGCGCCATCATAACGTAATTAGCCTGCGTCTGCCCGGGCTGACCGGGATATTGCGCCCACCTGACGCCCCATCATAGTGCATCCGCGCCCGGCTTGAACGTTATCTGGCGCGCGCTGAGTAAAGCACTTGACTAATTTGCACAGGTGAATAATCTGAAAGGCCGTCTGCGCGCAGCTAAGCGTCAGACCTTATTGCTCTCTTTCGCCTGTGGCAGCTGATTTCTCAGCATACTGCCACCCCTCCTTATTGCATACTGATTCACATTTAACGAAATTTTACTCAGTTACCTTCTGATTAGTTTTGCTTATACAGACCTATATTTAATTCAAAACAGACGCCATAAGAAAAACAGATACATGACATGCCGGTCTGCACAGCTACGATATTTTATGCTGCTATAAGCAGCACTGCCAGCAGGGTAAAGTAATATCGCCGCCTGCAGATAGTGAGACYGCTCACACTTAGCAGGGGTTTAAATCGGCGCTTATTGACATAAATTTACTGTTAAAAAACATAAAATTCATAAGGTTAACCTCTTTTTTCTGCAGATATAGGGCTCAGCGCTCTCTATTTGACCTCTGTGCGCTTTCCCGATAAGTTGAAATTCCGCTGGATGCTTTCCAGTCGGGACTGTGTCTCGACATATCTATGCAGCAAGAAGACTCCCTCTGGATGCAAGTTATCTCCCGTTAGAGACCGGATTGAAGAGCAACTCATCAAGGACGTTATACCCGGATCCTGAGAGTCATTGCTCGGTGTGGCGACGCCCGCGTACAGCGCGGAAAAAACCAGTGAAACAGCACGCGTCAGCGCTCTGTGCCTGAAACAGAACAGGCAATGTCTAAAGCAGTTTAAGGAGACTCTCAATGTCCACGCAAAAACCTCATTCCTATGGTTTGTACGACCCGGCCGCAGGCAGCGATAGCTGTGGTGTAGGTTTTATTACCCGCAAGGACGGCGAGCAGACACATGACATTCTGCAGATGGCGCACAGCGCACTCTGCACCGTGCCGCATCGCGGCGGGATGTCCGCAGAGGGTGTCGGTGATGGTGCCGGCGTTAACGTCGATCTCTCGCTTAACTTTTTCCGTAAATTAACCGGCCAGGCGCTGGAAGCTGGCCAGTTTGGCGTAGGCAACTTTTTTGTCCCGAAAGATGCCGCGCTGCGGGCTAATGCCGAACGTCTGGTTGAAGAGACGCTGGCCGCATGGAATTTCCCGGTGCTGCTGAAGCGCGATATGCCGCTGGATAATAGCGTAACCCGCCCTGCCGCCGTGGCGTTTCAGCTGCCGATTGTGCAGTGGGTGTTTGCCGCTCCGCCTGCGCTGACGAATCAGACTGACTTCGAACGTCAGATCTACCGGGCGCTGCTGGATATCGAAGCGCGCGCGTTCACCGAAAGTGAGTTTGGCGGCCTCTATCCGCTCTCACTCTCTTCCCGCACGCAGGTGTTTAAAGCGCGTCTGAACTCGAATGAAGTGATCCCTTACTTTAAAGACCTCACCGACAGCGATCACCAGGTGCGCGGACTCTTTTTCCATACCCGCTTCTCGACCAATACCGATCCCCATACCACTATGGCACAGCCGTTCCGCCTGATGGCGCATAACGGCGAGCTGAATACCGATCGTAAAAACCGCATTGCTGAAGCGGCGCTGATGCTGGCGCGCGGTAAAAAAATTGTCCGCCCTAAAGGCCAGTCTGACAGCTCGCGTCTTGACCAGAGCATCCACAGCCGCCTGATGGAAGACGATCTCGACCTGATCACCGCCGTGGTCTCCATGATGCCCCCGGCGTGGGAGAACGACAGTTCACTCTCCGCTGACGTGCGTGCGATGCTGGAGTACTTTTCGCTGTATGAAGAGAAAAATGATGGTCCGGCCGCGCTGATTTTCGGCAACGGCGAGGTCATCGGTGCCCGTCTGGATCGCCTGGGCCTGCGTCCGCTGCGTTCAGTGGAAACTGCCGACTATATCGGTGCCATGTCAGAAGCGGGCCAGATTGCCTTTCCGCCAGAAAGCGTACTGCGTCGCGGCCGCATCGAAGCGGGCGGTATGCTCTATTACGATCACAAAGAGAAGCGCGCCTATACCACGACCGAAGCGCTGGAAAAACTGGCGGCCGCAAAAGATTATCGTGCCCTGCTGCAGGCGGCGCGCGTCGAGCTGCATGAGCTGCCGGAAATTCCGGCCGAGAAGCTTGGCTCTCCGCTGSGCTATCGCGGCGATCTCAAAACCTACCAGCGTTTTGTCGCCTACTACTACAACCAGGAAAGCTTCAAGTTCATGATGGATCCGATGCTGCAGACCGGTGCGGAGAAGATCTCCGCAATGGGTTACGGCAACGCCATCAACGGCCTTTCCGATCATGAAGGCGGCATGGCGCACTACTTTTCGCAGCGCTTTGCGCAGGTGACCAACCCGCCGCTCGACTCTATCCGTGAAGCTGACGGCATGACGCTGCGCGTGGCGCTGGGCGCAAAACCCCATCTTGGCCGTAGCAAAGGGCAGCAGATTATTGTTCCCAGTCCGATCCTGACCCACCTTGATATGCTGCGCCTGCGCGAGCAGAACGTGGCACCTTACGCGCGCTTTGAAATGCTCTATGAGCCGGTGACCGGCAAAGATATCGTCAGCCGCGCCGCTAATGCCAGCGCGCTGGAAAAAGCGATAGATAATCTGGCTCAGCAGGTGGTGGATTTCGCCCGTACGCAGGGCGGCATTGCCGTGATCACCGATCGTCACGTATCAACCACGCATGCCGCCATGCCGATGCTGCTGGTGATCTCCGCCATTAACCAGCGTCTGGTGCAGGAAGGGCTGCGTCTGGATGTCTCTCTGGTGGTTGAGAGCGGTCAGAGCATCTCGTCGCACCATATCGCTGCCACGCTCGGCTTCGGTGCTTCCGCCGTCTATCCGCTGGGCGTACAGATGCGCGCAGAAGAGAAATTTGGTGAAGGCGAAGAGGGTAATAAGGCGTTCAGGCGCTATGCCAAAGCCGCTGAGAAAGCGCTGATGAAGACCATGGGTAAAGTGGGCCTCTGCACCGTCGAGAGCTACAGCTGCGGTGAGTTTTTTGAGCCTAATTTTCTCGATACTGAAGATCCGGTGCTGAAAAAATATTTTCCGAATATCAAAACCCCGGTGGGTGGCGCAGGCTTCCCGGCGATCGCCCAGATGGCAGTAGACTGGCATCAAAGCGCGCTGAAAATCCAGGGTGAAGCGGAAGTGCCGCTGCTTGGCCTGTTCAAAGAGCGTGCGGAAGGTGCCGGTCACTCCTACGGCACCATCGCCGTGCGAACCTTTATCGATATGACTGAACAGCCGATCCGCTTTGCCGATAAGGCGCGCGAAGAGGATAACTTTATCCGTCTGATGACGCTCGCCAGGCTGGAAAACGCGTTTGGTATTAAAGCGGACGCATTCAAAGAGAGCAGCTTTGAACGGATCCCGAATGCGGTCATCGATACCTTTGCCATTACGCCGGATTACCGTCAGTTCTCCAGCCTGATGCATGCCGAGCGCAAACGCCGTCCGGCAGCGCTGCGTGACATTCTTGCCCTGCCCTGCGATCTGACCCACGTTGACAGTGAAGCGGAGTTTGGCCGCAAGCTGGGCCGCTATTCGCTGGTGAACAATGGTTTCGCCATCCGTGGCCTGCAGTGTCAGACGGTGGCGGGCAGCCTGAACCAGTTTGAACTGCGCCTGATCGACGCGATTGCCGGTCTGAAACCGGAGCAGGAGCGTCTGGCGGCGCTGGCACGTGCGCTCAGCACCCGCTTCCGGGATGACATTGAGAGCAGCAGCGTGGAAGAGAGCGTGCTGCGCATTACCGCCTATGGTAAGGCCGCAGAGTACCTGGCAAAAATATTCACGGCGCAGCCTTCGCTGCCGCTGGAGGAGATTCAGCCGGCACACGAAATCWCCCGCACCTTCGCTTCCGGTGCAATGAGCCACGGAGCGCTGGTTGCGCCTGCGCATGAAGCCGTCGCGCACGGCACCAATATGGTGGGCGGCATGAGTAACTGCGGTGAAGGCGGCGAGCACTATTCGCGTCACGGCACCATCCGCGCCTCGCGCATTAAACAGCTGGCTTCAGGACGTTTTGGTGTCTGGGCGGCCTACCTGGCCGATCCGATGCTGGAAGAGCTGGAGATCAAAATTGGTCAGGGTGCAAAACCTGGCGAAGGCGGTCAGCTGCCGGCGCCTAAAGTCACGGTAGAGATTGCTGCCGCACGCGGCGGCACGCCGGGTGTGGAGCTGGTGTCGCCTCCGCCTCACCATGACACCTACTCCATTGAGGATCTGGCACAGCTGATCCACGACTGCAAAGCCGCGCGCGTGCGCGTTATTGTCAAACTGGTCTCTTCAGAAGGTATCGGCACCATTGCGGTGGGCGTAGCCAAAGCCGGCGCCGACGTCATTAACGTGGCGGGCAACACCGGCGGAACCGGTGCGGCATCGGTAACCAGCCTGAAATATACCGGCCGCGTGGCAGAAATCGGTATTGCTGAAGTTCATCKGGCGCTGTGCGCCAATGGCCTGCGTGACAAAGTACAGCTCCGCTGCTCCGGCGCGCAGCAGACCGGCAGCGAKGTGATTAAATCCGCGCTGCTGGGCGGCGATAGCTTTGAGTTTGGTACCACGGCACTGATGATGCTGAAGTGCGTGATGGCGAAAAACTGCAACGTGAAGTGCCCGGCGGGCTTAACCACCAATGCCGAAGCCTTTGATGGCGATCCGCGTCAGCTGGCGCAGTACTTCATCAACGTGGCGCAGGAAGTGCGCGAGTTTCTCGCCCGCCTCGGCCTGCGCTCGCTGCGTGAGGCGCGCGGCCGGGCCGATCTGCTGCACCTGATGGATCATCCGCTGGAAGTGGGCAAACTCGATCTGCGCGCCATGCTGACGGTAGTACCGGAACAGAAAATCGCGCATCCGGTCTATCTGGAAAAAGATTTTACGCTCGACGACGGCTGGGTAACGGAAGTGACGGCGCAGCTGGTTGAGCAGGCGGGCCGTGAGGTTACTCTGGGCAACGGCGTGACGCTGAATAACCGCAATAAAAGCGTTGGCGGACAGCTGGCTATCGATATCGAGCGCCTGCTGAACCATACGCTACCGGCTGAGCAGCGCCTCCTGCTGCCGGCGGTGCTGAAGGACGATCGCGGGCGCCACTACCTGGCGCCACGTACGGTGCAAATCCATACCCAGGGCGCAGCCGGACAATCATTCGGGGCGTTCTGTAACGACGGCATGCTGATGCAGCACTACGGCACCTGTAACGATGGCGTAGGCAAAGGTCAGTGCGGCGGTGAGCTGGTGGTGATGTCACCAGGCGGCGGCGCACAGGATAGCGATGGCAACGTGCTGATCGGCAACTTTGCGCTGTTTGGTGCCACCGGCGGCCGGCTGTTTGTGCAGGGCCAGGCGGGCGATCGCTTCGCGGTACGTAACTCCGGCGCCACCGCCGTGGTGGAAGGCGTGGGCGATTTCTGCTGTGAATATATGACCAACGGCGCCATCCTTAACCTCGGCACCTTTGGCAAAGGCTTTGGCAACGGCATGAGTGGCGGCTTCGCTTATCAGTATGACCCGTACGGCAACCTTGCCGGCCATGCGGCGGGAGACTCCGTACTCTTTGGTTCCATTGCGGATGATAACGAGATGGCGCGCGTGCATAAGCAGGCGGTACTGACCATGCTGAACTGGCATCTGGAAGCGACCCGCTCGCCACGCGCCGCCTGGCTGCTGGCGAACTGGGAGAGCGAATGTCAGCACTTTGTGTATGTTATGCCGCGTTCGCTGCTGCTCTACCAGGATGGTGGTGAGATCCTGAAAGCAAAATCGCGCAAAGATCTGCTGGAAGAGCTTTCAACCTCGCTGGCTGCGCACCAGGTAGCCAAATTTAAAGCGGCGTGGCGCAGCGGCAAAACCATTGCTGACGGGGCCGTACCCGCCTACGGTGCGACTGATACGCAGGAGATGTTTATCCTGCTTAACAACTACACCGTGCTGAGCTTTGCGCAGCAGCTGGCGCTGGGCAAGCTGCCGAAAGGCACCGCAGTGGAAGATCCGGCGGTTGAAAAAGCGGTACGCAATCTGCTGATGACCGAGGATTTTGCGCTGGTCAGTAAGCTGCAGCGGCACGCCCGCGCGGCAATTGAGAGCTACAGCGATGATGAGCTGGCAAGCCTGATCGCGGCAAAACGCATGGCTGATTACAAAGCGGCATTAACGCAGCGTAATATCCGCTCTATGGATAGCCTGGCGACCTATGGCTGGATCATCTATCAGGATGCGCGCCATCGCGAGGTGCTGGGCCACCTGCCGGACTTTGAAGAGCTGTTTGCGCGTGCGGCGCTGCCGGAAATTGCCGCTGCGGTCGGAAAACTGTCCTGATCGCGTCAGCCCGGCATTTGAGCCTTAAGAGTGAACATTACTAACYGGATTGAGTACCCGTATCATGAAGATTCCTTACATTCCTGAAGACGCACCGTTTAACGGTGAGCAGAAATACTGGCTGGCGGGTTTTCTCGCCGGTCTCCACTCGCGCCTGTTAGTGCTGGAAGATAAGCAGACGGCGCCTGCCGCTGGCGCCAGCGCAACTACGCAGCTGCACATTCTGTACGGCTCCCAGACCGGCAATGCCGAAGCGCTGGCCCAGACCGCGGCTAAAGCGGCTCGTGCCAAAGGTCTGGTCCCGGTGGTGCAGGCGCTGGGTGAGGTCGATCTCGAAGTCTTCACCACCATGCGTCATGTGCTGATTGTGACCTCAACCTATGGTGAAGGTGAGATGCCTGACAACGCGCAGCTGTTCTGGCAGGCGATTTCAGCCAGCACCGCACCGCGCCTGGAGCAGATGCACTTTGCCGTGCTGGCAATTGGCGATACCGGCTACGACGGTTTCTGCCAGGCGGGTAAATTCATCGATATGCGTCTTGAACAGCTGGGTGCGCGCCGCGTGGTGGATCGCATCGACTGCGATATCGATTTTGAAGAGCCATCCGATGCCTGGATTGGCAGCGCGATGCCGCAGTTTGCCGCCAGCGCCGGCAGCAGCGGCACCGTGCTGGAGAGCGCACCGGAAGCGCCGGTGATCCCCGGCAGCAATAAGCAGAATCCTTATGCGGCTGCGCTGACCACCAATAAACGCCTCTCCGGCGAACAGTCGGCCAAAGATATCCGCCACTTTGAATTTGATCTCAGCGGTAGCGGTCTGAAATATGAAGCGGGCGATGCGCTGGGGATTATTCCGGTCAACGACGCCGCGCTGGTCACGCTGCTGCTGACTGAGCTGAAAGCGGACTATGAAACACCGGTACCGGGCTTCGATCGCAATCTGGGCGATCTGCTGACCTATCAGTTTGAGATCGCCGAGCCGTCACGCAAGCTCATTGAGTGGATTGGCCAGCACACCGCCAACCAGGAGCTGCTGCATGTGCTGCAGCACGACGATAAAGATACGCTGGCCAACTGGCTGTGGGGCAAAGACAGCCTCGATCTGCTGCAGCTGGAGCTGAAGCGCAGCCTGTCGGTGCCGGAATTTGTGGCGATGCTGCGGCCGCTACAGCACCGCGCTTACTCCATCTCCTCCAGCGCCAAAGCGCATCCCAATCAGGTGCACCTGACCATCGCCTCTGTGCGCTATCACAGCGGCGGACGCGAGCGTAAAGGCGTCTGTTCCACTTATCTGGCAGAGCGCGTACGCCGTGGCGAGAAGCCGGCTATTTTTATTTCGCCTAATAAAGCGTTCCGCGTACCGGCTGATGGCAATGCACCGCTGATCATGGTCGGACCGGGTACCGGTATTGCGCCGTTTCGCGCATTTCTGCAGGAGCGCCAGGCAACGGAAGCAAAAGGCAAAAACTGGCTCTTTTTCGGCGATCAGCATCAGGAACATGACTATATCTACAGTGATGAGCTGCACGGCTGGCAGCAGAGCGGTCTGCTGACGCACCTCGATCTCGCCTTCTCGCGCGATCAGGAAGAGAAAATTTATGTTCAGAACCGGATGCTGGAGAAAGGCGCTGAGCTCTACGCCTGGCTGCAGGAAGGCGCATACTTTTACGTCTGCGGTGATGCATCGCGCATGGCGAAAGATGTCGACGCCGCGCTGTATGAAGTGGTACGTCAGGCTGGCGGTCTGTCCGGTGAACGTGCCGCAGCGTATATCGACCAGCTGAAGAAAGAAAAACGCTATCTGCGCGACGTCTACTGAGTGACAGCATAAAAAAACGGGCCATCAGGCCCGTTTTTTCTGCGCGAAAAGATTACTTAACAACGCGCAGTGAAGGACGTCCGCCGCGCGGCGGTGGCTCGTCATCAGGAGAATGATCCTCATCCTGAGCATCATCCGGACGATCGCCATCGATAACGGACATGACCGTCTCTTCCTGACCCGCTTCCTGATCGTCCATCGCCTGATCGTAGACCGGCTCCGGTTCGAACATGGTGCCCGCACCATTTTCACGCGCGTAGATTGCCATTACAGCAGCCATCGGCACAGAAACCTGACGCGGCACGCCGCCAAAGCGCGCGTTGAAGCGCACTTCGTCATTGGAGAGATCGAGATTGCCTACCGCACGCGGCGCAATATTCAGCACGATCTGTCCGTCGCGCGCATACTCCAGCGGGACCTGTACGCCAGGCAAATTGATATCCACCACCAGATGCGGCGTCAGCTGATTATCCAGCAGCCAGTCGTAAAATGCCCGCAGCAGATAGGGGCGACGCGCGGTGAGTTGCGACATTTCCATACTTAGCCCCGAGCCTGCAGGCGCATTTCCCGCTCAGCTTCCGTCAGTGAGGCGAGGAAGGAGTCGCGTTCAAATACGCGTGTCATATAACCTTTCAGCTCTTTCGAGCCGGCACCGCTCAGATCAACGCCCATCTGCGGCAGACGCCACAGCAGCGGCGCCAGGTAGCAATCCACCAGGCTGAACTCTTCGCTCATAAAGAACGGCGTGCGCGCAAACAGCGGCGCAATCGCCAGCAGCTCTTCACGCAGCTGTTTGCGCGCGGCATCTGCCTCAGCGCCGCTGGTGGTTTCGATGGTACGCAGCAGGCTATACCAGTCCTGCTCGATGCGGTGCATCATCAGGCGGCTTTCACCACGCGCAACCGGGTAAACCGGCATCAGCGGAGGATGCGGGAAACGCTCATCCAGGTACTCCATGATGATGCGTGATTCATACAGCGTCAGTTCACGGTCAACCAGCGTAGGTACGGTGCGATACGGGTTGAGGTCAATCAGATCCTGCGGCAGATTATCTGGTTCAACCTGCTCGATCTCCACGCTGACGCCCTTTTCAGCCAGTACGATACGTACCTGATGGCTGAAAATGTCAGTCGGACCAGAAAACAGCGTCATTACCGAACGTTTGTTGGCAGCGACAGCCATGAAAACCTCCAAGTTTGTTCACAAAAATATACTGCGAATAGCCAACCACACGGCGACTCACCCGATCATCAGACTCGCACACTGCCGGGCAGCGCTGATATCCGGCTCATGTCCGGAGCGGAGCGTCAGTTCAGGCCGCGGCTCGCGGGCGCAAAGTGTCAGTGAGTTTACCAGATTTTAAGCAGCTTGTGGGGCGGGGTTGCGCATTTGCGGGCAAATAGCCGGGAAAGCTCGCGTTTTTACACTGCTTTACCGGGATAACAGCCAATAAAAAACCCGCCGAAGCGGGTTTTTTGAGCCAATTGACACTGCCGAAGCAGTAAGCAATTAACGCTTGGAGAACTGAGGACGACGACGTGCTTTACGCAGGCCGACTTTCTTACGTTCAACCTGACGAGCATCACGGGTAACAAAGCCCGCTTTGCGCAGTTCTGCACGCAGAGATTCGTCGTATTCCATCAGAGCGCGGGTGATACCGTGACGGATCGCACCAGCCTGACCAGAAATACCACCACCTTTAACGGTGATGTACAGATCCAGTTTACCAACCATATCAACCAGCTCCAGCGGCTGACGCACGACCATGCGTGCAGTCTCGCGACCGAAGTACTGCTCCAGAGAGCGCTGGTTAATTACGATGTTACCGCTACCCGGCTTGATAAAGACGCGAGCGGCAGAGCTTTTGCGGCGACCAGTGCCGTAGTTTTGAGTTTCAGCCATTGCCTATAATCCCGATTAAATGTCAAGAACTTGCGGTTGCTGCGCCGCGTGGTTGTGCTCGTTGCCTGCGTAAACTTTCAGTTTACGGTACATAGCACGACCCAGTGGGCCTTTTGGCAGCATGCCTTTAACCGCGATTTCAATCACACGCTCAGGACGGCGGGCAATCATCTCTTCGAAGGTCGCCTGCTTGATACCACCGATGTGACCAGTGTGGTGATAGTAAATCTTGTCGGTACGCTTGTTGCCGGTTACAGCAACTTTGTCCGCGTTCAGAACGATGATGTAATCACCGGTGTCAACGTGCGGAGTATATTCCGCTTTGTGCTTACCACGCAGACGGCGCGCCAGTTCAGTCGCCAGGCGACCCAAGGTTTTYCCAGTTGCGTCAACAACATACCAGTCACGCTGTACGGTTTCTGGTTTAGCTGTAAAAGTTTTCATTGAAAAGCTTACCCAAATAAAAGTTACACGTTGGTGAAATCCCAAACGCTAAGTTAACGATTGAGGCTCACGCGACCATTTCGCCCAGCAAGCCCACCCCCTCAGGTAGAGTTACCGGATCACACWGCTTTCCGGGAAAAGAAATGCTGTGCTGTAACGTGGGGTCGCAAGATTATAGAGAAGTCAGATTTAAAAATCGAACCTTTTTGCGACAAAATTCACGATTTCTGGCCGGGCGTCACGGCAGATGCGGCAGCCGGAGATACTCCTCGCTCTGCATCTCCTGCAGGCGTGACAGGCAGCGCTGATACTCGAACTTCAGCCGGGTTCCCTGATAAATTTCAAACAGCGAGGTTTCCGCTGCCACCACCAGTTTGACGTGGCGTTCGTAAAATTCATCCACCAGCGCCAGAAAGCGGCGCGCCTGATCTTCAGTTTTATAAATCATCACCGGCACATCAAACAGCAGCACGCTATGGAAACGCCGCGATAGCTCAATGTAGTCGTGCTGGCTGCGCCCCGCCCCGCACAGCGTCAGGAAATCAATGGCGAGCACGCCTTCATGTACTCCACGGGTGGGCATCTCCCGGTGATTGATCTCCAGCACCGGCGCATCATCGGGCGCTCCGCCCGCCAGCGCACGAAACATGCGCGTCATCTCCGCCTGTGTGGCGTCATTAAGCGGATGGTTCCACAGATGTGCTGACGTCAGCGTACGCAGGCGATAGTCGATGCCGGCATCCACGTTCATCACCTCACAGTGCTGTTTAATCTGCTCAATAGCGGGCAGGAAGCGCGCGCGCTGCAGACCGTTGCGGTAGAGATCGTCCGGCGGAATATTGGAGGTGGCGACCAGGGCGATACCGCGTGCGAACAGTGCCTCCATCAGCGTACCCAGCAGCATGGCATCGGTAATGTCGGAGACAAAAAACTCATCAAAGCAGAGGATATCGGTCTCTGCTTTAAAACGGTCAGCCACAATCTGCAGCGGATCGCTTTGTCCCTGCAGCTGCGTCAGCTCTTCATGTACCCGCAGCATAAAACGATGAAAGTGCAGCCGCAGTTTGCGATCGCCAGGAATTGACTGAAAAAACAGGTCCATGACCCAGGTTTTTCCCCGGCCGACGCCGCCCCACATATAGAGACCGCGTACCGGTGCTTCCGGCGCTGGCTTCTCTTTACCGACCAGCCGGGAGAGGCGCCCCAGCAGGCCGCGACCGCTGTTTTCACGCGGCTGCTGACGGGCAATCAGCCCTTGCTGGATAGCGTCTAAGCGGGTTATAGCTTCACGTTGTACGTCGTCCGGGCGGAACTCGCCCTGCGACAGCGCCTGCTCATAGCGCGCAAGCGGAGATGAGGTTTGCATGGTTCTCTCAGAATCCCTGAAAAGTCCGATTCACGTGTCGGTTGCTGAAAATTAGGCCGCTCTACACTAAGCGATACAGTCCGATAGTTCCACTTCCTGCAGATTAACGGGTATAGTGACTTATAGTGAAGCTGAAGTTGAAGTTGAAGCAATGCCCTACGAAGCAACGGAAATTACACGGGAGTTATTATGACCTGGGAATACGGGCTGATTGGTTTAGTGATTGGCATTATTGTCGGCGCAGTCGCTATGCGTTTTGGCAACAAAAAATTGCGCGAACAGCGCAGCATGCAGTATGAACTGGAAAAATCAAAAGCGGAGCTGGCAGATTATCGCGAAGAGCTCACCAACCATTTTGCCCAGAGCGCAGAGCTGCTGGACAATATGGCGCGCGATTACCGCCAGCTTTATCAGCACATGGCAAAAGGATCCAACGATCTGCTGCCTAATCTGCCGGGTGAAAAAAATCCGTTCGCCTATCAGCTGACGGAAGCGGAAGCGGATAACGATCAGGTGCCGGTGCAGATCCCGCGCGACTACTCTGAAGGCGCTTCCGGGTTACTGCGCGGCAGCGATCGCGCTACCCCGCCCCGCAGTTAATCTTTTCAGGGCACCGCCTCATGCGGTGCCCTTTTTGTTTCGAACACTTGCAGTAAACGATTGTCACACTTTCTGTACTCCCCTATTCGCAGCGAGAGCCTGATAACCCATGAAAAAACAAACAAAACTATTAAGCGCACTGGCGCTGAGTATCAGCATGAGCCTGGCCGCAACGTCAGGCGCGATGGCCGCGCTTCCGGCACAGATTCAGGGGCAGGCGCTGCCAAGCCTGGCACCGATGCTGGAGAAAGTGCTGCCGGCGGTGGTCAGCGTACACGTTGAGGGCAGCGACAGTGGTCAGCAGGCGCAGGAGATCCCGGAACCGCTGAAGCGTTTTTTCGGCCAGGCGCCCGGTCAGTCACAGCCCCAGCCGTTTGAAGGCCTGGGTTCAGGCGTCATTATTGYTGCGGCAAAAGGCTACATTCTGACGAACAACCACGTCGTAAACGGTGCGGACAAAATCAGCGTCCAGCTCAGCGACGGCAACGAATATGATGCCAAACTGATTGGCCACGACGAGCAGACAGATATCGCTCTGATTCAGGTTGAAGGGGCTAAGAACCTGACGCAGGTGAAAATCGCCGATTCTGATGCGCTGAAAGTCGGCGACTTTGCGGTAGCCATCGGTAACCCGTTTGGTCTGGGTCAGACGGCCACCTCCGGGATCATCTCGGCACTCGGCCGCAGCGGTCTTAATCTTGAAGGACTGGAGAACTTTATTCAGACGGATGCGGCGATTAACCGCGGTAACTCCGGCGGCGCGCTGGTCAACCTGAACGGTGAGCTTATCGGTATTAATACCGCGATTCTGGCATCAAGCGGCGGCAATATTGGTATCGGCTTTGCCATCCCCAGTGATATGGCGATTAACCTGGCGCAGCAGCTGATTCAGTTCGGCGAAGTGAAGCGCGGTCAGCTGGGTATCAAAGGCACCGAAATGACGGCGGATATTGCGAAAGCGTTCAACGTTGACGCGCAGCGCGGCGCATTTGTCTCTGAAGTGTTGCCAAAATCGGCCGCGGAGAAAGCGGGGATAAAATCGGGCGATATCATCACCTCTATCAACGATAAGCCGATCGCCAGCTTCGCCGAGCTGCGCGTTAAAGTAGGCACCACGCCGCCAGGCCAGCAGGTGAAAATCGGTCTGCTGCGCGACGGTAAGCCGGTCAGCGTGACCGTTACGCTGGAGCAGAGCGCGCAGAGCACCGCCAGCGCGCAGCTGATGTCTCCTGCTTTGCAGGGCGCGCAGCTGAGCGACGGCACCACCAAAACAGGCGATAAAGGCATTAAAGTCGACGCCATCGAAAAAGGCACGCCGGCTGAGCAGGTCGGTCTGCAGAAAGATGATGTGATTGTGGGCGTAAACCGTACCCGGGTGCAGAGCCTTGCCGAGATGCGTAAAGTGCTGGAGGGCAAACCGCCGGTGCTGGCGCTGAATGTGGTACGCGGCGACGAGAGTATCTACCTGCTGCTGAGATAATCCCCCCGACAGGCGGACAAGCAGGTGTGTGTCCGCCTTTCTCATGTTATTCTGCCCTGCGATCTCACCTGGCTTGAAATAACACCATGTTTCTTAAACTTTTGCGTGCAGTGGTGATGGGCCTGATCGTAGCAGGCTTGCTGCTTGTTGCGATCCCGGCGCTGCGGATGGGCAGCGACGTCACTTTTGATCATGAAAGCAGCGCTGACGAAACCCCTTTCAGTTTTAATCCGGGGGTGCGCCGCGCCGTGCCCGCCGTAGTCAATGTCTACAACCGCAGCGCCCACGGTAACAATAATCGCGGTATCACCACGCTCGGCTCGGGTGTGATCATGAACGCGAAAGGGTACATCCTTACCAACAAACACGTTATCAATAACGCCGATCAGATCATCGTGGCGCTGCAGGATGGCCGCTTTTTTGAAGCGACCCTGGTGGGCTCCGACGCCATGACCGATTTAGCCGTGCTCAAAATCAGCGCCTCAGGCCTGCCGGTTATCCCCATTAACCCTGCGCGGCTGGCGCACATTGGTGACGTCGTGATGGCGATTGGTAACCCTTATAACCTTGGGCAGACGGTCACACAGGGCATTATCAGCGCGACCGGGCGCGTCGGCCTGAGCTCTTCCGGCCGGCAAAATTTTCTCCAGACCGATGCCTCAATTAATCAGGGCAATTCAGGCGGCGCGCTGATCAATTCGCTGGGCGAGCTGATGGGTATCAACACGCTGACCTTTGATAAAAGCAACGACGGAGAAACACCGGAAGGCATCGGCTTCGCTATTCCTACCGCGCTGGCGGCCAAAATCATGGATAAGCTGATCCGCGACGGGCGGGTGATCCGCGGCTATATCGGCATTACCGGACGTGAACTGCCGCCGCTGCACGGCCAGGGCAGCAATCTCGATCGCGTACAGGGTATTATTGTTAACAGCGTCGCGCCGGGCGGTCCGGCCGATAGCGCCGGGATCCAGGCCAACGATGTGCTGCTGCAGGTTAATGGCAAGCCTGCGCTCTCCGCGCAGGAGACGATGGATCAGGTGGCGGAGATCCGCCCCGGTTCAGTGATTGATGTGCAGGTGCTGCGCAATGAGCAAAAAATGACGCTGCCGGTTACGATCCAGGAGTTTCCGGAAGCTGCCGCCCCCGTCACCACCGCCCAGTAAGCCGCGGCGCCAGCCGGCGCCGCGCTTAACCTGACGTTCTCAGCTTCTGTCGACCGGAAACGCGATCACATCGCTCAGCGCGCTGGCTTTCAGCGCCAGCATAATCAGGCGATCCACGCCCAGCGCCACGCCGGAACAGGCTGGCATACCATGCGCCAGCGCATCCAGCAGATAGTGGTCAATCGGATGCTGCGGCAGCCCGCGCGCCGCACGACGACGGTTATCCTGTTCAAAACGCTGACGCTGCTCACGGCTGTCGGTCAGCTCGCGAAAACCGTTCGCCAGCTCAACCCCTTTGTAATAGACCTCGAAGCGTTCAGCAACGCGATGATCTTCCGTGCTGATCTCCGCCAGCGCAGCCTGACTTGCCGGGAAGTGATAGACAAAGCAGGGTTTGTCGTTGCCAATTTTCGGCTCTACGCCCAGCATAAACAGCAGCTGCAGCAGCGTATCGCGATCCTCTTCACGCTGCGCCAGCTCCCCCTCGCCGAGCTTTGTCGCGGCTTCGCGCAGCTGCGTTTTATCCGCAGAGAGCGGATCAATCTCCAGATGACGGATAAACGCCTGCTGATAGGAAAGGGATTCTGCAGTGTCGCACTCCAGCACCTGCTGCAGCAGATCGTCCACCTCGTTCATCAGGCGATACATATCGTAGTGCGGGCGGTACCACTCCAGCATGGTGAATTCAGGATTGTGATGACGCCCCGCCTCTTCATTACGGAAGCAGCGACCCATCTGGTAGATCGGCCCGCTGCCAGCGGCCAGCAGCCGTTTCATATGGTATTCCGGGCTGGTCATCAGCCAGAGATCGCGGCCTTCGCTGGCGCCGGGTCCGACAAAACGCGTCTGAAACGGCACCAGATGGATATCGGTAATGGTGGCCTGGCTCATCGCCGGGGTATCCACTTCCAGCACGCCGCGATCGGCAAAGAAACGCCTGATTTCCYCCAGAATCGCGGCGCGTTTCAACAAATTGGCAATGGGTGCGCTCGGCTGCCAGCTTGCCGTTTCGCTCATGGTGATGACTCCTCATACAAATAAGGGGTGGAAGTCTACCCGGAACAGAAGCAGCAAACAACGAGGCGTAGCGGAAGAGAAGCTGGCAGATCAGAGGAAAAGAAGAGCGGTGCGAAAGCTTTCGCACCGGCAGATTTTACTGGGTGCTGCGCTGAATTGCCTGACCACCCGCTTCGACATCCTCACCGACGCCGCGCGTGGTGTTACAGCCGCTCAGTACCGAAGAGAGCACCAGCACAGAGAAAATTGCGACAATACTTTTCTTAAACATAGCCATATCCTTGTTGGTTGCAGTAAAAGTACAGCTTTTAAAGCATAGTCTGCTTCTGCAACCCTGGTAGCTGCGCCCCGGAAAAATTCACGCCGCCATCGCGTTTCGCGGCCATAAAAAAAGGCGCATCACCGATGCGCCTGATTGAGTACTGATGTCGTGCTTATTTTACGCGGGAAACGTATTCACCCGAGCGGGTGTCAACTTTCACCACTTCGCCAATCTGAACGAAGAGTGGCACTTTGATCACTGCGCCGGTAGACAGGGTCGCTGGCTTGCCGCCGGTTCCGGCGGTATCGCCTTTCAGGCCCGGATCGGTTTCGGTGATTTCTGCTTCGATGAAGTTTGGCGGCTGAACGGCAATCGGTTTATCGTTCCACAGGGTTACGATACACTCTGCGTTGTCCTGCAGCCACTTGGTCACGTCATCCAGTACTTTGGCTTCAACCTGGTACTGTTCAAACGACTCAGGGTGCATGAAGTAGAAGAAGTCACCGTCGTTGTAAGAGTACTGCAGCGTCATATCACGAACGTCTGCGCCTTCGGCAGAGTCGGTAGATTTGAAGGTCTTCTCAACGCGAGAACCGGTCAGCAGACGACGCATTTTAACGCGTGCGAAAGCCTGGCCTTTACCCGGTTTTACGAATTCACTGGATTCGATGGCATACGGTTCGCCTTCGAACATGATTTTAAGACCGGAACGAAAATCGTTGCTAAGATAAGTCGCCATAAAGGCCCTCTGTAGATATTAACTGGTAATAGCCAAAAAAATGGCACACATTGTAACCCTAAATTCCCCTGTCAGAGAAGATTGGTTGCAGCAACTTGCTGATGTTGTCACCGATCCTGCTGAATTACTGCAACTTTTAGGCCTCGAACATCATCAGGAATTAGCTGCCGGCCACGCTGCACGCCAGCTTTTTGCCCTGCGCGTGCCGCGCGCCTTCATTCAGCGCATGCGTCACGGCGATGCCGGTGACCCTCTGCTGCTGCAGGTGCTGACCAGCCGCCAGGAGTTTACCGATGCGCCGGGCTACACTACCGATCCGCTCGATGAGCAGAGCAGCGTGGTGCCGGGCCTGCTGCACAAGTATAAAAACCGCGCGCTGCTGCTGGTCAAAGGGGGCTGTGCGGTAAACTGCCGCTACTGTTTCCGCCGTCACTTTCCTTATCAGGATAATCAGGGCAACAAGCGTAACTGGCAGGCGGCGATCGACTACATTGCCGCGCACCCGGAGCTGGATGAGATTATCTTTTCCGGCGGCGATCCGCTGATGGCTAAAGATCATGAGCTGGCCTGGCTGATTGCGGCGCTGGAGCAGATCCCGCATCTGAAGCGCCTGCGTATTCACAGCCGGCTGCCAGTGGTGATCCCGGCGCGCATTACGGAAACGCTGTGCCAGCTGCTGGCTGACACCCGCCTGCAGGTGCTGCTGGTAAGCCATATCAATCATGCGCAGGAGATTGATGAGGCGCTGCGCGCGCGTCTGCAGCTGCTGAAGCGATCGGGCGTGACGCTGCTGAATCAGAGCGTGCTGCTGCGCGGCGTTAATGATAATGCGGATGCGCTGGCTGAGCTAAGTAATGCGCTGTTTGATGCCGGCATTCTGCCCTACTATCTCCACGTGCTCGACAAAGTTCAGGGCGCTGCCCACTTCTTTGTTTCAGACGCCGAAGCGCGCGCGCTGATGCGTCAGCTGCTCAGCCGGGTCTCCGGCTATATGGTTCCCAGACTGGCGCGTGAGATTGGCGGTGAGCCGAGCAAAACCCCGCTGGACCTTCAGCTGCGTCAGGAGTAACGCTCGCTCTCCGGTGCGCATGAATGCGCACCCTGCAAGCAGCCTGCAAGCAGACGTGCCGCAACTGATGCGCACCCGGCGTGCTTATGTAGGGTCGCCATTAATGGCGACCACAGCGGCTCGTAACCCCCACATTCCGCTGCAAATAAAAAAAGCCGCTCTCGCGGCTTTTTTATTGCTGCTCTGCTATTACGGACACTTGTAAACCTGGCCGGTCATTTTGCTGTCGAGCGGCGCGAACGCAGAAAGCAGATTCTGCGTCGGGCTGGTGGCACCATAAATAACGTTGCCGCCCATTTCAGCCGCCCGGTTGCGCAGATCGTTGGCAGCACCGCGCAGCGCGCTATTTTCGCCGCCCGCCCCGCTCAGCCAGTTGCTCTGTGAGCCGGTGACGTTGCCCAGAAGCTGACATTGACTTGCTGGCTGCTCATCGACAAACGTGACGCGTTCGCCAGCGGCGCTCAGCTGATTTGAGCTGCTGCAACCCGCCAGCAGCATGATGCCCGCTGCCAGTCCGGGCAAGAGGTTAATCCGCATTGTAATCCCCATTTTATTATCATCAGTGTCGGGCGGCAGCGTAGCAGAAAAGCGCACTTTTTTTCTGAACATTCATTGCCCTGAACCCACAAAGCCGAAAGATCGCGTCCCTACTTATACCCTGTTCGCCAGCAAAAGAAAAACCCCCGACCGTTTCCGGTCGGGGGTTTCGCAGATAGCTTACGCTGTCGGGGACAATTACATCATGCCGCCCATACCGCCCATGCCACCCATACCGCCTGCGCCCGCGCCTAAATCAGGTGCGTCGCCTTTAGGCAGATCGGTAACCATGCACTCGGTAGTGATCATCAGACCAGCTACAGAGGCCGCGTACTGCAGCGCAGAACGGGTTACTTTGGTCGGGTCCAGGATACCGAAGTCGATCATGTTGCCGTACTCTTCGGTCTGCGCGTTGTAACCGTAGTTACCGTCGCCCGCTTTCACGTTGTTTGCCACAACGGAAGGCTCTTCACCGGCGTTGGAAACGATCTGACGCAGCGGAGCTTCCATTGCGCGCAGCGCAACTTTGATACCGACGTTTTGATCTTCGTTCTGACCACGCAGATCGGTCAGCTGAGCCGCAACGCGAACCAGCGCGACACCGCCGCCCGCTACCACGCCTTCTTCTACCGCAGCACGGGTAGCGTGCAGGGCATCTTCAACGCGGGCTTTCTTCTCTTTCATTTCCACTTCAGTAGCGGCGCCTACRTTCAGTACGGCTACGCCGCCTGCCAGTTTCGCTACGCGCTCCTGCAGCTTCTCTTTATCGTAATCGGAGGTCGCTTCTTCGATCTGCTGACGGATCTGCGATACGRGGCCAGAGATAGCGCCCTGATCGCCCACACCATCGATGATGGTGGTGGTATCTTTGTTGATCACGACACGCTTGGCCTGACCCAGATCTTCCAGCGTGGATTTCTCCAGCTCCATACCGATCTCTTCAGAGATCACGGTACCGCCGGTCAGGATAGCGATATCCTGCAGCATCGCTTTACGACGGTCGCCAAAGCCTGGCGCTTTAACCGCAGCCACTTTCACGATACCGCGCATGGTGTTCACCACCAGCGTTGCCAGTGCTTCACCTTCCACATCTTCCGCGATGATCAGCAGTGGTTTGCCCGCTTTCGCAACGGCTTCCAGTACTGGCAGCATTTCACGAATGTTGGAGATTTTCTTGTCAGCCAGCAGAATGAACGGGCTTTCCAGCTCAACTGCGCCGGTTTCTGGCTTGTTGATGAAGTAAGGAGAGAGGTAGCCGCGATCGAACTGCATACCTTCCACTACGTCCAGCTCGTCCTGCAGACCGGTGCCTTCTTCAACGGTGATAACGCCTTCTTTACCCACTTTTTCCATCGCCTGGGCGATCAGGGTACCAACGCTCTCATCGGAGTTAGCAGAAATAGTACCTACCTGCGCGATTGCGCGGGTGTCCTGGCAAGGTACAGACAGCGCTTTCAGCTGCTCAACAGCAGCGACAACGGCTTTATCGATACCGCGCTTCAGATCCATCGGGTTCATGCCGGCCGCAACGGCTTTCAGGCCTTCGTTAACGATAGACTGTGCCAGTACGGTTGCGGTGGTGGTGCCGTCGCCTGCTGCATCGTTTGCTTTAGACGCGACTTCTTTCACCATCTGCGCACCCATGTTCTCGAACTTATCTTCCAGCTCGATTTCACGCGCAACAGAAACACCATCTTTAGTGATGGTCGGTGCACCAAAAGATTTATCCAGAACCACGTTACGGCCTTTCGGGCCCAGGGTAACTTTTACTGCATCTGCCAGTACGTTCACGCCACGCAGCATTTTTACGCGTGCGTCATTACCGAATTTTACGTCTTTAGCTGCCATTTCAAATTTCCCTTAAATTCGTTTCGTTCAGTGAATTACGCGTAAATTACGCTTCGACAATCGCCAGGATGTCGCTTTCAGAGATGATCAGAACTTCTTCGTTGTCGATTTTCTCGGTTTTTGCACCGTAGCCTTCGCTGAAAATCACCAGATCACCCACTTTCACGTCCAGCGGCTTGATCTCGCCGTTGTCCAGGATGCGGCCATTGCCAACAGCCAGAACTTCACCACGGGTTGATTTGCCAGCTGCAGAGCCGGTCAGAACGATACCGCCTGCTGATTTAGCTTCAACTTCTTTACGCTTGACGATAACGCGATCGTGCAACGGACGAATTTTCATTTGGTAGCTCTCCTTTGAGAAGTCCAATCATTCATTTTTGGGTTGAACGCCGGGCTTGAGGGTTCCGGCCTCGTGCAGGAAGAGATAGGGGCAGACAAGAGAGTTTCAAGGGGAAAAAAATAAAAAAATTTTTGTTTGTGCTACAAACGCTTAAAAAGAATACAAATAAGGCGGCTTGCGCCGCCTCGCTTACCTCAGCGATCTTTATCGTGACCGATGCGATCCTGATCTTTACGCTCAAATTCACCATCCATTGTTACGCCGCTGTCGGGTCCCTGCCCCGGACCGCGCCAGACGCGCAGATGCGGCATCAGCCTCAGCGTCAGGAGCTTTTGCACTGGCGGCAGCAGCAGCAGCAGGCCGAGAAAATCGGTAAAGAAGCCGGGCAGCAGCAGCAGCACACCGGCGATGATCAGCGAGACGCTTTTAATCATCTCCGCTGCCGGGCTTTCGTTACGCGCAAGCTTCTCCTGCATCAGCATAAAGTTTTTCATGCCCTGATTTTTCACCAGCGACACACCGATACAGGAGGTAAAAATTACCAGCAGCATCGTCAGCAGCACGCCCAGCGCATGTGCCACCTGGATAAACAGCGTGATCTCAATCCACGCCAGGACAAAAAAGAGTAAAAACGGTAACCAGCGCACTGGTGTCTCCTGTGAGTTGGGCCGCCTCGCGACAGGCCAGGCGGCAGAAACAGAGCGATCGTAACGATCATAGGTGGTGAGATGGGCACCCGCGCGGTGGATTTCAACCGCACCGGCCAAATAATTCCTTTTGACATAAAAGTGAGAGATACATCACATATCGTTATTACCACTTGCCGGGCAAATGTCCGTAAAGTGATCTGTGTACGAGCATTTCTGCCGTGACAGAATATGATCGTGCCCGCCAGTCCGAAGATGGATAAAATGTCGGCACTGGTATTCCACGACAATATAATTGCTTCACCTGCGTGTTATTCGCTCTCCATCCATGCCGGATGCGTGGCGGTATCAGAGCAGCAATAATAAGAAGGTAATCATGGCGAACAACATTCGTATCGAAGAAGACCTGTTAGGCATGCGCGAAGTGCCGGCGGATGCTTACTACGGTGTTCATACTCTGCGTGCGATTGAAAATTTCTATATCAGTAGCAGCAAAATCAGCGACATTCCTGAATTTGTCCGCGGCATGGTGATGGTTAAAAAAGCAGCCGCGCTGGCTAACAAAGAGCTGCAGACGATCCCGCGCAACATTGCGAATACCATTATTCAGGCCTGCGATGAGGTGCTGAACAACGGCAAATGCATGGATCAGTTCCCGGTAGATGTTTACCAGGGCGGCGCCGGCACCTCGGTGAACATGAATACCAACGAAGTGCTGGCAAACATCGGCCTGGAGCTGATGGGTCACCAGAAAGGTGAGTATCAGTATCTCAACCCCAACGACCACGTTAACAAATGCCAGTCAACCAATGATGCCTACCCGACCGGCTTCCGGATTGCGGTTTACGCCTCTATTCTCAAGCTGCTGGATGCGATTGCCCAGCTGAGCGAAGGCTTCCAGCGCAAAGCCGTGGAGTTTGAAAACATTCTGAAGATGGGCCGCACCCAGCTGCAGGATGCGGTGCCGATGTCGCTGGGCCAGGAGTTCCACGCGTTTAACGTGCTGCTGAATGAAGAGACCCGCAATATTCTGCGCACCGCCGAGCTGTTGCTGGAAGTGAACCTTGGCGCAACCGCAATCGGTACGCGCCTTAATACGCCGGATGGCTATCAGCAGCTGGCCGTGCAGCGCCTGGCAGAAGTCAGTAATCTGCCGGTGGTGCCGGCGGAAGATCTGATTGAAGCAACGTCCGACTGCGGCGCCTACGTGATGGTGCATTCAGCGCTGAAGCGTCTGGCGGTGAAGCTGTCAAAAATCTGCAACGACCTGCGTCTGCTCTCTTCCGGTCCGCGCGCCGGCCTGAACGAAATCAACCTGCCGGAACTGCAGGCGGGCTCCTCGATCATGCCAGCCAAAGTCAATCCGGTGGTGCCGGAAGTGGTGAATCAGGTCTGTTTTAAGGTTATCGGCAACGATACCACGGTGACCATGGCGTCTGAGGCGGGTCAGCTGCAGCTTAACGTAATGGAACCGGTGATTGGCCAGGCGCTGTTTGAATCCGTCAGCATCCTGACCAACGCCTGCTATAACCTGCTGGAAAAATGCGTTAACGGCATTACGGCGAACAAAGCAGTCTGCGAAGCGTACGTATTCAACTCTATCGGTATTGTCACCTATCTCAACCCCTACATCGGCCATCACAACGGCGATATCGTGGGTAAAGTCTGTGCTGAAACCGGCAAAAGCGTACGTGAAGTGGTGCTGGAACGCGGCCTGCTGACCGAAGCYGAGCTGGATGATATCTTCTCCGTCCAGAACCTGATGCATCCGACCTATAAAGCGAAACGCTATACCGACGAAAACGAACAGTAATCTGTTTCCGATCACGTCGTCCCGGGCACGCCTGTATACAATACGGCGTGCTTTTTTTATATGTGGCGACTACAACATTCAGGGGGCACGTTCTGCAGCCTGAGGAGAGAAACGGATGATAGCAGTGGAACTGGCAGTGGTATTCATGGCGATCTGGCTCGGTGCCCGTCTGGGCGGTATCGGAATCGGCTTTGCCGGCGGTCTGGGAGTGCTGATATTGACGCTGGTATGCGGCATGAAGCCCGGCGCAATCCCGTTTGATGTGATCGAAATTATTATGGCCGTTATCGCCGCYATTGCTGCCATGCAGGTCGCAGGCGGTATGGATTACCTGGTCGGGCTGGCGGAAAAGCTGCTGCGCCGCCATCCGCGCTACGTGACTTTTCTGGCGCCGCTGGTGACCTATCTGATGACGCTGCTGGCCGGCACCGGCCACACCGCTTTTTCCACGCTGCCGGTTATCGCTGAAGTTGCTAAAGAGCAGGGCGTCAGGCCATCGCGTCCGCTCTCTATCGCGGTGGTGGCCTCCCAGATTGCGATCACCGCCTCTCCGCTCTCTGCGGCAGTGGTATTTTTTGCCTCCATACTGGAACCCCGCGGCGTCAGCTATCTGGCGCTGCTGGGCGTGGCGCTGCCCTCAACGATGGCGGCAATCTTCTGCGCGGCAGTGATCACCAACTTTCTGGGTACAGAGCTGAAGGATGATGCAATCTATCAGGCGCGACTTGCCAGAGGCGACGTGACGCTGCGCGGTGAGAAAGTGTATACCACCCGACCCGGCGCGCGCCGCGCCGTATTGCTGTTTCTGACCGGCATTGTGGCAGTGGTGCTCTATGCCACCGCCATCAGCGACAGCGTGGGCCTGATCGCCAGCCTGGTGCTGCCGCGTAACGAAGCGATCGTCGTGTTTATGCTCACGGTCGCTACGCTGATCTGTCTGACCTGCCGCGTGGACAGCAGTGAGATCCTCAGTGCCAGCACGTTTAAATCGGGCATGAGCGCCTGCATCTGCGTCATGGGCGTGGCGTGGCTGGGCGATACCTTTGTCAAAGCGCACCTGAGCGAGATCCAGACTCTGGCGGGCGACATGCTGCAGCGCTATCCCTGGATGCTGGCGCTGGTGCTGTTTTTTGCCGCCACCTTGCTTTATTCGCAGGCGGCAACCACCAAAGCATTGATGCCGGCAGCACTGATGCTCGGCGTCTCGCCGCTGGCGGCAGTGGCCTCGTTTGCGGCGGTATCAGCGCTCTTTGTCCTGCCTACCTATCCGACGCTGCTGGCCGCGGTGGAAATGGATGACACCGGTTCGACGCGAATCGGCAAGTTTGTCTTTAACCACTCCTTTATTATTCCGGGCATACTGGCCATCGCCTTTTCCGTGGCGTTTGGCTTTCTGTTTGGCAGTCTGATCCTCTGACGCCGTTACATTATGAAATCCTGTGCCGAAGCGGTCGTGCTATGCTCACCGCTTCTGCACTACCGGAGTTGATTAATCTTTTATGGCTGCACCTCTTTCCCGCCTGCTGACGCTCTGCCTGACGCTGCTGCTTTGCCTGTCGGCTCAGGCCGATCTCTTTGCGCCGAAATCCACCAGCCGCTTTGTGCCGGTCGATCAGGCCTTTCAGTTTGATTTTTCTCAGCGGGGCTCAACGCTGACGCTGAACTGGCAGGTCAGGCCCGGCTACTATCTCTATCGTCAGCAGATGAAGATTACGGCTCAGCACGCGCAGCTGGCCCCGCTGACGCTGCCGGCTGGCGAAGCGCATGAAGATGAATTTTATGGCAAAAGCGAGATCTATCGTCAGGCGGTGACGCTGCCGGTGACGCTGCAGCGGGCGGATGCGGGCGCCACGCTGACGGTGACGTATCAGGGCTGCGCCGCGGCCGGATTCTGCTACCCGCCGGAGAGCCGTACCGTTCCGCTGAGCGCCGTCAGCAGCGGCAGCGCGCCGGTTACGGCGCAGCCTGCCGCCACGCCGCTGCCCTTCTCGCCGCTCTGGGCACTGCTGATCGGTATCGGCGTCGCCTTTACCCCCTGTGTCCTGCCGATGTACCCGCTGATTTCCGGCATTATCCTCGGCGGCGCACGCCGCTACAGCGTCGGCCGGCTGCTGGCGCTGGCGCTGGTCTATGTGCAGGGCATGGCGCTGACCTACACGCTTTTGGGCGTTGTGGTCGCGGCGGCCGGGCTGCGCTTTCAGGCGGCGCTGCAGCATCCATACGTCCTGGCGGGTCTGTCGCTGCTGTTTATTCTGCTGGCGCTGTCGATGTTTGGCCTGTTTTCGCTGCAGCTGCCCGCCAGCCTGCAGACGCGTCTTGCGCTCTGGAGCAATCAGCAGCGCGGCGGCTCGCTGCCTGGCGTATTTGTCATGGGCGCGCTGGCCGGGCTTATCTGCTCCCCCTGCACCACGGCGCCGCTCAGCGCGATCCTGCTATATATCGCACAGAGCGGAAACCTGTGGGCCGGCGCCGGCACGCTGTGGCTCTACGCCGTGGGAATGGGGCTGCCGCTGATCGCCGTCACGCTTTTTGGCCATCGGCTACTGCCCAAAAGCGGCCCGTGGATGCAGACGGTAAAAGAGGCATTCGGGTTTGTTATCCTGGCGCTGCCGGTATTTCTGCTGGAGCGTATCCTCGGCGACACCTGGGGTTTGCGGCTCTGGAGCCTGCTGGGCGTAGCGTTTTTCAGCTGGACATTTATTCACAGCATCAACGCGCGCGGCAGGTGGCGCGTCGTGCCGCTGGTGATGTTAGGGGCAGCGCTGATTATGGCGCGGCCGCTGCAGGAATGGGCGTTTGGCGCTACGGCAAGCCAGAGCGTGGCACACCTGCCCTTTAAGCGCATCAGCAGCAGCGCGGAGCTTGAGCAGGCGCTGCAGCAGGCACCGGGGCGCATCACCATGCTCGATCTCTATGCCGACTGGTGTGTCGCCTGCAAAGAGTTTGAAAAATATACCTTCAGCAATCCGGCAGTCGCCAGCGCGCTTGCTGACGTGCAGCTGCTGCAGGCGGATGTCACCGCAAACAGCGCGCAGGACAATGCCCTGCTGAAGCAGCTGCAGGTGGCGGGATTACCGACCATTCTGTTTTTTGACGCGCAGGGTCGCGAGATCCCCGATTCGCGTATCAGCGGCTTTCTGCGTGCGGCAGCGTTTCGCGCGCATTTGCAGAATCTGCCGCGTTAAACGACACTGGTTCAGCCACTGCCCGCTCATCGACGAGCGGGCCGATATTCCAGAGGAGAGTCATGTGCAACGCGAACAAATTCTGYAGCATGCGCTGAATGTGCTCGAACAACACGGCCTGGCGGCCACCCTGTCGCTGCCACAGCTGGCAGGTGAAACCGGCCTCAGCACCGGACAGCTGACCCGCTACTGGCCCGACTGCGATGCGCTGCTCTATGATGCACTGCGCTATCACGGTCAGCAGATCGACAGCTGGCGGCGTCAGGTACAGCTGGATGAGCGGCTCACTCCGGCGCAAAAGCTGATGGCGCGCTATGACGTGCTGGCAGAGTATGTCAGCAAAGGCCGGTTTCCCGGCTGCCTGTTTATTGCTGCCTGCAGCTTCTATCCGCAGCCTGACCAGCCGGTGCACCA
Source organism: Pantoea sp. BRM17 (assembly GCA_002939445.1). Classification (GTDB taxonomy): domain Bacteria; phylum Pseudomonadota; class Gammaproteobacteria; order Enterobacterales; family Enterobacteriaceae; genus Pantoea. Next base: position 133,022 of record PEFU01000003.1, on the reverse strand, counting down.
GCTGGCGGAGCAGCAGAAGCGACACTCATGGCAGTTTACCCATGAGATCCTGGTTGAGCTGGCGCTGGATAATCCCGCGATGGTGGCCGATCAGATGGAGCTGATCCTCGAGGGCTGCCTGAGCAAACTGCTGGTGAAACGCAACGTACAGGATGTGGCGACCGCCCGGCGCCTGGCGGAAGATGTATTCAGTATTGCGCTCTGTCGTCAGAACGGCGCACTCGCCTGAAAACGGGCTGACATGCCTGAAAAGCAGGCAGTCAGTCACGGATAGCGCGCTTTTTTGCTAAAACCCGTTGACGATCTGCGGCCATTAAGGTTTAATGCGCCCCGTTGCCCGAATAGCTCAGTCGGTAGAGCAGCGGATTGAAAATCCGCGTGTCCCTGGTTCGATTCCGGGTTCGGGCACCACAATWCAGAAAACCCGGCCTTATGGCCGGGTTTTTGCTTTTCTGCTTTATTCATTCCGCTTTGCCTGCTGCTCCTGTAGCCGGTGCCGTCCTGATGGTTTTACATCAGCAAAATCGTAGAACGCGCCGACTTCCCTTCCTATAGTGYCTGATAAACACATTCTCCGTCTGCTTGGCGTTTCTGCATCAGCTTCCGCCTGTCCGGAACAACGCTGGCAGCGGAATAGCGCAGGAGAAGCGACAGCATGAAAATTGCTTTTGACGTGGATGTTATCCGGGATCTCGGCATTACCCGGATGGTGCATCAGGTGGCAGAATGGGGCTATAAATATATTGAGCAATCACCCCATCCGCAGATCAATCCCTTTTATAAACACCCCAAAGCCAGCCGCGAAATCCTGCGTGAATATAAAAATGCGCTGAACGCCACCGGCACCGAAATCTCTTCCTTCATCACGGTTTATCGCTGGTCGGGACCCGACGAGCTGCGGCGTCAGGCGGCGGTAAAAAACTGGAAGCGCATGATTGAGATTGCGGTTGAGATGGGCGTGCAGGTTATCAATACCGAACTCTCCGGCAACCCTAATGAGCCAGAAATCTGCGAAGAGATGTTCTACCGCTCTATGGAGGAGCTGCTGCCGATCGTTGAGCGGGAAGGGATCCGCATTGAAATCCAGGCGCACCCGTGGGATTTCTGCGAAGAGAACAATGAAACAGCGGATATCGTGAAGTCGTTTCGCAGCGATAACGTGAAGTATATCTATAGTGCGCCCCACACCTTCTATTATGACAAAGGCAAAGGGGATGTGAAAAACATGCTGCACTACGCTGGCGACGATCTGTCGCATATGCTGATCGCCGATACCATGAACCACACCAAACACTGCCGCTACATTGTGAATCCGCCCGGCGTGGACGCAACCATCCATCAGCACGTCGCGGTGGGAGAAGGCGAAGTCAACTTCGATGCGCTGTTTGAAGCGCTGCGCGAGATGGATTTTGCCCGGCGCAGCTTCAAAGTCGGCGGTGAGTCGATTATCTCAGCGGCGCTATTCGGCTATCCGGAGAAGATGCGCTATCAGGCGGTAGAGACGCGCGAACTGATTGAGCGCGAACTGCTGAACCTCTGATTGCCGCATCGGGTAGTATTCTCCCCCTGGGCCCTGCAGGGGGAAACGCACCGCTTACATCGCGCCAGGCATCACCGCGCCCTTCTGCAGCGGCACTATTATCATCGCCATATCAACAGCAAAGCTGCGGATCTCCTCCTTTAGCTCACACTTCAGAATGCCCTGTCTTGTCAAAATATCCCGTTCTGGCAGGCTGTCAGAACGCAGTTTTTTGATGGAATTCACTCGAATGAAAGCAACCACGCTGGCCGGACTGGCTAAGCGCGCAGGCGTTGGCGTCGCAACCGTGGATCGGGTCCTGAACGATCGCGGGGGCGTCTCGCCCGCAATGACGCGAAAAGTGCTGCAGGCGGCCCGGGAGGCGGGCTTAAAACGTATTCTCCCGGAGGAGCATCGTCACAGCTGGCAGATTGAGGTCATCCTGAGCGGCAACGGCTCATTCTTCTTTCAGCAGCTGGCGCAGGAGTTTGCCCGTCTGGCAGATGCGCTGGGCTACCGGCGCGTCCGGCTGCATCGCACGCTTATCCCGGAAGATGCGCCGGAGAAACTGGCGGCCCATATCGATGCCGGCAGTAAAAGAATGGACGGGCTGATTGTTTTTGCCCACGCCAGCCCGCTGATTTATCAGGCGCTGGCCAGCTGCCAGGCGCGGGGCGTGCCGGTCATCACGCTGGTGAGCGATCTGCCTGACGCGCCGCGGCTCTGCCATGTCGGTATCGATCAATACAAAGCGGGACGCACGGCGGGCCTGATGCTCGGCAGCATGGCGGCCAGTACAGGGGATGTGGTGCTGATCAGCGGTCGCGCTGACTACCTCGCGCACCAGCAGCGTATTGAAGGTTTTCAGCAGGTGCTGGCTGAGCGCTTTCCGCAGCTGCGACTGCGTGAGATCCTCGCCGGCCAGGACGATCGCGAACGCATCAGCCGGCTGCTGGAAAAAACGCTGGCGGGATCGCGCCAGATCGCCGGACTCTATAACACCGGCATGGGCAATACCCAGATTTATGAAGCGCTGGCGCGCCACCGGCTGTGCGGCAGCACGGTTTATGTGACG
>PEFU01000003.1:102504-130328 GCA_002939445.1 Pantoea sp. BRM17 | reverse complement strand
AGCTGCTGCAGCAGCGCATCCTGACCCTGACCCTCGATCAGAACACGCAGCGCCACGCTGAACTCGCTCTGACCCTGCTGCTGCGGCATCTGGAAGAGCGCGAGCAGCCTGATACTTACGCGCCGGGCAAAGTCGACTTTATGCTCTATACCCAGGAGAACTGTACCTGATCCCGCAAACCCGCTCACCGCCAGCGCGGTTAAATCGGCGCGGAATTGCGCTGCTACACTCAGTGGCAGCGCAACGCTCACGACCATAAGGTGAAATGACGATGTCAGATAATCAGTATCAGCCCGCAAAAGTCTGGACCTGGGAACCGGAAGCCAAAGGCAACGGCGCCAGCACGAACCGCCCTGCCGCTGGCGCCACGCATGAGCATGCGCTGCCGGTCGGGAAGCATCCGCTGCAGCTCTACTCGCTCGGTACGCCAAATGGTCAGAAGGTCACTATTCTGCTGGAGGAGCTGCTGGCGGTGGGCGTAAAAGAGGCGGAGTATGACGCCTGGCTCATCCGCATTGGTGAAGGCGATCAGTTCTCCAGCGGTTTTGTTGATGTGAACCCTAACTCTAAAATTCCGGCGCTGAGCGACCACTCCGTGACGCCACCGCAGCGGGTGTTTGAATCAGGTAATATCCTGCTCTATCTGGCGGAGAAGTTTGGCTACTTTATTCCGGAAGATGTGGCGGGCCGCACTGAAACCCTGAACTGGCTCTTCTGGCTGCAGGGTTCTGCACCCTATCTTGGCGGCGGCTTTGGCCACTTCTACCACTATGCACCGGAGAAAATTGAATACGCCATCAACCGCTTTACGCTGGAAGCGAAGCGTCAGCTGGATGTGCTGGATCGCCAGCTGGCGGATCACCGCTTCCTCGCAGGTAACGCCTATACCATTGCGGATATCGCGACCTGGCCCTGGTATGGCAACCTGGTGCTGAATGGCCTGTATGGTGCAGCAGAGTTTCTGGATGTGCAGGCTTACACCAACGTGGTGCGCTGGGCGAAAGAGATCGCGGAGCGTCCGGCGGTAGTACGCGGACGTAAAGTTAATCGCGCCTTTGGCGCTGAGCCGCAGGATCAGCTGCTGGAGCGGCATGACGCCAGCGATTTTGAACACAACACCGAAGATAAACGTCAGGCACGGGGAGAGAAGTAATGACCGCTTACATGGTAATGATTAAGGATGAGACGCTGGACAAAGATGAGCTGGCAACCTACTCACAGAAAGCGGGCGACGCGCGTGGCGATCATCAGATCACGCCGCTGGCTTTTTATGGCGAGCAGGAAGTGCTGGAAGGCCGGGATGCCGAAGGCGTTGTCGTTCTGGCATTTGCCGATATGGACGCCGCGCGCGCCTGGTATCACAGTCCGGCTTATCAGGAAGCGAAAGCGCACCGCGTGAAAGGCGCTAACTACCGCGTTATCCTGGTCAACGGGGTCGCATAACGCGCCGACGCCAAGCAGACCGGCTGCCGGTCTGCTGATGTGCCCGGCGGCGTGATGCTGCGCCGGGCACCCTCATCTACACGCCGCTTTCATTCTCCAGCTTTTGCCGTTTGCGCAGATGCGGGAAAAGCGTCATCCAGACGGCGACCACTATCAGCGTACCTATTCCGCCCAGCGCGGCCGCCGGTACCGCCCCCAGCCATGCGGCCAGCAGGCCTGATTCAAATTCCCCCAGCTGGTTGGACGTATTGATAAAAATAGCGTTCACGGCGTTGACGCGGCCACGCATATCATCCGGCGTATCGAGCTGCACCAGCGCACCACGAATTACCATACTGACCATATCAAATCCACCCAGCGCAGCCAGCGCCAGCAGCGACAGCCAGAGCTGAGTGGAGAGCGCAAACAGCAGCGTCGCCAGACCAAAACCGGCAACCGAGCCAAACATAATCATACCGACGTGCTTCTCCAGCTTATTACGGCTGAGCCAGACGCCCACCACAAGCGCACCGACTGATGGTGCGCCGCGCAGCATGCCCAGCCCCCACGGCCCGGTATGCAGAATATCCTGCGCAAAAATCGGCAGCAGCGCCGTGGCCCCGCCCAGCAGCACGGCAAACAGGTCAAGCGAGATCACGCCCAGCACATCTTTGCGCTCGCGGATAAAACGCACGCCAGCGAACATATTGGTCAGATTCATCGGCATGCGCGACTGCGGCGGCCGCGCATAGCGCAGACGGCTAATCAGTACAATAGAGAAGAGATAGAACAGCGCGGAAACGCCATACACCACTTCAGGCCCGGCGACATAAAGCAGGCCGCCCAGCGTCGGGCCGACGATCACCGCCGCCTGACCGCCTACTGAACTGGCAGCCATCGCACGGGCCAGAACCGGCGGCGGCACCAGCGCCGGCAGCATAGAGGTGATAGCCGGCCACTCCAGCGCCTTTGCCACTGAGATCAGAAACACCAGTCCCCAGATCTCAACGCTTCCTGCCCAGTGCAGCAGCGTCAGCGCCACCAGCCCAAGCAGCGCTGCCCACTCAATCAGTTGTCCCACCAGAACAATGCGACGACGGTCGTGCTGATCGGCCAGATGACCAGCCGGCAGCGCCAGCAGTACCGAGGGTAAAAACTGCATTAAGCCGATCATACCCAGCGCCAGCGCACTGTGTGTCAGGGCATAGATTTGCCAGCTGACCGCCACTGAAAACATCTGAAAGCCGAATGACGAGCAGGTGCGCGCCAGCCAGAAAGCCACAAACGGTCGATGCCGCAGCAGAGAGTCTTCTGCAGCAGAGCTTTTTATACCTGTCATGCGATCCCATCCTGAAATGATTAACTGATTAGCGTCATTGCACTAATCTGGTCAGAAGCCAGGCAGTGACTTCTGTTATCGTTTTGTCTCTCTGAGCGTGCGTGATATCACTCTGGCAGGCAATGGCAGGTTGTGCGCTTTTGAAACAAAAACTTAACTGCCTGGCAGATAAACATTGGTCTCTATATATCAGGYGGGTTATTGTTATTGATTGAATACCGGTATTGATTTATTGATTACTGAATTAACAGCTTAATTATCCCTTTTAACGCCAGGAATATCTCTGTATCAGAGACAGGTAAAAAAAGGTGATTTAACACTCTCTTTCGATCTATATTAACCGCCGGTAAATTTCAGTCATAACACGCATTTATAATAAAACATATCTTTCCGGTTAATAATTTTTTTGCAGAGATACATGAAAAACAGTACTTATAATCCTTATGTTACTGAGCGTATTCATCGCTTTGACAACACGCTGTGCGGCGTGTGTTATTCAGCACCCTTTATGCATTGCGAGCAGGACGCTGATACATTACTTAATGGACATAACATAATTGCTTTGCATAATCAGTTGCCTGATACCCCTGAACTAATAATTATTCCGCTGGCGGGAAATAGCCTGATGGAATTTTTACGTGCCCCGGAAAATTATCCGATGCTGCAGGCTGCCCACGTCCGTCTGGCAATTGATTATGCAGGGCTGCTACAGGGTGGTGCCCCTCTGCTTGCCGTTGCGCACCACTTCTCATTCTGGCTGTGCGATCTCGCGCCGCCGGGAACAGAGTGGAAAAAGATCGTGGCGTTTCCATTTAGCGGTGTGGTTTTATCCGAGGATTTTTTTAACGATAATTACCTCAAGTTCAGCTTTCCGTTTTTAATTGAGTCTCTGAGAGAAAGAGAAGCAGACGTTATATTACGCACCGCACAGCTGACGCTGAATAGCGAACATTACCAGCGCCTGCAGTTAAGCGGCTGGCAGCAGCAGCGCACACCCGGCACGCTTTTTTAGGGTAACCGTTTACACAATCTGCTACTTCGCGGCGCAGCCACCTGATTTGATCGGAATTAACGCCGCTATTCCGCCATAAAATGTCGTGTGATTTGGTCCGACAGAGTTAAAACCGCTAAAAAAAGCAAACTCGTTAACGTTTTTAAGATAAAATTTAACGCAAAGGGATCATCTGGCGTCACGGAAGAACGCTGCGTGAACATTTCTGCTCACTTCGTACTCTATGTCGGGAAACAGCCTGAAGCGTTGTTTCCTTTGTTTTTCTATGGCAAAGAAAGAGGTCAATATTATGGGGAAAGCTTCCTCATCTTTTGGCGTAATCCGCCTGCTCACGGTGCTGTTCGCACTGCTGACGGGCGCGTTTATGCTGGTTGGTGGCATTTGGTTAGCCACCATTGGAGGTTCCTGGTACTACGTTATTGGCGGTGTGATGATGCTGATCACCGCTGTTCTGCTCTGGCGTCGCAGCAGCGCCGCGCTGCTGCTGTATGCGCTGCTGCTGCTTGGCACGCTGATCTGGGGCGTATGGGAAGTCGGCTTTGACTTCTGGGCGCTGGCACCGCGCACCGATGTACTGGTGATTTTCGGTATCTGGCTGATCCTGCCTTTCGTCTATCGCACGTTCAATCCTGCCGGCAGAGGCGCGATGCTGGTGGCGCTGATTGCCAGCGTACTGGTTCTGGCGTGGGCTGTTTTCCACGATCCGCAGGAGCTGAACGGCGAGCTGCCCGCTGCAGCGACCACCCCGCAGACTCAGCCTATCAGCAATATTGCTGATGCTGACTGGCCGGCGTACGCGCGCGATCAGCAGGGTACCCGCTTTTCTCCGCTGAAGCAGATCAATGCCAGCAACGTCAAAGAGCTGCAGGTTGCCTGGCAGTTCCAGACCGGCGATCTGAAAAATGCTAACGATCCGGGTGAAATCACTGATGAAGTGACGCCGATTAAAATCCGCGACACGCTCTATCTCTGCTCACCGCATCAGATCCTGTTTGCGCTGGATGCTACAACCGGTAAGCAGAAGTGGAAGTTTGATCCGGCTCTGAAGCAGAATCCGACCTTCCAGCACATCACCTGCCGCGGCGTTTCCTATCATGAAACCCCTGCAGCAGCGGATAGCGCGGCAACTCAGCCGGCACTCTGCGCACGTCGCATCTATCTGCCGGTCAATGATGGTCGTCTGTTTGCTCTGGATGCGGAAACCGGCGAACGCTGCCCGGCATTTGGTAACAACGGTGAGCTGGATCTGCAGCACAAGCAGCCGGTTACCACCCCTGGTCAGTATGAACCGACCTCACCACCGATTATCACCGATACCACTATCGTGATCGCCGGTGCCGTAACCGATAACTACTCTACCCGTGAGCCATCGGGTGTGATCCGCGGCTTTGACGTCAACACCGGCAAACTGCTGTGGGCATTCGATCCGGGCGCGAAAGATCCTAACGCGATTCCGGAAGATGAGCACACCTACACCCTGAATTCACCGAACTCATGGGCACCGGCGGTTTACGATCCGAAACTGGATATCGTTTATCTGCCAATGGGCGTCTCTACCCCGGATATCTGGGGCGGCAACCGTACGCCTGAGCAGGAGCGTTATGCGAACAGCGTTCTGGCGCTAAATGCCACCACCGGTAAGCTGGTCTGGTCTTATCAGACCGTGCATCACGACCTGTGGGATATGGACCTGCCTTCTCAGCCGACGCTGGCTGATATCACCGACAAAGATGGCAACACCGTTCCGGTGATCTACGCGCCGGCGAAAACCGGTAACATCTTTGTACTGGATCGCCGCAACGGCAAGCTGGTTGTACCGGCACCGGAAACCCCGGTTCCGCAGGGCGCAGCGAAAGGTGACCACGTATCACCGACGCAGCCTTACTCTGAGCTGACCTACCGTCCTAAGCAGAATCTGACTGACAAGGATATGTGGGGCGCGACGATGTTCGACCAGCTGGTGTGCCGCGTGATCTTCAAGCGCCTGCGCTATGACGGTCCGTTCACGCCGCCGTCTGAACAAGGTACGCTGGTCTTCCCGGGTAACCTCGGTATGTTTGAATGGGGTGGTATCGCCGTTGATCCACATCGTCAGATTGCCATCGCTAACCCAATGGCGCTGCCGTTTGTCTCGAAGCTGATCCCACGCGGACCGGGCAACCCGGCTGAGCCACCGAAAGGTGCGGAAGGCGGCTCCGGTACTGAAACCGGCGTACAGCCGCAGTATGGCGTGCCGTTTGGCGTTGAGCTGAATCCCTTCCTGTCACCTTTCGGCCTGCCGTGCAAACAGCCAGCCTGGGGTTACATTTCAGCGGTGGATCTGAAAACCAACGAAACCGTATGGAAAAAACGCATTGGTACCGTGCGCGACAGCGCGCCTCTGCCGCTGCCGTTTAAGATGGGTATGCCTATGCTGGGCGGCCCAATCACCACGGCGGGACACGTTGCCTTTATCGGCGCAACGGCAGATAACTACCTGCGTGCGTTTGATACCAACACCGGTGAAATGCTGTGGCAGGCGCGTCTGCCAGCCGGTGGTCAGGCAACGCCGATGACCTATGAAGCGAACGGCAAGCAGTACGTTGTCATCGCGGCTGGCGGTCACGGTTCGTTTGGCACCAAACTGGGCGACTACGTGGTTGCCTATGCGCTGCCTGACGCGAAATAACCTTTCGTAACAGCAGAATAAATCAGGCGGGCCGGTGGCCCGCCTTTTTTATGCGCTCTGTCTCTCCTGCACCACGCCGCGTACCAGTAAAGCACACAGCGCCATCATCAGCGCGGTGAGCAGAAACACCGGCTGCATGCCAAACGCTCCGCTCACGATCCCGCCGCAGAGCGGTCCGGTCACCTGCCCGGCATACTGTGCCGAGGTCGCATAGCCCAGCATTTTTCCCGTCTGCTGCTGCGGGACGTGGTGGCGTATCAGCGCGGTAATGCAGGGCAGCAGTCCGCCCAGCGCCACGCCCATCAGAAAACGCAGGCCGGTAAGCTGCCATACGTGGCTGATAAACGCCTGCGGGATCAGCAGCAGCGCGCTGGCCGCGAGCCCGGCAAGCAATACTCGCCCGTGCCCGATGCGGTCCGCCAGCCGCCCGGCCAGCGGCGCAGCAAGAATACTTCCCAGCGCCGCCGCCGCCATCACAATCCCGGCGTTGACGGTTATCGCGTGCTCGCCCTGCACAAACTGCGCAATATAGAGCGTGATAATAGGTTCCACTGACATCGTGGCAAACATCATCAGCATGGCCGTGAGCCACATCAGTCGCACCACCCGAAGATTCGCCGGCGGCTCATCAGCGGCCTGCCCTGCCGTGGCTGCGCCTTTGGGCTGCCGCGGTGCCTCTTTCAGCAGACACGCCGTGCCGAGAAACGCGAGGAAGATCGCCGCGCCCGTCAGCCAGAAGGTGTGACGGATGCCAATCAGCGGCGGCAATATTCCGCCCAGCAGCGGCCCCGCGACGTTGCCCGCCATAATGCCTGCTGAGAGGATACCCAGCGCCCAGCCGGTGTGGGCTTTTGGCGTCTGCGCAGCGACCAAAATCGTGGATCCGGAAGCGTATCCCCCCAGCAGCCCGGCCAGCAGGCGCAGCGCCACCAGCTGCCAGGGTGCGGTGGCCATACCAATCAGCGACATGGCTATCGCCATGCCGAGGCTGGCGCGGATCAGCATCAGTTTGCGTCCGTAGCGATCTGCCAGCCGGCCCCACAGCGGCGCCGTCAGCGCGGCGCTCAGAAACGTGGCCGCATAGGCGGCACCCGACCAGCGGGCGATCGCCGCCGGCTCCTCAACCCCAAGCTGCTGAACATAGATCGGCAGAAACGGCAGCAGCAGCGTCATGGCGACGATAGTGGTAAATGACCCCAGAGTGCAGACCAGCAGGTTGCACTTCCAGTGTTGCTGTTCAGCTGTTAATGATACTGAAGCGTGTGACATACCCTCTCCCGGCGGTTGTTTTTATCAGGCTACCTGCGCGGAGAGAGAGAAAACAGAGGGTGCCGGAGAGTTACCTGCCAGCCTGCCACTGTTGCCAGCGAGCAACAGTCAGGGCACCTGCAGTGCGGTGATCAGCGCATCGCAAAGCTGTGTAACCGGAGAGGAGGGCTGCGGCTGCTCTTTCAGCAGCAGGTAGCTGTGAAAGCGGTCCATTTGCCAGTCGCTCAGCACCGGCTGGATATCGCCGCGCGCCAGCGCCTCACGCGTCATATAGGAGGGCAGATAGGCAATGCCGCCGCCGGCCAGCGCCGCGTTAAGCAACGCCATGCTGTTGTTGGCGCGGAAGCGGCTGCGCACCTCCAGCGCCAGCCGCTGCTTATCACGCCGGAACGGCAGAGCGGCGGTATGGGCCGGCCCGTGGAACAGCAGCAGGTTGTGGCGCGTCAGGGTACGGGGATGATCAATCAGCGGATGCGCGGCAAGGTAGCCGGGCGTAGCGTAAAGGCCCCAGTCGATGATACTGAGTTCGCGCCAGGCGCCTCCCTGCGGCGCGCGGTTGCGGACCACAATGGCGACATCGGCATCGGGGTGAGGGTCTTCGCTGGTGGTGAGATCCAGATCCACATGCAGATGAATATGCCGGCGAATAAAGGCGTCCACCACCGGCGCCACGCACTGGCAGCCAAAGGTTACCGGAGCCTGCAGGCGAAGATTGCCGGCCGGCAGCTGGTGCAGCTGCTGCACAAACGCATCCGCCTGATGCAGCTCATCCAGCATGCGCAGGCAGAATGGGTAGTACGCCTGCCCGTGGCCGGTCAGCGCAACATGACGTGTGGTACGCTGCAGCAGTTTGATCCCCAGCCGCACCTCCAGCCGGGCAATTTCACGGCTGACATAGGATTTGGAGACGCCGAGAATACGCGCGGCTTCGCTGAAACTTTGTTGCTCCGCCACGTGCGCAAACAGCAGCATGGCTGTCAGATTATCACCAGGGTTCATGGGTCCGGCTGTCAGAGAAACATGACCCGCAGCTTAAAAGGTATTGCGCCGTTCTGCACCCGATTTTCTTTCCGCTGCTGGCCGGTCATACGGCGACGGCAAAAGGCAGCAGCAGCCGCTCCGGCTCAACGCGACGCTGACGACGCAGCTGGCCTGGCGTAATGCGAAAATAATTTTTAAAGGTGCGGGTGTAGGCCTGCTGCGTATCAAAACCGTAGTTCATGGCGACCTGTAAAATGGCGTCGTCGCTGTTAAGCAGCGTTAATGCCGATTCAGTCAGACGGCGCTGGCGGATATACTCAGCCAGTGAAAAACCGGTGTGCTGACGAAACAGACGCTGCAGATGCCAGCGTGAATAGCCCGATCGACGCGCCACCTCATCCAGATGCAGATCGTGACCTAAGTTATCTTCAATCCACTCCAGTAAACTACGGATAAACTCTCGCTGATTCATCGCACCCTCCGGCTTAACAGACTGTTCCTGAAGAGCCACTGTAGCGCAGGAGATTTATCCCTTAATTAGCGAAGAATTAGCGCAGAATTAGCAAAGCGCGCAGCGGTAAAATTCAGCGGTGATAATTTTTCGCTAAGAATGCAGCGTTACACTGCCCCACACTGATAAGGAGACTCCATGCGCGTGCTGCTGGTAGAAGATGATGAGATGATTGGTGCCAACCTGCAGCAGGCCCTGGAAGCCGCAGGCTGGTCGGTGGACTGGGTGCGCGACGGCCGGTTTGCCTCGCACGCCTGGTCGGAAAGCAATTACACCTGCGTGCTGCTCGATCTTGGCCTGCCGCGTGAGGATGGTATCGACGTATTGCGGCGTGCCCGCGCCCGCGGTGATATGACGCCGGTGCTGGTGCTGACCGCCAGGGACAGCGTTGCCCAGCGCATTCAGGGGCTGGATAGCGGCGCGGATGATTATCTGCTCAAGCCCTTTGATCTGCAGGAGGTGCTGGCACGTATGCGCGCTATCACCCGACGCCGCCACGGTGCCGCCGACTCACTGCTCGGCAGCGGCGACGTGCAGCTGGATATGATGACGCGGGAAGTGCTCTATAAGGGCCAGCGTGAACAGCTTACCGCTCGCGAATATGCACTGCTCTATGCGCTGCTGGAGCGGCCCGGCGCGATCCTTTCACGCGAACAGCTGGAGAATCGCATCTATGGCTGGGGCGAAGAGGTCACCAGCAACGCCGTTGATGTGCTGATCCACGGCATGCGGCGTAAACTGGGCAACGAAGCGATTCGCAACGTGCGCGGCCTTGGCTGGCGGGTACCGGCACAATGAAAAATTTTACGTTTCTGCGCTCCCTGCGCAATAAGCTGCTGATGAGCCTGGTGCTGCTGCATCTGGCGATGATTGGTAGCGTGACCTGGTACTTTTTCCACTGCTACGGCGACATGATGGGCTCAATGAAGGACGATCAGCTCGCAAAAGTGGCCGACGTCTGGTCAGCCAGTCAGACCATGCCCGCGCTGATCCCGACGATCCTCGATCAGGACCGGCTCAAAAGCGCTTACATCGTCCAGCTGTGGGATACGCATAATCAGCTGCGTGCCAGCTCGTGGCCGGCGCTGAAAGCCCCGCTGCAGGCGGTGCACGGCTGGTCCGATTTACGCCTTGGCGACTGCGGTGACGATTGTGAATGGCGCGTCTATACCCGCCCTGGCGAAGCGGGCAGTGAAATCGGCACGGTTCAGGTGCTGCACAATATCGGCTATATGAAAAGCCTGATGGTAAAACGCGTGCTCTCGGCGGTGATCCCGCTGATCCTGATGATGCCGCTGTCGCTGCTGCTGATCTGGCTGATCGTACGCGCCATTACGCGCAATCTGCTGGTGGCATCCCGGCAGATCGCGGCGCAGGAGAGCCTGCACCCGCATACGGTATCGCCGGATGGCCTGCCTGACGAAGTGCTGCCGCTGGTCGCCGCCTATAATGCGCTGCTGGATAAACTGCGCGCCGCCTGGTCCGCCCAGCGGCAGTTTCTGGAGGATGCCGCGCATGAGCTGCGCACGCCGGTCACCGCCGTTACGCTGCAGCTGGAGAATCTGCGCCAGCATATTCAGCCCGGCGAGGCGCGCCGTCAGTTTGATCAGCTGGAAGCGGGCGTCAGCCGCACCCGTCATCTGGTGACGCAGCTGCTGGATGTGTCACGTCAGGAGGATCGGTCCGCGGTGCCGGTCGCGGAAACGATCGAACTCGACGATCTGCTGAAAGAGAGTATTGAGCAGCTGATGGTGGTTGCCGATAAGCGCGGCATCGATATCGGCTATAGCGGCAGCACGCGTTACCGGCTGCAGGCCAGCCGCTCTGAGCTGCGCACTCTGTTTGATAACGTCATCGGCAACGCAATGCTGCATACGCCAGAAGGAAGCCTGGTCGATGTGCTGCTGCACCGCACAGGCGATCGTACGGTGGTCGATATCGTCGATAACGGTTCCGGTATGCCGGAATCGTTTCTTGAGCGGGCGTTTGACCGCTTTACCCGTTCACCGGACGTGCAGGCGCAGGGCAGCGGTCTCGGCCTGTCGATTGTGCGCAGCGTGGCGCAGAAGCATCAGATGCAGGTGGCGCTCTCTAACTGTCTTACCCCTCAGGGCGAGCGCTGCGGACTGCGGGTGCGGGTGACGTTGCCATAGGGGCTGGCGCTGAGCCGCGCGGGGCTGATTGCGGCAGCGCGCGGCACCGGAGGGGTTCCGCCCGCCAGCGCAGGGGTGCGCTAAGCAGTGCGCGGCACTGAGGGGGTTCCGCCCGCCAGGCTTCTGGCAGTTTCAGCGGCATCTCCGCACGCGGACGGGCTAAGGGGCGGGTGGGCGCGCCCCTTAGCAATCCGCGCCCCGCGCCGTCCTCGCGAATTCCCGGGCTTATCCCTCCGGCCTTAACGGACCGCGCGGATTCGCTCCTGCTCAGCCCGCGCTCTCGCCGGCGTCCTGCCGGCTCGCCCTGGCCGTCGCTCTGCGCCCGGCGCTGCGGATGGCGCCCTCTACCATCGCCTGTAAACCCTTCATTTCTTTTTTAATTTGGTCTGGTGTGCGCTGAAGCTTCTTCACAAAACCTTCAGCCATAAAAAATTTAAGAAAGAAAAAAAGCGCAAACCACCAGAGCCCACCGCCATAAAAAATCCCAGGAAAGAGAAAAAAATTAGCAGCGGCGGGAAGCGCCTTACTCCCCGCCTGTAAACCCTTCATTTTGTTTTTAGCTCGTCAATATTCTGGCTGGCCGGATTGCGGCTCTCAGTGATCATTTTGTTGAGATCAAGGGTCATACTACGCTCCTGCGAATGAATAATTTATTCTGAAAAATTTATACCACAAAGAATTGTTAATTCATGTGCAGCGGCGCAGAATTTTTTGTTTTCATGGTTACAGGCATAAAAAAACCCGCCAGCGGCGGGCGTAGGCGGGCACTCACTGGCATCCAGGATACCGAGCCGGCCAGAGGTACCGGCGCCGCAGTAAATCAGTCGCCCGCCCTGGCTAAAGGCGTGCGCAATCGCCTCTGTGACCTGTGCGATCTGCGGCACAATCGCCTCTACCGCCAGCGCCACTTTTTTATCTTCGTCATTAATGACGCGCAGCATCGCTTCCGTGCTTTAAGCGAGCGCGCCCAGCACATAGGGGGTGCGGCCGCTGGCTGCAATGCCGACCAGCACGTCCCGGGGGCTGAAACCGATATCCGCCAGATCCTGTGCGCCCTGTCCGGCGTTATCTTCCGCGTTCTCAACCGCCTGCAGGATCGCCGTATGCCCGCCGGCAATCAGCCCCACCACCTGACCGCGCGGCGTACCAAACACCTTGCCGCTGCGGATCATCGCGCCAGTGCTCAGCATATTCAGCACCAGTTTCTGTGCCGTGCCCGCCTTCATGCGCGACGAGCCGGTGACGACCTCCGGCCCCACAACCGGCGTCAGCGCGACATCAGCCGCCTGCGCCATCGCGCTGTCGGGATTGCAGGTCAGCGCGGCGGTAAACGCGCCCTGTTCGCGTGCGTCCAGCAGCGCGCGCGCCTCTTCCGCCGTCAGGCCCGCCAGCACCATGACGATAGCGGTTTTGCAGTGGCCGCCGCACGCCGTCAGCGCCTGCTGAGCCGTGGCGTCGTCGCATTCGGTGGCCTGCTTAACGATGTTTATCTGGCGCTGAACCAGTTTCTGATTGGTAGCTTCCACGTCCACCATCAGGTTGCCATATCTGTTTCAGCTGCGGGCTATCCGCCAGCGCAGCATTCACCAGCGTCAGGCGCAGGCGGGTCATGCAATTGCCGCACATCGCTACGTTACCCGGCCCGCCCACGGCCCGCAGAATATCGCGCAGCAGCGTTTCAGTGATTGCGGCCAWCAGCGTACTCCTGAGTCACGTAATGCGGCGCGGATAAACCCGCGGTTCTGCGAGAAAGCGGTGCAGCGCACTGCTCTGTTTCGCTTTTAACTGCTGCTTTTGCGCCCGGGCGATCGCCTGCAGATCCTGCGCCGGCGCGCCGTCATTGAGCAATAGCTGCATCTTTTCCGCCGCGGTTTGCGCCTTGCCCGGCCCCAGAACAATCTGCAGCTGGGCATCGCTGACAATCACGCCCAGTACGCCCGGCAGGCCAATCAGAATGCTGAGAAAGGTAAACAGTCCTTTGCCAAACACTTTCATGTAGGCCACGGTCGCCAGCAGCCACGGGGCGTGCTCACCCGGCTGATTAAGGTGAAACAGCTGCTCGGTCAGGGTGGCAAAACCGAGCAGCAGGCCAGCTCCGATAAATCCCGGAATAAGCGGCGTAAAGATGGTGGCAAAGCAGGTCTTCTCTGTCCAGGCACCAAATATCGCGGCCAGCAGCACGCCGATAATGTTGCCGCGCGGATCGATCGTCAGCCCGAAAAAGTTCTCCATCCCGCTGTAGTACCCGACGGTGGCTTCCGGGCTGTAGCCAAGCACAAACAGCGAGGCGATAATCGCGCCGTTGACGCCGGTGCCGCCAAACGCTTTCTGCGCGTTATCCGCAATTAAAAACAGCCCGGCCAGAATGGCACAGCCAAACGGATTGTTATTGAGGTGAATAAACAGCCACGACATTCCTTTAAACAGCTCCCCCCCCACCGGCATAATGAGCAGAAACGTCACGGCGCCGGTAATCAGCAGCGTCAGCAGCGAGGTGAGGATCATATCCAGGTTATCGGGAATGATTTTACGCAGCTGCAGCAGCCCCGGCACAATTGCTCCTTTGATCTGGCTGCGCAGCAGCGACGCTTTTCCGGCTTTGCACCACAGCGCCAGCGAGGCACCGACCTGCCCCGCTCCCGCCATAGCCAGTATGGGAAACAGCGAATTAAATCCCTGCGTCTCCATCAGCGCGAAATAGACCGGAATAAAGCCCTGATGGATACCGAACATCAGAAAAATGCCCTGTGCTGACGTCATCAGCGGCAGCGTCACCAGGCCGGAGGGGCCCAACACCGTATTCATCCCCACTGGCAGGCCGAGCCAGGCGACCAGACCGATAAAGAAACCGCCCAGTGCCCCTCCGCAGCAGGCGGTAATAAAGGGCTTGAGGCGCGGTAGCGTGACCCCGTAAATCAGCGGTTCCCCGACGCGAGCTGAAAACCGGATTGTGCGTTGCGGCTCACACCATTATTTAGCCAGAATGGAGGAAACGGTAAATATTTACGGGCGCAGCAGCGCCCGCAGCGGGCATTAACCCAAATCGATATTTTTCATGCCCCACCACCAGGTGAAGAGAAACCCGCCCGTCCAGGCGACCAGCAGACCGGCAAGATAGACCGCCATACCGAATCGTCATTGAAAACGAATTCACGCTGTGTGACGGGCTGGTTGTTGCGCATACAGAGATCCCTGGTCAATTCAGGCTGATAAACATTATTCCGGATCTATCGGCTGATTAGCGGAACGACTTAAGCGCTGATGATTTATTTCTTGCTGCTAAAAAAGAGCTATTTAGATAAACCATTGTATTTAAACGTTAAAAAGAATACCAGCGCGCTCCAGGGCTGCCCCTGCTTCAGGGTATGCCACATATCGGCAAACGCTTCGGGCGGCATATCCGGATGGCGTACCATGTTGTGGGGCTGACCGTTTACCTCTTCCGGCGTAAAGCCGCTGACCTCAATAAAAGCGTCGTTGGCGTAGGTGATATGGCTGCTGAGATCGGTAGTCGACATCAGCGTCGCGATAATCAATCCTTTATAGAAGCAGCGACCTTTGCTGCGCCCTTCGCGAAAATCGCGGTACAGGGTTTCAGCCTGCTGCACTTCCGCTGCTGAAGGTTTGGTCCGCACCGACATATAGCCGCGTACGCATCCTTCGCGTACCACCGGCACCGCATTGGCCCGCACCCAGTAGTGATCGCCATTCTTACGCCGGTTTTTCTGCTGCTCCAGCCAGAGGTTCGCCAGCAGCAGGCAGAGCGCCGTCGCAATGCTGAAGCCGCCGAGTGCCAGCGCCGTCAGGCCTGCCCCCCAGGCGCTGCCCGCGATCAGCGGCAGCAGCAGCGCCAGCGCTGAACGAATGCGCCAGCGCAGCGGCAGCGTTTTCAGCAGTGAGGTGGCGCGGCGCCAGCCGCTGCCAGCATCACTGGCGCTGAGGACGTTGATCGCCTGGCCGCTGACGTCATCCACCAGCCAGCGGAACATCAGCCCCAGCTGGCCAATGGCGCGCAGCGTCATGCCGATTTCATCCACGCGGTCGGGCTGATCGACTTTATGGCTATTACCGGTCGCTACGCTCAGCGCCTGCTGGCACATCCGCTCAATGGGACGTGAAATGCCTGCCATCTCCTGCATCACCTCGCCACCTTTGATAGCAGCGTGGCTGGTGGTGCCCGACAGCGCATTGACCTCGCTGGCGGTTTCCGTGTTGCTCTTCACGGTGGCCGTCATCTCATTCATGGTGGCGGCCGTCTGCTGCACGTTAGCGGCTGCCTGTTCAGTCCGGCGGGAGAGCTCACTGTTGCTGCTTGCCATCCTGGCGGCTTTTGCGCTGCGCTGCGCGAGATTGCGCACTTCACCTGCGACCACGGCAAACCCTTTACCCTGCTCACCGGCCCGCGCCGCCTCTACCGCCGCATTGAGCGCGAGGATATTGGTCTGAAAGGCGATGCTGTCGATCACGCTGGTGATGCTGGCGATGCGCTTCGCGCTGTCGGCAATATCGCCCATCATCTCCAGATCTTCTACCGCCGTGCTGACCTCGCTCAGCGCCGTGGCCTGTTCAGCGGTAGCTGCGCTGATCTGCGCAATCAGCGTCGTCACGTTCTGCACCTGGCTGACAATATCCTGCATGGTGCGACCCGCGGCTGCCGCATAGTCGTTGCCTGACGCTACGCGGCTGGCGCTGGTCTCCACCAGCGTTTTAATTTCTGGTCGCTGGCTGCGTTCAGCCGGGCCTTTAAACGGATAACGGGCACGTCACCCGGCGCGCTGCGCGCCGGGCGGGAAGTGGCGTAAGCGTTAGCGGAAGACGCTAATCGCCTCAACCAGGCGGTTCGCCTGATGCGCCATGCGGGTTGAGGCTTCTGCGCCTTCAGCCACGCGCGCGGCATTTTGATGGGTGATATCCCGCCGGGAGAAAACTGGACGGTGGAGCGGCTGGCGCGTGCGTCAGGCAGCTCGCGATCGGTGTTTGCTGCCCGCTTTCAGAACGCCACCGGCATGACGCCGCTGCGCTATCTTACCGAACTGCGTATGCGGCTGGCGAAAGAGCGTATCGTTGATCAGGGCGAGGCGGTAGAGAGCGTTGCGTTTGAGCTTGGCTATCAGCCGATTCTGGATGCGATGGAGCGGGAAACCCGCCAGCGCAAAGCGGGCTTCGCCGGTATTCTGTCGCGGCTGGCGGATGTGGTGGCCGCGCAGATCGTGCGCGGCTGGGTAGAGAACGGCTGCGGCGCCGGCAGCGGTCTGGTCCAGGCGCTGCGCGATCCGCGCCTGAGCCTGGCGATGGCGGCGATGCACCGTGCGTTTAACAGTAAGCCCATCTGCCCCAGCGTCTGCGCGATCAACGATGCGGCAGATGCCGATCTCTGTCCGGCGGATAGCGATGTGATCCTGTTCAGCGCCTGCATGGCGTTTGAACTGGGCGGTATGCAGCCGCTGGTACACACCATGCCGGATGTCATGCTGGTCAGCACCCTGCTGGGACAGTATCCGGAAATCTTGCATGCGCCTTTTGGCCTGCAGTATGACGACGCGCCTGGCCGGGCGCAGCTGCATTTTGTCGGGCGCGGTACGCTGCTGCTGCGCGCCGCTTCCGGTACGATCTATCCGCTGCAGGCGGGCGATGCGTTACTGATCCCGCACGGAAAAGCGCATGCGCTGATCTCAGATGAGACGGCGCACTGTGAACCGATCACCGGTTTCCAGACTCATTTGCGATCCCCATCACAAAAAAATAGTTTCGCTAAGGATAGAGCGCTGCGGTAAGACGATCTATGATACAGAAAGTTTATTAGTTGATAATTCGTCTGGATTGCGATGAACCGTTATAAAGATTTAACCAGCGAGCTGCTGATGGGCATGCGCCTGTACGGCGTAAAATATCAGCGTATTGCGTGTGAGCAGCGCAACCAGCGCGGTTACCGTCACCGTCTGCCCCGCCTGACCTTCGCTGACCTGCAGCGACGCGGCTATCGGCGTCAGCAGGCTAACCGGCAGGAATTCAGCGGTGATCAGGCCAAACACGCCAAATGCCATGGCAAGTACCGCGCCCCACGCGGGTTTTTCTGCCACCGCGCGGGCAGCTGTCAGTTCCACCAGTCGCATGGTAATGGCGGTTGACAGCGTCCAGAAGCCGCCAATCGCCATACCCAGCAGCACACGTGCCAGCAGGATCATCGGCAGACTGTTCGCCAGCGCCACCAGCAGCGCCGAGGCGATAAGCAGCAGGGTAAATGCCAGCATCACCAGACGACGATCAAACCGCCGCGTAAGCGTGCCGATCACCAGACTGCGGTTTTCCGGCGGCATTGCCGGCAGCGTGAAGAACTGCCACAGCAGCGCCAGCACGCCCAGCAGCCCCGTCATCAGAAAAATGTTGCGCCAGCCAATCACATCGCCGAGATAGCTGCCAAGCGGTGCCGCAATAATTGTCGCCAGCGAGATGCCGCTAAAGACAATCGATAGCGCGCGCGGCACCTGCTCCGCCGGGGTGCCAAAGAAGTTAGCTATTCCAAACGCCAGCAGCGCGAGCGACAGCTGGTTAACGTTAAGCTGCGCGCTGCCCTCCAGATAAGGTCGCAGGTAGGTAAAGAAAGCAAAATGTCCGGTAAACATCAGGATCACCGCCAGCATGCCCCAGCGCATGACGCCCTGGCGCAGCAGATCAAGCACGCCGCCGCTTTGCGTCGGCACGGCACGCGAAATCCATGCTGACCAGCCGGTGGGCATGGAGCCAAATGCCAGTCCCCATAGCGCCACGCCGGCTCCCACCAGCCACGGCAGCTGCGCCATTGCGGAGAGTACCACCGCCGTCACGCTCATCAGCAGCGCCATGCCGGTCAGCGTCAGCGAGACGCTGCGCGTAACCAGCACGCCCGCCAGCGATCCTGCCGCTGCACCTTAGCCATGCTGCCTGACGCGCGTATAGATGGTTACCGCCGCCAGCAGCATCATGACGCCGCTTGCCATAAAGACGCCGCCCGCGCCCTGCAGGTCAAACATCCAGCCGCCGGCCGCCGCGCCCGCCGTGATCGCCAGCTGAATGGTCGCCACCAGCAGTCCGCCGCCCGACTCTGCATCATCGACGCCACGGCGTGCTGAATAAAATACCTTCGATGGCTTCGTTAATCAGATCGTTCTTTTCATGCATAAAAAACTGGCTCATCGCTTTTTTCCCCCTGGTGTAGTTGTCACTAAAGGTAGCGCATCTGTGCAGAAAACCGTCAAAGCAACGCGCGGAAATGCAAAGGGCGGCACACGCCGCCCCTGAATCAGAAAAAGAGTTAAGCACCGCCTCCACGCTGGGCGATGCGAAAATATCACCGCAGACGGCCGCAGTCAGCATCCCTTTGCCGACGAACCCGGCGTGCGCCGGCTCATGGCCCGATCCGCCACCTGAGATCAGCGCCACCCGGCTTTTATCCCAGTCTGAACGCACCACAACGCGGATATCATCGCCCAAATCGAGACGACGCAGGTGATGCACCAGTGCGGTGCCGGCGAGACCGCGCGGCTGCGGGTTTTCAGGCAGCGCAATATCATCCTCGACCATGACCAGTTCTACGTGATAGCCCAGGTTTTTGGCTTTCTCAGCCGCCAGACCAAAATTAAGGCGATCGCCGGTATAGTTTTTAACGATCAGCAGACAGCCCGCGTCACCGGTCACGTTGWTAATGGAAATGACCCCCGGCTCGCCGTGGATCCCCATACCGAGTTCACTGTGGCCTGGCGCCACGCGCGCTTCGCGCTTCTCACCCGGAAGATGGCAGGTCGCAAACGCCAGACCAATAGAGAAAACAGACTCAATCGCCCGCTGCGCCAGCGCCTTCACCTCCTGCAGTGAATGCCCGTGCTCAGCCGCGTAGCCCGCAATCTAAGCGGGACCGATAAGATGGGTAATACACGCGGCCAGCGGCGTGCGCAGGACTTCACGCGTCAGCAGCGCCAGCTCCAGCTGCGAAAAACCGCCTAAATTGTTGATAAGCAATAGCGCCAGCTTACCGTCCGGCAGCGCCTGCGCCAGTTTATCCGTCATCAGAGCGGTGATTTTTCCGCTGTCCTGCGTATCCAGCGACACCTCATCATTTTCAGAGGGATCGAAGTCGAGCGCGCTGCTGACTTTCTCTGCCGTCTGCAGATTGATGGGCGCAAACTCATAGGGCGCAACCCAGCCCTGCACCTGAACCGGTGCCTGCAGCGCCAGCAGGAACGGCTCTTCCAGCGCCAGCACGGAGAGTGAAAAGCCTTTCATATCCAGCGCGCTGACCAGCGGCAGCTGCTCGCCAATCAGCGCGATCAGCGTCGGCAGCTCGTTCAGCGGCAGCTGCTTCTCCTGCAGCGCGCGCTGAATACGCTTTGCACCCGCAGCAAACGTGGAGCCGGTATCACCATCGCCGACCTTTGCGTCCAGCGCATTCAGTTCACTCTCCAGATCGATGAGCGTCTGCGTAACGCGCGTGATCCAGCCCGGCGCCACCAGTTTTTCCAGCGCTGGCTGTAGCGCATCAATCAGCGTGCGGTCGCCCGGCTGCGCGCCGCCATAGTGCTTCATGCGCTCCAGCCCCTGCATCAGCGCCTCCGGCAGTGAGCTGCCCTCTTCCAGATGCTGTCCGGCGGAGGTAAACAGAATCGACATCAGTACGCCGCTGGAGCCGCCCATCGMCCCTGGTGCGGTGTCACCCTGGCAGGCAACTCACCCTGCCATCACCTGAAACACTTTCTCTACCGCATACGCACCGGGATCTTTTACCCCATCCAGACTCTGCTGGTTGAGATAGGCTGAGCGTCCCGCTTTCGCACTGTTCATCTGCGCCGTAGCCTCTGCGCCCTGCGCCGCCGCCTGCGCGGCCGCCGTCAGCGATTCGCCTCCTTCCAGTATCTGATCACCTCCTGGTCGACGCTGGTCGAGCTGATGTCTATCTACAAGCGTCTGCGCAGCTTTGAGCAGATCCTGCAGGATATCCCGCATCAGGAGATGCTGCGCGAGGCGGCGAAAGAGCCAGCCGGCGAGTAACGGCATCCTGCGCCCGCCTTCTGCATGGCCGGGAAGGCGGGCGCAGCCTGGCAGGCGCTGTTCAGCCGGGTGCGCTACAACTATTTCCGGCTCTACTTCCACTACCTCTATTTCAACGTCACGCGTTTTCTCTATCTGCAGGTAGATAATGTCTTTGGCGTGTTTCTGCTGTTTCCGGCGATCGTGGCCGGTGCGCTGACGCTGGGCCTGATGAATCAGATCCTCAACGTGTTTGACCAGGTACGCTCCATACCGATTCTCGGTTCGATACCCTATGGCCTGGTGATCGCCGCTATTCTCTGGTCGGTGTTCGGCACCGCGCTGCTGGCGCTGGTCGGCATTAAGCTGCCGGGACTGGAGTTCCGCAATCAGCGGGTGGAAGCGGCCTACCGTAAAGAGCTGGTCTATGGCGAAGACGATCCGTCGCGCGCGTCACCGCCCACGGTACGTACCGCGATGAACAGCTACTACATGCACAACTGGCAGCGTCTGCGGCATGTGGAGGGGGCGGCACAGCGTGTGCAGGAAGATACGATGCGTTTCTCCACCACGCTGGAGGACTGGGGCGTCAGCTTTATTAAGGCGATCATGACGCTGGTAGCGTTCCTGCCGGTGCTGCTGGCGCTGTCGAAACATGTGAAAGACAACGTTCAGGTCAACGTGGCGGTCAACGCCTGGTATGAGCCGTTTTACGATCTGATCCAGAAAGCGCTGACCAAAGCGGGTGCCGTACAGATAACCCAGTTTTATAGCGAAATCAGCGACTTTCTCGGTATAGCGCTTATCGCCGTGACGATTCTGGTCGCCAACGTCTTTTTCATCAGCCACTGGATTTTCCGCTGGCCCGCACTGCAGGCCGCGATGCAGCAGCCGCTGCCTACCAATGCCAGCCGGTTTATTCACGCCAGCCAACTCTGGTTTTACGGCTACTACTGGTCTGCGGTTGCGCTGTTTGCCCTGGCGTGGATGATAATCGATCGCCATCCGTGGCAGCGCTGGTCGGTCTGGGGCACGGCGCTCATCATCTTTGTCACCTGGTTCAATTGTCATGCCCGGAAACAACCCACTACAGACAGATAAACAGAAATAGCGGTATAAACGTGTCTACACCACAGCGGAGTGCTTATGTTTAAATCCTTTTTTCCGCGGCCCGGCGCATTTTTCAGCTCGGCAGCGATTTGGAGCGTGCTTGTTATTTTTGCCTGGTTTGGCTTTTTCAGCGACCTGCCGGCGCGCTGCACCGCATATAATGCGGCATGGAAGGTTAAGTAGTTGCGTTGTAATGGTTTTTATTCTTGACTTAAGGGATACAGCACGTTTGTTACCGGTAACAAGATGACAATTGTAACACCGAAACGGTAACGAATTTAGTTTTCCGAAACAATTACGCACAAAATACTTAACATTTTCCCGCGCTGGTTTACATTCCGGCGACGACGGCGGTAAACCAGCCTGGCTGATAGTCGCGTGCCGGCTGCGCTGGCGCTGCTGCATCGCTGGCGGCGGCGGCAGGCGCGACCAGCACGCCCATGGCGGTTGAACCGACCGCCATAGCGGGTGCGAGGGTGATCGTCCTCAGCAGGAAATCACGACGTGWATGACCCTTTTTTTGTTCTGACATGACATTGCCTCAGACCAGCGGCAGCTGGTAGCCCAGCTCTTTCGGCATATCCGGGTGAAAAGGTCCCTGCATATACCAGTTGCTGCCGGTGGCGTAGGGCGTATTCATCTGACGATCGATAAATTCCGGTACGCCTGCTTCCAGCGCGCCTGGTCCGCGCTCGTCGCTGGGGATCAGCCGCGCCACGGCGGCGGTGATGAAGGCAAACTCTTAGCCTTCGCGGGTATTCTGCAGCAGGTAAGAGAAAAAGGTTTTTGCCGGCAGCTGGGCAAACTCAGCCTTACCGGTTTCGAAGGCGCTCAGCAGCGCATCCTGCTGTTCGCCGCTCAGGCTGGCGAACACCTTGCCATGCTGTTTCTGACTCCAGGCATTGGCGTCGGCAATGCCTAAGCGATAAATCTGCTGCGGCTAAGCCCACAATCACTGCATCAACTTGTTTTAATTCGTTTGCCACGCTTACGCCCTCGCTCCGCGAATGTCGACTGACGGGAACGGATAACGTTCACCGCGCTCTACCCAATCCATAAAGTCGGCGCGGGCGCCCGGGAAGCCAATCAGCTTCCAGCCCACCATGCCCTGGTTGCCGCCATGAATCGGGTCGCAGAAATGACGCATCGTGACGGATAGTCACGGTGCTTTTAGAGAGGTCCTGAAACAGCTTTTTGCGAACGTTGTAGGTCAGTTCATCAATCGACTGCGGATAAGAGCCGTCCGGATAGGTGTCGCGATGCGGACCGCGCTCCAGCGCAACGACGTTAAGACCCGCTTCGGTCAGCTCTTTTGCCATAATGGCGCCCGCCCAGCCGTCGTAGCTGACGCCAAAATCCTGAATGGTCATGCCTTCCGGAATAAAGCTTTTACCGTAGCGCTGCTCATAGTGGCTGCGCAGATTCAGCTCAACCGGATCGACGCGGAAATGCACGCCGGACCAGTGCAGGCCCGCACCGCCGGTGCCGGTGCCGGGCAGAAAAGCGGCCAGCTGGCGATAAGGTACCGCGGTCTGTCCAACCGACTCCGCCGCCTGCGCAAACAGCTGCGCAGAGTAAGTACGCTTCTGTGCCGGCAGCGGAAAGTCGCTGGAGCGATCCGGCGCAAACGGGTTGCCGCCGTGTGCGTTATTGACCACTTTGCCCTTGATTGACCAGGCGCTGCCGGAGGTGCCAAACACCTTTTCGGCTTTGTCGAAGAACGGTTCCAGCTCCTATGAATTGTTGCGCAGCTCAAACTTCGGCTCCTGACGCAGTGCCGGCAGGATATTGACGTTAGGCGACGCTTTGGAATACATGTAGCAGGCGTAGCCACTGCAGAAGCCGCAGAAGTTGCACGGCCCCATCTGTGCACCGTAGGTATTAGTATAGGGTCCGGAGGTGTTCGCTGACGGCATATCATAAGGGTGATACCGCCCCACCACGCCCTCATTAGTGATCGGATTATAAGGTTTGCCGATCCCGGAGAGCAGCATCAGATGAACATTGTGGAACTGGAAGGCGGAGAGGATCACCAGATCGGCCGGCTGCACCACTTCACGTCCCTGACCATCAAGGTAGGTTACGCCGGTAGCGCGCTTTTTATCATCGGTCAGATTGACGCGCAGAACCCCGGAGATAGGCTTGGTGCCGGCCTGGTTAACCCAGAAAGGAGACCCGCCAACAAAACCGTGCGGCCCGTGATCAAAGTTGTCCGCGTTAAAATCATCTACCGCCACACCCGCCCCGCCTGCGCCGATAAACGGGTTGGTGGTGGTGTTTTTATCAAACAGCGCTTTCAGCGTGGAGAGATTCTGATAGGCGAAGTTCTTATCCTGCCAGTCAAAGGTCATACGCAGCAGCGGCTGGCCGTACGCATCTTTATAGTTGGGATCGAGATCGAGATAGTTAGCGCGATAGGACTGGTGCGCACCGTGCGCATCCATGGAAACATGGTGCGTATAGGTATCGGCTACCGCCGCTTTCCACTGGCTGCCCCAGCCTGGCGTACCGGCTGGCACCGGCACCCTCTGCAGATAGCGGTTGACCGCGCTGGTCTGCGGATCTTCACCCATGATCGCACCGCCGCTCATATGTGTGGTCTGATAGGAGGTCGTATCAAAATGGGTTCCCGGCGCTTTGGCGGAGCCGATAATGGTTTTCGGGTTCATCGCCTCGGTGATCTTGCGCATCTTGCCAATCATAAACTGCGCCATTTTGATGTCCCAGCATCAGGGCCAAAACTGATTTCATCATCGTCATGTTCCTTATGCCTGTACCAGCGGACCCGGGTTTTTCAGATACTGTTCGCGGATCGCTTTCGCTGACCAGTAGCTCAGTGCAGCGACCATACCGGTCGGGTTATAGCCCAGCCCCTGCGGGAAAGCTGACGCCCCCGGCACAAAGACGTTGGGCACATCCCAGGGTCGCTTTATCAGGTGTGATATTGGTGGAGTAGATGGTGCCAATCGGCGTCGCCATTGCCAGTCCGCCGGCAAACGGCTTGCCGCCGGCCGCGCTATGGCAGGCCACGCAGTCCCCGGCGCGCGCCAGATATTCACCGCGTTTGATCAGTGATTCGGCGGCCACATCGTCAGCCAGCGCGCTGAACGTCAGGGTGCGGGGAATGTCGCTCTCTTTGTTCGCCTGGCTGACCGGCGCCACGCCGTGCATAAAATAAGCGTAAAGCGCTTTCATATCCTCGTCGCTGACAACCGCGTAGGAGGGATAAGGCATCGCCGGATAGAGCGTATCGCCATTTTTCGCTACGCCATGACGCACTGCTTTCTGAAAGTCGTCATAGCTGTAGTCACCAATGCTGTCACCGTTGTTCAGCGCTTTCTCCTGCATCGTAATGCTGCGCGGCGTATGGCACGCTCCGCAGTGTCCGAGCCCTTCAACCAGATAGCGTCCGCGCGCCAGCGCCGGATCTTCCTGTGCGGCGGGCTGGAACGCTTTCACGTCCGGTGCAAAGATGCCGCGCCAGATCGCCAGCGGCCAGCGCATGGAGAGCGGCCGGCTGAGATGCTGCAGGCTGTGTTCCACCACCTCGGTCATACCGCCAAACGCCGCGGTGTGATCGTTACGGCCAAAGCGCAGGAACTGCTTCAGCTCCTCTTCGCTCCAGCGGCCCAGCCCGTCACGGTTGTCACCGCGCAGATTGCTGGCGGTCCAGCCATCAATCGGTGCGTTGCTGCCGGCAAGGTAGTCGCTGCGATAGAAGCGCTGATAGCCTGAACCGTCAGTTTTATGGCAGGCAGCACAGCTGTCTACGTAGACTGACGCGCCCGGCTGGCTGTCATCGCCGTGCCACAGCGCTTTCGCTACCGTATCATCCGGGGTAAATACCGCCTGCTGCGGATCTTTGGCGCCCAGCGACTTCAGATACTTCGCAATCGCGCTGATATCCTCATCAACGCCGTTGCCCCAGCTGCTGCGAATAAAGTTCACCACATCCGCAACCTGCTGGTCGCTGAGACGCCAGCCAAATGCCGGCATGGTGATGGCCGTCGGCGCGCCTTTCACGCCTGGGAGCGTACCGCCCACCAGCACAATGTGGATCAGCGAAGCCGGATCGTCAGCCATCACGACCGGGTTGCCGCGCAGCGCCGACAGCCCCCGCCCGCGCTGGCTTTGGCTGATCCGTCGCTGTTTTTCGCCCATAAAAAATCCGGGCACCAGGCCCGGATAATTAATGCTCCGCAGGCGCGCTTACTTCTCTAATGCGTGGATATCCGCGCTGCCCTGATAAGGCTGTACCGTTTTATCCTTACGCTGCTTCGCCACGTCGCCAGCCGTTACGCGGGTGGAGCCCACCTGCTCTCCCTGCTCCGGATTATCGCCGAAGGTCATTTTTTGCAGCACTTTGCCGCCGGTGGCCTGCAGGTAAAATTCGATGGCTTCTTCACAGCGACCATACAGAAACAAATAAGGACTTACTTGCATCGTTCCCTCCGCTTATCAGTTAGTGAGCTTTTGCACTCACCACTAAGTGTAGACGATCGCGTGTTTGCCGCCAGCAGAGAGTTTATCAAACCACTCTTTGCCCTCTTTCTCGTCAGTGGTTGCCAGGCTTACCGCATAACCCGCGTGCTCAGAGGCCGGTGGCTTGCTGGTATCGCCGTCGCTCAGCATCAGCTCGCCCTGACCAATCTGCAGATGTGCATGCATGATTTTTTCCGGTGGCAGCGGCGGTGCGGATTTATAGGCTGGGGTTACTATCTGGTGGCAGGTTACAACTTCTAAGCATGGCAGTTTTGCCCCGCCGGATGCAGCACCGGAGGGGCAAAAACAGAGGCGTTAATCCTGCGACTTCACGACGTTGATACGCCACGGAATGTTGAACTTATCGATAAACATGCCGAAGCCGTCTGACCAGAATGTCTTCTGCCATTCGGTCGTGAGTTTGACTGGGGCTCCGATCTGCGCGATAAATCTGACCGCTCGCGCACCAGTAACTCTGTTGCCTCAAGTCATATTTTATCACTGAACTACGACCACTGGCACGTCTCTGCCGTTGCGCGTTATTTCCATAACGGCGGTCAGTGGGCGGATGGTCAGGAGCTGAATTTCGGCAATGGTCCGTTTGAAGTGAAATCAACGTGGTATATGGGTCTCGGTACCGATATCGACACCCACAGCGATGTCGGCCTCTCGCTTAACGTTTACGCCAAATATCAGTGGGAAAACTACGGTGCGGCCAACGAGAACAGCTGGGATGGTTACCGCTTCAAGGTAAAATACTTTGTGCCAATTACCGACCTGTGGGGCGGCAAGCTGAGCTATATCGGCTTCACCAAGAACTTCTTCGGTGCGGGCAACAGCAACGCCAATGGCATCTTCGATCACGGCACGCCGCTGTTTATGGAAATTGAGCCGCGTCTGTCGCTCGACAAGCTGGCGGGCACCAGCCTGGCATTCGGTCCGTTTAAAGAGTGGTTCTTTGCCAACAACTATATCTACGATATGGGCCGCAACAGCGACAACCGGCAGAACACTCTGATTGGTAGCGGAATGGGCGCAGCGCAGGCAGAGAGCGACCCGCAATATCTGTCTGACTGGTGGCATCAGAGCGTAAACGTGGTGGGCAGCACCCATACCCGTTTCGGGCCGCAGTTTAATAACGACGTCTACCTGGAATATGAAGCCTTTACCAAACAGGAGTGGTTCGATTTTTACGGCTACATCGATTTGCCTAATGTGATGAAAATCTATTTTCTAACGCTCTGTTACAGGCACATTACGCGGGCCTGAAGGCTGGCAGTCAGCACGCGTTATCGCCGCATACTGCTCAATACCCGGGAACGTACTCATTCGATCGTGGCATCTCTGCGGCGATCCTCAGCAAGTGGTCAAACAATAATGAAATTTAAATCGTTGATAGCAGGTGCATTTGGAACCGCCTCCGTGGCGAACGGAACCGGCGCTTAACCCGGAACCGGTGCCCGTAGCAAACGGAACCGGCGTCCATGCCCCACTCCCAATCGTACCTCTTCGCGACCACGTAAACGGTTGCGGAGTTCCGTTCGCTGCAGATAGAATATGTGACAATTGTCACAAAATAACTGAATCCTATTGCAACACTTTTTGACGGCCGACAGGACGTCGGCGAAAGGGCGCGGTGAGCAGGAGCGAATGGCGGCCGGTCCCCGGGAAGCGGGCGTGAGCGAGGGAACCGCGCAGCGGCGGACGGGGCTGGCGCAGGGCCGGGGAGTGCAGAGGGCGCGGCCTGGCGTCCTCTGCCCGGTCGCCGTGCCGGGGCACAGGCTACTGCCGCCGCTGACGGCGAATAAAGAGAAAAAAATCAGCAGCGGCGGGAAGCGCCATCCGGGTCCGCCGAGGGAGGGCACGGTTCCGGGATG
>PEFU01000003.1:81025-102404 GCA_002939445.1 Pantoea sp. BRM17 | reverse complement strand
AACCCGCCAGCGGCGGGTTTTATTCTGCTCAGAAACAACTCAGGTGGCGTTTTGCGTACGCAGCTGCAGCTCGTAGGCGGCAGCCTGCTTAGCGTCAAACTGATTTTCCCAGCGCGCAATGACCAGCACAGCAAGCGCATTTCCCACCACGTTCAGCGCCGTACGTGCCATATCCATGATGCGGTCAACGCCTGCGATGAACGCCAGCCCTTCAAGCGGGATCCCCACGCTGCCCAGCGTCGCCAGCAGCACCACGAAGGAGACGCCCGGTACACCGGCGATCCCTTTAGACGTTACCATCAGCGTCAGCACCAGGATGATCTCATCGGTCAGCGACAGATCAATGCCGTAAAGCTGGGCGATAAAGATGGCGGCAATGCTCTGGTAGAGCGTAGAGCCATCAAGGTTGAAGGAGTAGCCGGTAGGCACCACAAAGCTGGTGATCGCTTTCGGCGCACCATACGCCTCCATCTTCTGCATAATGCGCGGCAGCACCGTCTCAGAACTGGAGGTAGAGTAGGCCAGAATCAGCTCATCTTTCAGAATACGCATCAGGGTCGTGATACGCAGCTTGCAGAAGCGCGCGACCGCACCGAGCACGACAAAGGCGAAAAACAGGATGGCGGCATAAACCAGCAGCACCAGTTTCGCCAGCGGATAGAGCGATGCAAAACCGAAGTTCGCAATGGTCACCGCAATCAGTGCAAATACGCCCACCGGCGCATAACGCATGATCATGTGGGTCACTTTGAACATGGTTTCTGATACCGAGCGGAACAGGCCGACCAGCGGATCGCGATGTTCCGACGGCAGCGCCGACAGGCCCAGGCCAAACAGCACTGAGAAGAAAATAATCGGCAACATATCGCCTTTGACCAGCGAGGCGAAGATGTTCTGCGGGATCAGCGACAGAATGGTGCTGACCAGGCCATGAGGAGCGCCCTGAACCGCTTCGGTGYTAGCTTCATATTTAGAGATGTCCACCGTTGCCAGCGTTGACATATCAATGCCGCTGCCGGGTTGGAATACGTTAGCCAGCGTTATGCCGACCACAATGGCAATGGTGGTGATCACTTCAAAATAGATAATGGTTTTCACCCCGATACGCCCGAGTTTTTTCGCGTCCCCGACGCCGGCAATGCCAACAATCAGCGAGGAAATAACAATCGGCACCACAATCATCTTGATCAGATGAATGAAGATATCACCGGCAGGAGTAAGAATATTGGTGATTAACCATTCACGATCGTCTGGCTGATTATGCAGCACGGTTCCTGCGATAATGCCGAGGATCAGGGCAATCAGGATCTGCCAGGCGAGGGTGAGTTTAAAACCTTTCATAACGCGTTATTTCCTCAGTTAAAACCCCTTTGCTCTGCTGCGAAGGTGCAGAAGATGGTACACACAGGGAAGTGAGCAAAAGCCCGATAAAATAGAAGGTTATAATGGGCTGTATTCCGCTTTGTTCTGCTGGCGGTTTGCACCAGCGCAAGGATACAGCCTGAGTTGATACCTGCTGAACAGCGGCCAGATAAGTACCATTTTCACTACGGTAAATGCAACCCCCGGCGCAATAGCTTAAATCGTGCGCAGCTCAGTAGCATAAAATGCTGCTGTTATCCTGTGGCTATAACCCGCTGTTATGAAAAGCGTTAATTCGATAATTTTCCGCATAGCTATTCAGATTTGACGATTTTATCGCCCGGCGCGTTTGCTCAATATTTAATCACAAAACCCTCTGTTGCCTGCTGCCAGCCGCTTTCAGCACGTCGCTTTTTTACCGCAAAAAGCGCCGTTTTCGCGCCCTTTACCGCATGCTGGCAGGCCGTGATCCAGACTGCAAAACCGAAACAAAGCCCCTGCCCCCTCTTCAATTAACCTTTGATTGACATATGATTAACATCTTCAAGGAGGTCAGCCATGAGCCAAATTCACAAGCATCCTGTACCCGCTGCCATTGCAGCGAATGCCCTGATTAATGCCGATGAGTATGCGGCGCGCTATCAGCAGTCCGTGGACGATCCTGACGCCTTCTGGGGTGAGCAGGGAAAGATTCTCGACTGGATCACGCCTTACAGCACGGTGAAAAATACCTCGTTTGCGCCGGGCAATATCTCTATTCGCTGGTATGAAGATGGCACGCTGAATCTTGCGGCTAACTGCCTGGATCGCCATCTGGCGACGCGGGGCGATCGCCCGGCCATTATCTGGGAAGGGGATGACGCCAGTGAAAGTAAAACGCTGACTTTCCGGGAGCTGCACGCTGACGTCTGCCGCATGGCAAATGTATTAACGCAGCTTGAGATTAAAAAAGGCGACGTGGTGGCCATTTATATGCCGATGGTGCCGGAGGCCGCTGTCGCCATGCTGGCCTGCGCGCGTATTGGTGCCGTGCATTCAGTGATTTTTGGCGGCTTTTCGCCGGAAGCCGTGGCGGGACGCGTGGTCGACAGCAACGCGAAGCTGGTGATCACGGCGGATGAGGGTATCCGCGCCGGACGTGCCATTCCGCTGAAAAAGAATGTTGATGACGCGCTGGCAAATCCGCTGGTGACCAGCGTGAAGCAGGTAATCGTATTTAAGCGCACCGGAAAAACCACGGAGTGGCATGAGGGACGAGATCTCTGGTGGCACGATCTGGTCAGCCAGGCCAGCGCAGAGCACGAAGCGGTGGCGGTTGAAGCGGAACACCCGCTGTTTATTCTGTACACCTCCGGTTCGACCGGCAAGCCAAAAGGCGTATTGCATACCACCGGCGGCTATCTGGTCTATGCGGCCAGCACCTTTAAATATGTCTTTGATTACCATGACGACGACGTTTACTGGTGCACCGCAGACGTCGGCTGGATCACCGGTCACAGCTATCTGCTCTACGGGCCGCTGGCCTGTGGCGCAACCACGCTGATGTTTGAAGGGGTGCCCAACTGGCCGAAGCCGAGCCGGATGGCGGAAGTCGTCGACAAGCATAACGTTACCCTGCTCTACACGGCGCCCACCGCGATTCGCGCGCTGATGGCGGAAGGCGATCGGGCGATTGAAGGCACCCGACGCAGCAGCCTGCGCATCATGGGCTCCGTGGGTGAACCGATCAATCCGGAAGCCTGGGAGTGGTATTACAAAAAGATTGGCGACAGCCGCTGTCCCATCGTCGATACCTGGTGGCAGACTGAAACCGGCGGCTTTATGATCACGCCGCTGCCGGGCGCAACCGAGCTGAAAGCGGGCTCGGCCACCAAACCGTTCTTTGGCGTACAGCCGGCGCTGGTGGACAACGAAGGCAATCAGCTTGAGGGCGCAACCGAAGGTAACCTGGTTATTAATGACTCCTGGCCTGGTCAGGCGCGCACGCTGTTTGGCGATCATGAACGCTTTGAACAGACCTACTTCTCCACGTTTAAGCATCGCTACTTCAGCGGTGACGGCGCGCGGCGCGATGAAGATGGCTACTACTGGATCACCGGACGCGTGGATGATGTCCTGAACGTTTCCGGACATCGTCTGGGCACGGCAGAGATTGAGTCCGCGCTGGTTTCACATCCGAAAATTGCTGAAGCGGCCGTGGTCGGTATTCCGCACAGCATTAAAGGGCAGGCCATTTACGCCTATATCACCCTGAATCAGGGCGAAGAGCCGTCAGCGGAGCTGTATACGGAAGTGCGCAACTGGGTACGCAAAGAGATCGGCCCTATCGCCACGCCGGACGTGCTGCACTGGACCGACTCGCTGCCGAAAACCCGCTCCGGTAAAATTATGCGGCGTATTCTGCGCAAAATTGCAGCGGGCGATACCAGCAACTTTGGCGATACCTCTACGCTGGCCGATCCAGGTGTAGTAGAGAAATTACTGGAGGAGAAGCAGTCGATCGCCATGCCGTAATCGTTGCCCTTATCAGCGGAGAGCATCAGCCTGTCCCCGGCAGGCTTCTCTCCGTTAGTTCACCTTACGCCGTATGCTGTTCACCATCGCACAACCCTGATAACCAGAATATTCAATCCGTTAAATCACATTAATGTGAGATTTCCGTCTGCTTTGCCTCTGGAGAAACTGTGATGAATGACACCCTGAATCAACAGGAAGCCGTCTGGCAACAAATAGAAAATAACCCCCGTTTTCAGGAGCTGGTCCATAAGCGCCAGGCTTTTGCGCTGCTGCTGAGCATTATTATGCTGGTCCTGTATGTCGGGTTTATCCTGCTGATCGCGTTTGCGCCCGGCTGGCTCGGCACGCCGCTGCATGCCGGTACCAATGTGACGCGCGGTATTCCGATTGGCGTGGGCCTGATTGTGGTCTCTTTTCTGCTTACCGGCGTCTATGTCTGGCGCGCAAATGGCGAGTTTGATCGCCTGACTAAACAGATCGTCAGCGAGGTAAAATCATGAAGCGCGCGCTCCCGATTCTGCTGGCGCTGGCGCCAGCGGGCGTACTGGCGGCCGATGCGCTGACCGGCGACGTCCAGCAGCAGGCGACCAACTATGAAGCGATAATCATGTTTGTGGTGTTTGTCGCGTTCACGCTGGGTATTACCTGGTGGGCATCAAAGCGCACCCGCTCACGCAGCGACTACTACACCGCAGGCGGCAATATTACCGGCTTCCAGAATGGCCTGGCGATGGCGGGCGATTTTATGTCCGCCGCCTCATTTCTTGGTATTTCGGCGCTGGTCTATACCTCGGGCTATGACGGGCTGATCTATTCGCTCGGCTTTCTGGTCGGCTGGCCGATGATCCTGTTTCTGATCGCTGAGCGGCTGCGCAATCTCGGACGCTATACCTTTGCCGATGTGGCCTCCTACCGGCTGCAGCAGAAACCGATCCGCACTCTCTCTGCCTGCGGTTCGCTGGTGGTGGTTGCGCTCTATCTGATTGCGCAGATGGTAGGGGCCGGCAAGCTTATCCAGCTGCTGTTCGGCCTTGATTATCATATCGCCGTGGTACTGGTTGGCATTCTGATGGTGCTCTATGTTCTGTTCGGCGGCATGCTCGCGACTACCTGGGTGCAGATCATTAAAGCGGTGCTGCTGCTGTTTGGTGCCAGCTTCATGGCGATTATGGTAATGAAAGCCACCGGTTTCAGCTTCAACACGCTGTTTACTGAGGCGATGGCGGTTCATCCCAAAGGCGCGGCGATTATGCAGCCCGGCGGGCTGGTGAAAGATCCTATCTCCGCCCTGTCGCTGGGGCTGGGGCTGATGTTTGGCACAGCGGGACTGCCACACATTCTGATGCGCTTCTTTACCGTGGCTGATGCGCGCGAAGCGCGTAAAAGCGTGTTCTGGGCCACCGGATTTATGGGTTACTTCTATTTCCTGACCTTTATTATCGGCTTTGGGGCGATTCTGCTGGTGGGCGCAAACCCGCTGTTTAAAGACGCCAGCGGCGCCCTGATTGGCGGCACCAATATGGCAGCGGTGCATCTATCGAATGCGGTAGGCGGCAGCCTGTTCCTCGGCTTTATCTCGGCGGTGGCCTTCGCCACGATTCTGGCCGTGGTGGCCGGGCTGACGCTGGCGGGCGCGTCGGCAGTGTCGCACGATCTCTACGCCAGCGTGATCCGCAAAGGTCAGGCAACGGAGCGTGAAGAGCTGCGCGTCTCTAAAATTACCGTGCTGGTGCTGGGTGTGGTTGCCATTGCGCTGGGGATCCTGTTTGAGAAGCAGAACATCGCCTTTATGGTCGGTCTGGCCTTCTCTATTGCAGCCAGCTGCAATTTCCCGATTATTTTGCTCTCCATGTACTGGTCGAAGCTCACCACACGCGGCGCGATGGTGGGCGGCTGGCTGGGACTGCTGACGGCGGTGGTGCTGATGATTCTGGGCCCTACCGTCTGGGTTCAGGTGCTGGGTCACGCTACCCCGGTCTATCCTTACGAGTACCCGGCGCTGTTCTCCATGCTGGTCGCTTTTGTCTGCACCTGGTTCTTTTCCATCACCGATCACTCCGCTCAGGGTGCACAGGAGCGTGCACGGTTCCGCGGACAGTTTATTCGTTCGCAAACCGGTATCGGTATTTCACAGGGGAAATCGCACTGATCGCAGCCGCACCGGGTTCGACACGGTCGCCATAAATGGCGTCATCGGATCCGGTGCGGACATCGACACGGGCGTCATGAATGACGTCATTTGATTCGGTGCGGGAATTGACACGGGCGTCATGAATGACGTCATCGAATCCGGTGCGGGCATCGAAACGGGCGTCATGAATGACGCCCCTACGGGGGGTATACGTAGGGGGCCCCCTGGTTTATTACGCGCACGGTATCAACCGCCATCAATCGCGTCATTCAGTCACGTGCGGACATCGGCCAGGGCGTCATGAATGACGTCATTTGATCCGGTGCGGCGATTAACACGGGCGTCATGAATGACGTCATTTGATCCGGTGCGGCGATTAACACGGGCGTCATGAATGACGTCATCGAATCCGGTGCGGGCATCGAAACGGGCGTCATGAATGACGCCCCTACGGGGGGGATACGTAGGGGGCGCATTTATGCGCCCCTGGTTTGCAGCGGCAGATCAGAAGCGGAGTGAGGCACCTACGTATGGGCCATCTACCAGCACGTTATCTTTGCGGCTGCCTTTGTTGTTCAGCTCAATATACTGGTAGCCCACGCGCAGATTCAGCAGTGAAACTGGCGTAAAGCTCAGGCCGCCTGACGCTTCCTGATAGCTGTCCAGGCGATCGGAAAACGCCTCTGGCGCATAGTAATATTCACCATACAGGCCCCACATGCTGTTGAAGCTGTACTGTGCACCTGCACCCACGGCGATGGTGAAGCCATCACGGCCATCTTCCGGATGCGTAAACAGCGCTTTTGCCGTCGGCGCTACGCGCAGATCGCCAACATCGATGTTATAGCCCAGACCTGCACCGTAGGTGCTGCCGTCATGGTCGCTGCGCAGCCAGTTACCTTTCAGAAACAGGCCCGGAGAGGTGGTACCGAGGCCAAGGTTCAGGTTGGTGCTGTGCTCACCCACGTCAACAC
Organism: Pantoea sp. BRM17; assembly: GCA_002939445.1. Lineage (GTDB taxonomy): Bacteria > Pseudomonadota > Gammaproteobacteria > Enterobacterales > Enterobacteriaceae > Pantoea. The sequence goes on along the minus strand of PEFU01000003.1, from coordinate 95,420 downwards.
TGCCCTCAATCGCCTGTACGCTACCGCTCAGCAGTGCAAGGCCCAAAACGCTTCCGGTAACAAGTTGCTTGATCATGCTAATCCACTCCATGAAGTAAAAAATAAGTCGGCGCAAAGAGTAGTTAGCATAGTCGTCAGACACAACTTTTATTGGAAACCTTTACGTAAAATTAAATTACAGCGGGAACGATTTATCGATAAATGTGTCATGCGTGCCACAGCAGATGGCTCAGAAGCGGTGCCAGCAGAACCGTGACGACGCCCGAAAGCATCATCACCAGGCTGGATACCACGCCCTCCTGCTGACCTATCTGATAGGCGCGCGCCGTTCCGGCACCGTGAGAGGCAGCACCCAGCCCGGCGCCTTTCGCCACTCCCTGTGTTATCGCGATGCGCAGAAAAAGAATATCCCCTGCCGCCATGCCAAATACGCCGGTAATCACCACAAACAGCGCGACCAGATCGGGCTGTCCGCCCATCGGACCGGCGGCGGCCAGCGCAAATGGCGTGGTGATTGAACGCACAGCCAGACTACGCTGAATACTCTCCGGCAGTGCCAGTAACCGCGCCAGCCAGACTGAGCTGCAGACGGCAACCGTGGTAGCGCACAGGACCCCTGCACTCAGCGACAGCCAGTGACGCCGGATGAGCGCCATGTTTTCATAGACCGGCACGGCAAACGCCAGCGTGGCGGGTCCCAGCAGCCAGAGTAGCCAGTGACTCTCCGCAATATAGTTTTGCCAGCTGACATGCGTGATAAGCAGCAGCCCGACCAGTACCAGCGGCGTCAGCACCAGCGGCATCAGCATCAGCCGCCGCCAGCGCCGGTAGAGACGCTTGTTGAGATAATAGACCAGCAGGGTAAGTACCAGACAGAACAGACTGATGATGGCGTTACTCATGGATATCCTGCCTGCGTGCTGCACGCGCCATTTCAAACCGGTAGAGACGATCAACCACCAGCGATGTGACCGCCAGCACCAGCAGCGTGCTGATCGCAATTACGATAAAAATACGCCATCCCTCACTGCGCAGCAGATCGCTGTAATTGACTACCGCCACCACGGCCGGAATAAAAAACAGCAGCATTTCAGCCAGCAGCCAGTTTGCCCCGGCACGGACCCAGCCCAGCGGCAATACGCGCAAAACAATTAATAACAGCAGCACAACCATGCCGAGTACATTTGCCGGTAGCGGCAGGTGCAGCCAGCGCACCAGAAGGTCGCAGACGCTGAATAGCCCGATATAAAGCAGCAGCTGCAGCGGCAATATCAGATGTTGTAACAGACGGGGGCGCGGATTAATGGCGGCAGCCATGGCGATCTCCGGTAAGGAATGTGAGAAACGCAGTATAAATCTGCCGCTAACCGTGAAAGAAATGAATTAAAATCATCCGGACTATGCCATTAAGGAATGATTATGGATATACGCGCCCTGCGTTACTTTGTCGCCGTGATTCAGCAGCAGAGCTTTACCCGTGCAGCAGAGCAGCTCTATGTTACGCAGCCCACCATCAGCAAAATGGTGCGCCAGCTGGAAGAGGAGCTGGGGTGCGCGCTGCTGCGGCGGGAGGGACGCCGTCTGCATCTCACCGACAGCGGTCAGGCGGTCTACCAGCGCGGTCTCGCGATCCTGCAGGAGTTTCATCAACTGGAGGCGCAGATTGGTGATATCAATCAGCTGAAAACCGGTGAGCTGCGCCTGGGGATTCCGCCAATGGTGGGTATGCAGATTGCCGGCTCAATTTCGGCTTTTCAGCGCCGCTATCCGGGCGTGCAGCTGCATATTGCAGAATCAGGCGGCCTGACCGCACAGCAGGCGGTGCTGAGCGGCGCGCTGGATATTGCGCTTACCGCCCTGCCGGTTGAGCCAGATTTACCGCTTAACACGCTGGAGCTGATGCGCCATCCGCTCTGCGTGCTGGTATCGCGCAGCGCGGCCTGGCACGCCCGCCCGCATCTGACGCTGGCAGAACTGGCGCAGCATCCGCTGCTGATCCTGAATGAAGAGTTTGCCCTTAACCGGCAGCTGATGCAGGCGTTTCAGCGTGAAGGCGTAACGCCTCAGATTGCGCTGCGCAGCGGTCAGTGGGATTTTCTGGCTGCGATGGTGCAGGCGGGGATGGGCGTAGCCGTACTGCCGGAACCTATCTGTCAGCGGCTGGATCCGCAGTCGCTGGCGTGGCTGCCGCTGGCATCTGCGCTGGAGTGGCGTATCGGATTGATCTGGCGTGAAGGCAGCTATCTGTCGCGCAGTGCGGAAGCCTGGATCAGCTGCTGTCGTACACACTGGCCGGATGATGCGCCGCGTCTGCAGGTGTGAGACGCGGCGGCATTCAAAGGAGGTTACTCCTCTTTCTCAATCAGTAGCGCTTCCAGCAGATCGAGATCGCGCAGCAGGCGCTGCATGGTTTCATTGGAAATCTGCTGCGTTGCGCGCAGGTGATACACTTCCGCACGCTCGGCGCGCAGCGCGGTCAGACGGAACCGACGCTCCAGGTTCTCAGCAAACAGCGCCTGATCCACGTCATCCTTGCCATCCACGCGGCGGCGCAGGTTGCCAATCACCCGCAGGCTGACCTCTTTAAGCAGCTCCGGATCGATATTCTCTTCGGTATCACTCTCCAGCCGCTGCTCCATCTTATGCAGGCTTTCAATCGCCACACCCGCCATAGCGGCTCGCGCATGCTGCAGTTCATGACGATGACCAGCTTTATCATGGCTGTCGATACCGCGCAGCAGAAGAGGCAACAGGATAACGCCAACAAACAGAGAAAAGAGGATCACGCCGGTGGCGATGAATACCAGTTCATAACGCGCCGGGAAGGGCTCGCCATTGCTGAGAAACAGCGGAATAGAGAGCACGCCCGCCAGCGTAATCGCACCGCGTACGCCCGCAAAAGAGGCAATCAGCAGCTCGCGCAGCGAGTAGTTTGAGAATTCCAGCGGTTTTTTCTTCAGCAGGCGCATGCTGGCACGCTTCATGATCCAGAGCCAGCCAAAACGCACAATCATCAGCGCCGCATACACCAGCGCGACATCGGTAAACAGCATCCACAGCTCGACGTTGGGATCGGCATTCGCCTGCTCAACGGACGTCGCAAGGATATCCGGCAGCTGCAGGCCAAGCATCAGGAACACCATGCCGTTGAACACAAACTCCAGCATCTGCCAGACGCTGTTTGCGCGCAGGCGCATCGCCAGCGGCGCCTGACGAATAATGCCGGAGCGCGTGATGGTCATCCCGGCCGCGACGGCGGCAAGAATACCGGAGACGCCAAGATGTTCAGCAATCAGGTAGGAGGCAAACGGCAGCAGCAGCAGCAGTACGGTCTGCGTCGCCGGATCGTCTCCGCTCCAGCGGCTCAGCAGGCGCAGCGAGCGGCCATAGAGCCAGCACACGGCCACGCCCGCAATCAGTCCGCCAATGGCAACTTTGAGAAATTCCACGCTGGCGCCGCCCCAGGTAAAGACCATGGTGCCCATCGCCACGGCGACCGCGAACTTCAGCGATACCAGGCCAGAGGCGTCGTTCATCAGCGCCTCACCCTGCACAATCGACATGATTTTCTTTGGGATGCGTCCTTCGCCAACGATACCTGACAGCGCCACGGCGTCGGTCGGTGACAGCACAGCCGCCAGCGCAAAAGCCGGGATCAGCGGAATACCCGGCACCAGCCAGTAGATCAGGTAGCCGATACCGACCACGGTGATCAGCACCAGTACCAGCGCCAGCCCGAGGATCTCGCGACCGTGGCTCAGAAACTCATTGATAGGCGTCTTCCAGCCGTCAGCAAACAGCAGCGGCGGGATAAACAGCACCAGAAAGAGTTCCGGATCGAAATCGACATGCAGGCCGAACGTCGGCCAGGCAAGTAAGGCACCCGCTGCGATTTGCACCAGCGGCAGCGGAATTTGAAACGGCAGGATTCTTGCCGCGACGCCGGAGAGTGACACCACCAGCGTCATAATGAGAATAGTAAAAAAGATTTCCATGCTTTCCTTAGGCGAATCGATATGGTTAAAAGCGAGGGTCGTTACGCTAAAAAGTGTAAAACAAAACGCCGCGCATGGGGGGACCCGATGTGCGGCGCTGGCAAAGTCAGGGGATTATCTGGAAATTACTGGAACCTGTGGTCAGATAGCCCAGCCTGCCGCATAAAAGGTGACCAGTGCGACAGCGATCGCTACCGTCCCCACGTTGAGTCTGCGCCACTCCCCGGCAAACAGACGGCCAATCACCAGCGAGGCGAAGCCCAGCATAATGCCGGTCACGATGTTACAGGTCAGCACAATAAACACCGCGGTCAGCAGGCCTGACATGGCATCAACAAAATCACTGAAGTCAATTTTTGCCACATTGCTCAGCATCAGTAGTCCGACATACATCAGCGCCGGCGCGGTCGCATAGGCCGGCACCAGACCGGCAAGCGGCGACATAAACAGCATCAGCAGAAACAGTACGCCCACGACGATAGCGGTTAATCCGGTTTTGCCGCCCGCTGCCGTACCGGCGGCTGATTCAATATAGACCGCTGCCGGAGACGCACCGACCAGGCCGGCAAACAGGCTGCTGAGGGAGTCGCTGGTCAGCGCCCGGCCGCCATTGAGGATCTGCCCTTCTTTATCCAGCAGATTGGCCTGCCCGGCAACCGCACGAATGGTGCCGGTCGCATCGAATACCGCCGTCATGACCAGCGCCAGGACGCTGGGCAGTACGGCTGGCTGCAGCGCGCCTGCGATGTCCAGACTGAACATCGCTGACTGACCGCTGGCATCCTTCAGGCTTGGCATCGCAAACAGCCCCTGCCAGGTCACCGCCGGATCAAACACAAGCCCGATCAGTGAGATAGCCAGTATAGTCAGCAGGATGCCGCCGGGTACGCGGCGTTTTTCCAGGCCAAAGATTGCCGCCAGACCCACCAGCGACATGATGACCGGAAACGCGGTGAAATCGCCCAGCGCCACCGGCAAGCCTGCGGCCGGGTTTTTTACCACCAGGCCAATACCGTCTGCTGCAATCAGCAGTAAAAACAGGCCGATACCAACCCCGGTACCGTGCGCCACGCCCATCGGCAGATTGCGTAAGATCCAGGCGCGGATACCGGTTACCGAGATAAACGTAAACAGTAATCCCATCAGGAATACGGCGCCCAGCGCGACCGGTACGCTGATGTGCTGCCCAAGGACCAGGCTGAATGCAGTGAAGGCGGTCAGCGAGATAGCACAGCCGATAGCCAGCGGCAGATTGGCCCAGAGTCCCATCAGCAGGGAGCCAAACCCGGCGACCAGGCAGGTGGCAACAAATACCGCCGTAGGGGAAAAGCCCGCTTTACCAAGCATGCCCGGTACCACAATAACCGAGTAGACCATGGCCAGGAAGGTGGTAAGCCCCGCCAGCACTTCCTGCCGCACGTTGCTGCCGCGTGCTGAAATGTGGAACCAGGCGTCCAGTTTTCCACTGGCCGGGCGTGAGTCGCCAGACATAATTATTCCTCTGCATATTTTAGGTGTAAGTCGCCGCACAGCTGCCGCTTACGCATCACCCTGGTGGGGATTTCTCAAAGAGAAAAGAGGCGCAAACGATTACGCAGCTATGTACTTCCCGTCAAAGAGGGGGAGATAAAATGGCAGGCGATTATCTGGCGTTTGGGGTGACGTTTTCAACTGTTAATCGTCACCGGACTGGAGAAAGCACGCCTGCGGTGACGGCGGACCAATTCGGGGCGCATTAATGCGCCCCCTACGATTACCGGATTCCGGGCCGGCGTCAGTCGCTGAATTTAATCGGGCCGCCCTGCTTCAGCGCCCGCTGCCAGGCGGCGCGCTGCTGCATCTCTTCCAGCCAGCGGGTGGTGGCAGGCAGATCGTGCAGGCCGCCGCGCATCTGAAGCGCCAGCAGCGGAAAACTCATCTGAACATCAGCAATGCTGAAACGCGAACCGGCAAAAAACGCATGCTGACTTAAATGCTGTTCAATCACGCGGGTATGCAACGCCAGCTGCTTATTCAGCCAGGCTTTCTCCATTCCTTTACGCATGGCGCCACCGATCGGGCGCAGCAGCCAGGGAACCGGTTTTTTGCTTAGCTGCACAAAAACCAGCTTGATGATCAGCAGCGGCATCAGCGATCCCTCGGCATAATGCAGCCAGTAGCGTCCCTGAATCTGTTCATCTTCATTGCTCAGCGTCAGCTGCTGCTCGCTGTCATACTTCAGCTGCAGATACTCCAGAATGGCGCCGGATTCAGCAATAACGCGGTTGCCATCGGTTATTACCGGTGATTTCCCCAGCGGATGCACCTTTTTCAGCTCATCGGGTGCCAGCATCGTATTTTCCCGCTGATAACGTTTGATCTGATACGGCACCGCCAGCTCTTCCAGCAGCCATAACACACGATGCGAACGGGAGTTTTCCAGATGATGAACGGTGATCATGTACAGCTCCTTGCTGATAAAGGTATCGCACCAGTATAGCGGATTAWCGCCCCTGCTCATCCTGCTCCGGGTCAAGCAGCACGGCGCCTGAACCCTGCTGCGCCAGCCGGTCGCCGGGGTTGCGTAACGGACAGTCGCGCATCGACAAACAGCCACAGCCAATACATCCGTCCAGATCGTTCCGCAGCCGCGTCAGCGTCTCAATGCGTTTATCCAGCTCCTCACGCCAGTGCTGCGTCAGTGCATCCCACTCCTGCGTCGACATCCGTTTATTCGCCGGGACATGCATCAGGCTCTCACTCACCGTCGCCAGCGGAATACCGATACGCTGCGCAATTTTAATAATCGCTACGCGGCGCAGTACGTCACGGCTGTAGCGTCGCTGATTACCATTATTACGGGTGCTGGAGATCAATCCTTTGGTTTCATAAAAGTGCAGTGCCGAGACCGCTACGCCGCTACGTTTTGCCACTTCTCCTGGCGTCAGCACCGGCTTTGGATAGTTACGCTCTTTTTTTACCATCAGCCTTTACCTCAAGTTAACTTGAGGAACTATACTCGCTCACCATCAAAAGTACGAATTTCTCACCGGGTAATACCCCTTCAGAAGGATGAGGCTATGATGCAACAGGAAATCATTCATTCACTGACTAACTGGATCGATCAGAATCTGGATAAAGCACTGTCGATTGATGATGTGGCAGCAAAATCGGGTTACTSAAAATGGCACCTGCAGCGTATGTTCCGTACCGTGACGAAACAGACGCTGGGTGGCTATATTCGTGAACGGCGTCTGACGATGGCGGCAGAAGCGCTGCTGCAGACGCAGCGACCGGTTTTTGATATCGCTATGCAGTATGGTTACGATTCGCAGCAAACCTTTTCGCGCGTGTTCCGCCGGCAGTTTTCGCAGACGCCTACGGCGTATCGTCACGCCATGCGTCGTCAGGCGATTGCGCAACGGCCTCGCCTGCTTAGCTTTGACTGCAGCGACAATATGAACAGCTTCGCCCAGCGCACCACCGGTGAATGCTGCCCTGTCCGGTAATCAGCGCGCCTGCTTCAGGCGCTCTCTTCCAGCTTTAGCCGCGCGTCCCAGCCCGCCTTCGCGGGTACAAAATTTGTTCAAAAATTCAAATCCGCTGATATAATGTGATCCAAATCACACTCAATCCGACGTGAGAGCGTTTCCTGACGCGCTCTTTGCCGTCAGTGATGTCCGGTTAATGTCAGGGATATCACTGATTCGAAGAGGTTTTGCGTTAATGGCTACGTTAACAACCAGTTTACTGGTAATGCGCTGGGGTATTCTGAGCGCCGTTCTGATGTTTCTCGCCAGCTCAATGAAAATAAAACTGCGGCAAAAGAGCCATCCGATTATGGCGCTGCTGTGTGGCGGTCTGGGCGTGGGGATGTCGTGCTGGTTTGTGACCGGACTGCTGGGTATTACGCTGAGCATGGAGAACGTGCACAACTTTATGCAGATTGGCAAACAGGCTTTTATCGATGTGATGAGTCAGGCGCCGACTGAGTGGCCAATTCCCTGAATAGTATGCATAAAAAACCCCGCGCTGCGGGGTTCTTTATATTGCTGTGCGATCAAATTTTCTTCAACACGGCGGGAATACCGACTTCCGCAACCGAAACGCCCGGTCTCTTCGTACCGCGACGATCCTGAATCCACATATCACCCATCATCTGGTCCAGCCCGCGGTCCAGACCCGTTACCAGTCCGGCACCCGGCYTGAAGGTCAGCTCACCAAAGTAGATCTCTTCACCGTGGATATACCAGTCAACGCGGACATAGTCGAAATCGCTGGCCAGCGTCTTGCTCAGCGCCAGCGCCTTCTGCAGCTGCGGCAGAATAGGCTCAACATCCAGACCGGTATCGCGGATCTTATGATACGCCTCGTTCAGATTGTTGACGTAAAAGTTCATCGACAACAGCGGGTTGCAGCGGTTGTAGATCACCTGCAGCACATATTCAAAACTGCCATCGCGCTTATTGAACATGTGAAATTTGTAGTCAATCGGCGCACTTTTGCCATCGCCAATGTACTGCTCTACCAGAATCCGCGGCTTGATGTAGCGATAGTGGATCTCACGCGCTTCATTAGCGAAGTCCGTTTTCAGCCAGCGATGACAGTCGCTGATGATCTGCTGCTTCTTCAGCGCATCCGGCTCTTCCAGCAGGATCTCAACCATGTTGGAACCATGGTTAGGCTTGATCACAGTATTCTTCCACTGCGACAGGGTGTGAAGCGAATGCGGATCGCTGGTCTCGTAAACCAGCGGGATCAGATACTCACTGCCTACCTTCTCAGCAATGTATTCGCGTACTGAATACTTGTCCGACAGGCGACCATAGATTTGATAGTCGCCATACACAAATTTGCGATACAGCACCTTCTCGTTAAACACCTTTGGCTCGCGCAGATTAGGCAGCTTACGGAATTTACGGAAGTAGTAGATGCGATCCTGCGTAGCCCAGGGCATCTTCTTGATAAAATACTGAACGCTTCTTCTGAGTTCTTCTTTCAACCTGAGCATATCTGACCTCATTTGTAGGTTTTGTAGTTGAGTGAGGAAACCTGAATTTTTTGAATGACGCCGTTTTTAAAGAAGTAATTCATTACGGTAAGGGAGAGCAGCTCAGTGATGAAGACGCTCCAGGCGGCACCCATAATGCCGTACCCCTGGATCAGCCACRATGAGAGCGGCAGGCTGATAACCATCAGGCAGAGGATCTTCTTCAGCAGATAGTTAAACCCGCCCTCTTTGACCATGTAGCGGTAAGCTACGGTCCCCATTGCCGAAAAGCAGGTTGCTAACGACAGTAACGTAACGAGACTTCCCGATTGTGTGTACTCGTGACCATATAACGCGATGATAATCTTCTCGCCAAACATGGCGATCACCGCCAATAACAGCAATGAAACTCCCATGACATAGCCGTTCAGCCGCGCGGTGAGTTTGATTGCGGCTGCTCCACGCTCACGGAAAATTTCCGAAAAGCAGGAAGTGATGATGGCAACCGGGATAAAAARCCAGGAAGCCGAAATGGTGTTAGCCGCGGCGAACAGGCCCAGATCGCGGGCGGAAGCGATACCGGCCAGAAACATCTGCGCCGCTTTTACCTGCACGGAGATAAAAATGCTGGAGATAGCGAGCGGCAGACCGGCATACATCAGGTAGCGCAGATAGGTAGTGCGTTTCTGCTGCGGCGGCGCAATGTCCTGATGCTCACGGTAAAAATTGATGCGCTTGATGAGATAAGGCACCAGCGTTACCGCCACGATGGATACGGTCAGCCACAGCGGATTGAGATGCAGCCACGCGATGGTAAAGCTCAGCGCGAAGCCAAGCAGCAGTCCCACTGAGTTAGCCAGCGTATTGAGCCGCGACGCGAGACGCGCATTGTTGTAGACGCTAAAAGTGTCCTGCGTTACAAATACCGAGGAGATAAATGAGGCCAGTGCAAATGCGAGAAAATTCTCCTGCATGTTGTACCAGACCCAAATCAAGACCGGAATGGAGGTCAGCAGCAGCAGCGCGAGGCGCATGGTGCGCGCCACGGCCATCAGACGCAGACCTTTAGGCGCACTTTTGCTTATGCGCTTAAACAGGATGGTTTCGGTACCGAAAATCGCCACGGTCTGCACCATGGAGAATAGCGAAGCTGAAAATGCCATCTGGCCAAATATGGTCGGGCCAAACGATTTTGCCACATAGGAGGTGACAAAGATGACGCCGAACACCGAGACGACTTTTTCAGACATCATCCAGACGGCATTAGACATTACGCTCAATTTCATTGACTGGTCCTTAGTATTACTTACAGCAACTGCCTTGCGGTAAAACGTCCTTGAAATGAATTAACAAGCGCTCAGTGGGCCTGACAAAAATTAATAACTTCAAACCAGGCTGGTCCGAAAAATGAGACTCGCGTCAGGATTTAGAAGAGAAATTCAGGAAAATTCTGATTAAATCTGGTGCGAATTTCAGCGGATGTAAACGATTTCAACCCGAATTCGAGACAAAAGTTTACTGGCACGCCCTCTCTTTTTTGCAAGAAAGCTGTACCGAATATCCAATGTTTGTCGTATTTTTCTGCATTTGGGATGGAATGAATCTATATCAAAAAGCCAATGCCAGGAAGATGTTCATTGGCATTCATAATAAAATAAGATTTATCCCATGATGATATTTATTCTAAATATCTTAATTTATCCCTCGCAATTCAAATCGCGCACTTTAATACTGCATTAATACCGTTTTTGCAGTACCAGATATTAATACAGTAATTCTCATCCACTAATTGATAAGAAAGGTAAGAGCATTTATGAGAAAGTCACGATATAGCGAAGAGCAAATCACAAATGCCATTAAAGCTTCTGAAACAGGAGTAAAAGTCAGGGAGATTTGTGAAGAGCTCGGCATTTCAGAGGCTACCTTCTACAGCTGGAAGAAGAAATTTTCAGGCCTTTCTTCTGAAGAAGGAAGAAAGATCAAAGAGTTAGAGGACAAACTACAGAACCTTACCCGCGAACTGCAAACGCTGAGTTCCGATAAAGAGATGCTGCAGAGCGTGCTCAAAAACTTCTTTACCACCAATGAAAAGCGTCAGGCAGTCAACTTTTTGCAGACAACCTTTGATATTGGAACCCGCCGCAGCTGTCGTTTGCTCGACATCAGCCGCAGCGTTTACCACTATCCGTCAGGATCAGAAAATCGCTAATAGTTGTAAGGCCGCTGTTATTTGACTAAATGCTGAGATTTGTTCTTACCAGAAGAGATGAAGATCATTTAATCCGGRGTTCACAATATAACAATTCGCACCTCTTTTTCCTGATGAGTAATGGCAGGAAAATGCTTCTTTTTTTGCGGTAAAATTGATTCACACCAGCAAAAGTCTTGTAGTTTAAGCCATTTAGACGTTGCCCAATCTCATTGCGGTGAGATTGGCGCTTCGTTTATTGCATTAATGCCGCTGTTGCTGGCCTTAAATCACAGTTGTTTTTAGTTAGCACAACTGAACATCTCCTCCGGCTGCACCACTTTTCCCCTCTCATTTATCCTGGCCCTGACGGTTGCGCTTAAAAATCGGCGCGTCGCGTGGGATAAACAATTTATGATTTAATTTATCCAGGAATTTTCCCGCCCAAAAACGTAATGAGCTTTAAACTATGTAAGATAAAAAGCGATATGATCGATAAATAACATTCGGTTATTTGTCGCTGGTTTTAATATTTTTATGCGGAATGTGGAATTCTGAATAATGTGGGTAATGGCTCATGACATTCGTTTCCAGCCCGTTATTAGCTGTGCAAAAATAAAGCTAGCTTAGCTAATATTAGTCATAATTGCATCATTTGCTCCGCAGCTAGATTTCTCAGGTCTCTTGGGTAGACCTTTTTTTTGACGTCGACGAATACCTGCAGGGTTTTACCAGGAGTCTTGATCACAATCTTGCCATCAAGTTCAACTCCAGCTTCGGGAAGCTCGTGTGAGGCATTCAGTATAGAAGCTTCGGAGCCGAAGGCTTCAGCAATAGCTTCCCTCAGTGCATCCAGCATCTGTTGTTGACGGTGGGAAGGCTTTTCGATGTTAATGAGCCAGCCTTCATGCTTCAGATAAAGGCTGCCCCCCAGCTCGAATGAGGCGATATTTTGATTCCTGAGCTCCTGTTTAGCCCCGGGACTCAACTCACCTGCAGCAAGCAGTCCAATCGCTTCGTGACAATCACTGGTTTCATCTATGCCTCTGCGAAGCTGGTAGACAGACGGTCCTCTACCAGTAGACTCCACCCATTCACGCAGCGTCAGCTCCTGCAGGACGAGAGAGCAGGTGTATGGAGATGTTTCGGCTTTTTCGGCCAGTTCTGCACCGGTTAACCACTTATGACTATTCATCAGAAGCGCATGTATTACACTTTCCCGAGCCTCAGTGAAAAGCTCAATGCCATGAGTGTTCTTTTTGGGATTCGCTGCAGCAGCACCCGTAAATGCCCACGGATAATCCACTTTCTGACGGTCTATCTCTTCCGCCAGGTGAGCCAGCAGATGCTCGGGCGTTTCGACAAAGGTGTACCACTTTGACCTTTTTTCTTTACGCCCCTGCCACTGCTCAGACCAGGCGTCTAAAAGCTTATCAGGGTGAGTGAGCATTCTGCGCTTGCGGTAAGGACTGGCGAAAAAGGCAGGCTGATCCGAGCGCATATATCGATAAAGCAAGCTCGCAGGTTCGCGCTCGATGAGCGTAACGTTTGCCCCTTTACTCACTGGCTTCAGGCCTAATCTATCAGCCATCTTATCCGCATAGCCCCTGGGCACAATGAWTTCTGCTCCCTCAGTAATGGTCAGCAGTGGAGCATAAAATCAGAGTTTCTCTCAAATTTCCAAAGGCGCTTAACAGTGTAAGCAGCGTCCTCTCGCATGCCAGTGTGACATTTTGATCGTATCCAGCCGCTGTACGAGGTTTCAATTCCGTTGCCATAAAGACTCCAATCGTTCTCTGATATGTTGCGCCAGTTCCTTGTTACGGCCCCGACCATCTAATAAGTCCAGATACAGAAGAGGATGCAGGCTGCCCATCTTCAATCCATCGGGTAAAGCCGCGTGCTTTTAGCTGCTGCGCAAGGCTAGCGTACTCGTTGCCGGCTGCCAGTATTTCTAGGTTTAATACAACATCCACGTCTGAGGTTCCTGCATGTACAGGAATGTCAGGCGGAGTCGCTGGTGTAAGGTAACGGGGGACCAAACCACCGACAAGTGTACCATCACCATCCAGAAGCTGTGCAGAAACGGTCTTCTCCTGATACCAGTCGTGGACGATTCTGGCATGCTTAATTGTTAGCGCCGAAACTCTTTCCCCATCGACGCTGATGGTCCGGCCTGGCTCCTCGTTACCCGCATCCCGGAGAAGCTCAACGACTACTTCGATGTTGTCATTGACCCTGCGACGCCAGCGCTCGTCCGTCAAAGCCTCCGGGTGCTGCTTTGAACGAATACGCTGAACGAATAGAGCTGCGACTTCCTCTACCGAACCGGAATATCTGATCACGTGGATTAGGTCAGCAGCATCCTTCCTCTCCTGCCGTTGATCTAAAGCCAGCGCTTTCAGAATCACAAATGCTGGCACGTCTGCAAATCGCACTGTATCTACTGATGTTCGTCAGGCTGTCCGTTGCCTCTCAATCTCAGTCAGTAACTTCTGGACTAACCCTGCAGCAAAACGCTGTCGGCTAACAAGCTCATCTTCGTCTTCATCGTTCCCGCTATGGAAACGTGCATAGGCAACAGCTCCCACCTTCTCATAGCCTTCACCATGCTCGTCATCCCCAAAACGTCTGCCAAGCGCTGCCAGCAACAAATCAACGCCGGTTGGACATCGCTGGCCGTGGTCACAGAATGAGGAGGCATGAACGCCAGCAACCTCAGCAAAAGCTGTTAGCGACATAATACGCAGAGCAAAACCGGCACGCCTCTGGCTGTAAAAAGCGCGTCACTGCTGGCGAGCTATATCGCAGCGTAAACCTGCCGGGCTGACGCTACGGCACTTCTGTATGCATAAAAAACAGACGTCCTGACACATTTATCATCGGGGTAAGCACGCCATAGCAGCCGGGCGTTATGTCAAAAGGTGATTAAAAGACAACCTGTCTGCCTGCTCAGGAGCATATAGCGGCGAATGTTCAGGCGGTAAGACGGGCAAAACAGGCAAAAACGGGTGGGCTAAATTCTTAAAAACGCCGGTATAACGCAATTTGTCGCTGGATTTAATATTTTTATGCGGAATGTGACCGGGATCATTCTTAACCGCAGCGCTCTCGCTTGATACCTGAATGGTTTTTCTTACCATTAAACAGGGCCATTCTCTGATTAAAACCGGGGGCAGCAGAGCGGTTCCAGCCAATTTTTATTCTCATTTCGTCTCATCAATATGCAACTGCTGCTCTGTT
>PEFU01000003.1:11327-80925 GCA_002939445.1 Pantoea sp. BRM17 | reverse complement strand
AGCACGCAGAGGCGCATTTATACGCCCCTGGTTTAGGGTGTGCACGGTATCAACCGCCATAAGCCGCGTCGTTGGATCCGGTGTGGACATCGGCCAGGGCGTCATTAATGACGCCCCTACGAGGGCGATGTAGGGGGCGCATTTATGCGCCCCTGGTTTAATGCGTGCACCGTATCAACCGCCATAAACCGCGTTATTATCGCTTCCGTATTCTGATCCGCCGTTTCTCTCACTCGCACGTGGAGCGGCTGCATCTGAATAATGTGCAGAGCATTGAGACCAGTTCGCTGCATCTGGGGCTGCTGGGAGATATGAAGCGCCTTAATTCGCTGTTCTGCGCGGTGGCTTACACCGTTCTCGACCAGCCAGATGATGAGCGGGAAGTAGATTAAGGTGAACAGGCGGGTGACATCATTGAGCGCATGAGCGGTGACGTTGCGGATAAATCGTTGCAGGCGCGGCGGGCCTTTTCGGCAGAAGGGCTGGAAGAGCTGAATACACTGCAGGAGCAGGTGCTGAATAACCTGCGCCTGAGCCTCTCGGTATTTCTGTCGCATGATATCACCAGCGCGAAACGTCTGCGGCGGGCCAAACTGGAGCAGATGCTGGAGTCGTTCAGCCGCGTAGTCCGGGGCGAACTGCGTGAATCGCACCGGGTGCGGCAGCTGGATGATGATGTTGACGTGCTCTATACCGCGATCAAACTCTATCTGGCCCGCATGCCGCGCGAAGATCTGGCAGAGGAGGATGCGCGGCGCTGGGCTGAAATTATTGAGATGGCGCTGAATCTTGTTTTCTACAACCTGGCACGCTGCCTGATCATGGTGCCGTTTGCGGCACCGATGGCGCGACTCTGCCAGCGTATGATTTCTGACGATGCAGAGCATCAGGCGCATCTCAAGCCCAGACATCTGGATAAAAGCGCGCTGGATACGCCTGCGCTGGCGCTGGTCAATGCCGCGCGTGAGACCCTGCGCATGGGCGACGTGCTTGGTGCCAACCTCGGCAGCGGCCTGCTGGCGATGATCAACGCCAGCGGTTCTAATGCGGCTGGCAAGCGGGTGGCGCTCGGCAGCCTGCTGTTCAAGCTTATCGGCAGCATTGCGGTACTGCCGTTTGTTGATTTTATTGCTGAGCTGCTGGATCGGCTGCCGGTGAATGATGAAGAGCTGGTGATCTTTTTCCACTTCACCGCAGCACGTCCGATAACGCAGGCTTCGGGCGTGCAGGTGCTCTTCTCCACCCTGACCGGCGATACGCTGCTGGACGCCCTGATTGGCGCCGTTTTTGCCATCATCAGCTACTCGAGCCTGGCGGCGGTGCTGATCACCGCGACCCTGACGGCCGCCGGGGTGATCTCATTTAAGGTGGCGCTCTGTCTGGTCCCCCTGGTGGTGGTACTGGGGGCTGACGTCGGCACGGCCATTATGGCGCGCGTGCTGACCTTCGATCTCTCCTGGCTCTCCCCGCTGTTTATCTTTTTTGGCGTGGTCTTTTTTCTCAGCCGCAAACAGACGCGCGTCGGACAGATGGGCCGTGCTGCCATTGGTCTCGGGCTGATCCTGCTGGCGCTGCAGCTGATTCGGGGCACCCACATTGTGCGTACCGGCATCATGCGCGTGTACGGCGCCGATCTGCGCCGGGTACTGAGCCGCAGCGTGGAAAAAAAACCGATGGCTTTTCTGGCCGGCATTGGCGTTACCGCTCTGGTACAGAGCAGCAACGCCACTACGCTGCTGGTCACCTCGTTTGTGGCGCAAAACCTGGTCAGCCTGACACCTACGGATTCAGCTACAGTTAACAGGTCGACGCCGCTTCAGGTTATTTATATCTAACGAAAAATTCATGCGGTGCGCTACCGGTCTTCCCCCGCTGCCGTGTTTGCCAGGCAGGCAGCTGGCTGCTTTTTGCCTGGCATACAGGAGCCTGCGACCGTGCTAACTCTGCTTAATCTGCTTTCTGCTGTCGCACTGCTGGTCGCCGAGGTTAAGTACCCACTGCAGCACCGTCGCGATGAGCTGACCGGCGGCTGATTTATCTGTCATTGCTGCGTCCTTAATGCGCAAATGAGAAGAGCGCTATCATGCTGCAATGTGATCTGAATCACAATATGACGTTAAGGTGGCGGTTCTCCGTCAGGGGCAGCGTAAACGCCGTGGATATCTCATCGCAGTGAACTAGCGCAGCGGAAAGTGATAGCCCGACTGAAAATATTTCACAATCAGCGCGATAAATTCAAAGTAGAGAAAGTAGATCACAATGCCTTCAATCAGCAGATAGGATGACGCCTGTTCACCGGTGCTGAACAGCACGTTAGCCAGATGAATCGTCTCCTTGCCGAGAAACACCACCAGGATCACGGCCAGGATTAACAGCCAGAGCGCGGCCGCTGGCACGGCCGCGAGCGCCGGAGATGATAAGGGACGTTATTCGCGCTTCAGCCGGTTGCTGTTTGCCAGCCACAGCGTGACCACCAGAATCAGGATCGCAGCGGAATAGCAGAGCGTGTCGAACGGGTTTTTGTGGTCAACGATAATCAGCCGGATAATGGCGGTGATCCCGATATAAACAAACCTTCACGGATGGGTTGAACGGTAACCTGCCGGCAGTGCTGCTCAAAACGGCGCGTCATGGAATCTTCTTCCATCAGCCAGTCGGTCAGCGGTGCGGGCAGCAGCGAGGAGGCGGGTAACCACTGCAAGGCATATAACTGGCGCAGCGCATCGTGCGACATCAGGCGATCTCCGGCAAAAAAGTTGCCTTAGTTTACCGAAAGATAGCGCCCCAGCGGGCGTGTGCCAAGTTGCTGCAGCATCTGCTCCGGTCCCTGCAGCGTACTCTCGGGCACTACGGTGCGGCCCAGCAGCCACGGCTCGCCGTCGCCGCACAGCACGATTTCGCGCAGCCAGAAGCGCGTATCGTTCGGCAGAAAAGCCGCTTCTGCTGCGACCTCCGCCGCGCTGACAAAGTGCCTGCCATTTGCTTACGGATAATGATTTTTGCACGGGTCTCATCCTTGCTGCAGCGCGCGGTAAAGCGGCGATGCCGGTAAAAAAAGTTCAGTTAACAGAAGGGGCTTATCCGACAGGCGCAGGCGCGAACGCCGTCCCCACAGATCGCCGGCCTGGCCGGGATGAATAAAATCGCGGCTCAGCGCTGAAGAGGCATACGTGACCATCCACTTTGCGATCGGCGTAATCATTGATGACGCAGCCGGCAGCGCGCATAACGATGACGCCAAGCACAAACACAATCAGCACCGGCAGCGGCGGCACCGCCATGCCAGCCAGCCACAGCGCCCAGAGCGTAGGCCACATCAACAGCAGCGTGCCGATAGGTTTGTCGATGCGCATCAGGCGGCTGTACACCTGCGGCAGATGGGTATAGCGTTTCATAAAGGGGTAGACCCAAGCCAGCGCCAGCCCGCCGAAAGAGAGCAGGATGGTCATGCGATTCATGGTCAGCACCAGCATAAACGCCAGCAGGCCCAGCGCAGCAAACAGCAGCTTTGCCTCTTTTTCTGAAACCGCCCCGCTCGCCAGCGGCCGGCCGGCGGTGCGTTTGAAACGACCAAACAGAATCGCCGTAGATTTAACGCCTATCTTCAAATCGTCATCGCGATCCACCATGGCGTACTGGGTATCGTAGGCCACCGTCCAGCAGATGTTAGCGAAGAACACCAGCCAGCAGACTAAAGGTAAGGACTCACTTACTGCAGCCCACCCCATCGGGATCGCCCAGCCAAAGGCTGCGCCGAGCACTCCCACATAGTTATTGTTCAGAAAGGCCTGAAAGCAGGCGTCGCGTTCGCGGCGGGCGATCAGGCTCTGCTGATAGACAAACAGCGCGCCGGCAGCCAGCAGTGACCAGTAGAATGCCCCGTTCAGATTCAGCATACTTCCCACCAGCGCCATCAGCCCCAGCGTGGCCAGCTGCAGCAGGCCAATAATCAGCTTGTCAGGTGATGCCGATGCGGAGCGCACGCACGCGATGTGGCAGATGCTGGCGGAGCTGGTCACCAGCGATGTGCGTCTGACAATTKAGAGTGCAGTCGCACACRAGTAAGGCAAGGCAGGGACGCAGGATGCGTCCCTGCCGGTTCAGAACAGCGCCAGAAACGGCTGCGTATTCAGCAGCACGCCAGCAAACAGCACCAGTCTGCAGCGCTTTGCGATCACTTTCGCCATTCTCAGTGCCAAACCGACGATCAACCGCGGCACGCTGGAGAAAGAGAGCCGCACGCTGGCGCAGCGTCTGTCAGTGCTGCACGGTATCAATGCGCCGGAGTTCTTTGATAAGGCGGTATTTACCACGCTGGTGCTGACGCTGCGCGATGAGCGCTATATCAGCGACTCCCAGGTAAGCCTGGTCTACCCGATGCTGAAAAGTGAACTGTTCCTGCGCTGGGAAAGTGCCGAACTGCCGGCGCTGCTTAGCGCGCTGTGCGCGGAGATGGCGCGACAGGGGCTGGTAACGCAGCTGGATGGGCAGATTAAGCTGAGCGCCGCGCGCTATCGCACGCTGCAGCTGCTGGCAGCCGGTATTCGCGAAACACTGCTGGATCACGCGATGGGCATGAATAAGTTTGAAACCGAGCAGGACAGCATCGGCGATATCATTATTCTGCCGCGCGAGCAGGCCGTGCTGATGACCTACTACCGGAATAACATTCAGCACATGCTGGTGATGCCGTCGCTGATTGCCGCGATTGTGCAGCAGCACCGCGAAATCAGCGAAGCAGAGCTTCTGCGCGCTGCCCGCCTGATGGTGCGCATTAACGAAGCGGGTGCGGCCAACGCCATGAATCTGTGTGTGACCGCGCTGCTTGCGTCCCGTCAGCGCTCGCTGACGCGTGAGCAGCTGACGGAGCAGCTGGAGTGCTACACCCAGCTGCTGCGCAACGTGCCCTATTCACCGGAAGCGACGGTGCCCGATCTGAGCGCCGAAGCGGCGAAAGAGAAAGAGGGCTTTGTGCAGATGGTGCGCGGCCTGCGTAAGCTGCGCAATCTCGGTCAGGGCTACGTTAACTTTGGCGAACCGCTGCCGCTGGTTAACTACCTGAACAAGCATATTCCCGAGTGGCGCGAGGCGATCGACCCGATCGATCCGCAGCGCCCCGCGTGGATGACGCCAGCGGTAAACGATATTGGCTACTCGGTTGAGTACTTTGTTGAGGGCGGACGCTCGCGCACCGGTCGCCTGCTCGATCCCAAAACCGGCACGCTTTCAATGACGCTGCAGGCGCTGCTGCGCGGCGGCAGCCGTCCGATTACGTTTGTACCGATCTACATCGGCTATGAGCACGTAATGGAAGTGGGTACTTACGCCAAAGAGCTGCGCGGCGCGGATTATCTGCTGCTCTCCTACGTGCTTTATCATCAGGGGCTGGTGCCGCCGCACATCGCTGCCGGTATCAATCTTAACTTCTGGCCAGCCGGGCCCATTTTCCGCCGGCTGGGGGCCTTCTTTATTCGCCGTACCTTTAAGGGCAATAAACTCTACTCCACCGTATTCCGCGAATATCTGGGCGAGCTGTTCAGCCGCCAGCAAAACGCCGTTGAGATGATGGAAGAGATCGCGGCAGACTTCTCATATGAGGCGATCCGCGTTACCGACCGCATCATGGGCTGGCTCTGGAGCCGCCTCTATCAGGGCATTAGCGTCAACGGCGGCGAGCGCGTGCGTCAGCTGGCGCAGGATGGTCATGAAATAGTCTATGTGCCCTGCCACCGCAGCCATATCGAACACGGCACGGATAAGTCGATTGCGCAGAAGCTGGCGCGCGTGGCGCGTATTCACTTTGCCCGCCAGCGTCTCGCCGCGGTGGGACCAAGCCTGCCCGCCCGTCAGGATCTGTTCAACAAGCTGCTGCAGTCGAAGGCGATTGAAAAAGCGGTTGAAGATGAAGCGCGCAGCAAAAAGATTTCGCATGAAAAAGCGAATAACCCGCAGCTGGATGTCCAGATGCTGCCGGTGGCGGTGATGTTTGGCCGTGCGCCGGGTCGTGAAATTCAGGGCGAGCCTACGCCGCATCTGCGCGTACTGAATGGCGTACAGAAGTTTTTCGCCATTCTCTGGCACGGTCGCGACAGCTTTGTCCGCTTCTCTTCCACCGTCTCGCTGCGCCAGATGGCGACAGATTCAAAGGCGGATCTGCTTACATTACGCAACCAGTGTCTGCGGCTTGATCTGCCCGATCCGCTCGCGCCGCTGGAGATTGACGGCACGCTGCTGCCGCGCCATGTGTTTATTCATGATGGCCCGCGTGTCTTTCCTTACTATGTGGCGAACCCGGAGTCAGTGAAACTGTTTCACGACTATCTGGATCTGCATCGACGCTGCACTTTCTGGTATGCTTGCCGCGCTTTGCTAACAAGAGGCTTCAAGTTGTCTATGTCAGGTTGGCGTAAACTCTATTACAAATTATTGAATTTACCACTCTCTATTTTGGTAAAAAGTAAGGTCATACCGACCGATCCGGTTTCGGAGCACGGTATCGATCCCACTCGTCCCGTGATGTATGTTTTGCCTTAGACCGCAATCACCGCTGCAACGGCTTCCTGACGAAAGGCCGCTTCATGTTGCCAGGCTGCGCGTATTCCCTGCCAGGAGTAGCCCGCCGCTTTGATGATACGCAGCAGGCCGGTAACGTTATTTGCCATGAATAGGGAACCCTTGAGTAATTTTGGCGTCAATGAGTGCGCAGCGTGCGATGGCACAGCCACAGATCTAGCGAGAAGGATCGTCAGCAGTACGGCGGCAGAACCCATATCCTTAGCGCGGCCCGCCAGCGGATGACGCTCCTGGCCGATTCGGTCGACCACCGCCTCAATCGCGCTGTTGAGGATCTCCACCACCACCACCAGTATCACCGAACCAATTAGCAGCACGCGCGTCACTGCGTCCACATCCAGCCAGCAGGCGACAACGTCGCGAATCAGGTCATAGACCTGCTGCTGCCTGCTGGTTAACGCTTTCATCCCGCCCCCTGGTTGTTTATACAGTCGCTGTGAGTATATACAGGTATTGGCGAAATGAAAACCGCAGCTGCGGCAAAAATCAGCGATATATCGGTACGGGCGGCCTTAATATGCGTGCGGCCAGAGCAGCGTTATCCAGACAAACAGCCGCCCGATTAACGGCAGTCCACCGCTTGTCTCTTCTTCCATCAGCAAGCGAATGCCGCGCGAGGCGCCAGAGACAATCTCAATGACCCCTTTACGCGCCAGCGCTTTCAGGTGCTCTTCAGCTGCATTGGGTGAGCGGAAGCCCAGCTGTGAAGCGATTTCAGCACGCGTTGGCGGCATGCCGGTTGTATTAATATGTGCCACCACGACCTGGCCATTACGCACATCCTGGGTTTTATGCACGGCAAGCAGATCGCCATCCATAATCCCGATATCTTTCATCGACATGCCGCTAACGCGCAGCAGAAAATCCGCGCTCGGCTTGAACAGGTTAGCATCGACCTGATAGTGGGTCTCGATGTGCTCCTGAGCCAGCAGCGGCTCGCCGGCAGCGACGCAGACCGCAGCGGGGGGACTAACCAGGTATTACAGCCATTCACCGGTACGGACAATACCGACAGCCAGACCTTCAACGGTCAGAGACTGCTGGCGCGTATCCACTTCGATAGGCTGAAAATCGCTGTTTTCCGGCAGCAGATGCACGATAGCACCCTGCTTTTTCCAGCGTTTTACGGTGACCTCGTCGTCAATGCGTGTATCCACAATGCCCAGCAGCGGTACGCTGATGTTAGAGAGGATCATGGGCAGCGCCAGGCGCCAGAGCGTGCGATCAGAAGAGGTAAACAGCGGCATCAGCCAGTCCTGTTATTGCGGGCAACGCGCCTCATGCAGCTGCACGGCGCCACGGTTGGAAGCAGAGGGGTAATATAGCAGACCGCGGCCTGTGCAGGCGGCCGTCAGCGCAATCAGCATCGGCTGGATCAGCGCCCGCGCCAGCGCTGGCTTATCGCGGGCGCCGAACGCCTGCGCCGTCAGGCCAGTGGTGCTCATCCGCAAAAAGAGCAGCAGCATAAAGACAAAGCTGGTGGCCGTTGCACCCACGGCTACGCCGCCGAGGTAAACCGGGCTGTCGAGGTGGCCAATGATAGCAAGCAGCACCATCGGCGCGCGCGCATACTGTACGCCGAGCAGCCAGCCGAGGATCACCAGATTTGCCAGCGTGGCAGGCGCGCTGAGCCAGCGGATAGCGATAAAGGTTTGTGCCTGCTGCTGCACCGCCTCGCTGCCGCCCATCAGCGCGGCTGCCAGCTCGCTGACCGGCGTTCGTAGCGCAATGAACAGCACGCCTGCGTCGCCGCGCCAGCTGGCTTTAAGCAGCGAAAATGATATGCCGCGCAGCGCCAGCACCCGCGCCACCATCCATAGCCCCACGGCCAGCGTCACATAGTCCGCGACGGCGGTGGCCGCTGCGGCACCCGCCACGCCCCAGTGCCACTGCAGAACAAACAGCAGATCGAGCAGGATATTCACGACGTTGCCGGTAATCTCACCGGAGCAGGCTTCCACCGCATACGCAAAACCATCCAGCGCATAGGCAGTAAAAGTCAGGAACATCAGCAATACCGCATTGACGGCGACCACGTCAGCGCCGAGTCGCGCGCCCAGTAGCGTCAGCGAGGCGAAGCAGAGCTGCAGCAGCAGCGAACGCAGCATGATGTCGCGGTTAAGCCGGAACAGGCGCGCGGCCAGCGGCAGGATCACCTGCCAGATCAGATAGCGGTCAGCCGCCTCACGCAGCGACTCAATCGAGGTCAGCAGCGCGATAATTGCCGGACCGCAGAGGGCGTAAATCACAGCGAACAGCAGCGCCACAATGCCCGCCTGCCGGCAGGCGGCATACCAGATCAGCCGCAGCCGGCTGCGATCGCCTGCGCCGGTCGCTCGCCAGATCAGCCCGAGCGTAATGCCTCTCAGCGCGAGAAATACGGTAATAGCCAGCCATAAACCATGATTCCCGAGCCACGGCAGCGTCAGCAGCGTCAGCGCATAGCCCAGCGCCGCCAGCAGCATGCTGTTGCGCATATCCCGGCCGCGCGTGGCTCCGATAAACATCCCATCCAGCAGATAGCACCAGACGCCTCTTCATCTCTGTTCATTGCATCTCTCCCCGGTTTGCTGAGCCAGACGGTATGCCACCACAGCGCGGGCTGAACCGCCGTATAACCCGCGTGCTGTCACGTTAAGGTTAACCGCTGCAGCACAAACTGCCAGTTTTGTGGGCTACCGCCTGACCGGCTGCTATCACACGCTGAACCAGCTGTCGCGCTGCCAGTGATGCACTAGCTGTGTGGATCGTTGTGCCGGCTTTCCCATTCGTTTACTTCGCGCTCCGCTTCTGCTCTGGCATAGCCGTAACGCTCCTGAATTTTGCCGATCAGCTGCTCGCGTCTGCCTTCGATCACGCTCAGGTCATCATCGGTCAGCTTGCCCCACTGCTCTTTGCATTTTCCTTTAAACTGTTTCCGGCTGCCACTCGCTGACCAGGCAAACTTCAGCCTGCGCCATACGGTAATTGAAGCGCACGGCCTGTGCGAAAACTGTGCGGAAATTGCCGCCTGTACACAGCACGCCGGCTGCGCGCACGATCATGAAGCGATGAGTAAAAAACGCGGCAAAAAGGGCTGAGCACACGCCTGAAGGCATGCGGGCGGGTTATGCTCTGAAGCGGGGTGGCAGCCGCCCACGATTTACCGCGCCCTCGACTTTTTGCTGGAGCAGGGATTTATCCACCGCGTGGAGTCCAACAACAGCTATGTGGTCTGCCATCATTTCAATGAGCCGGCCCACAGCTCTGTCATGCTGGTTTGCGACAGCTGTGCCGCAGTGAGTGAACAGCAGGCGCACGGCGTGGAAAAAATCATTGCGGGACTGTTCACCTGTTAGCCGGAGAACATTATGTCAACTCTTACCCCAGCGCAGCTGCTGACCCAGGTCGAGGCGCTCTGTCTCGATCGCGGCGTGCGTCTTACGCCACAGCGTGCCGAAGTACTGCGCCTGATGGCTGAGCAGAAAGGTTCTGTCAGCGCCTACGATCTGCTGGATCAGCTGCGTATGAGTGAGCCTCAGGCGTGCCACTCAGGCGAATTATTGCTCTTATAAGGCCAGTGATAACTTTAGCCTGCCTGAACCATATCGGGAATCTGGTCACTTGCAAAGCAAAAATAGCGCGCTAAACACGCTTAAAATTGCCGGATAAGTGTGATCGACAGCACGCTTCGGCCAGGGCAGGCAAAAACAGCATGGGCGGATGGAGTGTGATAAAATAACTCCACCCGGGCCAGCGTAAAGCGTGTTGTCATCATGAGGCTGCTATCACCTTAAAAAATTATTGAGTGTCGCGTAGGCGAAATAATGGTGTTAACCGCTATTCTGAATGGCGGCTAACGCTTCATTGCTGTGAACTGAAAGGGATAAGCACTGCTGTTCGCAGAATTGGACACGATTGCGTCACACTGCGCTTTTTTTCCGGCAGAGGGAAAAATAATGCCGGCGTTCTCTTCCGGCTGCGCGCGTGTCATCAGCGCGGGGTTAGCCAGCACGGCAGAGCTCCAGTGCGACGATGCGACACCGGTTCCGCCCATCGCATCATTGCGCGCATCATACCAGGTTCCCGCGGCCAGCGCTGAAGAGGAAACCAGCAGCGCGTTTAAACCAGCAAAATAAGTGTTACCTTTAAGCCCGCGCAGCTGATCGGCCATATCACCGGCTGCGGCACGCAGTTGCGGTACCGCATTGATGGCGGCAAACGGATCCGAGATGAGATTCGCGTTGATGTTATCAATCACGTCGCGATAGCGATCAACCGTATCGGTGATGTCATCAATGCGATCGACCAGCTTGTCTTTATCCGTCACCTGTAACATCGCGCTGGAGCGCAGGTTATCCTGATCGCCCGGCTGCGGAAACGCCCCGTTTGCCAGACTATCCAGATAATCGATATCGCTCTGAGCCACATTGGCCCGGATATGGGCGGTGCCATAGGCTTTGGTAATAAAAGCAAACGGCAGCGTCGCATTGGGAACGGTGACGGCCAGCGCAACGCCAGCGGTGGCATCCGCTACGTTAAAGCCGGTGTCTGAACTGCGATAGCGTCCGTTTTTAAGATCGTTTTTATCGTAGTTATAGACGCTGGCGCTGTAGTTATAGAGCCAGGTCTTCTGCAGCTTGGGCGTAATACCGAGCGAGACCGGATGACCGGCAACCGTGAACTCATGCGCCATGGCGATACCATAATCGGTGACCAGCGCTGCCAGTCCGTTTTCCGTCAGGTCCACATCGCCGGTCAGGGTAACCGGCCCGCGCTCCCATGCCAGTCCGGTTGTCACCAGCGGACGGATTTGATAGGTATCGCGATAGCCATTGACGACTTTGGTTTCCAGATCGCGTGAGATCAGGTTCTGCCCGGTCAGACCAAACGTCCAGTTTTCAGCAAACGCGGTTGCGAGACCGGCATCACCTTTACCGGCGGAGCCCGCGAGATCCAGATGCACCGCATTATTAAACGGCGACAGCCCGAGGCCGGCGGTAACCACGTTAACGTCATTTGATTTCAGATCGGCGCGATAGCCTGCCCGCAGTGCCAGCCAGTCGAGCACGCGATATTCCGCGCCTGCGCCCGCATACTGGCTGCTCTCCTGCGACTTAAAGCGTTTGAGACGATCGGTCCAGTCGAGCATCGGCGCGATAGAGAAGCGTTGCGAAGAGAAGTTATCAGTCATGAAGCGCAGTAGATCCGGAGTTAAATGATGAGAAACTGCGCAATGATACCACAGCCGTCACGGACGACACAGCCGCCCGTGACAGACCCGTCAGAAGTTAAAGCCGAGCTGTACCATCGCACCCCAGGTACGAACGTAACCGCGCGCTTCAGCCAGTCGGGCACACTGCGCCAGCGCCGCCGGATCGCTGCCGCCCAGCTGCAGCGCAACCGGATGCTCCTCTTCGCTATAGGCAAGGTAATCGCCTTTGCCATGAATAATCGCGCCGGTCGTCACCATTTCGGTATAGAGCAGCGTATCGCCGGTCAGCTTGCGATGAAAATAGCGGCAGACGGTAAAGTCGCGCAGAAACGCGTAGCTGTCCTGCTCATCAATACCGATGCGGGTTTTTACCGTGACCGGAATAGAAACCACATCGCGCATCGCTTTAATGCAGTCAGCCACCAGGTTCGCATCCGCCATCAGGCAGGCACCAAAACGACCGTTCTGTACGCGGTCGGAAGGACAGCCCACGTTAAGGTTGATCTGAGGCGTCTTGGCCTCTTCCAGCGTTTTTACCCCGCCGTTGATCGCCATGGTCAGCGCCGGAAAATCACGTTTTAGCTGATAAACGCGCGGATAGTCCAGCGGCGGGATCTCCCGGTTCTCTTTGGGGCTCAGGCCTGACAGCCAGGCTTTGCGAGCGTGAATGATAAAGGTGTCGCAGCCGCCCCGCTCTGCCACGGTGAGCATATGCCGGGTGACGTGCCCCAGATAAGTGCCCTGCGTCAGTTCCGCTTCGATATAGGGATACATTGAACGCACAACGGCGACCAGATCCACTGCCGGCGTTGTGCGGCCAAAAAGCTCGCGGTCAACCTGCGCCAGCACGGAAGGATTTTGATACGCTTCGCGGCCCATCATCACGCCATCCAGATGCATCAGGTCCAGGTTTCAGGCAAAATAAAACCGCACCTTTCTGCTGCGGTTTTCAGAGCGCGCGGATTACGCTTCCTGGGGGATGCGATCGGCCACCAGCGCCAGCGCGGCTTCCAGCACCCGCACATCAGCACCCGGTTTATGGGCATTTTCGCTCAGATACCGTCGCCACTGACGGGCACCCGGAATACCCTGAAACAGCCCCTCCGCAATCACCCCCAGCAGGGAAACGCCGGTCAGCAACAGCATTAAAAAGAACCCAAGCACAAATACAATTTCCACGTCTATTCTCCTCTGTCAGGACTCTGCTGACAGATACAATTTTCGTGCCAGATCGGTTAATTTATAAGATATTGATTGAAAAGTATTTATTCAGGGCACTGCGGTAGAAGTGGTGAAAAAACGCCGCATTTTCTACCAGCCGCGTCGCTCCATCCTGCTGATTTTTCTCCTGAGCCGGTTCAGTCTGGTGCTGCTACCCGGTGTGGTAACGCTGCGCCAGACCCAGACGGCGACCACGGCCAGCAGCAGCCAGGGTAACAGTTTTATAACAAAGGCAAACAGGCCGGTTAAAAACATCAGCGCGGTGGCAACGGCTAAATCCAGGGCTCCAGCCTGCTGCTGCCCTGATGCAGGCAAAAAAAGAGGGCTTCCTGAAGGAAGCCCCTGATTCTTTTTTTAGTTCGCGCTGGTGTAGGGACAGCGGTACTGAATCTGTATACGTATAGTGGCAGAAAACATAAGTAAAAAATATGTTTACGTTTTATTTAGCGCCAGCGGAATTCAGCGCTGTGATCTGGTAATAAGAAAGGCTCTCTGTTTGTCACCCGCCCGTCGCTGTTTGGCTATATCACAAACCGTGAGGAGCTGGAGCAGGCGAGCAGTGAACTCTTTTCCCTGATAGCCAGCCGCGCCATTCAGGTAAACGTACCGGAGCAGCAGAAGTTCCCGCTGCGCGATGCCATGCGCGCGCATCAGATACTGGAGAGTCGTGCGAAGGCCACCATCAACTATCGCGAAGAGGATATTGCACAGCGCGTCAGCGAACTGACGCAGGGGAAAAAAGTGGCCGTGGTGTACGACTCTGTCGGTAAGGATACCTGGGAACCATCGCTCGACTCTCTGCAGCGCCACGGGCTGCTGGTCAGCTTTGGCAACGCCTCCGGCCCGGTAACCGGCGTGGATTTAGGAATTCCATTTCTTAAAGGGCTGACGGTCCAGTATCTGCTGCGACAAACCTGGAAAGTCAAAGCGGATGAGACGTTTCTGTTTCATGCTGCCGCAGGCGGTGTGGGTCTGATTGCCTGCCAGTGGGCCAAAGCGCTGGGTGCACATCTTATCGGCACGGTGGGTTCTGCCGAAAAAGCGCAGATTGCCAAAGCGGCTGGCGCATGAGCCTTTCCTTCCGGACTCGGTACCGAAGCGGCAGGCGTGGTCAGCAAAGTGGGCGCAGCGGTCACGCGTTTTCAGCCTGGCGATCGGGTGGTTTACTGTCAGGCCGCTCTGGGCGCTTACAGTGAACTTCACAACGTTGCGGAAGAGCGGCTGGCGCTGCTGCCGGAGAGTATCTCTTTTGAAACGGCGGCTGCCTGTACCGCCCCCGGATGAACATTCACAGGAGTCAGCATGGCAAAGCGTATTCAGTTCAGTCAGCACGGTGGCCCGGAGGTTTTGCAGTGGGCAGATTTTGATCCTGCCGATCCGGCTGAGCATGAGGTGCAGGTAGAAAACCGGGCGATAGGCATCAACTATATCGACACCTATGTGCGCAGCGGGCTCTACCCGGTTTTGACAACGCGCTCAGAGACGTTGTCCCAGCGCTCGTTGTCCAGCATCAACCCACCCAGCACCGACTGCTCCGCTTCTATGGAGTGCGGCGGCATTTTTACGCCTTCCAGCTGCCGATCGCGGGGTTCGTTCGATTTGTTGGTGGGTTTGTTTCCTGCCATAGTGAATGCATTACCGATCGTGAAAGGGACGCGCAAGTGATAGGCGCCGATGTTAGCCGCACTTGGCGTATTTTTCGCGAGTTCGGCCAGATAGGCAAAGCCGCCCGCCATCTCCAGCTCGCCGCGCGTTTCCAGCGACTCTGACAGCGTGATCAGGTCGAWAGGCTGGCCCAGCTCCAGCAGCCGCTGCATCTCAGCAAAAATCATGCGGTGTGAGCGGTTAAAAAAATCGTCTGGGGCTTCAAGGATCTGCTCAATGTTCTGCGGGCCGTCATCTTTATTCGCGCGCTGCTCGGCGATTTTAAAGACGTTGGATTCGGCAAAGTCGAGCAGATCTTCACTGCTCCGCCCCTGCGGATCGTAACCGGCGTCGGCAATCTGATTGGCAACCGCGATCATCTCACGCACTACCGCACGTTCGCGCACGATATCTGATTTCTCATTGAGCATCGCGGCGTTTTCGCACAGGTTCATGGCGAACGTGGTTTTACCCATTGAGGGACGCGCCGCCACGATAATCAGATCGGACCCCTGCAGGCCAGCCGTTTTTTTGTTCAGATCCTGATAGCCGGTATCTACGCCGGTTACGCCATCGTGCGGCGTTGAGACCAGCGCTTCAATACGGGACACGGCTGGCGTCAGGCCGGAAGAGTCATCAATAAAGATGTTTTTCTTCTCCAGCAGAATACCCATCGTGGCGGAGATGCGCGCCCAGTCCTCRTCTTCCAGCTGGCCGGTACGAATACGCGTCTGGTCCACGCGCGACAGAGATGCCAGCATACGCATCATCAGCTGCTCGCTGGGCATCTCCAGACTGAAGATCAGCACCGAGTTTAGCTGCGACAGCGCCACGACCGGCACATTCAGCTCTTTGGCCAGCGCTTTCAATGAACGCGAAATTTCGGCGATCTCCAGCGTACGGTTCTCGGAGTGCGACGGCACGCGCATCAGCTGCAGATAGTCGATCATGATCATGCTCAGACCGCCATTTTCGCGGAACACGCGGCGGGCACGCGAGCGTACTTCGGCGGTAAGACGCACGGTACCGATCGGCCCGTTACGCTGCTTGCC
The DNA here is from genome assembly GCA_002939445.1 of Pantoea sp. BRM17. Classification (GTDB taxonomy): domain Bacteria; phylum Pseudomonadota; class Gammaproteobacteria; order Enterobacterales; family Enterobacteriaceae; genus Pantoea. Next base: position 65,241 of record PEFU01000003.1, on the reverse strand, counting down.
GATGATGATCTCAGCGATGCCTTTCAGATCGCTGTTTTCGTGATAAACCTCATCGCGGTAGATAAACATGATCAGGTCAGCATCCTGCTCGATCGATCCTGATTCACGCAGATCGGAGTTAACCGGACGTTTGTCGGCGCGCTGCTCCAGTGAACTCCTGCGTCATTCTGATCCCACAGCGTTGTCACATTCGCTTTGGCACAGATAACCTGATAGCGGGTCGCCTTGTCCAACACTATTTTCTGATGACGTGAGATGCATGCACAAAACGTGCATGCACTGGCAGGCAAAGGCTTATTCGTCGTCGTATTGCGGGCCGGCGTAGTTGTCAAAGCGCGACCACTGGCCGTTGATTCAGTCCGACCATGCCGAGACCCACCGCATCAGGCGACAGCCGGGCATGATAGCCAAGGATTAAATTCGCCTGTTCAAGGTTGATGCGGCGGCGTGAGCATTGTGATGCGGATAACCCCACCAGATCGCTCAGTTCCTGATTGGTAAGACGGCCGTTAGATTGTAATAGCGTCAATATCTTAAGATCGTAATCATCTTCGTGCGACACGCTCTGATGGCCCGCCACCAGCTGGCTGATCAGCGCGCTCAGCGAGGCGAGATCGGCCACCGCCACTTTCAGCAGATAGTCAGCGTCTCCGGTGGTTTTAAACGCGTCAACAATGGCGGGTTCCGCTTCCACCATCTGCAAAAAATTATCTTCGTAATCAGGCGTATGGTTTTTCAGCCGCACTTCATATTGCACAGTTTTATGCATGAATCAGAATAAAACCGTTGATTCATGCACAAATTCGGTCTTAATCGCGAGAAATAAGCAGAGAGAGGGAGTCTGATGCACTTTTATGGCGCATTATGCACCTTTATGGCGCACTTTGTGCGCAGGCTTCATCATCAGGCCATTCTCTTTCAGCCGGTTGAGTACCACCGCCGTTTTAACCATCAGCGTTCCCAGCACGATAGCCAGCGCATCTTCGATACGGGAGTGAGGAGCCGCCACTKGCTGAGCGATGTTGTCCATCAAGAGTTCTCTGTGCAAATAAAAGCGATATAGCTGCAAAAAACGCACCACTCCGGCCTCGCTGCTGCTTAGCCGGAGGGTACCAGCGAATATCCCATTGATATCTAAGGCGCTTTCCAGCGCCACGGCACCAAAGGTTTTGCAGGTAAATTCCCACCCCATGCGGCGTATCGCCAGCCAGTAAAACGGCAGATTGATGGCAAAAAAGGCGGCGCCGAAAGAGGAGGATGAAAGGTAGCTGATTAAAAACGCGATACCGGCCGTTCCGCCGGTCAGCGCGCCCGCCTGCTTCAGCAGCATGACGCCAAATGAGTTCTGTAGCTTCCCGGCACGCAGACCAGTGCGATCCTGCAGCCAGAGCGCCAGAATATTGATACCACCCAGGCTGGCTTTGTGACGAAACAACACTATAAACCCGATCCCCATGACCACGTTACCGAACAGTGTCGCATAAAAAGGATTTAATGCCGAAAAGTGGATAAACAGCGGATGCAGCTGTGTGAACAGGGAATACGTTTTGAAACACGGTGCAGATCTCCATAAAAATGCATGAGTAAGCGTAAGACGGCGCTTTTATACCTGATAGCGGCCAGGACGATGGTTCAGCGCAATGATAAGGTTGAGGATCGCCGCGCCCGCAACAGAGGCCAGCAGCATCGGTAGCGGTACGACAAACAGCGAGGCGCATACCACACAGGTATCAACCATCTCCTTCCATCGGCAGATAGAGTGATGCCTGATGCGGCTGCGCCTGCAGACGCTCTTCAGCTGCCGCAACGGCCTGCAGCTGCGGAACGATCCCTGCTTCGTTGTAGAACAGGCCGATACTGAGATTGACTTTATGCGCGCGCGGATCTTGTTTGTAGGTTTCCATCAGCGACAGAATCGGATCGCCGGCGTAGGCATCTATCGCTACGTGATTTTCCCAGGTCGGATCGCTGACCCAGACCTCTGAGTGCGGAAAATAGCGCTTCAGGAAATCAGCCCCCACTTTCAGCGCACCGGAACCACCCAGCGTCTGAATAGACGCGATGCGTCCCGCTTTCAGCACCGGGTGTTCGTGACCAAACAGCAGCGGCGCAATGGCGTTGCGGTAAGGGCCTAATTTCAGCACGGCGGTGGTCTCATCCCACTGGGCGTCAGTGAGATCGGCGCCGGTCGGGTTATGGCAGCAGGGATGCAGCAGCACAATGGCATGCTTCGACAGCGATTTCAGGCAGCGGATAAATGCGTCAAACTTAACGCCGTTGGTCTCAGCATCGTACCAGGGGTAGGTGTTTACCGCGAAGCCCGCGCCGTTAAAAGCTTCTTCAGCGCTGTCGCAGACCACAGAGAGCCCGCCCACGCGCTCGCCATAGAGCGAGAAGATCTTGGAAAATGAGTTGCTCACCAGCGCCGGCAGACCCGCGGCTGCGATAGCGCGAATGGCGTAAGCATCCTCTTCCATTCCTGCACCAAAGCCCTGATAGGCGATATCGAGGAACGGGATCAGCTCCTGCGCGGGCAGAATTGCCTGCAGCTCGCTGACCAGCGCCTGGCGCATCTCCGCAATACGCAGGCGCATCGCTTCAACTTCTGCCAGCCACATGTTCAGTAATGCGGCATCATTCAGCACGCAGGAGACTACCTGCGCACCAAAATTTGGCGGACTGGAGTAGTTGCGGCGCACGGTGGCTTTCAGCTGACCCAGCACCCGTCCGTCCGGCGGTTACATAACGGCAGCAAACGCCTCTGCAACGCGTTTAACGTTACTGCGGTTCAGACCAGCAACGCACATACGCCCGCTGGCGATAAGATAGATCCCGAACTCATCGCGCAGGCGATCAACCTGCTGTGCGCTGAGACCGGTGTAGCTGAACATACCGCGCTGCTTCAGCAGATAGTCGACATTTTTACCCATGAGGTGAAACCCGCGCGCTTTTGCGCTCAGGGTGAGGGTCTGTTGCTGCCACATAGCAAAGTCCTAAAAAAACAGGTCTCTTAAGTGTGCAGCATGTTGGCGAAAGGTAAACCCTGCCGCAGGAAAAAGCATCAGCCTGCCTGGCAGACGCAAAAAAAAACCATCCGCATTAAAACGGATGGTTCGTGGTGTCGCTTCTGCGCCTTCATAATCGTGCTGCCACCCTGCGTTTTCAGGCACCTGGCGTAAGAAATGCTGCTCCATGTCGCTGCGCACGGTGGGATCGCAGTTTTCATTCAGCGTCAGCGACGCGGAGGTATGCTGTAACAGCAGATGCAGCTGGCCGATGCGCACGCCATTGAGGCCGTTAAGCTGGCTTAAGATCTCATTGGTCATGCAGTAGGTCAATAGCTCAGAAATCGTCATTGGTTATTCCCCTTGTAAAGTCGCGACGATGCGTCTGGCACCGCCCTGTATGCGATGTTCGCCCAGCCAGATGCCCTGCCAGGTCCCCAGCATCAGCCGCCCGCGACTGACCGGCAGCAGCAGTGAAACGCCCAGCAGTGACGACTTGATATGGGCAGGCATATCGCAGGATTTATTCAGGTATTCGCTGGGAAAGACGTCGCTGTGCTCTTCACGCAACAGTTCAGCCAGTGCGGGAGAGGTTTTCAGCGTCACCGCCGGCCGCCCTGCTTTCTCATAAAGCATGGCAAACAGCACACCGTGGCTCTTAATCTGCGTTGCATCCCACGCCTCTTTAATGTCCTGTTCTGCGGCGGGTTTGCTCCATGCTGAAAAGCGATGTAAAATATCGCTTTGTCATCGATATCAATACCCTGCGCGATACGCCTGCGGCGTAACGGCTCAGGCGTTGTGCTGGCTGGCGCCCGCCGCGTGCGTGGCGTCGGCCTGCTGGTAAGAGGCGTCAACCAGATAGTAAATCTGCGAATCCTTCAGCGATCCATCCAGCCACAGCGTGCTCCACGACGCTGGTCGGTGTGCCCGAGCACGATCATCCGGCACCTCAGGTGGTTAACCTGATTTTCAAACGCCGCAGTGTCTCTGGCTCGCTGATCGGCGGCATCGCTGAAACGCAGGAGATGCTCGATTTCTGTGGCAAGCACGGCATCACCTCAGACATTGAACTGATTGCCATGGATCAAATTAATGAGGCGTATGAGCACGCGCAGGTCGTGCTGTTTACGACATCGCCATCAAAAGTCGAAGATGGCAAACGTCTTGGCGCTGATGAAGTGGTGATATCTAAAGATGCCGATCAGATGGCGGCCCACGCTAACAGTTTCGATTTTATTCTGAACACGGTAGCCGCACAGCACGATCTCAACCCGTTTATCACCCTGCTGAAGCGTGATGGCAATACCAGCATGGTGGTCAACGAAGATTTTGTGCTGCGCGTGCCGGAAAACCTCGACCTGGCAGGCGTTGCGCCGCTGCTGTGCGCGGGGATCACCACCTATTCGCCGCTGCGCCACTGGAATGTCGGGCCGGGCAAAAAAGTGGGTATCGTAGGCCTCGGCGGCCTGGGCCATATGGGGGTGAAAATTGCCCATGCGATGGGTCGCGTAACCGCCGTGGGCGCGCACAGCCATAAATATCAGCCCGGTGACCTGGTGGGCGTTGGCTGTATGGTTGACTCCTGCCGCAGCTGTCCGAGCTGTCAGGAAGGGCTGGAGCAGTATTGCGAAGAGGGCATGACAGGCACCTACAACGGCCAGGATCGCGAAACCGGCGCGGTCACCTACGGTGGCTACTCCACGAATATTACCCATGCCTGGGCTGCACAGGACGCCAAATCAAAACTCGCCCCGTTCGACTACAAACCGCGCGAACTGCGTGAGCATGATGTGGAGATTGAAGTGCTCTATTGCGGCGTCTGCCACTCCGATCTACACCAGGCGCGCAACGAATGGAACAACACAATTTTTCCGGTCGTACCGGGCCATGAAATTGTCGAGGTTATTCAGACGTGCCTGATTACGCAACAAAATGCAGAAACAGGCAAGAATCAGACAACTTCAGGCATGGTCGCATCCAGGCGAGCTGACTACGCTTATAGCGGTCTGCTTGCAACGCTGCCTCAGCGTTGCGGCCTTTCGAACTCCGTAAGGCGTTTGCATACCCTACTCACGACACATCCGACTGGAGACATCAGAGACTGGATCGTGGATCTGGGTCCCGAAGGCGGCAGCGGCGGCGGTGAGATCCTGGTCGCCGGTACGCCGGAAACCGTGGCAGAGTGTGAAAAGTCACATACCGCACGCTTCCTGAAACCGATGCTGAAGAAGTAAGCCTTTTCTGTCTGCGCCTTTACCATTATCAGGCCGCCCTCCGGGGCGGCTTTTTATTTGCGTGGTGAGGCGCAGCGCGTCAAGCTGGCGCGTGAGCTGTCGAAGCGCGGTACCGGACAGACGCTCTATATTCTGGATGAGCCGACCACCGGCCTGCACTTTGCCGATATTGCGCAGCTGCTGGAAGTCCTGCATCAGCTGCGTAATCAGGGCAATACCATTGTGGTGATTGAGCATAATCTGGATGTGATTAAAACCGCTAAAGGCAAGCGCTATAACCGCGAAACGCTGGAGATCAAGTACAAAGGCAAAAGCATTCACGAAGTGCTGGAGATGACGATTGAAGAAGCGCGCGACTTCTTTGAAGCGGTCCCGGCGCTGGCACGCAAGCTGCAGACGCTGATGGATGTCGGCCTCTCCTATATCCGTCTCGGCCAGTCCGCCACCACGCTCTCCGCCCCGGCGACCTATACCGGCATTTTTACGCCGGTGCGTGAACTCTTTGCCGGTGTGCCGGAGTCGCGCTCGCGCGGCTACAATCCGGGCCGCTTCAGCTTTAACGTGCGCGGCGGACGCTGTGAAGCGTGCCAGGGCGATGGCGTGATCAAAGTGGAAATGCACTTCCTGCCCGACATCTATGTGCCGTGCGATCAGTTGTTTACCTGCATCACCGGCGTCTCCGGCTCCGGGAAATCAACGCTTATCAACGATACGCTTTTCCCGATCGCGCAGCAGCAGCTTAACGGTGCAACCAGCGGTGAAGCGGCACCTTATCGTGAGATCGCCGGCCTTGAACACTTCGATAAAGTGATCGACATCGATCAAAGCCCGATCGGGCGTACGCCACGATCTAACGGACAGATAGTGGCTGAAGGTGATGTACACGCCATTATGGCGCATGAAGAGTCGCTGACCGGCCAGTTCCTGAGCGGCAAGCGCGAAATCGCAGTGCCGGCCGAGCGGGTGAAAGGCGATCCGGCTAAAGTGCTGAAGCTCACCGGCGCGCGCGGCAATAACCTGAAGGATGTGACGCTGACGCTGCCGGTTGGCCCCGCGGGCCTGGTTGGCGTCATGTACGTTCTTGATGAGCCCTCTATCGGGTTACACCAGCGCGATAACGAACGCCTGCTCTCGACCCTGATCCACCTGCGCGATCTCGGCAATACCGTGATTGTGGTAGAGCATGACGAAGACGCGATCAGAGCGGCTGACCATATCATTGATATCGGTCCGGGCGCGGGCGTGCACGCTGGTCATGCGATGGAGTTTTTCACCAACCTTAAATTGAGCGGCCAGCGCGCAAAAATTGCTGAGAAAGTCCTGAAAGAGATCGGCGATAGGCTGAGTTTCCTGGTCAACGTCGGTCTGAACTATCTCTCCATGTCACGTTCGGCTGAAACGCTCTCCGGCGGCGAGGCGCAGCGTATTCGTCTGGCCAGCCAGATTGAGCGTCATCCGTTTGAAGGGGTGCTGCATAATATGGAGCGCCGTTATAAAGAGACGGAGTCCAATGCGGTGCGCGAAGAGCTGGCGAAGTTTATCAGCAACCGCGCCTGCACCAGCTGTCACGGTACCCGCCTGCGCCGCGAAGCGCGCCACGTATTTGTTGAAGATACCAATCTGCCTACCATCTCTGAAATGAGTACCGGTGCGATTCGCGGCTGGGATCGCCGCAACTTCTACTATTTCCAGATGCTGCGCTCGCTCGCTGAGCATCTCGATTTTGACGTAGAGGCGCCGTTCAGCAGCCTGAGCGACAAAGCGCGTCAGGTGATCCTGTATGGCTCGGGCAAAGAGAATATTGAATTCAAATATATCAACGATCGCGGTGATACTTCCGTGCCCGATCCTGACAGCGAAGAGATGCTCTTCTCCGCCAACTTCGCCTGCCCGATCTGCGGCTACAGCATGCGTGAGCTGGAACCGCGCCTGTTTTCGTTCAACAACCCGGCCGGCGCCTGTCCGACCTGTGACGGCCTTGGCGTGCAGCAATACTTCGATTCCGATCGCGTGGTGCAGAACCCTGAGCTGTCGCTGGCGGTGGGTTACATCCGTGCCCGCATCGATGGTGAAGTGTGCGATCTCTCCGATCCGCCGAAACTTGAGCTGCAGAAAAAGCACACTATTGAAGTCGTCATCGATCGTTTTCGCGTGCGCGACGATCTCGCGACACGTCTGGCGGAGTCGTTTGAAACCACGCTTGAACTCAGCGGCGGCACCGCGATCGTGGCGGACATGGTCTACCTGCGCCTGCTGTTTGCCCGCGTGGGTGAGCCGCGCTGTCCCGATCACGACGTCGCGCTTGCGGCGCAGACCGTAAGCCAGATGGTGGATCAGGTGCTGGCGCAGGAAGAGGGTCGCCGCCTGATGCTGCTGGCACCGGTGGTGAARGATCGCAAAGGTGAGCACACCAAAACGCTGGAAAACCTGGCGGCGCTGGCGTTTGATACGCTCTATGCCGAAGGTCAGCGGCGCTATGTAGAGTCCCTCTCTGCTTACGCGCGCCAGTTTCTCTCGCTGATGGAGAAGCCGGATGTCGATCACATCGAAGGCCTGTCGCCCGCCATTTCCATTGAGCAGAAATCGACTTCGCATAACCCGCGCTCGACGGTGGGTACTATTACTGAAATCCACGATTTTTTGTGCCATAATGATGCGTTTCTATCCGTTATGCTTTGCTGGCATAGCGGGTGTAGTTCAATCCGGGAAAGGTGAATGGATAAGATCGAAGTCCGCGGTGCTCGCACCCACAATCTGAAAAATATTAACCTGATCATTCCACGCGATAAGCTGATCGTTGTCACCGGTCTCTCAGGTTCCGGGAAGTCATCGCTCTGACCCAGATTCCCGACAAGAATCACTTTGTTTACGCCACGACTGGCCATGTTGCTCTCTCCCGATGAGTTGATGCTATAAGTCTAAACGACAAAGTTTAACACGTCCTGATCTATGATGGATACTTTGGAGCGTGCTTCCAGTTTTGCGTCTCTAGTGTACCAAAGGATAAAACTACTGGATATTTATTCAGGTTGCTGACCTTCAATATAGACCTGTGAGCCTTTACGCAGATATTCGCCGGCAACTTCAGCCAGTTTGCCAAACAGCACAACGCGGTGCCATTCGGTGTTCTCTTTGTTTTCACCGGTCTGCTTGTCACGCCAGCTTTCAGACGTGGCCAGCGTGAAGTTGGCTACAGCGCCACCGTTTGGCATGAAACGCACTTCCGGATCCTGCTGCTGCGGCTGCTGTGGCTGACCCCAGCCGTTGTTATTTCCGCCGCCGCTCTGGCCGCCCATCGGTGCGCCACCTGCATTCGCACCGCCCTGCTGACGTCCGCCCAGCATCTGCATGGTGCCGCCTACGTTGACAACAACCTCGGTGGTATATTTTTCCTGACCGCTCTGATCCTGCCACTTGCGTGTACGCACTGAGTGCCGAAAGTACAAAATAAAAAGCCCCTATATTAACAGGGGCTTGCGCATATATTTTAAAAGGTGACTTATCAGTCAGCTTCAGAACGGGATATCGTCGTCGAAATCCATTGGCGGTTCGTTGTTCGCCGGTGCGCTCTGCTGCTGTGGACGCTGCTGCGCGCCGCCGCTGAACTGATTGCCGCCCTGAGACTTCTTTTTTCTCCTGGCTGTCATGCAGGATCTTTGGATCAAAAAACGGATATGAATTGATATTTGGCCAGGGCGTCATTAATGACGCCCCTACGAGGGCGATGTAGGGGGCGCATTTATGCGCCCCTGGTTTAATGCGTGCACCGTATCAACCGCCATAAACCGCGTTATCGGATCCGGTGCGGGCATCGACACGGTCGCCATGAATGACGTCATTGGCTCCAATGCGGAAATCGACACGGGCGTCATTAATGACGCCCCTACGAGGGCGATGTAGGGGGCGCATTTATGCGCCCCTGGTTTAATGCGTGCACCGTATCAACCGCCATAAACCGCGTTATTGGCTCCAATGCGGAAATCGACACGGGCGTCATTAATGACGCCCCTACGAGGGCGATGTAGGGGGCGCATTTATGCGCCCCTGGTTTAATGCGTGCAACGTATCAACCGCCATAAACCACGTTATCGGATCCGGTGCGGGCATCGACACGGTCGCCATGAATGACGACCCTGCGAGCACGATGTAGGGGGCGCATTTATGCGCCCCTGGTTTAATGCGTGCACCGTATCAACCGCTATAAACCGCGTCATCGGATCGGGTGCGAAAATCGACACGGTCGTCATGAATGACGCCCCTACGAGATTGATGCAGGGGGCGCATTTATGCGCCCCCGGGTTAATGCGTGCACCGTATCAACCGCTATAAACCGCGTCATCGGATCGGGTGCGGAAATCGACACGGGRGTCATTAATGACGCCCCTACGAGGGCGATGTAGGGGGCGCATTTATGCGCCCCTGGGTTAGTTACGATAACAAACTAAACGCAATCATGCCGACGATGGCGCCAGTGGTGCCGAGAATGGTCTCCATCAGCGTCCAGGTCTTTAGCGTCTCGCCCTCGGTGGCACCGGTAAAGCGGCCAAACAGCCAGAAGCCGGCATCGTTGACGTGGCTGATAATAATTGAGCCACCGCCAATACAGATTGAGAGCGCCGCGAGCTGCGCGCCGCTGTAGTGCAGCGGTTCGATCACCGGCATCACCAGCCCTACGGTGGTCAGACAGGCCACGGTTGCAGAGCCCTGAATAACCCGGATAGCGCCCGCCAGAATAAAGCAGGCCAGCGCAATCGGCATACCGGCGCCGGTCAGCGCATGACCCAGCACCGGCCCCACGCCAGAGTCAACCAGCACCTGCTTAAAGACGCCGCCGGCACCGATGACCAGCAGAATAATGCCGGCGGGCTGCAGCGCGCTGCCGCACACCTGCATCACCTTCTCTTTATCCATACCCTGCCGGTACGCCAAACCATAGATCGCCACCAGCAGCGCCAGCAGAATCGCGGTAAACGGATGGCCAATAAATTCCAGCCATTCGTAGAGCCGGGTATCCGGCGTGGTAAAGCGCGCACCGATGGTTTTCAGCCCGACCAGCAGCAGCGGAAACAGGATCAGAGAGAGGCTAAAACCAAATGAGGGCAGCCTGCCCTCGTCTACATCCGGCTGATGATCTTCCGGCGGCGCGCTGAAGCTGACGTGACGGGCGATCAAACTGCCAAACAGCGGCCCGGCGATCAGCATCCCCGGAATGGCTGCGCAGAGTCCCAGCAGGATCATCCAGCCGAAATCAGCGTGCATCTGTGCCGCCAGCAGCATCGGCGCAGGTCCCGGCAGCAGAAACGCCGCCGCCGCCGCTACGCCGGCAAACAGCGGGATCACCAGCTTCACCAGGTTGTCATGCGTGCGGCGCGCCACCGCAAAGGCGATGCTGATCAGCAGCACTACCGCGACTTCAAAAAACAGCGGCAGCGCGCAGATCAGCCCGGCGATCCCCATCGCATAGTGCGCCCGGCTCTCGCCAAAGGTTTTCAGCATCCGGATAGCGATCTGATCCACCGCACCGGTTTCATGCAGGATTTTGCCGAACATTGCGCCAAGCGCCACGACGATGGCAAGAAAGCCCAGCGTGCCGCCCATGCCTTTCTGCATCGTATCGGCGATCTGATCGAGTGGCATACCGGAGAAAAGTCCGGCGCCAATAGACACTAACATCAGGGCGACAAAGGCGTGCATCCGCGCTTTCATCACCAGAAACAGCAGCAGCAGGACAGAGCCTGCTGCGGTTAACACCAGCGTTGCGGTACTCATTACTCGCCCTTGTTGATTGCATCCCTGATGGTCGCAACCGTAGCTGCAACAACGTCATCCAGCGAGTGATTGATATCCACCATCAGGACATCAGCCTCATCTGTGCCAGGTTCCTGTAGCGTGGCAAACTGCGTTACCAGCATCTGCGGCTTGAAGAAGTGACCCTTACGGGCTTTAAGGCGGGTTTCAATGGTTTCGAAATCGCCTTTCAGATAGATAAATTTCAGGTTGTGATTGCCCTGGCGCAAAATATCACGATAAGACTTTTTCAGCGCCGAGCAGACGATAATCGACACCGCCTGAGTACGCTGCATGGCAAAAGCCGCGTCGTTCAGCGCCTGCAGCCACGGCTGGCGATCGTTGTCATCCAGCGGATGGCCTTCCGCCATTTTCATGATGTTGCTGCGTGGATGAAGGAAATCTCCATCCAGAAAAGCAGTATTCAGTTCGTGTGATACCCGATTAGCAACGACAGACTTTCCGCTGCCGGATACACCCATCAGGATAAAAACGTGATGTGATGAAGATGGCGTGATCATAGTTTTGCGCTCCGGCAGCTTATTCTGCCAATGTTACCGATAACAAATCTGTCATTCATTGTCGGAGTGCGCCCCGATACTGACAACCCTCGTCTGCCGGAAAAGCGTAAAAGTGTGAAGTGGCTCATACAATCGCCAAAATCAGATGCTGTCACCTTCAGCAATCTCAAAGCCGATATCGAGCGGGCCGCTAAATGAACGATCGCCACCAATGCGCGCCAGCAGCATGGCAGCCGCCTCGCTCCCCATCCGTTCGCGCGGTGTCAGCACGGTTGCCAGCCGCGGCGTCACGACCTGCGTAATATCGTGACCATGAAAGCCCGCGATCGCCATCTGCTCCGGCACGCGCAGCCCCTGACGCTGGCATTCAAACATGGCGCCTACGGCCAGGTCATCGTTAGTACAGAACAGACTGTCGGTTGCCGGATAGCGCTTTTGCGCCTCGCACAGCAGCTGCGCGCCGGCGCTGAAGGAAGAGGCGTCTTCCATCATCACGCTGTGCGGCGTCAGCCCCGCCTCGCGCATTGCCTGTTCATATCCCTGCTGCTTCTGCAGCGTACGTTCATCGAGCCGCGCCCCCAGGTAGACCGTATGGCGATGCCCTTTCTTCAGGATAGCCTGCGTCATCTGTCGCGCCGCTTCGACATTATCAAATCCCACCGCCATATCCAGACACGGCGTGACGCTGTCCATGATCTCAATGACCGGGATCCCGGCTACCTCCAGCATGCGCAGCGTACCGGTGGTATGGGTGCGTTCGGTTAAGATCACGCCGTCAATATTCCAGCCCAGCAGCGAGCGCAGCTGCCGCTCCTCTTTTTCCGGATTGTAGCCAAAGTGCGCGACCAGCGTCTGATATCCCGCCTCATCGGTCACGGTTTCAATTCCGCGCAGCACGTCAGCAAAGACCTGGTTGGTCAGGGAGGGCAGCAGCACGCCAATGGCGCGGCTGGTGGCGTTTGAGAGCATATCGGGTGCACGATTAGGGATATAGCCCAGCTCATCCAGCGCGACGGCAATTTTGTCACGCAGCGCGGCGGAGACCCGCTCCGGGTCGCGCAGATAGCGACTGACGGTCATTTTGGTGATGCCGACGCGATCGGCGACGTCCTGTAATACCGGTCTTTTCTTCTTCATCGTATGCACCTGAGGCCAAAGATAGGCTGAGTTTATCACTATTTTTACCGCTTCCGTGTCTGGTGCCCGCCCGCATGCCGGATGGGTCGATCGGCGATAAAAAAAGCCAGCACGCAGGCTGGCTAAACAATACCGGAAGCAGTATCGGACTTACCGGCGATTAATAACCGGCGCTGAGATCGTCAACCGAACGCGGATCGGAGGCGCCGTAGCGCATGCCATCAGGACCGATCATGATGCTCTGCGTGCTGCCCATTGCCGGCAGCACCTTCACGTGCTGGCCTTTCGCTTCCAGCAGGCGCAGTGTATCGGGACTGAAGCCTTTCTCCACGCGCAGCTGATCGGGCAGCCACTGATGATGAAAACGCGGCGCGTTAGTCGCTTCCGCCACGTTCATCCCGAAATCGATGCTGTTAACCACCATCTGCAGCACGGTCGTGATGATCCGGCTGCCGCCCGGACTGCCGGTGACCAGCCAGGTTTTCCCCTCTTTGGCCACAATCGTCGGTGACATGGAGGAGAGTGGACGCTTCGCTGGCTGAATGGCATTCGCCTCGCCGCCGACCAGACCGTAAACGTTTGGCGTGCCGGGCTTAGCGGAGAAATCATCCATTTCGTTGTTCATCAGGATGCCGCTGCTGCCCGCCACAATCCCGCTGCCAAAGTAGGTGTTCAGGGTATAGGTCACTGCCACAGCGTTGCCCGCTTTATCCACCACCGAGAAGTGGGTGGTCTGATTGCTCTCATACGGTGCCAGCTTACCCGGTTTGATCTCTGACGAGGGGCGCGCTTTGCTGACATCGATCTGCTGCGCCAGGGTTCTGGCATAGGCTTTGCTGGTCAGCGCCTGCTGCGGCACGTTGACGAAATCGGGATCGCCAAGATACTCTGAGCGATCGGCGTAAGCGTACTTCTCCGCTTCTGCCATGACCTGCATGGCGTCTGCGCTGCCAAAGCCCCACTTCGTCAGATCGAAGTTCTCCAGAATATTCAGGATCTGCACAATGTGGATCCCGCCCGATGAGGGTGGCGGCATGGAGAACACTTCATAGCCGCGGTAGGTGCCGCTGACCGGTTTACGCTCCACGGCACGGTAAGCGGCGAGATCCGCTTTGCCAATCAGCCCGCCGTGCTGTGCCATTTCGCCCGCGATCTCATCAGCAATGCGGCCGGTATAGAACGCCCCGGCTCCCTGCTGCGCAATCAGCTGCAGGCTGCGCGCCAGGTTCTTCTGCACCAGCCGATCGCKTTTCTGGTAAGGTTTACCATCCGCTTTGTAAAAAATTGCCCGGCTGGTTGCGTGATTGATCAGGTTCTCTTTGCCATAGGTGGCGAGATCGTCCGCCAGCGCATCGTTTACGATAATGCCGTCACGTGCCAGCTTTATAGCCGGGGCCAGCAGCGTGCGCAGCGGCAGCGTGCCATACTTCTTTGCCGCCAGCGCAAATCCCGCGACCGTACCCGGCGTGCCCGAAGCCAGATGAGAAGTAAGTGATAACTTACTATCCGCATTACCCTGCTTATCAAGGAACATATCGCGCGAGGCGCGCGCCGGTGCCATTTCACGAAAGTCGATAGCAGCAGTACGCCCGGACGCCGTGCGCAGCAGCATAAAGCCGCCGCCACCGAGATTACCCGCCTGCGGATGGGTAACGGCCAGCGCAAAGCCCACGGCGATCGCCGCATCCACCGCATTGCCGCCCTGTCTCAGAATATCCACGCCCACCTGCGTTGCCATCGCATCCACCGAGGCGACCATGCCGTGCTGCGCCTTCACCGGATGAAAGGTGTCGCTGTCCACGCCATAGGAGATCGGCGGCGCGCTTGCGGGCGCCGCAGCAGCCCCCTGCACCACGGTAAAACTCATTAACATCGCCCAGCTCAACTGGCGCAACCTGCCTGCTGTCCTCATCCTGCTACCATCCTTTTCAGTTGTTTACATTTGTTATTTATCGATGCAAGTGTTTGCTAAAGCAGTAAAAACATAACACTTAACGCAAATTGCACGCACGCCCGATTTCAGGCTTTGTGATACCGCATAAACTTATGATCAAGAGGCAGGCGGCCTGCGGGCCGCCTGTTTACACATCAGGTCAGACGATCGGAGGGAATAATGAAAACATGGCTTATTGCGCTGGCAGCCCTGCTGCCGCTGAGCGGTATGGCAAATACGCTGAATAACAATAATGTGAATCAGCCCGGCTATAACCCAAGCCAGCAGCGTATGCAGACTCAGATGCAGACCCAGCAGCAGCAGCAGCAGCGCCTGCTGCACCAGGATCAGCAGCGGCAGACGCAAAATATGCAGCGGCAGCTGCAGGAAAAACGCGACAGCACGCGGCAGCAGGTACTGCAGTCGCAGCCGGGTCAGAATACGCAGCAGAACGGCACCATGCCGAATAACAACTAACTGAAATCGGGACCGATAATGTCGATGCGATCGGTGCAGATGGCATCCACGCCCCAGCTCAGCAGCTCGCGGGCACGCGCGGGCTGGTTAACCGTATAGGCCAGGATACGCAACCCGGCTGCCTTTAGCAGTGCGGTGCGCTCCGCGTCGAGCAGCCGGTAATTCAGGTGAATCGACACGCACTCCAGCTGGCTGGTCAGTTCCCGCCATGCGTCATCCCACTCATCCAGCAGCAGACCGCGCGGCAGCTCTGGCGCGGCCTGCTGCGCCGCTGCCAGCGCTTCAGGTGAGAATGAGGAGAGCAGCGGAGGTGTCTGCCCCTGCCAGAGCTGACGGGCGGCGAGCGCCACGGCAGCGCCCGTCTCCGCGTCGGTGCCGGTGGTGGGTTTGATTTCGATGTTCGCCATCATCCGATGCTGACGACAGCGCGCCGCCACGTCCGTCAGCAGCGCCAGCGGCTCGCCCGTATATGCCCCGCTGAACCAGTCGCCGGCATCGAGCTGTGCCAGCTGCGCCCACGTCTGTTCGCCCGCCACGCCCCAGCCGCTGCTGGTGCGATCAAGCGTGTCATCGTGCAGCAGAAAGATCTGTTTATCCTGCGAGAGTTTGGCATCAAACTCAATCATGGTATGGCCGTAACGCGCGCCGGTATCAATCGCCGCCAGCGTGTTTTCCGGGGCGAGTTTACCGCCGCCGCGATGGGCCACAATTTTCGGGTAGGGCCAGTTGTTGTTACTCATTCCAGACGTTTTCCATGAACAGCATCGAAGAAGTGTAACGCATCCGGCGGCAGATGCAGCCACAGCGTGCTGCCCGCCTGCGGACGTTCGCTGTGCGGCAGCCGTACCACCAGCCGCGCCTGACCAAGATGGCCGTGTGCCAGGTTATCCGCGCCGAGGATCTCCAGCGTATCGACCACCAGCGGCACGCCGCCTGCTTCACGCGAAGAGAGATGAATATGCTCAGGACGGATGCCGAGCGTCAGCGGCCTGTTAGCCCACTGCGGCCGTCTCTCGCCCAGCGGCAGGCTGTTCAGCGCATCCAGCGTAAAGTGCAGGCCATCGCGGCTGATCTCTCCTGGCAGCAGGTTCATCGCCGGGGAGCCGATAAAGGCGGCAACAAACTGGCTGGCCGGACGCTCATAAACCTCTACCGGCGTGCCAACCTGCTCCACAATCCCTTTGTTCATCACCATCACCCGCTCCGCCAGCGTCATCGCCTCAACCTGATCGTGCGTGACGTAAAGGCTGGTGGTTTTCAGACGGCGGTGCAGCTGCTGCAGTTCAAGACGCATCTGCACGCGCAGGCGCGCATCAAGGTTGGAGAGGGGTTCATCGAACAGGAAGACAGCCGGTTCACGCACGATAGCGCGTCCCATCGCCACACGCTGCCGCTGCCCGCCCGAGAGTTCACGCGGTCGCCGGTTCAGCAGGTGGTCAAGCTCCAGACTACGCGCGGTCTCCAGCACGCGCTGGGCGATCTGCGCTTTGCCCATGCCGCGGATTTTCAGGCCATAGCCCATGTTTTCGCCTACCGTCATATGCGGGTAGAGCGCGTAGTTCTGAAACACCATCGCAATGCCGCGATCTTTCGGCTCCATCTCCGTGACCCGCTGCTCAGCAATAAAAATGTCGCRGGAGCTGACGCGCTCGAGTCCGGCCACCATGCGCAGCAGCGTCGACTTGCCGCAGCCGGAGGGCCCCACCATCACCATAAACTCGCCCTCGTTGATGGTGATGGTCAGCGGCTGGATCACCGCATTTTTGCCGTCATACGATTTCGTCACGCTCTGTAAGGTTACGCCTGCCATCTATTTCTCATTCTCCACCAGGCCACGCACAAACGCGCGCTGCATTACAAGAACCACCACAACCGGTGGGATCAGGGTTAATAACATCGCCGCCATCACTTCATTCCACTGCGTCGGGCCGCCGCTGGTGTTGATCATGCTTTTTACCCCCGCCACGGCGGTGCTCAGACTGGCATCATTGATAATCAGCAGCGGCCAGAGATACTGATTCCAGCCGTAGATAAAGGTGATCACAAACAGCGCGGCAAGATTGGTTTTTGACAGCGGCAGAACAATGTCCCAAAAGAAGCGCATCGGCCCGGCACCGTCAATGCGCGCGGCTTCAATCAGCTCGTCCGGCAGCGACAGGAAGAACTGGCGGAACAGAAAGGTGGCCGTTGCCGACGCCATCAGCGGCAGCGTCAGCCCGCTGTAGCTGTCGAGCAGATTAAGGGTGGCGATCACCTCAACCGTCGGGAAGATACGCACTTCAACCGGCAGCATCAGCGTAATGAAAATCAGCCAGAAAAAGAGCGTGCGCAGCGGAAAGCGAAACCAGACCAGCGCAAAAGCTGAGAGCATAGAGACGCTGATTTTGCCGATCGTAATCGCCAGCGCCATGATAAAGCTGTTCAGCAACATCATGCCAAACGCGGCGCTGCCGTTAACGCCCTGCGTCCAGATACGCGAAACGTTCTCCCACAGATGCGTGCCGGGCACCAGCGTCATCGGGACCTGATAAACCGCGGTGTTATCCAGCGTGGCGGCGACAAAGGCGACATAGAGCGGAAACAGAATGGTCAGCACGCCCAGAATCAGCAGCGTGTGGCTGAAAATATCCAGCCCGCGTCGGTTCTCAATCATTGATATTGCACCTTACGCTCAACAAAGCGGAACTGCAGAATAGTGAGGCCAATCACCAGCAGCATCAGCACGACTGACTGCGCGGCAGATGAGGAGAGATCGAGACCGGTAAATCCTTCCCGATAAATTTTGTAGATAAGCGTGGTGGTGGACTGTACCGGCCCGCCACCGGTGGCGGCATCAATGACCGGGAAGGTATCAAAGAAGGCGTAGACCAGGTTGACCACCAGCAGAAAGAAGCTCACCGGCGTAATCAGCGGCAGAGAAAGATGAAAAAAGCGCCGTACCGGCCCGGCCCCGTCGATAGCGGCCGCCTCAGTCAGCGACTTCGGAATCGACTGCAGCGCCGCGAAGAAAAACAGAAAGTTGTAGCTCATCTGCTGCCAGATAGAGGCGAGCACGATCAGAAACATCGCCTGACCGCTGTTCTGCGCATAGTTCCAGTTATAGCCCATCTGATTAAGCAGATGGCTAAGCAGCCCAAGCCCTGGATTAAAGAGGAACATCCACAGCACTGCGGCGACCACCGGTGCCACCGCGTACGGCAGCAGCAGCAGGGTCTGATAGAGCTTCTGCAGACGCACAACATAGTCAACCAGCGCGGCCAGCAGGAGCGAGAACAGCATCCCCAGCACCGTGACCAGCAGGCTGAACACTATCGTGGTCCAGAAGGAGTCGAGATAGTAGGGATCGCTGAACAGACGGCTGAAGTTCTCCAGCCCGACAAAGGTGCTGGAGATGCCAAACGGATCGATGCTCTGCAGCGAATACCAGAGTGCTTCTCCGGCAGGCCAGAGAAAGAAGATGGCGGTGATAATCAGCTGCGGTGCCATCAGCAAATAGGGCAGCAGCCGGGCACGAAAGACCGGACGAGACGATGAGGGCATAGCGAACTCACGCTGAAAGCGGGAGCGACCCAGCGCCGCTCCCGGTGGATCGGATTTATTTCACCTGCTGTTCAAAGCGACGCAGCAGTGCATTACCGCGCTTAACCGCGTTATCCAGTGCTGCCTGCGGCGTCTGCTTGCCGGTCCAGACGCCTTCCAGCTCTTCATCTACCACCGTGCGGATTTGCGGCATATTGCCGAGACGCATCCCTTTGGTGTATGGCAGCGGATCTTTGTTGAGCATCTGCCGGGTAGCGATATCCGCGCCCGGGTTCTTCTCATAGAAACCCTGCTTTCTGGTCAGCTCGTAGGCGGCGGTAGTGATCGGCAGGTAGCCGGTTTTCTGATGCCATTCGGCGGCAATCTCCGGCTGCGCGAGGAACTTCATAAACTCCGCCGCCCCTTTATAGGTGGCCGCATCTTTGCCTTTCATCACCCACAGGCTGGCGCCACCGATGATGGCGTTCTGCGGTGCTTCAGGCACGGTCTCGTCATACGGCATCATGCCTACGCCGAAGTTAAATTTGGCGTAGTGCTTGATATCCGCCAGCGAGCCGGAAGAGGCGGTCGTGATCCCGCAGTCGCCGTTATAAAACTTGGCGGTCGGCTCATCCTTGCGTCCAAAGTAGGTAAAATCACCTTTTTTGTTCATCTCTTCGAGCATCTGGATATGCCGCACCTGCACCGGCTTGTTGAACTCCAGCACCGCATCCGTGCCGTCGAAGCCGTTGTTTTTACTGGCTACCGGCAGCGCATGCCACGCGCTGAAGTTTTCAATCTGGATCCAGCCCTGCCAGCCGCTGGCATAGCCGCAGCTCATGCCGGCTTTACGCAGCGCAGCGGCGTCTTTTGCCAGCTCCTGCCAGGTTTTCGGCGGCTGCTCCGGATCCAGCCCCGCTTTTTTAAAGGCATCTTTGTTGTAGTAGAGCACCGGCGTTGAGCTGTTAAACGGCTGAGAGATCAGCTGACCGCTGCTGTCGCTGTAGTAACCCGCCACGGCTGGCACAAACTGCTTCGCATCCATCTGCACGCCAGCCTGGCTGAACACGTCGTGCACCGGCACAATCGCTTTCGAGGCCATCATGGTTGCCGTACCGACTTCATAGACCTGCAGCAGCGCAGGCGCTTTACCGGTGCGTACCGCTGRGATCCCCGCCGCCAGGCTCTGCTCGTAGTTACCTTTGTAAGTGGGCACAATTTTGTAATCGGGATGCGCCTGGTTAAAACGCTGTGCCAGAAAGTCAACTTCTTTGCCTAACTCCCCTTCCATTGAGTGCCAGAAAGGGATTTCGGTCGCAGCCAGCGCGTTACCGCTGAGCGCCAGACCAAGCAACACACTCATCAGACGGGGACGAAGCGTTAAAGCGGTCATAAAGTTTTCCTGTGCTGTTAGGTACGCGCAATATCACGCATTTTTTGTTCGCGGAGTAACATGACACGGGAAGATGATAGAAAAATAACCGAAATATGACAGAGATATGACACACAGAAACGCGCCAGCCGGGCGGTAAAACGTGAACGTTGTGCACATTTTTCAGCAAAAAAGCGGCAGGCAGGAAAAAGGCGGCCCGGCAGGATACCGGGCCGCAGGCCGATCAGGCACCGAGATAGGCGCTGCGCACCGCTTCGTTAGAGAGCAGCGCCTCACCGCTGTCCTCCAGCACCACGTGACCGTTCTCCAGCACGTAACCGCGATCGGCAAGCTTCAGCGCCTGATTGGCGTTTTGCTCAACCAGAAAGATGGTCATCCCCTCTTTACGCAGCTGCTCAATAGTGTCAAAAATCTGCTGGATGATGATAGGCGCCAGCCCGAGCGAGGGTTCATCCAGCAGCAGCAGACGCGGCTGGCTCATCAGCGCACGACCAATCGCCAGCATCTGCTGTTCACCGCCGGACATGGTACCGGCACGCTGCACTTTGCGTTCTGCCAGCCGGGGAAAGAGCTGGTAAACCCGCTCAATACGCGTCTGATACTCATGCCGGCTGGCAAAGAAACCGCCCATCGCCAGATTCTCCTCCACCGTCATGCGGGAAAACACCCGACGCCCTTCCGGCACGATCGCGATCGCCTCCCGCATGATTTTTGCCGTCTGCCAGTCGGTAATGTTTTTTCCGTCAAACACAATGGTGCCGCTGGTGGCGCGTGGCTCGCCGCACAGCGTACCCAGCAGCGTGGTTTTACCGGCGCCGTTGGCACCAATCAGCGTGACGATCTCCCCCTGACTGATATGCAGATTAATATTGTGCAGCGCCTGGATCGGACCGTAGTGGGCGCTTACACCCTGCAGCGTTAACATCGGGTTTGCCATCTTACGCCTCACCTAAATAAGCCCGGATCACGTCCGGGTTGTTGCGGATCTGTTCCGGTGTACCGTTCGCCAGCGGCGTTCCCTGATTGACCACGTAGATGCGGTCGGAAATGCCCATCACCAGCTTCATATCGTGTTCAATCAGCAGTACTGATACCTTGTGCTCGCTGCGCAGCTCGGCGATCAGCGCATCCAGCTCATGCGTTTCACGCGGGTTAAGGCCCGCGGCCGGTTCGTCCAGCATCAGGATCTCCGGGCGCGTGACCATGCAGCGGGCAATTTCCAGCCGGCGCTGCTGGCCGTAAGCCAGATTACCCGCCTGGCGGTTTGCCAGCTCCAGCAGGCCGATACGCTCCAGCCAGATGGCTGCGCGATCGAGCGCCTCGCTCTCACCGCGGCGAAACGCCGGTGTTTTTAACAGGCCGGAAAAGACGCCGCTTTTCAGATGCTGATGCTGCGCCACCAGCAGATTTTCAATCACCGTCATCTCACGGAACAGCCGCACGTGCTGAAACGTGCGCACAATGCCCATGCGCGCGATTTTCTGTCCCGGCAGGCCCTGCAGCGGCCGATCGCGCAATTTAATGGTGCCGCCGGTCGGCTTATAGAAGCCGGTCAGGCAGTTAAACACGGTGGTTTTACCGGCACCGTTGGGTCCGATAAGCGAAACAATTTCCTGCGGATGCAGCGCCAGTGCCACATTGTTGACGGCCAGCAGGCCGCCAAAACGCATCATCAGGCCTTCAACGGCTAATAAAGGCTGACTCATGCCTGCTCTCCCTGTTTGCTCTTTTTCAGTTTCAGATGCGGACGCTTCATCGGTAGCAACCCCTGCGGACGCCAGATCATCATCAGCACCATCAGGCCGCCCAGCACCAGCATGCTGTACTCATTAAGATCGCGCATCAGTTCACGCGATACCACCAGCAGGATCGCCGCGAGGATCACCGCCAGCTGAGACCCCATCCCGCCCAGTACCACGATAGCCAGCACAAAAGCGGATTCAACAAACGTAAACGACTCCGGGCTGACAAAGCCCTGGCGCGCTGCAAACAGCGTCCCGGCAAAACCGGCAAATACGGCGCTGATGGTAAAGGCGGTCAGCTTGATGCGCGTCGGGCTCAGCCCCAGCGAGCGGCAGGCGATCTCATCTTCGCGCAGCGCTTCCCATGCGCGCCCCAGCGGCATACGCAGCAGGCGATTGTTCACAAATAGCGTCAGTACCACCAGCAGCAGCGCGACCAGATAGAGGAAAATCACGCGGTGATTGGGGTTGTAGGCAAGCCCGGTCAGCTCGTGGAACGTCGTCCAGCCCCCTTCGCTGACGCGGCGGCCAAACTCAATGCCAAACAGGCCGGGTTTGGGGATTTGCGCGATACCGTTCGGCCCGCCGGTAATCGACGTACTGTTCAGCAGCAGAATACGCACGATTTCACCGAAACCGAGCGTGACAATCGCCAGATAGTCGCCGCGCAGGCGCAGCACCGGAAATCCCAGCATCAGGCCAAAGGCGCCCGCCACGATGCCCGCCAGCGGCAGGCTCTCCCAGAAGCCAAAACCGTAGTAGTGGTTCAGCAGCGCAAAGGTATAGGCGCCAATGGCATAAAAACCGCCGTAGCCCAGCACCAGCAGTCCGGAGAGGCCAACCACCACGTTAAGCCCCAGTCCCAGCATGACGTAGATCAGCGTCAGCGTAGCAATGTCGATGCTGCCGCGTGAGGCAAACAGCGGCCACGCAACGGCAGCGACGATCAGCAGCGCCATCAGCAGTTTCTGCTTCGCGGTAGATCCATCAAACGCCGGCAGCACAAAGGCTTTACCGCTGCGGTGAAACCGGCCTGAAAACAGCGGACGCAGCAGCTGAAAGATAAAGACCACCGCGCAGCCAGCGAAGATCCAGTTCCAGCGAACCTCGCCCGCGCTGACCACAATCAGCCGGGTGCCATCCAGGTCGAGACGCATGCCCATAAAGAAGCTGGCCAGTACCAGCAGCATTGCCGCGGAAAGCACGGCGTTAAGCAGCCCGAGACGCTTCATACTTTCTCTACCTCCGGGCGGCCCAGGATACCGGTTGGCATCACCAGCAATACCACGATCAGCAGCGCAAAGGAGACCACATCTTTATATTCCGTCGAGAGGTAAGCTGACGTCAGCGCTTCCGCAATGCCGAGTACCAGTCCGCCAATCATGGCGCCCGGAATACTGCCGATACCGCCCAGCACCGCTGCAGTAAATGCTTTCATGCCGGCCATAAAGCCGATAAACGGGTTGATTGAGCCGTAGAACTGCCCCAGCAGCACGCCAGCAACCGCTGCCATAGCCGCACCAATCACAAAGGTCAGCGAAATGACGCGGTCGGTATTGATGCCCAGCAGGCTGGCCATTTTCAGATCTTCTGCGCAGGCGCGGCAGGCGCGGCCCATACGCGAATAGCGGATAAACAGCGTCAGCGCCAGCATTGCCAGAAACGTCACTACCCAGATCACCAGCTGCATGGTCGTGAGCGTGGCGGCGAAGCCGTTGCTTTCACCCAATGTCCACTGGCCGGTGATCAGACTGGGCAGCGCCAGATCGCGCGAGCCCTGGGTCAGGCTGACGTAGTTTTGCAGGAAAATAGACATCCCGATGGCGGAGATAAGCGCAATCAGCCGCTTGGAAGCGCGCACCGGCTTATAGGCAACGCGTTCAATACTCCAGCCGTAAGCGCTGGAGATGATCACTGCCATGATAAAACCGGCGGCGATCATCAGCCACGAGGTATCAATGCCCATCATCATCAGGGCGGCAATGACAATAAAAGAGACATAGCTGCCGATCATGTAAACCTCGCCGTGGGCGAAGTTGATCATGCCGATAATGCCATACACCATGGTGTAGCCAATCGCGATCAGCGCATAGGTGCTCCCGAGGGTGACCCCGTTGAACATCTGCTGAATAAAATAGAGAAACTGCTCGGACATAATGAGGACCTGCAAGTGGATCAGAGATTCCCTCTCTGGGGTAAGAAAGGGTCAGGGCAGCAAACCGCTCGCGGCGCGTCTGCCAGCTCCCTGCCCCCGCCCGCGCACGGGAGGGGGAGATAGTTACGCTATGCGGTAGAACCGGTTAACAGCGCTTATTTCACTGCGGTTGATGAGCCATCTTTGTGCCATTTAAACACGCCGAACTCGAACCCTTTCAGATCGCCTTTCTGATCCCAGCTCAGGTTGCCCATCACGGTTGGCACCGGTGCGCCCTCTTTCAGGTTTTTTGCAATCGCATCGGGCTCATCGCTTTTGCTGCGCTCAATGCCCGCCACCAGCGACTGGATTGCGGCATAGGTGGTCCAGACAAACGGGCCGGTCGGATCTTTGCGGTTTGAAGCGCTGTTGCCCTTAATGGCATCAACGATCGCTTTGTTCTCCGGCAGCTGGTCATAACGCTTTGGCAGCGTGACGTACAGCCCTTCTGACGCATCGCCAGCAATATTGGAGAGTGAGGCGTTACCCACGCCCTCTGGTCCCATAAAGCCCGCTTTCAGGCCGGCAGTTTTTGCCTGGCGCAGGATCTGCCCCAGCTCCGGGTAGTAGCCGCCGTAGTAAACAAAATCGACGTTCTCTTTCTTCAGGCGGGCAATCAGCGTGGAGAAATCTTTATCGCCGGCGGTGATGCCCTCAAACAGCACCACGTTGCCACCTTTGGCCTTCAGGGTTTTCTGCACGGACTCCGCCAGACCCTGGCCGTACTGCTGCTTGTCATGCACAACGGCAATACGCTTCGGCTTGATCTGCTCCAGAATATAGGTCGCTGCCGTCGGCCCCTGATCGGAATCCAGACCGGTAGTGCGCATAACGTCAGCATAGCCACGCGCCGTCAGTTCAGGGGCGGTGGCGGCCGGCGTGATCATCAGAATGCCTTCATCGTTATAGATGTCAGACGCAGGCTGCGTAGAAGAGGAGCAGAGATGGCCGATAACATATTTAATGCCGTCGTTAACCACTTTGTTCGCCACCGCAACCGCCTGTTTCGGGTCGCACGCGTCGTCATACTCCACGCCAACCAGCTTGTCGCCGTTTACGCCGCCTTTGGCATTAATATCTTTGATCGCCTGCGCTGCACCCGTGAACTGCATATCACCATATTGCGCGACCGGGCCGGTTGCTGCACCCACGATAGCGATTTTAATATCGGCAGCCAGCGCGGCATGGCTCATTGCCAGTGCAACGCAGCCCGCCAGTAACGCGCGTCCTTTACTCATCTTCATGCGTACTTCCCCATCTGTTATGTCGTGTCTGTTGTGATTGGTTTTATTTCAGCCAGTGAAAGAGGAAACTGATTCAGATAGAAGGAGTTAGCGTTCTTATCTGGCTTTTTTTGTTAAAACAGCTTTATTTTCAGGTTATTAAACAGGAATTTTCTGCTGTAAATCAACTGACATATTCAGTAATGAGCGGCCTGAACAGCATAATACTCTGGAGGTTATGGCCGTAATTTGTGCACCAGGGTAGCGCGTTATGCTGGCTTATTCGGCAATCGTTGCGGGCTTACTCCACAATCCTGGCAAAGTGTCTGCCATTTGACCTGTTTTTATCGCAAAAAAGTGACAGCGCTCTGACTGTATAAATTCGCTACACTATGCCCTTTCTGCCAGTACAGGTACGGGTTATGAAACTCACTATTCAGCGTATCGTTTCACTTACGCCGCAGGATCGCATCGATCTCGCTAAAATCTGGCCACAGCAGGATATTGCGCAGCTGGAAAAGACATTGAGTGATACGCAGCGGCTCTATGCCGCGCGGTTTAACGATCGGCTGCTGGGCGCGCTGCAGCTGGAAATCCGCGGTACCCACGGCAAAATCACGCACTTTGAAGTCCGTGAGGCTACGCGCCGGCGCGGCGTCGGGCGTTACTTACTGGAGGAGACTCTGGCGCAGAATGGTTCGCAGGATCACTGGTGGATTGCGGATGATGGCTATGCTGACCAGGGGATCCGGGCGGCGTTTATGCAGGCGTGTGGCTTCCGCGCGCAGGCAGATGGCTGGGTAAAAGTGGCAGAGTAGCGTTACGCGGCCGGATGGCGGACATAAAAAAGGGCAACCCTGAGGTTGCCCTTATTACCGTCTGCGAACTGTCAGGCTTCAATCGCCATGCGCAGCTTTTTCATCGCATTCTTTTCCAGCTGACGCACGCGCTCTGCTGAAACGCCATAGCGGTCGGCCAGCTCCTGCAGCGTGGTTTTATTGTCATCATCCAGCCAGCGGGCACGGATGATATGCTGACTGCGTTCATCCAGGCTGAGCATCGCATCACTCAGCTTATCCGCTGCGTGGGCGTCCCAGTTATCCTCTTCGATACCGTCAGCGAAGTCTGATGTTTTATCCTGCAGGTAGAGTACGGGAGCCATTGGCTTGCCGTCGCCCGCCTCATCGTCAGAGGACATATCAAAGGTCATGTCCTGTGCCGCCATACGCGACTCCATCTCCAGCACATCTTTCGTGCTGACGCCGAGTTCACGCGCCACCATGTCAACTTCATCCTGATTAAACCAGCCCAGACGCTGCTTGGTTTTACGCAGGTTAAAGAACAGCTTACGCTGCGCTTTGGTAGTAGCGACTTTGACAATGCGCCAGTTGCGCAGCACGTACTCGTGGATCTCTGCTTTGATCCAGTGCACTGCAAATGAGACCAGGCGCACGCCCACTTCCGGATTAAAACGGCGCACCGCTTTCATCAGGCCGATGTTGCCTTCCTGAATCAGATCCGCCTGTGGCAAACCATAACCTGCATAGTTACGTGCGATGTGAACAACAAAGCGCAGGTGTGACAGGATCAGCGTTTTCGCTGCATCCAGATCGCCCTGGTAATGCAGCCGCTCAGCCAGTGCTTTTTCCTCTTCTGCCGTCAATACCGGCCAGTTGTTGGCAGCCCGAACGTAAGATTCCAGGTTGCCCAGAGGAGCAATCGCTAAAGTTTGCATTTCTTTGGTCATTCAAACCCTCACAAATTCAATGGAGTTGCTGCGCGTGTCCTTACGCAGACGCTACAGTATGTCAACGTCAGGCGAAAACCAACAGCAATCTGTGCTAATTAGACGCCAGGGTTATCCACAAGTTCAATTATAGCAGTGAATATTTTACACACAGGTGACAGCGGGGAAAATCGGAGCATTCCTCTGCGCCTGCATCGCTGGCGGCAGAGGAAGAGTATATCAAAAAATCGTTGCCATGGGTTACTGCGGCGTAAATCGGCGTAAATGTTGTACAGTGGCAAGCCAGGCAGCAATCCAGCCAATAATGGCGGCAATCAGCAGCAGCAGCAGGCCTTCGTCCCACGCAAAACCTTCAAGCGTAAAGGCGGTGCCAAACACCGACGCGACCTGCGCCACCACCGACTGCAGTCGCAGCACCAGCACTTCAGACAGCACCAGCGACAGCAGCGCACCGGCAAAACCGAGCAGCGCACCGCCATAGAGGAACGGCCGCAGGATAAAGCCATCCGTTGCGCCAATCAGCTTCTGGACGTTGATGGTGTCACGCCGGGCAAAGATGCTGAGCCGGACGCTGTTACCAATCACCAGGAACACTGCCACAATCATCAGCAGACCGATCATAGAGGCCACCTGCCCGACCAGACCGGTCAGCGCCGCCAGACGGGCAAACCAGCTGTCATCCATCCGTACTTCATCCACGCCCTGCACTTTTGCCACCCGATCGCGCAGGCTTGCCATAGTGTCTGAGTTCTGGAAATTAAGCTTCGGCGTGATGATGGCCACCGCCGGCAGCGGATTTTGCTCCAGCAGATCCATCGCGCCGCCAAAACCAGACCAGTTGCGAAACTCACTCTGCGCCTCGTCGCGCGTCAGGTAGTTCACACTGTCGACGCCTTCCAGCTGCTTAAGCTGTGCGGTGACGTTTTCTGCCGCACTGTCGTCCAGCGTCTTGTCGAGATAGACCGTCAGCTGCGGCGCCGGATACCACTGGGTGGCCGCCTGGCTGACGTTTTTCCACACCATGTAACAGACGCTGGGCAGCGTCAGTGAAATCGCGATAACCATAACGGTAAGCAGCGTTGCCAGCGGCTGGCGCCACATATCAGACAGGGTACCGCGCAGGGCGTAGCGCCACTGCTCCTGCCAGCCACCTTTCAGCGCTTTGCGCTTTGACGGGGTTTTAGGCTGCTTTGCCGGTCTGGCCGCCGCCGGGCGCTTGTTGCGTTTATTGACCATCGTGGCCTCCGTGCAGACGTCCCTGATTCAGCGTCATCACGCGGTAGTTACGCCGCGCGATCAGCCCCAGATCGTGGGTTGCCATCAGTACCGTTACCCCAACCCGGTTGAACTCTTCAAACAGGCGCAGGATATCTTCTGACAGCGCATTATCGAGGTTACCGGTGGGTTCATCTGCCAGCAGTACGGCGGGTTTATTAACCACCGCGCGCGCAATACCCACGCGCTGCTGTTCACCGCCGGAGAGCTGAATCGGGTAACTTTTCGCTTTGTCGAGCAGGCCGACTTTATCCAGGGCCGCTGAAACACGACGGCGGATATCTTCGCCGCTGGCGCCGGAAATAATCAGCGGGATAGCCACATTGTCATAGACAGAGCGATCCATCAGCAGATGGTGATCCTGGAAAATCATGCCAATCTGGCGCCGCAGAAACGGCACTTCGCTGTGACGCAGGCGAGAGATATCGTACCCGCTGAACCAGATCTGCCCGGCGCTCGGACGCTCAATGCCGCAAATCAGCTTCAGCAGGGTACTTTTACCCGCGCCGGAGTGTCCGGTCAGGAAGGACATTTCGCCGGGACGCAGATGAAAATCAACGCCCTGCAGCGCCTGGCGCCCTCCCAGATAAGCCTTACTGACTTCTTCAAAGCGAATCATGCCAATCATTCCTCTCGGGCAAACAGTGCCTCAATAAAGTCTTCGGCCTTAAATGGCCGTAAATCTTCGATGCCTTCTCCGACACCGATATAGCGAATAGGAATGCCGAACTGATCGGCAATGGAGAAGATAACGCCCCCCTTCGCCGTGCCGTCCAGCTTGGTCAGGGCGATACCGGTCAGCCCTACCGCTTCATTAAACAGTTTTGCCTGACTCACCGCATTCTGTCCGGTGCTGGCATCTAACGTCAGCATCACTTCATGCGGCGCATCCTCATCCAGCTTCTTCATCACGCGGGTGATTTTTTTCAGCTCTTCCATCAGGTGCGATTTGTTCTGCAGGCGACCAGCGGTATCCGCAATTAACACATCCACATTGCGCGACTTCGCCGCCTGAATAGCATCGAAAATCACCGAGGCGGAATCCGCACCGGTATGCTGTGCCACAACCGGAATATGATTGCGCTCTCCCCACACCTGCAGCTGCTCGACCGCAGCGGCACGGAAGGTATCGCCGGCAGCCAGCATCACCGATTTGCCTTCCGCCTGATACTGGCGCGCCAGTTTACCGATAGTGGTGGTTTTGCCGACGCCGTTTACGCCGACCATCAGGATCACAAACGGCGTTTTGCCACTGACATCCAGCGGCGCATCGACTTTATCGAGAATGCCGGCCATTTCCGCCTTCAGCAGACCATAGAGCGCTTCAGCATCGCGCAGCTGTTTGCGGCTCGCCTGCTGAGTCAGGCTGGTGATAATCCGGCGAGTAGTTTCCACGCCCACATCCGCAATCAGCAGCTGCTCTTCCAGCTCGTCAAACAGGTCGTCATCAATCTTTTTACCGCGAAACAGGCTGATAYAACCTGAGCCAAGGTTGGTGCGCGTTTTAACCAGGCTGCGCTTGAGGCGCGCAAAAAAGCCCTCTTTAGTCGGACGCTCCTGCTCCTGCGCCACAATAGGCGCGGCCGCCAGCGGAAGATCGCTTACGGTGTCTGCAGAGTCTGCAGCGGCGTCTTCAGCGTAGGTTTCCGCCAGCGCCAGTGCCTCCAGCTCTTCATCGCTGAGCGGCGCATCCTCATCTGCCAGAGGTTCCGCTTCCGCCAGCTGGCTTTCATCGCCGGGCAGAACCGGCTCCGGCGCGACGGCGGCTGTCAGCGGTGGCTCCCCGGCAGTGGCAGCCGGTATCTCTTCCGGCAGCGGCGCCAGTTCAGGTTCTTCTTGCGGCAGGGTCTCTTCAGCAACCGGCAGCGGCGCCAGTTCAGACTCCTCTTCCGGCAGGATCTCCTCCGGCTGCGCGGTGATGATGGCCTCTTCAGGTGGCAGCGCATGCCGGGCTGCCTGATCTGCTGCCGCCTGCTCTTTCGCCAGTTGCTCCGTCAGCGCAACGGTTTCTGCTGCCTGCGCTTCGGCACGCTCTGACGCACTCTCTTCAGCGGCAGCGGGCTGAGCCTCCTCTGCAGGCTGCTCTTTTACCTGCTCTTCAGCCGGGGCGGGTGCCTGCTCTTCCTTGCCAAATCCCAGCCAGGAAAAAAAGCCGCGTTTTTTCTCTTTTGCCATTGTGTAACTACACTCCTCGATGGCTTATTCCCGGTAGCACGCTGTCCCCAGGGGATATAAATTCAGTTTTTTAGCTTTCTGCGGCGTAAAATCAGCGAATTACGCACGCTTGTATCGTTCAATAGTCTAACACTTTCCGGCCACCGCACCACAGCACCCTTTTTTACGTTTCTTCTGCCTGTCGCGCCCGTTAAACTACGCAACAAATTATGACGAGTTGTGAGCAAAATGAGTAAATCACCCCGCAGCGGCGGCGGCGCTGGCCAGATCCGCATCATTGGCGGCCAGTGGCGCGGCCGTAAACTTCCGGTGCCGGATAGCGCAGGCCTGCGCCCCACGACCGATCGCGTACGCGAAACCCTGTTTAACTGGCTGGCGCCCGATCTTCCGCAGGCGCGCTGCCTCGACTGCTTCGCCGGCAGCGGCGCGCTGGGTCTCGAAGCGCTGTCGCGCTATGCGGGTTCAGTCACGCTGCTGGAGCTGGAGCGCAGCGTAGCGCAGCAGCTGTCGCGCAATGTCGACACGCTGCGCGCCACGCAGGCGACGGTGGTGCAGACCAGCGCGCTGCAGTGGCTGGCGCAGCCTGGCGAAGCTTTTGATATCGTATTTGTCGATCCACCCTTTCGCAAAGGGCTGCTGGCGGAGACGCTGGCGCTGCTGGAGCGCAATCAGTGGCTGAGCGCAGACGCGCTGATTTACGTGGAAAGTGAAGTGGAACAGGGGGCGCCTGACGTGCCCGCCAGCTGGCAGCTTTACCGGGAGAAGATCGCCGGTCAGGTCGCCTATCGACTCTATCAACGCCAACAGGAGGCGCATGATGTGGCTTAATCTGGGACGGTTACTGATGATTTGCGTCRGGGCTTTTCTGCTGCTTAATCTGGTGCACCCTTTCCCCACACCGCTGCGCTATTTTGTGCATGTCGCCCTGTTTTTCATGGTGATTATGCATGGACTGCAGCTGGTGCTGCTGCGCGCCACCCAGCCTAAAGAGGCGCCGAAGCTGAGCGGCGCCACGCAGGCTAAGATTTTCTTTTTCGGGGTATTTGAGCTGCTCGCCTGGCAGAAAAAGCACTATCCGAAGATGTGATCCGGCGCTAACCGGGGTACCTTTGCCAGCGCTCCGGTTTCAGCGCGCGGGGGTAAAGCTGACAAAACGGCTGCCCTGCATCTTCAGCTCGCCTTTTACGCCCTTATCCATCTGGTGATAATCGCTGGCGCTGACCGCGGTTTTAATGTCGCTCGCCCCGTTCAGCGGATGAAACCAGGCTTCATATTTCATCTCTTCACCGGCAATCTCTTCGCGCTGACGCGAACGACGATTCGGTGCCGGATATTCACGCTTGGTTTTTACCTGCACGGTCAGCGATCGTACCGGGGAGGCGTCGTTAACCGCAGCTTCCCGCCGCTGCTTGATAAACTGCCGGGTCGCCAGAATGGCGATAATCGCCAGGACGATAAAAAAGATTAGCGGTGGTTTGCTCATGTTTTTGCTCGCACTTCACTTCATTTGATCATTAAAAAAGAAGCTAAAGCATACAACCAGAGTTGCCCGATTGTCACATTTGCCAGCGGTAACTTAAACTCAAAGAGAGTCTGGGATATTTCAACAGTGTGGACATCTGGTCTACAAAAGGGAGAAAAAATGCTTTGGTCTTTCCTTGCAGTACTTTTTTCCGGCTGGCTTTATGTGGATGCCTCCTATCGCGGTCCGCAGTGGCAACGCTGGCTGTTTAAACCTGTTACCCTGCTGCTGCTGGTTGCCTGGGCCTGGCAGGCACCGGCCGTGAACACCACTGACTATCTGATCCTTGCCGGACTGATTGCCACGCTGGCAGGCGATGCGCTGATGCTGCTGCCCCGACAGCAAATGCTTTATGCGCTGGGCGCGTTTTTCCTTTCGCATCTGCTCTACACCATCAGTTTTACCGCCCATATGACCATGAGCTTCTACTGGCCTATTCCGCTGACGTTTCTGATTATCGGCGTTGCGGTCATTGCGCTGCTCTGGACGCGGCTGGAGGAGCTGCGCTGGCCCATCTGTACCCTGATTGGCATGACGCTGGTGATGAACTGGATGGCGGCTGAAAACTACTTTTTCCGTCCGACCGACTACAGTTTCTCGCTGCTGATTGGTGCGGGCCTGCTGCTGCTGGCCAATATTATCTGGTTTATTTCACATTATCGCCGCCGCTTCAGCGCTGACAGCGCCATTGTCGCCGCCTGCTATTTTGCCGGTCATTTTATGATCGTGCGTTCACTCTGGCTCTCCTGATAATCCGGCCATTCCGGGCTTGACTCTGGAGCTGACTCCAGAGTGTAGCCTTCAGTAACGGGCAGCTGCCCGTTACTGATACCGGAGGCTCCATGCATCAACAGATTTCCCCCTGCGGCTGTGACCGGCCGGGCAGCAAACTGCGGCCACACGCTGCCGTGCGCCCCCTGCCCGCGGCCCGCTTCACCCGTCTGACCACGCCCGTRACAACCGGCACCGCCTGCTGTGCCGGAAGCGCGGCGCCAGCTGACGCGGATGAACACAGAGGCTCTGCTAACGGGCAGCCTGCACTGCGCTGGCGAATTACCGGGATGGACTGCCCGGGCTGCGCGCGCACTATCGAAACCGCCGTACAAAAGCTGCCGCAGGTCACGCAGGCGCGCGTGATTTTTGCCAGTGAAAAGCTGGAAGTCTGCGCTCCCGCTGCCATGCAGGCCGCTATAGAACAGGCGGTAAAACAGGCGGGCTTCAGGCTGCACGCCGCTGATGCCCCCGCTCCCCCGCCGGCGACTTCATGCTGGCGCGATCGCGCCGCGCTGCTGCTGCTGGCACTGCTGATGCTGACGAGCTGGCTGATAAGTCAGCAGTCACCGATCTGGGGCGATCGCCTGTTTGTTGCGACCGCGCTGGCCGGTCTCCTGCCGGTCGCGCACAGCGCCTGGCAGCGGATCCGCAGCGGCTCGCCTTTCTCAATCGAAACGCTGATGACGGCGGCTGCAGCCGGCGCGCTGGTAACGGGCGCTCATGCCGAAGCTGCGATGGTGCTGCTGCTGTTTTTAATCGGTGAGCGGCTTGAGGCCTGGGCCGCAGCGCAGGCGCGACGCGGTGTGACCGCTCTGATGGCGCTGCGTCCGGAGCGTGCGACACGGCTGCAGGGCGCGCAGCGCGTTGCGGTCCCGCTGGCGGCGCTGCAGCCGGGCGACATTATTGAAGTTGCCGCCGGCGGCCGCCTGCCGGTTGATGGCGAGCTGCTGCAGTTCAGCGCCAGCTTTGATGAAAGCGCATTAACCGGTGAGTCCCTGCCGGTGAGCCATCAGCCCGGCGATCGGCTGATGGCGGGCGCCACCAGCGTTGATCGGCTGGTGCAGATAAAAGTGACCTCTCTGCCGGGAGAGAGCGCTATCGATCGTATCCTGCAGCTCATCGATGAAGCGGAGAGCCATCGCGCACCGGCAGAACGCTTTATCGATCGCTTTAGCCGCATCTATACGCCGGCCATTATGCTGCTGGCGCTACTGGTGATGGTGGTCCCGCCGCTCTCTGGCCTGGGAGAGTGGCAGCCGTGGATCTATAAAGGGCTGACGCTGCTGCTGATTGGCTGCCCCTGCGCGCTGGTGATCTCAACGCCGGCGGCGGTGACTTCAGCGCTGGCCTCTGCCGCGCGTCAGGGCGTGCTGCTTAAAGGTGGCGCCGCGCTGGAGCAGCTGAGCCGCGTGCAGGTTATCGCCTTCGACAAAACCGGCACGCTGACCCTGGGTAAACCGCAGGTTACGGCGATCCACGCTTTTGGTCAGACTGACGAAGCGGCGCTGCTGCGCCTCGCGGCGGCGGCAGAGCGCGGGTCCGGGCATCCGCTGGCGCAGGCAATTGTCGCAGAAGCCGCGAAACGGCAGCTGATTCTGCCGGATGCGCAACAGCAGCAGGCGCTGGCGGGCAGCGGCATTCGCGCGAGCATCGACGGCGTCCCTTATCAGCTGCTGACACCGCGTGCCGCGCCGGGATTGAGCGAGCAGCAGCGGCAGCGTGTGATGGAGTACGAGCGCGAGGGCAACACGGTGGTGATCCTGCTGCAGGCAGATCGGCCGCTGGGGCTGCTGGCGCTGCAGGATCGGCTGCGTGAAGAGGCTGCGGCGGCTATCGATCAGCTCAGAGCCGCGGGGATCGCCAGCGTCATGCTGACCGGTGATAACCCGCGTGCGGCCGCCGCCATAGCGGCAGAACTTAATATTGAATATCGGGCGGGTTTGCTGCCGGCAGACAAAGTCAGTGCTGTACGCGCGCTGAGCCAGCAGCAGCCGCTGGCGATGGTAGGTGACGGCATTAATGATGCGCCAGCGATGAAAGCGGCGGCTATCGGGATTGCTATGGGCAGCGGCACCGACGTGGCGCTGGAAACGGCCGACGCTGCGCTGACGCAGAACCGCCTGACCCTTCTGCCGCAGACCGTCGCGCTGGCGCGACGCGCCCGCGCCATCGTACTGCAGAATATTACGCTGGCGCTGGGGCTGAAGGCGCTGTTTCTGCTCACGACGCTGCTCGGCTTAACCGGCTTGTGGCTGGCAGTGCTGGCCGATTCGGGCGCTACGGCGCTGGTGACCGCAAACGCTCTGCGTCTGCTGCGCCAGCCCCCCGTCAGGCCTCCGCGCCTTTCCTGATCAGATACTGGTACGGCAGCGCTTCGGTCTGCTGTGCCAGTAAATCGTGATCCATAAAGCGGCAGAAGCCGGGGATATCGCGCGTAGTCGCCGGATCGTCGGCAATAATCAGCAGCGTTTCACCCGCCTGCATCGTGCGTACCGTCTTGCGTACCATCATCACGGGTTCAGGGCAGCGCAGGCCCAGCGCGTCCAGCGTATGGTCGGGTGCGGAGAAAGGATCGCTCATGATTCTCTTATCGGTCAGTAAACAGGGATGCTCATTCTAGCTCGCCATTTCCGCAGCGCAAGGCGACAACGATTGCGTTAAAATTAACCGTTGCATAAATTGCGCAACGGGTTAAGATGCCGTCCGATTTTTCAATACCGTTGCTTAGTCCCCAAAATCGTTAGTCTTTTAGCACGCGCAGCCAGCGCAGCAAAAATGCGAACGATGAAGGGATGGGTTCCCTCACCCCATTGTTAAAAAAGGCTCAATATGATCGCTTTTTCTGCGCGTCAGCGCATGCACGCCCTTTTCTGGCTGTCGCTGTTTCATCTGCTGGTGATCACCTCCAGCAATTATCTGGTTCAGCTGCCGGTCGCTATTTTCGGTTTTCATACCACCTGGGGTGCGTTCAGCTTTCCCTTTATTTTTCTCGCAACCGACCTGACCGTGCGTATTTTTGGCGCCCCGCTCGCGCGACGCATTATTCTCGCGGTGATGATCCCGGCGCTATTTATCTCGTACGCTATCTCCTGCCTCTTTTATCAGGGGGCATGGCAGGGCTGGGCGTCGCTGCAG
Organism: Pantoea sp. BRM17; assembly: GCA_002939445.1. GTDB lineage: Bacteria > Pseudomonadota > Gammaproteobacteria > Enterobacterales > Enterobacteriaceae > Pantoea. The sequence continues at coordinate 29,445 of PEFU01000003.1, read as the reverse complement.
CAGGTCAATCTGTTTGTCGCCCGTATCGCCTGCGCCAGCTTTATGGCCTATGCGCTGGGTCAAATCCTTGACGTTCACGTCTTTAACCGTCTGCGCCAGCTGCCGCAGTGGTGGATAGCGCCAGCCTGCGCCATGTTTCTCGGCAACGTCAGCGATACGCTGGCCTTTTTCTTTATCGCTTTTTATAAGAGCCAGGATCCCTTCATGGCAGCGCACTGGGTCGAGATTGCCCTGGTGGATTACAGCTTCAAAGTGCTGATCTGCCTGATCTTCTTCCTGCCCGCCTACGGCCTGCTGCTGAATGCCGCCCTGAAGCGCATGGCGGAACGGCATCAGGCCCGCCAGATCAATTTCGGCTAATGTGCCATAGACGAAATGGCGCGGTGCGCTAAGATTTCCTGACACATCGGCGGTTGCTTTTGACCGCCGATTCCGTTTGTATAAGCCAGACTGGAATTGTAAAAGGGAACAGAATGCGCAACGTAGTGAAGTATGCAGGTATCGGCCTGCTGGTGCTGGGCCTGGCGGCGTGCGATCAGAAAAAAGAGGATGCTGCTGACAACAGCGGTACCAGCGTCAGCCAGTCCGCTCAGACGGTGAATCTGATGGAAGGGAAACTGAGCTTTACGCTGCCTGCGGGCATGTCTGATAAGAGCGGTAAACTCGGCTCTGAATCCACCAATATGCACGTCTACGCTAATGAAACCGGCCAGCGCGCCATTATCGTGATTGCCGGCGACCCGACCAGTGACTCACTTGAGACGCTCTCAAAACGTCTGGAGCAGCAGCAGCGCAATCGCGATCCGCAGCTGCAGGTGGTGTCGAATAAAGCGGTAACGCTGAAAGACCAGCCGGCACAGCAGCTGGATACGGTGATTTCCGCTAACAACCAGACATCGTGGTCAACGGTGGTGCTGGCAAAAGTCGATAATCAGCTGCTGACGCTGCAGATCACCCTGCCGGCAGAGAATCAGCAGCAGGCGCAGAGCGWTGCAGACAGCATTGTGAAGAGCATTACGCTGAAGTAAGCCGTTACCCGATGCGCATTAATGCGCATCGGGCCATATTTTGCAGGGTCGCCATTCATGGCGACCTTTTTTATAACCGCACCGGCGAAATATGCCAGATCTCATCCGCATACTCCTGAATGGTGCGATCTGACGAGAAGTAGCCCATACCGGCAATATTCAGCGCTGCACGCCGCTGCCACTCATCCGGCTGCCGGTAAAGCTTATCCACTTTATCCTGCGTATCCACATAGCTGCGGTAATCCGCCAGCAGCTGATAATGGTCGCCAAAGTTAACCAGCGCATCAAACAGGTTACGGTAACGTCCCGGCTCCTGCGGGCTGAAGACGCCGGTGGCAATCTGCGTCAGCACCTGATGCAGTTCAGCATCTTCCTCAAAGTATTTGCGCGGGTTGTAGCCCTCTTTGCGCAGCTGCTCAACCTGTGGAGTGGTGTTGCCGAAGATAAAGATGTTCTCTGCGCCCACGTGCTCGCGCATCTCCACGTTTGCGCCATCCAGCGTGCCGATGGTCAGCGCGCCGTTTAGCGCAAACTTCATGTTACTGGTGCCGGAGGCCTCAGTACCCGCCGTGGAGATCTGCTCGGAAAGATCGGCCGCCGGAATGATGATCTGCGCGAGGCTGACGCCGTAGTTAGGAATAAACACCACTTTCAGCTTGTTCTTTACCTGCGGATCGTTGTTGATCACGTCAGCCACATCGTTGATCAGATGGATAATGTGTTTTGCCACGTAGTAGGCCGAGGCGGCTTTACCGGCAAAAATATTTACGCGCGGCACCCAGCTGGCATCGGGATCGGCTTTGATCCGGTTATAGCGGGTGATCACATYCAGCACGTTAAGCAGCTGCCGTTTGTACTCGTGAATACGCTTGATCTGTACATCGAACAGCGCGTGCGGATTGAGCACGATATCCATATTTTTGGCGACCCATGCCGCCAGCCGCTGCTTGTTGGCAAATTTGGCATCGGCAACCTGGCGAATAAACGCCGGGTAGTCGATATGCGGCTGCAGCTCGCTGAGCTGTGACAGATCGGTGCGCCAGGTGCGGCCAATGGTTTCATCCAGCACGCCGGAGAGCGCCGGATTCGCCAGCGCCAGCCAGCGACGCGGCGTCACGCCGTTGGTCTTGTTGCAGAAACGTCCCGGAAAGAGCCGGGCAAAGTCGGCAAACAGCGACTGCACCATCAAATTGGAGTGCAGCTCAGAGACGCCGTTTACTTTGTGACTCACCACCACCGCCAGCCACGCCATACGGATGCGGCGGCCATCATTCTCATCAATAATCGAGATGCGCGACATCAGATCCCAGTCGTCGGGATAGTGCTCCTGAATCGTCTTCAGGAAGTAATCGTTGATCTCGAAAATAATACTCAGGTGACGCGGCAAAATTTTGCCGATCATATCTACCGGCCAGGTCTCCAGCGCCTCGCTCATCAGCGTATGGTTGGTATAGGAGAAGATCTGACAGGTGACTTCAAACGCGTCATCCCAGCTGAATTTATACTCATCAATCAGCAGCCGCATCAGCTCCGGGATCGCCAGAACCGGATGCGTGTCGTTCAAATGGATAGCGACTTTGTCAGCAAGGTTGTCCCAGGTTTCATGCATTTTCCAGTGGCGATGCAGAATATCCTGCACCGTAGAGGAGACAAGAAAGTACTCCTGACGCAGCCGCAGCTCGCGTCCTGAGTAGGTTGAATCATCCGGATAGAGAACCCGCGAAACGTTCTCGGAATGATTTTTGTCCTCGACGGCCGCAAAGTAGTCGCCCTGGTTAAACTTGCCGAGATTGATCTCATTGCTCGCCTGCGCCCCCCACAGCCGCAGGGTATTGGTGGCATCGGTGTCAAAACCGGGAATGATTTGATCGTACGCCATCGCGACAATCTCTTCCGTTTCAATCCAGCGAACGCGCGCGCCCTCATGCTGCAGACGACCGCCGAAACGCACTTTATAGCGGGTATTATGGCGCTGAAATTCCCACGGATTGCCATACTCCAGCCAGTAGTCCGGCGACTCACGCTGCTGGCCGTCGACAATGTTCTGCCGGAACATACCGTAGTCATAGCGGATGCCGTAACCGCGTCCCGGCAGGCCTAACGTTGCCAGCGAATCTAAAAAGCAGGCGGCKAGACGACCAAGGCCGCCGTTGCCGAGTCCGGGATCGTTCTCCTCTTCCATCAGTTCGCTGAGATTGAGTCCCATCTCATCCAGCGCCTGATTGAGATCGTCATAAATGCCCATCGCCAGCAGCGCATTGCCCAGCGTGCGGCCCATCAGGAACTCCATCGACAGGTAGTAAACCTGACGCACATCCTGCGACAGCTGCGCACGGCTGGAACGCAGCCAGCGCTCCACCATACGGTCGCGCACCGCGAGCAGCGAGGCGTTCAGCCACTCGTGCTTATTCGCGATTGAAGGATCTTTGCCAATCGTAAACATCAGCTTATAGGCGATTGAGTGCTTCAGCGCTTCAACCGTCAGCGTGGGTGAGGCGTAGGTGAAAGGTGCATTCATATCCGGACTCCCAATCTCTCAATTACAGCATACGTTGATAAAGATCGCGGTAGGCCTGCGCAGCCACCTGCCAGCTGAAATCCATCGCCATGGCCTGGCGCTGAACATAGCGCCACAGTGAAGGCCGTGACCAGAGTACAAAGGCGCGACGAATAGCCCGCAGCAGTGACCAGGCATTGCTGTCTTCAAAACTGAAGCCGCTGGCAACACCATCCGCCAGGTTCTCCAGAGAGCTATCCTGTACGGTATCGGCCAGGCCACCGGTACGACGCACCAGCGGCAGCGTGCCATATTTCAGGCCATAGAGCTGCGTCAGCCCGCAGGGTTCAAAGCGGCTGGGAACCATAATCACATCGGCACCGCCAACAATGCGGTGTGAGAACGCTTCGTGATAGCCAATCTGCACGCCTACGCTGCCGGGGTGTTCCGCCGCGGCCGCAAGGAAACCCTGCTGCAGTTCGGCGTCGCCCTGACCCAGCAGCACCAGCTGCCCGCCCTGCGCCAGCAGACCCGGCAGCGCTTCCAGCACCAGATCGAGCCCTTTCTGTTTTGTCAGCCGGCTGATGACGCAGAAAATCGGCACTTTATCGTCGACCTTCAGTCCCATGGCGATCTGCAGCTGACGTTTGTTTTCCGCTTTGCTTTCCAGGGTTTCGCGGTCATAACGGGCGGTCAGCAGCAGGTCATGAGCCGGATCCCAGATGCCCGGATCCACACCGTTGAGAATACCGCTCAGACGACCTTCACGCAGACGCTGCTCCAGCAGCGCTTCCATGCCATAACCAAACTCCGGTCGGGTGATCTCCAGCGCGTAGGTCGGACTGACCGCCGTGATGTGATCGGCAAAGAACAGACCAGCCTTGAGGTAAGAGATCTGGCCGTAAAACTCCAGGCCATGCATGCCAAAATATTCGCGCGGGATCTGAATCTCATCCAGATGCCGGGCGTTAAACAGCCCCTGATAGGCAAGGTTATGTACGGTAAAGACCGTTTTAGCCGGATTGCCGCGCGCGGCGATATAGGCGCAGGTCAGACCGGCATGCCAGTCATGCGCGTGCACAATCTGCGGACGCCACAGGCCATCTACTCCGCTGGCCAGCTCGGCACCCATCCAGCCCAGCAGTGCGAAACGCAGATAGTTGTCTACGTATGCGAACTGCGACGTGTCGTGGTAGGGGCTGCCGGGACGGTCATACAGTCCTGGCGCATCAATCAGATAAATACCGACACCGTTGTACTGCCCGAACAGCAGGCGCACGGGCCCGGCAAAAGTTTGCAGCTCCGCCACCACGTCAGTATCAGGAATTCCTTTACGCAGATCCGGAAACGCCGGGATCAGTACCCGCGTATCCGTACCATCGGCTATTTGCGCCTGCGGTAATGCGCCGACGACATCAGCCAGCCCGCCCGTTTTCAGCAGCGGAAAAAGCTCTGAACAGACATGTAAAACCTGCATCCTGAACCCCTATTATGTTATCGCGCGCGTTCCACGCGGCGGTTTTTTTGTATGCTTGTCGCCACTCACTGACCCGCGGTGGCCAGCCTGCCCAGCATGGCGCGCGTCACCAGTACGATGCCCTCTTCCGATCGGTAAAAACGCCGGCTGTCTTCATCCGGATTCTCTCCAATCACCATGCCCTCCGGGATTGCGCAGGCACGGTCAATTACACAGCGGCGAAGCCGGCACGAACGGCCTACCACAACATCCGGTAGCAGCACCGCTGAATCAATATTGCAAAATGAGTTTACGCGCACGCGCGGAAACAGCACTGAATTCACGACTACGGAGCCGGAAATAATACAGCCGCCCGATACCAGCGAGTTCATGGTCATGCCATGACTGCCGGAGCGATCCTGCACAAATTTAGCCGGCGGCAGTGGCTCCATATGGGTCCGGATGGGCCATTCATGGTCATACATATCCAGCTCTGGCGTCACGGATGCCAGATCAAGATTCGCACGCCAGTAGGCCTCCAGCGTACCTACATCACGCCAGTAGGGTTCTGCATTCTCATCGTTCTGCACGCAGGAGAGCGTGAATGAATGTGCATACGCCTCACCGCTCGCCACAATTTTTGGCAGCAGATCTTTGCCAAAGTCGTGGCTGGAGTTCTCTACCAGCAAATCTTCTTCCAGTAACTGATAAAGATAGTCGGCATTGAAAACATAGATACCCATACTTGCCAGCGCCTTATCTGCGTCGCCAGGCATAGCGGGAGGAGTCGCGGGTTTTTCAACAAAATCGACCACGTTGTTGTCAGCATCTACCGCCATCACGCCAAAGGCGGTCGCTTCCGCCAGCGGAACCGGCAGACAGGCGATAGTGCACTTCGCCCCGCGTTCAGCGTGGTCGAGCAGCATACGCGAGTAGTCCATTTTGTAGATGTGATCGCCTGCAAGGATCACGATGTACTGCGCGTTATAACGCCGGATAATATCGAGGTTCTGCGTCACCGCATCGGCGGTGCCGCGATACCAGTACTCCGTCGCGGCGCGCTGCTGAGCGGGCAGCAAATCGACAAACTCATTCATCTCCTCGTTAAACAGTGACCAGCCGCGCTGAATATGCTGCGTCAGCGTATGCGACTGATACTGGGTAATGACGCCGATGCGCCGGATGCCTGAGTTAATGCAGTTGGAAAGGGCAAAGTCGATGATACGAAACTTGCCGCCAAAGTGAACGGCAGGCTTCGCGCGTTTTGCGGTCAGATCTTTCAGACGCGTGCCGCGTCCGCCAGCAAGGATCAGGGCAACTGTCTGGGTAGGGAGCTGGCGCGCCAGCATCAGAGGATCGTTTCTGTCTAACTTCACCATGTCTGACTCCTTATGATTGCTTTAGGAACACACACACGCCGCGTGCGGGCCCGTGCCAGACAGTTGTCAAAATGGGATTATCTTCCCCGGCGAAAGGAGGTATGGCATGCCATTCTCCGTCTGGTAAGGCTAGGTCACTGATTGCATCTGTTGCATTTATTGTTATCAGCCAGCGATCCGACAGCAGGATTTGCATCTGATGCGCACCCCGCTCCCACTCTTCTGGTTCCAGTGGTTTGCCGCTGGCATTGAACCACTGCACCTGACCATCACCTTCCTGCCACCAGCAGTCTGCCGTCAGCGCCGGAATGCGCTGGCGCAGCTGGATCAGCGCCGCAGTAAAGTCGACCAGTCCTTCATCATCCTGCTGCCAGTTGAGCCACGTCAGCAGGTTATTCTGACAGTAGGCGTTGTTGTTGCCATACTGGCTCTGGCCGCGCTCATCGCCCGCCAGCAGCATCGGCGTGCCCTGTGCCAGCAGCAGCGTGGTCAGCAGCGCATGCGCGCTGTGCCGCCGCCGCTGCAGGACATCCGGATTCGCTTTCAGCCCTTCATGCCCGTGGTTATGACTGAAGTTGTCACTGCTGCCGTCGCGGTTATCCTCGCCGTTAGCCTGATTATGTTTATGGTTATAGCTCACCAGGTCGCGCAGCGTGAAGCCATCATGCGCGGTAATAAAATTAATGCTGGCGTGCGGCCGGCGCCCTGCCTGCTGAAACAGATCGGCTGAGGCGGCAAACCGACGCGCCAGCTCGCCGTTGTTCAGTTCGCCATGCAGCCAGTAGCGGCGTGCGGCGTCGCGAAAATGGTCGTTCCATTCGGCAAAGCCTGGCGGAAACCGGCCCACCTGATAGCCGTTTTCGCCGATATCCCACGGCTCAGCAATCAGCTTGACCTGCGACAGAACCGGACAGGCGCGAATCGCCGCCAGCAGCGGTGCTTCAGCGCAAAAGTCCGGCGTACGCCCCAGCACGCTGGCGAGATCAAAGCGAAAGCCATCAACGTGACAGTGCTGTACCCAGTATCGCAGCGCTTCCAGCGCCCACGCCACCACCTGCGGATCGCTGAGATTTAGCGTGTTGCCGCAGCCGGTCCAGTTCTGGTAATTCCCCTGCTCATCAAGCCAGTAGTAGCTGGCGTTATCCACCCCGCGCAGCGACAGCGTCGGGCCAATCTCTTCCAGCTCTGCGGAGTGGTTAAAGACCACGTCCAGGATCACTTCAATACCTGCTGCGTGCAGCGTTTTCACCGCCTGCTGAAACTCCTGCAGCGCTGTGACGCCCGCTTCCCCTGACGCATAATCCGGGTGTACCGCCCAGAGCGCGTAGGGGTTGTAGCCCCAGTAGTTTTGCAGCCCTGTCCGCTGCAGTCGCGGCTCGCTGGCAAACGCCGCCACCGGCAGCAGCTCCAGCGCGGTAATGCCGAGGTCGCGCAGGTACTTCACCATAGCAGGGTGGCCGAGCGCCGCATACGTCCCGCGCAGCGTTTCAGGAATTTCCGGATGCAGCTGCGTCAGACCGCGCACGTGCGCTTCGTAAATGACCGTTTTGCCCCAGGGCGTACGCGGTGGCCGATCGTCTTCCCAGTCAAAGTCTTCAGCGATAACCAGCGATTTGGGCATGCAGCCGGCGCTGTCCTGACTGTCAGGCTGCGCGATGCCGCCATACAGCGCGGCGTCATCCGCAACGCTGCCGGTAACGGCTTTGGCGCAGGGGTCCACCAGCAGTTTAGCCGGATTAAAACGGTGTCCCCGCTGCGGATCCCACGGACCATAAACGCGATAGCCGTAGCGCTGACCCGGCTTCAGCCCGGCAATATAGCCGTGCCAGATATCGCCGCTGCGGGCGGGCAGCGTCAGACGCTGCTCCTCTCCTTCACAGCTGAACAGGCAGAGCTCCACCTTCTCTGCGTGACGCGAGAAGAGCGTGAAGTTGACGCCGCGTCCATCATAGCGGGCCCCGTGCGGCGCAGGCTGGCCCGCTTCGATCATCAGTCCGCCTCCCGCACCAGCCAGATGGTCGACAGCGGTGGCAGGGTCAGACTCAGCGACTGCGCGCGGCCGTGGCTGGCAATCTCGTCGGTGCGGGCGATGCTGTGGTTACGCACGTCGCTGCCGTGATAGTCGTGCTGATCGGTATTCAGCACTTCGCGCCAGCTGCCCGCCTGATTGACGCCAAAACGGTAATCCTGGCGCGTGACCGGCGTAAAGTTGCTGGCAACAATGATCTCATTGCCTTCGCGGTCGCGGCGTACAAAGACAAACACCGAGTTATCGTGGTCATCCACTACCAGCCACTCAAAGCCCTGCGGATCAAAGTCGAGCTGATAAAGTGGCGCATAGTGGCGATAGGTGTGGTTGAGATCGCGTACCAGACGCTGCACGCCGTGATGCCAGTTGTCATCGCCTTCCAGCAGGTGCCAGTCGAGGCTGACGTCATGGTTCCACTCGCGCCCCTGAGCAAACTCATTGCCCATAAACTGCAGCTTTTTACCCGGAAACGCCCACATCCAGCCGTAGTAGGCGCGCAGGTTAGCGAACTTCTGCCAGGCGTCACCCGGCATGCGATCGAGAATAGAGCGCTTGCCGTGCACCACTTCGTCATGGGAGAGCGGCAGCACGAAGTTTTCGCTGTAGTTGTAGGCCATGCCAAATGTCATCAGATTGTGATGATAGCGGCGATGTACCGGGTCGAGCTTCATGTAGTCGAGGGTGTCGTGCATCCAGCCCAGGTTCCACTTAAACCAGAAGCCCAGCCCTTCATTTTCGCTCGGGCGCGTGACGCCAGGGAAGTCGGTTGACTCTTCCGCCACGGTGATGCTGCCAGGTACCGCCGTGCCCAGCGTCTGGTTGGTATGACGCAGAAATGCAATCGCTTCCAGATTTTCGCGCCCGCCCAGATGATTCGGGATCCACTCGCCCGCTTTACGGCTGTAGTCGCGGTAGATCATTGAAGCCACCGCATCCACGCGCAGGCCGTCAATGCCAAACCGCTCCAGCCAGTAAAGCGCGTTACCGGAGAGATAGTTGCTGACTTCACGCCGGCCAAAGTTATAGATCAGCGTATTCCAGTCCTGATGATACCCTTCGCGCGGATCGCTGTGCTCATAGAGTTCAGTGCCGTCAAATTTCGCCAGACCGAAGTCGTCGTCAGGAAAATGGCCCGGTACCCAGTCCAGCAGTACGTTGATACCCGCCTCATGTGCCGCTGCAATAAACTGACGGAACTCATCGCGCGTGCCGAAGCGCCGCGTCGGCGCATACATGCCCAGCGGCTGATAACCCCAGCTGCCGTCAAACGGATGCTCATTAATCGGCAGCAGCTCGATATGGGTAAAGCCCATCTCTTTGACATAGGGGATAAGCTGCTCAGCCAGCTCTTTGTAGCTCAGCCAGAAGTTGTTATCGGTGTGGCGTCGCCATGAGCCGAGGTGCACCTCATAAATAGAGATAGGCTGATCAAAACCGTTCGCCGCTTTGCGCGCTGGCTGCATCTCAACCTTCGGCGGCAGGCCGCAGATCATCGATGCCGTCTGCGGGCGCATCTGCGCTTCAAACGCAAACGGGTCAGCTTTGATACGCATCTGCCCGTGTAAATCGACAACCTCATATTTATAGAGCTGTCCGTTTACCGCACCCGGCACAAACAGCTCCCAGATACCGAGTTCGCGCCGGAAGCGCATCGGATGACGGCGGCCGTCCCAGAAGTTGAAGTCGCCCACCACAGAGACGCGCCGGGCATTCGGCGCCCATACGGCAAAGCGGATGCCGCTGACGCCATCAATGGTCGCGCCGTGCGCACCCAGGGTTTCATACGGACGCTGGTGCGTACCTTCAGCCAGCAGCCAGGCGTCCATATCGGCCAGCAGCGGGCCAAAACGGTAGGCGTCATCAATCAGATTCTGCTGACCATGCCAGTTCACCGCCAGCTGATAGCGAAACATGTTCTTGCGGCGCGGAATCACTCCGCTGAAAAAGCCGCGTGAATCCAGACACTTCAGCTGACCACATTTGCGGCCGGTTTTGGTTTCAATCACCCAGACTTCAGACGCATCCGGCAGCAGCGCGCGGACTTCAAGGCCCTGAACGGTCTGGTGCATTCCCAGGACAGAAAAGGGGTCGGCGTAATCCCCGGCAAAAAGCGCATTGATCGCATCGCGATCGGGAAACTCTGACATGACTTTCTTCCTATGATTTTGTGCAGGCGACCGCAGGGGCAACTGTGCCGCTGTAAGTGCGCTGCTTTTCATTGAGTCATACGTACGCTGGCAAGAGAGGCCACCCTCCATGGGAAAATTCGTTGCCAGGTACCACTACTAATTCGCTTAAAAGTACAACCTGTTAACAATCGGTACTTCTCAGTTAAATCATAGCTTGGGGTTGGCAGAAGCCAGGGAGGAACGTGAAAAATTGTTATCGGAAAAACAAAAAAGGGAAGCCGATCACTCGCTGGCGGCAATTTGCCTTAGGTTTTGCCCGTCAGCTGATTAAAAAAAAGCAGGGAAACCCCGGCCTGTCTGATGTCGCTGCGCTTAGTCGATAAGCAGACGCAGCATGCGACGCAGCGGTTCTGCGGCACCCCACAGCAGCTGATCGCCAACGGTGAAAGCGGAAAGATACTCCGGTCCCATATTAAGTTTGCGCAGGCGGCCAACCGGCGTGGTCAGACGACCAGTAACCGCGGCGGGCGTCAGCTCGCGCATCGTGATCTCGCGATCGTTTGGCACCACTTTTACCCATTCGTTATGCGCTGCAAGCAGCTGCTCAATCTCTGCCAGCGGCAGATCTTTTTTCAGCTTCAGCGTAAACGCCTGGCTGTGGCAGCGCAGCGCACCGACGCGCACGCAGAGGCCGTCAACCGGAATGATGTTGCCGGTGTTGAGAATCTTGTTGGTCTCCGCCTGCCCTTTCCACTCTTCGCGACTCTGCCCGTTATCCAGCTGTTTATCTATCCACGGGATCAGGCTGCCCGCCAGCGGAACGCCAAAGTTGTCGACAGGCAGCGTGCCGGAACGGGTAAAATCAGTCACGCTGCGCTCAATCTCCAGAATAGCGGAAGCGGGATTCTGCAGCGCCGGAGCGACATGATCATGCAGCATACCCATCTGCGTCAGCAGTTCGCGCATATGACGCGCGCCGCCGCCGGACGCCGCCTGGTAAGTCGCCACCGAGGCCCACTCTACCAGATCGTTTGCAAACAGGCCGCCCAGCGACATCAGCATCAGGCTGACGGTGCAGTTGCCACCGACAAAGGTTTTGATGCCGTTGTTCAGGCCGTCGCGAATAACCTGATGGTTGACCGGATCGAGAATAATGATGGCGTCATCTTTCATGCGCAGCGTAGAAGCTGCATCAATCCAGTAGCCCTGCCAGCCGCTCTCGCGCAGCTTTGGATAGACTTCACTGGTATAGTCGCCGCCCTGGCAGGTAATAATGATGTCGAGCGCTTTCAGCGCGTCAATATCAAACGCATCCTGCAGCGCGCCGGTTGACTTACCGCCAAACGCGGGCGCYGCCTGACCCAGCTGTGACGTAGAGAAGAACACCGGATTGATCACGTCAAAATCGCGTTCTTCGCTCATTCGTGACATCAGCACAGAGCCGACCATGCCACGCCAACCAATAAAACCTACATTCTTCATTTTCTGTCCGTCTCAGGAGCTCGGGCCGAGGCCTGTATAGTGCATGTATCAGACCCGGCGCTAACGATGCGCGAGCCTGCGTAATATTCAGGTTTACCTGCGACCTTCAACTCTACAAAATACTGCACTTCTGGCAAGTGAATTAATTCGATTACACCTGTTTTTTCAGCAACAGAGCTAATAATAGTGAACACCAACAGAAAGGAGTGGTTTACCGCCCATGACTGAAATGATATCTGCGACCGTACTGCTGCTGCTGATCATGGATCCTCTCGGCAATCTGCCTATTTTTATGTCGGTGCTGAAACATCTGGAACCCAGACGCCGTCGCGTGGTGCTGATGCGTGAAATGCTGATTGCGCTCGGTCTGATGCTGCTGTTTCTGTTTGCCGGTGAACGCATTCTGATGTTCCTGAATCTGCGCACCGAAACGGTCTCTATTTCCGGCGGCATTATTCTGTTCCTGATCGCGATTCGCATGATTTTTCCCTCCGGCGACACCGGCAGCAGCGGCCTGCCGGCTGGCGAGGAGCCGTTTCTCGTGCCGCTGGCCATCCCGCTGGTCGCCGGCCCCTCACTGCTGGCCACGCTGATGCTGCTGTCGCACCAGTACCCGCATCAGATGAGCCATCTGGTCGGCGCGCTGCTGATCGCCTGGGGAGCTACGGTTATCATTCTGCTGCTGTCGGGGCTGTTTCTGCGCCTGCTGGGCGACAAAGGCGTTAACGCGCTGGAGCGGCTGATGGGACTGATCCTGATTATGCTGGCGACGCAGATGTTTCTGGATGGGATCCGGGCGTATCTGAAGTTATAACCGCATGCTATGGCTGCGGGCGACTGGCATCGCCCGCATCAACCATTCAGGATTTTTTCTTTATGGGTTTGCCAGACCAGTAGCCTGCCAGCAGTGAGCCGGAGAGGTTGTGCCAGACCGAGAAGAGTGCACCCGGCAGGGCAGCAAGCGGTGAGAAATAGAGTTTGCCGAGCGTAGCCGCCAGCCCCGAATTCTGCATCCCCACCTCCAGCGCCAGCGTGCGGCAGGTCGACTCATCAAAGCCAAACAGCTTGCCGCCCCAGTAGCCGCCGAGCAGACCAATGGCGTTATGCAGGATCACCGCCAGAATAACCATCAGGCCCACCGATCCGATAAAGCTCTGGCTACCCGCCACCACCGCGCTGATAATCAGCAAAATGCAGAGCATGGAAAACGCCGGCAGCCAGGGTTCAACGCGGCGCACCACGCTGTTCATGGTGTGATGAATAATCAGCCCGAGTGAAATCGGGATCACCACAATTTTCACGATGCTCAGCAGCATCCCCACCACGTCGACCTGAATATGCGTATCAACGTAAAAACGGGTCAGCAGRGGAGTAGCAAAGACGCCCACCAGCGCAGAGACGGAAGAGATAGTTACCGAAAGCGCTACATCGCCCTTCGCCAGATAAATCATTACGTTTGACGCGGTTCCGCTGGCGACGCTGCCGACCAGAATCATGCCGGCTGCCAGATCGGGCGGCATCTGAAACAGCTTTGCCAGCGCCCATGCGGCCAGCGGCATCACCAGATAGTGCAGAAAGGTGCCGGCAATCACCGGAGCCGGACGCACCAGCACGCGTTTAAAATCGTCAATATTTAGCGTAACGCCCATGCCAAACATGATCAGCATCAGCAGATAAGAGACCCACGGACCGATACCGGTAAAGGTGGATGGCGAGTAATAGGCGGCGACTGAGAGCAGTACAGCCCAGAGTGGGAACAGGCGGGTGAGACTGGCGAGCATGAAACACTTCCTTTTTCAGAGACCTTTGTCCGCTACAAAAGCGAGCCGGAGAGGTTTTAGATGATTTACCACAGGTGAAAGATCGCACGGGGAACGACCGCTGCAATCGGAAGGGATCATAACATTTCGTTATCGCCGCCGACGGTGCCGGCGGCAATTGCCTATCAGCTGCTGCGTATTGCGCCCTGAAGCGGGAAATAACACTGCGCTTTGCGGCAAACGCCAGCAGATATGGCGGGGTTAGCCGGAAAAAAAGCCGGACAGCGTCCGGCTAATCAGCATCATAAAGAGAGGTATCAGGCACCAAACAGATTGTGATGCAGCGCGCGCACCACTGCTTCCGCATCTGGCGTCGGCACCAGGAAACAGAGGTTGTAGCTGCTGGCACCGTAGCAAATCATGCGCAGATTAAACGGCTCCAGCGCACCAAAGACCTCTTTGCCCACGCCGCAGGCTTTCGACAGGTTGTTACCGATAATAGCGACCAGCGCCAGATTCTCTTCAACTTCCACGCGGCACAGCGAAGAGAGCTCGGTAAGCAGCGCCTGCGTCAGCAGGCTATCCACGCTGCTGGTGGAGCCGGTGTTATCCAGCGTCAGCGCCACGCTGACTTCAGAGGTGGTGACCAGATCCACAGAAACATTATGGCGCGCCAGAATCGCAAACACCTCAGCCAGAAAACCGTGCGCGTGCAGCATGTTCAGGCTGTGCAGCGTCAGCAGCGTCTGCTTGCGACGCAGTGCCAGCGCGCGGAAAAGCGGCGGATTACGCGTTTCATTGCAGACGCGCGTGCCGCCGGCGGCCGGATCTTTACTGGAGCCAACAAACACCGGGATATCGCTGCGTACCGCCGGCAGCAGCGTGGCGGGATGGAGCACTTTCGCGCCAAAAATTGCCATTTCTGCCGCCTCTTCGAAGGTGATCTCTTCGATACGGCGCGCAGCCGGCACCACGCGCGGATCGGTAGTATAGATACCTGCCACGTCGGTCCAGATATCGATGCGCTCAGCCTGCAGAGCCTCGCCCAGCAGCGCAGCAGTATAATCGCTGCCGCCGCGGCCCAGCGTGGTGGTGCGCCCTTTGCTCTCGCTGCCGATGAAGCCCTGGGTAACCACCAGCGCTTCGGCAATGCGCGGCTGCAGCTGCGCCGCTGCCAGCGTCTGCAGCTCAGCCACCTGCGGCTCGGCCCGGCCAAAACYATCGCTGGTGCGCATCACTTTGCGAACGTCAAACCACTCGGCATTGACACCGCGCTCGCGCAGGATCTCGACAAACAGCAGCGTTGACATCAGTTCGCCGTGGCTGACCAGCTCATCGGTAAGAGCCAGAGAATTGGCCAGTGCCGTGGTATCTGACAGCATGGTGATGTTTTCCAGCACGCGGTCAATTTCTTCACGGATCACATCCGGCGCAGCAAGGCGATCGATAATGGCGTACTGGATACGGCGAATTTCATCCAGCATCTGGGTACGCTCTGCCTGATCCTGGCCCTCGGCCAGCGCGACCAGCAGATTCGTCACGCCAGCAGACGCAGAGAGAACGACCAGACGGGTCTGGGCATCGGACAGCACAACGTCTGCGCTGCGGTTCATGGCATCGAAATCGGCAACGCTGGTGCCACCAAATTTTGCCACAATCAACGGTTGAGACATGTAACAAACCTCGTGTCAGGTTATCTTCCGCCGGGAATTCGGTTCAGAAGACAGGGATAACAGCCTTGGCACAAGAGAAGAGCGGAATTGGACAGACAAGATCAGGAGATGAGTCACCAAAAGCACTTCACCTTGCGAAACGTCCGACTGCGGACGCTTCTGGTGACAACCCAGAGGATTCAGCCCCTGCAGCCGACAGCACAACACTCCGCGTGTTATGCCATCTCGGCGTCGCACCCCCTGATGTGTTTTCGCCGGATACGGATCCTCAAACACACTGCCTGGGCGACGCGCCTCTTCTGGCTTGCACCCGGAGGTGCAAGTCGCGGGCATAAATTATCGACAAATTGTGCTGCTGTCCAGCCTTGTGGCACCCGGAGAAATGATTTTTTAACGCGTGCAGCCCCGCTGTAAATACGCGCCGCGCCCGATGCGGGATCCCTGATACAAAAGCGCCCGCTTACGCGGCTTTTTACTGACGCGCCGCAGAATTTATCTTTTCCGCATGCGGCATACTGGCGCCTGGATTTCACTGAAACCGTGCGGCCAGGGTCACAAAATTTTCCTTTCGCCTGCAACTATGGTCATACTGAAATGCGTTTGCGCGATGCCTGTTCGACTGTACCCGACGCGGTTATGCCCCTGATAAACAGGCGCACACCGGGGTATCAGCAGCGCGCCGTAAGAGAAACTAAGCATGCCGGGCCAGCGGAACGCGCCCGGATGAAATGACGGTTCTTATATCAACAAGAGTGTTGCCATGAAAAATATCAATCCGACACAAACCGCAGCGTGGCAAGCGCTGCAGCAGCATTTTGAACAGATGAAATCAGTGCAGATCGCCGATCTTTTTCAGCAGGATGCCGATCGTTTTGCGAAATTCTCCGCTACGTTCGATGACCAGATGCTGGTGGATTTCTCAAAAAACCGTATCACTGAGGAAACCCTCACAAAATTACAGGCGCTGGCTAAAGAGACTGACCTGGCGGGCGCCATTAAATCGATGTTCTCCGGCGAGAAGATCAACCGTACGGAAGAGCGCGCCGTGCTGCACGTGGCGCTGCGCAACCGCAGCAATACGCCGATTCTGGTTGATGGCAAAGATGTGATGCCGGAAGTCAACGCCGTGCTGGACAAGATGAAAGGCTTCTCTGAGCGTATCATCAGCGGCGAATGGAAGGGATACACCGGTAAGCCCATTACCGATGTGGTCAACATCGGCATTGGCGGCTCCGATCTCGGTCCGTTTATGGTGACTGAGGCGCTGCGCCCTTATAAAAACCATCTGAATATGCACTTTGTCTCCAACGTTGACGGCACGCATATTGCTGAGACGCTGAAAGATCTGAACCCGGAAACCACGCTGTTCCTGGTGGCCTCAAAAACCTTCACCACGCAGGAAACCATGACCAATGCGCACAGCGCACGCGACTGGTTCCTGAAAACGGCGGGCGATCAGCAGCACGTGGCAAAACATTTTGCCGCGCTCTCTACTAACGGCAAAGCGGTCAGCGAGTTTGGTATTGATACCAGCAACATGTTTGAGTTCTGGGACTGGGTTGGCGGGCGCTACTCGCTCTGGTCGGCCATCGGCCTCTCTATTATTCTCTCCATCGGATTTGACAACTTCACGCAGCTGCTCAGCGGCGCACACGCGATGGATCAGCATTTTGCCACCGCTCCGGCGGAGCAGAACCTGCCGGTGCTGCTGGCGCTGATCGGTATCTGGTACAACAACTTTTTTGGTGCCGAAACCGAAGCGATCCTGCCTTACGACCAGTATATGCATCGCTTTGCTGCCTATTTCSAGCAGGGCAACATGGAATCGAACGGCAAGTATGTCGATCGTGAAGGCAATCCGGTCGACTATCAGACCGGCCCGATTATCTGGGGCGAGCCTGGCACCAATGGTCAGCATGCGTTTTATCAGCTGATCCATCAGGGAACKAAGCTGGTGCCGTGCGACTTTATTGCACCGGCCATTACCCATAACGCGCTGGCCGATCACCACCAGAAGCTGCTGTCGAACTTTTTTGCTCAGACCGAGGCGCTGGCATTTGGTAAGTCACGCGATACGGTAGAGAAAGAGTTTACCGATGCCGGTAAATCGGCGGAGTCAGTGGCGCACGTTGTGCCGTTTAAAGTGTTTGAAGGTAACCGTCCGACTAACTCCATTCTGCTGCGCGAAATTACCCCTTACAGCCTGGGTGCGCTGATTGCGCTGTATGAACATAAGATTTTCACGCAGGGTGCCATTCTGAATATTTACACGTTCGATCAGTGGGGCGTGGAACTGGGCAAACAGCTGGCAAATCGTATTTTGCCTGAGCTGGAAAATGACGCAAATATTGSCAGTCACGACAGCTCGACCAATGGATTGATCAATCGCTACAAATCCTGGCGTTAATTTGCATCAGGATCATCAGGGCGGCCGCTGGCCGCCTTTTTTATTCCGCTTATTTGCCGGTTTTAATACGGCCATTCATTGCTGATGCAATATCCCTTCGGCTGGCTACAGAAAATCTGATGTTGCGKTAAGCCTCRGCAAAAATCACAGATTTTACCGGATCTGATTGTGTGCAACAGGCGCTCAGCCCCCCTGAATCCACGCGGATTTAAATTTACAACCCATCAMGAAAATCCGATAATTCCTATTCCGTGCCAAATTTTACTAAAAAAGTGTAA
>PEFU01000003.1:0-11227 GCA_002939445.1 Pantoea sp. BRM17 | reverse complement strand
AAAAAAAGTACCCATAGCATGCTGATGCTTCAGCAATACCCGTGAGCGAACATAAAAGTTATTTTCTGCAGACGTAAAAAAGCCCTGAACGCGTGTTCAGGGCTCTCTTACTTGATGGATGCCTGGCAGTTCCCTACTCTCGCATGGGGAGGCCCCACACTACCATCGGCGCTACGGCGTTTCACTTCTGAGTTCGGAACCTGCTCACCTCTTGCTGATAACCATATAAACGTTTAGACATCCAGATGCCCGAGATTAGCCTGGCATACGCGGAATGTCGAGACTTCATGCTATTTATGAAAATGTTTCAGCTTAATGTGGCATAACCGACAGCGACAGAGAAGAAAGGAAATTGCGCCGGCACTAAAAGCGAGACGGTAAGATCTTTTTTGAGGTTCAATTTGCAGCGGTGAGTTAGAGAGCAGACGTAAAAACTGATTTTCAGTCTCGATCTTTTTTGGCATCAGGTTAAGGATCAGTACTTTTAACGGGCGGATCTCCTGAACACGGGCGCGCGATGAGGTCATCACAAACACATTTTCATCACGTAAGAAATTCACTGCCGGTAATTCGTCGGGCACCCTGATTGGCATTTTTGCCCAGTGCAGCACGCGCTGGATCTGCGGCCAGTAGGCGACGTCGTTAAAGTCAACCAGACCCAGCGGCGCACCTGTCACAATCAGGCCATCGAAGTTATCGTGCTGTATCTCTTCGAAATTGCAGTAAAAGTTATTCAGATGTTCGCTGGGGGTATTGCGCGATTCGCGGCTGTCTATCCGCAATAGCTGCACCGGAAAATCTGCATAGCGCGAATGCGGCGCCAGAAAATTGTCATCAAAGCCGCGCGTCAGCAAAGCGTGCGGATGCAGGATCTGATGTTCATAGACGCCTGACAGTTTGTTTTGCCGCGTCTGCTTGGGAATACCATACAGAATGTTCAGCGCAGCCTGTACCGCCCAGCAGACAAACAGCGTAGAGGTGACATGCTCCAAATAGTTAAACGGCACTTCCGGCTGCAGACCCGCATCATTATCCCGGTGAAATTCACCTGCAAGGGTCAGCGCGTCATATTCCGGGTGCCCGGTTACAAAGGCCAGCCGCTTGTCCCGGCTCGCCATCAGATAGGCGCCGGTTGCCTCAGATTCAGCAAACAGTTCGAGATCGGTGTAGTCGCGTATAAGCTGGCTCGACATAAAAAAACCGCGATGGCCTGAGGGCGATCGCGGTGGAGAGAAGCTAAAAAGAGATCAGTCGAGAGTCGGATTCATATGGCGCAGATCAAACGGCGTGATCTGGTAAACATAGTAGTTCAGCCAGTTAGAGAACAGCAGGTTGCCGTGGCTGCGCCAGGTCGCACGTGGCGGCAGGGCCGGATTGTTCTGCGGTGGCTCTCTCCTGAAGCGATCCTGGTTTACTGCCGGGATCAGAATACTGGATGTTTTGTAACCGACAGGATCAGAGCATATGCATTTTAATTTTTATTTCAAAAACTATTTCCATTTTATGAAAAGATAAGCATTAACTATCTGTATATACTGTTATTTAAAGTATCAAAATAAAGGCAATGGTTTCTGCTTTGGAAAAAAAGTCAGGCAGCGCTCCGCGATCGTAGTCCCGCTGGCGCTGCTGCCGCGCTTTAAGCAGTCGATCGCGTTCCGGGGCAAAGCGCACGACCAGCGCCTGCAGAAAATCGATAGCCGCCGGCGTCAGCAGTTGCTGCTCCGCGTCTGAGAAGGGCTGAGTGAAGGTCAGCGTAGAGTGAATAATCGTGTCTGTCATGCACCCTTCAATCAGCTTGCTCCAGCACGGAGCCAGCGAATCCTCGAAATCCGCCATAAAAACCTTAACGTTGGCGTTCAGCGCGTTAATGGTCATTTTGCGATCGGGTGGCCCGGTAATTTCGACCCGGCGATCGCACAGCAGCTCAGGCAGCGGGCGCACCTGCCATTCATTTTCACGAATGGAAGTGGTTTCCGCATCGTTATGGAATACAAAGAGAGCAAAATCAAACAGGCCAGCCGGARTCGCTTTGTCGCGCCACTCCACATGCTTTTCAGCCAGATGTAATCCGCGCACCCGGCACATCAGCAGTGCAGGATCGGAGCGCAGCTGGTAGATCCGGCCATCATCGCGGGTAAACCGCAGCGTACCGGCGACCGCTTCACGCAGCACCTGCTGCTCCCACAGGATTTCATCCATCTGAAACACCGCGGGCAGCGTTTCAATCAGTACCGTGGCTTTGATCGTGCCACGCGGCAGATCAAAACGATCTTCGCTGAAGCGGAAGATCTCACGCCACCACGCTACCTCACTGGCGTGCTCGGTTTTAGGCAGATAAAACCACGGTGCATGCCCTTTTTCCTGCAGCGCCCGCACCATGCCGCCCATTGCCAGTACGCCGCGCCGGTGGCAGGTTTTAATCAGCAGCCGGGAGTACGTATCCAGAAATGGCTGATCCATGGTGATCTGCTGTCGATCGGGCAGAATGCGATCGCCGTGCTGCCCCAGCGTTTTGATGTAGCTGAAGATGTAATCCCAGCGGCCGCAGTTAAGCGCTACGGCGTGGTCGCGCATGGTATTACGCGTCACGTGCAGCTGATTGGCGCGATCGCCCAGCTGGCGATCAAACACCTTCATGGCAATATCTGCCAGACCAGGATGCGCAACCCATGTCCCGTCATGGCCGTTACCCGCTTCGCGCGCTTTATCTTCCTCAACTTTCTCTTTTACCCACGCATTGCGCGTCTCTTCCTGCGCCGGGATGAGTGCAGGGATCCACTGCCAGATAGAGGCGCGGGCGATTTCAGCCGTTGCCGCATCTTCCATCAGTCCCTCAATCGGCACGCAGCCGTTACCGCTAATCCACGCTTCCAGATACTGCAGCGCAACGCGGATGTTTGCGCGCATGCCCGCTTCGGTACGTAAACCGCGGCAGGGACGCAGCAGCCGCTCAGCCGTTACCGGCGAATCGCCTGGCAGCGTCAGAAATGGAACCAGCTCTTTATCCGTGGTGATTTGCGCCATCAGCGCGGCCGCATCTTCAAAACGTCCCTGCTGAAAACGTATATCGCCGTAGCGCTGGCGCAGTGCGGCCAGCTCTTCGTCAAGAAACTGCTCAAACAGGGCAGCAGTGACCAGCTGGCCATCACTCAGGATCTGTTTGTGACTGCGACCAGAGCCTGACGGCGCCCCGTTCTGCCAGCGTGCAGGCGGGCGTTACCGAGCCGCGCAGGCTGATGACCTCTTCTGCCCGATAGGGACGCGTGATACCGTTCCAGCGCGCATCCTGCCAGCTCATTTCCAGTTGTGTGATCTGTTGTGTCCGATTCATAGCACTCTCTCCGGGGGTCAGGCCAGCAGGCGGTTGCACCACCTCCGGTACAGAGTTAACCGGATAGAGCGACTGATCGGGGTACATCTGACCGGCGAGGTTTGCATCCGCCGCCACCTGCCAGCCCGAGAGATAGATCGCTTCGATACCGGCTTTCGCCTGCTGCACTGCCTGCCCCCCGGTTAACGCACCAAGGCTATTGATATAACCTTTAGTCGCGCCGCCGTTCAGCAGATCTTCAAAATGCACGGCGCCAGCCCCGGCCACAATCATCGATTTCATCAGCTCAAAAGCGTTCAGTACGCCGCCAAAGCCCGCCTCCGCATCGGCCACTATCGGCAGAAAATAGTCGACATACGCGTCATCTTCCGGCGACAGGCCGCTGGCCCACTGGATCTGATCGGCGCGCTGAAAGCTCTGGTTAATCCGCATGATAAACGCGCTGTCGTTCGGATCGCAGTCAGAAGTAATTAAGTCAGCGGCATCCGCATCGGTGCGCGCAATCAGCACGGTTGGCACATTCATGACATCAGCCGCAAGGCGTGCAGCTACCAGTTTCTGAATCGCGTCCTGCGTTGGCACCAGCACCTTACCGCCCATATGGCCGCATTTTTTTACCGCCGCCAGCCGTGAGCAGTTATAAGCCAGCAGTTTGCCGGGATAGCGCGCGTGTATCGCGTCAGCAAAGCGCTGCGCCAGCGCCAGATCGGGCGTGGAGGTTTCACACCATAAAACATCGGCATAGGGCGCATAGGCAAGACCGCGGCTGATCGCCTGCTCGATCCCGGCACGGGTGCGATAAAACCCCTCCGGCGTACGTTCACCGCCCGGCTGCTGCACTTTTTCAACGTAGTGGCGCATCCCCTCGCCCTGCGCGTACGCGTGCGCCAGGTCAAACATGCTGAACCACATGCTGTGGATCCCGGCCAGCGTAATAAACTGAAAGCGATAGCCCATGTCGCTCAGCGCCTGCTGAAAGCGTGCGATGGTGCGATCGTCGAGGTTTTTCTTCCAGTTAAATGAGAGGTGGCCACGAGCCGCTGCACAGCAGCGGCGCCTCTCTTGCCGATCCGATCAGAACTGCGCGGTTTCCGTTGAGCCGGTCAGGGCCGTCACAGAAGATGCGCCGCCCTGAATCACCGTGGTGATGCGATCAAAGTAACCGGTGCCCACTTCCTGCTGATGCGATGAAAAGGTGTAGCCTTTGTCGCGCGCCGCAAATGTACCAGGGTGACATGATGATCATACAGATGTATGCGCTCCTTCATGGCGCGCTGCGCCGCCGGCCAGTCCGCCTGCTCAAACCGCTGCTGCGCACCGGCGGTGATATCGAGAAAACGACCGTACTGCGCGTCAAAGCCCTGCAGAATGGTATGGGCAATAAGGGATTCTCCGGGTGACATCAGTTATCTCCGGTACGGCTGCGAGGAGTGAATAAACAGCCGCTCTGGAAACAGATGGCTGTGCCCCTGCAGCCGGCAGTAAACGGAGTTAAAAAAGCTCTCTGCAATTTCATGGCGCGGATAGCCCGGCAGCAGCGTCTCATAGTGCGCCTTTACCCGCAGCCAGAAGGCGGTATCCCACTCCGCCTGCCCGTTCAGCACGCGCAACTGACTGACCACGGCACCGGCCAGCTGCGCCGCGCTGAACTGCTCCTTCAGATGCCGCTCAATCCAGCGGATATCGCGTGCCCGATCCTGCCACGTCAGCCGCAGGGGAAGATCGGACAGCAGCTGCCGCAGCGCACTCTGCCAGTCCGGCCGGGGAGCATAGCGACGCGACAGTGGACGCTGCGCTTCCGGTTGTTGCAAACCCGCCATGAAGCTGGCGCGGGCGAAGCCAAATACGATGCTCGCCTCATCGCGATCCGTCAGGCAGGTATCGATCCACAGCTGCCCATCGCTGTCGCGCTGGATCGGCAGCAGACAGGGCAGGATCTCACCGATGCGGAACTGCAACCGCGCGACAATCCACGCGGTTTTGTTACGATAGAAAAGTTCGCTGGCGACCTCCAGCAGCATCACCATGCCGCGCACGCCAGGCGCAGGCGCAAATGCGTCATCATGGTGTGCCAGATAGTGCAGATATTCGCGGTAGCTCTCGGTTTTACCGTGTTTCTGGCAGCCAATGGCGATATAGCGCTCGGCGAGGGTTTTGCCTGGCAGCAGCGGCTGCAGCCACGCCACCAGCGCCGCAGGCACCGGGGCGTAAAGCATCAGCGCGTCCGGGATCCGCGCGCGCGGCAGGGCAAAATAGCGAAACTCCTGCGTATCCGCCATGCGTCCGACGCGATCGTGCTCTTTGACCAGCCGGTAGCAGTCGTGCACCTGCGCTTCCGTTACCTCCTTTTGCGGCGCGAAACGGTCTTTAATGACCTTGAATACCCGATCGTAGCCCGGCAGAGTAAACAGGCCGGGAAAAATGTTAGCCGCCGCCAGCTGACAGATGGCATTGCCATACTCCTCCAGCGCATGCCGACGCTGCGCCTCGCTGGCGTGCTGCAGCCAGAGGTTGAGCGGCTCCATGCGACGCTCCAGCCAGAGATGACGAATGATAACGTTCTCATCGCGCAGCGTGATCTTTTCCGGTATATCGCGCATGAACTCCGGGAGCGCGTAACGGAACGTCTCCGGAAATATGTCATCGGGCCCGACGCTGTACCAGGGCTCTGCCTGCAGCTCCTGCTCTTCATAACGCGCGGGCGGAACGTCACGGAATATCAGCTCAGTCATCAGGCGGATTTCATCGTAGTCATAAAACACCACGCGCCCGTGGCGCGTCATACCGAAATTTTTAAACAGCATATTAACGGTTACGCAGGCGTACGCCGGGCGTTAAACTGCTACCGTGGCGTAGCGCACGCTGAAGCGCCGGGCGTTACGCCACGCCATCGCCTCTTCAACATGGCCATTGCGGATCTGCGCCTGCAGCGATCGCCACCAGCCGGGGTCAAACAGCTGCGGATGCAGCGTCTGCAGCAGCCTGCCGGTCGCGGGTTCGCTGCCAGAGAATCTGGCGCTGATCCGCAAAATGGGCTTCTCGCATGATGATGAGGAGCATGCGCTGGGGCTGCGCTGCGTAGCGGCACCTATTTATGACGAGCACGGCGACGCGTTTGCCGCGATCTCTATTTCAGGCCCGCTGGCCCGTATGACGGACGATCGTATTACCGAGCTGGGTGCGCTGGTGATCCGCGCCGCCCTGGTGATTGTTGATCAGGTGCAGTGCACGCAGCTGATGCGTATGTCAGCCCCGATTGGCGGCAAGCTGCCGATGCACGCTTCCGGCGCCGGGAAAGCTTTTCTGGCCCATCTGAATGACGATCAGGTAACTGCACTGCTGCATCAGAAAGGCCTGCACGGCTATACGCCTAAAACGCTGATGTCGCCGCATACGCTGAGGATGCAGCAGCAGGGCTTTGTGCATCAGGTGGGCGATCTGGGCTACTGGACGATTGGCGCCCACGCCTTTGTGGTGGGCAGCAGTTTTCTGCAGAGCCGCAATCTGCTGGCCATTGTGCATCCGGTGTTACGGCGACTGATGGAGGAAGCTGGCGAGACGGTGAATCTGGCGGTGCTGGACCTGAGTGATTATCAGGGGGTACCGGCTAAACGCGSAAAAAAACCTCGCGTTACCTCCCCTGCGGCTACGCCGCCGGCTGGCGGTCAGGTTCAGTCGCTGACGCGCGGCCTGCGTCTGCTGGAGCTAATTGCCGACGCGCACGGCAGCGTGGCGCTGACCGAGCTGGCGCAGCAGGCGGGCCTGCCAAATTCAACCACGCATCGTCTGCTCTCCAGGGCGCGGGGTAACACCCGCGCACTCTATCTGTGCTGATGCTCTCCACCCCTCTTTCCCCTGGCATCAGTCAGACTCCGCACGCTTTCTTTCCTCATTGCTCACAGATCCGACCAGCACAACTGCATTTGCCTCCATAATGGTTAAAACGAAAATGGTTTCCACGTACAACGCTGAAATGGAGCAACTATGGCTACCCCTGAAGCGTATGGCGAAGGCGACTTTACCAAAGGCTTCTATATTTCGGTTCCGATGGATCTGTTTACCGTCACGCCAACGCGCGGCCGTGCACAGGTGAACTGGGTGCCGCTGACGCGTGATGGTGGCCAGATGCTGAGTCGTAAATATCAGCTCTACGATCTGACCGCCGATCGCGACGCGCGGTTTAATTAAGATCGGATGCAGTTCCGCGACTACAAAGCGCCAACCGGTCATCTGACCGCCTACTGGCGCCCGTGGTTTATGCAGGATGTGCTGGTGAAAGCGAGCGTGGGGCAATACCTGGCGAAGGATAAAGGCGCCACGCTGGATATCTCCAAACGCTACGACAGCGGCGTCACCGTGGGCTTCTACGCCACCAAAACCAACGTTTCATAAAACAATGTCTACGTAAACGATCTGCAGGCCAACTATATGCATTACCTCGGTAATAACCTGTATGGTCAGGTTTATGGCGGCTATCTGGAGACCATGTATGGCGGCGCCGGTGCTGAAGTGCTCTACCGCCCGGTAGACAGCAACTGGGCGGTGGGCGTTGATGCCAACTATGTCAAACAACGCGACTGGGACAACATAGTTGGCGGGCCGGAAAGCTTCTATATGTATCAGGTTGGCGCGATGGCAAACGCGGATTACTGGCTGACCGATCACCTGCTGGTGAGCGGCAGCCTGTTTGGCAATATCGTGAACAACTATGACCGCTTCAATTATAACGGCGCGCCCTCTGACTCCACGCTGCCGCGCGTGCGTACCCATATCCGCGACTATGTGAGGCGCTTTAATATGCCGCAGGTGACGACGCGCACGCAGGTTGCCAGCCTGCATAATACGCTCAGCGGCTATCCGCTGGGGCATGAGCAGCCGCTGCAGCAGTCGCGCGTTAATCCGGTCGATCCGGGCGCAACCGAGCAGGGCCTGTTTATGCGTAAAGATCGCCTGAACTACAGCCTGTCACCGGTGCTCAACCAGTGCGTGGTCGCCAGCCAGCTTAGCGCACTGAAGTATGACGCCGGATTCAATGGCCCGCGCATTCAGACCAAAGGCGCTACCCTTTACGTCAGCGGTGAGCAGATCAAATATCGCGATACGCGCGAAGGCGTTGATCGCGCCAATCGTATTATGATGAATCACCTGCCAGCCGGCATTGACACAATTGCCGTCACGGAGTGGCAGCGCAGCAAAGTCAACGCCGGTGCGATTTATCGCCTTACTGACTGGGCAGATATCAATGCCAGCTATGAGCGCGGCAACACCTTTATGTTTGGCGTAACCATTCGCACCAACTTCAACGATCTGCGCCAGACGCATATCGATACGCCGAAGCCTGCTTACGACCCGCATCCGCAGGGCGATCTGCTGGATTCTGTCTCGTTTTGCTCTTACAGCGACAGCTATTGCAGCCGCACCGGTGGCGGCACGGCTGGTTCAGTCAATGGCTCACAGCTGTTTCATGGCCCTGCTGCCCTGTTTGGCGGCGTGGAGTATCAGACGCCGTGGCAGCCGCTGCGCCTTAAGCTGGAGTATGAGGGCAACGATTATCAGGATGACTTTGCCGGACGGCTGGTAGATAAAGCGTTCGATCTGAAACTGCGCCTCTGGCAGGAGAGCTACTGGCTGCCGGAGGTGGCGGTGGGTTCACGCGACCTCGGCGGCACCGGGCTGTTTGACAGCGAATATCTGGTGGCGTCTAAAGCCTGGGGGCCATTCGATTTTACGCTGGGCCTTGGCTGGGGCTATCTCGGCAACAGCGGCACCGTGAAAATCGGCCTGCTGCAGACGCCTACCGCCCGCATGGCGAAAGAGGGTGAATTCAGCCTTAACGCGCGGGATAACGATCAGTATCGCTACTACTCCGCCTCGCTTCAGCTTCTGTCGTGGCTGGAAACCACCGTACGCTATACCGATGTGCGGACCCGTCGCTACAGCGGCGTGGAAGATTTCAGCGGCAACCAGAGTTATAATTACCTCATGGAGCCTGCCGTGGGGCCAGGCAGATTTAAATACGCGTCTGATTTCTGTTCTGACTCACCGGATCCCGCAATAATGAAAAAACAACTACTGCTCAGCCTGCTGGCTGCATCTGTCTCTGCCGCCTGCCAGGTGCAGGCTGAAACCTGGCCGCAGCCGGTGGGTCCTTCACAATCCGATTTTGGCGGCGATCGCCCGGCCTGGCGCAGAGAGCTGGCAGCCCGGACGCAGCGTACGCGACTATCTCGCCGCACACGAACGCCTGACCGGCGGCGATCGCAGCGTGGCCACCGTTATTGCGCCATCTGGCGAGGTCCGTCAGGTTCCGGTCGCCTACTGGAATCAGCGTCATGCTGAAGTTGAACCCGGCAGCATTATCTGGCTCGGCGGCAGCAGCGATGCCGCACTCGGCGCAACCATCGGTGCAGTGATCCGGCAGCTCAACGCGCTGCCGGTTACCGGCCGGCAGTTTACCTCGCTGGATATCGACTGGCTGCGGCTGCATCCGGAAGCGGATCGTGCGCTGCAGGGCAGTTATGACCTCTATACCCTGCCGGAACCGCACCAGGTACTGATTATGGGCGCCCCCGCAGGCCAGATTACCGTGCACGCTGCGACAGGCGATAGCAGCATGCAGATTGATGACGTTCAGCGTCTGAGCCAGCTGCTGACGCATCCCGGCCTCAATACCTGGTGGCCCGGCACCGTCATAGCAGAGCGCGGTGCTACCGCTGCCGTACAGCAACAGCGCCACCAGCTGCTGACCGATCTGCGTGCCTGGCAGCTCGATGGCGAGCCTGAACCGCACCTGGCAGAACACGTTCTGGATCGACAACCGCGACGGCACGGTGCTGCAGACGCAGCAGATGCTTGCCGCTGACCAGTTTCCTGTTGTAACCACCCTTCTGAAGCCGGCTAAATCATGAAAAAAATAATAACTCTGCTGGCTGCACTGGCTCTGCCTGCGGCAGGCAACGCGCTGCGTCAGCAACCTCGCCGGGGATCCGCTGGCTGATGCGCTGCATCTGCAGAACGGTGCCAGCTGGACACGCGTCGTGCAGTGGCGTGAACAGGATCGGGTACGCGCCGCAACGGCGGTCTCGCAGTTTGAGCGCGGCACCGATGAAGTGCTGACGCTGGCGGGAGAAGCGATACCGTGCCGCGTCTGGCAGGAAAATGTCACGGTCAGTGCCGAACAGATTCAGAAACTCCCTTACGCCAGTATGTACGCCCGCATCGACAATGGCGCACGTATCTTTGTGGTACTCGGCTACCTTGAAGCGGGTCAGCAAAAGTGGGTGACTCAGGACAAAGCCATGCTGGTGATGCAGCATGGCCGCCTGGTGAAAACGCTGGGACTGCGCGACAACCTGCAGGCGACGACCCGCTGATAATACGCTTTGACTCCTGACCACACCGCCGTGTGGTTATTTTTTGCTTTTGTTTTTTAGACAGGGATACACACAGTGCGCCAACTCTCTTTGCTGCTGCTTTGTCTGTTGCTGCAGGCCTGCACACAGACGCAAAAAGGTCTTGAGCAGACCGTCATGCTTGCCGTCAATGGTCCCGACGACGTGGTCGCTTCTGCCGCCCACGCCGTACCGGAAGAGACCGGCGCAGCAGCCGGCGCACAGGCGGGCGCGATCTCCTCTGGCGCATCGACCGCGGTGGGGATTGGCGCGCTCGGCGCGCTGGTAGGTCTCGGCCTTGCCGCTGCTGGCGGCGGCGGCGGCGGTGATGGCGCAAATACCGGTACAACAACAACCACAACGGGCGCTACAGGCTGATATTTTATTGCTCTGACGTAAACGCGCCTGAAACCAGGATAGCTCCTTCATTCATTTTTTTTCTAAATGCAGGAAACGCTGTTATGAAAAAACTCGTGGCTGCCGGTGCAGCCTTGTTATATCTCGC
>PEFU01000002.1:464241-471446 GCA_002939445.1 Pantoea sp. BRM17 | reverse complement strand
CGGGCCTTGTACACACCGCCCGTCACACCATGGGAGTGGGTTGCAAAAGAAGTAGGTAGCTTAACCTCCGGGAGGGCGCTTACCACTTTGTGATTCATGACTGGGGTGAAGTCGTAACAAGGTAACCGTAGGGGAACCTGCGGTTGGATCACCTCCTTACCTGAAGATACCTTCCCGCGAAGTGCTCACACAGATTGTCTGATAGAAAGTAATGAGCAAGACGGCTGCGAAGTCGCGACACGATGTGTCCCCTTCGTCTAGCGGTTAGGACTCCGCCCTTTCACGGCGGCAACAGGGGTTCGAATCCCCTAGGGGACGCCACTTGCTTGGTGACAGGTGAAAGGTGTCTCCACAGTATCTCAAAACCGGCTTGCGAGTCGCGTTTGAGATATTTGCTCTTTAACAATCCGGAACAAGCTGAAAATTTGAAACGACCGCGTCGTATTCGTTCTCCGTAATAAGAACGATGCGCGATGCGGCCGGGTCTCAAGATTATCGCGATTCACAGCGTTCAAAACGCCTGTGGGTTGTGAGGTTAAGCGACCAAGCGTACACGGTGGATGCCCTGGCAGTCAGAGGCGATGAAGGACGTGCTAATCTGCGAAAAGCGCCGGCAAGGTGATATGAACCGCTACAGCCGGCGATGTCCGAATGGGGAAACCCGGTGCACRCAGTGCATCATCGCAGCATGAATACATAGTGCTGCGAGGCGAACCGGGGGAACTGAAACATCTAAGTACCCCGAGGAAAAGAAATCAACCGAGATTCCCCCAGTAGCGGCGAGCGAACGGGGAGCAGCCCAGAGCCTGAATCAGCTTGTGCGTTAGTGGAAGCGTCTGGAAAGGCGCGCGATACCGGGTGACAGCCCCGTACACGAAAACGCACTTGCTGTGAGCTCGAAGAGTAGGGCGGGACACGTGGTATCCTGTCTGAATATGGGGGGACCATCCTCCAAGGCTAAATACTCCTGACTGACCGATAGTGAACCAGTACCGTGAGGGAAAGGCGAAAAGAACCCCGGCGAGGGGAGTGAAACAGAACCTGAAACCGTGTACGTACAAGCAGTGGGAGCCTTCTTTATGGGGGTGACTGCGTACCTTTTGTATAATGGGTCAGCGACTTATATTCTGTAGCAAGGTTAACCGCATAGGGGAGCCGWAGGGAAACCGAGTCTTAARRGGGCGCTAAGTTGCAGGGTATAGACCCGAAACCCGGTGATCTAGCCATGGGCAGGTTGAAGGTTGGGTAACACTAACTGGAGGACCGAACCGACTAATGTTGAAAAATTAGCGGATGACCTGTGGCTGGGGGTGAAAGGCCAATCAAACCGGGAGATAGCTGGTTCTCCCCGAAAGCTATTTAGGTAGCGCCTCGTGAACTCATCTCCGGGGGTAGAGCACTGTTTCGGCTAGGGGGCCATCCCGGCTTACCAACCCGATGCAAACTGCGAATACCGGAGAATGTTATCACGGGAGACACACGGCGGGTGCTAACGTCCGTCGTGAAGAGGGAAACAACCCAGACCGCCAGCTAAGGTCCCAAAGTCATGGTTAAGTGGGAAACGATGTGGGAAGGCACAGACAGCCAGGATGTTGGCTTAGAAGCAGCCATCATTTAAAGAAAGCGTAATAGCTCACTGGTCGAGTCGGCCTGCGCGGAAGATGTAACGGGGCTAAACCATGCACCGAAGCTGCGGCAGCGACGCTTGCGTCGCTGGGTAGGGGAGCGTTCTGTAAGCCGCAGAAGGTGGCCTGTGAGGGCTGCTGGAGGTATCAGAAGTGCGAATGCTGACATAAGTAACGATAAAGCGGGTGAAAAGCCCGCTCGCCGGAAGACCAAGGGTTCCTGTCCAACGTTAATCGGGGCAGGGTGAGTCGACCCCTAAGGCGAGGCCGAAAGGCGTAGTCGATGGGAAGCAGGTTAATATTCCTGCACTTGGTGTTGCTGCGAAGGGGGGACGGAGAAGGCTAGGTTATCCGGGCGACGGTTGTCCCGGTTTAAGCGTGCAGGTGTGAYGACCAGGCAAATCCGGTCTTCTTTAACACTGAGGCGTGACGACGAGGCTCTACGGAGCCGAAGTAACTGATGCCCTGCTTCCAGGAAAAGCCTCTAAGCTCCAGGCAACACGAAATCGTACCCCAAACCGACACAGGTGGTCAGGTAGAGAATACCAAGGCGCTTGAGAGAACTCGGGTGAAGGAACTAGGCAAAATGGTGCCGTAACTTCGGGAGAAGGCACGCTGGCGCGTAGGTGGAGGGACTTGCTCCCCGAGCCGAGGCCAGTCGAAGATACCAGCTGGCTGCAACTGTTTATTAAAAACACAGCACTGTGCAAACACGAAAGTGGACGTATACGGTGTGACGCCTGCCCGGTGCCGGAAGGTTAATTGATGGGGTTATCCGCAAGGAGAAGCTCTTGATCGAAGCCCCGGTAAACGGCGGCCGTAACTATAACGGTCCTAAGGTAGCGAAATTCCTTGTCGGGTAAGTTCCGACCTGCACGAATGGCGTAATGATGGCCAGGCTGTCTCCACCCGAGACTCAGTGAAATTGAAATCGCTGTGAAGATGCAGTGTACCCGCGGCAAGACGGAAAGACCCCGTGAACCTTTACTACAGCTTGACACTGAACATTGAGCCTTGATGTGTAGGATAGGTGGGAGGCTTTGAAGCGCGGACGCCAGTCCGCGTGGAGCCATCCTTGAAATACCACCCTTTAACGTTTGATGTTCTAACGTGGGCCCGTTATCCGGGCTGCGGACAGTGTCTGGTGGGTAGTTTGACTGGGGCGGTCTCCTCCCAAAGCGTAACGGAGGAGCACGAAGGTTGGCTAATCCTGGTCGGACATCAGGAGGTTAGTGCAATGGCATAAGCCAGCTTGACTGCGAGAGTGACGGCTCGAGCAGGTGCGAAAGCAGGTCATAGTGATCCGGTGGTTCTGAATGGAAGGGCCATCGCTCAACGGATAAAAGGTACTCCGGGGATAACAGGCTGATACCGCCCAAGAGTTCATATCGACGGCGGTGTTTGGCACCTCGATGTCGGCTCATCACATCCTGGGGCTGAAGTAGGTCCCAAGGGTACGGCTGTTCGCCGTTTAAAGTGGTACGCGAGCTGGGTTTAGAACGTCGTGAGACAGTTCGGTCCCTATCTGCCGTGGGCGCTGGAGAATTGAGGGGGGTTGCTCCTAGTACGAGAGGACCGGAGTGAACGCACCGCTGGTGTTCGGGTTGTCACGCCAGTGGCACTGCCCGGTAGCTAAGTGCGGAAAAGATAAGTGCTGAAAGCATCTAAGCACGAAACTTGCCCCGAGATGAGTTCTCCCTGGCTCCCTGAGAGCCCTGAAGGGACGTTGAAGACGACGACGTTGATAGGCCGGGTGTGTAAGCGCAGCGATGCGTTGAGCTAACCGGTACTAATGACCCGTGAGGCTTAACCTTACAACGCCAGAGGCGTTTTGAGAGACCCGATTTTCAGCTTGTTTTGCCGGATAACAGAATTTGCCTGGCGGCCACAGCGCGGCGGTCCCACCTGACCCCATGCCGAACTCAGAAGTGAAACGCCGTAGCGCCGATGGTAGTGTGGGGCCTCCCCATGCGAGAGTAGGGAACTGCCAGGCATCCAATTAAAGCGTGCTGATATGGCTCAGTTGGTAGAGCGCACCCTTGGTAAGGGTGAGGTCCCCAGTTCGACTCTGGGTATCAGCACCAGTTTTAAAAAAAGCATGAGTTCGGGTAAAAGAATTTGCCTGGCGGCACTAGCGCGGTGGTCCCACCTGACCCCATGCCGAACTCAGAAGTGAAACACCGTAGCGCCGATGGTAGTGTGGGGCCTCCCCATGCGAGAGTAGGGAACTGCCAGGCAAAAACGCGCAGCCATAAAAAAGCCCCTGCTGCATGGCAGGGGCAGAGCTAAGGGCGCTGAGATCAGTGAATAACCTGCGACAGAAACGCGCGGGTACGCTCTGAGCGTGGATTAGCGAAGAACTCCTCTGGCGGCGCCATCTCTACGATCTCTCCCCGATCCATAAAGATCACCCGGTCAGCCACCGTACGTGCAAATCCCATTTCATGCGTCACACACAGCATGGTCATGCCATCTTCTGCCAGGCCAATCATGGTATCCAGCACCTCTTTTACCATCTCAGGATCAAGGGCTGAAGTCGGCTCGTCAAACAGCATAATTTTGGGTTTCATACAGAGCGAACGGGCTATCGCCACACGTTGCTGCTGACCACCAGAGAGCTGTCCCGGACACTTATGTGCATGTTCGGCGATGCGCACCCGCTCAAGGTAGTGCATCGCCAGCGCTTCCGCCTCCTTCTTCGGCATCTTTCTCACCCAGACAGGGGCCAGCGTGCAGTTCTGCAGAACGGTAAGATGCGGGAACAGATTAAAGTGCTGAAACACCATGCCGACTTCGGTGCGTACCCGTTCGATGTTACGCACGTCATCGTTAAGATGAATACCGTCCACGACGATACGTCCCTGCTGATGCTCTTCCAGATGGTTGATACAGCGAATAGTGGTCGATTTTCCTGAGCCTGACGGGCCGCAGAGTACAATGCGCTCACGCGGTTTAACCTGCAGATTAATATCCTTAAGCACGTGAAACTGTCCGTACCACTTGTTCACGTTTTCGAGCGTAATCATCATAGCGTTAGCCGCCGTCGTTATTGTGGATGTCATAGTAAACCTCAGTGCGCTTTACGCCCGGTGTGAAAACGCTTCTCCAGATACTGGCTATAGCGCGACATGCTAAAACAGAAAATCCAGTAGACCAGTGCAGCAAAGACATAGCCTTCTGTGGACATGCCCAGCCATGCAGGATCGACCGTGGCCTGCTGCACGCTGCTGAACAGATCAAACAGGCCGATAATGATCACCAGACTGGTATCTTTGAAGAGTGCGATAATGGTATTCACCAGTCCGGGGATCGTGAGCTTAAGTGCCTGCGGCAGGATCACCTGCGCCTGCGTCCGCCAGTATCCCAGCGCCAGCGACTCAGCCGCTTCATACTGGCCTTTTGGCAGCGCCTGCAGACCGCCGCGCACCACTTCCGCCACATAGGCGGACTGAAACAGAATCACGCCAACCAGCGCCCGAACCAGTTTGTCGATAGTCGTGCCTTCCGCCATAAACAGCGGCAGCATGACAGAGGACATAAACAGCACGGTGATCAGCGGTACGCCCCGCCAGAACTCAATAAAAATAACGGATAGCGTCCGCACCACCGGCAGGTTTGAGCGCCGGCCCAGTGCCAGCAGAATACCCAGCGGTAATGCGCCGGCGATACCGACGGAAGCGATAATCAGCGTCAGCGTCAGGCCACCCCACTGACGGGTTTCCACCCGCTCCAGACCAAAATAGCCGCCATAAAGCAGCAGCCACACCGTGACCGGATAGAGCACCGCCCAGCAGGCAAGATAGCGACCACGGCGCGGCATGGCGCGGATAAAGAGCGGAATGACTGACAGTAAACCGATAATCAGAGCCAGGTTGATTCGCCAGCGCAGTTCGTGCGGATAGAGTCCATACATAAACTGACCAAAGCGCGCATAGATAAACACCCAGCAGGCCCCCGCTTTAGTGCAGTCAGCCCGGGTTTCGCCCAGCCAGTTTGCCTGAAATATCAGCCAGTTCAGTGCCGGTGGAATGACACTCCAGATGAGCCACAGACTGACCAGCGTAAGCAGGGTATTCAGCCAGCCGGAGAAGAGATTTTTGCGCGCCCAGCTCCAGCTCTTCTGCAGCAGATTACTGCTTACCGGCGGCGTTTCATGCGTTGTCACAGACATWGTGTTTCGTTCCCTTAACGCTCAACCAGCGCAATTTTGCGGTTATAGAGGTTCATCAGCAGGGAAATGGTCAGGCTGATAATGAGATAAACCGCCATGGTAATCGCAATGGTTTCTATTGCCTGACCGGTCTGATTAAGCACCGTACCGGCAAACAGCGACACCATATCGGGGTAGCCGATAGCGGCGGCCAGCGACGAGTTTTTGACTACGTTTAAATACTGACTGGTCAGCGGAGGAATAATGACGCGCATCGCCTGGGGAATAATGACCTGGCGTAGCGTCACAGGATTCGGCAGTCCCAGCGAGCGCGCCGCTTCACTCTGGCCATGTGGTACTGACTGAATACCGGCGCGGATCACCTCAGCAATAAATGAAGAGGTATAAATGGAGAGCGCCACCGTCAGCGCCGCCAGCTCCGGAATCATCACAAAGCCACCGCGGAAATTGAATCCGCGTAGCTCAGGCACATCCCAGTGCACGCCTGCGCCGAACAGGGTATGGGCAATCAGAGGCAGCAGCACAATGAGCCCGGCTGCAGCGGGCCAGGTACGACGCAGCTGACCGGTTTTCAGCTGATGTTTACGATTGAAGCGAAACAGCGCCAGACTGGCGATAATGCTTAACGCCAGCGCAGCCAGAAACGGCAGCGTACCAGGTGCATACTGGGGCCATGGAATATACAAGCCACGATTGRTGACAAAGGCGAGGTCAAAGGCGTTCAGCGCCTGGCGCGGACCCGGCAGATTACGCAGTACGGCAAAGTACCAGAAGAAAATCTGCAGCAGCGGCGGAATATTACGGAACGTCTCGATATAGATGGCAGAGAGCTTACGCAGCAGCCAGTTATCGGACAGGCGCGCCAGGCCTACCGCAAAGCCAAGCAGGGATGCAAAGACGATGCAAAGGGCGGAGACCAGCAGGGTATTGGTCAGCCCGACCATAAAGACCCGGGCGTAGGTATCTCCCTCGGTGTAGTCAATCAGATGCTGAACAATACCAAAACCGGCACTGCGCTCCAGAAAGCCAAAACCTGACGTAATGCCGCGGTTAGCCAGATTGATAATGGTGTTGTGGATTAAATATCCCACCACGGCCACTACCGCAATAATCGCGACAAACTGGTAAAGCCAGGCGCGAACCGCAGGGTTACCGAATGAAAAATCCCTTTTCACGGTTGGGCGTTGCGACATGTTGAAACCTCAATGATAGATACGCGTGGGCGCCACAGGACGCGGCGCCCGACTGGCACAGCAGTAAATCAGCGCACTGGCGGTGCGTACTGAATACCGCCCTGATTCCAGAGCGCATTCTGTCCGCGTGCAATTTTCAGCGCGCTATCTTTACCGACGTTGCGGTCAAAAATTTCCTGATAGTTGCCCACCTGCTTAATGATGTTATAGGCCCAC
>PEFU01000002.1:383895-464141 GCA_002939445.1 Pantoea sp. BRM17 | reverse complement strand
TCTGCACCCAGCAGATGCGCCATATCAGGCGTGGTCGGTTTTGCTGCCATCTGATCGACGTTCTTTGAGCTGATGCCCATCTCTTCGGCATTCAGCATGGCAAACAGCGACCACTTAACAATCGTAAACCAGTCGTCGTCACCGCGACGTACCAGCGGCCCGAGTGGCTCTTTGGAGATCACTTCCGGCAGTACGATAAATTCGTCAGGCTTGCCCAGCTTGATACGCAACGCATAGAGCTGGGATTGATCGGAGGAGAGCGTATCGCAGCGGCCGCTATCAAGCGCTTTGGCTGACTCATCGGAGCGGTCAAAGGTGYCCGGGGTGTACTGCATTTTATTCGCTTTGAAATAGTCGGCGACATTCAGTTCGGTATCGGTACCCGCCTGAATACAGACCGTTGCGCCATCCAGCTCTTTGGCACTTTTCAGTCCCGCTTTCTTATGCGTCAGAAAGCCAATGCCGTCATAGTAGTTTACGCCGGCAAACAGAAAGCCCATGCCGCCATCGCGTGAAGAGGTCCAGGTAGTATTACGCGACAGGATATCTACTTCGCCCGACTGCAGCGCAGTAAAGCGCTCTTTAGCCGTCAGCGGGGTATATTTAACCTTGCCGGCATCGCCAAACACGGCGGCGGCGGCGGCACGGCAGACATCCACATCAATACCCGTGAATTTGCCGCTGGCATCTGCGTACGAGAAACCAGGCAGTCCATCACTGATCCCACACTGCACAAAGCCTTTCTTTTTAATTGCGTCCAGAGTAGCGCCTGCATGCGCCTGCTGAGTCACGCTCAGCAGCGTGGCAGCGGCAATCAGGGTGGAGAGCATCATCTTTTTCATAAAGCATCCTGTGTGGCGGTTCGTCTGTTGTTATTGTGGTGTGCACTTTGTAGTGCACTGCTGTCTGTCAGTGGCAATTAGCCATCCAGCCTGTTGCAAAGCTGATGCCAGGTTTGCAGCCGGCTGAATTCTTCAGGAAAGAGCGTCAGAAAAGGGCAGGAAGTAACGTGCGGTTACTATCGCGCACCAAAAGGCAGCATGACGAGTCGCCGCGATCACAAATAGTGCAAATAGTTTCACTATTGGAGCGCAGTGTGAGCTACCGCTCGTTAGCCGGACCCGTTAATGCCGCTATGCGTAAACGCAGCAGTGGCCGGGGATAGTGCCAGGCACGTGTTAACAGCCCGCAGATTTACGCAGGAGAGGAAGCAGGAAAAATGACGCAGGAGATTGCAACGATAGTTACCATTCAGGCGGTAACTGTTTCACGCGAGGTAACAGACGGAAGCYGCGACAGAAACAAAAACGCCAGCCCGGAGGCTGGCGTTATCGCAGCAACGAACAATTAGTTCATGCCGTATTTTTTCAGCTTCTTACGCAGAGTACCACGGTTGATACCCATCATCAGGGCTGCACGGGTCTGGTTGCCACGGGTATACTGCATTACCATGTCCAACAGAGGCTGCTCAACTTCAGCCAGTACCAGCTCATACAGATCACTAACATCCTGACCATTCAGTTGAGCAAAATAGTTCTTCAGTGCCTGTTTAACCGAATCACGCAGTGGCTTTTGGGTCACCTGATCCTGTGAGTTAACGGTAGAAACGGTCAGTACGTCAGAATTTACGCGTTGTTCGAACATAGTTCTTTCAGCTCTTTATTTCGTTTACGCAAGATTTTCGA
The DNA here is from genome assembly GCA_002939445.1 of Pantoea sp. BRM17. GTDB lineage: Bacteria > Pseudomonadota > Gammaproteobacteria > Enterobacterales > Enterobacteriaceae > Pantoea. Next base: position 462,456 of record PEFU01000002.1, on the reverse strand, counting down.
AGTATGCCTCCAACGCCTCCAGCTGTTCGCTGGCATCCTCAATGGCGTTGAATGTGCGCCGAAACTGGTCGTCAGGGGCACTTTCCTGCAAATACCAGGAAACGTGTTTTCGGGCAATACGGTATCCCTTGCGCTGACCGTAAAAGTCGTGCAGCTCCCGTATATGTCCAATCAGCATTTGCTTCACCTCTGCCAGCGGCTTTGGTGCAAGCAGCTCCCCTGTGTCCAGATAATGCTGGATTTCCCGGAAGATCCACGGTCTTCCCTGAGCAGCACGTCCTACCATCAGAGCATCTGCCCCGGTGTAGTCGAGCACTGCCCTGGCTTTATGCGGGTCAGTTATGTCCCCATTCGCGATAATCGGAATGGAAACGCTCTGCTTAACTGTCCGAATGCTGTCGTATTCAGCCTGCCCCTCAAACAAACAGGCGCGGGTGCGTCCATGAATGGTGAGAGCCTGAATGCCACAACGTTCASCCAKTTGGGCAATCTCTGTACAATTACGATTTTCTTTGTCCCAGCCGGTGCGAATTTTCAGCGTAACCGGTACGTCTACTGCGTTAACCACCGCACGGAGAATCGATTCTACCAGTTGCGGATGCTGCAGCAGCGCGGAGCCAGCCATCTTACGATTCACTTTTTTAGCCGGACAGCCCATATTGATATCGATAACCTGCGCGCCAGACGCAACGTTAATTCGCGCGGCGGCAGCCATCTCATCGGGATCGCAGCCAGCAATCTGCACGGCACGAATGCCGGGCTCGTCACTATGCACCATACGCAGCCGGGATTTGTCACTGGCCCAGACTTCCGGGTTAGATGACAGCATCTCGGAGACAGTCATACCGGCGCCGTTCTCGTAACAGAGTGTGCGAAATGGCTTGTCGGTTACTCCGGCCATAGGCGCAGCAATGAGGCGATTACGTAGCTGGTGGTGTCCAATGCGCATGAAAAAAGAAGTGACCCTAACTGTTCGCAAGGCGGCGTATATTACGCATTTTTTCCGGAAGATGAAAGGCCAAACTTTGAACAACAGCCTCTTAACATTAAAGTCTGTGCGCTGCGACCATCATTCCTCTCACAATAGCCTTTTAAAATCATGTATTTAAATATTTAAGGCGAAATTGTGAACAAAAGTTTTTCTGAATTCAGACCGCAAAACACGATATAYAAGCCGTGATTTTAACGAATTAACCACAGAATTAACGGCTATTTGCGCAAATTTAATACAAAATTATTCTGTCCGAAGACAGGGCAGGTGCCGCACGCTATCTGTTCCGAAGAAACCCCAGGCTTGCGCTTGCAGACCTGGGGCAAAAACTAACGCAGGCGCCCGGTAATACGGCACCACTCCTCTTTCTCCGCAACCGGATCAAGCGCGAAGCGCTCAGCGTAAGCTTCACAGACGCTTTCTGCCTGACTGGCCAGCACGCCAGAGAGGCCGAGGTAGCCGCCTGCTTTTGGCAGAACGCCAATCAGCGGTGCCAGTTCGCGCAGCGGGCCCGCCAGAATATTGGCGACCACCACGTCAGCCTGCAGGTTTTCAGGCTGCTGATGTGGCAAGTAGAGCGACAGGCGATCTGCCACGCCGTTGCGTTCAGCATTATCACGACTCGCCTGAATGGCCTGCGGATCGATATCGATCCCGATCGCCTGTGCGGCACCCAGCTTGAGCGCGGCGATCGCCAGAATGCCGGAGCCGCAGCCAAAGTCGATCACCGTTTTGCCCTGCAGATCGAGACCATCCAGCCAGCTCAGGCAGAGTGAGGTGGTAGGGTGAGTTCCGGTGCCGAAGGCCAGGCCGGGATCGAGCATAACGTTGACCGCGTCCGGATCGGGAACATCGCGCCAGCTTGGACAGATCCACAGGCGCTCACCAAAGCGCATCGGATGGAAGTTGTCCATCCACTCGCGCTCCCAGTCTTTATCTTCGATCTGCTCGATCTTGTAGTGAAAGGTTGATCCCGGCACCGGCTGCAGACGCAGTGCGGCTACCACCTCATCCATATCACTTTCGGCGTCAAACAGGCCGATGACATCAGTATCACCCCACAACCGGGTTTCACCCGGGAGGGGTTCATACACCGGATTGTCGTGCGTATCCTGAAACGTTACTGAGACAGCACCCACTTCCATCAGAGCATCGCTCAGCGGCTCAGCCTGTTCTCCGGTGCTGTTAATCTTGATTTGAATCCATGGCATAGCGTTTCTCTTTATTTCAGTGCAGCGTCGTGCGTCGCAGACGCGCTGCCAAACAGGTTACCTGCCAGAAAAGCGAGCAGGCTCAGGGTGAGCGCGGGAACAATAGGGTGGAGTCCCCACCATTCAATATTCAGGCTGGCGAGCAGCGTATAGCTTCCGGCACCAGCGATCATACCGCTGATGGCCCCGGCAGCGTTGGCGCGCTCCCAGTAGAGACCCAGCACCAGCGGRCACAGAAAGACCGCTTCCAGCCCGCCAAACGCCAGTAGATTAAGCCAGATGATCATATCCGGCGGATTCCAGGCCGCCAGCAGCAGCAGGATGCCCAGCACAAAAGTAATCGTGCCGGAGAGCATGCGCAGCCGCGCTTCATTTTCACTCTGCCGGGGCGCAATACGCAGATAGAGATCTTTGATCAGCGTAGCGGATGCCTGCAGGAGCTGCGCGTTAATGGTCGACATAATAGCCGCCATCGGTGCGGCAAGAAAAATGCCGGCTGCCATCGGCGGCAGTACGGTAATCATCAGCGTCGGGATCACCTGGTCAGGTATGGTTAAATCGGGCAGCACCGCACGTCCCAGCGCACCAGCCAGATGCATCCCCAGCATCAGGAGCACCACCACGATGGTGCCGAGAATGATCCCGCGATGCATCGCCTTGCTGTCTTTGTAAGAGATGCAGCGTACGGCGGTATGCGGCAAACCGATGACGCCAAAGCAGACCAGTACGGCGAATGAGCTGAGAAAGGCAGGTGTAATCACATTGCCTGCCCCTTCCGGCGACACCAGCTGCGGATCGATAGCGCGCAGCGTGCTGACCGCGTGACTCAGCCCGCCGGCATGATGAATAACGGCAAACAGCAGCAGAAACGTGCCAGCCAGCATCACCAGCCCCTGCATCGCATCGTTCAGCACGCTGGCGCGAAAGCCCCCGAAAGCCGTATAAAGGGCGATAGTCCCGCCAAAAATCAGCAGGCCCGTATCGTAAGGAATGCCCGCCGCCGTTTCCAGCAGGCGAGCGCCGCCGATAAACTGCACGGTCATAGCACCAATAAATGCCACCAGCAGGCTGATACTGGCCAGCCAGATCAGCAGTGGGCTGCGATAGCGACCATAAAGCATATCGTTGAGCGTTACTGCGTTATAGCGCCGGGCCAGAATGGCAAATTTCTTGCCGAGCACGCCCAGTGATAGCCAGACGGCAGGGACCTGAATCATCGCCAGCAGTACCCAGCCCAGACCATATTTATAGGCGGCACCAGGACCCCCTATAAATGAGCTGGCGCTGATATAGGTTGTGGTCAGCGTCATGGCCAGCACAAACCCGCCCATGGAGCGGCTGCCGAGAAAATATTCAGTCAGAAAACTGCCCTGGCGCTGTTTGCGCATGGCGATTACCGACAGCACGGCGATCAGTACCAGGTAAGCCAGCAGCGGCAGAAGGATCTCACTCTCCATCACGGTCCTCCAGTGACATATCACGGAAAATGACGCGGACCATCAGCGCACAGAGTCCGGTAAACAGTAGCGGTGCAAATATGCAGGAGAGTTCGAACCAGCGGGGCAGGCCAGATATTCCGCTTTGCGTGCCGCCGAGCCAGGCAGACAGGGCCCACACCAGCAGATACGCGAGAGAGAGGCCCAGCGACCAGCGCGCCTCTTTGTTCGCTTGTAGAAAACGCCAATCCATCAGATAACCTCACAGGCGATAACAATAAAAAAGGCCGGATTAACCGGCCTCTGTCGTGCTCTGCGCTGCGATTACTTTTCGTGCAGGCCGAGTTTTTTCTCCAGATAGTGGATGTTGGTGCCACCCTGCTGGAAGTTTTCGTCGGACATGATTTTCATCTGCAGCTCGACGTTGGTTTTGATACCGTCGATGATCAGCTCAGCCAGCGCATTTTTCATGCGGGCGATCGCCACTTCACGGGTTTCGCCGTAAGTAATGAGTTTGCCAATCATGGAATCGTAGTACGGCGGCACGGTGTAGCCAGCGTAGATGTGCGATTCCCAGCGTATACCAAAACCACCCGGCGCGTGGAAACGCGTAATTTTACCCGGGCTTGGCAGGAAGGTATTAGGATCTTCGGCGTTGATACGGCATTCCACCGCATGACCGCGCACGACCACATCTTCCTGTTTGATTGACAGCGGCTGACCGGCAGCAATACGCAGCTGCTCTTTGATAAGATCAACGCCGGTGATCATTTCGGTAACCGGATGTTCAACCTGAATACGGGTGTTCATCTCAATGAAGTAGAACTCACCGTTTTCATACAGGAACTCAAAAGTACCGGCCCCGCGATAGCCAATTTCCACACAAGCGCTGGAGCAGCGCTCGCCAATAAAGCGACGCAGTTCCGGCGTAATGCCTGGCGCAGGTGCTTCTTCCACTACTTTCTGGTGGCGACGCTGCATGGAGCAGTCGCGCTCCGCCAGATAGWTAGCGTTACCCTGACCGTCGGCCAGCACCTGAATTTCGATATGGCGCGGATTCTCGAGGAATTTCTCCATGTAGACCATGTCGTTGCTGAAAGCCGCTTTGGCTTCCGCTTTCGTCATGCCGATGGATTGCTCAAGATCTTTTTCATGGCGTACAACGCGCATACCGCGTCCGCCGCCGCCGCCAGAGGCTTTGATGATAACCGGATAGCCGATACGCTTCGCGATAGCGCGGTTCTTATCCATATCATCAGTCAGTGAGCCATCTGAACCCGGAACGGTCGGCACGCCCGCTTTTTTCATCGCGGTAATAGCAGAAACTTTGTCGCCCATCAGGCGGATCGTATCCGCTTTCGGACCCACAAAGATAAAGCCTGAACGCTCAACCTGCTCAGCAAAATCAGCGTTCTCAGACAGAAAGCCATATCCCGGATGGATCGCAACGGCGCCGGTAATTTCAGCGGCAGAGATCAGGGCCGGAATATTCAGGTAACTTTTGACCGACTGCGCCGGGCCGATGCAGACAGTTTCATCTGCCAGCAGCACGTGCTTGAGGTCGCGATCTGCCGTGGAGTGGACCGCTACGGTTTTGATGCCCAGCTCTTTGCAGGCACGCAGAATGCGCAGCGCGATTTCACCACGGTTAGCAATGACAATTTTATCCAGCATGCTTCGCCTCGTTATTCGATGACGACCAGCGGCTCGTCAAATTCAACCGGCTGGCCGCTTTCTACCAGGATCGCCTTCACAACGCCGGATTTATCGGCTTCGATCTGGTTCATCATTTTCATCGCTTCAACGATGCACAGGGTATCGCCAGCGTTCACTTTCTGACCCACTTCCACAAACGCTTTTGCGTCCGGGCTTGGGGTGCGGTAGAAGGTGCCGACCATCGGTGAACGGACAATGTGACCGCTGACTTCAGGCTTAGCTGCTTCAACCGGAGCGGCAGCAACCGGCGCAACGGCAGCGGCCAGTGCAGGCTGCGGAGCAGGTGCAGCATAAGCCTGCTGCATCATAGGATAACCGACATTGGCAGGTGAACGGCTGATGCGAACTGACTCTTCGCCTTCAGAGATTTCCAGCTCAGCAATGCCGGACTCTTCAACCAGTTCGATCAGTTTCTTAATTTTACGAATATCCATGAGTGTGGTTCCGTACTCTGTTTAATTGGAATGTGACAGGCGTTTTATCGCCGTTTGTAAAGCCCACGCGTACCCATCCGCGCCAAGTCCACAAATGACGCCGGCAGATACATCGGAAAGATAGGAGTGGTGCCGGAACGGCTCGCGTGCATGCACGTTGGAGAGATGCACCTCAATAAAAGGTATGCTTACCGCCAGCAAAGCATCACGCAGCGCAACGCTGGTGTGCGTGAACGCAGCCGGATTGATGATGATGTAATCCACATCGCTGCGCGCGGCGTGAATACGATCGATCAGCTGATATTCTGCGTTCGATTGCAAATGACTCAATTTCACATGGTGCTGGTCAGCCTGCTGCACCAGATCGCTGACGATATCAGCCAGCGTGGCATGACCATACTTGTCAGGCTCGCGCGTTCCCAGCAAATTCAGGTTGGGACCGTTCAACAACAGTATGTGAAATTTATGCGCCATCTTGCGGCTATCTCCTGCAATCATTAGGGCATCGCGTAAAATACCGCGACATCCTTCATTTGTCACCCTTGAGAGTGAAAAAGAAGGGTTTGCTTGCAATAAAGCCGGGCATTATATCCGTTTCGGGACAATTCGCAGCAAAATACTGGTCTTATCTGCGAAGTTGATCCGGTGCGGCCCGAAGGCCACACGTTTTAACAGAAAGCGGGGGGAGAAAACAACCTCAGGAAAATCAGCGGCTGAAGCTTTTGCGTAACTTTTTGTAGCGCCACGCCAGCAGCAGTGCGGCTGCCAGCGCATAGAGCCACGGCTGTGGTGACAGGACTTTGACTGACCAGAGATAGTGAATGGGAACGAGGATCGCTACCAGATAGATAGCGTTATGCAGCGTTTGCCAGCGTCTGCCCAGTTTGCGCTGCGCGCGCTGAAACGAGGTTATTGCCAGCGCACATAGCACTACCCAACTGATCATACCCAGCAGCAGATAGGGGCGGGCGAAAATTTCACTGCCGAGCAGACGCAGATGCGTAAAGCCCAGCTCCAGCAGCCAGTAGCTGATCAGATGTAGCGTGGCCCAGGCAAAGCACCAGAGTCCCAGCATCCGGCGGGTGCGAATCAGCAGTGGCTGTTTCAGGTAGCGCGTCAGCGGACTGACCAGCAGCGTTGCCAGCAACAGCTTCAGCGCCATTCTGCCGGTAAAGTGCTGAATATCTTTGGCCGGATCGGCGCTCAGCCAGCCCTGAGCAGCCGAAAGCACCAGATAGACCAGCGGCAGCAGGGCGGCCAGGTGCAGCACCACTTTAAGCCAGGTAACCTGTCTCAGGGTCAGTCGCATTTAAAAATTCTCCCGCAGATCGAGCCCGCGATAGAGTGACGCAACCTCACGTGCATAACCGTTAAACAGCAGCGTAGGCTGCCGCTCTACGTTGAGCAGGCCGCCCGCGCCGATAAAACGCTCTGTCGCCTGTGACCAGCGCGGATGATCAACATGCGGGTTCACATTGGCGTAAAACCCATATTCGCTGGCGGCAATCTGGCTCCAGGTGGTCGGCGGCTGTTCAGCGGTCAGGGTGATTTTCACAATCGACTTAATGCCTTTGAAACCATATTTCCACGGCACCGTCAGGCGTATCGGGGCACCATTCTGCGGCGGCAGCGCTTTGCCATAGACACCGGTGCTGAGCAGCGTCAGCGGATGCATCGCTTCATCCAGCCGCAATCCTTCAACATAGGGATAGTCGAGCCCGCCGCCAATAAAGCGATCTTTCTGGCCTGGCATCTGCTCAGGGTCGTAGAGCGTCTGAAACGCCACATAGCGTGCGTTGCTGGTGGGTTCAGCCAGCTTCAGCAGCTTACTGAGTTCAAAGCCCACCCAGGGCACGACCATTGACCAGGCTTCGACGCAACGCATACGGTAGATACGCTGCTCCATGGCAAAGCGTTTAAAAATGTCATCCATATCCAGCGTCATGGGCTTAGCCACTTCACCTTCAATACGCAGCTGCCAGGGTTCAGTCTTTAGTGAGCCGGCGTTGGCCGCGGGATCGGCCTTATCCAGGCCAAACTCATAAAAGTTATTGTAGCCCGCGACCTTATCGTAAGGCGTCAGGGGGAGATCCGCCTGCCACTGTGCGGGTTTGGTGAACGTCAAATCGCGTCCTGCCGGTGCCGGCGGACGATCGTTTCCTTTAAACCAGCTCAGAATGTCCGCCCGCGCGCTACCCGGCAGCGTTGCGGCGGCAGCGCCAATGCCCAGCGCCTTCAGCACCTGACGCCGGCGCAGCGCAAAGATGTTTTCCGGGGTAACATCAGCTTCAGTGAGAGCGTGCTTGAACTTCATGGTCTTCTCCGGCAGATAAGCAGTGATCAGTAAGATGCGTAAACCCCATCGGCGATGCCACTTTGCCGGGGAAAATATGAAATTTCCTGGCAGACAGCCTCTGTTGAGAATAGGACGAAAAAGACCGCCCGGCAGTCAGGCGCCGTGACTTTACCGTTATACTCGCGCGACAGCGTGCTTGCCGGAGCATTGGCGCTGATTCAGACAGCTATTTATGGTACTTTGCTCAGGATTGCGTCAGCTGAATGACGCACAGGCTGGCTGCCCGTTTATAACCGCAGTGGTACAGGCACAGGGATGCGATTAACAACGAAGTTTTCTGCGTTTATTACATTATTAAGCTTACTGGCAATGTTACTGATGCTGGTAGGCTGCGCTTTTAGTTTTATCTGGCTGTCGCAGGAGCGCGTTGAGAGCCGTATCGATACGCTGGCGACCGAAGTCGACAAAGCGCTGATGACTCAGTCGCCGCAGGAGGTTGAACAGTGGCTGACGCGGCTGATGCCGGTGATCAACGCTGAGCAGGTCACGCTGCTTAATGACGAAGGCGAAGTATTCCGTCTTACCCGCCATGAGAATCCGATGCTGGAAGATGAGCCTAACCGGTTTATCCAGTTTGAGCTGCCCCTGGTGCATGCGCCCGAGATGCAACTGCGCGTCGTGGTTCTCGATCCGGCAAAAACCTGGTTCCGCTCCTTTACCGGCGCCTATACGCTGGTGGTGCTGCTGAGCGTGGTTGCCATTATGGCGGCGCTGCTGGCGATGACGCACCACTGGCTTAATCGCCGCTGGCGCAATATGGATCGGCTGGAGGCGCGCGCGGAACGCATTATTGCCGGCGAGCGAATCGCCCGCGTCCCGGGCACCACTGAATGGCCGGCCAAAGCCAGCCGCGCGCTGGATACGCTGCTCAGCGATCTGCAGGAAGCGGGGGAGCAGCGTCTGCGAATCGATACGCTGATCCGCACGTTTGCGGCTCAGGATGCGCGCACGGGTCTCAACAATCGCCTCTTTTTTGATAACCAGCTGGCGACGCTGCTGGAGGATCAGGAGGATGTTGGTACGCATGGCGTGGTAATGATGATCCGCCTGCCTGACTTCGACAATCTGCATGAGATAATTGGTCCGACGCTGGCCGAAGAGTACCTGTTTGATATTATCAATATGTTTTCTACGTTTGTGCTGCGCTATCCGGGGGCGCTGCTGGCACGCTATTTTCGCAGCGATTTTGCCGTATTGCTGCCGCACCGGACGCTGAAAGAGGCAAACAGCATCGCCGAGCAGCTCATCAATGCGGTGGACTCGCTGCCGCCGATGCGCAGGGTGGATCGTGATGATTTAATCCATATCGGCATCAACGCCTGGTGCAGCGGACAGAGCGTACTGCAGGTGATGGAGAGCGTAGAGCTGGCCACGCGGCGCGCCGTGCTGCAGGGAGGCAATACCTGGTCGGTGGGCGAGGGTAATCCGCTGGAGATGGGCCGCGGCAGCGTGCGCTGGCGTACGCTGCTGGAGAATACGCTCAATCGCGGTGGTCCCCGTCTTTATCAAAAGCCTGCGGTACTGCTGGATGGTAAAGTTCACCACCGTGAGATGCTGGCGCGCATATTTGATGGTGATAAAGAAGTGGTTGCCGCCGAGTTTATGCCGCTGGTTATGCAGCTGGGGCTCACTGACAGCTGGGATCGCCAGCTGGTGACGCGCATCGCCGCGCTGACAGAAGTGTGGCCGGATGAGACGCTGGCGCTGCCGGTAAGTATCGATTCACTGCTGCAGCGCCCGTTCCAGCGCTGGCTGCAAAAATTGCTGCTGCAGTGTAATAAATCCCAGCGCCGGCGATTTTTATTTGAACTTGCCGAGGCGGATGTGTGTCAACACATCAATCGTTTGCTGCCGGTTTTTCACATGCTCACCACGTTTGGCTGTCGTATCGCAGTTGATCAGGCGGGAATGACGGTGGTCAGTAGCGCCTACATCCGCCAGCTTCCTGTTGATGTGATTAAGCTGGATCCGGGATTAGTACGCAATATCGATCGCCGCACAGAGAATCAGCTTTTTGTGCAAAGCCTGCTGGAAGTATGTAAATCCACCTCCAGCTATGTTTTTGCTGCTGGCGTGCGTACCCGGGCTGAATGGCAAACCCTGACTGCGCTTGGGGTATCGGGCGGGCAGGGCGATCTGTTTGCGCCTTCCTTACCCGTTAACAGTAACGTTAAAAAACACTCGCAACGTTACCGTATTTGATGCGCTGGCAGGGTTTGTCCCGGCAAGCGATGTTTTTCTGGCATTAACCAGCGGGAGCGGGCAGAGCCAGAGGCATGAAATGTTAAATTTTATGTCGATAACCCCGCCGCAGGTCCGGGCAATTTGCGTTAAAGAGGGCCGTTTAGCGCTATCTGGCGCTGCCAGTAGCGAACAGTACCGGCCGGAAAAAGTATACGGTCTATTTTTTCACCTTAGCCGAACGTTTTTGCGCCTTGTAGCGGCTTCGTGTGGTTGGTAGAGTAAGCGGATTTTATTTTCCGCCCCCAGCTTGCAGGATTATCCCTTAGTATGTTTAAAAAATTTCGCGGCATGTTTTCCAATGACTTGTCCATTGACCTGGGTACTGCGAATACCCTGATTTATGTAAAAGGACAGGGCATCGTGCTGAACGAGCCTTCAGTGGTTGCTATCCGTCAGGACCGCGCCGGCTCCCCAAAGAGCGTAGCGGCTGTTGGTCATGACGCAAAGCAGATGCTTGGCCGTACGCCGGGCAACATTGCCGCTATTCGTCCGATGAAAGATGGCGTGATTGCCGACTTCTTCGTGACTGAAAAAATGCTCCAGCACTTTATTAAGCAGGTACACAGCAACAGCTTTATGCGCCCGAGTCCGCGCGTACTGGTGTGTGTACCGGTCGGCGCGACCCAGGTTGAGCGTCGCGCTATCCGTGAATCTGCGCAGGGCGCAGGGGCACGCGAAGTATTCCTGATTGAAGAGCCGATGGCTGCGGCTATCGGTGCCGGCCTGCCGGTCTCTGAAGCAACCGGTTCTATGGTCGTGGATATCGGTGGCGGTACGACTGAAGTCGCCGTGATCTCCCTGAACGGCGTGGTCTACTCCTCTTCTGTACGTATCGGTGGCGATCGCTTTGATGAAGCTATCATCAATTACGTGCGCCGCAATTACGGTTCATTGATTGGTGAAGCCACCGCAGAACGTATCAAGCATGAAATCGGTTCAGCCTATCCGGGCGACGAAGTGCGCGAAATCGAAGTGCGCGGCCGTAACCTTGCAGAAGGCGTGCCGCGTGGCTTTACGCTGAACTCAAATGAAATTCTTGAAGCGCTGCAGGAGCCGCTGACCGGCATCGTCAGCGCAGTTATGGTTGCGCTGGAGCAGTGTCCGCCAGAGCTCGCTTCTGATATTTCAGAGCGTGGCATGGTGCTGACCGGCGGTGGCGCACTGCTGCGTAATCTGGATCGCCTGCTGATGGAAGAGACAGGTATTCCGGTCGTGGTAGCGGAAGATCCGCTGACCTGCGTAGCGCGTGGCGGCGGTAAAGCGCTGGAGATGATCGACATGCATGGTGGCGATCTGTTCAGCGAGGAGTAATTCCTCACTGGCTGCGACCATGGTCATATTGCGCAGGGAATCGCGACAATACTCATCATAAACTGAACCGCACGCAGCGTTGTATTATGCAGCGGCGGTTCAGGCATGGGTAAATGGCGCGGCTGCGTATGACGGCATAGTGCGTCCAGCCCTGGAGGCGCGGGTCTGCGGACTGGTGCTTCTTCCCTGATGTCGAGGAATTCGCAGAATTTATGAAGCCGATTTTTAGCAGGGGGCCTTCCCTGCAGTTGCGTCTCTTTCTGGCCGTTATCGTGGCAATTGCGATTATCATCGCCGACAGCCGCGTAAGTACTTTCTCCCGGATCCGCAACTATCTGGACACGTCAGTCAGCCCATTTTATTTTCTGGCCAACGGCCCGCGACAGCTGCTTGACGGCGTGTCGGATACGCTGGCATCCCGTCAGCAGCTGGAGCTGGAGAACAAAGCGCTGCGCCGCGAGCTTTTCCTGAAAAACAGCGATCTGCTGATGCTGGGGCAATATAAGCAGGAAAATGCCCGCCTGCGCGAGCTGCTTGGATCGCCGCTGCGTCAGGATGAGCACAAAATGGTGACGCAGGTGATCTCAACCGGCACCGATCCTTATACCGATCAGGTGGTGATCGATAAGGGCAGCGTAAACGGCGTTTACGAAGGTCAGCCGGTGATCAGCGATAAAGGCGTTGTCGGGCAGGTGGTGGCCGTTGGCCAGCTGACCAGCCGCGTGCTGCTGATCTGCGACGCCTCTCACGCGCTGCCGATTCAGGTGCTGCGTAACGATATTCGCGTTATTGCTGCCGGTAACGGCTGCAGCGAAGATCTGCAGCTGGAGCATCTGCCAGGCAATACTGATATTCGCGTCGGCGACGTGCTGGTGACATCCGGCCTCGGCGGCCGGTTCCCGGAAGGTTATCCGGTCGGCGTCGTGTCGTCAGTCAAAGTAGATACCCAGCGAGCCTATACGGTCATTCAGGCGCGTCCGACTGCCGGGCTGCAGCGTCTGCGCTACCTGCTGCTGCTGTGGGGAGCAGATAAAAATGGCGATATGCCGATGGCACCGGATGAGGTACATCGCGTAGCGAACGAGCGTCTGATGCAGATGATGCCTCAGGTGCTGCCACCGGCGGGTGAAATGGGGCCGCCAGCGCCCGCGGGGATGCAGCAGAGTCAGCAGATGGGACCGCCATCTTCTGCGGCCAGCGGGAGTGCGCAGAGCACGCCGGCGAACACGCGTGGGGGCCAGCCTTGAGCCGATATCGCAGTCAGGGACGGTGGGTAATCTGGCTCTCTTTTCTGCTGGCATTAATTCTGCAAATCATGCCGTGGCCGGAGCAGTTCTATATGTTCCGGCCGTCGTGGCTGCTGCTTATTCTGATCTACTGGGTGCTGGCGCTGCCGCATCGGGTCAACGTCGGCACCGGATTCTTTCTCGGTGCCGTTATGGATCTGATTGCCGGCTCCACGCTGGGCGTACGCGCGCTGGCCTTCAGTATCATCGCCTACCTGGTCGCCTTTAAATTCCAGCTGTTCCGCAACCTCGCATTGTGGCAGCAGGCGTTAATGGTTATGGTTCTTTCACTGGCAGTAGATGTCATTGTTTTTTGGGCTGAATTCCTGGTCATAGACGTCTCATTCCGGCCAGAAATTTTCTGGAGTAGCGTGGTCGACGGCATCCTCTGGCCCTGGCTATTCTTATTGATGAGAAAGATCCGCCGGCAGTTTGCCGTTCAGTAAGGAACACAATGATTACCCTGTATCTGGCTTCCGGCTCGCCCCGCCGGCGCGAGCTGCTTACGCAGCTTGGGCTGCAGTTTGAGCGTCTGTTAACCCATACCGAAGAGCAGCGTCAGCCCGACGAAGCGGCTGAACATTACGTTCGCCGACTGGCGGCGGATAAAGCCCGCGCCGGTGTCGCTATGGCGCCCCGGGATCTGCCGGTACTGGGCGCGGACACGATTGTGGTGCRGAATGGTGACGTACTGGAAAAACCGCGTGATGCAGAACACGCCGCAGAGATGCTGGCAAGGCTCTCCGGACAGACGCATCAGGTGATGACCGCGATAGCGCTGGCTGACAGCGAGACGCTGCTGGATTGCCTGGTGCTTACCGATGTGACCTTCCGCAACGTGACCGCTGATGAAATCGCGCACTATATCGCCAGTGGCGAACCGATGGATAAGGCGGGCGCCTATGGCATTCAGGGTCTGGGCGGTAATTTCGTGCGCACGATTAATGGCAGCTACTACGCCGTAGTGGGACTACCGCTGGTGGAAACCACAGAGCTGCTGAGCCATTTTCAGTCGCTGCGTGCATTAAGGGGACAGAATGACGGCTGAACTGCTGGTAAATGTGACACCTTCGGAAACGCGCGTTGCCTATATTGATGGCGGCATTTTGCAGGAAATTCATATTGAGCGCGAAGCGCGACGCGGCATTGTTGGCAACATCTACAAAGGCCGGGTCAGCCGCGTGCTGCCGGGTATGCAGGCCGCCTTTGTCGATATTGGCATGGATAAAGCCGCCTTTCTGCACGCCTCCGACATCATGCCGCACACCGAGTGTGTTGCCGGCGATGAAAAGAAAAATTTTGTTGTACGCGACATCGCCGAGCTGGTACGCCAGGGACAGGATCTGATGGTGCAGGTAGTGAAAGATCCGCTCGGCACCAAGGGCGCACGCCTGACCACCGATATCACACTGCCGTCCCGTTATCTGGTTTTCATGCCCGGCGCATCACACGTGGGTGTTTCACAGCGTATTGAAAGTGAGGCGGAACGCGAGCGACTGAAAGCGGTCGTCGCTGCCTACTGTGACGATCTGGGCGGTTTTATTATTCGTACCGCTGCGGAAGGCATTGGCGCAGAAGAGCTGGCGCAGGATGCGGCGTTTCTTAAACGCCTGTGGACAAAAGTCAGCGAGCGCAAAAAGCGTAATCAGACGCGCTGCCTGCTCTATGGTGAACTGGCGCTGGCGCAGCGTGTGCTGCGCGATTTTGCCGGCGCCGCGCTGGATCGCATTCGCGTCGATTCGCGTCTGACCTGCGATCTGCTGGTGGAATTTACCAGCGAATATATTCCCGAAATGGCGGGCAAGCTGGAGCATTACAGCGGCAAGCAGCCTATTTTCGATCTCTATGATGTAGAAAATGAAATTCAGCGTTCGCTGGAGCGCAAGGTCGAGCTTAAATCGGGTGGCTACCTGATTATCGATCAGACGGAGGCGATGACCACGGTAGATATCAACACCGGGGCGTTTGTTGGCCACCGTAACCTGGATGAAACCATATTTAATACCAATATCGAAGCGACGCAGGCTATTGCCCGTCAGCTGCGGTTACGTAACCTCGGCGGTATTATCATTATCGATTTTATCGACATGAGTAATGACGATCACCGCCGTCGCGTGCTGCATTCGCTGGAGAGTGCGCTGAGTAAAGATCGGGTTAAAACCGGTATCCATGGCTTTTCAGCGCTGGGCCTGGTGGAAATGACCCGTAAAAGAACGCGAGAAAGCATTGAGCATGTGCTCTGTGCCGACTGCCCGGTGTGTAAAGGACGCGGCTCGCTGAAAACGGTAGAGACCGTCTGCTATGAAATTATGCGTGAAATCGTACGTGTGCATCACGCCTATGACTCCGACCGCTTTCTGGTTTACGTCTCGCCGGCAGTAGGCGAAGCGCTGAAAACAGATGAGTCGCATGCGCTGGCCGAAGTCGAAATCTTTGTCGGCAAACAGGTCAAAGTTCAGGTTGAACCGCTCTATACTCAGGAGCAGTTTGACGTCGTCATGATGTAAGGCCTGCGGCCAGACGTTATTATCCAGTGACCAGCAAGGAGAGATGTGTGAGGCGGTTGCCAGGGATTTTGTTACTGCTGATCGCCACAGTGATTGTCATTGTGGCGCTGCTGGTGAGCGGGCTGCGTCTGGTGATGCCGCATCTCAACAGCTATCGCAGCGACATTCTGCAGACGGTTTCACGCATCAGCGGCGTCACTGCAGACGCCAGCGAACTGCAGGGAACGTGGCAGAATTTTGGCCCGACGCTGCAGGTACGCGATCTGCGCATTGATATGAAGCAGGATGGCGAACTGCACATTGGCCGCGTCACTCTTGCGCTGGATGTCTGGCAGTCGCTGCTGCACTGGCGCTGGCAGTTCCGCGATCTCACCTTCTGGCAGCTGCGTCTGGCGACGGAGCGGCCGCTGTTTGCCCGCGACAGCGATACCACCAGCATCAAGCCTGCTCAGATCAACGACCTCTTCCTGCGCCAGTTCGATCACTTCGATTTGCGCGACAGCACTATCCGCTTTCTGACGCCTTCAGGCCAGCATGCCGAGCTGGCGATACCGCGCCTCACCTGGCTGAATGAAGCCAGCCGGCATCGTGCTGAAGGCGAGGTCAGCCTCAGCAGTTTTACCGGCCAGCATGGTGTTGTGCAGGTCAGGCTGGACTTAAATGATACCCGTGGCCTGCTGAACGACGGTCGCATCTGGATGCAGGCAGACGATGTGGATGTGCGCCCCTGGATTGGCCGCTGGCTGCGTGATAACACCAGTCTGGAGAGCGTGCGTATCAGCCTGGCGGCGTGGGCCAGCCTGCGCGATGGCGAACTCTATGCGGGTGATGTGCTGATTAAACAGGGTGGGGCGCGCTGGCGCGGCGAGCAGCGCGACCATCAGCTGCAGATTGACGGACTGACCGCGCACCTGGCGCGCTCGCGCGACGGCTGGAGCCTGAACATACCGCAGACCCGGCTCAGCACCGATGGCGTGGCCTGGGCGCCCGGCCGGATTGCGCTGCTGTGGCAGCCTGAGGATAAAGCGGCAGCGGAGATCCGCGTGCGTGCTACCCGGCTGGACCTGCAGCGGTTTGCACCGCTGGTGCCGCTGATTGGCCCGCTCTCGCCGACGCTGCTGGATACCTGGCGTGCGCTGCAGCCGCGCGGTTATATCGATACGCTGGCACTGGATATTCCGCTGGCGCAGCCGGAGCAGACGCGACTGCAGGCAACGTGGCGCGATCTGGCATGGCATAACTGGAAGCTGCTGCCGGGCATCAGCAATCTCAGCGGGCGCGCCAGCGGCAGCGTAAGCAATGGTCAGGTTGATCTCAGCATGGGGCAGGCTGAAGTGCCCTATGGTGATATGTTCCAGGCGCCGCTGGATATTCATCAGCTGAGTGGCCAGCTGAGCTGGCTGCGCGACCGTCATGGCCTGACGCTGGCCGGACATCAGCTGGATGTGCAGGCGCGATCGCTCTGGGCGCGCGGTGATTTTCGCTATCAGCAAAACAGTGACACTGCACCACGGCTCGATATTCTGGCCGGCATTCGCGTAACCGACGCGGGTGATGCCTGGCGCTATCTGCCGGAACCGCTGATGGGGCATAACCTGACGCACTACCTGAGCGAAGCGATAAAAGGCGGGGAGACGGATAACGCCACGCTGCTGTTCGCCGGCGATCCGCGCCTGTTCCCGTTTAAGCATAACGATGGCATGTTTGAAGTTCAGGTGCCGCTGCGCAACGCCGCGTTTCGCTTTCAGCCGGGCTGGCCAGCCCTGCAGAATCTGGATATCGATCTCGATTTTGTGAATGACGGCCTGTGGATGCGCGCCGATAAGGCGCGCCTGGGCAAGGTCGGGGCGCGTAACGTCACGGCCGTTATTCCGGATTATCTTAAAGAGAAACTGCTGATCGCTGGCGACCTGAGCGGGCAGGGAGAGGATATCGGGGCCTACTTTAATGAGACGCCGCTGAAATCGTCGCTCGGCGCTGCGCTGCAGCAGCTGCAGGTTGGGGGCAATGTAAAAAGCACGCTCAACCTGGAGATCCCGCTGGATGGCGAACAGGTACACGCCAGCGGCAACGTGGTTATGAATAACAACACGCTGCATATTAAACCGCTGAAGAGCACGCTGACGCAGCTGACAGGACGTTTCCGCTATAACAACGGCAACCTTGAAAGCGAAGAGATGCAGGCAAACTGGTTTGGTCAGCCGCTGGGCGTGACCTTCAGCACGCAGGAGAATCCGCAGGATTTTGGCGTTAACGTCCGCCTGCTGGGCGACTGGCAGCCCGCGCGTCTCAGCGTGATGCCAGCGGCGGTAGCGCGTCAGCTCAGCGGTTCACTCGCCTGGCAGGGCGATGTGGATATTACGCTGCCGCATAGCGGAGGCGCGACCTACAGCGTCGATCTCAGGGGCGATGGCAAAGCAGTAAGCAGTCACTTACCTGCGCCGCTGACAAAGTCTGCCGGTGAGACGCTGCCGGTGACGGTTAAGGCGAAAGGCGATCTGAACGGCTTTATGCTCAGCGGCAGCGTGGGCGAGATGCACCGCTTTAACAGCCGCTGGCTGCTGGAGCCGCAGCTGCGCGTCGAACGCGGCATCTGGCAGAACCAGACCACGGCAACGCCGGCGCTGCCGGCGCAGCGCGGTATGGTATTAAACCTGCCGCCGCTGGATGGGGAGGCCTGGCTCGGTGTACTGGCCGGAGCGGGCGGCAGCGGAGAGGGCGCCACGCAGGTGGGTGGGGTCGGCTTACCGGGCGACGTCACGCTGCATACGCCAGCCCTGACGCTGGGCGGACAGCAGTGGCACGATCTCAGCGCCACTCTGCTGCAGGGCACGGGCGGTGATGCGCAGCTGAAGCTGGAGAGTCGTGAAGCGCGCGGCACGCTGACAACAGCGCAGCGTGCACCGTGGCGCATCAATCTGAACTACCTTTATTACAACCCGCAATGGAAAGAGACCGGCAGCAAGCAGGCGTCATCACCGTTCAGCGGCGACAGCGGCATCGATTTCAGCCAGTGGCCTGCGCTGCAGCTTAACTGCGATGAGTGCTGGTTGCGCGGACAGAAGTTCGGCCGGATGGCTGCGACGCTGACGCCGCGCGGAGAGACGTTAGCACTCACTAACGGGATTGTGGACAGCGGCAGCGCCCGGCTCAGCATCAGTGGCGAATGGGTTAATTCACCGGGCAATCTGCGCACCTCGCTGAAGGGACGCCTGAGCGGCAGCAATATTAATGACGCCACTAACTGGTTCGGTATGAACACGCCGCTGCGCGATGCGCCGTTTAACGTGGATTATGACCTGCACTGGCGCGCCGCGCCCTGGCAGCCTGCTGAGGCGTCGCTGAGCGGCACGCTGAAAACGCACTTTGGCAAAGGAGAGATCGCCGATGTCAATACCGGACGGGCAGGACAGCTGCTGCGTCTGGTCAGTTTTGATGCGCTGCTGCGCAAACTGCGTCTGGATTTCAGCGATACCTTCAGCGATGGCTTCTATTTTGATTCAATCAACGGCACCGCCTGGATCGAAAACGGCGTCATGCGCACCGATAACCTGCTGGTAGATGGGCTGGAGGCAGATATCGCGATGCAGGGCCGGATCGATCTGGTACAGCGGAAGATCGATATGGAAGCGGTCGTGGCGCCGGAGATCTCCGCGTCGGTCGGTGTGGCAACGGCGTTTGCGATCAATCCGGTGGTTGGCGCCGCCGTTTTTGCCGCCAGCAAGGTACTGGGACCGCTCTGGAACAAGATTTCCCTGCTGCGCTATCACATCAGTGGCCCGCTGGATAAACCGGAAATCAGTGAAGTGCTGCGCAAAGCGCGCGACGCCGGCAGCAAGTGAATTTGACGCCGTCGGGGAATTGCCGCAGGCTATGACTATCTGAGCACATAATGAGTGAGAAACGATGACTCTGAATCTGGTAAGTGAGCAGTTACTAGCTGCGAACAGCATTAATCAGCAGGACCTCCATTCCCTGTTAGGGCAGCTTTCAGAACGTCGTCTGGATTATGCCGATCTCTATTTTCAGTCCAGCTTCCATGAATCCTGGGTGCTGGAAGATAAAATTATTAAAGATGGCTCCTACCATATCGATCAGGGCGTTGGCGTACGTGCCGTAAGCGGTGAAAAAACCGGCTTCGCTTATGCAGACCAGATCACCCTGAATGCGCTACGGCAGTCTTCAGAAGCCGCGCGCAGTATCGTACGCGAGCAGGGCAATGGCACCGCACATACGCTGCAGGCAGTAATGCAACGTTCGCTCTATGCGCCGGTTAACCCGCTCGATAGCCTGACGCGCGAAGATAAAATCGCCCTGCTGCATCGCGTGGACCGCGTGGCGCGCGCGGCCGACCCGCGCGTACAGGAGGTCAATGCCAGCCTGAGCGGCGTTTATGAACAGGTGCTGGTTGCGGCAACCGATGGGACGCTGGCAGCCGATATTCGTCCGCTGGTGCGTCTGTCAATCAGCGTGCAGGTGGAAGATCAGGGCAAGCGCGAGCGCGGCTCAAGCGGCGGCGGCGCGCGTACCGGCTATGAATTTTTCCTCGCCGATGAGAGCGGTGACGTCCGGGCTGACGCCTGGGCGCGCGAAGCGGTGCGTATGGCGCTGGTTAACCTCTCTGCAGTTGCAGCCCCAGCTGGCGCGCTGCCGGTCGTGCTGGGCGCTGGCTGGCCGGGTGTGCTGCTGCACGAAGCGGTAGGACATGGCCTTGAGGGCGACTTTAACCGTCGTGAAACGTCGGTATTCAGCGGCAAGATGGGGCAGCTGGTTGCTTCGGAACTCTGCACCGTGGTGGATGATGGCACGCTGGAGGGGCTGCGTGGCTCGCTGGCGGTGGATGATGAGGGCGTTCCGGGTCAGTACAATATGCTGATCGAAAATGGCGTCCTGAAGGGCTATATCCAGGATAAGCTTAACGCCCGCCTGATGGGTGTGCCGCCAACCGGTAACGGCCGGCGCGAATCGTATGCGCATCTGCCGATGCCGCGCATGACTAATACCTACATGCTGGCGGGCAAGTCCACGCCGCAGGAGATCATCGAAAGCGTGGAATATGGCCTCTATGCGKCTAACTTCGGCGGTGGTCAGGTCGATATCACCTCGGGCAAATTTGTCTTCTCTACCTCAGAGGCGTATCTGATTGAGAAGGGTAAAGTTACCCGGSCGGTCAAAGGCGCTACGCTGATTGGTTCCGGCATTGAAGCGATGCAGCAAATCTCAATGGTCGGTAACGATCTGGCGCTGGATAAAGGCGTCGGCGTATGCGGTAAAGAGGGACAGAGCGTCCCGGTTGGCGTGGGCCAGCCGACGCTGAAGCTGGACAAAATCACCGTAGGCGGCACCGCCTGAGGTGCTGAACCTCTGTCACTATAAGGGCTGCCTACGGGCAGCCTTTTTTGTGGCTGCGTCAGCTATAAATGCCTCCGATTCAGCCACTTTGGCAAAAACAGACATCGCGCTAAGTCGTGCGATTATTTATTCGGATTAAAAAGTGATTTATGTCACGATTTGTAGAAAACATATAGTCAGGAACGTTATTATACGCGCGCTGGGTTTATGCACTGCATTCCGTTACGGACCAGACAGGCTGATGATACGCTATGATTAGCGCAGGGCGGCCTGAAGGTTACTGCCATTTTTCTGCTGCCTGCTTAACCATTCCCGGTGCGGCACAGCGTGGGGGTAAAAGCGGTGCGATCCCGGCAAGGTCGAACTAAGGAACCGAAATGAGTGTGCTTCCGGTATTTGTCGTATTCGGGCTATCTTTCCCGCCCATCTTCATTGAACTACTGGTTTCGCTGGCGCTGTTCTGGCTGGTGAAACGTGTGCTGACGCCAAGCGGGATCTACGATCTGGTCTGGCATCCGGCCCTGTTTAACACGGCCCTGTATTGCTGTGTGTTTTATCTTGTATCCCGTCTATTCATCTGAGGTTTTAAGTGAAAGCGCTCATAAGAAAAATCGCGCGTTACGCGATTACGCTCCTGCTGGTTATCATCGCCGTCGTGATTGTCTTCCGCGCCTGGGTGTTCTACACCGAATCCCCGTGGACACGCGATGCTAAATTCTCTGCGGATGTGGTGGCTATCGCACCTGATGTCACCGGTCTGATCACCGACGTGCCGGTACATGATAACCAGCTGGTGAAAAAGGGCGATACGCTGTTTATCGTCGACCGGCCGCGCTATCAGAAAGCGCTGGCGCAGGCGCAGGCAGACGTGGACTACTATCAGGCGCTGGTGAGTGAAAAACGCCGCGAGGCGGGACGCCGTAATCAGCTCGGTACCAGCGCGATGTCGCGTGAGGCGATTGAACAGGCTAACAGCGATCTGCAGACCAGTGAACATCAGCTGGCGAAATCGATCGCTACCCGCGATCTGGCGGTTATCGATCTCGACCGTACCACGATCAAAGCCCCCTCTGATGGCTGGGTGACCAACCTCAATGTCTATGAGGGTGAGTTCATTACGCGCGGCTCCGTGGCGGTCGCGCTGGTACAGCAGCACTCTTTCTACGTGCTGGCTTATATGGAAGAGACCAAACTCAGCGGCGTGCGTCCGGGCTTTCGCGCTGAAGTCACGCCGCTGGGCAGCAATACCGTGTTACGCGGCACGGTGGACAGCGTGGCTGCCGGGGTGACCAACAGCAGCAGCAGCATTGATAATAAAGGTATGGCAACGGTGGACTCTAATCTGGAGTGGGTGCGCCTGGCGCAGCGCGTGCCGGTGCGTATCCGTCTTGATGCCCAGCCTGGCAACCGCTTCCCGGCAGGCACAACCGCGACCGTGGTGATCACCGGTGAGCAGGATCGGCAGACCAACGCCTCGCCGCTGGCGCAATTCTTCAATCGCCTGCGTGAGTTTGGTTAAGCGGGGGCGTGATGATTGAGTTTTTGCGTTTCCCGATCAAGCTGACGTTTGCGCTGGTGGCCGCGCTGATGATTGGCTTTCACTTTCATCTGGAAACGCCGCGCTGGGCGGTGATGACGGCCGGTATTGTCGCTGGCGGTACCGCCTTTGCGGCCGGCGGCGATCCCTACTCCGGCGCGCTGCGCTATCGCGGCGTGTTGCGCATTATCGGCACCTTTATCGGCTGTATCGCTGCGCTGACTATCATGATCACCACCGTGCGTGCGCCGGTAGTGATGTTGCTGCTGTGCTGCATGTGGGCCGGTTTCTGCGTCTGGATCTCTTCGCTGATCAAAGTCGAAAACTCCTATGCGCTTGGGCTGGCAGGCTATACGGCACTGATTATCGTTGTAACCGCTGACGCAACGGGCGGGCTGACGCTCGCCCCCCAGTTTGCCGTTGAGCGCTGCAGCGAAATTGTGCTCGGGATCCTGTGTGCGATTCTGGCAGACATGCTGTTTTCACCGCGCTCCATTAAAAAAGTGATTGATGCCGAAGTGGATGCGCTGCTGGTGGCGCACTACAAACTGCTGCAGCTCTGCGTTGCGCATGAAGATAAAGATGAGGTGGATAAAGCCTGGAGCGCGCTGGTACGCCGCACCACAGCCCTGAACGGCATGCGCAGCCAGCTGATGATGGAGTCATCTCGCTGGCAGAACAGCAGTCGCCGGCTGAAGATGCTTAATACGCTGTCGCTGACGCWGATTACGCAGGCCGCTGAGACGTTTCTTATCCAGAACTCCCGGCCCGACTATATTCCGCCGCAGTTCCGGCTGCTGCTGGAAAAAGAGGCAAACAGCGCCGGTGAGGTGCATAAGCGCATGAAAGWGCTGCGTCGCGTTATCAGCGACAGCAGCAAAACGGTTCCGGTCACGCTGGCGAGCTGGACCGGAGCAGCGACTGAATATCTGCTGCTGATCAAAGGGATTAAATGCAACAGCCGTATCAGCGCCCTTGAAGAGAACATCCTGCAGCGGGAGGTTATCGTTCAGGCCCGTTCGGCTGAAACTCACCATGCGATGATCAACGGTATTCGCACCTTTGTCGCCACCGCGCTGGGGGCCCTGTTCTGGCTCTATACCGGCTGGACCTCCGGCAGCGGCTGCATGGTCATGCTGGGGGTGATCACCGCACTGGCGATGCGCATGCCCAATCCGCTGATGATGGCCAAAGATTTCTTTTACGGTATGGCGGTCGCCGTGCCGCTCGGGTTGTTCTACTTCACCTGGGTTCTGCCTGCCACGCAGCAGAGTGCGCTGCTGCTTTGCATCGCCATCGGCCTGCTCGGCTTTGTCGGCGGTATCTTTGTGCAGCGGCGGCAGATTGGCACGCTGGGCGCGCTGATCGGCACAATCAATGTGCTGGTGCTGGATAACCCGATGAAGTTTGAATTCAACGTGTTTCTGGATAACGCGCTGGGGCAGTGGATCGGCAGCTTTGTCGCCATGATGGTGATTTTGCTGATTCGCGATAAATCCAAAGCGCGTACCGGCCGCAAACTGCTGAATCGCCTGATGTATGCTGCTGTTGCAGCGCTGACGACGAATCAGGCCCGGCGCCGGGAAAACCATCTGCCGGCGCTTTATCAGCAGCTTTTTCTGCTGCTCAATCTGTTTCCGGGCGATATCGATAAATACCGTATCGCCCTGACGCTGATTATTGGTCATCAGCGGCTGCGTAATGCAGAAGTGCCGGTCAATGCGGAGCTCTCCGCTTATCACCGGCAGCTGCGACACACCGCGGACCGGGTTATCTCAGCCAGCAGCGATGATAAGCGACGCGACGCGTTCAAAACGCTGTTGCAGGAGCTGGCTGGCTATCAGGAGAAGCTGGCGCATTATAGTGCCCCTGCCAGCGTCACGGAGCCGGTCGCCCGCCTGACGCAGATGCTGGACAAATATCAGAACACCCTCATCCAGATTTAAGCCTGCCGCCCCGGGCGGCGGCGGGTTTATGCCACGCTGACACAAATCGGCTGCGCGTTGCCATCTATACTTTCCTGACGGATGCATACTGACAGGAGAATATCGATGTCCGCTTCTTTGCAGCAACATGAACTCTTCAAAACCGGCTTCTTCGCTGCGGGTCAATGGCATGCCGCCTCCGCGACGTTTGACGTAACCAATCCGGCGACCGGCGAGGTGATTGCCCGCGTCGCCAAAGCGGGTAAAGCGGAAACCGAACAGGCGATCGCTGCCGCGCAGCGCGCTTTCCCCGGCTGGCGGGATAAAACGGCCAAAGAGCGATCCGGGATCCTGATGCGCTGGTATCAGCTGATCGTGGAAAACAAACGCTGGCTTGCAGAGCTGATGACCGCCGAGCAGGGTAAGCCGGTCAAAGAGGCGGAAGGCGAAGTAGAGTATGCCGCGAGCTTTATTCAGTGGTTTGCAGAAGAGGCAAAGCGCGCTAACGGCGAGATTATTCCGCCCGCTAAACCCGGCTCGCGTATTCTGGCCACGCGTGAACCGGTTGGCGTGGTCGCGGCGATTACCCCCTGGAATTTCCCGATGGCGATGCTGACCCGTAAGCTTGGGCCGGCGCTGGCCGCAGGCTGCACCGGGATTATTAAACCGGCGAACAATACACCGCTCAGCGCGTTTGCCCTGATAGCCCTGGCGCAGCAGGCTGGCGTGCCGGACGGCGTGCTCAATGCCGTCGCGGGCGATACTCAGGCGATCAGCGACGCTATCATGGCCTCACGCGCAGTGCGCAAAATCTCGTTTACCGGTTCCACTGCCGTGGGCAAAACGCTGATGCGCAATGCGGCTGAGACGATGAAAAAGGTCTCCATGGAGCTGGGCGGCAACGCGCCATATATCGTCTTTGAAGATGCGGATATTGACGCTGCGGTACAGGGTGCGATTGCCAATAAATTCCGCAATGCCGGTCAGGTCTGCGTGAGCGTGAATCGTTTTTATATCCATGAGCAGATTTACGATCGCTTTGTTACGCAGCTGGCAGAAGCGGTTAATCAGCTCAAAGTCGGGAACGGTATGGATGAAGGCGTAATCGTCGGGCCGCTGATCGCTGCCTCCGCGCTGGAAAAAGTTGAAGAGCATGTGCAGGATGCGGTGCGTAAAGGTGGCCGAATTGTCACCGGTGGCGAACGGCATGCGCTGGGCGGCAATTTCTGGCAGCCCACGGTTATTGCCGGGGCGCAGGAGAGCATGATGCTGGCGCAGGAGGAGACATTTGGTCCGGTTGCGGCCTGCTTCCGCTTCAGCAGTGAAGAGGAGGTAATCGGGCGGGCGAATGATACCGAATATGGTCTGGCTGCCTACTTCTATACGCAGAATCTGCAGCGGGTGTTCCGCGTCGCTGCCGCGCTGGAAGCGGGGATGATCGGTATTAATGAGTGCGCGGTCTCTACTGAGGTGGCGCCGTTTGGCGGGATTAAAGAATCAGGTCTGGGACGCGAAGGCTCAGTGCTGGGTATTGAAGAGTACCTGGAAGTCAAAGCGCTGCATCTGGGCGGTCTCTCTTAGCAGGAGGATACAGCATGCGAACCGAGCGTTTCGATTTTGATGAAATCGTCGATCAGGCCCACTTCTACAGTCAGTTTGGCGAGCGTTTTATGCTGAACGAGGCCGCTATTCGCGATCCGGACGATCTCTGGCGGGTGATGACCGGTGAACAGCTTCCGCTGCCGCTGGAAATTGTCTTCGTTAATCTGGGGAGAGGGCAGAAACGCCGGTATAGCGCACTGATCCTGCTATTTGAAAAGGCAAAAGAGGAGCTGGAGGGCCAGCTCCGCTTTACCGCTCAGTAATACAACCCAAAAAGGGCCCCGCAAAGCGGGGCCAAAGGGTTCGTCAGGGGTGACGAGGAATTACTTATAGAGTTCGGCGGTCACATGATAGCTGTCGCCGGTACGCGCTTCGATGACGCGGTAAGCACTGGCGCCCTGCGCATCAGCTTTCTGAGAAAGCTGTTCGCGATAATCCATTGGTGAACCGCCGGTACCGCTGATTGAGATGGTGCTGCCAGCAGGCTGCAGATTTTGTGCTGATTCACTGGTAACCAGTTGAGCCGCAGAGGCGCCAAAGGCAAACAGAGAGAGCAGGCCAGCCGTTGCAAGAGTTGTTTTGATTTTCATGATGTATCTCCTCGTTAGCATCAACAACCTGCAGCTACACCAGAGTAAGCGGGTCGTCGATTAGCATCGGCGTTGTATCACGCCGGTTGACAGTTATTTATAGAGTTCAGCTGTAGCGTGGTATGTGTTGTCGTTATAAGCCTCGATAACACGATACGCTTTTGCGCCCTGCGCATCGGCTTTCGCATTCAGCTGCTGGTGGATATCCATTGGCGAGCCGCCCACGCCGCTGACGCTGATGGTGCCGGCAGACTGCAGGTTCGCTGCCTGATCGGCAGAAATAGAATCTGCTGCAGAAGCGCCAAATGAGAGTGCAGAAAGAATGCTTAGGGTGGCGATAGCCGCTTTAACGTTCATGGTATTTTCCTCGTCTGTGATTTTTATCTTTTTAGTTAGTGTGATTTGCGTCACGAAAAGAAGTATAGATCTAATCACGCGGGAAATTAATACTTCGCTAATAATGTTTCGTTGTTATCCTTTATCCTTATGCCACCTTTTTATAACGTTAAGTTATTAAAATCGGCTATTTTTCATCCGTTAAGCGCTTTTTTTTCGCAAAAACAGTGATCTGCGTCAAATTAACTTTTCGTGCCAAAGTTTATGGTCAATGCCGCTGCACGCTGGCGAGAAAATTAGTTAAAACGGGCGAAAGAGCGGTTACAGGCAGGAGAATATATGGCTGAGAGTAACAGGAGCTTAAAGGTCTGACCTATATCAGCCAGCCTGATAACCTTTAGCGATAAAGGCGGGGCGAAGTAACAGAGGACYTCAGGTATCTGAACGCCAGAAGGTGCCGGCAGACTGGCCACCGGCAAAGAAGTGTTACAGCTCCTGCTCAAACAGCACCAGTACCGCGTCATAGAGCTGCTTAACGGTAAAAGCACGCGCCGGGGTGATGAAAATGGTGTCATCGCCGGCGATAGTACCCAGAATTCCTTCTGCTTTGCCGAGAGAATCGAGCAGGCGGGCAATCAGCTGCGCGGCGCCCGGGCTGGTATGAATCACGACCAGCGCTTCATTGTAATCGATATCCAGCACCAGGTTTTTCAGCGYGCTGGTAGCGGTAGGGACGCCCAGTTCAGCGGGCAGGCAGTAAACCATCTCCATTTTCGCGTTGCGCGTGCGCACCGCGCCAAACTTTGTCAGCATGCGGGAGACTTTTSACTGATTGATATTTTCAAAGCCATCTTCCTGCAGCGCCTGCACGATTTCGCCCTGAGAGCTGAATTTTTCTTCTTTAAGCAAGGCTTTAAATGCCTTGATAAGGTCGTCTTGTTTTGAAGGATTACGCATAAGCTACCAATGAATGAGAGGCGCAGCAGGCAACAAGCCTGCAGCTGATAAATTATTATGCATTTAGATGAATTTTTATGCAATGCGTCAGCAGCGACTTTCGCCATACGTCCGCGCGGGACGGGCATTCTAGCAGAAACTGGCTACGCACCAAAATCGCGCGCTGACGCGCAAAGCAGAGGTTGCAAAGTTGTTATACTATTGACGTGGTAACAACCAGATCGACGATCAAAGCCGTATATCTCTGCTGGCTGCGATAAGATCATTCAGGCGCTTCTGAAACAGAGCGGTATCGGAAGCAGATAGCAGCAGGCTGCCTGTGCGCAACGGCTATGTCGCTATCGCCTGAGATGTTGACTAAACTCGTAAGCTGATGGATTTCTGGCATATCTTTGCCCCATCTTAATAAGGAGTTCAGGATGAAAGTTGCCGTTCTCGGAGCCGCTGGCGGTATTGGCCAAGCGCTGGCTCTGCTGCTCAAAARGCAGTTACCCGCGGGTTCCGCCCTCTCTCTCTATGATATTGCACCGGTCACGCCTGGCGTGGCGGTCGATCTCAGCCATATCCCTACCGCTGTGACGGTTGAAGGTTTTAGCGGTGAAGATGCCACCCCTGCGCTGAAGGGGGCCGACGTGGTCCTGATTTCTGCCGGGGTAGCGCGTAAGCCCGGCATGGATCGCGCGGATTTGTTTAACGTTAACGCGGGCATTGTCCGTAACCTGATCGCGCAGGTAGCCAGCACGGCACCTAAAGCGCTGATTGGCGTCATTACTAATCCGGTTAATACCACCGTGGCGATCGCCGCAGAGGTGCTGAAAAAAGCCGGCGTTTACGATAAAAACCGGCTGTTTGGCGTCTCCACGCTGGATGTCATTCGTGCTAATACCTTTGTCGCTGCGCTCAAGGGTAAACAGCCAGGAGAAGTAGAGGTGCCGGTCGTGGGCGGCCACTCTGGCGTGACCATTCTGCCGCTGCTGTCGCAGGTGCCGGGCGTCAGCTTCAGCGAGCAGGAGATCGCCGATCTTACAAAGCGTATTCAGAACGCCGGCACCGAAGTGGTAGAAGCCAAAGCGGGTGGCGGATCGGCGACTCTCTCAATGGGGCAGGCCGCCGCACGCTTTGGTCTGTCGCTGATCCGTGCGCTGCAGGGTGAGGCCAATGTAGTTGAATGCGCCTATGTCGAAGGCGATGGTGAATATGCGCGCTTCTTTTCTCAGCCGCTGCTGCTGGGGAAAAACGGGATTGCCGAACGTCGCCCGCTGGGCACGCTGAGCGAATTTGAACAGCAGGCGCTGAACGGCATGCTGGAGACGCTGAAAAAAGATATTGCGCAGGGTGAAGAGTTTGTGAAGCAGTAACTCCTGTTACGCAGTGTGAAACGCCCGGCTGAAGCCGGGCGTTTTTGTTACAGTCCGCCAGATTTGAAGGTCTGCGTCGCCGCCGTGCCATTGCCGGCAGGCGTTTTGCGTCCCAGCGTTTCCATACGCACCTGGAAGGGCGGGAAAGGCATCTCAATATTGTGCTCCGCGAAGCCCCGCAGAATGAGCTGATGCAGCTCATGCCGCAGCGGCATGCGATGGCCCATCTCTGCCGCATGCACGCGCAGCTCAAACAGCTGAATACCCTGCTGCAGGTCCACCAGGTAAACTTCCGGCGGCGGCATATCCAGCACATAGGTGCAGCGCTCGGCCGCCTGTTTCAGTATGGTGGTGGCTTCTTCACTGTTTACGCGCGCCGGCGCCGGAATCGTCAGCACCACACGCGTAACGGAATCTGACAAAGACCAGTTCACGAACTGCTCGGTAATAAACGCTTTATTGGGCACGATAATCTCTTTCCGGTCCCAGTCGGTAATGGTGGTCGCGCGGGTGTTAATACGCGTAATGCTGCCGGTAAGATCGCGAATAGTGACGGTATCGCCGATGCGGATCGGTTTTTCAAACAGGATAATCAGGCCGGAGATAAAGTTGGCAAAAATCTCCTGCAGGCCAAATCCGAGCCCAAGACCCAGTGCAGCGACCAGCCACTGCAGCTTTGACCACTCCACGCCAATCATTGAGAAGCCTATCAGGCCCCCCATCAGCATCAGCGCATATTTGGTCAGCGTCGTAATGGCGTAGCCGGTACCCGGCGCGAGGCTGAGATGCTGCAGCAGCGCCAGCTCCAGCAGCGCAGGCATATTGCGGACCAGCTGCGTGGTGATGATCAGCACCAGAATGGCGATAAGCACCGCACCCAGCGTGATAGGCTGCACACTCTCAACGCCCTGAACCGTGGTACTGGCATCCCAGAGCGGAATGTTATCGAGGAAGCTAAACGCGGAGTGGATTTCCGACCAGAGCAGGATCACCGATACCAGTGCAATCAGCGTCAGGATAGAGCGCACCAGCCGCAGCGACTGCGCACTGATGGCATCGAGGTCAATCACCGGCTCATCAATTTCAATGGTGTCAGTATTGGTGGCGCTCTGCTGCTCTTTTTCTTCTTCACTGCGGGCGCGATTGGCCAGCATATCAGCGCGACGCTGGCGGGCGCGATCGAACGCAATGCGTCGGCGCTGAATCAGCATCCAGCGGCGAATAATGTGATAAATCACCAGCAGGAAGAACCAGATACAGACTGAGGTTTCCAGGCGAGCCAGCAGCGCCTGGGCGGTTGCCAGATAGCCGATGCAGGATGCAAAAGCGGCCACCAGCGGAATGGCGATCATCAGGTTCCACAGGATGCGATTGACAAAATTATCACCGCTGCCCTCTTTATCAAGATAAAGCGGAATACCGGCGCGCTTCAGGCTGACCGTGACAATGCTCAGTGCACCGCAAATCAGCACAAAACAGAGTCGTCCCAGCGTCGCGGAAAACTGCGGATCTTCCAGATTGCCAAAGGCGATCAGCAGCATGATCAGCGGTACAATCAGCCCAACCGTCAGCGAATAGTAGCGCATGGCGCGCGCCACCCGCGTCTGCGGCCAGCGAAAATGCACGACAAACAGGCCGTCGTGACGGGCAAAGGCGGCGCTAAWCATAAACGCCCACAGCAGAGGCAGCGTGGCGGTAATGCCATCCCCTATCGCCACGGCAAACGGATAGGGCCACGCATGCTGCAGGCCATACCCCAGTGCCGCCCAGAGCACCGGCAGCGGCAGCGCCACCAGAATGGACCAGAATACCGTCCGCAGCGTCAGACTGAAGCGATCCTGTGTCACTTTGCCCACGCGGCTGGCGGCGCGCGCCATAAACGCGTTGTAGTGGCGGCGTGAGCTGATGCTGAAACCCACCAGCAGCACGGCACCCATAATCGGCAGCACCGTTTCGCGACTGGTAAACATCATGGCCAGCGCTTTGCCCATCTGACCCAGCGTATCCAGCGACAGCAGGCGGGTGAGGGCGCTTGCTACCTCAAGGGGATACTTCAGGCCCACCGGACTGACATCTGCCGTCCAGAAAAGGTAACGATGCGTCGCCTCTTTAACTTCGCTGAGCGCATCCTGCAGCTGCGTGTTTGACACCCGCAGCTTAGTGATCTCCAGAATCAGCGTATCGCAGCCGGAGATCAGCGAATTAAGCAGTTCACGCTGGGTGCGCAGCTGCGCGTCCAGGATCCGGCTCTGTTCGCTGGTATAAGGCGTGCCATCTTCCTGCTTCTCTTTACGCAATGTCTGCTGACGCTCGAGCAGTGACTCATAGTGCAGCCGCTGTACCCGCAGCTCGCCCATTTCGCTATCGATCTGCTGTGCTTTTGGCATATCGGGCAGACGGGCTACCTGCGCGCGCAGCGCTTCACCCAGCAAATTAGAGGCGCCCAGCCACTGTGACTGCTCGCGCAGCGTGCTCAGCGCCTGGCGCACCTGCAGCGTCTGATTAGTTGCCAGACGCTGCTGCGAGGCGACCAGATCCATACGCTGCGCCTGCTGATTCAGATCGGCAGAGAGCTGACGATTAATACGCAGCTGCTCGCTAATGGTGGGCGGCAGATCGCCGCTGTTTTCCGCCAGCTGCTCCGTGCGCTCCAGCGCCAGTTCCGCCTCGCGCTGACGCTGATTGTTCAGCTGGCTGCGCAGCGCCTGCAGATAGTTATCCAGCTGCGTGGCTTTCCGCTGATGCACTTCTGCCCGCATGCGGGCCAGCTCCTGACGGTTATTGGCTGAAAGCTGCGCCAGCTCCAGCTCATCCACCCGGGCTTTGCTCGCTGCGCTTTCCGCCTGACGGGCATACACCTGCGCCTGGGCAAGGGGTGACGCGTTGTTTGAAATGCCCTGCGCGCGACGCTCATTCTCCGTCATGGCACGGCGCGCATCAGTCTGCTGCTGCGGCAGCTGCGCCAGCGAGTCGCTGATTTCACGTGCGCGGTCCTGCTCCTGCTGCGCCTGCCGTCCCTCTTCCAGCAGCTGGCTGCTGACCTGGAGTATTTCCTGATCCAGTTCCGCATTGCTCATGTTGCTGCGTACGGGTTTGCTGGTCTCGTTCAGCGTGGCGATCTGCTGGCGCAGTTCGCGTGCCAGCCGGGGAAAATCGTCGATCACCTGCTGATACTGCTTCGCCCGCTCCAGCGAGTCGCTGCGTTCAGAGAGAAAATTGATGGCCGCTTCCAGRGCCTGCACCTGTTCGGTTTGTGCAGGACTGTTTTTAGCGGATTTCGCCTCATCCAGCTCCTGCTGCAGCTGCGTAGTGGAGGGGAGGGAGGCGGCACAGAGAGGGCTGCTGAGCACGAGGCTCAGCAGTAGAACAAGGAAAGCGCGCACGGGAGCAGGTCTCTGATTATTGAGTCAGCGGGGCGCTGTCGCCAGACTGCGGCAGTGCAATAGCCAGCGGCTGGCCGAGACGCGTTTTACTTTCCGCCTCCAGGCTTTCCGCCAGTTTTATCCGGTCAGGAGCGAACAGGTTGATCACGGTTGAACCCAGCTTGAAACGGCCCATTTCCTGACCTTTCAGCAGTACGACCGCACCATCATGTTCGGCAGAAGGATAGCGCCAGCGTTTGATCACACCTTCACGCGGCGGCGTCACGGTTCCTGCCCAGACAGTTTCAATACTGCCGACGATAGTGGCACCCACCAGAATTTGCACCATCGGGCCGTGATCGGTATCAAATACGCAGATAACGCGCTCATTACGCGCAAACAGATTAGGAATATTGCGCGCCGTGAGCGGGTTAACGGAGTAGAGGTCGCCTGGCACGTAGATCATTTCACGCAGAATGCCGTTGCAGGGCATATGCACGCGGTGGTAGTCGCGCGGGGCAAGATAAGTGGTAACGAACTCCCCATCAATAAACTTCTCTGCCAGCTCGTCGTTGCCTGCCAGCAGCGCCTGCAGCGTATAGTAGTGTCCTTTCGCCTGAAAAATCTGATCGCCGGTGATGCGGCCCAGCTGGCTGATCGCGCCGTCACACGGCAGCGCCAGCAGCGAGGCGTCAGGATCGGCAGGGCGGGCACCCTCTTTCAGCGGGCGGACAAAGAAGTCGTTGAACGTGCGATAGCTGCCGGTATGCGGCTTACTGGCTTCCGCCATGTCAACTTTATAGAACCAGACGAAAGCATCAATGACCGCTTTGGTCAGCCAGCCACCGCGGCGACTGGCGCCCCAGCCGGCGAGTTCGGTCAGCGCCTTCTTGGGCAGAATATGATTCAGGCCGAGTTTAAAACGATCAAACACCGTTGCCTCCTGGCTTAATACCTGTGGTTTACGTAAAAAAGGGGGGGCGGATTGTAGCAGCGCCCCGGTGAGTTAGCGACTATGTCGTTTTACCGATCAATCTTCATCGGCAGAAAAGTTTTTACGCGTTTTTACCTGCGCCATACTCTCAAGAATACGGTGGTAATTATCAAAGCGCGACGCGTTGATCAGGCCATTCTCTACCGCTTCACGGATTGCGCAGCCGGGATCGGTATCGTGCTTGCAGTCGCGGAACTTACAGCTGCCGAGAAATTCGCGGAATTCGATAAACCCGCGGGTAACCTGTTCCGGCTCAAGGTGCCACAGGCCAAATTCACGCACTCCGGGCGAGTCGATCACATCGCCGCCGTGCGGGCAGTGGTAAAGACGTGAGGCGGTCGTGGTGTGCTGACCCAGTCCGGACACATCCGACACATCATTGGTCAGAATCTCACTGCCGGCAACATCCAGTCCCAGCAGCCGGTTCAGCAGGCTCGATTTACCCACGCCTGACTGGCCGGCAAAAATGCTGACGCGCCCGGTCAGTGCCGCTTCCAGATCTTTCAGGCCATCCTGTGCGTAGCTGGAGACCATCAGCACGCGATAGCCGATATGGCGATAGATATCCATCTGCTCATCAACAAACGCACGCGCGTCACTATCCAGCAGATCGATCTTGTTGAGTACCAYTAACGGCTCAATACCCAGCGTTTCGCTGGCGACCAGATAGCGGTCGATAATATTGAGCGAAAGCTCCGGCAAAATAGCTGACACGATCATGATCTGATCGATATTGGCCGCGATAGGCTTTACGCCGTCATAAAAATCGGGGCGGGTCAGCACGGTTTTACGCTCGTGTACCGCTTCAACGATACCTTTACCGCCATTTTCATTCGCTGCACGCCATACAACGCGATCGCCGGTAACCAGCTCACCTGTGGCGTGAGGAAAGTCGTGTTGCTTCTCGACGATGAATTCGCCTAACGTTTTCATAACACATTCCCTGAATCTACGATGGAGTGGCAGCAGCTGTAACAAACTGCCAACGTATGCGTACGCAGTTTAGCCGATTGAACTTTAAAAACCATAGTCCTAATCCGTTTCTTCCCTTCAGACTCGGGGTTACACAGCGATGCCGGCAACCACACCACGCGCTTTCAGGGCAGCTTTCAGTTTTTCATTCGCGAAGAGGTCCAGCTTCATCTGCTGTTCGCCCTGCACGTTTTCCACGCCGCTGGCACCCAGAATATCCACCAGACCCGCTTTATTAATATCGCGGTGAATGATTTTAGCGCCCAGCTTAATGGAGGAAATCAGCGCCGTCAGCTGCTGATTCCCCGGCTGCATAAAGTCCGCTTCCGTGATCGGCGTACCGGGTTCACTGATGCGGTGATAGATAGAGAAAATGGTTCCGACAGAAACGTTTACGTCAATGTTGGATGAGCCATCCAGCGGATCCATCAGCACCACATATTTGCCATCTTCCGAGCCTTCAAAGATAACAAACTCATCCTCTTCTTCAGAGTTCTTCACGCCCTGCGGGAAGCGAATGTAGTTACCTTCGTTAATGGAATAGGTGTAGCCCTTTGCCGGATAGGTCATGCGCTCGTGGCTCAGGCAGAAAACGCCGAGCGACGGATCATAGGTAAAGGCGTGCACGCCGACGCCGGTGGTATAGACCATCATGGTTGAGGAGCCATACACCACATAACCTGCGGCCACATGCTCGGCGAGAAACGCCATCGGGTTGCACTCATACAGCAGGCGCAGCTTGCCGTTGGGATGGCTGGCGGTGCTTGGGTAGAGGTAGATGCCGCCTTTCAGCAGGTTACGGTGGAAGTCTGCCACCAGCGAACCGATATAGCGCGAGGTATAAGGACGATGCGTGTCGATATCCTCTTCCTGGCAAAACTTCAGGTAGAAAAAACCCGCTCAGCGGCGGGTTTTTTTACTGTCCGGCACGGCTCAGGCGCCGTGGTTATCCGGATATTCGCGGATAAAGCGCTCAACATCATCGACCATCGCTTCGTTACCACAGAAGAAAGGGCAGCGCTGGTGCAGCGTTTCAGGCTGCAGGTCAAGAATACGGTTTTTACCGTCGCTGGCTTTACCGCCCGCACTCCGGTGCATCTGACGAGCAGAGTCGCGGTATTGAGCAGGTCAATATGGCGGTGACGCAGATGGATGAAGCGGCGCAGCAGAACGCGGCGCTGGTGGAGCAGGCGGGAGCCGCCACCCGGCTGCTGGAAGCGCAGTCGCAGCAGCTGCAGGCCTCAATGGCGCAGTTCCGCATCGCCGCGGCGTAAGCGCAAACCAACCGGGGCTTTGCCGTGGTGGCGAATGAAGTACGTACGCTGGCAGGACGCAGCGCCAGCGCGGCGAAAGAGATCCGGACATTAATCAGCGAGTCGCAGACGCGGGTGAAAGAGGGCAGTGAGATGGCGACGCGCGCGGGGGCGACCATRGATGAGATCGCCGGTGAAGTGATGCGCGTAACGACGCTGATGAAAGAGACTCAGCTCGCCAGCAGCGTCTCTGACACCGCCGGCCGCGGTGCCGAAGTGGTGTGCTACGTTATGGAGAAGATGCAGGAGATCACGCAGAGTTCCAACCGCATCGCAGATATTCTCAGCGTGATTGACGGTATTGCCTTTCAGACTAATATTCTGGCGCTTAACGCCTCGGTAGAAGCGGCGCGCGCTGGCGAGCAGGTCGCGCTGCGCCACTCGGTCAGTCAGGTGCGCGAAGCCAGCCTGCAGATCGATACCGGCAGCCGCGAGCTGGCGGCCGGTACGGTGCATCTCTCACAGCGTACCGAGGAGTCTGCCGCATCACTGGAGCAGACTGCTGCCAGCATGGAACAGCTCACCGCCACCGTGCGGCTCAACGCCGTTAATGCGCAGCAGGCAACGATCGGCATTGCGGTGGCGCTCACCCTGCTGCTGACCGGCCTGGCCTGGCTGCTGCTGCGTCAGGCGCTGCTGCGTCCGCTGGAGAGCGCCGTCCGGCATCTGGAGCAGGTGGCTGCGGGCGATCTGTCGCAGCCGCTGCCGGCTGCCGGTCACAATGAGATTGGCCGTCTGAATCAGGCGCTGGCCGTTATGCAGCAGCAGGGTGCAGTTGCGCCGATGATGGCCGCGCTGGAAAAGCAGTATACCGATGAATATTACCAGGTACTGGAGGGCAATGTATCGCAGCTTGCGGCCCGCTATGCCGGTGCGGTTAACGCATTCAGCCTCTACGCCGATGAGGTCTCTGCCGCACGGCTGGCGCAGGCGGCGCACAATGAGTGGCAGATGAAAATCCTCGCACGCGCCAGCGCCGCGCTGGCGGTGCGCAAAATTGAGATTGGTCTGCTGGATGAGGGGACCGCCGTCACGAAGCAGGCCGCCGCGGACGTCGCCAGCTCGCAGCGGCATCTGCAGGCGTTTATCGACGCCGGCACCGTAACGGCTCACGGCAAAACGCTGGCGGAGGCGATCGCCGCCGCCTATAAAGCGTATCCGGGAATTATCATGATTGCTCAGCTCTCGCTTCGCACTGCCTTACTTTCGCTGCTTATCTGCATGACGCTGCTGCTGCTGGCCGTCAGCGGCATGGGCATTTACGCCATCAATGCCGGTAATCAGTCGCTTAACGCCATCAATCGTATTCAGGGAATTGAACTGAACAGCCTTTATCAGAGCAACGCCGACCTGATGCGTGTCTGCTGTCCTTTATCAACCATCAGAAAAAATGGCGCAACCGGCTTATGCATAATTATCTCTGCTGCAGTAAAGAAAATTCACAGCATGAGCGATCATCATTCGCCCGATCGTCAGGCACCGGTAAAGTTTCCGCACGTCACAGCCGATAATTTCTTCGTTTAGGGTCACTGGATTCTCCCTTTTTTACCGCATAATGTTTCTCCACGTAAGGGAAAAACTGCGCCAGCGGCGTGAGCTTGATGGCCAGCAGGATCAGAATCGAAATCGTCACAGCGCTGTTATGAACAAAATAACTCAGTATGGCGAGACAGATAAGGATCAGCGTTGAGGCGTAGGGGGCCATGATTTCTCCATAAATAATCAGCAGGCTGACAATGAGCCGTGCAACGGTGCCGGCAACCACCGATGGCTGAATGCTCATAAAGCTGACGCCGCGCCCGCCGAGCCACGCAACAAATACGCCAACCAGAATTGCCACGATGGACTGCCAGCTGGCAAATGATTTCAGCAGGGCGCTCACCGGCAGGGTGCCGCTCGCCAGCGGTGCCATGACGGCGACGGTCAGAATAATAATTCCCATCTGAATACCGTTCCTTCATTAGTCGTATGTTGAGTGACGGCTATTATAGCCAACTGACTCTGAAAGTATGCCCCCTTTTTGGCGTTTCGGAATGCTCCAAGCCCGCTACTTCGCCGTCACAAATAGCGAGACAATGCCCGCCGCAATCAGCGGCCCTACCGGCACGCCGCGAAAGAACGCCACGCCAATCACGGTACCAATCAGCAGATGACAGCGTGTTGTTGATGTAGCCGTAGTTGCACGGATAGAACATGGCGGTAGACATAAAGCGGTCTACAAACAGGGCGCCAGACTCTTTATCCACTTCATATTTGATCGGATCGGCATTCGCCGGGATCTCAATAATTACATAGATATCTTCTGGCAGATCTTTACCTGCAGGCACCTGGTTCAGACTCATCTGGCCCAGCTCTGGCAGGTCGTTCACATCTTTGATGTGATCGTACTCTTTGCTCAGTTTGGTATGCGGCACCGCCACCAGTTTGGCATCTTCGCCAGACTCATCGGTCATCTTCAGAACGCCAACCGGACGGCAGCGGATCACTGAACCCGGCACCAGCGGATAAGGGGTTGGCACCAGCACGTCAACCGGGTCACCATCCACTAAAGGCGGTGTTTTTTTATCGGTAACGCGCATCTCAGCCGGTCTGCCCGGCAAAGATTATTTCTGCTGCGCGCGCTCGAAAGAGGTGATGATTTCAGCTTTGGCCGCTTCTGCGTTATCCCAGCCGTCAACCTTCACCCACTTGCCTTTTTCCAGATCTTTGTAGTGCTCAAAGAAGTGGGTGATCTGCGCTTTCACATTGATGCCAGCACGCTCGGTGAGCTGGATGCCCTGCGCTGCAAGAACGGCGAGTATAAGCGTCAGCTTATTCAGACGCCTTACGGCAGCGCCTGGCTGTACGTCTACCAGCGCTCAGTCGCGGGGCGACCGCACATTGCCAGCGGCGACTGGCTGCAACGCGATGACGCTGCAGATGCATAAATAAAAACACCGCCGTTTGCTCTATCAGTTTGAGTTCTAGCAATGCGAATAATTGTCTACGGCAGTTTACGGCGCAAGCAGGGAAATAGTCACTGGATGACCAATGCGCAGTGGCTCGGCGAGCACCAGATTAAGGGGTTTGACCTCTATAATCTGGGGCTTTACCCGGGTGTGGTGGAGGGCGAAGGAACCGTCCTGGGTGAGGTATACCGTTGGCGTCAGTAATCTTGCGCTTGATACCACAGGCGTAGGTGACAGCCAGCAGGTTCAGGTCAGCGGCTATGTGCTGCCGGGGCTGCAGGTGAAATATGGCGTAGGTATCTTTGACTCACTGGCGACGCTGACTCTGCGTTATCGCCTGATGCCAAAACTCTATTTGGAAGCTGTGTCTGGTCTCGATCAGGCGCTGGAGCGCGTGACCGGTCTGGCGGATGAGCCGAAAGTGGAAGTATTCTCCGATCCGGCCATGTCGCAGCAGGAAGCGCTCTCTTACCTGTTACGCGGTCAGGGACTGAACAGCGACGGTGACAGTAATGCATTAACCTCCGCGCTGGTGGGGCTGGGGGTTGCACAAAGTGGGCAGGTTGTGGGTAAAATCGGTGAGACGTAGAAGCTGGTACAGGATAAAACCGGACTCGGCCTTAACGGGCAGATCAATATTCCGTCAGGCCGTTTCCACGCCTATGGGCAGGATCTGATCGTCCGCAAAGGTGAGCTGCAGTTTGCCGGCCCGCCGGATCAGCCGTATGTTAATCTGGAAGCGATCCGCAACCCGGATGCCACTGAAGATGATGTCACGGCGGGTCAGTGGGCGCGTATCACCGTACAGGAGGTGCCGGCGAGCGCTACCGGCGTCTCATCGGATGAAGCGATGCTGGATGAGAACCTCAAACCTATAGCGCCAAAAACGGCTGCCATCCCGATTAACAGTAATCTGGTGATCCACGTCGGCAATGATGTGCGCCTCTCCGCGTTTGGCCTGAAAGCGCGCCTCAGCGGCGACCGTCAGACGCAGCAGGGCAGCCTGAATCTGGGCGGAAATGCTGACTGGAGCCAGCTCGATAACTGGCGTGCGCGTGTCACGGCGCAGGGCAGCCGCATTCGCGTTACCGTGCCGCCGATGGTGCGCATGGATGTCTCGCCGGATCTGGTTTTTGAGGCGACGCCTGCCGCGTTCAGCCTGGACGGTAAAGTGGATGTGCAGCTGTCGCAGGGCGAGAAAGTGCAGGGCAGGCTCAACAGCAATCTGCGGCTGGGCGGGACGCTGCAGCGTCCGCAGGTGTTTGGCCAGCTCGGCCTGAGCGATGTCAACGCCCAGGCAAGCTTTATGCCGGTGACGCTGACGTCGGCTAACCTGAACATGGTATTCAACGGCATGAGCTCTACGCTGAATGGTCTGAGTGTGCTGCCGATAGCGTTCGATACGCTGAACCTCAACGCGGCACTGCGTGACGGACGCGCGCAGCTCGACTGGTTGATCCGTATTGCTAACAATGGCCAGCTTAACGGCAACGTGCAGATCAACGATCCGCAGAACCGGCGACAGCTCTCCGGCAACATCGGCATCAGCAACATCTCCCTGGCAATGCTGAATCCGGTCGCGAGCGGCCGGGCGCACGTTGTGCTGAATCGCTTTGATCTGGCGATGGTGAAGCCGTTTCTGACCGATGCCACCCGGCTTAGCGGTCTGTTCAGCGGGGATGTGCGCGTTAACTGGAGCGCGGACGGCGCGCTGCCAACCGGCACCGTGGCGCTGAAAGGCAGTGGCGTAAAAGTCGTGCAGGATGTGCAGGGCACCGGCAGCTTTGATCGCCAGGCTGGCCGCTGGCAGGGGGCGCTGAATAATACCCGCTTTGATACGCCGGTCGGTGAGTGGCGCCTGACGCGCGCCATGGCGATTGACTATCTCAACAGCAAGCAGAGCGCAACCATTGGCCCGCACTGCTGGCAGAACCCCAATGCACAGCTCTGCGTACCGGAACCGATTGAGGCGGTGATCCGTCGCGCCACGCTGCAGAGCGACATTAAGTCGGGTGAGCAGGTGGCCGGCAAGCTGCAGCTGCGCGTGGAACAGCTGCAGCAGGAGGCGCTGAAAATCAACCTGCTGACGCTGAACGCCGACGGTAGCGAGAAGCAGCATCAGCTGAAACTCAATGTTCAGGGTGAGCCGGTTTCAGGTCAGCTGGCGCTGAAACGTAACTATCTGGATGTAAAAGGCGAACTGGGCGATACGCTGAATCTGGATGCGATTGTGGATGCACCGCGTCTCGACAATGCGCTGCCGGGCCTTGGCGGCGTCGTTAAAGGTGCTATCAACGCGCGCGGCACGCTGCAGGCGCCGCAGCTGCTGGCCGATCTTACCGCTACCGGCCTGCGCTGGCAGCAGCTGCCGCAGTATCCTGACTGGCCTGCGAAGCTGGATGGCAAAATCACCACGCGCGGCAGCCTTTACGGCGGCAGCTGGCAGCTGCGCGTACCGCAGCTGGAGCTTAACGGTAACGTGAAGCAGAATGCCGTACGCGCGCAAGGCTCCCTGAGCGGTAACAGCTACAACCAGTGGAAAATCCCGGGCCTGAATGTGGCGCTGGTGCGTACGGCGGTAAAAGGCGAGGCGATCCCACCGGCAACGATTACGCTCGATGGCAACGGCAACGAGCAGCAGTTTACGCTGGATAAACTGCGCGTCGCCGCGCTGCAGGGCAACATCGATCTCTCGGCGCTGGTGGACTGGCGCAAAGCGATTAGCTGGCGCAGCGAGCTGACACTGGCCGGTATCAATACGGCGAAGCAGCTGGGGCTGAACCTCTCCGGACCGGTGCGCGCGCAGCTTGCGGCGACGGCACAGCCTGCCGTCGCTGAACTGCCGCTGTCGCTGACGCTGACCAGCCCGCAGCTGCGCTGGCCGCTGACCGGACCGGTGCAGTACCAGGCAGATAATTTCGACTATCAGTTCAAAGGCAAAGCCACCGACTATGTGATGTCGCAAGCCAAAACGGCAGATACGCATCTGCAGCTGGAGACGTTTGATATCGATTCACCCCAGGGCCAGGTGAGCGCCCGCGGTGACGCGCAGCTGGCGGGCAACTGGCCGGTTAACTTCACGCTGAACGGCGCGCTGAATATCGATCCGGTAAAAGGCGAAAAAGTGAAGCTGACGCTGGGCGGTGAAATGCGCGACGAGCTTGTTCAGCCGAAAGTTCAGCAGCCGCAGCCGGACGAAAAACCGCTGGGCGAAACGCTGCAGGCGCTGTTTGCCAAACCGCTGCTGCCGGAGCTGCCTGACTTCCGTCTGCCGCTGGATATTACCGTCCAGTCGCTGCTCGGCGAGCAGCTGCGCATTACCGGGGATACGGATCTCACTCTCTCGCGCCTGCTGGTAAACAGCACGCCTTACCCGATCGCGCTGCGGAATGTCGCGCTGCACAATATCAACGTTAAAGTTGATGATACGGCGATTTCACTGCTCGATTTCAGCACCGGTCTGCAGTGGCAGGATCGGGCGCTAACGCTCTATCCTACCCGTATCCAGAGCCTGCTGATTGCGCTGCCAAAAGCGGCTCAGGTGGCGAATGAAGAGAATAATGTGAAATATGAGATGCCGGGCGTCAGCGTGGATGCCGGGCGCTTTCATCTCGCGCTGGATCTCAACTGCCTGCTGCACTCCTCGGTCTGCGTCAACGCACTCGCGCTGCAGGATGTCAGTGTGGTGGTCGACAGCAAAAAAATGACGCCGGCCAGCGAGCCGCCGCCACCGGAGGAGTCGGGCAGTACTAATCTGACTGGGGCCGGAACTATGAAGCTGTGGAAAAAGGTCCTGATTGGCCTGATTATTTTTCTGGTCGTTCTGCTGGGCAGCGTGGCGCTGCTGGTTGGCACGACGCCGGGTCTGCATCTGCTGCTGAAAGGGGCTGACCGCTGGGTGCCCGGTCTCTCAATCGGCAAGGTTGACGGCGGCTGGCGCAATCTGACGCTGACATCAGTACAACGTCTCCGGCAAGTGGTGGGGCGCAGTATTTATCGACTCCGGGGAAGCGGTTAATGATATTAAGCAGAGCAACTYCAAGACGGGTGCAGGCGTAGGCGTGCGCTGGTCTTCGCCGGTCGGGCCCATTAAGTTTG
Organism: Pantoea sp. BRM17; assembly: GCA_002939445.1. Classification (GTDB taxonomy): domain Bacteria; phylum Pseudomonadota; class Gammaproteobacteria; order Enterobacterales; family Enterobacteriaceae; genus Pantoea. The sequence continues at coordinate 419,620 of PEFU01000002.1, read as the reverse complement.
ATATCGCCCGGCCCGTTGGCGATGACAAGGAGCATGGATTGCAATTTTATGTCACGGATAAACATCGCTTTGTGGCACGCGGTAACCTGGGCTGGATTGAAACCAATAATTTTGAAAAAGTGCCGCCCGACCTGCGTTTCTTTGCCGGCGGGGATCGCAGCATCCGCGGCTATAAATATAAAAATATCTCGCCGCGCGACGAAGAGGGCAAGCTGACCGGTGCCTCGAAACTGGCAACCGGATCGCTGGAGCTTACCCAGGGTAACGTGACCAATACCACCATGCTGCTCTATCCGGGCCTGAGCCTGAACCGCACGCGGTCGCGCGGCGGGCTGATGCCCACGTGGGGCGATTCGCAGCGCTATTCGGTCGACGTTTCTGATACCACCTGGGGTTCCGATGTCGACTTCCTGATCCTGCAGGCGCAGAACGTCTGGATCCGTACGCTGAAGCAGCAGCTCGATCTCAGCTACAAAGTGCCGCTGCTGAAAAGCCCGCTGGAGCAGTACTACACCTTTTCCGGCGGCCTGAAACGTACCGATCTCAACGATACGAAATCGGATACCACAACGCTGGCGATGTCGCGTAACTGGGACAGCAGCTCCGGCTGGCAGAAAGCGGTTAACCTGCGCTGGAGTCTCGATCACCCCCCGGAGTTTGATAAAGGGCGTAAAACCAAAGTGCTGCCGCTCAGCGCTGCACTTTCGCCGCGCGTGGAAAATACCATCGAAACCGGCGTAGGCTACTCCACTGACGTCGGCCCGCGCCTGAAAGGCACCTGGCGAAAACCCTGGGTTAACGATCGTGGCCACAGTCTTGCGGCCAGCGCCTATGTCTCCGCGCCGCTGGCTTTCTGGGATATCGATTACGACAGCGGCCCGCGCTACCGCTTTGGCGACGTCAGCTTTGAAGGCTCGCAGATAGATGAAGCTTACCTCCATAATCTGGTGCCGTTTAAGAAAGGCGATCCCTACAGTTCACGCGAGCTGGCTGAGCTGAATCGCCGCCTTTCCGCCACCGGCTGGTTTAACTCTGTCGTGGTGGTTGTGATCGAGGGTGAAGCGAAAGAGGATCCGGACTACCGGGCGTGGGTAAAGCAGGGCAGACCAAAAGTGGGCTCGCAGCTGAACCACGGCACCTACGATAAATTCAAAAGCGGTTTCTCTAACCTGGCGCTGCGTAACGGCTATTTTGATGGTGATTTCAAAAAGAGCCAGCTCGGCGTCTCCGCAGAGCGGCGGTTTGGCAGCGATGAAGTCTCCAGTGACGGGCGCTTTCAGGCGCGCGTCTCAAATGCCATTAAAGAGGGACTGCGCGCGCTCGGCTACTATGAACCGCAGATTGACTTTGAATCGCGTCCACCCCCGCCACAGGGTGGTCGTCCGGTTCTGATTGCCCATGTGACAGCCGGCGAACCGGTAAAAATCGGCGGCAGCACCTACCCTGCCTGACTGATTAACGCCCCTGCGGAAGGGGGGCAGGCATTGATAACAGGAGTACGCGTGCCGCGATTTCATGCTTATTGTTTGGCCAGCCTGCTGCTTGCTGCGCCTGCCGTTGAGGCAGCGAAAGTGCGACTGCAGGTAGAAGGTCTTACCGGGGATTTAGAAAAAAATGTCAGGGCGCGCCTGTCCACTTCTGTCATGCCGCCAGAGGCACGATCGGTGACATCAGATTTATCCGACAGCAGCGCAGCGGCGCACAGAAGCACGGCATCCCGGTTGTATCACCGCGATCAATTACCGACAATAGCGATCAATTTGGCTTAGTCGTGGGTTTAACGTAGCCGCTTGCCCTAAAAGATGGCTATGCTGATGGGTAAATGGGGGAAGTGAGCTAGCATAAAAGATCCGTTGAGTTAATCACTTGTCATTTTTGGCCTGGGCAGCGCGAAGAGGGGTACGTCCGGTACACACCAGTCTGACAGGGCTATCCGTGCCAAAAATGTCTGCGCCAGTTCGACAATAGAAAGTAACGTCGGGGCAGAATTGAATGCAGGCAGGGCCTGCTGGTCGGTGATTATAGCAGCAGCGACTACCGCATTCAGGCCGATCTGCACCACGGTAAAAAACATGCCGGGCTGTTCCTGCATCTTCAGCACGCGCTGCGCGTTGATATTGCCTTCATCAGCCAGCAGTTTAAGTTTGATCTTGCGGGCGGCCGCCAGCGAGATCTCCGAAAGAGAAAAAAAGGAACTGATGACAATCAGTAAAAGTATGACAAGCAGGCTACGCAGCGCGACGGCTTCCGGGGCGATCATGCCGACGCGCTTGGGCGTCAGGTCAGCAAACAGAATGAACAGGCTGGTTACGATGGTAAAGGAGCAGATAAAGCTGAGCTTTTCCGCCAGCTCAGGCTCCACAAAGCGGTTGAACAGGCTGCTGAAAGCGGGGGAGAACGCTGCGTCACCAACGATACCGCCCAGAATCGTCAGCTCATGCTCCTGCTTGCGCAGCACGCCGGCCAGCGCACCCGCTTCTACCACCGCATAGATATCGTCAGAGGTAATATCATCTTTGCGTACCATCGGCAGCTTAAAGAGACGGAAAAAGACGTTGGCGAGGCCGTTGAACAGCCAGACCAGGGGCCGCATGACCAGCAGGCAAAAGCGCATCGGATTGATGATATGCAGCAGCTCTTTAGAGTCAACGTAGCCGACGATATGATCGATATCGCCGTCGCACACCAGGAACTTTGAGTGCGGGTGCTGGGCGATTTTGGTTTTCAGGCTCAGCTCATCTTCACGCAGATCGAACCAGACGATGTTCTCGCGCGAGGTCATGGAAGAGGGAACGGTGCGCGACTCCAGCTCAAACACATTCTCATTCAGCGTGGTCATTACGTCATTCAGCGTGATGATACCTACCACCAGCGCATACTCATTCATGATCACGGCAAAGTCTTCGCCGGCGGTTTTAAAACTCTCCAGCGCTTCCGACAGCGTCAGCGTATCCGGCACAATCAGCGCCGAGCGGATCTGGACGCCGCTGTTAAGCGCCATGCTCTGATTACCCAGTACGCGCTAGTCGGTGCGCTTCGGGATTTTGCGCAGCATATACATCATAAAGCCGCCGATGGTCTCATAGTTGCCGGACTGTGGAAATTCATCAATATCCAGCACGCGCATAACATCATCAATCGGGGTGCCCCCTTCGACCAGCCAGGAGTTTTCGTCGCGCGCGACAATCTGTTCTTCCAGCCCCTGACCCACCAGGTCGCCCTATGTTTCTGCTGTTTCTGTTTTAGCGCTGTAGTTTCACGGCCATGCGCTTATCGATCAGGAGAGCGATGGATTTTCATCATCACTGGTTTTCACGCTGAGCGCCGGCGGGCGTTCATCAATACGCGTCACCAGCAGCTGATCGATACGGTAACTATCGATATCCACCACCTCAAACTTATAGCCGGAGAACTTCACGCCGCTATTTAAAGGAAGGTTGTATATCAAGGATGTTGGCGCGTTTGAGTTTGATAAAGGCAAAGTGATTTTGCCACGCGTTAAAGATAAACAGCACCTCAGCGTGATGTCAGAAATCAATCGTCAGGTGCTGCGACTGCAGGCTGAGTATAACTAAGCGTTAAAATCAGGCAGTAAAAAGGGCGCCGCTGGCGCCCTTTATGATGTGTCAATTCAGTAAAAAATTCATGTTTCCGGAACCCGGATCAAAAATCCTGTTCTATATTTAGGCCTCATTTGCGCTTCATGAGTTCGTACCCATTTGGCAACGGCGAAGCGTATTACATCTGTTCAGGAGTTAAACAGCATGAAGATCTTCCAGCGATATAATCCGCTGCAAATTGCGAAATATGTGAAATGGCGATCGCAAGCAGGGGAAGGGCCAGACGCATAGAGTGCTCCTTAGTGATCAGACCAGTTGGTCATATTWTTGTCATGGTAAGCGCGGATGATGCGCCTGTCGCGAAAACCTGGCAGCTTTGCAACCTGCGCCACAAATCTGTAACCAACAAAGGTTTATACTGGATTTTGTGAGCTGAATGACAGAGTTGTCTGTCGTTTTGCTCTTTAGCTGAGATGCGTCCGGCGAGATGCAGGATCACCCGTACTTTGCCGCTAAGCTGAGCGCTGTTCCACGGCTGATAGCTGAACTTATCCTGCTGATACATCAGCTCGCCCCGATCGGCAACACCCACCGGCGGCACGCGTTCGCCGGTTTTAAAAGCGTGTGCTGCTGCCAGGCCAGGCAATAGCAGCAGCTGCCAGGCTTTTCGCGCGCTGCCGTTGCTGTCGATAATGAACTGCGACCAGGGGAACTGCGCTTTGTTACTTTCAATGCTATTGCGCACAAACATGCCGGTCCCCGGAATGGCGTCATCGGTATCGACCAGCGTGGTGGTCTGATAGCGATCGTGCGGTAGCTGGGCTGCTTTGATCGCCTCAATCAGCGCCGGATCCTTCCTGAATCCCGGTTTCCGCGTTTCTCTGTTTTAATGCATCGGGAGGCGTACGCCTCCCATTATTTACGGCTGCAGCAGAGAGTGAAGCAGCGTCATCACCTCTTTAACTTCATCCTGCGTCAGCGCTCCCTCTTTCGCAAAACGGATATGTGCCGTTTTATCCAGCACCACTACGGTCGACTCCCCTTTTCTGCAGCTGGGCGAACACCAGACCACGGCTATCGGTTCATCGCTGAAGTTCTGCCTGGTGGCCGAAGGTAAAGCGCAGCTCTATCCGCGCTTCGGGCCTACCAATATCTGGGATACCGGTGCAGGCCATGCGGTTGCGCTGGCGGCGGGGGCCCATGTGCATGACTGGCAGGGGCGTACGCTTGACTATACGCCGCGCGGGATCGATCAGGGTAAGCCGGTGATGGGCGTCGTTTATGCGCCGGCGCTGGGCGTGCTCTATTCAGCGGCAGAGGGTAAAGCGTGGAAAGAGGAGGCGGGGCAGACTACCCGCATTCACGTGCTGGATGCGCGGCCACCGCTGGTCGTCGTCAGCCGCTCGCACGCTGACAACGATCCGGAGCTGAAGGAGTACCTGAACGCGGCGGATCTGGCCGCACATGATGTGATCATGCAGGGCCTGAAGACGATCTCGCCCGATCTGCCGGTGCTGTCTGAAGAGGATCCGCCAGCGTGGGCGATCCGTCAGCAGTGGCAGCGTTACTGGCTGGTTGATCCGCTGGATGGCACCAAAGAGTTTATCAAGCGTAACGGTGAATTTACCGTCAACATTGCCCGACAGACAGGCGGGGCTTTACCTGCCAGACTTTGAAGAGCAACAGTCCGGGTCGGAACGTGCATTTCTGCGAAAATGAGGTGAAGCATGTTAGAGAAAATTTGCCAGCTGGCGCGTGACGCAGGCGATGCAATTATGCAGGTCTACGACGGCGCGCAGCCGATGAACGTGACCAGTAAAGCGGATGATTCACCCGTTATACACGGCTCTCTCCTTGTTTACCAAATAGGCCTCTCAAAATAATGTAAAACCATGACAAATTATCAGTTCAATTTGTGATAGATATCGGGGTTTTGCTTTTTTTCCGCGACCGCAGGCGATTCAGCAATGCGCCATAGTTACCCTTTGCAATCTATGGTATTGATATTACGATCTATTATTGAACACGATGCCGGGCTTGCGCCCGGCGCGCGCTTGCTGAATCAGCGTGGCGGTACGCACCAGACCGAACTTCTCCGTAGATTTATCTTTGTAATAATCAAAATCCATCATATTGCTGTGCAGATCGGTGGTTTCCAGAATACGCAGATCCACAGTCGCAGCCTGAGCGGTAGCGGCTGCCAGACACAGCGCCAGTAACGACATGTTCACTCTGACACCTGCCAGCGCGCGCTGCAGATAAGGAAGGCCGTAGTTGAACTCGTGGTTTCCCAGGTTGCCGACCGCGTAATCCAGCGTGTTCAGCGCCTTATAAACCGGATGCACTTCGCCTGGCTGCAGCCCCTTTGCCGCCATATAATCGCCAAGCGGGCTGCCCTGAATGATATCGCCATTATCGACCAGCACGCTGTTTCCAACCCGCACTTTACCCTGCAGATTATTGCGATCCCATACCATAATCTGCGGGGGCACAAAGCCGATATAGCCGATTTTCAATGTGTGCTGAGCGCCGCTGCGATCGGTAACCGTGGTCTCTTTAATCAGATAGGGCGTAAACAGCGGCTTACCGCTGGCTTCATCAATGATATTGGCATTCACATAGGGAAAGCGTATAGAGGGAAATACGGCATGTGCATGACCAAACATAATCGCGTTGATACCCGGCACCTGGCTCAGATACCACACCGAGTTTTCCGCCATCGCATGATAGGGCTCGCTGCTCAGGCCGGAGTGGGGAATGGCAACAATAATGTCAGCACCTTTAGCGCGCATTTCCGGCACATAGCGTTTGGCGGTTGCGGTAATGTCAACCAGCGATCGTTTCGCCGCTGCGTCATAAATCGGCCGGGCAGCGGCGGTTCCCTGCGTCACCTGCCACGGCCCGCGATCGTTGCTCAGCACCAGATCGACCACGCCAAGATGATCGCCCCACATCCCCGGCATCACCGCGGGGATGCCATTCAGCGTCCCCTGAGTGATATCCGCACCTTTAATGGCAGCAAACTCTCGATCGGGATCGCCCTGAATAAAGCGTTCGGTATAGGCGCGCTGCGCGTTATTCACAATCTGCACGGTGGGATCGTCCTGCACCAGCGCCAGATAGCTGTACATCACATCGGCCGATTTGCCGATCGGTTTGGCGACAAACTCGCGCGTGGCGCGATGATCTTCAGCCAATACCGCAACCAGCGCGGGATCTTCTGCCTCGGCTGAGCACTCCAGCCACTCCTTAACCTGAGCGCCGCTCACTTTCATTACAACCAGCGTATTGGGATAGAGATACAGATCGGCGGCGTTACGAAACGTCAGCTCTCCTTTCTCAACCTCCACATAGCTTGCGGGATCGTTTTTGCGGCCGCCCACCTTAAACGGAGCGGCTGCCGACAGCACCGGCAGACCTCCCGGCTTACCCTGCCACGTAAGCTGGCGGATGCGTGACGCATTTTGATTAATTAGGGCACATTCGCTGTCGTAGCGGGCGGGCTGCGTCACATCAATCTGATAATTCACGCCATCTATTACGTCAAAATTGTAAGTGCGAAAATCCCAGTTAATCAGCGACTGCGGCTTGCTGCTGTGTGGGTCAATCTGATTAAACTGCCCTAAACGCCAGTTATGATCTGCCTGCGGCTGCACGGCGCCCTGTTGCTTACTTTGGCTGCTGATATAGGCTGCCACCACGGCGCGATTCTCATCCGGTGAGGCAAAGGCGACAAACGGTTCGCCGGTACCGGCAAACTTACCGCCCCAGGCGCGATAATTATTGGTCGCCACAAGGAAGGTTGCCGCAGGATCAACCCGCGCCATTAATGGCGCCCTGGTGACAGGCGGGCGGGGTCAGGGGTGCTGCAGGTTGACCTGCCAGATAGCAAAACCCGTCTCGTCTGTGCTTACTGGCTTCATCGGATAGTCGGCATACTGGTTTATAAACTGCGTTGCTTTACTACCCGGTGCCGTTTCAAAGCGAATATCCAGCGGCGTCTGGCTCTTTATGGGCCGAAATCCTGTAATAGCTTCGCCGCCAGGGGCGTATAAATGCGCCCCTACGGGTTGGCCGATGTAGGGGCGCCATTAATGGCGCCCTTGTTGCGTGTGGGGATCGAATGTAGGGGCGCCATTAATGKCGCCCTGGTTGCGTACGGGGATTGAAACCTGGGGCGCATAAATGCGCCCCCTACAGGCGGGTCGGTGTAGGCGACAGCTCCGTTGCTCGCGGTGAGCCAGCAGAGTTTCCGGTTACCGGCGTTATCGCTGGCTGGATTGAAGCATTAACGCTGATGCCGGTTGGCTCAAAATGGGAGCTGACTATCCCGCACAACCTCGCCTACGGTGAGCGTGGTGCCGGCGCCTCAATTCCGCCATTCAGCACCCTGGTTTTTGAAGTTGAGCTGCTGGTGCGCCGCGAGCGCACCGAAGCGATGGCCGCGCAGGGTCAGCAGTTCCTGGAGCAGAATGCCCAGCGCGAAGGCGTCAGCACTACGGAGTCAGGTCTGCAGTTTAGCGTGATCAAGCAGGGCGATGGCCCGATCCCGTCACGTCAGGATCGCGTACGCGTGCACTACACCGGTAAGCTTATCGACGGCAGCGTATTGTTTGACAGCGTCGAATCACAAGCAAGTTACGGTATCGGTTTACAGGTTGGTCAGCAGCTGCAGGAGTCTGGACTGCAGGGTCTGCAGCCTGAAGCACTGCTGGCAGGTCTGCGCGACGCGCTGGAAGGGAACTCACCGGCGGTTCCGGTTGATGTGGTACACCGTGCGCTGCGCGAAGTACACGAGCGTGCAGAAGGTTATCTCTCTTGTTTTACAGTATGGGCAATGACAGCAGGAAGTGCCCGCCAGCATTGAAAAATTTGACCTGCGTATTGTTTCTGTTTCGTCGCCAAATGTCATCACGCACCGCGTGAGATTTTACGCCAGCCGCGTGCGCTGCTATGCTGCCGGTTCACTTTTATCCGGGATTAAGGAATCAAGATGACGACCCCTTCACCATCCAGCGTACATCATCCAGCAGGTGCCAGACGCGCTGCAGGGCAGCAGGCATGCGGGACGGGGTATCTGTAGCCATAGGTGAATCCTCCTCGCCAGCGGTTTTATGCATTCTGGCTGGCAGCCAGCGTTGCAGCCAGGGTAATAGCGTTCGCGTGGTGCGCGTCCGGCGACGTCGCGGGGCAATCTGGCCCATGATAGCCGGCCGGCCGTTTTGCGGCACAGAAGCGCTATCCTGATTACCAGAAAGCTCCGCCTGCATGGGCACCTCTTTCGGCTGACTCTCAACCGAACGTTCAACCGGATATTTTCCATTGCTGGTCGGCCAGAGAAACGCCAGCAGCACAATGATCAGGGCAATAACGATGCCGCGGCGATGAAGCGGCGGCAGGGGATGGCCGGTCACCACGCCGTCGCCATTCTGCCGAATTTTCACCTGCTGACCGCTCTGCAGCGAGCTCAGCGGCGAGCCTTCCCCTTCGACGCGCGCCATCGCAAACACGTCATTAACCGGCAGATTATTGTCCCGGAACAGCTGCGCCAGTGTCTGGCCTGAGGCGATGCTGTAGCTGCGCCAGATGCCCTGCGCATCATATGAAGTTGACTTCCAGGTTCATAGCGAAGTTTTCGCTAAACTGGTTGTGAATGTAGTTTCTGCATAATTTTATGCAGTAATGCGAAAACGCCGGCCCTGTGCCGGCGTTTTTGTTTCCGGCGTTTACTGGGCGCGGATAAAACTGCCGTCGGGCTGACGGGTAAACAGTACCGGACCGTTACTGCCGTCAACGGTAGAGGCAGCTGCCAACGCACGTGCTGAGAAAATCAGCAGCCTGGGCACTGTTACCATCGCGTCTAAAGCAGGYGACGAAGGTAAACTGTTCGGTTCTATCGGTACCCGCGACATCGCTGATGCAGTTACTGCAGCAGGTGTTGAGGTGTCTAAGAGCGAAGTTCGCCTGCCGAACGGCGTTCTGCGCACCACCGGTGAGGAAGAGGATAAGGTAATGCAAGTTATTCTGCTTGATAAAGTAGCAAACCTGGGCAGCCTGGGTGACCAGGTTAACGTTAAAGCGGGCTACGCTCGTAACTTCCTGGTACCACAGGGCAAAGCTGTTCCTGCTACCAAGAAAAACGTTGAGTTCTTTGAAACTCGTCGTGCTGAACTGGAAGCCAAACTGGCTGACGTTAAAGAGATCGATTATAAAGATATCGCAACGCTGAAAAACTACATCACTGAAAGCGGCAAGATTGTTCCAAGCCGTATCACCGGTACTCGTGCTAAATACCAGCGTCAGCTGGCTCGTGCTATCAAGCGCGCGCGTTACCTGTCTCTGCTGCCGTACACTGATCGTCAYCAGTAATCGGCAACTGTCCACTAACGACTTGTCAGGCGATTACTCAACATATAACGGTCGGCACGCAACTCACGCTCACAGGTTTTATTAGCTGCCATCAGGCACGCAATGGCCAGAGCAAACTTGTGTTACATGCCGAGCAGATTGAATTGATAGATTCTGGAGACTAGCCAAATGGCACGTTATTTCCGTCGTCGCAAGTTCTGCCGTTTCACCGCGGAAGGCGTTTTTCTGAAGAGTAATTCCCGATGACGGCAAATCAGCTGCGTCTGTCTGGCACTGTGTGCAAGACGCCAGTTCGAAACGTCAGTCCGTCAGGGATCCCACACTGCCAGTTCATGCTTGAGCATCGTTCTGTGCAGGAGGAGGCCGGGTTTCACCGGCAAGCCTGGTGTCAGATGCCGGTGATTATCAGCGGCAGCGCCCTGAACGTAGAAGCGCCGCAGGAAGTGATCGACGAGCTGGAAACTAACTTCCGCTTCAACGACGCCGTTATCCGCAGCATGGTTATGCGCGTTAAGCACGCGGTAACTGAAGCTTCTCCGATGGTTAAAGCGAAAGACGAGCGTCGTGAGCGCCGCGAAGATTTCGCTAACGAATCGGCAGAAGAGTCAGATGCTGGGGATAAGGAGCTATCGATGCGTCATTACGAAATCGTATTTATGGTCCATCCTGACCAGAGCGAACAGGTTCCGGGCATGATCGAGCGTTACACTGGTGCTATCACTGGTGCACAGGGCACGATCCACCGTCTGGAAGACTGGGGCCGCCGTCAGCTGGCTTACCCGATCAACAAACTGCACAAAGCTCACTATGTTCTGCCAAAAAGGCGCTCTGGCTGGCACGCCTGCGCGAAACAGGCGAAATGTGCGCTTGTGTTTAGCCCCTGAGGCCAGTATGATTACGCGTCAATTTTTCAGCTGCATTCAGAGGTGTGTGTCATTTAACGATGATATGCAACCTATAACGTTCCTTGCTTCCATGGGCCGCAGCTGACCCTGACAGGAGGCTGAATAATCCGTAAAGTGGCGACAATGACAGCTTTCATAATCGACTCCTCACTTGTGATACTTCATCAATCGCGCACGCGGTGCATTGTTCAGGGCGCTTTTATAGAGTTTAGTTTTTAACCGGCGCAGCGCCAGAGCGGCTTTTTGAACGCGTACCTCAATGTTTTTGAAAAAACGTGCGTAACAGGCTGAAGTGGCACGCTTAGCACGAGCAGCCGCCAGCGGTGACTTCAGCGCTGCCCGGACAGTCGATCGGCGGGGCGCTGCGCAGCGGTAAACGGGTTATCAGCCGGCGCATCCAGCCGGTTAACATAGATATAGCCTGAAGCCGCTTTACTGCTGCTTCTCATCTGCTGCGCAGAGTCAGTAACGCTGGCAATCGCGGGGGAAGAGAGAAAGAGACTCAATTGCCAGCCGGCCGCTGCTGCTCTGGCACGGCGAAGCGGATGAGGTGGTGCCTTTTGCTGAAACGCAGCGCCTCGCAGAGGCGCTGCGCGCCACCCGGCAGGATGGTCAGCTTACGTTCCTGTCCGAACCGCAGATCGGGCATAAAATCACGCCCGCCGCGCTCACCGCGCTGGTGGCGTTTTTTACGCGTACCCTCGGGATGACGGCGCTGGGAGCCATGGCGCGCTACCCGCACCTTCAGAGTGTCGGCTGTCTGATGGGATCCGGCTATTTCCGGCAGCTCAGCGAGCAGCTCTTTCCGCCGCTGGTACCGAAAACTCCTGAACAGCAGCTGCTGCTTGCCGCGCGCCTGGCGCCGCTGAGCGCTTACGATCCCGCCACACAGCTGGGCAGGCAGGCAGGATTTCGCGTCATCATGCCCGATGCAGAGATGCACGGGGCGCGTTATCAGGGCGACAGCGCGCTGCGTATGACGCGTTTCTGGGAAATTTTGCGTCAGAATATTGATGAGCTGCCGCAGCTGGAGACTGCGCTGCGTGACCATCGCTGGATTGCCGGCGAACGTTTTGCGGTGGCGGGGGCCTCAATGGGCGCAGGTACACTCGGTATCAGATGCACGCTATTCAGGAGCGCTACCGTGATTGAACTGACAACAGAGACTCTGGCAGGAATCGAGTGTATTCATGCCGCACCCGCCGGTCAGCGGCAAACGCCGCTACCCGCCATTCTCTTTTACCATGGCTTTACCTCATCAAAAGAGGTTTACAGCTACTTTGCTGTGGCGCTGGCGTGTCAGGACAAACAGTACGACGGCGACGCTGAAAGACGTCAATACAGACAGCCTGACGCCAARGCTCAGGACACTGAGAGAAAGACGCTTCATAAAATACCTGTTATTTAGAATGGGGGAGAACGATCAACGGCAAAAACCGGCAAAGGTTTAGGGTGAAAAAGCAGCGACGTTAATCTGCTAACGCGCCAGCAGAGAAGTCTGAACGCGGGTGCTCTCGTCACGGCTGAAACGTTTAGGTAAAAAGCTCTGGAACAGTCTGGTGTAGTTTGCCACCTCTTCGGAGAGCGTAGCGTTAAACAGCGTGGCCATTTCACTGATGCCCTGTACCTGATTAGTCATATCGTCGGTTGCCAGCTGTTCCAGCTGACGGGCGGCGTTATGGCTCAGGGTAAAACTGCGATCCAGCCGGGTGCCAATGGCGCGGCTGCCATCCTCTTTTTTCAGTGACGTCGCGATACGCACGTAATCATCGCCGTCGCGGACAAAGATGGTCGTCACCGCGCCGGTACGCTCAAAAAAGTCATCCACGGCAAGCTGATCGAGATTGAGCGTTTTCAGACCGGCACGCAGCACCGGCGTGCTCAGCTCGCCCTCACCGAGATGGCGCGCCAGCACTTTGTCGCGCATCAGCGCATACTGTGTATCGATTTTTACGCCGACAAATAAAATCGCAATGACGCTGCCGCTTTCATCACGCACCGGCTCATACTGGGTGATATAGCGATGCCCGAACAGCGTAGCCAGCCCGCGCCATGTGATGCCTTGCTGCACGCTGCGCCAGGCAGCGCTCCAGCCCGGCAGCTGCTGCCACGCCAGCAGCCGGGTTTCACCGGCGTCCTCAAAGCTGAGCAGCCCGGCGGGCTGAGTCAGCAGCCGCTGCTGTACCGCCTGGCTCCAGCGCGGCTGCTGGCCCTCAGCGTGGCGGTCAAACAGGTAGGTGCCCTGTTTGCTGCCCGGCGTACCGTTCAGCACAAAGAAACTGCCGCTGAGGTTACCGGCCGCATACTCCTCAGCCAGATGGATCACCTGCTGCAGCGGGCGGGTAAGGGCGTGACGACAGTAAAAAACAAAGCCGGCAGCAAACAGCAGCACCAGCGCCAGGCCGATAGCCATAAACAGGTTGCGACTCTGCGTAACCGGAGCCAGCAACGCGGCACGGCTGACCTCACCGGCGATAATCCAGTCGTCCACGCTGCTCGCCTGACGGCTAATCTGCTCGCTGATGGTCGCGCTGCCGGCCGCAATCGTATCGGTGCCGTCACTTATCTCCTGAGCGGCGCCCCGCACCTGGCGCACCACTTTTTCCAGCCCGTCGCCAATGCCGTTGATAGCAGCCACCAGCTGGCCAACCTCATCGCGTCGCGTTGAGTTAAGATGCGCCTGATCAATCACATGGGTAATATCGGCAATACTCTGCGACGCAACCCTGATCTCCGCCATGGTTTCCGCTGAGCGTGCGACAGTGGCGCCGCCCTGACTGACGGTACCGGCAGCTTCGCTCATCAATGCCATTGCCTGACGTACGTTAGCCGCGGTCTGCGCCACCGTGGCGCCAAACTGCTCCATGCTGGCGGAAGTCTCGGAGAGCGCATGGCCCGCCGCAACCCGCTCAATGGATCGGGCGATCAGCGTATCGATCTCTTTTGCAGCGCTGGCGCTGCGTTGCGCCAGCGCCCGCACTTCGGCGGCGACCACGGCAAAGCCGCGCCCGTGCTCGCCGGCGCGCGCGGCTTCTACGGCTGCGTTCAGTGCCAGGATATTGGTCTGAAATGCAATTGATAGATGCCGGGCGGTGCTCTCGGACTGCATAACCATATCGCTGCTCTGATGCGTCGCCTGACCAATATGGTTCATCGCCAGATTAACCTGACCAATACCTGCTGCCTGTTCCTGCGCCGCGATATTGATCTCATCCATCAGCGTTTTGACCTGCTCAAAATGCGTCACAATGTGGTTCATATTATCGCGCGTCTGCTCGGGCGGCGGCGGCGCCTGCGGGGTCGACTGCAGCGTTGAACATCCACACAGCACCAGACTCAACAGCAGTAACAGACGGGACATAACGGCTCCGGGAGTGCAGGGAAGATAGCTAAAGTGTAAGCCATCTTCCCGCAATCATCAGCTGTTGAGCCTGAACAGGCTGACCAGCGCCGTAAGATGATGCCCTTTCTCGCTCGCGGTGGCATACCACAGGCCGGGAAAGGAGGTTTCATCCAGCATCACAATCTGATAATAGACAGCCCCGGCCTGGCTGGCGCGTGCAGCGATTGCGCGCTGCGCATCATCCGGTGAACCGCGCGTTGAGGCGCTGATATTGCCCAGCTTCGGCAGTCCGGCGCTCTGCGCGCGCGAAATCTCCTGGGGCTGCGAGGCGCGCAGGCGCGTGACCTGGCGCAGGAGCTGTTCTGGCTGGCGAGTGCGGCGATACTGCTGAAAGTCGCAGAACCGCCGCTGGCCGATGCGTGGTGTGCGCTTGCGCTCGACGGGCGCGGCGCACGTGGCCCGGATGAGACGCTGGCCGCGCGTCTGCTACTGCGCGCCGGCGCTGCCTGAAGGCGCGCCGTAGAGAATCTGTATCGCGAGATGCCGGTTAACAGCATCTGGGAGGGATCGGGCAATGTCATGTGTCTGGATATTCTGCGCGTACTGCAGCGCTATCCTGCATGCCATGCGCTGCTGCAGCAGGAGTTTGAGGCGGTGAGGGGCGCTAATCGTCATGTTGATCGCAGCTGGCGTCAGCTGCGTCTGCAGCTGCGTCATCCGCATGAAGTTGAAGCGCAGACTGCGCTGTTGCTGCGGCTCGCCCGGGCGTGGTCAGCGCCAGCCAGCGAGACGGAGCGGCTCTATGCCCGGCTCTTTACACCGGTAGCGAAGTTTGCCATCTGCCGGGCCGGTATGCCGTTTGTCGCGGAGAGCATGGAGGTGCTGGGCGGTATCGGCTACTGCGAACAGAGCGAACTGCCGCGGGGCGAAGAGGGTGAAGGCGTGCGGCTGTTGTTACGCATGGGCGGCATGACGCGCTTCGACTGCGCGCTCGGCAGCCACGGCCTGATGCGCCGTGCGCTGTCGGTGGCGCTGCATCATGCGCAGCAGCGACAGGTCATGGGCAAACCGCTCAGCGAGCAGCCGCTGATGCGCCTCCAGCTGGCACGACAGGCGCTGCAGCTTTTCTCTGTGCCGCAAAGCGATGCGCATCTGATCTTGGCCCATACCTCACGCGGCCTGAGCTGTTTTTTTCTGCCGCGACTGCTGCCTGACGGCACGCGCAATGCGCTGCGCATCGAGCAGCTCAAGGAGAAGCTGGGCAACCGCTCCAATGCCAGCGCTGAAGTGGAGTTTCAGGATGCCACTGGCTGGCTGATGACTGACTGGCGCGCAGGCCTGCTGAGCGACCGCTACGATGCCCATCACCTGCCAGGCGGTCAGAAGCGCGGGCTGCTGATTGGCATGGGGATGACTGAAAAGCAGGGCGGTACTGACGTGCTGACTAACACCACGCGCGCTGAACCACTCGGTGTGCGTGCGCCGGGCGAGCCGTGGCGCATTACCGGTCATAAATGGCGGCATCTGCTGATGCAGGGCGTCTGTGCCAGCCGCTTACATAATCTCAGCTGGCAGCCTGATGCCCCGGCTCATGCCATGGTAGCGCGTGCGGCGCGCTTTATTCTGCATGCCCAGGCGGAAGCGGGTTCCCTCTGTCCGGTCACCATGACGCACGCCGCGCTTCCTCTGCTGCAGGCGCATCTGCCCGCAGCCTATACCCGCGACAGCGCTCTGTGCGATGCCGTGGTGCGCGAAGGCGCGGCCTGGGACCAGGCGTGGCTGGCGTCGGTTGGTCTGCAGCTTGGCAGCGCGGAATCGCTGGAGCTGGGACGGCTGGCCAATAGTGAACCGCCGGTACTGCAGCGCTATGACGCGCGCGGCGAGCGCATCGACGAGGTGCGGTTTCATCCCGCCTCGGCAACGCAAAATATCAACAAGCGCTTTCCCCTCCTGTACGGCTCTCCTGAATAATTCAGACAGAGCAGGCTGCCAGACGGTTACTCTGCCTGGCAGCCTCGTCGCTATGATGCGTTATCATCAGGAGGCGCTATGTTTCATACCACTCACCACGTATTCAATCAGCCTCATCCTCTCTGTAACAGTAATCTGTTTAATACGGTTTATCAGAGCAAAATGACCGGTCCGCTGGCGCTGGTGATGGGGGCGGAGGGCGAAGGTATGCGCCGCCTGACGCGCGAACACTGCGATGAGCTGATCAGCATTCCGATGGCAGGCAGCGTCTCTTCGCTGAACGTCTCGGTGGCGACCGGCGTCTGCCTGTTTGAGGCCGTGCGCCAGCGCCAGGCGTGAGGCAGTGCTGACGCGGCGGGTGTTCATGCGGTCATCGTGCCGAAAGATCGTGCTGCRCCGCTTAACGCCACGGCAAAAAAAGTCGCCAGCGGCGCTGCGGAAAACGTTCCGCTCATTCGCGTCACTAACCTGGCGCGCACTATGCGACTGCTGCAGGAATACAACATCTGGATCGTTGGCACTGCCGGTGAGGCGGATGTTGTGATCCAGCTGGCTAACCGCCAGTGGCTCGATGCACAGGTAGAGGGCGGCGTGCATCAGGGCATCGTGGCGCGTATCAAACCGGGTAAAAATTACCAGGAGGGCGATCTGCCCGATCTGCTGCAGTCGCTGGAGAAACCGTTTCTGCTGATCCTCGACGGCGTAACCGATCCACACAACCTGGGTGCCTGCCTGTGCATCCTGAACCCGGATCTCAGCGATCGCTGTTCTAACCCAATCTTGAGCAAAATAATGAGCGAAATAGTTTTTGGCATTCATGCCGTGCAGGCGCTGCTGGAGCGCGACCCCCAGCGTTTTCAGGAAGTTTTCATTCTCAAAGGGCGCGACGATCGCCGCCTGCAGCCGCTGATTGCCGCACTGGAAGCTCAGGGTGCGTGGTGAAAAGAAACCGGCTGCTGCGCAGAAAAGTGAGAAAAAAGGCAATAAAGTCTCTGAGAAAACCCGTAAAATCGCCGCCGCCACTAAGGCTAAGCGGGCATCAAAAAAAAGCAGCGCGACCTGATGGTCACCGGATTGTCCTGACAGGCAATCCGGGTATGCTTTACGCGCTGTACCGGATGCGCCGCCGCGGGGCGATGCGGTGGAAGTGCGCGTGGATGCGGTGCACATGGATGAGCGTAAAATCGATTTTGCACTGATCTCCAGCAAGCGCGTGCCGCGTGGCGAAGGCAAAACCGCGCGGGAACGCGAGAAGCGCAGCGGCAAGCCTGCCACAAAGCGCCGTCGCGACGCGGGTAAAAAAGGCAACTTTGAACCGGATGCGGCTTTAGACTTCATGCAGGATCAGGTGGGCAATGTGTTTAACGGCGTGATCTCCAGCGTGACCGGCTTTGGCTTCTTTGTGCGGCTGAGCGATCTGTTCATCGATGGCCTGGTGCATGTCTCCACGCTGGATAACGACTACTATCGCTTTGATGCCGTCGGACAGCGTCTGATCGGCGAGTCGGGCGGCCGTACCTATCGTCTGCGCTATCCGGATCTGCTGCTGCACCGGGCGATTAAATATCTGCTGGCAAAAGAGCAGGGCATGGAAAACGGTATCACTACGCCGAACGGCGGCTACCACTATGATATGCAGCAGATGCTGCAGCTGGGTCAGCACTGTTCGATGACCGAGCGCCGCGCTGATGAAGCGACGCGCGACGTTGCTGACTGGCTGAAGTGGCTGAGCCTGCCGGGCGGCGCAAAACCGCAGCCTGTGGACTACGCCGAACTGCTGGATCAGATCGCCGAGCGTCCGGATGCTGAGATGCTGCAGACCATGCTGCTGCGCTCCATGAAACAGGCGGTCTACGATCCGGAAAACCGCGGACACTTTGGTCTGGCGCTGGCTTCTTACGCCCACTTTACTTCGCCGATCCGAGCTGAGCGCCGTATTGAGCGCGTTGAGCGCACGGTACGTAACGACGCGCATAAACTTATCGAAGAGTGCATGATCCTCGCTAACATCGCGTCTGCCCGCTTTGTGGAGAAACACCAGGAGCCGGCGCTGTTCCGCGATCACGATCGTCCGAGTGAAGACAGCATCACCAGTTTCCGCACCGTACTGAGCGAGCTGGGGGTGATGAACTCACACGCGCGACTGACCTATAACAAAGTCTGGAATATCCTGCAGGGTAATCCCGAGCTGCGTGAGCAGTATGCGGCACAGGTAAAACATCTCGAAGAGCTGCACGCTATGTACGAGGTGCTGGAAACCGCACGCGAGCAGCGCGGTGGCATCTCATTTGAAACGGAAGAAGCGAAGTTTATCTTCAACCCGGGTACGGCGCTGGATGACGAAGCGCATCAGCGCGGAACATCAGTCTACTTCCCGTCGCAGGTCGTGCCGATGCTGCCTGAGATCCTCTCCAACGGCCTCTGCTCGCTGAATCCGCAGGTTGACCGCCTTTGCATGGTCTGTGAGATGACTATCTCTGCCAGCGGTAAACTGACCGGCTATAAGCATTATGAAGCCGAAAGAGAGATTGCGAAGCTGAAAGAAGAGGTGCCGGAAGCGGCGAAGCAGGGACGTATCGATCTGCGTCAGCTGCCGCTGGTTACCATTGATGGCGAAGATGCCCGCGACTTCGATGATGCCGTCTACTGCGAGAAAAAGCGCGGTGGTGGCTGGCGCCTGTGGGTAGCGATCGCTGACGTAAGTTACTACGTGCGGATTCTTATTCCGCAGGACGCAACGCTTGATGCCCGGATGGGCTCTGTTGTCGTGGTCGAGATTGTGCAGCGCGCCACGCGCCGCACCAAAGCTATCGGTAAAGTCACCGAAATCCTCGGCGACAATATGGGCACCGGTCTGGCAGTTGATATGGCGCTGCGTACGCATGAAATTCCGCACACCTGGCCGGAAGAGGTACTTTCCGCCGAACAGATGAAATTCTGCCTGCATGGCGACGTGATCCTGGCGCAGCCAGGCGGTGCCGATCGTAAAGGTCGCCGTGAAGCGCGCGTGGTGCGGGTGCTTGAACCGCGCAACAGCCAGATTGTCGGCCGCTACTTTACCGATGCCGGCACGGGCTTCGTGGTGCCGGACGATAGCCGTCTGAGCTTTGAATTAAACATCACCAGTGAAGATCAGCTGGAGGCGCTGCGCCGTCGTCTGCGCGCAATGGAGCGTGACGGTCAGCTGGTCTTTACCCGTCGTCAGTGCTATGCGCTGCCGGAACGCCTCGACCTGCTGCGCGGCAAAGTGATTGGCCATCGTGACGGCTACGGCTTTTTACGCGCTGAAGGGCAAAAAGATGACTTCTACTCGCTCTACCACATCCTATTGTCCGAACCGCCGGTGGCAATCCACTCCAAATGACATCGGAGGAACCTAATGTCAAAAGATCCTTTTCAGGACAGAGAAGCTGAAAAATATGATAACCCGATCCCCAGCCGCGAATTTATTCTCGGGCTGCTGGAGCAGCGGGAAAAACCAGCCAGCCGCGAAGAGATTGCGGGGGCAATTCGTTTAGGTATGGACCCGGAAAAAATTATTATTGGCGACGTTGTCAGAAAGATGGAGCCGCTGCAGTTAGTTAACTGTGACACCTGCGCCATCACCCCAGCCTGCCGCTTACGTAAGGCGCTTAATGACGCCGTGCAGTTATTTTTGCAGGAGCTGGATAACTATACGCTGGCCGATCTGGTAAGAAACAACGATGTATATGTGCAGCTAACAAGTTTTACCGATTATGGTCTGCGCGCACTGATTTACATGGCTACGCTGCCCGAGGGCAGGCAGACTAACATTACTGAAGTCACCGATACTTACGGCGTATCGCGTAACCATATGGTAAAAATCATCAATCAACTGAGCCGGGCCGGCTTTGTAGCTGCTACACGCGGCAAAAACGGCGGCCGACGCATAATCTTCTCAGGCCGGACATGTTCCGGCCTCTGTTTATCCGCTGTCTGCTTCCGCTCACTCTGTTTTTTTCGGCTCAGGACCACACGGGCATGAAAAAAGCGCTCCGGGTTTTTCCGCACTGGTTTATCATCATTGTTAATCGAAGCGTGCAGCTGGCGCTAAAACTAAAAAATCTGATGGTTTACTGAAAGGCTGGGAAGGTATCGAACCGATTTACGAAACTCTGCCTGGCTGGAATGAGACCACCTTTGGTGTCAAAACCGTGGAGGGTCTGCCCCAGGCCGCACGTGATTACATCAAGCGTGTCGAAGAAGTAACCGGTGTGCCGGTTGATATTATCTCAACGGGCCCGGACCGTAGTGAGACCATGATTCTGCGCGATCCGTTTGGTGCCACTACCGGCCGCCGTCGCCGTACCGGCTGGCTTGATGCGGTTGCTGTACGCCGTGCCGTACAGATTAACTCGCTTTCCGGCTTCTGCATGACCAAACTGGACGTGCTGGATGGCCTGAAAGAGGTTAAAATCTGTGTCGGCTACCGTATGCCGGATGGCCGCGAGATGACCACTACGCCGCTGGCAGCTGACCACGGTACTTACCCCTATGTGACTTCCTCTAACACCACCGCAGGCGGCGTGGCAACCGGCTCCGGTATCGGTCCGCGCTATGTCGACTACGTGCTGGGTATCGTGAAAGCCTACTCCACCCGCGTCGGAGCGGGTCCGTTCCCGACCGAGCTGTTTGATGAGACCGGTGAGTTTCTGTGCAAGCAGGGCAATGAGTTTGATTTCTACAACTTCCAGCTGGTGAACTACTACAAAACCGATGCCGTTGACTACGAAAAAGTGCTGAGCGACGTGATGGCCGTAGCGGACATCCTGACCAGCATGGTAGTGGACGTATCCGATCTGCTGGATGGCGCGCGCAAGCGTGGCGATCTGATCATGTTTGAAGGTGCGCAGGGTACCCTGCTGGATATCGATTCTGAAGCCTGCCCGCTGATCCTGCAATATCACGTTGCAATGGATCTGGCACGCGAAAAAGCGCGCGGTGCCAAAGCTATCGGTACCACGGGCCGCGGTATCGGGCCTGCCTATGAAGATAAAGTGGCGCGTCGCGGCCTGCGGGTCAGCGATCTGTTCAACAAAGAGACCTTTGCAACCAAGCTGAAAGAGATTGACCAGGGTGGCCACAATGCAGGCCATACACTTGTCATCAACGGTGAAAAAACCGTCCTCCACTTAATTCCTTCTGGCATCCTGCGTGAAAATGTTACCAGCATCATTGGTAACGGGGTGGTATTGTCACCTGAAGCGCTGATGAAAGAGATGAATGGTCTGGAAGCGCGCGGTGTGCCGGTACGTGAACGTCTGCTGATAAGGCAGGCAAAAAACAGCGCAAACGTGTGCTAAAAGTGCTGAAACTGTGAAAAACCGATGGTAGAATCCATTTTTAAGCAATCGGTGATTTTAGAAATGGGTAAGAACGTCGTCGTACTGGGCACCCAATGGGGTGACGAAGGTAAAGGTAAAATCGTAGACCTTCTGACTGAACGCGCTAATTATGTGGTGCGTTTGCGACTCTGGCGGCGCATGATCCTTTCTCTGACGCAGCTGCCTGACCGCCTGTTGCATCGTTTTGGCGGTGGACTGGTTGTAGCGGGCGTGGTGATTTACTGCCTGTTCAGCCAGCATATGCAGGGATAATCGCGCCGCTTACTGGTTAAGTTGTGCCTGTCAGGCCGAGCCTCCCCAACATGTTGTGAGCTGAACAGGGACGTCATGGTGCTGAGCCCGGATAGCGATTTCTTCCGCTATATGAAAGCACCGACCAACGTTTCACGATAAGCGCTTATAAAGCCAGGGCCGACACTGATGTCGGCCCTTTTTTTTGGATAACGTATGAATTCAACCATCTGGATGGCGCTTGCGCTGGTGCTGATACTGGAAGGCGCAGGGCCGATGTTAATGCTGGCAGAAAAACTGCGTGCGCAGGCTGATTACCAGGTAACCCGTACGCTGGCTGAAGCGCAGCGTCAGGCGCTGATCTCGCGCGGTGAAGGGGATGGTGAAGCCGCCAAGCTGTTCGCCGATGCCTTCAGCCAGGATCCTGATTTCTATGCGTTCATTCGCAGCCTGCGGGCGTATGAAAACAGCTTTGCGGATAATCTCGCACGCGTTGAGCGCGAAACCAATAGCAGCGAGCCTGCGCCAAATCCAAACAGTATGGCGGCGCTGGGTATTCAGGTTGTTGATGTGCGTATTAAGCAGATCAACCTGCCAACTGAAGTCTCTGACGCCATCTACAACCGTATGCGCGCCGAGCGTGAAGCGGTTGCCCGTAGCCAGCGTTCACAGGGGCAGGAAGGTCAGGCTGAGGTGCTGCTGAAACGTAAGTTCAGCGACCGTCTGCGTTCAGAAATGGGCCGCCTCGATGTGAAAGATATTGTGACCGATTCGCGTGGCCGTCTGACCACTGACGTACGCGATGCGCTGAACACGGGCAGCGCGGGTAACGATGATGAAGTACAGACGCCGGCAGCAGATGATGCCATCGCCAGCGCTGGTTATTCGCCGGGTCTGCACTTTAAAATCCCATTTATTGAAACCGTGAAATCGCTGGATGCACGTATTCAGACCATGGATAACCAGGCCGATCGCTTTGTCACCAAAGAGAAGAAAGATCTGATCGTCGACTCTTATATCAAGTGGCGTATCAGCGACTTCAGCCGCTACTACCTGGCAACGGGCGGTGGCGATATCTACCAGCGTCGCGCAAACGCGCTGCGCAACGATACCCAGCGCGAAGGGAGGGAGTAACCGATGCGTAAGCCAATCATCGCCGTAATTATCGTAGTGCTGGTGGTGCTCTACGCGTCACTGTTTGTTGTGCAGGAAGGCCAGCGCGGTATCGTGCTGCGTTTTGGTAAAGTCCTGCGCGACGACGAGAATAAGCCACAGGTGAGTCATACGCGCAAAGTGCTGGTTAACGATCGCAGCAACAATCTGATGGTACTGCCGCTCGACCAGCTGCTGCGCAACGGCCAGTCAGGCAGCCAGAGCGGTCAGAACAACACTAACCTGATGAAATTGCCTTCGTCGCTAGGCAGCAGTGCCGATCGCAACAGTAACTCATCTTATAGTCCGGACAGCGTCATGGAAGCCTATGCCAACGAAGTGCAGCCGCGTGCCAACGGTCAGGCGCAGCGTATTCTGGAAGAAGCGCGAGCGTACAAAGAGCGTACCGTACTGGAAGCGCAGGGTGAGGTTGCCCGTTTTGCGCGTCTGCTGCCGGAGTACAAGGCGGCTCCGCAAATTACCAAAGAGCGTCTCTATATCGAAACCATGGAGCGCGTGCTCATTCTGACCGAAGGGCGTACCGTGGTGCGTAGCGATACGCAGCGTGAGATTGACGAAACGATTCGCCCCTACAATATGGGGATCACCCTGCTTGACGTAAACTTCCAGGCGGCGCGTCCACCGGAAGAGGTAAAAGCCGCGTTTGATGATGCGATCGCCGCACGCGAAAACCGTGAGCAGTATGTGCGTGAAGCAGCTGAAGCCGTGCGCGAGCTGGCTGCATCAGGCGTGATGCTGACATCCGATGAAAACGTGGTACGCGTTGAGATGAACGTCCAGTATCGCGTGACCGATCCGGAGCGCTATCTCTATGCAGTAACCAGCGCGGATGACAGCCTGCGTCAGGCCACCGACAGCGCGCTGCGTGGCGTGATTGGTCGTTCCACCATGGATCAGCGCAGCGGCGGTAGCGGTGGCAAACTGGTTGGCATTGCAGGCGCAGCCGTAGTGATTATCTGGGCGGCGAGCGGCTTCTACACCATCAAAGAAGCGGAACGCGGTGTTGTAACCCGTTTTGGCAAATTCAGTCATCTGGTTGAGCCTGGCCTCAACTGGAAGCCGACATTTATTGATAACGTACGCGCTGTCAACGTTAGAAACATGGCGTGGAATCAGCCCGGAAATAACGGACAGGACCGCGACCCGTGGGGAAGCAGCAATAATCAAGGCGGCAACTCTGGGGGGAATAAAGGAGGGCGCGAGCAGGGGCCTCCCGATCTGGATGATATCTTCCGTAAGCTGAGTAAAAAACTCGGCGGACTGGGCGGTGGCAAACAGAACGATAACGGTCCGCCTTTATCTGACACATGAGAATGATGCTGTAAGTATGATTGCAGGTTGTCTGCGCCGGAATACGGTTTTGCGGGCGCAACAACCACTGTGCGACTGACCGGATGCTTACCTCTGTAGCGGTCCGGCGACGGGCAGGCAGTTTACCGCGCGGCAGCAGGCGACGTGAAAGGTAAAACACGTAAATACAATAAATGGAGGCGCAGTATGAACTGCGTTTGCCACCTGAAGCAGGACGTCTGCGTAGCCGCTTTTACCAGCTGCAGGCGATAGAAAAAGAGTGGAATGAAGAAGATGGCAGTACGGGTTTGCAGGTGCGTATGCCAATTGTTGACTGGCATCGCTTATGCAAACAGGAGCCGTTGCTAACCAGTTATATTGTTTGATATTGCCCAAAAGAAGTGCTGGCTGAAATTGAGGCGGATGAGATCCCCTCGCTGCTGGTTATGAACAAAATCGATATGCTGGATGGGTTTGAACCGCGTATCGATCGCGATGAAGAGCAGCGCCCGACGCGCGTATGGCTCTCAGCGCAAAACGGCGTCGGTCTGGAGCTATTGTGGCAGGCGCTCTCAGAACGGCTGGCAGGTGAGATACCAACCCTGCGCCGTCTTAATGTCGCCGACGTAGGCGAGGTGGTGCTGGCCGATACCGTCGGTTTTATCCGCCATCTTCCGCACGATCTGGTCGCGGCGTTTAAAGCAACGCTGCAGGAGACCCGCCAGGCAACTCTGCTGCTGCACGTCATCGATGCCGCTGATTTACGCGTTACCGACAACATTGACGCCGTGAAACGCGGTCGCATCAGCCAGATCCTGTCGCGGCTTGAGCGTGTTGAAAAGCAGCGTGAACAGGGACGTCAGGCGCGTGCCAAAGCTGATGTGCCTACTGTTTCGCTGGTGGGTTACACCAACGCCGGAAAATCCACCCTGTTTAACGCGGTAACGTCTGCCAATGTGTATGCGGCGGATCAGCTGTTTGCCACGCTCGACGATCGCACCGGCTTAWTTCTCGACATCTTTGCGCAGCGCGCCCGTACCCATGAAGGGAAATTACAGGTCGAGCTGGCGCAGCTACGCCATCTGGCCACCCGCCTGGTGCGCGGCTGGACACACCTTGAACGTCAGAAAGGCGGCATCGGACTACGTGGACCCGGTGAAACTCAGCTGGAAACTGACCGGCGCTTGCTGTCTGCGGGCGTCGATGCACTGCAGGTCATTACCGGCAGTCGTAAAGCGCCACATCCCAAATATTTTGTCGGTGAAGGAAAGGCAGTTGAAATTGCCGATGCGGTAAAAGCGAGTGGAGCATCGGTCGTATTATTCGATCATGCCTTATCTCCTGCTCAGGAACGTAATCTCGAGCGTCTGTGCGAATGTCGTGTTATATAGCGCAGAGTAAGTTTGCGTAGCCGTAAAGCCAGGGCCGGGGAGCAATCAGGTTTTCCCGTCCTGGTTATTTTATTTTAGCGAGGTTATAGCTTGTTTGACCGTTATGATGCCGGTGAGCAGGCCGTACTGGTACACATCTGGTTCTCCCAAGACAAAGAGCTGGAAGATTTGCAGGAGTTTGAAACTCTTGTCTCTAATTGAGTCTTTCGATCAGTTCGTTATTTTACTGAAAAACACAGTGAGCCAGATGGTGTATAAGCACGCCATCTCTACCGTGGTTCCTTCGCGTCCGGTTTCGCATCACAGTAATAATGCGGGCGGCGGCGGTAGCAGTAACTACCACCACGGCGGAAGCAATCAGAGCGCTCAATCGCAGCCACAACAAGACGGTGTACAATTGATCGGTTAGCGTGCGCAAATTTTTACGCAGTTTTTCTGAACCACGGTTCTTAAGTAACAAACAACAAGCATATAAGGAAAAGATAGAATGGCTAAGGGGCAATCATTACAAGACCCGTTTCTGAACGCACTGCGTCGTGAACGTGTTCCGGTTTCGATTTATCTGGTGAACGGCATTAAGCTGCAGGGACAATGTGGTCTTATCTTTCAGGCGAAATCAGCTATGACGATATGGTTTATCGGGGAATTTGCGCCACCCGGCAGTTAGCCAAGCGCCAGATGACCTGGTTACGAGGCTGGGAAGGTGTGCACTGGTTAGACAGTGATGCGCCTGAAACAGCCCGCGACACGGTACTTCAGGTAGTTAGTGCTAAGCAGGGCTGATTGTGCACGTCCGGTGAAGCGCTACCCTACGATGTGCACCAGTTTGCGATCGCTCCGGCGCATCGTGAAATGCTGCACCAGCGCATTGCAATGCGTTACGACCAGATGTTAGCGTCAGGCTTTGAGGCGGAGGCTCGTGCCCTTTTTGCGCGAGGTGATTTGCATACGGATATGCCTTCCATTCGTTGTGTCGGTTATCGCCATCTGCCCCCGGCCGATCCGCAAATACGTCAGCAAATAGAGCAAACGGCGGCTGAACAAGGGTGGGAAACCCTGCACCGCCAGCTGTGTGAAATCGATCCGGTCGCCGGCAGTCGTATTCATCCGAATGATCCGCAGAGACTTTCGCGAGCACTGGAAGTTTTTTTTATTTCGGGTAAAACTTTAACGGAACTGACAAACAAACCTTCAGCTGAAGAGCAGACGCTGGCTCCTCACCGTCTGCTGGACATACGCGATCCGGCGGAGAGTTATTCTGCCGCTGAATTTCGTCGCGATGCGCTGGCAGAAATGGCGGAGATTACCCGGGAAGGTAAAATTCCGCTGCTTGTTGGTGGAACCATGCTCTACTTTAAGGCGTTGCTTGAAGGATTGTCGCCTTGGATATTGAGAGCGCGATTAACGCGTTAAAGCATGAGTGAACTAAACCAGGCTGGCCGGCCAAAGGCTATTTTTTTGATGGGGCCAACCGCCTCCGGCAAAACCGCGCTGGCCATTGCATTACGCCAGCAGCTGCCGGTAGAGCTGATTAGCGTTGACTCCGCCCTGATCTATCGCGGGATGGATATAGGAACAGCGTCTTGATTCCAGAACTGTTAGGCTACCTGGCCCGGCAGCAAGAGGTTTCTGCGTCCATGCTGGCTCAGTGGCTGGCACGTCGTGAGGATGCAGAGGAGCCACACTGGAATCACTCGCAGGCGATTGCGCTACTGGCGGAGCTGGAACGGCTCTGTCCGCAGCTGCTGAAGTCGCCGCCTTCAGGTCTGTTACAGACCTAGCTTCAGCCGGGGGAGGAGGGGCTGCGGCCGCAGCCGCTGCTGATACCGGTACGCCTGAAAATTGCCGCCAGTGAGCAGGAGGTTATTACCACCCGGGCTGCGCTGCTGCAGCAGATGGGTATTGATTTGCAGCGGGATGGGCAGCATGTCACCCTGCGCGCGGTGCCTTTACCGTTAAGAACACAAAATTTACAAGCACCCGCGGCACCGACACCGGCTCCGGCAGCCCCACAGAGAACGCGCGAGCCCACAGCTGGTGCACCGCTGGCCGCGCATGCGCAGAGTTTTGGCCGCGTGCTCAGCGTCGTCCGCGAGCGCTATGCGCTGCTGGAGCGGGGCGCAGCGCTCCAGCTACTCTCGCTGTCCGTCGCTTCGCGCTGGCTAAAGCAGGCGCACCGTCAGGCTGCCGGCGGTAACCATTTTGCTCAGCCTGCCGCTGCCCCATCCCGGCCTGACGACGCCGCCGCCAACCCGCGCGATCGTGCGCCTGCCCGCAGCGGAAACGCGGGCGCAGGCTGGCAGCATAAAGAACCCGCGTATCGCGCCCGTGAGGGCGCCGCGTATCAGCAGCTGCTGAAGACGCCCTCAGCCTATGTACTCTATCTGGAGATCGACCCGCATCAGGTTGATGTCAACGTTCATCCTGCCAAGCATGAAGTGCGCTTTCACCAGTCGCGACTGGTGCATGACTTTATCTGGCAGGGCGTGATGAGCGTGCTGCAGGCGAGCCGCAGTGCGGAGCTGCCGGAAGTCGCGGTAAAAGAGCCTGCTGCACCGTGGCAGCCAGAGATGCAGCATGCGCTGCGTATCGACTGGCAGCATGWCGATCTCGCGCTACGCGGCTGGGTAGCCGATCCGGCTGGCGCGCGGCAAACTCCGGACCTGCAATATTGCTACGTCAACGGTCGTATGATGCGCGACAAGCTGATCAACCATGCCATCCGCCAGGCCTGGCAGGCCCAGGGGGGCGACGATCAGCAGCCTGCCTCGGCCCGGCGCAAATTTATGCGCACGGAAAAAACGGAGTTCACCCATATTGATGAAGTGATCCGTCGCATTGCGCTGGCGCGTTTTGACGTCGCGATTTCGCTCACGCACAACGGTAAACTGGTGCGTCAGTACCGCGGCGTGACGCAGACGTCGCAACAGGAACGACGTCTGGGCGCGATCTGCGGTACGGCATTTGTAGCCAGCCTCGGCTTTCGCGGTGAAGCGCTGGCCAGCATCAGTTCAGTTTCCCGTCTGACGCTGACCTCACGCACCGCCGATCAGCAGGAAGCGTGGCAGGCGTACGCCGAAGGGCGTGATATGCAGGTCACCGTTAAGCCGGCGGCCCATCCGGTGGGAACCTCGCTGGAGGTGCTGGATCTGTTCTACAACACGTCGGCATCGGTTGTAAAAGAGCTGGTGGAGAACAGCCTCGATGCCGGCGCAACGCGTATCGATATCGATATTGAAAAAGGCGGAGCCCGGCTGATTCGCATTCGCGATAATGGCTGCGGTATTCCCAAAGCAGAGCTGGCGATGGCGCTGGCGCGTCACGCTACCAGTAAAATTGCGTCGCTGGACGATCTCGAAGCGGCGGCGTGAGTCCGAAAGCGATTATGCAGGCCAATAATATGAAGTCAGACAATGTAATGCTGGGACAGAATTTAAAAATTCCTCAATCCTGATCGCTGGCCTTCGGGCCAGCAAGCTACAAGGATCACCACCATGCCTATACAGATTTTACCGCCGCAGCTGGCAAACCAGATTGCCGCTGGCGAAGTGGTTGAGCGTTAACGCTGTCGGGAATCGCCGCAAAGTATGGGGTCAGCATGGCGACGCTGCGCGATCTCAACAACCTGAAGCGCGACGTGGTCTGGGTGGGGCAGCGCCTGAAAGTACCTGCCGGCAGCCGCGTCAGCACGACGGCTGCACGCCCGGCGCGCCACAAAGTGGTTCGCGGTGATTCGCTGACGGCCATTGCCGTGCGTTTTGCGTACCAGGAAAAAATTGCGCTGGCGATCCATAAAGGCCTGCGCAGTTATTTCCTCGCACATCCGTTACAGTCCGTCCCAAAGCAGGAAAACCGGCCGCTGGACAGCGCACCAGCGGTTAGCGTCGCCAGCAATCCCGCCAGCGGAACCGTACAGTATACGGGCGTGACGCAGCGCCACACGGTAACGCGCGGCGCGCAGTTTGGCCACTCACAGCGCGTCGGTTATGACGTAGCGGTCAAAGTTCTGCAGCAGTTACGCGGCATCACGCCGCTGCATAAACGGTTGCCGGAGCACGCCAGCCTTGGCGTGTTGCGTTCACCCGATATTCCATCTTTACTGGTTGAAACCGGCTTTATCAGTAACGCCGGGGAGGAGCGGCTGCTTGGCAGCAACTCTATTCACGCCGATGCGGCGCCAAACCACTCGGCAACCGGCGCTTCCGTCTGGGTGCTGTCAAACCGGCGCGCCAATAACGAAATGGCAAACTGGCTGGAGCAGAAAGAGAAACAGTCTGAGCTGCTGGGCGGAGCGGGCGATCTGCTGGCGAACAGCCAGGCCGATCCCTATCTCAGCCAGGCGGTGCTGGATCATGGCGGGCAGGATCCGGGGGCGATGGGGCAGCGCGGGCTGCGGGAAAAAAACGTTACTATCGCTATTGCACGCAAGCTTAAAGCGCTGCTGGATCGGGATCCGATGTTTAAACCGGTGCTGACGCGCAACGGCGATTACTTTATCTCGGTGATGGGACGTTCAGAGGTTGCCCGCAAAGAGAACGCCAATTTGCTGGTCACCCGGCCGGTAAACCGCAGCAGCACCGCAGCCGCGCCGGTTACCGCTGCGCGCCAGAGCGCCAGCGTAGCCAGCAGCCAGGGCAATCCGTTTGATGGCAATCCGGTCACCGCGGTGACCAACAGCAACACCACGATACGTCCGGGCGGCGCGGTTACCCTTAACGATGCGGTGATTGTGGCCATTGACGCCGGTCCGGATATTCGCCAGAGCGGCACGATCAAAGGGCTGCCGCTGAGCTTCAGCGGTGAAAACATCGTGCAGCGCATTCGCAACAGCCAGCCTAAAGATGCCCGGAGCATCCGGCTGGTATTTGATTTAAACCAGTCCACTAAAACGCGCGCTGCGACGCAGCGTGACGGCAATAATTATCGCGTGGTGTTTACCCTGCGCGAAGGGAGATCCGGCATGAAGCCACGGATAAAAAGCATCGTGCTGGTCGTGCTCTGCCTGTTTTCCGCTACGTCATTTGCCGCCACGCTTTCAGATATTAAAGTTGAGAACGGGGCGAATCAGGCAACGGTGACGCTCAGCTTCAACGGCCAGCCGGTATACGGTTTTTTTCCGCTGCATAACCCTGACCGGGTGGTGCGCGGAAGAGCTGGAGTTTATGGGTATCCGCGACTATTTCAGCGGTGAGGCGCTCTGTCTGGTTGAATGGCCGCAGCAGGGCGCAGGCTTTCTGCCCGAGCCCGATCTGTCACTGACGCTGCGTTATGCAGAAACGGGGCGTGAAGCAGAAATCACGGCGGTTTCCGCACATGGCGCCGTGCTGCTGGAGCAGATGCAGGTGGCTCGCGTTTGCAGCAGCGCGGCCGTTATTTATCTGTATGGCGATCTGGGCGCCGGTAAAACGACGTTCAGCCGCGGCTTTCTGCAGGCGCTCGGTCATCAGGGCAATGTTAAAAGCCCGACCTATACGCTGGTTGAGCCCTATGAGATTGGCGATCGTACCCTCTATCATTTCGACCTCTATCGCCTGGCCGATGCCTGTGCGGGCTGCGTGGTACACGGCGCAGCGGCCGATGCAGTTGCCCGTCAGCACGGAACGCGCGGTATGTTAGCCACTGATTTGTTTGAGCAACTGTGGCAGTTTGTTAATCCAGAGATGATGCAATAATAACGCATGAAAACCTGTGTAATTTCTTTGCCCGATGAGGCGGCAACCCTGAAAATGGGTGCGCAACAGGCCGCGCAGAACCTGGCCCGGCGTTATGGCGGAGTCGTGGTTCTGAAAGGCGCCGGTACGGTCATTGCCAGCGCCGCGGGCGATATTGCCATTGCTGATGTCGGTAACGCCGGTATGGCGTCGGGCGGCATGGGCGATACGCTGAGCGGTATCATTGCGGCCCTGCTGGGCCAGCAGCTTTCGCTGTTTGAAGCCGTGGGACAACGCGACTGGGCACAGCAGGCGCTGCAGCAGGTCGCGGCCTGTGAAAAGCCCATGCTTTGGGATGCAGATGCGCTTAACCTGCTGGCAATCAATCCGGATAACCGTCAGAATCGCATCATTACGCCGCATCCCGGCGAAGCGGCCCGGCTGCTCGGAGTAAAAACCAGTGAGATCGAGCACGATCGCCTGTGCGGTACTGCCGGCGCCATCCGTATGACCGGCGAGGCGGCACTACGCAGCGGTGCCGGACTGGTGCGCGTGCTGACGCAGGCTGATAATATCGGTCCGCTTATTACCGCACGTCCTGAGCTGATGGTTGATGCATTTACGCGCGAAAAACTGCATAACGCGCTGGCGTGGGCGGACGTTGTGGCGATTGGGCCGGGTTCGGGTCTGCTGACGGGAAAAGCACGCGATCATGTCGGTGAGCTGCACTGCGATACGCTGGGCCTTGATGCCTGGCTCAGCGGGCAACAGGCGCCTGTCCGGCGCTATGCAGCGGAGCACCTGACGCGCTGGCTTAAACCGCGCCAGGCGACCTCGCATAAAGGCGATCACGGACAGCTGCTGATTATTGGCGGCGACGTGATTGTGGACGCGCTGCTGGGCACCGGCCTCAGCCGCGCGCCCGCGGCACCTTATGCACCCCTGATTGAAGCGATCAATCAGCACACCGCGCCGGTACTCGCTATCGACGTGCCGTCCGGCTTACTGGCGACGACCGGTGCCACGCCAGGTGCGGCGGTTGTCGCCAGTCGCACGCTGAGTATGATTGCGCTGAAGATGTGCGGCCACGGCAACAACGGCGGTGATGGCTACGTCATTGCGCGGCTGGCTCAGGCAGCCGGTATGGCGGTCACGCTGCTGGCGTGTGAAGGCAGCAGGCCGCTACCTGATGAAGCACGGCAGGCGCGCGAAGCCTGGCTGGACGCAGGCGGCGAGATTCATGCCGCAGACAGCCCGTGGCCGGAGCAGGTCGATGACATGAGAAACCAGGCAGTTGATGCAAACGCGCGCAGTTTACCACACTCTGTCTGGCCTGCGCAGGCCATGGCGCAGCTGGAGCAGGATGCAGCAGACAGCCTGGGGCTGACGCTTTATGAACTGATGCAGCGCGCCGGTCAGGCGAGCTTTACCCTGGCGCGCCAGAGCTGGCCAGAGGCCGGGCACTGGCTGATCCGTTCATGCGGACGCGCACGCATCATGCCGTGGCGCGCCATCCATGCCATCTCACCGTGATACTGCTTGTCCAGCCACGCCTGTAGCTTTGGCTCTTCAGCACGTAAATCGGTGTCGCAGATGCCGACCTGCTGAAAGCCGAGGTCGCGGCCCCACTGTTTAATCTGTTGAGCAAGCTGTTGAAGATCGAGAGGGTATTAATTGAGTTCACTGCAGTGCGCCTGGATCATTTCTCCGAGCTTTTTCAGACGATTGCGCARTACTTTGTGATAGTCGCGACCCAGCGCATAGCGGCTGACGTAGCCAAGCTGAGGATTTTTCAGGGTTTGGGAAAAAGCCGCTTTTGCGGGCAGATAGTTCATGCGGACGCTGATCACCCGCAGCGTGCCGGGCAACTTGCAGGCGACGCAGCGGCCACACTGCTCCTCCTGGGGAGCATCCACCGGCAGCGGCAGATCGATCAGCAGTTCACCAAGGAAAAACCATGAGCCCGCYTCACGATTCAGAATCAGTGAATGTTTTCCGGTCCAGCCGAGGCCCGCTTTCGCCGCCAGCTGCCGCTCCATTACGGGAGCGGAATCCACAAACGGGCGATCCGCTTCATCCGTCAGCTGGCTGTAGCGGTTCCAGGGACAGATCAGCTGGCAGTCATCACAGCCATAAATACGGTTGCCGATGAGCGGACGCAACGCTTCAGGGATGGCGCCTTCCAGCTCAATGGTGAGGTAGGAGATACAGCGCCGCGCATCCACAACATAGGGCTCAACAATGGCCCCGGTCGGGCAGATCGTCACGCGTCGCTGCTGCAGCGCCGCCACGCATTCAGCTGACCAGGGGGCATTGCCCAGCGCCACGGCAATGTTGCGCAGCCAGCGCAGATGACCGATTCGCCGGATTGCCGAGCCTTCCGTCACGCGCAGAAAACGCGCTTCGTCCCAGCCAAACAGCGCGGTCAGCTCTGGCGCATGCAGTACCGCACGCGGTGAAAAGGAAAATCTTATGCACAGCGTGTGGACAAGCCTGTGTGCAGCAGATGCGCTCAATCATGCATCACGTGTCAGACCCTTTTCCACGGCGCGGACTAAACGCAGCGTTTTCGCAGGCTGCACCTCAATAACTTCAGCTGCGCGCTTCTGCTGCTGCTGATCCAGCGCCCAGTCAATATGCTCATCCAGCAGCGGATCTTCATAGGCGGCGTTATACCCATCATGCAAAACCCTTTTAAACAGAGTTATCCACAAGCTCTGGCTCGACGCCTGCGCGTTATTCAGCAAATATAAGTTTACAATTTACATTCAAGTAATTGTTTTTATTATATAAATCACTATTTCATTATGTTAATGGTCTCTATAGACCACGCATGCCTGTGCGTCACTATTTTTATGATTTCGAGTCTCGTTTCCCGCTCCAGTTTTCTTATTCACGATTGTTTCCTGCCTGCGGGCGTCATCAGACATTAAGCACTGCTTTTGCTCTTTCTGCAGTCTGCGTTGTTCTGAACATTACACACGCTGTGTCAGCGTCGATATTGCCGATGGTTTGCTGCATACCGCTGCAAGTTATCCACAATTTGTCCGCGCCTGACGTTTTGCTTTGCCGCATAGCAGCAGGCTGAATATCAACGATAATGCGGGAATAGCTCAGTTGGTAGAGCACGACCTTGCCAAGGTCGGGGTCGCGAGTTCGAGTCTCGTTTCCCGCTCCAGAATCTGTTTTGTAGTAACCTCTTTGCGGGAATAGCTCAGTTGGTAGAGCACGACCTTGCCAAGGTCGGGGTCGCGAAAGAATTTCGTGTGGTGCGCAGCAGTAAAGCATCAGCGTTTATCCCTCCGCGTGAAAGTTACGCCGGTTCAGATAGTCGCGATGATGATGCGGGAATAGCTCAGTTGGTAGAGCACGACCTTGCCAAGGTCGGGGTCGCGAGTTCGAGTCTCGTTTCCCGCTCCAGATTTAAAGATGTAGTCAGATACCAATATCAGATCGCTGGATGATATTCGCGAGTCAATCGCGGAGCTGGCGTACTATCGCGAGCATTTTTTGCAGCTTTAACGGCCTGAAAYGCACAGTAAAGCATCATTTTGTCGATTAAATCAGCAAACGCGCTGAAAGCGCAAAATTTTGCGATAAGAGGCTTGCGGCAAAAACGAATTCTCGTATAATGCGCACCCCGTACCGATGCAGCAGTGGGTGCCTGCCAACACTTCACCGATTTGCGGCAACAGCATCGGTCAGGATCGCCGTTTTCTGTTTAACTATATGCCAGAGCTGGAAGCCTACTTCCATTATCGCTATCTGGATGTCAGCACGCTGAAAGAGCTGGCGCGACGCTGGAAACCGCAGATCCTGCCGGGCTTTAAAAAAGCGGGTACGCACCAGGTCGCGACGATCGTTACCGATGCAAACTTAAACGTGCTCGCTGAGGGGCCGGTACTGGCGGTGCATCAGTCTGATGAGCAGCTGGCCCTGATGGATGAGTGGAACGTGCGGACCCATACCGGCAGTGGCCTGGTTGAGCGGGTCAAAACGAGTCAGTATGACGATCGGGCGGCAGAACAAGCCACGCTGGCGTTTCTGTTTTTTGCTCACGCATCCTCTCACGCTTTCGCCAGGCTTCGCCCCGCTGGGCAAAACGTCTATGATACACCTTAACGCGGTCGAATGACGACACTGGCAATGGATGGAAAATAGATGACAGCTGGAAACGAAAATAACCTGATCTGGATCGACCTTGAAATGACCGGACTCGATCCGCTTCGCGATCGCATTATTGAGTATAGTGCGGCGGATATTACAGCGATGCACTTCGCCCGCCTGGTCTTCGACATCTGCGTGCATGCCAAAGCGGCTGATCACCACGCCCTCAGACGCATCGCCAAACAGGCTATCATCAGGCTCCGGTTTTTCACTCCGTTGCTGCAGACGACGCTGATGGTTTGCGCTTACGCGACGTTGTTGACCCTTCGACAGTTTCATACAACGCGATCGCCGGTAACCAGCGAGCG
>PEFU01000002.1:360693-383795 GCA_002939445.1 Pantoea sp. BRM17 | reverse complement strand
GGCAGAGGTGAGTTATACATTTTGGGTATGCCACCTGAGCAGGGGTCCGTATCCATGCGGCTATGCGTGTTAAATCAGCGACTTTCTGACGCCCTTGTCGCAAATGGTAAAAAAAGGGCGATAACTGTAACAAATACTTCCCAATTCAGACAGTGCATTATGTCCGTTGTAGTGGAGTTTTACCCTTTGCTGCCAGGTGGCAGGAAGGCGGCAGGAAGCAGGCCATTTTCAAGAAACAGGATCATGAACAGTAAGCCGTAGATCGCCCACACCAGCGTGGGGTCAGAGAGCATCTCATAATCCTGCTGCCACAGGGCATGCAGCAGTGCTTTCAAAATATCCATCAATCTTTCCCGAACATCATTGTTAAACGAGCCCATCAGGGGCTAAAGCGCCTGGGCGCGCTGGTGGTATTGTGCCGGCAGGTGCGAAAGCCATTTCTGTACGGTAGGGGTATTACCCAGCCATCGCCCCTGGATATAACTTACCCAGCAGCCGAGGCTGGCACCTGTGGTGAGAACCAGCAGCGTCAGGGGAAAACTCATTGTGCCTTTGGCAATCAGCACGCCGACAAGGATCAGCAGGCTGTCACCCAACAGCGGTGTTTTGCCCAGTGCAAAGCCAAGTACGGTCAGGATCAATACCCACAGGAAGCCACTCATCCAGTTAAAGAACTGAAAGCGCGCATTACTCAAACCAGATAACCCTGCAATGGTGGGCAGCAGCGTGCGTACAAACGCAATAAAGCGCCCAATCAACAGGGCAGAGAGACCGTGACGATGGAACAGGCTTCAGCAGCAGCAGGCCGCCGCACAGCCACGGCAGCAGCGGTCGGGTAAAGAGACGTCCTGTTTTCATTACTGCGCTTTCCCGTTTTGTCCTGCCTGACGCTTACGCCACAGTACGACCAGCGAGCCGATCAGGCCGATGACCAGCAGCGCCAGCGGCAGCATCATCAGAAAAAACATCAGCTCATCTTCATAACGGCGCCGCCAGACTCTGTTCTTCATCTTCAAAGTGGATCACCAGCGCATCTCCTGCTGGCGTAATACTTTTAATGCGCACGCCCTGGGCAGAGAGCTGCTGATAAAGATAAAAGCCATCCGGCAGATTGGTGCCGCTATGCGCCACGCGAATTTGTACCACGGTTTCATGTTGCCACAGCAGTGGAGCAGCCCCGGCCGCGAGAACGTTAAGCATAGTCAGCCGGGGCAAAAATTCAAAAAAGACGAAGAGATAGCGGAGAAAAAGTATCGTCTGACCGCAGGTCAGACGATCGGATTAGCTGTAGGTCGGGGGATTGGTGTCGCGCGGTTGCTGTGAGGCCTGCGGGCCAGCGGCCACAACAAAACCCTGTGGTAATAAGCGGCGTAATACCTTCTGCGACTGTTTTGCCATCGCAATCTCATGCCGGATATCGCGCTCTTTTTGCTGACACAGCGACTCTGCCGCCAGCAGAGAGCCAGAGCAGGAGATAAGCATGGCACCCAGAAGAAGTTGTTTCATCACGTTCACACCTTCCATTGTTGATGAACTGCCGTCTGCCAGACAGGAGCGTATCCCGGCGTCGCGTCGGCGTGTGCCGCGTTCACGTTTTTCAATTTTGTCTTTGTCATCCCTGTCGTCGCGCGCTTTCTGCAGCTCCTGCTCGCGCTCGGCCACCTTGTTCTGCTGCGACTTCAGACGCTCTGAGTGCGCTGATTTCAGCTGCCGATCGCTGCAGCTGGCGCGAACTTCTGTCAGCGCCCGTTCCAGTCCGTTTACCCGGCGCTGATTATCATACCAGCTCGCTACGGGATTTGTCTGCAGAGCTGCTTAATACTTCTTCCAGGGTGTCGGCCAGATTTTTCAGTTCGGCGCGCAGATGTTCAGATGTGGTGTCTTTAGCCATGAGAGTTCTCCATTACTTCAATTATTTATGTCCGATTAGTAAGGCTCTGCAGCAAGCTTTTTCAGCTCCTGTCGTGCCTCATCCAGCTAATCAACGACGCGAAATCAGAATGCCAATCAGCACGCCCACGGCTGCGCCAACGCCAACGCCGTGCCACGGGTTCTCACGCACATAGTCTTCCGCTTTCTCTGCGGCTTCACGCGTGGATTTGGCAATACGCTCACCGGAATCACCCAGACGCTCGCGTGAACTTTCCAGTGCGCCGCGCGCTTTGTGACGCAGGCGAACATCAACCCAAATGCCGTAAACAGCATGGTCAGGCCAATCATGATCAGCATCTGGATCAGATTGGCTTTCTCTTCTTCCAGCTCAACAACGGCCAGCCGGACACGCGTCTCGACCATACTGACCAGCGTAGTTACCACGCGCTGACCGATGTTAAAGACCCCTTTGCCCGGGCCGTGGCTTTGCTGAGAATCGTTCAATGAGCGGTCCTCCTCCAGTAGTTTACGATCGGAATCGAGCTCTTTACGGGTATGACGCAGCAGCGTCGACTGACGCGATTTACGCAGCGTCCACAGACCAAAAATCAGCGCAAGCAAAAACAGTACGCCTGTGGTCACTCCGATTGCCATCAGCCGGTATTGTGCATCAACCGCCCAGATGATTAATACCATCAGGCTTGCGCACTGACCAGATGGCCAGCGCGCTGCTGCCTATTGCCAGATAGCGGCGACAGCTGACCAGCGTCAGCCAGCCGCGGTCATAGCGGGCTGTATTTTCCAGCCAGTCACGTCCCGCTGCGCTCAAATCGAGACGCTGCTGCTGAACCGTATTAAGGAGTTCATGAATGCGGGCTTCGCGTTCATGGCGACTGCTCGGATAATAATCGCGGCGCGAAAGGGTTGTAAGCAAGATAAACTGTCGAAGTTATTCAGGAATTCTGACGAAAAAAAACCGGACCTGCTGGTCCGGTTTTTTATAGAGCGGTTAGCGCCCCGGCATGGAGGATTTAATCATGCGCCAGGTGCTCCACAGGCCGAAGCCGCGTTTAACGAGGCGCAGCAGCCGGTTAGGATTCAGTACCGGCATAGGCGGTAATTTTGCCCCAGCCGGCCGTAATAAACAGAATAGTCATCAGTACACGCGCGGCTAACAGTCCTGCATCTTCGAATTTTTTCATCATCTACTCCAGCGTAATTTTGTGGCAGGCTGAAAACCTGTCCGTTAATTTCCCGCTGCAACGCAGATAAACGTTCACCGGGCTGATGGAGAGGTTCATAAACATCAGCTGGTTTACGCCTTCTGCAAAGTTGCTGTGAAACAGAAACGCGGTCAGCAGAGTAAAGCCTGCGGTAAACAGCGCGGTAAAGCGCGTCAGGAAACCAAACAGAATAGCAAGGCCGCCACCCAGTTCCAGCAGGATCACCAGCGGCAGCATWAAGCCCGGCACGCCCATTGCCTGCATATACTGAGCTGTCCCATATGCCCTCCATAGAAAAAAGGGGCGAGGATGATCCTCTGCCCCTGTATTCAGTATATCTGCTGTAAGCTACCTGCGCGCTTAACGGGCGGCGGCGGGCGCCATGCGCTGGCGGATCAGACGATCAATACTCCAGGCGCCTGGTCCCACCAGACCCAGAACCAGGAAACCGCCAGCAATGCTGAGGTTTGCGTGCGATGCGCCCACGGGCAGGCAAGTGAAACGTACAGATGGTAGCGATCGCGCTCTGCTGCAAAGCCGGGCTTACCGTCAGGACCGGCGCTGCCATCAGGCGTGATCCAGTTACGCCATGCTGACTCTGAGCGTTTGAAACGCCCTCCGGTTGACTTTGTATCGTACCAGGTATCGTGCCAGACACCCTCAATCTGCACCGGTACGGTCACGCGGCCGCTGTAGTGCGGATCGGCATGCAGATAGAGCTGGTAGAGAAACTCATGCTGATACAGCATGTCGCCGGTTGCCTCCGGGAAGCTGTCATCAAACGTCCAGCCGTTCTCCAGCATCAGCGGATGAACCACGGAAACCGATATCATCTCTTCCAGCCCTTTAAGCTTGCGCATCAGCTAGGTAGCAAAACCGCTCTTATAGACGCCATTATTGACCGTATCGTAAATCCAGCCGTTAAGTTCATCGATCTTATCGCGCAGATCGGCAGGATAGTAGTCGCCGGCTCGTGCGCCCTGGGCATCAAATGCGCTGTTGAGCATGCGGATAATGTCGGCCGACTCATTGCTGACAATGGTGTGCTGCTGCTTGTCCCACCGATAGTCACTAATGCGGTGCCTGTCGCACTTGAAGTGAGTAACATACACCGGGTCAAAGCGTACCAGCGTGGTCCACAGGCGCAGATCGGCTTCAGTCAGGCGATCGCCGGTGAGATAGCGATGCTGTCCCAGGATCTGCTCCAGCCGCGCCAGTGAATGAAACAGGGCGGTAACGGCTTCATCGTAAGCGGCCTGAGTTAATGGCGCCCGTTTTACATCCGATTAACCGCGGCCGTGGGGTTCATCCCAGTCAAATGCCGGACCGAGTGAAATCACGCCGTTCGGGTTGATGGTTTTATGGCTGCAGTAATAATGATGGCGGATCTGCGGCAGATTCACCGTCTCTGCAATACCGGGCATCTGGTAAATATCGCGCAGAAAGCCATTCAGATTGTGGTCAGTTTCGACTTTTCAAATGAAAAGCCCCGCCCCGGCGGGGCTTTTTGTTTTGTGAGCCGCGAGTGCAGGTATTTCCGTTTCTCTCTGCGGCCAGGGGCGCATGAATTCAGCCAGGGACGCATGAATGCGTCCCCTACATCTAAACACCCCGGGGCGCAAGAATGCGCCCCCTACGGTTATGCGTAGGGGCGCCGATCAGGTAAGGGTGAAAGGGTGCGGTAAGAGCGCACCGCGCGGCTGGCAACAGTCCGTGGCACGGTAAACTCCACCCGGAGCAAGGCCAAATAGGGGTTCACATGGTACGGCCCGTACTGAACCCGGGTAGGCTGCTTGAGCCAGTGAGCGATTGCTGGCCTAGATGAATGACTGTCCACGACAGAACCCGGCTTATCCAAACGTGGTCAGATCGCCTATTATCCTGCGCCGAAGCTGACCAGACAGTCGCCGCTTTGTCGTCGTCCCTTTCGGGGGAGACAGGCAGAGGGGAGGAAAGTCCGGGCTCCACAGGGCAGGGTGCCAGGTAACGCCTGGGGGGCGCAAGCCTACGACCAGTGCAACAGAGAGCAAACCGCCGATGGCCCGGAAACGGTCGGCGCAAGGGCGAGATGGTGCTGATTGTTGAGGGACATAAGGCAGATGAGGAGGCGCTGCCAGCCGAGGCGTTGCGTACGCTGGCGCTGCTGCAGGCGGAGCTGCCGCTGAAAAAAGCCGCTGCGCTGACCGCGGAGATCCACGGCGTGAAAAAAAATGCGCTGTATAAATATGCGCTGGCGCAGCAAGAAGAGTGGCGCGCGCTGAGCGAAGAGCCGCGTACGCTGGTGTTTTATGAGTCGACCCATCGACTGCTGGATACGCTGCAGGATATGGCAGCCGTATGGGGCGCAGCGCGCTATGTGGTACTGGCGCGCGAGCTGACCAAAACCTGGGAGTCGATCTATGGCGCGCCGGTGGGAGAGCTGCTTGCCTGGGTGCGGGAAGATGAGAACTCCGATGCCGGCACGCCGCTGATCAACGATCCGGGCTACCATCTGGTGCGTCGCTGCCGCGAGGCGGGCGTGCGCGTTGTGCCGCTGCCGGGCGCCTGTGCAGCCATTGCAGCATTAAGCGCGGCGGGATTACCGTCCGATCGATTCTGTTACGAGGGGTTTCTGCCGGCGAAAAGCAAAGGGCGCTGCGATGCACTGGGTGATATCACACAGCGTGCGCTGACGGTGCTGGCGAGCGTCGATCTCGTTGCAGCGGAAGATACACGTCATACCGGGCTGTTGCTACAACATTTCGCCATCAATGCGCGACTGTTCGCACTTCACGATCATAACGAACAGCAGAAAGCGGATGTGCTGCTGGCGAAGCTACAGGAGGGGCAGAGTATCGCCCTGGTCGCCCGGCGAGAAGAACAGGTACAAAGCGTCCTGCTTTACGACGTACGACTTTTGAAGGAAGCATACTGTATCCAGTGATGTTTTTTTCTTGATGCTCAATATTAAATCGGCAATTCGGATGAGACAATGAAACAACTCGATCGGGCAGAGATTTCTGCCAGTACGCTCTATATCGTTCCTACCCCGATCGGTAACCTTCAAGCTGCGTTTGTGCCTGAGGATACTTTCCTTCCTTCAACAGGGCACGGATGGCAAGTAATTGCCAGTCGGTCTTGCTATCATCGCTGCTTTGCTGTGCCTGCTGCAGATAATAGTCAGAGCGTCCGGTTGCGGGCCCCTGAATATTGACGTTAGAGGTTTGCTGCGGACCCTGACCGCTACAGGCGGCCAGAATCGCCAGCGATGGCCGGTTCTGCGCCGCGGCGATCTGCAGTGCGTAGTAGCGTACCTGCTGATCGGAAGAGAGATCGGCTACCTTAATCGGGCTGAGCTGCTGCTGAGCGCCGCTGTAATTCTGCTGCGCAATCTGCAGCTGCGCGCGCAGCAGCTGCAGCTCCTGCTGCTGCACATCAGAGAGCTGCTGCGGCAGCTGGCGCGGATCCTGGCTGTTAGCGTGCCAGGTATTGAGCAGATCGAGCCAGCCCTGCAGGGTATTTTCATCGGCATTGATGACAACGCTGTTAAGCTGGTCCTGCGTCAGCTGGGTCAGCGCCTGCCAGGTCGCGTCGATGTTACTCTGGTGTTCGTCACCTTTTAAGAGCGGTTCCTGCGCGATATAGGCGCGCAGCAGCATTTTTGCATCGTTAAAGCCTTTCTGAATCGCATTCGCAAACACCTGCGCCTGACCGTTCAGCGGCAGCAGCAGGGCGATGGTGCTGGTGGAAGCCTGGCTGAAGTTTTTGACCTGGCTGAGCTGCGCTGGCAGCGTTTTTGCCGCCGGGTTTTGCGGGTAGCGCGTCTGCCAGTCGCTAATGGCCGCCTTCAGCATCAGTGCGCTGCTGGCGGCTGGCTGAGAGGCTGGTGCAGCAGGCTGCTGCTGCGTGTTCTCCTGCGCAGGCATGCTGGCGGCCGCCGGGCTAACCACGCTGTTGGCCGCTCCGCTATCCGCTGTCGCGTCCGGCGCAGGCTGGGCAGTAGCGCTTTCCAGCGCGCTGCTCTGTGCCGGGGCAACCGCGCTCAGCACGCCAACAAAATAGCAGATATTCGGATGGTTCTGGATCTGTTCCGGCTCGTTTAGCGCCAGTACGTTGAGCGGGGTCTGGCTGTTTGCTACTTCTTCCACATGATTTTTCAGCAGCGGGCCAACGACCAGCGTGGCGCCATCCTGCTGCGCCTGCTGCATGACCTGAGCGATCGGCTGGCTGCTGGTATCGTACACTTTAATCCTGCCCTGTTTCAGCTCGGCCACGCCACCAAAGCGCTGCTGCAGCACCGTGGCACCACCCAGCTGCTGCCACTCTTCTGCAAACGCTTTTCCGACCCGGTCGCCATAACTGCTGCGCGGCAGCAGCAGCAGCGGCTGGCGCTTGCCCTGCTCATAGATATGGTGCGCTGCATCACGCGCTTCGTCTTCAGGAGAAAGCTGTTTGATCAGCTGCAGCTCATTCTGGCTGGCGACGATGTAAACGGCGTCCACGCTACCGCCACTGCTGTCAGCCGCCGGTGCCGGGGTGCTACTCTGCGGCGCCGGGATCGTCAGGCCTGCAATGGCCACGCTTTGCGGCTGCTCCATTTGTACCGTCAGCGGCGTGCCGCTCAGCGCAATACCGGCTCCGCTGTTACCCAGCGAATAGTCGTTGTTAAACGTCTTCGCTGCCTGCTGCATCAGGCGAGGGTTAGCGCCGGAGAGCAGCGGAATATCGCTGTACTGCAGGCCTTCCATCTCCAGCCGGAAATCGGGACCGGCGCCCGCCTGCGCGCTGCGCGAGCTGGCATAAAGCGCCGTGCTGTTGCGGCTGCTGGTGCGCATGGCGATCATCTATACGCTGGCGGTTTACTGTACCGGAACGACCTGTCCCTGGCGATACTGGTTCCATGCCAGCTTCCTGTTAATGACACAATCCGTGTCGGCGCTCAGCTTACCGGTGTTGCCATCAATGGCAAAGCCGGCTACCTGCCGCATCTGGTTAAACTGCGTTGCCAGCGTCCAGGCATCGATGCCCATCGCGTAGAGGCGCCTGTTTCTGACGCGTCACGCTGGCGGCTGCTCCGCCGTAGCGCGCATCGCGCCGGTAGCGCACTTCTACAAATACCCAGCAGT
Source organism: Pantoea sp. BRM17 (assembly GCA_002939445.1). Lineage (GTDB taxonomy): Bacteria > Pseudomonadota > Gammaproteobacteria > Enterobacterales > Enterobacteriaceae > Pantoea. The sequence continues at coordinate 375,595 of PEFU01000002.1, read as the reverse complement.
CGGCGTCGCGCATAATCAGGTCAAGTTCACCTCCGCGAAAGCGGACGTTACTGGCGACCCACTTCAGCCCGGCGCGCTCCAGATAGTGACGCGCCTGCTGTTCATGCTCCGCGCCGCTGAATACTTTCAGTAAAACACGCTTTAATTCTGTCCTGCACAAGACCACCTGGTTCTATTCATCGGCATTAAAAGCAGCGGGCAGCCACGTCAGTTCGCGCCCGGTAATGGCAATGATGTCAAAACGGCAATTGACCGTCTCAAAACTGCGGCCGCGCGTCAGCAGCCAGAGCGCCGCTGCCCGCAGCAGCTTCTGAGCTCAGCGCCAGCGCCGGCAGGCTGGGACGCTCGGTTTCAAACCGGTTAATCATGCTGGCCGCAAAGTGCTGCGCATTGGCCGCTGAGGCACCGTTACCGCAGCTGAGAATTTTATGACCATTCAGCAGCGACTGCACCAGCGTCATCGCGGCGCGGGAGATCGCATCCGGCAGCGCTTCGGCTGCGGCAATCTGAGGGTCGTGTCCGGTCAGCGCGACAATAGTCATATCGCGCGTCACTGCCGCCTCAACCGCTTTAACGATGTCACGGGTATTACCCCGGGTTGAGATCGCCAGCAGCACATCACCCGCCTGACCCAGCGCCCGTACCTGTTTGGCGTAGATTTCATCATGCAGCCGATCGTTGCCGATGGCGGTGAGCATAACGTTATCTGGTTAACAGCAGGGCGATAGCGTTCAATGCTTTCATGTAAGCTCCTTCAGTCATTCCTGGTGGGGAAAGAGGGTGTTATCGATCAAGTCGCACAGGCAGTTCAGCGTCAGCATATGCATCTCCTGAATGCGCGCACTGTGATGAGAGGGAATGCGGATTTCCACGTCGTGAGGGCCGAGCAGGCCAGCCAGCTCGCCGCCCTTTGCCCTGGTAAGCGGTAACAATGACCCGCGCCTGCTTCTTAATCTGTTCATCTTTTGCCAGCGCGTTAGAGACGCGCAGCTCCAGCGTACCGTCATCAACCTGCGTACCCACGGTGCGGGGGTCAGTGGCGGTTTTGGTGGCAACAGCGGCACCGCCGGCAACCACTGCCACGCAGCCCTGCAGCAGCATGGCCTACGATTTGACCTGATCGCTGCCCAGCAGCTGCGAGCGGATCTTGGTCGTGATCCAGGTATCGGAAGAAGAGGTGCCAAGGCTGACCTTCTCTCCGGTGCGGATCTCATTGTAGACCTCTGTTGCGCCGTCGACGCCCATAGCGATCTGTTTGGCACGGCTGGCGAGATCGGCAGACGGTGCCTGACCGGTCAGCAGCCGATTTACCGGCATAAAAAAGGGCGGCCAGCGCCGCCCTCACAGTAAGAATGAAGATTATTTCAGAATGGTAAAGGCGGTTGTCACGTGCTTCACGCCGCTGACCCGGCTGGCAACATCTGCCGCCGCCGTGGCTTCTTCCTGCGTGACCAGTCCCAGCAGGAAGACTTCCCCGTTTTCCGTCGTCACTTTCACGTTAGGTGACGTTAGCGCCGGGAGAGGAGCAGATTGTGCAGCTGCGCGGCGCGCGCGCGTATCTGCAGTCGATTCACGGCACGCTGGATGTGCGCAGCAGCAGCGCGAATCAGCAGTGGCTGCAGTGCGGCGACGGTGCGTTTATTCGTGATGAGCAGCAGCTTATTCTGCAGGCAGAGACGCCGCTGCGTGCGCTGGTGATCGGCGTAAGCTACAGCGAGATAAACCTCAGCAAAGATCGGCCGCTGACGCGCCTGCAGCTCTGGCTGAGCGCCTGTCCGGAGCGGGAAAACCCGCTGCAGCAGCGGATGACGCTCAATGGCGCATCGCCGCTGCTGCTGGCCTCGCCTGATGGGGCAGACCAGAGTTTGCAGCTGCGTCAGGATGCGAGAGTGTATCACCCCAAACTGATGGGATACGCCGCGCTGCGCGTGCTGAACCAGGAGGTGCTGGCGCCGGGTGCCGCTTTTCAGCCCCGCACCTATCCGCAGGTTGATGTGTTGAATCTGGTGCTGCAGGGTGAGGCGGAGTATCGCGACAGCGAGGGACAGCGCCTGACCGTACGGGCAGGTGAGGCGATGCTGCTGTCTGCGCGGCAAAATATGCCAGGCAGATTAACTGGCTAACATTCCGCCGTCCAGCCTTTTACCATAAACCGATTAAGCCTGCAGTGAGCGTCTCCTGCAGTGCACCGGAGGTATAGCATGATGACAACCCGCTGCGCGTCCGCATGTGGCCAGGCTGATTTTGGCTGGTTGCAGGCGCGCTATAGCTTCTCTTTTGGCCACTATTTTGACACCGGAGCGATCGAACAGCACCACATCCAGCTCCTCTTCCAGCTTCTGCATGGTATAGCTCAGCGCAGAGGGAACGCGACCCAGCTCATCTGCCGCGGCGGCAAAGCTGCCGCGCCGGTCAATCGCATCCATCACCCGTAACGCTTCTAACGTTAATGCACGCTCTTTAGCCATACTGATTCTCTGTCAGTAAATTTCGTTGGCTTTTTCTGACAGCTTGCTGACCAGCGGAAACAGCAGGTCGGTGGGGATGAGTGCCTCCGCTACGATAGTCAGTTGCGTTTCCCAGCCGCGCGCCAGCGCTTCTGCGTCGGTGGTGAGCTTGTCTGCGGCCTCCAGCAGGACGCGACCGCGCTCCAGCAGCATCCGGCCAACGTTAGTGAATTTGGTGCGATACGAAAGCGGCTCTGCCTCCTGATGAATAGGGTGGTCAGGACTGGCGACATAGACGCTCATAATGGTGTAAAGCTTGCGGGTATTGATTTCGCTGGAGGCGCGGAAGTGCAGGTCAGGTGCGATGACGATATCCGCCCGGCCCTGCTCCAGACGTTCCCACGCGCCCGCCAGCACTTCAGTGATCAGAGATATCTGCGGGCCCTCGGCAATATCTTTCTCTACCATCGGATAAGGCATGGTGGCAACGCCCAGTCCCGCCAGCAGCGCCCGCCGCTTGTCATCCATGCTGCTGACCGTAAGACGCTGCTGCTTATCCAGCAGCTGTACCGTCAGCACCGGACGTTCACGCGCCGTGTCAGCGACGGCAATGCCGCGATATTTCACACGCGTGACTTCGAGTGCCGTGACTTTGACCATTTTAAAACCGTGGCGATAGAGTGTCTGGGCCGCCCCTGACTAGGCCTGATTGCGCTTAGCCAGCAGCTTCGGGATTTCACGCAGGCACCAGGCTTTGGCTTCACCCATGCTGTCGCGACGCCAGGCCATAATAATATCCACTTCCCGCGTATACTCAGCGCTGACCACGCGCAGCCCTTGCCGCACGCGCTCGGCCTGCTGGCGCAGAAAACCGCGGTCTATACCGTTATTGCGCCGCATGGCGTCAGCTGGGGTGATGAGACCGCCTGCGTGATCTTTCTGCTGGCTATCAGCAAACGTGAATATGAAGAGGCGATGGCGCTCTACGATCTGTTTGTCACCTTTTTGCGCGAACGTGCCATGCCGCGCCTGTGCCGCACCCGGCCGTGGATGCTGGAAAAATATTTCTCCGCGCAGCATTTTATGGTGCTGGATCAGCCGCTGACGCAGCAGGCGCTCTTTCAGCTGCTGTGCGATCGCCTGCAGGAGCAGGGCTTTGTTGCAGCAGACTTTTATCCATCCGTGGTTGAGCGTGAAGCGATTGTCAGCACGCTGCTCGGGGATGGCATTGCGCTGCTGCTGCGCAAATATCCGCAGCTGGTGGTCACCGCCCGGCTGACACAGCGCGACTACGCGCTGCGGGAGCGGATTGAAGAAGATTTTGTTATCTCTACGGTGCGGCTGCATGAAAAGAACCGGCCGGTGGTAGTGATGTCGCCCTTTCCGACCGGCTTTCAGCTGGAGCAGCTCGGCAAGCTGGTGCTGGTGGACGCGTGGGATGTGACGCTGGCCGCCGTCAGCAGCTGGAGCAAATATACCCCTTATACGCTGAGCGAAAATGAGATTGGCTTTCTGGTGCTGCATATTGGCGTGGGGCTGGAGCGGCACTATGACGTTGGCTATCAGCGCCACCCGTGCGTACTGCTGGTGTGCGATAGCGGAACCTCAACGCTGCGGATGATTGAGGCCATCAATGCAGATGACGCTGACGCGCTGGTGAGCTGGCTGCTGAGTTATATCAATACGCATTATGCCTACCAGCTGCAGCACGACGAGCAGCTGCGCGCCGATCTGCTTACCCATATCAAATCGATGATCACCCGGGTGCGCTATCAGATCCRTATTCCCAATCCGCTGCTGAGCAACATCAAACAGCACTATCCGCTGGCAGTACGCCGCATCAGCGAAGGCTTTCCGCTCAGCGATCCGGGCGCAGAAGAAGTAGGCGAAGAGGTGCGTGAGGCGGCGCACGCGCTGGTGCATCAGCTGCGACCGCTTACCGGCAAAGCCTTATCGCGGGCGGAAGAGAACTGGCTGCGCGTCAATATCGCCGCGCGTCAGATCCAGGCGCTGGAGCCAAGCACTACGKCTATCCGCACCTGCCTTACCGATCTGCTGTGGCAGATCGACCAGGAGACGCCCGACAGCCCGCTGCTGAGTATTGAAGTACTGCGCAGTGATATGCTGACGCAGCTGCAGCCGCTGCTGCAGCACTGCCTCAGCCGTTACGCTATTCGTCTCAGCGATGAGGGCGAGCGCTACCTGCTGATCTACTGCGCGGTCCAGGAGCGGGTTCGCTATCTGCTCAGCCGCTTTCTTACTGCGGCCTGGTCACTGCGGCTGGAAGATCTCTCGGAAGAGTGGTTTGTCAGTCGCGCCACGCTGCAGGGGGATATGGCAGAGGTGCGGGAGTGGCTGGGGCGCTATCATCTGCATATCGAAACTAAACCGCGCTACGGCATGAAGCTGTTTGGCAGCGACGAGCTGGCACGGCGTTTCTCGGTCTCTACGCGCACGGTGCGCACCGACATTGCGGCGCTGAACGCGCTGCTGGAGCAGCACGGCGCACAGTTTGTGCTGGCGCGCGGCGCCGGCTATCAGCTGCAGGTGGCCGACGCGGCACGCTTTGATTCGCTGCAGCAGCAAAGCAGCGCGCCGCTGCGGGTGCCGCGCACCTCAAAAGTGATCCCGCACGTTTACAGCTCAATTATCGACAGCGCAAGCGGTGAGACGCGCATTGACGATGTGCGCCAGCTTCTGGCAACGTGCAAGGCACTGCTGCAATAACTTCGTTACGGGTGAGGCTTTGTGAGATTTCCTAATCAGCGTCTGGCGCAGCTGTTTGCCGCACTGCAGCATGAAACGCTGCCGCAGGAAAGCGCCATCGCCATGCTGCAGGACATGGGCGGCAGCTCGGTAAAATTTTTTCCGATGGGCGGTCTGAGCGCGGTGGCGGAGTATCGCGCGGTCGCAGAGGCGTGCGCCCGGCGCGATTTCTGGCTGGAGCCCACCGGCGGTATCGATCTGCATAATTTTGCGGAGATCGTGCAGATCGCGCTGGAGGCGGGCGTCAGGGTGAGCGAACTGGCAGCGGTGCTGCAGCCGCAGCATGTCAATCAGGTGTTTACCGGAGTCGCGACCAGCCGTGCGCTGCTGGGACAGTCGCAGACGGTGGTAAATGGTCTGGTCTCCCCCAGCGGGACGCCAGGGAAAGTGAAGATCTCAACCGGTTCGCTAAGCTCGCAGGCGGCGGAAGCGATTGTGCCGATCGACCTCAACGTACTGGCGGGCTCAAAGCAGAACGCACGCGACATCTGGCTGGCAGCAGAAGGGCATGTGCTGGTTGGCGTGCTGTCAAAAAATTATGCCAGCCACGACGCGGCGCTGGCTGACATGCGCGATTACGCCGCGCTGATTGATAACGCGCTCTCTATCGGTCTCGGGGCCGGCGATCCGCGTCAGTCTGCTATATCTCGTCCAGGCGCTGAAAAACGGCGACATCGCTATCTATTTTCGCGGCTATAAGGCAAACGAAAGCATTATCGAAGCCGACGTGCGCAGCGTTACTGCCGCGCAGCTGCAGACTATCTTCAGCCGTATTGACGCGCTGCTGGCAGAAAGGAACAACGCATGAAGCTGACCCCCGATTTTTATCAGGATCGTCTCTGTGACGCAGGCCATTGAGCGCTACCTGTCGCAGCCAAAAACCAGCGGCAGCGAGATGGTTCAGCACATGACGCCATTTATCGACCAGCTTAACCAGCTGCCGGGCGTCACCGCGCGGGTGGTATGGGACAGCGCCGGGCGCGATATTGCGCGTACAGAGATCCATTTCGATGAAGCGCTGACCGGCTGGGCAACCGGCGAGGATGCGGCGGCAGAAGAAGACCTGCGCTGCTACTACCAGATGGGTGCCGACCTGGTGATCTACAGCGGTGCCAAGGCGATAGAGGGTCCCTCCAGCGGACTGGTGGTAGGACGCAGCCGCTGTGTCGAATGGGTAAAACGGCAGAGCAACGGCATCGGTCGTGCGATGAAAGTGGGCAAAGAGGGGATCCTGGGCCACATGGTCGCGCTGGGCGGTGGCCGGCTGGTGGAAGCGGGCTACAGCAACGAGTGTTCCGCCGCGCAGCTGGCAGCGGCGATCACGCCGGCTACGGCAGCGCTGCTCTACGTAAAATCGCACCACTGCGTGCAAAAAAGCCACCTCAGCGTGGCGCAGGCGGCAGAAGTCGCGCAGCAGCATGGCATCCCGCTGATTGGCATTGCCGGACTGCTGCAGGCAGAAAGCGCCGTCGTGGTTTCCTGCGCCTCGGCGGGTATCGCTCAGTGTGTGGCCGGGGTCATTGTGAAAGATAACGCCTGGCTGCTGGATAACCTGCACGCGGCGCCGCTCACGGTTCCGCATGAGATCGTCGTGCCTAAAGGGCACAACGTGAACTACGGCGCGCCGGTCGGCATTGGCATCTGACCGAAGAGGGAAAGCGTCATCATGTCTTCAGTTTATGAAAAATATCACCTGAAACAGGTGATCAATGCGTCAGGCCGTATGACTATTCTGGGCGTCTCGACGCCGGCACCGGAGGTGGTGGAAAGCRTCAGCTATGGCCTGAACCACTACTTTGAAATGAAAGATCTGGTGAACCATACCGGTGACTCCAGGTGATCGCCTGCGTGACAACCCAGGCAGCAGCGGCGCTGCGCCTCAGCGGCAAAGGCGATCTGACGCCGGGCAGCGATGCCGATCTGACTATTTTCAGTGTGAATCAGGAGACCCGTCCGTTTACCGATGCAGAGGGCGAACAGGTGGCGGGAGAGCACCATTTTTTGCCGGTGGCTGTGACAGTGGCAGGCCACCTGGCGCGCGGCGTCACGCTCGATATCGGGCACGGCAGCGCCAGCTTCAGCTTTGCGGTGGCGCGACAGGCGATCGCCCGCGGCATTCTGCCCGATACCATCAGCTCCGATATCTACTGTCGCAACCGCCTGCACGGGCCGGTACACAGCCTCGCGCACGTGATGTCTAAGTTTCTTGCGCTGGGCATGACGCTGCCCCCGCTGATCCGCGCCAAAGCGATCCAGCACGCTGCCGGCGATCTGCCGCTCATGGTACATATCGGTAACGATCCGCCGGTGCTGGAGGAGATCGCTGAGCTGCTGACCGCCGGCGATATCATCACCCACTGCTTTAACGGCAAACCTAACCGCATTCTCTCCGCGCAGGGTGAGCTGAAAGCGGCGGTCAGTCAGGCTCTGACGCGCCACGCCACCACCGACGTCAGGGCGCTGCTCAACGTTGCCCGCACCGGGATAGTCACCCAGAACGAACTGGCGGACATGCGTCAGATTGATGAAGCAGCGGTGGTGCAGGCGGTCACGCGCCATCCCGGTTTCATTGTTGGTCTGAAAGCGCGCATGAGCAGCAGCGTGGTCGGGGAAAACGGCATTGCCACGGGCAGCGCGCAGCAGGAGCGCGATCTGGGCGGGCGCTGGTACGTCAGCGCAGGCTGGATAGACAGCCACGTACACTGCTATGCAAAATCGCCTGTCTACCACGATGAAGCGGACGCTGTCGGCGTTGCGCAGGGCGTCACCACCGTGGTGGATGCCGGCAGCACCGGCGCCGACCAGATCGATGACTTCCGGCAGATTTCGCTGTAACAGGGCGGGCGCCATGAATGGCGACCCTGGGGTAAGGATGTAGGGAGCGCATTCATGCGCCCCTGGCCGCAAACGCAGTAAGGAGTAACCATGTTTGATCTGATTCTGCGCCGCGCACGACTGTGCGATGAGCAGCTGGTGGATATCGCTCTTCGCGACGGCAAAATCGCCGTCGTCGGCAACGTCTATGGTGCCGATGTGATGATGGGCGCAGGCAACGCCTCCGGACGCTTTCTCGGCCCGCTGATTATCCTGTCGGCGATGGCAGCCTCCATTCCCATTGGCCTGGGCTCGCTCGCTGGCGCTCTGCTGTTTTACCTGTGGAACAAGCCGATTACCGGCGGCGCAATTCTGGGTGCCATGGTGCTGGGCGCGATGTTCCCGGTCGGTATTCTGGATATCGGCGGTGCGATCCAGACCGGCGTCGGGCTGGGCGTGCCGGCGCTGCTGCTGGGCGCAGGCATTGTGTTTCCGGTCGCGAACTTTGCGGCTTCGCTGGTAACCGGTCTGGTGATCGGGGTGGCGATTGGTTACGTCATTATTCTGGCGCGCAAATTTACCATCAACCAGAGCGATTCCACCTCCTTCCCGATTTTTGTCGGCCTGCTCTCATCCGGCGTATTTGCCGGTACGCATATGTACTACCTCTACGGAATCGGCGCCTTTAACGAAGTGGCGTTTGTGTCGATGCTGCGCGCCGGCATGGAGACCGGCGTCTATGGCGCGGTCGCCGCGTTTGGCGCCAGCTTTCTGTTTGCCCGCATTATTGAAGGCTCGCTCTGACGAAAGTCATGATGGCGGCGATTGTGCTGCTGYTCGTGCTGAGCGGCTTCTTCCGCGGGTTCGATATGAAACTGCTGCAATCTTTCCAGCTTGGCGTCCCTGGCTGGCTTGACATGATCCACAACAACCTGAGCGGCAAATAAGGAGCCATCCATGAACGAACATGAAAATCGCGGCTTCTGGTATGCCGACTGCTGCCGGCGGCTAACCTGCTGGTAAACACCGTCATGCCGGTCATTTTCTGGCTGGCAGCCATCGATGCCGGCAAAAAGTCGGGCTTCTGGGCCACAATTTTTGGCGGTCTGGCGCAGCTGATTATGGGTAACGCCGTACCGGGGCTGGTGCTGGGGATCCTGATTGGGAAAGGGGTAGAGGAGAGCGGCTGGAACCGGCATGTGGATCACCGCATTCTGCCGAACTGGGGTGCTGCGGCGCTGATGGTCAAAAATCGCAATGTGGCAGAGACGCTGCATAACCCGAAGCGTATGGCGATAGCGTGCGGCATCATCGGCATGATCGTCGTGGCTTTTCTGAACAGCACCGCCTCAGCCGTGCCGGCTGCGCTGCAGGTGACGGCAGTCAAGGTGCTGCGCGGGCTGGTCGGCGTCGGGGTGGGAGCCGGCGCGGCGCGCATGTTCCATGCACCGGTCACGCAGGGCATGGGTGCATTTCGTACCCTGGGCGAGCTTAACTCGTGCGAAGGCGATCCCGCTTCTCATTTCTCTTTTGGTCTCGGCTTCTTTTTTAACGCCTGGGCATCCTCTGTGGCGGCTGGCTCCTTCACGCAGCCATCACTACAGCGTTGAACTGGAAATCAGCGTCAGCGTCACCGTTATCGATATGGAAAGCGTGACATTTACGGCGACACCCTGAACGCGCTGGTCTGGTCGTTATCCCGCCTSGAGAGCAGGCTTGCCCGGCGCAACAATGACAATAAAGGGTACAACACTATGTTTCTCATCATTTTGTTTAAGTCGTTAATTATCCACGCAGGTTATCGTGCAGGGAAAGGGCGATACCAAAGCAAAAGCCTTTGCCGATGCGCTCAGCGGCGTGCAGCAGCAGGTATTGCGTAACAGCCAGAAGCTGCTGCTGCGCATTGAGCCGCTGGATGTGCGGGTGCTGCACGCCAGGGTGCGTACCCGGCGGGAAAAGTTTCTGTTTTTTTTCCTGGCGCGCGAGCGCGGTGCTATCACCGCGCAGAACAAATATGGCTACCGGGCGAAACATGGCATGCGCTCGGTAGACGAGGGCGTAACGGCGATCAACGAAGGGGCTACCGTGCTGGGCTTTGGTTTTATGGACAAAGAGGAGCTGGGCGAACGGCTGGTGCAGGCCTGGAACAAGAAGCACGGCAGCTGACGTATGAAACAGCACTATGACAACAGAGAGGAAGTGAACATGGTGACAGTGGTGATTGGCGATCGTCTGGGTAAAGGTCAGAAAGTGGCTGCCGGCATTGAAAAAGCGGGTGGACGCGCGGTGGTAGTACCGGGCGTGGCAGCCGATATGAAGCTGGGTGATGTGATGAAAGCGGAAAACGCTGATTTCGGCATCTCTTTCTGCGGCAGCGGTGGCGCTTTCGCACGTTCAGGCGATGGCCAGCCGCTCGCTAAGCGGCGAGGCGCTGCCGGAGGTAGAAGCGGAGCTGTTTGATGATATTCCGCCTGACAGCCTGCAGCTGGCGCAACAGATCGTCGATCTGTTCGGCAATCTGCCGGTGGAAGAGGCATGGCTGCTCTCGGTGCATATTGAAGTGGCGAAAAGTAACGACGCATTCACGGCCGGACGGAACGCGTAGTTTGTTTTTTAACGCGAATTATCTGCCGTAAACAGGAGTAGAAGGGTGAGGAGTGATGCTGTCCCGCTGAACGCAGAAGCCGTTCAGGCGCTGGCGGATCGCATATTAAGTCAAATCGCGATCCTTTATACCGCGCACCAGATTAGCCCCACACCGGTGCAGCAGCAGATGCTGATAATTCCGCTGATACTCGGGGCCAGCCTGCGTGCTGGCCCGCTTTACCGATCCTCCCCTGCACACTCCTCTGCAAATATATAACTTTCCCGCACGCCTGATGCATGCCAGCCGCTGGCATGCGCGATATGTGCTGTCTGCGATCTGACGCACCGCGCGTTGCCACATTTCCGTTTCAGGGTGGAAAAAGTGCGTCTCCTAGGATGCCAAAAATTCCACGCCGGACAAGCTGGAAGGGCAGCCGGCGGATAGCGCACAGATCAAAGATTATCACGCCGGTCTTGACGCACTGATTGCGCAGATTGACGTGGTCGACAAGCTCGCTCAGGCCAGCAAGCTGGATAAGGCAAAAGCCGAAGCGAAAAAACTGGAAGATATCCGCAATACCAACCATAAGGATAATTAAAAGGAACACGTCATGCGTAAGCATTTAATTGCAATGTTGTCTCTGTCGTTACTGTTCTCTTCTGCCAGCGTGCTGGCGGCAGATCTTGAACAGGATATGGATACGCTGAAAGAGAACCTGAGCGTAGTGAAGAAAACGGATGACGCGCAGGAGATGCATACTGCGCTCGGTAAAATGCGCCAGGCCGCGTAGTATCCTGTGAGCGAAGTCACAATTGCAGGAAACCTTAAAGAGATGTGGCGCAATATGGTTACGGTCGGTAACGACATTGAAACCCGCAGCAATATACAATGCGGATCGGTGCTGCTGCCGGAGATGAAAATCGCCGGACAATAACGACATCGCTTCCAGAAAGCAGCCGGCAAGGCTGCTTTTTTTTTGCCCGATGTTGGCCTGCAGAGCACCGGCCACGCGGGCGGTATCCATAACTGGCGCATCGCCGGTCAGGGCCACAGCTTTGATGACCTCGTTAAACAGATGGGACGCGGCCTGATTGTGACTGAACTGATGGGCCAGAGCGTCAGCGCCATGACCGGCGACTACTCGCGCGGCGCGGCGGGCTTCTGGGTTGAAAACGGTGAAATTGRCAAATCGACGTTTCTGCTCGACGCGCTGGGCCAGCAGATCCTGCYCTCATGGCTGACGATTCAGGAGCAGCCGCATCTGCTGAAAGGGCTCGCCTCAACGCCGTTTGACAGTGAAGGCGTGCGGACCGAAGCGCGCGATATTATCAAAGAGGGTGTGCTGCAGAACTGGCTGCTGRCCAGCTATTCAGCGCGCAAGGACGCCTATACCATCGGCCGCTCGATAGACGATCTGCAGAGCGCAGAGTGGGTCGGTAACGAGTGTGCCCGCCGCGTGCTGGCCCGCCTTGCCCCGCGCAAGCTGCCAACCATGAAAGCACCGGTGCTGTTTGCACCTGAGGTCGCCACCGGATTGTTTGGTCATCTGGTCGGCATGATTAGCGGCAGCAGCGTCTATAAGCTGGCCGCGCGTGCTGAACAGGCGTCGCTGCAGGCGGACAAGCGCATTACCAATACGGAAGGTGGCAGCTTCAACAGCCACGTTGGCATCAAAGTGTTTGGCAACAGTCACGGCATGCTGCAGAGCTACTGCTCCAGCCGCCACTCGCTGTCGAGCTGTGTCATTGCCGAGCAGGATGGCGATATGGAGCGTGACCAAAACCGCAAAGGCAGCGCCTCATCGACCGATCTCAGCCCCGATGCTATAAAAAGCACCGTGCAGGCAGCGATCGACATTGCGCGCTACACCTCACCCGATCCTTACGCGGCACCGGCAGAGCGTGAACTGCTGGCGTTTGATGCGCCCGATCTTGATCTCTACCATCCGTGGGAGATCGATGCCGATCGCGCCATTGTATCTACTCAGGTTGCAGAACAACGTAAAGCGCTGGAACAGGCTGTCGCCCAGGCGCTGGAACTGGCTAAAGCCCACACCGATGGTGCTGAAGTTGCGGTGACAAAAACCACCGGCATCGGCGTCAGCACGCGCTATGGTGAAGTGGAAAACGTCGAATTCAACAGCGACGGTGCGCTGGGTATCACCGTCTATCATCCCCAGATAATCTCTTCATCTTCTTCTTCCTGATTATCCGGTACATCGTCGAGCCAGTCTTCGGGCTGCCTGGTCATCTCTTGGCTCCTTAAAAAAAGAGGCTAATCCTACCAGTTTATCGGGCGACTGCGAAATTGTTCTCTGAGTCTGATAGACTCAACAGATTCACACTTAAGATTAGACGGCAGGTCGATGAACTCGCGCTGGCGCAGCATTTTACCAATCAGCTGCAGCTGGCGACGGCGACCCTCTTTCTTAATACGCTGCGCCAGCTCAATCGCGTTGCGCAGATCCTCATCGAGCGGGATCTTATCCAGGGAGTTTTTCCCCAGATCAACCAGCTCGGCACCGAGGCGTTTTAGCTCTTCGGCGTCACGTTTAATTTCACTTTTGCTGATCTCTTTCTGCGCGTTGCGGATCATGCTGCGCAGCTGCTGCCGATCGGCCTGCGGGTAGAGCGTGATCACCTCAGTCATCGCGTCGTCACCCTGATCGATCAGGCGATCGCGCAGATGCTCCAGCTTGTGGAACAGCGTCACCTGCTGGTTGTGACGGTTTTTCAGCTTGTCCAGCGCCTGACGGATCGGATCTTCAATCAATTCTGGTGATGAGCAACGGCGGTTTTGGCGGGATCCATCAAAAACTGCTGGAGCGGCTGGGACGCTAAGGCGGAGGCGTCCTGCAGGACGCCTCCGGAGAGAGTGCGGCCAGCAGGCCGCCTCTTACGCTTCAGCCAGCTCGCGCAGATACTGGAAGATCTGCCGGGCTGCTTTTGGCGTTTTATTCGCCGCCGAACACCATGAAAATGGGGGTCAGTAAAAACGATCTGGCGCCGTCGCTGGGTCGGGCAGACAAGGTTTTCCTGCTCCAGCCGCACCATATTCCGTGGCAGGTCTCCGACGTGGCAGACGCCTGTATTCCGCCTGCGCAGTGGAGTGCGGACGTCGATACGCTGACGGAAATGATTGCGAAAGAGGCGCAGCCAGGCGAGAAACCGGCAGATGCGGGCGAGGCGCTCAGCAGCTTTATCAACGCGCGCCGCCGGCTGGAGCTGCGCGGTGAGGTCAACGGTATCAAGGTCTATGACGATTTTGCCCACCACCCGACGGCGATACACGCCAMGCTGGCGGCGCTGCGCAGCAAAGTAGGTGGCAGGGCGCGCATCCTCGCGGTACTGGAGCCCCGCTCCGCGATGGGCTGCTGGAGCGAGCAGGAGACTACAGGCGAACATGGCCACTGGCAGGCGAAAAAGCTGACGCCAGACGCCGCCCGCTGGGAAGTCTGGCTGGAGGGGGAAAAAGTGGCCGAGGTGAACTGGGGGCTGGTCGGCGAACACAATATGCATAACGGCCTGATGGCGATTGCCGCCGCGCGCCACGTGGGTGTCGCCTTCTTCGACAAGCGTTCTAAGTTTGTACACTACTGCCCGCGTACGCTGATCCTCAATAACCTTGAGTTTGACCATGCAGATATCTTCGACGACCTGCGCGCTATCCAGAAGCAGTTCCATCATCTGATCCGCATCATACCCGGTCAGGGCAAAATCCTGCTGCCGGAACACGATCATAACCTGAAGCAGGTGATGGTGCTGCGCGATCGCTGGGTGCTGGCCGTAGCCGGAACGCACGGTAAAACCACCACTGCCGGCATGGCAGCGTGGATCCTTGAGGCGTGCGGCCTTGAACCAGGCTTTATTATTGGTGGCGTGCCGGGTAACTTCGATGTATCGGCAAAATTAGGAAAAAGCCCATTCTTTGTCATTGAAGCGGATGAGTATGACAGAAATGTTTACCCGCCGATGAGTACGCTGCTTGAGCAGCAAGGCATTGAATTAACTGAGGGTTACGAGGCGTCGCAGCTCGATCCGGCGCCAGACCTGGTGATTATCGGTAACGCCATGACGCGCGGTAATCCCTGTGTTGAAGCCGTGCTGGAGCGCAACATTCCCTACCTCTCCGGGCCGCAGTGGCTGCACGATTTTTTACACTGTGCGCCGAACTTTCAGTTAATGGATCTATTTATGCGCATTCACATCCTCGGCATTTGTGGCACTTTTATGGGCGGCCTGGCTATGCTGGCGCGTTCGCTGGGACATCAGGTAACCGGCTCGGACGC
>PEFU01000002.1:359758-360593 GCA_002939445.1 Pantoea sp. BRM17 | reverse complement strand
AAAGAAAGCCGTCACGCCGCTTTCACGAATGCAGGTAAATACCACAGAATCGCTGTCGGTACATCGACATTGATGCCCAGCGTATGCACCGCAGCCAGCGTCAGTACGGTAATCGTAATAGATGCGCCCGCCWTGCTGATGGTCGCACCCAGCGGAATTGATACGGAGTAGGTGTCTTCATCAAGGTTGAGTCGTTTTGCCAGCGCCATGTTCACCGGGATATTGGCGGCCGAGCTGCGGGCAAACAGAATGTCGGTTGAGGAGTTCAGGGCCGTTTCTGCTGAATCCTGCAGCACACCGATAATAAACCCAACGGCCACCACCTGCATGGCCAGGTCGTTAGGAATGCCGAACATATTGCAGGCCACCGGGATTAACAGCAATGAGCCACCCGCTACGCCGGAGGCACCACAGGCGCACAGCGTGGCAACCAGGCTTAATTGCGCCGCCACCGCT
The DNA here is from genome assembly GCA_002939445.1 of Pantoea sp. BRM17. GTDB lineage: Bacteria > Pseudomonadota > Gammaproteobacteria > Enterobacterales > Enterobacteriaceae > Pantoea. Next base: position 360,137 of record PEFU01000002.1, on the reverse strand, counting down.
TAGTATTTTCCAGATATGGCAACATTGCCAGTTTATGGCAGCAGTTTGTTACATGAGGCAGAAGGGAAGGATGGCAGCACAGCGGCTATGAAAGCGCGCGGCGCACAGTGTGCGCCGCAGAGGAGAGGTCAGGTCGCGGCGCCGGGCTGGCGTTCCGCTTCTGCCTGGCAGACAGCCGCAGCCGTTGTAGTGGAGTTTTACCCTTTGCTGCCAGGAGTAAAAGGAGCTTTACACGAGCTGACACTATTGCAGATTATCTGACCCCGTCTGCAGGTTCAGAATGTACAAACGTGGCCGTTTTTACGCTGTTCGGCTTGATTCGCCGGCCTGCGGCAAACAAGTTGCAGTTACGGGCAGAAGCCGTGTGATTTAGCGTAAC
>PEFU01000002.1:309631-359658 GCA_002939445.1 Pantoea sp. BRM17 | reverse complement strand
GAACAGCATGCAGCCAATCAGCAGGACCAGCAGGCTGCCATATTCCCACAGCGCCCCAAAGCCGGTAGAGGCCAGAATGGAGGCGACCAGGCCAAAGATGCCCAGTGGCGCGCAGCGGATCACACAGCGTACGACCCAGGTTGCCGCGTGTGAGGCGTCATTTAAAAAATCTTTGGTGCCGGGACTGGCATGACGAAATGCAAGGCCAAGGCCCAGCGCCCAGACCAGAATGCCGATGTAGTTCGCGTTCATCAGCGCTTCGAACGGATTAGCCACCATGCTCATCAGCAGGCCATGCAGCACCTCGGTGATCCCGGAAGGCGGCGTAATTGTCGTGTTACCGGCGGCGAGTGACAGCGTCTGCGGAAAGAGGTGGCTGAAAARCACCGCGATCATCGCGGCAAACAGGGTGCTGAGCAGATAAAGCATAATGATGGGACGGATATTGGTTTTCTGTCCCTGCTGATGGTTAGCAATGGACGCGATGACCAGCACCAGAACCAGCAGCGGCGCGACGGCTTTCAGTGCCCGGACAAAGAGTTCACCCAGCAGGCCGGCGGCTAATGCGGCATCGCGCGACAGCCACGCCAGCGCTACGCCAGCGACCAGGCCCACCATGATTTGTTTGACCAGGCTGCCTTTAAACAGCACGCCTGCCACTCTGGAAAGGTTATTTTGCATATCGTGATCTTTTACTATCGGTCATGAGTGTGGTGCGCGTTTATTCCGCGCCAGAGGGTTTGCCCGGCGGAGTATAAGGAAAAGTGCTGGTGAGAAAAGCGATAATTCCGGCTTTGCGTGCGGGATCGATTTTTCAATCTGCTAAACAGAGGAAGTGTGACAGAGATAAAAAAGGGAAAGTTTCATTGAGGCGAAATAAAGCAGGGGCGATTTACGCCCCTGCAGAAGATTATGGCGAGATGCGCCGGCGGTCATTTCGCCGGTTAACCCAGGCGTTGATCAGCAGCGTTCCACCCAGAATAATGCCCACCACGCTGAGTGAGACAGCGACCGGAATGTGGTAAAACTCGACGATGAGCATTTTGATGCKGATAAACACCAGCACGATAGCCAGCCCATATTTCAGCATAGAGAAGCGCTCAGCCACATTCGACAGCAGGAAATACATGGCGCGCAGGCCGAGTATGGCAAATAGGTTAGAGGTCAGCACAATAAAGGGATCGGTGGTTACCGCAAAAATAGCCGGAATACTGTCGACAGCAAAAATCACATCGCTGAGCTCGACCATAATCAGAACCAGCAGCAGCGGGGTGGCAAACAGTACGCCGTTACGGCGAATAAAAAATTTCTCACCCTCCAGCGAATCGGTCATGCGCAGATGCTGACGCAGCCAGCGCACCACCGGCTTATCACCCACGGCCGTGTCATCCTCGCGCGCTAGCGCCATCTTAATGCCGGTAAACAGCAGAAACGCGCCGAAAATATAGAGGATCCAGCTGAACTGCATGACCAGCCAGCTGCCGGCAAAGATCATGATGGTACGCAAGACAATGGCACCCAGCACGCCGTAAATCAGGACGCGCCGCTGCAGCTGGGGCGGAATAGCAAAGTAGCTGAACAGCATCAGCCAGACAAAGACGTTATCCACCGCCAGCGCTTTTTCCAGCACGTATCCGGTCAGGAAAGCGAGCGTCTGCGTAGTGGCAACCTCGCGCCCGGCGTGCGTATCGAGATACCACCAGAAAGCGGCAGCAAACAGCAGTGAAACGGAAACCCAGATCAGCGACCAGATAGCCGCCTGTCTGAACGACATAGTTTGTGCGCCGCGCCGGCCCTGCAGCAGCAGATCGATCGCCAGCATAATCAGCACAACAACGGTAAAGCTGCCCCAGAGTAACGGTGTGCCTATCGATTGCATAATGGWGTCCTGTGCGAAAGTTAAAAAAAACGGCTCCGTCAGAAGACGTAAGCCGCTTTCATTACGCTGCAAGCGCTCCTCGCCTTCCGGCAAGGTCTCACTTACAACACAGAATCACTTCCGGGTTGCCTGACGACCGGATGCGCTACACATCGTAATGACGATCAATCAGCTGACAAGTTACTCCCCTTTGCTTAGAAAAAAATAGCGCAGCCGCACTCCGATGCAATGCAGGACCAGTCATATTTAGCAATATTTACACTTCCTGGCGATCGGCGGGAAATATCACGCCGGTCTGCTGGCGGATGGTGGTCAGCAGCGCTGCTGTCAGCCGCGAAATTTCAAGGCCAGGGTGTGCGGTCTGCTGSGTTTCCACCAGACTGGCAAACACCTCTGCTTCATAGCGCATCGTATTGCTGTGCTGCGGCTGCGTCAGATTCTGCTCAACACCGCTGCGTGGCAGTAGCCGCAGCTGCTGGCACTCTGCCAGTTTCTCAATAAGCAGCGAACCCTCCTCTCCCTGAATTTCGCTCGGAATAGCGGAGTTGCTGACTTTGGAGTGCAGCAGAGTGACGTCGAACTCGCCATAGTGAAGTATCACGGTGCCGTGCGCATCTGTGCCGCTCGCCAGCAGCGTGGCTTCAGCCGTGACGCGCTGTGGCGCACCCCACAGCGTGACGGCAGCAGCGAGGCAGTAATAGCCGATATCCATGATGGAGCCATTGGACCAGCGCGGGTCAAACGTATTCGGGTTTTCACCGGCAAGATAGCGCGGGTAACGGGAAGAGTACTGACAGTAGCTGAACAGCGCCTTACGCAGCGTGCCCAGCTGCGGCAGGGTGCGCTGCAGCTGCAGAAAATTAGGCAGGCTGGCGGTTTTAAAGGCTTCAAACAGCACAACCTGATGCTGTTGAGCGCAGGCGATCATCGCTTCGGCTTCACGCAGCGTGGAGGCCAGCGGTTTCTCGCAGATCACATGCTTACCGTGAGACATAAACAGCAGCGCCTGTTCGCAGTGCAGTGCATTCGGGCTGGCGATATAGACCGCGTCGATATCCTGGCATGCCGCCAGAGCCTCCAGTGAGGTGAACGTGWGCGGACAGGCGTAATCTGCGGCAAAGGCGTCAGCCTGCTGCTGGCTGCGTGAATAGACTGCGCTGAGCGTAAACCTGCCGCTCTCATGTGCTGCGTCAATAAACTGACGGGTAATCCAGTTGGTGCCGACAATGGCAAAGCGAATCACAGGTCTGCTCTCCTGACAAAATAAAGCCGCAGGGTAGCACGCGGCGGCAGGAAACCTGCCGGCACTATTTGATCCTGCGATCCGCATTCCAATATAGTGAGCCCCTGTGTCTGAAAGCCTGCGAACGGGAGAGCCGGGTGAGCGGAAGCAAACATGCATTAAACTGGACCACGCTGCTGATCGCCATTCCGGTGGGGCTGATGGCCTCGCTGGTGACGCTGGCGTTTCGTGGCATTATCGATGTGATTAACCAGCTGCTGTTTAACAGTGACCATGAGATCACCGTGGCGATGCACGTCTGGCCGTGGATCTTCTGGCCGCTGCTGGTGGGCGGCGGCGGCGTACTGGCGGGCTGGTTCCTGCGCTATGCCGTCGCAATTGAGCAGCAGCAAACGGTAAAAACAGACTACCTGGAAGTGATTAACGCCAGGCTGGATGCCGTGCCGACGCGCACCTCACTGTTTCGCGCGCTCTCTTCAATCGCCAGCATTGGCAGCGGCGCTTCAATCGGTAAAGAGGGGCCGATGGTACAGCTCTCAGCGCTCAGCGGCAGTCTGCTGGGACGCTGGCTGCCGGCATCGCTCAATCTGCGCAACAGCGACATTGTCGCCATGGCGGCAGCAGCGGGCCTCTCCTCGGTTTACCACGCGCCACTTGCCTCGGCGATCTTTGTTGCTGAAATTGCTTTTGGTATTTCAGCCCTGCAGCGACTGATCCCGCTGATTGTCGCCTCTGCGGTGGCGGTGATGACCATGTGGGCGCTGGGTTTTCGCAATGCGCTTTATCCGCTTGCCGATACGCTGTTTCAGATGGATGGAGTGAGCCTGCTGATGACAGTGCTGATTGGTCTGGTAGCAGGCGTTGCCGGCTGGCTGCTGATCGCGCTGATTGGCCGCAGCCGGCGGCTATTCAGCCGCGTGCGATCGCTGCCGCTGCGGCTTGGCGCAGGAGGCGTCGCTGTCGGCCTGCTGGCGCTGCTCTCCACGGATATTCTCGGCAACGGCTATGAAGTGATTGTGAAGATCATTGAGGGGCACTATGTCATCACCGGACTGCTGCTGCTGCTGCTGCTCAAAACCCTGGCGACAACCCTCTCCGTAGGCTCAAATGCCGTCGGCGGACTGTTTACGCCCTCGCTGCTGATTGGCGCCCTGCTCGGGGTGATTCTGGCGCAGAGCGCAGCCGCGCTGCAGCTGCCGGTGGGCGATACGCTGCTCTATGCAGCAATAGGCATGGCCGCCGTGCTGGCCGCTGTCAGTCAGGCTCCGCTGATGGCGATGCTGATGGTACTGGAGATGACGCTTAACAGCAGCCTGCTGTTTCCGCTGATGATCGCCTCGGTCCTGGCTTCAATGGTGGTCTACCGCCTGCAGTCCGCCAGCACCTATCCGGTGGTCAGCCATCACCTGAGCCGTTCTGAAGCCTGGTATGATTTTGACCATATGCGTGTCGACCAGCTGATTATTCCCGGTGCAGCGCTGCAGCCGGAAGAGTCGGTCGGACAGGCGCTGGCGGTCAGCTCGCTGAAGCGTGAACGCTATGTTTACGTACTGAATCAGGCGGGGCAGTTTCTGGGCGTGGTCTCCATTCACGAGATCTCGCGCAAGGTACTGGCGCAGGAGATCACTCTGGACTCGCCGGTCAGCACCGTCATGGATAGCAACTTTCCCTGCATTTTTCAGGGACAGAGCATGCGCGAAGGGTGGGAGGCATTTTCACGCGTGACGCTCGAGCGGCTGCCGGTGCTGAATAATCCGCAGGAGCGTCGTTTTATGGGCGCCCTGACCAAAACCAGTCTGATTCAGAAAGCACAGGAGTTTCTTTAAGCTGCGTTGCCGCGCATCGCCTGATCGGTCATCCACAGGCGCGCGTCAAATTCCAGCTGATGATAGTCAGGCTCCATATGGCAGCAGAGCTGATAGAACGCTTTGCTGTGATCTTTCTCTTTGAGGTGGGCGAGTTCGTGCACCACAATCATGCGCAGGAAAGGCTCAGGAGCAAGGCGGAAAAAGGTGGAGATGCGGATCTCCGCTTTAGCTTTCAGGTTGCCGCCCTGTACGCGGGAAATGGCCGTGTGCAGCCCCAGCGCATGCTTCATCACTTTGATTTTATTATCCCAGAGGATTTTGCTTACCGGAGGTGCGCTGCGCATATAGCGATTTTTTATCGCCTGCGTGTAGTCATACAGCGCGCGATCGCTGACCACATCATGCGTCTCGGGATAGCGCTGCTGCAGGAACGCGCCTAATCGCTGATGATCAATCAGCATTTGCACCTGTTCGAGGATATTTTCAGGGTAACCCTGCAGATAAATTAATGACATTGGGATTCCTGACGAAAGACAGTATACTGCGCCCCCCTTTTCAGGGCGAAAATTGCGCAAAGTGTACCACGCCGGAGATCCCATGAGCCAACTTGAACTGACCCATAGCACCCTTATGCTGGAGCGCTTTCCGCCGATGCGCGAAGAGAGCCCGTTACAGGCGTGGGATGCTGCCGATGAATATCTGCTGCAGCAGACGCTGCCGGAAGGTCCGGTGCTGGTGTTCAATGACAGCTTTGGGGCATTAACCTGTGGCCTGCAGGATCGGGAGATCTGGCACGTCAGCGACTCCTGGCTGAGCCAGCAGGCAGCCAGACAGAATCTGCGCTTAAATGGTTTGTCTGACGATCGCATTCACTTTATTGACAGCCTGAGCGCGCTGCCTGCGGCGCCTGCTGCTGTCTTAATCAAAATTCCCAAAGCGCTGGCGCTGCTGGAGCATCAGCTGCGTGCGCTGCGCAGCGTGGCCACGCCAGAGACGCTGATTCTGGCGGCAGCCAAAGCAAAAGATATTCATAACTCTACCCTGCAGCTGTTTGAGCGAATTCTGGGTGAGGGTAAAACGTCGCTGGCCTGGAAAAAAGCGCGTCTGATCTACAGCCGTTACAGCGCCCCGGCGCTGGCTGAGGCGGCGGACACTACCGTCTGGCCACTCGATGAGACGCCTTACCAGATCCATAACCACGCCAACGTCTTTTCACGCACTTCGCTGGATATTGGCGCGCGGCTGTTTATGCAGCATTTGCCACACAATATTGAAGGRGAAATCATGGATCTCGGCTGCGGCAACGGCGTGATTGGCTTAATGGCACTGGAGCAGAATCCGCAGGCTGAGGTACTGTTTTATGATGAATCTTATATGGCGGTCGCCTCCAGCGAGCTGAACGTCAGGGTTAACCGCCCGCAGGATCTGTCGCGCAGTCAGTTCCGCGTTAATAATGTGCTGAGCGGCTTTCCCTCCGACCGGCTGCATGCGGTGTTGTGCAATCCGCCGTTCCACCAGCAGCATGCGGTTACCGATCACCTGGCGTGGCAGATGCTGCGCGACGCAAAGCGCTGCCTGCAGTATGGCGGTGAGCTGCGCATCGTGGGCAACCGGCACCTCGGCTATCACCAGAAGATGAAGAAGCTGTTTGGTAACTGCGAACTGGTGGCGTCCAGCGCCAAGTTTGTGGTGCTGCGCGCGGTCAAACTGCGCTGATCACAGACTCAGCGCCAGCGCGGTAGCCTGTGCAATAGCCCGCCGCGCGTCCAGCTCCTGCGCCACATCTGCGCCGCCGATCACCCGCACCGGTTTGCCGCGTGCGGTCAGCTCGTCAGCCAGCAGGCGCAGCGGCTCCTGACCGGCGCAAACCACAATATTATCCACGGCCAGCGTGACCGGTTTACCCTGGTGACGCAGATGCAGCCCTGCATCGTCAATGCGCAGATATTCCACATCCCCCCACATCTCTACGCCGTGCGCCTGCAGGCTGGCGCGGTGGATCCAGCCGGTGGTTTTCGCCAGGCCCGCTCCGGGCTTCCCGCCTTTACGCTGCAGCAGCCAGATTTGCCGGCCGGGAGAGGGTGGCCGGGCAGGAACAATGCCACCGCGCGCCTGCAGCGTGCGATCGATTCCCCAGCGCTGGTAAAAATCCTCTGATGAATGGAGTAAATAGGCGGCCGTATCAAAACCGATACCGCCTGCGCCGATAATGGCGATGCGCTGACCCACCGGTTTTTTATGGCGCAGAAGATCCAGATAGCCGATCACGCTGGCATGATCGATGCCAGGAATAGAGAGCTGACGCGGCGTTACGCCGGTAGCAATGATAATTTCATCCGCGTCTGTCAGCTCTTCGGCACAGACCCGGTGGTTAAGCCGCAGCGTCACCTTCGCTGCCGCAAGCTGATGGCGGAAGTAGCGCAGGGTTTCGCTAAACTCCTCTTTACCCGGGATCTGTCGGGCGATACCAAACTGCCCGCCAATCTCCGCCTCCGCTTCATAGAGCGTTACTTGATGCCCGCGCTGAGCCGCCTGCAGGGCAAAAGCCATACCTGCCGGACCGGCGCCAACGACAGCCAGCTGCTTCGGCTGCGTGGCTGGTACAACCGGCATCAGAGTTTCGTGGCAGGCGCGCGGATTGACCAGGCAGGATGTCACGTTGCCTGCAAAAATCTGATCGAGGCACGCCTGATTACATGCAATACAGGTATTGATAGCTTCAGGCTGACCCTGCGCTGTTTTGGAGACAAACGCGGCATCCGCCAGAAACGGCCGTGCCATTGAAACCATATCAGCAGTCCCGTCGCGCAGCAGGGCTTCAGCCACGTCAGGGTGGTTGATCCGGTTGGTGGCAATCACCGGTACGGATACGCGTTCGCGCAGGTGGCGGGTTACCCAGGCAAAGCCGGCTCGCGGGACACAGGTGGCTATCGTCGGGATGCGCGCTTCATGCCAGCCAATACCGCTGTTGAACAGCGTCACGCCACACGCTTCCAGCGCTTCAGCCAGCATCAGCGTTTCATCCAGCGTGCTGCCGTGCTGCACCAGGTCGAGCAGCGACAGCCGGAAAATAACAATAAAGTCTTCGCCTGTGGCGTGGCGTACCGCCTGCGTCACTTCACGGACGAAGCGCTGCCGCCGCTGCACATCGCCTCCCCAGGCGTCAGTGCGCTGGTTAGTCTGCGCCGTCAGAAACTGATTAATCAGATACCCCTCGGAGCCCATGATCTCTACGCCATCATAGCCCGCCTGCTGTGCCAGACGGGCGCAGCGGGCAAAATCGGCAATCGTCTGTTCAATTTCTGCTTCGCTCAGCGCATGCGGAGTAAAAGGATTAATAGGCGCCTGGAGTGCGGAAGGGCCTACCAGCGCACGCTGATAGCTGTAGCGTCCGGCATGCAGTATCTGCAGCGCGATTTTTCCGCCCTGCGCATGGACCGCCGTCGTGATCTGACGATGCCAGCCGCACTGACTTTCATCGGTCAGCATCGCACCACCCTGTGCCACCACACCCTGCGCATTCGGCGCGACGCCGCCGGTTACAATTAGCGCCACGCCCTCGCGTGCGCGCTCAGCATAAAAAGCGGCCAGTCGCTCCGCCCCGTCAGGGTGCTCCTCCAGTCCGGTATGCATTGAGCCCATCAGAAAACGATTTTTTAACCGGGTAAATCCCAGATCGAGAGGCGTAAATAAGCAGGGGTAGTGCTCGATCATGATCGGGTACTCGAAAGTGGTCGGATGAGTTAACTCTAACGGTAATCGCGCATGATGGAAGAGGGGGACGCTGAGCTTGTGAGAGACGTCAAAAAAAGCAGGGCGGCAGGTTACGTACGAAGTATCAGCTTGTCTTCGTTACGCACGGGAAGGACCGGCGCGCCCTGAAAGGGCCAGAGTACAGGGCTAATGACTTAGCACTTTTTATATATCATCATGGATTCCTTTTTCCGGAAACGCCGGGTAATTATCAGACCGCGGCAACCTGTGTTCATCGCAACTCGCCTGAGTTTTAAATATTATAGCGGGAAAGTAATCTGGAAATAAGTCTTCAGATAGAGTCAGACAGAGAATTTATCATTTTAACCGCTATTTTAATGTTATTAATGATGCTTGTTAATCATAGCGCGCAGCTGAATGGTGCGATCGGATGAGTGATATATTTATTGCGCGCCAGCCCGCACAGTTAGCGGCAGCCAGCAGCCGGGGRGCCTCTTTTTCTGGATGGATTATCCTTTATTTTATTTGTGAAGCAGTTAATTCCATATCTTAATAATTTTTTATTTATCGGTTTTATATAATTACCTGAATAATCACATTGTGAAGGTGATTTTCCTGCTATTACCACTGAGTTAACTGAAAAGGTTAAACGATATAGCCCTTTTACCTGTCATATACTTTTAGAGGAGAGGCAGATTGGATTTAAACACTCAGCCAGTCCGTATTGCTGTTCTTGACGGTCATCCTATGATTCGTCTGGTTTTTGAGCTATGTCTGAAAAACCATCCCGATATTCACCTTGTTGCTGCCTGGTCTTCCGGCAGCGAGCTTTTCAGCGCGTTAAGTACGCACAGTGTTGATGTTCTGATTCTGGATTTCCTGCTAGGCGAGCGTGAAATTGATGGCCTGACGCTAATAAAGCAAATACGTAATCACTATCCGATGCAGAAAATGCTGGTTTTAACCTCTGCCGAAAGCCCGGCGGTCGGGTTTATCGGTAAAAGCCATCCCTTTGAAGAGGTACTGGCGGCGGTCAGATCCGTTGCTGAGAATAACCTGTTTTTAGCCACGCACCTTGCTGAAGAGATCCAGACGCTGTATGCCATTTCCGGAAAAAAGGCGGACGATGATTTCTGTATCAGCTGTAAGCCGGTTCTTCACGAAAAAATAAGATTATTAAGCCCGCGTGAAGCAGAAGTGATCCGCTGCTTTCTTGATGGCATGAGCGTTTCACAGATTGCGGCCAAGTTCAGACGAAGCCGGAAGACGGTAAGCGGACAGAAGCAGTCGGCGCTGAAAAAGCTCGGCGTCCGTTCAGATTCGGAACTATTTAAATATAGCCGGGAGCTGCTGTCAGCCCGGTAATCGCGCAGGGCGGCCGCGCCCGAGCGCAGCAACCTGATAGCCAGTTCACGTTCCCGGTAACATCTTTTCTGTAACATCGTTCTGAGTGATGTTCATCACAGTTTTATCCTGTTTAACCCGTTTTTATAGTCGTCACATCATCAGACTCACAGGATAAACATGAATATTGAAACGCAATCCTGCGTTATTACCGGCAAAAAGCAGGTCAGTGTCGCACAGCAGCAGGTGCAATGGGATGGCTCCGGCACGCTGGTGCGCATTACGCGCGGCGGAATCTGCGGCTCCGATCTGCACTACTACCAGGAGGGAAAAGTGGGCAGCTTTGCGCTGCAAATGCCCATGATACTCGGGCATGAAGTGATTGGTTACGTCATTGAAAGCGACGATCCCCGCCTGCAGCCGCAGCAAAAAGTGGCTGTCAATCCGGCTAAACCCTGCGGTGAATGCAAATATTGTCAGCGCCAGCAGGAGAACCAGTGTACCGCCATGCGCTTTTTTGGCAGTGCAATGTATGTCCCGCACGTCGATGGCGGATTTACCCGGCACAAAGTGGTGGCGAGCAGCCAGTGCGTGCCTTTTCCACAGGATGCTGATGAAAAGGTGATGGTGTTTGCTGAGCCGCTCGCGGTCTGCATTCACGCCACGCATCAGGCTGGCGATCTTACCGGTAAGCGTATCTTTATCTCCGGCACCGGGCCAATTGGCTGTCTGATTGCCGCTGCCGTGCAGGCGCGTGGTGCTGCAGAGGTTGTCTGCAGCGATATCAGTGAACGTTCGCTGGAGATGGCGCAGCAAATGGGTGCCACGCAAATAGTTAACGCGGCAAGCGGCGATTTCACCGGCTGGATGGCGGATAAGGGCTACTTCGATGTTACGTTTGAAGCGTCCGGCCATCCGGCGTCACTGCAGCGCTGCCTGGAAGTTGTGTGTGCCAGAGGCACGGTGGTGCAGGTAGGAATGGGCGGCGCATTTCCTGATTTCCCCCTGATGACGCTGATTGCCAAAGAGATAAATCTGACGGGATCGTTCCGTTTTACGCATGAATTCAATACGGCAGTTGAGTGGCTGGCGCAGGGCGTTATCAACCCGCTGCCGCTCTACAGCGGGGAATACCCGCTTCAGGATATCGATGCGGCGCTGCAGTTTGCCAGCGATAAAACCCACGCGGCAAAAGTTCAGCTGACTTTTTAGGGAGATACTATGAACGCACTCTTTTCTCTGGCCGGCAAGCGTGTACTGCTGACCGGTTCAGCACGCGGTATCGGGTTTCTGCTGGCGCAGGGCCTGGGTGAAGCCGGCGCCGAAGTGATTATTAACGCGACCACAGCTGAAGGGGCAGAGCGCGCCGCCGCCGCCCTGCGCGAGCAGGGGATCGTCGCCCGGGCCAAAGCGTTTGACGTAACCGATTCCGGCGCGGTGCATCAGGCGATCGATGAAATTGAAGCACAGTGGGGCGCCATCGATATTCTGGTAAATAACGCCGGCATCCAGCGTCGGCGGCCTTTTCTGGAGTTTCCTGAACAGGACTGGCACGACGTAATTGCGGTAAACCAGACCGCCGTGTTTTTTGTCTCGCAAAAAGTGGCGCAGCAGATGGTAACGCGCCAGCGCGGCAAAATTATCAATATCGGTTCAATGCAGAGTGAGCTGGGCCGCGACACCATCACGCCTTATGCGGCCTCTAAAGGGGCGGTCACCATGCTGACGCGGGGAATGTGCGTCGAGCTGGCGCGCTACAACATTCAGGTTAATGCGATTGCGCCGGGCTACTTTGTCACCGAGATGACGCAGCCGCTGGCTGACGATCCCGCGTTTACCGGCTGGCTGACTAAGCGTACGCCTGCTGCGCGCTGGGGTAAGCCGGAAGAGCTGATTGGTGCCGCCATCTTTCTGGCCTCTGCCGCCTCAGATTTCGTTAACGGACATCTGCTGTTTGTCGATGGCGGTATGCGCGTAGCCGTGTAGTGCGTGGCCCGAGAGCCTGCCTGGCAACATTTTAAACAGTGGAGATTCAGAAGGAAGCGCCAATCTCGCCGCCTGGAGCCGCGGCTCTGCTGACGCTTAGCGCGCTTATCCACGGGCCGGCTGCTCACAGGGCAGCAAAGCGATTAACGACGGCGGATCCACGAAAAGCGCGACTGGTATCCACTACTGAAGTGGGTATTGCGCCGGTAGCTGGATCCCGCCTCGGCCATACAGTAGGTACATACGTTGACCGCATCAATCTGTGCCGGCCCGAGTCCGCGCTCTAGCAGGATGCTGCGCGCCAGCCCGGGCAGGCTGAACCACGCCCCCTGCTGCTGCGCCTGCGCCTGCGCACGTACCGCCTGCGGATTCACGGGTTGCTGATGCGTCCACTGCAGCGGCGGCAGATCGCTGCGCTGCTGCATCTGGCGGATACGATCCTCGCCCAGCTCATAACAGCAGGGGCCAATGGCCGGACCGATAGCGACGCAAAGCGTATCGATACTCGCGCCGCGTGCCAGCAGGGCATCCAGCGCGCTTTGCAGAATTCCGCTAAGCGTGCCGTTCAGCCCAGCATGGATCGCCGCCACCTGCTGCTGCACGGGATCGGCAAACAGCACCGGCAGGCAGTCGGCAGTATAAACCGCTACCGGACGGTTATCTTCAGCAATCACACCGTCAGATTCACAGCTTTTTGGCGGCCGGTTTTGTCCCGATAACACCACGCGGGCGCTGTGACGCTGATGTCCGTAAGCGGCAGCCTCAGGTGCAGGCAGACCCGCAGGCTGAAAGGCATACTCCAGCCATGTCAGGCTATCCAGCAGCGCTGAACGCGGACCGCAGATTTTACTCTCCATACTTCTCTCCTGTGACCTGAACGTAACCGGCGACTGCGCACAGCTTACGTTAACCGGTACGTTTTTACAGCGCTCCGGCAGATATCTTTCTCATCACGGCTAACGTCATGCGTTCAGCTTATAGCTGCCCGTATCAAAGCGCTGTGTTTCACGATGGCCTGCGCTGAGATTGCCGGGCAGAGCCGGAGTAACTGCATAAAAGAGTGGAACGGTAAATAATTTGACCACTGAAAAAACACCCGGCGGCGCAGGGGATTACGTTTTACCGTCAGAGCCACGCATATTTACATTTTGCGTTAGCTGCCAGGCGCTGGCGGCATTTCATGATATATAACCTGATTTTACGCCAGCGATGAGTGGATAATTTTGATGTTTTCCGGGTAATACAGATTATTGCGCTAAGCATTAATTTTAATAACTAAGAACTATCCTGGTTATAGTGCGATTATTAGCCAGCGCGGTGCACGCTGCTGCCAGATAATATGTATATTTTTGTCAGCCAGCTTCTTGCGTTATTTTTTATAGATTTTTATCCATTGAAATATAACCGCTTTAACTAATTATCCTCTTTTAAATATGCTTGCTTAAACTGACTTATTAATTACCTTTCCTGACTTTTATTTTACAAAACGGCTGCCGTCCCGCGGCGTTAAATAATAAAGATGCAACTTAAATCTTAAGCGGCTATAACCAATTTTTGTGAGGTGAAGCTGCTTTGTCTCCGCTGCGGAGGTTTACGGCCTCCTGCTCAGAGGGCATTTATTATCTGCAAATCAGATACGCAGGCATAAAGAGAAGATGATTGTGATGATACAAAAACCGTTATCAGTGAAATATCGCGGCGCCGTTTTACCCTGTCATGAGCACCGCTCAGGCTATGTTAAATACCCTCTGCGTCATCTGTACCGCAATCAGCTAAGGAGCATGTGCKATGAACGTTAAAACACTGCGGCAGGATATTCCGGCCGGGCTGGTGGTATTTCTGGTGGCGCTGCCGCTTTGCCTGGGCATTGCTCAGGCCAGCGGTCTGCCGCCTTTCGCCGGTCTGCTTACCGGTGTAATTGGCGGGCTGCTGGTAACCGCGCTGAGTCCGTCGCGCTTTGCGGTCAGCGGCCCGGCAGCAGGGCTGGTAACGATTGTGGTGGCGTCCATCCAGACGCTGGGCAGTTTTTCTGCTTTTCTGACCGCGCTGATTCTGGCGGGTGTCCTGCAGTGCCTGCTGGGCCTGCTGCGCGCCGGGCGGTTTATCGCGCTGGTGCCCGGCAGCGTGATTAAAGGCATGCTGGCCGCAATCGGCATTTTGCTGATTATGCAGCAGATCCCGGTGGCGCTGGGCGCAGCCGGAGAGGGCGGGCTGGGGGCGCTGATGTCAGGCAATGTAGCGTTCTCAGCCAGTGCTATTGGGGTAGCAGCCGCGGGCCTGCTGACGCTCTGGCTCTGGACCACGCCGCTGGTTAAGTCAGTCAGGGTGCTCAGCTGGATCCCCGGTCCGCTGGTGGCGGTGCTGATTGGCTGTATGGCAACCTTCGCCGGAGACCGGCTCTTTCCGGCGCTGGGCGACGGGTTACCGCGTATCGTACTGCCTGCGTTTGACAGCCTTAGCGCGCTGGCCGCTGAACTGGAAACGCCGGACTGGCTGGCGTGGCAGAATCCCGCCGTCTGGGTGGTAGCGGTTACGCTGGCGCTGGTCGCCAGCCTGGAGACGCTGCTCAGCCAGGAGGCGCTGAAAAAACTGCGTCCGCAGTATCCTGCTCCCTCGCCTGATAAGGAGATGTTTGCGCAGGGAATAGGTAACTTAACGGCAGGCTTACTGGGCGCAATGCCGATTACCGCCGTCATTGTCCGCAGTTCGGTGAACGTCAGCGTCGGTGCACAGAGTAAACTCTCAATTCTGATCCATGGCGTCCTGCTGCTGGTCTGTGGCCTGTGGTTCAGTTCGCTGCTCAACGCGATCCCGCTGGCCAGCCTGGCCGCTGTGCTGCTTTACACCGGCTACAAGCTGGCGACGCCGCGCCTGTTTGCTGAGCAGATCCGGATGGGGTGGGCGCAGTCGGTGCCTTTTCTGGCCACGATTGGCGGRATCATCCTGCTGGGGATGCTGGCCGGTATTTTCCTCGGGATCGCCGTGCAGATCCTCTGCAGCATCTATCAGAGCCACCGCAATGCGCTGCAGCTCACCCGCCATGACGATCACTATGTGCTGCACTTTCATCAGAACCTGACGTTTATGCATAACCCTAAGCTGCAGGGCGTGCTGGCAGAAATTCCGGAAAACAGCCTGGTGATTGTGGAGCAGGGTAACGCGGAATATCTCGATCCGGATGTGAAAGCGGTTCTGCGCGACTTTGGCGAAAATGCGCCGGAGCGGGGCATACGGCTGAGCCAGTGGCCGGTAGCCGTTAAGTAGGTGATTATGCCCGGCAAAAATCGGATATCACGGGTAGACGGTTTTTGTTCGGGCGCGGCATAATCGGCGGCAGAACGTCTGCAGGCCGGATGCCTTAGCCAGCCGAACAGGAGAGTAAACCCGAACCTGTTCGCTGAATTGGCACCGCACGATCTGATGTTCAATAAAAGGGGGTGCCACTGCAACGCGGCAACGATTTCAGGTTACAGGATGCGGATGAATGCGCGTTTCGCTGTTTGATGAACATAACGATAAGAAAAATGCTCTCACGCTTTTCTTGATTACGCTCTTTTTCTGTTTTCTTGGCAGCCACCTGCGGGTCCCTGAAGAGTTTTCACTGTTCTGGCCTGTTAATGCGCTGATTGCCGGGCTGATTGTCCGTCAGCCTTTTCTGCATACGCCCTCCACTTATCTTGTTGCTCTGGCCGCGATGATTTTTAACGACACGGTATTTTCAGGCTGGGCGTTTGCTGCTGTCACGATCAATATCGCCAATATTCTGTTTACGCTTGTCGCGGTCTGTATGCTGATCAGACCGCTGCAGACACCGGCTGCCAGCAGTCAGGTCGTCAATGCGATGCGCATTTTTCCCGCCTGTTTACTCGGGGCCGCTGCCTGTGCGACCTGGGGCGCCTGGGCGCAGGGCATCGATTTCAATGCGCGCTTTGTGGTCGCATGGGCTGACTGGTTCAGCGAACAGATCTCGACCTCGCTGATGCTGCTGCCCGTTATGCTGGCCCGCCCGCTGCGCAGCGTCTCTCTGCGTCAGCTGCTGACGCCGGCGACGCTGCTGCCGCTGCTCGCCGTGGTGCTGTCGCTGACAGCGGGCGCGCTGATTGGCGGCGCCGGCAGTCTGACCTTTCCGGTGCCGGCGCTGATCTGGTGTGCGATTGTGCTGCCTATGCCGGTCACCAGCGTGGTGATCCTGCTGACCGGTATTACAGAGATTGTGCTGGTTTCTCACGGCGTGATGAATATTCAGGGTAACGACGCGCTGTTGCCGATTGGCCACCTTACGTCGGCACGCCTCGGGGTGGCGACCGTTGCGCTGAGCCCGCTGCTGGTGGCGGTCAGTATGGACGCTATCCGTCAGCTTAATCAGCGTCTGGCGCTGCGGGCAAACGTCGATGTGCTGACGCAGCAGCTGTCGCGCTCCGGCCTGTATGAACAGCTGAAACAGATGCCGTTTTCTCTGCAGCGCCATACCGGCGTGATCATGCTGGATGTCGATTACTTCAAAACCATTAACGACAACTTCGGACACGACGCCGGTGACAGCGTGCTGGAAGAGATTGGGCGACGTATCCAACAGGTGGCGCAGCAGCAGGGCATGATCTGCCGCTTTGGCGGCGAAGAGTTTGTGATTGTGGTGTTTGATGCCGTGCCGGAACAGCTCTACCGGCTGGCGGAGTCCGTGCGCCAGGCGCTGGCGCGCGAAAAGTTCTGGATCAAAGGAAACAGCGTGACGGTGACGGCCAGCATGGGCCTGGCGTGGGATTGCGCGCGGCACGAGCGGGAGTGGCCGGAGGTGATCAACCGGCTGATTTCTGCAGCAGATAAACATCTCTATAGCGCCAAGCGCAACGGACGTAACCAGGTGGCGCCCGCCGCCGCGCTGAGCGCCAGTCATGTGGCCTGAGCGCCGCTTACATCGTGCTGGCTAAGCGCTGACGCTGCTGATGTCGCGCCTGCGCCAGCTCAATCAGGCGGCTGATCAGATCGCGATAACTCAGATCCGCCGCCTGCCACAGCTTGGGATACATGCTGATATTGGTAAAGCCGGGCAGGGTATTCACTTCGTTCACCACGATCTCGTCGCGATCCGTCAGAAACACATCGACACGCGCCATGCCAAAACATTCGAGCGCTTTGAAGGCGGCCAGCGCGGTTGCCTGAATAGCCGCGCTGTTTTCCCGGCTGATGTTTGCCGGCACTACCACCTGCGCACCGCTGGCGTTGATATATTTGGTGTCATAGGCGTAGAACGCATCCTGCACCACTACTTCTCCGCACGGGCTCGCTTCCGGCGCGTCGTTACCCAGCACCGCACACTCAATCTCACGCCCGTTAATCCCTGTTTCAATCAGGATTTTGCGGTCAAAACGAAACGCTAAATCGGCAGCAGCGTTAAACTCAGCGGCATCGGTAACTTTGCTGACGCCCACCGACGATCCCTGATTAGCCGGTTTGATAAACAGCGGCAGGCCCAGCTGCGCAATGACCGCTGCCGCGTCCAGCGTGTCGCGCTCTGCCTGGGTCACGCTGATCCACGGCGCAACGCGAAGGCCGGCATCACGCAGCAGACGCTTGGTAAAATCTTTATCCATGCTCACTGCGGACCCCAGTACATCCGAGCCGACAAACGGGACATCCGCCATGCGCAGCAGCCCCTGCAGTGAGCCATCTTCCCCCTGCGTACCGTGCACAATCGGAAAAATGACATCCAGATGAGGCAGCGGCTCCGCCTGCTCACAGCCGATAAACTGCGCCCGCTCGCCTCCGGGTATCAGCGCCACGGCTTCTCCCTCCGGGTGCAGCGCAATGCGCGCCGGATCCGTAGCGTTGAGCAGAAAGCGGCCGGCGTCATAGCGCCGCCAGCGGCCCTGTTTATCAATGCCCAGCAGCACCGCGTCATATTTCTGCGGGTCCAGCGCATCCAGAATATTTTTTGCTGATTGTAATGAGACTTCATGCTCAGCAGATTTGCCGCCGAAGACGATCCCTACGCGCTGTTTTGCCATTGTTTCTTATCCGATTGCAGTTAAGCGAGCAGCTAAGATAGCACGCGTATTCCGGGTCAGGGGAGCGCAAATCGCATCAGAACGGCGCGCCTGCTGCCGTGCTCGCGCTGTTGCAAAAAACGGTCAATCATCCCTAAACAGACGGGAAATCAGTTTGATTACGCGACTTTCTGTGCTTAAAATCGCGGCGGTTTACTTAACAGGAGCACTCTCTTGGACAACTGTCCCAAACGATCGCAAAAGGCGTCCGCGCTAAGATAGTGTTCCCGCTGTCTTAACCGCGCGTTGAGATGGCGTATTCCCTCCCGAATGGCCTCTGTTCATCTGCTGCCTCACGTGCAGCACGTCGCCCGCTGCGATCCATTCTTTCATTCTGAGCTGTTGTCAGCGTCTGCTGACATGCGGAGGATAAAATGGACTGGAAAATTTTCCTGCTGCGGGTGACTGCAGCACTGATTCTGGGTGCGCTGATCGGCAGCGAACGCCAGCTGCGGCAGCGCATGACCGGCCTGCGCACCAACGCGCTGGTCAGCACCGGTGCCTGCCTGTTTGTACTGATGACGCAGAGCGTACCTGGTATTGCCCATGACGCATCGCGCATCGCCGCCTACGTGGTCTCCGGCATCGGCTTTCTCGGTGGCGGCGTGATTATGCGTGATGGCCTGAACGTGCGCGGACTCAACACCGCTGCCACGCTCTGGTGCACGGCGGCAGTAGGGGTGCTGTGCAGCATGGGGCTGCTGCTGGAGGCGGCTATCGGCACCCTGATCATCCTGTGCGCTAACATTCTGCTGCGCGAACTGACGCGGAGCATCAACCGTCAGACGCTGGTGCCGGCCGCCGAAGCGGTGCAGCACTATACGGTGCAGATCACCTGCCTGGCGCAGGATGAGGTGCAGGTACGCAGCCTGATGCTGCACAGTTTAGGCAACAGCGATCTGCGCCTGCAGTCGCTGCAGAGTGAAGATATCGACAGCTCGCAGCGCATGATGGTCAGCGCCGAAGTGCTGGGTAAGCCCAATCTGACCCAGCAGCTGGAAAATCTTGTCAGCCGCATCAGCCTGGAGAAGGGCGTCAGTGCGGTGCGCTGGCAGGTGTGCGGTATGGAGCGCGATTAAAAGCGTCTGGTTTTACCTGCTTGTTAATTACATCGAGGAACTGTTCCATAAAACAACAGTTAAAAGATAGTGATCAAGTTAACTGCGCAGAGGTCTCATAACCTGGCGGAATGAAAAATACAATCGATTAATTTTCAGATAAATCTGAACAATGTTTTAAAAATCAATTTCAATGACTTAAGTCGAATTTTCGCTTTTTTTCTATATAAATCAATTATAAGAATTTAACCCACGCGGTTGATTTATTAATCCGGCCTATTTTATATTCACGCCATACCCCTAAGGAAGCAGAGGGGTTATCTGTTTTTTTCGCCATTTTTACAGGAGTAAATATGAGCAATTCTTATCAAAACGAGATCCCTAAAGCACGTATTAATCTGCGCCTTGACCTGCATACCGGCGAGGCACAGAAGAAAACTGAGCTGCCGCTGAAACTGCTGGTGACAGGCGATTTCAGCAACGGCAGAGATAAGCGTGTAGTTTCTGAACGCGAAAAAATCAGCGTCAACAAAAACAACTTTGACAGCGTGCTGAGCGAGTTTTCACCTGCGGTACATTACGCTGTACCAGACGCCGTCGCCGCTGACGGTAGCGAACAACAGGTCAGCCTGACATTTCGCAGCATGAAGGACTTCGAGCCGGAACAGGTTGCCCGTCAAATCCCGCAGCTCAATGTGATGCTGGCCATGCGCAACCTGCTGCGCGATCTGAAATCCAACCTGCTCGACAATGCGACCTTTCGCAAAGAGTTTGAAACCATTCTCAGAGATCCGGCCCTGAGCCGTGAACTGCGCAGCGAGCTTTCTGCCCTCGCCAGTAACCACGACTGAATTCTCCCCTTAACGGACTAATACGAGAGACAATCCTGATGTCAGTTCAGAATGAAACCCTGTCTGCGGGCAGTGCCGCCGTGCCGCAGCGCCCGGCAGCGGAGGGCGTTTACGCCTCGCTGTTTGATAAAATTAATCTCAATCCGGTCTCTGAACTCAGCGATCTGAACGTCTGGCAGGATAGTCAGGCGCTGTCAGACGCCTCGGCCGATGAGCGCGTTACCGCGGCCATACAGGTGCTGCTTACCCGTCTGAAAAGCAGCAACACACAGGTTGAGAAACTCGACAAGCATCTGCTGGATCACCACATTGCTGAGCTTGATGCGCAGATTAGCCGTCAGCTGGATGCAGTGATGCACCATGAGGCGTTTCAGAAGGTTGAGTCGGTGTGGCGCGGCCTTAAATCCCTGGTAGATAAAACCGACTTTCGTCAGAACGTGAAGCTCGACGTGCTGGACATATCGAAAGATGACCTGCGCCAGGATTTTGAAGATGCGCCGGAGATTGTCCAGAGCGGTCTCTATTTGCAGACCTACGTTGCCGAATACGACACGCCAGGCGGTGAACCGATTGGCGCAGTCATTTCAGCCTATGAGTTTGATGCATCCGCACAGGATATCGCGCTGCTGCGCAACATCTCTAAAGTGGCAGCCTCTGCGCATATGCCGTTTATCGGTTCAGCAGGTCCGGCGTTCTTCCTGAAAGACTCCATGGAAGAGGTCGCGGCCATTAAGGATATCGGCAACTACTTTGATCGCGCTGAGTACATCAGGTGGAAATCTTTCCGCGAAACCGATGATGCCCGCTATATCGGCCTGACCATGCCGCGCGTGCTGGGTCGTCTGCCCTGGGGCCCCGACACCGTGCCGGTACGCAGTTTTAACTACGCGGAGGAGGTGAAAGGCCCGGACCACGAGAAATATCTGTGGGTAAACGCCGCGTTCGCTTTTGCCGCAAATATGGTGAGAAGTTTCATCAGCAACGGCTGGTGCGTACAAATTCGCGGTCCGCAGGCGGGCGGCGCAGTAGATGACCTGCCTATTCATCTTTACGATKTCGGCACCGGCAACCAGGTGAAAATCCCGTCAGAGGTGATGATCCCGGAAACCCGCGAGTTTGAGTTTGCGAACCTCGGCTTTATTCCGCTCTCGTACTATAAGAATCGCGACTACGCCTGCTTCTTCTCGGCAAACTCCACGCAGAAACCGGCGCTGTATGACACGGCTGACGCTACGGCAAACAGCCGTATCAATGCCCGCCTGCCCTATATCTTCCTGCTGTCGCGTATTGCGCACTACCTGAAGCTGATTCAGCGCGAGAACATCGGAACCACCAAAGATCGTCGCCTGCTGGAGCTGGAGCTCAATAACTGGATAAAAACGCTGGTGACGGAGATGACAAATCCGGGCGATGCGCTGCAGGCTTCGCACCCGCTGCGTGAAGCAAAAGTGGTGGTGGAAGACATTGAGGACAATCCAGGCTTCTTCCGCGTGAAGCTGTTTGCGGTGCCGCACTTTCAGGTGGAAGGCATGGACGTCAACCTGTCACTGGTATCCCGGATGCCAAAAGCGAAAGCGTAAGGCGGCCATCCGGAATGAAAATTTACCGTCCGTTATGGGAAGAGGGCGCGTTTCTGACGCCGCAGCAGTTCCAGCAGCAGGCGATGTGGGACGCGCATGTGGCCGGTACCGTCGCAGGTATGACGCTGGCTCATCCATGGGGAGTGCTGTGTGCAGAGTTCGATGACGGCGCGCTGGCACTCTCAAAACTGAATGCGACGCGCATTGCCGTCCGCTTTACCGATGGCACGCTGGTTGATACCCGCCTGGCTGATGCGCTTCCGCCAGTTTGTGACTTAACGAACGTCACAGATCGGGATTGTGTGGAGGTGGTGCTGGCATTACCGCTCATCAACGCAAGCGGCGGTAATCTGGTCAACGATGCCGAAAGCGAGCGTCCGCGCCGCTGGGTCGCCGCCCGGGAGCGCGTGCAGGAACTGGCCGGTCATGAGATCACGGAGATTGCGGTGCAGCGTTATGCCCTACGGCTGCGGCTGGCGCATCAGGAAAACGCTGCATATCTGACCTGTCCGGTAGCCCGTCTTAAGCGCAATGCGCAGGGAGAGTGGGTACGCGACGCGGCATTTATCCCGCCCATGCTGGCACTGACTGCCTGTCCGGCGCTGGTTACGGGGCTGGGTGACCTGCTGCACCGCCTGCAGGCGCGGCGTCAGCATCTGATGCAGCTGCGCCGCGAAAGCAATGAGCGTATGGCGGACTTTGCCGTATCCGACGTTTCTCTGTTCTGGCTGCTGAATGCGCTGAACAGCGCCGATCCGGTACTGACAGAGCTGCACCACGCGCCGTCACGTCATCCTGAACTGCTTTATCGCGAGCTGGTGCGGCTGGCAGGCAGCCTGCTGACGTTTTCCCTCAGCAATACGCCGGATGAGATCCCACGCTACCGGCATGAGCTGCCGGAGCAGGTTTTCCCGCCGCTCTTTATGCTACTGGACACGCTGCTGGAGGCGAGTCTGCCTTCCCGTGTTATCGCCATTGAGCTGGAGAATCAGGGCGTACTGTGGAAGGGAAAGCTGCACGATGCCCGTTTGCGCGAAGGGGCCGATTTTTATCTCTCTGTTCGATCGTCTCTGCCAAATCACGAACTTCAGGCGCGTTTTCCGCTGCTGTGCAAGGCTGGCAGCCACGCTGACGTTTCTGAAGTGGTGAATA
Source organism: Pantoea sp. BRM17 (assembly GCA_002939445.1). Lineage (GTDB taxonomy): Bacteria > Pseudomonadota > Gammaproteobacteria > Enterobacterales > Enterobacteriaceae > Pantoea. Next base: position 336,999 of record PEFU01000002.1, on the reverse strand, counting down.
TTGCCCTGAGCGGTATGACCATCCGCCCGCTAGCCCATGTGCCTGCGGCTATTCCGCTGCGCCTTGAGAACCAGTACTTTGCGCTGGATCTTTCAACGGATGCGGCGAAGGCGATGCTTGCCTCCGGCGGCTGTACTTTTTATACCCCGGAATCGCTGGGTGAGCTGAAGCTGGAACTCTACGCGGTGCTGCGCTCATGAATAATCTTAACAAACTGACGGAACGACTCTTTTTTCAGGGCTGGCTGATGGTAAGCCAGCTGCGAGGCGGGCAGCAAATTGAAAACGGAGACGCGCTCTATCGTGAGGCGGTTAACTGGGTCAAGTCAGCCCGTGAWGCGCTGTCAGAAGCCGGAGTCAGCGAGGCCAGCTGCGACCATATGTTATATGCCTTCTGCGTGTTGCTGGATGAGGCGGTACTGAACCGGGGAGTTCAGGATGATGGCTGGGCTCGCTGGAGCCGTGATCCGCTGCAGGTGCGTTTTTTTGGCTCCCTGAACGGCGGGGAAGCGTTATGGGATCGCATCCGTACCGTGCTGCATGAGCCAGCGCCGGAGATCGCTGTCCTGACCTGCTTTTACCGCACGCTGCAGCTGGGTTTCGTCGGGCACTATCGCGCTCAGGATGATGAACGCCGTGAGGATGTGGTGAATGCGCTGGCTGCGCGGGTGCCGCCGTTTACGCTGCCGGAAGATGCACCGCTGGTTATCCGGCCCGCAGGTCTGCGCACCGGACGCCGCGTTTACTGGCTGAGCTGGGGAGTGGCCGTGATGCTGCTCGCCGGACTCTGGTTCGTGCTGGAGTCAGCGCTGGCAGATATGGTGTCGCACATTGCGGGGGCGCAGTAATGTTCCGACCCGATTCACGTCAGGGCCTGGTGCTGCTGGGGAGCGGACTTGCCCTGCTGCTGGTAGTGGAGTACTGGGGTCTGAAGCCGCTGAACAGGGCGATGTTCTGCGGACTGATACTGCTGGTATCTGCGTTTATTCTGTGGCGGTTGCAGCGGTCCACCTCTGACAGTCACTCTGCTGCAGATGCCAGCCTGCCACCTGAAACCTGGCGCCGGCCGGTGATCCTCGTGACAGGAGACACCGCGCTGCTGTTTGGCGATCGGGACCACCATGAGAGCGGGCAGGGATGGTATCTGAACGTTCGCCAGCCCGGTGAGTTATCCGCGCTGGCGGAACGGCTGGCTCTTCACTCTCCGTCACTGATGCCGCAGCTGTCAGTAATGCTGGCAATCGTCCCCGGACTGCACACCTCCGCAGAGATATTTACACAGCAGCAGTGCGTGTGGCTGCGGGCATTTCTGCAGTGCCGCCGCGTGCTGAACGGACTGCCGCCGCTCCGGACGGTGATATGGAATTCGTCCGGGGATAGCGGCACATACTGGTTCAGCCTGACGGCCGACCATCCAGAGCTGCAGTTTCATCCGGACAAACGTGCCCGCCTTTCACTGAGTGAATGGGCAGCACAGGATGCGCACTCTGTTCACCACGCGCTCAGGCTGCAAAGCGTGATGCAGTGGTATGCGGGGCAGTTTGCCGCTTCGCACTCAGCGCGCCCCTGCCAGATCGGTCTTTGCCTGACGCCGTCGCCGGCGCTGGCGGACAACCTGTGGCAGCAGCATGTTGCCGGGCTGACCACGCTTTCATCTGAAAACAACGAATCCCCGCTTTCACTACCGCTGCCGGATCGCCTTCTGTCCGGCCTGGCGCGGCGGCCGGGTATCAGCCGCTGGCTACGCAAATTGCGCATAGCTGGCCTGATGCTGGGTCTGTTTCTGGCACTCGCCATGCTTTTTTCTTTCATTCACAACCAGCGCCTCACACGCAGCGTGACCGATCACCTTGACCTGTGGCGCAGCCTGCCTGATGACGCCATTGCGGCGAAAACCCTTGCGCGCAATGCGCTTATCCGCGATCGCGCGCTGCTGGATGAGTGGCAGCGCAGCGGTGAGCCGATGCGGTTTGGTATGGGGCTCTATCAGGGCATGCGGCTGACCGCACCGGTGAATGCGGCCATACACCGCTGGGCACCGCCCCCGCCGCCGGCCCCGGTTATCCGGCAGGTCGTACAGGGGCCAGAAACGGTGCGCCTTGACATCCTGTCGCTATTTGAATCGGGCAGGGCAACGCTAAAAACCGATTCCGGCAAGGTGCTGCTCCACGCGCTGGTGAATATCAAAGCCCGGCCCGGCTGGCTGATTGTGATAGCCGGCCACACCGACAGTACCGGCAGTGCACAAGGTAATCAGCTGCTCTCACTGAGACGCGCCGAAGCCGTGCGCAACTGGATGCGCGACACCGGCGACGTGCCGGAGAGCTGTTTTGCGGTGCAGGGCTACGGTCATGACCGCCCGCTTGCCGCCAACAACACGGCGGCGGGGCGCACGCGTAACCGTCGCGTCGAAATCAGTCTGGTACCGCAGGCTGACGCCTGTCACGTAGCGGACGGACCCACCCGGTCATCGCAGGATGATGGCCATTCTCAATCTGAAAAGGAGCAATACCATGGCAATTCCGGTTTATCTGTGGCTGAAGAATGATGGCGGAGCGGACATCAAAGGGTCTGTAGATGTGAAGAGTCGCGAGGGCAGCATTGAGGTGGTGGCACAGGAGCATAACCTGTACATCCCTACCGACAACAATACCGGCAAGCTGACCGGCACCCGTATTCATACGCCCTTTCTGCTCACTAAAGAAATCGACGCGTCAAGCCCGTATCTCTACAAAGCGGTAACCACCGGACAGACTCTGAAATCGGCGGAGTTCAAATGGTATCGCATCAACGACGCGGGTCAGGAAGTTGAGTACTTCAACACAAAGCTTGAGAACGTGAAGGTGGTGAAGGTGAATCCGGTGATGCACGACACCAAAGATCCGGCAAAGGAGAAGCACAACCATCTGGAGCACGTTGAGCTGCGCTACGAAAAGATCACCTGGACCTATAAAGAAGGCAACATCATCCACTCCGATTCCTGGAGCGAACGCGCTACCGCGTAACTGATTCACCCTGCTCAGGGCGTTGTGCTCTGAGCACCTGCAAATGGAGGCGTTATGTCGCATCTCGCTAACTGGGCGACCAACTGGCAGAAAGATCCGCGTTTCAGCAAGAACTATACGGAACGCCTGATTGAAAAAGCGTGCGCCATCGATTCTCAGCTTAATGATGCTTATTGCAGCGGTACGCTCAAGGTGATTGCCGGACCACACCGGAAAGCGGGGCCAAATGGCGGCGGTGATGCCCGCTGGCATATGACACTGCAACCGGATACGGGCAGCTCCTGCTGGCACGTCATTCTGGATAACAGCGTCACCCGGCCAATTGATATCAATAAAAGAGAGCACCTCGGRCACAGTTTTTAACCCCTCTGTGGCGACACCTGTCGCCACGTTCAGTGAGCGTTTTTACACCAGCGCTCAGCCAATCCTGTTTTTAAGCCTTATGGGCCTCGGTGAACGGCCAGGGGCGGTAGCGTGCCTGAAACGGAGAGAAAATATATGGAACATGCGTCTGCAGCGCTGCTGCGCCGGCTTAACCCTTTCTGCGCGCGTGCGCTGGAGGCCGCTGCCTCACTGTGCCAGATCCGCGCACATGCAGAAATCTTACCTGAGCACTGGCTGCTTAAACTGCTGGAGCAGGGAGAAGGGGACATCACGGTCATCGCGCGTCGCTACGAGTGGGACATGGATGACGTCTGGCAGGATCTGCTGAGCTTTCTCAACGATCGGCCACGTCAGGTGTGTGGCCGGCCAGCGCTGTCGGCCCGTCTGCACCATCTGCTAAAGGAGGCCTGGCTGGCTGCCTCGATGGCCGGGGAGGAGCGTATCCGCAGCCTGCACCTGCTGCTCGCCATGGCCGATCATCACGGGCTGATGTGCTGTGCTGCACTCTGGCCGGTTCTTACCCTGGATCGGCCCCGGATAACGGCGCTGCGCCCGCTGCTGGATGCGCAATCGGATGAAAGCCAGGCGGAGCCGCAGCGTATACCGGATATCACCGTTCAGCCGTCCGATCTTCCCGGAGAAAAAAAATCCGCTGCCTCAGAGGCGCTATGCCGCTTTACCCGCGACATGACTGCTGATGCGCGCGACGGCAAGATCGACCCGGTATACGGGCGCGATAATGAAATCCGCCAGATGGTGGATATTCTCTCCCGCCGCCGCAAGAACAACCCGATTCTGGTGGGCGAGCCGGGCGTGGGTAAAACTGCGCTGGTGGAAGGGCTGGCGCTGCGCATTGCCGAAGGCAACGTGCCGGAGAGTCTTAGCACGGTCAGCGTGCGCACGCTTGACCTCGGTATGCTGCAGGCGGGGGCGGGCGTAAAGGGCGAGTTTGAGCAGCGCCTCAAAACCATCATTAATGAGATACAGCAGGCGGAGCAGCCGGTGCTGCTATTCATTGACGAAGCGCACACCCTCATCGGTGCCGGTAATCAGGCGGGTGGCGCAGATGCGGCTAACCTGCTCAAACCCGCGCTGGCGCGTGGCGAGCTACGTACCATCGCGGCTACCACCTGGAGCGAGTACAAGCAGTACTTCGAAAAGGACGCCGCGCTGGAMCGTCGCTTTCAGAGGGTAAAAGTTGATGAACCGGATGATGAAACCGCCTGCCTGATGCTCAGAGGCCTGAAATCGCGTTACGCAGAGCATCATGACGTACATATTAGCGATGCCGCCGTCCGCGCGGCCGTTACGCTTTCCCGGCGTTACCTGACCGGACGACAGCTGCCTGATAAGGCAGTAGACCTGCTGGATACCGCGAGCGCCCGCGTACGTATGAGTCAGGATACGGTGCCGGAAGCCATCACGCGGTTACGTGCCCGCACGGACGCGCTGAACGTTGAAAAACGCGCCATTCTGGATGATGAAGCGCTGGGCGGTCCCGTCCAGGCAGGGCGCATGCATGACATTCTAAGCGAGCTGGCCCGCGCTGAGGAACGCCTTGAACAGCTGGAGCTGCGTTACCAGGCCGAGCGCGAAATGATGGAGACGCTGCTGGCCTGTCGTCAGGACGCGACGCAGAACGTCAGGCGTGGCACGTTACACTCTGCCCTGCAGACGCTGCAGCAGGGTGAGCCGCTGATCACGCTGGACGTAGACGCGCGTACGGTAGCGGGCGTCATTGCCGACTGGACCGGCGTACCGATCTCTTCCTTAATGAAGAATGAGCAGACGGCGCTGCTGACACTGGAAAAGACGCTGGAAACCCGCGTGGCAGGCCAGCCGGCAGCGCTGAATGCCATCGCACAGCGACTGCGGGCGTCGAAAACCGGCCTGACCGCTGAGAACGGCCCGCTGGGCGTGTTTCTGCTGGTGGGCACCAGCGGAACTGGTAAGACAGAGACGGCGCTGGCGCTGGCTGACACGCTGTACGGCGGCGAAAAGTCGCTGATCACCATTAATCTCTCCGAGTACCAGGAGGCGCATACGGTGAGCCAGCTCAAGGGCTCGCCGCCGGGCTACGTGGGCTATGGTCAGGGCGGCGTACTGACCGAAGCAGTGCGCCAGCGCCCGTATAGTGTGATCCTGCTTGATGAGGTGGAGAAAGCGCACCGCGACGTGGTTAACCTGTTTTATCAGGTATTTGACCGGGGCTTTATGCGCGACGGCGAGGGACGGGAAATTGATTTCCGCAATACGGTTATCCTGATGACCTCCAATCTCGGCAGCGACGCGCTAATGCGGTTGCTCAGTGAACAGCCGGACGCCAGCGAGGCGGATCTGCAGCAACTGCTGCGTCCGATTATCCGCGACCATTTCCAGCCGGCACTGCTGGCACGCTTCCAGACGGTAATTTACCGCCCGCTGAGCCGTGACACGATGCGTATCATCGTTGAAACGAAGCTTGAGAAGGTCAGAGATCGCCTGCAGCGTCACTACGGCCTGCATACGGATATCACAGACGCGCTCTGTGATGCCCTCACCGCCGCCTGCCTGCTGCCGGATACCGGCGCGCGCAACGTTGACAGCCTGCTCAGCCAGCAGATTTTGCCGGTTGTGAGCAGGCAAATCCTCGCCTGGCAGGCGGCGGGCTCTTGTCCGCAGCAGCTATCTATGACGTGGACAGAAGATGAAGGTTTCGTGCTGGTGTTTAGAGAATAGTAACTTATGGACAGTACAAAAAAGATTGCCAGAGATATGCTTGATGCGATTAATCTTGATGACTCAGGACTATTGGTGAATTTCACCAAAGGATTTATTTCTTTTTCGGTGAGCATGGCTTACCTGAGTTATGATTACATAGATACTGAACATCGCAGAAATAACAGTAACGATAAATATCGGATAGCAGAGTTAGTTAAGCGGGGCGTTTTCAGAAAAGAGGTTGTTGAGAAAATCGTCAGCGTTTTTATTGATGATTTTACTTCAAGAATCAATTTTGAAAAGGTAAGGGATGTTGCAGACAAAACTGGCGTTAATATTATGGGCCGATTGTCTTTCTCCCATCTGACAGGTGTCAATCTGGGACGTGCTCTGACAGCTAATGCTACAAATGCTATATTCTCTGGCACGATAATTGGCTCACTATTATACCTTGGTAGCGAAGCATCGAGAGCAATTTATACATCAAGAAATCTTGAGTCAGCTAATCCGGTCATTTACTCCAGACTAAGACGCATGGGTAATCTGGATTTACTCTATTTTGTTGTTAAAGATACTGTTGCTCCCTTTGAAAGAGCCTGCAATATACATAAAGAAAACCCTCTTGAGTTTGACGAGTTATGTAGACATTTTTTTAATGGTTTAAAAGGTTAATTTTATCTGCCTGAGAGTATGGTAAGAGGAGTCATGAAAAATTCTTCAAAGGAATGATGACATTAACTGAAACACAGAATATGCAGCCGACAGGCTTTCATTATTTTGATAATACGTTTGTCAGCAGGAAAGAAATAAAAGGCGTCATCAATCACGCAGAGCTCATCAATTTAAAAGGCGCTCAGCTGAGTAAAACTGCCAGTCAGTACGAAATTGAATTGTGGACCGATAAACAGGTCATCAATATTCATGCCGGTAATATTCTGACCAATGTGGTTTTTACCCCGGTTGCGGCTGCAGCGGACATTATTTTCTTCCCGATATCGCTGACGTTTCTCCGGTTTATGACTGGTCTGGGTGCGTTCAAATAAGAGAGGCTCGTCAGAATATGAAAGACTTAACGCTGCGCTATTACGATATTGAAATGCGCTATTTGCGCGACGCCGCAAAAGAGTTTGCCGAAACTCACCCTGACCGCGCTGCTATGCTCAACCTGGATCGTGCCGGAACGCCGGATCCGTTTGTGGAGCGCCTGCTGGAGGGTTTTGCCTTCTCGGTAGGACGGCTGCGTCAGAAGATCGATGATGACCTGCCGGAGCTGACCGAAGGCCTGGTCAGCATGCTCTGGCCGCACTATCTGCGTACCATTCCATCGCTCGCAGTGGTGGCACTGACGCCGGACCTGCCGAAAATGAAGATGGCAGAGACGGCGCCGGCAGGACTGGAGATCTTTTCCCGTCCCGTGGGGCCTAAAAATACTGTGTGCCGCTATCGCACCACGAAGCCGGTCACGCTTAACCCGCTGGCGGTCACCGGGGTTGCTATGGGCACTGAGCCGGATGGGCGCTCTGTGCTGCGCCTGCGCCTGACCAGCAGCGGGCAGGCGGACTGGAGCCAGTGTGACCTGCGCCAGCTGAGCCTGTGGCTGGGAGAGGATCTGCCCGTGGCGACGGCACTGCATCAGAGGCTGACCCGCTGCCAGGCGGCGCTGTACATTCGCGAGGCGGGGCAGCCGGAGCGCAGGGCCTTTGACGGCTGGTTCAGCCCCGGCGGATTTGACGAGGATGACCGGCTCTGGCCAAAGGGGGAGAGCGCTTTCAGCGGCTATCAGCTGCTACTGGAATACTTCACCTTTCCTGAGAAATTCCGTTTTGTGAATCTGAATGGGCTGGAGACGCTCGCGCTTCTGCCCGGGCTGGCATACGTCGATATCGAGGTGGTCTTCAGCGAGCCGTGGCAGAGTGATCTACCGGTCAAAGAGAGCTCTCTGCGCCTGCACTGCGTGCCGGTGATTAACCTGTTTGCACTGGAAGCCGATCCGCTGATTGTGAACGGACTGGAGAGCGAGTATCTGCTGCGCGCAAAGCGCCTGCAGGATGGGCACACGGAAATTTACTCGGTGGATACGGTCAGCGGTTCAGGACTGACCGGTGCGGCTGAGTATGTTCCGTTCACCAGCTTCCGGCACCGGGGCGGCATGATGCGTCGTCTTGCTCCGGAACGTTACTTTCATACCCGCGTGCGCCGGGGCGTCACCGGCCTGCATGACACCTGGCTGATCCTCGGCGGTCAGCAGTGGGAGAAAGACGATCTGCTTTCCCGCGACACGCTCTCGCTGCGCATCACCGGTACCAACGGCCAGCTTCCGCGTCGCGCGCTGCAGAGCACGCTGCTGGATCGCTGCGAACAGGTGCTGCAGACGCCGGTGACGGTGCGCAATCTCACCCGCCCGACGCTGCCTGCTTATCCACCCGCTGAGGACCGCTTTCACTGGCGGGTGCTCAGCCATCTCGGCTCTGGCTTTATCAACATGATGAACAGCGCGGAGGTGCWGCGCGGCACGCTGGCGCTCTATAACTGGCAGGATGATGAACGCTGTAACCGCAGGCTGGAGGCGATCCTTGACGTGCAGCAGCATCGTCTGCAGCGGTTTGAGTCGGGTTATCTGCTGCGCGGTCTCGATGTTGAAGTGACGCTCGACAGCAGCGGTTTTACCGGTGACGGCGATATCCACCTGTTTGGTGAAATGCTTAACCGCTTTCTGWCGCTGTATGCGGACATGAATCAGTTCATTCAGCTTTCGCTGATAGTCCGGCCTGAAGGAAAATGTATCCGATGGAAAGAGAATCACAGTCAGCGTCTGCCCGGCTGATCGCACGGCTGGGCGACCAGCTTTCCRATATAAATTTTTACCGTTTTTGCCAGCTGCTGGAGAGGTGCGATCCTGAAGCGCCGGTCCCGGGCAGCGTCTGGCAGGTGCGACACGAGCCGGTACGGTTCAGGCCGCACCCGGGCATGGGATTTCCGGCCGGCGAAATTCGCGCGGCTGAAACCGCCGGGTATCCGCACCTTCCTCCCACGGTACGCATCAATTTTATGGGGCTGTATGGCACGGCATCTCCGCTGCCGACGCACTATCTCGACGATATCGTCCGGCAGCGTGAAGGGCATGAGGCGCTGCAGGATTTCCTGGATATCTTCAGTCACCGGCTGACTACGCAGTTTTATCGTATCTGGCGCAAATACACCTATCCGGCCACGTTCGCCGCCGGCGGCACCGATGAAACCTCTCAGTACCTGCTGGGGCTGGCTGGCCTGGGAATAGACGGCTGCGCGCAAAACATCGCCACGCCGGTTTCGCGCTTTCTGGCGCTGCTGCCGGTCATGATGTTGCCTGGCCGGACCGCAGAGGGTCTCTCCTCGCTGGTGGCGCTGCTGGCACCGGATACGCGCGCGCAGATAGTGCCGTGGGATCCGCGTCGTATTCCCCAGTCCTGCCGTTTACGTCTGAGCACGCAACAGCCGGTCAGCCTGATGCGTCGTCCGGTCATGGGAACGCATGCCACCGACGTTAACGGACAGGTACTACTGCGACTGCTCACCGATAACCCGGAGGAGATGCGCGGCTGGCTGCCCGGCGGACAGTTACACGGCGATCTGATGGCGCTGCTCCACGTCTATCTGGGAGCAAAGCTGGATGCACGGCTGGAGCTGTGCGTTGACCGCGCCCTGCTGCCGGATGCGCAGCTGAGCTGCCGGAGGGAAGCGGCACAGCAGCTGGGCCGCACCGCGGTGCTGCCTCAGCGGAACCTTAACGCCTCGCATAAACCCGATTTACTCACTATACCGCTCGGGCGTTATCAGCGTATCCGGGAACAACCTTCAGGGACTAAAACAGATGAACAGGGCGACTACCGCTGGTAAAATAGTTATTCCTCTGATGCTGGCGCTGAGTGCCAGCGGCTGCGGCCTGACGCAGAAAGTATCCGAAGGCACCGCGTCCGTCACAAAATCTCTTTTTTACAAACAAATACGCACCCTGCACCTCGACTTCCGCGCCCGCGAAGGCGCCAACCGCAACGCGCAGGGCGCTGCGCTCTCAACCGTGGTGCGCATCTGGCAACTCAGCGACCGTCAGGCCTTTGACGCCTCCGACTACCCTTCACTGTTAGCAGCTGACAGTCAGGTTCTGAAAGCGGATCTGCTGGCGCAAAAGGCTATCCGGGTGCGCCCCGGCGAATCGGTCAGTATTGATGTACCCATGGAGGAGCGAACAGCGTTTGTGGCGGTGGCCGGGCTGTTTCTGTCGCCAGATACTCAGGATGAGACGTGGCGAATACTGCTGACCCGCGCAGACCTCCACCCGGACAAAGCCAGGGTGATTGAGCTGGGTGACGGCACGCTGACGCTGGTAGCGGAAAAAGGGGAAAGACTCTGATGCAGCCTTCACTTTACGACATGCTTTACGGCAATTTCAGCGGCGGCCTGGATCTGGATGCGGTGAGCGAACGGGAACAGGTGATTTTGTCGGTGCTGGATAACCTGCAGCGCATTCTGAACACCCGCGCCGGCGCCCTGGCTCATCTGCCCGATTATGGCCTGCCGGATATGACGCTCATCCTGCAGGGGCTGCCCGGCACTGCACATCAGCTGGTACATATTCTTTCTGACGTATTACTGAAGTATGAGCCCCGGCTGAAACAMGTTGATGTGGTGATGCTGGAACAGACGCAGCCCGGTGAGCTGCGTTATGCCATTGATGCCGGACTGGACGTCGTAGGTATGGTGCGCTATAGCACTGACTTTATGCCGGGAGGAAAGGTACTGCTGCGGCATCTGCGCCYGCAGAACGTGATGCGTTAAGCCATAGCCACCAGCCAGATAAGATCGCCGGCCTGGCGCTTCGCCTTTACCTTCCCGCTAACACTCTGATAACGGACCTGCTTCCGGCAGGTCTGCGGATAACTATGACCTTTTCATCTCAGAAACCGCACGTGCTGATGACCGGCGGAGACCCTCGCCTGCATCCCGAATTTATTTGTCTGCAAAACGAAATCAAGAAGCTCAGCCATCCCGCCCGGCCCGATATTAACTGGCTGCAGGTGATGGAGAGCTGCACCCGGCTTTTCGGACAGGCTGGAGCAGATCTGCAGTCTGTTTGCTGGTTTACGCTGGCGCTTTCTCATCTTGACGGCGCTAAGGGGCTGCAGGAGGGGCTCAGGGTCACGGAGGCACTGATGTGCTCACGCTGGCAGACGCTCTGGCCCCACCAGCCTGCAGACCGGATAGCGATCCTGAGAATGCACTTTCAGCGTCTGCAGTTTCTGTTACGCACCTGGCCGGCGGAGAAGCCTGATACGCAGATCGCGCTGAAGGCGTGCGCCACATATCTGGATCTGATTGAGCAGCATCTGGCGCAGGCGGGCCTCAACGCCGCGAGCGGTATCCGCCAGCTGTGCGATAAAGTCAGAACAGCAGCCGAAAACGCGGAGACGTCACCGGGCCAAAGCGACATGGCGACCGCACGCAGAAGCCGCCCGCGCGAGCCGCTTTCCGGCCCGGATCCGGCAACGGCAACGCCTCCGACCTTTATCATTCATCCCGAATCAGAGCCTGAACAGACATCATCAGGGCGTTATATCAGGCCTTTTATCGCCGGCATGGCCGCTATGCTGGTGGTTGTTGCAACAGGCACAGGCGGCTGGCTTTATGCCCGCCAGCCCGGTGAAAATACGCGTATGCTCTCTGCTGCCGTACCCGCGCTTCCTCATTCGCTGACGGAAGAGCAGCGGGCAGGCATCCGGCAGGATCGGCGTATCAACGCAGCAGAGTGGATCAACACGATCAAAACACAGTCTGAACGGCTTGATGCCGCCGGGATTGGCAGGACAGGAAGCTACGGCGCCGACGTTGCGCTGCTGGCCGGCTCGATCTGGCCGGCTGAAGAGTTAACGCGCCGGCTGCTGATGGACGCGCTCGCCAGGAGAGAGGCGATGACAGCCTCGCCGGAAGCGGCAMGTGCCTGGCAGCAGGGGATGGAAAAACTCAGCCTGCTCAGTGAAAAGCTGAATGCGCTTGATGAGAAACGGGGGCGTTACCTGACCGTCAGCGAGCTGAAGTCAGCAATATTTTCCACACAACAGGCATTCAGCCTGCATATCCCCGCTGAAGAGTGGCTGCGCCGCTATGAAGATTCTGCCTCTCCGGCCGGGGAGGCGCAGTTTAAACGGGCAATCAGTGAACTGCAGGCGCGATACGACATGATTCGCCTTCGCAGGGCAGCCGCATTGAGAGGCTCAGCGGCACAGGAGAGCGGATCTTAAATAAAACCGACGATCTGCTTATTATCAGCGAGTGAATGACAATGATCCCGACTGATCTACCCCGACATGCTGCACTGGCAGTGAGCGCTGCGCTCATCGTTATTTTTATCGATTTCGTCCGGTGCTTCTCCGGGTGATGTGATAAATCTGACTGGTACAGAGAGCCTGGGTGAGAACAATCTTTACAGCATGCCATAAAGATTTTCACAACAGTAATTCAATCGCTGGATCGTCTTTTCTCGCATTAAGTGGGGAAGTTCTGATATGGCATTGACTCCTGCCATCGCCATTTTGCCGCCACTCTAAAATCAGGAAACAAAAAAGCCACCCTGAAAGGTGGCTTAAATGTATGATTTTCATCATTAAATTTGGTGGCCCCTGCTGGGTTTGAACCAGCGACCAAGCGATTATGAGTCGCCTGCTCTAACCACTGAGCTAAGGGGCCAGTAGTGCGGGGATTATAAAGTATCTGGCAAAGGCGATCCAGCGTTCACCGATCGGTTGATGAAAATTAGCACAATGGTGAGTGATTGATATTAATGAAAAAATCAGCGTACTGCTGTGACAGGAGTGATTGCCACAGCAGTTTGAGCGTTTTTTTACTGCACAGGCGGTAAAAGAAATCGTTAACTCGTTGGGCGGCTGGCGCAGGGTTTTCACTTATCGCAATCGCCATGCTTTCCCCATCCCGCTGAATAACCTACGCTTTAAGCACGTTTACCAGGTATTCAGAGGCGTATGCAACCCGACCACGACATTCGCGATATTCTCTCGCACGATCTGCAGGTGCTGTTCTGCGGCATCAATCCCGGCAAGTCATCTGCGCATACCGGTTACCATTTTGCGCATCCCGGCAACCGCTTCTGGAAAGTGATCTATCTGGCTGGCTTTACGCGCGAGCTGCTGAAGCCGGAGCAGGAGCGGCGGCTGCTGGAGACCGGCTGCGGCATCACCGCGCTGGTTGAGCGTCCCACCACGCAGGCGAGCGAGCTGAGCGGCGATGAGCTGCGCGACGGCGGGCTGCGGCTGCAGGATAAAATTTTACGGTATCAGCCGCGGGCGCTGGCGGTGCTGGGCAAGGATGCGTATCAGCGTGCGTTCCGGCAGCGTAAAGTGGAGTGGGGCGAGCAGCCGCAGCCGCTAATGGAGACGCGCATCTGGGTGCTGCCAAATCCCAGTGGCCTTAACCGCGCTTCACTGGAGGAGATGGTGGCAGCGTATCGCCAGCTGGCGGATGCGCTGGGTCTGCCGGAGCGCGGGCAATAAAAAACCCCGGCGTGCCGGGGTTTTTGTTTTCCTGCAGACGATTAATCGTCGAGGAAGCTGCGCAGCACTTCCGAGCGGCTCGGGTGACGCAGTTTGCGCAGCGCTTTGGCTTCAATCTGACGAATACGCTCACGCGTTACGTCAAACTGCTTGCCCACTTCTTCCAGCGTGTGGTCGGTGTTCATATCGATACCAAAACGCATACGCAGGACTTTCGCCTCGCGCGCGGTCAGGCCCGCCAGCACGTCGTGGGTCGCAGAACGCAGGCTCTCAGAGGTAGCAGAGTCCAGCGGCAGCTCCAGCGTGGTATCTTCGATGAAATCGCCCAGATGCGAATCTTCGTCATCACCAATCGGCGTCTCCATGGAGATAGGCTCTTTGGCGATCTTCAGCACCTTGCGGATCTTATCTTCCGGCATCAGCATACGCTCAGCCAGCTCTTCCGGCGTCGGCTCGCGGCCCATCTCCTGCAGCATCTGGCGCGAGATACGGTTGAGCTTGTTGATGGTCTCAATCATATGCACCGGAATACGGATGGTACGCGCCTGATCGGCAATAGAGCGGGTGATCGCCTGACGGATCCACCAGGTGGCATAGGTTGAGAACTTATAGCCACGGCGATATTCAAACTTATCAACCGCTTTCATCAGGCCGATGTTGCCTTCCTGAATCAGGTCAAGGAACTGCAGGCCGCGGTTGGTATATTTTTTCGCGATAGAGATAACCAGACGCAGGTTAGCTTCAACCATCTCTTTCTTCGCGCGGCGCGCTTTCGCTTCGCCGATCGACATGCGACGGTTGATGTCTTTAACCTGTTCGATGGTCAGGCCGGTCTCTTCCTCAATCTGCAGCAGCTTCTGCAGCGAGCGCATGACATCTTCTTCAACATCTTTCAGCTTTTCAGACCACGGCTTGTTCATCGCCAGGGCTGCTTTAAACCAGCTCTCACTGGTTTCATTACCGGTGAACAGCGTAATGAAGTTCTTCTTCGGCATTTTGCACAGTTCAACGCACAGCTTCATGATCAGGCGCTCTTGCGTACGCACGCGCTCCATCATTTCACGCATGTTGTTTACCAGGTAGTCGAACTGCTTCGGCACCAGGCGGAACTGCTTGAAGACTTCAGAAAGGTTGTTGATTTCGGCAACGGCATCAGCGTGGCTGCGGCCTTTCGCCTTAATAACGGTGCGGGCTGCTTCATACTGGGTGCGCAGCTCAAGGAACTTCTCGCGCGCCAGTTCCGGATCGATAGAGTTGTCGTCGTCGCTGCTGTCGTCGTCGTCGCTCTCTTCATCTTCCTCTTCGTCGTCATTGCGATCTTCTTCAGACAGCTCAGAACCAACGTGGGTGGCAGTGGGGGCGAGATCTTCTTCAGCGTTAGGATCGACAAAGCCGGTGATGAGATCGGACAGGCGCGATTCGCCCGCTTCCACACGATCGTACTGATCGAGCAGGTAGGTAATAGCTTCCGGATATTCGGCAACAGAGCACTGCACCTGGTTGATACCGTCTTCGATACGCTTGGCGATGTCGATTTCGCCTTCGCGCGTCAGCAGCTCTACGGTACCCATTTCACGCATATACATGCGCACCGGATCGGTTGTGCGCCCGATTTCAGATTCAACGCTGGATAAGACCTGCGCGGCCGCTTCTGCAGCATCTTCATCTGTATCGGAGCTGTTCTCATTCAGCATCAGATCATCGGCATCAGGGGCTTCTTCCACCACCTGGATACCCATATCGTTGATCATCTGGATGATGTCTTCGATCTGATCGGAGTCGACGATATCTTCCGGCAGATGGTCATTGACCTCAGCATAGGTCAGATAGCCCTGCTCCTTACCACGGGTGACAAGCAGCTTAAGCTGTGACTGCGGGTTTTGCTCCATAAGACGGTATCCACACTTCTGTTAATTAGATTGGTGTCGGTCGGCAGCGAGCCAACTATAACAGTGAAGGCATTATGTTTTTGCCGCTGCCTTCAACGCGGCCAGGGCTGCAGCCCCTTTTAGTTCGGCACTTAAGCCGCTTGATATTCGGTCTGAAATCGTTGTGCTCCGGTTCCGCTTATATGGCGTGTAAACCGAAAGCCGCAGGCCAGAACGGGGAATACTCCGCCATTCTGGCCTGGCTGAATCTTATTTTTTCGCTAATGCCTGGCTTAATGCCCAGAATTCGCGCCGCTCAGCGGCACTGAGCCCTTCGGTGCGCTCACGCGCAATCAGCGCTTCCAGGCGCTGCTCCAGCGCAGCATCATATATGCTTGCCAGCGAGTCCTGAAACACCGCTTCGGCTTCCTCATCCACTATCATGTGGTTCCAGGTGGCCAGTGTTTCAAGGGGCTGGCTAAAATTTGTCCCGCGATATAACTCTAGTAGCTGTCCGGTCGTCAGGCCAGGATTCTCTGTGCAGCGGCTGACCAGGTCAACAAACAGCGACAGGCCGGCAAGTTTTGACTGCGCCAGCCCGTCAAGCGTGGGCACAATCGTCGCAAACTGCGGATTCTGCACCAGCAGCGCAATCAGTACGCGCATCGTGGTGCGCTTCAGCGGCGGCGCGACGGGCGGCGTCGCGTTTTCTGCCGCCTTTGGCATCAGCTTGTCTAACTGGTTATCGTCCAGAATGCCGAGTTTATTACCCAGCGTCTGGCGCATATAGATCCGCAGCGTTTCGCCCGGGATCTGACTAATCAGCGGCAGAGCGAGCGTCGCGAGCTTGGTACGACCATCGCGGGTGCTCAAATCCACTTGTGGCATCAGGCTGTCGAACAGAAACACCGAGAGCGGCATCGCCTGCTCCATGCGTGCTTCAAACGCTTCTTTTCCCTCTTTGCGCACCAGCGTATCGGGATCTTCGCCATCAGGCAGAAACATAAAGCGTAGCTGACGCCCGTCATTCATGTAGGGCAGGGCGGTTTCCAGCGCGCGCCAGGCGGCTTCGCGACCGGCCCGGTCGCCGTCATAACAGCAGATAACCGTGTCAGTCGAGCGGAACAGCAGCTGAATATGTTCAGCCGTGGTGGAGGTCCCCAGCGACGCCACGGCATAATCGATGCCGAACTGTGCCAGGGCGACCACATCCATATAGCCCTCCACCACCAGCAGGCGCGCCGGCTGAGGATGGTTTTTTTGTGCTTCATACAGGCCATAGAGCTGGCGGCCTTTATGGAAAATCGGTGTTTCCGGCGAGTTCAGATACTTAGGCGTATCATTACCCAGCACGCGTCCGCCAAAGCCAATCACGCGACCACGCTTATCGCGGATCGGGAACATCACGCGATCGCGGAAGCGATCGTAGCTGCGGCCTTTATCGTTGGTGACCAGCATGCCCGCTTCCATCAGCGACTCGCGGTCTTCCTGCTGCTCTCCGAAACGCTTCAGCACGTTATCCCAGCCGGCGGGTGCATAGCCAATCGCAAAGTGATCGATCACCTGCTGGCTGAGCCCGCGCGAGCCTAAATAGCGCTGGGCCGCCTCTGCTCCCGGACTGCGGAAGCTTTGCTGATAGAAACCATCCAGTTTCTCCAGCAGCTGGTAAAGAKTCTGACGCTGATGACGCTCAATCGGGCTGGGGCCGCTGCCTGTTTCGTACGGCACTTCAAGGCCGTGCTGGGTGGCAAGTTCCTCAACGCTTTCCACAAATTCCAGACGATCGTGATTCATCAGGAAATCGATAGCGTTGCCTTTGGCACCACAGCCAAAGCAGTAGTAAAACTGCTTTTCACCGCTGACGGTAAAAGAGGGGGTTTTTTCGTTATGGAATGGACAGCACGCGTGATAGTTCTTACCCTGCTTTTTCAGCTTAACGCGGGCATCGATAAGATCCACGATATCCGTGCGGGCAAGTAAATCATTGATAAAAACGCGTGGAATTCGTCCAGCCATAAGCCCCGATTTTTTTCAGCTCTTAAACGGCAACAAGCCGCGCTTCCTTTCGGAAAGCACGGCCTCTTACTTGACTCTGTCTGCGTTTAACACGCGGCGGAAGCGAACTTCCGAAAGAAATTAGTACAGACGAGTGCGGCGTGCGTTTTCGCGAGCCAGTTTCTTGGCGTGACGCTTAACTGCTGACGCTTTAGCGCGCTTACGCTCGGTCGTTGGTTTTTCATAAAACTCACGACGACGAACTTCAGCCAGAACGCCTGCTTTCTCGCAGGAACGCTTGAAGCGACGCAGTGCTACGTCGAATGGCTCGTTTTCACGTACTTTAATTACCGGCATGTAACTCTCACCTCGATAAAATTCGGTTTTTGCTGCTGACTGCGGCGTCAGCACATCTCAAAATGGTGCAGCATTTTACTCCAGCCGGGGCCAGCTTGTAAAGCACCATGGACAATTTAGAACCAACAGGAGCGTTTGCCTGTGCGGCTGCCGGTTTTTTCAGGCCGTGGAGTATAGCGCACTCTTTGTGCGGCAGAAAAACACTTTTTCCCGTCAAAGTAGTCCGGCGGCAGATTTGCCTGTGCTACACTGCGCGCCGCAAGAAGAGGGTAATAAAGCTATGCGAGTTCTGGGTATTGAAACGTCCTGCGATGAAACCGGCATCGCGATTTATGACGATGTGTCCGGTCTGCTGGCGAATCAGCTGTATAGCCAGGTGAAGCTACATGCTGACTACGGCGGCGTTGTGCCGGAACTGGCATCGCGCGACCATGTACGTAAAACGGTGCCGCTGATACAGGCCGCGCTGAAAGAGGCAAACCTGCAGGCCAGCGATATCGATGCAGTCGCCTATACCGCCGGTCCGGGTCTGGTGGGTGCACTGCTGGTCGGCGCCACGATTGGCCGCGCGCTGGCGTTCGCCTGGAATGTGCCGGCAGTCCCGGTACATCATATGGAAGGCCATCTGCTGGCTCCGATGCTGGAGGAGAATCCGCCGGCGTTCCCGTTTGTCGCGCTGCTGGTCTCCGGCGGACATACGCAGCTTATCAGCGTCACCGGTATCGGCGAATATACGCTGCTGGGCGAGTCAATCGACGATGCGGCGGGTGAGGCGTTTGATAAAACGGCCAAGCTGCTGGGTCTGGACTATCCGGGCGGCCCCATGCTGTCGCGCATGGCGCAGCAGGGTGTTGCGAACCGCTTCCGCTTCCCGCGTCCGATGACCGATCGCCCGGGCCTCGATTTCAGCTTTTCAGGGCTGAAAACCTTTGCGGCAAATACTATTCGCGAGCATGACGGCGACGAACAGGCGCGGGCAGATATCGCCCGCGCATTTGAAGATGCGGTCGTGGATACGCTGATGATCAAGTGCAAACGCGCGCTGGAGCAAACCGGCTTTACGCGGCTGGTGATCGCCGGTGGCGTCAGCGCCAACCGCACGCTGCGCGCGCGAATGGCAGAGATGATGAGCGCACGCGGCGGCGAGGTGTTTTATGCCAGGCCTGAGTTCTGCACCGATAACGGCGCTATGATCGCCTATGCCGGCATGGTGCGTCTGAAGGGCGGCACACGGGGTGAGCTCGGCGTCAGCGTCCGTCCGCGCTGGCCGCTGGCGGAACTGCCCGCTATCTGAAAACAAAAAACCGGCGCGCAGCCGGTTTTTTTTATTCTTTCTTTTTTTTCCGTTTCCAGACGCGATTTTCCTGTCCGCGCCAGAGCCGCTGAATATTGTCATGATGCCGCAGCAGGATCAGGCAGGAGAGCATGGAAACCGGAAACGTAAACTGCGGCTTGAACCACCAGACGTAGAACGGGGCGATCAGCGCGCTGACAATGGCACCCAGCGAGGAGTAGCCGCTCAGCAGCACGGTCAGCAGCCACGTCCCGGTCATCAGGCCGGTAAGATCCCAGCCAATCGGCGCAATCGCGCCAAACGCCGTCGCCACGCCTTTGCCACCGCGAAAGCGGAAAAAGACCGGATAGATATGACCCAGGCAGGCAGCTATCGCGGTCAGGCCAAGATACATAGGCGTCACGTGCAGCATCCAGGCGATCCAGACCGGAACCATTCCTTTGGCCACATCAAATATCAGTACCGCTGCTGCTGACGCTTTGCCGCCGATGCGCAGGACGTTTGTGGCGCCAGGGTTACCGGAGCCTGAGATACGCGGATCGGGCAAGCCTGCGAGTTTACAGACCAGTATCGCACTGGAAATCGAGCCGCAAAGATACGCGAAAATAATCATACCAAGCGCGATAGCACTCATAGCGTCGTACCGTTCCTTTTGGGTCGTTTTGTTGCCGGTAAGCGTGGATAATACGCATAATCCGCCGGAAGTGGTATCCGGCCTGGCCAAAAACAGAGAGTGACATCATGGATATCGTATTTATAGAACAACTCACCGTGTTCACCACCATTGGCGTATACGACTGGGAACAGGGCATGCAGCAGAAGCTGGTGCTCGATGTCGAAATGGCCTGGGACAACCGGCGTGCCGCGGCCAGCGACGATGTCAGCGACTGTCTGAGTTATGCCGATGTCACCGACGCCATCCTCTCGCATCTGCAGGGAAACCGGTTTGCGCTGGTCGAGCGCGTCGCAGAAGAAATCTGCGATCTGTTGATGAATCGTTTCAAAACGCCCGGCGTGCGTATCCGGGTAGGTAAGCCGGGTGCAGTAGCCCAGGCGGCGAGCGTTGGCGTGCGTATTGAGCGCGGGACAATTCCTAAATAAACCCCCTGTGATTGCCATCACAATGAAACCAAATCAAATTATGGTGTGTCTTAGCTGAGGCCGTTGCGTTAAGCGAAACGAAGTGGCAGAAAACCCTAAGGTTTTCTTCAGATCAACGCCGGCATAATTTCAGGCGGTAGCAGTTTGCGACCGCCTTTTTACTGTTTAAAACGGATAGGGGAAAATTTTGATGGCAGATATGCATCAGCTATGGGTCGCTGCGATCCTCGGGGTCGTTGAGGGGCTGACCGAGTTTCTGCCGGTCTCATCCACGGGCCATATGATTATTGTCGGGCACCTGCTGGGATTTGAGGGCGATAAAGCAGAGACGTTTGAAGTGGTGATCCAGCTCGGATCGATTCTGGCAGTGGTCGTAATGTTCTGGCGACGTCTGTTTGGCCTGATCGGTATCCATTTTGGTCAGGAGCGTCATGAAGGCACCGGTACCGGTAAGCTGACGCTGATCCACATTCTGCTCGGGATGATCCCGGCGGTGGTGATCGGTTTACTGCTGCACGATCAGATCAAAACGCTGTTTAATCCGATCAACGTCATGTATGCCCTGGTGGTAGGCGGTGTGCTGCTGCTGGCGGCAGAGTTCCTGAAGCCAAAACAGCCAAAAGCAGTGGGCGTGGATGATATCACCTATCGTCAGGCGTTTATGATTGGCTGCTTCCAGTGTCTGGCGCTGTGGCCGGGCTTTTCCCGCTCGGGTGCGACGATTTCGGGCAGTATGCTGATGGGCGTCAGCCGCTACGCAGCGTCGGAATTCTCTTTCATTCTCGCCGTGCCGATGATGATGGGAGCGACCGTGCTGGACCTCTACAAAAGCATGGGCTTCCTGACGATGCAGGATTTCCCGATGTTCGCAGTGGGCTTTATTACCGCGTTCATCGTGGCGCTGCTGGCAATCAAAGTCTTCCTTGAGCTGATCAAGCGTATCTCGTTTGTATCGTTCGCCATCTATCGCTTTATCGTTGCAGCAGCGGTTTACGCCGTGTTTATGTAACAGCGGTTGCGCGGCGGGTTATGCCGGCCGCGCACCAATCAGCGTCTCTTCAATAGCCGCAATCCGGCGCCTGCCCAGCTCTTCCCGCACCTCTGCGCCTTTAAAGCCTGCTGCAATCACCTGCTGCACCGGTACCGCCTGCGCGAGCGCAAACGCCTGACGCAGATAGTTACCCTGCGGATAGGGCATACTCTCGAGCGTGGCGCGTCCGCGCGCGTCCGCCTCACTGGTCAGCGCCATCTTTTCCACCCGCTCCGGCTTACGCCAGGCGTCGATGCGATCAAACAGCGCCACCAGCGCCGCCGCTGACTGCCGCTCAATGGTGTGCACGATGTCATGGAACTCTGTCACGATTAGCGCCAGATCGCGTACGTGATTAGGGACGCGCAGCCGCTGGCACAGGGCGGCGACAAGCGGGACACCCGCCGGGCCATGACCGTGATGCGACGGCCACTTCTCCGGAGGAGTCAGCGCCTTGCCGACATCGTGAAACAGCGTAGCGAAGCGCACGTCGAGCTCATCAGAGAGCGCGGCCGCCAGCGTCAGCGTCATCAGCGTATGCACACCGGTATCGATCTCAGGGTGCCACTTCGGCGGGGCAGGAATGCCGTACAGATTATCGATCTCCGGAAAGAGCACCTGCAGTGCGCCACAGTCGCGCAGTGCCTGGAAATAGACCTGCGGATTGCGCGTCAGCAGTGCATTTTCCGTCTCTTTCCAGACGCGCTCTGCCGTCAGATGCGCCAGTTCGCCGCTGGCAGCCATCTCTGCCATTAGCGCCTGCGTTTCAGCGGCAATGCGAAAGCCAAGGTGGGCATAGCGGGCGGCAAACCGCGCCACGCGCAGCACGCGCAGCGGATCTTCGCTGAACGCTGCCGAAACGTGACGCAGCGTGCGACTGGCAAGATCGCGCTGGCCGTGGCAGGGATCGATCAGGCTGCCATCTTCCGCCTGCGCGATGGCGTTAATGGTCAGATCGCGCCGCTGCAGATCCTGCTCCAGCGTGACGTCGGGCGCGAAGTGCGTGATAAAGCCGGTGTAGCCGCTGCCCTGTTTGCGCTCGGTGCGCGCCAGCGCATACTCTTCACGGCTGTGCGGATGTAAAAAGACCGGAAAATCGCGGCCTACCTGCTGATAGTTCTGCGCCAGCATCTCATCAGGCGTGGCGCCAACCACCACCCAGTCACGATCTTTTACCGGCAGCTGCAGTAAGGCATCACGCACCGCACCACCGACCAGAAAGGTTTTCACTCAACAACTCCAGAGGTATTCAGATAACTGCGCGTCAGGCGCCTGTTTCGTAATTGTTGCATACTTTGGTGGAAAAGCGGGCATGCGAAAGGGGGCATCTGGCGATCCCCCCGGACAAACGGCTGGCGTGCGGCAGATTAATTCATCCAGCGATCTTTCTTTTTACGGCGCGGCACCATATGTGGCAGCAGCAGGCCCAGCAGCAGGCCAACGCCCAGTACGCCGCCCCCGTACATAAACCACTGCATAATAATGGTGCGCTGTTTGTCATCCAGCTGTACGTTGGCTGCGCTCACTTTTTTCTGCGCCACGATCAGCTCATTTTTGAGCTTCTGGTTTTCCTGTTTCAGACCATCAATCGTGCCGTCGCTGTTAGCGACTTTGTTCTGCATTTCTGACGTGCGCTGATTCCAGCTGTTGTCGATATTAGCCAGCTTGTCAGTCAGATCTTTAACCTGCTGCTCCAGCTGTGGCACGCGGGTGCGCAGGCTTGGGGTCACGCTGAGCTGCGACAGCGGGATCCAGTTGGTTTTGCCTTCTGCATCGCGGATTTGCGCATACTGCGCATCGCTGTTGGTCTGCAGTACGGTAACTTCTTCCCCGGCGTTCAGCTTACCGACCAGGCGATACTGATCGCCCGGACCGCTGCGTACCCAGGTTGATAACTCATCGGAGATATAACGCTTTTCATCAGCAGCGTGAGCGGGGGTGATGGCGCTGAAAGCCAGCAAAGAAAGGGCGGCAAGTGTAATTTTTTTCATTCGATGTCGTATTTTCTTGATGGGCGTAAATTTACCGGCACAGTCTGGAGTTGCCTCGCATAAATCTGAATGAGAACTATCCTGGTCTCAATCCGGCGCGAAAAGGGGCGTAAAAGCACAAGAAAGCCGAGACAGCGTGCTTGTGGTGCATTACTCTCGCCAGATTAACCGTATAAGTGCCAGCAGCGTAGTAAATAAAAAATTATGACCACTGAAATCGAATTAAAGTTCATTGCCACCCCGCAGGCTGCCGCCACCCTGGCAGAGACACTGGCCGCCTGGCCGCATCAGCATGAAGCCGCCCGCGAGCTGACGAATATCTATTATGAAACGGACGACAACCAGCTGCGCCGCTGGGATATGGGGCTGCGCATCCGGGGTGTGGACAAGCGTTATGAGATGACGCTTAAGGCAGCGGGTCAGACGCTGGGCGGTCTGCATCAGCGCCCGGAGTACAACGTGGATATAACGGCGCCGCAGCTTGATATCGCCCGGCTGCCGGCAGAGATCTGGCCGCAGGGTACTGATATTGCCACCCTGCAGCAGCGGCTGCAGCCGCTATTCAGCACGCATTTCCGGCGCGAAACCTGGACGGTAGAGGCAGGTAACAGCACGATTGAAATTGCCTTCGATCAGGGCAGCGTGGCGGCCGGCGAGCTTAGCGAACCGCTGTGTGAAGTTGAGCTGGAGCTTAAACAGGGCACGCCTGCCGATCTGCTCAGGCTCGCGCAGACGCTGGCAGCGGGCGGCGGACTCCGTCCCGGCAGCCTGAGCAAAGCCGCGCGTGGCTATCAGCTGGCGCAGGGTGACGCGCTGCGCCCGGTTC
Source organism: Pantoea sp. BRM17 (assembly GCA_002939445.1). Taxonomy (GTDB): domain Bacteria; phylum Pseudomonadota; class Gammaproteobacteria; order Enterobacterales; family Enterobacteriaceae; genus Pantoea. Next base: position 312,908 of record PEFU01000002.1, on the reverse strand, counting down.
GGGCGCTGCCGCTGCTGAAAGTGACGCCAAAAGCGACAGTAGAGCAGGGGATGATTGCCGCGCTCAGCGCCGCGCTGGATCACTGGCAGTATCATGAAGAGGTCTGGCTGCGCGGTAATCCGGCTGCGCGACACGCTGTGCTGGAGGCGCTGGAAACGCTGCGTCAGGCGTTTTCGCTGTTTGGTGCGCTGGTGCCGCGTAAGGCTAACAGCGAGCTGCGCCAGAAGCTGACCCGTCTTGAGGAGCTGCTGCAGGATGATGCTATCAGTGCGGAAACCCTCTGTTTCTCTGCCACCTCAGTCGAGGCGCAGATGGCGCTGACGTGCTGGCTGGCAGAAGCGCAGTGGCAGCCGTGGATCGACAGCAAAAACCAGATCAAGCTGCAGGGCTCTTATAAACGCTTTTGCGACATCATGCTAAGCCGCGTGGCTGCGGATCTGCGGGAAACCTTTACGGATGTAAAACTGGTCAGCGAGTTTCAGGATAAGGCCACGCGTCTGCAGCGGCAGCTGCTGGCTGTCTGTCTGCTGGCGGCGGCGTATCCGGCTGAAGAGGTATGCCAGTGGATGGCGGGATGGCAGGAGCTGCAGCTCGCCATCCGGGAAAAACAGCAGCACGGCCTGATTCAGCTCGCTACGATGGCCATGCGCCAGCCGCCATTCTGGCTGAGCAGCGGCGTCAGGCGTTAACGACACTATGTAAAATTCAGGGAGAGAGGATGCAGTTACCGTTACCTTCGCTGATGCAGGCGCAGCTGGCCGGCATCGCAGAACGCCTGCAGCTGTCGCTGCCGGCGCTGACGTCTGAACAGGCTGGCGCGCTGGCCTTTAGTGACTTTATCGCAGATAACCTGCAGCAGCAGCCAGCATGGTGGCAGCAACTGCAGCAGCAGCCTCCTCAGCCTGATGAATGGCAGCACTATGCTCTGTGGCTGCAGCAGGCGCTGCAGCATGTGGATAGCGAGGCCGCGCTGATGCGTGAGCTGCGCCTGTTCCGCCGGCATATGCTGGTGCGTATCGCCTGGATGCAGGCGCTGCAGCACGCCACGACCGAACAGAGCCTGACGCAGCTTAGCGTACTGGCAGAAAGCCTGATCGCTGCCGCCCGCGATCGCGTGTGGCAGGATTGCTGTCGCGATTTTGGCACGCCCTGCAACGAGGCGGGCGAGCCGCAGCCGCTGCTGATCCTCGGCATGGGCAAGCTGGGTGGCGGAGAACTCAACTTCTCCTCTGATATCGATCTGATCTTTGCCTGGCCGGAGAGCGGCGTCACGCGCGGCGGGCGACGCGAGCTGGACAACGCACAGTTTTTTACCCGCATGGGGCAGCGCCTGATAAAAGTGCTGGATCAGCCTGGCGTCGATGGTTTTGTTTACCGCGTGGATATGCGACTGCGTCCGTTCGGCGATAGCGGCCCGCTGGTGATGAGCTTTGCGGCGCTGGAAGATTACTATCAGGAGCAGGGGCGTGACTGGGAGCGCTACGCCATGGTCAAAGCGCGTCTGATGGGCGACGATCGCGGCGAGTGGAGCCAGGCGCTGCAGCAGATGCTGCGGCCGTTTGTCTATCGCCGCTATATCGATTTCAGCGTGATTCAGTCGCTGCGTAACATGAAAGGGATGATCGCGCGTGAAGTGCGCCGTCGTGGCCTGAAAGATAATATCAAGCTGGGTGCCGGCGGTATCCGCGAAATCGAATTTATTGTGCAGGTGTTTCAGCTGATTCGCGGTGGACGTGAGCGCTTACTTCAGTCGCGCTCACTGCTGCCAGTGCTGCAGGCCATCGGTGAGCTGGAGTTGCTGCGTCCGCAGCAGGTCAGTCAGCTGCATGACGCCTACCTTTTTTTACGCCGGCTGGAGAATCTGCTGCAGAGCATCAATGATGAGCAGACGCAGACGCTGCCGCAGGATGCGCTCAACCGGGAGCGTCTGGCGTGGGCGATGAACTGCGCCGACTGGAAAGCGCTGACGGCACAGCTAACGGCGCACATGGCCGCCGTACGCGCGGTGTTTGATGAGCTGATTGGCGACGATGCCCCGGACGTTGATGATCAGCCGGAACTGGCGGAATTTGCGGCACTCTGGCAGGACACGCTGGAGGAGCATGAGCTGACGCCGGTGGTGCCGCAGCTGAATGAAACGCAGCGGCAGCGCTTTTTTTACGTGCTTAATGACTTCCGGCAGGATGCCAGCCGGCGCACAAGCGGGCCGCGTGGCCGGCTGGCGCTCGACCAGCTGATGCCGCGCCTGCTGGGGGAGATCGCTTCGCGTGAGGATGCCGACAGCGTACTGGAGCGCCTGACGCCGCTGCTGCTGGGGGTGCTGACGCGCAGCACCTATCTTGAGCTGCTGACTGAGTATCACGGCGCGCTGCGTCACCTGATCCGTCTCTGTGCCGCCTCACCAATGATTGCCAGCCAGCTGGCGCGCTATCCGCTGCTGCTGGATGAGCTGCTCGACCCCGCCACGCTGTATCAGCCCACTGCCACTGACGCCTACCGTGACGAACTGCGGCAATATCTGCTGCGTATTCCGGCAGAGGATGAAGAGCAGCAGCTGGAGGCGGTGCGCCAGTTCAAACAGGCGCAGCTCTTGCGTATTGCCGCAGCAGATATCGCCGGAACGCTGCCGGTAATGAAAGTAAGCGATCACTTAACCTGGCTGGCAGAGGCGATGATCGAGTCGGTGGTGCAGCAGGCCTGGCAGATGATGGTACAGCGCTATGGGCGGCCATCACATTTGACGCGTGACGATGAGCGCGGCTTTGCCGTGGTCGGCTATGGCAAGCTGGGGGGCTGGGAGCTTGGCTACAGCTCCGATCTCGATCTGGTGTTTCTGCATGATTGTCCGGAGAGTGCAGAGACCGACGGTGAACGCGTCATCGACGGAAGGCAGTTTTATCTGCGTCTGGCGCAGCGCATCATGCATCTCTTCAGCACCCGCACCGCCTCCGGTATTTTGTATGAGGTGGATGCCCGCCTGCGTCCTTCTGGCTCAGCAGGCATGCTGGTCAGCACCTTCGACGCCTTTGAAGAGTATCAGCGTAATGATGCCTGGACCTGGGAGCATCAGGCGCTGGTGCGTGCGCGTATTGTCTTTGGTGAGCCGGCGCTGATGGCGCGTTTTACGCAGATCCGCCACGCTATTCTCAGCCTGCCCCGTGCAACAGCACCGCTGCGGGCTGAGGTACGTGAAATGCGCGAAAAGATGCGTGCGCACCTGAGCAACAAACATAAAGGGCGCTGGGAGATAAAAACAGATGCAGGCGGTATTACCGAT
>PEFU01000002.1:245288-309531 GCA_002939445.1 Pantoea sp. BRM17 | reverse complement strand
CACAATTAATTAACATTATTTGTCGGAGCACGTTCATGCCGTCCTGTTCTTCCAGCCTGCTGTTATCGATGTCGTTTGCTGCCGGCACCTTTTCAGCAGGCGCCTCCTTTAACCCGCAGCATCTGCGGCTCTCTCACACCAGCGGCGGCGTGCCGAACAGCCCGCTGCCGCTGATTATCTGGCCGCGTGTGGTGCCGGTGAGCTGCCCGATTTTGTCAGCAGCCAGTACGATCTGGATAAAACTGCCTGAGTGTGCGTCAGCAATCTCCTGGCCAGAAAGCGATCGCCATCACAAACCGGCAACGCCGGAACGAAAAATTTGGCTTAAGTTGCTAAGAGACTAATTAACAGGGATTTTTTCAGATATTGCCACATTGCATTGCCGCCTGAAATTGTGTTTGTGAATGAGCTGCAGGCAAATTCCGAGGACGCCACTATCGTCTCCGCTATTGTCGCGCTGGCGCAGTCGCTGGATCTGAAAGTGGTCGCGGAAGGGGTGGAGACGCCCGATCAGCAGGCTTTTCTGACCGGCCTTGGCTGCGACACGCTGCAGGGATACCTGCTCGGCAGGCCGCTGCCACCTGAGCGCGTAGGGCATCAGATCCCGGCAGAGCAGCTGACGCTGGAGGTAACTGAGACCACGGCGATGCGCGATCCGGAAGAGAGCGTGCGTATCCTGACTGAACTCACCAGCATGGGGGTAAAGGCGTCGATTGATGACTTCGGAACCGGCTACTCCAGCCTGCTCTATCTGAAGCGGCTGCCCGCCAGTGAACTGAAGATCGACCGCGGGCCTGATCTGTTTCTGCCGGGCGCAGAAAAAACCGGTTTAATCATAAWTATAGGTAACTGGGTGATCAATGAAGCGTGCCGCCAGCTGCACTGCTGGCATCAGGAGGGGCATACCGCCTGGTCAGTTGCGGTGAACCTCTCTGCGCTGCAGTTTGAGCAGTCGGGGCTGATTACCACCGTAACGCAGGCGCTGAAAAGCAACGGTTACACCTTCTTCCAGCCCTCAATGAATATTCTGGCGCAGTCGCAGCTGCAGCTTAACAACGATCTGTGGCAGGCGCTGGATAACCATGAACTGCGGCTGTTTTACCAGCCGAAGTATTGCGCCCCCGGCGGGCCGATTCTCGGTTTTGAAGCGCTACTGCGCTGGCAGCACCCGCAGCGCGGTCTGCTTACGATTGACGATCCCAACGACGCCGCCTCGGTGGCCGATATGCTGGTGAAGGCCGTTGACCGGCCGTTTGCCATATCGCGTTATGAGCTGGTGGTCTCTTTAAGTCTCGGGATTGCCGTCTATCCCGGCGACGGCAGAGATGAGCGTGAGCTGATGTTTAACGCCGATGCCGCGATGTACCACACCAAACACAATGGCCTCAATAAAGCCAATCGCGAGAAGTCGCAGTTTGCACTGATGTTTATGGATCTCGATGGTTTTAAAGCGGTTAACGACGCGTTCGGGCACCATATCGGGGACAAACTGCTGGTGAGCGTAACGGAACGTATGATGAGCCAGATGCAGGGGCACTATACGCTGGCGCGGATGGGCGGAGATGAGTTTGTGCTGCTGCTGGATGTCACCGTGGTGACGCTGGCGATACTCGGCATAACGCTGCTGGTCTCTATGCTGGATGCGCGTATGCAGGCGCGCACGTCAATTCTGGCGCGCTCGCTGGCAGAGGCGAATCGTGAACTGGCTCAGCTGGCGCTGCATGACAACCTGACCCGGCTGCCCAATCGCATTTTGCTGGAGGATCGGCTCGATCAGGCGAACGCATCAGGGGCTGCGCTCTGGCTGGCCTTTCATCTGCGTCACAGCCATGGCCGGGTAACGCTGTTGCGTTTTGGCGCCTCGGTTGTCATGGGGTGCGCCATTGCCGGCATGCACTACACCGGTATGGCGGCGGCCGGATTTCCGGCGAGCAGCCACGTCACACACCACGGAGTAAACAGCGACTGGCTGGCGATGAACGCTATTCTCGCCTCGATTTTTGCCCTGCGGCTGGTCTGCATGGGAGAGCTGCCGTGGCGGCGACTGGCTGGCGGCGCGCTGGTACTGGGGTCGGGCGTGGTGGCTATGCACTATACCGGCATGGCGGCACTGATGTTTATGCCGGGTATTATCTGGAACCGGGGCTGGATCGCCGTCTCGGTGCTGATTGCGCTGCAGCTCGCCTCCTTTACTGCGCTGGATATGGCAGGCCGGGTCGCCTCCTCGTCAGGTCGCGTCGCACTCATCTGGCTGCTGGGTGGCGGTTTTGCCATGGGCGTAGGAATCTGGGCGATGCATTTCATCGGCATGCTCTCCATGAATCTCGATATGGAGATGAGCTACGACCCCGTACTCACTGCGGCCTCCATGCTGGATTGCTGCCAGCCTGCTGTCGTCTGGCGCGGGAAGAGGGCTGGATTTCTGCCTCGTTCAGGAAGGGCGATAGCGGTTCAAAAGCTGCAGGGATGCCGTTTGCACGATTTTATAGCTGGAAACAGCGTTAATCCGGACTTCCCTATGCTGGTAACGTCATACGACTCATTCACGGTTATCGTTTCAATTGTTGTCGCCAGACCCGTAAAATGCCGCTGGCAAAGAGAATTAAGGCGATATATGGCGCTTCCCCCAGATTAGCACTGAGGTTGCTTTATGATTTACATCAGTTTTATTTACTATAGTTCAGCATGGTAGTACGTCTAATCTCTGGCTCGCATTTTTTACTCATTATTTTTGCCGCCAGGCCGATAATAGAGTCATAACAGTGGCTGGATCTGACCGTTGACCAGGCAACCGGTCGTCAGCGTGAGCGTGGCGTTGATCGCCCCGGTAGTGGTGGCTGCCAGGGCCGTTACGGACGTCAATCCTGTGTACAGGCCTGCGGTCATAAGAAAAAGCTTGAGTTTCATAATCATTCCTTACTGATTATCCGGAGTCGATGCTTTTCCACCTGGCCTGTTAATAAAAAACGTCTGGCCGCTGACGGTGCCGTAAATCGTGCCCGGCGCGCCGTTGCTGCTGGTGACCTGTACATTAAAGGTCTGTCCGGTTGTGCAGCGCACATAGATACCGCTGCCGGCCGCGCCCACCAGCGTGGCATTCAGCGTATCAAAGGTAGCTGCGCTGCTGCCAAAGTTCAGGGTACCGAAATTGACGCCGGTGGTGGCTGCACCCGCCGGGATAAGCGGGTTGAAGCCGCCGCCGACGACCCGACCATAGATGGCATAGTTGGTGCCCAGCGTCGGATCGGTGGTGCCGCTGGCGGCAATGTTGGTGTTGTTCGCTATCGCGGTGGTAAAGGCGGCGTCGCTGTAGAGGGTATAGGCGATGCCCCGCGTATTATCCGAGCCCAGAATGAGGTAGCGCGACCGTATTGCTGCCCGACACCACGCAGCCCGCCACGATGGACGCAGCGACCTGAAAGTTTGCCACAGGCAGCGCATCTGCCGGCAGGCAGGCGAAGGCTGCTATCAGCCCCGCCGCCCGCCAGAGAGAGAGGGATAGCCTCACTGCGCGCGCACCCGTGCTCAGTAATTCACCGCCACGTTTATGGTGTCGGTATAGGGGGTAGGCAACGGTATTGCTGCTGCTGGTGTGTTTGAGATTGCGGACAGAGGTGTAGTTAGCGCCGCCGTCAATACTCATGCTGACGGCGGTGCCTGGCGTGCAGGCCAGGTTCAGCGTTGTGCTCTGCAGGTAGCTTGCGCTGAAGTTTCCCGTAGCCACGCCGGAGTGCGAGCCAAAGTTGAGCGTACCAAACACGGCATGGTTCATCCTTTTTTTTCAGCATCACCAGCTCAGGGTGACGGTCAGCGTGTCGGTATAGGTTCCGGCTTGCGCGGTGCCAGGCAGCGTCAGCTGACCATAAACAGGCAGCGTAATCGTATTCGCATTGCTATAGTTCAGCGCTATAGCGCTGTTAATGGGTATAGGCGCAGTCAGCGCAGCGTTACTGAAGAGCACTGCTCCTGGCCCTCGCGCTGCTGCCAGGCAAAAATGCGTACCTGCATAATGGTGCTGCTGCTGCCGCGGTTCTCCAGCCAGAGCTCGCTGGCTTTATCTTCAGAGGCTATGGCGGGGTCAATGGGCCAGATCATCAGCGAGTTGGCGGCCCGGACTGAGGGGATGATTAACAGCAAAAGCAGCGCGCGCAGGTTTCTATAGCGCATCTGAAAGTTAAGCCCGGCCTGATTATCATCGGGCTTACGCGGCGACGGGATCTCATCAAGTACCACGCGATAGGCGCTCTCCTGACCGGCAGGAGGCGGCGTCTGTTTGATCAGGCGCACCAGCTGTTTTTGCCCCGGCTCCAGCCGCACCATAGGCGGACTGGCGGCGACCTGCTGCTGCGTCTGATTGTGTGCCAGCACATAGCCAAACAGGCCGTTGCCCAGGGCGGCTCCGCCGGCGCGGAAATTGCTCAGGCGCGCATGGCCGCTGCCGCTGTTGGTCAGCTCCAGCCAGCGCCTGCCGCCGCTGCTGACTTCGCGCCAGCTCAGCACCGCTTTCGCGCTGTCGCGCGTCAGACCGCTGCCGTAGACAAACAGCGGAACGGAGCGCGGGCGGAGGCGGCAGCGCAGACCAGCTCTCCGCACGCCCGTGCGCGGGCAGGATCATCAGTACGCTGCCCAGCAGCAGATAACGCGAGGGCGCAGGCGTCATTAGCGTGCGGCAGTACTGCGCCAGGCGCGGTTGTTGACATCGGCTGCCAGCTCTCCGCGCAGAGGCTGGCTGACCGGCCAGCGCTGGCTGCTTGACATCCGCGCCAAGCAGCTGCCGAAGATCGACCCGCTCATCCGGCAGCTTTTCCGCCGCCACGCCCGCCTGCAGCAGATCGCTGCGGCGCAGCCAGAAATGATCCTGCTGATGTTCAACGGCAACAATATCGCCGCGCGCGCGCTGATTGATAATTAACTCCAGCATCAGCTGCTGCCCCTGTGCGCTGCTTTCCCACAGCCGTAACTCATTCCACGAGGAGAGGCGTGAGCCGGCCCGGTCGGTGTGGGTCAGATAAACGTCGTAATTCAGCAGCGCCCCGTTGCTGGCGCGCGCCGGAAAGCGGGGACGCTGCTCAGCCTGCCCGAGCCGCTGCGCCGGCAGCCAGGCCGGCGGCACCGTCAGCAGCAGCCGCTGCCGGGTTTCATCATAGTCCCCGCCCAGCCGCACGCTGTTGCTCCAGCTCAGGGCGTCAGTGATAAGGTCGCCCACCCGCCAGCTGAGCGCGGCGTCTTCATTCTCATTGCTGAACCAGGTGTCGTAACGCAGATATCCCTCCTGCTGACCGCTGAGCGATCCATTCAGCTGCTGCGTATAGACGCCGTTAGAGGAGAACTGTCCTGCCGGGCCGTTGATCACCGCATCCCCGGCACCATTGACAAAGGGGATGTTGGTCAGCGACCACGGACCGGGCTGCACCGCCGTTTGCGCACTGCGATAGCCGTTAATAAACAGATCGACCGAGGAGGGCACCGCCGCCTGGCCGCTGAAGGCAGGCAGCGGATAAGTTACTAAATCGGGACGCACGCTGAAATCACGCGCTATCTGCCGCGTCAGCCAGTCGCTGATACCGTAGCGATAGGAGCCACTGGCAGCGGCAGCGCCGTAGTCGGCACTCTTCACACCATAATTTTGCCGGACAGCGCCGGCAGAGAAGGCGTAATCAGACAGGCCACTTTTTAACAGGCTGGCCGACACGTAAAAGGGCAGCGTGGTGGTGACCTGACGCCCCAGCGCATCGGTGGTGTTATCGCGCAGAATGTGCTGGGTGCCAAGGCTGAACCAGCTGTTGTTATATTGATATCCCCAGCTGTACTGCGTGCCGCTCTGGCTCTGCGCGTCGCTCTGCGCCACCGCCGCGTTGATGACGCCCAGGCTTCCCGCTTTCAGCAGGCCGCCCGCACCGCCCATGACAACGTCATCACTGCCTTCAGCGTGCGACTCCCAATTTTTGCTCCAGGTCAGGTTCCACAGACGCGTGCGCTCACCGTAGCCGCCGCTGATATCGAGATAAGCGAGTCCCAGACTGCCGTAGTCGCTGAGCGACAGGCTGGCCGTATATTGTGCGCTGCGACGCGCGAGTGAATAGCGGCTGTCGGCGCTTTCACTGCGGCTGCCGATCAGCGCCAGATTACTGAACGTGTCCCAGGCGATTCCCCCCTCAGTGGGCATTGCCCGCGAGGCATACAGCCGCTGGTTACTGCGCCCCTGGCGATCGCGCTCCACGCTCACAGACGCGCTGCTCTGTTCACCAAACGGGATCACCAGTGAAATCGCCCCGTCCCAGCTACCGAGATCGCGATCGCGGCTGGCTGAGATATAGAGACTGCTGTTGCCCCACACAAAGGCGTCGTTGATATCATTAGCAGCAAAGAGGCGGTTATCCATCAGCACCAGCGCGCCAGAGAGATCTGCCCATTGCGTTGTATTGTCATCATCGCCCCAGAATCCGGCTGACGTATCGATCCGGTTATTGCGATAGCGCAGGCTGCCCTGACGATAATCGCCGCTGTCGCCCCCCTGGCGTGCCCAGGAGGCGTTTTTACGCTTCACGGCAATGCGCTGCTCAACCCGGGATGCGGCGACGCTGGCAGGCAGATCCAGCGTATCGATATCATATTTTGCGCCGTAGTAGCTGCTGACCGCCGGGACCAGCAGATAGCCCTGGCCGTCAGTTTTCCCCATCGCCTGGTTCTCGTAGCGCACGGTCACGCCGGGATAGCGGGTTTTCACCAGCGCATCGGGCGTGATAACCTGCAGCGTATTACGCGCCTGCAAATTCTCCAGCCAGACGATGCCGTCCCAGCCGACATAGCTGCTCTCTTTACCTGCGCGCAGCACCTGACTGGCAAGCGGCAGCGGCTGACCGCGCGTGTCGTGCAAAATAACGCTGGCGGCACGCAGCGGCTCAATCGGGAAGTCGAGCAGAAAACCGGGAGCGCATAGCTGGCGCCGGGCAGCAGCAGTGCCAGCATCAATAGTAACTTAATCATGTTGTAATCCTGCTGAGGGTGTCTGCGCCAGCGCACCGGCGCCGGGCTGCGGGAGAGGTAGCGCGCAGACCAGCGGGCCATAGGTTTTCAGCGCCTCTGGTTCGCCGCGCGCGACGCTGAACGTGGTTTCACACTGGCGGTGCTCGCTTTCAGCGTGGCGCGGGTCCCGTTCAGGTAGCTGGCAGCGGTAAACGCATAGGCAATATAGTCGTTGCCCAGCAGATTAAGCGTGGCGGAGCCGCAGTTGACATTCGTATTGGCGGACGTGGGGATAACCTGGGATTGCACAGAAAAGGTGGTCTGGCTGCCAAAGCTGGCCGGCGAAGCGGAGAGCGGGCGCAGGGTGGTGGTGTATGTGCCTGCCGCAATCACCTGGCCCGGCACGGTGCGGAAATAGAGCGGGATAGTGAAGTTGAGGCTGTTGCCCAGCGCCAGCAGCGCCGAGGCGTTCCAGCGATAGCTGTTGCCCTGACGCAGCTCGGTGGCGCAGGCGCTGTCGACACAAAGCTGGATCGGAACGTTATCGCTGCCGCCGGACTGCTGAACGGCAGAGAAGCTGCCCGCCAGCGGCGCGCTGCCAAAGTTGAGGTTCGGGGCGGTAATGGTGGTGCAGTCGTTGGTGACCACCAGCGTCACGGTCAGCGGCAGGGCGGTGCCGCTGCTGGCTTGCACGGTTCCCAGACAGATACCGGCCACGCCGGCGCTGGTACAGACGCTGTAGCTTACCGTCAGCGAAAGCGAGGTTGACGTTGTGCTGCTCCAGCGATCGCTGCCGGAGGGTCCCCAGCGCGAGGTCGTGGCCGCGTCTTTATAAATGTCATAGGCCAGCCGGCTGGCACCGTTTGCCATCTGCCGCGCGGTGCCGCTGAAATTATTGCCGTTGCTCAGCCCGACGCTATAAGTGCTTCCTTTAGAGCAGACCACGCTGATGGATATCAGCAGCGCCACGCGGTAACGCCCGCCAGCGCCTCACTCTGATGCTTTTCCGGCCGCGCCCTGCGGCCGGCTCTCTCCCCGCTAAAACGCCACGTCCACCACCACGTTATCCGTGTAGTTTCCGGCTGCCGGCGTCGCCTGCGTCGTCAGTATCCGGGCCGTGTAGGTAAAGTTGCGCGTTACCGTATCGGGATCATGCCGGCAGAGGTGCGCGCATCCGGCTTTTCCCTGGCCTACAGCCTGGCGACCGCACTGTTTGGCGGCTTTACGCCAGCCATCTCCAGCTACCTTATTCATGCCACCGGCGATAAAGCGATGCCCGGCATCTGGCTCTCATTTGCTGCCGTCTGCGGACTGGCAGGCACACTGCTGATTGGCCGGATGGTGAGACAAATGGGTTCACTTTCCGATCGGGTCGGACGGCGGCCGCTGCTGATTATCTTTACCGTGCTGATGATCCTGACGGCCTGGCCGGTGCTGCACTGGCTCACCGGTTCCGCGAGCTTTGCGCATCTGGTCGAAGCGGAGCTGTGGCTCTCTTTTCTCTATGCCAGCTACAACGGTGCCATGGTGGTCTATCTGGCAGAGATACAGATTGTACGGTCAGTCGGACAGAACTGGGCGCTGGTGCTGGCGGGCATGCTGATGGTGGTCACCACCACTGTTATGTTCTACATGATCACCGCTTTCACGCCGACCTTTGGCAAAACGGTGCTGATGATGAGCGATAAACAGAGCTTTCTGGTGACGCTGTTTGTCGGGATATCCAATCTGTTCTGGCTGCCGGTGCAGCAGGTGGCGGTGATCTTCGCCGCGCTGCTGGGACTGGGGCTGAATCATTTGCTGGCGAAAGAGGCCGTTACCGAATGGGGCTGGCGTATTCCGTTTGTGGTGGGCTGTATGATTGTGCCGTTTCTGTTCTGGATCCGCCGCATGCTGGAAGAGACAGAGGCGTTCAGCCAGCGTAAAACGCATCCTTCGATGCGAATGGCGATTGGCACACTGACCATTGCGCTGGTGCCGGGTTACGCCACGCTTGGCGCCGCGGCACCAATTTTGATCCTGCTCGGACGCCTGCTGCAGGGCTTCTCCGCGGGGGTAGAACTCGGCGGCGTCTCGGTCTATCTGGCAGAAGCTGCGCCCGAAGGGCGTAAAGGATTCTGGGTTAGCTGGCAGTCGGGCAGCGATTTTATGGTCTTTGGCTACTACGCCACCGCCATCGCGAAAACCTTTTTTCCCGGCGACGATCCCTTTGCCTCTCTGATGCTGACGCTGATGACCTTCGGCGCCGGATTTCTTATGCGTCCGCTGGGCGCCATTGTGCTGGGTGCCTATATCGACCATCACGGCCGGCGCAAAGGCCTGCTGCTGACGCTGGGGCTATAATTTTCTGTTACCTTTTGTCAGTCTTTGTAAAGCACAATGGTGATTCAGATCACATTCATTCCTGGCTGAGCAGGCTACAACGGGTAAAAAACCAGGAAGGACAGTATGAGCAGCCAGTTATCTCTGCAAAAGCCTGCGCGCAGCGGGGCGAAAACCATCTTTAGCGTTACCAGCGGTAACTTCCTTGAGATGTAAATCAGTCAGTGGACTATGCCACGCTGATGGCGGTGATGGACCAGCTGCGCGCGGCGGGCTATCTGAAGATTGGCCTGATGGGAATGGAAACGGCCGGCAAATAGCCAGACTGTTTTGACTCAGAGAAAGCCGCTGATAACAGCGGCTTTTTTTATACCTGCTTTCTGCAGAGCTGCTGTCAGGACCGCGCCGCATTGCCAACGGTGGATGTACGCGTTAACCTGCCAGCGTCCACCAGCGCACCGCAGCCGCGCCCGGAGAAGCCGGTCTATCTCTCAATCAAAGCGGATAAGCAGATCTATATCGGCAATGATGCGGTGACGAAAGAGACGCTGGTAAACGCGCTGACTGCGCAGACCGCGGGAGATAAGCAGACCACTATCTTCTTCCAGGCCCGATCTCGGCACGGCGCACGTCGCGGCGGAAACCAGCCGTCCGGCCGCTACGCATAAGCTGCGCGCAGGATAATCATTATGGCGATGCGTTTAAACGATGAGGCCGCTGGCGACAGCGAAATGCATGAGATTAACGTCACGCCGTTTATCGACGTTATGCTGGTGCTGCTGATTATCTTTATGGTGGCGGCACCACTGGATCGCTAAAACGCAGACTACCAATCTTGCCGTGGTCGCGCCTGGCATTGCTGAAGCGCTGCTGGCGACAGCAGTCGGCCTGGTTGCCGCTATTCCTGCCGTGGTTATTTACAACGTTTTTGCGCGCATGATTGCCAGTTATAAAGCGTCGCTGGGTGACGTCGCAGCCCAGGTGCTGCTGCTGCAAAGCCGCGATCTGGAGGAGCTGACGCTGTCAGCGGGCACAGACGATCTGGCGGGCATCAAGGATCGCACCAGTTTTCGCCTTGAGCGTCGGGTAGGGGCGTTCGGTCGTCATGCCGGGCGCGGCAATGGTTTTCTGGCAACCATCGGTTCCGTGGCGCCTTTTATCGGCCTGTTCGGTACCGTATGGGGCATTATGAATAGCTTTATCGGGATGATTGGCCTGTTACTGGCATCCGTCGTGACCTGGGCCATCTTTTTTGGCAAATATGCTGAACTGAGCGCCGCGAAACGTCGCCTGAAAAAAGAGCAGCAGGCGCTGGGCGCAGCACGCTCGCTGGCTGACGCTTACCGTACGGCAGAGAGCTTTAAAGCCAGCAGTCACAGTGCTGTACTGCTGGCCGATGCGCGGAGCAGCAGCAGGCGCTGCTTTGTAAATAGTAATGAGAACGACTATCACTTAGATCCTTTTTTTTGCTATGATCGTCTCTTCAGTCGTGAACTCTACAACAGAATCTGGAGATGCAGCGTGGTAGCCAGTGATTTAATGCAGACAGACCTCTCCGTCTGGGGGATGTACCAGCATGCCGACATCGTGGTTAAAATTGTGCTGTATTACGCTGTTCACCGCGCCCTGCGTATAACGTTTATTACGTCCTGCGCTCACCAGCGCGGTATCCAGTTTTTTCGTAGCCATCACTGCCTGTCCTGACCCATCTTACAAAGCATTCACGTTACCACGAATCAGGGGAGGGGTTGAGCCTGTTTACCGATTATCAGAGTGGCACCAGCCCGGTGGCGAAGGCACCAGAATGGCGTTGGCAACGGCGGCTGCGCCGCAGGGATAGAGTGCACAGCCTGCGCCACCTTCCAGTTCGCTCATCGCATCCTGCAGCGAAAAGTGCGTAAGCGTGCCGCGACGGCCATAAAAGAGTTCGCCTTCAGCCCGCCCGGCGGTGGCGCGCTGTTTATCCGCGACGGTATCAAAAACCAGGGATGAGGCGCGCATCGTCACCGACGCCGGCGACTCAAGAAACACCACGCGGGTATTGGGCTGCACCAGTTCACCGATCTCACTGCCAGTGCAGTGATTAAACCAGGTGGTGGTGACCTGCATTTTGGTGAGGATTTTGCTGCAGAAATCCTGCGTCGGTTCGTAGACCGCTCCGCTCATCAGCACGTGATCGCCCGCTTCAACAAACGGGGCGTTGGCCACCGCGGTGCCAATCATGGCGTCGCTGTGACCAATGATATATTTGGTGCCGGCCTGGATAGAGATATCAATCCCGAACGACAGCGCGTTAAACAGCACGCCCGCCGCCCAGGTGTTGTCCAGCATGATAATCGCCTCGGGCGCTTTGGCACGTACGGCGGCAACAATCGCCGGGATATCCTGCACTTCCTGCGCCAGCGCCGGATGATTGACCCGCGCCACTTCAGGCCGGCCAGTCAGCCACTCCGCCACCTGCAGCGCGCTCTCTTCGTGCTGGCGCAGGCGGGTGCCTAAGGTGCGCAGACCGCGGCTCGCCATATAGGCCGTATCCGCATCGACCATCTGCCCCATCAGGTAAGAGTTCTCACGCAGCTGCGGCCAGCAGCAGCGAATCGCCGCCAGCTCTTCGGGCTGGCTGGCCAGAATCAGCGACTCATAACCGCCCCACGAATAGGCCATGCTGAAATGATGGAAGCGATCGAGATAATTTGCCAGCTGCTGCGCATCCAGCCGCTCATGCAGCACAAATGAAAACAGGCCGCTGCTGCCGCTGAAGTCGCGCTGCCAGAAACGGTGTCCCGGGCCGAGTTACAAGGCTTTTATAGTAGCCCTCCGCAGCCGCCGGCGCGTTGATCTGACACGGCGAGCCACGGATGGTTAAAGGTTGGTTTAATTCGTTAAGCGGTCAAAACCCGCCTGCAGATCGGCCAGCAGGTCGCTGACGTGCTCCAGACCGATATGCAGACGTATCAGCGTGCCCGTAAAGTCGACGCCGCCTGCCGGGCAATCATGGCGCCCGCCAGCAGCAGCAGGCTGTCACCCGGCAGAAACGACGCCGGCAGCAAGCCATTTTCCAGAAACAGCGTCAGAAACATCACGCCGTAGACGATCCATACGACATCCGGATTGGCCAGCGCAGCAAAATCCTGATGCCAGAGCGCCTGGACAATCTCATGTAAAACACCCATCTGCTATCCCGTTACCAGCAGCGCCATCAGGCCGTGGCGGTTAAACAGATGCCAGGCGCGCTGATGGTACTGCGCGGGCAGATGCATCAGCCAGCTTTTGACCAGCTTTGTATTGCCCAGCCAGCGCCCCTGCAGATAGCTCAGCCAGCAGCCGAGGCTGGCGGCAGTGGTCAGGATCACCATGGTCGGCACAAAGTCCATTACGCCTTTGATCATCAGAATAGCCATAACCTGATCTTCATGCCGCTTGATAAACGGCACCTGGCTGATGCCGTAGCCCATCGTAACGACAATGCCGACCCACAACACGCCGCTTAACCAGTTAAACAGCTGAAAACGGCTGTTACGCAGTCCGGAGATACCCGCCATGGTAGGCAGCAGCGTGCGCACAAACGCCAGGAAACGGCCCAGAGTCCGTCACAGTTTTCCCGGGAGTTCAAACGGCTGTTTGGCACAACGCCGGGTGAAGAGGTCAGCCGCGCGCGTCAAACGGTGCAGACGCTGCCGTTTGACGCGGCGTGATAATTAAGAGGTTTTCTGACGGCGTTTTTTCCAGATCACCACAATGCTGCCGGCCAGCCCGGTAAACAGCAGCACCAGCGGCAGCACTTTGCCGGCAGCCTGAGCGTTGAGACGCTGGCGGCCGAGGTCAACATGAGCGTGTCCGCTTTTCACCACAACTTTAAGGCGGTAACGCAGACGTCCCCGCTGCAGTACCTCAAACGCTATCGTCTGCATCAGGCGCGGCTGATGATGCTGCAGGATGGCGTAAAGGCGAGTACAGCCGCGCTGCGGGTAGGGTATGAAGAGATGCTGTGTGCCGCAGAGCGGCTGCTGGATGTGATGAGCCATCCGCGCGATGCACGGGTGCTTGGCCCGCAGCTGGTACGGGAAATCCTTTATTATGTGCTCACCGGTCCGATTGGCGGGGCGCTGCTGTCGCTGGTTAACCGGCAGACGCAGTTCAGTCAGATTGCGCGCGCGCTGCGGCGGATAGAAACGCACGCCAGTAAATATCTGATGCTGACGGTGCCGCTGCCGGTTGAGTGCGAAACGGAAGCCACGCCCGATGCGCCGCTGGCGGGCATGTGTCTGAGCGTGGATACCGCTTCGCTGCAGGATCTGCTGCTGGATATCGGTGACGATGAGCAGTTTCAGCCCGCGGTGCAGACCTCGGGTATTCATTCTGCCTGGCTGAGCCCCCTGTGTCGCCAGCTTGCCCGCCGGGTTGTCGCGCTAATGTGCGACCCGCAAAAACCGCACTGTGCAGTGAAAAATGTCCGGCTCATTTACGCCAGCGAAACGCTGCCGCGTACGCCGATGATGTATCAGCCCGGCATTGTGATCCTGTTTCAGGGACGCAAAACCGGCTATCTCGGCAGCACGGTCTTTCACTATCCCTTTTTCATTGCGATCGCTGAATGGAAAACTGTGTGCTTAAGTCTAGACAACAAACGTGCAGTGCGGATCGCTCTGCCAGAGCGGACTCTGACCCTTTTCTGCAAAAATCTTGCCTGATCCTCCAGGGAAGTAGAGCTTTGTGCAGCGTTGCGGCACACTGAGTTTTTTATCCGGAAAGCAGCCATGTCCCATGACAGTATCCTTCAGCGCCCTGCCAATCGCCTCTTCATTTTTATAGGCGGCAGCGGTATCGATAGAGCGATAGCCCACTTCCAGCGCTTTCAGTACGGCGGTATGCGCCTCTTCCTGACTTGCCTGCCAGACACCGAGGCCAAGCTGCGGCATCATATTGCCGTCGCGCAGTTTGATAATAGGTTGATCTGCCATAGGGGCGCCCTGCTGCTGCAGCTCAATCATCTTCTCCCATGCCGCAACGTAGTGATCTTTTTCCGGGCAGGGCCAGTGCATCAGGTAGAGATCAACGCTGTCGAGCTGCAGTTTCTCCAGGCTGGTCTCCATCGCCTGCTGCACATTTTGCTGGTCATCATTCCACAGCTTGGTGGTGACGAAGATATCGTCGCGCGCTACCGGTACGCCTTCGCCGCCCTGCGCCAGCGGGCTCCAGGACTCAGTCTGAATCTGATGCAGTGCGTTCCAGGCGTGCAGCGTACGCTGCTGCAGCATCGGATGTAGCTCAATCTGATTCACGACGGGCGTCACGCCGGTTTCATCAATCAGGCGTTTCAGGTGGGCCTCATGGAAGTTGCAGACGCCGATGCTTTTGGTCAGGTTATCCAGTTTGGTGATTTCACTGATCTCACTTTTCTCCAGCCGGAAATCGAAGACGTTAAAGTTCTCCTCAATGCGTGCCGGCGTCACGGATTTCGGGATCACCACCAGGCCGCTGTCGAGATGCCAGCGGATCACAATCTGCGCCGCGCTCTTGCCATACTTTTTCGCCAGCGTGCGGATAATCGCCTGATCGAAGTTTTCCGCAAAGCGCCAGCGATCACTTCCCGTTTGTCTATTATAGCCAGACGCTGGAACTGGCCGATCGCGGTACGGCAGGGCAGATGGTCGTCAATCCGCTCTCCTGAAGAAGAAAAAGGCCGCCGTGAGGGCGGCCGCAATTGTCGTGCTTCTCTAGCCGTTAAACGTCTCCGGGTCGGGACCCAGACGCTGGCCCGGATATGAACCGCATCGATACCACAACGCAGCAGGGAACGTTTGAGCGCTGGATTATTCACGCCGATCGCCCGCAGTCGCTGCATATTCAGGGCGTCATGTTCCTTATCAAAAGCGTCAACGGCGCGCAGTCGATGGGCGAAGATCGCGGCTGGAAAGATACCGTCTGGGTTGACGGCAGTGTGGAACTGCTGGTGACCCTGCGCGGCCTGTTTGAACCCTCATCCATTCTGACCAACACGCTGGTGCTGACGCTGCGCCCGACCGGGCTGCTGCCGCTGGTCACCGATAACCTGCCGATGCGACTGCTGGCCGATCAGATCCTCGACGGCGTGGCGGTGCGGACGCGCGAATTTCGTATTGGCGACAGCGTACCGGGCATTAACGGCGCGCTGTCTGCGCGCCGCTTTGACCTGCGTTTTTCAGACGGTCGCCCTTTTACCGTTATTGCCAGCGATCAGGGGTTCCTGCCTTCGCCGGTCGCGGTGCAGACGCTCTCTCTGGCGCCAGGCGAACGGCGTGAGGTGCTGGTGGATATGTCGCAGGGGGATGAAGTGTCAATCACGGCGGGCACGGCGGCAGGGATTATGGATCTGCTGCCTAAGCACTACGGCGTGGATGATTTTCCACTGGTGATTCAGGATAAGCGCCTCGATAACTTCGCCACCCCGGTCTATAACCCGCCATCAGAGGGCGGGTTTCTTGGTGATACGCTGCTGGTTAACGGCGTGCAGAATCCCTATGTGGATGTTTCCCGCGGCTGGGTGCGCCTGCGCCTGCTGAACGCCGCCAGGCAGGTGCCGGGCGCGCTGATGGGCGGGGCGCCGCGCATGATGTCAGCGGGTGCTGACTGGTCGCCGGTGCTGCCCATTCGGCAGGGGGCGGCGACGCTGTGGTATCACGCCAGCACGCCGAATCATATGGCCCCACACGTCTATAACGGCCTGGCGGGAATGTGGCTGATTGAAGATGAGGTCAGCAAATCGCTGCAATCCCGCCGCGGACAGCCGCTGTTTCTGACGCTGCAGCGCAGCCACTGGTCGTTTACGGGCAGCGGCAGCAAAGTTCCGGTCTGGGGCATTAACGGCCTCTATCTGGGGCCGACGGTGCGGGTTTACAGCGGTGATGACGTTAAGCTTATCTACAGCAACCGGCTTAATGAGCCGGTGGCGATGACGGTCAGCGGCCTACAGCAAAATTAACAACAACAACATGGACACGGCGTTTTACGCCCCGCTCAAAAGGTCTGAAGTTTTATGTCTTGCAGCAGACGTCATTTTATTCAGCTTTCTGCCGGCGTTGCGCTGGCCTCATCGGCATTGCCTTTTTCAGCCCGCGCCGCTGCTCCGGCTGGCGATGTCCCGCTGCCGGTCCCGCCGCTGATTGGTGGCCTGGTGATTGTAGAGATGCTGCCACCGGTCGATACCGCACAGTTTGAGACCACCTCTGTGCGTAAGCTGGCGACCCACTGCCGTGAAATAATGTCTGCTAAGCTGGAAGAGTTAAACGCAGAAGTCGCCGAACGCGAAAAAAACGGTAAAATCTGAGCCTCATTCGGGGGCGGTGGATATCGCCCCTGCGCATTTATCGGAGAGATCGTCGGGCAATTTAAAAAGAAGCGTATCTCGTTCTGGATGTTTCCGGAAGGCACGCGCAGCCGCGGACGCGGCCTGCTGCCGTTTAAGACCGGCGCGTTTCACGCTGCCGTCGCCGCTGGCGTACCCATTATCCCGATCGTCGTCTCTAATACGCATGGCAAAATTAATATGAATCGCTGGAAGAGGGCGAATTACGGTAATGCTATCTATATTGCAAACCATCAGAACAACTATGACATGATCACGGCGGCGAAAATCGTACAGCCGACCACCGTTACCGTGGGCAAAAAGAGCCTGTTGTGGATCCCGTTTTTCGGGCAGCTCTACTGGCTGACAGGCAACCTGCTGATCGATCGCGACAACCGTGCGAAAGCGCACGGTAGCTTTTTTGAGGACGCTATGTTACTAATTTTACGCGCGATAATTATTATCATCTATTCCGWACTGGTCTGTGTCTTCGGCAGCATCTGGTGCCTGTTTTCGCCGCGCAACCCGCGCCATGTCGCGACGTTTGGCCATCTTTTTGGCCGGCTCTCCGGAGTGCTGGGCGTTAAAGTTGAGCTGCGTAAGCCTCCTGAGGTGCAGCACTCTTACCCTCTATGTGGGTAAACGTAAGCTGATCCTGCGCGATGAAGATCTGCAGAAAGTGCGTGCCGATCGCGGCCGTCGCGGCAGCGTATCACGCGGCCTGCAGCGTATTGACAGCGTTGAAGTCAACGCGCCGGCACGCCCTAAGCGTGACGCAAGTGCAGAGTAATCGGGTTATCTGCGAAGGAGTCGCGTCATGACGCCGCTGGCGGTCAATTCCGGCGATGACATGCTGCTGGCAATCACCCAGGCGGGCAGAATGCTGATGTTCCCGGTGGCTGACCTGCCGCAAATGTCTAAAGGCAAAGGCAATAAAATTATCTCAATTCCTGCCGCAGATGCTGCCTCCGGTGCCGACCGGCTGCAGTGGCTACTGATTCTGACGCCGGCGCGCGGGCAGGGGGAACCGCTGACCGGCAAGCTGACGCTTCCGCCGGGCGCAGTGATGGAGCAGGTGCTGATGGAAGCGGACGATCAGAAGCTGCTGATGGCCTCTGATGCCGGCTATGGCTTTATCTGTACCTTTGCCGATCTGGTATCGCGCAACCGCGCCGGTAAAGCGCTGCTGACGCTGCCGGAGAATGCGCCTGAGCCGGTGACCATTGTGCTGTCGCAGATGGGCTGGGTGCGCAGCGCCAAAGGGCACGATATCGACCCTGCCGGCCTGAGCTATAAAGCGGGAGACAGCTATCGGGCGGCGGCGCGCGGCAAGAGCAATCAGCCGGTGGCATTTATTGACTCCACCGGCCGCAGCTATACGCTCGATCCCACCTCGCTGCCGTCGCTGAAGATCCGCGGCGAGCAGGCCGAACTGGAGAAAGAGCGCGATCAGCTGCAGGCCACGCTGGCGTCTGAGCGGAAAATGAACAGCCTGCTGAAGAAAGAGCTGCAGGCTGACAGCCAGGCATACGGCGACGAGCGCCGCTCGCCGCTGCACGAGCGCGAAGAGGCGAAAGCGCTGAGTGAAAATGAGCTGGTGAGCTGGCTGGAGCGCGTGCTGCGCCGCCTGCATATCCTTGAGGGGCTGCTGGTCGCGTTTCTGAACATTGATGATGTGATCCACATTATCCGCAGTGAAGATGAACCCAAAGCGGTCCTGATGTCGCGCTTTGCAATCAGCGAAACGCAGGCCGAAGCGATTCTGGAGCTGAAGCTGCGTCATCTTGCGAAACTCGAAGAGGTTGTGCCGCGTTCTAACCGCGTCGATCTCGATCAGGTCATGCACCATCTCTTCGCCACCACCGATCTGGAGAAGAGCTACCGCGTTAACCTGAACATGATTGGTCTGGATAACCGTCCGGCAGTGAAAAACCTGCTGGAGATCCTCTCTGAATGGCTGGTCTACCGGCGCGATACGGTCACGCGCCGTCTGAATTACTAGAGCGGGCGTGGATCGGTACGTCAGCGCGCCGTCTGGAAAAAAGAAGAGGGTGAGGCAGTGATCACTGCGCTGCCGCATCAGGTCTCCGGCGCGCGCGTGCTGGAGCAGATCGCCGCCCAGATGCGTAACAAAAAACTGCCGATGATTGAGGATCTGCGCGACGAATCCGATCACGAAAACCCGACGCGGCTGGTGGACGGCACCACCGGTATCGCYGTCGGCATGGCAACGGATATCCCGCCGCACAATCTGCGCGAAGTGGCTGAAGCCGCGGTGCGGCTGATCGACAAACCCAAAACCACGCTGGATGAGCTGCTGGATATTGTGCAGGGTCCTGACTATCCGACGGAAGCAGAGATCATCACGCCGCGTGAAGAGATCCGCAAGATCTACTAWGGTCAGGGTAACTGGGGCGCACCGGACGATCCCAAATCTTTTGCCGCGATGCGCTATACCGAATCGCGCCTCTCTAAATATGCGGAAGTGCTGCTCAGCGAGCTGGGCCAGGGCACGGTTGATTACACCCCGAATTTTGACGGCACGCTGCAGGAACCCAAAATGCTGCCGGCGCGGCTGCCCAACATTCTGCTTCGTGACGGTCTGAAGCCGGTGCAGCGCCGTATCGTCTACGCCATGTCAGAGCTGGGCCTGAGCGCCAGCGCCAAATTTAAGAAGTCAGCGCGCACCGTCGGTGACGTGCTGGGCAAATATCATCCGCATGGGGACAGCGCCTGTTACGAAGCGATGGTATTAATGGCGCAGCCGTTCTCCTATCGTTATCCGCTGGTTCTCTGTGACTAACTCGCGTGAATAAGGTACTATCCTCGCCAAATGACCCGCCGGTGCGGGCCACGAAGTGAGGATGCAAACGTAATGAGCGAAATGACGCAGGATGGTGCAGAGCGTCTTGCCCTGCACAAGTTTACCGAAAAAGCGTACCTGGACTACTCCATGTATGTGATTATGGATCGCGCGCTGCCCTATATCGTGCATCTGGCGACTGCCACGGGCGAATATGCGGCGATCCAGCAAGCGTGGCTGGGTAAAGTGCCCTGATGCGGTATGACGTCACACCGGGTTTTCTGCAGCAAAATCAGCGCTTTTATCAAAGGGCAAAAGCGGCCGGATCCGCCTGCTGCGCTGTTGTTTTTTAACGCAAACCTTTCTGCCGCAGAGACACGGCTTGAGAATACGACCATCTTTCAGCAGCTGACGGATAAAAAAGCGGACGTGATGATCACCGACGCGTCTGAAGCGCAGTTTCAGCAGCAGCACTATCCGTCGCTATGCGCCATTAATCCGGATAAGCCGATGCAGTATGGTGAAAAAGCTTACATGCTGCCGCGCGATGATATGAGCTGGAAACTCTACGTGGATCAGYGGCAGCGTCAGAAAATCGCCTGGTTTGCCCGACCGCTCGGCACAGATGGCAAAATTCCGCTGGTGCGCTGTGAGGACAAAGCGCGCTATCAGACCATTGCGCAGATAAACCGGCGTGAGGTGCGGGTCATCGAGCCTGCCGGAGGCACTAACGAAGCGTTCGTGCACAGCCATCTGCCGCAGGCTACGCTGCAGCTGGCATCCACTGGCGACTATAAGCCCTACAGCTTTCTGCGCAGTGATGGAAAATATGAAGGGCTGGATATCAGCATGGCGGAGTCGCTGGCCGCCAGCCTGGGCGCCAGAGTCGCGTGGGTGCCGACCACCTGGAAAAAACTGAGCGCCGATTTTGTTGCCCGCCAGTGCGATATCGCGCTGGGCGGCGTATCGGTCACGCTGTGTGCCACGGGTCACAATACTGTTGCTTATAAAGCAATAATGCTCCGGCGTGTGAAACACTCTGTGCGCAACCCGGAATTAAAATAAGAAGAGGCTATGAAAAAACAGATCACTATCGCGCTGCTGCTGGTAGCGGGCACGGCTCAGGCGCAGTCACGTCTCGATCTCATTCAGCAGCAGCAGACGCTGCGCGTCTGTGGGCCAGCGTGACAGAGACCTGATGACCGAGATCGCGCAGCTGACTGGCCGCGACGTCGGTCAGCGTATGGTTAAGTTCGCCTTTTGAGTGAGCAAAGGTTTTGCCACCGTCAATGATCAGAATGTTGCTCATACTGTTTTGCACCTGAATGTTAGTTTGATACGGCACACTCTACGCGCGAAAGTTGCGGGGAAAAAGGGAACCATATTTTTTGCTGGCGTCGCTGCGTGAGCGGCCATCGCTGGCGTAAAGTTTGCCGTGACCTTCGGTAAAGATCTCATCGATATATTTCTTCACCGTCCACGGCTCGCCCATCCACCAGCCCGGCATCTGATAGATCACCACATCGCTGTCCAGATACTTCTGGATCTCCTCTGCGACGTCGTAGTTACTGTGATCGGGCTGTTTGATAACGTCGTTGCAGATAAAGGTAGGCAGCGCCTCCATTCCGAGGAACTGGTTGGCCTTATGGAAGTGCAGATAGAGGCCATCCACGCCCACGCCTTCAAAGAACTGATCGGCTTCAGTAAAGGCTTCCAGCGGCGCGTTCCACGTCAGCGACAGCATATATTTTTTACCCTGAATCAGGCCGCGTACTGATGGCAACCCTCCTCCTGCAGTACCGCCGGAATCAGCTCATTGATGGCATCCAGCACCGCCTGACGACGGCCCGGTTTAACACAAATTTCAGCGACGACTGTTAACATAGCGCTTCCTCTTTTCCCGTTGTGCTTACAGTTAAGCAAAGATTGCGCTGAGATGAGTCCGATAACTCGCAATATCGCGCGGCATGATCAGCTGGCCGGTTCCAGCACCAGGATTTTTACATCCACCACGTCGTCTTTGATGCGGGCGCGATGTGCATCCATATGCGGCATCTGCTGATGCTGCTCCAGCGCCCGCAGCGAGGCCCACTGCTCCAGCATAAAAATGGAGTCAGGTGAGTTTTGCTTCCACGGCACCTGCGCCTGATGGTCGAGCAGCGCATCCCGGCTGATGGATGTGCTGGCGAGCGAAACCCGGGAGCTACGTTTGCCGGTGCACGCCGTCTACTATCGCAACCAGACGCTGAGTTCGCGCGTCACCTGCTTTCTCGATTTCCTGCAGGAGAAAATCCAGCGTCAGCAGCTGATTTAAGCATTCGGGCGGCAGACGCTCCGGCATAGCCAGAGCGTTGCCTGAGGAGACAGCCAGCACCAGCTGATCGGGTTCAGCCAGCTGGATACCCATAACATCTGGCCCGTCTGGCAGCAGGAGGGAGAGTTTCTGCGTATTAAACCCACCCTGACCGCCTCCAGCGGCGAAACGCTGCGCCAGCTGGCCCTGCAGGGGCTGGGTATTGTCAGGCTCTCTGATTTTGTCAGCCGGGAAGATCGCGAACAGGGCCCGCAAATTGAACTTGAACTCAACACCGACGACATCGTTATCGATCTGCTGGAACAGCAAACGGATATCGCTATTCGCATTGGCGAACTGCGCGACTCGACGCTGCGCGCCAGGGTGTTAGGCAGCAGCGCGACGCGACTGGTAGCCAGTCCGGACTATCTGGCAAAACATGGCATACCCGATAGCGTAGCCGCGCTAACGCGCCGTCTGGCGCTGACCGATGAGGGCGCGATTTTTCTTGAGCACGCCCGCCAGATCCTCACCTCCGTTGAGCGGGCCGAAGAGCAGATAGCCCGCCGCCGTGAGACGCCTGCCGGGCGACTGCGCATTAACGCCAATACCCCCTTTATGCTGCACGTCATCGTGCCGCTGCTGGCGGAGTTCCGGCAACGCTAGCGACGTTTAATGACGGCGACGCGCGCTGAGGATAACACGGTGAAAATTACTCTCGAAGAGCTGCGCGCCTGGGTGGCGGTGGTCGACAGCGGTTCGATCACCGCCGCTGCAGAACAGCTGGAGCAGACCACCTCCGGTATCAGCCGCGCGCTCAGCCGGCTGGAGAGTAAGTTACAGACCACGCTGATGCACCGCACATTTTAAAGGGCTGGGTGAAATGAACCCGCTGCAGCTGCGCGAAACCACGCTCGATCCAAATACCCGGCGTCTGGTACAGCTGACCATTGCCGATGAGGATATTGAGCAGACTCTGCGCGTAATGGATATGCTGCTGGCGAAGAAACGCTCCGAAGATCGCCGCAACTGGCTACAGGAGAAAGGCGATCTCGCCGATCCGCACATCGCCACGCTGCTGTGCGCGCTGTTTGTGAAGCACTTCCGTTCACTGGTGCAGCAGGGACACGTCTATGTTGCGATGCCGCCGCTCTATCGTATCGACCTCGGTAAAGAGGTCTATTATGCGCTGGATGAAGATGAAAAAGAGGGCGTGCTGGAGCAGCTGAAGCGGAAAAAAGGCAAGCCGAACGTACAGCACGATCGCGAATACCAGGCGATTATGCCGCTGAAGGGAAAGATCCTGAACACCTGGGAAGTCTCTTCTGATGAGGTACTGGCGTCGCAGGAGGTGCATGACATTTCCGTAGCGATTGGTATCGACCCGGATAGCGAAGATCTGAGCCAGCTGCGCTACGGCAAAATCTGTATTCTGGCGGATGCGGACTCCGATGGCCCGGCAGAAATGCTGGCTGAGCTGGCGATCTCCAGCGCGCAGCGCCGTATGCGCGCGGCGAAAAAGGTGGTGCGTAAAAAACTCACCAGCGGGCCGGCGCTGCCGGGCAAGCTGGCAGACTGCACCGCCCAGGATCTGAATAAAACCGAGCTGTTCCTGGTTGAGGGTGACTCAGCGGGCGGCTCGGCCAAGCAGGCGCGCAATATTTTACCGCGCGGCGTTAAGCTGTCAGCGGAAGATATCTGGGATCGCTGCGCCTATGTGTTATCGGTAAAAATGCAGGATCCGCAGTTTGCCGGTCAGACCAAAGAGCGTCTCTCCTCGCGCCAGTGCGCGGCCTTTGTGTCGGCGGTGGTGAAAGATGCGTTCAGCCTGTGGCTGAATCAGAACGTGCAGGCGCTGCCGGAAACGCCGTTTACGGGCAGCTTTGCCGGTGACGTGGAAGCGGTAGACTGGGCGCTGCTGTGGTTACCGGAAGGGGGCGAGCTGCTGACGGAAAGCTACGTTAACCTGATCCCGACCATGCAGGGCGGAACGCACGTAAACGGTCTGCGCCAGGGACTGCTGGATGCCATGCGCGAATTCTGCGAATACCGTTTCTGGCCTGACGTCAGCTTCTTCGACAGCCCGCGCTTCTCCGTATCGCGCCTGAAACACCTGCTCAAAGCGAAAGCGGTACTCTGTCCCGGCGTTGAGATTGTCTTTAAAGATAAGGTGAACAACAGCGAGCAGACCTGGCTCTATCAGGATGGTCTGACCGATTATCTGAGTGAGGCGGTCAACGGGCTGCCCATCTCCGGTAAAAACTATCAGTTTTCCGGTGGCCTGCACGGCGTGGGCATCTCGGTTGTCAACGCGCTCTCCACGCGGGTGGAAGTGACCGTACGGCGTAATGGTGAAGTGTATCGTATCGCTTTTGAGCATGGCGAAAAGGTTGAAGACCTGAAAGTGATAGGTACGGTCGCCAAACGTAACACGGGCACCAGCGTGCATCTGGGTCAGGAAGTTATCGATAACAGCGTCGATGAAGCGCTGGCGGGCCATGCCAGCCGGGTCGAGGTGATCCTGCACGCCGATCAGTCACTGGAAGTGATCGACGACGGGCGCGGTATGCCGGTGGATATCCATCCGGAAGAGGGCGTACCGGCCGTTGAACTGATCCTGTGCCGGCTGCACGCAGGCGGTAAATTACGCCATTTTACGCAGATAGTAGATTTTCTGGGTTTATCCCTCTCCTAAGCTGCGTCATGGGCTCCTTTTTCTCTTGTTCATCAGACAAATACAATGAGCCAATCAAACTATAATGCTGACGCGATTGAGGTCCTGACCGGCCTTGAGCCTGTGCGTCGCCGTCCGGGTATGTATACCGATACCACCCGGCCAAACCTCCAGCAATATGTGTTAGAGTCAYGCCATATTTACGATCTGAAAGTGATGCAGATTGACCCGCTTGATGCGCCCGATCTGCTCTGGCTATTGCAGCAGACCGGCGATGAGATCCTCGACTATCGCCAGGCACTGAATTACTACAGCGCATGCCGGCAGACGGTTGAAGCGGGCGGCAATCACACCTTTATCGGATTTGCGGCAGCCAGCCTGCTGGAAGAGTTAGTGATGCAGCATACCGGCGAACCGCTGGGGCTGGTTGGCTCATCGCTGGGCGGCTATTTCGCGACCTGGCTGTCGCAATGTTTTATGCTGCCAGCGGTGGTGGTGAATCCGGCGGTACGTCCGTTTGAGCTGCTGACGGATTATCTGGGCGAGAACCGTAATCCCTACACCGTAGTGAATCGCCTGCAAAGCGATATGTTCCGGCCGGACCTTGACTCAGATGGGTACTGATTAATGGCCACGCTGCTCTATCTGCACGGATTTAATAGCTCGCCGCAGTCAGCCAAAGCGACGCAGCTGCAGGCGTGGTGCGCCGCAGCGCAGCCGCACATTAATGTTCTGGTGCCTCAGCTGCCCGCTTTTCCGGAGGTGRCTTTTCCGCAGGCGCAGCATCTGGTATGTGGCCACATTCATCAGGAGCTCGATCTTCACTGGCAGGGGCGCCGGGTTCTGGCCTCGCCTTCTACCTGCGTCCAGTTCAAACCGCACTGCACCAGTTTCACCATTGACACGCTGGCCCCCGGCTGGCGCTGGCTGACATTAGCGGCGGATGGCTCACTGGAGACGGTGCTGCTCGATAGCCAGGTATCTGGCGTGCCACACGGCATGCTGAGCGACTATCAGCTGGAGTGGCTGGCAGCGTCACTTGCGCGGTTTCCTGGGCGGCACTCGCTCATCCTGCTGCACCATCATCCGGTGCCTTCCGGCTGTACCTGGCTCGATCAGCATAGCCTGCGTAACCCGCACCAGCTGGAAGCGGTGTTACATATCGCGACCGGCGATCTGGCGCAGGATCATACCGTGGAAGCGTACCAGCATTTTGTTGCCGGTATTGCCCGCCTGCAAAAGCCATGCGTCTGGCTGCCCGGTAATCACGATTTCCAGCCAGCGATGGTGAATACCCTCGCCGAAGCAGGCATAGCGGCAGATAAACACGTTCTGCTGGGGGAGCAGTGGCAGCTGCAGCGTGGAGATTAAGGAAACGCTTTGGATAGCCTGCTCACTTTTCCTGCGGCACCAGGATCCGCGATCCGGATCCTGCAGATCACTGATACCCATCTCTTCGCGGGGAAGCACCAATCTTTGCTGGGGGTTAACACCTGGGCGAGCTTCGATGCGGTGCTGGATGCTATCGCGGCACAGCAGCACGAATATGATCTGACCGATGCGATGGTCGCTGAAGTGTGTTCCACACAGCAGATCTATCGCTTTAAAGCACGCTATGATTATCCTAATAAAAAATTGCATCAGCGTGATGAAAAACATCAGATTAACCAGTTTCTGGCTGACTGGCTGCGCTACTGCCTGGCGCACGGTGCTCTGGCCGTGCCTGTTTGCTAAACGCGTCTGACGCATTGATTAACGAACTTCGCGCAGCTGCGTCGCCTGCTGCCGCGCAGTGATGAAGCAGGCGCCTCGGTGCTCTATCAGGTCAACGGCGCCCGTTATCAGCTGACGATTGAAGAATCAACGCGTTATACCACGCTGGTTGAAATCCGGCAGGTGGCGCCGGCGGTAAGCTACTGGAGTCTGCCCGCGATGTCAGTGCGGCTCTATCTAGAATGAGGATATTCTCGTACATGTGGTGAGCCGCGAACAGGCTTATCGCTGGGTGGAAGAGGGGATTATTGATAACGCAGCTTCTGTCATTGCGCTGCAATGGCTGGCGTTGCACCATGAAACACTACGACGTGAGTGGAAGGTAAAATGAAACAGCGCTATACCCCTGATTTTCCCGAAATGATGCGCCTGTGCGCCAGGTATCATTGAGCCCGGAGAAACGCCGGAAGAGGTCGTACGACGCGAAGCACAGGAAGAAGCGGGCCTGAATGTCGGGCGCGTGAAACCGGTTATCAGTTATTTAGCCAGCCCTGGCGGCACCTCTGAACGGTTGTCGGTGCTGGTGGGTGAAGTGGATGCCAGCCTGGCAGAAGGGAACCATGGGCTGGAGGAACCCATCGTCAGCTATCGCTTTCGCCACCGCCTTTTTAATGGCGGAATGAGTGGTGAAGTAGTGCGTGAAGTTTTCGAGCGCGGACATGCCGCCGTGCTGCTACCCTATGATCCCCTGCGCGACGAAGTCGTCTTAATCGAACAGATCCGCATTCCGGCTCTTGATTCCAGCGCCACACCCTGGCTGCTGGAGATGGTGAACGTGCCTTCTTTCCCTAATTTACGTAAATAATTCAGAAAGAACCACTCGGATGGAGCACAAGGGTTGGCTTTTCGATGCTCTATCCCAATCTGCATAAGGAACCAGACGATGGCGGGCGAAAAAAAATCCCCTGTGACTTTCACAAAAAACGATGTAGAAATTATTGCACGCGATACCCGTTATGACGGTTTTTTTTGCCTGCTGATAAACCTGCAGCAGGTTTTCTGCCTGGCTGGCAAGGCTGAATCCGCCCAGGCTCAGTCCAATAAAAAATGGGAGCAGTTTTTTCATTTGCATTCCTTTTGTTGCAGCCTGTGACGCGAAAAGTGCTGCTGCTAAGCCAAAAAAATAATCGCCGATTTTACAGAGGCGCTGTCAGAGATAGGTTGGCTGGAAAATCGTCTGCGTTAATTGCAGCGAGGCGCTTTTGGTAGTGGTGTTCAGTCCGCTGTTATCACGATAGCCGTTGTTATAGGTGTAATCTGCACCCAGGCCCAGCTGCGGCAGCAACGGGCTGCGCGCTTCGTTGATCTTTTCAAACGCAGCGTCGCGATCGGCGGCAGAAGCACGCAGATCGGGATTGCTCAGGCGTTGCGTGGTTTGATCCAGCTCGCGATAAATGGACTGTTTCTGCGCTTCGGTATAGGAGAGCGTATCAATCGCATTCAGCACGTTGAAGTAGGCGGTAGCGGTATTGAGGATCAGATCCTGCTGCGCGACCTGGTAGGTGACATCCTGAATGCCGGCAGTTTTTTCCTGCAGCGTCAGGCTGCGCCACTTTGACATATCGGCATCAGGCCGTGCTGTTTTAAAGCGATCGATGCTCAGCGAGGCCAGGGAGAGGTAGTCCATCCCGGTGATCTGACGCAGCGATTCAACCGCATTATCCAGCGTGTTTCGGGCCGTCACTTCATTCGCCAGCACGCTGTCATACTGGGCGCGGGCGTTCTGTACATCGGTAATCGCCACCAGGCCGACATTAAAGCGGTCGTTATTGGTGATGCTCTGATTCGCCCGGCTGCCGCTATATTTATTGTTAGACAGACCGGTCGACGCCGTCAGATCCAGCGTAGGCATATGGCCCGATTCAGCATAGCGGATCTGCTCACGAGCCAGATCCTGGCTCAGGCGCGCAGAGAGCAGGTTAAGGTTGCGACTCTCAGCCTGCTTTAACAGGCTGGCGACCTCAATGCTGCTGATTGACGCATTCACGTTGTTAAACGAGGAGCGTACGGTCTGCACCGCGCTGCGATGCGCGCCTTCCAGCTGTTCGCTGGCGGCGACAAAGTTGTACTGCGCCTGTTTCACCTGCGAGGTCACTGAACCACCGCTGTAGAGCGGTAATGAGAAGCTCAGGCCGACCTGATTTGAACCCGAGATCGATTTGAGAGTACCCAGCGCATATTTGATATTCAGCTGGTTAATCAGATAGCTGTAGCGCGCGTTGGAGAGCTGCTGTTTAGCGTTAAACAGCGTAGTGGTCGCGTCCAGTACATCAACAATCGTACGGGTACCCACCTGATAGCCTGCTTCAGAGGCGTCGAGTGAGCTTTGCGCAGAGATCACTGCCTGTTTGTACGCTCCCTTTTGCTGTCAGCGGCTGAATGGATTGCCGCTGTTGCGCGCTGCCGGCTGAACAGACGCCGCCGGAGCGGAAGCTGCCGCCTGCGGTGCGCTGTCGGCCTGTGCAGTCTGCTGGCTATTTTCCGGCGCGACGACTTCAGGTGAGGTCGTCACCTCTTTGCCCAGCGCGCTGTTCAGCTGCTGCAGGTCCTGCTCGCGGGCGTAAGATGACGTGCCTGCCAGCCTTTACGAAAAGCGGCATGACGGATATTTTTTGTCCGTTTCATAGTGATTATCCTGTACCCAGAGTTGCAGTCAGGATAGGTGATGCGAGGGGGGATTTAAAGCGTGAAGCCTGACAGGGCGCGGATCTTTACGTAGCTATACGTTCAAATGCGAAAGGGGCCGCAGGGGTCCACGCAATCTTCGCGTGAGGCATATTTAGGCGCGGTGCGCTCCGCCTCTTTCAGCGCATTGTTATAAGCGGCTTTACACTGACCGCTCTGATCCGGATTGGCTTTCGCACAGTCGTCAGCATTCTGATAGAGCGAAACTGTTTCGTCGCTCTGTTCGCAGCCTGCCAGCATAAATACTGCAGTGACCGCCAGCGCGCCCGGGCTGGCAGGCGTTTTAGGGGAAAACAGCGGCTGCTGAGCAAAACCGGCGCCGCCGCCCATCATACGTCCCATCATGTAGCCAGCCATCAGCGGCATCCAGAAGCCGCCGCTGTGCTGTGCTTCGGCATTGTTTGCGGTGGTGCCCGCACCCGCCTGAGCCGGTGCCTGCTGGCACTGATTTTCGCCAAATTCCCGCGAGCGACTGCTGGTGCCGCTGGCGCTGCTGCGCTGCATACTGTTTTGCTTCGCGACCGTCTCACCAAAGCCACCGCGGGTAATGGTCGAGGTCGTGGCCGGTTTAGGTGCCATGGCGGTTTTAGGCACGTTCATGGTACGGCCAGAGGTTGCTGAGCCATAGTTTTTACCGGCGGCGTCTACGAACTGTCCGTTATCAGGCACATCTGATGCAGCTCTGCCGTAACGCTTTCCAGCGTCTCTACCTGTGCCAGCGTGAACTGATAATAGGCCTCTTCACACCAGTAAGGCTCACCATACATAGTGTGAAACTGAAAGCCATATTCAGTGGCTTTTGCGCGCCAGTCCGGGCGTTCGCTGATAGCAATACGTTGCATACGGCGCTTAGCCTCCCCCTCATAGAGTGACGTCGGCGTGTCGGCGTTGTTTTCCAGCAGCTTGATCTCACCGCTGCCATCCCACACCAGATCCAGACGGGAATAGAGCGAAGGCTGACGCTGAGCCCAGGATTCGCGGACAAACTCCCAAGTGTGTTTCGGAATGCAGAAGCGGGTCAGTAGCGCATCGCTGTTAACCACTTTTTCCACCGCCTGCAGATACTGTACCGTCGCGCGGTCCTCTTCCGTATCACGGCAGCAGGCAAAGTGCAGCCAGTTAAAGCCGTGCTGCTGCTGCAGAACCGCAAACCGCTCAATCAGCTTCTCCTGCAGGCTGTTAAACTGATCGCTGCCCGCCGGCAGGTTGCCCGCTTTGAGCTGATCTTCGAGCCAGATCCACTGAAAAAAAGCGGCGGGTTCCAGCCAGCGTACGCCGGCATCGGCCAGCTTGGTCGAGAACACCTCGCGCAGCATGAACTCCCAGGGGTAGAGCTTGAACACGTTGCTGATGACGCGATCGTGCTGGTCGGTAAACTGGCCTTTTTCCCCTAGTCCAATCTCGTCGATATAGAGAAACTCGCCGGGAAGTCCCGCTTCTGTGGCGCAATCCTGGCGCGCAATTTCGTTGCCGTTTTCAATAATACGGATGTTGGCGCCCTCACGGGAGAAGAGCGGCTTCACCACATATTTATCCATCTGCGGCGCCTGGCTGTCATCTGCAAACCAGGCGGGCAGCAGATTGGGATGGTCCGGGAACATCTCCCACAGCAGCGGCAGCAGGGCTTTATTGGAGAGGATGCTTTTCCAGGGACCAGGTTAGCCGAYAAAAGTATGCGGATAGAAGCGCGACAGATCCTGGGTGATCAGCGCCCGATCTTCGCGTAAGCCAATCCCCGCCGGCTGATCGTCTATCAGCCAGCTGCCAATCAGCGTATAGCTGTCGCCAAATCGGGGCAGCGCGCAGAACTGCTGGATAATCATACCCTCTTCGCCATAGGGACCGTCAGGATCCGGGCGCGGCGCTTTCGCATCCGACCGCTGAACACTATCTGCCGCTGCTCTATATTCTGGGCGCACGCGCAGCGGGTGAGGCGGTCAGCGTGCCGGTTGAGGGCATGGAGATGGGCGCAATCAGTATGCTGTCAGCGCAGGTGGGATAACGGCCCGCGGCGTCGCAGGCCGGAAGGGGGCGCACCGGAATGCGCGGACGTAAGCTGGCTGCGCTGCGCGATGAGGGGATCCTGCTGGTTGCGAGCGGCAACGTGGTACATAACCTGCGCAAGCTGCAGTGGCAGGGGAGTGCGCCGGCGTATCCATGGGCCGAAGCGTTTAACCAGTATGTGCGCGATAATCTGCCCAGCGACGCGCCGGCAGCCGATCATCCGCTGGTTAACTATCAGCAGCTGCGCTACCCGGCACCCGGATCGCCTGCGCTGGCGCAGCGCGTAACGGAGCTGCTGCCGGCGGCAGAAAAAGATGAGAGCTGGGGGTTCGATCACGGCTCGTGGGGCCTGCTGGCCAAAATCTATCCTGAGGCGGATATTCCGCTGGTGCAGCTCAGCGTGGACAGTACCCGGCCCGCCGCATGGCATTTTGAGGCCCGTCATGGCAGCCCGATGAACGTGCTGGAAGAGAACCGTTATACCCGGGTATGGCAGCAGCTGGGCAGAGATCTGCCGCGCCCGCGCGCTATTCTCGCGATTTCCGCGCACTGGTACACGCGCGGAACGCGGGTAACCGCCATGGAACAGCCACGCACTATTCACGATTTCGGCGGATTTCCGCAGGCGCTGTTTGACCACATTATAATTAACCTTATAAAATATCGAGTTATTAAGCGTAAAGTTATGTCGTTCACGCTTATTCAAATTTGCTGACAGACATTATCACGCTTCTCCGCGTTTAAGTGGCCTGGCAAGCGCGTATTGTGACGCTTATGAAAGCAACAGCGATGAGGTGTGAAAATGTGTGATGGCCGTATGCCTGCTCTGTTTCTGACCGCTGGCAGCATCTCCATCAGCGAAATCAGTAGCATAATGCCGGCGGCGAAGCCGAGCGCAAAGGCGAGCAGACGGTTTGACGGCTTTTGACCGAGAATGCCAAACAGGGCGCCAATAAAGGTGGCACCACCGGCCAGAATAGTGAGCAGTAAAGGCACCGACATAGCAAGCTCCATGATGATAATGATTACCAGTCCTTCAGGAAAATTGTGCAGGCTGATGCCCAGCGTCAGCAGCACAGCAGTTCGCTTCAGGTTAACGGGACGACCCTGAGTGGCCATCAGATCCTGCGGATGCTGATGCGGCAGCAGGCGATCCATCGCGAAATAGCCGATCAGGCCGAGCATAAACATACCGTATCCCAGCATCGGTGACATTCCCGCAGTATGCAGCGGAAAGGCAATGACGCCGCCCAGAATTTCCGCCATACCAGAAATACAGGCCCAGAACAGCGCTTTGGCTTTGGAACCGGTCGCCGCGTACATCGGCCCGGCAACCGCCAGTCCTTCAGGAATATTGTGGATGGCCACGGCTAAAGCGATGCCCAGCCCCAGCTCCATATCGCTGCTGGCAGTAACAAAGGTGGCGACCTCGCCGGCGGTCTGCAGCAGCGTCAGACTCAGCCCCATCACCGTCATCCCACACAGCACGCCATAGCTCGGGTTATTGTGCGGATCGATTTCGCGCGCCAGCGGCATCAGTTCATCCACCGAAAGTGCGACCATAATCCCTGCGACGGCGGCCATAATGGCAGCAATCACTACCGGCGACAGCGCCGGACCGAGCAGCCTGGCGTCCTGTGCGAGCTGACTAACGACGATGGCAGCATGGCGCGCGCCCCTGAAGCGATCGCGTTTGCGCAGCAGCATGATATGCCCGTGGTGACCATTGAAGATCTGGTGGCTTACCGCCGCCAGCGTGAGACCCGTCAGGCCAGCTAAAGCTGGCATACAAAAGCAGACCAGCCGGAGGGCGGGAAATCAGCCCGGGGAGTGACCACCGGCGTCTCTGCAGCTGACCGCATCACCACTATCCGCGCCGCGATTGCTGATAATGCTAAACCGGCTGACCTGCACCGTCCGGGACACGTTTTCCCGCTGCGCGCGCGCGAAGGTGGCGTACTGACGCGCGGCGGTCATACCGAGGCCACGCTCGATCTGGTCACGCTTGCGGGCTTCAGGCCGGGCGAGAACGAAGGCGATATGATTTTTGCCGCCGAGACCATGACCACAGAGCAGATGGCGCTGACTATCCGCCACGGCAGCGGCATTGTCTGCCTCTGCATCAATGAGGCCCGCCGCCAGCAGCTCGATCTGCCGATGATGGTAGAGAACAACACCAGCTCTTACGGCACCGGATTTACCGTTACGATTGAAGCCGCAGCCGCGTCACGTTTTTGCCATGTGTATTTTTCACGCACTCCTAAGCTCGCCCTGGTTCTGGTAACTCATAATATTTTAAGGTTAATTACCATGAATCAGACGCTTCTTTCTGAATTTGGCACGCCGGAACAGCGTGTAGAACGTGCACTTGACGCACTGCGTAACGGTCGCGGTGTGATGGTTCTTGACGATGAAGATCGTCCCGGTGAATAACGCTATAGTGATTTTGCTTATTCTCAGGGCGGGGCGAAATTCCCCACCGGCGGTAAATCAGCTTCTGCTGAAAGCCCGCGAGCGCTTTTGCGACCGTGCAAAAGGACAGCAGATCCGGTGTGATTCCG
The DNA here is from genome assembly GCA_002939445.1 of Pantoea sp. BRM17. Taxonomy (GTDB): domain Bacteria; phylum Pseudomonadota; class Gammaproteobacteria; order Enterobacterales; family Enterobacteriaceae; genus Pantoea. The sequence goes on along the minus strand of PEFU01000002.1, from coordinate 276,126 downwards.
GGGCCGACGGTTAAAGTCCGGATGGGAGAGGGTAACGACATCAGCCGGGTTTATGCCGCATCGCTTCATGGACCTGGCGCGCCAGTTGTTCAATTTTTTTTGTGTCGATCATGGTTATTTCCTGATTGCAGTGGCTGTGAGCAGCACGTTTTCCGACGGTACAAGAAGTAAGTGTAATGCCAGAACCAAAAAGGTTAAACCCGAAATCCGCAACGCATGATGTGCAAAAGCAATTGCACTTTTGTCGATTGCCCCCCGGTGCCGCCGGGCTTTCACTCTCCAGTTTAGCCAGACGCTGCTCCAGGGCTGCCAGCTTTTCGCGGGTGCGCAGCAGGACCTGAGTCTGCACATCAAACTCTTCACGGTTAACCAGATCCATACGGGTCAGCTGCGCCTGCAGAACCTGCCGGATTTTCTTCTCCACGTCGTCGCCAAAGTCGCGGATGCCTTTCCCGCAGGCAGCAAAGAAGTATGGGCCAACGGCGGTGACGTACGCGTGCTTAACTTTGAAGATGGCATCTCCACCACCAACATTATTAAAACGATCCGCAGTCACTGAGCAGACAGCCGGGGGCAGCAGCCACCCGGCTGATCATATTTACTGTGGCGTATCGATTTTACCGGCCGGATCGGGCGTCACCACTGCTGGCAGAACAGCGACGCGTCAACCCGACGTCTTAAAGGCGAAACCCGGCCGGTTAATCCGCAGGAGAACCGGATGATTGTGCTGAGCGCACTCGAAGCGGTGGACTGGGTCGTACTGTTTGAAGAAGATACGCCGCAGCGTCTGATTGCCGATGTGCTGCCGGATTTGCTGGTGAAAGGCGGAGATTACAAGCCGGAAGAGAAGGAGAACGCTATTCATGCACGTCCCGAAAGCGGCTTTGGCGTGATGACGGAGAGCGAGCTGAAAACCGCCGTGGCTCAGGCGCGTCAGCGCGGCGAGAAAGTGGTGATGACCAACGGCGTGTTTGACATCCTGCATGCAGGACACGTCTCTTATCTCGCCAATGCCCGCAAGCTGGGCGATAGGCTGATTGTGGCGGAGGGTAAAGCGCCCCTGCATATGCCGACGCAGGCGCAGGAAGTCTATGACGTGACCGGTGCCGGCGATACGGTTATTGGCGTCCTGGCCGCGGTCCTTGCGGCAGGTGACACGCTGGAAAACGCCTGTTTCCTTGCCAACGCGGCGGCAGGCGTCGTGGTGGGCAAGCTGGGAACCTCCACCGTCAGTACGGTGGAGCGCGACCCGAAGGGCACCGACTTTGAGCGCTATCGCGGTGCAACCCTGCTGACGCCAAACCTGTCTGAATTTGAAGCCGTTGCCGGCAAATGTAAAACCGAAGCGGACATTGTCAGCCGGGGAATGCAGCTGATCGCTGACTATGCGCTCTCAGCGCTGCTGGTGACCCGTTCTGAAAACGGCATGACGCTGCTGCAGCAGTCGCGCAACCAGCAGCTGATCCGGCTGGACTTTGAAGAGGGCTTTGATCAGGTCGATCCGCAGCCCATCCACGATCGTATGCGTCAGTCGCTGTCACAGGCTGGCGCGCTGGTGCTGTCAGACTACGCTAAAGGCGCCCTGAGCAGCGTCCAGACTATGATCGGGCTGGCCCGCGAAGCGGGTGTACCGGTACTGAATACCATTGAGGAGCGTCCGGGCGGCGCGGCCAACGTGGCAATGAACATTGCCGCGCTGGGTGCCGCATCGCGTCTGATTGGGCTGACCGGTGAGGATGATGCCGCGCAGGTACTGAGCCGCACGCTGGAGCAGGTTAACGTCAGCTGTGACTTTGTGGCGCTGAAAACGCATCCCACCATCACCAAGCTGCGCGTGCTTCTTACCCTGCGGCGGGTATATGGTATTATCCGCGCAATATTTTGAGCGTAGTCTGGAGTCTCTGAAATGAAAGTAACACTGCCCGCGTTTGGCAAGGCCACCGTACTGGTTGTTGGCGATGTGATGTTAGACCGCTACTGGTATGGCCCGACCAGCCGCATTTCACCTGAGGCGCCGGTGCCGGTCGTCAAAGTGGTTATTATGCCTGCCCAGGAAGCGCAGGCGCTGACGCATGCTTACGTCACGCTGCGTGATGCGCTGCATCATCTGGCCCTGCAGGCGCTGCCGGGTCACGTGGCACCGGATCGTTTTGCCCGCGAGCGCGGCATTGTCAACGCCAGCTGGCAGCGCTGGCTGGGCACGGTTGAGTCAGACAGTTGAGGCGTGCGGCGGCTCTTAGCGTCAGCGGCGGATCGGCCGGCCCTGACGCGCTGGTCAGATAACGTGCGCATTTTTGCTCTGATGGCGGAGCACGCGGCGTGCCGAACAGCCCGCTGCCGCTGATTATCTGGCCGCGTGTGGTGCCGGACGACACGGAAGATAGTGCACGCTGGTTTGAAACGACCTTTACCGCCAGCGGCTGGCCTGCCGCATGGCGCGCGCCGGTATTCCCTTATACCCACTATCATCCGAATACGCATGAAGTGCTGGGCGTCGGGGCGGGCTGGGCTGAGATCCTGCTGGGCGGCGACAGCGGGCGTATGGTGGTGCTGCGTGAAGGTGATGCCGTGCTGATCCCGGCAGGCGTCGGGCATAAACAGGTTTACGCGTCAGACGATTTTTTCATGGTCGGCGCTTATCCGGAAGGAATGACGCCCGAAACAATACGCGATGAACCCTCGCGGCTGCGTGCAGCCAGAGAGCAAATTCAGCGCGTTCCTCTGCCCCCGCGCGACCCGCTTACCGGCGGCAAAGGGATGATGACCGACCTGTGGCTGCCGGTTATGCAGCAGCTGGCAGCCCGATAGGCCAGCGACAGCGTCTCGTCTCTCTGCCCATACCGGCTCTCTCCGGTATGCGGCTTTCCTGCATGCTCTTCCCCGACTGACCTGCCATAAATAGCAGGTAGCCACGAGGAATGATGCATTTCTCTGAACGTTTTCTCGCCACTGCCGATAACACTCCTGCCAGATTTTGTCTGAAATCGATTAGCGCTTGTCAGCGCTGCACTTTTGCGTTTAAGTCTGAAATAATTAAGAATCTTCTGAAAAGCCGATGCTGTATCAGGCCGGAACAGGCACAAAATATGAACAATAACTCTGATGTAATGTATCGGCTGCTGGTGCAGAGCGTCGTAGATTACGCCATTTACATGCTCAAACCTGACGGTACCGTTGCTAACTGGAATACCGGTGCGCAGCGCGCCAAAGGGTATACGCCAGATGAGATCGTTGGTAAAAATTTTGCGCTGTTTTATAGCGAAGAGGAGCGCAAAAACGGCGCGCCGCAGCGCGGTCTCTCTGTTGCTGCCGCAACCGGTAAGTTTGAAACCGAAGGCTGGCGCTATCGCAAAGATGGCAGCGCGTTCTGGGCTCACGTCGTGATTGACGCTATCCGGGATGAGCAGGGCGAGCTGCTGGGTTTTGCCAAAATCACCCGCGACTACACGCAGCAGCAGGCGCAGCAGCGCAGGCAGCGTGAACAGGAGCAGCGCTTTCGTTTACTGGTAGAGGGCGTAACCGACTATGCGATTTATATGCTGGATCTGGAGGGCAACGTTGAGAACTGGAATGCCGGGGCTCAGCGGACAAAAGGCTACGTGGCAGAGGAAATTGTCGGACAGCACTTCTCCCGCTTTTACAGCGCGCAGGATCGTCTGAACCATCTACCGGAAAAGAATCTTACGACCGCGTTTAAAACCGGACGTTTTGAAGATGAGGGGTGGCGCTATCGTAAAGATGGTTCCGCTTTCTGGGCGCACGTTATCATCGACGCAATTCGCGACGACGCCGGGAAACTGATTGGCTACGCAAAAATTACCCGCGACTGCACTGAACAGCAGGCGCTGCTGCGCCAGCAGCGCGAACATGAAAAAACGTTTCGGCTGCTGGTGGAGGGCGTCACCGATTACGCTATCTACATGCTGGACCTGAAGGGGCGAGTCGTTAACTGGAACGCCGGGGCGCAGCGCGCTAAAGGATATCGCGCAGATGAGATTGTGGGGCAGCACTTCTCACTCTTTTACAGCGCGCAGGAGCGCCAGCTCCATCTGCCGGATGCAAACCTCGGCATTGCGCTAAAAACCGGGCGGTTTGAAGATGAGGGATGGCGCTACCGGAAAGATGGATCGGCTTTCTGGGCGCACGTGGTAATTGACGCGATTCATGATGAGAGTGGACGCCTGATCGGATTTGCCAAAATCACGCGCGACGTGACGGAGCGGCGTGAACATGAGCAGCAGCTTCTGCGCGCGCGCGATCTGGCACAGGCGCAGAGCAGCAGAATGTCGGAGCTGTCGACCTTTCTCGACACCATCATCAGCAACATCCCCTCCTGCGTGATTGTGGAGGATGCTATCAGCCGCGAAATTCTGATGGTGAATGCCAAAGCTGAGCAGCTGTTTGGGCTGAGCCGATCGCTGCTCATGCATAAGCGTCCGCACGAGTGCATGTCTGCCGAACTGAGCGACTACTTTAATAGCCTGGCGGATATTGCGCTGCGCAGTGAAGGCATTCACGCCCGCGAGCAGCTGCTGCTGACCGCCAGCGGTGAGCGGGTTCTGCATACCCGCGCCACCACCATCACCGGCAAAGATATGCGGCAAAATTATGTCATGCTGATCGTGGAAGATGTGACTGACCAGCGCGAAGCGGATGCGCGTATTCACCATATGGCGCATCACGACAACCTGACCAGCCTGCCTAACCGCATTCTGTTCCGGCAAAAACTCAGCGAAGCGCTGCGTAACGACACGGCACAGAACCAGATCAGCGCCACGCTTTGTCTCGACCTCGATAATTTCAAAAACGTGAATGATGCGCTTGGCCACCAGATTGGTGACGATCTGCTGCGCGCGGTGGCTAAGCGGCTGCGCAGCGTGCTGCGTGAGCGTGATACGCTGGCCCGCATCGGCGGCGACGAATTTGCTATTGTGCTGCCCGATATCCACAACGCTGACGAAGCGGCCACGGTGGCGCAGCGCCTGATCGAGGCGATTCAGCCGCCCATGAATGTCGAAGGGCATAATCTTACCGTGGGCCTGAGCGTGGGGATCGCCCTGACCACCCAGGCCGTCAACACGCCGGAACATATGCTGCGCTGCGCCGATATGGCGCTCTACGAGGCGAAGCGTAACGGCCGTAACCGCTATGAGCACTTTACGCCAGAGATGGATGACCAGGCGCGCAGCCGGCGCATCATTGAAAACGATCTGCGTGATGCGATTACCGGACGGCAGCTCAGACTTTACTATCAGCCCATCACCAGCCAGAGCGGCATTATTGGTTATGAAGCGCTGATGCGCTGGCACCATCCGGTCAAAGGCTTGATCATGCCGGTGGATTTCATCCCGATTGCTGAAGAGACCGGGCTGATTCATATGCTGGGTGCCTATGCGCTGTATGAGGCGTGTCGCGAGGCGCAGAGCTGGAACACCGAACAGTCCGTTTCGGTGAATCTCTCACCGCTGCAGTTTAAAAACAGCTCGCTGGTGTCGGTGGTAGAGGGAGCGCTGAAGGAGTCAGGTCTGGCACCGCATCGGCTGGAGATGGAGATCACGGAGTCGGTGCTGCTGGACGATACGCTGGGCAATATCCGGACGCTGCAGAACCTCAAAGCGCTGGGCGTACAGATTGCGCTGGATGATTTTGGCACCGGCTACTCTTCGCTCAGCTATCTGCGCTCATTCCCGTTCGATAAGATCAAAATCGATAAATCTTTTATCAACGATATGGGCGACAGCCGCGAAGCGCTGGCGATCATCCGGGCAATAACCGGCATGAGCCGCAGCCTGGATATTCAGATCACGGCGGAAGGCGTGGAGAACAGCGAACAGTTTGCGAAGCTGCGTGAAGAGGGCTGCACGCTGTTTCAGGGGTATCTGTTTGGCCGCCCGCAACCCTCAGAGCTGCGACTGAAAGCGCTGGAGTAAGATGGCGCCATGGGTGACGACGTGACAACGCAGAGGGCGCATTTATGTGCTCCTGACCGTCTGCAGGCTCGTCGTCCTCTGAGCGCACGCTTTCAGCATAAAAAAACGCCCGGCAAAACCGGGCGCTGCTGCTTGCTGTATGTCATCTTTTTTATTATTGACCGTGACCTTCCACGTTCATGCGGCCCAGGTCCTTGTCCACCAGGAACAGACCTTCACCTTTGTTACCCACCAGCGCCAGTTTATCGAGCACGGTTTTAAACAATTTCTCTTCTTCATGCTGCTCTGCCACATACCACTGCAGGAAATTAAAAGTGGAGTAGTCCTGCGATGTCAGCGCGGTGTGCACCAGTTCATTGATTTTCTGCGTGATCAGCTGCTCATGCTTCAGCGCTTCGCTCAGCACATCGCTCAGAGAGTTCCAGCTGACAGCCGGTGCCGCTATGCTGCCCAGTACCGGCATGGAACCCGCGTCGCTGACGTAATCAAACAGGCGCTGCATATGCTCCATCTCTTCACGCGAATGCATTTTCAGGAAAGAGGCGGCCCCTTCAAATCCTTTATCGCTGCACCAGGCGCTCATCTGCAGATAGAGGTTGGCAGAGAAGAACTCCAGATTAAGCTGGTCGTTCAGGCGAGAGGTCATTTCAGCAGTTAACATAGCTGCGTCCTTATTAAGCAGTCAGAAAAATTACGGCGAATTATGCAGCAATATCAGCGTTTATGTGAAGGGTTTTTTGCACGAAATTTTAATTTATATCATTGAATATAAATGGAATTATTCAACATTCTGAATGCGACGAATTCTCATTGTTAACTGATTGCCATTCGCCTGCCATGACCGGACGCGGACGGAGCCGTAAGAGGTTACCTGCGCGCTACAGTCGTGATTTCCCCGCCTGCTGAAATATTGTATGCTATGCCGCCTCAACGCTGACCGGATAACCGGAGCACCGCCAGCGCAGCCGCGAACCGCTGCTGTGCAGTGACGCCACGGCGTTGCCACTGGCACTGTTACCCACCGGACAGGTTCCGGAACGATTTATCTGCCGCGCGTTACAGACGCGCCGCCCTGAAGAAGAACGCACTCATGTCTAATGCTCCCTTTTTAGAAGAAGTGGCGCGCCGCCGTACCTTTGCGATTATCTCGCATCCGGACGCCGGTAAAACCACAATCACCGAAAAAGTCCTGCTGTTCGGACAGGCTATCCAGACTGCCGGTACTGTCAAAGGCCGCGGCTCCAGCCAGCATGCTAAATCAGACTGGATGGAAATGGAGAAGCAGCGTGGTATTTCAATCACCACCTCGGTGATGCAGTTTCCCTATCGTGAAAGCCTGGTCAACCTGCTGGATACGCCGGGGCATGAAGACTTCTCGGAAGATACCTATCGCACGCTGACCGCCGTTGACTGCTGTCTGATGGTTATTGATGCCGCGAAAGGGGTTGAGGATCGTACCCGCAAGCTGATGGAAGTAACCCGCCTGCGCGATACGCCCATCATCACCTTTATGAACAAACTGGACCGCGACATCCGCGATCCGATGGAGCTGCTGGATGAGGTTGAGAGCGAGCTGAAGATCGCCTGCGCCCCCATTACCTGGCCAATCGGCTGCGGCAAGCTGTTTAAAGGGGTTTACCACCTTTATAAAGATGAAACCTATCTCTATCAGAGCGGTAAAGGCCATACTATTCAGGACGTGCGCGTTGTAAAAGGATTGAATAATCCCGATCTCGACGCGGCGGTGGGCGAAGAGCTGGCACAGCAGCTGCGTGATGAGCTGGAGCTGGTGCAGGGCGCCTCACACGAATTTGAGCAGTCGCTGTTTCTCAACGGCGAGCTGACGCCGGTGTTCTTCGGCACTGCGCTGGGCAACTTTGGTGTCGATCATATGCTGGATGGTCTGGTCTCCTGGGCACCTGCGCCGATGCCGCGTAAAAGCGATACCCGTATTGTGGAAGCGCGTGAAGAGAAGTTCAGCGGTTTTGTCTTCAAGATTCAGGCGAATATGGATCCCAAACACCGCGACCGCGTTGCGTTCATGCGTGTGGTATCGGGTCGTTATGAAAAGGGTATGAAACTGCGTCAGGTGCGTACCGGCAAAGATGTGGTGATCTCCGATGCGCTGACCTTTATGGCAGGCGATCGTTCGCACGTTGAAGAGGCGTTCCCGGGCGATATCATCGGCCTGCATAACCACGGCACGATTCAGATTGGCGACACCTTTACCCAGGGTGAAGCGATGAAGTTCACCGGCATTCCGAACTTTGCGCCAGAGCTGTTCCGCCGTATCCGTCTGCGCGATCCACTTAAGCAGAAGCAGCTGCTGAAAGGTCTGGTTCAGCTCTCTGAAGAGGGCGCCGTGCAGGTATTCCGCCCGGTGCATAACAACGATCTGATTGTTGGCGCCGTCGGCGTGCTGCAGTTTGATGTGGTTGTCGCCCGCCTTAAGAGCGAATACAACGTTGAAGCGATCTATGAAGCGATCAACGTCTCCACCGCCCGCTGGGTAGAGTGCAGCGACGCGAAGAAGTTTGACGACTTCCAGCGTAAAAATGAGGTCAATCTGGCGCTGGATGGGGGAGATAACCTCACCTATATCGCGCCTACGATGGTTAACCTGAATATTACGCAGGAGCGCTATCCTGACGTGGTTTTCCGCAAAACCCGCGAACACTGATCCCGCCTCGCTATCAGGACCAGTCATTACTGGTCCTGCTTTTTTTGTTACAGACTCCTCTTAATTACGCTGTCATTCTGACTTTCTGGCGAGATATCAACCACAAAAGCCAGCAAAAGCTGTAATCCCTACTATGATTATTCTGTCGGACGAAAAAACAGGCCTGCGAGTTTGGTTACGTCCATCAAGGCAACGGCGCCGTTAGCTGTTGTGCATTCGCGCTTGCGGGTGAATTAACTGATAGAAGGATCATATCGATGAATAAGACTAAGATTGCCAAGACCCTGATTGCTGCACTGGCCGGTACGGCGCTGTTAAGCGGTGCGGCATTTGCTGCTGATACCAGCTCGACGGGTTCCAAAATCGATAGTTCTATGAAAAAAGTCGATGGTTTTATGGATGACAGCGGCATCACGGCCAAAGCCAAAGCGGCGCTGGTTGATGATGACGCGATTAAAAGCACGGATATCTCCGTCAAAACGCAGCAGGGTGTGGTGACATTAAGCGGTTTCGTTGCCTCGCAGGATCAGGCTGAAAAGGCTGTCGCTCTGGTGCAGAAAGTTGAAGGAGTGAAATCCGTCAGTGACAAACTACACGTCAGAGACAATAAAGAAGGCTCGCTGAAAGGTTATGCCGGTGATGCCGCCACAACCAGCGAAATTAAAGCTAAGCTGTTAGCAGACGACATTGTTCCATCGCGCAATGTGAAGGTGGAAACCACCGATGGCGTGGTTCAGCTGTCAGGAGAAGTTGCGAATCAGGCACAGTCTGACCGTGCTGAGAAGATCGCAAAAGCCATTGAAGGCGTGAAAAGCGTGAAGAATGACCTCAAGGTGAAATCTTAACGCAGCCGGAACGGCATCGCTCTGATGCTGTTCCGCAATAAAACAGTGAAGTGAAGAATAAGCAGTTCGATTTCTACTATGGTAAAGGAGAGGCTTATGTTTCGTTGGGGTATTATCTTTCTGGTCATTGCACTGATCGCGGCAGCCTTAGGATTCGGCGGTCTGGCAGGTACGGCAGCATGGGCAGCTAAAATTGTCTTTATTGTCGGTATTATTCTGTTCCTGGTTAGCCTGTTTACCGGGCGCAAAAAACTCTGACCAGACACATCAATTGCAGTAACCCGCTAGTGATGTAAAGCGGAGGCCAGTCATTGACGGCATTGTCTGCCGTCGCAGCTGCCCGTGCAGTGGGTCAGGGAATGACAATGACTGGTTCTCCGGGATGCCGCTCTGGCCTCCCTCAGAGCAGCAACTACTGAGGGTACGCCATTGGGTATACGCATTCCGGTCTCACTCGGTTCCTTCGAACCGCTGGCGCTTCAGCCATTTAAATCCCGTAAAATTGCACTTGTCTGTGAAGGTGGCGGCCAGCGCGGAATATTCACCGCAGGCGTACTGGACGCATTCCAGCGGGCCGGATTTAACCCTTTTCATCTGATGCTGGGCACCTCCGCCGGCGCGCAAAATCTCTCCGCCTTTGTCTGCGCTCAGCCGGGCTATGCCCGACGTGTTATTACCCGCTATACCACCAGTAAGCAGTTTTTCGATCCGCTGCGCTTTGTACGCGGTGGACATCTTATCGATCTCGACTGGCTAATCGATATTACCCGCAGTGAATTTCCTCTGGCGTTCAGCAGCGCGCAGAAACTGTTTGCCGGTGGCAGCGAATTTTATATGTGCGCCTGCCGCAGTGACGATTATCAGGCACGCTATTTCAGGCCTGATGAGCTGACCTGGCATGACATCATCAAAGCGTCCAGCGCCATTCCTGGCTTTTATCGCAGCGGCGTGCTGATGGATGGCGTCAGCTATCTGGATGGCGGCATCAGCGACGCCATTCCGGTGCGTGAAGCCGCGCGACGCGGCGCGGATACCATTGTGGTGATCCGGACCACGCCTTCGCAGATGTTCTATACGCCGCAATGGTTCCAGCGGATGGAGCGCTGGCTGGGTGACAGTGCGCTGCAGCCGATGATCAACATCCTGCATCATCATGAAGCGAGCTATCGCGAGATCCAGCAGTTTATTGAACAGCCGCCGGGTAATCTGCGCATTGTGGAGATTTGCCCGCCGCGTCCTCTGGCCAGCATGGCGCTCGGCAGCCGCGTTGCCGCGCTAAACCACGATTATCATCTTGGCCGGCGCAGCGMACGCTATTTTCTGGCTACGCTGGGGCAGTGGTTGAGTGATGCAGAGCCGGCACGCCGATCGCTGCCGATTGCACCGCCCGCCGCCGCTGCAAACGCGCCGGACGCGCGGCCGTTACACACGCCGCCGCTGGCGGGGAACGATGCTGCCTGGGATGAAGGATCGCTGGCATGAAATTTATCGACACGCACTGCCATTTTGATTTCCCGCCGTTTGTTGATGATGCGGTCGCAAGCATTGCCCGCGCTGCGGCCGCCGGCGTAGAGCGCATTATTGTGCCATCGACAGAAGCGAGCCGTTTTGCACGCGTTGTGCAGCTGGCAAAAGATCACACGGCGCTCTATGCGGCGCTGGGCCTGCATCCGATCAATATTGCCCGCCATCAGGACGATCATCTGGATCTGCTCGCGCAGCATCTGGCGCAGGCAGAGAGCAACTGCGTAGCGATCGGCGAGATCGGACTTGATCTCTATATGAACGATCCCGATTTCGACAAGCAGACGCGGCTGCTGAACGCGCAGTTTATTCTGGCAAAACGTTTTGATCTGCCGGTGATCCTGCACTCCCGCCGCACCCACGATCAGCTGGCGATGCTGCTGCGACGCCATAATCTGCCGCGGCGCGGCGTCGTGCACGGCTTTGCCGGCAGCCAGCAGCAGGCAGAGCGCTTTATCCAGCTCGGCTATGCCATCGGCGTGGGAGGCACCATTACCTGGGAGCGCGCCAGCAAAACCCGCCATACCATTGCCAGCCTGCCGCTGGCGTCGCTGCTGCTGGAGACTGACGCACCGGATATGCCGCTGCAGGGTTTTCAGGGAGAGCCCAACCGGCCTGAGCGGGCGCGCAATGTGTTTGAGGTATTGTGCACGCTGCGTCCTGAACCGGCTGACGTGATTGCCGATGCGCTGTGGCAGAACAGCCTGCGTATATTTGCATTTTCTTCCCGATCGCCGTCCGGCGATCTATCAGAGTGATACCARTCAGCGCGCGATTTTGTGATAATAATTACATCTGCGTTGCGATCTGTTTAGCCATGCATTCACGTCAAAAAGAGATCTTAAGCAGATTTTCTATGTAATTTCGAGCTGCTATCTCTTTTTTATGTGATCTGATTCGCAATGGCAGTTCCCGACAATTGTTAAAATAATCACATTATCCGGCAGCTCGCTGCTGGCCTGACATCCGGAGCCTGTTATGACTGACCTTAATGCTGCTGCGCAGCGCGCGCTGCAACTGATGGATCTCACTACCCTGAATGACGATGACACTGATGAAAAAGTCATTGCGCTGTGTCATCAGGCCAAATCCCCTYCGGGCAACACTGCCGCTATCTGCATCTATCCGCGCTTTATCCCGATCGCCCGTAAAACGCTGCGCGAACAGGGTACGCCTGAGGTGCGCATTGCGACCGTGACCAATTTTCCGCATGGTAATGCGGATATTGAGATCGCTCTGGCGGAAACGCGCGCCGCTATCGCTTACGGCGCTGACGAAGTGGATGTGGTATTTCCCTATCGCGCTCTGATGGCTGGCGATCGTGATACCGGCTTTGCGCTGGTTAAAGCGTGCAAAGAGGCGTGTGCGGCAGCGGACGTGCTGCTGAAAGTGATTATCGAAACCGGCGAGCTGAAAGAAGAGGCGCTGATCCGTACGGCATCAGAAATTGCGATTGATGCCGGCGCTGATTTTATTAAAACCTCAACCGGTAAAGTGCCGGTGAACGCCACGCCGGAAGTTGCCGCCATTATGCTGCAGGTTATTCGCGATAAAGGCGTGCAGCAGCAGGTGGGTTTTAAACCAGCCGGCGGCGTGCGCACCGCAGAAGATGCCGCTCTTTACCTGAAGCTGGCTGACGACACCCTCGGTGAGGGCTGGGCTGACGCCCGTCACTTCCGCTTTGGTGCCTCCAGCCTGCTGGCAAACCTGCTCAGCACGCTGGGCCACGCAACCAGCGGCAGCAAAACGGGTTACTGATAGCGGCCCGGGTTAAATCCCGTTGCGGCATCCGGCCAGGGGCGCATGAATGCGCCCCCTACGGGGTACAAAATCCAACATTCCCGTAGAGGGCGCATTTATGCGCCGCGTATATACCAGCAATCACAGGAGGCAACCTTGTTTCTGCCACAGGAAATCATCCGGAAAAAACGTGACGGGCAGCCGCTGAGTGAGGCGGAGATCCGCTTTTTCATCGATGGCGTGCGCGATGAAACCGTTTCGGAAGGGCAAATCGCTGCGCTGGCGATGACCATCTATTTTAACGATATGAACCTGCAGGAACGCGTTGCCCTGACCATGGCGATGCGCGACTCAGGATCGGTTCTGGAGTGGCAGTCGCTGCAGCTCAACGGTCCGGTAGTGGATAAACATTCAACCGGTGGCGTAGGCGATGTTACCTCTCTGATGCTGGGACCGATGGTCGCCGCCTGCGGTGGATATGTGCCGATGATCTCCGGACGCGGTCTGGGTCATACCGGCGGCACGCTGGATAAGCTGGAGGCCATTCCGGGCTTTGATATTTACCCCAGCGACGACCGTTTCCGCGACATAATTAAACAGGTGGGGGTAGCGATCATCGGGCAGACCCGCTCGCTCGCGCCCGCAGATAAACGCTTTTACGCCACGCGCGATGTCACCGCCACGGTTGACTCCATTCCGCTGATCACCGCCTCGATTCTCGCCAAAAAACTCGCAGAAGGGCTGGATGCGCTGGTGATGGATGTCAAAGTGGGTTCAGGCGCCTTTATGCCCACCTTTGCCGCCTCGGAACAGCTGGCGCAGTCGATTGTGCGGGTGGCGAACGGCGCAGGATGCAAGACCACCGCGCTGCTTACCGACATGAATCAGGTACTGGCCTCAACCGCGGGTAACGCTCTGGAAGTGCGCGAAGCGGTGCAGTTCCTGACCGGCGAGGCGCGCAATCCGCGTCTGTATGAGGTCACGATGGCGCTTTGCGCTGAGATGCTGGTGTCCGGCCAGCTGGCAGCGAATGACACCGAGGCGCGGCAGAAACTGCAGCAGGTGCTGGATAACGGTAAAGCTGCCGAGGTATTCGCACGAATGGTGGCGGCTCAGAACGGGCCGGCAGATTTTATCGAGCGGATGGATCACTATCTGCCGGCGCCGGCTTTCAGCAGGCCGCTCTATGCAGAAGAAGCGGGGATCGTCAGCGCGATGGATACGCGGGCGCTGGGCATGGCCGTTGTGGCGCTGGGCGGCGGGCGGCGGCGGGCCACTGATACAATCGACTACAGCACAGGCCTGAGCGACATGATTGCGCTGGGCAGCCGGGTTGATACGCAGCGGCCGCTGGCGATGATCCATGCCGCCTCGGAAGCGCAGTGGCAGGAAGCCGCGCAGGCGGTCAGAACCGCCATCGTACTGAGCGACCAGGCACCTGAAACCACGCCCGTGGTCTATCGCCGCATCAGTGAATAGTGGCGTTACTGCGTGCCAGACAGCAGCCATTATGTGCAGGCGGGAAGGGGGCGCTATCCGCAGCGCCGGGCGCAGAGTGACGGCCAGGGCGAGCCGGCAGGATGCCGGCGAGAGCGCGGGCTGAGCAGGAGCGAATCCGCGCGGTCCGTTAAGGCCGGAGGGATAAGTCCGGGAATTCGCGAGGACGGCGCGGGGCGCGGATTGCTAAGGGGCGCGCCCACCCGCCCCTACCGGGCGCTATTCGCTCCTGCTCACCGCGCCCTTTCGCCGACGTCCTGTCGGCTCATCCCGGAACCGTGCCCTCCCTCGGCGGACCCGGATGGCGCTTCCCCCGGCTTCCACTTTTTTCTCTTTCCTGGTTTTTTTTATGGCTGTGGATTTTGTTCGCAGGTTCAGACCCTGCAACCTTTTAAGAATGAAAAAATGCGTGCCGCGCGCTGCTTAGCGCACAGCCGCGTGCTGCTGCCCCGGGGCCGGTTCCGTTCGCCGTCAGCCGTGGCAGCAGCCTTTGCCCCGGCACGGCGACCGGGCAGAGGGCGCCTGGCCACGCCCTCTGCACTCCCCGGCCCTGCGCCAGCCCCGCCCGCCGCTGCGCGGTTCCCTCGCTCACGCCCGCTTCCCTGGCGGCAGGACGCCGGCGAGAGCGCGGGCTGAGCAGGAGCGAATCCGCGCGGTCCGTTAAGGCCGGAGGGATAAGTCCGGGAATTCGCGAGGACGGCGCGGGGCGCGGATTGCTAAGGGGCGCGCCCACCCGCCCCTTAGCCCGTCCGCGTGCGGGAGCGCCGCTGAAACTGCCAGAAGCCTGGCGGGCGGAACCCCCCCGTCCTGGGCTTTTTTGATGGCGGTGGGTTCTGGTGGTTTGCGCTTTTTTCCTTTCACATGTGTTTTATGGCTGACGGTCCTGTCGGAAAGCTTCAGCGCACACCAGACCAAATTTAAAAAAAACAAAATGAAGAATTTGCAGGCGGGGAGGGGGGCGCCATCCGCAGCGCCGGGCGCAGAGTGACGGCCAGGGCGAGCACTCTGCACTCCCCGGCCCTGCGCCAGCCCCGTCCGCCGCTGCGCGGTTCCCTCGCTCACGCCCGCTTCCCGGGGACCGGCCGCCATTCGCTCCTGCTCACCGCGCCCTTTCACCGACGTCCTGTCGGCTCATCCCGGAACCGTGCCCTCCCTCGGCGGACCCGAATGGCGCTTCCCCCGCCTTCTGATTTTTTCTCTGCCGATATGATTGAAGCGCGGTTGCGCGTCAGGACCTGAGAGAGAGGAGGCTGGCGCCGGTTCTGTTCGCCACGGGGGCGTGGGGCACGGGACTGGTTCCGTTCGCCACAGGGGCACGGGGCCGGTTCCGTTCGCCGTCAGCCGTGGCAGCAGCCTTTGCCCCGGTACGGCGACCGGGCAGAGGGCGCCTGGCCGYGCCTCATCGTGGCGGCGATCCCGGATCTGGCCAACGCCTTTATGGTGATTATGAAAGCGCTGTCGCTCGCCTTTGCTATCGAAGTAGTGGATATCTTTGCGCAGGCGCAGCTGACGGCGGCGCTGAACTTCTACTATCTCGAAGCGTTCCTGATTGCCGTGGTATTTTATATGGTGATTGCGTGGGTGGTGACCAAGGTCTTGTTTWACGTTGAGGTGAATGCTCACTCGCTGCCTAACTGGGTGATTATCATCGTCGCGCTGAGCGCATGCGTAGCGGCGTTTCAGGCAGAAGTGTGGAAAGGGGCGCTGAACTCGTTTGACAGCGGCCAGTCCGATGCCGCGCTGTCGCTGGGTTACAGCGGTGGCCAGCTGTTCCGGCGCGTGATGTTCCCGCAAGCGCTGCTGATGGCGGTAACGGTGTTTATCTGTTCCACGCTGCTGGGCGGGCTGTTTGCATATATTGAGCATCAGCGTATTCCGCTACTGCGTCAGCTGGTGATGGTTTACAAAATTGCCTTTAAAGGCGTGCCGATGGTGGTGGTGATTTTTCTCGCCTACTACGGTCTGCCATCCGCGCTGCATTTCTTCGCTACGTGTGCTTGCGGTGATCTATTCGCTGCTCTGTCTGGTCGCCTGGCTGATTATTCGTTTCTTTGAACAGCGTCATGCGAAGTACAGCGCCAAAACGGCGCGCGTCAAGCTGACCGCCAGCGTCTGAGCAGGAGAGCGCGCATGTTTGATACTGAAGTACTACTGCCCGATTTCTGGAGCATTCTGGATGCGGTGCCGGTTCTACGGCTTTCGTCACAAGATGCTGCGCGTGGTAGGACCGCAGGCGGTGCACTTTGCGCTGCCGGGCTATGGTAACGCGATAATTTACCTGATCCATAACGTTGCGCTGGTGATGTATATCGGTGCCGCTGATGTCATGGCGACGGCGCATCTGATTATGGAGCGCGATTATAACCAGTATCAGTTTGGTACCTATCTAGTGGTTCTGCAGCTGTTTGTCGCTTTCTACGGCCTGCCGCTGATTACGCAGCAGCTCGGCTTTACGGATTTTGTTTCACCTAATCTGGCCGCCATGATTGGCCTGAGCTTCTATCACGGCGGCTATCTCTCCGAAGTGATGCGCCCGGCGTTTCTGGCGGTAGAGCGCGGTCAGCACGATGCGGCGGACAGCCTGGGCCAGGAGTGTTTCACCGTGAATCTATCCGCCATGATCCCCGAGCTGCTGTCAGCGCTGCCGCTGACGCTCGGTATTATGTTTGTTGCGATGCTGGCTGGCTTTGTTCTGGCGCTCATCACGACGCTTTTCCGCATCCGTCGTATTCCGCTGGTCAGCCAGCTGGCCGATCTGTACGTCTCTTATGCGCGCAGCGTGCCCTGTGCTGCTGCATCGTTCGGCAGAGAATCAGGCGCTGAGTCAGGACATTACAAAGGCGCTGCAGGATCTTAAGGCGGACGGTACGCTGGATAAGCTGGCGCAGAAGTGGTTTGGTGAAGACGTCACGAAATATATGCAGTAACGGATTCACAAGCAGATACCGCGCCGGCTCTCTGGCAGGCGCGGCTCTATAGTAATGCAGCAGGATAATCCGAACGACAAGATCGCCATTAAAGCCTCCAGTGCTGGCGTGCCCTATCCGGATCGCCTGAAAGAGGTGCAGAACGGCAAGTATGACGCGCTGATCCTGCCATCAAACCTCGGCGAGCAGACGGTCATTGATAACCAGAAACTGGCTATCAAAGCGAGCGAACCGGTGGCGATCAACAACACCTCTGATATGGCAACCGGCGGCTACTATAAGGCCCCGGCGCGTAGCAAGCAGTTCCTGATCCCGGATGCACCGATGGGTGCCAGCCTGATGAAGATCTACAGCCGCAGCGACAGCACCATTCAGGGCATGAAAGATCTGGTGGGCAAAAAGGTTGTCCCGGTGACCGCTGGCGGTGGCGTCTACAAATTTGTGACGCAGTTTGCCGATGCGGTTCGCACCATCAAAATCGCTACCGCTGCAGAGTCCAAGCCGCTCTCCTGGGGCGCGATTGGTCATGAGCCGCAGGGCTATGAGCCCGACGTGCTGAAAGCGATTAATGCCAGACTGCCGCAGTACAAATTTGTGATGGAAGGCGCCGCGGATATCGCTCAGGAGACCGGGCTGGCGACCGGCAAATAAGGGGGTGGTCGCCGCGCAGGGTACGCCGGCAGAGATGTTTGAAAACCCGACCCTGCCGCGCCTTGCCCAGTTTCTCAGCTCAGAACGCATATTCTAATAATCAGAGGAATCAAGATCATGCCTGCACTTAAAACAACATTACGTCGCCTGGCCGCGCCTGGCATCATCGCACTGGCGCTGGTCAGCGGCAGCAGCTGCCGGCATTGCCCGCGCACTGGCGGTGCGGCCGGAGGTCATTCTGTTTGATGAACCGACCTCTTCGCTGGATCCGGAGCTGGTGGGTGAGGTGCTGAAGGTAATCAAAGATGTCACCTCCTCAGGCATCACCTCGCTGCTGGTCACGCATGAGATGCAGTTTGCGAAAAGCGTCTCTAACCGCATTGTGTTTATGGATTCCGCGATGGTATTTCAGCAGTTCAACGTCTTTAAGAACATGACGGTGCTGGAGAATGTGATGGATCCGCTGATCGTGATCCAGCGCAAAAGCCGCCAGGAGGCGCGGACCATCGCGCTTGAGGAGCTGGAGCGGGTCGGACTCGGCGCGAAAGCCGATCACTATCCTTCCCAGCTATCTGGCGGACAGCTGCAGCGCTTTCTGAAAGGGGTCGATCTGACGGTAAAGCGGGGCGATGTGGTGTCGATTATCGGGCCAAGCGGCACCGGTAAAACCACGCTGCTGCGCTGCATTAATTATCTGGCAAAGCCCACAGCCGGAACGATCGCGCTCGATCAGATCCGCATGGATTATCGCAAACCCGATAAAGCGGCGATCCAGGCGATCCGCCTGCGTTAAGCGACGGCAGAAGATATTGCGCCGCTGCGTGCGGCCGGAATGGACGATCGGGAGATTATCGACCTGATCCATGCTATCGCCATCTTTGGCTGGGCCAACCGTCTGATGCATGTGCTGGGCCATGCTGACCTGAATAAATAGGGCAATGCCATGTTAGAACTTAATAATATTACGCTCGCCTATGGTAACAACCCGCATCGTGAGCTGGGTGCGCTGGGCGCGTCAATCGTGAACGGCTGCCGCTACTGCGCGGTGGTGCATGCGCGCCGGCACGTGCAGCTGGCTGATAACGACGCGGTGGTCAGTGCAATCTATTTTGACCGCGCCGATGCGCTGGGCGAGCGCGACGCCGCGATCTATCACTTTGCCCGCCGCCTGTCGGTCACGCCAGCCCTGCACTGGCACCCCTATATTGCGCCGGTAAGCGTAGACGACGCCACGCCTGCCCAGCGCGATGCGATGAAAATCACACCGTCTAACAAGAAGGTGTCGGAGTATGTCCGCACGCTGGTACACGATCCGGAAAGCTACACCGCACGCACCGGGCTGTTCAACGCCATCATGTATGTTGAAGGCGGCCTGAATCGCGCCGCGTCATACCGATCTGATTACGTGCCAGCCGGTGCAGGCCACAGAACAGCATATCCGGCTGCTGGAGCAGGCGGGACTGAATAATCCGCAGATTGTGGCGCTTTCTGAGCTCATTGCCTTTATTAACTTCCAGACGCGCGTTGCGGCTGGCCTGCGCCTGCTGAGGTCAGCATGATCCCTTCTGTTTCCCTGAAGCCGCGTGCTGACACCGGAAGATGACCAGGGCCTCTCTGCAGCCCTGCGGCTGGCGCTGGCACAGCGTATGGCACGGCTGAATCAGGATAGCGCGCTGGAGCAGGCGTATCAGCATGAACTGGCGCAGCTGCAGCCGGCAGATGAGCTGCTGGCGCTGGCAGAAGGTGCGCTGCCGGCAGGTGAACCGCTGGCGACTATTGTGTGCCAGCCTGCAGGCGTATGACACGCCTGAATTACAGGGCGATGAATGGGTGGACGCCACCCCCTTACTGAATCAGGAGAACGCGTTATGAGTGACGCTATCGATCGCGCCGCCGGGCTGACCCCTAACGCGGCGCTCTACCAGACGCGGCGCCTGCGGCCGGAGTTTGTTGATGGCGCCGAGGCGTGCCGTCGATCTCCTGGGACCCGGGTTTGAGTTTCGCGAGCGCTCCCCCGGCGCCTGCCCGATGCTTTCACATATTCACTGTTTCAATGATGCCGCGATGCTGACGCACGGCAAAGTCTCCGGTGATATCCCTGCGGTAAGCGCCGGTGCCGATCGGCTGGTGCGGGCGATTGCGGCCTCGCTGTTTGCCGAGGATGTGGAGCAGCACTTCGAAGGGGATGAGCTGGTCATTGAGACGACGCAGGGGCCGCTGCGCTATGACTACCTGATTGCGGCTACCGGTTTCAGCAACGATTTCAGCGGCCGATCCGAATTCGCCGCCATCGCCCCGCACATCCGCCGCTGGGCAGACGGTCGCTATCAGCCTGCCATGGGGCCGGCGCGCCAGAATATGCTGGAGGCGCCTGGGCGCATCAATAAAATGACCGGTATCGGCAGTCAGGGCGTGGTACACGGTATGCACCAGCTGCCGGATATGTGGAAATGGAAGTTTGTTGATTATACCGCTGCCACCCAGACGCCGCCGCCGCGCGCCTCCACCCTGCGTGTTTCGCGTCATGAAAATGCCCGTTTTTTGCTGAACTGCGCTATCAATGCCGTCAGGCGCGTTGCCGTTCCCCCCTTTTTGCAGGGCGTCGATCGCCGCTTCTGGGCACACTCCGCCGACAACATCGACTTCCGTGCGCTGCAGGGTAAGCGGGTTGCGGTGATCGGTGCCGGTGCCTCGTCAATGGATAATGCCGCAACCGCGCTGGAGCAGGGCGCTGCCAGGGTGGATCTGCTGATCCGCCGTAAAGCGATGCCCAAAATCCCGAAAGAGATATGGATGAACTATCTGGTCTGGTACCGGCAGGTGCTGAATCTGCCGGTACAGAACGGCGTCCGCGTTACCGCCATTGAACCTGCCGGGTCGCTGATTGCGCTGACRCTGGAAGGCGCAGCGCCGGCACGCGTCTATACCCGCCGGCTGGTGCTGGCAACCGGCCGTTCCGGCCTGGGCGTGCAGCTGGCGGGTATCACCAATAGTATTACTTACGATACCGCACCGGTGGGGCAGGAGGGGCCGTGGGTCACCTTTGCCCGCATGGAGACGCTGCGTTCACCCAAATCACTGCAGGGACCGGCACTCGGTCTGGCCTCGCTGACCTTTCGCGCATGGTATACCGCGCAGTGGGGAAAAGCGGCCTGGCAGGCGCTGGAGCTGACATCAGGGGATACTTATATGACTTCAGCTGCCGACGGTCTGGCCGCGCTGGAAGCTCAGCTACAGCAGGACCTGGAATACCTTGAACTGCCCGCAAAACCCTGGGTGCCTGCGCACACGGTTGATAATCAGCCGGTGCGCGATGTTGTCGTGATCGGTGCCGGGATGTGCGGCCTGGCGGCGACGGCCCGGCGTTATACCCATTCCGGCATAAGATATAAGAAATCCATTGGTTAAATGCTGAGCGCTATTATTGACTCCATCCAGCCGCAGGAGGAGTATGCAAAGCCTTAGCTTTTACTATGCGTATTAACAATCATTAGCCGGTAACTATGCGTTATCAGGATAATAAGGCCGGCGATTGTGGGTATGCGTTTGACAGCGTTTTTTGGGGATATCCCCTACTACTTTGGCGTGGTCACGCCGCAGGGCCGGCAGATCACCGCGGCAGCACAGGCGCTGGTAGAGGCACTTGCCGCCGCAGCTGCCGCGCTGTTACCTGATTTTCAGCGGCTGGCCTCAAGCGAACACACCCGCGTTATGCGGCTTATCAATCAGCTTTAAGGCGTCTGCAGGGCGCGGCGACCGGTCTGGAACCCGCAGCGCCTGCGCGGGCGCTATGAAAAAGCGCTGAAGCGTGTCAATACGCCGTTGCCGGAAACCATTGAAACCAACTCTTCGGCAAATATTCTTGGCTGCGTCCGCGCCGGGCTGGGCGTGGCTATTCTGGAGCCGGTATCCGGCTGGGGAATGCCGCTGGCTGGCGTCACTATCTGTACGCTGGAAGGTGCTGCGCAAACGGCGCACGCGGTGATCACCGCCGAGGCGGACATCGGCCTTTGCAGCCTGCCGCTGGAGCATGATGCAGTGGTATTGCACTGGATCGGCCACGCGCGCTGCGTGGTGGCGCTGCCGGATAGCGACCCGCTCGCGGCGCAGCCGCAGATATCGCTCAGCCAGCTGGCGGGACGGCGACTTATCGCCCGAGAGGCGCTGCAGCTGCATCAGTATGTGCAGAAAGCGCTGCTCTCTTTACAGCAGATCCGGCTGCGTGCGCAGGAGATCGCGCAGCAGCAGCAGCGGCCACTCAGCATTGCGGCCACGCCGGCGCTGGCTGCAGGGCTGCTGCCACAGGCGCTGGCGGCGATTGGCCTGCACAATAAAGTGCAGATTATCAGTGAGTTCGTAATGAATTTACTCAACGATCTCGATCTGCGTCAGCTGGAAGCGTTCGCAGCGGTTATTGCAGCGGGCAGCGTGACCGCCGCAGCGAAAGCGCTGAATCGCTCACAGCCTGTGGTTTCACGCCAGCTGCAGGAGCTGGAGCTCTCTCTGGGCTATCCGCTCTTTATCCGCAACGGACCGCGTATTCACCCCTCCGGTCTTAAATTTAACATGTAATTTTTTGTCAGTTGATTTTTTTGACTGAGATCATTTCAGCCAGGGCAATAATATATTCTGGAGTGGTCATTACCTAAATTGAGACTTTCAGGTTATGCAGTGACTTAACGGGGCTCTGCACCTTATGATGGCGGCATCACTTATGCTCAGCCCGGTGAGCAAGCATGCAGGAATCACCATTGTGTACAGAGAAATWCTATTTGTACAATAAATTTTATCTCGGTATTTATAGATATTTATCCTTCATTTTTAGTGCTTTAATTCAATTAAAGGTGGTTTTTATAAGTTGTACGATTTTACTGTGTGTTGTACAGATTTATATTGCAAGGTAACAGAGTGTCGTATGAAGTGAATTAAGCGCAGCGGTGGAAAGTATAGGCAAAATTACCGGCACCGCCACGTGGATTGCTCATCATTTACTCCTCAGAGGGTAAAGCATATTAAAGTATTTAGTTTGCAACTTAAGGTTAGCGTTATTTTCCGGATTAACAAGGGCGCCAGCCAGGAATAATCTTAATTGGGGTTTTTATATTTTTTATTTCTTTAAGAGCTAATTTATAAAATCACGATTCGTCATGTTCTTCGTAAGTCATTAGATTCTCCCGTTAATGTTAAGCCTGTGCACCCTGTGCAGCATCTTTATCTGTGCCACGACGACTCTTTTTACCCCCTTTACGGCCCGCTTCAATTGCGCGCTCAGGGTTATTGCGAAAGTTACCGCCGCTGACCTGACCGCCTTTTTTCCCCGCTTCGCGGGCACGTTCAGGATTCATATCTTTGATCACCGAACGGGACGTGTCGTAACGGTCAATGACGCTCTGCACCAGCTGCTGCTGTTCACGTGTTTCATCAATGTGCTGCTCAATACGCGCTTTGAGATCGGGATAGTGTTCGAGCCGGGCTGCCATTTTTTCCAGCATGCTCTCCGCCTGCTTCTCCATAGCGTGTGCATCTCTGACCCAGTCAATAAGCTGTTCCTGCTCGCGAATGCGGGTGAAAATTGACACGCTCTCGCTGTCGTTAAGCTGTTCCGCCGCGGCAATGAGCGCAGTGTAATTCGCGATCTCAAAGTTCTCAAAAACGTTGCCGCTGATGGCGCCTTTCACCACCTCATCTTCGGTCATCATTCCGCCAACTGCCTGGCCAAACGCCGACAGTTTTCCTGCGGGAAAAAGGCCAGCACAGAAGCAACCTCACTATGCTGGCTGACCAGCTGGCCGATAAATAATATGCAATGTCAAAGTCCGGGGAAGAAAATCAAAGCGCAGCCAGCGCTATTTCTTTGC
Source organism: Pantoea sp. BRM17 (assembly GCA_002939445.1). Classification (GTDB taxonomy): domain Bacteria; phylum Pseudomonadota; class Gammaproteobacteria; order Enterobacterales; family Enterobacteriaceae; genus Pantoea. Next base: position 252,474 of record PEFU01000002.1, on the reverse strand, counting down.
TTCTACGCCTGGTGTACTGGAGCGGATAAGGAACTGCTTTGTAACGTCGCCCAGATGATTGGCTGTCCAGTCGGCCATCGTCAGCGGACACGTTAATGCCGGACAGAGTGCGGTGATGCTGATGCAGGGAGCGGGTGCCGCCTTTAGTCCGGCGCTGACCGGCATGATTGTCAGGCACTACTCTTATAGCGTGGCGTTCAGCACGCTAAGCGTGATTGCGCTGACAGCGCTGCTGATCTGGTGGCAGGCGAGGCGGTTCGCGCCGGTAAGTGAGGCATCCTGGACGGCGGCGCGCGCCGAAACGCTGGGGTATCAGCGTCTGATTATGCTGGCGCTGCTGCTGCTGCCGCTGCGCGCCGTACTCGCCGCCAGCTTTACCAACCCCTGGATGATGATCCCGGTTCAGGTGCTGGACGGCATCGCGGCCGGTACGCTGGGCGTCGCCGTGCCTGGTTACATTGTTCAGCTGTTGCGCGATCCCCGCCTCTCTGACCTGACGCGCAACGCACCGCTGATGACCACAGGCATCACGCTGCTGCTGTTCCATCTCGCGAATGCGGCCCTGCTGCCGATGCTCAGTATGCGCGTAGCCGCCTCGCCCGGCGGCATGAATCCCGGCGTTTATGCTGCTGCAACCGTTATTATCTCGCAGGCGGTGATGATCCCGGTAGCGCACGAAGCGTTTAACCACGCCGGGAATATGAGCGCTGCGCTGATTGCCGGGGCCGCGACATGGTACTGGGGGACCGGCTCGGTATTTATCCTGATGACAGCGATGGCGTTGCTGACCTCACTCGCTATCCTGGCCATCCGCGGAAAAGATATTGATCATCAGGCAGCGCGCGGTCTGGATGCGTCTGCGGGCGGCGCGGTCAAACGTCTGCTGCTGCTGGGTGGCTGCGCGCTGATTACCGTTGCCACGCTGTGGCTCTGGTATTCACAGCAAAGCTGGGTGGTAGCAATTACGCAGATTATCAGCGGCGTTTCTGCCGCGTTTATTGCCCCGGTGCTGGCAGGGATCACGCTGGGTCTGGCCGGACAGCGCGGTTTTAACCGGCAGATGGGGCGCATGATACGATCGCTGCAGGCGCTTTGTCTGGTGAGCTTTTTTCTCGCCGACGTGCGCGACGGGCTGGGACCTTTTCTGGGGATATTTTTAACGCAGCGTGGCTGGCAGCCAAATGATGTCGGCCTGGTGATGACGGCGGGCGGGCTGGCGGGGCTTATCGCCACGCTGCCTGCCGGGATCGTTACGGATGCCACGCGCTGTGCGCTCCGGCGTATACGCTCCAYTCCTGGTCTGACACAGTCAGCACCTTCATCTGCACGATCGCACCCCGGATACAGACAGACAGCTGCGAACACTGCTTTCATTTAGTTACTTTTACACTACGTGACTTTTCCTGAATCTTTGCCATTACTTAACAGGCGGACCCGCACTAAAAAATCAGGAATATGAGCAATGCGCGCGTATTTGCTGAAAAGCGTTTGACGCTGCGGCCGGGGTAGGGTTTAATGCGCCCCGTTGCCCGAATAGCTCAGTCGGTAGAGCAGCGGATTGAAAATCCGCGTGTCCCTGGTTCGATTCCGGGTTCGGGCACCACAATTCAGAAAACCCGGCCTTATGGCCGGGTTTTTGCTTTTCTGCGCTCCCCATATTCGCTCGCGCGGCTGCGCTTTTGCCACGCAAGGCGTGACATGATACCTGATGCAATAGTGCTGAACATGGTGGACCTTTTTATGTTTATTGGATGTCAGCACGGTTATCGGCAGCCGGATGCGAAAATCCATCGCGACAGCGCAGCAGAGTGTGTCAGAATTTAACCAGTAAGCGCAGCGGATGCTCTAAAAGTCAGCAGTCAGCGGTTGAGCCGTTGCCAGAAATCGCGATACGCGGCCGAGTGCACCATATCGGGCGTACAAAACAGAGCGTGGTGCTGCCCGACGATCTCCGGCAGGGTATAGCCCATGCGCTCCAGAAACAGATCGTTGGCGGTGATAATTTTGCCGTCCGGCGTAAACTCAATCATGGCGATAGCATCCTGCAATGAACTGAGCGTCGCCATTGAGCGATCAATAGCCGCCGTCATGGCGCGCTGCTCCTGCGTATCCAGAATGTGTGCCGTAATGTCACTCGCCAGCTTAACGATCTTTATTACCCGGCCGCTGCGGTCCTGTACCGGCACATAATTGGCTTCCAGCCAGACCGGACGGCTGTGTTTCGCCACGCGCAGAAACTTATCGCTGAACCCCTCGCCGCGCTGAAACTGGCCGGAGATGTATTCACCCTGATTCAGCTTCTGCCAGAAACGACGATAGGCGTTGCTCTGCTGCGTTTCTGGCGGACAGAACTGACTGTGGTGCCGGCCAAGGATCTCCTGCTCCCGATAGCCCATGGTTTTAAGAAAATTGTCATTTGCCATCAGCACTTCGCCCTGCAGATTAAAGGCGATAACCGCGCCCAGGCGGGTGCTTTCGCTGGTCTGCAGCGCCGTCTGATACGCCTGCTGCGCAGCGTCACGCTCCTGCTGGCTCTTCTCCACCTGCGGGGTCACATCAGTGGCGAATTTAACAATTTTATAGAGAGTGCCCGCCTCATCGAAAACCGGATTATAGGTGGCGCGCAGCCAGACGGTACGGCCCTGTTTATCCACTCCATGCTGTCCGGCCCGCGCCGCCTCAACCGCCGCGYTCAGCGCCAGCAGATTGGTCTGTTCGGCAATACGGCGGATGCTTTCGACAATCGCGCCAATGCGATCGGAGGAGTCGCTGAGATTGGTAATATCACCGGAGATACCGTGCAGTTCGCCTGCCAGCGCATTCATGGTCTGCACGCTGTTCTCCAGCACGGTAATCTCCGCCATCATGTCGCCCGCCTCCTGAGCAAGCAGTACGCCCTGATCGGCGCGTTTCAGGTTAGATGCAATGCCCTGCAGCGCTTTCTCTGCCAGCAGATGGTTATCGCGCACCCGGTTTTCGATTTCAGTAGTGGCGCGATTGATATTTTCCGCCAGCGCACGCACCTCGTTCGCGACGACGGCAAAGCTGCGCCGATTGCGTTGATTCTGGAAAACGGCGGAAACGAGAGCGTGAGCGCCGCGCCGGTAATGCGCAATATTCTCGATCATATCTTCCTGCCGCCGGCATCCGACGCGCCGCTGCAGACGGCAGGGCAGTAGCGGCTACTCTTCTTTTAACGTCGCGGTGACGTGGCCGATAGCGCGGACCACGTCACCTGAGCTGCCGCGCTTGGTATGGCTAACGCCCCTAACGGCACCGGATATAAATATTTTCATACCGCGCCATACGGCATTGCAGCGAAGTCCGGGACGTCGCAGGTGTTCAGCCTGAAGCAGAATCAGACCTATAATGCGAAAGCGATCCCGATCCGGCTGCGCGATCATATTTTTTATACCGCGTTTGCACCGTTCAGCGATCCTAAAGTGAAGGGCTACTGGATCGCAACCCCGATCCAGATGGTCCGGGCGATGGTCGCGCTGATCAATAACGGCAAAGTGATCACGCCGCATCTGCTGGCTAAAGCGCAGCGTGGCGGCTGGCAGCAGCCTTATCAGCCCGTCAGGCCGCAGCCGCAGATTGGCGAGGCGAACTCGCCATACTGGGGGCTGGTGCGCCGGGCGATGGACACCTTTTTCTATCAGGTGGCATTTATGATGGGTATCGATCGCATTCATACGATGCTGAGCCAGTTTGGCTATGGCAAGTCAACCGGTATCGATCTTAACGAAGAGTACACCGGTCTGCTCCCCGATCGCGCCTGGAAAAAGCGGGTGCATAAACGGGCGTGGTATCAGGGCGATACGGTATCAGTCGGGATCGGGCAGGGCCTCTATCCGCCCGCCTCGACGGTAAAGCCATATATGGCGATCTCTGCACTGCTGACCCACACTATCACGCCCGCGACCACCTTCTTTGGCGGACCCACCTGGACCCTGCCCGGCACGCACCGCACCTGGCGCGACTGGAAAAAAACGGGCCACGGTATGCTGGACGTCACTAAAGCGATTGAGGAGTCGGCAGATCTGCAGCAGTATGTTGAGCAGCAGCTGGCCGGCCAGCGTGCGGCGGTACTGATTGAAGATCCGCACGACGGCAGCGTACTGGCGATGGTCTCCAGTCCCAGCTACGATCCCAACCCGTTTGTGAAAGGCATCAGTTATAAAGCCTACAAAGCGCTGCTTCAGAATAAAGATTTGCCGCTTATCAACCGCGTCACGGACGAGGCGGGCACCGGGGAGAACTACGCCGCGGACCATAACATCGGCAAGCAGGGCATTGAAGGCTACTATGAGACGCTGCTGCACGGCAAAACCGGCTATCAGGAGGTGGAGGTCGACAACCATGGCCGCATCGTGCGCGTGCTGAAAGAGGTTCCACCCGTGGCTGGCAAAAATATCTGGCTGACCCTCGATCTGTACAGCAGCCGCTATAAACCGGTCGAGCTGAAAGCGGAGCTTACCGATCGTCAGGTGGCACGCTTTGCCGTGAACCAGTTTCGTTTCACCGGCGTCAGCGTATCGACTTATCAGGATCGGGAATACCCCTATGGCGCTGACCTGGCGCACGTGGTGGGCTACGTCTCCAAAATCAACGACGCTGACTACCGGCGGCTGGTTAAAATGATCCCCATCGCGCCCACGCGCGGGCTGATATACGATCGCAACGGCATTCCGCTGGTACACAATGTCACCTGGTATGACGTACTGGTTACGCCCTATAAGGTCAGCGATATGGCGGCCACGCTCCGCGCCCTGACGCCGCTGCTTGATCTGACGCCCGATGATATTGAAGCATTCAGGCATGCGCTGCAGTTATCATTAGCGCGATAATGAAGAGACCCTTTCCTGATGAATTTTCGCAATTTCGAAGCTGAAGAAAAACTGTTTGCCCGGCGGGCGCTGGTGGCATTTGCGCTGGTGGTGACCTGCTTTATCGTTCTGGGAATCAATCTTTATCGTCTGCAGGTCCGTCAGCACCGCTACTACCAGACGCGCTCCAACGAAAACGACACGAACAGACCAGCGCGGCAGAGCGTCAGACTACCTTCAACGATATGATCAAAATTGCACTGGAATCGGTGCTGCTGGGCGACTAACTTCGCCTGTGTCCGGGGCGCATTAATGCGCTCCGGTCCTCCCTCCGTAAACATCTGACACACTTTTACCCAGGCTTGTGCATCTTCAGGCTGGCTCTGACGCTCACGCTGTTGCTGGGCGTTGACGCGCGCGTCGGCAACATCTTCTCTGCGGATCTGTTCTACACGCCCGATCCGCAGATGTTTGATGTCATGGAGAAGTACGGCATCCTCGGCGTTGAGATGGAAGCCGCAGGGATCTACGGCGTGGCGGCAGAGTTTGGTGCGAAAGCGCTGACCATCTGTACCGTCTCTGACCATATCCGCACGCGCACCGATTTTGGCGTGAAGAAAATCATCCGCGTCGGCTCATGTGGTGCAGTACGTGCTGACGTGAAACTGCGTGATGTGGTGATTGGTCTGGGCGCCTGCACCGACTCCAAAGTAAACCGTATGCGTTTCAAAGATCATGATTTTGCAGCGATTGCTGACTTTGACATGGTACGCAACGCGGTTGACGCAGCAAAAGATTTCGCGGACGTCGTGCTGATGCCTGGCGACCCGCTGCGCGCAAAGCATATCGCTGAGACTTTCCTGGACGATGTTGTGGAAGTCAACAACGTACGCGGTATGCTTGGCTTCACCGGCACCTATAAAGGCCGTAAGATTTCGGTAATGGGCCACGGTATGGGGATCCCATCCTGCTCAATCTATACCAAAGAGCTGATTTCTCATCTACGGTCCGGGCGTCAAGCCGGGATCGCTGGGTTATYGCGACACCTTTGCCGATATCGGCCAGACCATTGCCGCGTACTTTGGCCTCTCCAGCATGGACTACGGCAAAAGCATGCTGTAAAACAGCGCACACTTTTTTGAAAAGGAATAAGAACCATGGCAACGCCACATATTAATGCAGAAATGGGTGTCCAACTTTGTTGATTTCGACTCAACCTGGGGTCATCGCCGCGATATCGCAGGCTATGCCGGCGGACTGGAGCTGTTTGACCGCCGTCTGCCAGAGCTGATGGCGCTGGTGCAGGAGGGCGATATTCTGATCCTGACCGCTGACCACGGCTGCGATCCCAGCTGGGAAGGCACTGAGCATACGCGTGAGCATATCCCGTCCGTTGAGCCGCCATCACCGACCATGCTGAAAAAGCTGGTCGACGAGAAGGGCGGGGAAGTGATCTCGGTAGGTAAAATTGCCGATATCTATGCGCATCAGGGCATCACGCAGAAAGTGAAAGCGACCGGTCTCGACGCGCTGTTTGACGCCACGATTGAGCAGATGAAAAAGGCGCCTGACACCTCTATCGTCTTTCTCTATACCTCAGCAGACTCGGTGTTCCAGATCGCCTGTCACGAAGAGACCTTTGGCCTTGAGCGGCTGTATGAACTGTGTGAAATTGCCCGTGAAGAGCTGACGGAAGGCGGCTACAACATCGGTCGCGTCATTGCCCGTCCGTTTGTGGGTGATAAAGCGGGCAGCTTTGAGCGTACCGGCAACCGTCACGATCTGAACTGGGAAATTGCCGGTGTCCCGGTTCTGTTCGACTGGGGCTACTTTAGCGATAAAGAGAACAGCTTTCCGCAGGCGCTGCTGGATAAGCTGGTGGAGCGCGCCGATCTGCCGGGCTATCTCGGCAACTGCCACTCTTCCGGTACGGTGATCCTCGATCAGCTGGGTGAAGAGCACATGAAAACCGGTAAGCCGATTGAAGCCTGTTTTGAAGGTCGCGCAAACGAAGGGCGCGAAGGCCCGCTACATCTGCCAAACATGACCGCGCTCGGTCTTGGCAAAGCGGCAGAACTCTCGACCGGCCGCTTTCCGCCAGGGCTGGATCCAAATGCTGAAATCATCGGCGCTTACGCTTACGCCAGCGAACTCTCTTCCGGCAAAGATACCCCCTCCGGCCAGCCATTCAGGTATACTGATCTGATCGCTTTTTTTGACTTGTCATCGCGCCTGGCGCGCAGGAGACTTGCATGAAACGTGCTTTTATTATGGTTCTCGACTCCTTCGGCATCGGTTCCAGTAAAGATGCTGATAAATTCGGTGATGCGGGTTCAGATACGCTTGGCCATATCGCT
>PEFU01000002.1:174381-245188 GCA_002939445.1 Pantoea sp. BRM17 | reverse complement strand
TCAATTAGAACCATGCTTAGCCTGAACCTGAAAAAGCAGTATATCTCTGACCTGGTTGACTGGATTGAAGCCAACCTGACCGATGAGCTTAATATCGATCTTATCACCCTGAAATCAGGCTATTCCAAATGGCATATGCAGCGCATGTTCAAGGAGATGACCGGCCAGACGCTGGCCTCCTACACGCGCAAACGCCGATATGCGTTCGCATTAATATCTGTCTGCAGCAGAGCGGCACAGCACAGCGTGCCGCTCGCCTTGCGTTAAAAAAAGTTAGTAACCTAAGCAATTAGTGCGCCGCCCTGAGCGGATCCTTTACTCTTCCTTACGTTGGTTAGGCGATTTTGTTATATTTATGTGACAAATAACGCATTAACGCGCGCTTTCCTGACTCACTATGTGTTCCGCGGAAAAATCAAAGCTGACGCAGGATACCATTGAGATGCAAACGGAGGTCAGCAACATGAAACAGCACACTGAACACAAAGCGCCGCTCTGGAAGCGGGTGATGTGGCTGGTGATCATCTATGGTGCAAGCGTGCTGGCACTCGGCGTGGTGGCATCCCTGTTTCGTATGATGATGACCGCGGCAGGCACTATTCGCCGTTCCTGCTGACGCTGGCGCTGATTTTCCTCGGCTTCTCCGGGCTTGGCATCAGCGTCTGGCCAAACATTATTCCGCCATCCGTAACTATCTGGGAAGCGGCATCGCCGCCGCAGAGCCAGGCCTTTATGCTGGTGGGCAGCCTGCTGATTATCCCGATGATTCTGGGCTATACCTTCTGGAGCTACAAAATGTCTGCGCTGGCTACGCCGCTGGTGATTGCGCTGCTGGTGATAGTCGGCATTATCAGCCTGTGGACGCCGTTTGCTCACGAAGCGATTTCGCAGCGCTGGTTTACCCGGCCAAACCTGTTCTGGTTCCTGCCGGTGCCGGTACTGGTTCTGCTCTGCTCGTGGGGGATCATGCGCGCCATCAAACGTGAGGCACTGCTGGCGACCTTCAGCCAGGGCGTGGCGGTCGGTGCGATGATCAACGGTTTCCCGGTTAAAGGACGTGAGTTTGCCGGTTCAGCTCTGGACTGGCTGGCCCCGTTCCCGCTGTTCTGCGGCGTGGGTCTGGTCGTGGCCTATGCGCTACTGGGCTGCACCTGGCTTATCATGAAAACCGAAAACGAACTGCACCGCGAAACCTGGCTGGTCCTGGGCGGAGCAGGGCTGTATGGTGCCTTTCCGCTCGCCTATGCGGTGATCGCTGATGCACTGGCGATCCCGCTGACGGCTATGCTGATCGGCCTGATTTTCCGCGGTGTGGCGTTTGAATTTCGCTTCAAGGCGACCGAAGAGCATCGTGCATTCTGGGATAAATCGTTTATTGCCGGCTCAAGCCTGGATGCTTCGCAGGAGGGTAAATAAATGATCGATTTTTCCGTTATCTGGTTCGCCATCATCGTCTTTGCCACGCTGATGTATATCGTGATGGATGGCTTTGACCTGGGCATCGGTATTCTGTTTCCGTTTAACAAAGATGCCGTTGAGCGCGACATGATGGTTAACACCGTGGCGCCGGTCTGGGATGGTAACTCAGCGCATGGCGACCTGCATATGAGTATCAGCCTGCTGGCCTTTATCCTGGTCTACTCATCGGTGTTTGGCGTGGGCTATGTCTATATGATGCGCCTGATCAAAAAAGGTCCGCACACCGGTGAAGGGAAAGATGTCCGTCACGGTGGTCCGGGTCAGGATAAGACGCCAGCGCGCCCGCTCTCTGCTGCACATGAACTGCTGATGATCACGCTCGGCGTGTTCAGCCTGTGGCTGCGTTATAAACAGCGTCTTTACAGCTCACGACCGTTCCTGTGGTTTGCGCTGCTGATGGGACCATCGGGCCTGATCGCTATCCTTGCTGGCTGGTTCACCACTGAAATCGGACGTCAGCCGTGGGTGGTTTACGGCGTGCAGCGCACAATTGATGCGGTCACGCCGCTGATCCTGTTTGGTATTCCGGATATGGAAGAGGAGCGTACGAAGTATGCGCTGGAAATTCCTTATCTCGGCAGCCTGATCCTGACGCACAGTCTTGATAAACAGGTTCCGGCACTGAAAACCTTCCCGAAAGAGGATCGGCCTAATTCGCTGGTGATCTTCTGGTCGTTCCGCGTCATGGTGGCGATGGGGTCCGGGGCATGGCATCTGCTGCGCGGCAATGACAACCCGGCGATCCGCAAGATGTTCTCAATGGCGCTGTGGATGGCGCTGATTGTTGCTCCGATTCAGGCGATGATTGGCGATGCGCACGGCCTGAACACGCTGGAGCATCAGCCGGCAAAAATTGCTGCCATTGAAGGACACTGGGAAAACCCGCCGGGTGAAGCCGCGTTAGGTACGCTGATCTCCACGTTCTGGATCCTCGCATCAAACAGCTGGATGCACACGCCGCAGGGCTACATCATCCAGAATGGTATTGTGGTGCCGGAAGACTGGTTCAAAATTGTGTTTAACCCCTCATTCCCTTATCGGCTGTTCCATATGTCGGTGGCGGCATTCCTTGCCAGCGCCTTCTTTGTGGGCGCGGTCTCAGGTCTGGTTATGGCCTATCAGTTCGGGACCAACTGGAGCGGGTTTTCGCAGTTTGCCGGGAGTATTACCGGTCCGCTGCTGACCTATGAGGTGCTGACTGCCTTCTTCCTTGAGGCGGGCTTCCTCGGCGTCATGCTGTTTGGCTGGAACCGCGTCGGACCAGGCCTGCACTTCTTCGCCACCTGTATGGTCTTAGATGCTTTTCATCTGGCCAGGATACAGTTCGCGTTTACTGTCTCCTTCCATATTATCTTCCCGGCCATCACTATCGGGCTTGCCAGCTTTCTGGCAGTGCTTGAGGGGATGTGGCTGAAAACCCGTAACGAAACCTATCGCGATCTCTATCACTTCTGGTCGAAAGTGTTTGCGGTGAACTTCGGTATGGGGGTTCTGGCAAAAACAATGATCTTAATCAAGATTTACTGGTATAGTTTTATTCACTCCTACTTTTCCGTTTGTTCCTGCCGGTTTCTCACATTTGGCGGGAATTGATGACGGCGTAGCAGAAATTATTCTGTGCGCCATCTTTGTTAATAATAAGTAAAAATTCCGCGTAATTTTGTGGCAATGAGGTAAGCAATGTTTGGACTAAAAAACGGCCGTGCAATAATTTTTACACTGCGCTGGCGCAAACATCAGGCTGCCGTTTTGGTTGTTACYGTAATTAACAATCAAATGAACTGCTTAAAGAAGTAATCTCTTTTACAGCCGCTAAGCTTAATAACAACATTGTCACAATAGAGCAGGATAATTAACCTTAACTCAGTGATTTTAAACAGATAGTTTTTTTTTCTTGATCAATTTATGCGGTTGTTTTCTGCACCCGGTGCGCGACTTACGCGTTACAGCCATCCGGGTGTCTGTACATCCGGAATCTGCACAGGACCTCGCCGCGGTAAATTTTTTGCCAGATGAGCAGGCGCTAAGCGAAAACGTTATTAATTACCTTTCGCTATAAACAGGTTTTTTTTAATTTTAATTTAGTCGCGGTTGCAGACAACAATGCGAAATATCTATGAACGTAATAAATATTGTCGATGGATCGCCGTTTTTGCCTTTTTTGCAATATTAACAACGGCCTGTATTTAAAGATATTTAAGGTGTTTCTTAAATATACCTTCAGAAAGCGCACCGGATTAATCTGCAAATAAGAAAATCGCCAATTTCAGGCGCCGCTCTCCAGGTGCTGGCAGTCCCTGAATCAGCTCAGGTTCTGGCTCCGAATCCTCTGCGCCTTCACGCACGAACTCATGAGGATCGTATTGATACTCCAGATCAGCATGGGCTTCGTGTTCCCCGAACACATGGCGTGGCTGGTGGTTAGTATTAATAACGGCCTCCTGAAATTCCTGGTTGCTCAAAAGACAAATTATAGAGGGGGGCAGGTAAAAGTGCTCATGAATAAACTTTTCCAGATCGAGATCGCCCGCCCGTTTGCGGCGACGATAGCGGATAAGAATATCCAGCGGATCGAATTTAGGCGCGCAGTCGGGAAATGTTTTGCTGTCAACAAAAATATGAGAGGTCTGAACGTGTTCAAACATCTCCAGATAGCGATCGGCAGGCGTCAGCGCATCGAGCATGCTGAAATAGGAGTCCCAGTAATAGGTTTCGCCAAAGCGGCCGCCGGGTACCACGTAAGGTTTTGGCAGCGGCAGCAGCGAGGAGTGTGGCATATGCTGCTGAGGCATTTTTGTCAGCACCGGCCACAGATCATCGATGTGCTCTTTCAGCGTTTTATCCGGATTTGAGACATAAAAGCTCTCATTTACCTGGTGGTCAAGGTAGCGTTTGGCACCGCGAATGCCATCCTCTTCAAACAGCTCCACCATCAGGGCAAATACCGGTGGCTGCGAGCGGCTGAGATAGTAAGTACGGTTTCCGTTAGGAATATGACCGTAGTTATCGATCAGCCAGGCAAAATTGTCCGCCATATGACGCAGCAGATCGTCACGTCCGGCATCAGCCAGCCCGTAAACCTCACTGGCCGGACGGCTCGACTTGCTGGCCGTCTCCACATCTTCCACCCAGGATTCATCACGCGGTGTGTCGCGATCGTCCCAGTAGCGGTTGAGCAGAGAGCCGTCGGGCATGCGCACAACGTGACGATAAGCCTGATGCGGCATCAGCTCACCTGCGCCATCCATCCAGAACTGATACTCTTTCATCAGCTTCTGCCACGCCAGCGCCGTCAGCTCTTCGCCCCGGGCGTGCGATAGCGTGGAGATCATCAGCTCCAGCTTGTAGAGAAACGCATTGAGATCGACCGGGATAAACTGCGTAGTACGGATACTCGCCAGTCGCTGCGGATCGCGTAGCCAGCGTGAAGAGTAATCCCAGCCGGATGCAGCACCGGCGCGCAGATCGCGATGCGTCAGCAGCAGCTGGCGCAGCGCAATCGCCTGCAGATGCGCCTGCTCAGGCGAAGCGAGGCCGAGGAACAGCGGTACAACCGCAGCGGCAGTAAAGGCGCCAAACCGCTCGTTGCGCCAGTCGTAGTCACGATAAACGCCTGCGGTGGTATCCCAGAGGTAACGGTTAATCGCCTGCTTGCGCGCATCCGCTTTGTCATATTTCTCAACCAGCTTGTGATGCAGCGAGTAGAAGTTTTTCACCGTCGTCAGCCAGTTCACCGCAATCTCAGTGGCCAGCGTCTCTTCACCGTAATGATTCAGTCCCACTACGGCCATCCACTGCAGCGGTGCCCAGGCGTTAGGCGCGTCCCACTGCTCGCCGCTCTCGACCATCGAGGTCAGCAGTCCGCCTTGCTCGCCTTTTTGCAGCAGCAGAAATAAAAAAAGGTCGCCTGCGGGCGACCTCCTCTGAACTGCAGGGCAGAGTTAATCTGCCAGCAGATGACCATACATCGTCAGCAGACGACGCGTCACGCCGTTGGTCCAGCCAAAACCGTCCTGCAGCGGATATTCGCCGCCGCCGCCCGGACGCGCGCGATCGCCGCTGATGCAGAGACGGACTTCCGGGATGATATCGCTAAAGTCGATGTGCCCACGCTGGTGATCCACGGCAGTAACGATCAGGTCGTACCCTTTGAGGCGACCGGCAAGCTGGCGCATGAGATGATTAAACATTCACAGCTGAAAGTGTATGACAATGCACCGCACGGCTTTGCTGTTACTCATCAGGATCGACTCAACGCCGACCAAGGCCCGGAACAGGCGGTCTTTGATGATATCAGGGCGGGATTACGTCAGGACCGTGCGCAGTTCATCAGCGATTTTGCCACGCCGTTTTATGGTCTGAATGCCGGACAGCAGGTTTCAGACGGGGTGCTGACCCAGACGCTCAATATCGCGTTGCTCGCTTCGCTGAAAGCGACTATCGACTGCGTTACGGCGTTTCATAACTACGATACCTTCGCTGATGATATCCATGACCTGATCGAACATCTCCAGCTGGAAGAGATTACGCTGGTAGGGTTTTCAATGGGCGGAGGCGATGTCACGCGCTACATTGGCCGCTACGGCAGCGCAAAAGTAAAATCGCTGGTGCTGCTGGGTGCCGTGACGCCGGTGTTTGGCCGGAAAGCGGATCATCCGAGCACCTTTCAGACTAAAGATGGCGTTACGCTCTGGTTTAAAGACTGGGGCAGCGGCCAGCCAGTGCTGTTCAGCCACGGCTGGCCGCTGGATGCGGATATGTGGGACAGCCAGCTGACTTTCCTCGCGGAGCGGGGCTATCGGGTTATCGCGTTTGACCGTCGCGGTTTTGGCCGCTCAGAGCAGCCGTGGAAAGGGTATCAGGTGAAGCGTAACGGAAAACAGGGGATAAGGCTTGCTGCCTCCGGGCAGGAGAGACGCGACATTTAATTATTAAACGCATCCGCTGTCACCCCTGTTCGCGTAATGCGCCTAAACTTGTCTGTGATTATTGCTGCAGCGATCTCTGCCGGCAATAAAACTGCCTGTTATCGGCCACACACGGAGAATGAGATGAATGAGTTTGTGCTGCTGATGCCATTCCTGATCGACTACCCTAAAGTGCGGATTCTGGCGCAGGCGGTGCTGGAGGCGGCGCTGCAGCCGTTTGATGTCGACAACGGTCTCGCACAGATTGGCGCTTCAATCGGGGTGGCTCAGGTACGGGCAAAAGAGAGCTTTGATGATGCGCTGAAACGGGCGGACGAGGCGATGCATCGCCATGCGCTCTCCGTTCAGTTTGCGCAGATGCAGGCCGGAGGGCCGCTCTGTGTGGCGTTTATCGATCTGGACAACTTCAAACACGTCAATGATACGCTCGGTCATCGCAGCGGTGATGAAGTGCTGATCCAGCTCAGCCAGCGGATGCTGGACGCTCTGCCGCCTGTGGTGCTGGCAGGCAGACTCGGCGGTTGGTATGAGGCGCTGCACCGCATGATTGGCAAAAATGGCAAAATTACCTGGGTGCTGGACCGCGGTCGCGTCAGCGAGTGGGATGCGGCGGGTAATCCGCTGCGTGTGACCGGTACGCATATCGATATGACCAAAGAGAAAAATTATGAGGCTCAGCTTGCGCTGCTGGCGCATCACGATCCGCTGACGGGTCTCGCCAGCACCGGACTCTGCCTGTGGCAGCTGGACATTCCCAGCGGCAAACTGGTGATATTCAACCGGCGCTGGGGGGCGATGCTCGGCTTTCAGCCGAAAGAGACCAAAGCGCGGTTTGATGCCTGGCGGGAGTGCCTGCATCCGGAAGATGCTGATGAGGTGCTGCGGGCGTTTTACGACCATATCGAAGGGCGGGCACCGCTTTCCGAAACTCGTCGGCTTTTCACCTCGTCTGTTTACAGAAAATTCAGGGCAGGCAAAATAGCGTTTATTTTCTCACCGTAATTGACTATGTCTGAAGAAGCCCTGCGTCAGCAGATCCAGAACCTGAAAAAACACAACGCGCGCCTGAAGCGCATTGCGCATGATGCGCGCAATAAACTCAGCGCTGCGCTGGATAAGAAGCCTGGCGGGCGGAACCTCTCAGTGCCGCGCGCTGCCGCACCCAGCCTCGCGCTGCCGCACCCAGCCTCGCGCTGCTCAGCGCAAAGCTCCGCGCTATTTTCTCAGCCCCGCGCTGCTTCGCGCCCAGCCCCAACAGACAAAGCAAACTGAAAACTGGCCGATAATGCGCCATTACTTCTGCGGTTGGGACAAGGGAGCGAATCCGCGCGGTCCGTTAAGGCCGGAGGGATAAGTCCGGGAATTCGCGAGGACGGCGCGGGGCGCGGATTGCTAAGGGGCGCGCCCACCCGCCCCTTAGCCCGTCCGCGTGCGCAAGCGCCGCTGAAACTGCCCAGCCTTGCCAGATGTTGTCTCAGATTCAGGTTATGCCGCTCAATTCGCTGAGTGTAACGCTTGCTGATTACGTGCAGCTTTCCCTTCAGGCGGGATTCATACAGCGGCCAGCCATCCGTCATCCATACCACGACCTCAAAGGCCGACAGCAGGCTCAGAAGACGCTCCAGTGTGGCCAGAGTGCGTTCACCGAAGGTTCAGGAAAAACTGGCGTCTGTTGCATTATTGCGGCTGGAAATCTCTGCATTTTTCACCTCGCGTTTTAATAGTGAGGATCTGCTGACCCTTAAAGGGGTAATGACTCCAACTTACTGATAGTGTTTTATGTTCAGATAATGCCCGATGACCTTGTCATGCAGCTCCACCGATTTTGAGAACGACAGTGACTTCCGTTAAAAAAAAGCGACAACTACACAACGCAATCCCGACAGAGAAGAGCATTTTTTCTCTCTGCTTTCTGCCGATGAGAAATGGCAGCTATTCCTTCACCAGGTCGAAAATATTATTCAGCTTAGTCAGCAGGGGTTTAACCAGGTTATCAGYGTAAACGTAGACATAGATATTGTTGCCGGCATATTTGCAGACGAAGTCCAATCTCCTGTTGCTATAGTAATTTTTGTCGATGTTTCGATTTCAGATAACATGAATAAATCTGATCTTTAGAGTCTTATCAGCAGCGTCTTCAGGAAGGGTGCCATGACCGAGCGTTTTAATCCGGTTTTCTTGCTGGAACCCGTTCATAGTCTGACCGGAGAGGTGACTTCATGGGAGCTGCTGACACGTTTTAAAAAACATTAATTTAACTTAAAATCAGCAATATAACGCTAATTGAGGCGCTGATGCTCGTGCAGTGCAAGAGAACAGGCTTATTTACAGGTGCCAGTTATAGAATATTACCGGAACGGTTGTCAGAAAATGATTGGTTTTAGCTATCATTTCAGGGCCATTTTTAGCTGAAAACTATTTTTCAAAATGTAAATTGCAGGCAGCTCGCTCTGGCTCTGCATTTTCTTATGTATTGATAAATTTTTTTATGTTTCGCTTATCTTTAAATCATAATTTATTTATGTTTTTAATAAATACGAGATGTTTTTAGCCGTGATGCATCTGGCGCATTTACTGGCGCCAGACTTCCTGAAAAATAGCCGGTTATTGCTAAAGTGAAACGCTAATAACGCTGCGCCTGCTTTATGGTTATACCTATCTTGAAGATGAATAATCAGTAATAACGTATCGGGCCCTGCGGGGCCCTTTTTTTTTGCTGTAAAATTTTTTCTGGTTTGTGACGTAATTCACTATTTCATACGAGCGCCACTTCCTCGTTTTCTTCTGCCGCTGCTGTCCGATCAATTTGGCTTAAAAATCAATATCCTCTACCGATATGGCAGTAGATGTGTTTGCTTTCCAGGATGGCAGCGTGGAAGTGCAGTTATCAGATGAAGGGGATACCGTCGCTGACATGCTGGAATATGTACAGCTGAATCCGGACGATCTGATGACGCTATTCCGCGATCAGGTGAAACAACAGCAGGATATAGATGAAGAGCTGCGATCGCAGTTCCTTGCCGAGTTTGAAAGCGGTCAGCGTCGCGCTGTGCTGCTGGATATTACCTGTGACTCCGACGGGACAATCGACCATTACGTTGACGGTGACGGGATCGCAACCACTATGCCGATGCCTGAATATGATGTGGATAATCCGCCAATGCTGGGCTTCTTTATGGTGGGTGCTTATCAGGAGATCCTCGGCAACATGCATAATCTATTTGGTGACACCGACTATCTGAGCATTTGTCACTATATCCAGCAGCATCTGGATCCGAGCAATCGTGCACACCGCCCGATTATCGATGAGCTGCAGGAGCGTATGGCAGATAAAATCTACGTTAACTTCTCTCTGTTTCAGTCGATGCCGGATGCCTGGGGTATCGATCAGCTCTTCCCGGTTATGCCGCTGGAAGGTCTGAACAAGATGCCGACGCCGGTCGCACCTGATACGGATGCACCGCGCCCGATTCAGAGCCTGTGGGATACCTGGCAGGAGATGCATGAGCCCAATGTGCGCCGTTCGCTGCGTGAATGGCTGCATGACAGCCAGATGGATCTGTTTGATATCCACACCGGTTACTCATCCGGCACCTACGATCTGGGACAGCGCGCGTGGGCGGAACAGCTGACCCGCTCCCAGTCTGACTGCTCGGTAAACTATGGCCTGAATGAGTATGCCAATAACGTTATCTGGGCGATTGGCGACGCCTGCGAAGAGCATGGTCTTGAACATCCGACGGTGATCACTGAGTCAGGCCGCGCCGTAACAGCACACCATACCGTGCTGGTCTCTAACATCATCGGCGTAGAGCGTAACGAATTCAGGGTGGATATCATGCGCAAAGCTGGCCGGCTTGACAGCCTGCAGCTGCTGCACTTCCATCTCGGCTCGCAGATGGCGAATATCCGCGATATCGCGACTGGCGTACGCGAATCTGCCCGCTTCTATGTTGAGCTGGCAAAGCTTGGCGTAAATATCAAATGCTTTGACGTCGGCGGCGGCCTGGGGGTGGACTATGAAGGCAAGCTCGGCCATAAAGTCTACCTGGTGCTGGAAAAAATGACCGAGGTCCGTCTGGTACTGGAAGAGGCGGAGCGTCTGAATGTGGTACCGCGTCTCGGCATCCGCGCGCGCCTGGCCTCGCAGGGCTCGGGTAAGTGGCAGTCGAGCGGTGGTGAGAAATCGAAGTTTGGCCTGGCGGCATCTCAGGTGCTGCAGCTTCTGGTTTATCCGATCAAGGTTAATCAGCACAAGCGCGTCATTGAATCGCTGGTTAACTCGGGTGAACCGCTGGGCCTTGAAGCGGGCTCAAAAGCAGAGCTGATGGCGGTACTGGCGCACGCGGGCAAAACGCGCACCGTTATCGTCTGTAATGGCTATAAAGATCGTGAATATATCCGGCTGGCGCTGATCGGTGAGCATATCAGCGTATGTCCGGATCCCGATCGGCCTGAGGTGCGGGTTGACCTGGCGAAGCTGGTCAAAGAGCGCGAGGCTGACGGTCAGCGTCTGCCGGCGCTGTTCTGTTTTCCGCAGATCCTGCAGCATCGCCTGCGCTCCATCAACGCGGCGTTCAAGCGCGCACGCGAATCCTATGGTTATAAAGGCGACTACTTGCTCTACTATTTCAACAGAAAACTGAGGTTCGCGATGTCTGACGACATGAAGAATATCAAGGGTTCGTCAGCTGGCGAACAGGGTGTCCTCCGCTCAATGCAGGAGGTGGCGATAAGCGATCAGGAAGCGAGCCGTATGCTGCGCACCTATAACATCGCCTGGTGGGGCAATAACTATTACGACGTAAACGAGCTGGGATAAACTGCGGCTGAAATCAGACACCAGCACACGCGCGTGATTTATACCCGCAGCCGTGCCAAATCCGATTGGATTTCCACTGACTGCAGCACGATGTTTTACACTTACTGGCAGTAACACCCGGGGTAACCTGATGAGGCGGGACACGCAGCATGAATAAGTTTTTAGCCGCAAACGCACCAGCAGTACCTGATAACACCGTGTCTGATTTTTTTCCGCTCCGTTTCCGCATGCTGCCCGCAGGCGCTGGAGGTGAGTAAAGTAATGAACCGTTCCCATCTGCTCTCTGGTTCACAGCGCATATTTTGCGCGCTGGCCTCTCTTTCTGCTGTTCACTCTTCCTGTTCTTTCTGTCGATGTTTGCCGCCGCGCAATCATGACGACATGCATAGCCATGACGGCTATTTTAGGTTACCCGATGTGCATTTTACCAGAGCTTTTTCTGATTCGGTTTGTTTCAAAAAGCGGCTTACTGGAAGCTTTTGCTGACAGCGCGCGCAGGGCGGGGACAAAGATTTTGCAATTTTACCCGGCTGGCGGTATAAAACGCCGCTATTGATGCCAGGACGCCGTCAGGCGTTGCACGATCAGATCCTTCTGATACGGACTCAGATGTAAAAAGGTGTTTAGCCATTCTGTTCAAATGGAATCTTTTGGGTTGAATTCGACTGCATAGCGCCAGTGAAAAACCTGCTTAGCGCCCCTTCAGGCAAAGCCACGAGCAGCAGGGAGTGTCAGCACGCCAGGCTCACACCGCCTGGAACTTATTCAGTTTAGATGGAAAACCATCTGGAACATAGCCGATCTCACGTACGGTATTGCGGGTGATCTCTTCAATATCGACCCAGGCGCTGGTGGTGATTTCACCGCCTACCAGTACCATACCGGTTTTGACGTAAGTTTCGCAGGCCACGCGCGCTTTCGGATCCTGTTCGAGGATGGCATCCAGCACGGCATCGGAAATTTGGTCAGCGATCTTATCAGGATGTACCAGACGGTGCGCATAGGTAACCGGCGCAGGCATAAGCACATCTGTTTCGTTAGTTGCGTAACCAAACATCAGACCCTGATCGCCCGCACCCTGCTCCAGCGGGTCGGTACGATCTACGCCCTGATTAATATCAGGTGACTGCTTGCCAATGGCGCTCAGTACGGCGCAGGAGTTGGCATCAAAGCCCATATCAGAATGCACCGGCTTAATGATCTCTTCCATCACCGCTTCACGCAGATCGGTCTGAGAAACCTCTTCTGAATGCTGGGTTGAGAGCACGACAGCGTCGATACCAACAATCTTGCCACCATCATACTGGAAGGTGATCTGGCTTTTGGCGTCCGGGCGCAGCCAGGACAGCGTGCCATTTTTACGCACTTCAGCCTGACGCTGCTCGTAGGCTGCAGAGCGGTCAACTTTTGATGGATCTTTACCGGAGAAAGCACCGCCACCGTGACGAGCCATGCCGCCGTAGGTATCAACGATGATTTTACGGCCGGTCAGGCCACAGTCACCCATCGGGCCGCCAATAACAAAGCGACCGGTCGGATTGATATGGTATTTAGTGCTGGCGTTGATCCACTCAGCAGGCCTCTGAATCAGACCGTAAGGGCGCAGGTCAAAGAATTCACGAACCAGCAGCGTCAGCTGTTCGGTCGGTACTTTCTCAGTGCCAAAGGTTTCTACCATGATCGACGTTGGCTCTGCCACGCCGATAGCGTAGGAAACCTGAATCTCGCAGCGATCGGCCAGGCCGGCAGCAACAATGTTTTTTGCCACATAGCGCGCGTGAAATCAGAGCGGTGGGGTACGTTCAGGCATAAAAAAGCCCGCACAGAGCGGGCTATTAAACAGAATACTCTGCGCTTACAGGCCAGCGGCTTCGCGCAGCAGGGCGGCTTTATCCGTCTGCTCCCACGGGAAGTGTTCGCGGCCAAAGTGACCGTAGGCGGCGGTCTCTTTATAGATAGGTTTCAGCAGATCCATCGAAAATTTTATGCCCGGGAAAGCCTGAAGCCAGCTATGCCGCAGGATTTCACCCGGCAGGAAGCACGCAGGGCGATTAACGGCACGGCACCCAGGGGGCGCATTAATGCGCCCCTGGTTCAGATGATGTACGCAGCCAGGGCGGCATAAATGCCGCCCCTGTGGTTACACATGACCCACCCCTGGTCCGGATGAGTTATCTCTTCGCCAGTAAGGTATAGCACCCTTCAAGTTTCTGACATCGCTTTAAATATTGCCTATCAGACGACGCTGAAAATAACGCATTTTCAGAGTGATGACTACGCTGAAAAATCTCTAAATTACAGATTAAAAAAGAGTTTTAGAATGTAATCGTTAACACTTTGTTATCACAGCGGTGATAAGAGTGTAGCCAGTGAAGACAAACAGGGTCATCGCCTTGTTTGAGGTTCTGCTTTTGTGAGTATTACCAGGCATAAAGCCTCCGAAAGTTATTTGTCTTGTTTTTTATTAATGCTAAGAGACCTGTACACGATAAAAAGTGAGCGCGATCACACGAATGTAACCGCTTACACACGCCGAAACCCTGTAATCCAGCATTTTTTGCCCGGAACAGGGGCTCTTTTTACGACCCAGGTGTGATGACATCCAGCCGCTGCCGATTGCACCGACCGCCGCGCCAAACATCATCGAGCTGACAATCCACTCCTGCTGGTGAGCAGTAACGTTGAAATCTTTAGCGATAAAGGGCAGGGCACCTGCGATGACACCGATATCCAGCCCGAACAGCAGGCCGGCTAACGCCGCCAGAAAGTTGATCATCAGCTGATAGAGCGAAATCATACTGCCGCGGATTTTCTCTGGTGCAATTTCAGAGAGATAGAGCGGGGCAGTATAAGAAGCCACGCCAACTGCCAGGCCCAGTACTACGCGGGTAGCAATCAGCATCTCCGGGTTTGGCGCCATAGCTGACCACAGCGAACCGATAACAAACAGCACAGAGCCGGCCATCCTGTCGCGCAGGCGATCCAGCACGCGCTGCGCATCGCGGAAGTTACCTTTCGCAGCCAGCCAGCGCGGGCTGTTTGGCAGGAAGAAGACGCCAACCAGCAGCAGAATCGCAGGGATAGTGATCACGCCCAGCATCCAGCGCCACTCTCCGGATGCGCTGAACGCGGTATCAGAGAGGTAGGCGCCCAGAATACCGATGCAGCCGGCAATTTCAAAAATTTTCGGCGCGTAATACATAATGACGTTCATGCCGGTGAACTGCTGCATCACCTGCAGCAGCACGCCGAGGAACACCGCACGACGGAAGTTGCTGTTGCCCTGGAACAGCTGCCAGCCAGACTGTTTTACTTTCAGGCTCTCACGGATCTCATCCAGCTCACGTTTTGCCTGTTCGCTGTACTGTGCGCCCTGAGAGTGGATGCCCAGGTGCAGCATAGTGCCGAGAACGCCCATACCGGCCGCCATAACCATAAAGCCCAGCACCAGCGTCGGTTTACGGCCCCAGCGATCGACCAGACCGATAGCGATAAAGGTCGCCAGAACGTTGACCAGACCAACAATCACCGTACCCCACATCTGCTGCGTGGTGTTGGCGACGTTGCCCAGCATGTTCAGCATGGTCAGGAAGGTAGCGCCCACGATCATGTTGGCGATCCAGTTCGTGGTGGTCGAGACGGTAATCCCGAAATCGCGCCCTTTCAGCGGCTGAATTTCAGAGCAAAGCACCCAAATCAGCGGGCCGGCTGACATGGCAAAGCCGATGATAAACATCAGCAGCATCGCCACGGCGAAGCCCCATAAAAAAGGGCCGCCCGCAGGCAGCCCTTGTCACTCAGTAAAACATTACTGCTGACCGATGTCGCGCAGTTTTTTACCTGCCATCAGGTTACGCTCAATGTGCTCCAGCGAGACGTTTTTGGTCTCCGGGATCAGCACCAGCGTCAGCACAATGAAGAACAGGTTCAGGCCGGCATAGACCCAGAAGGTCGGCCGCGGTACCTGCGGCAGTGCCGCGCTGCTGGTAGAGCAGTGCGGGTTCATCAAAGGTGCATTCAAGGCGCTGTGCGGYGAGCTGCAAAAAGTGCCGCAGCGATCGCATGACCGCCTGCTGACAGGCGACAGGTACGCGGGTCGTTTTCATGGCGGGCAGCATACCATACGCTGCGCTGGCGCGGCAGCGGGCAGTCGCCTGATGAGTACGGYGTGCCGGCACGCCGAGCACCGTCTCCATCATCCACTTCCACTCTTTGCCGTGCGGCGCAACGCGCCCGAAGCGCTTCCACACCAGCAGGTGCGCCAGTTCATGCGGCACCACTTCGTCGGTGAACGCCTGCAGATTCTCCTGCAGCAGCACCGGATTCAGCCGGATCTCCCACTTCTCCAGCCAGAATGACCGGAGCGGGGAAATGGGATTAGCGCGCTATATGCTGCTGAATTCGCCGGGCTGCAGCAGTGAACCACAGCGAACGCAGCGATATTCACTTTCTCCGCGCAGCACGCGATTATGCCGGCGCACGGTCAGCTGATGCTGCTGACAGCTGCAGCGATAGGTGAAGGTGTTGATGCGCACCGAGTTCAGGGCAAACCGCAGTAGAAATCGGGCGCATCCGCGTTGATTTGCGATGCAACCACTTTTGCCTGGCGAAAATTATTCTGATGAAACGAAGAGAAGCTGAGGCTGTACGCGCTAAGCGGTGCCAGCAGCAGAGGAAGAAGTAACAGCGTTTTGCGAGACATATTCCAGAAATTTACCCGATACCCAAAAAAGGGCGGCAGGGTAGCAGTACGGCGATAGACCGGATCTTTGGCGCAGTTTTTTCGCCCTCCCTCCTGCCAGCACTGGCGCTGATGGCCAAATTCCCACGCCGGAACCACATGTTCCCATTCAATGCGCCCGGCGCGGTTGGCATTTTTTCGTACGCTATAGCCGCAGCTTTTAAGATCGGGCACGCCTTTTTTTCCCTGCCAGCTGATCGTGCAGTCGCGCATGTAAAAGTAGGTGCGTGCAATGGCGCCGCGCGCGCGGGCCGGCGGTTCAGCCAGCTTCTGTTTGAAGTCCACTTTCATCGCGCACTGCCCGTAAGGCTGCTCGCCGCCGTTCCACTGGCTGTACTGGAAATTGTTTCGATCGCCGTTAACCTCGCCGATAGCGGGCTGAAGATTATGCAGATCGCTCTCTAATGCGGCGCAAAAATAATAAGCTAGTTTAGGGTAGCGCTTTTAGCGCTGGCAAGCGCGCTGTACATACGGGTTGTGATTTCCCTGCACCTGAGCAATACGGCTGTCGCGCTCGCACTCCCAGACGCTGACCGGATAGAGCTTATCCCAGGCGCTGAACAGCTGAGTCTGCTGGCGGGAGAGGCGCAGCTGATAGCGACGTGATTTCGGCGTTAAAAGTCAGATTAGTGCCATCAAACAGTTCAAGCATCTGCCCGGCGCCCATGCGCAGCACGCGGCCAACGTGGTTAGCCGCGTCATCTTCAAGAAAGATTTCACTGTCAACAGAGAGCGGTTCGGGGTGATAAATGCGGGGTATACGCATGCGGAAGGACGGTCGCATATTGCCGCATCCCGTCGCATCCAGCTTCACGCCGCAGCGCTCAGAAAACAAGGGCGTAATCACGTTTACGCCCAGCTCTATCGATTTCTGGATGGTGAATTCCATTTTTTCACCACGCGACATCACCTGACCCAGATGTAAATGCAAGGGGGATTCCCGGTCATCAGGCTGACCGCTAAGAACCCTTACTTTTACACGCTTTTTATCCGCCTGATCAACCGGTTGCGGCAGGGTGTTGATGCTGTGGCTGGCGCGTGGATGAAGATTCAGCCTGATGCCCTCATCAGCTTCGGCACACCAGGCTTCCAGCGTCATCGCGTCACGAATCAGCGGTACGCGGTTGCGGCCACACTGCTCGCAGGCGGCGATAGCAATCTTCTGCCACTGCTGGATCTTCTTTGCCAGCCTTTCGGTCTCTTTTACGGCCCGAATTATCCCTTAACCGAGATCGCCAAACCTCACCTGAAGTGCCGTTATAGCGGTGAGGGCAGTGGTTTCCGTGCGCAGCACGCGCGGCCCCAGTAATATATCCGTAAAGCCCTGCTGCGCCGTCATGGCGATCTCCTCAGCAGATAATCCCCCTTCAGGGCCAATCAGCAGCCGCACCCGGAGGTCGCCCATCTCCATGTAATGAATTTCGTAGCCACGACGCTGTGCCTCCAGCAACATGGCGAAGCTGGTGTCTTTTTTAATATTGATAGACGAAATCGGGTCCATCACAATGCCAAGCTTAATCATTATTCTCTCCTCAGAGGGGATATCAGCGACGTCCTTCCATGCGAAAGCGTCGTGCTGTGTAGTAGTCTGCCCCTGCTCCTCAGCCCGCTCCAGCAGATAGGTCGCGTAAATAAACTCGGTGTCAAAAGGTGGATCTTTACGCATCAGCACAACGTTGAGATCGGCCAGCGGGATAGTCTGCTCGCTGCCAAACTCATACCACTGCGAAGCATTCTGCTCCACGCTCAGCAGACGCGTACGGGCGTAGGTCACGCCGCCGCGCAGAGATTGCTTAACGCGGAAAATGGATGCGCCACCCATACCGTCAAGCGGCTTCAGAATGACATCACCATGTTCCTGCCAGAAAGCGCGCAGCTGCTCTTTATTACGCGTGACCAGCGTATCCGGCGTCAGATCTGCAAACCATGCAGTATAGAGCTTTTCGTTACAATCGCGCAGGCTCTGCGGTTTGTTCACAATCAGCGTGCGACCACCGGCTGCAAGGTTGCCGCGCGTTTCGCCGCCCTGTGGAATACGCGCCAGGCAGTAAGGTACCGGCTCGCCATCGACGACCAGGACGCGCTTATCGCCCTCTTTAATCGCCGGCAGATAATTTTGCGCCATGCAGAAGAACTGGCCGTGATTGGTCAGGGTTTCTGTGATCACGCCAAAGTTTGCGTCATCCTCCATCAGCATTCCGGTAACTGAAATCGGGAACGCCGCTTCAATTTCCCGTACGCAGGTTGGGCTGGTGACATTCACTTCAGTAAGTTTATCACCGATGATATCCAGGCCAACAAAAATCAGCCCCTTCGCTTTCAGCGTGGGACCGACACGTCGTGCAATTTCCCAGTCGCTGTCAGAAAGCGGGCGCGCTTCGCCCATGCTCGCAGATATAGACAACAGAGCGTTTGAACAGAGGATCCTGCAGAGAGGGCATCGCTATCAAAAAATGATGCTGTAAATTCATTGTCACTCATTTACCGAAGAGAACCGGCGCCAGTGCGGCAGCGCCGGTATCAAAGGGGTTAGGGAGTTTGCACTCCGGCTGCGTCCTCAGCCCAGACGTTTTTCGATCGCAGGAGGCATAAGTATGCTGCGCAGAGTGCAGAATAAAACCGCGATCTTCCGCCAGCGGACCGCCGGCAAACACCGGTTTATCGAGCTTAATCGCCGGATCGCGCTCTGACGGAGTGATTTTTAGCTTCTTCAGAATACCCTCTACCGTCAGGTTCTCCATCGGTTTATTAATAATCAAACCCATCGCACCCTCTTCATACGGCGTCTGGAACAAAATTTGCGTGTCGGCCGGGGTCGTAAGCCAGGCGTTCTCCAGCAGCTCGTTCTCCAGCTGATCTTTTTCCCAGGCGCAGTAGCCGAGTGCGACCAGCACATTCTCCGGCTGCTGAGCAGTGCCGATCGCTTCCAGCACATCGCGCGAGGTAGTAATCACGGTGTTGTCTGAGATGCGAATACATGCCTTCCTGAGCTTTCAGCGCTGTCAGCGGACGTGCGGTGCCGGTGAGCTGCTGACCCACGGCAACACCGATGCTTTTGGTGCCAAAATCAAAGCCGAGCAGCGTTGCATTCTGCATCAGGCGTGTCCCGCATCGCTGGTCATGTTATGAATATCGACACCCATGCTGCGGGCGGCTTCGCGCCAGCGTCCGGCAACCGCGCGCCTCAACGGTACTCAGGCGCTCATCCTGCAGCTCAACGCGTACGCCAAAACGGCCGTGCAGGCGATTGGCAAATTTGCGTGCGCGGGCAGTCAGCGGCTGTTCGGTGCCGTCCATATTCAGCGGCAGGCCGACCACCACGTAGTCAGGCTGCCACTCCTTCAGCAGTTTCTCAATCAGGTTCCAGTCTGGCCCAGCACTGATGCTGCAGCTGTGCGCCCGGTCAGCTCCCGGCATCGGCTACACCTGCTGACCGGAGTGCGCTTTATCGCGTTTACGCTGCTTGCAGCGTCAGTGGGTTTCGAACCAGTCCTGCAAAATAATCACGGCCGACTGTGAGTCTACCTGTCCTTTCTGCAGTGCACGAAAGCCGCCGCGCTTAAAGAGATCGCGGGCGGACGTGTTGCGCTGTATG
Organism: Pantoea sp. BRM17; assembly: GCA_002939445.1. Classification (GTDB taxonomy): domain Bacteria; phylum Pseudomonadota; class Gammaproteobacteria; order Enterobacterales; family Enterobacteriaceae; genus Pantoea. The sequence goes on along the minus strand of PEFU01000002.1, from coordinate 225,623 downwards.
AGGTGCTGATCGCCACGCCTGCGGTAGCCAGCCTGATCCGTGAAGGCAAAGGACATCAGCTGCCGGGCGTGCTGCAGACCGGTGCGCAGCATGGCATGCAGACCTTTGCGCAAAGTGAACAGGCACGCCGCGCGGAGGGCATTATTGACCAGGCAAGCGGATAGCGGAGCTGAAGCAGTGAGACGATCCGTTTAGCCCTGACCGCCGCTGAGACCGGGCATCTGGTGCTCGCTACGCTGCATACCCGCAGCGCGGCGCAGGCGGTTGATCGTCTGGTTGATGTCTTTCCGGCCGAAGAGAAAAACCTGGTGCGCACGCAGCTGGCGGGCAGCCTGAAAGCGGTAGTGGCGCAGCGGCTGGTGGCGGCGAAAGTTGCACTGGTACAGGCGCTGAACCAGCAGCAGGCGCGGCATATCATCACTCTGGAGGATCCGATCGAGTTTGTGCACCGGAGTCAGCGTTCGCTGATTCAGCAGCGTGAAGTGGGGACGCACTGCCTCTCTTTTCAGCACGGGCTGAAAGCGGCGCTGCGTGAAGATCCCGACGTTATTCTGCTGGGTGAACTGCGCGGCAGCAGCGGCGTACGGCTGCGTGCCAATCTTTTCACCCAGCGGCACGGATTATCACTGGCGCTGCGGCTGATTGCGCAGACGATCCCGCCGCTGGCGCAGCTGCGCCTGCCGCCTGCCGTGCAGCAGCTCCTGCAGCTGCAGGAGGGGCTGGTTCTGATTAGCGGTGCAACCGGCAGCGGCAAGTCGACGACGCTGGATGTAAAGCATAACGCCGCCGATCTGCACCTGTGCAGCGGACATTTACCGCACTGGCGGCGGCAGGGCGTGCTGGAGCCGGTGCCGCAGCAGCTGCCGCTGCCATCTGCATGGCTGGAGAGGTTTACTACGCGGTTTCTCAGCGCTGCGCAGCAGTCGGAGCTTGACGTCACCGGACAGGCGGACTTTGCCCTGACGCCGCTGCCCGGCGGCAACCGCTTCTGCGACAGCGCTCGCAGGTTTGGTTTTGCTTACTGCAAGCAACGTAATCTCTTCTGGCGCCCGGCCGCAACGCACGGCAGCGGCAGCGATACGCTCGCGTACCTGATGTAAGTTGTGCTCAATGGAAGTCATAGTCAGGAGAAATAAATGGATTTAGATGAAATTGTGGCCCTTAGGGTGCGCCGGACGCTGGTCGTTAAGCCGCTGCGCAATACGCAGGCGATCAACGGTATGACACCAGGCAAAATGTTCTGCGACCAGACGGCTTTTATTGGATTGCAGCGGACCGATAAAGTGCCACTGCAGATCGCCTTCCGTCATCAGCGCCGCGATCTTTTCCACCCCTTCCTGCACGTAGTTTTCGCCAAACGCGTCACTGGCCATCTGCTGGCAGACGGCCAGCTGGCGTGCATAATCCTGCTCGGGAGCCGGAATCGCCATCAGGCCGCGCAGGCTCAGGCGGGGCAGGGCGGCGATAGCCGCGGCCAGCGCCGGAACAGCCTCCAGCATGATGCCAGATTTACTGTTTTCGTCACTGATATTTACCTGAATTAACACGTTCAGCGGCGGCCTTTTGACTAAAAACGTCAGTGTTAACATGGAGTTCCTCAGTTATTGTTGTGAAGGTCGCGCATAATCCCGCGCGCCAAACAGGGCGGTGCCAATTCTTACCATAGTGCTGCCGGCCGCGATTGCCGCTTCCATATCGTCGCTCATGCCCAGTGAAAGCGTATCAATGGCGGGATAGTCGCGCTGCAGCGCATGAAACCTCAGCGTGGTCAGCACAAACGCCAGCAGCAGCGAGGCGGTATCGATGGGGCCGATAGCGGGCAGCACGCGACGCAGCGGTTTGATCACCGGCTGCGTAATCTTCACCACAAACTGCGCCAGCGGATTGTAGAAGTCGCAGCGTGACCACTGCATCCAGATACGCAGCAGCAGTACCATGACGTAGAGATCGATCAGCATCAGCGGTTCGGTAAGCTGTATCAGCACGTGATCCAGCGGCCCGCGTCCCTGACTGATCCAGCTCATCAGCGAGCGGATAATAATGACCCAGAACACCAGATTACCGGCTGACTTCAGCAGCGACAGCAGTCCTACCAGCAGATTGGTGGGATCAACCGAGAAAGCGCCGACCTGAATCAGCAGCAGAATCGGATACTTCGCGAACTTTGCCCGGATTACCGGTTGCGAGAACAACTTTTTGCATAACAGTTCCAGATTAACAAATTACAGCAGATACCAGAGACCCGGGAACAGGTCCATGCCAAGGAAATTCAGCGCATAGAGCACCAGAATGACAATCATGGCGGAGAAGTCGATACCGCCCATAGCGGGCAGCATACGGCGAATAGGTGCCACCGGGCGCGCCGCCCAGCGCATCTACCGCCAGACCGGAATCATCTGCGATAGCCGGCAGGCCGGTTATCTGCGCCGCGTGACGCGCTTTAAGCAGCGCATTTTCAATGAAGGTCAGACCGGTCTCTTCGGCTGACTCTACGCCAAGCTCCGTTTGCGCCACGATATCCAGCCCGAAATCAGCGAGCAGATCGGCCAGCGCCGTACGGGTAATTTCGCCCGCCCAGCTGCCGTGAAACACCAGCGGTACCGGGTCAGCGGCGTGCCGCACATAGACCAGCACACAGTGAAACTGCGCCTGACGCGCGCCATCCGGCACATTTTCCAGCGCCAGCAGCAGCTTATCCAGATTTTGCTGGTCGCTGGCTTCTGCGCCAGCATAGCGCGCGGAGTAGATGTCTGTACGCACCACGGAATATGGATGTAGAGGCTCAGCGGCGGTAACTCAGCCATTGCGCATCGCGTCCAGCAGCAGCGTTAACGCTTTACCCCGGTGGGAGAGGGCACGCTTATCCTCTTTGCTCAGTTCAGCGGCGGTTTTACCCGCTTCCGGTACAAAGAAGATGGGATCGTAGCCAAAGCCGCCTTCACCGGCAGTACGCCATCCATCAGCGTCTGCATCGCGTGGCTGCTCAGCAGGCTCGGCGTGCCGCCGCCAATAAAGATGGTGCGTACCTCGCGTCCGGCGGTCAGAGGCAGATCCTGCTCAAGATCCTGCAGCAGGTGCTGCACATACTCCAGATGCGGGACTTCCCCTTTCAGCGCGTGTGAGTTGAAGTCGCAGTAGGGGCACGGTTCGGCGGCGCGTTTCGCCTCCTGCGGTCCATGAATACGCCCCAGCCGCTCCAGCTTCTGCGGACTGAAACTCTGCACGCCGATGGAAATGCGATTGATCCCCGCAGCCTGGTAGCCGCTGAAGCGATCGGCTTCCACCGTGCCGGGATTTGCTTCCATGGTGATCTCTGCATCAGCCGCCAGCGGCAGGCGCACCTGCGCATCATCATCCGGCAGCTGCGGTGGTCGTGAGCYAAACAGCGTGTTCGGCTCAATGGTTAGCTGATACCAGGAGAGATGCGGCGGGTTAAGCGCAATTGCCTGACGGAGATCGTCCAGCGCCTCTTCCAGCGACTGGTCAGGCAGGCCATGCATCAGATCCAGATTAAAACTGCGCAGCCCGAGCGCGGCGGCCTTGACCGTCCGCACAATGCGGCCATCCGCCTGCGTCAGCTTACCGTGCGCCCCGCAGCCGATACCGAGATAATCACCGAAGCGCCAGTAGTTGAGATTGTGCTCACAGCGATAGCCCGGCTTCGCGTAGGCTGAGGTTTCATACTGCTGATAGCCGGCAGCCGTCAGCAGCTGGTGCCCCTGCTCGTAGATATCCCACACTGCGGTGATAGCCTGCTCCATCTGCGGGCGGATCGTCTGTTCATCCAGCCCGGTATAACGCTGAAACTCCGCGCGCGGCGCCGCTTCCAGCAGGCGGAACCGGTTCATAAAGAACTCAAACGGCTTATCTTCGTCCGCCACTTCATGTTGCTTATCAAGATAGTTGCCCTTCATAAAGCCGCGCGGATGACGGGTTGCAGAACTTTGGCCATGAGGTCTGCAACCGGGTCATCGCGCTGGAAAACCAGCGTAAAACGCTGGTGAAGAGTATTAACTAGCAAAAAAAGAGCGGCCACCGGGCCGCTCTGATTACATAAACAGTTCCAGCAACGAATTCAGGAACAGTTTGCCTTTCTCGGTGATCTGCCACTCGCTGGCGCTCTCAGTGACATAGGCAGGCAATAAACCAGGTGCGCGCTGACGGACAGAAGCTGGTACAGAGCACGCTGGGCGGCGTACTGCAGGATAGCCTGAATGAGATGGGCACGCGGCAGGCGACCAGCGGCAGTAATCCGCTGCAGGCGCTGATGGGCAATCTGGGTGGTCTGCAGCAGTCGATTCAGACTGAATGGAACAACCAGGAGCGCGATTTGCGTCGCGATTTGCCGTGGGTCAGCAACGGCGCAAAAACGCGCCTTGAACGCGGGCGCGCCGCACTGGATAAAGTGATCGTTGAGAAACTGGGCAGCGACAGCAATGTGCGCAACCGCCTGACCACGCTGGATGGCCAGCTGAAGCAGCAGATGAATCGCATCATTGAGCAGCGCCAGGATGGCCTGACGTTCCACCACGCAGCGCAGGCACACGCTGACTACCAGTGCAGCGTTAATCCGCAGGATGATGTGGTGATCACCCCACAAAGCGTTCAGGTTGTCGGCAGCAACGGCAATCTCACGATGACCCCACAGGGTGATGTCACCTTTAACGGCAAAACGGTTACCGTTGATAACGCGGCACGTCAGCAGGCGATTGATTACCAGAGCGCGCTCGTGGGACTAAGTTGTAGTGCGACATGCGGGTGCGCATTTCTGCGCGCCCTGTACTGCACTGCGCCCCCTACAATGTAATTTGCCGCAGGGGCGCCATTCATGGCGCCCGCGCCATTGGCCGCACAATACCCACCCCGCACAGCACATTCAGGAGATCTCATGATTCGTAAGGCTCTGTTCGCCGCGCTACTGCTGACCCACGCTGGATCAGTTTATCACTGAGGTGATCGATCCAAACGGTCTGGCTTATGACGGCAGTGGTTATCTGGTATGGGAAGGCCTGGTCTGCATGCAGCAGACCGGAAAGTGCACCGATGAGCATCGTGAACTGGTGTGCAAGTGGCTGGAAGGGCGTGAATTGTCTGATATCCAGATAACGGAACTCTTCGACGTCTGGTCCATTGACTAAATTTGAGCAGCGTGGGCAGCGACTGGGCCATGGCGTGTGGGATCTGATGTTTGAGAGGGTAAAATAATGGCCGTACAGCGTAGTCGTCGTTTACGTAAGAAACTGCATATCGATGAGTTTCAGGAGCTGGGTTTTTCCGTAGCATGGCGTTTTGCCGAGGGAACCACTGAAGAGCAGATTGATGGAAGCGCGTCACAATAAACGCCGTATCGTGCAGGCGCCGTTTGCTGAACTGGTGCATCGTAAGCTGAAGCTTGGCGGCGTGTTTCATATGGCCACCGACTGGGAAGATTACGCGACCCATATGCTGGAGGTGATGAACAGCGTAGCGGGTTACGTTAATCAGTCAGCCACCCAGGATTACGTGCCGCGTCCCGAGACGTCGCAAAATAATCCGCAGCAGAACTTCCTGGGCATTGAAGTGCATGCGCCGGGCGTAGGTGCCTGCCTGGCATCTGCGAAGGAAGCGGGCGTAGAGAATCTGCGGGTCATGTGCCATGACGCGGTAGAAGTGCTGGAGCATATGATCCCGGATAACTCTCTGCGCATGGTGCAGCTTTTCTTCCCGGATCCGTGGCACCCGCTGCGCCGTATCCGCAGCTTCGTACGCCGCCAGGGGCGGTTAACGAAAGGCCAACAGCTCGCGCTGGATCAATACTGGCCGGTGATGGGCGTTGAGTATCAGCCCGCGCCGCTGGACATGACCGCGCTGTTCGGGCGCGACGCACCGCTGGTGCTGGAGATCGGTTTTGGTATGGGCGCCTCGCTGGTCACCATGGGAAGGAAATTTTCCGTGTTTACTCTACAATCAGGCAGGAATTGCAGCACAGAGCGTCAGGGGTGTAAACCGGAAGATTGCAAAGGCTTGCTTCTGACCTTTAACTTTGCATAATGCCCGTTTCCCCGAACAGGCTAACCAGCAGGCTTCAACATGATAAATGACGTCATCACTCCGGAATTTGATGAAAACGGGCGGAGATCGCGCACGGTGGGGAAGCGCGCCATAAAACGTTCAAAATAGGGAATAACCGTGGCAACCTGCGTCTGCTGCAGCATGACCTCTGAAAGCCACACTTTGTAGGGCGTCTTTTCCAGCTGCCACGGCAGCGTTTTACGGCCAAAGCGGTCATACCACTTCAGCACCTGTTGCGCGAATTGCGACGCCTGCATCATATCAAGCGACAGTGAAAGGATCGCCCCGGCGGTCGAGCGACCCACGCCCGGCAGAGCAGCAATTGCCGTGAAGTCCGGCGGGAACTCACCGCCGTGCTGATCCACGACCTGTTTAGCCGCTTTATGCAGGTTGCGCGCCCGCGCATAGTAGCCGAGGCCGGTCCAGAGATGCAGCACTTCATCCAGCGGCGCGGCAGCAGGCCGTGAACGGGTGCAGACCAGCGCGCCGAGATCCATCATCGCCTGATTAAACTGGCTGACACCCTGCGCTGGCGTCACTGCTTCGCTGATCTGCCACAGCTGCTTTTCAACCTCTTTTTTGCCAGGCCAGCCGCCTATGGCGTAGCAGCGCGCCAGCACGCGTTTGACGTTGCCATCCAGAATCGGAAAATGCAGGCGCGGAAAGCAGTAAAGGCCGCCCCACAGTCCCGTGGGCGGGCGCTGCGCCAGCCAGACATTATCGCCATTCTGCATCAGTAAAAACCAGCCGCTGCGCACCGGCAGAGTGACTTTGGGCTTTTTGCCCGGATAGTCAGCCCAGCTCTGGCTGGCATACGCCTCGCAGCCGCTATTGAGCGGGCAGATTTCGCACTTTAACGGTGGTTGCGCTAAGTTATACCAGAGACCGCCCGCTTCATCCATCAGCGACCCGGCGGATGGCTCTGCCAGCCACATCGGCACAATATCCAGATGGAAATGGCTAAAGGTGTGGCGAAATGCCGTCAGCTGCTGCAGATTGCCGCTAATACCGTGCTGTGTCWGCCACTCCCGCAGTGCATCCTCGCTGCTAAACCATCTCATTATAGATGCGCTTGCCCAGCTCGCCGGGATAGAGCTGAAAGTCCTGGCCTTCAGCGTCACGTTGCAGATAGGTACAAAAAATGGTGCGGCTCATTACTCTTCCTCTTCGATCGCGCGCGATGACAGTGACAGCTGCTGCGGATGGCGTAATTCATGCAGTAAACGCTCTACCGGGGCAGCAAGGCCCACTTGGGCCTCAAAGGAAGGCCCGGAACGGTTATTTTTCTGGCGGGGTAAAACCTTCGATATGCACATCTTTGCCTTCAAACAGGAAATTGACCATCTCCTTTTCCAGCACTTTGCGATCTTCCGGATTCATCATGTTAAGCTTTTTCTCGTTGATCAACATGGTCTGTTTCGACATCCACTGCTGCCAGGCTTCTTTAGAGACTTCATTAATGCCCCAGATATTTTCAATATTGGCGGCAAACTGTCCCATCAGAATGTCAAAGCCGTTGGTATCTTTAACCCACTCTTCGTGATACTGCGATTTTTTTTGTCCGGAGCAGGAGATTAATAGCGGCGCGATCGCCAGCAGGGCTATCAGTTTTTTATTCATCGTGAATCTGTGCCTGACTCAAAAAAGCTTGGCGTCAGAGTAGAGATCGACATTGCCCGGATCGTCGCCGATCAGCAGGGTGGTGACGATCGCCTGGCGCAGGCTGGCCATGGGATCGGTACCGGAGATGGTCTCAATGGTGATACTACCCTTGTCGAAGTTGATGTGACTGCGGGTGTAGTAGCTGTCACTGTACTTCACATAATCTTTCGGCCCGGCGATAAGCGCACGCTTGTCGAGATGGTTCGGCACCATCGGAATGGTTACCGACCAGATCACATGCAGCCCGGCGGTGCGTTTTTGCAGTTTGTTCTGGATCAGGTAGTCCGCAAAGCTGGCGGCGCGCCCCTGCCAGCGGATCGGCTGCCCGGTATTATCCAGCACCTGGCCATACAGCAGCGGCTCTTTACTAATCTTAATATCAGGCTTGCCCCATTTACCTTTCATGCGGAAGACGTCAACGCCGGCAGTATGCTGCACCACCTGCATCAGCCCCAGCGCATCAGCGTGGCTGACCGCATAGGGGTTAAAGCTCGATTCGGTCTGCATAATCGCCAGAATCAGTGAGGCATCGACACCATACTGCTCAGCAGATTTGCGCACCATCGGCAGATACTTATGGATCAGCGAAAATGCGCGATCTTTATCGCTGGAGAAGACGCGCAGTACGCTGCCGGCACCGCCGTTATACGCGGTGATCACCGCATAGCGACGCGAAGTGGGATCCTGAATGCCGCCCAGATAGCTTTTCTGCAGCAGCGACAGATAAGCCGTACCGGCATCGATGTTGTTTTCCGGGTCCAGCAGATAACTGCGGCTCTAAGCAGCTGGTGGCGAATATGCTGACCTGAGCGTATCGCGCCCTGACCCGATCGGGCAGGGCGCGACAATCCGGCGCATTTAATAGCGGTGATAGCTGCGCTGCGCCTGGTTAACTTTATAGAGATAACGACGCGACTCGGCAGAAGGATGGCGGCTGGTCAGCGTCTGGTAGACATCGGCTGGCGACATATCGTTTGGTCGCAGAAGCGGAAGGGCGCATCGCGGCGGAAGGGGCACTACCTTATCCACCGGGCGTGCTGTGCGTCGTGCCCGGCGAGGTGTGGGGCGGGGCGGTACAGCGCTACTTCCTCGCGCTGGAAGCGGGCATCAACCAGCTGCCGGGCTTTTCACCGGAGCTGCAGGGTGTTTATATCGCGGAACAGAGCAGCGGCTGCCTGTATCGCAAGCATGCGGAGCGCTATCGCGGCTATACGCTGCGCCGCCTCTGTCAGGAGATGCACAATCTCTACGTCAGTTTTGCCGTTAAAGATCTGCAGAAAGCGATGTTCCGCGCTGACTGTTTCCCGCCGGTAGCGGTCAATCCGCAGGATGCGCATCAGGCTTATATCCGCGGTGAAGTGGAGCTGGTGCCCTTTGGCATTCCGGCCACCATACTGGCGAACTATCTGCGTGAGAACGGCATCGTGCCGGAGAAGTGCGATCTCAACTCCATTCTGTTCCTGCTGACGCCGGCAGAAAGCGCGGAGAAGATGGCGCATCTGGTGGCGATGCTGGAGCAGTTTGAACAGCAGGTGCGCGAAGATGCGCCGCTGGCGGAAGTGCTGCCGATGCCTGCTCAGGTACACGGCGCGCCGTGGCAGCAGGCAGACAGCGCCGCTATCGCCCGCGATCCGGCTTACTTTAGCTTTGAGCCCGACGCAGAGTGGCACGGCTTCAGCGGCTATGCGCCGGGCCAGTATCAGATTGACCCCTGCAAGCTGCTGCTTACCACGCCGGGCATCGACGCACGCAGCGGCGCGTACAGCGACCCGCATAAGCGGCTGAACAACGCCTTTATGCTGCACGCCTCAACCAGCCCGTTTTATCCGCTGTTTGCCGCGCTGGATATCAACGCGCGTATGCACCAGGGCGAGGCAGGACGCAGCCTGTGGCACGACTGCGTCATACAGGGCATTGATGCGCGTAAAGCGATCCTGCAGCGCTGCACCATGATTAAACCGTTTCCTCTGTTTGACTCCGCGTGGCTCGGCTATGAACAGTTTATTCCGCTGATGGCGGCGGGTTCACCGCTGACGCTTACCCTGACGGAAGACGATCCGGGGATCTTTGTCACCCAGTCAGTACACAAACAGCTGGCGGGCTTTTCGCAGACCTCACAGATCCATAAAAAGGATAATCATATCCGTGGTCAGCAGCGCTTTTAGTTTGGCCTGATTGGCGGCATCGACGCGCACTGTTTCGATGAAAGCTATCTGCGGGCAGAGATCGCAAAGGTTAATCCTGAACGCGCCAGGCAGGCGCGGCCATTCCGGCTGGCGATTATCCAGCTTGGCACCTATGACGGCACCGTTTACAACGCGCGTCAGGTGGTGGACCGCATCGGTCATCTGTGCGACTACAGTGCAGCCCGCKTTTTTAACGCCGACAAAACCTATTTTGTGCTGAACGGAACATCAAGCGCTAATAAAGTCGTCACCAATGCGCTGCTGACGCGCGGCGACCTGGTTCTGTTCGATCGCAATAATCATAAATCCAACCATCACGGCGCGCTGCTGCAGGCGGGCGCCACGCCAGTCTACCTGGAGGCGGCACGTAATCAGCGCTACGTCGATATGCAGAACAGCACCTTCGCCTGCCCGGGCCATCAGGGCGGGGCGTTTTTCCGCCGCCATCCCGCCGGGCGGCAGTTTTATGAATTTTATGGTGAAAACCTGTTCCGCTCTGATATGTGTAATGCAGATGTCCGGCTGGGCGATCTGCTAATCCATGAAGGCTCGGCGAAAGATGCGCAAAAGTGCAGCGGCGTACTGATGCTGCTGCGCCAGACCGGATTTAACCTGCCGGTATTTGTGGCTAACGCGTTTGATACCGCAGTGCTGGATCTGCCTGGCGTGACCGGAGAAATCAACGGCGCAGCTGAAGAGTGGCAGGCGCTGGAGCAGGCTGCGCAGCAGTATGAGGCCGCACTGCTGCCGCCTTTCTTTGATACCCTGACCACGCCGTTCCTTTCTGTGCCACTGGCACCCACTCATCCTGTTATGCCGGGGATTTGAGTTATGAACCCATTGAAAATAGCTGCCAGCGTGGCAATTGCGCCGGGCCTGAGCCTGAATACCACCCGCGATGTCGTGACGCTCGACACGACTGACTTTACCGACGTTGCCGCGGTGGTGCTCTCGCTGGCGGATACGCAAGGATAACATCCCGATCGGGAAGCTGTTGCTCGGAGAGATCCTGCAGGGAGGTGCGATACCCCTGCGCATCATTTTCAATGACTAATGCTTTGAACATGCCGCCTCCGGCGATGGGAAGTGTGCAGCCAATAGTACCCCTGATTGTGAGCGGCAGCAAAAAATGCCATTATCGCGACCGGCGGGTGTCCTGCACCGGCAGTCCTCCCCAGTGCTTTTCACCCACGCCCCAGCCGGTCAGCAGCGCCAGATCGTTTTGCTGCCACGCCGGATGGCGGCTGTGGGTCACGCGGCCCACAAAGTCGATGCCTGGCACCATGGGAAACTGGCGTACGATCGGCCCTTTGTTGCAGATGGCGAGCGCATCTTTGTAATTCAGCGTGGAGTAGCTGATATCGACCGCAAAACTGCCTACGCCGCCGCTGGCTCCCGTTACCAGCACCGGGCCGTGCTGCGGGGTGATGCCCTGTTTTTCCAGCGCCATCACGCAGAGCATCGCGGTAAAGCCGGCGGTGCCTATCGCCATCGTCTGCTGCGGACTGAGCGCATCCGGCACGCTGACCAGCCAGTCGCCGGAGACGCTGGCTTTCTGCGCGAGCACGTTGGCCAGCGTATGGCTGCCCACGGTATCAATGGCGGCAGCCCAGCGCTCTTTTGCCAGCGGTTTACCCGGTTCGCTGAGTTYAGCACGATCGATTACCGCTGTGGCGCCCAGCGTATTGCACAGGTAGTCGCGCTCAGCTGTGCGTCCGCTGGCGGCGACCACCTCATATCCCAGGCGAGCCAGCAGTCTGATCTGTTGCAGCAGCGCGCTGTCGGCCTGTTCTGCCAGCCGCTGCCACACCTGCTGGCGCAGCGGCTGCGGACACATGACGCTATCGATACCGGTCAGCGTGACGCCGCGCAGAATAAAGGGGGCCACGCTGCCCGGCAGATCCAGTCCCTGCGCCATTCCGCACGCGGCCACCACGCCGTCGCGCCGCATCCCTGCATGAACGTCTGCAGCAGCTCCTGAGCCATCCACGCTGAACGCAGCATCCAGTTGCACTGGGTGCAGTAGTGCAGGGTAATCGCGGGCTTAGACATCGTTAACTCCCTGACGGCAATCCACTATCAGCCGGCCGCGCACGTTGCCCGCCAGCAGCTGTTTGGCACCTTCCTGCGCTTCGCTGAGCGGGATGATGCGGGTGGCGAGCGGCGCTAGCGCCGTTTGTCGGCATGACCCAGCGAACGATCCGGCCAGCAGTAGTCGCGCACGCGCTGTTTCAGCGTGACCGCATCCGGAAAACCGCCGTCGCGTTTGCGCTCCCAGATAACCTGACCATCCACGCTGATCTCAAAGACGCCGCCGGTACCAGGCTGCAGCGTGACCGCGCTGAGATCGTCGCCTGACGGCAGAACTGGCTGCCATCGATTTTACCGGCGATGACTATTTTGTCTGGCTGACCGGAGAAGGCAATGCGGTGAAGCAGCTCAGCGACTATTTTACGCAGCAGCGCGGCGCGGATACGGACTTTGTCCGCGCCGTCGCCTACTGGCATCAAAAGTCACCTGAAAAGTAAGCAGCGGCAGATATCCCGCTGCCCTACGCCTGCCAGGTGTATGTCTGCGATGAAACCGGGCTGCCTGCTTTTAAGCGGCGCTATGCGGAGCTGCAGGCGCAGCACGTTCACCTGCTGGCGTTTACGGATGCCGCTATCGGACACGACTATCTGGAAGAGATGGAGGGCGTTACCGTCCACTGGCTGGGCAGCAACCGTATGGCGACCACTACGCCAGCGCAAGAGGGCATCGTCTGGCCTGAGGGCGTGCGTCCCGCCGCGCGTGACTACACGCCGCTGGCGTTTAACGGCGTCGACTCTCTGACGCTCGATTTCTATATGCATGATGACGGAGTGGCGAGCGGCTGGGCAGCTGCGGCTAAGCCTGGCGACCGGATCGCGATGGGCGGGCCGCGCGGCTCCTGCATTATGCCGGTGGATCCGCAGCGAGTGCGTAATGAGCTGCGCTTTCGTCATCTGACGGTAGCCAGCAAAACCCGTGTTGCCGGCGTCTTCTGGCGCATTGTATTTACCGGGGCCGATCTGGCAGGCTTTCATTCCCCCTCGTTTGACGATCACATCAAAGTCTTTTTTCCCTCCGGGCCGGGCTGCGATGTTGCGCTGCCGCAGCTGAGTGATATCTGCACGCCTGACACTTGCCGCCGCTCTCYGCTAATGCGGCAACCGCATTTTTCGACATTGTTTCCCGGCGCGGTCACCGCTATCGTTTCGCCACGTAATGAGAATTATTTACATTAATTTAGCGTGGCGGCACAGGCGGAGTGCGCTGCTGCCGCTGCCGGGAGAAGTGAATTGTCACAGAAAAAGAGTCGTGCCATCATGCGACTTTTACCGTTGTTCTTGTCCGCGGCGCTTGCCGTTTTTTCATCGCTGGCCGGTGCGCAAATGGCTGAGCCATTTCACCCCCCGGTGGCCTGCATCCGCACCAGCAGCGCTGTGCTCAGCAGGAAATTGTGGGTGATAACGCACTGCCTCAGTATGAAAACAGTGAGAACGTTTCTCTCTGCTGCAGCACGGTAGCACTGGAATAATCAGCAAATTGTGCGGCTAAATGTGACAAACCGCACAATTTTATAAACCCTGCGCCGGTAGCGGCGTAAAATTCTGCTCCGAAGCCTGACCTGCCGCGCCATGTGCTGGCAGCGCAGCATCAGGCTGGATGGCTCTCTGCATTCCCGATCCGCTCCGGATCTTTAAATGAAACCCTAAATGAGAACTGGACCGGCGAGAGCGGGCTGTATGCAGAGATCGACTGGCATGGCGCGCCGGAAGAGATCAACGCCTTCACCGCCGAGATTTACTACAACCATCTGCCCGCGCTCGGCGTGGCACGCCGGCTCGGTAAAGATCTGCTCAGGCTCGATTTGAAATACAGTACGCCGCAGCTGCTGCAGGGCACCTTTCATATTGTTGGCGAATATATTGACCATCACAATCATATTGTGGCGCAGCATACACGCGACTTTATCGCCTTTGCCGGACAGCACGCCACGCGCGGCTGGCTCGGTTTTCAGTTCAGTCCCGGCGTGAGCTCGCTCGATCAGCAGCATATCAGCCTGTTTCAGGCGCTGGAGAGTGAGCACGCTGACGTTCTGCCGCAGCATGTGATCGACAATCAGCAAAATTTTACCCGCGTGTTCAAAAGCCATTTCTCGCTGACGCCTGGCGCCTATCGTCGTATTCCGGAAATGCGCATGAAAGCTTTTCACAGCCGCATCTCTGCGCCGCGCCCGTGGGTTAAAACACGGCTCGCCGAGAAGCCGGAAATTCGTCTGAGTGGAGAGGTGGTGGAGTGGGAGTGCCGCACTACACGCGCAAACGCCGCCTGACTTTATCCGCTATGGCGCTTCGCTTAACCAGCATGCCGCTGATCGACATCGCCGTACGTTTTGGCAAAGCCGCCGCCCATCCCCAGCCGTTGTCCACTCTCATCAAACGCCACCAGCGGAACCAGCATGACATCCAGTCGATCCAGCGTCGTCATCTGCGTAATATCCAGTGGCGGCTCCGGAATGCGCAGCTTATTCATGACCAGCTGCGTCTCAGGGGTATAACGCAAAAACAGCAAGTTGCCTGGCGCAAACGGATGCATCGCCTGCTTTACTGATTGGTGACGGGCATATGCCCGTCAGAACGAAGCATCCCACTGCCACAGCTTTGCCGGCGTCAGCACGGCGGGTAGCGGGATGTCCCATGCGGCTGTCGGCAGCGCCTCAACGCGCTGGCAGTCGTGGGCAATGCCAATCGGCAGACAGCCGTGGCGCTGCCAGTTCTGCAGCGTGCGATCGTCCTGCACATTCACGAAAACCGTCCGGGCATTCTTACCGCCATCAACCAGATTTTCGCTGAGCAGAATATCAATATCGCGGCGCAGTTCCTGCAGACCTCGCCACAGCTTGGTTACGTGGTGATTGATATCGATGCGGAAAAAGATGTGGCGGATAAAGCGCTGCAGCTCATGCGCGCTATTCCGGGCACTATGCGCGCCTTTAATTCACCGCTGTGCGAGTTTGATAACGTTATTCTGACGCCGCACATTGGCGGTTCAACGCAGGAAGCGCAGGAGAATATCGGCCTGGAAGTCTCGGGTAAGCTGGCAAAATACTCCGACAACGGCTCGACGCTCTCTGCGGTTAATTTTCCGGAGGTATCACTGCCGATGCACGGTGCCAGCGCCAGCCGTCTCGTGCCGGAGACCGCTTCAACCCAGAACATGATTGGCGCGGAAGAGCTGGCGCTGATGAAGCCGGGCGCGCTGCTGATCAACGCCGCACGCGGCACCGTTATCGATATTCCGGCGCTGTGCCATGCGCTCTCCAGCAAACATCTGGCGGGTGCGGCTATTGACGTCTTCCCGACCGAACCGGCAACCAACAGCGATCCAGGCTCCTATGAAGCGCGCGGCAAAAAGCTGGGTATCATTGGTTATGGTCATATCGGCATGCAGCTCGGCGTGCTGGCTGAAGGCCTGGGGATGCACGTTTTCTTTTACGATATTGAAAACAAGCTGCCGCTGGGGAACGCCACGCAGGTACGTCACCTGTCGGATCTGCTCAATATGAGTGATGTGGTCAGCCTGCAGGTCGGCTGCTTCTGTATCGGCACCAATCAGGTCGATCTCAACGCCGCCGCCCGGCGCGGTATTCCGGTCTTTAACGCGCCTTTCTCCAACACCCGCTCCGTGGCTGAACTGGTGATTGGCGAGATGCTGCTGATGCTGCGCGGCATTCCGGAAGCGAACGCCAAAGCGCATCGCGGTATCTGGAACAAAGTGGCAACCTTTCTGCTGGTGGAGGGCGTGCATCAGAGCGCGCTGGAGAATCTGCGCGCGGCAGGCTATACCAACATTGAGTTTCACAAAGGGGCGCTGGATGCGGAGTCGCTGAAAGCCTCTGTCCGTGATGCGCACTTTATCGGTATCCGCTCCCGCACCCAGCTCACGGAAGAGATCTTCGCCGCAGCGGAAAAACTGGTCGCTTGCTCCCGGCATCCTGCGATTTTGTATGGATTTGTGCTGCCTGAAAGCCGGGGCGTGCTGCCGTGGTCGCAATCGTTTGTATTGCCGCATTGCCAGAATTTGTTATTTTGGCAGAAGGTAATCTTATGGCACTCCACGTTGAATTCTGAATAGGGTCGGGAAATGGCAAAGGTATCACTGGATAAAGACAAAATTAAGCACGGTCGGCCTGTTTGCCACGCGCGGCGCTGATGTCGCGCTGATTGGCACGCCGGATGGCGTCAAAACCATTCTCAAATGATCTCTCCGGCGCGCCTGACGCGCCGTTTTTCCCCCGGCTAATTCTGCTTTTCTTTATCAGCCTGAATTTGGTGACTTATGTCACAAACAGAGCATGGAGAGCCGATTCCTGCTCTACCGTTTCCCGCTTCCGGTTGAGGTGATCCCGATGGCGCGTGCCTATGTCGCGCGCGAGCTGGTTAAGCTTGGTGGCCAGCCGGAGTATCGGCAGCAGGTGGTGACCGWTAATGGCAATATCATCCTCGACGTGCACAATCTGCAGATCCTCGATCCTGTCGCGATGGAAAAAAACATCAACGCGCTGGCGGGCGTGGCATCGCTGGGCATACCGGTTTTCGATCTTAACGACGTGGATGATATCGCGGTCTATGTCGATGGTGCCGATGAGATCAACCCGCATATGCAGATGATCAAGGGCGGCGGCGCGGCGCTGACGCGCGAGAAGATTGTGGCGGCGGTCGCACGGAAGTTTATCTGTATCGCGGATGCGTCCAAAGAAGTTGATATCCTTGTAGGTTTTAAACATACCATGACCCAGGATGAACTGAAAAAAGCGGTAGGGTGGGCGGCGCTGCAGTATGTGCAGCCAGGCACCATTGTTGGCGTAGGCACCGGCTCAACGGCCGCGCATTTTATCGACGCGCTGGCCACCATGAAGCACCAGATTGAGGGGGCGGTCTCCAGCTCTGAAGCCTCCACCCTGAAGCTGAGGCCTGAAGCGTACGGTAATCCGGGCGTTTCATTATTGTTCTCTCTCGTTCAGGGTGGAAAGTACTATGCCACAAAATGGCCGCGCTGTGCGGCGGGTGCATTTTTGCGGACTGGCTTCCAAAGGTAAAAATCGGTGGTGCGTGAGTCGCGCACTTTTACAGCGCGTTGTTTTATACTATGCGCACTTTGATGTCGCAGTCCAGCAGCTCTACCTGATGCAGCAGCGCCAGCAGCTTCTGCCCCTGCTCAGTCGGGCGGGGCGGAACGGTGCGCACCAGCAGCGGCTGACCAAACAGGTTTTCCAGCTGTTTGATACGCTGCGATACGGCTGACTGGGTAATACAAAGCTTCTGTGCGGCGCGTTCAAAGCCGCGCTCGCGAATCACTGCATCCAGGGCGCCCACCACTTCACCGCGGCGCAGACGTTCCTGCGTACGCGTTTCATCTTCTACCTGCAGATTCAGCCGCACCGGGGAGTCCGCCAGTACATCTTTCAGCGCCGGCAGCAGCCAGGTAGCAAGGCTGTCGGCGTTGACCGCCAGCGAGAGCAGCAGCGGCGTGGTCCCGCTCTGATCGTCACCCAGCCACTCCTCCAAATTCTGCTGCAAAAACGCCTGATGCATGTCATCCAGATGGTCAAACGCTACCGCCGGCGCCTTCAGCAAAGCAGATCGCGTCACGCCGTTGGGGAAATAGCGGGCGGCAAAATCGGGTGAGGCGCAAAACRGATAGTCGAGCGCTCCCAGCTGATCGACCAGGCAGCTCGGCAGCGGCTGCGGCTGGATACTCACTTCTGGCGCAAAGCGGTGCCAGTAGAGCATCCGGCGCTGATAGAGTCCCGGTGTCAGATCCACCAGTTCTCCCTGCGCCAGTTCGCGCTCAATTTGCAGATGCGGGATCATACAGCAGACCGATCCCTGCCGCGCCAGCTGCACAAACGCCTCTGATGAGTTAACGATATGGCAGGGTACGCTGCCCGGTGACAGATCGATGAACAGCAGAGTATTCACTTTGACGATCAGGTCGATGTGGTGTTTGAAATTAAACCGAACGCCGCGACGCCCTGATAGCTGACAGCCGCAGCGGCATCTGCCGCTGCGCTATGCTCAGGCCGTGACCTCATCCTGACGCAGTACCCGATGCCCGTGAGCAATCAGCGCGTCGGTGACGCTGCGCATCAGGCGACTAAAAGCTATAAAGAGCAGGCGCGTAAGGCCGCCATTGCTAACGCGACGCAGCAGGCCAGCGCGCTGGCAGAAGGCTTTAACGCGAAGCTGGGCCCGGTCTACAGCGTTCGCTATCACGTAGCCAACTATCAGCCGATGCCGATGGCGCGCATGTATAAAGCTGCCGCCGCGCCGGCCGATACCACCGCGCAGCAGACGCTCGATGCAGCTAACCTGAGCACCCAGCCAGAATATGACTACACCAAAGAGGGTAAGTCGGTACTGAAAGGCTACCGCGCGGTACGCCAGGTGGAAGTGACGCTGCGTCAGCTGGATAAGCTGAACGATCTGCTCGATGGCGCGCTGAAGTCGGGCCTGAACGAAATCCGCACCGTTGAGCTGGGTGTGGCAGACGCATAGGCCGGAGAAGTGCCTGAGGGACCGCACGTGGTCACTTCCGGCCAGGCAAGCGTTGATGCGCGTCCGGATATGGCGACGCTCTCAATTATGGTCAGCGTCGCCTCCAAAGAAGCCGCCGATGCTAAAAAACAGGCTGACGCGCGCGTGGCGCAATATTTTGATTTTCTGCAAAAGAGCGGTATCGAAAAGAAAGATGTGCAGCCGGCAGCAGGTTAAAACGCAGCGCGAACGAACTTTTCTCTCTGCGCAAACTCAGAGCATCACGCATAGTAAAGCAGTAGCGGTTTCGCCATAGTGGCAGCCGGTAACCCGATTTCCAAGGAGGAGTTTGTGAAACTGAAAGCACTGGCGCTGGTCGCCGCAATGAGCACTGGCGCACTGTCGGGCATGGTAACGCGATCCATATAGTTGATAATGATGTTCACAAACACCAGTGCCAGCATCAGAAAACGCGTGCGCCCGACGCGCACGCCAGCAGCAGGCGCGCCAGAGCTTAAGGGATCGTGCGCCATGGGCAGGGTTCCTGGAAACAGAGAGTATCCATCTAGCGAAACGCACAATGCTGTTTTTAGCAACCCTGTAGTGATAAGTCCGTGCAGCAGGGTGATAAGCGACCAGCCGATCATCGCCACGCCATACACCATACGCGCACCGAGTCGATCAATCAGCCAGCCGCCCGGGATTTGCAGTGCGGCGTAGATCCAGCCAAACGCAGAAAAAATCAGCCCCATCTGCAGCGGCGTGAGCTGTAACTCAGCGCTCAGCGCTGGCGCTGCCACAGCCAGATTATCTTCAATATGAAACAGCAGCGGCGTAACGCAGGCGAGACCAGCAAACTGCGCCGAGGAGTAAATGCCAATGGCGCTGGCGCGCTCATGCAGGGGAAACCAGCCGGAAATAATACGGTTGTTCGCCGGCATCACCGGCGCTTCAAGCGCGCCGACGCCAAGCCGCAGCCCGACCAGCGCCGCCACGCTGCTGGCGCAGCGCACGTCGCTCAGGCGTAGCGGTGTGCGTCCCGCCGATGTGCTATCGGGCAGCGCGCCATTCTCCAGCAGCCAGGCGCGCTCTGCGGCTGATACGCGTTTATGTTCGCCAGGCTCGCGATAGAGCGCAAACCAGACGCCCGCCCACAGAATGCCGGTCAGGCCGGTGATAGCGAACAGCCCGCGCCAGCCAAATGCGAAGATAAACCCCGCCAGCAGCACGCCACAAAACGCCGCCAGATAAGGCAGTGAGGCGACATAGCCGCTTTTGATGAAATCCATATGCCGGTACCGGACCAGATAGGTCGGAAACCACGTCAGAAAGAACCAGAAGGTAGCGGAAATAGAAAACTGGCCCAGACAGATGCCAAGCAGTCTGCGGTTACACAGCATCTGCCGCGCCAGCGTGGTGACAAAAACCCAGGTAATGGTTGCCAGCCCGTTGCCGAAAAAAGCCAGCGACATAAATAGCACGATCAGCGTGGTGTTATCCGTGTAGCTGGCGCCGAGAATAAACAGCGTCATCGTCAGCCCGAGCAGTACCGGCAGCTTGCGCGCTACGCTCGCTGAAACGCCGCGCCGCATCAGATAATCGCGAGCAGTAATTTCATCGGGGCGGCCAACGATAAACAGATAGCTGCCGATCCCCACCAGCGCCAGGGCGGCGATAAACATCAGCGCCGGAGCAAAATCACTGCCGTCGATCAGCGCGCCAATCGCAATCGGCACCACAATCGCGGAGAGCGCACCGGTAAAGTTAAACATGCCGCCTGCCAGCCCGACCAGATGACGCGCAGATGGCGCCTCTGCTGGCGCGCAAACGACAGAGCGATCATCTGATCTGGCAGCGAGATGATGGTGAGATTGGTATGGCGCTGCCGATCAATCATAATCGCGCGGCGCTGGCGTTCGCTAAAATCTGGCAGACGGATGACGAGCATCTGGCGCAGCGGGTGGCGCAGCTGAAAGCGCTGGCGCAGAAGATCACCGGTGTGGTGGCGCTGGGCGTGCTGTGGGAAGATCAGGTCATCTATATCTGGCACTCAGAACCCGGTGAACGCACCCGTACCAGTCAGGCGCTGGCGGGATTTCGCATGCTGCCGGCGTGGCAGTCGGTGATTGGCATGGCGCTGCTGGCCGCAGAGCCCGATGTGCAGCTGCAGCCACGTTTTGCTGCGGCGCAGTGGACGCGTCAGATGGGTATGAACAGCACGCGCGTTAACCGCCTGCTGATGACGATGGCGTCGATCGGCCTCACCGTCCAGGATGAGCAGCGTCGCTATCTGCCAGGGCCGGGGGTTCACGCGCTGGCGGCGCAGGCGATTCGGGGCTCTTCGCTCTTTGCGCAGGCGCTGCCGCAGCTGGAGCTCTATGCACCGCACGATATCTGGCGCATCAGGCGCTGACGGATTAAAAAGTAAAACGCGCAGGGGGCATTATTGACGCGACGAGGCTGCTAAGATTGAGTTTTTAGCGCCAGGAGGTGACCGATGTCTTCTCAACCTAACCAGAGCCTGATTGACGGTATCCGCTGCCTGCAATATCTGGTCTCCAGCGACAGAGCCATTGGCGGGCGTGAGCTGGCGTGGGCAGCCTCGGCAGTCAGCTGCCCTCCGCCGATGCCCGCCGCTGGTTCGCGCTGGGCACCGTCAGCGCCTCTGTACTCTGGTTTTATGGTCTGGCGCTTCTGGCAGCCTGGCTGTCGCCCCGGCTGCGCACCGCGCGCGCGCAGCGCATCATCAACCTGCTGGTCGGCAGCGTCATGTGGCTTATCGCTTTCCAGGTGCTGCTGACGCTGATCACCTGGGCAGGCGTTGCGTTTCTGCTCTGGTATGGCTGGGGAGCGTTACACAGCGCATGGCGCGGCGGTATTGCGCCGGAGCAGGACAGCGCGCTGAAACAGGGGCGCTGGCGCATCATCGCCACAATGCTGGCGGTGACCTGGCTCAATCCGCATGTCTATCTGGATACGTTTGTGGTGGTGTTATCAATTTATCTGCAGGGGCTGGCGCTGGGCGCTGCACTGATTTTGCCGCTGGGCCCGCAAAACGCCTTTGTTATGCATCAGGGCATCAGGCGCCACTATCATCTGATGACCGCCACGCTCTGTACCCTGAGCGACATTGCGCTGATCTGCGGCGGCATATTTGGCGGCAGCGCGCTGCTGCATCAGTCACCGCATGGATGTGCATCTGCACCAGGTTAAGGGCGAGGCGCAGGAGCAGCCGGTTAACCTGACAAAATAACCTTAGCGTAAGGCACCTGCGGGTGCCTTTCTTATTAACAGCGCTAATGACCGATTAAATATTTCAATTTCCGCTAATAACTTCCGGCCGATATACTGCGCCCATCCTCTTCTCTTTTCAGGTTATTCAACCGAGGTGGTGGAAGCGGATGAGCGCGTGCTGAAAGATATGGGTATTCAGATTGGCCTGAACGAGCTGGCGGCTTCATCACTGAACTTTGTCGTGCGCTGCTGGAGCAAAAGCGGCGACCTGCAGAACGTTTACTGGGATCTGATGAAAAACTTTAAGCGTACTCTGGATGCGCACGGCATCGGCATCCCTTATCCGCAAGTGATGGGGACCGTGCAGAATGTGCAGATCTTCTCAACCACGCTGAAAAGCGCGGACGGTAAAATGGTGGTGGTACCTAACGGTAAAATCATCGCCAGTAATATCGTTAACTTCTCCCGTGAGCCGATCCGCCGCAACGAATTTATTATCGGCGTGGCGTACGATGCGGATGTCGATCAGGTAATCGATCTGCTGCGGTATGGCGTTATCGCATTTACTATCATCGCAGCACTGGGGCGGGTGGGTGTACAGACCGCATCAGTTATCGCCGTGCTGGGTGCGGCGGGTCTGGCCGTAGGTCTGGCACTGCAGGGCTCGCTCTCTAACCTTGCCGCAGGGGTACTGCTGGTAACGTTCCGTCCATTCCGCACCGGCGAATTTGTTGACCTCGGTGGGGGCATTAACAGTGCAGGTGGATGGCTGGTGCGTAACCAGGCGCTGATCCTGAGCTATGCGGTCAATATCGTGGCAGCAATCGCGATTATTATCGTGGGTATGATTATCGCGCGTATTGTTTCAAACGGCGTGAATCGTCTGCTGGTGGCACGCCACATCGATGCGACCGTGGCAGATTTTCTCTCAGCCTTAGTCCGACTGTGCTGCGCTAATCTGCATCAATTCCGGTACGTTTTTCCCTCAATACAATGTTAAATCAGCTTAATTTTGGCGCTTCATGCTGTTTTTGTTTAACCTTGAAGCCTGGAGTGCCGGAGTCAATCTGGCCGTTTTTGTAATTTCCTGCGGGAAACTCAACAACAGGGCTGACAAATGGAAGATTTAAATGTCGTAAAAATCTTCAATGGTTGTGCGCTTAGAGCAGGCGTTCAAAGAGCTGAACGCAGTCGACGTACTGTAAGTCCGCTGCAGTAAAAAGGCCCCATTGGGGCCTTTTTTATGTGCTTTTCACGATGCGGCACCGTACTCTCTTCCCGACAAAACCACACGCCAGCCCGCCATACTTTGCCGCATACGTACCAGCAACCTGCAGGTAGAGATTGAAGAGTCAATCAGCTACGGTGTGATCAAAATGAACATCGATACCGATACCCAGTGGGCAACCTGGGACGGTATTCTGCAGTACTACAAATCTAACGAAGCGTACCTGCAGTCGCAGCTGGGCAACCCGAACGGCCCGGATAGCCCGAACAAGAAATACTACGATCCACGCGTCTGGCTGCGTGCAGCACGCACCGAGCTGAGCAAAATCAGCCCGCGTTTCACTATCGCGGCCTCTTTCGGCAACGTGCACGGCGTGTACAAGCCAGGCAACGTGAAGCTGACCCCAACCATCCTGCGCGACTCACAGAAATATGTGTGTGAGAAGCATGGTCTGGAACATAACGCGCTGGACTTCGTGTTCCACGGCGGTTCCGGCTCTTCCGCAGTACACATGATCGACCTCTCTGAAGAGTCGCTGGAAGAGAATATCGAAATCTCCAGCAAATATCTGGCGCGTATGGCGAAAATCGACATGACGCTGGAAATTGAACTCGGCTGCACCGGCGGTGAAGAAGATGGCGTGGACAACAGTCATATGGACGCTTCAGCCCTCTACACCCAGCCTGAAGATGTGGATTACGCCTGAACCGACAAACCACAGGGCGCGGCAATTTTCGGCGCTATCGCCGGTGCGCACCATGTGCATCTGATGGCTGAGCAGTATGGTGTGCCGGTCATTCTGCACACTGACCACTGTGCGAAAAAACTGCTGCCGTGGATCGACGGTCTGCTGGATGCCGGTGAAGAGCACTTCAAAAAAACCGGTAAGCCGCTGTTCTCTTTACCCGGCGTTGTCACTGGTGATGACGTTCAGAAAGTCTTCAAGGTAGCGAAGGAGCACAAATTCGCTCTGCCTGCAGTTAACTGCGTCGGCACGGACTCCATCAACGCGGTACTGGAAGCTGCTGCCAAAGTTAAAGCGCCGGTCATCGTTCAGTTCTCTAACGGCGGTGCTGCATTTATCGCCGGTAAAGGTTTCATATTCCTGGAGTTCGTGGAAGGCAAAAAGCTGCCTGCGGTGGCGATGCTGGAAGAGCGCGCTAAGCAGTAATTCTGGGGGCAGCGCTCCGGCGCTGCCTTAAAACTGGCCCCGAGCGGGGCAAATAAATCCCATTCCCTTCGGGAATGAACGGTAACGAAACGGGACACAACCATGTCTAAAATTTTTGATTTCGTAAGAGAGGCTAAAACCATTCTGTGGAACGGCCCGGTAGGCGTCTTTGAGTTCCCTAACTTCCGTAAAGGCACCGAAATTGTGGCCAATGCAATTGCCGAAAGCGACGCGTTCTCTGTAGCAGGCGGCGGCGACACGCTGGCGGCTATCGATCTGTTCGGTATCGAAGAGAAGATCTCTTACATCTCAACCGGTGGCGGTGTCTATGAGCCGGACTTCGTTGAAGCGGCTAAAACACTGCGTGACCAGTATGGTATTCCGGTGCCGACCGATTCCCGCGTAGGCACGGAATTCTCTGAAACTGCACCTTCTACCGTGAAAAAGGTTTCAGAAGTGCAGGATAACGAAGAGATTATGGACTTCGGTGATGAAACCGCACAGAACATGGCGAAGATCCTGAAGCTCTCTGCTGAGCTGGAAGCGCTGGGTAAAGTCATGAGCAACCCGGAGCGTCCGCTGGTTGCCGTAGTCGGCGGTTCAAAAGTATCGACTAAATTTGAWGTGCTGCAGTCGCTGGTAAAAATTGCGGATACCGTGATTGTGGGCGGCGGCATCGCTAACACCTTTGTGGCTATCGACAACAAGGTCGGTAAATCACAAGTCGGCGCGGGCGAGCTGGTCGTGCTGGAAAACGTGCGCTTCAACAAAGGCGAAAAGAAAGATGACGAGACGCTGGCGAAGAAGTATGCCGCGCTGTGTGACATCTTTGTAATGGATGCGTTTGGTACCGCGCACCGCGCGCAGGCTTCGACTCACGGCGTGGGCAAGTTTGCGCCAGTCGCCTGCGCAGGCCCGCTACGTATCCGAGCTTCCCTGCCAACCATCGAAGCGGCACTGAAACAGGGCGCGAAAGTGATGGTTACCTCTCACCTTGGTCGTCCGACCGAAGGTGAATATAACGAAGAGTTCTCGCTGCTGCCGGTTGTTAACTATCTGAAAGAAAAACTGAACGGTACCCAGGTTACGCTGGCGAAAGAGTATCTTGACGGCGTGGGGATCGATACTACGTTAGCAATGGCCGCAAGCGGTTTCAGGTAAGACGCGGATGGCGTCTGGCAAAACTTACGAGAATCAACGAGAGGATTCACCATGTCTGTAATTAAGATGACCGATCTGGACCTTGCTGGTAAGCGTGTTCTGATCCGTGCCGATCTGAACGTGCCAGTGAAAGAAGGAAAAGTGACATCTGACGACAATGCGCTGCTGCAAAACGCATCAGCAGGGGCATTTCGTGGTATAGTTGACTATACGGAATTACCGTTAGTCTCAGTAGATTTTAACCACGATCCGCACAGTGCCATCGTTGATGGTACGCAGACGCGGGTCAGCGGTCATCACCTGATCAAGACGCTGGTCTGGTGTGACAACGAATGGGGCTTTGCTAACCGGAATCACAGCGATCTGCGCCGCACCCGTGCAGCGAGCCAGTCGATCATTCCGGTCGATACGCGGCTGGCTGCCGGCATCACCCGCATTTTTCCGAAATTCAACGATCGCTTCGAAGCGATAGCGGTGCGCGTACCCACTATCAACGTGACGGCGATTGATCTGAGCGTCTCGGTACGGGCGGCGGTAAAGGCGTGTGAGGTCGATCTGGATGCAACCGTGGTGTTCGGCGTAAACGAACAGGCTCTTAAACAAACTGACCGCATTGTGTCTAACGCATCCTGTACCACCAACTGCATTATTCCGGTGATCAAGCTGCTGGATGATGCCTTCGGAATCGAGTCCGGCACCGTGACTACGATCCACTCAGCGATGCACGATCAGCAGGTGATCGACGCCTTGCAGGAGCGCGATCTGCTGTGGGTAGGGGAAGACACCATCCGCATCCTGCATCAGGCTGAGATCGGCACGCTGCCGTGGCAGCAGCTGGACGTTGATGTGGTGCTGGATTGCACCGGCGTTTACGGCAGCCGCGCCGACGGCGAGGCGCATCTGCAGGCGGGCGCCAGAAAAGTCCTGTTTTCGCATCCRGGCGGCACTGCAGGAAAAGCGATGACCATTCGTATTGCTATCAATGGCTTTGGTCGTATCGGGCGCAATGTGTTGCGTGCGCTCTATGAAACGGGACGCCGGGCGGAAATTACGGTTGTGGCGATTAACGAGCTGGCAGACGCCGCCGGTATGGCGCATCTGCTGAAGTATGATACCAGCCACGGTCGCTTCGCCTTCGACGTGCACATTTTTGTGACGCAGATCCAATAATCATCACCATCCTTGATCGCAATCATTCCGGTTATTCCTCGCATGCTTTATTCTGGCTGAACCGTTTCAGTTAGCAGGATATCTCTCAGCAATGCTCCAGGCGCTGCGTAAGAATTCCCTGTACAAAATGGCATGAAACGCTCAAGGTATCTGGCACATTTCAGAGGTGCAGCAAGAGTTCGGCTTTACCGTTGAGAATGTGGTTAATACCGCAAAATCTATTCTGTAATCCGGAGTCGCCTTAAAGGGCGGGTTACCAGATCAGATATTGTGAACCACAGGGTGCGCATTGATGCGCGCCCTGTTTTATTTTCTTCGCCTTCTCCACCTGAAACGTTTCAATTATTCCTGCAGTAATCGATTAATCGCTTTGGTCTCCATGCCATCAACGGATGCGTTTGATAAGCAGGATGCCGCCTACCGTGAAGCGGTGCTGCCGAAAGCGGTTGGCGCACGCGTTGCCATTGAAGCGGGTATTGCCGATTACTGGTTTAAATATACCGGCCTGCACGGTGCGGTCGTGGGTATGACCTCATTTGGTGAATCTGCACCGGCAGAGCTGCTGTTTCCAGCGCTGATCTTCTCCCGCCAGAACCTGGCGCAGCAGGATCGTACCGCTGAGCAGCTGGCAAATGTGGTACGCGGTGGCTATGTGCTGAAAGATTGCAACGGCACGCCGGAACTGATCCTGATCGCTACCGGCTCTGAAGTTGAGCTGGCGGTAGCTGCCGCTGACAAACTCAGCAGCGAAGGCCGCAATGTGCGCACGGCGCTGATGAAGATCCGTCAGATCATGGTTTATACCCACGACTCTATCGGTCTGGGTGAAGATGGCCCGACGCACCAGCCGGTTGAGCAGATGGCCAGCCTGCGTACGACGCCAAACATGAGCCTGTGGCGTCCCTGTGACCAGGTTGAGTCTGCTGTCGCGTGGAAATATGCCATTGAGCGCGTCGATGGCCCGCTGGCACCCAGCAATCTGACTATGTGGTCCGGTTCTAAACCGATCAATGAAGACGCAGCGGGTAACTATATCCATTACGGCGTGCGTGAGTTTGGTATGACCGCGATTGCCAACGGCCTTGCGCTGCACGGCGGTTTCCTGCCTTATACCGCGACCTTCCTGATGTTTGTTGAGTATGCCCGCAACGCAGCGCGTATGGCGGCTTTCCCGGCGCTGGCTGAAGAGTTTACACGTCGCGTTAACAATGAGCTGCCGGCTAACTGGCAGGCGGAGTCGCAGCAGTTTATTGAGCAGCTGCAGGCGAACCCGGCTAAAATCGCCAGCCGTAAAGCCTCGCAGAATGCGATTGAAGCTTTTGGCAAGCTGCTGCCGGAGTTCCTCGGTGGTTCTGCCGATCGTTCACCTAACAAAGCGGGCACGCACGATTCACACGGCGCGCCGCTGGGCGACGATGAAATTGCGCTGACGCGCAAGCAGCTGGGCTGGAGCCACGCGCCGTTTGAGATCCCGGCCGATATCTATGCGCAGTGGGATGCCAGAGAGGCGGGCCAGGCGAAAGAGTCAGCGTGGAATGAGAAATTTGCAGCTTATAAGCACAACGGTATCTCCATTGATGGTCACGTTGATGGCTGGTTCTCCGACGACACCGCAGCACGTTTTGAAGCCTACGGCTGGCATGTTGTGCGCGGCGTGGATGGTCACGACGCAGAAGCGATCAAACAGGCGGTGGAAGAGGCGAAGCGCGTCTCTGACAAGCCGTCACTGCTGATGTGTAAAACCGTTATCGGTTTCCAGGGCATCGCCAACGCCGTGGGCTTTGCGATCGCCGAGCGCACGCTGGCTGCACAGTTCAACCGTCCGGGTCATGATATCGTAGACCACCATACCTATGTTTTCATGGGCGACGGCTGCATGATGGAAGGGATTTCTCACGAAGTCTGCTCTATTGCCGGTACGCTGAAGCTGGGCAAGCTGGTCGCGTTCTATGACGCGCAGTGGGCTGACCGCGACCGCTTCGTGCTCTCGAACGGGCATGGCTCTATGCTGATCTACAGCCTGCTGCACCTTGCCGGCTACGATCTGCCAATGAGCGAGCTGCAGAACTTCCGCCAGCTGCACTCTAAAACCCCAGGTCACCCGGAATATGGCTACACGCCAGGCGTGGAAACCACAACCGGCCCGCTGGGTGATACGTTAAGCGCGGCGGAGCCTTAATCCGATCTGGAGTAGAACATGCCCTCTCGTAAAGAGCTTGCCAACGCCATTCGTGCGTTAAGTATGGACGCAGTACAGAAAGCTAAATCGGGACACCCGGGTGCCCCGATGGGCATGGCGGATATCGCTGAAGTGCTGTGGCGCGACTTCCTGAACCACAACCCGGTTAACTAACAGACACCTGAAAGCAGGCCAGATGTATAAACCCGATGTTTATAGCGCGCCCGTTTCGCGGTTGCTAGCAGACGCGGCTTAAAATGCAATCGCAGCCATGATAATTAGCACGCGGATGCATGTACTTTTGTGGCGATTTTCATGTACATTGATGGGCGACTTCTTTCACGCTTCGCCTTATAACTGATTAATTACTCATTTGTGCACAGGACTGGTCACTCAGCTGTTTTACCTGCGCATCGCTGAGCGAATAGGCCTGATAGGCCTGCGCGCCCGACTGCAGCAGCGCGTTATTATCAAACCCCTGACAGCCGCTCAGTAGCGCTGCCACTCCGATTGCCGTAACCGTAGCCCGGATTTTCATATCATCATCCTTTAAGTAACTCGTCGTAAGATTATCGGTCATCATRTCCATCAGGCCGCTGTAAACGCGGATGCAGCCGTTAGCCATCGCCCAGGCGTTGACATCTTTGGTGACGTACACCTTGTAGTTCGCCGGCGTGCCGTTGATATTGTCGCCCAGCGCGGCAGCGATCTTATTCAGACGCTGCTGATAGCTGCTGTTTGCCGCCGCGACCTGATTCTCTTTATGCTGAGTCTGCGAGAACTGCGCGTTAACCAGCTTCTCGCCGATATCGCCCAGCTGCGACTGCGACAGCGAACCAATAATACCGCCGACCGAGGCGGCAGCCCCGCGTGCGGCTTCGGTGGCAAAGGCAACCTGCATCGCTTTACGCGTGTGGCCCAGCGCGACGTGACCCATCTCATGGCCCAGCACGCCTTCCACTTGAGGCGCTTATTTGCCGTCTGCGGCGATACGATCGCGGATATGCTGCGCGCGCGCTTCTGAATCAGGATGGGAGTCAAACATCGAACTCTGATGCCCCTGATCCATCTTCGCCAGCTTCTCAAAGCTGGTGGCTAAACCGAGCGGGTTAATGCCGCGCTTTTTCAGCAGATCATATGAGTAGTCATCTGCCTGCGACTGAAAGCGACCAAACTGGTGCGCGGCCTGCAGGGAATGAATATTGTCGGCATGGATCTGGTTGAGGTGGCACCGGGCTACGATCACGCCGATCTGACCGCGCTGGCAGCGGCTACGCTGGCGCTGGATATGCTGCACGTGCAGGCAGCGAACAAAGGCTGATAGCGGCAGCCCTTCTCCCGCCGGGAGAAGGGCTGCATGACTGAATTTGATAAGAGTCTGGGCTTTAACGTGCTGGACGCGGCGCAGGTTAACGATCGCAGCGTGGATGATATTCTGGCCGAGGTGAAGCGCACCGTGGGCGACCTGCCGGTCTACCTGACGTTTGATATCGACTGCCTCGATCCGGCGCACGCGCCAGGCACCGGCACGCCGGTGATTGGCGGCCTGAGCAGCGAATTTGGCGGTGACCACTACATTACGCTGCCGCTGCTGCGCGCTCACGCGAAGCATTTCGGCAAAATGGCGCTGGTGCATTTTGATGCGCATACCGACACCTACTCTAACGGCCCGACGTTTGACCACGGCACCATGTTTTTCACTGCGCCAAAAGAGGGGCTGATCGATCCGCAGCACTCGGTGCAGATCGGTATTCGGCCGGGCGCGATTCGTCAGATCTCCACTAACCTGGCGTGGGAAGGGTGCCGCTGGCCGTGGGAGTTTGATCTGCGTCAGCGCCTGAATGTCGTGGACTGCGGTGACCTGGTGTACGCATTTGGCGACTCGCAGGATCTCTCAGACAAACTGCAGGCGCATGCGGAAAAACTGCTGGCCAGCGGCAAGCGCATGCTGACCCGGTGCTGCCTGACGTAAAGAGGATGAATTATGTACAACACCCTGGGCAATCAGTATGACAACTCCCTGGTTTCCAACGCCTTTGGCTTCATGCGTTTTCCGCTCAACTTCCAGCCGTATGACAGCGATGCTGAGTGGGTGATCACCGGTGTGCCGTTTGACGCCGCTACGTCGGGCCGTCCGGGCAGCCGTCTGGGGGATATCAAAACCGGAGAGAAAACCGTGATGGATTATCTGGTCAAGCCGTTTAATAAAGCTGAAGAGGCGATGCGCGAGCGCTAAGCGGATGAGGATTGCAGGGGAGTATATTCCCGGCGATAATCACGCCATCAATCCCTTCCTCGTCGGGCTTAACGACGCGGAAGGGATTTTTTTATACCTGACCCGTAATCAGGCGTGAAGATCTCCGCCTACGATTACGCCATCTATGGCGGCCTCAACGGCGTAGTGGAGAGCATCTCGCCGGATACCATCCAGGATGAGGTGAAACCAGAGATCTACTACTATCGGGTGTTTATCCGCACCGATAACGACTATGTGCAGAACAAAGCGGGCCGGCGCTTTTCTATCACGCCCGGCATGGTCTCCACGGTCGAAGATACGGTGACGCGACTGACGATCCGCGCCCCGATGCGCGGCATCGTTAAAAATATTAAAGTCTCCACGGTCGGTGGCGTGGTGCCGCCTAACGGCGAGCTGATGAACATTGTCCCGCTCAACGACCGGCTGCTGGTGGAGGCGCGCCTGTCGCCGCGCGATATCGCCTTTATCCATCCGGGGCAGCGCGCGGTGCGCGAGCTGGCGATTACGCAGCGGCTGGCAAAGAGCGGGGCTGCCAGCAATGTGGAGGTGCTGCGCCTGCAGCGTGAAAAATCCGATCTGGAGCTGAAGCTGACCGATATGCGTTCGCAATATTATGTCCAGGCGCGTGAAGAGCTGGCCAAAGCGAGCGCGGAAGCGGACAGCCTCGCTGAAGTGATTAAAGGACGGAGCGCGGCACGCTATCGCGCCGCGCTGGCGGCGGCGTCACGCCTGCGGGCAGAGGTTAACGACACCCGGCTGACCTTTCCGGATGAGCTCAGCGGCTGGCCCGATCTGATCGCGGCAGAAACCCGTCTCTATAATACTAAACGGGCACAGCTCAACGACGCGACGAAGCAGTTTAACGCGTCGCTGGCGCTGGCTAACATCTGGGCGTGGTTTGGCGTGCTGGATGAAGTCTCAACCGGGACCGGCAAGGTGATCCCCAGCTCGCGCGAGCAGGTGCTGCAGTCGCTGGAGGGCGGTATTCTGACGGAGCTGTACGTGCATGAGGGCGATCAGGTGCTGGCGGGTGAGGTGGTGGCGCGTCTCGATCCGACCCGTTCCCAGTCAAGCGTGGGTGACAGCGCTGCCGCCAGCGCGCAGCGGCGGAAATCTGCCGGAGGTGAACGCATGAAGCAGCTGCCGGCAAAACTGCGGCTGGTCACGGCTGCTGAAAAAGACGCGTCAGACGATCTGCTGGGCGAACTGAAATCGGAAACGCACTACAGCGGGGCGGTGCGGCTGATTGTTATCAGCGCCGCGCTGATGCTGGTCGCGCTTTCCTAATATCGTGCTGCTGGATGAACCCACCGCCGCGCTCGACGACCATACGGAGAAAGAGTTTATTGAGCGCCTCGGCGCATGGCTGAACGGCCGCACGCTGATCGTGGCGACGCATCGCGCCGCGATTCTGTCGCTGGTGGATCGGATACTGGTGCTGAAAGAGGGGCAGCTGGTTATGGACAGTCCGAAAGAGATTACGCTGCGTGAAAACCTGACGCTCGGCGCGGCGCACGCTACCGACGACGCCATCTTCTCTGCGCTGACGGTGAGCGGCGGAGCGGAATTTATTCGCCGCCTGCCGCTGGGGCTGGATCACCCGATCATGGAGGGGGGCACCGGCCTCTCCGGCGGGCAGCGGCAGTCGCTGCTGYTGGCGCGCATGCTGCTGCGCGCCATTCAGCCTGGGGAGCGTATTGCGGTGCTGGGCCGCAACGGCTCCGGTAAATCCACGCTGCTGCAGGCGATGGCGGGCGGCATGGATCTGGTGAGCGGTGAGCTGCGGCTTGATAACCTCAGCCTGCCGCACATTGACGTGGCCGACGTGCGGCGCAACGTCGGGCTGCTGACGCAAAACGCGCGCCTGTTTCACGGCGGCGTACTGGCGCGCTGGCAGCAGGTCAGGGCGGCGAAAACCAGTCTCGACGGCCTGATGAATCTGCCGGTAGAGAACAGCAGCGATGAGACGCGTATTCACTGTCCGGTGCTGTTTGGCCACTATCAGTTCACCGACGCTATGTTTCGCTACTACAGCGACTCGCTGACCATGGCGCTGCGCATTAAATCCCTGACCACCGCGCAGTCGGGCGTGGCGATGCGTAAGGTGATGCACTCGCTCATTAGCTGGGGCGTAACGGTGCAGGGGCTGGTTTACGCCAGCGTCATTGTGGTGGGCGCGCCGATGGTGATCAACGGCGATATCACCACCGGGGCGATTGTCGCGGCGTCGCTGCTCTCCTCGCGCATGATTGCGCCGATGGCAACGCTGTACGCCCCGGTGGCGGTGCTGCTGATGGTGTTGCCGGGCCTGCTCAGCCAGAAAAAACTGGCGAAGCTGGCGCAGCAGGCGCTGAAAGAGTCCACGCTGCGTAACGCAGTGCTGGTGGAGAGCGTACAGGGGCTGGAGGATATCAAGCTGATGCAGGCGGAAGATCGCTTTCTGCAGCAGTGGAACAGCTATATCCGTAATCGGGTGTTTGGTCATGCGCTGCGGCTGCGCAACAGCGTGGTGCCGCGCTCTACCGGCACTTTTATCTCCCAGCTGCGTGAACTGGAGGCGATCCGGGAAATGGTGACCTCAACCACCGTGACGGCGATTGTCGATATGCCATTTTTCCTGCTGTTTCTGCTGGTTATGGCGATTATCGCGCCACAGCTGGCGTGGATGATCAATCTGCTGGCGCTGGTAGGGATTGTGTTTTCGATGCAGGTCTATGACCGGGTGATCCCGGCGCAATCTTATCCCACGCTCTATGTCCTCTATGCTGGCGTGATCATTTCGGTGGTATTTACCTATATTCTGCGCGTGGGCCGCGATCACGTCACCGATCTGCTGGGCAAGCGCGCCGATATGCGCGTCTCCGACGGCGATGAACAGCCGACGCCGGTGATGCTCACCGATCTGCTGCCCGCCCTCCGCGTGGTGGCCGCGCTGCGACCGGTGGCGGCGGCGAAAGATAGCCGGGTCGATCGCTATCTCGCCACCGTTCGCCCCGACTGGCTGCGGCGGCTGGTGCTGCACGATCTGCGTCCCTACGGCTATGTGATGCTGGCGTCCTTCTGGGAGTGGCAGGGCAAACAGACGCGCGATAAAGCGCTGCGCCATCTGGCACGTCAGGCGGGGCTGTCGCTGCAGCTGTTTGCAGAGGAGAGCCGGGAGATCACGCGCTGGCGCCTGCCGCTGGCGGTAGAGCTGGATGATGGCCAGGTCGGCGTGGTGACGGCGTTTGATGGTGATGACCGCGTTCGGGTGCACTTTTGGTTCAGCCTTTACGCTTAATAACCAGCGCATCCAGACCGTGGAGATTCAGCCATGACCCAATTACCGATTCCGGACGCACCTGAGGGCCAGTCCGCCAGCGGCGGCGAGCTGCCGCTTAACGGCTGGGCCACGGCCATTATTCAGATCGCCACCCACTACCGGCTGCCCTGTTCGCCGGGCATGATCATGGCGGCAGGTCATGGGGCGCCAGCAGGCGCTGGGCGAGAAAACCCGCCAGCTCTATCAGGATCAGTATCTGCAGCTTGGTACGCGCCCGCTGCTGGACGTACTGAATGCCGAACAGGAGGTGTGGCAGACCCGCTTTACGCTACAGCAGACCGTAAGCCAGCTGCGATCGCTGCAGCTCGACTGCCTCTACAGCACCGGACAGATCTTGGACCGCACGCAGTACTCTGCCTTTGTCAAAGTCKAGATGCCGCTTTATCAGGGCGGCGGGATCACCGCCGCGCGTGACGCCGCCGCCAGCGCGCTACAGGCGGCGAACGCAGCGGTAAATTCGGCACGGCTGAAAGCGCGTCAGCAGCTGAGCGAGTCGCAGAATGAAGCGCTCAGCCTGTCGCAGAGTCTGGCGGTTCCCGCAACGCTGACCCGCGGCTGCGCCAGTGGCAAAGCGGATGACAAAACCAATCCGGCGGTGCTGGCCGCGTGGGCGCAGGCTAATCAGGCGCAGGCCAAACTTGATAACGCCAGCGCGCAGAACCTGCCGACTATCTCGCTGGAACCGCAGGTTACCCACTATCTCAACGATCGCTACGCCGGTAGTCAGTCGACCCTGAGCCGGATTGGCGTACTGGCGCGGCAGCGTAATGAGGAGGGCGCGGCCTCGCTCTCCGACGCGACCCAGACCGATGCGCGTATTGAAGGCGCGCGCACCACCCTGACGCAGTATCAGGCGAGCCTTAACCGCTGGCGCGCAACCTTAGCCACCTATCTGGGCTGGCCGCTGGTAAAGCAGGTCAGCGACCAGCTTGT
Source organism: Pantoea sp. BRM17 (assembly GCA_002939445.1). Taxonomy (GTDB): domain Bacteria; phylum Pseudomonadota; class Gammaproteobacteria; order Enterobacterales; family Enterobacteriaceae; genus Pantoea. Next base: position 190,508 of record PEFU01000002.1, on the reverse strand, counting down.
GCTGTCGGTGTCGCAGATGCTTTATGACTTTGGCAAAGTCAGCAGCTCGGTGCGCTCTGCCGAGGCGGGCGTGGCGCAGGAGCAGGCAAACGTGCTGGTGAGTATCGATAGCGTGGCGCACGATACCGCAGCGGCACTGGTTCAGGTGCAGGGCTATCAGCAGCTGGTAAAGATTGCCCGCGATCAGCTCAGCATGCCGGACACCCTGACAATTGAGCAGGCGGTGCAGCGTGCGGTGCAGTGGCATCCTGATATCGCGCAGGCGATTGGCACCATGCTGGAGCAGGCGAATCAGGTCGATGTGGCAAAAGCAAAATATTATCCGCAAATCAGTGCGGGCATGAACAATGGCTATAGCAACAGTTACAGCGGCAGCGGCTTCAGCCCCTCACTGCAATCCGGCGCACCTTTTCGCCGTTCCTCTCTGCCCGCCGCAGTAAGCGCGGGCTTTCTGTTGTTTTACAGTGCGCATCTTAGTGCCGCCAGTGAGACGCTGATACGCGCTGGATCTATTACGCAAAGCGAGCTGGTTCAGCAGCAGGAGCTGCCGTCGCTCGCGGGCGAAGTCGCCGAACCGGCGCTGGGCAGCTATCGATCGTGACGGTAGCGGGACGGGCTACAGCACTACGCAGCTGATCACGCTGGAAGGCGTTAACGTGTCACTGGAGGAGCTGCTGCAGCAACCGCACCAAAACCACACGGCATAGTGGTGTGTGACGCAGGGAAGCATCACGGGCACAGGAGGTGCCCTTTCTCTATTCTGACTGGTGGATAATCGATGGATCTGTGATACGCTGGTTTACCATCTGCTGGATCGCGCTGACGCCACCGGCGGCAACGGCCACGACACCTGGACCGACTTTAACGTCGCCCAGGGAGACAAGATTGATATCAGTGAACTGCTGATCGGCTGGAATGATTCCACAAGTAATATTAATGATTTCGTGAAAGTGGACCATACTTCTGATGGCAGCACCGTGCTTTCTTACTCACTCAATGCGGATGTTAACGTCCAGAACATTACGCATAAGGAAGTATTCAGTTACACCCTGGCGGGCCGGGACGGCACCCTGACCAGCCACAGCTTCACCATTGAGCTGCACCCGACCATTAACGGAACCGGCGGTAACGATACGCTGACCAGCAGCGCCTACGATGACACCATCACCGCTGGCGCCGGCGCGACCAGTCTGCTGGCGGAAAGCAGCAGCGCTGAGCATGACGCGAGCGGCAGCATCTGGGCTGACAGCGCCGGCACGCACAGCGGAACCTTAACTATCACTAATGCTCTGGGGGCAGAAACCACGGTGGGAGCGGCCGGTATGACGCAGGTAGCCGGTGAGTTCGGCGTGCTGCAGGTCAGCGCCAGCGGAAGCTACACGATCAACAGCAGCTACGGTACGCTGACCCTGGATGCGCGAGGCAACTATACCTATGCGCTGAAAGCGGGACTGAATATCGACACGCTGCCGGCGACGGATACCTTTACCTATTCAGTGCGGGACGCCAGCGGCACGGTAACCTCCGCCACGCTGACGGTAACGCTGCATAACGGCCCGGCGGCCACGCTGTTTGCCGCCAATACCAACCTCAGCGTACTGCCCACCACTACCGTGAGCACGGTGTCAGACTACACCACGCTGGCGGTGACCACGGCGGCCACCGTCACCGGTAATCTGCTGGCGAACGACACCAGTTCGATAGCCGGTACGGTACCGGCCGGTGTGGCGGTTACAACGGCGGGCGGCGCAACGGTTGCTGGCACGGGTAATACGGTCTACGGCTCAGTAAACAGTATCGGCGTGGCGGCTAACTACTCGCTAAACCTCTACACGCAGCTGAGTAACGGCTCCTGGCAGCTGGTGAGTTCGCAGAGCAACTACATCAGCTCTCTGCTCTCAATCGGAACGATTCGCGGCGGTAACGTCACCTACAGCAATCTGAGTACCGGTAACTACGCGGTAGTGGTCGGCGCGCGCGTTGTGGCGACCAACGATGTTAGCGAGGTTGATTACGGCACCACGCAGGCCACCATCAATAACGGCACCGTGAACTCTTCGCACACGGCGCTGCTTACCCTGGGGGTCGGCTCGCTACTGGGCGCCAGCGTGCTCAATAACGGTAACGCCTATATCTTCAATGTGGGTCAGGACGATTTCCGCACGGTAACGCTGACCGGCAGCGGCGAGGTCGGCGCAACGGTGACGGTCCGCGACGCCAGCGGCGTCACGCTCGGCACCACCACGGTGGGCAGCGGCGGCAGCTGGTCAGTGGCGCTGAGCACTGCGCAGACTACCGGTGCCACGCTCTCGGTGACGCAGAGCGACAGAGCGGGCAACGTTTCGCCATCGGCGTCGCTGCTGGGAGCCATGTCCGTCACGGTGGGTACGGGCGGCAGCTGGAGCTTTACCACCGCGGCGCTGAGCAACGGGGCGCATACCCTGAGCACCACGGTGACTGATCCGGCAGGTAACGTCAGCAGCACCAACGTAGCGACCACCATCACCGTTGACACGGTTCCACCGGCGGCGGTATCCGGATTGCTGATCAACAGCGCTGGCACCAGCGTAAGCCCGCAGGCTTCGGTCACGCTGCGGGTTGACACCGTAGCGCCGGTGGCCAGCACGCTCACCATTACGGATGATGCGGGCAGCGCGCCGGTAACGCTGACCAGCGGTGCCTTTACGCGCGATACCACGCCGACGCTGAGCGGTACGGCAGAAGCGGGCGCGCTGGTGACCATTTTTGACGGCACGACCGCACTGGGGAACGGCGTGACCAATGACAGCACGCCGCTGCTGAGCGGATCGGGCGAGGCGGGTGCACGCGTCAGCGTTTACGACGGCACTACGCTACTGGGAACTGCGACCGTCGGCGGCAGCGGCAGCTGGAGCTTCATCACGCCAGCGCTGGGTAATGGCCCCCATACGCTCAACGTGACGCAGACCGACGCGGCGGGTAACGTGAGCGGCAGCTGGAGCTTCACGCCGGGAACAGCCCTCTCCGAGGGATCGCACACCTTCAGCATCACCGCCACTGATGCCGCGGGTAACGTCAGCAGCAGCATCAGTTCGACGGCGATTATCGACACCACGGTGCCGGTTGCCGTAACCGGCCTGACCCTGGCTAATAACAATGGCAGTACGGCGATCGCTATCCCCAAGGCGGTGTCGATTACCGTTGATACCGTGGCCCCCGCTGCGCCAACGCTGGTGGTCACCAACGACATTAACAACACCACGGTGGTAAATGGCGGCGCGACGCGCGACAGCACGCCAACCCTGAGCGGCACGGCCGAGGCAAACAGTCTGGTGATTGTGCGCGACGGCACCACTGTCCTGGGGTCGGTGACCGCCAGCAGCGACGCGACGCCAACGCTGAGCGGGACGGCGGAGGCGAGCGCGGTCGTCACGGTGTATGACGGCAGCACGGTGCTGGGATCGGTGGTGGCAGGCAGCGACGGCGCATGGAGCTTTACGCCAGCTGCGCTGAGCAACGGCGTGCATTCGCTGAGCACGACGGTACGTGACGCCGCGGGCAACGTCAGCCCGGCGACGCCAAGCTTTGTCAGCCCGGTGCTGAGTGAAGGCAGCCACACCCTGAACGTGACCCAGACCGACGCCGCCGGAAACGTCAGTCCGCCAGCCAGCATCACGCTGACGGTGGATACGGTGGCGCCGGCAGCGGTCAGTAACCTGACGATCACGGACGATGTGGCGCCGGTGACCGGACCGCTGGCAAATGGCGCGGTCACCAACACCGTTGCGCCAGGTGCGGTTACCGGTCTGGCTGCCGCCAACAACAACGGCAGTACGGCGATCGCGATTCCCAATAATAGCGTGACCAGTGACAGCACGCCGCTGCTGACCGGATCCGGTGAGGCGGGCGCACGCGTAACTATCCTTGACGGCAATGTTGCGCTGGGCACGGCGATTGTCAGCAGTAACGGCAGCTGAGGCAGCGCCGAGGCCAATAGCCTGGTGATTATCCGCGACGGCACCACGCTACTCGGTTCAGTCACCGCCAGCGGTACCGGCAGCTGGAGCTTTACCCCTGCTACAGCGCTCGCTGAGGGATCGCATACCTTCAGCATCACCGCCACCGATGCGGCAGGCAACGTCAGCAGCAGCGTTAGCTCAACGGCGATCATTGAGGCGCTGAATAATGGTCCGCATGCGCTGAGCGTCACGGTGCGTGATGCGGCAGGCAACGTCAGCGCGGCGTCGCCCACAGTCGCAATCACCGTGGACACCGTAGCGCCGGCTGCGCCAACGCTGGTCGTGACTAACGACGTGGCGAACACCACGGTGGCGAACGGCGCAGCAAGCGGCGACAGCACGCCAACCCTGAGGGCAGTAAGCAATCTGGTGGTCACCGATGACGCCGCGCCGAACACCGGTCCTCTGACTAACGGCGCCGTGACCAACGACACCACGCCGGTGCTGAGCGGTACGGCAGAGGCAGGGGGCGTGGTCACCGTCTATGACGGCACTGCAGTACTGGGTTCCGCTGTGGCCGACGGCAGCGGCGCGTGGAGCTTTACGTCGCCGGCGGGCAGCGTGGTGACGATCCGCGACGGCGACACCGTTCTCGGATCGGTAACGGCGGGCAGCGGCGGCGCGTGGAGTTTTGTCACGCCGGCGCTGGCAGAGGGGGCACACACCTTTAACGTTACCGCCAGCGATGCGGCCGGTAACGTCAGCCCGAATGCGACGCTGACGCTGACGGTCGATACCACTCCGCCAGCCCATACCCTGAGCGTCACCGCCACCGATGTGGCGGGCAACGTCAGCGGCGCGACCAGCACCACGCTGATTGTGGATAGCGTGGCGCCGGTCGCCGTGAGCGGCCTGAACGCGGCTAACAACAACGGCAGCGCGCTGGTGGCAATTGCCGCCGGCGGCACCACCAGCGATGCCACTCCGCTGCTCAGGGGCACGGCAGACCTGGTGGTGACCAACGATGTGACCAGCGCAACCATCCCGGCGGGTGGCTACAGCAGCGATGCGACGCCGACCTTAAGCGGCGTGGCGGAAGCGAACGCCATTGTCACGGTACGCGACGGTAACGCGGTGCTGGGCTCGGTGACCGCTGATGCGGAAGGACGCTGGAGCTATGTCAGCACTACGCTGAACCAGGGACTCGTGGTGGTGATCAGTGAAGGCACTACGGTGCTGGGATCGGTGGTGGCAAACGGCGACGGAGCCTGGAGCTTCACCCCTGCCGCGCTGAGCGAAGGTACGCATCCGCTCAGCGTCACGGTACGCGATGCGGCGGGCAGCAGCAGCGATCCGGTGAGCTTTACCGTAGTAGTGGATACCACTGCGCCAGCCACCTCAACGAGCGTGAGCGCCGCCGATGCGGCGGGCAACGTCAGCCCGGCGAGCGATATTAGCTTTACGGTGCTGACCGCAGCGGTTGCCCCGGTCACGGCACTGACGGTAACGGATAACGCCGGCGCGATTCAGGGGCCGCTGACCAGCGGTACGCCGACTGACGATACCACGCCAACGCTCTCCGGCAGCGCCGCGGCAAACAGCAACAACGGCAGCACGCCGCTGACTATCGCGGCTGGCAGCACCACCAGCGACAACACGCCGCAGCTGAGCGGCACCGCTGAGGCGGGCAGCATCGTTACCGTGCGTGACGGCACCACCGTGCTCGGCTCGGTCACCGCCGGCACCAACGGCGCATGGAGCTTTACCACCGCCGCGCTGGCGGATGGTCCGCATACGCTAACCACGCTGCTCGGTACCGCTATCGCCAGCGGCGCGGGCGCCTGGAGCTTTACCCCTGCCGCGCTGGGCGAGGGCAGTCACGCCCTGAGCGTGCGCGTCACCGATGTGGCCGGTAATACCGGTATCGCCTCTGCCGTCACCACGGTGGTGGTGGATACCGTGGCGCCAGCGGCCATCTCCGGCCTGACGGCGGTCAAGGATGCGGCGGGCAACGTCAGCGCTCGCTCCGGCGCGCTGAACATTACGGTCGATACGGTAGCCCCTGTGGCCGGCACGGTGAACGTCACCGCGGGTGATTCAGCTACGCCGCTCACCAGCGGGGAAACCATTAACGACAGTACGCCAGCGCTGAGCGGCACCACGGAGGCAAACGCCACGGTCAGCGTGTATGACGGGCCGGTGCCGGTAACGGATAACGGCGTGACTAACGACAGTACGCCACAGCTCAGCGGCACAGCGGAAGCGGGCGGGCTGGTGACCATCTACGATGGCAATACGGTAATCGCTTCGGTCACTGCTGACGGCGACGGCGCATGGAGCWCCACGCTGCCGCTGCTGAGCCAGGGCGCGCACGCGCTCAGCGTGACGGTGACCCTGCCGATAGACGCGAACGGACAGTGGAGCTATACGCCAGATCCGGTACTGGATGAGGGCGCACACGCGATTTCTGTAGTCAGCACGGATGAAACCGGCAATCCTGGCGATCCGTCAGCGGTGATTAATTTCATTGTCGATACCGTCGTGCCCGACGTCGTCACCGATCTTGCGGCGGCCAATAACAACGGTGCCACAACCGACGCCTTTACGCTGACGATTGAAGCCGATCTGCCACCGGTCGACAGCACGCTGCAGATCACCGATAACAGCGGCAGCACGCTGGTAACGGTAACAGACGGGGCCGCTATCCGTGACAACACGCCGGTCCTGCAGGGAACGGGCCCGGCAAATGGCACTGTAACCATTTCTGATAACGGTACAGTGCTGGCTACAGATGATAATCTCCCGGCCTTCAGCGGCACGGCGGAGGCGGGCAGCACGATAACGGTCTATGACGACAACGTGCTGCTGGGAACGGCCACCGCTGACGAAAACGGCAGCTGGAGCTTTACGCCAGACGCTGCGCTGTCAAACCGCGAGCATAGCTTTACGTTTACCGTGACCGATGCGGCGGGTAACGTCAGCCCGGCACGTTATGAATCCGCAGCGCTGGACGATGCAACCTATGCCTTCAGCGTCTCGGTCAGCAACGCGGCGGGCACCGCCGGCCCGGTTACCGGCCCGATTACCATCACTATCGACACGGTGGCACCGGAGGCAATTGACGATCTGCTTGTTACCGACAGCGTCGGCGGCGCTGAAGGTCCGCTGACGTCAGGCGCGATCACCACCAGTACGCCAGCCGCGGTGCTGAGCTTTGATATCTACAACAACGCCAGCACCACGCCGGTGCTGGTCGCGAACAACGGCTTCGCCAGTGACAGCACGCCGGTGCTGCGCGGAACCGGCGTCGCCGGCACGGTAGTGAATATCATTCAGGATGGAGCCATCGTTGGCACCACAACCGTGGGTGAGAATGGCGTCTGAGGTACCGCAGAGGCAGGAGCGACCATTATTGTGTATGACGGTGCGCAGGAGGTTGGCAGAACCACCGCCGATCCTCAGGGGGCCTGGAGCCTCAACACCAGCGCGCTGGCTGAGGGGGCGCACACCCTGACGGTGACCGCCACCGATGTAGCGGGCAACGTCAGCGAGGTGGCGTCGACGGTCAGCTTTACGGTCGAGGACGGCCAGCACACGCTGAGCGCCACGGTCACCGATGAAGTGGGCAACGTCAGCGCACCGTCCGGTGCGCTGACCATCAATATTGATGCCACTGCGCCGCAGCCGGCAGGCGATCTGCTGCTGCAGAATGATATACAAGCGACGCCGGTAACCATCAATAGCAACAGCGTAACTCCTGATGCGACGCCGCTCATCAGGTCGCTGGTGGTCAGTAACGACAACGGTACGACACCGCAGCCTCTGACAAACGGCGCGCTGACCACGGACAATACGCCACTGCTGAGCGGCACCGCGGAACCCGACAGCCTGATTACGCTGTATGACGGCGGAGTGGTGATTGGCTCGGTGACGGCGGACGGCGACGGCAGCTGGAGCTTCAGCTCACCGGTACTGACTGTGGTAACGATTCTGGACGGAACCGCAATACTGGCCAGCGTGACCACCGGCAGTAACGGACAGTGGAGCTATCAGCTGCCGCAGCTGGACGATGGCAGCTACAGCCTCACCACCACGGTGACCGATACGGCCGGTAACACCGGTCCGGCTTCTGCTCCTGTCGCCTTTACCGTGGACGCCACGCTGCCGGATGCCACGACCGCCACGGCATCCGATACGCTTGGTAACGTCAGCGCACCGGTGACTTTCAGTGCGATCGTTGATACCACGCCGCCGGCGGTGGCAGCGAACATCGCGCTGACGAACAACGACGGCACCACGCCGGTGGCTATCGCCAGCGGCAGCATCACCACGGATAATACGCCGTTCCTCAGCGGCACCGCAGAGCCGGGCAGAGGCACTGCGCCGGTAGCCGTTCCCAACGGGGGCCTCACTAATGATGGCACGCCGCTGTTCAGCGGTCGCGGGGATGCGGGCAGCATTATTACCCTTACCGATCAGAGCGGTACGCTGCTGGGTTCCACCACGGTAAACGGACAGGGAAGCTGGAGCTTTACGCCTGCCACCGCGCTGGCGGACGGCAGCTACACCTTGCTGATCCTCGGTACCACCACGACCGATGCACAGGGTAACTGGAGCTTCTCGCCGATCCTCAGCGACGGCCCGCACAGCCTGAGCGTGACGGTCACCGATGCTGCCGGTAACAGCAGCGCGCCGGGTGCGCCGATCGCCTTTACCGTGGACACCACGGCGCCTTCCGCCGTTACGCAGCTGACGCTGAGTAATGATAAAAACACCAGCCCCGCTTCGCCCACAATCACCTTTACCGTGGATACGGTCGCACCGGCTGCGGCCACTGAGATCGCGCTGGTGAACAACAATGGCACTACGCCGCAGGCGATTACATCCGGCTCCACCACCGGTGACAACACGCCTGAGTTCTCCGGTCGCGCAGAGCCTGGCAGCACCATCGTCGTGTCTGATGGCAACAACAGCGGTGACGTGACCAACGACGCGACGCCGCAGCTGATCGGTTCAGCCGAGCCGGGCAGCGTGGTGCTGATCTATGACGGCGCTACGCAAATCGGTTCGGTTACCGTGAACAGCAGCGGCAGCTGGCAGTTCACGACCGGCGCGCTTACGCAGGGCGAGCATAACCTGAGCACCGTTGTCAGCGACGCAGCCGGGGGTGGCGATGGCGGCTGGCAGTATACGCCCGCAGCCCTGGATGATGGCAGCTATGCGCTGAGCATTACGGAGACGACGCCAGCGGGCAACGTCAGTCCGGCCTCGGCCGTAACCACGATTAACGTGGATACGCAGGCACCGGAAGCAGCGCAGAACGTGCTGGTTAACAACAATGAAGGCAGTACGCTGGTGCCGATGACAGGCAACTCTGTGACCCTGACGGTGGATACCAGCGTGCCGGCTGCACCTGCTTTCTCCGTCACTTCCGGCGAAGGCGTGCCGGTTGCCAGTAACGGCTACACCAGCGACAGTACGCCGCAGCTCAGCGGTACGGCCGCCGCCGGCAGTCTCATCACTATTTATAATGACGGCACGGCTATCGGCAGCGTGGTAGCAGTCACCAACGACGCCACACCGGTGCTGAGCGGCAGCGCTGAGGCGGGTAGCCTGGTAACGCTCTATGACGGAACAGCCGCTATCGGCTCTGTCCGGGCAGACGCAGACGGGGCCTGGCGCTTYAGCGACACGGTCCTGACCGATGGCGCACATACCTTACGGGCCACCGCGACCGACGCCGCAGGCAACGTCAGCGCGGGCAGTGACGGCGGCTGGCGCTTTACGCCGGATGCGCCGCTGGCTGAGGGCGATTACAGCCTGACCACGCGAGTGACTGACGCCGCCGGTAACACCGGCGCGGCCTCCTCTGCATATAACTTCACCATCGATACCACAGCCCCTGGCGCCGTAGTCGACCTGACCGCGAGGGATGACAATAACGCACCGATCACCGGTCTGAATTTCACCATTGATACGACGGCACCCGAAGCTGCAGAGGCTTTGCAGGTCAGCAATGAGGCGGGCGGCGTGGCGCGCCCTGTCGATGAGGCCGGTGCGACTAATACCACCTTGCCGGTGGTAAGCGGCACGGCGGAAGCGGGCAGCATCGTGACCGTGTATAACAACGGCGAAGTACTGGGCAGCGTTACTGCCTCGCCGGTGCTGAGCGGCAGCGCCGAACCGGGTGCGCTGATCACCGTTTCTGATGGCGACACGGTACTGGGCAGCGTAACCGCCGGTACAGACGGCAACTGGAGCTTCACGCCAGAGGCACCGCTGCCTGAGGGCGATTACAGCCTGACCACTACCGTTACCGATCCGGCGGGTAACGTCAGCGCGCCATCGGCACCCCCAGAGTCGCCGCTCAGCGAAGGTCAGCACAGCCTGACGGCTACGGTAACCAGCCCGGCGGGTAACGTCAGCGAGCCTTCTGCTGCGCTGGTGTTTACCGTTGATACTATTCCGCCAGCGGCGGCAGGCGAGCTGCAGCTCAGTAACAACGACGGCGAAACGCCATTGCCGGTTGATAACGGCGTGACCAACACGACCCCGCCGCCTGTGGCGGATGACCTGGTGCTGAGCAATGACAGCAGCGGCACGCTGGTGACGGTCACCAACGGGACTACCAGTGATACCACCCCGGTGCTGAGCGGCACGGCGGCTGCGGGCAGCACGGTAACGGTACTTGACGGCACCACGGTGCTGGGCAGCGTGGTCGTGGATGACGGCGGCACGTGGCGCTTTACCGAGCCAGGCAGCACGGTCAGCGTCTATGATAACGGCACGCTGCTGGGCAGCGTCAGCGCTGACGGCACCGGAGCGTGGCGCTTTACGCCGGAAACGCCGCTGGCAGCCGGACCGCACAGCCTGACCACTACGGTTACGGATGCGGCGGGTAACCGCGGCGATGAGTCTGAACCGCTTAACTTTACGATTGACACCACAGGTGAGCACAGCCTGACGGCCGTCACCACCTCACCGGCAGGGAACAGCAGTGCGCCTTCTGCACCGCTGGTGCTGACCATTGATACTACACCGCCCGTTGCGGCAGGCGGCCTGCAGCTGAGTAACGATCAAAACGGTAACGCCATCAACGCCGGCGGCGTAACTAACGACACCTCGCCGKCGCTGAGCGGCAGCGCGCAGGCGGCTAACGATGAAGGTACTGCGCCGGTTCCGGTTAACAACGGTCTGACGAATGACGCCACGCCGCTGCTGAGCGGCAGCGGCGTGGCCGCAGGCAGCGTGGTGACAATTTCAGATGGGGATGAGGTACTGGGCTCCGTTACCGTGGGAGAGGGGGGAAGCTGGAGTTTTGCCCCAGACGAACCGCTGGCAGACGTTTCTGATAACGGTAACGTGCTGGGCAGCACCACCGCCGGTAGCGACGGCAGCTGGAGCTTTACCTCACCGGTACTGCAGCCGGGTGAACATAGCCTGACCACGGTTGTCACCGATCCGGCTGGCAACAGCGGGGCAGCGTCCACGGCAGTGGTGTTTACCATCGATACGACTGCGCCAGCGGCACCCGCTGCTCTGACCACCACCGTAACCGATACGGCGGGCAACACCGGGCCGGCCAGTGCCCCGGTCAGCGTGGTGATCGACACTACTGCACCCGCGATCGCCAGCGATCTGCTGCTGAGCAACGGGCAAAACGGTAACGAAATCACCGGCATCACTAACAGCACTAAGCCGGTACTCAGCGGAAGCGCTGAGCCAGGCAGTACCGTCACAAACAACCAGGAGGGTAACGCGCTGCCGGCGGGCGGTGCCACGAATGAAACCACGCCGACCCTCAGCGGCAGCGCCGAGCCGGGCAGCATCATCACCGTTTCTGATAATGGCGACGTTCTGGGCAGTACCGTGGCGGGCGGCGACGGCAGCTGGAGCTTTACGCCGCCGCAGCCGCTGGATGAAGGCGCGCACGCGCTCGACGGTGATACGGTGCTTGGCACCGCCACCACGGATGCTCAGGGCAACTGGAGCTATACCACGCCGCCGCTCAGCGATGGCGAACACGCGCTGACCAGCACGGTCACCGATGCGGCCGGCAATACCGGCCCCGCTTCTGCACCGGTGGCGGTAACGGTAGACACGCAGCCACCGGCCGCCGCCAGCGGTCTGCAGCTGGTTGCCACCAGCGCAGCGGGGGCGGAGACCTCCTCATCGGTTATCAATATCACCATCGATACCAGCGTGCCCGCCGCGCCGTCCGGCGTTCAGCTCAGCAATGAAAATGGCGATCCGGTTACGCCAGGCAGCAGCACCAATCTCACTACGCCGACGCTGAGCGGCACCGCGGAGCCTGGCTCCACGGTGACCGTCCGCGGCAGCACGCTGGTTACGCTGGCAGATAATGACAGCACCGGCGATAACACCCCGGTGCTGAGCGGCGTCGCCACCGCTGGCGACGTGGTCAGACTCTATAGCGGTACTACGCTACTGGGCAGCGTCGTCGCAGACGGTGACGGCCAGTGGCGCTTTACGCCTGCCGCGTTAGCCGACGGCCCCTATGCGTTCCGGGCGCTGCTGGGCAGCGTCGTTGTGGATAGCAACGGCAGCTGGAGCCTGACGCTGCCGGCGCTGAGCAACGGTCAGCATAACATTACCACCACCGTGACCGACGCTGCAGGGAACGTCAGCCCGGCGTCACCGGCGTTTACGCTGGCGATTGATGCCGGCAGCGTGCCGGCAACCAGCTCACTGGAGGTAACAGATGACAGCAGCAGCCCCGTCTCTGCGCCGCTGAATTTTACCGTAGATACAGTCGCACCAGCGGCGGTCAGCAATCTGCAGGTCACTGATAACGCAGGCGCTAGTACCGGCCCGCTGACTTCAGGCCAGCTCACCGATGACAACACGCCGACGCTGAGCGGCACGGCCGAAGCGGGCAGCGTGGTGCGCATTTATGACGGCGACGTGCCGGAGAGCACCGTTAACGATGCCCGGCCGGTGCTGAGCGGCACGGCGGAACCGGGTGCGCTGGTGACGATTCGTGATGGCGACACCGTGCTGGGCAGCGTGACCACCAACAGCGACGGCAGCTGGCGCTTTACCACGCCGCAGCTGGGTGAGGGCAGCCACAGCCTGACCACCACCGTGACCGATCTGGCTGGCAACGATAGCAACGGCCAGTGGTCGTTTGCCCTGCGCGGTCTGTTCCAGGGGCTGCACAGTTTCTACCTGCGTACTACCGATGGCGCAGGCAACGTCACGCAAAGCGCGCCGCTGAATATCACCGTCGACAGCGTGGCACCGGCAGCGGCTGATGCGCTGACGCTAACCGGCAGTGACGGCAGCACCGTAGTCAATATCGCGTTCACGCTTAACGTCCAGGCGGATCTGCCGCCAGCGACCACGCCGCTGGAAGCGGTAAGCACCGGTGATAATACGCTGCAGCCGCTGACCGACGGCGCGACCACGCGCAGCGAGGAGTTAACGCTAAGCGGCGTCAGCACGCCGGGCAACCTGATTACACTCTTTGACGGAAACACTGAAATCGGCAGCGTTGTCGCAAATACGCCCGTGCTGAGCGGCAGCGGGGAGCCGGGCGCCTCGGTCAGCATCTACGATGGTGACGTACTGCTTGGTGTGGCCCTGGTTGACGTTAACGGCAGCTGGCAGTTTACCACCCCTGCGCTCAGCAACGGCGCGCACAGCTTCACCGTTATCAGCACTGACGCGGCCGGTAACATTGGTCCGGCCAGCACACCGACCACCCCGGTGCTGAGTGAAGGCAGCCATACTCTTACTACTACCGTGACGGATGCGGCAGGCAATACCGGCCCCGCTTCCGCTCCGCTGCAGCTGACGGTTGATACCACGGCTCCGGAGGCGATAACCGATCTGCGGGTCTTTGACGACGCGGGCGACAGCCAGGTTGAGCTGGCGCAAAACGCCACTACTGATGAACCGCCAGCCGTCGCCAGCGATCTGCTGCTCAGCAGCGACAGCAGCGGCCCGCTCGCGCCAATTGCCACGAATGGCGTGACCCGTGATACCACGCCGGTGTTAAGCGGCAGCGCTGAACCAGGCAGCGTCATCACCGTACGTGACGGCACGACGGTACTGGGCAGCGCTATCGCAGACAGCGACGGGCGCTGGAGTTTCCTGGCGGGCGCCAATGAGCTGGTTACGCTCTATAACGGCACTACCGTACTTGGCAGCACGCTTGCCGACGCAAGCGGGCAGTGGAGTTTTACGCCTGCAGCGCTGCCGGATGGCAGCTACGCCTTCCGCGCGGTAGCCACCGATGCCGCCGGAAATAGCACATCATCCGTTACGCTGACCATTACTATTGATACGGTCGGCAGCCACACGCTAAGCGTGACGGTCACCGATGCGGCAGGCAATGTTAGTCCCGCCACCAGCGGATTCGTGATCAATGTCGCCGCCGGCATCGCACCTACCAGCAGCACGCTGGAAATCACCGATGACAGCAGCCCTGCGCTGCGTACGCTGCCGGACGGGTCCAGCACGCGTGACACCACCCCAACCCTGAGCGGGATCGTGGTCAGCGACAATGTCGGCAGCAGCCAGGGGCCGTTACTCAACGGGCAAACCACCGATGACAATACGCCAACGCTGACCGGTACGGCGGAAGCGGGAGCCGTGGTTAAAGTGTATGACGGTTCCGTTCTGCTTGGCAGCGTCACGGCGGGAGCAGACGGGCGCTGGAGCTTTACCACACCGGCACTGAATAAACTGGCCGGTATCGGGGCGCTGTTTGCGACCGGCGGCGGTGGCGGCGGTGGCGGTGGCGGTGGCGATGACGATACGGGTAATTCCGGCGGCGGCACTAATCCCGGTAACGGAGGCAACAATCCTGGCGGCGGCGATCCCGGCAACGGTGGCGGCAATCCTGGTAACGGCGACACCACCGCACCCGATCCGGCCGGAAAACTTGTTATTCATGATTTTTACAGCGCCAATGGCGACAGCGATCTGGTCCTGCAGGACGATCGCGGTGCGCTCTGGTGGGTTGAAGATCCCGGCACAGAGGGCTTTCAGTATGTGTCGATCGACAGCACTGAAGGTCTGCTGGCAGAAAACGTAACGGATAACGGCACGATTGCCGCATTCGGTATTGGCGGCGCGGCTATATCTGCGCGGGATCCCGATAACATGAACAATATTTCTATCACGCCCAAAGGTGGGACGATTGCTAACGAAGTGAGCGGTACTCAGGTTACGCTGAACGCACCCAGTGTGGTTAAACTTAACCTGAATCAGGCTGACATTAAGGCTTTCACACGCAATGGTAATGATTTAGTCGTAACCACTAAATCAGGTGAAACACACTTCTGAATCACGCTTCTGTATTCCGCATAACGCCTGATGTCCTTTCTGAATCCGCAATTAAACCTGTTCAGCGCTGTTCTTACTCTTTTACCGGAATAAGAACGGCCGATGAAGGATGTAAGTAATTCACTGAATTACTTGCGATAGCAAGCGGTATCTGATGATACCGGGCGTGCCAGTAACGCTCATAAACTATCATTGTTGAGGGGGTTGAAAATCAGCACTATGTGGATCTGCTTGCGCATAAGCCCGTTTATGGCATGCAGGGTTACCACTGGCAGAGTGTTTATCTTGATGATTTATTTGCGTAATTCAGCACACAGCTTTGCGATTATGGTCTGCGCAGAAAGTCATTTCAGCTGAAAAGGTAAGCGTGCCTGCTGCGCTTATATCTCACCCTTAAAGGCGTAGCGAAAATTACGCCGGCTCCTCTCTGGCTAGACAATTTTGGTCCGGGTTATTCAAGCCTGACCATGCTTGACAGCGGAATATTTGAGATCGTCAAGATTGATAAAGCGTTTTTCTGGCAATTCAGCGAAGACCGCACCTTTGACATTCTGCTTAATCACCTTAATCAATTATGCCGCGGCTGTTGAGAAGCGGTGTAAGTGAACTGCAGTTGCCATGTTTTACGGCAGTGAGAGCAGAGATAGCGCTGATGTCCGGCAGTGCTTTTGCCGTTACGCACCACCCCGTCAGTAGCTGAACAGGAGGGACAGCTGATAGAAACAGAAGCCACGGGAGCACCTCAAAAACACCATCATACACTAAATCAGTAAGTTGGCAGCCAAAATCGTGTTGAGGCCAACGCCCATAATGCGGGCGGTTGCCCGGCATCCAACACCATTCATGGCCATATCAATGATTTTCTGGTGCGTACCG
>PEFU01000002.1:173631-174281 GCA_002939445.1 Pantoea sp. BRM17 | reverse complement strand
CCGTCGCAACCATCAGGCTTCTCGGACGAACCGAGCATGCTCACAGGCTACAGAGCGTCACACTCTGTTGGTATGAAATATCGGCTCAGGGGACTGGCCCGCTTGCAAACATCTCAGAGAAACAGGACTTCATCGTTGCTCTGGCATGAGAACCATGAAGTATTATTCGAATTTAGGGCCCTGGCGGTCGGTAATGCCACAGGATCCCCCTAAAGAGTGGGTTAGCTTGCGCTGACTATAACATGCAAAAGAAGGGGGAGGGGGACTGGCTTCAGGTAGCAGCCGCAGTCTCGGCTGACGCTACTACCTGAAATGATGCCGGATAAAACAGAAAAGAGATCTCCGAGATGCCGCCGCAGGCTGTAACCCTTGAACCCTTGGTTCAAGGTGAGTATGATCAGCGGGCGGGTATTGATTTCACCGTCGGTAGAGAGAAACAGCGCAATGCTTTGTGCCGCTGAGACAGGTGCCAGGTTAATCGCGTGCTCAGCCAGCTGTTCGGCCGCTTCACTCTGCTGTTCAGGCGTCAGATGCCGGCGCAGATGGCGGATATGCTGACGCAGCAGCTGGCGTTCGGAATAATCGATAGCGGATGCAAACGGATGCAGTACCGGCAGATAAACCGCTTTTTTTTGCTGCCAGAGACGGGC
>PEFU01000002.1:120065-173531 GCA_002939445.1 Pantoea sp. BRM17 | reverse complement strand
AGCCTGTTCCGCACGCTGGCGCAGGACGTACTGGGCACCACTGAAGTGGCCTATGGCGAACATACCTTTGACTTCGGTAAGCCTTTTGAGAAGCTCACGATGCGTGAAGCGATCAAAAAATATCGTCCGGAAACGGACCTGGCTGACCTGGAAGACTTTGATAAAGCGGTAGCGATCGCCAGTGCGCTGCATATCAATCTGGATATCGATATGTATCTGCGTATTGCGCCGGAGCTTTATCTGAAGCGTCTGGTTGTAGGCGGCTTCGATCGCGTGTTTGAGATCAACCGTAACTTCCGTAACGAAGGCATCTCGCCGCGCCATAATCCTGAGTTCACCATGATGGAACTCTATATGGCGTATGCAGATTACAAAGATCTGATTGAGCTGACCGACGAGACGCGCTATCGTCAGCGCTATCTTGATCTCATTTCCAACGATGAATCGCGCCACACCTTCCAGGTACGCTCGAAAATCATGGCGGGTATTCGCCAGTTCATGGTAAACCGCGACTTTATGGAAGTGGAAACGCCAATGATGCAGGTGATCCCGGGCGGCGCTTCTGCGCGTCCTTTCATCACCCATCACAATGCCTACGTTTCACGTGACGATCTGCCGGAAGGCGTCTATAACGAGCAGTTCAAGAAGTGGGATCTGGGCGATATTCTGGGTGCACGCGGTAAGCTGTTCAAAACCAAAACCGGCGAGCTTTCAATCCATATCTCAGAACTGCGCCTGCTGACCAAAGCGCTGCGTCCGCTGCCGGACAAGTTTCACGGCCTGGCTGACCAGAAGGGCGTGGCGTTTCCCAACGATTTCCGTCGTGACACCACCTCCGATCGGCTGCACGCCAGCTATGACGACAAGAGCAACGAAGAGCTGGAAGCGCTGGGCGTGGAAGTGAGCGTTGCCGGTCGTATGATGACGCGCCGCATCATGGGTAAAGCGTCGTTTGCCACGCTGCAGGATGTTGGCGGTCAGATCCAGATTGATCTGCGCACCAGCGTAGAGACCCGCAATACTCAGGCGGTGCTGGATGGCGATCTGGATCGTTTTATTGAAGCAAGTTTAAAAGCAGGGCTATAAGGAACCGACATGTCTGAACAACAACCGCAGAACGCTGACGCCGCACTTGAGTTAAATAATGAACTGAAAGCGCGTCGCGAAAAACTCAGCGCGCTGCGTGATAACATTGTGGTGCAGTGTCAGAACGACCGTTCACAGCACAAGAACAAAGACCAGGCCTTCAAACAGCTGCGCGCCAAGCTCTATGAATATGAGATGCAGAAGAAAAATGCTGACAAGCAGGCCGCAGAAGAGAACAAATCGGATATCGGCTGGGGCAGCCAGATTCGTTCTTACGTGCTGGATGACTCCCGCATCAAGCGCAAGAGTCCGTTTGACTCCGGCGGCCGTCGTCACACCTCGTTCAGTTCGGTGTTTATCTATCCGGAAGTGGATGACAATATCGATATCGATATCAACCCGGCCGATCTGCGCATTGACGTCTACCGCGCATCAGGTGCGGGCGGTCAGCACGTTAACAAAACGGAGTCTGCGGTGCGTATTACCCACCTGCCGACCGGCGGTACGGAAGCGCAGGACTGGGCCAGCATGCTGCTGCGCATGTATCTGCGCTGGGCAGAGGCCAAAGGGTTTAAAACCGAGATCATTGAAGAGTCGGAAGGCGAAGTTGCGGGCACCAAATCCGCCACCATCAAGGTGATTGGTGACTACGCCTACGGCTGGCTGCGTACGGAAACCGGCGTCCATCGCCTGGTGGATCAGATGCACCAGGGCCTGGAAGATGTGCAGGGACTGCTGGAGCTGGCGGTTGAAGCGGACGATGAAGAAACCTTCAACGAAGCCGTGGTTGAGCTCGACGCGCTGGAAGTAAAGCTGGGTGAGCTGGAATTTCGCCGCATGTTCTCAGGCGAGTATGACAGCGCCGACTGCTACATGGATATTCAGGCAGGCTCGATCCGGTCAAAAATCGTATCCAGGACCTTAGCGAGCGCAGCGGCGTTCTTAGGGGGTATCTYTGACTACGATGCCAAGAAAGAACGTCTTGAAGAAGTAAACGCCGAGCTGGAGCAGCCGGACGTCTGGAATGAACCTGAACGCGCGCAGGCGCTCGGCAAAGAGCGCGCGTCGCTCGAAGCCGTCGTTGAAACCCTTGCAGGTTGAGCTGGCCTATAAGCTGGATATCAACGAGTATCGCGGTAACCGTTCCGTGCAGCTGATAATCGATCATATCTGGCCGCTCTGACCGCGCGCGCCGCTACAAACCGCGCGCGCTTTCGGGTAAACTCATGCGTTACTTTATCTTTTCTCACCGTATCGCCAAAAAAGACTGAAAAGCCATGTTTGAAATTCTGAAATGCTGCGTGAGGCGGGGCCGTGGGGACAGGCATTCCCGGAACCGGTGTTTGACGGCAAATTTAAACTGCTGCAGCAGCGGCTGGTGGGCGAGCGTCACCTGAAGGTGATGGTGGAACCGGTCGGCGGCGGACCGTTGCTGGACGGTATCGCGTTTAATGTTGATACCCGCCTCTGGCCGGACACCAGCGTGCGTACGCTCTATCCGGGGCTGATTATCAAGTTCGGCGGCCATGCGATGGCGGCGGGACTCTCGCTGGAAACGGATAAGTATGACGCGTTTCGCGAGCGCTTTGCCGCGCTGATTGATGAGTGGCTCGATGGAGAAGCGCTGCAGGGCGTGGTCTGGTCTGACGGTGAGCTGCACGCGCAGGAGTTCAGCCTGCATACCGTGCATAGCGACCTGCCGCTGGGCCTGGCATTTTATCACCCCGAATGGCACCAGGGGGTGGTCGGGATCCTCGCATCGCGCCTGAAAGAGCGTTTTCACCGGCCGGTCATTGCGTTTGCGCCCGCGGGCGATGGCACGCTAAAAGGATCGGGTCGCTCAATCGCCGGACTGCACCTGCGTGACGCGCTGGAGCGGCTGGTCTTTGCCGTTGGCCCGCGTCTTAACGCGGCGGGGCGGCTTGACGATATGTCGGTTGGCGTGGCGCTCTTGCTGACCGAGGATATTGCGCAGGCGCGCATGCTGGCCAGCGAGCTGGATGCGCTGAACCAGACGCGCAAAGAAATTGAACAGGGCATGAAAAGCGAAGCGCTGGCGCTGTGCGATGCGCTGGAGCGTCCCGAACCCAATCTGGCCGCGTGGCTCGATCTGGTCGCGCTCGGCACCGTAGCGGACGTGGTGCCGCTGGATGCGAACAATCGCATTCTGGTGTGGCAGGGGCTGAGCCGCATTCGCGCCGGTAAATGCCGCGCCGGTATTCGGGCGCTGCTGGAGATCGCAAACCGCGATGCGCGTCAGCTGGCAGCCAGCGATCTCGCGCACGGCATCCCGGTCCTGATCACCGATCACCATCTGCCGGGCGAAACGCTGCCGGCCGCCGACGCTATTGTTAATCCTAACCTCAGCGACAGCGCTTTTCCGTCGCGCGCGCTGGCAGGCGTCGGCGTGGCGTTCTACCTGATGCTGGCGCTGCGCGCGCATCTGCGCGAGCAGGGCTGGTTTACCCCCCAGCGCAGCGCGACCAGCACCGCACTGACCGTGCTGGCGCTGCGCAGCATGGGCGGCAACGTGGACTACCTGGTGCCTAACCGCTTTGACGATGGCTATGGCCTGAGTCCGGAAGTGGTGGAGCAGGCGCGTGCGCGCGGCGCGGAGATGATCCTCACCGTGGATAACGGCATCTCCTCGCACGCGGGCGTCGAAACGGCGTCAGCGCCTGACGACCTGCCGCCTCTGCTGCGCCGTCTCTATCTGCATCGCGGCGTTAAAACCGCAGCAGAGCTGGAGCGCGGGGCAAAATATCTGCTGCCGTGGCAGAGCCTCGGCGGTATAGAGGCTGCGGTTGCGCTGCTGCACCGGATGCTTACGGGCGGCCAGCGCATTATGGTCGTCGGCGATTTTGACGCCGACGATAAGCACTACAAACTCGGCATTTTGTTCGGCATTCAGGGTACGCCCGCCATTCTTACCGACAGCGGTATGATGATCCCGGGCTATCAGGGTCCGCAGGAGCTGAAACAGGTGCTTGATGGTCAGAAGCGGGGCGGTTAATTCACAGTGATGCACACTACAGAACTGCGTCGGCGCACGCTGCCGGCTGATGCCAGCCTTGAGCAGATGGCGGACTACAACGCGCTGGGTATCACGGTGCGCTATCTCGCCTTCCCGCGCGAAGGGCTGAACGGTCAGGTTGAGAAAGCGATGAAGGCGATCTGGTGCAGTGCCGATCGCAACAAAGCGTTCGATCAGGCGATGAAAGGCGATACGCCGCAGATGGATGCGCCAGCGACCTGCAGCCTCAATCTCGTTACTGAAGATGGCAAACATATGATTCAGGGCCCGCTGTATGACGTCAGCGGCGCACAGCCGTTTAATGTCACCAACCAGCTGCTGGACAAAAAAGTCGCCGCGCTGGCGCCGGAAATGATTGTCTATAAAGCGCCGAAAGAGCAGCACGTCATTACGGTGTTTACCGATATCACCTGCGGCTACTGCCGTAAGCTGCAGCGGCAACAAGGATTTATGATGAAAAAACAGTTTACCGTTCTGGCGCTGCTGGTCAGCGCCTTTTCCGCTCTGGCACAGGCTGATGACAGCGCTATTCAGCAGACGCTGAAAAAAGTGGGTCTGCAGCAGGCTGAGATCCAGCCCTCGCCGCTGCCGGGCATGAAAACCGTGCTGACGGAAAGCGGCGTGATTTACATGGTATCGACAGCGATAAACTGTCACCGCACGTGCTGCGGCATGCATTTGCCACACATTTACTGAACCACGGCGCTGATTTGCGCGTCGTACAGATGCTACTGGGCCACAGTGACCTGTCGACCACCCAGATTTATACGCATGTTGCCACCGAGCGGCTGCGTCAGTTACATCAACAGCACCATCCGCGCGCCTGAGCCGTTATCGGTAAAGGTAATAAAGAGCGGCTGGTGCCATTAGGTGAAGAAGCGATCCACTGGTTAGAGCACTATATGGAATATGGCCGGCCGTGGCTGCTAAACGGACAGACGCTGGACGTTCTGTTTCCCAGCCAGCGCGCGCAGCAGATGACGCGTCAGACCTTCTGGCACCGCATCAAGCACTACGCGACGCTGGCGCCTAAGCTGCCACAGCGGCTGCCGAAAGATCTCAGCGAGAGTCAGGTAGACCGGCTGCTGCAGGCGCCGGCCACAGATATTCCGCTGGAGCTGCGCGATAAAGCGATGCTGGAGGTGCTGTATGCCACCGGTTTGCGCGTCTCAGAGCTGGTCGGGCTGACCATCAGCGATGTCAGCCTGCGGCAGGGAGTGGTGCGGACCGCATGGCTGCAGCATCACAATCTGACGCTGCTGACGCTGCAGGCGCTGGATCTGCAGCAGTTTCTTGCCGAGCGTATTGAAGGTGGCTATAAGGCCACCAGTTCAGCCCGCACGCTGAGCGCCATGCGCCGGCTGTTTCAGTATCTCTACCGTGAAAAGCTGCGCAGTGACGATCCCAGCGCGCTGCTCTCCGCGTGTTCTGTATGAAACTCACTCTGGCGCAATTGTACCAGAACCCCTCTGCTTTAAGGCATAATGAGCACGATTTCACACTGGCGAGAGGATAACGTGCAGGATAGCGATCTGATTGAACAGTTTCTTGATGCGCTCTGGCTGGAGCGTAATCTGGCGCAAAATACGCTGGCCTCTTATCGTCAGGATCTGCAAACCCTTCCTCCTGCAGCTCGCCAAAATCCCAGGTTGGAATACCGAGGATCAGCAGGTCATACTGCTCCATCAGCGAGGGGTCATCATCTTTGAGGTTGTGCAGCGTCACCAGCTCTTCACCAATAAAGTCGCGGATTTTTTCCGCTGCCATCTCGGTGTAACAGGTACTTGAACCGTAAAAAAGTCCGATATTCATGCGGTTAATGCGGCTGGTAAAGGTATACCCCTCCAGCGGCCAGTAGCCGACAAACTGTACGCCCATCGGCAGCAGCAGTTCGTGCAGCATGCCCAGCGCATCAAGAAACCACTCGCTGTACTCAATCTGGTCGCCCATACCGTACAGCGCCACAATTTTCCCCTGCAGGTTAAGTCCCGGCAGCTGCGGCCATACCGCTTCCCAGACCATGACGATGCGCAGCTGGCGGCAGCTGCGCGCGCAGGACGCGCTCAGTGGCGCGGCAGACCAGCGTTAAAGCCGGTCAGCTGTTTCCGTGAGAATCTGCTCGCACCACTGCTCAATACGCTCGTCGCTCTGCTCAAACTGGTTAACATCATCCAGCGCCAGACCTACAAACTGTGTGCCGTCAGCGGTCAGCGGCCTGCTGGCGGAAAGCTGGCGCACTGAGCGACGCTTACGGCAACGCTGCGGCGAGCTGACGCGGGATGTTCAGGGAAGCTGGGGCTGGCAGGGAACCCGCTGGTATACCGCCCGGACGGCGCAATGGCAGCCGTGGGGCGTGCTGCTGACCCTGCAGAATGCGCAGGGCCAGCGCTGGCGTTTCTGGCTGATGCAGGACCCGCGGATCCCGAGTTTAAGCGCATGGTAAAACTGATCCAGCAGCGCAACCGTGAACGCGGTCCGGTGGCAATGTAGCCTGCGTCCTTCACGCAGCGCCCGGCTGGCAAATCTGGCGGCGGGTTTCAGCTGCGTGACGCTGCTGCTGTTCGTCTGGCCTGCGGAGTGGCATGTGCTGCAGGCGCTGCTTTCCGTCGCGGACGACACATGGATATTCATGATAAATCACGCGTTAAGTGGGCCTGCCGTCGGGGCATGCTTGAGCTTGATGTCTCCATTATGCCTTTTTTTCACTATGAGTATGATTCGCTGAGTGATGAAGATAAGCGGGTGTTTGTTGCTTTACTGAAGAGTGACGATCCGGATCTGTTTAACTGGATGATGGACCACGGCGAGCGGTTTGTCCGGAGTTGTTTGTTCAATGTTAAAAGAGCAGCGGGGCAATGCAAACTGTTTACGGAACCGGGCGCACAAATCGCGTGATGATGCGGCAACACAGCCTGCCGCTTTGCGTAATCCTGCGCAGGAAACAGCACTCAGCCTGCAGCAGGTAAAAAAAGCAGGTACACTGACCCCACTGTTTACAGCCGTGGAATCTGACGATGCTGCTCACTGGTCAGCGTTGCGACATCCAGCGTCAGCTGTCCCTGCAGATAGCTGGTGCTGTCTTTGCCCTGTACCGCCACCAGCGCCCACTCATCAAGCGACATCAGCGTCAGGGGCAGGCGTGCCGCAGCGACAGGCTGGCGGGGAGGGAGGGTAAAAATCGGCATGTGTCCATCCTGATTAATCAGCGCCTGAAAGCCGGCAACGCCCAGTACGACAGCTTCATCGTCAGCTTCGATGGTCACTTTGGCAAACACCGCATATTTTTTCAGTTCAGCAATCTGCTGGTCACGCAGGCTGCGGCGCACCAGATAAGCGTATCCCTCGCCGCGATGAAACAGACGCAGGTTGCTCCACATTTTGCCTTTGGCGTCGCAGTGGGCAGCCGCCAGCCACTGCCTGCTGTCGTTGAACTGCGCCTCACCCTCCAGTGCCGCTTTAATCGCTTCCGCTTTGGCGGGGGTAGTAATCACGACAAAACGTTCCGCAGGCTGATCCAGCCACAGCAGCGTGCTCTCATCCTGCTGCACTACCGCATGCGCGGCATCCGGCAGCGTGGCAAACAGATTCGTCAGTGCCGCACCTTTACCGGCGCTACCCGCCAGCCAGAACAGGGCACGCTTGTTGGCACCGCGGAACTTCGCCCGCGCGACCATCTCCTGACCGGTATAGCAACCTTTCTTAAAGCTGATTGCATCCAGCGCCTGCAGGTTGGTGGCCTGCGGGATCAGCTGGGCGCTGGTAGCGCTATCGATAACCGGAATACCCGCTTCGATATCCAGGTAAGGCAGTGGCTGAATGGTGAGTTCACCACCTTCATCGCCTTCAGCACGCAGGATCGCATCTGGTTCCGGATCGTTATTCATCACCATCTGCACCCAGACGCTGCCATCCTCAAGCTGTACCGCACACAGTACCGTGCCGGTACGCCGCCAGCGATCGCCCATCTGCAGCTCCATTGAACTCCCCGCTTCCGGTAGTGGTCTACTCCCTGGGCGTGATTTTTTACGTGTCGCGCCGGATACCCTTTAACCATGCGATCTGGCACGGCTTTGTACTCGGCGGCAGCGTGCTGCACTTCTGCGCCATCTACTTTTATGTGAAATAAACGGGCTTTATGCGCATTGCAGCGGGACGCCGGACGGCCTCCCGCTCTGTGCCTCTTACGCGTCCAGCGCCGCTGGCACACGGACTGATGGTGGTGATCTGGAGTCTGGCGCTGGCGGGCATCATTTTTAAGCTGACAATTGCGCACCGTTTTAAGGTGCTGTCGCTGGTGACCTATCTCAGCATGGGGTGGCTGTCGCTGGTGGTGATCTATCAGCTGGCGATGCGGCTTTCCGCCGGAGGCGTCTGGCTGCTGGCGGCGGGAGGCGCGCAGGCGAGCATCACTGCTATCACCAGCTACAGCCTCTATGGCGGCAGCATGATTCTGCTCTATCTCGCCTCTACGCTCTATCACGCCATTACGCATCAGCGCGCCCGGCCATGGCTGAAGAAATTTGATCACTGCGCTATCTATCTGCTGATCGCCGGCACCTATACGCCGTTTTTGCTGGTCGGGCTGAAATCGTTGAAAATATTTCTGGTTAGGCTGAAGGGGTTAAAAAACACGCTCCTTTATCTTCAGGGATCCCGCATCATGGTAAAACCCGTACTCATTACGCCCGGTTATTCGCTGGCCGAAGAGATAGCCAACAGCGTCAGCCATGGCGTTGGCTGCCTGTTTGGTATTATCGGTCTGGTGCTGCTGCTGACGCAGGCAGTGGAAGATATAGCTGACGCTTTGCGGATGTTTGATGATGAAATGGTAAACCTGCATCTCAAGATCGTTCAGGCTGGAGAGATCGCGGTGTGCAAACATGCGGAACATCGCTCAGGCAGCAAAAGGAGCCTGCAGTGTACCAGATTGCACCGCAGGCCGGGTGACACACCCCGACACAGAAATAATTGAGCGTACATGTGTACAGAACTCGGCATTGTGAATACTTTTGAAAAAACTCAGCATTTCGCCAGCGCCCGATGAGGGGATTGCAGGCGGGGTCTGCTCCTGAGCCAGGCGAAAGCGGATACGAAACTCTGACCAGCCGTCACAGTGCAGCTTGCGGCAAAAGCGCAGTACGGTGGTGGTAGAGACGCCCGCCTGCGCCGCCAGATCGCGAATGGTTAGAATAATCGCCAGCGCGCCTTCACTGACTCCGGGCATAACCGGATAGTAAGGGTCGTCAATATGGTGGCTGAATTTGCCGACGTTGGAAAAGAAGCGTGCGCCATATTTACCGAGGCTGCCCGACGTGCCGGCACCAATAAAGAAAATATGCCCGGCCTGCAGGATCATCTGCGCGGCCTGCGCAATCTGCTGCTCCATGTACATTACCGGCACCTGCGTGGTGATGTCGTGCTGCCCGGCCAGCGTGATCTGCGGCACGTGATAGGAGAGGGTAAAATCCGCCATTTTTGCCAGCGAGCTGGTGTCGTGATTGGTGATGGCGATGATTTTGCAGCGGTTAAGGCTGAACTGACTGGCGAAGCGCAGGATCTCTTCGGTCTCGCCGGAAACGGATATGTGGTAACTGCAAATCATCACGCATTGTTCAGCCTCATCATACGTCGGGTGAAAACAGAATTTCCCGCAGTGTAACAAGCAGCCGGTGAATGTCACGCTATAACACCGCGTGCAGAATGTAACCTGTCACAGCTAAAAAACAGGGTGTTTTCAGGGGGATAGCATATGCGCCAGCGTGCGTCCCAGCGTTTCGATGGTCCTGTTTGTAGTGTGAGTAAAACTCTACCGCCTGGTGATTAGGATAGTGTTTGCCCGGCTGTACGCCGTCGGTGATCACGCGGTCAACGCCGTGTGCACCACCGGTCAGCACGTCAGCGATACTGACGCCTTTGCCGTCCTGATCCCAGCCGCCTTCAACCTGATGCGCGGCTACTGCACCGCCCCAGAGAAACCGTACCAGATGATAAGGCATCTCAAAGTGAGAGAGAGTGATCACCGGTTCGATACCATATTTCAGCAGCTCATCGAACAGGTCATCATAAAACTGCAGGCCCGCCTCGTTGGGCTGCGCTTCATCACCGTTGGGGAAGATGCGCGTCCAGGCAATCGAGGTGCGGAAGCACTTAAAGCCCATCTCAGCAAACAGCGCCAACTCTGGCTTCTCATGCTCAGTAAACACCACGCCGGAACAGCAGTAGCCAAACAGCGGATATTGCCAGTTGCGCTGGTTGTTGATCTCGTTAAAAGTCATCCAGTACTTCACTTTGTGCTGATAGCGCGTCATCACCACATCGCTGAAGCGCACAAAGAAATCGACCACCCGGCGGTCAGCCCAGCCGCCATACTCTTCCTGCACGTCGCTGAAAACGTAACGCTGATGCATCGCCTCCTGCGCCCGCATGACATCATCCGGATGACAGGAGAAGGGATAGACCGGCACCATGGCGATCATGCAGCCGATCTGAAAACCGGGATTGATCTCATGACCGCGTTTCACCACCTTTGCACTGGCGACAAACTGGTGATGCATAACCTGATACATCGTCTATACCACGCCGTCAAAGCCGGTGATCGGATCATCCACGCCGCTGGCGCGGGTATCGACCGCGTTGCTCATGTAATAGCTGAAACCGATGTAGTCGCAGCAGCCCTGCTGCAGGGTTTCGGCATCATCTGCTGCCATCTCGATGTGGTAGCCTTTGCGCGCCCACTCTTTCAGCGTGTAAGCGGGGTAAGCGCCGCGCACGATATGCGCCCGCAGGTAGTCAATGCGGTAGTCGTCGGCGATAAAGCTCTCCGCATCAGGTTTATCGATCGCGCCGAAGCCATTTTCCACAATAAACAGCGGCTTCTGATAGCGCTCATAGAGTGAATTCAGCACATAGCGCAGGCCCACCGGATCGATCTGCCAGCCCCAGTCTGACGCCTTAACGTGCGGATTGGGCACCTGCTGATACCAGCTGAAGCTCTTTTTCTTTGAACGCGCAAAGGTGCCGCTGCCGTCGTCGTTTTTGTCGACGTGGATAAAGCCATAGCGCTTGCTGTACTGACCGGTGGTGAACGAGACGCAGTCGATGCAGCCCCACGGCGTGTAGCCCAGCAGCTCGACACCATCCAGCGCCACCGCTTTTTTCATCTCTTAGCGAGCCGGAGCGGGTTGATCGGGTGGCGCAGCGTATTCCGCTGGGACGCGGCGCGCAGCCGGAAGAGATCGCCCGCGCGATCCTCTGGCTGAGCAGCGATGCCGCCGCGTATGTCACCGGCAGCATGCTGGACGTGACGGGCGGACTCTGACATCCGCCCGCATCGCCGGTCAGAGCGTGGCGCCGTTGCTGGCGACGAGAGGGCGGTGTGATTGTGAATGTTTCATCAGGTGCCGTACACAGCGGCGCGCCGGACGAATATGTGGATTATGCAGCATCAAAAGCGGCGGTGGACACGCTGACCCGCGGGCTGGCGCGCGAAGTGGCCGCCCAGGGGATCCGGGTAACCGGTGTGCGTCCCGGCTCCACGTATACCGACATGCATGCGGATGGCCTCGTGAGGCTGTTTGCGCAGCTGGATGAGCAGCCGGGCGCACTACGGATAGTGGTGAACAACGCCGGAATTCTGTTTACGCAGTGCCGGGTAGAGGCGCTGAGCGCTGAGCGGATTCAGCGGGTGCTGGCGACGAACGTCACCGGGACTTTTATCTGCTGCCGGGAAGCGGTGAAACGCATGAGCAGGGCGCACGGCCATATGGATCTGGCACTGGTTACCGGCGGCAGCCGGGGCATCGGACGCGCTACCTCGCTGCTGCTGGCGCAGGCGGGTTACCGCGTGGTAATCAACTACCGTCAGCGGGCTGCGGACGCAGAGCAGCTGGTCGGGGAGATTATTCGCCGGGGCGGCAGCGCCTGCGCGCTGCAGGCGGATATTGCTGATGAGGCGCAGGCAGCATCCCTATACGCGAGAGCTGGCGGTATTCCCGGCTGGCAGTGCGAATAAGTACTGGCCAACGGTAAAACGTCTTGATGACGTCTTCGGCGATCGCAACGTTTTCTGCGCCTGCGTGCCGATGAGCGAATATCAGTAAGCGCGATGAACTGACCCTTTAAGGACCGGCTGCCGGTCCTTTTTCTTTTGGAGGCACACCATGTCCTTCCCGGTAGCGGGCACACTGATGGTGGAGCCGACTGAATCAGAGGGCAAAGCAGAGCTGGATCGCTTTATCGACGCGATGCTGGCGATCCGCATGGAGATTGACCGCGTTACCGCCGGTGAGTGGCCTGCTGATGACAATCCGCTGGTCAACGCACCGCATACGCAAATGGAAATTGTGGGCGAGTGCCAGGCGAGCTCAGTGGCAATCCTTAATGCCAACTACATTGCGCGTCGTCTGCAATCGGCCTATCCGATCCTCTATACCGGACGCGATGGTCGCGTGGCGCACGAATGTATTCTCGATATTCGTCCGCTGAAAGAGCAGACCGGTATCAGCGAGCTGGATATTGCCAAACGCCTGATCGATTACGGTTTTCACGCTCCTCACGGCGGCGGCGGACCGGGCATGGGACCGATTGGCGTAAAAGCGCATCTGGCTCCGTTTGTGCCGGGGCACAGCGTGGTGCAGATTGATGGCGTACTGACGCAGCAGGGCGCCGTGTCGGCTGCACCGTTTGGCAGCGCCTCGATTTTGCCTATCAGCTGGATGTATATCCGTATGATGGGTGCAGAAGGGCTGAACTGCATCATGGTGACCTATCCTTCTACCCACGGCGTTTATGAAGAAACCATCCGCGAAGTGTGCCAGATTGTGCATCAGTATGGCGGTCAGGTATATCTGGATGGCGCCAACATGAACGCCCAGGTGGGCATTACTACGCCTGGCTATATCGGTGCTGACGTCTCGCATCTTAACCTGCATAAAACCTTCTGCATTCCGGCGATCCGCCGCTATCACGAAAGCCGCAATGAAGGCCGGCGCAACATCTGCCTGATCCCCGGGTCGGCACACGGCACCAACCCAGCCTCGGCGCAGATGGCGGGCATGTCGGTGGTTGTGGTTGCCTGCGATAAACAGGGCAATATCGATCTCGGCGATCTGCGTGAGAAAGCGGCTCAGGCGGGCGATGCGCTCTCCCTGAATGCCGCCGCAGAGATGATCCCGATCACCTGGCCGGAGTTCTCTGAACTGCATCCATTCTGCCCCGCTGAACAGGCTACCGGCTATCTGCAGATGATTGGGCAGCTGTCGCAGTGGCTGGTACAGCTCACCGGCTATGACGCGCTCTGCATGCAGCCTAACTCCGGGGCGCAGGGAGAGTATGCCGGCCTGCTCGATAAGCTTGATGCCGCCGTATCGGCGGAGAGTGCGGCTATTCCGGCAGGCCAGCAGCGCCGCAGTGAATATCTGACGCATCCGGTATTTAACCGCTACCACAGCGAAACAGAAATGATGCGCTACATGCACAGCCTGGAGAAAAAAGATCTGGCGCTGAATCAGGCAATGATCCCGCTTGGCTCCTGCACCATGAAGCACGGCAGCTGGTTTGACACGCTGACCGTTGAGGTTGCTGACAAGGCCGGCGTGCTGAATCGCGCGCTGAGTTTTGGCGTAAACCTGCGCAGCGATATGCCTGACGCCGTAGGTATCACGCTGGATGAAACCACCAGCCGTGAAGATGTACAGGCGCTGTTTGCCATTTTTCTGGGCGACACGCACGGGCTGGATATGATGCAGACGCGCGAGCAGCATATCCGTCGTGAAAAGGCGAACTCCAATATCTGTACCTCACAGGTTCTGCTGGCCAATATCGCCGGCCTCTATGCGGTCTGGCACGGTCCGCAGGGTTTGCAACGTATCGCCTCGCGCATTCATCGCCTGACCAGCATTCTGGCAACCGGCCTGCAGAAAGGCGGATTGACGCTGCGCCTGCTGCTGCTGGAGGCGCCCGGCAAACAGGGTGCTGACATTGTGTTTGGTTCCGCTCAGCGCTTTGGCGTGCCAATGGGCTATGGCGGACCGCACGCGGCCTTTTTTGCCAGCCGCGATGAGCACAAACGCTCAATGCCGGGCCGGATTATCGGCGTCTCACGCGATGCGGCGGGCAACACCGCGCTGCGCATGGCCGTCGTACGCACCCGCGCCGAAACATTTGGCTTTGATCTGATTATCGATCGGGCAGAGAAAGCACGCGATCATGAGGATCTGTTTGGTGTTCTTCTGCAGCAGGTGGGCACCAGTGGGGAAGTACATGACTATCACGATCTGATAGCAGAGCTGAAGAGCCGCAAAGTTGTCGTGAGCGTGGCCGCTGATTTCATGGCATCACAGGGGCGTCTGGAGGCGCTACTGAATTTCCAGACGCTGACGCTGGATCTGACCGGTATGGATATCGCCTCTGCGTCGCTGCTGGATGAAGCCACCGCGGCGGCTGAAGCGATGGCGATGGCGAAACGCGTCAGCAAGCTGAAGAGCGCCACCCGCTTCTTTATCGCCGATGATATTCATCCGCAGACGCTGGACGGGCCGCCGGCCACGGGTGACGCCGCGACCGAGCAGCAGGCGCTGGCAGAGCTGAAAGCGATGGCCAGTCAGAATCAGCGCTACAAATCCTGGATCGGCATGGGCTACAGTGCAGTAATCACTCCGCCGGTGATCCTGCGTAATATGCTGGAAAACCCTGGCTGGTATACCGCCTATACGCCGTATCAGCCTGAGGTGGTCCTCTGTGTAACCCAGCCCGATGCAGGATCGACTGTAATGACCCAGACTCTCAGCCAGCTTGAACATAACGGTGCATTTATCGAGCGCCATATTGGTCCCACCGACGCCCAGCAGGCCAGCATGCTGGAAGCGATTGGTGCCGGTTCGCTAAACGAACTCATCAGCACCATCGTACCGGCGGATATTCAGCTGCCTGAGGCGCTGACCGACTCACCCGAGCTGGTGAACAGCGCGCCTTATGGCGATGGCTGGTTGTTCCGCCTGCAAGCCAGCGATGAAGCTGAACTCGACAGCATGCTTGATGCTGACGCCTATAAAGCCAGTATCGATGAGTAACCGGTAGCCTCTGAAGGTGTCGCAGTGCGGCACCTCTTCTTTATCTGCCTGTTGTAAGTGCGTAAAGAAGAAGATGGCTCTTACACCGTGGGGATCACCGAGCATGCGCAGGAGCTGCTCGGTGATATGGTGTTTGTCGATCTGCCAGACGTTGGCGCTACGTTTAGCGCGGGCGACGACTGCGCCGTCGCGGAGTCGGTTAAAGCTGCTTCCGACATCTATGCACCGCTGAGCGGTGAAATTGTAGCGGTGAACCAGCATCGCCCTGGCGCGCGTACCTGCCGGTATTGGCGGGCAGGCCATTGTGGAGATCCGCAATCGCGAAATGCCGGTAAAAGTGACTAAACCCGTTTTTGTACGCGCCGGTAAGCCGGTCGCTCAGTAAATTTTTCAGGAGAAATGGCGATGAGCAATGTGCCAAATACGTTGAAATACCGTGACAGCCACGAGTGCGGAACCGGCCGATCGTGATTTTATCGGACGTGAAGCGCTGGAAGCGCAGCGCGAGCAGGGCACTGAAAAACTGGTGGGGCTGGTCATGACGGAAAAAGGCGTACTGCGCGGTGGTCAGACGGTGCGCTTTACCGATGAGCAGGGCGTACCGCAGCAGGGTATGATTACCAGTGGTTCCTTCTCGCCGACGCTGGGCTCCGAGGCAGGCTATGAAATTGCGCTGCCCGCTGACCAGGCGGAAATGTTCTGGCAGCAGCTACTGGCCGCGGGCGTAAAACCCGCCGGCTTAGGCGCGCGCGACACGCTGCGTCTGGAAGCCGGTATGAATCTCTATGGCCAGGAGATGGATGAAGGCGTTTCGCCGCTGGCCGCGAATATGGGCTGGACCATCAGCCCAACGCAGCACGCCGCACCGTTTGGCGTGACGCTGACCGAGCGTCATGACCTGGCGCTGATTGCCGTGCAGGGTCCGAATGCGCAGCAGAAAGCACAGACGCTGTTTGATGAGAGCCAGCGTGCCGCCGTTGCCGGCATGAAGCCTTTTTATGGCGTGCAGTCAGGCGACCTGTTCATTGCCACCACCGGCTACACCGACGCACGGACCCGCGAGTTTCTGCGTTATCTGCTGGCAAATGATGTCGCAAAACTGACTCAACCCGGCAAAGCGCTCTACAGCGGCATGCTTAACGCATCGGGCGGCGTGATAGACGATCTGATCGTCTACTTCATGCAGGAGGATTTTTTCCGCCTGGTGGTCAACTCCGCCACGCGAGAGAAAGATCTCGCGTGGACTATTGGTTTTCACAGGATGGTTATGACTCAGCAAACGCCTCTGTTTAAGCAGCACCAGCAGGACGGTGCACGCATGGTGGACTTCCACGGCTGGATGATGCCGCTGCACTACGGCTCGCAAATCGATGAGCACCACGCAGTGCGCAGCGACGCCGGCATGTTTGATGTATCGCACATGACTATCGTTGATCTGCACGAATCGCCCCGGAGTTGCATAATCTGCGCGTTTAATCACACAAAGGTAGCGGATTATGCTGCATGCTATGGGATGCACTGCAAAGATGAGGCCCGGCTTCGACTTCGTTTTGCTTATGGTTAAATCTGTTTTTCAGTGGTAACGTCAGCTGAAAGAGAACGTTTGCGTCGGCGTTTATTACCGCGCAGGCGAGCCCCGCACATTTATGCGCCCCGGCAAAAACCTCCTCCTGACTCCCTGTTCGCACTAAAACAGAGCGCTCTGCGCCATAATGATGCCTCGTTTGATTTATTCTAATTTTACCGCCAGATTCGCATTAGTTATTTTCATGCAGGATTAATCGCACAGCCGTGCCATTTAGCTCCTCACCCGCGGTGGCGTGTTTTATTTACTGAGACAGAGTGGATCCGCTAGCTAACCAGGACGTTGTCGTTTCGTACCCGCATCAACCCGGGCGCCATAAATGGCGCCCCTACGGTGGCTCAATACCGGACGTCATCGTTTCGCATCGCCCTGGCGTAGGGGGCGCATTAATGCGCCCCGGCAACCCCATCCCCCGGACGTTACATTTCGCACCCGCCCTATGGTAGGGGGCGCTCACTGCGTCGCTACGAACGCAGCCGCAAGCACAGCGCAGCGCTGATGCTGGCCGGCATGCAGGGATTCCGCGAGCTGTTCGCCGGCACGCATCCGGCGAAAAAGCTGCTGCGTGACGTCGGGCTAAAGCTGGCCGATACGCTGCCAGGCGTGAAGCCGCGTCTGCTGAAGCAGGCGATGGGGCTGAACGACCTGCACGAACGTAAAACGTTCCCGCTAACGGCACGCTATGCGCGCAATTTTGCAGCTCATCGTCTGGCGCTGGTCGGCGATGCGGCGCACACCATTCATCCGCTGGCCGGGCAGGGCGTGAATTTAGGCTTTATGGATGCGGCTGAGCTGATTGGTGAGATCCGCCGCCTGCATCAGGCGGGTCGTGATATCGGTGAGCATCCTGATGCTATCGCGCGTCAGGTATTTCACGGCGAAGGTATTCTCGCTTTTCTGCCGATGCAGGATCCGCACCTGTGCTCAATCGTCTGGTCGCTGGCTCCACAGGAAGCAGCGCGCATGCAGTCGATGCCGGCAGCGCTGTTTAATCAGCAACTCTCTGTAGCCTTTGATATGCGGCTGGGATTATGCAGCGTTGAGATGGCCCGCCTGCAGCAGGTCGCGTTTGGTGATAATGAAGCCTTTATCACGCTGGAAGATGGCACCATGATGAGCGCCCGGCTGATGATAGCCGCCGACGGCGCCGGCTCCTGGCTGCGCGAAAAAGCGGATATCCCGCTGACGTTCTGGGATTATGAGCATCATGCGCTGGTCGCGAACGTGCGTACTGATATGCCGCGCTGGTCATCTATTCTCGCCCTGCGCGCCAGCGCGTATCACGGTATAGAAGTGTGGGATCAGGACAGCTTTGGATCTGTCAGCTTTGATGATGAGCAGCAGGGGCTGTCGCATCTTGGTTATATTGTTGAAAATGAAGTGATTCACAGTGCGCTGTGGCAGCGTGCCAGCCAGTGTAAAGATGTTACGCTGTTTGCACAAATGCAAACATTTGATGTGGTGATTGCCGGTGGCGGCATGGTCGGTCTGGCAGTGGCCTGCGGTTTGCAGGGAAGTGGTCTGCGCGTTGCAGTACTGGAGAAAGCGGCGGAACCGCAGTTCGATCCGGCAGCCGCCGCGTCGATTCGGGTATCCGCAATTAATGCAGCCAGTGAACGTCTGCTACAGAAACTCGACGGTTTGCCGCCCGGCGTCAGGCTGACCKCGCGGCGACAATCGGCGTGACTGACGGCCTGGTGCGCCTGTTCGCTAACCGTTATGCACCGCTGGTTGCAGGACGAAATCTCGGGCTGGTGGCTATGGATCACCTCCCCTGGCTGCAACATCCGCTGGCCGCGCGTACGCTCGGCTGGGTAAAGCGTTAATAAAGAGGCAGATACCCGCTGGCGCTGCAAACCGCCGATCGTCAGGTGACGCACCGGCTGGCGCTGGTCGGCAATGCTGCCCAGACGCTGCATCCGATCGCCGGACAGGGCTTTAACCTTGGCCTGCGCGATGTCATGTCGCTGGCGGAAACGCTGGCCGGCGCCTGGCGCCAGCAGCAGGATCCTGGCAGTTATGCGGTGCTGCAGCAAGCGTTTGAGCGTTTTACGCCGCACGGGCCGCTGGCGCTGCTGCCGATGTCCGGCAATCGTATGTCGCTGGTGTGGTGCCATCCGGCAGCCGCAGAATCCCGGGTGCGGGCGTGGGATGAAGAGACATTCCGGCGCGTACTGCAGCGCGCATTTGGCTGGCGGCTGGGTCGCTTTACCCATGCCGGTCAGCGTGAAATCACGCAGGTCACGCGTGATAAAGCGCATGCGCAGGTGACGCTTAACAGCGGCGAAACGCTGGAGGGTACGCTGCTGGTGGCTGCAGATGGGTCGCGCTCATCGCTGGCGGCATCATGCGGTATTCAGTGGCAGCGCGAGGATTATCAGCAGCTGGCGGTGATTGCCAACGTGTCCACTCAGCTGCCGCATCAGGGGCAGTCGCTGGCGGACTGCGCCACGCCGATCACCCGTATTCACGTCTCCGATCGCGGTCACAGCGGCTTTGTGCAGCTCAGCGCAGAGGCGTATCAGCTGGCTGCGCTGGGGCAGGTGGTGGAGCTATTCGATGTCGGACAGCGCCTGTTTGAGCGTCTCCGGCAGGCGCCCGGCGTAACATTGCGCTGCCCCGATTACGTAACCATTCTGATTGCAGGCGGGGGCATGACCGGCGCCACGCTGGCGCTGGCGATATCGCATCTGACGCAGGGCAGGTTACCGGTCACGCTCATTGAGCGCAGCGAGCCGGCCAGCCGTGCGCACCCCGGTTTTGATGGCCGGGCGATTGCGCTGGCCGCCGGCACCTGCCAGCAGCTGGCAGCAATCGACCTCTGGTGCGCCGGGCATGGTGCTTACGGTAGAGCCGGGCCTCTATATTGCACCTGATGCCAGCGTGCCGCCGCAGTACCGCGGCATAGGCGTGCGCATTGAGGATGATATTGTGATTACGGCGACAGGCCATGAGAATCTTACTGATAGCGTGGTGAAAGATCCGGATGCGATTGAAGCCCTGATGGCAGCGGCGCGCGGCGTATTTCATGAAGTGAATGATGAAGTTGTGCACATCATGATCACCGGCCTCGTTGATCTCGGTATTCTTGACGGCAATATCGACGAACTATTTGAAGCGCAGGCGCATCGCCCTTTCTTCATGCACGGCCTCGGCCACTGGCTGGGCCTGGATGTGCATGACGTCGGCGATTACGGTACGCCGAGCCGCGACCGCGTGCTGGACACCGAAAATGAAAGCGCAATGCGCGACGGCGATCTGGTGCTAATCGACGCCGGCTGTGAGTTTCACGGTTATGCGGGTGATATTACCCGTACCTTTCCGGTAAACGGCAGGTTTACACCGCCGCAGCGGGAAATCTACGA
Organism: Pantoea sp. BRM17; assembly: GCA_002939445.1. GTDB lineage: Bacteria > Pseudomonadota > Gammaproteobacteria > Enterobacterales > Enterobacteriaceae > Pantoea. Next base: position 153,392 of record PEFU01000002.1, on the reverse strand, counting down.
CATTGTGCTGGCTTCGCTGCATAAAGCGCTGTCGATGTTCCGGCCCGGCGTCAGCATAGAAGAGATTGAGATACTGCGTCAGGCGGGAAAAATCAGCGCGCTGGCGCATACCCGCGCCATGCAGCAGTGCCGCCCCGGCATGTATGAGTATCAGCTTGAAGGGGAGATCCACCATGAATTCTCCCGCCACGGCGCGCGCTTTCCTTCCTACAACACCATTGTCGGAAGTGGCGAAAACGGCTGCATTTTGCACTGTATTGGCGAACAGCTGCACTTGCTGCTGAACGGGCTTGACGTGGTGTATCACGCGCAGGGCGAATATGGTTACGCTGACCAGCTGCTGTTTAGCGCACTGGAAAAATTACGTCGCGGTTTCCGGCAGAATCTTAGCGCACCAGCCAGCGTGACCGACTGGCGTCCCTGGGTGCATGAGATGCGGCTGTTTAAAAGCGTCAGCGACTTCTGGTATTTCACCGGGTTTAACGAGCCGCAGGCGCTGCTGGTGCTGATCAAAAGCGATGAACATCACAATCACAGCGTGCTGTTTAACCGCATACGCGATCTGACTGCCGAGGTGTGGTCTGGCCGTCGCCTCGGGCAGGAGGCTGCGCCGGCGAAGCTGGGTGTTGATCGCGCACTGCCGTGGGATGTTACGCTACACTAAGCGCGTCATTGCGGGCAGCGCTGCTGCCCGTTATCAACAGGGAGTGCAACTATGATCACACTGGAACAGTTCCGGCAGCGTCGTCAGGCGCTGATTACGCAGATGGCCCCCGGCAGCGCGGCGCTGATTTTTGCAGCACCTGAAGTCACGCGCAGCAACGACACCGAATATAGCTACCGCCAAAGTAAAGTCACCGGTGAAACCGGCGAGGCGATTGACGATCTGCGTACCATTGCTCAGCTTGGCTATGAAGAAGATGAAGATCAGGAAGAGCTGGAGCAGTCGCTGGAAGAGGTGATTGAGTATGTGCGCGTCGCGGCGCTGCTGTGTCACGACACCTTCACACGCCCGCATACGCCAACCGCACCGGAAGTGCAGAAACTGGCCTTCTCGCAGAGCCTGGCGCAGCCGCTGCAGGCGCTGCATGACAGCCTGACTACGACCCTGGAAGAGGATGGCTTTCTGTTTCAGCTGATGCTGCCGGATGAAGATGATATTACCGTGTTTGACCGGGCTGATGCGCTGGCGGGCTGGGTTAATCACTTCCTGCTTGGCCTGGGCGTTACGCAGCCTAAACTGGAATTCTGCCAACGACGACCAAAGCTTATGTCTTTACAGAACGCAACACCCACTTACAACGCGCTGGCCGCAGCCCTCTCTCAGCAGGGTGTGGGCATGACGCCTGCCGAAATGCATGGACTGCTGTGTGGCATCCTGTGTGGCGGTAATCAGGACGCCAGCTGGAAGACGCTGGTGCACGATCTGGCTAATGAAGGCAAATTTACTCTCAAAGAACGACCAAAAATTTGTATATCTACCGGTTGTGCAGACATGCCACCATCCTGACTGATTACTTCGTTCGCTCCACCCGGCTCGCCACTGGCCCGGAAGGTGCGCAACTATATAGACGCGGGTAAGAAGATACAACCCCTTTTCTGGAAACCCTGAGGCACCTGGTGGTRGCATATCACGAACTTGCGGATACGTTGTTCCATGTTTGCTGCGTAGTCTCGCGTTTTACCTTTCTCTTGCGCCAGCTCGTGGCAGATATTTAACGCGGCGATGAACACCAGTTGCTCTGTATTTGTGACTCTAGTGCGAACTTTTAAATCTTGCAACCGTTGATTGAGGTCCTCTGCGGCAAGATTTAGTGCATCCTGCTGTTCAGGCGGACAGGCGGTCGGTAATGCGACCCTGCTCAACTAAAGCCTGTTCAATCGTCTGCTGCAGCATGGAAAAAAGCTGGGGTCTGGGCCGCGTGGTAACGGAGATCTTTGAAGAGACGGCGGAAGCCCATCTGATTCAGCCAACCTTCATCACCGAATACCCGGCAGAGGTTTCACCGCTGGCGCGCCGTAATGATGAGAACCCGGAAATCACCGATCGCTTTGAGTTCTTTATTGGTGGTCGCGAGATCGGTAACGGCTTCTCAGAGCTGAACGACGCTGAAGATCAGGCAGAGCGTTTCCTGCAGCAGGTGAATGCAAAAGATGCCGGCGATGATGAAGCGATGTTCTACGATGAAGATTACGTAACCGCGCTGGAGCACGGACTGCCGCCAACGGCTGGCCTCGGTATCGGTATCGACCGTATGGTGATGCTGTTTACCAACAGCCACACCATTCGCGATGTGATCCTGTTCCCGGCGCTGCGCCCGACGGCGAAGTAACGGCAGGCGCTGCCCGTCTCTCTCCCGCTGGCGAGAGTCGGGCAGCAGTTATCACGGCGCGATCGCCTCTGCCAGCCACGTCTGAAAGCGCGCATAGGGTATGTAGAGTGCCACATCGCTATACAGCCTTTTTCCGCTTTGGTTATCATCGATCCGCCGGCTGTATCCTGTGATCACCCCAGCCAGCGTGTCATCACTGGCGTTATAGACTGCGCCGCCTGACATACCTTTCACTACGCCAGCACTGGCCGCCACCACCACACAGTTTGCTTTGTTCCAGCTGTTTACCAGCGTGGTATTCACCAGGTTCTCTCCGCTGGAGGCGACCGGCAGGGCAGAGATAAAGCTATAGCCATAAAGATTTACGCGATCGCCAATGTGGCCGTTACGGAACGCCGGCGGCAGGTTGCCCGCCCGGTTTTTATGGTAAACCACGGCGAGATCGCAGTCGGGGTGCCAGGCTTTTACCCGGTAGAGTGAGTATTTCGCCACGTGTGCCGCCGTCAGGCTGTAGTCGGCGGTGAGCGGGATAGTCGTGCCCAGCGTGCCGACCCCAAGAATGGTGGGAATACCGGTAACGGTCATATCCACCCGGCGCGCAGCTTCTTTACTGTATTCATAGTGTCCAACCGAGCAGCCGCTGAGGCAGCACGCCGCCAGCGCAATTATCCAGCGCATCTCTTTTTTCTCCTGTGGGGCGCTCACCTGCGCGCTGCGTTCTGACCGTTACCCGCTTCCGCCGGCTGAAAACCGGGCAACGCTATCACTATCCGCCACCGCGCCACAAGCCGGACCGGCGCTGATTATTGCCGCGCCGGCAACATAGCCTTGCGGCGCACAGGGTGGTTGCGCTGCCAGGGCTGTGTTTTAATGCAGCGTGACGCAGTTCAAATATTAATAAGCGTTCTGTTTTACCGTGCTGTGTTCGCAGTACGGCCCGCCTGCAAAATTATCTTGGGAGAGTGTGTTATGCCTGTTGCATTACTGGCGCTGGCGCTGAGTGCGTTCGCCATTGGCACCACGGAGTTTGTCATCATGGGGTTGCTGCCGGAAGTGGCAGGCGATCTGCAGGTGTCGATTCCTTCAGCCGGCTGGCTGATCAGCGGTTACGCGCTCGGCGTGGCGATTGGCGCGCCGATTATGGCGCTGCTGACCGCCAGCCTGCCGCGCAAACGCACGCTGAGTCTGCTGATGGTGATCTTTATTATCGGTAACGTGCTCTGCGCGCTGGCCTATAGCTATAACCTGCTGATGCTGGCGCGTGTGGTCACCGCACTCTGCCACGGCGCGTTTTTTGGCATTGGATCGGTAGTGGCCGCAAGCCTGGTGGCGCCCGGCCGTCAGGCGTCAGCGGTGGCGCTGATGTTTACCGGGCTGACGCTGGCAAACGTGCTTGGCGTGCCGCTTGGCACCTGGTTTGGTCAGCTGTTTGGCTGGCGTGCCACCTTCTGGGGCGTGGCGATTATCGGCATTCTGGCGTTTATCGCCCTGATTGTCAGCCTGCCGGCAAATAAAGAAGAGAAGCCGGTTCATCTGGCCAGTGAGATTAGTGCGCTGGCCAACGGACGACTCTGGCTGTCGCTGCTGATGACGGTCTGCTTTGCCGCGGCGATGTTTGCGCTGTTCAGCTATATTGCGCCGCTGCTGCTTCAGGTCACCGGCATCAGCGACCGCGGCGTGAGCTGGACGCTGTTCCTGATTGGCGCCGGCCTGACGGCAGGTAATATCATTGGCGGCAAGCTGGCGGACTGGAAAGTCTCTTTCAGCCTGATCCTCAGCTTCTCACTGATTGCGCTGTTCTCACTGCTCTTCAGCTGGACCAGCCATGCGCTCTGGCTGGCTGAAATTACGCTGTTCCTGTGGGCCATGGCGACGTTTGCCACTGTACCCGGCCTGCAGATCAACGTGGTGCGCCACGGCAAAGAGGCACCGAACCTGGTTTCCACGCTCAACATCGCTGCTTTTAACGTGGGTAACGCGCTGGGTTCCTGGGTAGGCGGCGCCGTTATTGCGCGCGGCTACGGCCTGACGGCAGTGCCGGTTGCGGCTGCCGCCATCGCCGCTGTCGGCCTGGTGGTGTGTGTCATCACCTTCCGCAACGCTAACGGTCAGGGCGATACGGTCCGCGTCTGATCAAGCTGCGCGGCGATAAGCCCCGGAAATGCTGCCACCTGCTGCTGCAGGTGGTGGCAGAAGCGGTCAACCAGCGCAGAGGCGGGCCGGTGCTGAGGGCGGATCAGGCTCACGGTAAACGGCACGCTGATACTGAAACGCCGCATCACCACGCCGCTCGCCGCGTAATCCAGCGCGGTGAGCGGATTTACAATCGATAAGCCAACCCCGGCGCGCACCATCGCGCATACCGACGCGGCGCTGTGCGTCTCCAGCACCAGCCGTCGCTCAACCTTCTGTTCCAGAAACAGCGCATCCAGCAGCTGACGATAGCTGTCATGCCGCGACAGGCTGACAAAATTCTGCTGATGGAAATCGGCAGGTGTCAGCACATCACGCTGATAGAGCGGATGCTGCGGCGGCAAAACGCACACTTCATCGCAGGTCAGCAGCGGGAGGCGTTCCGTGCCGGATGGCGCATGCTGTGTCTCAGTCAGGCCAAGATCGTAGCGCTGCGCCGACAGCCACTCCTCCAGCAGCGGCGACTCCTGCGGAATGATGTTCAGATTCACCTGCGGATAGCGCTGCATAAAGGGCTGCAGCAGAGGCGGCAGCAGCGACTGGGAAAATACCGGCAGGCAGGCCACCGACAGCTCGCCATGCCGGAACTGCCGTAATCCTTCCGCCGCATCGAGAATCCGGTCCAGTCCGTACCAGGAGCGCTGCACCTCTTCAAACAGACTCAGCGCCTGCATCGTGGGCTGCAGACGACCGCGCACCCGCTCAAACAGCGTCAGTCCCAGCTGCTGCTCCAGACGCGCCAGCTCACGGCTGACGGTGGGCTGCGAAGTGTGCAGCAGCGCGGCGGCCTGCGTCAGATTGCCACTGGTCATCACCGCATGGAAAATCTCAATATGCCGCCAGTTGATGTTCGCCATCGCTCCTCCATTAAAGGCATATCATATTTGCATAGCTGCCGCTAAAACAGATATTTCTGTGAATTGATGTGGTGTGGCTAAATGAGGGCAACAGTACAGGAGAATTGTTATGCCACGTCCGTTAGACACCACCGAATCTGCGCTTAACGCTACCCATCTGCTGCCGCTGGCGCAGCGCTACAGCGGTCCGTTCTGGGCCTATGACGCCGCCATTATTCAGCAGCGTATTGCGCAGCTCAGCCAGTTTGATGTGGTGCGCTTTGCGCAGAAAGCCTGCTCAAACATTCATATTCTGCGCCTGATGCGTCAGGCCGGGGTAAAAGTCGATTCCGTCTCGCTGGGTGAAATTGAACGCGCGCTGGCGGCGGGATTTGAACCGGGCGGTGAGGACATTGTGTTTACGGCGGACCTGCTGGATCTGCCGACGCTTCAGCGCGTGGCTGAGCTGCAGGTACCGGTAAACGCCGGTTCGGTAGATATGCTGCACCAGCTGGGCGCGCGTTCGCCGGGCCATAAAGTGTGGCTGCGTATCAATCCTGGTTTTGGTCACGGTCATAGCCAGAAAACCAATACCGGCGGCGAAAACAGCAAGCACGGCATCTGGTATGGCGATCTGCCGCTGGCGCTGGCTGCGATTCAGCAGCACGGTCTGCAGCTGGTGGGGCTGCACATGCATATCGGCTCCGGCGTGGATTATGCGCATCTGCAGCAGGTGTGTGACGCCATGGTCGATCAGGTGATTGCGTTTGGTCAGGATCTCAGCGCCATCTCAGCCGGCGGCGGTCTCTCTGTTCCCTATCATTTTGGTGAAGAAGCGATCGATACCGATCACTACTTTGGCCTCTGGAGCCGCGCGCGCGATCGCATTGCCGACCACCTCGGGCATCCGGTAAAGCTGGAAATTGAGCCGGGACGCTTCCTGGTGGCTGAATCGGGCGTACTGGTTTCACAGGTACGGGCGGTTAAAGCGATGGGCAGTCGCCACTTTGTGCTGGTTGATGCAGGCTTCAGCGATCTGATGCGTCCGGCTATGTATGGCAGCTATCACCATATTTCGGTGCTGCCAGCCGATGGCAGCACGCCGGAGGCAGTCACGCAGGAGAGCGTGGTGGCCGGGCCGCTGTGTGAATCAGGCGATGTGTTTACCCAGCAGGAGGGCGGCAAGGTAGAGACCCGCGCGCTGCCTGCGGTGCAGCCTGGCGACTATCTGGTGTTTCACGACACTGGTGCTTACGGCGCGTCCATGTCCTCTAACTACAATAGCCGCCCGCTGATCCCGGAAGTGCTATTTGAAAACGGCAGCGTGCGTGAGATCCGCCGCGCGCAGACGATTCAGGAGCTGCTGGCGCTGGAGCTGAACTGATGCGTATTTTGCCGCTCAGCAGCGTGCCGCATCACGCCAGTCAGATAACTGACTGGCTGTGGCAGGCGTTTGGCGATGGCACAACGCGTGAGTTTTATCACAGTGTCGTGCGCAGCAGCCTGAACGGTGCCGATCTGCCGGTGACGTTTGTCGCACTGGACGCGCACGATATTCCGCTGGGCACTATCGGTTTCTGGCGCTGCGATCTGATCAGCCGCCAGGATCTCTGGCCGTGGGCGGCAGCGCTCTATGTCGATCCCGCCTCACGCGGTCAGGGCGTGAGCGAGGCGCTGCAGCAGCACGTGATCGATTTCGCCCGCGATCGCGGCCACGCGCGTATCTGGCTCTGGTCAACGTTTTCCGGCTACTACGAGCGGCACGGCTGGGAGTATGTCTGCGAAGCGCTGGAGTTTCCCGCCGAGCGGGTGAGGGTGTATAAGCAGGATCTGTGACGGGAGCTGGTTCCGTTCGCCACGGGCGCGAGCGCCGGTTCCGTTCGCTGCGGGGCCCGGGGGCTGGTTCCGTTCGCTACGGGGCCCCGAGGCTGGTTCCGTTCGCCGTCAGCGGCGGCAGCAGCCTGTGCTCCGGCACGGCGACCGGGCAGAGGACGCCTGGCCGCGCCCTCTGCACTCCCCGGCCCTGCGCCAGCCCCGTCCGCCGCTGCGCGGTTCCCTCGCTCACGCCCGCTTCCCTGAGACCGGGCGCCATTCGCTCCTGCTCACCGCGCCCTTTCGCCGACGTCCTGTCGGCTCATCCCGGAACCGTGCCCTCCCTCGGCGGACCCGGCTGGCGCTTCCCGCCGCTGCTGATTTTTTTCTTTCTCTTAGATTTTTTATAGCTGTGAGTCTTGCAGGAGAGCTTCACACCACATCACACCAAATTTAAAAAAGAGAAATGAAGAATTTACAGGCGGGGAGGGGGGCGCTATCCGCAGCGCCGGGCGCGGATTGCTAAGGGGCGCGCCCACCCGCCCCTTAGCCCGTCCGCGTGCGGGAATGCCGCTGAAACTGCCAGAAGCCAGGCGGGCGGAACCCCTCCGGTGCCGCGCGCTGCTTAGCGCAAAGCTCCCGGCGCATCACTTATCCAGGCCCACCCACCGAGTGACGCCGCACCAGCGTCGGACTGAACATATTGGTGACTTCAGGCAGCTCGCTGCCGTGTGCCAGCGCCAGCGCCAGCTGTGCCGCCTGCTGCGCCATAGTGACAATAGGGTAGCGCACGGTAGTAAGGCGCGGACGCACGTAACGTGACACCAGCACATCATCAAACCCGATCAGTGACATCTCCTCTGGTACGCGGATGCCGTTATCACTTAGCACCGCCAGCGCGCCAGCAGCCATCGAGTCGTTATAGCAGGCGACGGCCGTCAGAGACTTGCCGCGGCCCAGCAGCTCCGTCATCGCCTGCTCACCGCCTGTTTCATCAGGCTCACCCCAGGCCACCAGGCGGTCGTTACAGGGCAGGCCGTGTTCCCGCAGCGCATCGTAATAGCCCTGCAGGCGATCCTCTGCATCAGAAATGGTGTGCGTGGAGCAGATAAAAGCGATGTGCGTATGGCCCTGCTGAATAAGATGCCGGGTGGCGAGCCAGGCGCCATAGCGATCGTCAAGCGCAATACAGCGTGACTCAAAGCCCGGGATCAGCCGGTTCAGCAGCACCATACCCGGCACCTGACGCATCAGCATCTCCAGATCGTCTGCCGGGATTTTCTTGGCATGCACCACCAGCGCCGCGCAGCGATGGCGCATCAGCTGCTCAATCGCCTGCCGCTCTTTTTGTTCATTATGGTAACCGTTACCAATCAGCAGAAAGTTGCCGGTCTCGCCTGCCACTTCATCCACCGCTTTTACCATCGCGCCAAAAAAAGGGTCGGATACATCACCCACCACCAGCCCCAGCGTTTCAGTAGATTGCTGTGCCAGCGCGCGCGCATTGGCGTTAGGGTGATACTGCAGCTGCTCCATCGCCTGGGTTACCGCGAGGCGTGAACCTTCGCTGGCTTTGGGAGAGTTATTGATAACACGGGAAACGGTCGCAACCGACACCCCGGCCATACGGGCAACATCCTTTATGGTAGCCATGCAATTATCGACATCCAGGGAAAACGTTTACACATCGCATCAGTGTTACGGAAAAGCCCCTGGGCCGCAAGCGATCAGAATGCCAGCGTTGTCGCAAAAGCGCGGAAAATCAGCCGCTCACAGGCAGGCTTCTGGCGGACTGCAGCCTCATGCTATGCTGCCGCGCATTCTCTGTTTATCTGCCGGACACTCTCATGAAAACACGCGTGCCGCACCTGGCGCACTGGGGCGCTTTTACCGCCGTGACGGAAGATGGTCGCCTGACAGGCTGCGAACCTTTCTTTGCCGATACCGATCCTTCACCTATGATCCACACCATCCCCGAGCTGGTTTACTCCGACAGGCGTATCCGCCAGCCAATGGTGCGCCGCTCGTGGCTGAAATCGCGCGAGAACAGCGATCGCACCCTGCGCGGGCGTGAAGACTTTGTGCCGGTCAGCTGGGATACCGCGCTCGATCTGGTCGCAGAAGAGAACCGCCGCGTACGCGAGCGCTACGGGGCAGCCGGCATCTTTACCGGCTCTTACGGCTGGTCCTCGGCCGGACGGGTGAACCATGCGCGGACGCTGGTGCGGCGTTTCTATTTTCAGGGCGGCGGCGGGGTCGATCAGCAGGGCAACTACAGCTGGGGCGCCGCCCAGTTCTTCCTGCCCTATGTGATTGGCACTTACATGCCGCTGACCGGGCGCGTAACCGACTGGCCGCAGGTGGTGGAGCATGCCGAGATTTTTGTCGCCTTTGGTGGCCTGGCGCTGAAAAATGCGCAGGTCGCGTCCGGCGGAGCGGGGCAGCACAGCCTGAAGCCGGCGCTGGAGCAGCTGCGCGCCAGGGGGACCCCGGTAATCAACATCAGCCCGCAGCGCGATGACTGTCCGGCGTGGCTGAACGCCGAATGGATCCCGATTCGCCCCAATACCGATGTCGCGCTGATGCTGGCGCTGGGCTATGAGATCCTGCGCAACGGCGCCACTGACGATACCTTCCTCGCCACGCACTGCACCGGCTGGCCGCAGCTGCGCGCTTACCTGCTGGGCGAAAGCGACGGCGTGGCAAAAACCGCAGCCTGGGCGAGCGCCATTACCGCTATTCCGGCCGCACGTATCGCACAGCTGGCACAGCAGCTGGCGGGCAGGCGCAGCTTTATGACCAGCGCTTACTCCGTGCAGCGCGCCCACCGCGGTGAGCAGCCCTACTGGATGATGATTGCGCTCTCCTGCATGCTGGGTCAGCCGGGCCTGCCGGGCGCAGGCTTCTCATTCGGGCATGGCTCAATGAACAGCGTAGGCAATCCGCGTCAGGAGGGACCGGCGCCGATGATGAGCACCGGGCCTAATCCGGCCAATCTGGCGATTCCGGTAGCGCGCATCAGCGACATGCTGCTGCAGCCAGGCGAACCTTACGACTTCTGCGGTGAGACGCTGCACTATCCTGATATCCATCTGGTGCACTGGGCGGGCGGTAATCCGTTTCATCATCACCAGCAGCTTAACCGGCTGGTCGCCGGCTGGCAGCGACCCGATACGGTGATTGTGCAGGATATTGTCTGGACGCCTGCGGCGCAGATGGCGGACATTGTGCTGCCGGTGACAACCACGCTGGAGCGCAACGATATTGGCGGATCGTCGCGCGATCGCTTTGTGCTGGCGATGCACCAGGCAGTCAGGCCACAGCATCAGGCACGCAACGACTTCGATATTTTTGCTGACATCGCCGATCGCCTCGGTTATCGCGACCGCTTCACGGAAGGGCGCAACGAGATGCAGTGGATTGAGCATCTTTATCAGCAGTGCGCACAGGCACATGCGCGGCGCGGTATCGCTTTCCCGGCCTTCAGTGAGTTCTGGGAGCGCGGGTTTGTGGAGATCCCCGAGGGCGGGAAACCCTATATCTTTATGGAGGAGTTTCGCGCCGATCCGCAGGCGCATCCCATCGCCACCGCCAGCGGCAAAATTGAGCTCTTTTGCCAGACCATTGCGGACTATCAGCTGGATGACTTCGCGGGTCATCCCACCTGGTGTGAGCCGCAGGAGTGGCTGGGTGCGCCGCTGAGCAGCGACTATCCGCTGCATATGATCTCAGTGCAGCCTGCCGACCGGCTGCACAGCCAGCTGGATGCAACCCCTGCCGTTCAGGCCAATAAAACTGCCGGGCATGAGACGCTGTCGATGCATCCGCAGGATGCCGCGCAGCGCGGCATTGCCGACGGGGAGGTGGTTGAGGTAAGCAATGCGCGCGGCCGTATGCTGGCCGGCGTGCGCCTGACCGACGGCGTCGCGCCGGGCGTACTGATTATCGCGACCGGTGCATGGTTCGATCCCGGCTTTGGCGGCACGTGGCAGCCGTGGGATCGCGCCGGCAACCCGAACGTACTGACGCTGGATATCGGGACCTCTTCCCTGACGCAGGGACCGAACGCCATGAGCTGCCTGGTCGAAGTCAGAAAACATCACGGTTGCACAAACCACTAACAATCTCACCGCTGGTTACATTTTGCGGGCAACTGTTGCGTTTAAGCAGGTGCAGGGCTGTCAGCTGGCTTGCTACAGTCAGGGTCCCAGAGGTATTGATGGGTGAACATCAAAACGTTTTCTTGATTACACCAACCTGCGCAGATGCGCAGGTTTTTTTTGTCCGTCATCTCTGCAAATAACTGAAACACAGTTTTCCTGTCAACTTGCCAGGCCTTTCTTTATAACAGCCGATAACCAGTCTGGATAACGACTCTCACCGCAGCGGAATGCTATGCCTCCGATTAAAAAATTTCTGGGTAAAGACCAGATTAAAGCCCCGTTTAACCCGTTTCGTTTTCGTCTGATCTGTCTGGGCGTGCTGACCTGTATGGGACTGCTGCTCGCCCGCGTCGGCGATCTGCAGCTGATCAACCATCCGATGCTGGAGCATGAAGCGGATCAGCGCTCGCTGCGCACCGTTACGCTGCCCACGAATCGCGGCACGCTGCTGGATCGCGATGGCCAGGCGCTGGCGCTGAGCGTACCGTCGCGCGACATCATCGCCYATCCTAAACGCGTGCTGGAGGCGAATCCCGACTTCAGCAGCGCAAAGTGGGGCTATCTGGCGGCGGCGCTCAGCATGCGCCCGGAAGATCTGCAGGCGCAGATTACGGCTAACCCGAAAAAGCGGTTTCTCTATCTGGGACGCAAAATTGAGCTGGGGATCGCCAAAGATATCGCCGAACTGCACCTGAAAGGGATCAGCTCGGTCTATAACGACAGCCGGTTTTATCCGATGAGTGAAGCGGCTGCGCCGCTGATTGGCATTGTGGGAGCTGACAGCAACGGGCTTAACGGGCTGGAGAAAGGGTTTGATCGGGTGCTGCAGGGCGAGCCAGGCAAAGAGGTCTATCGCCAGGATGGCGAGGGCAATATCATTTCGATGATCGATTATGAGCCGCCGAAGCAGCCGCCCACGGTGCAGCTCAGCATCGACAAGTTTGATCAGTTTACCCTCTACAGCAGGCTGCGCGACGGCGTGCTGCTGAACAAAGCGGACTCCGGCGCCGCGGTGCTGGTGAAGATCGATACCGGTGAAATTCTGGCAATGGCATCGTATCCCTCATTCAACCCGAATAATTTCGACAAGGCGACACCCGCGCAGATGCGTAACGTCGCCATCAATGACAGCTTTGAACCCGGCTCAACGGTCAAACCGCTGGTAGTGATGGAGGGTCTGGAGCGCCATCTGGTGAGGCCTGACTCGGTGATTGATACCACCCCCTACAGCGTCAATGGCCATCTTATCCGCGACGTCGGCCACTGGCCGCGTCTCACCATGACCGGCATTTTGCAAAAATCGAGTGATATCGGCGTATCGCATATTGCGCTGGCGATGCCGGCGGAAGCGCTGGTCAACACCTATCAGGCATTTGGTCTCGGCAAGCCTACCGGACTGGGATTAACCGGTGAGAGCGTGGGCTACTTTCCGCTGCATCGCGAGCGCTGGGCGGACATTGAACGTGCAACCTTCTCCTTTGGTTACGGCCTGCGCGTGACGCCGCTGCAGATTGCGCGCGAATATGCCACGCTGGGCTCGTTTGGCGTTTATCGTCCGCTGTCGATAACCAAAGTCACGCCACCGGTGCTGGGCAAACAGGTAGCCAATCCGCAGATTGTACAGACCGTGGTGCATATGCTGGAGAGTGACGTGCTGCCGGGCGGCACCGGTATCAAGGCTGCGGTACCAGGTTATCGCCTGGCGACCAAAACCGGTACCGCAGAGAAGATGGGCAGCAGCGGCAAATATGATGGCGGTTACGTGAACTATACCGCCGGGATCGCGCCAGCCAGCCATCCGGAGGTGGCGCTGGTAGTGATGATCAACCATCCGACCGCGGGCGATCACTTCGGCGGCTCGGTGGCCGCGCCCATCTTCGGCAATATTATGGGACCGGTGCTGAAGCACATGAACATTGCGCCGGATGCGCTTTACAGCAAGCCACCGTCAGATAAATCCTAGCTAAATCAAAATGTAACCAGCAGGATGTGCTGTTCATACCTGGTTGCATTTCGCTGAATACGGTTGCGTTTAGCCGCTGTTATTTKGCAGGCTGCTGCGCGACGATAGCGATCCCAGAGGTATGATTGGTGTGAAGATCGGCTGCTGCGGCAGCGATACCTGCACTGCAGGGGACTCCGCTTTAATTCTGCTCTGTACTTGTCGCCGCCCGGCAAATCCTGCAAGGTAATTACCATTTTTGACCTTGCTAAGGAGCTGGCATGCTATTTACCCTTTTGCGCACTCTCTGTCGCCTGCTATGGCGCGTGGAGCTGCGCGGCGATCTTACGGCGCTGCATAAAGAGAAAGTGCTGATCGCGCCTAATCATATGTCCTTTCTGGATGGCGTGCTGGTTGCGCTGTTTTTACCGATCAGGCCGGTATTTGCGGTCTATTCTGCTATCAGCACCCGCTGGTATATGCGCCTGCTGAAACCGATTATCGACTTTGTGCCGCTCGATCCCACTAAGCCGATGTCGATCAAACATCTGGTTCGCATGATTAACACCGGCCGCCCGGTGGTGATTTTTCCGGAAGGTCGTATCACCGTGACCGGGTCGCTGATGAAGATCTACAGCGGTGCCGGCTTTGTGGCGGCGAAATCGGGCGCGACGGTGGTGCCGATGCGCATTGAGGGAGCGGAGTATACGCCGTTTGGCCGTCTTGGCGGGGTGTTTAAGCGCKGCCTGTTTCCCCGGATTACGCTGAGCGTGCTGCCAGCGACCCATATTCCGATGCCGGAGGCGAAACGCGCCCGCGACCGGCGCGTGCTGGCAGGTGAACACCTGCACCATATTATGATGGAAGCGCGCATGGCGGTGCGCCCGCGCGAAACGCTCTACGAAGCTTTTCTCAGCGCGCGTACCCGCTACGGACTGACCAAAGCCTGTATTGAAGATGTAAATTTTCAGCCGGACAGCTACACCGGCCTGCTGAAAAAGGCGCTTGGGGTGGGACGTATTCTTGAGCGCTACAGCCGGCAGGGAGAATATATTGGTCTGCTGCTGCCTAATGCTACCGTGACCGCTGCAGCGATCCTCGGTGCATCCATGCGCGGGCGCGTTCCGGCCATGCTCAACTATACGGCTGGCGTCAGCGGCATGCGTGCCGCGCTGACCGCCTCGCAGGTAAAAACCGTGTTTACCTCACGCCAGTTTCTGGAAAAAGGCAACCTGTGGCATCTGCCGCAGGGGCTGACTGAAGTCGAATGGATTTACCTCGAAGATCTTAAAGAGACGGTAACGCTGCAGGATAAGCTGTGGATCCTCGGCCATCTGCTGCTGCCGCGCCGGGCACAGCTGGCGCAGCAGCCGGAAGAGGCGGCGATGGTGCTGTTTACTTCTGGTTCGGAAGGCCATCCTAAAGGGGTGGTGCATTCTCATAAGAGCCTGCTGGCTAACGTCGAGCAGATCCGCACCGTGGCCGACTTTACGCCGCGCGATCGCTTTATGTCAGCGCTGCCGCTGTTTCACGCCTTCGGCCTGACGGTGGGGCTCTTCACGCCGCTGCTCACCGGGGCGCAGGTTTTCCTCTATCCCAGTCCGCTGCACTATCGCATCGTGCCGGAGCTGGTTTATGACCGCAACTGCACCGTTCTGTTCGGTACGTCAACGTTTCTGGGTAACTACGCGCGCTTCGCCAGCCCCTATGATTTTGCCCGTTTGCGCTACGTGGTAGCCGGTGCGGAGAAGCTGCAGGAAGGCACGCGCCAGCTCTATATGGAGAAATACGGTATTCGTATTCTTGAGGGCTATGGCGTCACCGAGTGCGCGCCGGTTGTGGCGATCAACGTGCCGATGGCTGCCCGCACGCATACCGTTGGCCGTCTGCTGCCCGGCATGGATTCCCGTCTGATTTCAGTGCCGGGCATTGAGCAGGGTGGCCGGCTGCAGCTGCGCGGCCCGAATATCATGAATGGCTATCTGCGTGTTGACGCGCCCGGCGTGCTGGAACCGCCCGTGGCGGACAACGGCGAAGGTGTGATGGAGGCGGGCTGGTATGATACCGGTGATATTGTCAGTTTCGATGAAGGCGGTTTTTGTCAGATTCAGGGCCGGGCGAAGCGCTTTGCCAAGATAGCCGGTGAGATGGTGTCGCTGGAGAGCGTTGAACAGATTGCGCTGAAAGCCTCCGGTGAAAAACAGCATGCCGCCTCGCTGCGTCCGGACGGTAATCGCGGCGAAGCGCTGGTGCTGTTTACCACCGACAGCGAGCTAACGCGCGAGCAGCTGCTGCAGGCGGCGCGTGAAACCGGTGCGCCAGAGCTGGCGGTGCCGCGCGATATCCGCGTCATGAAACAGCTGCCGATGCTCGGCAGCGGTAAGCCAGACTACGTCAGCCTGAAGCAGCTGGCGGAAGAGGAGAGAGCATGAGCCAGCATGGGGAGGCCCGCGCTCCGCTGCTGTCGCGCGGTATGATTGCCGTGATCGTGGCGCAGTTTTTTTCCGCTTTTGGTGATAACGCGCTGCTGTTTGCCACGCTGGCAGTGCTGAAAAATCAGTTCTACCCCGACTGGAGCCAGCCGGTCCTGCAGATGCTGTTTGTCGCCACCTATATTCTGCTGGCGCCGTTTGTCGGGCAGATGGCCGACAGCTTCGCCAAAGGACGGGTGATGATGCTGGCGAATAGTCTGAAGCTGCTGGGTGCGCTGACCATCTGTTTCGGCTTTAATCCGTTTCTCGGCTATACGCTGGTGGGCATCGGCGCGGCCGCTTACTCGCCGGCGAAGTATGGCATTCTGACGGAAATCACCAGCGGTGAACGTCTGGTGAAAGCCAACGGGCTGATGGAGGCATCGACCATCGCGGCCATTCTGCTCGGTTCGGTAGCGGGCGGGATACTGGCGGACTGGCATCTGCTGATGGCGCTGGCCGCCTGTGCGCTGACCTACGCGCTGGCGGTCGTCGCCAATCTCTTCATTCCCCGCCTCAGCGCGGCGCGTCCCGGTCAGAGCTGGCATGCGCTCAGGATGCTGCGCAGCTTCAGCGGTGCAGCACGCCAGCTGTGGCATAACGGCGAGACGCGTTTTTCCCTGCTGGGTACCAGTCTGTTCTGGGGAGCAGGGGTCACACTGCGTTTCCTGCTGGTGCTCTGGGTGCCGGTGGCCTTAGGCATTACCGATAACAAAACGCCCACCACCCTCAACGCCATGGTAGCGATAGGAATTGTACTGGGCGCGGCGGCGGCGGCTAAGCTGGTGACGCTGCAGACGGGGCGGCGCTGTATGCCGGCAGGGGTGCTGATAGGAGTGATGGTGGTGCTGTTTTCGCTGCAAACCACGCTGCTGAACGCTTATCTCCTGCTGATGGCGATCGGCGCCCTGGGCGGTTTTTTTGTGGTGCCGCTCAACGCACTGCTGCAGGAGCGCGGTAAGGCGAGCGTGGGTTCAGGTAATGCAATTGCCGTGCAGAACCTCGGCGAGAATAGCGCCATGCTGCTGATGCTGGGTCTCTATACCCTGGCGATTAAGCTCGGTGCCCCGGCGATTGCCACCGGCACAGGCTTTGGCATAGTATTTGCCGCCGCAATCGCGCTGCTGTGGTGGAAAGCGCGTCCCGTATCCCCGTAGGGGCCGCATTTATGCGGCCCTGGTGCATTCAAAGGGCGTCATTAATGACGCCCCTACGAATTCCCATCGCATGATTCAACATTCCCGTAGGGGTCGCATTTATGCGACCCTGGCGTATGTATCGATGCACCTGCGTTTATACGATTTCACCGCAATCAAAAAGGGCGTCATTAATGACGCCCTTGCGTTAATCTCCGCCGTATTCATATAACCCTGAAAAATTACGGTGCGGGATAGGTATACTGCCGGTGGATGGTTTCCAGCGCTTCCAGCACATCGGCGTTCAGCGTCAGATTAAAACTCTCCACATTCATTTTCAGCTGCTCCAGCGTGGTCGCGCCCAGCAGGGTACTGGCAACGAACGGCTGCTGGCGCACATAGGCGAGGGCCATTTGCGATGGATCCAGATTATGCTGCTTTGCCAGGTCGACATAGGCGGCGATCGCCTGTTGCGACTGCTCACTGCTGTAACGGGTAAAGCGGCTGAACAGCGTGTTGCGGGCGCCAGCGGGCTTCGCGCCATTCAGGTACTTGCCGCTCAGAGTACCAAATGCGAGGCTTGAGTAAGCCAGCAGCTCCACGCCTTCATGCTGACTAATCTCGGCCAGCCCAACCTCAAAGCTGCGGTTCAGCAGACTGTAAGGGTTCTGAATCGTCACAATCCGCGGCAGCTCATGTTTTTCAGCCAGCTGCAGATAGCGCATTACGCCCCAGGCGGTCTCATTCGAAACGCCAATGTAGCGGATCTTACCGGCGCGCACCTGTTCGGTCAGCGCTTCCAGCGTCTCCAGCAGGGTCACGGTCGCGGTACTTTCGCTGTACTCGTAGCCGAGCTTGCCAAAGTAGTTAGTCTGGCGCTGCGGCCAGTGCAGCTGATAAAGATCGAGGTAGTCGGTATTCAGACGCTTCAGGCTGGCATCCAGCGCTTCGCGAATGTTTTTGCGATCGAGCGCCTGATGCGGGCGGATCAGCGCGTCGCTGCCGCGAACCGGCCCGGCGACTTTGCTGGCGAGGATCACTTTATCGCGGCTGCCGCGCTTTTTCAGCCAGCTGCCAATGTATTGTTCAGTTAATCCCTGGGTTTCAGGACGCGGCGGAACCGGGTACATCTCTGCGGTATCGATCAGATTGATGCCCTGGCTCACAGCGTAATCGAGTTGTTCGTGGGCGTCGGCTTCGCTGTTTTGCTCACCAAACGTCATCGTGCCTAGCCCCAGTTGACTGACTTCCAGCGTACTATGGGGGATACGGTGATAATGCATTGCCGGCTTCCTTTTTTCATTATGAAACGGAATGTTCTGTCCTTTCGGACTATAGCCTGTCTGACACAGAGGAAGGAAGAGGGGAAACTCCGGGAAATCGCCTGCACGGAGGAAAACGCCGTGCAGGCCGGGTAATCTGGCACTTAACGTTCAATGATGGTGGAAACTTCATCACCGTTGATCTGCATAACGTGACCCTGCCGATCGGTGTACTCAACCAGGCCGGTCTCTTTATCGATCGAGGGCTTGCCCTCGGTCATAATCATCTGGCCATCTTTTGTTGCCATCACATAGTCACTACTGCAACCGCTCAGCACTGACGCTGCCAGCAGTAAACCCGCTACACCCGCTAACCCTTTCATTATCCGCTCCCTGAGCTGCTCCAACTGCAAAAGTGTAGTAATAAATGCTTTTACCTGACGAAGTAATCGCATGATTCTTAAAAAAGCGAGAGATAGCGTGCATTAGCTTGACAAGCAGGCACGTTTCCTGCTGGTTGCTCAGCACCTGAAGAGTGTAACGTTAGCTGGCGGACGCTGGCAAAACCAGACGTCGGAAAATGTGCGGTATAAGAGAGCGTGTAGTGAATTACAGTAAAAAATGGCGCGCCAGCAGCGCAGCCGTAAAGTGCTTTTTAAGATAGAAGCCGCGCGGCAGCGTCATAATGCGTTCACCATGCTCACCTACGGCTTCCGTCAGCGCCCGGTTGTTGGCTGCTTTGGGACGGATTTGCAGCCAGGCGCCGTGGCGGGCGGTAATACGCTCGACCTGCCCCAGCACAATCATATCCATCAGCTCCTCCCAGTCGGCGCGCAGCTGCTGCTCCTCTTCTGCGTCTGGCTGCCAGAGCAGGGGCGTACCCACCCGACGCTCAGCCAGTGGGATCGTGCGCTCGCCCTCAACCGGGATCCACAATACCCGCGCCAGCTTATGGCGCACATGGCTTGACGCCCAGGTCACGCCGCTGTTACCCGTCAGCGGCGCCACACAGACAAAGGTGGTCTCCAGTGGCCTGCCCTGAGCATCAACCGGAATGGTTTTAAGCTCGATACCCAAATGCGCAAAATCCTGCTCTGCTTTACTGCCGGCGCTGGCACCCAGGTGCAGCTCCAGCAGCATGCCGACCCAGCCTTTATCGCGTTTAAGATTATCAGGTACCGGCAGGTTAAGCCGGGCTGCCAGGGTTTCCAGCCGCTCTCCGGCCAGCTGATGCGCACGCTGCAGCAACTCTTCTTCACTTATCGGGGAACCGGGCAAAGGATCGTGAAATGTCATGATCAATATCTGATTTGGTTAAAAAATAATCAGTTTGCGGGCGGGCAGGTTGTCCACATCGCCTCTTTCTGAACGGGCGTCATAATAGCATGATTCACACTGCTTTTTTGAATGACTGCAGCAGCAGGTACGGTTCAGAGAGACAGTTTATCCCGATTTGTCCGCCACAATAAACAGGATATCAGTGTAAGTTATCCACAGATAAATGGGATAAGCCCGTCCTGAGCCGATCCCTGTTTCTATTTACAGGGCCTGCTGAACCGCAATGCGCGATTTTTTTGCATCATCTGATCAGGTTTAGGGCATTCCTTGTGGATAAAAACAACGGCGGTTGTTTTTTAATCACACGTCTCTCTTTGTCTGACCCGCGCTAAAAAAAGCCTTTCGGACTGACACCATTTTTTTAATTAAGCTATTAATTATAATCATATATTTATCAGGATAAGAATCCTCTGTTTTGCGCTGGCGTTAAACTGTCTGCAGTTAATTACCGCGTTCTGCACAAAGCTATCCACAGAAAAAGTGCATAAGATCGCACAACAGGCAGGGTAACTGTTTATAAGTTAAGTCATCTCTGTGGGTTAACTCTTTTTTATTCTGCGGAGGTCCGGCTTATCCAGTGGTTTACCGCCTGTAAGGAGTGTGAAACAATCAGACCATTCAAATTAAGCTTTGAGGTAGTCCAGTGATCGATGATGATGGCTACCGCCCGAATGTTGGTATCGTAATCTGCAACAGGCAGGGGCAAGTGTTATGGGCCAGGCGCTTTGGACAGCACTCCTGGCAGTTTCCTCAGGGAGGCATCAATCCGGGTGAAACCGCAGAGCAGGCGATGTATCGCGAACTGTTCGAAGAAGTGGGTTTACACCGCAAAGATGTTCGAATACTTGCTTCAACCCGTAACTGGTTACGTTACAAGTTGCCTAAACGTTTGGTGCGTTGGGATACAAAGCCGGTCTGTATCGGCCAGAAACAGAAGTGGTTTCTTCTGCAGTTGATGTGTAATGACGCGGATATCAATGTGCAACACAGCAGCACACCCGAGTTTGATGGCTGGCGCTGGGTGAGCTTCTGGTATCCGGTACGTCAGGTGGTCTCCTTCAAGCGCGATGTTTACCGGCGCGTCATGAAAGAGTTTGCTGGCGTGGTAATGTCGATGCAGGAGAGTGTGGGGCAGCGCAATAACCCTGTTGCCCACCGTCGTAAAAGAGGATAGGCCACGCCCCTTATGCTCACTCAGTTGCGCGAAATAGTAGAAAAAGTGGCGGGTGCACCGCGTCTGAATGAAGCACTCGACATTCTGGTTAACGAAATCTGCCTGGCGATGGAGACCGAGGTCTGCTCGGTTTACCTCGCCGATCACGATCGACACTGCTACTACCTGATGGCGACCCGCGGTCTGAAAAAACCGCGCGGCCGTACGATCGCACTGGCGTTTGATGAAGGCATTGTCGGCCTGGTTGGCCGGCTTGCTGAACCCATTAACCTGGCCGATGCGCAGAGTCACCCCAGCTTTAAATATATTCCTGCCGTAAAAGAAGAGCGTTATCGCTCTTTCCTTGGTGTACCTATTATCAGTCGTCGCCAGCTACTGGGCGTGCTGGTGGTGCAGCAGCGCGAACACCGTCAGTTTGATGAGAGTGAAGAGTCATTTCTGGTGACGCTCGCCACGCAAATGGCGGGGCTGCTCTCACAGTCACAGCTCGGCCAGCTATTTGGCCAGTTCCGGCAAACCCGTGTTAAAGCGATTGCCGCCTCTCCGGGCGTGGCGGTGGCGATCGGCTGGGTGGATGAAACACAGCCGCTGCTGGATCAGGTTTCTGCCGCATCAACCCTTGATCCCCAGCGCGAGCGCGAGCGGCTGGTGGTGGCGATGGGGGAAGCGGGCAATGAATTCCGCCGTTTCAGTAAACGCTTTGCGGCCGGCGTGCAGAAAGAGAGCGCGGCAATCTTCGATCTCTACTCGCATCTGCTGACCGATGCGCGGCTGAAAAAAGATCTGTTTGCGGAGATCGAGCGCGGATCGGTGGCTGAGTGGGCGGTGAAAACCGTGATCGAAAAGTTTGCGGCGCAGTTTGCCAGCCTGCAGGATCACTATCTGCGCGAACGGGCCGGCGATCTGCGGGTGCTGGGGCAGCGGCTGCTGTTTCATCTTGATGATACGCTGGTGGGAACCAACGCCTGGCCGGAGCGCTTTGTGCTGGTGGCCGATGAGCTGACGGCCACGACGCTGGCCGAGCTGCCGCATGAGCGGCTGGCAGGCGTGGTCGTGCGCGACGGCGCCGCTAACTCACATGCGGCGATCCTGACGCGGGCGATGGGGATCCCGACCGTGATGGGTGCCGATATCCTGCCGGTGCAGCTCAACAAGCGGCAGCTGATCGTTGATGGCTATCGCGGGGAAGTCCTGATCGATCCTGAGCCGGTGCTGGTACAGGAGTATCAGCGTTTGATCAGCGAAGAGAACGCGCTGAGCAAAATGGCGGAAGGCGTGGTGGATCAGCCCGGTGAGTTGAAAAGCGGGGAGCGGGTGCAGGTCATGCTCAATGCCGGTCTTAGCCCGGAGCATGAGCAGGCGCTGGACAGCTGGGTCGATGGCATCGGCCTTTATCGTACTGAGATCCCGTTTATGCTGCAAAGCGGCTTCCCGTCAGAAGAGGAGCAGGTGGCGCAGTACCAGGGCATGCTGCAGCTGTTTTACGATAAGCCGGTCACGCTGCGCACGCTGGACGTCGGCGCGGACAAACAGCTGCCCTATATGCCAATCAGCGAAGAGAATCCGTGTCTTGGCTGGCGCGGTATTCGCCTGACGCTCGATCAGCCGGAGATCTTCCTGGTCCAGGTGCGGGCCATGCTGCGCGCTAACGTCGCCTCCGGAAACCTCAATATTCTGCTGCCGATGATCAGCCATATTGATGAGATCGATGACGCGCGCCGGCTGATCGATCGCGCCGGACGTGAAGTGGAGGAGGTACTGGGCTATCCCATTCCCCGGCCGCGTATCGGCGTTATGATCGAAGTGCCCTKAATGCTGTTTATGATCCCGCATCTGGCCAGCCGCGTTGATTTTATCTCGGTCGGCACCAACGATCTGACGCAGTATCTGCTGGCGGTGGATCGCAACAACACCCGGGTCGCAAACCTCTACGATCCGCTGCATCCCGCCATGCTGCGCGCGCTGCATACCATTGCGCGTGAAGCCCGGGAAGCCAAACTTGAGCTCTGCCTGTGTGGTGAAATGGCGGGCGATCCTATGTGTGTCGCGCTGCTGGTCGGGCTTGGCTATCATCATCTCAGCATGAACGGCAAAAATATTCCGCGGGTGAAGTACCTGTTGCGACATCTGGATCGGGAGGAAGTACAGAAGCTAAGCCAGCAGGGCATTGCAGCGCATACCGCTTCGGAAGTGCGTCATCTGGTTGCGGCATTTATGGAGCGTCGCGGTCTGGGTGGACTGATTCGCGGCGGTCGTTAACGGTTTACATTTCTGCGGAAACTGTGAAAAGCGGCTGTGCTATGATGCGCAGCCTTTTATTGTCTGGCCCTTTAGCCACGCCCACGTTGGGCAGAAAAATCGATGGTGAATAATGAATAACGGCTACATTTCATTTCCCCAATTCGATCCGGTGATCTTCTCAATCGGACCGATTTCGCTTCACTGGTACGGCCTGATGTATCTGGTGGGCTTTGTTTTTGCCATGTGGCTTGCGGTGCGCCGCGCCAACAAGCCCGGTAGCGGCTGGACGAAAGACGAAGTGGAAAACCTGCTTTATGCCGGATTCCTCGGCGTCTTTCTCGGTGGTCGTATCGGCTATGTGCTGTTTTACAATCTGCCGCTGTTTCTGGAAAACCCGCTCTACCTGTTCAAGGTCTGGGATGGCGGCATGTCCTTCCACGGTGGCCTTATCGGCGTGATTGTGGTCATGCTGATTTTTGCCCGTCGCACGAAACGTACCTTCTTCCAGGTGTCTGACTTCATTGCGCCGCTGATCCCGTTTGGTCTTGGCGCGGGTCGCCTCGGTAACTTTATCAATGGCGAACTGTGGGGCCGCGTGGCGCCCGATTTTAAATTCGCGATGCTCTTTCCGGGATCGCGCAGTGAAGATCTCGCGCTGGCGGTGAATAACCCGCAGTATCAGCAGCTGCTGAATACCTATGGCGTACTGCCCCGTCACGCCTCCCAGCTCTATGAGCTGTGTCTGGAAGGCGTGGTGCTGTTTCTTATTCTCAACCTGTTTATTCGCAAACCGCGTCCAATGGGCAGTGTCTCCGGACTGTTCCTGATTGGTTACGGCGCGTTTCGCATTATTGTCGAGTTTTTCCGTCAGCCGGATGCGCAGCTGGGGCTGTTTGAAGGCGGTATCAGCATGGGGCAGATCCTCTCTGTGCCGATGATTCTGGCGGGCATTATCATGATGGTCTGGGCGTATCGTCGTCGTCCGCAGCAACAAACCCGAGAGGTAAAATGAAACAGTATCTGGAACTGATGCAGCATGTGCTGAATGAAGGCGCAGAAAAGGCCGACCGTACCGGTACCGGCACGCTTTCCATTTTTGGCCACCAGATGCGTTTCAATCTGRAGGAAGGCTTCCCGCTGGTCACCACCAAAAAAGTGCACCTGCGCTCTATCATTCACGAGCTGCTGTGGTTCCTGAAAGGGGAAACCAACATTCAGTATCTGAAAGAGAACAAGGTCACCATCTGGGATGAGTGGGCGGATGAAAACGGAGATTTAGGTCCGGTCTACGGCAAGCAGTGGCGCAGCTGGGGCAGCGCCTCTGGCGCAGAGATCGATCAGATAAGCAGAGTCATTGAGCAGCTGAAACGCGATCCGGACTCACGCCGCATTATTGTCTCAGCCTGGAACGTGGGCGAGCTGGATCAGATGGCGCTGGCTCCGTGCCACGCCTTTTTCCAGTTCTACGTCGCGAACGGCAAACTCTCCTGCCAGCTCTATCAGCGTTCGTGCGATATCTTCCTCGGCCTGCCGTTTAATATCGCCAGCTATGCGCTGCTGGTGCATATGGTCGCGCAGCAGTGCGATCTGGAAGTGGGTGATTTTGTCTGGACCGGTGGCGATACCCACCTTTACAGCAACCATCTGGAGCAGGCTTGCCTGCAGCTGACGCGCGAACCACGTCCGCTGCCGAAGCTGGTGATTAAGCGTAAGCCAGCCTCAATTTTCGACTATCAGTTCGAGGATTTTGAGGTAGAAGGCTACGATCCCCATCCTGCCATCAAGGCCCCTGTGGCAGTCTGATCTGCTCCCGATCGCACCTGAGCCCTGCCGCTGTGCAGGGCTTTTTTTTTGCCTGTCAGGCCACGTTTTTCTGACGCTGCCGCACAAAAAAATGGTTCTCTCTGTAGCGGCTGAAGCACGTCTGTGATCCACTCCTGACCGCACAACTGTCACGCTTGTAGCGCTGCTGCGCTGACGGCAGAGTGACGTCATGAACAGAGATAATCATCACGGATTTACCCTGCCGGAACTGCTAATCGTCATGCTCATCGCAGGCGTACTGGGCGGCGGGGCGATACAGGGGTGGCAGCGGTGGCAGCAGCAGCAGCAGCTGCGCGAAAGTGTGCTGCAGCTGCAGGCGTTTTTGCTGCAGCTGCGTGCGCATGCGGGCTGGCATAATCGCGAGCTAAAGCTCTGGCTGCAGCCGGGTCAGGGTGGCTGTCTCGGTACCGGCCCCGTACCGCCTGCAGGCTGCACGACGCCCTCGCGCTGGTGGTTCACGCCACCGTATGCAGGCATACACCTCAGCGCACTGACGGGCGAACCCGGTTTTTACGGGCGCAGAGACGTAGCGCGCGCCGGTAGCGTGGAAATAACGAGCGCTGCCGGGCGCTGGCGCGCAATCATCTCTGCCCGCGCGCGTGTTCGTCTCTGCCAGCCGGAAGCAGCGACGTGCGGGTAGCTCAGGCCGGGTTCAGCCTGCTGGAAACGCTGATTGCGCTGGCGATAAGCGCCATGCTGATGCTTAGCCTGGGGCGTTTTCTGCCGCTGCTGCTGGAACAGAATCTGCGGCTGCAGCAGCGGGTACAGCTGCAGCAGGAGCTGGAGCAGATAGCCGGCATGCTGGAAAAAGCGCTGCGCCGGGCGGGCTACTGCCGGGGAACCTGCAGCGGTGCGCCACTGACGCTGGCAAACAGCGGCAGCTGTGTGCTGCTGCGCTGGGATGAGAACAGCAACGGTCGCTGGGAGGGAGCGGGGCATAGCGACAGTGATTACTACGGCTATCGTCTGCGTAGCGGGCAGCTGGAGATGCAGCGCGGCGTTGAGGCGTGTCACGGTAGCGGCTGGGAGCGCATCACCGATCCCGCATTTATGCTGCTGGAACGTTTTCAGGTCAGCCGCCAGCAGCGCTACCTGCGGCTGGAGCTGGCGGCACGTGCAGGTCAGCAGCAGGTCACGCTGGTACGCGTTATCGAAGGCATCAATCTGTGAACCAGCGGGGCAACAGTACGCTCGGCATGATCATGATGCTGCTGCTGCTGGGAGGCGTAACGCTGCATGCGACCCGCCAGCAGCTGAGCCGCAGCATGGTGCTGGTTGCCGATACGCAGCACTACTTTCAGCATCACAGCCAGGCGCAGGCGGCGCTGCGCTGGGGAGTGCAGCAGCAGTGGTCGCCGGCTGAAGGCTGGCAGTGTCAGCAGTGGACAACCGCGCAGTGGCAGAGCTGTCTGCTGCGCAGGGAGGAAGGGCATGGCTTGTTATCCGCGCGCCAGGCAGGCAGCGCACTCTGGCTCTACCGCTGGGTTGAACTTCGTGGAACGCGCGTGCTGGCCTTGCCGCACGGCTGGATTGACTTCTGCCCGCTGGCCGCGCCGGAGGCGTGTCCGGGAGAGGCAGTTACAGCGGGGATTTAGCCTCGCCGAGGCGCTGGTGGGCATGCTGCTGCTGGCGCTGAGCATCTCGACGCTGCTGCACTATCAGCGTGCGCTGACGCTGGGGTTCAGCCAGCAGTGGCAGCAGCGACAGGCGTGGCAGGTTGCGCAGCAGGCGTTGCTGGGTCATGACACAGCGGGCTGGCACACGCAGCGCCAGCAGCAGATTCTGCCAGGTAGCTGCACGCTGGAGCGGGTGACCGTGACCGGCCCGCATCAGCGCACAGCGATGCTGGCACGGCTGAAATGTCACGAAGATGACCAGATTAATAGGCATCTCCGCCGTTTAAGGGTAGAGTGACCAGGCTGTAGGGTACTGCTTTGTTAAAGGAGAATTATGTTCCGGGTTTACCACTCCAATCAGCTCGATCTGTTGAAAAATCTGGCAGGCATCCTGATTGAAAACCAGCCTCTCGCCGATCCTTTTGCGGCTGAACAGGTGCTGGTACAGAGCCCGGGAATGGCGCAGTGGCTGCAGATGGAGCTGGCAAACAGCTTTGGCATTGCCGCAAATATCGATTTCCCACTGCCTGCCACCTTTATCTGGAGCATGTTTGTGAAGGTGCTGCCGGGGATCCCGGAAGAGAGCGCCTTTACTAAAGCCAACATGAGCTGGAAGCTGATGCAGCGCCTGCCGGTGCTGCTGGAGCAGGAGACGTTTCAGTCGCTGCGGCTCTATCTGCAGGATGACGACGACAAGCGTAAGCTCTACCAGCTCAGCACCCGCGTCGCCGACCTCTTTGACCAGTATCTGGTCTATCGTGCTGACTGGCTCAACAGCTGGGAGCATGGTGCACTGATTGAGGGACTGGGTGACGCTCAGCAGTGGCAGGCGGCGCTCTGGCGCGATCTGGTCAGCTTTACGGAAAGCCTCGGTCAGCCGATGTGGCACCGTGCCAATCTGTACGCCCGCTTTATTGAAACGCTGGAACGGGCTGAAAGCACGCCGCCTGGCCTGCCGCCGCGCGTATTTATCTGCGGTATCTCCGCGCTGCCGCCAGTCTACCTGCAGGCGCTTGAAGCGCTGGGCCGCCATATCGATATTCATCTGCTGTTTACTAATCCCTGCCGCCACTACTGGGGGGATATTCAGGATTACGCGTTTCTGGCAAAGCTGCAGAGCCGTCAGCGCCGCCGTCTGCATTCAGAGGAGACGCTGCCGCTGTTTCGCGAACCTGAAGCCGCCTCCACGCTGTTTAACAGCAGCGGTGAACAGCAGCTGACAAACCCGCTGCTCGCCTCCTGGGGAAAGCTGGGACGCGATAACCTGTTTCTGCTCAGCCAGATGGAGTCAGCCGCCAACGATATCGATGCATTTGTCGATCTGCCTGATGACACGCTGCTGCACAACCTGCAGGCTGACCTGCTGAATCTTGACGATCGCGCGGTGATTGGTCTGAGTGCCGGAGAGCTGATGAACAGCGCAGAGAAGCGCCCTCTCGATCCGGCCGATCGCTCCATCACGCTGCAGATCTGTCACAGCGCACAGCGTGAAGTGGAGGTGCTGCAGGATCACCTGCTGGCGATGATGGAGGCCGATCCTGAGCTTAAGCCGCGCGATATCATCGTTATGGTGGCAGACATCGATAGCTATGCGCCCTTTATTCAGGCGGCATTTGCCAGCGCACCGCCGGATCGCTATCTGCCATTTGCCATTTCTGACCGTCGTGCCAGTCAGGCTCATCCGGCCATTCTGGCGCTGCTGAGCCTGCTGACGCTGCCGGAGAGTCGCTTCGCCTCAGAGGAGATCCTTGCGCTGCTGGAGGTGCCGGCG
Source organism: Pantoea sp. BRM17 (assembly GCA_002939445.1). Lineage (GTDB taxonomy): Bacteria > Pseudomonadota > Gammaproteobacteria > Enterobacterales > Enterobacteriaceae > Pantoea. The sequence continues at coordinate 125,280 of PEFU01000002.1, read as the reverse complement.
CTGGCGCAGCGTTTTTCCGTGGATGAGAGCGGGTTGCGTCTGCTGCGCCGCTGGGTCATGGAGTCCGGTATTCGCTGGGGGCTGGACGATGCCAGCATTGAAGCGCTGTCGCTGCCGGTTACCGGCCAGCACACCTGGCGTTTTGGCCTGCAGCGTATGCTGCTGGGCTATGCGCTTGAGAGCCGCAACGGTGACTGGCAGGGGATCCTGCCTTACGATGAGTCAAGCGGTCTGATCGCAGAGCTGGCGGGACATCTGGCCGAGCTGCTGATGCGGCTTGATACCTGGCGCAGCCGGCTGGCCGGTGAGCGCACGCTGGCGGAGTGGCTGCCGCTGTGCCGTGAGCTGATTGACAGCTTTTTCAGCGGGGATGCCGAAAGCGAGGCGGCGCTGCTGCTGGTAGAGACGCAGTGGAAAGAGATCATTGAACAGGGTATGGGATCTGCTTATCAGCAGCCGGTGCCGGTGACGCTGCTGCGCGATGAGCTGCGCTCACGCCTCGATCAGCAGCGCATCAGCCAGCGTTTTCTGGCAGGTCCGGTAAACTTCTGTACGCTGATGCCGATGCGCTCAATTCCCTTCAAAATCGTCTGCCTGCTGGGTATGAATGATGGCGTCTACCCGCGCACGCTGGCACCGGTAGGGTTTGACCTGATGCAGCAGCAGACGCGCAAAGGCGACCGCAGCCGGCGCGATGACGATCGCTATCTGTTCCTTGAGGCCCTGATTTCAGCCCAGCAGCAGCTCTATATCAGCTATATCGGCCGGGCGATTCAGGATAACACCGAGCGCTATCCCTCAGTGCTGGTCACGGAACTGCTTGATTATCTGGGGCAGAGTTTCTGCCTGCCGGGCGATGAGCAGTGCGAGCCGGACATCAGTGAACAGCATGTACGTGAGCACTTACAAACGTTGCACAGCCGCATGCCATTTGCCGCAGAGAATTTTGCGCCTGACACTCACCGGCAGAGCTTTGCTGCCGAATGGCTGCCGGCGGCTACCGGCCGCGGCGTGGCACAGCCCGACTTCGTGCAGCCGCTGGCGGTGAAAACGCAGGAGATTGTGACGCTGGAACAGCTGCTGCGCTTCTGGCGTCATCCGGTTCGCGCCTGGTTTCAGCAGCGTCTTGGCGTCTCATTCTGGACAGAAGAGAGTGAGTTGCCCGATAGCGAGCCCTTTGCACCTGATAGCCTTGAGCGCTATCAGTTAAACGCGCAGCTGCTCAATGCGCTGGTGAACGGCGAGGATCCGCAGCAGCTCTATGCGCATCATCGCGCAGCAGGTAACCTGCCTTATGGCGCCTTTGGTGAACTTTTCTGGCAGAGCCAGACCGAAGAGATGCAGGAGGTTGCGGCGGAAGTCGCCGGAGAGCGCCTGCCGGCAGAGAGTCAGGAGGTAAATCTGCAGCTCGGTACCGTGCGGCTGACCGGCTGGCTGACGCAGGTGCAGGCTGATGGTCTGCTGCGCTGGCGGCCTGGCGTGCTGAACATGAATGACGGACTGCAGCTGTGGCTGGAGCATCTGGTCTACTGTGCGCTGGGCGGCAGCGGCGTAAGCCGGATGTATGGCCGTAAACAGAGTTGCTGGCGCTTTCATGCCGTAGCCGCCGACCGGGCGCAGTCGCTGCTGGCAGAGTATGCCGCCGCCTGCGAGCAGGGGCTGGCGCAGCCGCTGCTGCTGTTAAACAAAAGCGGCGGCGCCTGGCTGGAGGCGAGCTTCGATCGCAAAAGCGGCCAGCTGCTGGAAGATGACGCCACGCAGAAAAAGGCGCTGAATAAGCTGCTGCAGGCGTGGCAGGGCGGCTATCAGGTGCAGGGGGAGGGCAGCGATCCTTATCTCCAGCGCCTGAATCGCACGCTGAATGAGGAGATGCTGCAGGCGATTATCGCTGCAGCACGGCAGTGGTATCTGCCGGTACGTCTCGCCCATCAGGATGATAAATAGCTGCTAAGCGTCGCGCWTACGCCAGAATAATATGTTGATAAACCTGCGCGGAAAACCAGCCGCAGGGCAGAGTAAGATTAAGGGGTTTACATGCGGATTTACGCACGCTGTATCGGCGCGCTGCTGTCAGGCGCGCTGGCGCTGAATGTTTTTGCCGATACCGGACAGGGCTGGCAGCCGGTTAATGACATTATCCGCAAAAGCGATCGCGATCCGCGCAGCTATCAGGCGATTACCCTGAACAACGGTATGACGGTGCTGCTGGTTTCAGACGCTGAGGCCCCGAAGTCGCTGGCGGCGCTGACGCTGCCGATTGGCTCGCTGGACGATCCCGACCAGCAGCCCGGGCTGGCGCACTATCTGGAGCATATGGTGCTGATGGGCTCAAAACGTTACCCCCAGCCCGATAATCTTGCGGAATTTCTCAAAATGCACGGCGGCAGTCACAACGCCAGCACCGCCTCTTACCGCACCGCATTCTATCTGGAAGTGGAGAACGATGCGCTGCAGCCTGCGGCAGATCGCCTGGCGGATGCGATTGCGGAGCCGCTGCTCGATCCGGTTAACGCCGATCGCGAACGTCACGCCGTCAACGCAGAGCTGACGATGGCGCGCTCGCGGGACGGGCTGCGCATGGCGCAGGTCAGTGCTGAGACGCTGAATCCGCAGCATCCGGGTTCGCGTTTCTCCGGAGGCAACCTGGAGACGCTGAGTGATAAACCGGGCAGCAAACTGCAGCAGGCGCTGCGCGACTTCTACCGTACCCACTATTCTGCCAGCCTGATGAAAGCAGTGATTTACAGCAATAAACCGCTCTCTGAGATGGCGCAGATGGCCGCCGCCGCCTTTGGGCGCGTCGCGGCACATCCGGCTAGCGTGCCGGAGATAGATGTACCGGTGGTCACCGGGGCGCAGAAAGGCATCATTATTCACTACGTGCCGGCTCAGCCGCGTAAACAGCTGAAGATTGAGTTTCGGATCGCGAACAACAGCGCCGATTTCCGCAGCAAAACAGATACGCTGATTGGCTATCTGCTGGGTAACCGCAGCGCCAATACGCTGAATGACTGGCTGCAGAAGCAGGGACTGGCCGATGGCGTGACCGCAGGGGCCGATCCGGTCACCGAGCGCAGCAGCGGCGTCTTTGCTATTTCTGTGTCGCTGACGGATAAAGGGCTGACGCAACGCGATGAAGTCGTGGCCGCCATTTTCAGCTACCTCGATATGCTGCGCCGCAACGGCATTGATAAGCGCTATTTTGACGAGGTATCGCATGTGCTGGCGCTTGATTACCGCTATCCGTCAATTACCCGTGATATGGACTACATTCAGTGGCTGGCCGACACCATGCTGCGTGTGCCGGTCGCGCACACGCTGGATGCGCCTTACCTTGCCGATCGCTTCGATCCTGCAGCGGTAGCGGCACGCCTTGGTGAGATGACGCCGCAAAATGCCCGCATCTGGTATATCAGCCCGCAGGAGCCGCACAATCAGCAGGCCTACTTTGTTAATGCGCCGTATCAGGTTGATAAAATCAGCGCCGCGCAGTACAGCGACTGGCAGCAGCGTGCAGCGCATATCACGCTCTCTTTGCCCGCGCTCAATCCCTATWTTCCCACTGACTTTTCACTGATTGCACGCGACGGGAAAAACTACACGCATCCGATTGTGCTCAGTAATGACGCGGCAATGCGTATTTTATGGATGCCGAGCCGGTTCTATCCTGACGAGCCAAAAGCGGCGATTACCCTGGCGCTACGCAATAAGGCAACGATCGGCGACGCGCGTCAGCAGGTGCTGTTTGGTCTGAATGATTATCTCTCCAGCCAGGCGCTGGATGAGCTCAACTCGCAGGCGTCGGTGGGTGGCATCAGTTTCTCCGTGGGAGAAGATGATGGCCTGGTGTTTAACGCCAGCGGATTTACCCAGCGTTTGCCGCAGCTGCTGCAGGAGCTGGTCGCCGGTTACAGCAGCTTCCGTCCGGATGAAGCGCAGCTCGCTCAGGCTAAATCCTGGTATCGCGACCGTCTGGATGCGGCTGAAAAAGGCAAAGCGTTTGAACAGGCGATCCAGCCGATGCAGATGCTGTCGCAGCTGCCCTATACCCAGCGCGACGAACGCCGCCGGTTGCTGCCGGAGATCACGCTGCAGGAGGTGATCGCCTGGCGTGACGCGCTGCTGCATCAGTCGACACCAGAGATGCTGGCGGTGGGTAATCTCTCAGCAAAAGAGACGGAAGCGCTTGGCGTGGCCCTGAAAGCGCAGCTGCAGAGCAGCGGAGAGGCACCGTGGCGCAGTGACTATGTTGTGGTGGATAAACCGATCAAGGCGAACCTGCAGCAGGCGGGAAGCAGCAGCGATTCCGCGCTGGCGGCGCTCTATGTGCCTGTCGGGTATGATGAATATCAGAGCATGGCCGCCAGTACGCTGCTGAGTCAGATTATCCAGCCGTGGTTTTATAACCAGCTGCGCACGGAAGAGCAGCTGGGCTATGCCGTCTTTACCTATCAGATGCCGATAGGCCGCCAGTGGGGCATCGGTTTTCTGCTGCAGAGCAACAGCCGGCAGCCTGCGTTCCTGCTGCAGCGCTTCCAGGCATTCTATCCGCAGGCAGAACAGCGGCTGCGCAGCATGAAGCCCGAGACCTTTGCGCAGTACCAGCAGGCGATGATCAATGAGCTGAAACAGCGTCCTCAGACGCTGGAGGAGGAAGCCAATCGCTACAGTCGTGACTTCAGCCGTCAGAACTATGCGTTCGATACGCGAGAGAAAGTGATTGCGCAGGTGCAGCAGCTGACGCCGGCGCAGCTGGCCACTTTCTTCCGGCAGGCGATCCGGCAGCAGGGAATGGCGATGATTTCCCAGATCAGCGGTACGCAGGAGAGCGCACCGCAGGCAGATTACGCAGCGCTACCTGGCTTTACCACCTGGGCGGCGCTGGCGCAGCTGCAGCAGTCGCTGCCGGTTAAGAGTGATACGCCATGAGTCAGCGTGCTGAATCCCTCAATCCGCTGACGCTGCCGCTGCGCGGCGAGCGCCTGATTGAGGCCTCTGCCGGTACGGGTAAAACCTTTACCATCGGCCTGCTTTATCTGCGTCTGCTGRTGGGGCTGGGGCTGAGTATTTGGCTCATAACAGCAGTTTGGTTCGTTTGTTTTGTGCTGCGTTATTGCCATTACTTAATAAAGCGCTATTTGACAAAACGTCGCTTATAGCTAGAACCCAGATGGGCGACGTTTTAATTGATAATTATATGATTTAATATTTAATG
>PEFU01000002.1:87969-119965 GCA_002939445.1 Pantoea sp. BRM17 | reverse complement strand
TGGCGCTGTCGCACCTGCAGTTCTGGGTGTTTGTTACGCCGGCGGGAGGATTTTGCTTCCTGATCGGCTGGTTTTTGATGTTGATTGGCGCGCTGCGTCTGAAAACAAAGGCAGAACGCCATGAATAAAGTATTACTCTATTGTCGTCCCGGGTTTGAAAAAGAGTGCGCGGCAGAAATCAGCGCTAAAGCAGCAGAGGCGCGCACGTATTAAGTAAATCGCTGGGGCCATCTGAAATGGCGTGGATCCATACCGGCCTGGAGTATCAGGCTTACCACACGCTGGCGGTAATGGGACTGGGTGCCGCGATGCTGCGACGCGCTAATATCTGGTTTTACTGGAGCAGCGCAGCGATGGCGCTGGGTACCGTTCTTTTCAGCGGCAGTCTCTATTGCCATAGCCGCCTTTCGTCAGTGGATTCTGGAAAAAGCCGCTACCGAACAGGAAAAATTCCGTTTTCGCTACGATCACTAAGTTACCGTTCGCTGCACAGTGATGTGCGGCGGGACCATGAGGATAGATCGATGTCCAGTCGTGCCATGTTTATATTTGCAGCCATCAGCGGCTTCGTGCTGGTGGCGTTTGGTGCGTTTTCAACAGGGGCCTATTTTCAGCCACAGTGCCATGGTACTGCAGGCAGCGATCCACGGGCAGGGTGTGGCGCTGGCGAACAACGTGATGGCAGAGAGTGAGATCGAAGCAGGGCGCCTGGTCTGCCCGTTCAATGATGTGCTGGTAAGTAAAAACGCTTTTTATCTGGTTTGTCATGACAGTCAGGCAGAACTGGGTAACCGGGGCAACTGGCCAGGCCTGCGGGTGGATAAGCTCTACGCTGAATATCTGCTGCCGGTCTGCTCACCGCTGCTGCTCTCCGGCGATAATCCGCTGAAATCGCCCGCCGATCTGGCGCACTTTACGCTGCTGCATGATGCGTCGCGTCGTGACTGGCAGGCCTACACCCGCCAGCTGGGACTGCAGCATATCAATGTGGCGACCCGCAAGCTGCAGGCGCGCAGCGCTAAAGGGGCGCTCACGGTCAGCCTGCTGCCGAGCTTTGCGATTCAGTGGCTGGTTCCGCGTCTCTCCAGCTTTAATATGGCTTATCCGGGAATCGACGTGCGTATTCAGGCGGTAGACCGTGAAGAGGAGAAGCTGGCAGACGATGTTGACGTCGCTATCTTCTATGGAGCTGCCCGCTATCTGAGCTTTACCAAAGCCGCTGAAGAGCTGTTTGTGACCCAGGCGGCGGTGAGCCATCAGATCAAGTCGCTTGAGGATTTTCTCGGGCTCAAGCTGTTCCGCCGCCGCAACCGCTCGCTGCTGCTGACGGAAGAGGGGCAGAGTTACTATCTCGATATCAAAGAGATTTTTTCAGCGCTTAACGACTTTCGTTCCGGCTCTGGAAGTGCGGCAACTATAGGTATTTGCTGGAGCTTCCTCAACGGACAAATTATAATGTCTCGGATTAAAAAATCTAATAGCTGACGACGTTGTATAAGTTGCAGTTTTACACTATGAATCCATCTGTGGAAAACCATGTCTAAACGCCTTCCGCCGCTCAATGCTTTACGTGTTTTTGATGCAATGGGGCAGTAAAATTACGCAAAAAAAAGCACCGCAATTTGCGGTGCTACATAAAATCACTTTGGACAGACAGGGTAAATCTCAGGAATTAAAAGTTTGATCTGCAAGATTCAGATCAAAAAATGCAAACACAACATCACGACCACAAGCCAAAAGCTCTCCAAAAGTCTGCGATCTCTCGCACGTTTTCAGAAAACCGCAGTGCTGGCTGTCTGCACCATGGCATTTACCCTGGCGGCCTGTTCCAGCAACTATGTTATGCACACGAACGATGGCCGCACGATTGTCGCTGACGGCAAGCCAAAAGTTGATGATGATACCGGTATGATCAGCTATAAAGATGCCAATGGCAATGAGCAGCAGATTAACCGCTCTGATGTGAAAGAGATGGTTGAGGGGCCAGCCGTAACAGCAGGCTGCAGGCTGGCAAAGCTGTAAAAGCGCGTTATGCTCATTATGGCAAGGTTTGAACCGAAACCCGCATAACCCGTTCGCCATTTTCAGCCGTGCTTTCAGGCTGATGGCGCAATGTCGTGGCTGCGGGCGGTTTAATGCAATCAATCTGCAAGGAGATAGAAGATGAACAAACTTACTGCGCCGCAGCAAACTGGCTGCGGTGCACGGTGCCGGCACTGAGCGAATAGAACTGTGCGGTGGCATCAATGACCGCCTGCGGCTTGAGCGCCGTGGCGGCGCTGTCAAGATAGACGCCGGCATCGTTTAGCGCAGGAAACTGCTGACGAAAAGCGCCAGGAGAGAAGATGGTCATATCGGGCCCACTCCGGTGATTTGGCACCAGGTTAGCGTGATGCTCCGCCTCGCTGACGATGATTTCATCACCCGGCTGCAGGCACGGTGCCAGCCAGCTGTACGCCACCAGATTGATCGCCTCAGTGGTGCCGCGCGTCCAGACAATCTGCCGATCGTCAGCGGCATTCAGCCACTGTGCGACCACGCCGCGCGCCTGTTCATACTGTGCCGTCAGCGCACCACCCGCCTCATGCGCCAGCGCGATAGCCTGCGCCAGATCCGGACAGCCGCCGGTGACGTTTGACATCTGGCTCACGGCCAGCAGGCGGGTGCGCGTGTTGATCAGCTCCGGCAGCAGGGCAATGTCGGGTCGGCGATCGGCTCCCAGCGGCCATTTCACTACCGTGGCGCCGCTTGCCTGAGCCACCATCAGCCACCAGTCAACCTGCGTCAGCATTTTGCCGCCGCCCTGCCACGGCTGCATCGACTCCAGCAACCCTGCTTTGCCATACAGCACGCCAATGCCCATCGGACCATAAAGTTTGTGGCCGGAAAACGCATAGAAGTCGATATCCAGCGCCTGCACGTCAGGCGGGCAGTGCACCACGCCCTGCGCGCCATCCACCATGACCTTTTAGCGGAAGCTGCGAAAGCCGGGCAGCGCGCTTAGCTGCTCTTCGGCCAGGCAGGCGAGCTGCTGACTCCACATCTCCGCTTTTTCCTGATGATGGTGCGACAGCCAGTTCAGCGCCGCGCTGAGGCCCACCACACCTGCCACGTTGGGCGTTCCGGCCTCAAAGCGCCACGGTACCGGCTGCGGCGTAAATCCGCTGGCCAGCGCATCCACATCCTGCAGGTTATTATAAGGCGCGAACGAGACGCGCAGCGTACCGCTGACGCCCAGAGCTGCCATCAGCGGCTGCGCGCAGTGCTGCCCGGCACGCAGCGCAATGCCCTGTTCAGCCAGCAGCGTGACGATATCGCTGTGATGGATCCCCGCAATATCAAAGGCAAGCAGGCTGGAAGAGCCGTCTTCAGTTCTTCCGGCAGCGCCGGCAGCTGACGGCTGAGCTGAATCAGCTGCCGGTAGCGATCCTCCCACTGCTGAAAGCGGGCAAACGTATCGGTCAGCCCCTGGGCGGTGATCGTATGGCCAAAGGGGTGGGGAGCGAGCAGGGTTGTCATGAGATTATTCACCTAAAAGGTTCACGGCGCAGTGCATGGCGCGCTCGTATCAAACAGCGCCAGCGGATCCTGCGCCAGCAGCTGTGCCGGGGTTTTTCCTTCGGTGGCGGTCAGCAGCACGGCCAGCAGGCCACGCACAATCCGCCCCTCACTGTCGCCATAAAAATGCAGCGTGCCGTCAGGCAGCTGCTGGCTGCTGAGCCAGACGCGGTTTTCGCAGCCGCTCAGCTCGATCTCCGCACCGATGGATTGCGCTGCAGGCTTCGGGGCGGCAACCATGGTGACCGCCACGTTTGGATTTATCGCCGTATCGCACGCGCTGAAGAAGTTTCAGGCGCGCAGGGCGCGTCAGGCTGCCTGACGCGCCGCGCGCATTACCGCCTCTGCCAGCGCCTGCAGGCCGCTGCTGCGTGACGCGCTCAGCTGCGCGCGCAGTCCCACGGTCAGCGATTTGGCGAAAACCATCCAGGATCCGCTGGCGGCTAAACTGCGCGAGCGCCTGAAAAGTGATTTTGGCGTGGTAAAAAACAGTAAGGGCAAACTGGGCATCGACTGCGTGTTTTCCACTGAAGCGCTGGTCTATCCGCAGCCCGACGGCAGCGTATGCGCCTCGCGCAGCACGGCAGAAGGCCCGAAGCTGTGCATTGTCACCTGCATTGACGACTTTATCACGCCGCAAAACACCGCCGAATTGCTCTCTGCCGGGTTTGACTATGTGATTGATGCCATCGACAGCGTGCGGCCGAAAGCGGCGCTGATTGCCTGGTGCCGGCGTAATAAAGTCCCGCTTATTACCACCGGCGGGGCAGGCGGACAGATCGATCCCACGCAGATTCTCTGCGTAATTGGTATTGGCGGCGTAGGCTCCTGGGCCGCTGAAGCGCTGGCGCGTACCGGCATCGGACACATTACGCTGATCGATATGGATGATGTCTGTATTACCAATACAAACCGGCAGATCCATGCGCAGCAGGGCAATGTCGGTCAGGCAAAAACGGAAGTCATGGCCGCCCGTATCCGCGCCATCAATCCGGATGCTGACCGGTGCAAATTGATACACTGACAGCCAGCTCTCTGCAGGAGAGTACATTATCGGGTGCGCCACGCGGCGCACCGCATTCCGGAGTAAAGGTCAGATATGAAAGTGGTAAGCGACGCCTGGCGACAGCGCTTTGGCGGAACGGCGCGTCTTTATGGACAGGAGGCGCTGCAGCAGTTTGCAGAGGCGCATTGAAATGCGTCTGATGGTGGCGCTGGACGTCGGTGGCGCAATCAAAGGCCAGCACTTTGATATCTATCAGGGCGTAGGCCCGGACGCCGCACATCTGGCCGGCTTCTATAACCACTACGGCCGCGTCTGGGTACTGAAGACGGCTCCCGGTGCCGGGCAGCCGCTGTTCAGCACTGCGCAAAACGGCAATAACGGTTCACTGCGTGATGTGCTGGAGACCAACCAGTCCTTTGTCTTCTTTAAACCTGAAGAGTACGTGCCGGTGCGGGGTGCCAGCGCAGTTCCGCTGATTGCCAAAGCGTCGGTTGCCTCTGACCGCTCTCTGATCCCGGCGGGCACGGCACTGCTGGCGGAAGTGCCGCAGCTGAATGCAAAAGGTAAGTTCAACGGTAAGTATCTTATGATGGATGTGCAGGGCAGCGGCTACGTCGATTTTGGGGACGGACGTCCGCTGCGCTYCTTTGGCTACGGCGGTAAAAATGGCTGGGCTTATCACAGCATCGGTAAAGAGCTGATCGATCGCGGTGAAGTCAAACGCGAAGATATGTCGATGCAGGCCATCCGGCAGTGGGCTGAGGAGCATTCACCGCAGGAAAATGGCAACGTGCAGTTTACCGGTTACTACACGCCGGTAGTGGAAGCGCGTTATACCCGGCAGGGCGAGTTTCAGTATCCTATTTACCGCATGCCGCCGCGCCCGCGCGGGGCGAAGCTGCCGAGCCGCGCCGGCATTTATAGCGGCGCGCTCGATGAGCGCTACGTTATCGCCTGGAGCAACTCACTGATCGACAACACTAATGCCAAAGGGCGTCCGGTTAACGGGCAGGATTTCGGCCTGCAGGTGCAGCAGATTCAGTCCGCTTCCTCGCGTCTGTTCAGCCGTAATAATGACACCTACAGCGCTATCCAGAACTGGCTGCTTTCGGGTGCAGATACGCGTCAGCTGCGTCAGTTCGGCCTGAATGCGTTTCAGATGGAAGGCACCGACAATGCATTATGACCAGGGCTTTGCTATCGTCGCCGGGCGAACAACCGACAACAAGAGAGAGTCATGAACGGACACCAGGTAAAGTATGCACTCACTGGCGCATTTCTGGCGCTATTAGCGGGTTGTAGCTCAAAGCCGACCGATCGCGGTCAGCAATATATTGATGGCAAGCTGGAGCAACCGCTCGGGCTGGTTAATGAGAGACGACCTTCGGGTTATGAGCCCGACGAGCTACCAGGCTGCTCCACCCCGCGTCCGTGGATGCGCACTATACACCTGGCGCGTGACGATGCAACCCCTTTTTGCGCTTAACGGGTGAAATCCATAAGCAGTTGCTGAATAATGTCGCATCCGGATGAAAAAACGTACAGATGTGAAGGCGATGGCGGGTGGCAGATTGTGTCGCACTGAGCGACGTTTCACATTGTATTCTTCTTAAGACAATTGGTTGCGGAGGCCGGATTTGAACCGACGACCTTCGGGTTATGAGCCCGACGAGCTACCAGGCTGCTCCACCCCGCGTCCGTCTGTCGCCTGAGCGACACTTCATATTGTCTCTTCATTAAGAAGAATTGGTTGCGGGGGCCGGATTTGAACGAAGGCGGCGTGCTGGCACGGCGGTAAGGGCAGGGCGGCAGCAATGCCGCTTTTTTCCGGCGGCAGAAACAAAAAAACACCCGTTAAGGTGTTTTATGTTTCTTCATCAGAAGAATTGGTTGCGGGGGCCGGATTCGAACCGACGACCTTCGGGTTATGAGCCCGACGAGCTACCAGGCTGCTCCACCCCGCGTCCGTTTGGGGCACATCAATCATCTGCATAAGCGTACGGTTGATCAGGCGGGTTTTGCCGTGCTGAAAGCGCCCGATATCCCGTCAATTCTGGTTGAGACGGCGTTTATCAGTAACGTGGAGGAGGAGCGCAAGCTGCGAACCGCACGCTATCAGCATCAGGTGGCCGAAGCGATTTTTCACGGTATCAAAGCCTATTTTGATTCTTCGGTATTCGCGCTCTCCACGCGCGGCGCGACCTCTGCCGCAGCCCGTTTCCTGGCACAGACGCAGAACGAAGCCGATCTGATTGGCGGCGTCAGCATGAGCGGCGATCGCTATCTCGACCACACGATGTTCGATATGGTGCAGCGTCAGACCATCAGTGACAGCCTGAAATTTGGCAAAGAGGTACTGGCGCGCAAAAAGGATATTGTGCTGAAGATTGGTCGCTACCTGCGGGCATTGATCGATAAAGAGCACAATATGAAAGCCTACATGACGCGTAACGAAGATGTGTTTATTCCACTGCGCGTGCGGGTGGCAAAAGCGCGCAAGCAGCGTGCCGATCTGTTTGTTTCGATTCATGCCGATGCGTTTACCAGCCGGGCAGCGCGTGGCCATCCCAGTCAGGCATCGCACGCCGACGATCCGCTGCTGGCGCTGCTCAACGATTACAACAAAGGCGATCTGGAGCGCGATCAGCCTGCGCAGGCACCGTTGCCGGGTAAGGCGGGGCGCGATCGTCCGATCATTATCATGATCGATCCCGGACACGGCGGCGAAGATCCCGGTGCGCACGGCAAATACAAAACGCGTAATCTGCATATCAATCCGGCGCTGAAAGGCATCAATAAGCTGGTGCGCACAGACGATCCCTTTATCAAAACGGCCCGGGTCGGGCAGTTTGATCCGCACACGGTACGGATTGTGCTGGAGCTGAAGCGTAACGTCGCACCAAAAACCTTTACCCTGGCGCCCGTGGCCGGTATCAAAAACCGGCTGGTGGTGGATCTGTGACGGTTATTACAAGGTGCCGGTGCGCTATGGCTACTTAGCGTAACGCGTACCGGGCTGGCAGCGAGTCAGCACATTGTTGCGGTACGCATCTGGCCTTCATCAACGTACTCCCGCGTCACGCTGGAGTCGAATATCCCGCTGCACTACAAGCAGTTTGCGTTGAGCAACCCTGAACGCCTGGTCATTGATATCAAATCCGTATTGCAAGCGTTGCGCCTGACGTTACTTTACGATTTTTCAGATGCATCCGTTGATAACAGCCTGCATTATCTGGCTTTTCCGACGAGACAAGCGTTGCCAGATTGGATAAAGTTTTCGCTTTCTGAGCGTCGGCTGACGCAGATTTATACATAACACAGTAGTTGGAGTGGCATGTCCCAGGCTTTTTCCCGACTATCGTTAACGATACTGGAGAAGTTTTCATGCTCAATGGCTTCGCCGCCCAGCATGATGACAAACGTCTTGTTGCGATGGGCATTAATATAGGGAACGGTATGGCGAAAACCCTGAACCAGCTCGGTACTGCGTTCCTTCACGGTGCACCCTCTGTGAATGGTTATTCGTAATTAGTGTATTTTTATTCTGTTTTTCTTCATCGACAAACGCGCCGTAATATCAAGCTGCAGACGGCCCGCCGCCTGCTTTACCAGCTCCAGCGATTGCGCATCGGTCACGCGGGTGTGTTTGTGATAGAGAGGCTCCAGCTGCTGCTGCGCCATGCTGGCATCAATCTGCGGACGTGCGCCATAGACCACCACCAGACGGATGCCCAGGCTATGCAGCAGGCCAGTTACAGAGACGGCGACCGGGCCGAGCAGTACAATCGCGTTATTATCCAGCTGGCGGTGAATCGCCTCTTCATCAATACGGCGAATGCGTCCGCTGTGACAGTAGTCAACGCCATCATCCACGCCCAGCGGCTGGGCAATGATAAAGTTACCGCTGACGACATTAATATGCGCGCCCTGCAGCGGCGTGTTGTTAAGGCTACCGGACAGAAAATCGCCGTCGCTCTCCATCTCATCAATGCGCGCCTGCGCATCACCGGGAAACAGCTCTGAAATAATTGTGCCAGCGCGATCGGTCACGCCCTGCTCGGAGCAGAAGCCAATCATCTTCTCTGCCTTGAGCTTRATGGCGAGCTGCGTGGCAACCTCTTCTGAGGTGAGATTAAAGCTTTCGCCGCTCAGTTCCAGGATGCCGCCAATATCGTTGATGTTGGCGCGCCGGATCTGCTCAGCAGATTCCATAACAATCTGTGTACCGATACCGTCGCGTGAGAAGAGCTCCTGCAGCAGTGCGCCATCCTCCTGATAGCTGATCAGATGGCTGCGGCGCACGCCGCTGCGACACGCTTTCACCGCGCCGCGCAGAAAGCGCACCTCGCCGCGTGATGAGCTGCGATAGTCGGGATGTACTGCCACACACGCCATTTCGCCAATCTGCTCATCCGGGAACGGGTAGAGCGCGGCACAGGCGATGGTCATATTATCGCGCTGGATGATGGTAAACTTATCGATCTCCATCTCCAGCTGTTCACGCGAGCGCCGTACCAGAATACCCTGCTGCTCCAGCGGACGGACTTATTTTAAATCTGCCATCAGCACCTTTGAACGACGCTGATAGTTATACATCTGCTGCTTGCTCTCTGGCAGCGACTCAATATCTACTGGCGTAAAGCCCCGCTCCTGAAACCAGTGAATGCTGCGGGTGGTGAGCACAAACAGCTTTTTTAACCCCATCTGCCGCGCCTGTAGCGCCACGCGATCCAGCAGCAGCCGTACAGGATAATGTGGCCAGGGCAGGGCGCCATAAATGGCGCCCCTACGAAAAATATCACCGGTCTGTAGGGGCCGCATTAATGCGGCCCTGGGGGAAAATAACGCGGCCCGGAATTTCCCGTGTGGCCAGGGCGCCATAAATGGCGCCCCTACAGGATCACGCAGGGGCCGCATTTATGCGGCCCTGGAATACGTGGCACACCGCGCTGGTGATGCCGGCCCAGTTTTTACCGGTGCTGACGCGGGAGTTAATTTATACCGCGATTACGCGTGCCCGCAGGCAGCTGACGCTCTACAGTGATGAAAACATTTTCCGTCGCGCAGTCCAGCTGCGCACGCAGCGCCGCAGCGGCCTGCTGTCACGGCTTGGCGCGACGTCTGACGCGTAAAGCTTCATGGTCACGCGCAATGACAGCGCGCTGGGCCTGTTTAACGGCGATATCGGTATCACGCTGACAGACGAGGAGGGCGTGCTGAAGGTCTTCTTCCCGCTGCCGGACGGGACCATCAAAGCGGTCCAGCCGAGCCGACTGCCGGCACACGATACCGCCTGGGCCATGACGGTGCACAAGTCGCAGGGTTCGGAGTTTGATTTTCTGCAGCAGGTAGCTGAGGATGCCGCGCCGGCTGATATCCTCGCCTCTTTCGGCCGCTATCAGCTGCTGTGCGCGCTGCGCGAAGGGCCGTTTGGCGTGGAAGGACTCAATCAGCGTATTGAGCAGAAGCTGATACAGCTGCAGCTGATCCGTCGCCCCGCAGGCGGCAGCCGCTGGTATCCGGGACGGCCGGTGATCTGCCTGCTGCGTAAAAGCTACCGTTTTGATGCCAGCTCCGGCATCGGCCAGCTGGCAGCAGCCGTTAACGCCGGTGATGCGCAGGCGGTGGAGCGCGCCTTTCAGAGCAATTTCAGTGATATTGCGCGTGCGCCGCTAAACAGCGGTGAAGCGTATCAGCGAATGCTGAATGAGATTGGTGCTGGTTATCGGGACCTGCCATCGCAGGCGCGGGTAATTTTTCTCGGCGACCGCGACCAGCTTGCCTCCGTAGAGGCGGGAGCGGTACTGGGCGATATCTGTCGCTGTGCGGAGGCGGGCTACAGTCCGGTGCGCGCCACGCAGCTGACGCTGATGACCGGCTGTGAGATCGGCGGCAGTAATGAAACCGCAGCACCCGCGGTGCGCGATGCCCTGCAGCAGCTGGCGGTCAGCGAGCAGGAGCGCCAGCGCTTTCCGGAGGAGGCCACCACGCTGCATCGCCTACTGGGCGCACAGCCTGAAACGCAGCGTTTGCGTTACCATGCCGGTAATCCGCTGCATCTCGATGTGCTGGTGGTGGATGAAGCTTCCATGGTGGATCTCGGCATGATGGCCAGCCTGATTGCCGCCTGGCAGAAGATTGCCGCTGCTGTCGCATTAACGCAGAAGACCGCGGTGATTTCCGGCGGGCCGGGCACCGGCAAAACCACCACCGTGGCAAAACTGCTGGCGGCGCTGATCCGCCTGAGCGACGGCGCGCTGCGCATTCAGCTGGCGGCCCCAACCGGCAAAGCGGCGGCGCGCCTGACGGAGTCACTGGGAAAAGCGGCGGGCTGGGATGCGCTCAGCTCCCGCGATCGCGCGGCCCCTGTTGTACTGAGCGACGACCGGCTCTATCTGCATCGCTTATGGCATCATGAAGGTGACGTGGCGCGCTTTTTCCATCCTCAGGCTGCGCCGCAGCCGTTTGCCCCGGAGCAGGTACGCAGCGTGCTGGATGCGCTGTTTGGCACCGCGCCGGATGACGCTCAGCTGATAGCCACCAGCGATGAACCCGCCCGCTTACTGGCTGCTGCCTGTCTCAGCGCTGAAGCCGGAGAAGGGCATGTCTGCCTGCCGCTGGCCCAGCTTAACCGCGAGCAGCTGTTTCGCGGCCGTCATCCCGAACTGGCGCAGGCGATCTGGCAGGCAGCAGGCGATCCGCACGACTGGCACAGCCTGCTACGTGTTTTATCTGTTTTTGCGCGGTATGGATGGCAGTTCGCCTGATAATGGCGTCTTTTTCACCCGTCCTGCCGCTGAATTTGTCACACAACTTGATAGCCTGTTTCGCGGGCAGGGAGAGGATGCATGAGCGATATCACTACGCTATTAAAGCAGGCAACAGAGCTGCGGCTGCTGCGCCCGCTGGACGTGCAGTTCCCGGGACGGAAAATATTACCTGCTGGATTATAAATCCAACTGGCTGGGGGAGAGTCATGAAGCCTATACCCCGGATGCCATGGCACAGGCGATGATTGACCATCGCTACGATTTGCAGTATCAGCTCTATACGCTGGCGCTGCACCGGTTTCTGCAGCACCGGCTGCCCGATTACGACTATGAGCAGCATATGGGCGCGCAGATCCGGCTGGCTGACGTGGCCGCACGCGACCGCCTGATTGAGATGGAGTTTTATCTGCCTATCAGCGCTCTGCTTACCGCTCCCGCGCTGGACCGGCTGATGCGCCAGCATGACCCGCTCTCTGCGCAGGCGCCCGCACTTAACTTCAGTCAGGTGCAGGGCATGCTCAAAGGCTTTATCGACCTGGTGTTTCTGCTGACGCCACATCATTTTCCGCGCGGTGCCGCACCGGGTACGTTTCTGCATGAGCTGTTTGAGTCGATCGACTTTACCCAGCCGCCAGGGACGGAGCTGCTGGAGCAGCATCTGCAGCAGAACGGCTACCCGCTGCACTGGCAGCCGGTGCTGAGCAGCTGGATTGAGCGGGTTGTGACTACGCCGCTTAATGCGCACGCACGCTGGCAGGTGCAGGCTGGCGTACGCGACGATCTGCATGCACGCGCGATATCGCGCCAGCTGGCTGAATCGTGGCGCGTGACCAGCTATTCAGGTCTGCAGCAGCACAGCGCGCATCGCCTGCTGGAGGTGGTGCCCCACTTCGACCTGGAAGCGGCGGGTGAAGAGCAGCAGGCGGCGACCGAAGAGGTTGGTGTGTATCACTGCAGCATCGGCGTGGCGCCGCTGTTTCGCGGCGCGCGCAAAAAAGAAGGCGAGAGCGACCTGCATAAAAGTGCGCTGGGCTATCTGCTGCAGCGCGGCGAAGCGGCGACGGCAGAGCAGCTCGGCGCGCTGCTGGAAGCGCTGAACGGCGAAGGGTGCGAGGTGGTGATGGCCGATCGTGCTGAAGGATCCAAAGGGCTGCAGTATCCGCTGGTCTGGCTGCCGTTTGCAGCCGGGTTCCGTGAAGCAGATATTGCGCTTTACCACGACCGCGATAATTTCAGCGCGGTGCTGGATTTGCAGGGCGATGAGCAGAGCCTGGCGCTGGCGGAACAGGAGCGACTGGCAGAAGATCTTCGCCTGCTTTATGTTGCGCTGACGCGCTTGGAAAATGGCGAGCGCCGCCTGACCGATCTGCTGCATCTGGGGGAGCTGCTGCAGGAAGCGGCATCGCAGCTTGACAGCCCGCATGCGCTGGTACGTTATCTGGCACAGCAGATAGCGCGGCCCGACAGTCAGTCGGCCAGCCAGCAGCTGCGACTGGAGAGCGACCGCCATCTGGTGCAGATCGTCACCATCCATAGGCTGCGTACGGCGCTGGCGACTTCGCTATTTGCGCTGGATGCGGCTCAGCTGGATGCGCTCGATCGCGATGCGCGCGGCTGGGACACGCTGGTAGATACCTTTGCGCGCTGGCAGCGCCTCTGGCATCAGCGCGGTGTGTTGCCAATGCTGCGGGAAATTATGCTGGAGCGCCAGCTGGCCGAAAATATGCTGGCGTAGCTGCGGCCCGTACAGGCATCGGATATCACGGTGCTGGTGCGCAGCCGCAACGAAGCGAATCAGATCCGCGAAGCGCTGGCGCAGCTCGCGATCCCCTCAGTCTATCTCTCTAACCGCGACAGCGTTTACACGACACCGGAAGCGCGCGAGCTGCTCTGGCTGCTGCGCGCTATTCTGGCTCCGGAACAGGAGCGGAGGTTTGCGCCGCCTAACCAGGCGCTGTCGCTAAAGGCAGAGGGCAGAGAGCAGCCCGCGCTGCGCTTCTGGCTGCAGCCCGGCAGCGGTGCCAGCGTCAGCGAATATCAGCAGCAAATGGCAAAGCAGTGCGCAATGGATATCAGCCGCTGGCTGCAGGCGGGGCAGCAGGGCGAGGCGATGCTGGGAAAAGGGCCGGTCGATCCCAAACAGGCGATCTACGCTTTCCGCGGGGCGGATATTTTTACCTATATCCGGGCGCGTAATGAAATTGCGGCGCACTATACGCTGGACACTAACTGGCGCTCGTCACCCGCGATGGTAGAGAGCGTAAACCAGCTTTTCTCGCGCTTGCCGGCTCCCTTTCTGTTTGCTGAAATTCCGTTTTTGCCGGTGCCGCTGCTGGGCTTTGACGATCTGCTRAGCCGGCTTGATGATGCGCTGCAGCAGGCGGGCGGCGCGCAGCTGGCGCAGCTGATCCGGCAGCGCTACCCGGTGGCGCTGATCGATGAATTTCAGGATACCGATCCGCAGCAGTACCGGATTTTCCGTACGCTCTATATGCATCAGCCTGAACATGCGCTWCTGCTAATAGGCCAGGTTCCGCCCGAGCTGGCACGCTTCGGGCAGCGGATACTGGATGAGAAAACCAAAAAAGGCGACGCCCCGCGGCACGCGCTGTTCAGCGCAATTGACGCGTTTCTGGCTGAACCGCTGTCGCTGCGTGATGTGGTCATTGCTCGGGCGCTGACCGAAGTGCGTGAGGCGGTGCATAAACAGAAGCGGCTGCAGGTCCAGGAGACGCTTGCGTCGCGGCATGCACGTAATATGGCGCGCATCGCGGAGATCAAAGCGCAGTGGCGAACGCTGGGTGATGACGTGCAGACGCTGGTTGAGCAGTCGGGCGTGGATAAGCGCAGCTACAGCAGCAAACATCTGCCCGCCTGGGTCAGTAAAGTGAGCCAGTGGGCCCATAGCGACAGCAGTGATTTTGAACAGCAGCTGATTGAAGATGAGCATCCGCTCCTGCGTCAGGCAACGGCTGATTTCTGGCGGCGTCACTGCTATCCGCTGACGCTGGATATCGCGCGCGTGATTGTCACCGAATGGCTGGGGCCGGAACAGCTGCTGGCTACCCTGCGCCCGTGGCTGCAGGGAGAGTCGCCCTCGCTGCGGCTGCCGCCGGATGACCCGCAGCGGGAAGAGGCCGCCTCGCTGCTGCTGGCGGCGGAAAGACAGATGGATGAAGCCGCTATTTTCACCATCCACGGCTTCTGCCAGCGTATGCTCAATCTTAACGCGTTTGAGTCCGGCATGCTGTAGCGGGAAATTTACGGCTTTCCGCGGGTAAAAGAAGAAGCGGGCTACGTGCTGTTTGAGTGCTATCAGCCAGAAGATGCAGAGAAGCTACTGCGCTCGCTACCGTTTGCTGAACTGATTTTTGCCCGGCAGATGCTGGTGGTTGGCGAGCTGCTGCGCGATTTACCTCCCGAAGATCGCATTACTCCCATTACCGGCATGCTGACCGGAGTGGTGGAGAAAGGGGGAGAGCTGCGGGTTGAGGTTCCGGATACCAACGAAGCTAAAGAGCTGACTAAATTTTGCCGCAAGCTGACGGTGCCGCTGCGTGCCAGCCTGCGCGCCAGCAATATCCTGCTCAATTATGAGAGTCCTAAGCGGCCGGTGGTGCACGTGTTTTTTATCGCTCCGGGCACCTGCTATGTAGGTTATTCGCTGCCGGAAAATAATTCGCCATTCTATATGGGGATCCCGCGACTGAAGTTTCCTTCTGACGCCCCCAGCCGCTCAACGCTGAAACTGGAAGAGGCGTTTCATGTGTTTGTGCCGGCCGATGAGTGGGACGAACGCCTGGGAAGCGGCATGTATGCGGTCGATCTGGGCGCCTGCCCGGGCGGCTGGACCTATCAGCTGGTGAAGCGCAGCATGTGGGTCTACGCGGTTGATAACGGCCCGATGGCACCGAGCCTGATGGATACCGGACAGGTTACCCACTGTCGTGAGGATGGTTTTAAGTTTCGCCCGCCGCGCAGCAATATCAGCTGGCTGGTATGCGATATGGTAGAAAAACCGGTGCGCGTGGCCACGTTAATGACTGAGTGGCTGGTAAACGGCTGGTGTCGTGAAGCGATTTTCAACCTCAAGCTGCCGATGAAAAAGCGCTATGAAGAGGTCACGCAGAATCTGGCGATGATGGATGAAGCGTTAAAAGCGCAGGGTATCAACGCCCAGATTCAGGCGCGTCAGTTGTATCACGATCGTGAAGAGGTAACGGTACACGTCCGGCGTATCTGGGCTGCTGCAGGCGGTCGCCGCGACGAACGCTGATCTGTCAGCAAGGGGCGCCATTAATGGCGCCCCTACGATGATTGTAGGGGACGCATTTATGCGTCCCTGACGTATTTATGCGTCCCTGGCGTACCGCGATTTATCCTGCCTGATAGCGCAGCGTATTAAGGTTGCCCTGCAGCACTAAATCGCGTTTCAGCGTGGCAACCTGGCGGCAGATCGTGGCTGTTTCATGCTGGGCGTGTAATTTACTCTGCCACTTTGCCGGCACCTGATCCCACTGCTGATAAATCGCCTCCAGTGAACCAAACTGCGCCAGCAGCTCGCGTGCGCTTTTCGGGCCGATACCGGAGACGCCCGGAATTTTACTGCTGCTGATGCCGCATAAACCCCAGTAATCCGGCAGCTGTTCCGGGGCAACGCCAAATTCCTGTGCGATAAACGGCACATCAAGCCAGCGCTTCTGAAAATAGTCGCGAATGCGGATAGCGGGCGCCAGCAGCTGACAATATCCCTTATCGGTGGAAACGATGGTGGCCTGATGCCCGGCATCCGCCATTTTCACTGCCAGAGTAGCGGCCAGATCGTCTGCTTCATCGTCCCCGGCGATCCAGCAACTGACGCCTGCGGTGCGAAAAGCTTCCTGCAGCAGCGGCAGCTCCTGTTGCAGATCCTCTGGCATTGGCGGTCGCCCCGCTTTGTAATCCGGCAGCAGCGCATGACGCCAGCCGGGCTGGCGCTCCGGACTGTCAAATACCGCCACCGCGTGGGTCGGGCGTGTATGACCAAGCAGCTGATGCAGCGCCGCAACACAGGCGTCACGGCAGGGAGAGCCCTGAACGGCATGCAGGCGCCGGATGAGATTCAGCGCATCAATAATTAATAAATGTAGTGCCATAAAAGCGATAAGCGGCAGCCCGCAGGCTGCCTTCCTGAAGGGTTATTTGATGATTTCGTAGCAGGGGATATAGGCACTGCCCGGTAGTTTCATACGCTGCTGCGCCACAAAGCCCTGCAGCAGCTCATCCATCCGATGCATCAGATCGGCGTCGCCGCGCAGCTGATAAGGGCCGCGTTCACGGATCTCCCGGATACCGATTTCTTTTACGTTTCCGGCCACGATCCCGGAGAAGGCGCGGCGCAAATCAGCCGCCAGTTTTTCCGCCGGCTGATTCGGAAACAGGTTGAGATTTGCCATGTTTTCGTGGGTCGGCAGGAAAGGCACCTGCAGATCCGGCGCAATACGGATAGACCAGTTAAAGCTGTAAGCGTCACCGGTTTCGCGACGATGCTCTTTTACCTGCGGCATCGCTTTTTTCATCTGGCGCGCCACTTCAGCGGCATCATCAATAATGATTGTATAGTGTTTGCGCGCCTGCTCGCCCAGCGTATTGACGATGAAATCATCGAGCACGCGGAAATAGTCAGCGCTCTCTTTAGGGCCGGTGAGGATCAGCGGCAGCACCTGCTCGCTGTTTTGCGGATTCATCAGAATACCAAGCAGGTAAAGGAACTCTTCAGCGGTGCCGACACCACCCGGGAAGATCACGATGCCATGCGCGATGCGGACAAAGGCCTCAAGGCGTTTTTCGATATCGGGCATAATGATGAGTTCGTTAACCAGCGGGTTAGGCGGTTCAGCGGCGATAATGGAAGGCTCAGTCAGGCCGATAAAGCGGCTGTCATGATAGCGCTGCTGCGCATGACCTACCGCCGCGCCTTTCATTGGCGCTTCCATTACGCCAGGGCCACAGCCGGTGCAGATATTCAGCTCGCGCAGCCCCATCTGGGTGCCAACATTACGGCAATACTGGTACTCCACCGCGTTGATAGAGTGTCCGCCCCAGCAAACCACGGTATTAGGATACTCCCCGACGTGCAGCGCGCGCGCGTTACGCAGTATCGAGAAAACCTGATTGGTGATATGCGCAGAGTCGTCAGCCTGACCCGCGAGGCGCTCTGGCAGAGCAAGCTGGCCGTTAACAAACAGAATATCGCGCAGCACGGCAAACAGGTTGGCCTGCAGTGAGCGGATGATACGCCCATCTACAAAGGCCTCTTCCGGCGGATTGATCAGCTCCAGCTTAACGCCGCGCTCGCGGCGCAGGACGTTAATAGCGAAATTTTCAAAACGCGAGAGCAGCTCATGACTGCTGTCTGTCTGGCTGCCGGAGTTAAGCACTGCAAGGGAACAGTTACGAAAAAGCTGGTAGAGATCGCTGCTGGCGGTCTGCTTCAGCATGTCGACTTCCAGCTGTGAGAGCAGATCCATTGAGCCAAGCGGGCTGATATGTGTAATCAAAAGAACRCCTTTACACGCCATAGCGTGACTGATGACACTGCGCTTAACCTGCTGAGCGCAGTGACGAAAATCCCTGGTCGCATACGCTTTACGCTTAACGCCGCAGACAGATTAACGCTCCCGGTTGTGATTGCTCAAGAGGAACCGCGCATCCCTGCTACGGCCTGCGAGGTGCCTCGCACTCTGTTACTGGCGTGCCAGACGCGAAAAGCCGGGCGTGAAGGGAACATTGCTGCGCCACGGGTTGATATCCAGACCGCCGCGGCGAGTGTAGCGCGCATAAACGGTTAACGCCTCTGGCTGGCAGAAACGCTGCACGTCGTTGAAAATGCGCTCCACGCACTGCTCATGAAACTCATTGTGCTGGCGGAAAGAGATCAGATAGCGCAGCAGCGCCTCGCGGTCGATACGCGGGCCTTTATAACGAATCATCACCGATCCCCAGTCGGGCTGATTGGTGATCAGACAGTTGGACTTCAGCAGGTGGCTTACCAGCGTCTCATCTACGATTTCATTGCCCGCGGCGTGCGCAAGGTGTCCGGCATCAAAACCGTAATCGCTGATGCTGATATCCTGTTCATCGATAACGCTGCCGCTGAACTGTCCGATAGGCTGGCTTTCCAGCTCGCTCAGGCGAAACAGCGCCACGCTGACGTTGCCGCTGGCGCAGGCGCGCAGATCGCGTTCCAGCGTCTGACGCACGTCGCCCCAGTCTGCGAAACGGGTCTGATTAAAGCTGTTCAGGTAGAGCTTAAAGCTTTTCGACTCAATCAGATTTACGCTGTCAGCATCCAGCACCACTTCGCCAATCGCGACCTGCGGGACACCTTTGCTGTTTAGCCATGAAAGCTCATACAGGGTCCAGATATCTGCGCCGTGAAACGGCAGATTATCCGGAAAAAGATTGAGCGGTTCCCGGTTCAGACTGCGCGGCACAGATTGCAGCAGCGTGTTATCGTACTCATCTACATAGGCGACAGATTTGCCCAGGGTCAGGCCGCTTAAGGCCGGGTTTGGGTGTTCAGAAGACATAATGGTTACCACAAGGTGAATCAAAGTGGCTAAGTGTAACCGATCACCAGCGAGAAGATGAATGATGCAGCCCACCGCCAGCGCACTGTGTGCGTTTACCACCCGTTATATCAATCTCTGGCAGCAGCAACAGGGACACTATCCTGCCAGTAGCGATCTGGCAGGGATCCCTTCGCCCTGTATCATCAACACCGTTGATGACCGCGTTCTCTGGCAGCCGCAGCCTTTTTCGCCATCGTCAGGGCTGGATGCGGTGGAGCGGGCGCTGGATATTCAGCTCCAGCCTGATATCACTGCGTTTTACACTACCCAGTTTGCCGGCGATATGCATGCCCGCCTGCAGCAGCGCAGGTTAACGCTGCTGCAGGTATGGAGCGAAGAGGACTTTATCCGGCTGCAGGAGAATCTGATTGGTCATCTGATTATGAAACGGCGTCTGAAACAGAGTCCGACGCTGTTTATTGCTACTACTGATTCAGAGCAGGAGATGGTGGCGGTGTGTAATCTTACCGGTGAAGTCATTCTGGAGGAGCCTGGACGTAACAAACGTGAAATTCTTTCACCTTCTGTCCGGACATTTCTCGATGATATACAACCTGTTATCGGTCCGATGGAGTGATAACCGAAGCGCTATGTAAGAGATCTCTTACAAAATCTGTGCGAGATCGACATTTTGTGGGTGAACCTTTCAGAAAAGCTAAATGTAAAGATATTGTGAATCATAGAGTTATGGWATCAGTCTGAAAATTGAGACAATACTTGATCGATTAATGACTCATGCTTACTTGTTATTGTGGCGATTTTTGAGAGAATACCCACCGTTAGCAGGACGCTATGGACAGAGCGACGTTCAGGAGAATGTCAGCCAGGAGGCGGGAACGTAACGGAGTTTACGTCACAGGGAAGGCTTCAGGACGGAGCAGGACACTCAGGAATGAGTAAGGGACACCTCCAGGATGGAGAATGTGAGCCGTGCGGAGCAGGGCGAGCCAGGATGCTAAGGATGCTGTCATGAAGACAGGCAATGGAAAGCGCAGGAAGAGTTGTCACGGATGAGCAGGGAGCACTGCGGTGGCGGGAATGCTGCACAACGAACCGGGAGCACTGTTATTAACAGTGCTCCCTTTTTTTATGCGCTTTTTACGCCACCGGTGACGAGTGATATGCTTGCCGCCCATTATTTCACGGAGGCAACCTATGTCGACGCACACTATTACGCAGCGACTGCAGCAGGTCGAAGCAGTCATGCGCGAACACGATTACTGGCAGCAGAGCGCTCCTGACGCGGCCGCGTTTAACAGCGACCAGCCTTTCTGCCTTGATACTATGGCTCCGCTGGAGTGGCTGCAGTGGGTATTGATCCCGCGTATGTCAGCCCTGATCGCCTCCGGCGCGCCAATGCCTGCCGGTTTCGCCGTCGCGCCCTATTACGAAGTTGCTCTGACTCCGGTCAKTCCCGGCTATACCGCTCTGCTAATCGCGCTGCGTGAGCTTGACGCGCTGTTTGCGGAGCCAGCACGCTGATGCTGGAGATTATCTATCAGGATGAGTGGCTGGTAGCAGTAAACAAGCCTGCCGGCTGGCTGGTGCACCGCAGCTGGCTCGATCGCAAAGAGAAAGTGGTGGTGATGCAGACGGTGCGCGATCAGATTGGTCAGCACGTCTTTACCGCGCACCGGCTCGATCGCCCGACCTCTGGCGTACTGCTGATGGGCTTATCGAGCGAGGCGGGCCGTTTACTGGCGCAGCAGTTTGAGCAGCATCAGATACAAAAAACCTATCACGCCGTACTGCGCGGCTGGCTGGATGGCGCGGCTACGCTCGACTATCCGCTGCTGGAAGAGCTGGATAAAATTGCGGATAAATTTTCTGCTGAACCGCGTGCACCGCAGCCTGCGGTCACGGATTATCAGGCGCTGGCGCAGACAGAAATGCCGGTGGCAATCGGTAAATACAGCAGCGCCCGCTACACCCTGGTGGAGATGTCGCCGCGCACCGGGCGTAAGCATCAGCTGCGCCGCCATATGGCGCACCTGCGCCACCCGATTATTGGCGACAGCGCCCACGGCGATCTGCGCCAGAATCGTGGCGCAGCGGCGCATTTCGGGCTCGATCGTTTAATGCTGCACGCCAGCGCACTCTCGCTGACGCATCCCTTTACCGGAGAGCCGCTGGTGATCCGCGCCGGACTGGATCCGATATGGCAGCAGATGCTGCAGCAGTTCGGCTGGCAGGATCGGTTACCGGACGTTCCCAGGGTTGAGTTTGACGCTGAGGCAGTTCAGGATAAGCCAACAGCGTAAAGGAGCAGCAAGATGGCAAAAATTGGCATTTTTACAGGCACGGTTTACGGCAATGCACTGCTGGTGGCCGAAGAGGTGCAGCCGGTGCTGCAGGCGCAGGGACATGAAGTAGAGGTCTTTGAGGATCCGACGCTGGCGGAGTGGCAGGCGTACAGCAGCGACGTCGTGCTGATTGTAACCTCAACCACCGGGCAGGGCGATCTGCCGGATAATATTGCCCGTCTCCATGCGCAAATCCATGATGAGCTCGGCTATCAGCCAGCGCTGCGCTATGGTGTGATTGCGCTGGGTGACAGCAGCTATCAGCACTTCTGCGGCGCAGGAAAAACTTTTGATGCCACGCTCCAGGCGCAGCAGGCGCAGCGTATTGGTGATGTGCRGATGGTGGATGCCGTTGAGCATCCGGAGCCTGAAAGCGTGACGACGCCGTGGGTGGAGAGCTGGGGTAAGCAGCTGTAGTGACCCGGGCCGCCCTGTATGGCGGCCCGGTATTAACGGTGCAGCCCGGTATCAGGTTACCGGTGCCGGATTAAATACCGCCAGCTGGTTGCGGATCCCCCAGCGATCGGACCAGGTCTGCTGACGACCGCTGGCGATCTCCAGAATCAGCTCAAACAGACGCCAGCCTACCTGCTCAATACTCTCTTCACCGGTGGCGATAGTGCCGGCGTTGATATCCATCAGATCATGCCAGCGCCGGGCCAGCGCGCTGCGCGTCGCCATCTTAATCACCGGAATAGCCGCGAGGCCATAGGGCGTGCCGCGCCCGGTGGTAAACACCTGCAGCGTAATGCCGGAAGCCATCTGCTGCGTACCGCAGACAAAGTCACTGGCAGGGGTAGCGGCGTAAATCAGTCCGCGCTGCGTAGGGCGCTGTCCCGGCGACAGCACTTCAGCAATCGGGCTGCGCCCCGATTTTGCAATCGATCCCAGCGCTTTCTCCACCACGTTTGCCAGTCCGCCTTTTTTATTGCCGGGTGAGGGGTTAGCGCTGCGATCGGTCTGTCCCTGATGCAGATAGTCGTCATACCACGCCATCTCTTCCAGCAGCCGTTTACCCACCGCTTCATTAACCACGCGCGGCGTCAGCAGATGAATAGCGTCGCGCACCTCCGTCACTTCAGAAAACATGACTGTGGCGCCGCAGCGCACCAGCAGATCGGAGGCGAAGCCCACCGCCGGGTTAGCCGTTACGCCGGAAAAGGCGTCACTGCCGCCGCACTGGGTGCCTACTACCAGTTCAGACGCCGGGCAGGGTTCCCGGCGGCGCAGATTAAGCTTTTTCAGATGACGTTCAGCGACCTGCAGGATCTCATCCACCATGGCGCCAAAGCCGACGTGACGCTCATCCTGCAGACGCACAATATCGTTATCATCCAGCGAGATCGCCTGTACATCAGGCGTACCGGTCAGCAGCCGCTCCGGCTGGAGCTTTTCACAGCCGAGGCTGACAATCATTACCTCGCCACCAAAATTGGGATTCAGCGCAAGATTATGAATGGTGCGGATCGGCACGACGGCAGCCGGGGCGTTGATCGCCACGCCGCAGCCATACAGATGATTCAGCGCGACCACGCCATCCACGTTGGGATAGCGCGGCAGCAGATCGCGTTCAATAAGCTGCACAACATAGTCCACGACGCCCGCCACACAGTGGACGCTGGTGGTAATGCCAAGCAGGTTGCGGGTTCCCACGCTGCCGTCTGCATTGCGATAACCATCAAAGGTATAGCCTTCCAGCGGCGGCAGTTCAGGCGGTACGTTGGTTGCCAGCGGCAGGCTGCTGAGCGGCGGCGCCTCGGGCAGGGCTACCAGCGACTCATCTATCCAGCTGCCGCGCGCAATAGAGCGCAGCGCCGTGCCGATCACTTCGCCATAGCGCAGAATCGGTGCATCCTGAGCGATATCCTCCAGCGCAACTTTGTGCCCCTGGGGCACATGCTCCGTCAGCTGCAGCCCGTCGGCAAAGCGTGTACCCGCGGGCAGGCCCTGGTCGTTGACGACAATCGCAACGTTATCCGCTTCATGAACTTTTATATAGAGTGGTTTTTCTGTAACGGGTCGGTTCATTGCTCACCTTCCGGGTAGCCGCACTGTGCATAGCAGTGCGATAAATAGTGGTTCTGGTCACGTCATCAAAGTCAGCCAGCTCCAGTATAAGCAGCACGCGCCCGCCAGCGCATTGTGCAACTGTCCGGCTTTTAGCCCCTTTCTCTCCGCACTTTGGTGGTTTTAACCAAAAGCAAGTGAAGGTGCTCACAAAGCGCTCTTTGGCTGTCTGTTTTTTGTACAATTATGGCGCTGCGATCGGCGTTTCGTGAGCCATCACGCAGCAGGATGTGCATATGCCACAAATTCTTTTTTGTTTTGACTGAATTGTCGGGCTTTCTTCCAGTGTTTCAGCCGCGGGCTGTTTTTATACTGATTTCCGTTCTTAGAGGTTTGGTTACCTGTCACGACGCATCAACGTTCGCCATAACAACAATCGCCGTGTTTAACCCGACATCATTCTGATACCCAACGCGATGTGTATGCAGTCAGAGTGAATGTAGCGTTCGCTATATTTCAGGAGTGCATCATGAATAGTTACAGCCAGACGGCAGAGGCGGTGCAGAAACGTACCAATGCCCGCTACTGGATCGTGGTGATGTTATTTATCGTCACCTCATTCAACTACGGCGACCGCGCCACCATTTCCATTGCCGGATCGGCGATGTCCAAAGATATCGGTCTCGATTCTGTCGGGCTGGGCTATATCTTTTCCGCCTTCTCATGGGCCTATGTGATCGGACAGATCCCGGGTGGATGGCTGCTGGATCGCTTTGGATCCAAGCGTGTCTACTTCTGGAGTATTTTCCTCTGGTCGCTGTTTACTCTGCTGCAGGGCTTTGTTGATCTCTTCAGCGGCTTTGGCATTGTGATTTCACTGTTCCTGCTGCGCTTTTTGGTCGGTCTGGCTGAAGCGCCTTCCTTCCCTGGTAACAGCCGTATTGTCGCGGCCTGGTTCCCGGCACAGGAGCGCGGAACGGCGGTCGCCATCTTTAACTCTGCACAATACTTCGCCACGGTGATCTTCGCGCCCATCATGGGCTGGCTGGTCTCTGAAGTTGGCTGGGCGCACGTGTTCTGGTTTATGGGCGGGCTGGGCATCATCCTGAGCTTTATCTGGCTCAAAGTGATGCACGATCCCAACAACCACCCCGGCGTGAATAAGGCGGAGCTGGAGTACATGGAGCAGGGCGGCGCGCTGATCAATATGGATGCGAAAAAAGCCGATCGCAAAGTCAGCCGCGGTGAAAAGTGGGATCAGATCAAACAGCTGCTCTCTACCCGCATGATGTGGGGCATCTATCTTGGCCAGTATTGCGTCAACGCGCTGACCTACTTCTTTATTACCTGGTTTCCGGTCTATCTGGTACAGGCACGCGGCATGTCGATTCTGAAAGCGGGCTTTATCGCCTCCGTTCCAGCGATTTGCGGCTTCCTCGGCGGCGTGCTGGGCGGCGTGATCTCCGACTATTTGATGCGCAAAACCGGCTCACTCAATATTGCCCGTAAAACGCCAATCGTTATCGGCATGCTGCTCTCCATCAGCATGGTGATGTGTAACTACACCGAAACCGAATGGGTTGTGGTGCTGTTCATGGCGCTGGCGTTCTTCGGAAAAGGCATTGGTGCGCTGGGCTGGGCGGTGATGGCCGACACGGCACCGAAAGAGATCAGTGGCCTGAGCGGTGGTCTGTTCAATATGTTCGGCAACTTCTCCGGTATCGTTACGCCTATCGCGATTGGTTACATCATCGCCACCAGCGGATCGTTTGAGGGCGCGCTGGTATATGTCGGGATCCACGCTTTTGTCGCCGCCTTTAGTTTTCTGTTTATTACCGGTGACATTAAACGCGTTGAGCTGAAACCGTATAAGGAGCCGAAATGAGTACGCAAAGTACGCCTGTCATCACTGACATGCAGGTGATCCCGGTTGCCGGTTACGACAGTATGCTGCTTAACATTGGCGGCGCGCATAACGCCTGCTTCACGCGCAATATTGTGGTGCTGACCGACAGCGCCGGCCATACCGGACTGGGTGAGGCGCCGGGCGGCGATACAATTTATCAGACGCTGCTGGCGGCAGTACCCCAGGTCAAAGGGCAGCAGATTGCGCGTATGAACCGGCTGGTGCAGCAGGTGCATAAGGGCAATCAGTCAGCGGATTTTGACACTTTTGGCAATGGCGCCTGGACCTTCGAACTGCGCGTAAACGCAGTAGCCGCGCTGGAGGCGGCGCTGCTGGATCTGCTGGGGCAGCATCTGGGCGTACCGGTGGCAGAGCTGCTCGGACCGGGCCAGCAGCGCMATGAGGTCACCGTGCTCGGCTATCTGTTTTATATCGGCGATCGTCATAAAACCGATCTGCCGTATCGCAGCGGTGATGCCGCCAGCCACGACTGGTACCGGCTGCGGCATGAGGAGGCGCTGACGCCGGAGGCGGTGGTGCGTCTGGCAGAGGCGGCGCAGGATAAATATGGTTTCAAAGATTTCAAACTCAAAGGCGGCGTGCTGCCGGGTGAAGAGGAGATCGCCTCGGCGGTGGCGCTGAAGCAGCGCTTCCCGGAGGCGCGCATTACCGTCGACCCTAATGGCGCCTGGCATCTGGATGAGGCGATCGGACTCTGTAAAGGCCTGCAGGATGTGCTGAGCTATGCAGAAGATCCCTGCGGCGCGGAACAGGGTTACTCCGGCCGTGAAGTGATGGCGGAGTTTCGCCGCGCCACCGGGCTGCCGGTTGCCACCAATATGATCGCAACCAACTGGCGTGAAATGAACCACGCCGTGATGCTCAACGCGGTCGATATTCCGCTGGCCGATCCTCACTTCTGGACCCTGAGCGGCGCAGTGCGCGTGGCGCAGCTCTGCGACGAATGGGGACTCACATGGGGCTGCCACTCCAATAACCATTTCGATATCTCGCTGGCGATGTTCACCCACGTGGGCGCTGCCGCCCCGGGCAAGCCAACCGCGATTGACACGCACTGGATCTGGCAGGAGGGCGATCAGCGCCTGACGCGCGAGCCGCTGCAGATCCGCAACGGCAAAATTGCCGTGCCGGATAAACCGGGGCTGGGTATTGAGCTGGATCGGGACCGCCTGCAGCAGGCGCACGAACTCTATAAGTCACTGCCGGCCGGCGCGCGCAACGACGCCACCGCGATGCAGTATCTGGTACCCGGCTGGTCATTTGATCGCAAGCGTCCGGCATTTGGGCGCCGTCCTACATAAGGAGCAGGAAATGAGTCAGACCCCTAAAATCGTCGCTATGCAGGTTATTCCGGTTGCCGGAC
This sequence comes from Pantoea sp. BRM17, assembly GCA_002939445.1. Classification (GTDB taxonomy): domain Bacteria; phylum Pseudomonadota; class Gammaproteobacteria; order Enterobacterales; family Enterobacteriaceae; genus Pantoea. The sequence goes on along the minus strand of PEFU01000002.1, from coordinate 93,418 downwards.
ACGACAGCATGCTGCTCAACCTGAGCGGGGCGCACGCGCCATTTTTTACCCGCAATATTGTGATCATTAAAGATAACGCCGGGCATACCGGCGTGGGCGAGATACCGGGCGGAGAAAAGATCCGTCAGACGCTGGAGGATGCCGCCGCGCTGGTGATCGAAAAAACCGTCGGCGAATATAAAAATATTCTCAACCTGGTGCGGAGCACCTTTGCTGACCGCGATGCTGGCGGGCGCGGCAGCCAGACGTTTGACCTGCGCACGACTATCCATGTGGTAACCGGTATCGAAGCGGCGCTGCTCGATTTACTCGGGCAGCATCTGGGCGTAAACGTCGCGTCGCTGCTGGGCGATGGCCAGCAGCGCGACCGCGTGGAGATGCTTGGCTACCTCTTCTATATTGGCGATCGCCGCAAGACCTCGCTCGCCTACCAGAGCCAGGAGCGCGATCCGTGCGACTGGTATCGCCTGCGCCATGAAGAGGCGCTTACGCCAGATGCGGTCGTGCGACTGGCAGAGGCCGCGTATGAGAAATATGGCTTCAACGATTTCAAACTCAAAGGCGGCGTGCTGCGCGGCGGCGAAGAGGCTGAGGCGGTTACCGCACTCGCCAGACGCTTTCCGGAGGCGCGCATCACGCTCGATCCAAATGGCGCCTGGTCGCTGAATGAGGCCATCCTGCTGGGCAAACAGCTGAAGGGCGTGCTCGCCTATGCAGAAGATCCCTGTGGCGCGGAGCAGGGCTACTCCGGCCGCGAGGTAATGGCGGAGTTCCGCCGCGCCACCGGGCTGCCGACCGCAACCAATATGATCGCCACCGACTGGCGGCAGATGGGCCACACGCTATCGCTGCAGTCGGTGGATATTCCGCTGGCCGATCCGCACTTCTGGACCATGCAGGGTTCCGTGCGCGTGGCGCAGATGTGCCACGACTTTGGCCTCACCTGGGGTTCGCACTCCAATAACCATTTTGATATTTCGCTGGCGATGTTTACCCACGTTGCCGCCGCCGCGCCGGGCGCGATTACCGCTATCGACACCCACTGGATCTGGCAGGAGGGTAATCAGCGCCTGACCAAAGAGCCGTTTGTCATTAAAGGCGGCATGGTGCAGGTACCGCAGAAGCCGGGGCTTGGCGTGGAGCTGGATATGGACCAGGTGATGCAGGCAAACGCGCTGTATCAGAAACATGGGCTGGGCGCGCGTGACGACGCTCAGGCGATGCAGTTCCTGGTACCGGACTGGACTTTTGATAATAAGCGTCCCTGCCTGGTGCGCTAACGCTTCAGGCTCCCTGAAAGGGGGCCTGCCGTCATATACAGGAGTAAACAGAATGAGTAATGCCTGGCCAAATACATTTCGCCGCCGCCTGCTGGCAGGAGAGACCCTGATAGGCAGCTGGTGCGCCCTTGCCAGTCCGCTGACTACTGAAGTGCTGGGGCTGGCAGGCTTCGACTGGCTGGTGCTGGACGGCGAACATGCGCCCAACGACATCACCACGTTTGTACCGCAGCTGATGGCGCTGAAAGGCAGCAGCAGCGCTGCGGTCGTGCGTCCGCCGTGCAATGAGCCGGTGATCATTAAACGCCTGCTCGATATCGGCTTCTATAACTTCCTGATCCCCTTTGTGGAGACGGAAGAGGAGGCGCGCCGCGCCGTTGCCTCAACCCGCTACCCGCCAGCGGGCATCCGCGGCGTGTCAGTTTCGCACCGCAGCAATATGTACGGCACGCTGCCGGACTATAACGCCACGATTAACGACAACATCACGCTGATGGTGCAGATCGAAACGCAGCAGGCGGTAGATAACATCGATGCGATCGCCGCCGTTGACGGCGTGGACGGGATTTTTGTCGGTCCGGGCGATCTCTCAGCCGCGCTGGGCTACCTGGGCCAGCCTGCGCATCCTGAGGTGCTGAAAGTTATTCAGTACCTGTTTGAACGCGCCAAAGCCGCAGGCAAGCCGTGCGGCATTCTGGCACCGGTAGAAGCGGACGCGCGGCGCTATCTGGAATGGGGCGCCACCTTTGTTGCCGTCGGCAGCGATCTCGGGGTTTTCCGCAACGCCACGCAGGCGCTGTGCAACAAATTTAAACTGTAACGCAGAAAGGGGAAGGCAATGAAAATTGGATTTATCGGCCTCGGTATTATGGGCAAACCGATGAGTAAAAACCTGGTCAGAGCGGGTTACACGCTGGTGGTGCGCGATCACAACGCAGGCAATGAGGCAGAACTGGCCGAACTGGGCGCGACGATAGCAAAAACGCCCAAAGAGGTAGCAGAACAGGTGGATGTGGTGATCACCATGGTACCTAACTCGCCGCAGGTGSAGGAAGTCTGCCTGGGCGCGGGCGGCATCATTGAAGGTGCAAAACCTGGCCTGATTGTGATTGATATGAGTTCTATTGCCCCGCTGGCCAGTCGTGAGATCCACGACGCGCTGGCAGAAAAAGGGATCCGTATGCTTGATGCGCCGGTCAGCGGCGGTGAGCCAAAAGCGATCGAGGGCACACTGTCGGTGATGGTGGGTGGCGATAAAGCGATCTTCGACCAATGCTTTGAGATTATGAAAGCGATGGCAGGCTCGGTGGTGCATACCGGTGATATCGGCGCCGGTAACGTGACCAAGCTGGCAAATCAGGTGATTGTGGCGCTGAACATCGCAGCGATGTCTGAAGCGCTTTCGCTGGCAACCAAGGCGGGCGTGAATCCGGAGCTGGTTTATCAGGCGATCCGCGGCGGCCTGGCGGGCAGCACCGTGCTTGATGCCAAAGCACCCATGGTGCTGGATCGCAACTTCAAACCCGGTTTCCGTATCGACCTGCATATCAAGGATTTAGCCAATGCGCTGGATACGTCACACGGCATTGGCGCGCATCTGCCGCTGACGGCCGCGGTGATGGAGATGATGCAGGCGCTGAAAACCAGCGGTCAGGGCTCCGCCGACCACAGCGCGCTGGCTTGCTATTATGAGAAGTTAGCGCAGGTTGAGATCGCCCGGTAAAGCCGCTCTCCGGCGTCTGCGGAGGCCGGAGAACAGGCTGCGTGAGCAAAGCAGCATACCGTTACGTTACCCATCGCGCCTGGATTGCCTATGAAAATTGTCATCGCACCCGATRCATATAAAGAGAGTCTGTCTGCCCTGAATGTGGCTGCCGCAATTGAAGCGGGTTTCCGCGAGGTTTTCCCGGCCGCCGAGTATGTCAAAATCCCGGTTGCCGACGGCGGTGAGGGCACCGTTGAGGCCATGGTGGCCGCCACCAGCGGTACGCTTGTCCGGCTAACCGCAACCGGCCCGCTGGGCGAGCCCGTGGCGGCGTTTTATGGCCTGTCGGGGGATGAGCGCACCGCGTTTATTGAGATGGCTGCCGCCAGCGGCCTGGAACTTGTGCCGGTGGCGCAGCGCAATGCGCTGATCACCACGTCGTGGGGCACCGGTGAGCTGATCAAAAACGCGCTCGATCGCGGCGTAGAGCACATCATCATTGGCATAGGCGGCAGCGCCACCAACGATGGCGGTGCCGGAATGATACAGGCGCTGGGCGCCCGGCTGCTGGACAGCGCCGGCCGCGATCTGGCGCCTGGCGGCGCGGCGCTGGCGCAGCTGGCGCAGATCGATATCAGCGGAGTGGATGCGCGAATCAAAGCGTGCCGCTTTGAGGTCGCCTGCGATGTCACCAATCCGCTGACCGGGGAAAAAGGCGCTTCGGCGGTGTTTGGCCCGCAGAAGGGCGCCACTCCGGCACAAATCGCGCAGCTGGATCGGGCGCTGGCCCACTACGCTTCGCTTATTCAGCGCGATCTGGATATCGACGTGCTGCATATTGCGGGCGGCGGCGCGGCGGGCGGTATGGGTGCAGCGCTGCACGCATTCTGTCAGGCTGAGCTGCGCAGCGGCATTGAGATTGTGACGGAGGCGCTCGGGCTGGCGGAGCAGGTCAAAGATGCCGATCTGGTGATCACGGGGGAAGGGCGCATCGACAGTCAGTCTGTGAATGGCAAGGTGCCAATCGGCGTGGCGCGGGTTGCCAAACAGTTTAATAAGCCGGTGATTGGTATTGCCGGTAGCCTGACCTCTGACGTGGGGGTTGTACACGCTCACGGCCTTGATGCGGTCTACAGCGTACTGTTCAGTATCTGTTCTCTGGAAGAGGCGCTGGCCAGTGCGGAACAGAATGTGCGCCTGACAGCGCGTAACGTTGCGGCAGCCATCAGGATAGGCAAAGGGCTGTAGGCCGGACCGCGATGCGCGGCGGCCCGGCGGCTAAGGCCGGTATGGGCGTCGCCATAAAGATCGTTCTGACACGCCATTTTACGCCAGCGCCAGCCGCTTACGCGCCTCGCGCGCAACGTTGGCCATCTCATCACTCAGCTCCAGCAGTTCCGGCTCCAGCGCGGCAATATCACTCGCCTGGTGCAGGCTGCCTTCCAGCTGCTGGCAGAGCTGTTTCAGGCGCGGGACACCGCTGTAACTGGCGCTGCCGTGCAGCTTGTGAATAATTTCACGCAGCCCGTTTACGTCACCTTCAGCCATACAGTGCGCCACGCGCGCCTCCACCTCAGGCAGGAAATCGAGCAGCATCTGTAGCAGGTCGCGCGCCAGGGCCGGTTTGCCGGCCGCCTGACGCAGCGCCAGTGACCAGTCAAGCGAGACGGCAACCCCCACCGCGGGCGGCTGAGAGGCGGGCGCAACCGGCAGATAGCGCTGCAGCAGCTGAGCCAGGCGGGTTTCATCAATCGGTTTTGCCAGATAGTCATTCATGCCGGCGGCAATCAGCTGCTCGCGCTCGCCATCCAGTGCGTGCGCCGTTACCGCAACGATTGGCGTGCTGGCGTGCAGCGGCAGGCGCCGGATAATCTCGCTGGCCTGAATACCGTCGATATCGGGCATCTGTATATCCATCAGGATCACATCCAGCCGCTGCTGCTGTGCGGCGTGTATGGCCTGCTCTGCGTTGTCACACAGAATGATATTTTCAACCTGCTCCTCCAGCAGCGCGCCGATAAGCCGGAGGTTAGCCGGGTTGTCATCCACCGCCATCACGGTCAGCGGCTGGCGCGGCAGTGGGGAGATCAGGCGGTGCTGACGGCTGCCGATATCCAGCAGCAGCGGGATAAAGCGCGTCAGCGAAACCGGTTTTGCGATACAGCCGGCAATGCCCCGCGCACGCAGATCGTCGGCAAACAGCATCATCTCGCTCGGCAGCGCCAGCAGTACGGCATCCGCGCGATCGCACAGCTGCTGGATCTCCGTATCGGTCAGCGTTGCCGGGTGCGGCTTAGCGACCGGCATTCCCAGCAGCAGCAGGGGATAGTGGCGTTCCGGCAGCGCAGCCAGGCTGGGATAATATTCTACCCTGAGCGGGGTGATACTCAGCATCTCCTGCACGACGCGCGCTACCGCCGGATGGGGCTCGACATAGGCCAGCGTTGTGGCGTGCAGGTCATCC
>PEFU01000002.1:70460-87869 GCA_002939445.1 Pantoea sp. BRM17 | reverse complement strand
CATAGGCCAGCGTTGTGGCGTGCAGGTCATCCAGCACGCGCGGAATGGTAGGGGCATTCGGGTTAAGATTGAGCCGGACGCGCACCCGGAAAACCGACCCCCGATCGGGCTGGCTGTGAAAAGCGATTTCGCCGCCCATCTCCTGTACCAGCTTCTGGGTGATCACCAGCCCAAGACCCGTGCCGCCGTGCCGGCGGGTAATACTGGCATCCGCCTGGCGAAACGCCTGAAACAGCTGCGGCTGCTGCATTTCCGGAATGCCGATACCGGTGTCATGCACCTGAATCTCCAGTTCCGCCTGCGTGGCGCTGAGATGCTGCAGCTCAACGCGCAGGTCGATATGCCCCTGCTCGGTAAACTTGATGGCGTTACCAATCAGATTGATCAGGATCTGCTGCAGCCGCAGCGGATCGCCGATAACGTTGTCAGGTACGCTGTTTTGCAGGCAGACGGTGATCTCCAGTCCTTTTTCATGCGCGGAGGGCGCCAGCAGCACCAGCGTCTCATCCAGCGTGGCGCGCAGCGGAAAAGGAATAGATTCCAGCACCAGTTTGCCCGATTCCAGACGCGAGAAATCCAGCACATCGTTGATGATGCTCAGCAGATTATTGGCGGAGCGCTCAATCGTACTCATATAGTCGCGCTGGCTGGTGCTCAGGCTGGTTTTCAGCATCTGGCGGCTGAAGCCGATCACGCCGTTGAGCGGCGTACGCAGCTCGTGAGACATGTTTGCCAGAAACTCAGATTTAATGCGGGCCGCCTCCTGAGCGCGTTTCTTCGCCAGATCCAGCTCGACGTTCTGAATCTCCAGCTGCTCCAGCGTTTCGCGCAGATCCCAGGTGGCCTGGTCAATATTTTGCTGCATCTCTTCATGGTAGGCGGTCAGCGACATCGCCATCGCGTTGATACCGTTTTTAAGCATGCTGAGCTCGCCCAGCATATAGCCTTCCACCCGGCTGTCGAGCTGGCCGCGCCGGATGCGATCCACGGTGGCTACCATATTGCGTATCGGGCCGGTCACATCGCGCATCAGACGATAGGCGAACAGCATGGCGAGGCAGAGGCAGAACAGCAGCAGCAGCGTTGCGACAAATACCTCTTTATACTGCGCCAGCCGTACCGACTGCAGATCCAGCTCAATGGCGACATAGCCCAGGGGATTACCGTCGGGTTTGGTCTGTTCATCCGGCTGCTCATCAGCGGAGTAGCGTTCAGATATAATCGGCGTGCGCAGCACCAACAGGTTACCCTGGCGTTCATGCGTTACGCCCTCGCGCAGCTGCGTCATATCCTCTTTTTGCAGCAGCGCCAGGTTCTGCTTACTGTTGGATGTGGCGTAAACGCGATTCTGGTTGTCGAAAACCGTAATGGCACGGACAATATCGGAATGGCGCCGGTGCAGCAGGCTGACCAGCTCGTGGATCGCAGCGCGATCGTGCCAGCTCATCCCATACTCACTGGATACCGCCAGAGGTTCGATAATATTTGCGCCGGCGTCAAAAACCTGGCGCTGCAGTTCGTTATAGCGGTGGACGACAAAAAAGGTGCTGAGCAGCAGACCAATCAGCAGCGTTGGCGCCAGTATTAAAATCATCATCCGCGCCCGCAGGCTGTATTTGGTCATCACGATGCCTTGGCGATTGCCGTGTTCCTGTGCACGCGTCGTGGCGGGCGGCACAACCTGATTAAAAGAGAATACGATTACTATGGCGCAATTTTACGCCGCAAAACAGCGGCCGACGACAAAGCAGCGGATCGCCGTCACGGTCGATGAGCTCGATCCGTTCGGCCAGGGCGTGGCACGCTATCAGGGGAAAACCCTGTTTATCAGCGGTGCGCTGCCGGGCGAACAGGCAGAGGTTACGCTGCTGGAAGATAAACGGCAGTTTGCCCGCGGTAAAGCGATAAAGATCGCACAGCCCAGTCCGCAGCGGGAAATACCGCGCTGCCGCCATTTTGGCGTCTGCGGTGGCTGCCAGCAGCAGCACGCTGCCGTTGCACTGCAGGAGAGCAGCAAGGCGCACGCGCTGAGCCGTCTGCTGAGCCGCGACGCCGCTTCTCCGGTGGCCGTTGAGGAGATTATCCGCGGCAATAGCTGGGGCTATCGCCGGCGCGCCCGGCTCGGACTGCAGTGGCAGCCGAAGCAGCAGCGGCTGGTGATGGGATTTCGCCAGGCGGCCAGTCATGCGCTGGTGCCCCTGCAGCAGTGCCCTGTTTTGGTGCCCGAACTTGAAGCGTTGCTGCAGCCGCTGCACCACTGCCTGAGCGCGCTGCAGGGGGTAAGGCGGCTGGGGCATGCAGAGCTGGTGCTGGCAGACAACGGCCCGCTGATGGTGCTGCGTCATCTCGACGCGCTTTCTGCGCGCGATCGCGCAGACCTGGAACGCTTTTCGCATCAGCACTCGCTGATGCTGTATCTGGCTGACGGCAGCGATGAGCTGCAGGCGATTAACAGCAGCATGCCTTACTACCGCTCGCAGGATTTAACGCTAACCTTTAGTCCACAGGACTTTATTCAGGTTAACGATCGCGTTAATCAGCAGATGGTGGCAACAGCGCTGGCGTGGCTCGATCTGCAACCCGATGACAGCCTGCTGGATCTTTTCTGCGGCATGGGGAATTTCACCCTGCCGGCAGGGAAATCTGTACAAAATGTTGTAGGTGTGGAGGGGGTTGCAGCATTAGTTAAGCAGGCAGAGTATAATGCCGCGCTTAACAATCTAAGCAATGTGCGCTTTTTCCAGCATAATCTGGAAGAGGATGTTTCGCGTCAGCCGTGGGCGGCGCAGGGATTTAATAAGGTGTTACTGGATCCGGCGCGAGCCGGGGCGGCGGGCGTGATGTCGCATATTGTTAAACTTGCGCCAGAACGCGTGGTCTATGTTTCCTGTAACCCGGTGACACTTGCGCGCGACAGTCAGGTACTGCTGTCCGCGGGCTACCATCTGGAAAGGGTCGCGATGCTGGATATGTTCCCACATACCAGTCATCTCGAATCCATGGTGTTGTTCAGCAAAACATAAGCGACAGTTATGTCGCTGTGGCAGGAGAGGATATGGTTGCGGTCAGAAGTGCGCATTTAAATACGGCAGGGGAGTTTGCCCTCGATCAGTGGATTGCCAGCCTGACGATTAGCAATCCCCAATCCTGTGAGCGACTGGCAGAGACCTGGCGCTACTGTGAAGCCGAAACGCGCGAGCACCCCGATCAGACTCTGCTGCTGTGGCGCGGTATTGAGATGGTGGAAATCCTCACTATGCTCAGTATGGATTGCGATAGCCTGTGCGCAGCGCTGCTGTTTCCGCTGGCCAACGCAGAGGTGGTCAGTGAGGAGAAGCTGGAGCAGGCGTTTGGCAAAGAGATTGTCTCCCTGGTGCACGGCGTACGCGACATGGATGCCATTCGCCAGCTGAAAGCGATTCATAATGACTCTATGGCTTCAGCCCAGGTGGACAATGTCCGCCGTATGCTGCTCGCGATGGTGGAAGATTTCCGCTGCGTGGTCATCAAGCTGGCCGAGCGGATTGCGCATCTGCGTGAGATGAAAGATGCGCCAGAAGATGAACGCGTGCTGGCGGCAAAAGAGAGCACGAACATCTATGCGCCGCTGGCTAACCGGCTCGGTATCGGCCAGCTGAAGTGGGAGCTCGAAGATTACTGCTTCCGCTATCTGCATCCGGATGAATATAAACGCATCGCGAAGCTGCTGCATGAGCGGCGCATCGATCGTGAACAATATATCGATAACTTTGTGACCAATCTGCGTCAGGAGATGCAGAAAGAGGGCGTGCGGGCAGAAGTCTACGGGCGGCCGAAACATATCTACAGCATCTGGCGCAAGATGCAGAAAAAGTCGCTGGCGTTTGATGAACTGTTCGACGTGCGCGCGGTACGCATCGTGGCAGAGCGTTTGCAGGACTGTTATGGCGCACTCGGTACGGTGCACACCCTCTACCGGCATCTGCCGAGCGAATTTGACGATTATGTCGCAAACCCTAAGCCCAATGGCTATCAGTCCATTCATACCGTGGTGCTGGGGCCGCAGGGCAAAACCGTTGAGATTCAGATCCGTACCCGTCAGATGCATGAAGATGCCGAACTTGGCGTGGCGGCGCACTGGAAATATAAAGAGGGCCCGGGCGTCAGCAACTCGCGCGGGGCTGCCGGACACGAAGAGCGTATCGCCTGGCTGCGCAAGCTGATTACCTGGCAGGAAGAGATGGCGGATTCCGGTGAAATGCTGGAGGAGGTTCGCAGTCAGGTCTTCGACGATCGCGTTTACGTCTTTACGCCAAAAGGCGATGTGGTGGATCTGCCCGCCGGCTCCACGCCGCTCGACTTTGCCTATCACATTCACAGCGATATTGGCCATCGCTGTATCGGGGCGAAGATCAGCGGCCGCATTGTGCCTTTTACCTATCAGCTGCAGATGGGCGATCAGATCGAGATCATCACCCAGAAGCAGCCCAATCCAAGCCGCGACTGGCTCAACCCGAATCTGGGCTACATCACGACCAGCCGCGGGCGCTCCAAGGTACACGCCTGGTTCCGTAAGCAGGATCGCGATAAAAATATCGTGGCGGGCCGCCAGATCCTCGATAACGAGCTGAGCCAGCTCGATATCAGCATGCGCGAGGCGGAGAAGATTTTGCTGCCGCGCTACAACGTTGGCTCGCAGGATGAGCTGCTGGCGATGATTGGCGGCGGCGATATTCGTCTCAATCAGATGATCAACTTCCTGCAGGCAAAGCTCAATAAGCCGAGCGCTGAAGAGGAAGATCGTGAAGCGCTGCGTCAGCTGACGCAGAAGTCGCATCACGCCTCAAACGCCCGTAAAGAGAGCGGTCGCGTGGTGGTGGAGGGGGTGGGAAACCTGATGCATCACATTGCCCGCTGCTGCCAGCCTATTCCCGGCGACGATATCACCGGCTTTATTACTCAGGGACGCGGCATCTCGATTCACCGCGCCGACTGCGATCAGCTCAGTGAACTGATCTCTCATGCGCCAGAGCGTATCGTTGATGCCGTCTGGGGGGAGAGCTACTCCAGCGGCTATTCGCTGGTGGTGCGCGTTACCGCCAACGACCGCAGCGGCCTGCTGCGTGATATCACGACCATACTGGCGAATGAAAAGGTCAATGTACTGGGCGTCTCCAGCCGCAGCGATACCAGAAAACAGCTGGCGACCATTGATATGGATATTGAGATCTACAACCAGCAGGTGCTGGGGCGCGTGCTGGCGCGGCTTAATCAGGTGCCAGATATTATCGACGCGCGTCGTTTGAATTAACGCGCAGCCGGCACTGGCCCGCTGCTCTTCAGGGTCGCCTTTTACGGCGGCCCTTTTTATACCGTTGTTTGAGGATTTTTCATGACTGCCCTGAACCGTCTGCTTAGCCTGATGCAAACCCTGCGCGATCCGGCGCGCGGCTGCCCGTGGGATCGCCAGCAGACCTTTGCCACTATTGCTCCCTATACGCTGGAAGAGACATACGAAGTGCTTGACGCTATTCAGCGGGAAGACTTTACCGATCTGCGCGATGAGCTGGGCGATCTGCTGTTTCAGATTGTGTTTTATGCCCGTATGGCAGAGGAGGAGGGGCGTTTTAACTTCGACMATATCTGCAACGCAATAAGCGACAAGCTCGAACGCCGTCATCCGCATATCTTTGGCAGCGCCGAGGCTGAGAGCGCCGCAGAGGTGTTGCAGAACTGGGAAGCGATCAAACAGGATGAACGCGCGGCGAAAGCGCAGCACTCGGCGCTGGATGATATTCCGCGCGCGCTGCCGGCACTGATGCGGGCGCATAAAATCCAGAAGCGCTGCAGCAGCGTGGGCTTTGACTGGGACAGCCTCGGACCGGTGCTGGATAAGGTGCATGAGGAGATTGACGAAGTCATGCATGAAGCGCAGCAGGCCACTGTCGACAGCGACAAGCTGGAGGAGGAGATTGGCGATCTGCTGTTTGCGACGGTAAATCTGTCACGCCACCTCGGCAGCAAAGCGGAAATTGCGCTGCAGAAAGCCAACGACAAATTTGAACGCCGCTTTCGCCACGTAGAGCAGATTATTACCGCGCAGGGATTGAGTATGCCTGCGGCGACGCTGGAGCAGATGGAAGCGGCGTGGCAGCAGGTAAAACTGAGTGAGAACAATCACTAACCTGTTAAGCGTCATACTGCTGTTTATTCCAGCAGTGTGCATAATTCAGCCGCTTGCGCTTACTCGATTCAGCCATCCAGCAACTTTGTGACATGCGTCAACATTTTCTGGCTGGCTATCCGCTATGTTAGCCGCTGCACGGCGCGGGAGGATGGTGTGATTCATCAATTGTGGCTGGGGACGACTTCGGGTATACTGCTTTCCCGTCCTGGTTATTCCATCGTCTTTAAACCTAAACTCTCAGGTTCAGCATGACAACGAATTATATTTTTGTGACCGGCGGGGTCGTTTCCTCTCTGGGCAAAGGCATTGCCGCAGCCTCCCTCGCAGCTATCCTCGAAGCACGTGGTCTGAATGTGACCATCATGAAACTCGATCCGTATATCAACGTTGATCCGGGTACCATGAGCCCGACACAGCATGGTGAAGTGTTTGTCACCGATGACGGGGCCGAAACCGATCTGGATTTAGGTCACTACGAGCGCTTCATTCGTACCAAGATGTCGCGTCGTAACAACTTTACGACCGGTCGTATCTACTCAGAAGTGCTGCGCAAAGAGCGTCGCGGCGACTATCTGGGCGCCACGATCCAGGTGATCCCCCACATTACCAATGCCATCAAAGAGCGCATCATCGAAGGTGGCGAAGGTCATGATGTCGTGCTGGTTGAGATTGGTGGCACCGTAGGCGATATTGAATCCCTGCCGTTCCTGGAAGCGATTCGCCAGATGGCGGTAGACGTGGGCCGTGAACACACCATGTATATGCATCTGACGCTGGTGCCATATATGGCGGCAGCGGGTGAAGTGAAAACCAAGCCTACTCAGCACTCGGTTAAAGAGCTGCTGTCGATTGGTATTCAGCCAGATGTGCTGATCTGCCGCTCCGATCGCGCGGTACCTGCTAACGAGCGGGCGAAAATCGCGCTGTTCTGCAACGTGCCGGAAAAAGCGGTTATCTCGCTGAAAGATGTCGATTCCATCTATAAAATCCCGGGCCTGCTGAAGTCGCAGGGTCTGGATGACTATATCTGTAAGCGTTTCAGTCTGAACGCGCCGGAAGCTAACCTTGCCGAGTGGGAGCAGGTTATCTATGAAGAAGCGAATCCGGGCGGGGAAGTGACTATCGGTATGGTCGGCAAGTATGTTGAGCTGCCCGACGCCTACAAGTCAGTGATTGAAGCCCTTAAGCACGGTGGTCTGAAAAACCGCGTAACCGTCAACATCAAGCTGATCGATTCGCAGGATGTCGAGACGCGCGGCGTGGAGATCCTCAAAGATCTCGATGCAATTCTTATCCCCGGCGGTTTCGGCTACCGCGGCGTGGAAGGCAAGCTGATGACGGCGCAGTACGCGCGTGAAAATAACATCCCGTACCTTGGCATCTGCCTCGGCATGCAGATTGCGCTGATGGAGTTCGCGCGCAATGTGGCCGGGATGGAAAGCGCCAACTCCACCGAATTTGTGCCAGACTGTAAATACCCGGTTGTCGCGCTGATCACTGAATGGCGTGATGAGCATGGCAACGTTGAGCAGCGTACTGAGCAGAGCGATCTGGGCGGCACCATGCGTCTGGGTAGCCAGCAGTGTCAGCTGACGCCGGAAAGTAAAGTGCGCCAGCTCTACGGTTCTGATGTGATTACCGAGCGCCACCGTCACCGTTATGAAGTCAACAATCTGCTGCTGAAGCCGATTGAAGCGGCGGGTCTGCATATTGCGGGCCGTTCCGGCGACGATCAACTGGTTGAGATTATTGAAAMCCCGAACCATCCGTGGTTTGTGGCCTGCCAGTTCCATCCGGAGTTCACATCGACACCGCGTGATGGTCATCCGCTGTTTGCCGGCTTTGTGAAAGCCGCGCAGGAGCACCAGAAGCGTTTAGCGAAGTAAGAGTTTACGAACAACGCGCGAACTTTTCGCGCGTTGTTTGTCTTAGGATTGACTAACTTGTACTGAGGAAAATCGAATGTCCAAAATCGTTAAAGTCATTGGTCGCGAAATCATCGACTCCCGTGGCAACCCGACTGTAGAAGCAGAAGTGCATCTGGAAGGCGGTTTCGTTGGTCTGGCGGCGGCTCCATCAGGCGCTTCTACCGGTTCACGTGAAGCACTGGAGCTGCGCGACGGTGATAAGTCTCGCTTCCTGGGCAAAGGCGTAACCAAAGCGGTTGCTGCGGTTAACGGCCCAATCGCTGACGCGGTAAAAGGCAAAGATGCCAAAGACCAGGCGAACATCGATAAGATCATGATCGAGCTGGACGGTACTGATAACAAATCCAACTTCGGTGCAAACGCCATTCTGGCTGTTTCTCTGGCCGCAGCGAAAGCTGCTGCAGCATCAAAAGGCCTGCCGCTCTACGCACACATTGCTGAGCTGAACGGCACCCCAGGCAAATACTCTATGCCACTGCCAATGATGAACATCATCAACGGCGGTGAGCACGCGGATAACAACGTAGATATCCAGGAGTTCATGATCCAGCCTGTGGGCGCGAAAAATATCAAAGAAGCCATCCGTATGGGTTCTGAAGTATTCCACAACCTGGCTAAAGTTCTGAAAGCCAAAGGCATGAGCACTGCAGTCGGTGATGAAGGTGGCTATGCGCCAAACCTCGGCTCTAACGCTGAAGCGCTGGCAGTTATCGCTGAAGCGGTAAAAGCAGCGGGCTATGAGCTGGGTAAAGATATCACCCTGGCGATGGACTGTGCCGCATCTGAATTCTATAAAGATGGCAAATATGTTCTGGCTGGCGAAGGCAACAAAGTGTTCTCTTCCGAAGAGTTCACTCACTTCCTGGAAGATCTGACCAAACAGTACCCAATCGTCTCTATTGAAGATGGTCTGGATGAGTCTGACTGGAACGGCTTTGCTTACCAGACCAAAGTGCTGGGCGACAAAATCCAGCTGGTGGGCGACGATCTGTTTGTCACCAATACCAAAATCCTGAAGGAAGGTATTGATAAAGGCATCGCGAACTCTATCCTGATCAAATTCAACCAGATCGGCTCTCTGACCGAAACGCTGGCTGCAATCAAGATGGCGAAAGATGCGGGCTACACGGCCGTTATTTCTCACCGTTCAGGCGAGACAGAAGATGCAACTATCGCTGACCTGGCGGTAGGTACTGCAGCTGGCCAGATCAAAACCGGTTCTATGAGCCGTTCTGACCGCGTAGCTAAATACAACCAGCTGATCCGTATCGAAGAAGCGCTGGGTGAGAAAGCGCCGTTCAACGGTCTGAAAGAAGTGAAAGGCCAGGCGTAATCGCCCGCCGGTGCTGCTCTGTGCAGCACGGTTTGCCTGAAGCCCCGCCCAGTGCGGGGCTTTTTGTTTTTCAMGGCACAAAGCGGCTGTGAAGCCGCAGTAAAAATCTGCCATAATCTGCGCCCCGAATGAGAGACGTGAGTGAAAAATGTTCTACCCGATTAACGAAATGTTCCAGACGCTGCAGGGCGAAGGGTTTTATACCGGCGTGCCGGCCATCTTTATCCGCTTACAGGGATGTCCGGTGGGATGCAGCTGGTGTGATACCAAACATACCTGGGAGAAGCGCGCGGATCGGGAGACCTCACTGGGTGATATTCTGGTAAAAACCGTGGAGAGCGATGCCTGGGGAAGTGCAGACGCCGCCACGCTGATTGAGACCATCGCCCGGCAGGGCTGGAGCGCGCGCCACGTAGTGATCACCGGCGGCGAACCGGCAATTTTTGACCTGCGTCCGCTAACAGAGGGTTTGGAAGCGCACGGGTTCCAGTGTCAGATCGAGACCAGCGGCACTCATGAGGTGCACTGCTCTGCGGCAACCTGGGTTACAGTCTCACCTAAGGTGAATATGCGCGGAGGCTACGATGTGCTGCTGCAGGCGCTGACGCGCGCGGATGAGATCAAGCATCCGGTGGCGCGCGAGCGTGACGTTGAGGCGCTCGATGAGCTGCTGGCGGAGCTGCATGACGATAAACCGCGTATTGTGGCGCTGCAGCCGATCAGCCGCGGCGATGCCGCAACCCGGCTCTGTATTGAAACCTGCATCGCCCGTAACTGGCGGCTCTCTATGCAGACGCACAAGTATCTGAATATCGCCTGATTCACAGCAGGGGCGCATCAATGCGCCCCCTACGCACATATCCACAGGGGCGCCATTTATGGCGCCCGGATAGAAATCGCACATCGGCCAGGGACGCATTAATGCGTCCACTACGCACATACCGGTAGGGGCGCGCCCGGGTCAGCTACTGCTTCGCTTTATATGCGTCGAATGCCTGCTTAATCTCTGCTCTGGCCTTAGCGGCATCTTCAAAACCGTTGAGCTCGACCTTCTTACGGCCATCCGGTAACTGTTTATACACCCGGAAAAAGGCTTCCAGCCGCTGCTGCTCGATTCGCGGCAGATCGCTTATCTCTTTAATATCATCATAGGTTGGATCAATTTTGCTGGCGGGCACGGCGACAATCTTGTCATCCACCTCACCGCCATCAATCATCTTTAGCACGCCAATCGCGCGCAGCTTAATCAGGGTGCCGGGCTGTAACGGCGCCCGGGCGTAAAAAATCACATCCAGCGGATCGTTATCGCCACTCAGTGACTGAGTCAGCGAACCGTAGTTGGCGGGATAGGCGACCGGCATAGACTGAAAACGGTCAGCCACGATAAACCCGGTTTTAGCATCGGTTTCATATTTGATCGTCCCGCCTGCCGGAATTTCTGTCACCGCATAAAACTCCGCCGGCATACTCTCCGGCTGGGGAAAATCAAGTACGTTTTGCGCCTGAACGGCAGCAGAGGCAGAGATAAAAACAGCAAGCAGAGAAAGGTGTTTCACAAGGTTCATTGTTGATTCTCTTGATCTTTGACAGAGGAGACAACAACGTAGAGGGGGATCGTTACAAAGAGATGAATCAGCAGTAATCGGCTGTTCGAAGATTAATACAGGTATCACAGCGGTTCAGAGACCGGCACCTGTGGTTCCACGTTGCAGGAAGGCGGCAACCGCGTTCATCCTCAGGCGCTTACATGAGTAAGCAACCGGGGGTGGAGAAGGGCAGCCAGCGCACCTGCAGCGTGGAAGAGGCCGCTCTGGTCAGCCGCGGTAAACGCAGCCTGCCGTACAGGTCTCTTTGATCATGACCGCGCTCAGCACCGGCAGCACCGGCTTAAGCTCATCCCAGATCCACTTCGCCAGCACTTCACTGGTGGGATTCTCCAGACCCGGAATATCGTTCAGGTAGTGATGATCCAGTCGCTCATAAAGCGGACTGAAAATCGCTTTCAGTTCAGCAAAATCCATAACCCAGCCGGTATACGCATCCACTTCACCGGTTATTTCCAGTCGCACCAGAAAGGAGTGGCCGTGCAGACGACCGCATTTGTGCCCTTCAGGCACGTGAGGTAAGCGGTGAGCCGCTTCAAACTGGAACTCTTTAAACAGCGTGGTAGACATAATCACTCTCAAACGAAAAAACCGCTGAAGTCTACCTCAAAAGCAGATTTTTCGCACCCGTGGGGGTGTAAAAGCGCATTTAACGCGATCCTGTACCGCGTCTGAAGATAAAAA
Source organism: Pantoea sp. BRM17 (assembly GCA_002939445.1). Lineage (GTDB taxonomy): Bacteria > Pseudomonadota > Gammaproteobacteria > Enterobacterales > Enterobacteriaceae > Pantoea. Next base: position 76,154 of record PEFU01000002.1, on the reverse strand, counting down.
CCATATTTTACAAAGGGATAATTTACCACTTTTGGCGGTTAGCGATACCCGAAAAACCGCTTAGTCGTTTTGGTTATTTATTATGTCGAACCCTTATTTAATCGTTAATATACAGCTCGGTAACCTACCTCCTCTTCCACCGCTTCTCGGTCCGGACTTCTGACACTGGAATTTTTAACGCGATGACGACTCAGGCACCCCCAGGCTCCATGCTGCCGCTCTCTCCGGAGCAACTTGCGCGCTTACAGGCGGCGACCACGGAATTTAATACGACTCAGCTTGCCTGGCTTTCGGGCTACTTCTGGGGCATGGTCAACCAGACTCCTGGCGCGGTGGCGACACCTGCAGCTCCGCCAGCGGAAACCCCGGGCGTCACGCTGATTTCAGCCTCGCAAACCGGCAACGCGCGTCGCCTGGCAGAACAGCTGCGTGATGATCTGCTGGCAGCGAAACTGAACGTGAATCTGGTTAATGCCGGCGACTATAAGTTCAAGCAGATCGGCCAGGAAAAGCTGCTGGTTATCGTCACCTCGACCCAGGGCGAAGGCGAACCACCGGAAGAGGCGGTGGCGCTGCATAAATTCCTGCTGTCGAAGAAGGCACCGAAAATGGATGGCGCGGCGTTTGCCGTGTTTGGTCTTGGCGACACCTCTTACGAATTTTTCAGCCAGGCGGGCAAAGATTTCGATAGCCGTCTGGCCGAGCTGGGCGCAGAGCGCCTGCTGGATCGTGTCGATGCGGACGTTGAATATAGCGAGCTGGCCAGCGCCTGGCGCCTGCAGCTGACCGATCTGCTGAAGGCGCGCGTGCCGGTCGCCCCTGCGGCGCAGATTGCGGCCAGCAGCGCCGGCAGCGTCAACCTGGTTGACAGCAGTCCTTATACGAAAGAGCTGCCGCTTACCGCCAGCTTTGCGCTGAATCAGAAAATCACCGGCCGCCTCTCTGATAAAGATGTGCGCCATATTGAGATCGATCTCAGTGATTCCGGCCTGCGTTACCAGCCGGGTGACGCGCTGGGCGTCTGGTATGAGAATGATGCAGAGCTGGTAGAGGAGCTGCTGCAGCTGGTGTGGCTGAAAGGCGATGAGCAGGTGACGGTGCAGGGCAAAACGCTGCCGCTGGCTGAAGCGCTGCAGACGCAGTTTGAACTCACGGTCAACACGCCGCAGATAGTGGAGCGCTACGCCGCGCTGTCGCGCAATGAGGCGCTGCTGGCGCTGGCAGAAGATAAGCAGAAGCTGCAGAGCTATGCCCAGAGCTTCCCGATTGTGGATATGGTGCGCCAGGCGCCCACTGAACTGAATGCCGAGCAGCTGACGGGCTTACTGCGCCCGCTGACGCCGCGTCTTTACTCTATCGCCTCCTCCCAGGCGGAGAGCGAAAACGAGGTGCATATTACGGTGGGTGCGGTGCGCTATGAAATCGATGGCCGTCAGCGCGGCGGTGGTGCCTCCACCTGGCTTGCCGACCGTCTGGAAGAAGAGGGCGCCATTCGCGTCTTTATCGAGCACAATGATAACTTCCGCCTGCCGGCCAATCCGGATGCACCGGTAATTATGATTGGTCCGGGCACCGGTATTGCGCCGTTCCGCGCGTTTATGCAGCAGCGTGATAATGACGGTGCCGGCGGTAAAAACTGGCTGTTTTTCGGCAACCCGCACTTCACCGAAGATTTTCTCTATCAGGTAGAGTGGCAGAAGTATGTTAAGCAGGGGCTGCTGACGAATATCGATCTCGCCTGGTCACGCGATCAGGCTGAGAAAGTCTATGTACAGGATAAAATCCGGGCGAAAGGCGCAGAGGTCTGGCGCTGGATCGAAGAGGGCGCTCACCTTTACGTTTGTGGCGATGCGAATCGCATGGCGAAAGATGTGGAGCAGGCATTACTGGATGTGGTGGTCGAACACGGCGGCATGGATCGTGAAACGGCTGATGAATTTTTGAGTGAGCTGCGCATTGAGCGCCGTTATCAGCGAGACGTTTACTAATGAGCGAAAAACACCCTGGACCGCTGGTGGTTGAAGGTAAACTTTCTGACGCCGAGCGTCTGAAAAAAGAGAGCAACTATCTGCGTGGCACCATCTTAGACGATCTCGACGATGGCCTGACCGGTGGGTTCACCGGCGATAACTTCCTGCTGATCCGCTTTCACGGCATGTATCAGCAGGACGATCGCGATATTCGCGCCGAGCGAGCTGAGCAGAAGCTGGAGCCGCGTCACGCCATGATGCTGCGCTGCCGTCTGCCGGGCGGCATCATTACCCCGACGCAGTGGCTGGCCATTGATAAGTTTGCGGCTGAAAAAACGCTCTATGGCAGCATCCGCCTGACGAACCGGCAGACGTTTCAGTTTCACGGTATTCTGAAAAAGAATGTGAAACCCACGCATCAGATGCTGCATGAAGTGGGACTCGATGCGCTGGCGACCGCCAATGACGTTAACCGCAACGTACTCTGCACCTCAAATCCGGTTGAGTCTGAGCTGCATCAGGAAGCTTATGAGTGGGCGAAAAAGCTCTCTGAGCACCTGCTGCCGCAGACCCGCGCTTATGCGGAGATCTGGTGGGATAAGGAAAAAGTTGCGACCACAGATAAAGAGCCGATTCTTGGCGAAACCTATCTGCCGCGTAAGTTTAAAACCACCGTGGTGGTGCCGCCGCACAATGATGTCGATCTGCATGCTAACGATCTCAACTTCATTGCGATTGCAGAGCACGGCAAGCTGATAGGTTTCAATGTGCTGGTAGGGGGAGGCCTCTCTATTGAGCATGGCAATAAAGCGACCTACGCCCGTACCGCCAGTGAGTTCGGTTTCCTGCCGGTGGAGAAGATCCTCGATGTGGCCGCCGCGGTAGTGACCACGCAGCGCGACTGGGGTAATCGCACCGATCGCAAAAACGCTAAAACTAAATATACCCTTGAGCGCGTGGGCGTTGAGACGTTTAAAGCGGAAGTGGAAAAGCGTGCCGGTCTGACTTTCGCGCCGGCGCGTCCGTACGAATTCACCACCCGCGGCGATCGTATCGGCTGGGTTAAAGGCATCGACAACAAGTGGCATCTGACGCTGTTTATCGAAAATGGTCGCCTGCTTGATTACCCGGGCCGTCCGCTGAAAAGCGGCATCGCTGAAATCGCCAGAGTACACCAGGGTGATTTCCGCCTCACCGCCAACCAGAACCTGATTGTGGCTGGCGTGCCGGAGGCGCAGAAAGCGCAGATTGAAGCGATCGCCCGCGAGCACGGCCTGATGGAAAGCGTAACGCCGCAGCGTGAAAACTCGATGGCCTGCGTAGCGTTTCCGACCTGTCCGCTGGCGATGGCAGAAGCGGAGCGTTTCCTGCCATCATTTGTTACCAAAGTCGAAGAGATCATGCATCGTCACGGCGTGGGCGAAGAGCATATCGTTCTGCGCGTAACCGGCTGCCCGAACGGCTGCGGTCGTGCGCTGCTGGCGGAGCTGGGGCTGGTTGGCAAAGCGCCGGGTCGCTACAACCTGCATCTCGGCGGGAACCGCGTGGGTACGCGCATTCCGCGTATGTACCGCGAAAATATCACTGAGAGCGAAATTCTGGCCACGATTGATGAACTGGTGGCGCGCTGGGCAAACGAGCGCGAGGCCGGTGAAGGTTTTGGTGACTTCACGATCCGCACCGGTATCGTTAAAGCGGTGACGGATCCGGCTCGTGACTTCTGGGACGCGGAGGCTGTATGACCCTGCCCGATCTCGCCGTACTCAACAGCGGCAGCAAAGTTGACCGAATTATGGCGCTGGCTGAAAGCAACGTGCAGCTGGAGAAACTCTCTGCTGAAGCGCGCGTCAGCTGGGCGCTGGAACAGCTGCCGGGGGCCTTTGTGCTCTCATCCAGTTTTGGGATCCAGGCGGCGGTGCTGCTGCATATGGTGACGCAGCAGCGGCCGGATATTCCGGTGATCCTCACCGACACCGGTTACCTGTTCCCGGAAACCTATCGCTTTATCGATGAGTTAACGGCAAAGCTTAACCTTAACCTGCAGATTTTCCGTGCGGAAACCTCGCCCGCATGGCAGGAAGCGCGCTACGGCAAACTATGGGAGCAGGGCGTGGACGGCATTGAGCAGTATAACCAGCTCAATAAAGTGGAACCGATGAACCGGGCGCTGAGCACGCTGGGCGCACAGACCTGGTTTGCCGGACTGCGGCGCGATCAGTCAGGCAGCCGTGCCAGCCTGCCGGTGCTGGCGGTACAGCGCGGTGTCTTTAAGATCCTGCCCATTATCGACTGGGATAACCGGCAGGTGCATCAGTACCTGAAACAGCACGGCCTGAGCTACCACCCGCTGTGGGATGAGGGCTACCTTTCGGTGGGTGATACCCATACCACGCGAAAATGGGAACCGGGCATGGCAGAAGAAGAGACGCGCTTCTTCGGCCTCAAGCGCGAGTGCGGTTTGCACGAAGGCTAACCACCATCCACAGGGCGAATTTTCGCCCTGTTTTTTGTTTCCCTCTCACGCACCTCTGTTAATTCCTAAAGTCATGCCCGGCTGGCCGCAGCCGAAATCGTGCTGCCTGAAAAAAGCGTTATAAAATCAATTCTTAAGCAGAAAAACGCATCAGCTTTGCCAGCGCTATATTCCATTTGGTAACTACTCATGCGAAATCGTAATTTCATCTGGCGGAATAGCGCGACGTATAGTCGCGATAACTTATTGTAAAACTAGCAAGGTTATCGTGGATTATCTGCCCCTCTTTGCCGATCTCAGACAGCGTCCGGTGCTGGTTGTCGGCGGTGGTGAAATCGCTGCCCGTAAAATTGAACTGCTGCGCCGGGCTGGCGCGCGCATCCTGGTGGCCGCCCGCGAGCTGGGGCATGAACTGCAGGCGCTGGAGGCAGAACAGGCCGTAGAGTGGATAGCCCGCAGTTTTGAGCCGGCTCAGCTCGACGGCGTATTTCTGGTTATTGCTGCCACCAACGATAACGCACTTAATTCACAGGTGTTTGACGCCGCCAACGCGCGGCACAAGCTGGTTAACGTGGTGGATGACCAGCCTAAATGCAGCTTTATCTTCCCTTCTATTGTTGACCGCTCACCGCTGGTGGTGGCGATCTCATCCAGCGGCACCGCGCCGGTACTGGCGCGGCTGCTGCGGGAGAAAATCGAAGCGCTGCTGCCGGCAAACCTGGGTCAGATGGCCGCGCTGGCAGGAGAGTGGCGCGACAAAGTCAAACAGCGCTATCGCAAAATGTCCGATCGCCGCCGCTTCTGGGAGCGCGCCTTTAATGGCCTGTTTGCCAGCCAGATGGCGGCCGGTAACGTCAGCGCCGCGCGCCAGACGCTCGATCGCGAACTGGAACATATCAGCGATAACCAGGGCGAAATTGCGCTGGTCGGCGCGGGTCCTGGCGACAGCGGTCTGCTGACGCTGCGCGGTCTGCAGGTGATGCAGCTGGCTGATGTGGTGCTGTATGACCATCTGGTCAGCGATGAGGTGCTGGATCTGGTGCGGCGCGATGCCGATCGCATCTGCGTCGGAAAACGCGCCGGCGCCCATTCGGTGCCGCAGGAAGAGACGAACCAGCTGCTGGTATCACTGGCGCTGCAGGGCAAGCGCGTCGTGCGTCTGAAAGGCGGCGATCCCTTTATCTTTGGCCGCGGCGGCGAAGAGCTGCAGGCGGCGAAAGCGGCAGGCATTCCGTTCCAGGTGGTGCCGGG
>PEFU01000002.1:0-70360 GCA_002939445.1 Pantoea sp. BRM17 | reverse complement strand
CGTGGTGCGGGTCACCGGCGGCGCAACCCGGGCCGAGTCAGTGCTGGCAGGGTTACAGCACATCAGAGAGAGCGCATGGGTGCTGGTGCATGACGCCGCGCGCCCGTGCCTTCATGCTGACGACCTGGCACGGCTGCTGGCCGTGCGGGAGTACAGCAGAACCGGCGCCATTCTGGCAGCACCGGTACGCGATACCACTGCCGTCGTGCCGGCTGCCGGTGTCGGCAGTCGCATGCAGGCAGCGTTTCCCAAGCAATATCTCACTATTGGTACCATGACGCTGCTGGAACACAGCGTGGCGCGCCTGCTGGCTAACGCCGCAGTGCAGCAGGTGATTGTCGCCGTCAGCGCTGACGACGGCTGGTTCGATTCGCTGCCGCTGGCGCACGATCCGCACTGTTTGCCGAAATTGACGATCTCAATGGCGGTTCAGAGGCGATTGAGGAGCGCGCACGCAGCGAGCTAGGCATGATTAAACCCGGCGAGACTTTCTATCGCCTGGTGGCAGACCAGAACAAACGAAATGCGCAGCAGTCTGCGCAAAATCAGCAACGATAACAACATGACTCACCACTCTCACGCTGCGGATGTGACCTCAAGTTATGGGATGATTGGGCCGTTTTTCAGGGGGCGGGGATGGGAAAACTGACGTTACTGCTGCTCGCGCTACTGGGATGGTTGCAATATTCCCTGTGGCTGGGYAAGAACGGTATCCATGATTACACACGCGTCAGCGAAGACGTGGTGTCACAACAGGCGAATAACGCCAAACTCAAAGCACGAAACGATCACGCGCCCTGGCGACCGGTCTGCTGGTCATCTGCCTCTTCTGGCTGGTGTTCTCCTATCTGTCCGGCTGGTAAGCGCAGAGATGTGCAAACGCATCCGCTGGTTACAAAAGTTTGCCTGCTGTTTTTCGTGACCGCCTGCTATAAATAATCCGGATAAATCTGCTTACGCGCCATTTTCGCTGCCGCAGTGGAGTCCGGAAGCCGCGCTCCTCATTACCCGGCGGCGTTATTGGCTTTTTTGCCTACTGGTGCGCGCTGGCCATTCCCTTTCTGCTCTACGGCTCCAATACGCTATTCTTTTTTCTCTATACCTGGCCTTTTTTCCTTGCGCTGCTGCCGGTATCGGTGCTGGCCGGCATCGTGCTGAGCCTGATGATGCGTGGGCACCTCTTCTGGCTATCACGCTGGATGGCGAACAATTGGTTACAAAACTCGCGGCCCAATTGTTAGACCTGCTGCGCCGCCGCGATATCATCAGATCCTGAACCGACGCGGCAAACGCCTTCTCCGGGTTTGCCGCATTTTAGCGTCAACAGGATCTCTATGCAGAACGTCACTCCCATGCTCGCACGCAAAGACGACAGCTTGCCCGAATCATCTCGCCGCACCGGGCTGAGCGGCAGATGGTGCGCGATCTGCTGGGCGAAGGTGAGTTTATTGAGGTCTTTGTCGATACACCGCTGGCGGTGTGTGAAGCGCGCGATCCGAAAGGGTTATATAAAAAAGCGCGCGCCGGTGAACTGCGTAATTTCACCGGTATTGACAGCGCGTATGAGGCGCCCGAAGCCGCTGAATCCACCGTGGCAGGTGCGCTGGAGCAGGCGCTGCATCAGCTTGGCGTCAGCACTTACCTGCTGGACGGTGACAACGTGCGCCACGGTCTGTGCCGCGATCTCGGCTTCAGCGATGACGATCGCCGGGAGAATATCCGGCGCGTGGGTGAGGTGGCCCGGCTGATGGTCGATGCCGGACTGGTGGTGCTCACCGCCTTTTGAGCTGGAGCTGAATGCGCTGGTGCGTCGTCACTTCCCGCACWGGAACGCGCGCGATCTGCTGGGCGGTGCGTAATGGCGCAGCATGATGAAAACGTGGTGTGGCACGACCATCCGGTCACCCGGGCGGCGCGTGAGCAGCAGCATGGTCATCAGGGTGTAGTGCTGTGGTTTACCGGGCTCTCCGGCTCGGGTAATTGACAGCCTGCCGCTGAACGGTATCGGACTGGTAGAAATCACCTTTGATGAGCCGATGGTGCTGGATCCTTACCAGCAAAACCCGGTAACTGGCGGCATGATCTTCATTGACCGGCTGAGCAACGTCACCGTGGGCGCCGGTATGATTAACCAGCCGCAGAGCGCAGCACCTGCTACAGCGGGTAACTTTAGCGCCCGCCGCGGCGACCTGCTGGTTGCTGCCGATGCTGAACTGCAGGCGGTACAGTGCGCTACGGTTGACGTGGTCTGGATGGCGGAGCAGCCGCTGAAGCCGGGTCAAAGCTATGAAATCAAAATTGCGGGCAAAAAAGCGCGCGGCCGGGTGGAAAAAATCCTGCATCAGGTGGAGATCAATACCCTGGCAACGCACACCTTTAACCGTCCTAATCTCGATTTCCGCGGCTATGCCGGAACGCTGGCGTCAGGCACCGTACGGCCGGGAGATCGGGTAAAAGTCCTGCCTTCTGGCGTGGAGTCGACTATCGCACGTATCGTGACCTTTGATGGTGATCTGCCGGAAGCTGCGGCGGGTGAAGCGATTACGCTGGTGCTGAACGATGAGATCGATATCCACCTCGACTTCGCGGCCCAGCTGCCGGGCGATCTGGATATTCGTTTTGTACCGATGTCCGCGCTGGAAGGGGACAATGTCGCTACCCCGAGCACGACTATGCCGTGGTACAGCGGTCCGACGTTGCTGGACGTACTGGAAACGGTTGAGCTGAAGCGCGTTGTCGATCACCAGCCCATGCGTTTCCCGGTGCAGTATACCCGCAATATGGCCACCGGCGCCTCAACCTGCGATCTGGCTATTCTGCTGATCGACGCGCGCAAAGGCGTGCTGGATCAGACCCGGCGCCACAGCTTTATCTCAACGCTGCTGGGCATCAAACATCTGGTAGTGGCGATCAACAAAATGGATCTGGTGGAGTATCGCCAGGAGACATTTGAGCAGATCAAACAGGATTATGAAGATCAGCTCTCCTCTCTGCATAACGACAGCAAACGTCATGGTACCCAGGGTGAAAAACTCGATCTGGCGCTGCTGGTGGATGGCCTGCAGGCGGAGCGCGAGCAGGGCATCACTATCGATGTCGCCTATCGCTACTTCTCGACGGAAAAACGCAAGTTTATTATCGCGGATACCCCGGGGCACGAGCAGTACAGAAAAAACGCCAGGGTTATTTCTAAGGAGACGCMGATGAATACCGTTATTGCACAACAGATTGCCGAGCAGGGTGGCGTAGAAGCCTGGCTGACGGCGCAACAACATAAGAGCCTGCTGCGTTTCCTGACCTGCGGCAGCGTAGATGACGGCAAGAGCACCCTGATTGGCCGCCTGCTGCACGATACGCGACAGATTATCGTATCAACCTGCAGCCAGGTGAAGAGATCACCGAGCGCATGGTGCGTTTCCGTACGCTGGGCTGCTGGCCGCTGACCGGCGCCGTAGAGTCTGAAGCGCAGACGCTGCCGGAGATTATCGAAGAGATGCTGGTCTCCACCACCAGCGAACGCCAGGGACGCATGATTGACCGCGACCAGGCGGGATCGATGGAACTGCGTCCTGAGCTGTGGCATAACTACAACGGCCAGATCAACAAGGGCGAAAGCATTCGCGTATTTCCGCTCTCTAACTGGACCGAACTCGATATCTGGCAATACATCTTCCTGGAAAACATCGAAATCGTACCGCTCTACCTGGCCGCGCCGCGCCCGGTACTGGAGCGCGACGGCATGCTGATGATGATCGATGACGTAATGGGGATCAACCCGTTTGTTCACGGCAGCGCCAAACATACCGATATTATGAAGACGGAAGGGCTGAAGCAGGCGCTCAACAAATACGGTTTTGATGCCGCCTTTGGTGGCGCGCGCCGTSATGAAGAGAAATCGCGCGCGAAAGAGCGCATCTACTCTTTCCGCGATCGCTTTCATCGCTGGGATCCCAAAAATCGGATGATGTACTCCATCGGCAAAGACTCCTCGGTAATGCTTCATCTGGCGCGTAAAGCATTCTTCCCGGGAACCCTGCCGTTTCCTCTGCTGCACGTGGATACCGGCTGGAAATTCCGCGAAATGTATGAGTTTCGCGACCGTACGGTGAAAAACATGGGTGCCGAGCTGCTGGTGCACCGTAATCCGGAAGGCGTGGAGATTGGCGAAGTGGTGAACTTGCACGGGCAATTAGCCTGGTTTCAACATTCTGCACAGCAGGGGGCTCGCGAGTCCGCCGTTGTCAATTTGGCTTGAGGAAAAACTATGGACCAAAATCGTCTTACTCATCTGCGTCAGCTGGAAGCAGAGAGTATCCATATCATCCGCGAGGTGGCGGCCGAGTTCAGCAATCCGGAGCGCCAGACGCTGGCTATCTATATGGGCACCGTAAAAGCAGCGGAAATTGCCGCCGGTCTGATTGACCACGGCCGCGATCCGCTGACGCCCGTGGCGGTGATTGGCCGCGGCACGCGTCAGGATCAGCAGGTGCTGACCGGAACCCTGAATCAACTTGAGGTGCTGGCAGCCGCCGCGCCGACGCCTGCGCTGTTAGGCAGGCATTCCGTTCCAGGTGGTGCCGGGTATTACTGCCGCCGCAGGCGCGACCGCCTATGCCGGTATTCCGCTGACGCACCGCGATTATGCGCAGAGCGTGATGTTTATTACCGGCCACTGCCGCGCTGACGGCGATGGCATCGACTGGCCATCCCTCGCGCGTGGCGATACCATGAAGCGCGCTGAGCCGGGCAAAACGGCGGTGGCACATACGGTGGAGCGTGACGATCTCTGGCACGCGCTGACGCCACAGTTTTTCCCGCATAGGCTGCTGACTGCCTGCCTGAGCCGGGCGCTCAGCGAAGGCGCTACGATCACGGATGAGGCGTCAGCGCTGGAGTATTGCGGCTATCATCCGCAGCTGATTAGCGGGCGCAGCGACAACATCAAGGTCACGCGGCCGGAAGATCTGGCGCTGGCGGCCTTTTACCTTACTCAGATTCAACGACAGGAGAACGCATAATGCGTATCGGTCACGGCTTCGACGTTCACGCTTTTGGCGGTGAAGGTCCACTGGTGATTGGCGGGGTGCGTATCCCGTTTGAGCACGGTTTTATTGCCCACTCCGACGGCGACGTTGCGCTGCATGCGCTGACCGATGCCCTGCTGGGCGCGGTGGCGATGGGCGATATTGGCAAGCTTTTTCCGGATACGGATCCGGCGTTTAAAGGAGCTGACAGCCGCGGCTTGCTGCGCGAAGCGTGGCGTCGTATTCAGGCGAAAGGCTACGCCATTGGCAACGTTGACGTCACGATTATCGCGCAGGCGCCTAAAATGCTGCCGCACGTGCCGCAGATGCGCGTCAATATCGCCGAAGATCTGGGCTGCCACATGGATGCGGTTAACGTGAAGGCCACCACCACCGAAAAGCTCGGCTTTACCGGACGCGGTGAAGGTATTGCCTGCGAGGCAGTGGCTCTGCTGGTAAAGGCTGACGCATGAGTGAGCTGCACTATCTGCACGGCGTGCCTGCTGCCACTGGCATAATTAAAGCGCGTCCGGATGATTTTGTGGTGATCGAAGATCTCGGTTATCCCTATGACGGCGACGGCGAGCAGCTGCTGGTACGCATCCGCAAAACGGGCTGCAACACGCGTTTTGTTGCTGAAGCCCTGGCAAAATATCTGGGCGTGCCGGCGCGCGACCTGAGCTATGCCGGCATGAAAGATCGCCACGCCGTGACTGAACAGACGCTCTGTTTCCGCCTGCCGGGTAACGCAATGCCGGTAATGAGCGGCTTTCAGCTTGAAGGGGTTGAGATCCTGCAGGTGATCCGGCACAGGCGTAAGCTGCGTACCGGCGCGCTGGCGGGAAATGCCTTTCGGCTGGTGATCCGCGACGTGTCTGATCGCGCCGACGTTGACGCGCGCCTGCAGCAGATTCAGGCTCAGGGCGTTCCCAACTATTTTGGCGAGCAGCGCTTTGGCCGCGGCGGGAATAACCTGCAGCAGGCGCAGCGCTGGGCAGAAGAGCAGTTTCATCCGCGCGATCGGAATATGAAAGGCCTGCTGCTGTCAGCCGCGCGTAGCTACCTGTTTAATCAGGTGACCAGCGCGCGTCTGCAGCGCAACGGCTCACTGCAGCTGGCGCAGGCAGGCGATGCGCTGCAGCTCGCCGGACGCGGCAGCTGGTTTGTCGCCGCTGCCGATGAGCTGCCAGCGCTGCAGCAGCGCGTGGCCGCGCATGAGCTGCGCATCACGGCACCGCTGGCGGGACGCGGTGAGGTGGGCACGCAGGGAGAAGTTGCCGCATTCGAGCAGCAGCAGCTGGCGCAGTCGCCGGCACTGCTGACGCTGCTGACGCGTGAACGGGTTGATACCGCCCGCCGCGCGATGCTGGTGGTGCCGGATAATCTGCAGTGGCAGTGGCAGGATGACGCCACGCTGGCCCTGCAGTTCTGGCTGCCCGCCGGCAGCTTCGCCACCAGCCTGGTGCGCGAGCTGCTGAGCAACGGCGCTGCGGCACCGCTCGGCGACGAGTAGCGCTGACGCCCGMCGCGTTAATCCACCCGGCCGCTGGCCGGGTTCTGACCACTGCAGAGACAAACCCTGCCTCTGTCACGATTTACGTCTACCACTTCCCGCGCCTCATCGCTAGAATGCATCTATCCCTGTCTCACCGGCCGCTGGCGTAACTACGCCCGATTTTTCGCACAGCCGGCACCGGCTGGCGGGGACCGGTGAATGAACAAAGGTCAGAAACAGATGCGGATATTGCTGAGTAACGACGATGGAATCCATGCGCCCGGCATTCAGACGCTGGCGCACGCGCTGCGGGAATTTGCTGAGGTACAGGTGGTGGCACCCGACCGCAACCGCAGCGGTGCCTCAAATTCACTGACGCTGGAAACGCCGCTGCGTACCTTCACGCATGCCAGCGGCGATATCGCTGTACAGATGGGGACACCCACCGACTGCGTTTTTCTCGGCGTGAATAAGCTGATGCAACCGCGTCCTGACATTGTGGTCTCAGGCATCAATGCCGGTCCCAATCTGGGCGATGATGTGATCTATTCCGGTACCGTTGCAGCTGCGATGGAGGGGCGCCATCTCGGCCTGCCGGCGCTGGCGGTGTCGCTGAATGGTCATACGCACTATGACAGTGCGGCAGCCGTAACCTGCGTGCTGCTGCGTGCGCTCTCCCGGGCACCGCTGCGTACCGGACGTATCCTCAATATTAATGTGCCCGATTTGCCACTGGCGCAGATTAAAGGTTTTCGCGTCACGCGCTGCGGCAGCCGCCATCCGGCAGATCAGGTGATTTGCACTGAAGATCCACGCGGCCAGCCGCTCTACTGGATAGGCCCGCCAGGCAAACAGCTTGATGCCGGCCCTGATACCGATTTTGCCGCCGTAGACGCCGGCTATGTTTCGCTGACGGCGCTGCATGTCGATCTCACCGCACACGCCGCGCAGAGCGTGCTGCATGACTGGCTGCTGCAGGCAGAGGTCTCACTGGCATGATAAACCGGCGCATCGACACGCTGTTAGCCCAGCTGCGGGCGCAGGGCATTACAGATGAGCGTCTGCTGCAGGCGATTGCGGATGTACCACGTGAGCGCTTTGTAGATGAAGCGTTTGAGCACAAGGCGTGGGACAACATGGCACTCCCTATCGGCAGCGGACAGACCATTTCCCAGCCCTATATGGTGGCGCGTATGACCGCGCTGCTGGAGCTGAACCCGCACTCCCGCGTACTGGAAATCGGCACCGGCTCCGGCTATCAGACCGCTATTCTGGCGCATCTGGTCAATCACGTCTGTTCCGTTGAGCGCATCAAAGGGTTGCAGTGGCAGGCTAAACGCCGTCTGAAGCAGCTCGACCTGCATAATATCTCTACCCGGCACGGTGATGGCTGGCTCGGCTGGCCCGCGCGCGGGCCGTTTGATGCCATCATTGTTACCGCAGCGCCCCCCGAAATTCCGACTGCGCTGATAGCACAGCTGGGTGAGGGTGGCAGAATGGTGCTGCCGGTGGGGGAGGACCATCAGGTGCTTAAGCGTCTGCGCCGCCACAAGGGCGAGCTGACGGAAGAGATTATCGAGCCGGTACGCTTTGTTCCGCTGGTGCAGGGTGACCTGGCGTAAGGGCGATCTTACGTATTTCTTCACAATCACAGCGTGGCATGGCGCAGGTGATATTGTTACTATCCTCTTTTTCGATACCGATGCGCGTTTGAGCCTATTCGCGTAGAGATTTATGCGGTTCAGGCCGCGAGAGAGTTCTGACCAGTATTGCCATCACGGGGGAGCAATGAGCACAGGAAGCACCGCATTTCAATTACGCCGTCTGGCGGCAGTCTCACTGGTAGGTTTCTGGCTGGCTGGCTGTAGCTCTGGCGATAATACGCAGGCGCCTATCAGTCAGGTTGGCAGTAATAATGGCGGCGGTATGCTGACCCCTCAGGGCGGCGGTATGGTCGCTCCACAAGGGGGTGGTATGGTTTCCGGGCAGAGTTCGCCGGTGCCCGCTATGCCACAGGGCGGAATGTTAAGCAGTAATACATCTTCTGCTGCTCCTGCGGGTGGAATGATTAGTGCCAGTAATAATGTAGCGACTGAAAACGGACGCATTGTTTACAACCGCAATTACGGGAATATTCCGAAAGGCAGCTACGGCGGTGAAACCTATACCGTCAAACATGGCGATACCCTGTTTTATATTGCCTGGATCACCGGCAATGACTTCCGCGATCTGGCTCAGCGCAACAATATTCCCGCGCCATACGGCCTGAGCGCAGGGCAAACCCTGCAGGTAGGCAACGGTAACGGTCAGACAATTACCGGTGGAAATGCGATTACAGCAGCCGATGCCAGCCAGAGCGGAGCCACCGGAACAACGGCGCAAACGCAAATAAAATCCCCTGCTGTTGCACAGCAACCTGTTATTACGTATTCTGATGATTCAGGTTCGACAGGTGGGAAAATGCTACCGTCGAAAGGAGCAACTAATGTGGCAACGACCACAGCTCCGGTTACCGCACCGCCTACAGTCAGCAGCACCTCAAATAGCTCAACCCCGGTGGGGAGCTGGCGCTGGCCGACTGATGGCAAGATCATCGATAACTTCTCTGCTGCGGAAGGCGGAAACAAAGGTATCGATATCGCCGGGTCTCGCGGACAATCTGTTGTCGCTACCGCATCGGGAAGGGTGGTGTACGCAGGTAACGCGTTACGCGGGTACGGTAATTTGATCATCATTAAGCATAATGATGATTATCTGAGTGCCTACGCCCACAACGATACAATGCTGGTCCGGGAACAACAGGAAGTTAAGGCGGGGCAAAAGATAGCTACCATGGGTAGCACCGGTACCAGTTCAGTTAGATTGCACTTTGAAATTCGTTACAAGGGGAAATCCGTAAATCCGTTGCGTTATTTACCGCAGCGATAATCCGGCAGAACCTTTGGTGTTCTGCCCTTGGATCACGGGTAGGAGCCGCTTATGAACCAGAATACGCTGAAAGTTAATGAGTTACATGAAGATGCGGAATTCGAGGAGAACGGAGCTGAAGTTTTCGATGAGAAAGCTCTTGTTGAGAACGAACCTGGTGATAGCGAAGTAGCAGAAGAAGAGCTGTTGTCACAGGGTGCGACGCAACGAGTATTGGATGCGACGCAGCTCTACCTCGGAGAGATCGGTTATTCCCCGTTGCTGACGGCAGAAGAAGAAGTCTTCTTTGCGCGTCGTGCTTTACGAGGCGATATTCCTTCTCGCCGCCGCATGATCGAAAGTAACTTACGCCTGGTAGTGAAGATTGCCCGTCGTTACAGCAATCGTGGTCTGGCCCTGCTGGACCTGATTGAAGAGGGTAACCTCGGCCTGATTCGTGCCGTAGAGAAATTTGACCCGGAGCGCGGGTTCCGTTTCTCAACGTACGCTACCTGGTGGATTCGTCAGACTATTGAACGGGCTATCATGAACCAAACCCGTACAATTCGCCTGCCGATTCATATTGTCAAAGAGCTGAACGTTTACCTGCGTACCGCGCGTGAACTTTCACACAAGCTCGATCACGAGCCGAGTGCGGAAGAGATTGCCGAGCAGCTGGACAAGCCGGTTGATGACGTGAGCCGTATGCTGCGTCTCAATGAACGTATTACCTCGGTTGACACCCCGCTGGGTGGTGATTCCGAAAAAGCGCTGCTGGATATCCTGGCCGATGAGAAAGACAACGGCCCGGAAGACACCACGCAGGACGATGACATGAAACAGAGCATCGTTAAGTGGTTGTTTGAACTTAATGCCAAGCAGCGTGAAGTGCTGGCGCGTCGTTTCGGCCTGTTAGGCTATGAAGCGGCAACCCTGGAAGATGTGGGTCGCGAAATCGGGTTAACCCGCGAGCGCGTTCGTCAGATTCAGGTGGAAGGGCTGCGTCGCCTGCGGGAAATCCTGCAGACACAGGGCCTCAATATCGAAGCACTGTTTCGTGAATAAGCCATAATCAGCAGCAAAAACGGTGACCTGTCAGGTCACCGTTTTTTTTTGCCTGCGATCAGACCAGGCTTTTCAGCCGGTAGATCCACTCCAGCGCCTGCTTTGGCGTCAGGCTGTCAGGATCCAGCGCTTCCAGCGCGTCCACCGCCGGCGAGGTCTCTGCCACCAGCAGAGGCAGCTGCGCACCGCCGGCTGCCGAGGCGTTCTGACTGCCGGAAAGCGCCTCCAGCTCTTTCAGCTTCTGCCGCGCGCGCTTGATTACCTCTTTTGGCACGCCCGCCAGCGCCGCAACCGCCAGGCCATAACTCTTGCTGGCGGCACCCTCCTGCACGCTGTGCATGAAAGCGATGGTATCGCCATGTTCAACCGCATCCAGATGCACATTCACAACACCCTCCAGTTTTTCCGGCAGCGTGGTCAGCTCGAAATAGTGGGTGGCAAACAGCGTCATCGCTTTGATGCGACTGGCAAGGCTTTCGGCACAAGCCCAGGCGAGTGACAGGCCATCATAGGTTGAAGTGCCGCGACCTATCTCATCCATCAGTACCAGGCTATTTTCCGTCGCATTGTGCAGAATATTGGCGGTTTCTGTCATCTCAACCATAAACGTTGAGCGGCCGGAGGCAAGGTCGTCTGCCGCACCGACGCGGGTAAAGATGCGATCGACAGGACCAATCACGACCTCTTCAGCCGGTACGAAACTGCCTATCCACGCCATCAGCGCAATCAGCGCGGTCTGACGCATATAGGTGCTTTTACCGCCCATGTTTGGTCCGGTGATGATCAGCATGCGCCGCTGCATCGACAGCGAGAGCGGGTTGGCAATAAAGGGCTCTTTCAGCACCTGTTCCACCACCGGATGCCGGCCTGCGGTAATGCGGATACCCGCTTTCTCCTGCAGCACCGGCCGGCAGTAGTTCAGCGTCCAGGCGCGCTCTGCCAAGCTGGCGAGTACATCCAGCTCGGCCAGCGCGGCCGCGCTCAGCTGCAGCGCTTCAAGATGCGGCAGCAGGCGATCGAACAGCTCCTCATAGAGGCCTTTTTCCAGCGCCAGCGCCTTGCCTTTGGAGGTCAGAACTTTATCTTCATACTCTTTCAGCTCAGGAATGATATAGCGCTCGGCGTTTTTCAGCGTCTGGCGACGCACATAGTGGATGGGCACCAGGTGACTCTGACCGCGGCTGACCTGAATGTAGTAACCATGTACCGCGTTAAAGCCGACTTTCAGCGTATCCAGCCCCAGTTTTTCCCGCMCGCGGATCTCCAGCCGGTCAAGGTAGTCACTGGCACCGTCAGCCAGCGCCCGCCACTCATCGAGTTCAGCGTTATAGCCCGGCGCGATGACGCCGCCGTCACGCACCAGTACCGGCGGTGATTCAATGATTGCCTGCTCCAGCAGCGTATGCAGCTCAGCAAACTCGCCCGTCTGCGTGCGCAGGCTCACCAGCCGTTCCGTCTTTGCTCCGGCCAGCAGCTGATTGATTTCCGGCAGCTGCTGAAACGCATGCCGCATGCGCGCCAGATCGCGCGGGCGCGCGGTGCGCAGCGCCAGGCGTGCCAGTATGCGCTCCAGATCGCCTACCTGACGCAGGACCGGCTGCAGCGCGTCGCTCAGCGACTGCAATTCTGKAATCGCATCCTGACGCCGGACAATTGTCGTAAGGTCACGCAGCGGCATATGCAGCCAGCGCTTCAGCATACGGCTGCCCATCGGCGTGACGGTTTTATCCAGGACCGCTGCCAGCGTGTTATCGATCCCGCCGGCCAGATTCTGGGTGATTTCAAGATTACGGCGCGTGGCCGCATCCATGATCACGCTATCCTGCTGGCGCTCCATGCTCAGGGAACGAATGTGCGGCAGTGTGGTACGCTGAGTATCTTTGGCATACTGCAGCAGACAGCCCGCAGCGCGCAGTCCCAGATGCGCCTGCTCCACGCCAAATCCGCGCAGGTCGCGCGTGCCGAACTGCAGATTCAGCTGCTGGCGCGCGGTGTCGATCTCAAATTCCCACAGCGGACGCCGCCGCAGCCCGCGGCGCTGGTCAATAAGCGACATCGCCTGCAGGTCTTCAGGGTAGAGCAGCTCCGCAGGATTCGTGCGCTGGAGTTCTGCTGCCATCGCTTCAGCGTCGCCCGGTTCGCTCAGGCGGAAACGCCCGGAGCTGATATCCAGCGTGGCGTAGCCAAAGCCGCGCTGGCTCTGGAAGATAGCGGCCAGCAGGTTATCCTGGCGCTCCTGCAGCAGCGCTTCATCGCTGATAGTGCCGGGGGTGACAATCCGCACCACCTTGCGCTCAACCGGGCCTTTGCTCAGCGCCGGATCGCCAATCTGTTCGCAAATCGCTACTGACTCGCCCAGCTGAACCAGCTTTGCCAGATAGCCCTCTACGGCGTGATAGGGCYCACCGGCCATCGGAATGGGCTCACCGGCTGAAGCACCCCGTTTGGTCAGCGAGATCTCCAGCAGCTGCGAGGCGCGCTTTGCATCATCAAAGAACAGCTCGTAGAAATCGCCCATGCGGTAGAACAGCAGGATGTCAGGGTGATCGGCTTTCAGGCGCAGATACTGCTGCATCATTGGGGTGTGCGAGTCTAAATTTTCTGTTGCACTCATCGGTTTGTGATGTCCATTATCTTAATTTTTAAAGATTTAGTGATTTTTATGTTTATCATTAGATTTCACGTTGTCTCATCGGATATCATTAAATCCTACATTTAAATGTAGGTTAAAGTGTAGCTTGTCAACCTATGGCCTGGTAAAGTATGGGCACATACAGCGCAACCTACATTTATGTTCATGACTGCATAAGGTGCATGATAACGGAGTCTTTATGGCAGGAAAACAAGAGGGAAAGCCACTTTCGTTTAAAGCGGTAGAAATGATGAAGCCTGGCGACAAAGATAAGGCTGATGTAGGCGAAAATCGAGGCTTACGTGTCTCTTGTGGTGCTACTGGGGTTAAGTCTTTTTTCTACCGCTACACAAGCCCTCTGACTGGCAAGCTCGCACAGGTTAAAATTGGTAACTTCCCCCAAATTTCTCTCGCCGCTGCACGTCTTAAACTTCACGAATTAAAGCTTCTCCGACAGGAAGGCCGGTGTCCTGCGTCTGAGCTTAAGCAAGATAAGCTCCAGCGTGCGATTGAAGCTGAACAGGCTAAGAGCCCTGAATTGACCGTACAGGGACTAGTTGAACTGTATCTTACCGAACGTATTGAGGATCGAAAAACGAAGGACGGAAAAATCATTCCCGGTGCCAGAAAGCCGAAAGGGCAGGCCGAGGTTCGTCGTACTCTCTATGGTGACGCTGTTAAAAGCTTAGGAACACGAAATGCTGCTGAGATTACGCGCCAGGATGTCATTAATTTAATCAATGGCATTGTAGCTCGAGGTGCAACCGTACAGGCAGGGAATGTACTGAGGGAGCTTTCACTCGCATATGAATTTGCAATTGGCCTTGGGCGCTTTGATGACAGTTTTGCGAATCCAGCATTGTTAGCAAAATCCAGCTTACGACAGACAAGAATCAAGCTCACAAATGGACGTGGAACACGGGTACTGAGTGAGGACGAGCTTGCAAAATTCCTTAAATGGCTTCCGGGCTCGGCTTACACGCCAACGATCAAAAACGTGTTACGTCTGACTCTCTGGACCGGATGTCGTACCGGTGAAGTCTGCAATATGGTATGGAAGGATGTTGATCTTGATAAAGGCACCATTCATCTTAGAGAAACCAAGACTGGAGTAGAGCGTTACGTTCAGTTATCGGATCAGGCAATCGACTTTCTCAAGGTTCTACGCCTTACCTCTGATAAATATCTATTCCCTTCGCAAGCCACTAAGAAGCCAATCCAGCAGAAGTATCTAACTGAAAACTCATGGCGTTTGCGTGAAAGCGGTCAAATGCTTGATATTCCTCATTGGACGCCGCATGACCTGCGTCGTACAGTACGAACGGGCTTATCTCGTTTGCAGTGTCCAAATGAGGTAGCAGAGGCCGTATTGGGGCATACACGTGGCGGCATTGAAGGGATTTATAATTTGTATAAGTATGATGCTGAGTGTCGGAAGTGGTTGCAGGTATGGGCTGATTATTTAGATAGTTTGCAATAAGTTTGGTCTAATATTTTTTCTAGATGTACAATATTCTATTTTAAATCAACATGTTATGATGGGGGAAAGGATTAAAACTTTAATAGGCCCGTTTTAGTTCCAGGCATTTTTTGAGATCCCAGCCAAATGATGGTGTTGTCGATATTCCTCCGGCGTCATATTGTTCAGTGATTCATGCGGGCGTTCACAGTTATATTCTGACAACCCCCTTTCCGTGATTTCCTGCACTTCATTCAGCGTTCTGAACAGATAAAAATCGAGTATTTCTGTACGATACGTCCGGTTAAATGCTCAATAAAAGCGTTCTGCGTCTGCTTACCCGGCTGGATAAACTCCAGTCTTACTGCATGTTTCTCTGCCCATTCAGCCAGTGCCAGGGAGATAAATTCCGGGCCGTGATACCTATTGAATGTATCTGGTTAGCGTTTAAGTCAGCCATTTTCGACAACTTGTAGTGTCTGTCACAAGTGGAGAAAATCAATGAACACTCCTGTTAGCAATGTCAGCATTTGGGGACACTGATTGCCTTGGATATCTCTAAAAAACATCATGATGCGAAAATTCGGTACCCTGATGGACGAGCGTTTTATCTGCGTATCGAAAACACACTGGAAGGGTTCAACCGACTGCTTGCTCTTACCGCTTCACCCCATGACAGTATTATCGCTGCCTTTGAACATACCTCTGATTATCATCGCAACATCGCATGGTGGTCCCAGCTCAGGGCGGTCCAACGGCTAAACCTGCGACACCGTTAATTGTGTTAAGTAACGGTGAAGAATAAAGTCATCGGCCTTGGCATGCTCTTCCATCAGCCGTTCGGTTAAGCGCACAGTCGGCTTTTGTATCAACAGCCACTGTGAAGCTATATAAAAAAGCGGGGCGACTCACTATTTCGCAAAATGTGCATTTTTTCCGACAATTATTCTCCTTTAAATTGGCTCGAATACCGGAAAATGATTGCGATGAAATTGCTCGATGCCGTACTGCCGTAAGGTCTCCAACCAGCGTTCGGCCAATGTGCGGCCTACCTTAAGCTCAAGCGCAGCCTCGCGCAGCAGCAAAAACTCGGTGCGAAGTGTCGTCGGCATGATGCCGGGGTCATCGGTGTTCACTAGAACACGCACAGGTCCTCGGCGCAATCCATAAAGGTTGGCCGAAGCGCCGCTTTCCAGCACCGATTCGTCTGGTGGATACCAGCGGAAAATCGGGTGTTCGGCGTGTGATTTCAGTCGTGCGATATAGACATTGGACGTCGGGTTCGCCTCGATGATCAGCCCCAGCTTATCGTATTCAGTTAGTAGCCAGTCTTGCAGCGCGTGCATAAAGTCCAGCTCGGCCGGGGTGTCGATATCTTTCAGAATGTCTTCATCAATCTTACGGCCAAACTTGGAATTAAATCCACCATGTGCAGCCGCTTCATCTCCCATGCATACAATCACCAAAGGCACATTTGTAATTTTCTCCAGCCATTTATGCCGTTCCTTATAAAGCTGGCTCGCCAGCMTACTGCTCTCGCTCAATTCTTGATGATCTGGCAAAGCGCACAGCTCTTGCGAAGTGATTTGCCAGCTATCACCAACCTCATTTAGGCGAAAGTGACAATTACGACGTAGCCACCATGCCTGATACAGATCATCCGGTGTCGCATGACGCAAAGGCGCATCATCGCAACCGGCAGCAGAATTCAGCCCCGCCTGCTGGCTAGACGCATCTACGTCCATCAAATCCGGCACCTGCCACCAGCGCGACAAGCGCCAGAAACGCGCAATACGACGCTCGAACAGGGGCAATACCTGCTGCGCCAGCGGCAGTTCGGCACTCAGCACACTTGCGTGATGCCAAAGCCACACCAGATTATCCAGATGCTCGTCCAGTGGCAGTATCATCTCGCCTTGCCGTGCAACCCACTTTTTCGGGACTATGCCCAGCGCTAAGGCGTGGCCCAGCCGGTCGCCTTCACGCATCTTACAAAAATGTACTGTCTCGTCTATATGGCGCATGCCCGATGCAGGATGGGCGTAATCCTCACCGGCATGAATACTCAGATGAAAGCCGGTGCTGGCACGTTCGCCATCCGACAGTGGTTTGAAGCCGCTACGCAGCCAACGCAGTACTGGCGCAAACCATTCAATTTTTAATGCGTTTTCATCACCTGCCACATCTAACCCACGAAACCATCTAGCCGGTTGGAAATGGAAATTTTGATTATGTTTGCCGCCTAAAAACTCGGGTGCGTTCCAGCCGGAAGCACTTTGTAGATTGCGTATCAGCTTTTCAGCCTCTTTCCACAACTTCTTAAGATCCGGCCTGGGGCGCTGATTTTGCTTGTGAGTTTGTGAACGAAAAAAGTGGCCACAGAATTGCCAGCGTTCCAGCGCCTGCATGGCGGCCAAAGCTTGCATATCCAGCAGGATATCAGATTCACCAAAAATGTAGGGGGGGCTTGGCAAGGACAAACTGGCATTTGCAAGCAGGCCGCGAGCGATCTTGCCGACAAACGCCGGCTTAAATGCCAGCGGCGCTGACTTGATCTCTGCCACATCAGCACGACCTGCCCACAATCGGCGCATATTCCCTTGATAGTCGCCACCCCTACCGAGCCCTGATTGATAGTAGCGCTCGGCAAAGCGTGTCAGCCCTTGCCCGTCCATTATCAGATTACTACGCAGCTGGTTCACGGTCTGCCAGAAACACAAGATGGCCGCGCGTTGCAGTGGATGGGTATCAGGTTGGCAATAGCGGCGACAAAGATAGACATACAGCCACAACCAGCGATTGGCATCGCCACGCTTCATTGCCAATGCAAACTCGCTCAGTAGCCAATCCGCACTACCAACGTTGGTAGTATGTAGGCTAGCGGCAAGCAAATCCCAGTCTGGCTTGAGGGTAGAGGAGTGCATGGCAAGATTGAGCCGCGCCAGATGCTGCGGCCAACCTTCCGAACAACATGGCTGATTGTCCTTAGTATTTTGGGGCCGCTTGGTCTGCTCGTCGGATTCCAGCAACAACACCAACAGTTGCCGCGCGCGCTGCAACAGAGTCTCCAAGTTGTCGTGCTGCTCTCTCTGCCACTGACTTGCATTGTTGCCGAGTCTTAACTCGTCACCCGACAGCAGATAATCGTCGAGAATCGCGCTATCGGTTGTGATGCCCCAGAAATGCACATGCCCCTCGGCAAACGGTAGTGATGGGTTTCCAGATGGGGCGAAAAATGCAGTCTGCGCGGACACCACGCGGCGGATGTCGTGTATCGGTGGCAGAGGCATGTCATTCAGCCACTGTGCTAAATGCCAGCCGGCCAACAACGTAGGGTCCAGCCCCGCTGCAAGGCGCACATACGCCTGCACCTCACTCTCAAGGTAGCATAGCAAGTCGCCATTGCGCTGCAATAGCCTCTGTTGTAGCTCGTCCAGCCACGGCAGTTTTGGCGTCAGCAACAAGTCACCATCAAGTATGCGCCCCATCAACTGGCGCACATCGGTCAGCCGGTGCTCGCGAGGATGGCGCGCCTCCAAGCCCTCTACTAGCAAATGATATAAATCATCCTGCAGTCGATGCCAATGGTCAGACTCCAGACCGTCAGCTGACTTTAGCAAGTGCTGCCACAGTCGTGCGGCTAATCTTTCATCGCCAAAAAAACACTCAGCGGCGTGTTCAGTCAAGGTGCGCTGGAGCATTACTCTGGTTCCTTGTCCTGACCTTGTCCTGTCAGCTGTATATTAGGTTGCGGCTGATTTGACGAATTTGGCGCTGGTTCTTTAGACAATTCATCAAAAATCTCTTTTAGGAGTTTTGCGTACTTGCTATCACCTCCGAAATTAGCTGCCATATGATCATATATCGAACCTAATTTTTCTATTTGTTTTCTAGCTTGTGTTTTTATTGTCGTTTTATTTATATTCTTGGCGGTGATGCCAAGCTCTTCTCTCAAATGTTTTTCAGCTTTAGCCTCAAGATTTTCCTCAGACTTAGGCCAATCCAAATTGATTACCTCATCAATCCACTTCTTCAACGGATGCTCTGCAAGCACAATGCTGACTGCCCTTAAAGAATTATTTTTATCAAAAGCTTCCAGTATTGGTTTGACGTTGACATTAAACTGGTCATTGCTTGTGTAATTTTTTAGATTTTCAGGATTAATGTTGGTCGTTGCTATTACATTAGGCAAGCCAAACAGCTCACCCTTRTCAAAACTACCAAAGGCAAACCAAGTTGCATAGAAACAGTGAGCTACCATATTTAGCGCCGTTCTGATACGTTTCATGCCATTTGGCACATACTCATCACTCGCCACTTGGCTATAAACTTTATTGAACACCTTGTAAACCAACCATGGCGCAAGATCAATTTGATTAACATGACAGGTCTGCCGCCACATTTCTATTTCTTGATGTAGTCTCTCTGCTATTAAATTTATATCGTACTCCGCGTTTTGAAACTCTTCCGACCCTTCATCACCACCATTGGACTTATTTTCTTTTTCGTTAAAAGTGATTGTTTTAGTAGGTGCCAGTGCTGCCGTAGAAAAGAAAGGAGCCCGCCCCATGATTGCATGAATTTCTTCGACCGATAGCGGACCGACAATGCTGGAAATTAACAACTCAAACACCCGGCCTATATTCAGCAGCATGGTTTTCTTGGCGTTGGTGTAAAAATTATTCTGTGCCAGCAAGGAAATCAAAAAGCTTGCCTTTTTCCTTTGCTCGACTTGCAAACCTTGTATTGAAAGGCTTTGAATCTCCTTGATGTAATCCCACCCTTTGCTTGAATTTACCCCAACTTCTGCCACTGGATACGGCAGAATAGTTTTCTGAGATTTGATACCGGCCAACCACTCTTCAGGCAACCGTCCATCCAATAAAATCGGCCAAGCAGAAAGGTCATCCGCCTTGTCGAAAAGCTCAAAGTTGGCAGTAGCATGTTTAAGGGGCTGGAACAAGGGGGTGTCAAGAAGGCTGCGATGTTGCGAGGATGAGGATTCGAAACACTCTTGCCAATGCAGTTTGGCAAGCAATATCAGATAGGCTGCACCYGCTTTAGGTTCAAAGCAGAAGTAATTCACCAGATTATGTGCAAACTCATTTCTTTTCTGCTTCGCTGCTTTATCAGCTTCATCCTGAAGCTCCGTTGTTTTATCAGCCTCATCCTGAAGCTTAGGAGGCATTTGCCAACTAATCCGCACCTTCAGTTCATCCTTAGCAGTACGAATTTCAGCTGGCAATTCCAGAATAAGATCATGGCAATGCCTGATTAACTGCGACAAGGCACGGATAGAAGGTATTGGCAACGAGGGACGACTACTTTCAAATCCATTCACCGGGCCAGTCAAAAAGATCTCCAGCCAAGAAATGAAGTTAGCCAAAGGCATTGCATCATTTGCATTGCCGAGAGTAACTCTAGTGTCAGCCGCCTCTTCTCCAACTGGCCCCCACTGCCAATAACTGCTGACTTCCGGCATAGTCAAACGGCGAGGGAAAGGCAGGATCTTGCGTTGATACTCTGCTGCTAATTCTACGGCCCTTTCATAGGCTATTGTGCGACGGTAGCTGGAATCTTTGGTGAGGCGGCCATGAAAATCGCGCCAGGTTACCTCATCGTAAAGTGATCGATCGCCACAGACGATGGGCAACACATGAGGTGTAGCTAGATAACGTCGTACGATTTCGAGGTTTTCAAATGCACGATTCAACGAGGTATCGACATCGTCGATCGGAAGGATCAACAGCTGTTTGTCCAGCAAGCTCAACACTTCGCGGAAAAAATCTTGCACYCAGTCGGCTAGCTGTTTGTTGCTGTACATGGCACGTACCTTGTCCATGCCGTGACGTTCTTGTTGTGTCTCGACCGATTCCAGCGATTGGGCGAGCTTCTCCAGCGTCTGGTTCAGGCTACGGGCATTATTCGGTGTAATCCGCTGCTGTTCTTTGACATCATTATCGTGAAGCACAGCGGCGACGATGATGTGTAGGAATAACGAGTCGCCATTTTCCAACAGAGTCGGGTCTACCGGGTCAAGAATGTGGACATCTTTCAAGACGTCCCGATCTTTTAGATAGCTTTTCAGATTTACCAATACAGCAGTTTTACCAGTCCCGCGTGCGCCATCTATCGAGATGGCATTATGTTCGCGCAGCTCATTTAGCGATCTGCCTGTGGCGGCTTTTGCCTTTTGAACTGCTTCAATAATCATCCGTGCCAGCGGTTCATAAACCTCACCACGAGGCAGAAGGGTGTTAGCGTCGGGCAAAACGGCGGATTCGCCAGTATTGAGGGGGATGTATCGCTTGTTCTGGCTCATGATCGGCACCTGGCTAGCGGATTTCTATAGGGCAAAATTAGGACCCTATTCTATCACGACAAATGCAAAAGACATTTACTGAACCGTACCTGTAACCCTTAAAACTAAATTATTTGAGAGGGGTAAAGGGGCTGGCTCTCTCGTGGTGCTCACCGTGCCATAAACGAACGGTACTCTATAAGAGAAAGGTTAACTGAAAGATGCGCCTAAGGCGCTTGTTATAGTGTCCCATCACGGCGCTAAATGGACTGACCCCACCCCGTTAGACGATCCTGCTCTATAGTTGGAATGACTTGTGAACTGGTTACGTGATCTTCCGTTGTGGAAAGTCGATCTTACATCTGGTACTTACAGACGGGTGCAGGAACTTTATAAATTTCTCCCCTTATTTGCTTAAAGTAATCCGACTAAGCTGGTCGCTATTCAAAACGCAGAACCGATGAAGAATCAATAAGGAACGGATCATGGCTGCACAGACTTTTACGGAATTACAGATAAAGCACATGCTTGAGCAGATGGGGTTTACTTTTGACGAAAACGGTTTGAAAACCCTATTGCAGCATAAAGACACTCTTTTACAGCGCAGCGTACTGGGCGTGAGCGTCATTGGTGGCGGTGTAACCTTGCAAACGCAGGAGTATATCTACCATCGTTATCTGTCCGATGAACAAAAGCGAGTGATCTACGGCAGTGGCTATGAAATCGGTAGCTCACAACCTATTCCTGATTCCAGCGAGAAAGCGTTTCATATCTACCTTGCACAAACTTATGGAGGTGCTGATGTCGCCGATCTGGTGAAAAAGATAAAGAAGAATATCGCTGTACTGACCGGTATTCCTTTTAAGGTTTTCCTTGAGAAAGACCGTAATCTGGCGTTTAAGGTGGTCACACTTTTCTATCGTATTTGCCGGGTTTACCGTCCGCAGATCTTCCGTTTACTGAAAGTTGAAAGTACCGATAAAGCGAATTTTGAATTCAGATCCGCGTTCCCGCAGCAGCATGAGCAAAGTGAGGAAAACTCTGCTGTACTGGCGGAAATCCTTGGCCATTTAACCTTTTCCATGCCAAAAGCTTACGCAGAAGAGGCATGGCGTATTTCGAGTAATCTCACACTTACATGTGAAAAGATGGCTGTTTATGTAAAAAGTGAAATCGATGGTGAACGGCATGACCCAGACCATTATTCACGTAATAACATTAACGCAGCCCTAGGAAGGATACTGGAAAAACAAGCAATTGAACCCGCCAATGATCGTCTCGATTTTTTGCTCTATGCTTCGCTGGCGCTGCAGGAATATTCAGTGCGGAAAAATTCGAACCATCTTGTTATGCAAGCCGTTTATAAAAACCAGCTACAGTTGAGAACATTGCGTTGTGCAAAGGTGCCTTCGTTTTCTGATAAAGATGTTCTCACTTTCCTTACCGGAAAAGCTGTTACCCGCGTTAAACCTTCGCTGGAGAAGCAGGCCGGTTTTGTCGAAAGTATAGTTCTCCATTACGCTCGCGATCTCACAGGGCCTTTGCCCAAAATGAATAAGCAGATAATAAAAGCGCTGATCCTGCATGACGAAAAGTTAGGAGTTCGTATTCCATCGGTGATGACTGGAACGGGGAATGTTCAGCAATCTGTAACTTCTATTTTGAAAGACGCAGAGCGATATGCCAGATCTGATCCTGAAGGCAACTATCCTGATCTGCGGCGTTACCCTGAGGCGTTATTACTTTATTGGGATATGCGTTATCACATGGCAGTGGAAGCGCTATTATCAAAGCAAGTCGATGATGGTTTCCAGAAAATGTTGTCCATTGCTGAGTGGGAACTGCGGGTTGATACCCAACTGATTGAATATCTCAGATTCAGCGGTATTGAAACCTATCAGTCTTTACCGAGGATAGCGGAAAAGTTTATGCACCAACTCGGCTATAAACAGGGCAAAGTGACCATTTTTACTGACTAAGCTGGCATAACGCCGATGAGGAATTTACGTATGGCTAATCTTGAGGAAATGAGCATCAAGGCAATACTGACCGACACGATCAAAAAACAGATTGATGACGGTATGGTGAAGATAGAGGGGTTACAATTACGTGATTCTCGCGGGAGATTTACTACGCCACTAAACACACTCATGGTGAAAGAGGATCTCAAATATTCACCGGCGCTGATGGTGCAATTTCAGAATGAGTTTTTGGTGACTTTGTCAGTTATCAATCGCGATATACGCTCAGGGTTTCGTGAGCAGAGTGAAAAATTATTCCGCATTGAGCGCAAACTGGACCAAGTGATAAAAAATGATATGGACAGGCTCAATGCAGATGTGAACTTTTTTTTCTCCGAGGTCGCTGATCTCGATAAACATGACAGTGAACGCGCAATGCAACTGCTAGTAAACGGGGGGAAAACGGCAGCTTTGCTCGCACAAAAATTGCGTCAGTTCATGGGTGAGTATATTGATGGTATGACGTGCCGAAACGGCTACAATGTTGACTGCGCCGTGACCTACGGTGAATATAAATGTGGGGAAGCGAATAAAGATAAATTCTACTGGCGATCCAGAGGCATTGTGGAATATCCGCGTTTTAAAGGCTCTTCTGCAGAGGTTTATACCAATGCTTTTTTGGAGATGCTCAACAGTTTGAACATCCTAAGTTTGGTTCACCGAGGTCGTAACACGCCAGACTATTTGACTAATCTAGAGGGGATAAAGAACGAACTGATGCGATTACTGAAAACGCTTGCCGTGGAAGATCTGCAAAAGGAATTCGTCGAGGGATACCCTGGTTTCCGAGATATGTGCTACCAGCTCTGCCCCGATTATAATGACGTTCAGCGGCTCAAATTTCGTGGCAACCCAGAGGCAGAACGCTTGCGTGCCTATTTCAGCGAGTTTTCGTCTGATCAACTAGCGGTAAGAGGGCGTGTGAAAGGTGATTCTCCTGTGTCTCAAGATGAGAATCTGCATTGTGCGATAACGGAAATTCTTAATATGCTGGAGAGTATTGAGAACCTGAAAATGCGCGCCTCGTCATTGCCAGATACGGCAGAAGAACGGGAGCAGGCTATCTTGGTATTGTCTGATAAATTTTACCTTGCGCGCTAGTATCTGGATAGCGCGAAACCGAATTTGATATGAGGTCTCCCGGACAGGTCTTTATTGTCAGTGGTGACGTCGATTATCTTCCTTTTCGCTCATAGCTTACTGAGGCTCTGCTCCCGACTTTGTACCGAAATAGTAGGTATTTCAGAAGCGGTGTCGTTGCTTAACGTTTGTGGTTTTTAATGCTTTGTTGGTGAAAGACATCCAGCAATTTTTGATGGATGTCTCATTTTTGTTTGTGTTATTGGTTATAGAGGCCATCCATCGAACCCACAGCATTCATGCGGCTTTGTTGAATAAATCGGATTTAGATAAAAGCTCTCCTCATCGCTGACTCCCTCAGGCAATCCGGACAGTTTCTGGCATCCCTGCGCGCGTCATTTTGTTTAAGGCGCGGATCATGGCCATAGCCTCCCCAACCTGCGCATCATAATCCCGCAGCGTAAGATGCCCACCAAACAGCTGCTTGACACGGTAAATTGCCGTTTCAGCCACCGAACGCCGGTTGTAAACCATGTGCCATTTCCAGTACGCATTGCTTCCCGTCAGCCGTTGCCGGCCAACCGCCTAATTTCTGTCGGCATATTCAGCCGGCCAGTAACCTGCGCGAGTTCGCGGTGGGATCAGAGTGCTTTGATTTTCTTACGCCGCAGTTCATCGTGGCACCGTCTGGTGTCATAAGCGCCGTCGGCGCAGACGGTTCTGATTTTCCGGTGGGTCTGGCGAATAAGCCCCGGGAAGGCCTCTGCATCCGTCACGTTGTTCAGGGAAAGGTCAGCGCAGATAACCTCATGTGTACCGTCGTCTACCGCCAGGTACAGTTTACGCCAGATGCGGCGCTTTTCCTGGCCGTGTTTTTTCACATTCCACTCATTTTCACCGAAGAATTTTAATCCGGTGGAGTCTATAACCAGGTGGGCAATCTCGCCACGTGTAGGGTTTTTTAAAGGGATGCAGACGGACTTAGCCCGCCTGCTGACACAGGAATAATCCGGGCAACAGAGCGGGAGCTTCATCAGGGTAAAAATGGAGTCAATAAATCCCTGCGCGGCGCGCAGCGTGAGGCGAAAGACGCGTTTGAGCATCAGTACGGTGGTAATAGCCAGCTCAGAATAACGTTGCGGACGACCATGTGAAGACGTGCCTGGCTCGTCATACCAGGCCTGGATGGGCGACTCATCAAGCCAGAATGTCAGTGAACCCCGGTTGACGAGCGCCTTGTTGTATTCAGCCCAATTGGTGATTTTGAACGTTTGTTTTGCCACGTGATACCGCTACAGGATCGGGAATGTGGTGATCTGATCCTGATTACGGCCAAAAGTTCGATTTATTCAACAAAGCCTTGCTGTTTTGTCCGTCAACATGGTGCCATCCTGTCTGATTTTTTCAGCCCTTTCCACATGGGCAAGGCCCTTGGTTGTATATGGGAATTTTCTTCAATTGAACAGGAAAAGCAAGGGTTGGTGAATACAGATCTTGACATCAAATATATTTTTCGATGGCGTATACTGCACCTGCGCGCAGTTAGAGAATGCAGTAAAATTAGTAATGTGTATAAAACTGCACCCTGCACGCGACGATAGAAGCATTTCGTATGATATTGCCAGCAGTTTCAAAAACTGTGGCCTTACATGCACCTGGTAAGTGAGATTTAATGATGAGGGGAGTATTAATAGGGAGATCTTTTTCAGGTTCAGATGCCTTATATATGATGAGCCAAAAAATTAAAGTCATAGTGATAATGGCAAACATGGTGATCTTCTTCATCAACTTTCCTTTTGGGTTAAAATGTCAATTATTTTAACCCAAGGAATCCCTGATATTGCCTAAGCGTTTTACAAGCCAAATACGTTTATGTAAAACTGCCCGTTACTGTCATCCGACTTTTGGATATTATAAGTTATCGGTAATTTAGTTGTCTTGTCTGGTAAAGTCATTTTCAAGTCGGCAGAGCATGAGTAGACGACTTCTCCGCCTGAGGTCACGGCGGTCAGTGAACCGTCTTCATACTGCCTGCGCCACTTGAAGATCTGATTAGCATTGATACCGTGCAGTCGCGCGACGTGAGACACGGTCATGCCCGGTTCCATAGTCTGCTGAATAATGGCAATTTTTTCCTGCGGAGTACGACGCCGACGCCGCTCAGGTCCTGATAACACTTCAACCATCTTATTATTCTGACTGGTATTAAACATAGTTCCAAGACTACCTCTTATTTTAAGAGAGGCGAAGTGTCTGGTGATCTAAGGGGCTAATCTACTGTGTGTCTATTGTGAACAGCATCTTAAGGCAACTGAGGGGCAAGTAGAGCATATCAAGCCCAAAGCGGGGGCAAATGCACATCCTCATCTCTGTTTTGACTATCACAACTATGCCCATAGCTGCATCAATAACCAAACCTGTGGGCAGCGCAAAGGGAATGGCTTGTTGCCCATCGAGCCCGGTCCAGGTTGCAATCAGCAATGGGCCATAGCCAGTAGCAACGGTTGGGTTGAGCCGCTACCCATACTGACCAGAAGGCAGCGTCATCCAGTCGTACAAACACGTGACATGCTGGGGTTGAATAAGGATGCAAATCTGGTCAGTGAACGAAAAAAATGGTTCACCCAAGCTGTTACTGTGCTACAAACGGCGCCAGACGATATCGACCAATTTTTGCAATTAGCGCCATTTCGCGCACTGATTGCTGCATCCATTTAATGTTGGAATAATCATGACCCCCATCAAATCCCCCAAAAAACTGATCGAAGTGGCCTTGCCGCTGGACGATATCAACGCCGCAGCGGCGCGGGAAAAATCCATCCGCCACGGTCACCCCTCCACCTTGCACCTATGGTGGGCGCGCCGCCCCTTGGCCGCTGCGCGGGCGGTTATTTTTGCCCAGATGGTGAACGACCCTGGTTACCAGCAGGGTGATGGGTTTAAGTTCGGGGTGAACAAGCAAGAGGCGGCCAAGAAGCGCGAGAAGTTGTTTAATATCCTGCGCGAGCTGGTGAAGTGGGAAAACACCAACAATGAGGCAGTGCTCAATCAGGCGCGCGCGGCCATAATGGAGAGCTGGCGCGAAATCTGCGCCCTTAACAAAGACCACCCAGATGCGGCCGAACTGTTTAACCCTGAAAAGCTTCCGGGTTTTCACGATCCCTTCGCCGGTGGCGGCGCGCTGCCACTCGAAGCCCAGCGCTTAGGATTGGAATCCCATGCCTCCGACTTAAACCCAGTGGCTGTCACCATCAACAAGGCGATGATCGAGATCCCGCCCAAATTTGCCGACCGTGTCCCTGTGGGGCCAGATCCGGTCGCCGATAAAATCAGCAAGAAAAAGGCCACTAAAGATYCCTTTGAAGACTGGTCGGGGGCCAAGGGGCTGGCCGAAGATGTGCGCCGTTATGGCGCCTGGATGCGCGATGAGGCCGAGAAACGTATCGGTCATCTCTATCCCAAGGTATTGGTGACCGAGGCGATGGTCGCRGAGCGGCCAGACTTAGCGCCCTATTTGGGTGATGAACTGACGGTAATTGCCTGGCTGTGGGCGCGTACGGTGAAAAGCCCCAGCCCGGCTTTTGCCCATGTGGAGGTGCCGCTGGCTTCAAGCTTTATTCTCTCCTCGAAGACTGACAAAGAGGCCTATGTCGAGCCAGTGGTGCAAGGGGATAGCTACCACTTTACCGTTYAAGTTGGCACGCCACCCTTATCGGCAAAAAATGGCACCAAATTGGCAAGGGGGGCAAATTTTGAGTGCCTACTGTCAAAGGCGCCAATCGAGGGTAAGTATGTAAAGGCCGAAGGTATTGCTGGAAGATTAGGTCAGCGCTTGATGGCAATTGTCGCTGAAGGTAAGAAAGGGCGAGTTTACTTGTCACCTTTAAGCGAACAGCAGGTTGTTGCGAACAGTGCCATACCGCAATGGAAGCCAGAAAATGCGTTGCCAGATGACCCTCGCAATTTTTGGACATTAAGCTACGGCTTGGCGAAATACGGGGATTTATTTACCCCTCGCCAATTAGTGGCACTGACTACCTTCTCGGACTTAGTGGGCGAAGCCATTGCCCGATGCCGCGACGATGCGCTTGCAGCGGGCATGGTGGACGATGGCCAGAGCCTAGATGCCGGTGGAACCGGCGCCAAAGCGTATGCGCAGGCTGTGGGGGTTTATCTCAGCCTTGCTGTTAGTAAATTGTCGGATAGCTGTAATACCATTGTTACTTGGAAGCCATCAATGGTTCAGGCAATCCATTTATTTACAAAGCAAGCAATACCAATGACGTGGGATTTCGTTGAGCCCAATGTATTTGGTAATTCGATGGGTGATTATAAAGTCACTCTTGAAAATATGATGAGAGTACTAGACAAAAGAATAGGTACTGAGTCTTTGGGCTGTGTTAGCCAACAGAATGCATCTTATCAAGAAATAAGTCGCGATAAGGTTATTTCCACAGATCCGCCGTATTACGACAATATAGGTTATGCCGATCTGTCGGATTTCTTCTATGTCTGGCTGCGTAAGTCACTGCGCCCTATCTTCCCTAGCCTCTATGCCACAATGGCAGTACCCAAGGCCGAGGAACTAGTGGCGACCCCCTATCGCCACGGTGGTAAAGCGGGCGCCGAGGCGTTCTTCTTGGATGGTATGCGTAAGGCGATTCACCAATTAGCGGAGCAGGCCCACCCGGCGTTTCCGGTCACTATCTACTATGCCTTTAAGCAGTCGGAAACAAAGGCCGACGGCACCTCCAGCGCCGGCTGGGAGACCTTTTTGCACGCGGTGATCGACGCTGGTTTTTCCATTAATGGTACTTGGCCAATGCGCACCGAGATGGGCAATCGCATGATCGGTTCTGGCACTAATGCGCTTGCCTCCAGCGTAGTGCTGGTGTGCAATAAGCGCGCGGCGAATGCCGATAGCATCAGCCGCCGCCAGTTTATCCGCGAACTGAACCGGGTATTGCCGGAGGCGCTGGATGAAATGACCCAGGGTAGCATTGATGCCCAGGGTATCAGCCAATCAGCGGTGGCGCCGGTGGACTTGTCGCAAGCCATTATTGGCCCCGGCATGGGCATCTTCAGTAAATATGCCGCAGTGCTCGAAGCTGATGGCAGCAAGATGAGCGTGAAGACTGCACTGCAACTGATTAACCGCTTCTTGGCTGAAGATGACTTTGACCACGATACCCAATTCTGCCTGCACTGGTTTGAACAGCAGGGCTGGCGCGTGGGTAAGTTCGGTGAAGCCGACGTATTAGCCCGCGCCAAGGGCACCAGCGTGGCAGGCTTGCAAGAGGCCGGGGTGATAAGTAGCGGCCAGGGTGAGGTGCAACTACTCAAATGGACTGAACTGCCCACCGACTGGGCGCCAGAGCGAGACAACCGTACCCCCGTATGGGAAGGACTGCATCAGTTGATCCGGATCCTGAACAGCGAAGGCGCCAGCGGTGCCGGTGCCATGTTGGGGCGACTGACAGACAAGAGCGACGCGATCCGTTCGCTGGCGTATCGCCTCTACACCCTCTGCGAACGTAAAGGTTGGGCACCAGAAGCCCGCGCCTATAACGAATTGGTCACCGCGTGGGATGCGATTCAAAGCTCCATGGCCAACAGTGGGCAAGTGGGGGAAAGCTATAGCCTGGATCTCTAAAGGTGAGAAGTCGAAAATGTCTGAGCAGGTCGGCAATGACACCTCTTTGCGCAATAAATTTGGAGTCCCAAGCCAACATTTAATTGGATTGAAACGGATAATTAAATTATGAGTCTGAAACCTTGGCGCGAGATTGCGCGCCCGCATCGCGATGTACTGGAAGGCACCTTTAAACAGTCGGAGTTTGCGGCAGATATTACTCAAGTCGCTAATGGCTCTGCACCAGCAGAATATCAGGATGCTGAGCAGTTTTTTGCGCGCACCTTTATCACGGAAGGGATGCGCTTGTTATTGGAGTCGGTCGCCGAGCGGCTGGCAGGCAAAGGCGGTGACCCGGTGATCCAACTGCAAACGGCTTTTGGTGGCGGTAAAACTCACACCATGCTTGCGGTCTTTCACTTAGCCTCACGCACAGTGACCACGGATCGCTTGCAGGGTATTCCGCCGATTTTGGATGCGGCAGGGATTCATGACTTACCTAGTGCCCGAGTGGCGGTGATCGATGGGATTAACTTGTCGGTGAGCCAAGCGCGTACGCATGGTGTGATCCATGCCAATACTCTGTGGGGAGAGTTAGCCTGGCAACTTTTGGGAGATGAAGGCTATGAGCTAGTGGCGGACAGTGACCGCGACGGCACATCACCGGGCAAAGAGCAGTTAGTCAAATTGCTGACCAAGGCGGCACCCTGTGTGGTGTTGATGGATGAGCTGGTGGCTTTTTTGRGCCAGTTGGAAGTGGGCAAGCAGTTTAATGCCGGAACCTTCGACTCCAATATCACCTTTATTCAGGCGTTGACTGAAGCGATGAAGTCGGTACCCAATGCCATGTTGTTGGCTTCTTTGCCTGAGTCGGCCTTGGAAGTGGGTGGGACTATGGGGCAGAAGGCGCTAGATTCGCTGGAGAAATATTTTGCTCGGGTTGAGTCGGTATGGAAGCCGGTAGCCACTGAAGAGGCCTTTGAGATTGTGCGCCGTCGTTTGTTTGAGTCGGCTGGTGATGCCGCTCAGGTGCATGGTATTGCGCAGCAGTATGCTGACTTCTATCGCCAGTATGCGCAAGAGTTTCCGAACGAAACACAATCCAGCCACTATTACGACCGATTGTGCAAGTCATACCCGATCCACCCGGAGGTATTTGACCGACTTTATGAGGATTGGTCGACGCTGGACAAGTTTCAGCGCACCCGTGGGGTGTTGCYATATATGGCGATAGTGATCCATCGTTTGTGGGTCGCGGATAACCGCGATGCGCTGATCATGCCGGGGTCGTTGCCTCTTGATGACAGCAATGTGCGTGGCAAGAGCATTCATTATTTGCCACAAGGCTGGGAACCGGTCATCGAAAAAGAGGTGGATGGCTCGCGCTCTGAAGCGGCAGATATCGATAATCAAGATACCCGTTTTGGCCAATTCCACGCCGCTCGCAGGGTGATGCGTACCCTGTTTTTGGGTAGTGCACCCAGTACAGGCGATCAGATGCATCGAGGCCTGCTGGCTGAGCGGATTATGCTGGGCGCCTGCTCACCCGGGCAAACAGTGGCCACCTTTAAGGATGTGTTGGTTCGGCTGCGAGATCGTCTGACCTACCTTTATGGCGATAAAGACCGTTTTTGGCTGGATACCAAGCCTAATCTGCGTCGGGAAATGGAAACCCGTAAGAGTAAAGTCAGTGAGCGTGAAGAGTTGACGCCGCTGCTTAAGAAGTCAGTGACTGCGTGTTTTGGCTCCCAGCACTGTTTTGTCGGGATACATGTTTTCACACCTTCCAGCGATGTGCTTGATGAATACGGCAATGGACCGCGTTTGGTGGTACTGGAGCCGTCGGCATTTTCTGCTTATAGCCGTAGTAGCAGTACTAACCAGGCATTCAAAGCAGCTGAGGTGATCTTGTTTAAACGTGGTGAGCAACCACGTGTGAAACAAAATCGGCTGTTCTTTCTCGCTGCCGATTATGACAGTCTGAATCGTTTGAAAGATCAGGGGAGAACGTATCTGGCCTGGCACTCTATCGTTACCGATATCGAAAACGGAGTGTTGAATCAGGATCTGGCGCATTTGACCCAAGCCAAGGGGAATCGCGATACGGCGAAGAAGCAGTTTGATAGTTTGGTCCGAGACACTTATAGGTGGCTATTGGCACCGCTGCAGGATCCCGGTCAGCAGCTGGAGTGGGAGGTGTCGCAAATCTCTTCCAGCGCACCTAAATTAATCCAGGAAATTGAAAGTAAACTAGCTGAAGAGGAGTGGTTGATCAAAGAGTGGTCACCGGTGCATCTGCGCAATTTGTTGGAAAAATATTATTTTGCCAACGGGGTTGAGTCAGTCAGTGCAGTGAAGGTGTGGCAGGATGCCTGTCAGTACCTCTACATGCCTCGTTTGGTTAATGACCAGGTATTGCGTCGAACTGTAGAAGAGGCTGTAAAGAGTACCGATTTCTTTGCTTTTGCGCCCGGTCAGCGTGACGCTTGCTATGAAGGGTTTGCTTTTGGCAAATCATCCACCGTGTTTTTGGATGAGAACAGCGTTTTGATTAGCCGGGATGCTGCGCTGCGCTATCAAGCCAAGCTGGAGCAGGAAGCACGTGAAAAGAGTGAAGAAGAGCGTAAGAGGGTTGATGCGGATAAAGATGGCCGCGATGGCACCGATACGGACGAATCGGATGACGGCAAGGACACGGGCACAGGTTCTGGAACTGGTTCAGTGAGCCCCAACCCGACTGTAACAGAGAGCCAGAAAACACGGTTTTATGGTTCAGTGCGACTTGATGCCATCAAAGCCAAAATGGATTTTGCTAATATCATGGACGAGGTGGTGCAAAATTTTGCTAGCCAATATGGTGTAGAGGTGGAAATCTCCATTGAGATTAATGCACGCTCTGATAAAGGGTTTGATGTAAATTTACAGCGAGCTATAAAAGAAAACTGCAGCATGCTGAAGTTTGGTAATGCTGAATTTGAAGAGTAAAACGTAAAAAAGAAAGGTCGGATTTTCCGGTCTTTTTTACAACCAATGCTGGGGGATGGTGAGTTCGAAGGATTGTGCTGCATAGCGCAGTATACTCAAAATTTCGTTGTGCCTGGCTTTGTCAATCACATGCCCGGCCTTGTGCTGCTCCAGCATCTTCTGCAGCTCCGGCAAGTTGAACATGCCAAGACGATGGAAGTTACCCCAAGTAGGTTGGCCAAATAGGTTGTAGATCACCACAGTGCTATCTCGTTCACTGGCCAAGCGTTTTTCACCGCGGAGCTTGGTCAGTGCTTCTTCGGCTTCATCTTTGTCATCATAGATGTTTAGCAGTTTCATAGTCGGATGTTCTGGCAGAATTTAAGCTTCAGAGTCTAGCAAAATGGTGGCTGAACCACAGCGAATTCTTTGTCTGAACTTAACGAGCTACCAGAGGGCTCACTGATTCTCTCCACGTAATGTGGACATAGCCCTAAGCGAGGTTCTGGTTTCAAATTGTTCCGGGCTGTGGCCACCCCAAGTACTGTGACGACCATTACTTAAGGGCTTTGGTCTATTGGCCCTTTTTGAGTATCCGTGTATCTGATGAAGTGAAGTCGGCTGGAAAGTTTGATATAATAATTATAAGGTTATATCTACCTACTAGTCCAATGTTGTGGAGCTGCGTGATGAGCAGCAACAAAAAAGAGCAGGTAACTTATGCTAAGCCGTCTCGTTCGGACATAAGTCGTTCCTTAGCGACGTCAACGGCGGTCGAGACAGGACAACCTTCAGCCAGGGTTGAAGCTTCTCTGGAAGCCGCTCGTAAAAAAGTTTGCCCATTTTCGCCTTGCCTAATCCCCTCTTAATGCCTCACTGACCCAGTGTTTCATCGGCTCGTAGTCCATTGATACACCCGCATGGATAGCCGAGATATACTGGGTTTTGTTTTGCTCCCAGCTTTGATAATCCAGCGGTTTGTATCCTCCCTGAACGGCCATTACGTCGGCTAACAGTCGCGACAATCGCCCATTTCCTTCCCTGAACGGATGGATAAGTAACAGCTCGATATGGGTRATGGCGATAGCGGTGATGAGTTGTACTTCATCCATGCCGCTACACGGTGAGTATTGAGCCAGTTACTTAGTGTCGAATTCGTTCAGCAATTACGGCAACTGCGCTGAGGGGGCAAACATAAAGCCGCCTTTGCTGATGTTAACCACTCTTTCTTGTCCAGCCCACTCGTAGATGTTACCTAACCAGCGGTCGTGCCAGCGTTTTAGCATGGCGACGCTGAGCTATCCTTCCGGAAACTGTTCTTCAAAAACGGACTGGTAGAGTTGTTCTAACAGGACAAGTTCAGCTTCATCCATCTCATCGAAAGCAGTGATACCCAGTTTATTAGCCAAAACCTGCTCGCCAGAGTCTTTCTCATACTGGCCTTCACTGCTGGATACATGACATCTGCTCATGGAGATGCCCTGTGTTATTAGAGGGATGGGAAAACAGAGGGAGTATAACGCTGGATTAGTACAGCAAACAATATTCTTAAAATCAGATAGTTACAAAAGTGTAGGTTAAAGTGTAATTTTTATTCTGAGGTCTAAAATAATCTCTAATAATCAGCATTGACACACCAATGCATCATTGGCGTGTGAGCGCTGATATTCTCTAATGTACTCATAGTATTAGGGTGTCCATGTTTAAACATAAGCAGCGCGATACATGATTCTGATTCTCTTTTATCTGCCCCTCTTAAGGCTCAGCGTGGTTGCCAGAGGCTGGCTGAAGGGCGGGCAGTAACCTGAATGTGTTCACGAGTACGTGCTGATTATGATAACGGAGTCTGTATGGCAGGAAAACCGGCGCGCAGGGCTGTTTCTTCGGGAAGGCTTCAGAATTGCAGAATGAGCCGGTACTGTTTCTGCGCTGAGGGCGCAAAATGTCATCGTCAACATTTCACGAAAGCTGCTACCATCGCGTTACTCCTGCTGACACTGCCGATAGCGAATGTTATGACCCGAAAAAGTACCAAAGCGGCCACCATTAAAGATATTGCGCAGATTGCCGGCGTAACCAATATTACCGTTTCACGCGTGTTTACTGCCCCTGATAAGGTTAAACCCGAAACGCGCGAGCGGATCCTGGCCGCAGCACGCACGCTTAACTATGTGCCTAACGCGTTTGCCCGCAATATCAAAGCCAGCCAGAGCCCTATTATCGGCGTGGTTACCGACGATACCTTTAATATTGTTTATTCCCATATCATCAAAGAGGTGTGCCGCCTGTCAGATGCCAAAGGCTATTCGGTCATGTTCTTTACCACGAACGGCA
Organism: Pantoea sp. BRM17; assembly: GCA_002939445.1. GTDB lineage: Bacteria > Pseudomonadota > Gammaproteobacteria > Enterobacterales > Enterobacteriaceae > Pantoea. Next base: position 35,446 of record PEFU01000002.1, on the reverse strand, counting down.
ACCGGCAGATTGAGGCGCGCGCGCTGCAGACGCTGGTCAGCTATAAAGCGGCCGGGATTATTTTGTCGGTAGTGGAGGATTCTGACCGCTACGATAAAAGCCATATCGACGTGGTGCGCCACTCCTCAAGCCAGCTTATCCAGCTGGATCGTCAGTTTGATACGTTGCTGCCGGCGGTCTATATCAACAACAGCCGTGCCGGTGAGCTGGTTGCAGAAGCGATAATGAAAAAAGCGTTTCGCAATGTGCTGGTCATTGGCGGCAGCGAACACTCTCACATTACCCGGCAGCGTATTGACGGGATCCGAAGCGGGATTGACGAGCGCGTTACTCTGCACACGCTTTATACCGACTACCGCTACGAACATGCTAAGGCGATGATTCAGTCATGGTTCTCTACCACCCATGAACGCTACGATGCAATTGTCGGATTAAACGGCATGATTACACTGGCGGCTATTAATCTGGCCAACAAGTGGGGAATGCACGACACCGGCTTTATCTCTGTTGATGAAGTACCCTGCGCCGAAGATTTTAATCAGGTTATTCCTTATGTCGCTCATGATACCGGCCAGTGGGCGCGGGTGGTGTCAGAAAATATCATCTCCGCTATTGAGGGCCGTCCCTACGAAACCCGCGTGATGCTTAATGGCTTCCTGAAAAACCTTTAGTTTCAGACGCCTGCCGGGTTTTTTCTGTAACAACACTGAAAGCGATGTTAATAAGATGTGACATGCCGCAAGGATCTTAAACTTGTCCATCTGAGAATGTTGACGTTGTCATTTCAGGTGTTTAAATTTTGATCTCATGTCTGTGGCGATGAATTTAACAATCCTCAGATAGCGTATTCCTGGCATACAGGACGTTTTTATCTTTATGTTAACGTCAACATTTCAGGTGTGGTTGCGCAGTGTTCCTGTACCGGCTTTATTTCGTAACGACGATAAGCAGTTAACTGAAAAGACCCGGAGAAAATTATGAAAGGCAAACTGAACACCCTGCTGGCGCTCTGTGTAACGACCCCTTTAATGCTGGCATCTGCACTGGCGATAGCAAAGCCGCTGACTATCGGCATGTCCTTCCAGGAGATGAATAACCCCTATTTTGTCACCATGCAGGAAGCGCTCAAGGCTGCAGCCGGCAGCATGGGGGCTACGGTGATTGAGGCAGATGCCCGTCACGATGTCTCAAAGCAGATCAACGACATTGAAGATATGCTGCAGAAAAAAGTCGACATCCTGCTGATTAATCCGGCGGACACCAACGGGGTGGAAAACGCGGTAAACGAGGCAAAAAAAGCGGGCGTAGTGGTAGTGGCGATTGACGCTCAGGCTAAAGGCCCAATCGACTCTTTTGTTGGCTCCAAAAATTATGATGCCGGCCTGCAGGCCGGAGAGTTTCTGGCGAAAGCGCTGGGCGGTAAAGGTAAGGTCGCCATTCTTGATGGTATTCCGGTGGTGCCGATCATCGAACGCGTTAAAGGGTTTGAAGATGCAATGAAGAAATATCCCGGCATCAAAATCGTTAACCGTCAGAACGGCAAACAGGAGCGTGATACTGCGCTAAGCGTTACCGAAAATATGCTGCAGGCAGCGCCGGATCTGGCCGGCATTTTTAGCGTCAACGATACCGGTGCGCTCGGGGCTCTGGCGGCGATTCAGGCGAACGGCGCAGATGTGAAACTGGTCAGCGTCGATGGTCAGCCGGAAGCGGTGAAAGAGATTGAGAAAGCGGGATCGCCGTTTATTGCAACTTCTGCGCAGTTCCCGCGTGACATGGTACGGCTGGGGCTGGGCGTGGCGATGGCGAAGCACTGGGGAAGTCAGGTGCCGGCTGCAGTACCGCTTGACGTAAAACTGATCACGAAAGAGAACGCCAGCGGCTTTAGCTGGTAATCACTCCGGGGAGGCGCTGCCATGCCGTTACTGCAACTCAGCGGAATCAGTAAATCATTTCCGGGCGTACGCGCGTTAAACAACATCAACCTGACGCTGCACGCCGGTGAAATCCATGCGCTGCTCGGTGAAAACGGGGCGGGTAAATCCACGCTGATGAAGATCCTGAGCGGTATTTATCAGCCTGACAGCGGCGAAATCGCTATCGACGACCGGCCGCAGCAGTTTGCTGGCTATCGTCAGGCGATAACAGCTGGCGTGGGAATTGTCTTTCAGGAGTTCTCGCTGATACCGGGACTTAATGCCGTCGAGAATATTTTTCTGAATCGCGAACAGCGTACCCGCTGGGGATGGCTGGATCGCCAGACGATGCGCAGCCGTACGCTGGCGCTGCTGGCGCGGCTGGGGGTTGAACTCGATCCGGACATTGCGGTAACGCACCTCAGCGTGGCGCAGCAGCAGTTTGTTGAAATTGCCAAAGCGCTGGCGCTGGATGCGCGGATCCTGATCCTTGATGAACCTACGGCAACGCTGACGCCGGGTGAAGCTGAGCATCTGTTCCGGGTGATGCGCGACCTGCGACAGCAGGGGGTGGGCATGCTGTTCATCTCGCATCATCTGGAGGAGATCTTTGCGGTATGCGACACCATCACGGTACTGCGCGACGGAGGCTATGTTGGCACCCTCCCGGTGAGCGACTGCAGCAGCGAGCAGCTGGTAAAAATGATGGTGGGCCGTCAGGTGGCACAGCATTTCCCCGATAAGCTGCCGCTGCCGGCGGCAACGCTACCGCTGCTGGAGGTCAATCTGCAGCGCCAGCGCCAGGGACCCGCAGACGCTTTTCAGCTCTGGCCCGGAGAAATTCTCGGCTTTGCCGGGCTGGTGGGATCGGGCCGCACCGAAACCGCCTGCGCGATGCTGGGTGCACAGGCGTGCTGGCAAAAGGAGGTGCGCCTGAATGGCGAGCCGCTGCGGCTGCGTACGCCCGCCGATGCCTTAGAGCAGGGGATCGGACTGCTGCCGGAAAACCGCAAAACCGAAGGGCTGGTACTGCCGTTTAGCGTGGCGCATAACATCACGCTGAACCGGCAGATCACCCACGGCGGATTTCTGCACCATGTGCGCGAGCGTGAAGTGGTCAGCGATCTTATCCGCAGGGTTGGCGTGAAAACGCCGTCAGCGGAGCAGGAGGTGAATACGCTTAGCGGCYGCAATCAGCAAAAGGTGGTCATTGCGCGCTGGCTGAATAATGACTGCAAGGTGCTGATCTTTGACGAACCCACACGCGGTATCGATGTGGGGGCAAAAATGGAAATTTATCAGTTGATGCAGCAGCTGACCCGTAAGGGCATCGCCATCATCGTCATCTCTTCTGAGCTGCCGGAGATTATTGGCCTCTGCCACCGGGTGCTGGTGTTTCGCAACGGACATATTGCGCAGGAGCTTTACGATACGGCAATCAACGCTGAAACCATCATGCTACACGCTACGGGGAACGCATCATGAGTATTCTCTCTAATTCCATGCTGTCACAAACGTCGCGCAGGCGCGGCCGGCTTGACCGCTGTCTGCACCATCCCGCCTTCCTGCCGTTTGTCGGTTTTGTGCTGCTGTTTATTGTGATGATTTTTCTCAACGATAGCTTTCTGACCGCGAACAACCTCAGCAACGTGGCGCGTCAGGTCTCTATCAACGCCATTATTGCCGTGGGAATGACCTGTGCCATCTTAACTGGCGGGATCGACCTGTCAGTGGGATCGGTGATGGCGCTCTCCGGCACCGTGGCCGCCGGTCTGATGGTAGCGGGTATTCCGATGCCGCTGGCGGTGCTGGCCGGATTGCTGATCGGTATGGGCTTTGGTGCCCTGAACGGCGGCTGTATCGCCTGGCTGCGGATGCCGCCCATCATCGTTACGCTCGCCAGCATGGGGATCGCACGGGGACTGGCGCTGATGTATACCGGGGGATATCCCATCTCCGGCCTGCCGGAAAGCTTCATGATGTTTGGCCGTGCCAGCCTGCTGGGTATTCAGGTGCCCATTTTAATCATGCTGGTGGTCTATTTGCTGGCGTGGATCCTGCTGCACCAGAAGCCCTTTGGTCGTCACGTCTACGCTCTGGGCGGCAATGAAGAGGCCGCGCGCCTGAGCGGTATCCGTGTTTCACGCACCAAGCTCTGGGTATATATCATTAGCGGACTCACAGCGGCGGTGGCCGGTATTGTGCTCAGTTCGCGTCTGATGAGCGGACAGCCCAACGCCGGTAACGGATTTGAGCTGGATGCGATCGCTGCTGTCGTGCTGGGCGGGGCGGCAATAGCTGGCGGTAAAGGTGCCATTCTTGGGACGCTGGTGGGCGCGATGATGCTCGGCATTCTCAATAATGGCCTGAATCTGATGGGGGTTTCACCCTATGTGCAGATTGTGATTAAAGGCGGGATCATTCTGGGCGCGATCTGGCTGAGTTCCGTTAAGCGTAAAGCACACCGTTAAGATAGCCTGCGGGCTATCTCTCTGTCATTCAATGTTGACGTTAACATTTATCGAAAAGGATACGCTATGAATATTCTGCCGCAACAGATCAAAAGCCTGGTGAACTATGGCCCGCGCGATTATCGCCTGGAAACCTTACCGCTGCCTGAGCCAAAAGCACGCGAGCTGCTGGTAAAAGTGGGAGCATGTGGTATCTGCGCGTCTGACGTCCACTGCTGGCACGGGGCGCCAATGTACTGGGGAGATGGTAATCCGGAAAAAGCCTGGGTTAAAACGCCAGTAGTGGTGGGGCATGAGTTTTATGGCACGGTCGTCGGATATGGCGAGGGCGCGCTGGAGCATTTTGGCGTGTCGCCTGGCGACCGCGTCATCGCTGAACAGATTATTCCCTGTAATCAGTGCCGCTTCTGCAAAGATGGCAAATACTGGATGTGCGAAAAGCACGACATCTACGGCTTTCAGACGCAGGACTCTGATGGCGGTATGACCGAATATATGCTGTTCAAAGCCAACAGCCGGGTGCATAAAATTCCTGATACGCTGACGCACGAAGAGTGCGCGCTGATTGAGCCCTTCGCCTGTGCGGTCCACGCGGTGAACCGCGCGGCGATTGAATTCAATGATGTGGTGGTGCTGGCAGGGGCTGGCCCGCTCGGCACCGGCATGATTCAGGCTATCCGCCTCAAAAACCCCAAGCTGTTTATTGTACTGGATACCATTCCGGAACGTCTGGCGCTGGCGAAAAAGCTGGGGGCCGATCTGGTTTTCAACCCGCTGGAGCAGGATGTGGATGCGGAGGTGCGCAAACTCACTGACGGCTACGGCTGCGACATCTATATAGAGGCGACCGGCAACCCACTGGCAGTTAATCAGGGACTGCAGATGATCCGGCGCATGGGCCGCTATGTCGAGTTCAGCGTGTTTGGTAAGCCTGCAACGGTAGACTGGTCGATCATTGGCGACCGCAAAGAGCTGGATGTGCGCGGCTCACATCTTGGCCCGCACTGCTATGAAACGGTCATAAGCTTTTTTGAGAAAAAATGGTTCACCGCAGAAGGCATTGTTACGCACAGTTTTCCGCTGGCGGAGTGGGAGCAGGGGTTTGCGATGGCATCAGGTCGCGAATCGATCAAAGTGCTGCTGGTACCCTGAACCGTTACGTGCGCCACCTCGTCCTGAGGGGCGCACACACCGCGTAAAGTTACGACATTACTCTGTCCGTTAATGCGCTGAACGACTACCATATGCGTTCAGGTTTTTTGCTCGCTTATGGATATCTAATGCGTATTAAGGTTGCCCTCATTCCGTTGTTTTTCCTGCTTGCTGCCTGCAGCAGCAAGCCTGCGCCTCATCAGCAAGGCGATGTTGTGCCGGCACCTAAAGGCGGCTTCCTGCTGGATTCGTCGCATGCGGTTCAGCCGATGTTTGGTGACTTTGCCGGCAACCCGGCAGCAGAACAATTTATCGATCGGATGGTAGCGAAACATGGTTTTGATCGCGATCAGCTGCATGCGGTTATCGGCCAGGCAAAGAGGCTTGATTACGTACTGCGCCTGATGGATCAGCAGGCACCGAGCTATACGCCGCCAGCGGGGCCAAACGGCGCCTGGCTGCGCTACCGGAAAAAATTTATCACGCCCGATAACGTACAGAATGGCGTAGCGTTCTGGAATCAGTATGAAGATGCTCTGCAGCGGGCGCAGCAGGTTTATGGCGTACCGCCGGAAATTATCGTCGGCATTATCGGCGTTGAGACGCGCTGGGGCCGGGTGATGGGCAAAACCCGTCTGCTGGATGCGCTGGCGACGCTCTCGTTTAACTATCCGCGCCGCGCCGCCTATTTCAGCAGCGAGCTGGAAACGTTTCTGCTGATGGCGCGCACCGAACAGGACGATCCGCTGGATCTGCGCGGATCCTTTGCCGGGGCAATGGGCTATGGCCAGTTTATGCCCTCATCCTATAAAGAGTACGCGGTGGATTTTAACGGAGATGGTCATACCAATCTCTGGGATCCGGTTGATGCGATTGGCAGCGTCGCAAACTATTTCAAAGCGCACGGCTGGCGCAGCGGTGAGACAGTCGCCGTACCGGCGAGCGGACAGGCACCCGCGCTGGAGAATGGCTTCAAAACGCGTTATCCGATTGCCACGCTGGCGGCGAGCGGTCTGACCCCGCAGGGCTCACTGAATGGCAACAGCGAAGCCAGCCTGCTGCGACTCGATCTGGGCACCAGCTATCAGTACTGGTACGGCCTGCCTAACTTCTATGTGATTACGCGTTATAACCACAGCACCCATTACGCGATGGCCGTATGGCAGCTGGGAGAGGAGGTCGCCAAAGCGCGGCAGGGCAATCTGCTTTAATGCTGTCCTTATAAAGTGTGAGGATATAATATGGCACCCTCTTTGCGGTGCCATTTCACCGCATGCAGATTATCAGGAGCACTTATGGAGCATTTACCCGCCTGTCCGCTGTGTCAGGCTGATTATACCTGGCAGGATGGCGACAACCTTAACTGCCCGTCGTGCGGCCATATCTGGTCTGCCAGCGCGGCAGAAGCGAGCGATACGCTGCTGGTACGCGATGCCAATGGCAATACGCTGGCAGATGGCGACAGCGTCACCGTGGTCAAAGATTTAAAGGTAAAGGGCAGCTCTTCGGTGCTGAAAATTGGTACCAGGGTCAAAAGTATTCGTCTGGTTGAAGGCGATCACAATATTGACTGCAAAATCGAGGGCTTTGGCCCGATGAAACTCAAATCTGAGTTTGTGAAAAAGAGCTGATGGCCGGACGGCGCAGGCCGTCCTGTTTTTTACCCTGAAGGTATTTACGCCTCCCGCTTTCGGTTCCTGCTGCGCCACCCTCTGTACTGAACACCTCCGGTCTCACTCACTGCTGAACGTCAGCGCCTGCCTGGCACAGATCGCGACTATGCTTGATTAAGCGGTACTGACTCCGGCCGATCCGGCACGCGGCAACGGCACGCTGCTGTGCGCTTCCCCGCATCCGGTCAGGATGGCATGAAACCGGACCGGAGGCAGCGGAAGCAGGGGCGCAAATTTCACTGCTGCTGGTTGAAAAGCGCCGTCTGCCGCTCCATTTACTGCTAACGTTGCGCCGCAAAAGGAGAAAGCGATGAATGACGAACAGCTGCAGCAGTTAAGCCGTCAGATTGGCGAAAAGCTCATAGCGCGCCACGCCAGCGTGACGACGGCTGAATCCTGTACCGGCGGCTGGATTGCCAAAGTTTTCACAGATATCAGCGGCAGCTCTGCCTGGTTTGAGCGCGGATTTGTCACCTATAGTAATAGTGCCAAGCAGCAGATGGCAGGCGTGCAGGCGAGCACGCTTGCGCGCTATGGCGCAGTGAGTGAAGAGACAGTACGTGAGATGGTGGCAGGCGCGTGTCAGGCGGCGCAGGCACCTTATGGGATCGCTGTAAGCGGCATTGCAGGACCGGGCGGCGGCAGCGCAGATAAACCCGTGGGCACCGTCTGGTTTGCCCTTGCCGGACCGGAAGGTATCTTTGCGCAACGCTGTGTTTTTGCAGGCGATCGCGAGGCGGTGCGGCGTCAGTCGGTGGCCTGGGCGCTGCAGACGCTGCTTGATCAATTTCTGATAAATTAGGCTTGATACTGTATGATTATACAGTATAATTATTGGCAACAGAACGAGCGGACACAGCCAGTGTTTGCTCACCCGGCATGATTAGGAGTGTAAATGGCGATCGACGAGAACAAACAGAAGGCTTTAGCTGCCGCACTGGGCCAGATTGAAAAACAATTTGGTAAAGGCTCCATCATGCGTCTGGGTGAAGACCGCTCGATGGATGTAGAAACTATTTCTACCGGCTCCCTGTCGCTGGACATCGCACTGGGTGCGGGTGGTCTGCCGATGGGCCGTATCGTAGAGATCTACGGACCGGAAGCTTCTGGTAAAACCACGCTGACGCTGCAGGTTATTGCGGCTGCACAGCGTAAAGGTAAAACCTGCGCCTTTATCGATGCTGAGCATGCGCTGGATCCGGTCTATGCGAAAAAGCTGGGCGTGGATATCGATAATCTGCTCTGTTCACAGCCGGATACCGGTGAGCAGGCGCTGGAAATCTGCGACGCGCTGGCACGTTCAGGTGCCGTTGATGTCATCATCGTTGATTCCGTTGCGGCGCTGACGCCTAAAGCGGAAATCGAAGGTGAGATCGGTGACTCGCATATGGGTCTGGCGGCACGAATGATGAGCCAGGCGATGCGTAAGCTGGCAGGTAACCTGAAACAGTCCAATACGCTGCTGATCTTCATCAACCAGATCCGTATGAAAATTGGTGTGATGTTCGGTAACCCGGAAACCACCACCGGTGGTAACGCGCTGAAGTTCTACGCCTCCGTTCGTCTTGATATCCGCCGTATCGGTGCGATCAAAGAGGGCGACGAAGTGGTAGGTAGCGAAACGCGCGTGAAAGTGGTGAAGAACAAAATCGCTGCACCGTTTAAGCAGGCAGAATTCCAGATCATGTATGGCGAAGGGATCAACACCTTTGGTGAGCTGGTAGACCTGGGCGTGAAACACAAGCTGGTGGAAAAAGCCGGTGCGTGGTACAGCTACAACGGCGATAAGATTGGTCAGGGTAAAGCAAACGCGACCAACTTCCTGAAAGAGAACCCGGCAATTGCGAACGAGATTGACAGCAAACTGCGTGAGGCGCTGCTGACAGGTGCGACAGCAGAGGCAAATACTAAAGAGCCTTCTGACGCTGAGCTTGAAAAAGCAGGCGAAACTAACGAAGACTTTTAATATCAGCGGGAGCAGCAATGCTCCCGTTTTCTTTTTTACTCCTCTGCACGCCTTCCGCTCTCTGCCCCCCATGCTTTACCCTGTTCGTTACCAACAGTAAGGCTAATGTGTATGTCATCAACATCATCACAGGCACCGGTGCCTGACTTCTCCCGTTTACTTGACCGCGCTATGCGCCTGCTTTCACAGCGTGATCACAGCCGCAGCGAGCTGAAGCGCAAACTGCAGCTCTCCGGCCAGCGTGCGGCCTATCTGCAGCAGCAGGAAAATATCCCGATTCCGGATGAGCTGCTGGAAAAAGTGCTCGACTGGTGTCAGGAAAATGGCTGGCTGAACGATAATCGATTTACTGAGCGTTTTATCCAGAGCCGGGCGCGCAAAGGATATGGTCCGCAGCGCGTCAGGATGGAGCTGCAGCAAAAAGGCATCGGACGCGACGAGATCAATCAGGCGCTGGCAGAAAGTGACGTAGACTGGACAGCGTGTGCTGCAGAGCTTGCCAGACGTAAGTTTGGCGAGCCGCTGCCGCAAACCTGGGCAGAAAAAAGCAAAGTACAGCGTTTTCTGATGACAAAAGGCTTTATGATGGAAGATATTCAGGCGGTTTTCAGAAATAGTGACGACTGAAAGGCAATGTGATTTTACTTCCTATTGCAGAAATTTTATCTTATTCCCACTTTTTGTTCCTCAGTCAGCGACGGACCGGATAGACAGGGTTTGTCAGCGAAAGGGAACGTTCGTTAGCGTGATTCCAGGAATTTTATGAGCAAGAGCACTGCTGAGATCCGTCAAGCGTTTCTCGACTTTTTTCATAGCAAGGGACATCAGGTTGTAGCCAGCAGCTCCCTCGTACCGAATAACGATCCAACGCTGCTGTTTACCAATGCCGGCATGGTGCAGTTCAAAGACGTTTTCCTTGGCCAGGACAAGCGTGATTACACGCGTGCGACTACCTCGCAGCGCTGCGTGCGTGCAGGCGGCAAGCATAACGATCTGGAAAATGTGGGTTATACCGCACGCCATCACACCTTCTTTGAAATGCTGGGCAACTTCAGTTTCGGCGACTATTTCAAGCAGGAGGCGATTGCTTATGCCTGGGAACTGCTGACGGGTGAGCAGTGGTTCAGCCTGCCAAAAGAGCGTTTATGGGTAACCGTTTACGAAACCGATGATGAAGCCTTTGATATCTGGGCTGACCAGATCGGTGTGCCGCGCGAACGCATTATTCGTATTGGCGACAACAAGGGCAGCGCATACGCATCTGATAACTTCTGGCAGATGGGCGACACCGGTCCGTGCGGTCCCTGTACTGAAATTTTCTACGATCATGGCGACCATATCTGGGGAGGCCCGCCGGGCAGCCCGGAAGAGGATGGCGATCGCTATATTGAGATCTGGAATATCGTGTTTATGCAGTTCAACCGTCAGGCTGACGGCACCATGCAACCGCTGCCTAAGCCGTCGGTGGATACCGGCATGGGGCTGGAGCGTATCGCGGCAGTCCTGCAGCATGTGAACTCCAACTATGAGATCGATCTCTTTGCGCAGCTGATCAAATCTGTTGCTCAGGTCACTGGCGCAAGCGACCTCAATAACAAATCGCTGCGCGTTATCGCAGATCATATCCGCTCCTGCGCCTTCCTGATTGCCGATGGCGTCATGCCATCGAATGAGAACCGTGGCTATGTGCTGCGTCGCATCATTCGTCGTGCGGTCCGCCACGGCAACATGCTGGGCGCGAAAGAAGCATTCTTCTATAAGCTGGTGGCACCGCTGATTGAGGTCATGGGCGCTGCGGGWGAAGATCTGAAGCGTCAGCAGAAACTGGTAGAAAATGCGCTGAAAGCGGAAGAGGAGCAGTTTGCTAAAACGCTGGAGCGTGGTCTGGCGCTGCTGGATGATGAGCTGGCAAAAGTGAGCGGCGACACGCTGGATGGTGAAACCGTCTTTCGTCTTTATGACACCTTTGGCTTCCCGGCGGATTTAACRGCTGACGTCTGTCGCGAGCGTAATCTGAAGATTGATGAGGCGGGATTTGAAGCCGCCATGGAGCAGCAGCGCCAGCGCGCGCGCGAAGCCAGCGGCTTTGGCGCGGACTACAATAGCGTTATTCGCGTTGATGCCGTAACCGAATTTAAAGGTTATGAAGAGCTGACGCTGAACGCCACGATTGAAGCGCTGTTTGTTGATGGTCAGTCAGTAGAACAGATCACCGCGGGACAGGATGCTGTCGTGATCCTGAACGCTACGCCGTTCTACGGTGAATCAGGCGGGCAGGTGGGGGATACTGGCGTACTGACAGGGCAGAATGCTGAATTTAGCGTGCAGGATACGCAAAAGTATGGCAAAGCACTGGGACATATCGGTAAGCTCACTCATGGTCAGCTGCGTATCGGTGATGCGCTGCAGGCGCAGGTAAACGAAGCACGTCGGGCACGTATTCGCCTGAATCACTCGGCAACGCACCTGATGCATGAAGCACTGCGTGAAGTGCTGGGCGATCACGTCGGGCAGAAAGGCTCGCTGAATAACGATAAATATCTGCGTTTTGACTTCTCGCATTCTGAAGCGATGAAGCCGCAGCAGATCCGTGAAGTTGAAGATATCGTCAATGCACAGATCCGCCGCAACCTGCTGATTCAGACCGATATCATGGATCTGGAAGAGGCTAAAGCGCGTGGGGCGATGGCGCTGTTTGGCGAGAAGTACGATCAGCGGGTGCGCGTGGTCAGCATGGGCGAATATTCAGTGGAGCTGTGTGGCGGTACGCACGCTGCGCGCACGGGTGATATCGGCTTGTTCCGCATTCAGTCTGAGTCGGGCACGGCTGCCGGTATTCGTCGTATCGAAGCGCTGACCGGTGAAGCGGCAATTGCTCAGCTGCATGCACAGAGCGATCAGCTGGCTGACATTGCTCAGGTGGTGAAGGCCAACAGTAGCAACCTCAGTGAGAAGGTGCGCGGTCTGGTGGATAACGTACGCGCGCTGGAGAAAGAGCTGCAGCAGCTACGCGATCAGCAGGCAGCCCAGGAGAGCGCATCGCTGAGCAGCAGCGCCATTGAAATCAGGGGCGCTAAACTGCTGGTAAGTGAGCTGAGTAACACTGAACCGAAAATGCTGCGTACGATTATGGATGACCTTAAAAACCAGCTTGGGTCTGCCGTGATCGTACTGGCAACGGTAGCAGAAGGTAAGGTTTCGCTGATTGCAGGCGTAACTAAAGATCTGACCGACCGCGTGAAAGCAGGTGAGCTGATTAGCGCGCTGGCCGTTCAGGTGGGCGGAAAAGGCGGTGGACGTCCTGACATGGCGCAGGCGGGCGGTACCAATCCGCAGGCGCTGGCAGGCGCGCTGGCAGGCGTACAGGAGTGGGTAAGCAGCCGGCTGTAACAATTAAAATTAAGCGTTGTATAGCGCCAGGAACGTCTGTTCCGGCGCTTTTTAGTGCAATGGACACCAGGTAATGACAAAGTCCGGTCGATGTAGTGTATTTCGGCTAAACTGATTATCAGCAGAATGTATTGGTGTGACAAATCACAATGGTGTATTTGTCATAGGTATTGTTCAGCGGTATATGATGGATATGGCCGGGAGCCCGAACAGGCCCGACTCTTTTAATCTTTCAAGGAGCAAAGAATGCTTATTCTAACTCGTCGAGTTGGTGAAACCCTCATGATTGGCGATGAGGTGACTGTAACGGTGCTGGGCGTTAAAGGTAACCAGGTCCGCATTGGCGTTAATGCGCCAAAAGAAGTATCGGTACATCGTGAAGAGATTTATCAGCGTATTCAGGCTGAAAAAACACAAACCACGGGTTACTAACGTTTTCAGCGTCTCGCTCATGGGCGAGACGCTACCTTTCTGCTCCCTCCATCCGTTTATTTCTGTTTTAGCTTCCTCGCTTTTTTCATTACTGCTCTGGCTTTTGCTGTTGATAAATCACCCTTTTCGCCGTTAAATCAGCCGAATTGTGCGTCATTTGTGCAATCGAACGCGTGAGTGAAAAAAGTCGGGAGAAATTGTTTGACTTATAAGTCCGGGAAAGTAATATGTGCGCCACGCAGTGCCGATGAGCAGAAACAAGTTCAGAAGCACGGTTCGGAAGAACGCGTAAGGTGAGGTGGCCGAGAGGCTGAAGGCGCTCCCCTGCTAAGGGAGTATGCGGTCAAAAGCTGCATCCGGGGTTCGAATCCCCGCCTCACCGCCATTTCCGATGCATCCATAGCTCAGCTGGATAGAGTACTCGGCTACGAACCGAGCGGTCGGAGGTTCGAATCCTCCTGGATGCACCATCTTTTAGATGGTAGCGGATAAAGTTAAAGAGTGAACGAGTAGTTCCTTTCATGGTGAGTTGTTAGCACCCTGCGTAATACAAGAATTACCTCAATGCATCCATAGCTCAGCTGGATAGAGTACTCGGCTACGAACCGAGCGGTCGGAGGTTCGAATCCTCCTGGATGCACCATTCTTTGTATCATTTCAGGCTTGTTGCAGTTAGTCCATCGTAAGAAATACCTCAATGCATCCATAGCTCAGCTGGATAGAGTACTCGGCTACGAACCGAGCGGTCGGAGGTTCGAATCCTCCTGGATGCACCATTCTTCACCCCCTTTCAGTGTTATCAACGTCGCTTCTTTGCAGGCTACGCTTCAGTGCATCCATAGCTCAGCTGGATAGAGTACTCGGCTACGAACCGAGCGGTCGGAGGTTCGAATCCTCCTGGATGCACCATTCTCTGCTTTTTCCCCATATGCTTCAGTTAAACCCGTTACCGACAGCTTCAGCACCCGGGCTGTGCTCTCCAAATCTCCCCGGCAGTACCAGCCGCTTTCGCAATTAACCCGTCTCTGTTCAGCGATTTTAGCGCCGCCAGAGTTCACTGGCGTTAATAGGAATGCTGACTCTCTTTTGTACTCTGTTTTGAAAAATGCTGCATTTACCGCCATTTATGCCCGGTTTTGTTCCCTGACCTTTTTCTGAAAACGAAAATTCCTAATGCTTTCAAAGCATTTGCGGTTAAGCCTGCCTGGCGACAACCTGAGCGCATTAAGCTAAAGTAATGGCTCATTTTGTCGTACGTGCGATATGCCATTACCGTGAATGATTTCCTGATTTATGGCTCGCTGCTGGGCAGCAGCTTTCTGAGCGCCACGCTGCTTCCGGGCAGTTCAGAAGCTGTACTGATAGCGCTGCTGGTTGCTCAGAAAGGATCGGTATATGGCCTGTTGCTGGCTGCATCAGTGGGAAACACGCTGGGTGGCCTGACCAACATTTTTCTTGGTCGCCTTATGCCGCAGAACGGGCAGGGGCGATGGCATGACACAGCATTGACGTGGTTACACCGATGGGGCCCTGCGGCATTGATCTTTAGCTGGCTGCCGGTTGCTGGCGATCTGCTTTGCGTTCTCGCAGGCTGGTTGCGCTTCAGCTGGCTGCCTTGCATGCTGTTTCTCGCTCTCGGCAAAACGCTGCGTTATATCTTTATCGCGATCGCCACAATACAGGGTATGGAGTGGTGGCATTGATTCGCACAGATTCGAGGCTACGGTTAACATTATGCTGAACAAAAATAAATTATTCTCACAGCGGGAGGTTAATGTGATCCCGGACGTATCAAAAGCGCTCTCCTGGCTGGAAGCGCATCCCGACGCGTTAAAGGGTATCGGCCGTGGCATCGAACGCGAAACGTTACGCGTCGGGCCCGATGGTCATCTGGCTACTACCGGCCATCCGGCATCGCTTGGCTCGGCGCTGAAGCATGACTGGATCACCACGGATTTTGCGGAAACGCTGCTGGAGTTCATTACGCCGGTCGATAAAAATATCGATCGCTCGCTGACCTTCCTGCGCGACATCCATCGCCATGTGGCAAAACAGCTGGCCATGTCCATGTGGCAAAACAGCTGGGTGAAGAGCGCATGTGGCCCTTCAGTATGCCCGGTCACGTTGACGATACCGATAAAATTGAGCTGGCGCAGTATGGCAGTTCAAACGTGGGCCAGATGAAGACCCTCTACCGGCAGGGGCTGAAAAACCGCTACAGCGCGCTGATGCAGATTATCTCTGGCGTGCATTACAACTTCTCGCTGCCGCTCTCTTTCTGGCAGGAGTGGGCGGATGTAAAAGATGCTGAGAGCGGTAAAGAGACCATCTCTGCGGGCTATCTGCGCCTGATCCGCAACTATTATCGTTTCGGCTGGGTGATCCCTTATCTGTTTGGTGCCTCGCCGGCGATCAGCTCCTCATTTCTTCAGGGGCGTGAGAGCCAGCTGCCGTTTGAAACGGATGGTAAAGATACGCTATGGCTGCCGTATGCGACCTCTCTGCGCCTGAGTGACCTGGGTTATACCAATAAGTCACAAAGTAATCTCGGTATTACCTTCAACTCGCTGGAAGGGTATGTGAGCGCGCTGAAGGCCGCAATCAAAACCCCTTCTGAAGAGTACGCAGCCATGGGCGTCAAAGATGCTGAAGGCAACTGGCTGCAGCTTAATACTAATGTACTGCAGATTGAGAACGAGCTGTATGCGCCTATCCGTCCGAAGCGCGTTACCCGTTCGGGAGAAGCCCCTTCTGATGCGCTGCTGCGTGGCGGCATTGAGTATATTGAAGTGCGCTCGCTTGATATCAATCCGTTTTCACCGGTAGGTGTGGATGCCGATCAGGCGCGCTTCCTCGATCTGTTCCTGATTTGGTGTACGCTGGCCGATGCCCCTGAACTGAGCGCCAGCGAGCTGCTCTGCAGTCGCAAAAACTGGAACCGCGTGGTGATGGAAGGACGTAAGCCAGGGCTGGTTATTGGCGTTGGCTGCAGCGACACTGAACATTCGCTGGTTGAAGTAGGCAAAGCGCTCTTTGCCGATCTGCGTCGCGTCGCGGAAGTGCTGGATAGCAACGAGGGCAGCACGCAATATCAGCAGGTATGCGATCAACTGGTAGCTTCTTTTGACGATCCTGAGCTAACCTACTCGGCGCGCATTCTTCACGCTATTAAAGAGAACGGCCTGACCGGAGCAGGTGTTGCACTGGCGGAGCAGTACCGGCAGATGCTCTGCGCGGAGCCACTGGAAATTCTGACCGAAGCGGATTTCACTCAGCAGGCGCAGGAGTCTGTTGCTGCACAGCAGGCGCTGGAAGCGAGTGATAGCATAAGCTTTGAGGATTATCTGGCAGGTCGGGAAGGCTGAAAAAGAAAATGGCCACATCACTGTGGCCAAAATTAACATCTCTGTTGTCAGGGATGATGATAACAAATGCGCGTCTTTCATATATTCAGACGCAGAACGACGAGAAAAGTTTCATCGTTCAGAAAAAATTTTTCAAACAGGAGGTGACGTATGCCACTACTGGACAGTTTTACCGTTGATCACACCATCATGGCCGCGCCGGCAGTACGCGTGGCAAAGACCATGACAACTCCGCATGGCGATACCATCACCGTTTTCGATCTGCGTTTCTGCCGGCCAAACATCGACATTCTGACCGAGCGCGGGATCCATACGCTGGAGCATCTGTTTGCCGGCTTTATGCGCGATCACCTCAACGGTGAGGGCGTGGAGATCGTAGACATCTCTCCAATGGGGTGCCGTACCGGTTTCTACATGAGCCTGATCGGCACGCCAGACGAGCAGCGCGTGGCGCAGGCGTGGAAAGGGGCGATGGAAGATGTTCTGAAAGTCAAAGATCAGAATCAGATCCCGGAGCTTAATGAGTATCAGTGTGGCAGCTACAAGCTGCACTCCCTGGACGAAGCGCAGCAGATTGCGCGTAATGTTCTGTCACACGAGATCGGTATTAATCGCAACGAAGATCTGAAGCTGCCAGCAGAGAAGCTGAAAGAGTTGCATATCTGATTAGCCCTTTCTGTAAAAACGCCGCATATTCTGCGGCGTTTTTTTGTATCACGATCCCACTGAGCTTTTCAGCGGCTGCTGCGGTGTAACCCGTACCTGCTTCACCATGTTGTCCTGCACGTCGAGAATATCGATGTCATAGCTGCCAACCTGTACCCGCGTTTCGGTCTGCGGGATCTCTTCCAGCGCCTCAAGCAGCATGCCGTTAATGGTGCGCGCTTCCTCTTCCGGCAGCGTCCAGTTGAACGCCTTATTGATTTCGCGCACGTTAGCGCTGCCTTCAATCAGCACCGAGCCATCATTCTGCGGCATCACCTCTTCTGCGAGAGAAGGGGACATGGAGGTAGTAAAGTCGCCAACGATCTCTTCCAGAATATCTTCGATGGTGATGAGCCCCTTAATATCGCCATACTCATCCACTACCAGACCCGCTTTTTTCTTATTGCGCTGGAACTTAACCAGCTGCACATTCAGCGGCGTGCCTTCCGGCACATAGTAGATCTCATCAGCCGCGCGCAGCAGACGATCCTTATTGAACTCCTTTTTTTCCGTCATCATGCGCCAGGCTTCGCGCACGCGCAGCATGCCCACGGTATCGTCCAGCGAATCGCGAAACAGCACAATACGCCCATGCGGTGAGTTACTCAGCTGACGCTCAATCGATTTCCAGTCGTCATTGATATTGATACCAACAATTTCATTGCGCGGCACCATGATGTCATCCACGCTGACTTTTTCCAGATCGAGCACGGAGAGAAGCATATCCTGATTACGGCGAGACATCAGCGAGCGCGACTCGTAGACAATGGTGCGCAGCTCCTCTTTGCTCAGCGCGGAGTTTACGGAGCCCTCTGTTTTAATCCCCACCATACGCATCAGCATGCGCGTAATGGTATTAAGCAGCCAGACCAGTGGCAGCATCACATACTGCAGCGGCGCCAGTAAAACGCTGCTGGGGTYGGCCACTTTTTCAGGGTAGAGCGCTGCGATGGTTTTAGGCAGGACTTCAGCAAAAACCAGAACAACAAAGGTCAGCACGCCGGTGGCGATAGCAACCCCGGCATCACCATACAGACGCATCCCTACGATAGTCCCCAGCGCGGAGGCGAGGATATTGACCAGGTTGTTGCCGATTAAGACCAGACTAATCAGGCGATCGGGCCGGCGCAGCAGTTTCTCAACGCGCCGCGCTGCACGATTACCGCTTTTCGCTTTGTGCCGCAGCTTATAGCGGTTGAGCGTCATCATGCCGGTCTCAGAGCCGGAGAAGTACGCTGAGACCAGCACCATGATGACAAGAATGATAATCATCGTGGTGGTTGAAACATGTTCCAACGAAAAATTCCTTAGTGGGAAGTGAGAAGATGCTGCAGTACGCGACTGCCGAAGTAAGCCATGGTCAGCAGCAGCGCACCGCCGCAGTTAAACCAGACCACGCGCCGTCCGCGCCACCCTTCACGGTAGTGCCCCCAGAGCAGCACGATATAGACGAACCACGCAAGAATAGAGAGCACCGCTTTATCGATATTCTCTGCGCTGAACAGGTTGTCCATGAAGAAAAGCCCGGTGCAAAGCACCAGCGTCAGCAGCACCACGCCAATCTGCGTGATATGAAACATTTTGCGCTCAATGCTTAGCAGCGGCGGCATATCCTGCGTAAAGGCGAGCTTTTTGTTTTTCAGCTGATAGTCGATCCACGCCAGCTGCAGCGCATAGAGCGCGGCAATAATCAGCGTGGCATAAGCAAACAGCGACAGACCGATATGCACCATCATGCCCGGCGTGGTCTCGAGGTGCGTAATAAAGGCATTCGGGACAAAGGTGGCAAACGCCAGATTAATTAACGCAAAGCTATAAACCACCGGCAGCAGCAGCCAGCCACGGTTACGTGAAGCCACAATAGTCATAATGGCGCAAATCAGCAGGCTCACCAGCGATCCGATATTAAGTAAGCTGAGATTTTGCCCGCTGTCGATAGCAAATATCCGCTGCTGCAGCGCGACAGCATGCGCAATCAGCGCAACGCAGGCGGACAGGACAGCAAATCGCCGCCAGCCGCTGTTACGTTTCAGTAAGCTGGGGATGATAAGTGCAAGACTGAGGGAGTAGGCGAAGAGCGCCACGATCGCGAAAACGAACATAGATCCTTTCTGAGAGTGATGAGATAAGGAAAAAAGCAGTATAGCGTCAGCGGCAGTATGCTCCAAACGATCTCACGGTCAATTGCAGAGATCGCTCAGGCTTCGTGTTATAATCCGGCGCATTGTGTCGCTCAGGCGGCCTCGCTACGGTATTAAGTGAGAGAGCATGTTTGATAATTTAACCGATCGTTTGTCGCAAACCCTGCGCAACATCAGCGGCCGCGGACGGCTGACCGAAGAGAACATCAAAGATACCCTGCGCGAAGTGCGCATGGCGCTGCTGGAGGCGGACGTTGCGCTGCCGGTAGTACGTGAATTTATTAACCGCGTAAAAGAAGCCGCGGTCGGACACGACGTCAATAAAAGCCTGACGCCGGGTCAGGAGTTTATCAAGATTGTCCGCAACGAGCTGATTGCGGCAATGGGGGCTGAAAATAATACCCTGAACCTGAATGCGCAGCCGCCGGCCGTGGTGCTGATGGCGGGCCTGCAGGGTGCCGGTAAAACCACCAGTGTGGGTAAGCTCGGTAAGTTTCTGCGTGAAAAGCACAAGAAAAAAGTGCTGGTGGTCTCAGCTGACGTTTATCGCCCGGCGGCGATTAAACAGCTGGAGACGCTGGCGCAGCAGGTGGGGGTGGATTTCTGTCCCTCCGATCTCAGCCAGAAGCCGGTTGACATCGTTAAGCATGCGCTGAAAGAGGCGAAGCTGAAGTTCTACGACGTGCTGCTGGTGGATACCGCCGGTCGTTTGCACGTAGACGAAGCGATGATGGACGAAATCAAACAGGTCCACGCCGCCATTAATCCGGTGGAAACGCTGTTTGTTGTCGATGCCATGACCGGTCAGGATGCCGCGAACACGGCTAAAGCATTTAATGAAGCGCTGCCGCTGACCGGGGTGATCCTGACCAAGGTTGATGGTGACGCACGCGGCGGTGCCGCGCTTTCGATTCGTCACATCACCGGTAAACCGATCAAGTTTATGGGGATGGGTGAGAAAACCGAGGCGCTGGAAGCGTTTTATCCCGACCGTATCGCCTCGCGCATTCTGGGCATGGGCGATGTACTGTCGCTGATTGAAGATATTGAAAGCAAGGTTGACCGCGATCAGGCGGAAAAGCTGGCGAAAAAGCTGAAAACCGGTGACGGTTTCGATCTCAATGACTTCCTTGAGCAGCTTAAGCAGATGCGCAATATGGGCGGTATGGCCAGCCTGATGGGCAAACTGCCGGGTATGGGGCAGCTGCCGGACAACGTTAAATCGCAGATGGATGACAAGGTGCTGGTGCGCATGGAGGCCATCATTAACTCCATGACGCGTAAAGAGCGTGAGAAGCCTGAAATCATCAAGGGTTCACGCAAGCGTCGCATCGCGACCGGCGCCGGCATGCAGGTGCAGGATGTCAATCGGCTGCTGAAGCAGTTCGATGATATGCAGCGCATGATGAAAAAGATGAAGAAAGGCGGCATGGCAAAAATGATGCGCGGCATGAAGGGTATGATGCCGCCAGGTTTCCCGGGCCGTTAAGATATCGCTACACAGCCAGAAAAGTATGCTACTGCGGTTGCTTTTTGCGCCAAAATGAGTAAAATTTTCGGGCTTTTTATATTGCACCCGGGCCCCGTTCCTCGATGGGGCCCGGTTGTTTTATTAACTAAAGAGGAWGTTATGGTAACAATTCGTTTGGCACGTCACGGCGCAAAAAAGCGTCCGTTCTACCAGGTCGTCGTCACTGACAGCCGCAATGCACGCAACGGCCGCTTCATTGAGCGCGTTGGTTTCTTCAACCCGATCGCATCTGGTCAGGCTGAAGGTCTGCGTCTGGACCTGGACCGTATTGAGCACTGGGTTGGCCAGGGCGCAACGCTTTCCGATCGCGTTAACGCGCTGATCAAAGAAGCAAAAAAAGCAGCTTAATCTGTCACGGTGGTGAGCATGACCAGTAAACCTGCCGCACAGCCTCCTGTTAACCCCATCGTTTTGGGCAAAATGGGTGCCGCTTACGGAATTCGGGGCTGGCTCAAAGTGTTTTCCTCCACTGAAGACGCTGAAAGCATCTTCGACTACCAACCCTGGTTTATCCAGCGCGCCGGTAAATGGCAGCAGGTAGAACTGGAAGGTTGGAAGCACCACAATCAGGACCTGATTATCAAAGTCAACGGCATTGACGATCGGGACGCGGCGGCGCAGTTAACCAATTGTGAAATCACGGTTGACTCCACGCAGCTGCCTGCGCTGGGAGAGGGTGATTACTACTGGAAAGACCTTATGGGTTGTAAAGTAGTTAACCTCGACGGCTATGAGATGGGCAAAGTCATTGATTTGATGGAAACCGGCTCAAACGACGTACTCGTCGTTAAGGCGAACCTGAAAGATGCATTCGGTGTACAGGAGCGGTTAATACCGTTTCTCGATGAACAGGTTATCAAGAAAGTCGATCTCGCTACTGGCACTATTGAAGTAGACTGGGATCCTGGTTTTTGATCTCCGGACAATCCGGTAACGTAACGGCGAACGCGATGTGGATTGGTGTTATCAGCCTGTTTCCAGAGATGTTTCGCGCTATTACCGAGTACGGGGTAACTGGCCGGGCAGTTAAAAATGGCCTGCTCAACATTGAGAGCTGGAGTCCTCGTGACTTCACGCACGACCGGCACCGTACCGTGGACGATCGTCCTTACGGCGGCGGACCGGGAATGTTGATGATGGTGCAACCCTTACGGGATGCGATCCACGCAGCGAAAGCAGCGGCGGGAGAAGGTGCTAAGGTGATTTATCTGTCACCTCAGGGGCGCAAACTTGACCAGCAGGGCGTTTGCGAACTGGCGACTAACCAGAAACTGATTCTGGTCTGTGGTCGCTACGAAGGTATTGATGAGCGCGTTATCCATACAGAGATTGACGAAGAGTGGTCAATCGGTGATTACGTTCTCAGTGGTGGTGAGCTGCCAGCCATGACGCTGATTGACTCCGTCGCCCGGTTTATTCCCGGCGTACTGGGCAAGCAGGCGTCCGCCGATGAAGACTCATTCTCGGATGGTTTGCTGGATTGCCCGCACTATACCCGGCCTGAAGTGTTAGAAGGGATGGAAGTACCGTCAGTTCTGCTGTCGGGCAACCATGCCGATATTCGCCGCTGGCGCCTGAAACAGTCGTTAGGCCGTACCTGGCTAAGAAGACCTGAACTTCTGGAAAACCTGGCTCTGACTGAAGAGCAAGCAAGGTTGCTGAATGAGTTCCAGCGGGAACAGCAGCAGCAACAAAACGATGAAGCGGAAGAGTAATTTTCCCTGACTATCAGTTTACCCAGGATATGAGATTTAATTATGAGCAACATTATCAAGCAAATTGAACAAGAACAGCTGAAACAGGATGTACCTTCATTCCGTCCGGGTGATTCCGTGGAAGTGAAAGTATGGGTCGTTGAAGGTTCTAAAAAACGTCTGCAGGCATTCGAGGGCGTGGTTATCGCTATTCGTAACCGCGGTCTGCACTCTGCATTCACTGTTCGTAAGATTTCCAACGGCGAAGGCGTTGAGCGTGTCTTCCAGACTCACTCTCCGGTAATTGACAGCATTACTGTCAAACGTCGTGGTGCTGTGCGTAAAGCCAAACTGTACTACCTGCGTGAGCGCACCGGTAAGTCAGCTCGTATCAAAGAGCGTCTTGGCGCGTAAGCGACATCTCAAAGTTAATAGCAAACAAGGGGTTGGCATAATGCCAGCCCCTTTTTTTATGGATGCTTTAAGCGATAACCCGCGGCCTCAACCGGCCCGTCCGGCTGCACAATCAGCCCGTGCTGGCAGCCTGTAAGCGTATACCCGCTGCGCATTTCGTTGCTGTGTAAAGTTAGGTTTACATAAACGAAGCATGCTTTTTAGTGCTATTTAAATTTAAGTATATAATAAATATGAATATTTATTATAAATACTGCAATGATAAACATGGGTGGTAAAAATAGTGTACAAGCATGGATTGCTTACAATACAGCCTGTGATAGAGTAAGCATCATCCTCACTGAGGATCTAAACCGCACAGACGAGTAAAAAGGATCGCCACCATGCAGAAAGACGCGCTGAATAACGTACATATCGCTGACGAACAGATTTTAATTACGCCGCAGGAGCTGAAAGCACGCTTTCCACTGACGGCAGAGCAGGAAGCACAGATTGCTGCTTCGCGTAAGACTATTGCGGACATTATTGCCGGGCGCGATCCGCGTCTGCTGGTAGTCTGCGGTCCCTGCTCAATTCACGATCCGGAAGCAGCGTTAGCGTACGCCCGTCAGTTAAAAGATCTCTCTGTGCAGCTGAAGGATCAGCTGTATATCGTCATGCGCGTCTATTTTGAAAAACCCCGCACCACCGTAGGCTGGAAAGGTCTGATCAACGATCCTTACATGAACAACTCATTTGATATGGAAGCCGGACTGCACATTGCGCGTCAGCTGCTGGTAAACCTGGTTGAAATGGGTCTGCCCCTGGCGACAGAAGCGCTGGATCCTAATAGCCCGCAATACCTCGGCGATCTGTTTAGCTGGTCAGCCATTGGTGCGCGCACCACGGAATCACAAACGCACCGTGAAATGGCGTCTGGTCTTTCTATGCCGGTAGGTTTTAAAAACGGCACCGATGGCAGTCTCGGCACGGCGATCAACGCTATGCGTGCGGCAGCGATGCCTCACCGTTTTGTCGGCATTAACCAGGCAGGGCAGGTCTGCCTGCTGCAGACGCAGGGCAACCCGGACGGACACGTGATTCTGCGCGGCGGCAAAGCGCCTAACTACGGCCCGGACGATGTTGCACAGTGTGAAAAAGAGATGCTGAAAGCAGGACTGCACCCGGCCTTAATGATAGATTGCAGCCATGGCAATTCTAACAAAGACTATCGTCGTCAGCCTGGCGTAGCCGAGTCGGCTATTGCGCAGATCAAAGATGGAAACCGCTCTATTATTGGCCTGATGCTCGAAAGCAATATTCACGAAGGCAATCAGCCTTCAGAGCAGCCGCGCAGCGAAATGAAGTATGGTGTCTCGGTGACCGATGCCTGCATTGACTGGAACACCACCGAAACGCTGTTGCGCACTATCCATCAGGATCTGCAGGGATTGCTGTCGGCGCGTCTGTCACACGAGGTATAAAGAGTCATGGTGGCTGAACTGACCGCATTGCGCGATCAAATTGATGAAGTCGATCAGGCGCTGCTTGGGCTGCTGGCAAAACGACTGGAGCTGGTGGCACAGGTTGGCGAAGTAAAAAGCCGTTACGGCCTGCCGATTTATGTACCCGAGCGCGAAGCAAGCATGCTGTCGTCACGCCGGCAGGAAGCAGAAGCGCTCGGCGTATCACCCGATCTGATTGAAGATGTATTGCGTCGTCTGATGCGGGAATCCTATACCCATGAGAATGACAAAGGTTTCAAAACCCTTTGTCCTTCACTGCGTCCGGTGGTGATCGTCGGCGGCAGCGGCAAGATGGGGCGCCTGTTTGAAAAGATGCTGACACTGTCCGGTTATCAGGTGCGCATTCTGGATAAAGAGGACTGGGATCGCGCCGATCGGCTGCTGCAGGATGCAGGCATGGTGATCATCAGCGTCCCGATCCATCTCACCGAGAAGATCATCGCCAGTCTGCCTGCGCTACCGGACGACTGCATCCTGGTCGATCTTGCATCGGTAAAAAACAGGCCGCTGCAGGCCATGCTTACCGCGCACGCCGGGCCGGTACTGGGTCTGCACCCGATGTTTGGGCCCGACAGCGGCAGTCTGGCAAAACAGGTTGTGGTCTGGTGCGACGGTCGTCAGCCGGAAGCGTATCAGTGGTTCCTGGAACAGATTCAGGTCTGGGGAGCACGGCTGCACTGCATCAGCGCCGCAGAGCACGATCAGAACATGGCCTTTATTCAGGCGCTGCGTCACTTTACGACTTTTGCTTACGGCCTTCACCTGGCTGAAGAAAATGTGAATCTGGATCAGCTGCTGGCGCTCTCTTCGCCTATTTACCGGCTGGAGCTGGCCATGGTAGGGCGGCTGTTTGCGCAGGATCCACAGCTCTATGCRGATATCATTATGGCTTCAGAGAGTAATCTGGCACTGATAAAACGTTATCATCAGCGCTTTGGTGAAGCTATTGCACTGCTGGAACAGGGCAATAAGCAGGCGTTTATCGACAGTTTTGAGCGCGTAGAGCAGTGGTTTGGCGATCACGCCCAGCGTTTTCTGGTTGAAAGCCGCAGTCTGTTACGCTCGGCTAACGATAGCCGGCAATAAAAAAAGGCACCCTCAGCGGTGCCTTTTCTGCTTATATACGGGGTTCAACCGGCACCACATTTTCACCGGGATAGCAGCCCAGCACTTTCAGTGAGCGCGTCAGCTGGCGTAATTCTGCCAGCGCCAGCTGCATATTTTCCGACTGCAGATTGCCCTGCACATCAATATAAAACATCTCTTCCCACGGGTTACCGTTAATCGGGCGATTCTCCAGCCGGCTCATAATCAGGTTATGGTTGCGCAGTACCAGCAGAGCCTCTACCAGCGCGCCCGCCTGCTGCCCGGTAGCCATGATCAGGGTGGTTTTGGCCGGGACCTGCACCGAAACGTCAACCGGCTTGCGCGCCAGTACGATAAAACGCGTGTGGTTCTGCTGCTGATTTGCCAGATTACGCTCCAGCACCTGCAGCCCATAGAGTTCACCGCCTGCTTCGCTGCCCAGGGCGGCAACGTCAGGGGAATTAAGCGCGGCGACTTTCTCCATGGCTGCGGCAGTGCTTTCGGTGTACTCAATTTTCCACTGCGGAAAACGGTTAATAAACTGACTGCACTGCTGAAAAGGCTGGGGATGACTGTAGACGGTTTTGATCTGTTTAAGCGTGGAGGTCTCTTTTACCAGTACACAGTGCTCGATAGGGATAATCAGTTCGCCAATGATTGAGAGCGACGTCTGCTGCAGCAGATCGTAAACATCATTGATAGAGCCGGAGCTGGTGTTTTCAATTGGCATAACCGCATAGTCAGCCTGGCCAGCCTCAACCTGCTGGATAATATCCTGAAATTTCAGACAGCCGTTTTCAACATACGAAGCAAAATGGCGTGACGCATATTTACGGGCAGCCAGATGCGAATAGGAGCCCTTAGGACCCAGAAAGGCAATGCGGGGCGCCAGCGCATGCGGATGGTTCAGGTTCTTCTGCAGCAGTGCCTGCTGCGTCAGCACCGAATCTTCAATAATCAGCTGAAACAGACGGGTAATGTAGTGAGCATCGAGCTGCTGCTGCTTACCAAGGGAAATCAGATTTTCCAGCAGGGCACGCTCCCGCTCAATATCGCGTATGGGCCGCAGCGTGGTCAGTTTCGCCTCGGCAACTTCGATTGCCAGCGACCGTCGCTCGGCCAGCAGCGTAAGTAGTTTGCTGTCTACCGCGCTGATTTTATCGCGCAGCGCCAGCAGTGGATTATCGATACTCATTAAGCTCACCTGTAAATACAGTTAAAAAAAAAGCCTCCCGGTGGGGGAGGCTTTGTCATTCGTCTTCGCATTCATTTTCGCATGACGACGCGCCTCCCGTTCAGGGGAAGGTAAAAAAGAATGCGAAGAAAAATGGCTGAGGTTTCATGGTTTATTCCGGCAGGTAAGTGCCCTGAGAGTAATCGTACTGCTTAAAAGCTGTCAATAAAAAACGCGCCGGCTGGCGCGTTTTTTGTAACTGCAGAATTTATCCTGCCGGAATGAAATCTTTAACACTGCTGGCAGCGCGGCGTGCTTCAGGCTTGTGCTGAGCTTTATTTAGCTGGCGCTCCAGCTTCGCGATCAAATCGTTGATGGCGGTATACATATCATCATGTTTAGCACTGGCGACCAGAGTACCGTTGGGCGTGTTAATGGTGGCATCTGCTACGAACTCTTTAGGCTCTTTTGACAACACGATGTGTGGATTGATGAGGTGGGCTTGCCACTTTTCCAGTTTAGCGAGACGGTCTTCGACATGGCTGCGAATGGCTGCAGTGATTTCCATTTGTTTGCTGGTAATGTTCAGAATCATAGTTAAACCTCTCTGTCATTTCCGTCTGGGTAAAGCCAGCATACCGCGCCACACAGGAATTTATGTGATCTGGATCACATACGAGCGTCACATTTTGTCAACGCAGGAGATTTGCGAGAAAGACCGGAGATTATGCAAAAAATGCTTGAAGCGAGCACTACAGCAGGGCAGGATTGACAGGTTAACCGCAACGCAGAGAGCCTTTGCGGACATAAAAAAAGCAGCCCGGAGGCTGCTTTTAGAGGAACGATTAACTCATTTCTGGCTGTTGTTGGCTGCGATAATTTTCGCAACTTTGTCAGCTTCTGCCGTTAACTGCAGCTGGCGATAAGCATTCTCCATCAGCGGCAGCGCATCGCGTGTTGCCTGCGTATCCTGATAATCACGCATCATGCCTTCCACACGATTAACAACAGCGACATAGGCCCCGCGCTTGGTATAGAATTGCGCCACCGAGAGTTCATATTTCGCCAGACGATCTTTCAGATAGGTCAGGCGTTTCTGGGCATCCGCAGCGTACTGGCTATTTGGATAGCTCCGCAGCAGCTGGGAGAAGTCACGGAAGGCATCGCGCGCGTGGGTAGGGTCGCGATCGGAGCGATCGATACCAAAGAAGCCCTGCAGCGCTGAATCATCCAGAGCCATATCCGTCAGGCCTTTCATATAGATGACGTAATCGATATTTGGATGGGTAGGGTTGAGTCGCATAAAGCGCGAAATAGCAGCCTGCGCCAGCGGAAGATCGGCATTTTTGTAATACGCGTAGATTAAATCCAGCTGCACCTGCTGCGAGTAAGGACCAAATGGATAACGATTATCCAGCGCTTCCAGTTGCTTAATTGCCGCTTTGAAGTTACCGTCCTGCAGCTTTTGCTGAGCTGTGGCATAGATTTCAGACGGCGGGCTGTCCGGAACCGGATCAGATGAGCCAGAGCAGCCTACCAGGGCCAGGCTCAATGTGGCGGCAGCCACCAGATGTTTCATACGCGTCATGACGAAATGATTATCCTCAAAATGTTATGGCGGAAGCTGTCCGTATAGCTCCCGGTAATGACCAGTACGATAGCACATTATATTAAACGGCATCGCCGTAAAACCCAACGTTAACGAAGAAGCTGTATATGGCACAACAAGTTCAACTCACCGCAACGGTGTCCGAAGCACAGCTTGGACAACGTTTAGATCAGACTTTGGCGGAATTGTTCCCTGATTATTCACGCTCCCGCATAAAAGAGTGGATCCTCGATCGCCGCGTCAGCGTCAACGGCACTATCATCGACAAACCGAAAGAGAAAGTTCTGGGCGGTGAGCAGGTGGCTATTGATGCTGAGATTGAAGAGGAACAGCGCTGGGAGGCGCAGAACATTCCTCTTAATATCGTTTATGAAGATGACCATATTCTGGTTATCAACAAGCCCCGCGATCTGGTGGTGCACCCCGGAGCAGGTAACCCTGACGGCACCATTCTGAATGCACTGCTCTACCACTTTCCGCCAATCGCTGATGTACCGCGCGCCGGTATCGTACATCGCCTGGATAAAGACACCACAGGATTGATGGTTGTGGCAAAAACGGTTCCGGCACAGACGCACCTGGTAGAAACGCTGCAGCTGCGTGAAATCACACGTGAATATGAAGCGGTTGCTATCGGTACGATGACGGCTGGCGGCACCGTTGATGAACCCATGGCGCGACACTCCACCAAGCGTACCCACATGGCCGTTCATCCAATGGGGAAACCGGCAACCACGCACTATCGCATCATGGAGCATTTCCGGGCACATACGCGTCTGCGCCTGCGCCTGGAGACGGGCCGTACGCATCAGATCCGTGTTCATATGGCGCATATCAACCATCCGCTGGTAGGCGATCCGCTCTACGGTGGCCGGCCGCGTCCGCCAAAAGGGGCGTCAGAGGCGTTCATTAGTACGGTGCGCGGATTTGATCGTCAGGCGCTGCACGCGACGATGCTGCGTCTCTATCATCCGATAACCGGTATTGAAATGGAGTGGCATGCTCCGCTGCCGCAGGACATGATTGATCTGATTGACGCCTTAAAAGCCGATACGGAAGAGTTCCGCGATCGCATGGACTGGCTATGAGCGAATGGATCACCCCGGACTGGCCTGCTCCGCAGCGCGTTCGGGCCTGCTCCACTACCCGGCAGGGCGGTCATAGCCTGGCACCCTGGGATTCGCTTAACCCGGCAGCACACGTTGGTGACACGCCCGCTCACGTGATGCGTAATCGCCAGCACATCGCAGAAACATTAGCGCTTTCTGCGATGCCGCAGTGGCTGGATCAGGTACATGGCAATGCAGTAGTGCGCCTGCCTGCAGCCTGTGCGCTGCCACAGGCTGACGCGGCCATTACCCGGGAGCCGGGCGTGGTGTGCGCCATTATGACGGCTGACTGCCTGCCGGTGGTGTTTTGCAGTAAAGATGGCATTGAAGTCGCAGCAGCCCATGCAGGCTGGCGCGGCCTCTGTAACGGCGTGCTGGAACAGACGCTGGCCCGCTTTCACTGTCCGGCCAGCGAGGTATATGCCTGGCTGGGCCCGGCTATCGGACCCGGTGCGTTTGAAGTAGGAGCGGAAGTACGTCAGGCATTTATGGCCCACGATGCTCGCGCAGAGGCGGCCTTTCGTCCGGCAGGCGCAAAATATTTTGCGGATATCTGGCTACTGGCTGAACAGCGTCTGCTTAGCGCAGGCGTAATCTCTGTCAGCGGTTCACGACGCTGCACGTTCACAGAAGAGCAGGATTTTTTCTCCTTTCGCCGCGACGGCGTTACCGGGCGTATGGCTACATTAATCTGGCTGCAATAACCTTACGCCCTGAGACGATCCGGGGAGCCTGTTTTTTACTCACAATATCAGGTCAGAAACCTTGAAAATTTGAGGCCTGACCTCATCTTAATCTCCAGTAGCATTTTGACCTGTAACGGGAGGAATTATGCGTCTGGATCGTCTTACCAACAAATTCCAGCTAGCCCTTGCTGATGCCCAGTCCCTGGCTCTGGGACAGGATAACCAGTTTATTGAACCGCTTCATGTGATGAGCGCACTGCTCAATCAGGAAGGGGGATCGGTGCGTCCGCTGCTTAGCGCAGCAGGAGCCGATGTCGCTACTCTGCGTAGCAGTATTGAACAGGCAATCAATCGTCTGCCCCAGGTCGAAGGCACCGAGGGGGATGTACAGCCCTCAGCCGATCTGGTGCGGGTGCTGAACCTGTGTGACAAGCTGGCGCAAAAGCGCGGCGATAACTTTATCTCATCTGAATTATTTGTTCTGGCGGCTCTGGATTCACGCGGTTCACTGGCGGATCTGCTTAAAGCTGCCGGCGTGACGTCTGACAAACTCGCGAACGCTATCGAACAATTGCGCGGAGGCGAAAACGTGAACGACCAGGGAGCTGAAGATCAGCGCCAGGCACTGAAGAAATATACCATCGATCTCACCGAGCGCGCCGAACGTGGCAAGCTGGACCCGGTAATCGGACGCGATGAAGAGATCCGCCGTACCATCCAGGTGCTGCAGCGCCGTACCAAGAATAACCCGGTATTGATTGGTGAACCCGGTGTGGGTAAAACCGCCATTGTTGAAGGGCTGGCTCAGCGCATTATCAATGGTGAAGTGCCTGAAGGCCTGAAAGGTCGTCGTGTGCTGGCGCTGGATATGGGGGCGCTGGTGGCGGGAGCCAAATACCGTGGTGAGTTTGAGGAGCGCCTGAAAGGCGTGTTGAACGATCTCGCGAAGCAGGAAGGCAACGTCATTCTGTTTATCGATGAGCTGCACACTATGGTAGGCGCAGGCAAAGCTGATGGCGCGATGGACGCAGGAAACATGCTGAAGCCGGCTCTGGCGCGTGGTGAACTGCACTGCGTTGGCGCAACCACGCTCGATGAGTATCGGCAGTATATAGAAAAGGATGCTGCCCTGGAGCGCCGTTTTCAGAAAGTATTTGTAGCAGAGCCCAGCGTCGAAGATACCATCGCTATTCTGCGCGGTCTGAAAGAGCGTTATGAGCTGCATCACCATGTGCAGATCACCGACCCGGCTATTGTGGCAGCTGCAACGTTGTCACATCGCTATATTGCCGACCGGCAGCTGCCAGATAAAGCGATCGACCTGATTGATGAAGCTGCATCCAGTATTCGTCTGCAGATCGATTCTAAACCTGAGCCGCTCGATCGTCTGGAGCGCCGTATTATCCAGTTGAAACTGGAGCAGCAGGCGCTGAAGAAAGAGTCTGACGATGCCAGCGTCAAACGGCTGGAGATGCTGGAGACGGAGCTGAATCAGAAAGAGCGCGAATATGCAGAACTGGAAGAGGAGTGGAAAGCTGAAAAGGCGTCACTCACCGGTACGCAAAATATTAAAGCGGAGCTGGAGCAGGCAAGACTAACGCTGGAACAGGCGCGGCGCACAGGCGATCTGGCGCAAATGTCAGAGCTGCAGTATGGCAAAATTCCGGCGCTGGAAAAGCAGCTGGCGAGTGCCACTCAGGCTGAAGGCAAAATCATGAAGCTGTTACGCAACCGCGTAACGGAGGTTGAGATTGCCGACGTACTGGCGCGCTGGACCGGTATTCCGGTAGCACGCATGATGGAAGGTGAGCGCGACAAACTGCTGCGTATGGAGCAGGAATTACATGCGCGGGTTATCGGCCAGAACGAAGCGGTAGAGGCGGTTTCAAATGCCATCCGTCGCAGCCGGGCGGGCCTG
Source organism: Pantoea sp. BRM17 (assembly GCA_002939445.1). Lineage (GTDB taxonomy): Bacteria > Pseudomonadota > Gammaproteobacteria > Enterobacterales > Enterobacteriaceae > Pantoea. Next base: position 3,509 of record PEFU01000002.1, on the reverse strand, counting down.
TCCGATCCTAATCGCCCGATTGGTTCATTCCTGTTCCTCGGTCCAACCGGGGTAGGTAAAACTGAGCTATGTAAAGCGCTGGCAAATTTCCTGTTTGACAGCGACGATGCGATGGTGCGAATTGACATGTCTGAGTTTATGGAAAAACATTCGGTTTCGCGGCTGGTGGGTGCACCTCCGGGATATGTCGGCTATGAAGAGGGCGGTTATCTTACTGAAGCGGTACGCCGCCGGCCTTACTCCGTAATCTTACTGGATGAAGTTGAGAAAGCGCATCCGGATGTATTTAACATCCTGCTGCAGGTCCTGGATGATGGACGGCTGACGGATGGTCAGGGGCGTACCGTAGATTTCCGCAACTCAGTGGTGATCATGACGTCGAACCTGGGATCGGATCTAATTCAGGAGCGCTTCGGTGCGCTTGATTACCCGGCTATGAAAGAAACGGTCATGACGGTAGTCGGACACCACTTCCGTCCTGAGTTCATCAACCGTATCGATGAAGTGGTGGTTTTTCATCCGCTGGGAGAGCAGCACATTGCCTCTATTGCGCAGATACAGCTGCAGCGGCTTTATCAGCGTCTGGAAGATCGCGGCTATCAGCTGCACATCTCTGAAGCAGCACTGAAACTGCTTGGTGAGAATGGCTACGATCCGGTTTACGGTGCGKGTCCGCTCAAACGGGCTATCCAGCAGCATATTGAGAACCCGCTGGCGCAGAAGATACTCTCCGGTGCGTTTGTGCCAGGAAAAACCATCGAGATGGATGTGAGCGAAGGCGAAATTGTCGCTCATCAGTAATTGTTGTGCATAAAAACGGGCCTGCGGGCCCGTTTTTTGTTGCTTTAGTATACATCTAAGCTGCTTTTTACAACATATTGCCTGGAAAGTGAGCGCCTGAGTAAAAAAGTTGAAATTAGCACTTGTCACCCGGCGAGAACTCCCTATAATGCGCCACCACTGAGACGGCAAAGCGGCAACGCAGACGGACTCAGCAGGGCGTGAAGCGATTCACCCCGCCGGAGAAAACGCTGAAAAAAGTGGTTGACTCCGGAGGAGGAAAGCGTAATATACGCCACCTCGCAGCAGACGCRTYAGGCGCTGGCTGCACCGCTCTTTAACAATTTATCAGACAATCTGTGTGGGCACTCGCAGGATTGATATCACAAGCCTACGGGCTTTAAAAAATATCAAGTCTTTGCTGAGTGAACACGTAATTCATTACGAAGTTTAATTCACAGAGCACCGCTTAACTTGTTTAAGCAAATCAAACTTAAATTGAAGAGTTTGATCATGGCTCAGATTGAACGCTGGCGGCAGGCCTAACACATGCAAGTCGGACGGTAGCACAGGGGAGCTTGCTCRCCGGGTGACGAGTGGCGGACGGGTGAGTAATGTCTGGGAAACTGCCCGGTGGAGGGGGATAACTACTGGAAACGGTAGCTAATACCGCATAACGTCTTCGGACCAAAGTGGGGGATCTTCGGACCTCACGCCACCGGATGTGCCCAGATGGGATTAGCTAGTAGGTGGGGTAACGGCTCACCTAGGCGACGATCCCTAGCTGGTCTGAGAGGATGACCAGCCACACTGGAACTGAGACACGGTCCAGACTCCTACGGGAGGCAGCAGTGGGGAATATTGCACAATGGGCGCAAGCCTGATGCAGCCATGCCGCGTGTATGAAGAAGGCCTTCGGGTTGTAAAGTACTTTCAGCGGGGAGGAAGGCGGTGAGGTTAATAACCTCGCCGATTGACGTTACCCGCAGAAGAAGCACCGGCTAACTCCGTGCCAGCAGCCGCGGTAATACGGAGGGTGCAAGCGTTAATCGGAATTACTGGGCGTAAAGCGCACGCAGGCGGTATGTTAAGTCAGATGTGAAATCCCCGGGCTTAACCTGGGAACTGCATTTGAAACTGGCAGGCTTGAGTCTCGTAGAGGGGGGTAGAATTCCAGGTGTAGCGGTGAAATGCGTAGAGATCTGGAGGAATACCGGTGGCGAAGGCGGCCRCCTGGACGAAGACTGACGCTCAYGTYCGAAAGCGTGGGGAGCAAACAGGATTAGATACCCTGGTAGTCCACGCCGTAAACGATGTCGACTTGGAGGCTGTTCCCCTGAGGAGTGGCTTCCGGAGCTAACGCGTTAAGTCGACCGCCTGGGGAGTACGGCCGCAAGGTTAAAACTCAAATGAATTGACGGGGGCCCGCACAAGCGGTGGAGCATGTGGTTTAATTCGATGCAACGCGAAGAACCTTACCTGGCCTTGACATCCAGAGAACTTAGCAGAGATGCTTRGGTGCCTTCGGGAACTCTGAGACAGGTGCTGCATGGCTGTCGTCAGCTCGTGTTGTGAAATGTTGGGTTAAGTCCCGCAACGAGCGCAACCCTTATCCTTTGTTGCCAGCGGGTSYTGCCGGGAACTCAAAGGAGACTGCCGGTGATAAACCGGAGGAAGGTGGGGATGACGTCAAGTCATCATGGCCCTTACGGCCAGGGCTACACACGTGCTACAATGGCGCATACAAAGAGAAGCGACCTCGCGAGAGCAAGCGGACCTCATAAAGTGCGTCGTAGTCCGGATCGGAGTCTGCAACTCGACTCCGTGAAGTCGGAATCGCTAGTAATCGTAGATCAGAATGCTACGGTGAATACGTTCCCGGGCCTTGTACACACCGCCCGTCACACCATGGGAGTGGGTTGCAAAAGAAGTAGGTAGCTTAACCTRCGGGAGGGCGCTTACCACTTTGTGATTCATGACTGGGGTGAAGTCGTAACAAGGTAACCGTAGGGGAACCTGCGGTTGGATCACCTCCTTACCTGAAGATACCTTCCCGCGAAGTGCTCACACAGATTGTCTGATAGAAAGTAACGAGCAGAAAAACCTCTACAGGCTTGTAGCTCAGGTGGTTAGAGCGCACCCCTGATAAGGGTGAGGTCGGTGGTTCAAGTCCACTCAGGCCTACCAGATTTGTCTCATGCTGCGTTATGTCTCCGGCTCGCATAGTTCACTATGCTTCGCGGAAACATGCCTTGCCTGAGCCAAATCAACGTTTCTCCCTGGAGAGAAGTTGAGTGGTAGTAGATGGTCTCTGCAGTGACTGTATGGGGCTATAGCTCAGCTGGGAGAGCGCCTGCCTTGCACGCAGGAGGTCAGCGGTTCGATCCCGCTTAGCTCCACCATTACAGTCCTGAAAAATACTTCAGAATGCACCTCAGGGCGCATTGCGAAGTTTTGCTCTTTAACAATCCGGAACAAGCTGAAAATTTGAAACGACCGCGTCGTATTCGTTCTCCGTAATAAGAACGATGCGCGATGCGGCCGGGTCTCAAAATTATCGCGATTCACGAGCGTTCAAAACGCCTGTGGGTTGTGAGGTTAAGCGACCAAGCGTACACGGTGGATGCCCTGGCAGTCAGAGGCGATGAAGGACGTGCTAATCTGCGAAAAGCGCCGGCAAGGTGATATGAACCGCTACAGCCGGCGATGTCCGAATGGGGAAACCCGGT
>PEFU01000001.1:191571-199344 GCA_002939445.1 Pantoea sp. BRM17 | reverse complement strand
AGACCTGTGAATCGCACGTGTTCCCGCCCTTCCGGGCGGGCTTTTTTACGGCTATGGCGCAGATGGATGAGAAAGTAAACCTGAATGGCGGGGCGATTGCGCTGGGGCATCCGCTGGGCTGTTCCGGCGCGCGCATCAGCACCACCCTGCTCAACCAGATGACACAGCATGACGTGCAGTTTGGCCTGGCAACCATGTGTATCGGCCTGGGTCAGGGCATCGCCACCGTATTTGAACGTATCTAAAACAAACTGGGCATCACCCCGCGTGCGCGTATCCGCAGTATGGCGGTAACCGGCTGCGATCCTTCAATTATGGGATACGGCCCGGTTCCCGCCAGCAAAATGGCGCTGAAGCGTGCCGGACTCAGCGCAGCGGATATCGGACTGTTTGAACTTAATGAGGCTTTTGCTGCGCAAACCCTGCCCTGCATCAAAGATTTAGGGCTCTGGGGGCACGACTCCGATGGCGTGCTGAAGCGCTATGAGAGTGATGAGGTCATCCGTCCGGAGACCAGCCTGGAGGGTCTGGCCGCGCTGCGGCCGGCGTTTGATCCGGTGAGCGGCACGGTGACCGCCGGCAGTTCATCCGCGCTTTCTGACGGCGCTGCCGCCATGCTGATCATGAGTGAACGCCGCGCCCGTGGGAGCCACGGCGTTGATTTCCATCCCGGCCTGAGCCGGACAGTAGCAAAAGCCGCCGGCATGATGGGCCTGACAGCGGAAATGCTGGCGCGCATGCACCATATCAGCCGCGAACAGCAGGATGCGTTTGCTTTCCGCTCGCATCAGCGTGCATGGGCGGCGACGCAGCGCGGCGATTTTGCCCGCGAAATTATTCCCAAGACGCTGGAGCAGGGATTTAATATTGCGCGCAACGCGGCGCTGCTGGCGGAAATTCCGCACCGCGTGCCCGCCAGCACGGTGAATCGCCTCTGCGGTTCATCTATGCAGGCGCTGCATGATGCTGCCCGGGCCATTATGACCGGCGATGCGCAGATCTGTCTGATTGGCGGCGTTGAGCATATGGGCCATGTCCCGATGCGCGCCTGAGGAACAGAGATGGAAAATGTCGTCATTATTGATGCCGCACGCACGCCCATGGGCCGCTCTAAAGGCGGCGCCTTTCGTCAGGTGCGGGCGGAAGATCTCTCAGCACATCTGATGCGGGAGCTGCTGAGCCGCAACCCGGCGATCGACCCCGCCTCGCTGGATGATATCATCTGGGGCTGCGTGCAGCTTGGCCTCGGCTTCCCGCCATTCCGCGGCGGCGCTTTCCGCTATCTTGATACGCTCGGTAACAGCAATGTGGTCGACCAGGCCAGACGCTACGCACATCTCGGCGCGCTTTATACGCTGCCGGAGGCGCTGGTGCAGCGTGCGCACGCGCATCAGAGCTGGTACCCCGCCGTTCAACCTATTGATGAAGCGTCGCTGCTGGATAAAAAAGGCAAACCGCAGAAGATACACGATCCGGACGCCGATACGCTGCTGAGCAGCGTCAGTGAACCAGCACGCGCATTCAGCAATGAAGAGATTATCAACCGTATGATGCTGCCGATGCTGCATGAAGTGGTGCGCTGTCTGGAAGAGAAGATTATCGCCTCACCGGCAGAAGCAGATATGGCGCTGGTCTTGCAGCAGTTTGGCTGGCCAATGGGGCCGGCGTGGCTGCTGGATGTGGTCGGTATCGATACCGCCCATCATGCGCAGCAGGTCATGGCGCAGGGCTTTCCGGCGCGCATGCAGAAAAACTATCGGGATGCCATCGATGTCCTGTTTGATGCGGGCCGGTTTGGGCAGAAAAACGGCCTCGGCTTCTACCGCTGGGAACTAGTGATCCGCGGCGAACAGACCTCAGAAGCGACCATCAGTAAGGTGGTGGCGTGGGCCAGCAAAATGGGAAAAACAGCGGTCGTGGTTAACGATTGTCCCGGTTTCTTTGTTAACCGGGTACTGTTCCCCTATTTTGCGGCTTTCAGCCTGCTGCTGCGCGACGGCGCTGATTATCGCCAGATTGATAAAGCCATGGTGGTAGAAGCGGTAGTGGAGAATCCGGCGGTCAAAGCGAAAGTGCTCGCTGAGACCGAACAGCAGCTGCGGGACGATGCCATTCTCGCCTCCAACACCTCAACCATCCCGATTAGCGAACTGGCGAAAGCGCTGCAGCGTCCGCAAAATTTCTGCGGTATGCACTTTTTCAATCCGGTACCGCGCATGCCGCTGGTGGAGCAGTCAGCGTGGAAAGGCGTACCCGTTATCCTGAAAGATATCAGTGAAAAAGCGCTGACGCTGGGTATGAATGAAGCCAGCAAGCTGCTGAATAAGCAGCTGGCGCGCGGCAAAATTGATGGTGCGAAACTTGCTGCCGTGCTGACAACTATCCAGCCGGTGCTGGAGTATAGCGGTTTCCGCCGCGCTGATGTGGCGACGCGCGATGATGCGCTTAAGCTTGAAACGGCTGCGTTTGTGCCGCTGGCACAGAGCGATGTTGCCCGCGCGCTGGTCGGCATTTTCCTTAACGATCAATATGTCAAAAGCCTGGCGAAAAAACATAGCGCCCGCGCAGAGCTGCCGCAGCAGGCCGCCGTGCTGGGTGCCGGCATCATGGGGGGCGGGATTGCCTAGCTCACTATGCTGCACGACGCCATTACCCAGCAGAGCTGGCAGGCACGCCGGGCGCCGAAGCTGGCGCCGCTGAAGCTGAGTCCGGTTGAAGCCGCGATGAGCTTTACGCTGGCGAAAAGCATGGTGCTGCAGACGGCAGGTAAACACTACCCTGCCCCGCTGACAGCGGTGAAAACAATTGAAGCTGCCGCCGGGCGGGAGACGCGTATTGGCCTGCCGGAAACCCGGCTCGGCATCATGCCAGGCTTTGGCGGTAGCGTGCGTTTGCCGCGCCTGCTGGGAGCCGACTGCGCGCTGGAGATCATTGCCGCCGGCAAAGATGTGGATGGATTAAGCGCGCTGAAGCTGGGTCTGGTCGATGCCGTGGTCAGCCGCGACAAACTGCGCAGCGCCGGCGTCGMCGCGGATATCACCGAGTTTCTTTCGCTGTTTGATGCCCCTGAAGAGAAACTGAGCGCGTGGCTGACCTTTGCTAACAGCATTTTTAACCGGCTGGAAGATCTGCCGGTGCCGACCATTGCCGCCATTGATGGCTATGCGCTGGGGGGTGGCTGCGAGTGTGTGCTGGCAACCGATCTGCGCGTCGCGACGCAGGATATGCTCTACCAAGGCGATACCCTTTCATTACACTGGCTCGAAGACGGCGTTGCCGAGCTGGTTTTCGATGCTCCCGGCTCGGTCAATAAACTTGATATTAAAACCGTCGCCAGCCTGGGAGAGGCGCTGAATGTATTGCAGCAGCAGCCCGGTCTGCGCGGTCTGCTGTTAAGCTCCGCCAAACCCGCTTTTAGTTTTCAGTGAATCCATGAACGAGTCTCCGATGTCGCGAAAGTGGCCGCAGTGTAGCATAGCCGCGCCGCTATTGGCGCGCCAGCCAGCCTGTGATCGCGGTATCAAATAAGCACACTGCCGTTTGCAAAAGAGGGGCAGGCCGCTCACACTCCTGTTCATCTGGTATGACCAGATCACTTTTCGCGGTTTCAGGAGACCCCACAGCCAGCAGTTCGGCACCTGCGTGACCGGCACCCAGGCTTTGAACTGCGGATTCACTTTAAACGGATAGGTGTGATCATCCAGAAAAACGGTCTGTAGCTCGCCGGAGTGGATCAGCAGCGCATCCAGTTTGCCGCGCGCCAGAATCTGTTGCGCCCGCTGCTGCAGCGTTTTGATATGCGCCTGATACAGTTGCGCAGCACGTTCCGGTACCGGGCCAATGTAGGCGACGTTTTCACGCGATGCTGGCAGCAGCTGTGCAATCTCATCTGCATTTTTCAGCCCGATGACATCAACATCTCCGGTCCAGAAGCTCTCCGGCAGCGGCTCGACGTTATGCCAGTAGWCGACGGGTGAATAGAACCACAGTTTAGGTTTATTGCTGCCGTCGACGGTAAGATAGGCGAGGTTAATATCGAACTCGCTCATGCCGGAGAAAAACGCCTCTTTAGCCGCGCGATGGCCAGCAACCGCCAGCTTCTGCGCCTGACGCAGGCAGGCGAGCTCATAATCCGTTTTGATACTGCGATGATAATGCAGGAAATCGATGACCGCCTGCGGGTTGATCTGCGCGCTGCTGAAGCCCAGCCAGCGCGTTTTACTTTGCGCCGCATAGCTGCGGGTTAAATCTGCTGCATATCCTGCATACTCAGCGCCGGCGTCAATCAGGAAGCTGTGACGTTTGGCTGGCGGCTGGTGATCGAGCCGGGTGTAGTGCAGCACGGCTGCATGTTCGTTCAGCGCCACAATATTGCCATACGGCACATCCGTATCCCGGTGCCCGGTAACGTGCGGCATGAAAGGTCCGGTGAGATTCTCTGCCACCAGCGCCTCTTCCGTCAGGCCTTTTACCAGACCAAATTTCAGCAACAAACGCGCAATGCGCTGATGCATCTGCAGATGATAATCGGTATAGCGCACGCCCGCTTTCAGCGTAGCGATCAGCGCCAGCTCCTCTTTATTCATTGCCTCCACCAGCTCGGCAGACCTACCCCCGCGTAGCGGCGCCAGCAGCGAATCGATAATATAGAAGCCCGGCTCAATGGTCAGTACCATGCCGGGCTCCAGCACCCGGGTGCAGCGCAGATAAGGGTATTGCGCCGGCGCAGCCAGATGCGTGCCGCGATCGTCCTGCATAAAACCGGCCACATCATGTACCTGCAGCCCGAGGGGATGACCCAGGAATAAAGCGGCTTTTTTTGATCGTCTCTTCGCTGCTGCTTATCGCCTCAGCCGGAATATCATAAGCGTCCATCAGGCCAGGTGCAGGTCGCGCGTCATGTTCTCAATGCGATTAGGGTGGATCACCACATTATCTTCAATGCGAATTCCGCCATACGGCTTCAGCGCATCAATCGCCTGCCAGTCAAAGTGCTGGGTGCCCCATCAGCTGCGCCAGCATCGGCTTACCTGCCGTGCCGGAGGGTTCGCCATCGTCGGAGAAGCCCAGCTGCTGTGAATCGTCCGGAGCACCGGCAACCCAGGCCCAGCAGTGATGCCGCGCAGCGGGATGCTCGCTTTTGACCCGCTGCACAAACGCCCGCGCCGCTTCAGCACCCGGCGTATGCGCCAGCAGAGTGAGCAGGCGTTCTATATCGCTCATCTGTGCATAATCACAGCGCAGCATAAAAGATTGCATCGGCATTTTGCGCTGACGCGGCAGCTGTTTCAGTCCCTGCTGCACCCCGCCGCCGTAAGCTTTGACCAGCCCGCCGGTCCCCAGCATGATGCCGCCATAATAGCGTACGACTACGGCAGTGATCTCACCAAGGCCGCTGCACAATGCGGGTAATGGCGCGGAAGTGCATTCAGCCGTGTCCTTTGTTCAGTTATCCAGCGGGAGCAGCGCTAGCGCACCCCGGCTGTAGTCAGAGAGGTTTTGCTTAAAGGCCGCTATCTGCGCATGAGGCAGCGCAATGCGCAGCGTGATGCAATCTTCATAGCGGCTCTCTTCAGTAACGCCGTCAAAACGCTGGGAACAGCACCACAATCAGAAAGCCTTCGCGCGGTTTAAGTTCGGTCTTCTGTTTACGGTTGGGCCACCAGAGCAGCGAACCAATGACAATCGCCATCAGGAACGTCTGACTGAAGGCGCGGCCGGCACCGTCGCGATAAATCAGCGCCACTAAACCCGGTACAATCATGGTTACCGAGAATAAAATAACCAGCAGACTAATCCCCATACCGCCCAGCCACTGCAGCATCTGCCGGTAAAACAGAATCGCTTTCGGCAGGGAGTCGAGCCCCACCAGCGTCGTTGCACCCGTCGTCGTCAGGCCGGAAAAGGATTCGAAAAAGGCATCGGTCGCGGAGAGGTGAGGCTGCTCGGCAAAGATAAACGGCATTGCACCGACGCTGCCCAGTACCGTCCAAAACATCGGCATGCCGGCCAGCCACAGGGCCAGCGCGCAGGCGATGGTCAGCACAACATAAATCAGCCACAGCGTTTTTGCTGTCTCTGCAATACGCGGCCGCATCTTATTGTCCTTCAGCGGCCCGGGCATTTCGGCGCGATAAAGCTGCATGCCACCAACGCCCAGAATCGGCAGTATGGCAACGGCCAGCACGAGGAATTCAGGATCGCGCCAGTAAACTTTCAGGTTACGCCCGCTCAGCAGTGAAAAGTGCAAACCGTAGTTACAGCCGGAAATCAGCAGAAAAATCGCAACAATCGTATTGATTGTCGGACTGTTAAAATAGCCGATGCTGGCGTCGTGCGTGGAGAAACCGCCAATAGCGATGGTAGAAAAGCTGTGCCCGATAGCGTCTGAGCAGAGCAGCAGCACCGGCAGGAACAGCGGCCAGCGTGCAATGCTATCTGTGGTGAAGCCCGCCGTTGTTGCCCATGACACCACCTGGAAAAAAGCCTGATTCAGCGTTTGCCAGCCGCTGTCATAAACATTATGCAGCCAGAGCACCAGCGTGCAGATCACCACCAGCGTAAACTGCACGCCAATAAACATCCGCAGCGCATAGGCGGAGAAGAAACCCCATACCGCTTCCAGAATACGCTCCGGCAGCGCCCGGTTGCCAAGCTTAATGGTGTAGACCGCATTGGGGTGCACCAGACGTTTTAGCTCACGTGAACCCTGCTTGAACAATAGCAGAATACGAATAACCTTCAGGCCGCCCCCGGTTGAGCCTGCCATACCACCGATAAATGGCAGCGTAAAGACCTCAAGACGCCCGAACAGCATCGTCAGGATCAATATCCATTTCGCCACATCATTCATGGTTGTGAAGTTGTCTGCGACTACACCCAGCCCCGGCCCAAGGTTGTTCAGCGTTGCCGCAACGGCAGCAAACGCGGAGAAGTCATCAACGCCGGTCGCGATAATGGCCAGCATGCTGAGCAGAAACACATCGTACTGCGACCAGTCAATCTGTCTCGTCTCTGCAAGATCCTGCACATCACATAACTGCTGCGGTACCAGAGTCTGAGCAATACGCGCTGCAATTTCGCGGGTTTGTCCGTCGCGGGTGGAATAAAGTATTAATGCTTTCATTACAGGTTCCTGTTTCTCTTATTCACGCCAGAAAGTCGGCGTGAACAGCACCACCTGCCACGGTGACTGCTCAAGAAATTTGCGGGTATAGGCATTGGTTTGCGGGGAACGCTTGTCAGCTTTGCGCGCCGTCAGATTCACGCTAAAAAATCCGCTTACCCGCTGCTGCAGCGACTGCCGGTGCTGCGTGACAAACGTCATCAGCGCCGTATCAAAATGACCATAGCGAATCGAGGCGCCTATCAGTACGCCATTTCACAACGATTTGCCTGGTAACTGCGCAAATTCATACGCAAATCTGCTCACTGCAGACCAGTCGGTGTACTCGACTTCTTTAGAGGTATCGGTTTCACCACCGGTCATGCGCATAATTAACTGAATCATTACCCGATCAAACCAGCGATAGCGCGGATAACGTAACGCGCCGGCAAACACAGCGCAGCAGTCGGAACGCTTTCCTCCTCCGGAGTCAACCACTTTTTTCAGCGTTTTCTCCGGCGGAAGTTCTTACCGAATCTTCCTGTCGACGCCGTTTCCGTAAGCCGGTGTGCCGTGTCGATGGAGGCGCATTATAGGGAGTTCTTCCGGGCTGACAAGCGTTAAATACAAAAAAAGAATCGTTCGCGCTATTTTTCGCCACAACGCTC
>PEFU01000001.1:68424-191471 GCA_002939445.1 Pantoea sp. BRM17 | reverse complement strand
CCTGTGAATCGCACGTGTTCCCGCCCTTCCGGGCGGGCTTTTTTACGGCTGCGCCTCAGATAAACGCAAAGGCATCGCCATACATCTGCGCTTCCAGCGCGCCGCGCTCGCTGCAGAAACGCTCACGGGCAATTTTTGCCATCTCAAAGCGTCCGGCGATATAGATGTCATGGCCRCTCAGATCGGCATGATCCTGCATAACGGCGGTCAGTACCGTCCCGCTGCGCCCCTGCCAGCCATCTGCAGGCTGCTCAACCACTGGAATCACCTTGAGATTCGGGTGTTTTACCGCCAGCGCTTCCAGCTCATCCATATCGTAGAGGTGCTGCAGTTCACGTCCGCCCCAGTAAATTGCGATATCACGATCGGGCTGCTGCGCCAGCGCGGTCAGCAGCAGTGAACGCGCGTAGGAAAAGCCGGTGCCGCCGGCGATCAGAATCACCGGGCGCTCGCTCTCTTCCCGCAGCCACGCATCACCATGCGGCATATCAATCGTTACCTGGCGGTCGCTTCTGATGCGATCCATCACGGCCATAGCGTAAAGATTGAGATCGGATGCGCCAATGTGCAGCTCAATAATCTCTTTCTCCATTGGCGTTGAGGCAATGGAGAAAGGACGCTTGTCGCGCTCATCCATTACCACCATCAGATACTGACCGGCGCGAAAGCTAAATTCCGCTTCCGGGATCAGGCGCACGCGATATACGGTGTCGGTAATCGCCTCAACCGAAGTCACTTTGCAGCTTAACGTCGTCATAATTGCCCTTTCTTATGGTTCTCTGCTGCCGTCAGCGCTGCGGCGGTTCGGCAAAGATTGCTAACTCATCCCAGATTGCGTCAATACGCGCGGTGACCGCCGGATCTTTGACGATCGGCGTGCCCCACTCGCGCTGCGTTTCACCCGGCCAYTTATTAGTAGCATCCAGCCCCATTTTGGAGCCCAGCCCCGAAACCGGTGAAGCAAAGTCGAGGTAATYGATCGGCGTATTCTCTACCAGTACGGTATCGCGCGCCGGGTCCATGCGGGTGGTAATCGCCCAAATCACATCATTCCAGTCGCGCGCGTTTACGTCGTCGTCACACACAATAACAAATTTGGTGTACATAAACTGACGCAGAAATGACCAGACGCCAAACATCACCCGCTTGGCATGTCCTGCGTACTGTTTTTTAATCGTCACTACCGCCAGGCGGTAGGAGCAGCCTTCAGGCGGCAGATAAAAATCGACAATTTCCGGAAACTGTTTGATTAAGATTGGCACCAGCACTTCATTCAGTGCCACCCCCAGTACCGCAGGCTCATCGGGTGGACGACCGGTATAGGTGGAATGATAGATCGGTTTACGCCGCTGCGTAACGTGCGTAACGGTAAAGACCGGAAAGCTGTCTACTTCATTATAGTAACCGGTATGGTCGCCATAGGGACCTTCCGGCGCCATGTCGCCCGGTTCAATGTAGCCTTCCAGCACAATTTCCGCGCTGGCGGGCACTTCCAGATCGCAGGAGACGCATTTTACCACTTCGGTTTTATTGCCGCGCAGCAGGCCGGCGAAGGCGTACTCCGAGAGCGTATCCGGCACCGGCGTGACCGCGCCCAGTATGGTGGCGGGATCGGCACCCAGCGCCACCGCGACCGGAAAGCGTTCGCCGGGGTGGGCTTTGCACCACTCCTGAAAATCGAGCGCGCCGCCGCGGTGCGACAGCCAGCGCATAATCAGCCGGTTTTTGCCGATAACCTGCTGGCGGTAGATCCCCAGGTTCTGCCGCTCTTTATGCGGTCCGCGCGAAACGGTCAGCCCCCAGGTAATCAGCGGTGCCGCATCGCCAGGCCAGCACTTCATCACCGGAATACGCGACAAATCAACCTCATCGCCGCTGAAGATCTCTTCCTGACAGGGAGCATTGCGCAGACGCTTTGTTGGCATATTCAGCACCTGCTTAAACTGCGGCATTTTGTCAAAGAGATCGCGGAAGCCTTTGGGCGGCTCCGGCTCCTTCAGAAATGCCAGCAGTTTACCGACGTCGCGCAGCGCGCTGACCTCCTCCTGCCCCATACCCATCGCCACGCGCTTTGGCGTGCCAAACAGGTTACACAGCACCGGCATGTCWTACCCTTTGGGGTTTTCAAACAGCAGCGCCGGGCCGCCGGCACGCAGCGTGCGGTCGGCGATTTCGGTCATCTCCAGTTCAGGATCAATCTCCTGAGTGATGCGCTTGAGCTCGCCACGCTGTTCCAGCAGCGAAAGAAAATCTCGTAAGTCCTGGTATTTCATGTGGCTTCAGTTTTCCGGCCAGAGTGAATCGGGAAATCGTGCAGATCCGTAATGGTCTGGCAGTCTGATACAGATGCGCCCTGGTCGTCAATTCTCTTGCCGCAAAGCGCACAGATAACGCACTAATCAGAAAATTCGCAGAGAATTTCTCTGGCCGGCACGGTATACGCCAGCCGATGCGCTATAACTCTGACTGCAGGTTTGTTATTCTTGGCATCCATTATTTGGGGGCAGTTATGGAATCCTGGTACTTACTCTATTGCAAACGCGGACAGCTGCTGCGCGCTAAGGAACATCTTGAGCGTCAGGCAGTAACATGCCTCAGTCCAACGATCGCGATGGAGAAGCTGGTGCGCGGTAAACGCACCACTGTCAGTGAGCCGCTGTTCCCTAACTATCTGTTTATCGAATTCGATCCGGAAGCGATTCATACCACCACCATCAGCAGCACGCGCGGCGTCAGCCATTTTGTGCGCTTCGGCGCTATGCCCGCCACGGTGCCCTATGAAGTGATTGAAGCACTGCAGACCGATACACCACAGATTGTTCTGGATCCTGAAACGCCGCAGTCGGGCGATGAAGTGCTTATCACCGACGGCACGTTTGAAGGGCTGCGGGCGATTTTTGCCGAGCCCGACGGAGAAACCCGTTCGATCCTGTTGCTGAACCTGCTGAATAAGCAGGTGATGCGCAGTGTGGATAACAAACTGTTTCGTAAGGTTTAAGCCAGCCTGAACAGCTGACGCGCGTTTGCGTCGGCCTGCGCACTCAGCGCCTCCGCCGTCTCTCCGCGCCAGCCCGCCACCTGCTGTACCAGATGAGGCAGAAAACAGGGTTCATTGCGCCGCGAGGCCGGACGGGGCCGCATATCGCGCGGCAGTAAATAAGGCGCGTCCGTCTCCAGCAGTAAACGCTCCGCCGGGATCAGCGGCAGCATCTCACGCAGCGCCATTCCGCGGCGTTCATCACACACCCAGCCGGTAATGCCCACGGAGAGGCCCAGCGCCAGACAGGCTTCCAGCTCCGCACGCGTGCCGGTAAAGCAGTGTACCACCGCTCCCGTCAGCTTCGGCAGCCACGGCTCCAGCACCGCAACAAAGCGATCGTGCGCTTCGCGGCAGTGTAAGAACACCGGCAGCTGCAGCTCTGCAGCCAGCGCCAGCTGGGCATCGAATGCATACTCCTGCTGCTGATGCGCAGCCAGATTGCGGTTGAAGTCGAGCCCGCACTCCCCTATGGCAACCACCTGTTCGCTCTCTGCCAGGCGGCGCAGCGTGCTGGCTGTTTCTGCGGACCACTCACTGGCGTGATGCGGATGGACGCCGGCCGTAGACCAGCAGTAGCCGGGATGCTGTGCTGCCAGCTGTCGTGCCTGCTGGCTCTCCAGCGCGTTAGTGCCGGTAAGCAGCATGCCGGTGACACCTGCTTCGCGCGCGCGCTTAACCACCTGAGCGCGATCTTTTGCGAATTGCGTGCTGGTCAGGTTTACACCGATATCAAACATCTCTTTCCCCAAATAAAAACCGCCCGGCAGGCGGGCGGTTTGTAAAATGCTTTCACCCCGCGCGCAACGGGGCGTCCTGCGTAAACGCGATCAGGAGTCTTCCTCTGCCGCTTTACGCCCTTTACCCACATAGTAGCGGGAAAAGAATACGCCGACTTCAAACAGGCAGTACATCGGAATAGCGAGCAAAGTTTGGGAAAAAACGTCTGGCGGTGTGAGCAGCATCCCAACAACGAAAGCGCCGACCAGAATATAAGGCCGTTTTTTCCGCAAATCGTCTGGCGTGGTGATCCCGGTCCAGCAGAGCAGCACGATGGCTATCGGCACTTCAAACGCAACGCCAAATGCCATAAACAGCGTCATGACAAAGTCGAGATAGTTCGTAATGTCGGTCGCAATGGTGACGCCCTGCGGCGCGGTCTTGGCAAAAAAGCCAAACGCCAGCGGAAAGACAATAAAGTAGGCAAAAGCCACACCCACGTAGAACAGCAGCGTACTGGAGAAAAGCAGCGGCATAACCAGCCGGCGTTCATGCCGGTAGAGCGCTGGCGCGATAAATGCCCATACCTRATAGAGGATCACCGGAACCGCCAGAAACACCGAGACAATAAGGGTCAGCTTGATCGGCGTAAAAAATGGCGAGGCAACATCTGWGGCAATCATACTGGCGCCGGCCGGCATCTGGCTGATCAGCGGTGCGGCGACCGCGTGATAGATATCGTTAGCGAAATAGATCAGGCAGAGAAAAATCGCAAACACGGCAATGATGCAGTTCAGCAGACGCTTACGCAGCTCGATCAGATGGCTGATGAGCGGCTGGGTATCTTCAACAGCCATGGTTATCGTTCATCTTTTGCAGAGAGGGGAGTGGGTGAGTGCGCCGCATCAGCCCGATCGCTGACGGTTTCTGCGGCGGCAGGTGCCTGCGCCGGAGCGCTGGCGTGATGCTCCGCCTGCGCCGGCGTGACGGCAGCAGCCGGCGGCACATCAGGTTTAACCGCGGCAGGCTGATGAATCGTATTCGCTTCATCCTCCGCTTTTTCGATATCAATACTCTGCTGAACAGAGCGCTTCATGGAGTCAGCGGTTTTACGCAGCTCTTCCATTGACTGCTTCAGCTCCGGAGAGAGCGTTCCCTTTCCCGCCTCTTCCACTTTCTTCAGGCTGTCCTGCAACTCCTGCAGCTTTAGCTCCTGCGCCAGCTCGTGCTGCACATTAGCCGCCAGCGAGCGAATTGCCCGGATCCAGCCCACTACCGTTTTTACCGCCACCGGCAGACGTTGCGGCCCGAGTACAATCAGGCCGATCACGAACACCAGAACCAGTTCACTAAAGCCAATATCGAACACAGTTACACCTTACTTATCCCGCGGCTGATCTTTATTCACCGGGTCATGCTGTTTATCTGCCAGCGTTTTGGCATTGAAGTCAGCATCCTGCTCTTTAGGCAGATCTTTTTTCTCATCTTCATCACTCATCGCTTTTTTAAAGCCGCGAATGGATGAGCCAAGATCTGAACCGAGGTTGCGCAGTTTATTGGTGCCGAACAGAAGTACAACGATGACGGCAATGATTAACAATTGCCAGATACTGATACCGCCCATGAGATATGCCTCTGAAATACTTAACAAAACGAAAAACTGTAATGTGGCGGGCCGGGAAACCGGCTCCGGCCTGCGACATTACGCGATTTGCACCAGGCAAACAATTAATTTGTCTTGCGCCAGCCCACCAGCCAGGTCACGATGCCCGCTGCCATTAACAGCGCCGGGAAGAAATCCCAGTCAGGCCGGCTCAGAAGTACTGCCGTCCCGCTTAACAGCAGCGTAGCCCCCACGCCAAACAGATAGCGCGACTGGTGATGCCGGGTACGCTGCGCGTTCAGTTCATTAACCAGTTTATCAACGCTGTGCTGCAATAACTTATGCTGGCGCATGCTGTCGTAAAACAGTTCCGGCAGTTCTGGCAGTTTTTCTGCCCAGAAAGGCGCTTTCTCTTTAACCTTACGTACCAGCGCCGGAAGACCGATCTGATCTTTGATCCACTCTTCCAGGAACGGCTTCGMGGTTTTCCATAAATCGAGCTGCGGGTAGAGCTGTCGTCCAATCCCTTCAATATAGAGTAGCGTTTTTTGCAGTAGCACCAGCTGCGGCTGCACTTCCATATTAAAGCRGCGCGCCGTGTTGAACAGGTTCAGTGGCCCAGCTCCGGCGCATCATCTGTGCTCAGCTGGCGCAGAATGGCCCACTGATGATGATCGGCGCTCTGCGCCTGACCCGACATATCTTTGAAATCGATATCAAGCGTCTGCGTTTTTTCTTTGAAACGCTGCAGATCGTCATAATTCTTCATGATCAGTGCCTGTGAAAGCAGAGGGCGCGCGCTTCGGCGGCGGCGGCGGAAATAGCGCACTGCTGCCCGGCGCGGCCTCGCGGACCGGCGCGGTGGCCGCCAGGCTGCTGAGCAGCGAGGCGCCCTCCTCTGCCGGAGCACGCGGAGCGGCAGGTATGGCTGGCGCGGCAAATGCCTCAGGGCCGGCCGGCTGTGGCTGCGGCAGATCGATACGCTGCCCGGGTTCAGCCGGACGCGAGCGAAACAGCGTGCTGAAGCGGGCAGAGGCGGGCGGAGCAACAGGCGCTGCTGCGGCCGGCACCGCGCTGGCAGGCGGCTGCGGGGCCGCGGGGCGGGTCACGACCGGCTCAGAAAGCGGAGGCGGAAACAGTGAGCCGGCGCGCTGCCGCTCCACAAGCGCCGCCGCGGGCATCGCTGCCAAAATGCAGACGCAGCGCATTCTGCACATCAAAATCGATTGCCAGCACCTTGCTGCCGGCGCGCGCCAGACTCCATGCAAGGTTGGCCGCCATGGTGGTCTTCCCTACTCCCCCTTTTGGCGAGCACACACAAACTAACGGCATAACGCAATCTTCTCCAGTAGCGGTTTGAGGAGTGTTTCTTTAGACAATGCAGCGCAGCACGGTATCGAGACCGCGCCGCAAAAAATGGGTGTCGCTGGCAAGCTTGTGCTCAAAGCGTTCACGCTGCTCCTCTGTGACGTCGCCGTAGGGCAGCACAAAAATATTGCCGCCGGTGGTCAGAATCGACTGGCTCCAGTCAGCCTGCTCTTCAGAGCGCGCAACAAAGCCGCGGCCATCCTGCAGCGGGACGCACAGCACAAAATAGTGGCCATGTTTATTATTCAGCGGCTGACCAATCATGCGGTTATTTTCAATTTGCGGCAGCAGAGAGACGGATGCCGTATCCGCAAGCATGACTACTAAATGCATATCGGCAAGTTGCTGCATCGCTTTAAGCGCCGGCCCCGGACCGGGAGGAAAATCGGCCACAATTACCAGGCCGGGATAATAAGCCACGCGCTTTGCCACCAGTTCAATATCGAAGGCGGCCGCAGACGCGGGGCTGAAATCGTACACTGACTGCTGTGATGCATTCGCTTCCGCCACGCTTTCATCGCGGTGGACAACGCCAAGCAGGCTATCGCCCAGACGCTGCTGCATAAATGATGTGACTTCACGGCTGATATTGCGGCGATTGTCGCTTTGGTAGCTGTCCATAGGCGTGATGATGATTACCGCCGCCACCGGCGCGAGCACCAGCAGCAGCAGGTAAAACCCGAGTTTACTCATGAGTCACCCTGAAAAAGCGTTATAAATTATCTGAGCCGGGCCTGAGCCCGGCTATTAATACTGGCTGCGGATCGGCGCCTGAACTTCACCGTTGCCGACCTGAATACTGAGCAAATCAGCCAGATATAAGCCAATGCCGAGAATAGCTTCGATCTCGGAATTAAACTTCAGCGTTTCGGTAGTGCGCCACCAGATATATCGGGTCGACATCAGCGCGGAAAGAATAACCATTACCACGGTTATTTTACGGCTTTTGCTGAAGCCCAGTAAAAACATCATACCGATGCTGATTAAACCAAAAATATATTGTTTCTGTTTATCGCGCGGGTAATCGATACACTGCGCCGCCAGCACGGTATCGCGCACCACGTCCAGACTTTCGTTATAGGTCGGTACGTATACATCCACCGTGGGCCACAGACGGGTATCATCCGGCAGCGGTTCAATCGTACGCTTTAAAGGCCAGGTGGTCTGCAGGAACCCGAGAATTAAGATCAGCCAGACGTAAAGTTACTGCAGGAACGCGCGCGTGGCGACGTGATCGCAGTCGAATACGCAGATCAGCTCGCCTTTGGTAATGGTCATCGCGTGATTAAGATTGCCCGCTTTGGCGTGCCGGTTGTCATCACGCGTGATATAGCCCACGCCCACGTCAGCGGCGAATACCGCAAACTCGCTGCGCTTGCCGTCATCCAGCAGATAGACTTTGAGAACGGCACAGGAGCCACAGAAAAAGGTCGCATTCCAGTTGTCATTGCCCTGCTGTACCGGACCWTAAAACAGCGATCCCTCGTTAGGAATAGAGCGGGCGGCACGCAGGTTGCGCTCGAACGGATCGGGAGAGTAGAAATAGTGCGGCGTCTGCAGCAGGGCCAGCTTCGGATCTTTCAGGAAGGGGCCGACCGTTGACTGCGTCATGCCGCGCGCCCAGCGGGTACGCTGAATAACGTGCAGGCCGAGGCGTTCCGTTGCCAGACCGGCCGCCAGCGGGATCGCCAGAAACGCTGAGCCCCAGCCGCGACGCTGCATTTTCAGCGCGGTGTGCGCGTCTTCCGTCACGGTCTCAACGGCAAAGCCGCCAATCTCTTCCAGCGCGCTGCGCCGGAAATGCGGCAGCACATAGGCGAAGATCAGCGACGCCGAAGAGTGGATGATATTCAGGTTAAACAGCAGATAAGCCAGCGGCGCGGTAAGAAACGCCACGCGCGGCAGGCCAAACTGAAAGTGCAGCATGGCGTTGAGGTAGCAGAGGCGCTGCTGCCACTTCAGACCACGGCCAAACAGCGGATTATCCACGCGGAAAACGATATGGAAATCAAAGAAGCCCTGATCGAGCAGACCGCCTTTATCCGTTACGTTGAACTTGCCATGTTTCGGCGACAGTAGCGTCAGCAGGGTCGGGATGACCAGATGGAAGCACATCACCGTTTCGTAAATCTCTCCCCAGAAGGTATAGCGGAAGCGGCCATTCATACGGGAGTTAACGTAGAGCGACATCACCAGAATGGTTTTACGCACCTGCTTGGTTTCGCGCGCCACGGCGATGGCCGCCATCAGAATAATCAGACTGAAAATAGCCCAGCCAACGTTGAGCGCGATAACCCAGGGATCGACCCCGAAATAGTCATGCGCCGTCGCGCGGACCACGCCGGCGACAATACCGATGGAGAGCAGCGTCGCGACAATGACGTGTGGCCGTACATCGCCGGAAATTTTACTGACCGGGATAGTGATAGTGCCGGACTTCAGCAGCAGATCGATCTCTTCAATCTCATCCATTTCATGCCGGTTGTCAGGCGCATCCAGCTGCGCACCGCCCATCGAGAGATCGCTGGTGCGGGTACGCGACGAAATTCCGCTGGCGTAGTGGATCACAGCCGGGATCTGCACCTCAATACGGTGCTTCTCGCGGCGATCTTTCCAGGTCAGCCAGAACAGCTCAAAAACGGTACGAATAATAGTGCCGATCGACACCAGCGGATTATCCTGCTTATACTCCGGCTGGATCCACGCATCCGCTCGCGCCAGCACGACGCGCACCAGCTCGCGGCGACGCGCCAGCGGCATCGCGCCAAAGCGCAGACGGATTGTCTCTGAGCTGCGCGTCAGCCGTGCTGTCGAGCCCTTCCGGCGGCGGCACGGCTGACAGCGCACTGCTGTCCTGCGTAACCGCAGGCTCTTCAGCCTGAACCGATGTCAGCAGCAGTGCGGTCGCCAGCGAACTGGCGAGCAGCGTTTGCGTTAATTTCTTCATGCTGCGCTGTCCTCTTTGGCCGCAGGCTGGTCATCACGCTTGGGTGATGCCCTGTTTCTGGCCCATCTGCGCCACAGAAATCGTACTGCTTACCGGCTGGTTGAGGACAGTGCTTCCGGTATCAGCCGCAGGCAACAGAATTGCCGGCGCCTCAGCCTCAGCCGGCGTGGCGGCACTGCTTTCCGGCGCGTCACTACCGCTTTCCGGTGCATAAGGGGCGGCACCGGCCGCCTGCTGCTGATAGTCGCTGACGTCGCTGTCGCTGGAGCCGAGCGGCAGCGTGCCGAGCGGCTGTCCGTTCAGCATCAGCTGCAGCGACGTATTGCGCGCGGCCAGCGCTGATGAGACGCGCAGCGACAGGTTGAGCCGTGCGTTGGTAACCACCTCATCACCGGGCAGGGTAAAGACAATGCCCGACTGCAGCTGTCCTCCGGTCACGATAAACGGGCGCGGGAAGTTACGCAGGCTGGTGCCGATATTCAGCTGCTGGCCCTCCAGGCTCAGCGTGGTTTGCGGCAGAATCGTTACCTGATACTGCTGTGCGCTCTCTTTTTCACACAGCAGCTTATCCGCATCGTTGATTTTAAAGCTGAGGTTGTTATCTGACACTACCATGGCAGCCGGAATATCCAGCACGATTTTGTCGCCCGGATGCCCGACCAGAATACCGTTGCGCTCTGGCAGCGCGCCGCGACTCACCGGAAAGCGAATGCCGCGGTAGTCAGACTGAATACCCATCCACGACGCCACCAGCGCGGCAGCGCTCACCGCATCCGGCGTCACGCTGCTGGCAAAACCAAAGGTGACGCTGGCCGGCGTCATACGCTGCGCAGTACGCTGGGCCAGCGGCTGCGGCTGCACAGCAAGCTGGCTGGCATCGGTAGTCAGCGGTTTGGTTGTCAGACGATTCGCCGCCTGACGCAGCTGTGCGTCATCGCTGCCCACAATCAGCAGCAGTTTATAGACCGGATTATCCGGGTTATCGATCACCTGCAGCAGCGGGCCATTGCTGGCCGGCAGCGTCACGATGATTTCAGTGGGAAAACGGTAGTTCAGGTTGACCGGAATCGTATCGCCATCCCATAAAAACAGATCGGGCGCCGCGCGGAAGTTTACGRGCAGCGCATCATGCCAGATACCGGTCGTGGTCAGGCTCTGATCTTTGCGCAGCAGTTCACTCAGGCGTACCGGGCGTGAGGTGTTGATCCAGCGCGGGGCATCGTAAGGCGTATTAAAGTAGAGCGCCAGCTGGTTATCGCCGTAAATCAGATATGGCTCCAGCTTCAGGGTGTAGTGCTCCTGACGCGCGTCGCCGCCCAGGCGGTGCCAGGCGCTCTCCAGCAGGCCGACTTTGTTAACCGTCAGGTTACGCAGGAAAGTCCCGTTGAGGGCGACATTCAGGAACGAATTGTTTTCGTCGATCCAGTTTTCCGGCAGCAGCAGCGTGGTCTGCGAAAAATCCGCCAGGCGCGTGAACGGGAACGCGGCCCCGACAAAGTAAGAGAGGTTCGGRAGCATGGTGAAGTGACGGGTGTGGCTCAGATCGATCCACGAATCCTCTTCGATGCGGCTTTTGATATTGTTGTTAAGCAGTACGCCGCACGGCGCATCCGCTTTTGGCTTGACGTGCAGCATCTGCTGCGTAAAGGCGCTGTGCTGCATGGTGCTCACCGCCAGCACATCATTCTGCTGCAGCCGGCTCAGATTGGTGCCGCCTTCAGGCAGGCCAAACAGTACCTGATTTTGTACCAGCGCCACCCCGGTTGCGTTACCCGCGCGCGCCGCCATATCGAGTAGCGTGGCGATCTCCGCATCACCCGGTGCCGTCATGACCACCAGCCGGTCAGCGCTCCACGGCGAGCGATAGCTGACAAATCCGCGCCACGCCTCATTTGAGGAAAAGTAGCGATCGGCATCCAGCTCCTGGCGATACCAGTCGCCGGTCAGCCAGCCGTGCAGTTTTTCCATCAGGCCAGGCTCGTTAACGCTCAGCGTATTGCCGCTGGTCTGCCACGGCGTGTGCACCGAGTGCTGGTTGGCGTACCACACCACCATCATGTACCACGGCATTTCACCGCTCGGAAACTGCGGACCAACCCGGAAGCTGCGGATCCCATTTTCATCGGTAATGATGGCGGTATCGCCGCGAATACCGGCGTTGATACGCGCTGAATTGAGATCGTCATGCAGGCGCAGCAGCTGCTGATCGCTGGTTGCCTAGCGTCAGCGCCCCGCCCAGCAGCAGGGCGTGGCGGATGCCGGCACTCAGTATATTTTTATGCATTCTTTTTATCCTTACTTCCTGCCGGACTGACTGTCTGCTTTGGGGTTAAGACGCCGCCATGCGTGACGCTTCAGCATGAGCCAGGCGCTGCTGCCGATCAGCACGGCAACCAGCAGCGCGGCCAGCGCCATCCTCGGCGGTACTTCCGGTCTGCTGGGAGTAGAGCGCCAGCAGATAGAGCGCCTGGGTATTATTCGGCTCCGCCTGCAGGATTTTCTGCAGCGACGCCTTTGCCAGATCGTCATGCGCTTTCTGATGCCAGTAGGCAGCCTAGTCAAACAGCGCCTGCAGCGCAGGATTGTTGCTCTCTGCCGCCAGCAGCGGCTGAGAGCTCGGCGGTGGCTCGTTACCGCTGAAGGTGTTGCGCCACGTCTGCAGCGCTGCGGCGATGTTGCCGCTGCGTGCCTGCTGACGCGCCAGCGATAGCTGCGCCTGCGGAATACTCTGCAGCTGACGGGCGTTATCCAGTTCGGCCAGATGCGCATCGTTGGGCGAAACGGCACTCAGCCGCGCACGCCACTGCGCTGCCTTATTGCCGTCAGCCATACCGGCCAGCAGCTCAATCCCCTGGCGACGGGTCGGCTCCTGATAGGTCATCGCCTTGCCCAGCGCCAGCTGCGCACCGGTATCCTGCGGATGATCGGCGGCAAACTGCCGCAGCGCTTCAACCGCCTGCGGCAGCAGCGTGCGATCGCCGGCCATGGTCAGATAATATTCAGCGGCGACAGACTGCGCACCGCTGACATCGCCGCTGTTCAGGGCCGTAAAGCCGGCGCCCTTTTCCGCGCCGCCCACGTTTTTACGGTAGTAATCCACTACCGCGTTATCCTGAGGATGACGCTGCTGCCAGGTCTGATAGAGCGCAGCGTCCTGAGCCTGCGGTGCCAGCCAGAGCAGCGCCTGACGCAGCGAGCGGTCAGCCTCCGCGGCGGCAAGCTGCGCGTAAAAGCGGGCATCCGCCGCCTGCTTCTGCCGCGCATCGCTCTGATCGCCACCCAGCTGTGCCGCCCGGTTCAGGTAGTCTGCGGCTTCAGCGTAGTGCCCGGCGCGCTGCGCAACATAGCCCATGCCCGCCAGCGCATCCGCATCCTGCGGGTTCGCCTGCAGCACTTTTTCAAAGCTTTCTTTGGCGCTGCGGTTATCCGCATCGCTTTGCAGGATCGCACGGTAGGTCTGCTCCGCCTGCTGCAACTGATTGGTGCGGCGCTGCACATCGGCACGGAACAGTTTTGCCGCCACGCCTTTTTCGCCTTCAGCCTGGGTCAGCGGCTCGCTCAGCGCCAGCGCCTGCGCACTGTCGCCGCTTTTCAGCGCCTGCTGGCGCTGTACGCCGCTGGTCAGCGTGGCGATCGCGGCGGCGCTGTTGCCTGCGGCCTGCTCGCGTTTCGCCTGTGCCCGGATGGGATCGCTGTTATTACCGCGTGGCGCCACGCTCTGCCGCACGCTGTCGGGCAGTGAGGCGAGCAGGCTGTTAGCTTCAGCGCTGCGGTTCTGCTGGCGCAGCACATAGAACAGTCCCTCGGGAATACGTGCCAGCAGCTGGCTCGCCTGCTGCCACGCGCCGCTTTCGCTGGCGTTGAGCGCACCGGCATAGAGTTCGCTGCTGGTCGCGCCATTGCGCATCACCGGCTGCATCACATTGGCTGCCATCAGCGTATTGCCCTGCGCGCGGTAGAGCCGCGCCAGATCCAGACGCAGCCAGCCATCGGTGGGATATAGATCGCCCGCTTTCGCCAGTTTCTCCGCCAGATTGCCGGCGTCAACCGGATTAGCCGGCGGGGCAGCAGCCAGCGCGCGCAGCGTATTCGCCGCCGCCGCATCCGAGCCCTGTGCCAGATACTGATCGGCCGTTGCCATTTGCAGATTAAAGTTAACGCGCTGCGCCAGTTCACGCATTGCGCCGGTTTTACTGCGCTTGATCAGATAGCCGTTGCGCACATCAGCCAGCTGCGCTGGCGTACTGCGCGCCTGCAGTTCAGGCGAGCTGAGAAAACGCTGCGCTTCACCGCTCAACCCGGCCTGGTTGAGCACCGTGACCTGCGTGGCATAGTCCCCGGCGTTACCCTGCACGCCGCGCTGCATGTTGCTGCGTACCACCGCCACGGCGCTGGTTCGCGCATCCTGTTGCGGCGTATCCTGCGTGATCAGATAGTCATAGACCACGCCCGCCTCTTTGTTCATTTTGCCGGACTGATAGAGACGCGCCATGGCAAACATCAGATCGCGGTTTTGCGGATCCTGCTGCAGCGCACCCACCAGTTTGTCATAGGCCGCCGCATACTGTTTCTGCTCACGCAGGCGATCTACTTCCTGCGCGCCCTGCAGACCAATCATTTTACCGCGTGCGGTACGCAGATAACGCATCGCTTCGCCGTGCTCGCCGTTGGCTTCCGCTACGCGCGCCAGCAGCAGCAGCCGCTCCGGCGTCTCTTCATTGCGCAGTCCGCGCGTCAGCGTATTCGCCCTGCTGATATCATTCTCTGCCAGCGCCACGTTAATGGCCCCGGTATGCAGCGTCTGGTTCTGCTGCAGCACAGGCGTATTGGCTGCCAGCGCAGTGTCTGCTGTGCGGCTTACTGTTGGTGCGTTCTGCCACGGCATGACCGCGCCATAGCTGGAAGAGGAACGGCCAACCGGCGAGGTGCTGCGGTTAATAAAGGGATTGTCTGCCAGCGCCAGTCCGCCAACCACAGGTACGCTGCCGCTTCCCGCGGTCAGTGAAACCGGCYTAACGGTAAAATCAAACCGCGACTCGCCAAACGGCACCGTGGAAAAGGTCAGCGGCGCTTTCGCTTCGGTCAGCTTACTCAAGCCTGACTCGCCATCGCGTCCGCGCACCTGCATCTGTCCCTGTACCCAGGTCCCGGTTTTCTCCTGCAGCGCGTCCATCATCGTGTCAATCTGCTGGCCCAGCGGCGTGCTGCCGAGATCGATTTTATAGCTGTCGCCCTTCAGCGCCATGTTCAGCTCAACGCCGGAAGCGGACTGCGAATCGGTGGCTGAAGCGGGAACGTCCGTGATTTTCGCATCCCCGGCTGCCACGACATTGCCCTGCACCAGCGCATTGCTGCCAAAGCGGCGCCATGCATCTCCGCCAGCGCTGCCGTTGTCATAGCTCAGCAGGGCATTCGCGCCATTTTTCGTTACGCGTCCCCAGCGTTTGCCGCTGGTTTTATCTTCTGCTCCCACATACGAAAGCAGGCTGTCGGTCATGGCACGGCGTTCACCGGTCAGGATCAGCGTCAGGAAATCAGTCAGCTTCGGTGACCACTGGATCCCGCCCACCAGCGTGCTGAGATCCCCGCCCTGGCCATAACTGAAATAGCTGAGGTTTTTGGAGAAATCCATCCAGGAGAGGTTCATTCCCACCTTCAGCTCGCGATCGTCGTAGTGGAAAGGCCGTACATAAACGCCAGCGGTTGCCTGAACGCTCTGGTTACTCGCCACATTTTCGCCAATGTAGCTATAAGCGCCGCCGCCGGCATAAAGTCCGGCATCCGCACTTCTGACAAAGCCGCGATCGGCCAGACTCTGCAGCTGCGACTGCAGCGCAGCATCGTCCGGGAAGTAGGCGCTCTTATCCTGGCTGTAAGACTGATACCCTACCGATCCCCCGACGTTGACTTTCAGATCGTCAAACTGACGGCTGAAATCCACCGGGAATGAAACGGATGCATAGTTCTGCGGGCTGAAATATCACGCGTGCGGTGGGTTGCTCGCTCATCAGTTATCTCCAAACATATAGCGGAAGTAGAGGTTGGCAGTGCTTTCGTTGTAGTCGCCAAAGGTGTCATACCCCAGCTGCCCGCCAATCGTGACATCTTTATTAATTTTATAATCCGCACCGGCGTGCAGGTTGTAACCTATGCCGTTTTTACTTTCACCGCTGTAGTAACCAGTTGAAGCGGGCCAGCTGCAGATTCATCTCCCGTTCCAGATCCTGCACGGTACGTGAAGCCGGCAGCGGATAGCGCATCGCCAGCGTCTCCCCGGTGCTGGCCAGAAAAGCCGTGGCTTCATCACCGCCGTTCTCCAGCACGCTCTCTGTCATCACGCAGACCAGGTCAAACCAGCCAGGCTGATGCGACCAGGGTGAGCCATTGTCGTTTTCCAGCGTCAGCGGTACTGCGGCGCTGCCGCCCTGACCGCGCAGCCACTGCGCATACAGCCCGCCCAGCACGGCCCCCATTGCCAGCCGCCAGCGTTCAGCCGGCAGCGTGTCGTGACCGGCCGGCAGCGCATGATGCTCAATCTGAATCGCATTTTCTGCCGGATGAATCTGCACAAAGCAACCCTCTGTATGGCTGACGCCTTTGTTGCCGGTATCGATAATCCGGCCGTCGCTGTTCAGAAAGCGGCTTTTATAACTGCTCCAGCCGTCTGCCATCGCCTGCGCGCTAAAAAATATCATCATTAAACAGAGCATCCACCGACGCCCGTGCCGCATTACATTCATTACCGCTTCCTATTGATATCGATACAGCAGCGCCTGCAGCGCCCAGGCAATGAGCACATTACCGTCGCTGGCGTCGTTTTTGTCTGCCACCGGATCGGCCGCATCAGGCACATAGCGCCAGTAGAACAGGTCATTTTGCGGATTATGCAGATGCGCACGCGTCCACTGCCACAGCAGATCAAAGGTAGCGCGATCGTTATTCGCTACCGCCAGCAGCATGCCATAGCCCTCCTGCTGAGCAAACGCCTGCCAGGCAGCAAACAGAAAATAGGAGGGGTTCAGCACGACGTAGCTCGACTTATTAAAGCCGTTTGCGCCAGGCAGCATAACTTTGTGTCCGGCGTAATCGATCACGTTCAGCTTAATAATTGCCCGCTGAATGCGATCGGAATCCTGCTGATAATCTCCTCCCCACTTTTGGGCCGCGCACGGATCGTACCACCAGATATTCAGCGGCACGCGAATCGCATCATAACTGAACCGATTAGAGTACCCCACCGCCGGTGCGACAGAGCCATCCGCGTTCAGCGCGACCCAGTCCAGTGGCAGCGCGGTTTTACCAAACTGCATCTCACCCAGCAGCGTCATGCCATCGTCAATGAGCGTATTCCAGACGCGCAGATGGCCAGAGAAGTAATTCTGTTCCGGCTGAATGCGGTCGCTGAGATGACCGGTCTGGTTCAGCGTCAAATCGCGTACCGCTGTCAGGCCGCCTTCCATATTATAAGGCGCCGGGCTGTTAGCCAGTACGTCGAACCAGGCCGGCGTAGTCTGACGCGGATAGCCCTGCCAGACGTGCTGAAAAGGCACCAGCCGCAGGCTCTGGCGCAGCAAGTATATCCCAGGTCTCAGACGTTGTACGCCGCGATAAGGGTGAAAATCATCGGTCGGAAGGAAGAGAGGCGCGTTTTCAGCGTTTTACCCGTTGCCGGGAGCGTAGAAAGCGAGCGCGCACCGCGCGCTCGCAGGAGAGCATTAACCTTTTTCCTGCCAGGCAAGCCACACTAATAGCTGCAGGCTGGATTCTCCATCTGCTGGGCGTAATCAACCCTGCGCTGCTGCACAAAATGAAAAAGCTGGATAACGATAAAAATCGTGATCGTCACCAGCACAACCGCAGACACGGCTGCCATTTGCTTGATGGTTAACGAGCGACTGACGCGCAACAAAATTTCTCCCGGCCGCAATGCCGCCATAATTCGCAGTGATAGTAGCCTGAATAACAGCCGGGCGACCAGACGCGGAACCGGCTTTTCCGGTGCAAAATCGGCGTGCAGCGCCTGAAACGCATTGGGCAGCACCACATCGGCCCGCGACAGGATACCGGCGGGTTTCAGTGTATTAAGAATATGCTCCGCCTGAGGGATGTCCGCTTTCAGCACCGCCTCTGAGAGCGGCTGGCGTACCGTGTGCGCCACTCGGTTAATACACCAGCTAATAGCGACTGAGAGGATCAGCGCCATCAGCAGCCAGGTGGTGATCATGGTTGAGAGCGTACTGAGCAGAAACTGGTAAACGCGCGAGGAGTCCGCCTGAAGCACCAGATAGGCGATGGGCTTTGGCATGCCGCCCCGCTCTATCGCATACAGCGGCAGCGTGATCTGCACCGGCAGTTCTGCAAAATGGGTGGTCAGCCGGCTCATCTCATCGTGAACGGACTCCAGCACCTGCTGATTGCGGTTATAGCTGCGGATCAGCATGCCTATCTCATCATCGCGGTGATTGCCGGGCAGCGTAAGCTTATGTGTCAGGATGGCTTGCGGCGGCAGCTCCTGCAGCTCGCGTGAAATATCGCGCAGCGGGTGCACAACCAGCTCATCAATCGTACTGCGGATTTTCTCTACCAGCGTCAGCATCAGCGCATCACGCTGCTCATCGCTCAGCACGCCGTTGGCTTCCTGCAGCGTTTCGATACGGATAACCATGACGCTCCAGGGCTGCTGCCGGTGACGCTGCTGCAGATGCCGGTCGAGCAGTGCCAGGAACAGCGTGCGGTTAGGCAGATCCGTCACCCGGGCAGAGCAGAGGCTCTCGTCAGAGAGCGACAGCCCGATACTGGCATTGGGTCGCAGCTGCAGCTGATACAGATTGACCGGCTGATTGATACGCAGCATCAGGTTGCGCGCCAGACGCATCGCGCGGAAGGGGTTGTGCGCCCGCTTCAGCAGCAGCGCAAAATCGCTGGGCCCCGTCTGCGCCAGCAGCGTGTGCAGCTCACCGGTTGCCATGTTAAGCTGGGGCTGCAGATAAAGCGCAAACTCACCCTCCTGCAGCCCCTGCAGAATGTCATGCTCCTGCGTCAGCCGCTTCTGCGCCCGTTCGGTCAGGACCGGATCAAAAAACAGGATCTGATTTTTCCCCTGATGCCGCGCTGACATCATGGCTGACGTCGCCCGATCCAGCTGCTCGACGGCCGAAATATTTACGCTCAGCGGCAGCGTAATCCCCCGTCGCTGCCAGCCGGCCAGAATGCGGCACGCCTCTTCAAATACCCAGCGACCGATGGCGGAAATCACGCCGATCTCTTCCGCGCTGGCGATGAACTCTTCCGGCAGCCCGAAGCTGCCATCCGCCATCCGCATACGCAGCAGCGCTTCAGCCCCCGTCTTGCAGTAGCCCATACCAAAATCGTCCAGCGCAACGGCAACTCCGGTCTGCTGCAGCGCGAGCAGCAGCGCCATCGCCTGTTCGGCATCACCTATTCCGGCGGTTTCGGTGACTTCCAGCACTAAAGAACCCGGCCGGATGCAATMCCGTTCCAGCAGGCTCTGCAGATGCGTCACCATGCCGCTGTCGCGCAGCTGTGTAATGCCACGCGCCAGCAGCCAGTCGCGCTGCTCCGCCGTTTCCACCCCTTCAGCCACAACGTCAGCATCCACAATCTTTGCCACGGCGGCCACAATGCGCACCATAGTGTCATCGTCCGGCAGCGCGGCGACAAAGCTGCGGTCCATCTTCAGCTTATTAACCGGTAACGCTTTAAACTGATGCAGATAATTGAGTGAGTATCCCCTGACATTCCTTACAAAAGTTACAAAACTCTAACTATGAACTGAAACGCTTCAGCTGGCGCTGTGGCGCGGTTTCTGCAGAACAATCAATTGATAAGGTCACTATCACGTGCGTGAACAGCGCTGCAGCCAGCCCTGTTCAAAGGTGGTAAGCGGCAGGGCTTCGGCATACAGATAGCCCTGACCAATAGGGATAGTAATGGCCTAACAGAACGCCGATGCCGATGGCAACCAGCACCTGAAAGTAGAGGCTTTTAAACAGTTTCATAACAGGTGTCCAGGTAGAGACGGCATTCACCGCCTGTGTCAGGGAGAAACGCATGCGGCAAGCCGCCTGAGAGCGTAAAACCTTACCGATAAACTGAAAATAACACCCTGTTAACAGGAGCACCAGTCCGATGATCAGCGCGATAGTACTGACGATTTCAAAATAGAGCAGCGCTACGGCGCCAGTGCGTCCGACGGCTTTCATGCTCTCCATGCCGGCGATACCGGTCACCACCGTACAGAAGATTACGGGGGCGATGATCATCTTGATCAGCTTTACAAAACCATCACCAAGCGGCTTCATCTGCGCGCCTAATTGAAACAGAATAGCGAACAGCAGCACCTGCAGAATGTTGCCGCTGGCYAAGGCACCAATGACGCTGCCCGGGATGATATCAAGCAGGAACGCGATCACACCCTGCTGCTCTGCCTGCTGTGCATAAACGGCTACCGCTTTCGCATCCAGGGTGGCGGGATCCACGTTCATTCCTGCGCCAGGCTGAACCACGTTCACTAGGAAACAGATGATCAGCTGGCCAAGCTGCACCAGCGAGCCGACACCATACTTACCGATGGTGAAGGCCATGGCACCAAYCGCCCCGATAGGTGCCAGGCGCATAATCATGTTGATCACGCCAAAGATCACTTTTGAGAAGCTTTCGATAACGTTGAACATCACGGTACCGGCGCTGCCGAGGCGATGCAGTGCGAAACTCAGCCCCACCACCGATTTTTTGCAGCCGAGGCGCTCCATCTTATCCAGCATGCGCGGCAGCGCTGATTCAGACGATGACGTACCCAGCACAATCAGCAGCTCTTCTTTTATATAACCGATAAATTTGAAGATGTTAAAGCCAGCCCAGCGCGCAATTGCGCCCAGCACGATCACGACAAACAGGATACAGGTAATATGGAGCGTCGCGGCGAGAACAATAAAGCCGCTTCCGGTAACGCCCGCCGCGCCTTTCGAGGAGAGCAGCAGAACCACCAGCAGGGTGATCTGATGGAAGATATCCATATGAGCGTTGGTCGCCTGCGCAATAAACACGGCGGCCATGGTCAGATAGATTGAGGTACCATCCAGATTAAACGAGTAGCCCGTTGGAATAATAGAGACGTGATTGACCTTTTTCGCTGAAGAAAGCGTCTCTTTCATCTGGTTTTCATCCAGCTGACCCACCCACTTAGCCACCACCACCGTGGCTACGCCGTTACCGACCAGATTAGTCAGCGCACGCGCTTCGGACATAAAGCGGTCGATGCCCAGAATCAATGCCAGGCCCGCGACCGGCAGATGCCCTACCGCAGCGCCCGCGCGGCGTATTGCCGCCGCGTTTATTTAATGACAGTTCCTTTGACCACAGGATGGCCAGGAAGTCGCGCAACAAGGAAAAAAATCGGGAAAAAAAATCAACGGGGTTTATTATGCAAATGCCCGCTGTCAGGGCAAGTGACAGCGGGCATTTAATCGGAAATTAACGCAAATTGCGGATTATGCGCCGGTATCCTGCCAACTGAACCCGTTGTCCAGTTTGCCCTCCTGCCAGGCGGGATCGGGCTGAAGTGTTTCGGCGTGCGCGCCGAAACCGGTTGCTGCAAGCAGCAAGCCGCCAACCAAAAGCCGAATTCTGGTGCCCTGCATGTGAACCCCTAATCAAACAGATAAACGCTTGTTAGCACGGACTGACTGGCCACCGGGAAAGCCCAGCGGACGCTGCGGATCCATCGCCTGCTGCCACAGTGCACGCTGCTGATTGGTATCCAGCGCGGTGTTATGCACCATCGCCAGGCGCGGTAACAGATGACTGAAGCCGGTCTGCTGAGCGCTCTCCGCCAGCGAGCCGGTATTAACCACCAGGCGAAGCTCAATGCGATCGCTGGGACGTTGTGGTGTGGTCAGCACCCAGACATCCTGCGTGTCAGATGGCCAGGTGGCGATGGGATCGGTCGCGCTTAATGCCGTCGCGACCACCTGCTCATTAATGCTCATCTTACCCGCGGTCGCCGCCAGCCAGTTTAACGCTTCTTTAAGCAGTTCTGGCCGGTTGTTGGGCAGACTGAGGTTGTACTGAGTGTAGTCGTATGACGAGATCGCTGGCGTTTTCAGCGTTGCGAAAGTCTTGCCAATCTGCTCCATGATAGTGCGGCTGTCGACATTACCAACCACATAGAGCGTCATATTATCTGGCGTATACCATTGCTCATAAAAACTGTTCAGCTGCGCGGGATCGACCGGCGCGCGCGGTGGCTCACCGGGGTCGTGCGCCAGCATGGTTGAGCCTTTCAGGCGGTAGCGCCGCACGTGCCAGAACAGCGCTTCCCGCGCCAGATCGCTCTGCCAGTAACGTTGCAGATACTGCGATTCGCGAATCGGTTGCCACGACGTATCCCATACCAGCGACAGCCGATCCTGTGCCAGAGAGCCATCAACCAGATTGACCGGCTGATGCGGCAGCGGCGACAGCGTGGGCAGTGGTGCCGGCGTATCGCGTTTTCCCATAAGCGCATCAAATTCATCCTGCGGCAGCCCTTTATCGCGAACCACGGCCAGCGCTTTAGCGATCTGATTCATGTTTTGCGGCAGTGACGCGTTGGGACTCTCCATATTGATGGAGCACTGCGCGCGCTGATAAAGCACGCGGCAGTCAAAGCCGACCTGCACATTTTGCGCTTTATTATCTGCCAACGCGCGCTGCAGCTGCTGGCGCAGTTCCTGGTTGAGCTGCTCACGCGTTAACTCACTCAGGAAAGACTGGCGCAGTTTCTGATACTGCTCGGGAGCAATATCCACTACCGCATTCTGCTGCGAGCGCAGGCGCTGCCCCATCAGAATGTCAGTATCCGTACGGGCGTAGGTGGTAAACAGCTTATTCAGCTCCAGCAGCTTCTGCGACCTGCGCGGAATTCATCACAGGGGGCGCATTTATGCGCCCCGATCGGTGCTGTTTTCTGCTTTACTGCTTTCGTCCGGGGCCGGGGCGGCGGGCGCATCAGGCACTGCCATCACCTTGTTCCAGCTCTCCTGCAACATCTTCACATTGGTCTCTGCTTCGCCCTGTGGCTGGATCAGTACCATAGTCAGCTCCTGCGGTGACGATGAAGCGGTTTCCGTTAACCACAGCATGCTGTTCTTCAGCGCGCTGCGTGAACATAAAATTCCGGCCGAGATCCATTTTTATCAGAAAGGCGGGCACGGTTTCGGTATCCGCGGCGTAGCCGATCTGCCACTGGCAAGCTGGCCGATGCTGGTCACCGAATGGCTGCGGGCGAAAACCTGACGTTGTTACGGTCGTATCGATGCGCTCTCACCGCGCCCCGACGCTATGGTGCTGATCTACCCGATTATCAGTATGCGTGACGGCCTGGCACACGAAAGTTCACGCACGCGCCTGCTGGGCGCCTGGCCGGATCAGAAAAGTATCGATGCCTATTCGCTGGAGACGCGCGTGCACGCGCAAACACCGCCAGCCCTGCTGATCCATGCGGTTCGCCTGCCCTATGACGGGCATCATGAAGGCGCGGATGCACCGCTGGCCGATGCCCAGCGGGCGGTCCGCGTGCTGCGCGAACGGGCGCAGCAGGGCAAAAACGGTAAGTACATTGTGATGATGGGCTTTTCCGCAGGCGGCCACGTTGCGGCCTCGCTGGGAACGCGGTTTAACGAGAAGCTCTATCCGGTCCAGGTAGAGTATGAGCCTTACGATCGCGCAGCCACCGGCGTGCGCTGCCCGGAAATGGCTATCTGGTATCCGGAAACCTCCAACGGGATCACCCTGCTGGTGGCACCGGGCGGCGGTTATCAGCGGGTGCTAATCGATCGTGAAGGCAGCGCGCTGGCCACGTTTTTTACCTCGATGGGCTATACGCTGGCCGTAATGACATTCTGGACGACAACGCAAAAGAAGACCATCTTTTAATCAATAACAGCAGGACACTGTTCCTTCGGCCGCAGAAAAACAACGACTATACGCCCTGCTCAGGACAGATTTATGCACACAGAAATTATCAATATCTGGCCATCCGGTGATGCGCCAGGCGCCAGTGACTCCCGCGCTCAGCCGCAGATTGTTGACCTGGCTACATTTCCCGTGACTGGTTTGACTTACTACTCTGTTTTATCCTGTTCATTGCGCTTAGTACGCCTCTTCCATCTTTCGCACTTTATCTGAAGTGTGCACTTATTATCTTCGCTAAACATAACTGTTTAAATTCAGTCTCTTGAAAGAGAATTCCCGCCTGCCAGGTATAGTCTGATTCTCGCTGGTTATCGTTTTTTCGTCTTTATCGCTTTGTGCAGCCATATAGGGCGTCGAGTCTAACAGCGCGCCTTTGCCTTAATCGCAGAAACAGAGGATGCTTTGTCTGCTAAATCGTCGCCGGAGGGCGATTTAAAGACTTAAGGCAAACTGACGCGCCAGAAAACCGGCCGCCGGAAGGGTTCGGAAAAAGGCGCAGCCGGAGGGATTTCTCCGCTGATCCAGATATCTGATAAATAGGCTGAAAATTATAAGTACGCTGGCACTGCTGCCGGAAAAATGCGATATCCGGTTGCGCATGTTTGAGAGAAACAGGCAGCCGGTGTCCGGAATTCTTCATCACCATGGTTTTTTCCTGGTCGGTGGTGAGTGCCTGCAGAAAGCAACCCGGCGGCAAGTATCGGCTGGTCCCTGGATACCCGTCAATATTGACCGATGCCACCAGCTGYTGGCGGATAAAAAAGCGGGACCACGTCAACAGCAGAGTAAGTTGTTCATGCACCACATCCAGCCGCTGCTCTGTCGATAGCGCAGCAAAGTAGCTTTCCGGTGAAAGACGCTTTTCCGGCATAGCCGCGTGCGTAACGGCGGTCAGCAGCTCAATCGCCAGCAGGCGGCGCAGTTCGGTCAGCGCGGAAAAATTTGCCATGCCGGAGCCAAAATCATCCAGCCATAGCGGCCCCAGCTCCGGCATCTGCGCCACCATCTCCTCCTGCGGCAGCGCATGATGCTCAGTGAGTTCAAAGCGCACCCATGGCAGCTGGCCAATCAGCCGTCGCAGGGCCGAATGCTGCTGTATCGCCAGCAGCGTCGGCGAAAAAAAGTATCCCTGAGCTGCAATAGCGGGTGAGGATTGTACCTGGCGCCACTCCTCTTCGGTTTCCACGCCCTCAACTATTACGCCATTGCAGTAGCGATTAATAAGCGTCAGCAGCGTTGAGAAAAGGACTCGCCCCTCTTCTGACGCGCGCAGCAGCATAAAGAGTTCACGCGATAATTTGATGTAGTCATACAAAGGTGGCAATCACCACAACCAGTACCACGATCAGTAACAGCAGAATGCCCGCCACCCAGCTGGCAGCTTTTCCCATGCGAGTCATGCTTTTTCCTCCTTGTTCTCACGTCTCATTAAAGATAGTCGAGACGCGGCGCAACAACATCAGAGAAGCATCAACGGCAGCGATCCCAGCTCACTAAAAGGAAGCGGACGGCGTCACGTCAGGAATGTCGGGCGGATTGCCCAGCATGATATCTTCAGCGTGTACCTGCGGCCAGGGGATCCAGCTGCGCCAGCCCGGCTCAGCGCGGTTACGCGCCCAGTGTACGCCAAGGTCGCCGCGTATCGCGAAAGGACGGTTCAGCTCTGCTGACACTTTCTGATTAATGGTTGGTTTCAGGCGGTTCCAGTAGAATGACCAGGCTGAGGGAGCCGCGTCAGCCTCGCTGTTTTCGCTACTGGCGAGCGTAAATGTCCAGTTATTCTTCTTGCTGGCGAGCTGTATCAGACGCGCGTCGGGCTGCTGCAGCTTGATCCAGGGCAGGTAGATCTCTTTGTGCAGCAGCGCCAGGGGGGCCAGCGTCGCATCAACGCGCTGCAGGTGTACCACCGGCTGCTGGTTATAGGTGCCTTTCGCCTGCCAGCCAAAAACAAAATCGCCAGCGCCTTTCTGCTTATCATCGCCGCCGGTAACCTGAGCATAAGGCACGGGTTTACCGAGTGAGTTGATATTCACCGTTACATCCGCTTTGTTGATCGCATCGCGGTAGCGCAGCTGCCCCTGATCAAACAGAATATTATCCATGCCGGTTAAGCCATAGAGATTGGCCAGCGTATCGCCGGAAAATCGCAGGCGCACATCCAGCCCGCCCAGGTTCAGCGGATCCTGCAGCGTGCCTTCCAGCCTTACCCGCGTGGTGCCGTTACGCAGATCGGCCTGCAGCGGAAATGGCGTGGTTTTGCTGCGCAGTGAAAGCATGCCGCCAATTCTGCCGTCGCCGGAAAGCAGCTGACGGGAAGTGAGTTCGCCGCTCAGCTTCGGCCGGGGTTTGCCCTGACGATAGGTGAGCGATCCATGGATATCACTGTCACCGATATGGCCATTAAACTTTTCATAGCGGAACAGCGCGCCTTTGGCGTCATTAAAGCGGGCAGTCAGATGACCGTCAGTTTCATAAGGGGGGGTATCAGGCAGCAGCACGCCGCTGTGCTCAATGCGCTTGCCGCTAAACTTCACGTCGGCATCCATCGCATCCCAGCTTTTGGTTTCAAACTTATCGTAAGGCAGCACGCGATCGGCAGGCTGCGTGGCGGCTTCACCACGCTGCGCCTTCGCCCGCGCCGTTTTCTCACTCCCTTTACCGGAATCAACGCCAATCAGCGGGCCGAGATCGGCCATGCATACATCAGGGAACAGCTGGCGCAGCTGCAGTTTGCGCGCGTGCAGATCGGCGCGGCCGCGCATCGGTGAACGGCTGCCCTCAAGCCGGATAGTGGTATTGATATTGCCGCCGGCCATGCCGAAGCGCAGCGGATCAAGCAACAGATCGCCTTTTTCCAGCGTCAGATGCGTATAGAGGTCGCTGAGCGGCAGCTTGCAATCACCAAACAGTTTACCCACCACGTAGTTTCCGACGTTAAGCCCGGCAATTTCCATCAGGCTGCGGCTGATGAGGCCATCGTTCATCAGCAGGCGCAGCTGACCGTTGCTGCTGCCCAGCAGTGCGGCAACCGAATTGCCGGTACCGCTTAGCGTTGCGTCTCCGTTGAGCTGGCCCAGGCTGCGCTGCATGGCGGGGAGCGGAGAACGCAGCGTAATAATGCGAATGCCTTTGCTCTCAGGATTTACCGACAGATCGAGTCGCTCGCTGGCAAAGTTAACGTTGCCGGTGACGTTGATTACCGCATTTTCGGTATCAAACACGAACAGGCGCGGCGTTGCGACGCCCTGGCGCAGCGTAAGATCGGTGGCGGCACAGTTGATGCGCACTTCATTAGTTAATCACTTCTGGCTCTTCATCTGCTGCAGCACATTGCTGCACTGATTAGCGTCGGTGTCGCTGGGTGAAATCAGCGCCAGCAGCGCGGCAGCCGGTGCCACAACCGCCCCCAGCGCTACGGCCGCCGCACCGCGTGCAATAAGCGGCCCGGTTTTAACCCCGGCATCCGGATTTTTAAAGGTTCCGCGCACGTGAAAGGAGGCAACTTTCAGCAGCTGGCAAAAAAACATTCAACCTGCCCGTCCGGACGCAACGGCGGTGATTTGGGCGAGTTTCGTCAGGGACAGATGGTGCCGGCTTTTGATAAAGCGGTTTTTACCTGCCCGCTGCTGAAGCCTTACGGACCGGTAAAAACCGCGTTTGGTTACCACATCATTAAGGTGCTATGGCGCAGAATTACATCGCGTCGCAGGGTGCGTACCTGAACGCAAAGGTCGCCATCAATGGCGCCCCTGCAACTGACGCGCACTACGCTATAATGCGCCGCACATTATACATAACAGGAGAGCACCATGGCGAAAACCGCAGCAGCTTTACATATCCTTGTGAAAGAGGAAGCACAGGCGAAAGCCCTGCTGGCGCAGCTAGATGTAAACGTCACCGCAGCAATGTGGCGCGCCTGATAGCCGCATTCGCGGATCAGGTGAGCGATTTTATTGGTAATGACGCGGGTTTTACCGGACCCCGCCCCCGCCAGCACCAGGCAGGGGCCGGTGACAAATTCGACAGCACGTTGTTGGCCGGGGTTTAAACGCATAAAAAACATCACTCGATTGAATCAGACAGGCCTSGTCAGCTCTTTCAGCAGCGCCAGCTGATCCTGGTCGTCAAACAGCGAAAAGCTCGATTTCATCCCCAGCGCGGCATATTCACGCTTGATAATCTCCAGCCCCAGCGTATGAAAGGTTGAAATCATCAGGCCGCGCGCCTCTTTGCGTCCCAGCGTTTGCGCCACGCGCTCTTTCATTTCGCGCGACGCCTTATTCAGGATGAGATCGTCAAAATCGAGCACGTTGCACGATTTGAGATGCCGATCATAGAGCTGATAGCAGTGCGCAAATATCTGGTCACGCTGGGATTTTGCTATTGCTGCCGCACCCTGCGGATCGATCAGATCATTTTTCCAGTTAGAGATCGTGGCAATCAGCTGCTGCAGCTGTGTTTTATCCTCTTCCAGCCACTGGCGCGCCCCGCGCCAGGAGTAGATAGACTGGTCGTCATCGCCCACCACGGTAAATCGCGCGCGCGCGCCGACCAGCAGTTTTACCAGCTCATACTGGCTGGTGTTGGTATCCTGATACTCATCCACCAGCAGATAGCGAATACGCTGCTGCCAGCGTTCGCGTACCGCCTCATTACGCTGCAGCAGCAGCGTGGGCAGTTCATTATTCGCGCTCAGCACCTTCAGCGATTCGCCTGACCCCAGTTCAGAAAAGAGACGCTTTTCAAACACGTGCGGGTTATTGGCGATCAATATATTAGCCGCTTTGAGAATACGCTGCGTGGAGCGATAGTTCTGCTCCAGCTTCACGACCTCCAGCGCCGGAAAGTCCTCTTTCAGCAGCACCAGGTTTTGCGGAAGATCCTTGATCTCCGGGCGTGAAAAGAACGAAGTGCCGCCGGAAATACGGTAGGGAATGCGGTTCTGCATCAGCAGCTTTTCAAACACGCGCGACTGATGATTGCCGCGATAGAGAATGGCGTAATCTTTATACTGGGTGCGGTTGATAAAGTGATGTGCGATCAGCTCGCCGGTTACGCGCTCCGCTTCGTGGTCGTGCTCCAGACCGCGCCCGCTTAGCGTCTGAGCCAGCCCCATGTCAAAACTGGCATTAAACAGGCTCTTATTACGCAGCGTGGCCCACTCACCCAGCTTCTGCAGCGTGGCCGGGCCGATTTCGCGACGCGGCGTATTTACGATGCGCAGAAACGCGCTGTCGTCATCCTGATTAGTCAGCACGCGCAGATAGGCCAGTCCTTCAAGCATTTCCGTCATCCACTGGAACAGCGTATTGACGTTTTTCATCCGCATCTCTGCGGCTTTCGGACTGCCGGAGGTCTCAAACAGCCAGCTCTGATAGTCGATACCGCGGATCAGATCGCGCACCGCGCTAATCGGCTCCCGTTCAGTCAGCTGCACAATCTCATTCAGCCAGTGGGTAAAACGCTGCAGTATGCTGCTCTGATGCGGCAACAGACCTTCTTCCATGCCGACCAGGTAGACATAGGGAAATTCCAGCCCTTTTGATGCGTGCAGCGTCATCAACTGAACCTGGTCGAGATCTTCATCACTCTCTCCCCGCTCCATCATATCGCGCAGGGTAAAGCGCGTGACAACCTGTGCCAGCGTCATGGGCTCATTCAGCTCATCTTCTGCGCTTACCACTTTTTTCTCACGCTCCCACTCGACGTCATCCTGCGGCAGTTCCAGCAAAAAACGGCTGGGTTCAGGACGAATCAGCTCACCATACTGGCGACGCTCCCGGCAGAGCGTAAAGGTCAGCTCTTTCTGTGCGCGCGTAATGCCTACATAGGCGAGACGCCGCTCCTCTTCGATGTTGTTCTCATCACACCTTACGCTGCCGGCGGGCTGGCTGGAGGCGCATCCGCTGCGCGCCGAGCTGCTGGAGCAGGAGAGCCACTTTCAGTCCTACGTTCACTGGCTCCTGACCTTCTCCTGATGACGTGACGGCTGCCACTACTTTTTTGCATTCGCCAGCATTGCCCGCAACCCGGCCACCCGGGTTTGCCCGGTTTTAACGCGCTCCCAGAAAAAAGTGCTCGCCTGTTTGCTGCAGAACCAGAGCGGCAGTATCGATCTGGCTCTGCTGGCGCAGCAAAATGCCGTGCCGCCGCGTACGGCAGAACGTCTGAGCCGCCTGCTGCGCCTGGCGATTATCTTCTCCACGCGTCGCCGTGACGATACGCTTCCGGCGGTACGCTTACTGGCAGAAGAGGATACGCTCGCTGACCGGGTGCAGCAGCTGGCTGAACGTTTTTTTCGTCAGGTCAGCCAGAGCTGGAAGCTTGACCAGCGCTGTCGCGATCTGCTGTTAAGCGCCTGTGCCGTACACGAAATTGGCCTGAGCGTCGATTTTCGTCAGGCTCCCCGGCACGCCGCCTATCTGATCCGCCATCTCGATCTGCCTGGCTTTACGCCCGCCCGTGCGCTGGTCTTTCCCAGCGGTTTGTCGATTCTCATCGCCATTTTCAACGAACTGAATATTGATAGCATGACGCTGGCAGGCGGCGCGCTGCGCGAAGGTCTGGTGTATGGCATGCTCCATCTGCCGGTCAATCGCGATATCCGCAGCCGTACGCTGCATAATGTGCAGCGCCGTTTTTCTATCGATGTGGAACACCCCGTGGTAGCGGCGCTGCGTGAGAAAGGATGGCAGGTCTGCGTCGGTGCATCCGGTACGGTTCAGGCTCTGCAGGAGATCATGGTGGCGCAGGGGATGGATGAGCGTATCACCCTGAGTAAACTGCAGCAGCTGAAGCAGCGCGCTATTCAGTGCGGCAAGCTGGAAGAGCTGGAAATTGAAGGGCTGACGCTGGATGGCGGCTCCGACCAGCGTCTGGTAGTCGATATTGGCGGCGGCAGCACCGAACTGGTTACCGGTGAAGGTTCGCACGCAACCACGCTGTTCAGCCTTTCAATGGGCTGCGTCACCTGGCTGGAGCGTTTTTTCAGCAATCGCCATCTGACGCAGGACAATTTTGACCGGGCAGAACAGGCGGCGCGCGACATGCTGCAGTGCCTGAAGCTGTTTTCGGAACAGCTGCAGGATATCCCGCCAGAGCAGATCCGCGTGGTGGCGACCGCCACGCTGCGCATCGCACGCAACGCGCCAGACTTTCTGACCACCGCTGAAGCGATCCTGGGCTGTCCGGTCAATGTTATCAGCGGTGAGGAAGAAGCGCGCCTGATCTATCAGGGCGTGGCCCATACGACCGGTTAATCCCACATGCTAAGCGCATCATCACTCTATGCAGCGATCGACCTCGGGTCTAACAGCTTTCATATGCTGGTGGTGCGTGAAGTTTCCGGCACTATTCAGACCGTGGCGCGCATCAAGCGCAAAGTCCGGCTGGCAGCAGGACTTAATGCTGACAGCGAACTCTCTGCTGAGGCGATGCAGCGCGGCTGGCATGCGCTGAATCTGCCCGCGATTGAGGAGTATATCGGTCACGGCATTCCGGTCAGCAAATACAACAGCGATGCGCTGCTCAGCGATCTGCCACCGGCAAAACGTCTGCAGCGCAACCGCACCGGCAACGGTCAGCGTCGCGGCGGCAATAACAGTAATCGCCGGAGCAGCGCGCCCCGTAACCATAACCGTAAACGCCCACTCGATGATTTCACCAAAGGCGACGTGGATATTCTGGTAGCAACGGATGTTGCGGCGCGCGGTCTGCATATTCCGGCCGTAACGCACGTCTTTAACTACGATCTGCCGGACGATCGCGAAGATTACGTTCACCGTATTGGTCGTACCGGCCGTGCCGGCGCCAGCGGACACTCTATCAGCCTCGCGTGTGAAGAGTAAGAAGAGCTCTTCTATCCATCCAATGAAGAGAAGATGCGTCTGCTGCAGACGCTGATCGAAGAAGAGTGGCCCGATCGCGCCATCATCTTTGCTAACACCAAGTATCGCTGTGAAGATATCTGGGGCCATCTGGCCGCCGACGGTCATCGCGTCGGTCTGCTGACCGGTGATGTCCCGCAGAAAAAGCGCCTGCGCATTGCCGATCGCATGTTCGATCTCGGCTTTATTAAAGATATTCGCTGGCTATTCCGCCGCATGCCGCCTGCCACGCAGCGTCTGAGCATGCTGTTTTCCGCAACGCTCTCTTACCGCGTCCGGGAACTGGCGTTTGAGCATATGAACAACGCGGAATATGTCGAAGTGGAACCGGAACAGAAAACCGGCCACCGCATCAATCACGCCGATGCGGAGCCGCTGGCTAAAGCGACCGGCCTGAAAATGGGTCTGGCTTACGGCGGCGACGGCTATGACAAGCAGCTTAAAGTGCTCGCTGACGGTGTCGACATCCTGGTGGGCACTACCGGACGTCTGATTGATTACGCAAAACAGAACCATGTGAATCTGGGCGCTATTCAGGTTGTGGTGCTGGACGAAATCCAGGCGCTCGCACTGCCTTTTGCGCTTTCAGGGCGTGATGTTGCGGGTCAGGCGCAAACCGGTACCGGCAAAACGATGGCGTTTCTGACGTCAACGTTTCATTATCTTCTTTCTCACCCTGCTGCTGAAGGGCGCCAGGTTAATCAGCCACGTGCGCTGATCATGGCCCCTACGCGCGAGCTGGCCGTACAGATACCTGGCGAATTGGCGTAAAATATACCAACGTTGGTTAACTTTATTTCATCGGATACGCTTTCGTAAAGCGATAGTAAGCTGATATTCTACCACACTATGAGCAAAACACACTTAACCGAACAGAAGTTTTCCGACTTCGCCCTGCACCCTCAGGTCGTGGAAGCCCTTGATAGCAAAGGCTTTCAGCACTGCACGCCCGCTTGGCGATGGTAAGCTTACCGTCGTACTCTTCAGCAACTTCATCGAGGATCGGGGCGATCATTTTGCAAGGACCACACCATTCAGCCCAGAAGTCAACCAGGGTAACACCCTCGGCTTTCAGCACGTCAGTATCGAAACTGTCATCGGTGAGGTGAACGATTTTATCGCTGCTCATGTTTAACTCCAAAGATTATTAGTGGCGAAAAAATTCACCACTGCGGAACAGAGCGCGTTGCGCTTACGCCAGATTGGCGTTCAGGAACTCTTTCAGCTGGCCTTTAGACAGCGCACCCACTTTAGTTGCCGCCACTTCGCCGTTTTTAAACAGCAGCAGGGTCGGAATACCACGGATGCCATATTTTGGCGCGGTACCTGGGTTCTCATCAATGTTCGGGGTATCGTCTGATAGAGCGATAGGAAGCGAGAGACGGTCGAAAGATGATGCCGGGTATGCTAGCCGTCAGATTGCCAAACCACAAAAACGTTCAACTCGAGCGGGGTCTGACAAGAGAAATCTTTAGATGCAAACTACAAAGGTAAGTGCGTAATGCAGTATCGTCAAATTAGCACGCCTGACCAGCGGCGTCCAGGTGTTTGCGCATGCGCGCCAGGTTTTCCAGCCCCATATTTTCGCCGAGAGTAATCAGCTCAGAAACCGGCGTATTCTTTAATTCGGTAAGATTCATAGTGATGGGTTCTTAAACTCGGGGTAATTCTCGAAATGATTGTCGTGAATGGTATGGCAAAAATTCCATGCCTGTTAATGGCTCTTTTTCAACACTGCTCGGGGAAATGGTGTCGCCGGTACGCAGGTTAAAAC
This sequence comes from Pantoea sp. BRM17, assembly GCA_002939445.1. Lineage (GTDB taxonomy): Bacteria > Pseudomonadota > Gammaproteobacteria > Enterobacterales > Enterobacteriaceae > Pantoea. The sequence continues at coordinate 158,162 of PEFU01000001.1, read as the reverse complement.
GACGAATCTGGCTGGGGGAAACATAGATATCGTCAGGACCGGCGAGGTAGGAGCTGTCTCCGGAACGGAGGAATCCAAATCCGTCCTGCAATATCTCCAGCACGCCATCACCAAAGATGTCTTCGCCGCTCTTCGCATGTTGTTTGAGGATGGCGAAAATAATGTCCAGATCCAGCACGCGAGCGGTTAAGTCTTCAGTTGAGCCATTACCCCGCTCCATACGCAGACGACTGTTAGCGTGCAGCGGCGTGAGGTTTTCGAACAGAATCTTACTGCGGGCGTTTTCCGGCTTGTCGTAGTTAACTTCGTTAACTTTCAGCAGGGCAAAATAGCGCTCACCCTCTTTTGGCGGACGGATTTTACCGGAGGCGATAACTTCACCTTTAACCAGACGCTGCATCTCGGTCACTTCTTCCGGGCGCTCATCAATCAGCAGCACCATCAGGACGCAATCCGGATGATTATACGCAATGCTCTGCGCAATGTTCTGCAGCAGCATGGTTTTACCCGCTTTTGGCGGTGCCACAATCAGGCCACGCTGGCCGCGGCCAATTGGCGACGCTCGATGCAGGGCGTTGGCATCAACACCACCGGTCAGGACTTTACCTGAGGCAGGAACCACGGTGTTATACGCACGCGCCAGACGGGTGATTGAGTCGAGCAGGATGATGACATCTTTTTTATGCTCGACCAGGCGCTTGGCCTTTTCGATGACCATTTCAGCAACCTGCACGTGGCGGGATGCAGGCTCATCGAAGGTTCGGTTGTAGTCAATTGCCGGGAAGACGCGTTTTTCCGCAATCTTACGCGACAGGTGCAGTTCCATGTTACCTGTACCTTTAAACTCTTCGTAAATGACTTCATCCATTTTCGAACCGGTATCAACCAGCGCTGTGGCGATGATAGTCAGGCTACCGCCCTCTTCCACGTTACGTGCTGCACCGAAGAAACGCTTCGGTATCATTGTTTCGCTTTTAACCGCTTATGAACGCTTCATCATGTCGAAGAATTCATCGTTGGTTTTGGTCATCGCCAGCTTGTTGATGAGGAACTCCATCGCGTCAATCTCGCCCATCGGGTGAATAATTTTGCGCAGGATCCACATCTTCTGCAGCTCTTCCTGAGAGGTGAGCAGCTCTTCTTTACGGGTACCGGAAAAAATCCCGGTTATTGCTGTATATCCCTGTCTGACCAGGCCGCAGCGCGCGCGGTTGCTGAAAAAATCGCCGCCTTTCTGCTTGCGTCATTCTAAAACTTTTCTGACTCGCCTAATCCTAATGCGCACAAATAAAAAACGCCACGATAAGCCGTGGCGTTTAACAGAAATAATGCCGATTTATTACCTGCGTAACAAGAAATACCGCCAACGAGAGGGATAACGCCCTGATGCTTTTTCCTTGCATTAGGCTTATCAACTAATCCGATTTTTTTTGCGACCTTACGGGCCATAAAAAGGAATGCCAGAGAGAAGAGAAAAGTTAAACCCAGCTCTGCACCCATAGTGAGTAAATTCACATTAACGCTCTCAGCTAAAATCGTGGACAACAATAAGCGCAAATAGAGCTTGGCGCCATACATCATGACAACGGCGATAATCGCCTGCATACAGGCGCGAAACTTTACGCTGATATCAAAGCGATCGTCGAGTGCGCCGACCAGCACCAGCACGCCGGCACAGAAGAGATAGAGCAGGCCGTTCGGCATATAGGACTGCGTAATAAGGAAAGCGAAGCAAACGCCAGCGTAAACGTCCAGGCTGGTCATGCCGTCAAAATAGAGAATGATCCCCATTGCACCGAACGTTACGCAGGAGAGTCCGCCCAGCAGACCATCGATACCGTCGACCATGTTAAACGCATTAATTGCCGCCCAGACGGCGAACAGCGTTAATACGTAGCCAAAGGGACCGACGACAATCTCCACCGGACCCACAATAAAACCGAGACTCCCGATCAGCCACAGCGCTGTTACCGGCGTAATAGGATGGCTCAGGCCCTGTGTCGTTTCCAGCAGGATCCAGATAATGGTGAAACCGATCATGGTGCTGCCGGCATCACCCATAAACACTTTATAGCGTTTGCCCAGAAAACCGAGGTTCAGCAAAATATAGGGAATAGTGGCGGCGATCATGGCAAAACACCACATTCTGAACGCCAGATATTCGCCGAGCACGCCGATGCCTGCCAGCAGCGCCGCCGCCAGCGTGATCAGTAAAAAAGCCTGACGTGACGAGAAACCGGCACGCATGATGAGATGGTGAATATGTTGCCTGTCGGCTGAGAATGGACTCATGCCCTTGCGCAGCCGGCGATACATGATAGCCACCATATCCATCAGCGGGATGTGTTCGTTCTCCACAACAGAGTTCATAACAGCGGTGTCCTTATCTGATGCTTATCCAGGTCATGTTTTATTGATATGCGCTTGATTCCATCTGCGCTTGAGACGGCGAATCATTCGTGCCATACGCCACGCGTGTTTAATGCAGTAGCCATAGAGCAGAAATGCTACCAGGAAGAGCACCAGCATGACCCACTCAGGTTCGAGGTTGTTCAGAAACTGCTGCTGTACATAGTAGTCGCCCAGCATGTTAACCGTAGGCCGGTCGGTGACTGCCGTGGTGCTCCACGCCTGCTTCATCAGCATTGAAGCGAGCCAGGCCAGCAGGGCAAACAGAACAGCGCAGCCCGCTATCCAGCGTTTACCGCGCCACAGCGTGCAGCCCAGGCCGCGAATATCCAGGATGTTGGTGATCATATCGTCCAGCAAGGCCGCATCATTATGCGCATTACCACTTTTACGGCTTTTAAAATAGTCGGTCTGCTGCCAGAAATCGCGCCGCGTATCCCATGAAGCGAGCTGCATGGTGAACTCCTGATAGACCTCATCCATTACGGTAGGGGCCGGATTATTCAGGCTCAGCGCATTGCTGTGGATAAGCTGCCGGTCAACCTGCGACTGCAGCTGCACGTTACGCGCCTGCCATGCGCCTTTCAGCTCTTCATTCAGATGGCGTGCCGCACGCTCGCTGGCGTAAGCAATATACTGACGCAGAAGATTGTTAGCATCACCGGCGGTTTCTGCCACCAGCCGCACCGTATCAAGCGTGTTGTGCGCGCTATCTGCCGGCATAAACACGTAGGCGGGGCCGCTGGCCTGCAGCATATCGAGCTGCGCCTGTAGCCGCTGCTGGCCCAGTAAAAAGCGATCGCTCTCTGGCAGGCTCTCACCTGCAGCAGGCGCACGGTTATCGGTAATACCRTGCTGACTGGCGAGCTTCAGCGCCTGCTCAATGCGCTGACGCTGGCGATCGTACACCGCCTGCGCCACCGCCAGGCGCACCAGCGCCACACCCGCTCCGACCAGCGCCCCGATCGCTCCCCACATCACCATCATAAACAGACGGCGCGGGCTGTCGCGTGAAACGGGCTCTTCCGGCGTGCGCAGGTAGCGGTAAGTCTGGAACTGTTTATCAAGGCGTGGGCCAGCCTGTAACGTGCTCAGCATCGCCCTGTTTTGATCATAGCTCAAAGCAGCTGAAACAGATGCAGCACCTGATCGAGCATTTCACGGTGCTGTGCGGTGACGCACAGGCGGGATTCAAACGCAGCATCCTGCGCCAGTGCCTGCACCAGCGGCGCCATTTTGATGGCTTCAGGACGGGTGCCAAATACAGTCAGTACTTTCACGCTGATTCTCTTATTGGCGAATAGCTGATAACGCGCGCGGCCAGCCTCGACGTGTCCCACCGGGATCTGCTGATAAAAGGCCGCCAGGCTGGCAGCCAGCGTGGTGGTGGTATCACCGTGCACCAGCACCACATCAGGTTTAAAATCGGCTAAAACGGTTTTCATGCCCTGCAGAATACGGCAGGTAATCTCGGTCAGCCCCTGCTCCGGGCGCATGATATTTAAATCGTAATCGGGCTGCACGCGATCGCGCACCCACAGCAGCGCGTCGATTACCGTATTGCCGGTGACAAAGATACGCGCATCAGGCAGGTTTTCCCGCAGCAGGTTCTGCCGCGATGTGGTGGTCGGCGTGAAGTGATAGCTTGCCAGATGGCCTGTGAGCGTGCGGTTAGCCTCCTCCGGCCAGGGCGACATCAGATTACCGGTGCGTAAACCGTTGGGATTGAGATGCACCGGATAGACGATCTGCGCCTGCGGATGAAGGCGCGCAATCTGCGCCAGCGCACTGCAGATACGCTCAAAGCCCTTACCAAAACTTTCGCGCCGGTGACCGGTAACCAGGATCAGCTTTTTGTCCGATTCCAGAAACGGATAGTGCGCCGCCAGGCGGGCATTGAGATCGGCGTTGGTCAGCGCTTCCGGCCGCTCCGTGGTATCGCGCATCACCAGCACCGGTTTTCCCAGCGACGGCGCCTCTTCCTGAATTCCGCCGGAATCGGTGAGGATCAGCCAGGCACGGTTCATCAACCAGACAAACGGCAGATACTCCTGCGGTTCGATCAGAATAATATTGTCGATACCGCTAAGTATCCGGTTAACCGGCTCGCTGAGAAATGGTATTAAAAGACATAATTAAACTCTGTTGTTGTTCAGCGCCTGCAGAATGCGTGCGCAGGCGTGGCCGTCGCCATAAGGGTTGTGTGCCCGGCTCATACTCTGCCACGCCTCTTCGTCCTGCAGCAGCAGGGTGACTTCAGCGACAATGGTATCGACATCGGTGCCAACCAGTTTTACCGTCCCTGCCGCGACCCGTCGTGGTGGCGCGCAGCAGCCCCTGCTGCACCGCCTGCCGGACCACCTCGCCGAGATCGGGCTCCACGATGTGGATTTCCCCCCGGTTAATGGTTTCAACGGCGCGCAGATTGACATCCACGCCCACGACCTGCTTTCCCCTTGAAGCGAAAACGGCTGCCGTTGGCAGCCCGATGTAACCCAGTCCGATCACGCCGGGACGCGCCTCGGCCAGCCATTCCGCCATCTGCTCTGTGGCGCCGACCGGCGAAGTCGACTCCAGAATCACCAGATCGCCTGTTTTCAGTACCGGTGCCAGCGACAGCGCGGCCGCGCGGACAAAGCTCAGGTCTGGCTGATGATCGTTCATAAAGGGCGTGGGGACAGCGATCAGAAACGCATCTGCCGGTTCTAGCGCGTTGGTTTCAACGCAGGCTCCGCGCAGGAAAATACGGTACAGCTCGCTGGCACGCGCCGAACAGGCGGGCGTCATGCCGCCAATCACGCGATCGTTCTCCAGCAGTTCGGTCATCACCTTGCCGGGCAGCACCCGCTCCGGACAGTAGGCGATAAAGATATCGCTCTCGCCCTCATGCTGAGGAAAACGCAGAGACGGGTCGACGGCAATACAGTGTCCGCCCACGCCCGGTCCGGGCTGCAGAATATTGACGCGCGGATGCCGGTTCGCCAGCGCAATCAGCTCCCAGACGTTGATCTTCTGATCGGCGCAGATCAGCGACAGCTCATTAGCAAAAGCGATATTGACATCGCGGAAGCTGTTTTCCGTCAGCTTGCACATCTCCGCCGTAGGCAGATCGTCGATATCGGGCTTAAACGCCAGCCCGAAACAGGCAATAGCGATCTCGCTGGCGCGCTTATCGCTCTGCGTCGCGCACTCCGCCAGCGCCTGTTTTGCCTGCTCCAGTACCCAGCCAGGTTTGGCATCATTCACTTCACGCGCGGTGCGAATCAGCCGCGCCTGCTGCGGGTTCTGCGCCACAATAAACGCGTCAATGGCCCGGAACTGTGCATGATCAACCAGCATCACCAGAATGTCAGCCTGCTGTAGCGCCTGCTCCACGGATACCAGCGAGGCGTCCTGCCCCAGCCGGTCAGGAATCGACGTAACGTGCGGCTCGACAACCCAGGTCTCTCCGCTGTGCCACGCCGCAATGCGCTGCGCGACCGCCATTGCCGGGCTCTCACTGCTGCTGCACGCCCGCCAGCGACGCCAGATTGCCGGCGTAGCTTAGCTTATCCACCACCACGACCTGATGCTCCGTGCTTTCAATCAGAAAGCGCACCAGCGCTGAGCCTATAAATCCCGCGCCGCCGGTGATCAGAAAGCGTTTCATCGCCATACCCCTTTGGTATCGACAATCCACGGCTGGGCAATCTGCGCATCAGTAGTGGCGTACCGCTTCCAGCAGATGATAAGTGCCGACAATATTGGTTTCGATAAAGGCAAATGGCCCATCAATCGAGCGGTCGACGTGGCTTTCTGCTGCCAGATGCATTACGCAGTCGGGCTGATACTGCGCCAGCACCCGATCAAGCTCCGGCCGGTTACAGATATCAACCTGTTCAAAGGCAAAACGCGGGACCGGCAGTCCGTACGTTCGCATCCAGGCACGCATCAGATGATCGCTGCTGGCTTTTGATGCGGAGTAGGGGCTGCTCGGCGCATAAGGCGTGGTTTCGGTGAAAAAATCATCCGTACCGTGCAGATCGCCAAAGACTTCGTCTGTGGAAATATGGTGCAGCAGGAAGCCAGCTTTGCGCGTGCTCTCCATCGCCTGAGTCTCTCCTGCTGTGCCGTGACTGACAACGGTATAGAGCGCGCGCGCATGATCTTCCACATAGAGCCAGTCGCGGATCTGGCTGCCGTTGCCGTAGACCGGCAGCGCCTTGCCCGCCAGCGCATTGATGATAGTCAGCGGGACCAGCTTCTCCGGAAAATGGCACGGGCCATAATTATTGGAGCAGTTGGTGACGATCCCCAGCTCGCGGGCAATTTTGCTGGCATCGATGGCGTAACGCAGATCGTGTCCGGGACGGTCGCTAACAAAGGCGATCAGCTCGCGGTAGCTGTTAATCGCCGCAGGACGCTGCCCGGCGGCAAGCTCATCGAGCAGATCGCACAGGGCGTGCACTACCTCAAGATTACGTCGCTCATTATGCCCGCCAATATTGTACGGCGCGTTCCTGAACCACCCGCCAGAATAATACCTTTCATCATTGCTCCTTCTGGCTCTGCTTCAGCGCGATGCGGTTAAGCCGAGGCGTTCAGCGCGATAGCTGCCGTTGAGAATAGCCTGCCACCACTGCGGGTTGGCCAGATACCACTCCACCGTTTTACGTATGCCGCTCTCAAAGGTTTCCTGTGGCGTCCATGTTCAGCATAGGAGAGCCGGACACCAAACTCACTGCCATCCCCCAGCAGACGCTCAAAGTGCGCCCGGTCTTCAGGCGTGGTAATGATCAACACATCGCGGATGCCTGCCAGCATCAGGACAGAAAGGGGATAATAGATCATCGGCTTGTCATACACCGGCAGCAGCTGCTTGGAAATTGCGCGGGTAATCGGATGCACCACGCCGAACCGCTCGGGATCCATCACCTGGTAAGCGAAGAGCGTCGCGCCTTCCGTTCGGGCAGCCACTTTTTTCAGCTTCGGACTAAAACCCTGACCAAAGTAGAGATTGTCGCCCAGCACCAGACAGCAGTGGTCGTCACCAATAAACGATTCACCAATAATAAACGCCTGCGCCAGTCCATCGGGGCTTGGCTCAGAGAGTGAGCCAGCCTCCAGGTACATCTGGTTAATCGCCGTAATCTCCAGCTCACCGCGCGCCGAGGGCTGGACGCGCTTTGCAAACTCCACCACGCGGCGATCGTAAAAATAGAGTCCGGTCACCGCCCAGCGCGATTTTGGCTGCGCCGGCTTCTCTTCGATTGAAAGCGCATTAAACGCCTCATCAAATTCCTAGCCGGTTTTGGTTAACGCCTCGCCTGCCGCCTGTAGCTGAGCATCGCTCAGCCAGCCGTTGCGCCAGGCAATCTCTTCCAGGCAGGCTATCTTGAATCCCTGCCGCTTTTCTACCGTCTGCACAAAGACGCTGGCTTCAACCAGGCTGTCATGCGTACCGGTATCCAGCCAGGCGAACCCGCGACCCAGCAGCTCAACGCATCAATCGCCGCGGTCTGCTCTGCCGGCACTTTTATCTGCAGCAGGCCTGTCGCCTGCTGCAGCGCCTGCGGCAACGTTAGTTCACCCTGCAGCGTCAGGCGCGCCGTGGGCTGATGAAAGAAGTCACTCTCCCACTCAAGGGGATCAATACTGACGCGGACGGGCATGTAAAATATCCAGCAGATACTGGCCGGATAAAACCGGCCGCTGTCGGCCGCGTCAAACCACGGGGCACGAAACCGGCTCTGGCTGAAGGCTTCTGCAGCGGCGGCACGCAACGCCGGGATTTGCGCCTCACGCGCAATTCGTACGCCAGGCTGACGCGCCGTCTGCGTCAGCGGTAACGTCAGATCGGCTTCTCCCTCAACCAGCTGAAAGCCGTGCTGGCAGAGCCAGTCAGCCGCAGCCAGCAGCAGACGCTGGCCAATACCCTGCGACCGGGCATCAGGCAGCACCGCCAGCAGTCCGATACGCACATCGCCGTTCACTTCACGCAGGGAGACAAAGCCCTGCAGGCTGCCCTGTTCATCGCAGGCGATCAGACACTGGTGATCGAAGGTGCCGCGCACCGCGTTTTCAATCCACTGCGGCGCTGGCCATCGCCGACTGCATATAGTCTGTTTCAGTGCCCACCACAGGGGGCGCGTTAAAAGGGATCATGATGCTTTCCTGTAAAACCAGTAGGCGGTGCTTTCCAGCCGGGCACCGCAGCGTAAATAGAGGCGCATCGCTGCAAGATTGCTGAGCTGCGTGGCAACTCGCAGCTGCGCCAGCTGGCGCACCCGGCGGCACAAACGCGTTTGCGGTGGAGACAAAGGTATAGCTCGGCATGATCACTTCATCACCGGGCTCGATGTTGATCAGCAGCGCGGCCATCTCCAGCGAGGCGGTGCAGGAGGGCGTCAGCAGCACTTTTTTACTGCCAAAATGCTGCTCCATCCACTGCTGGCAGCGGCGGGTAAAGCCGCCGTCACCGCACAGCTTGTCCTGTGCAGCATCTTCAATGACATAAAGCTGATGCTTTGCGGCCAGCGCCATAATGGTGTCCATTTCACACGCCACGCCCGCATAGTGTACCGGTACGATAGCGCGCGTTTTCGGCGTGATCGCAGCCTCAATCAGTGTCTCATCAATGTTCATCGTATCCGGGCGCACGTCAACAAAGACAATGGTGGCGCCGCGCGCCACCTGACCACGGAAAAACTGACTGCGGTTGGTGCCTTTTTCCCGGATAATTTCAGCACGCTCGGTGAGCGCTGCATCATTTATCAGCGTCGCACCGCCTTCACCTCCGGCGGTGTAATTTTTCGTTTCGTGAAAGCTAAAGCAGCCGATGTGCCCGATGGTGCCAAGCGCGCGGCCTTTATACTGTGACATGACGAGACGGCAGCTATCCGGCACTGCCGGCAGCGCGATCCGCCCCTGAGCCGCCAGCGGCTGCAGCGCGTCGTAGTAGCGCTGCCACAGTCGCAGTCGCTGCTGGTTAATAGTCTGCGCCGCTTCTAGCTGCGCCCAGAGATAGGCTGCCTGCAGATCGGCCATCAGGTAGCTTGAGCCGATATCGCGCCAGGTATATTTAAGCAGGCGCAGCAGGCGCTCGCTGTCGCGTGTGGTGACGCGATCTTCACCGTGGAAGCGGCCAAATCGCTCACCGGCAGGCGACGTATGCAGCGGAATGTAGTGAAACACCGTGAGGATCGCCGCTTCTTTCATCCAGCGTATCAGCGCTTCGCGATCGTCACTATCGCGCAGTTTCAGATAGAACATATGCGCATTACAAGTTGCCCGCCTGCCCGACGCCTTCCGGACCGAAACTCAGCGCCAGCAGCTTTATCACCAGCAGGCCAGCCGCAATTTTTACCAGCGTGGAGGTCGCGGTCCAGACCGATGCTTTTGCCAGCGACATCAGGCAAAGTAGCTCAGCAGAGAGCTAATCACGGTACGCTGATTGTTATCTGACAGGTTATAGAACAGCCAGCATCCGGCTGACCGGTGCCGCCCCCAGCAGCAGACCCGCGGCCAGCAGCGCCGAAAAGCCCAGCACCATCGCAGAGGCCGTACCGGTCAGCGCCCGCAGCTGCGCAGGTTCATGCTGCAGCTGCGCCACGCTGGCGGTCACGCCATTAAAAATGCCTGCGCCAGCCAGTACGCCGAGCACGGTAATCAGCTGCCGGGCCCCCTGATAACCGCCCAGCCACCAGCAAATAATATAACCGGCCACCCCTGTCAGGCTGCCGGTTATCAGCGCCAGCGCATTGCCGCGCGCATCGCGAAAGCCTTTCAGCAGCGCCAGTGCCAGATTCGCCCAGGCGATGCCAAACTGCAGAAACGCCACGATGCGCACCACGCTCTGGTAGTGCTCGTGCCCAAAGTTACGCATCATTACCCACGCAACCGGCAGCGTGATCGACGTTATCAGCGCCATCAGCGTATATTTTGCCAGGTTGCGTGCCAGTTCCGGCTGCCATACTGGCCTGAGCCAGCGCAGCGGCAGCACCGCACGATGGCGCCGCAGCATAATCAGCGCCGGTATCACCAGCAGCGCCGGGACCAGCGCCAGTCCCGCCAGTGCCGCTACCGCCGGCAGTACAAACCGCAGCGCGCGGCCTATCTCCCGTGCAATCTGCGGCTTATGCTCCAGGCGTGCCAGCGTCGGCAGCAGCCAGACGCTGAAAGTAGCGGTAATAAACTGCAGATAGGCGTCAGAGATCGTCGTCACGCCCTGCCATAATCCCACCTGCGCCCAGCCCTGCTGTTCCGCCAGCAGCGCAAACTGGCTGATCTCGGTGAGAATATAGAAGCGCAGCGACGCTTTGGCGATCACCAGATATCCGAAAACATAGGCGCCGACTTTAAAGAGATCGCCACATAACTGCCAGATAAAAAGATCGCGCATGCCGCTAAACTGCGGGGAAAACAGCAGCCAGATCGCCATGTCGCGCAGCAGCCAGACCGCGAAACTGGCTAAAGAAACGCAGCACCGTCTGATTGTGATGCGGGATATCAGATCCCAGCACATGAAATAACGTCATTTTGTCCGGCAATAAATCAGGAAAGCGCCACAGCAAAGGGCAAAATAGAGTATATAGGTCGCCATATACGCCTGCGCTGCGCCAGTCGCGCCGTGAAGCGGGATCAGCCAGCGCGAAAACAGCGTCAGCAAAACGCGGGTTAAACTGTCCGTGAAAGAAAAAGCGCCGGGAGCGATCGGCGGCGCGCGCTATTACCGCCTGCGCCAGCGCGGCTTTAGTAGCGAAAGTTTCGATCTGCAGCTGGCTACAGGCGGGCAGCGAGCCAGGCGCAGCAACCACCATAAAGCGGCGCGGCGCGGCGGCAGGCAATTCAGTGCCTATCACGTCATACTGCGGATGCCGCTGCTGATAAAAAAAGAGATCGCCGCGCGTAGCAAACACCTGTGCCATACGCCCCTGCGCGATGCGGCGCAGCAGATAGAWCAGACGATATTTCAGCCCGGCACCCTCTTCATACAGGTCAGCTCCCCAGACATGCCAGAACGCCTGATGGCGGCGGATCTTTCCGCTGAGCAGCGCCAGCCAGAGGGCCGGGTAGCCGAGCGGAACCAGCACGCTGACCTGCTCGCCAAACTGCCGGCGTATCGCCTGCAATCCTTCAATGTGCCGGTTGCTGCGGTCGCCGGAGTTGCCCAGCAGGATCGTCAGCGCACTGTCCGATGCTGTGGCTGCCGGCAGCGCAATATCAGGCATGCGCGTCGGAAAATAGAGCAGTGACGCCGGCAAGGGAATGTTAGCCTGAATCAGCAAACAGAGCGTGCCAATCCCCTGCTGCCGCTCAAACATAAAATAGCCAAGCTYGCAGCGTCTGAGCAACTGCAGGTAGGCTGGAAAATCGAGCCTGTCGCGGATCAGCGTAACCTGCCCGGCCGGAAACAGACGCTGCGCCGCCGCATCGATCTCATCAATATAGGCATAGTTGTTTTCACTCAGGCTGAGCGCATGGCGCCAGCCGGCAAGATAGCCCGGCGCAAAAAAAGCGATGGCCGGTTTGTCGCACGCCGTCAGCTGGCGCTGCGCTTCCGCGATGCGGCTGGCATCAAGTTCGTCACAGCTGAACAGCACCGGGATGCCCTGCTCGCTGAGATCGCGCCAGAACGGATTTTTACGGTTCAGCACAAGCATCAAAGCGGAATACCAGTACGCTGGTCAGCGGAAAACCAAAGTAGAAGGTCAGCAGAAACAGCAGCGTAAAGAAGAGATGAAAGTTAAAGCGCACGCGCCTGAACTCACGCCAGGTCAGCGTCAGGATAAAGCCCAGCGAGCAGAGATAAACCACCAGCAGACCACTAAACTGCAGCAGACTCATGATGCACTTCTCGGTCACCGTGCCAATCGCCACCAGCGCCAGCAGCAGGCAGGTGAGATGCGTCTCCACCCGATCCATTACCAGCCACGGCTTGCGCGGCGCGGCGCTGGCCGGTCGCAGCCGGACTTTATAACTGACGTAGTAAATAGCGTAGAAGCTGGTGGCTGCCAGCAGCGCCTGCAGCAGAAAGGCGGGCGGTACCACGGCCTTCAGCAAGCCAAACGCCACTGTTACCAGCAGAAACAGCAGCCACTGCCGCTGTGTCGGATGCAGAAAATAGCGGATCAGCATCGCCGGAATAAAGAAATAGAAGAAGCGCTTGAGCGCCACGCCAGAAACCTCACTCGAGAAAATCTGGTTATAGGCCGAGAGCCGGAACAGCAGCAGCCCGTTGTGCATGAAAAACCGAAACGTATAAAAGGCCTCTGCCCCGGCCACATCCAGGTTGTAGCGCCGCAGCGCCAGCCAGAACATACCGCAGATCGCCATCGCGCCTGCCCCTGCCAGCATCCAGAGCGTGATCCAGCCGCGCGTAATACCAATAAACAGAAACAGCGCAAAGGCGATGATGATGTTCGCGCGCGTACCGCCCACCAGCGCATAGTGGTTATTCAGCACTTCCCAGGTAAAGTAGTTAGCGCTGTTCAGGATCGCAGAGGGACGATCGGGCCACAGCCAGCCCGGAATAAAGACATAAAAGTCGCGCCAGAGCGGCGCCAGCCCCTGAAAATCGATTTTGTCATAGTTCTGCAGCAGCAGCGCCAGGTTCTCCCACGGCGAGAACGTATCCCGAGTCAGGTAGATGTTAAACACCGCACCGAAGCAGAAACTCTGCAGCACCGCGCCGCTATAGCGGTTGTCGCTGTCACGTCCCTGCGTATAAAGCGCGTCAAAGCCTTTCATCAGGAGGCCCACCGCTACCGCACCCAGCGGAATAAACAGCACGCCACCCATGATCAGCAGCGAACCGATCAGCGTCGGCGAAATGGCCAGGCCGGAGTCATGGTTTTCATCTTCCGTTTTGCCCGATGATCAGGAGGAACCGCGCAGCGCCTGAACACGACGCGGACGAATAAGCCCTGCGCGCGCCAGCAGCCAGCTGAGCAGCTTTGCCAGGCCTGTACAGGCGGCAAAAATGATGCAGAAAAACACCACGCGCGAGCCGAATGCGTCCAGCCCCTCGCGAGCGAGAACGATCAATATTTAAACTCAGCTTCGCTAATCAGAGCGCGCAGCTGCGCATCTTCTTCCAGCGTCAGCATCTTTTCAGCATTGATGGCAATCAGCGTACCGCGGCGGGGCGTGTTATCAGGCAGCAGAAAGCTGACAAAGCTCTCCATATCGTTAAACGCGTGCAGATCAACGCCGCGTATCGCGTAATGCGGCTCAGTGGTCGCATTTACGTTCCACTGACGCTGCAGTTTGTCGCAGGTCTCCTGCAGTACCTGCTCGCGGCCGCCAATTAAAAATACCGGAATCCCGGTGCGTCCGGCGCGCTCCATCAGCGCCTCCCACAGATCGGCACCGGCAATGCGGCTGACCTGCAGCCGCGGATACTTTTTGCGCAGCGAGCGGACAATACTGATGCCATCCGAGCCGGTAAAAACATCATAGGTGCCGCCTACTCCCATATAGAGTGCGTCGGGCCAGTGCTGGCGGCAGTCACGCATCAGAAGCTCCTGACGTGGTGAACCCTGCGCTACGGTAACGATTTTTGCGCCGCTCGCAGCGATACGTGCAAACAGCGCCTCGCGGTCAGCCGGGGCAAAATAGCCGTTCTGGCTGCCGACAAATCGATAAATAGCGCAATTTCACGCTTATAAGCTAAAAAATTGCTGGATTAATCAGCAGCCTCAGAGATCGCCCCTCCAGTGATAGCGCAAATATTTCAGCAGCTTTAACTGCCGGCGCCAGCGTGAAGGCTGCCGGATCAGCCGATAGAGCCACTCCAGCCCCAGACGCTGCCAGAGACCCGGTGCACGGGTAACGTCAAGCTCTTGCGCCCAAAAGAAAATGGCGCGCCCGACAGGATTCGAACCTGAGACCTCTGCCTCCGGAGGGCAGCGCTCTATCCAGCTGAGCTACGGGCGCGTAGCGCCGTTGCGGATGGGCATACTACGTATTTGGCTTCACCCTGTCCAGTGCTTTTTAAAGAAAAAAACGCGTTTGGTTATGCTTTGTGCATTCCCACCTGAAGCTAGCGCGTCTACCAATTCCGCCACCTTCGCATGTCCCAGCAAAATCTGGGGTGGCTAATGGGACTCGAACCCACGACAACTGGAATCACAATCCAGGGCTCTACCAACTGAGCTATAGCCACCATAATTCTGGTGCGTAAGCTGTTACGCTTACTATTCACTGCATAACGCGGTTAAAACCAACCACCGAAAAAAGCCTGCTTTTTCAAGCAGGCTTTTCGAATATGGTCGGCGAGAGAGGATTCGAACCTCCGACCCACTGGTCCCAAACCAGTTGCGCTACCAAGCTGCGCTACTCGCCGATTTTTTACTTCTTTACTTCTTTACTAAAATTCTGCCTGGTGCGAAGAGAGGGACTTGAACCCTCACGTCCGTAAGAACACTAACAAACAGCGACAAATAGATCTCTTATGGAATAAATTCAATTTATTCAAAGCGTTATTTGTCGCAAAAATACGACAAAAACTGTAGCGGTCGCATTGCGGGTTTAAACCAGGGCGCCATTAATGGCGCCCCTACGGTTTGGTGGGGGCCGCGCATCGTATCGCAGATTTTTTTGCAGGGGTCGCAGATTACACGCAAACTCATCATTCCCAGGTTTATGTCGCCTGAGCGGACATAAGAGGTGGAATGAGCATCTACGACAGGAAGTATTGCACAAGATGTGCCAGATTGGCATTTTTCTTAAAAAGCTTTTCTGGTTCAGAGAGTTAACGCTGCTGTTCTCTTATCTGAAAAGCGACATGCCGCAGGCAGTATGCGATTGCGGTCATTTCCGTCGCCGCCGGGCTTGTCCCGGCTTTTTTTTGCCTGAACCGTGTCATCCCCGCCGTAAGCAGATAAAAAAACACCTGCCAGAAGCAGGTGTAAGATCAGGTCGTAAGACAACTGATGGTATCCGACTCAACGTAATGTCCGTCTAACTACAGTAGCGCACAGCGTTACTGCCAGGCTGGACAACGGATACCGTAAGGGGCTCTACCACGGCGAGTGGCAACAGGCGGCCGATGCGTTTGAGCAGGCGCTGGCGCAGCGTCCTGATGCGTTTGATTATGCCTGGCTGGCGGATGTCTACGATCGCCTGCAGCGTCCGGAGGATGCGGCCAGCATGCGCCGCGAGGGCCTGCTGCTGACGCTGAAGAACAATCCGGCAACCTGATTTATGCTTGTTGTTTGTCCCGAGTGCAACGATCCCGACACGGCTCAGGATATCGTGCTGGACGGTCTGAAAAAGCAGTATGACGATCGGCTGGTGCTGCTGATGCCGCGCATTAAAAGCGGCAATCCTGATGCGCTGGAGAAAGCGCTGCGTCAGCAGATCAAACAGCATGGGGCAACGCCACTGCTGCACAGCACGCTGGGGCAGCTGCTGATGCATATTCTGCCGGCGATGCAAAAGGCCAAAATTAACGATGATGCGCAGCGTCATGCGCTGCAGCAGCAGGCGTGGCTGGGGCTGATGAACCAGGCGATGGCCGATCAGGGTAGCGAGGGCCTGAAGCGCTGGTGGCAGAGTCAGAGCCGCAAAACGCGGCAGGAGACTGCGCTGCAGGTCGCCATGAGTGAGCATCTGATACGCGCTTCTGAACTGGCAGAGAACAATACTATCCCGGTGGAGATCACCCGGGTCCGGCTGCAGCTGGCGCGCAACGAAGATCATGCGGCGCGTCACGGTGTTGACCGTCTGCTGGAAGTTGCGCCGCGCCATCCGGAAGTGCTGCGTCTGGCGGAGCAGGCCTATATTCGTACCGGTGCCTGGGGTGCCCTGCTGGTCACCGGCCGCAAACGTCGCAGCGCGCAGCGTCATACGCAGCATGCGCTGATGAAGCTGGCTGAAGGTGACTATCAGCAGGCAGAGAAGCTGCTGGCGAAGAATGCCGATCACGCCGATCAGCCGGTAGCAAACTATCTGCTTGCGGCTGAAGCGGCACAGCAGCGCGGCGATGAAACCCGTGCTAATCAGCATCTGGAGTTGCTGGCTGGCGTCGTGCTGGGCCCGATGGTAGCCGGGCATCAGGGTTATGTGCTGATCCAGACTGATGACTGGAATATTGAGACCAGCGTGACCGGGCTGGGGATCATCCTGGTCCTGAGCCTGCTGGTGATTCTGCTGGCAGAGTGGATCCTGCGTCGTCTGTTCCGCACCGGCGTCCGTACGCGCGGCTGGTACGACCCGGGCGTTTCTTGCACAGCTGGACGAACTGAGCCAGCAAACCATCTCAATGGATGTGCCGGATTCGCTGGAAAGTCAGCCGCTGCTGGAAAAACTGATGCAAACGCGCGTGCGCAATCTGCTGGCGCAGCCATCGGTTGCGGCTGAACAACAGGGAGGCTGACCATGCTAAAAGTACTGGTACTTTTCCTGCCTCATTACCATCCGCCGCCGTGATAATACCGCTCAGCCGCTTCTGGCGCCTAATCAGGACGTCTATCTGCGTGAGAATATCCGCTCCCGTCTGCTGGTGGCTGCGCAGGCGGTACCGCGTCATCAGGAGGAGATTTATAAACAGTCGCTGGATGCGGTATCGAGCTGGGTACGCGCCTGGTATGACACCAACGATGCGATTTCGGCCGTCAGCCAGGTCGACTACGACGGCATCATCCTCAAGCTGAATCAGCTCTCTAACGGCGTAGACAATCTGCGCCTGGCGGACAACGACAACGACGATGCGCCAATGGATAGCGACGGCGGCGAACTCTCCGGCTCGCTGCACGAATGGCGGCAGAATCTGGTGAAGAGCTGGCATAATTTTATGGATGATGTCTCCGGTAATGACACCCGCACCTGGCTGCTGGCGCAGGCTGACTATCTGGTAAAACTGGCGGGCCGCAAACTCTGGAGCGATCAGGATGTCACCACGGCCGCTGCTCTGCTGAAAAGTGCCGATACCAGTCTGGCTGAGATGAACGATCCCAGCATGACCAACGTTCGTCGGGCGCTGACGCAGGATATCAGCTCATAACACCAGGCCGATGTACAGGCTCAGACTAACCAGCAGCTCAGCGAGCAGCTCAGCGCGCTGCAGCAGCAGCTTGGCAGCGACAAACGCCAGCTGACGCAGCAGCTGACTGACGCGGGCACTGCCCTGCAGGAAGCGCGCACGAAGCAGGATAACAGCGCAAAAGAGCTGGAAACGCTGCGCGAAAAAGTCGCCACTTTGAACTTAACAATGGGATGAGCCACAATGACGGAACACAAAGCTTCCTCCGCCATGGTTGAAGAAACTACCCCAGCGGACACTTCCCCGACGCCAGAAAACCAGCCGCCACGCGAAAAACAGCGCGATGGCCGGGTATTAAGCGCCGTGGCAATTGTGATTGCGCTGGCGATTGGCGCAGGCCTTTACCTCAACGGGGACGCTGGTGGTGACCAGCGGTGAAATGTTAAAACAACTCCATGCACTGTTTCCGCCAATCGATCGGCGGGAGTGGTTACTGCACTGTCGACTGGTGGTCGTCAGTGAACGTTTGGCTACCCAGGCCGCTGAAGCGGGCTGGCAGGAGATAGACGTAGCCGATGGTGCCGATAACGACGCGCTGCTGCGTGCGTTACGGCTGGTTCGCCTGCAGCGCCTGCAGCAGGTCAGCGGCAAGCGCGCGCTGATCCTGCGCGGCACTCCCGGTCGGGAATTATTAGCTGAAACTCTCATCGAACGTGGCGCAGAAGTGCAATACTGTGAGTGCTATCAGCGCAATGAGAAGCACTACGACGGCGCTATTGAGGGTCGGCGCTGGCGCGACCGCGGGATTACCGCGTTGCGGCCGGGCGATTTGGTTTTTCTGCTATCACAGCAGGTGGTGCATTTTGCACAACCGGCGCTGCAGCACAGCCAGACAGTCTGGCCCGCGGTCGCTGATTACTATGCGATTGGCCGCTCAACCGCGCTGGCGCTGCATACCGTCACAAATCTCAAAGTAGACTATCCTCATGCGCGGGAGACCAGCGAAGACGAATAAGGGCGCGCGCGAAATTCTGCATGAGGTCTATCAGGGGCAGCCGCCYGTATGACTATTCTCGTGACCCGTCCGGAACCGGCTGCCAGCGAGCTGGTTGCGCGCCTGCGCAGCCTGGGCAAGCTGGCGTGGGCGTTCCCGCTGATTGAATTTACGCCGGGTCGCGATTTAGCACAGTTACCGCAACAGCTGACACGCTGAGCGCGCCATGAATACCCGGCTTGAGGGTGGATGTCAGGTGCCGATCGGCAGTTTTGCCGTACTGGAAGATGATCAGCTCTGGCTGCGCGGTCTGGTCGGTGCGCCCGACGGCAGCCAGATGGTAACCGGTGAACGCCGTGGCCCGCGTGAGCAGGCGGAGCAGATGGGCATTTCGCTGGCTGAAGAGCTGCCATATGATGCCATTATTCTGGCCGCTGCCGGTCTGAAACGCCTTGGGCTGGAAGATCGCATTCGTCAGGCACTGCCTGCAGAGCTTTCACTGCCCGCCGTGGGACAGGGTGCCGTAGGCATTGAGTGCCGGCTTGATGACAGCGCATTAATTACGCTGCTGCAGGCGCTGAACCACAGTGAGACAGCCGTATGCGTGCTTATCTGCGAACGTGAAGATCCACGCGACGCCTTTGTCTCTAATCACTATAACGCTATCGATGAGCTGCCTCAGGGTGCAGTAGTCGGCACCTCCAGCCTGCGCCGTCAGTGTCAGCTGAGCGCACGCCGGCCCGACCTGGTTATCCGTTCGCTGCGCGGCAATGTTGGCACCCGTCTCGGCAAGCTCGATGCGGGTGGTCCGGGCCTGCAGGTAGAGCTGGTGCCGATGGTGACCAAAGGTGATGTTATTCTCGATACCCCGCTGGCAAAAGTGGGCGGCAAGGGTTTGTTCGTAAAAGAACTGGAACAGGCCATGCTGGAGAATCGCGCCGATCTGGCGGTGCATTCCATGAAAGATGTGCCGGTTAACTTTCCGGAAGGCCTGGGTCTGGTAATGTGGCGAGCCACACATGAATAGTGCGGCCTTTTCAATCCGTTGAAACTGACAGCATTCCCCTATCGATGATAGGATAATCGATGAACGATCAAAATGGTTAACGGTATGTTAAACAAAATTTTCAGAATTGCTACCCGTCAAAGTCCTCTCGCACTCTGGCAGGCACAATATGTTCAGCAGCGCCTGATGGCAGCCCATTTCGCCTGATTGTCCCAGTGTTAAGCACCCTGCTTCCAGCGTTTGCCATTTTAATAATGAGGTATGCAGGCAAATTATTGCTGGAAACGTGATCAATCTAACACCAGAAGGATTGACCGTAAAGAAAGTTGCGCTACATGACAGTTTAGCATCTGCCGCAGAGCAACCCGCTTTTTTTGCGCCACGCCTGCTGAGGCGTGAAGAAGCAGACGCCGTGTGGAACGTTACCTTCGAGGTAACCCGGCATCAGAGGATGATGATAGTGCAATAATGTTGGCAGCAGACTGTAGACGTGCTGGAAAGCAGGCCCCATGGCAGCCAGCGCGCGATCTACGCGCAGCTGGTTAATCGCATCCAGTCTCTGTTTAAGTGTCTCAATGTAGAGGTACAAGACGAGACGCTCTTCGTTATCAAGCCAGGAGTGGTGGCACACCCAGATATCCAGATCGGATGCGCTGTTCTGCCCGACCGACGAGGTGCTGCCCATTGAGTAGATAGCGGTAATTGGCCGTTCGCCCCCGGCCGCTGGCGTCAGGTCTGCCGCCGGTTTGCCGGTAACGGTATGCAGCAGCTGCTGTTGCTGTTCATCAGGGCGCTTACCCGCCATGCGCACTGCCGTACGGTAGAACTCATCGAGCAGCAAAATATGCTGTGTCGATCCGCAATCCTCACCGCCGAGGCTGCCGCTCTCGTTATGGCGAAAACGGTTTTCATCGATAAGGAAAAAGCTGACTTCCACACCCATTGACACACACCACTTCTGTAACAGCGTACACTTACGCTGCAGGGCTAGCACTGCTTTATAGGGGGAGTCGATACTTTTATAGAGCTGCCACAGGCTGGCGCCAAAATACTCTTCTGCCGACAGCGTACCCAGCCCGCCTAAATCGAGCCATTCGTTCGGGGTCAGTACACCCTGTGAATAGAGCGACATGACGTAGTCGTCATAGTGATGCTCTTCCTCATTCGGCACCATATTCCACAGAACGAAACAGCGCCGCACCAGGTCGAGGCGGGCGTGATCTTCCACACTGGTCAGATAGCGCGTGACCCGCTCCAGCATCATGCAGTAGGGATCCAGCCCGAAGCTCACGATCTCGCCTTCATGCAGGCGCTGTCTGATATCCATCGCCAGCAGCTGCGTATTCGGATACTCCCAGCTGTACGCTTCCAGCAGCAGCGTWTTCCTCTGCATCATCGCATCCAGCAGCTCATTATGCGCCTCGCGCACGCGCTCGATTTTCCACTCCGCCCGATTATCCAGAACGGCGAGTTTCTCTTCGTCCCAGCCCCAGGCTTGTACCAGTTGTAGCAGGATTTCGCGCCGCCAGCCGTTGCGGGCGTGCTGATCGTCCCCGGAAAGCTTCTCGCACACTTTCAGATACGCGCGCCCGGCGGGCACGTGGATAAAGGTCAGATTCTCTTCTGACAGATCGGGGGATATTTGCGGGTTCACCAGCGTGACTTTACCCGGCAGCGCTTCAAAAGCGGCATACAGTTTACGCGTCAGCACGCCGATATCCTGCGGGCTGGCACTGACGCTTAAATTGTTCCGGCGCGCAAAGCGAATCAGATTACGATAGCTGACCAGCTCCTGCAGACGCGCCAGGTCGCACAGCTCGTTACCTTTAATGTGCAGACGCGTTTTCTGCGTCAGTAATCCGTTGAACCATGCCCACGCCACCAGCTTGTTCAGATAGCGGTTATATTCCAGCGGCTGATGGCTGATAATCGAACTCATATCCGGCGACTGATTATAGAGATACCAGCCTGGCCGGTTCATCAGGCACTGCTGCTGCTGACCAAAGCTGAAGACATCCAGCTTGCGGAAATCAAAGTGCACCACCTGGTTGCGGAATGCCGCGGTGGGATCGTGCTCAAGATTCACAATGATCGCCAGATGGCGGATTTCGCACGGGCTGTAAAGCGCTTTTGGCGTAGGCGCCGGCAGGCGCAGCGGAAAGTGACCGGAGACGTCTAGCTGCTGTACCCGCGTGCGGATCAGGCCACGCAGATGCTGACTGTAGCAAAATACCTCAACCGTATCGGGCGGCGCCGCATCCTGATGCATCTTGCCCAGAATGGTTTTCAGCGCGTCAATCATCGCCTGTTCACCGCTGAAATGCAGGGTGCGTACTTCATTCCACGAGTTGCGGTAGAGCAGATCGACGCTGCCGTCCACCTTGATCGATAATCCATGCAGCTTGTTGTTGGAAATTGCGCCGTAGAACTCCACCGCGTTCTCCAGCTTCTGCACTGAGACGCTCATGCGTTCAAAGAAGAGTCCCCAGGTCTGTCCCGCAACGCGAATCGCTTTGAAGCGGCCTGGCTCCTGCCGCGTACTCGACAGGCGCAGCTCAATGCACTCTGATACGGAAGAGTAGAAGCGGCTGACGTCGCGCACCAGCTCCTCTTTACTGCCTTCGCAGTGGTGGTAAATCTCCACACGATTGCTCTCATCGAGAATATAAATGTTGAATCCGCGATCGTCGCTGGTGTCTTCAAAGAAGAACTGAATAATGCCTTCGCTGGCGTAGCCGTTTACCACCGGCGGCAGCGGAGTCTGATTCGAAAAAACCAGCGATCAGTGCACCTGATAACGCGGCATAAAATCAGCGTTGTCGTTATGCGGCGGGGTCGGACAGAGCTGCGTCAGGGTCTGACTGCGAAACGGAATCACCTGAAAACGGTCGCCGGTGTTCACGATTTGATAAAACTGCGGCAGATTGAAATTGATAAAGCTTGAGCCGTAGGTAAAGCGATCGTGTGACTATCCGCGGGCGGGAAGTATAACGGGCCTTTCAGGCCGCAGCCTGCCAGGCTGACCAGCATCAGCGCCATGCCCAACTGGCTTATGACTCGTCTCATTTTATCTGCTCGTATTGTCCAATTCTCAGCTGCTTATCATCGCAGCTGATGGTGTAAAAGCAACAGGAAATATCGGACAGCGTGGCCGTGCAGGCTGGCTATGTGTCACTGCATCCACGACCATAAAGTCGTTGCCGAGACCGTGCATTTTCGAGAACTGCATTTTCTGCTCCGCCGGATAACTCATTAAATTTAGTTTGACTGTACGCCTGATGAGCTGCCGGTGACCAGGCCCCCGGTATCCGCCTGCTGAGCGGCCTGCTGCTGCTGTTCTGTCGGCTTGTCGTTCTGCTGCGGCATTGAGGCGCACAAAGCGGGCGAAACAGCGCGCGCCGTTGCCACACTGCGCCACTTCACTGCCGTCAGCGTTAAATATGCGATAGTGAAAGTCGAGATCCGGATCGTAGGGTGGTTCTACGATCAGCAGCTGATCAAAGCCGATCCCCAGATGCCGATCCGCCAGGCGGCGAATCAATTCCGGCGAAAAAAAGACGTTAACTGCACCAAACATCACGGTCTGCTCGGCGACGCGCTGCAGATAGAGATTTTCCGCCTTGTTAGCGCGCAGCGGCACACGCTGCGGATCAAAGTCAGGCTCGCCCATATTGACCCGTACCAGCTCGTCGCTGGTCACGCTCAGCACCATACGTCCGGTTTGGGTGCTGACGCGAATGTCACTTTTGTTGGTCAGCCCCCTGCCGCACGCCTGAGTTTCGCCGGCTCCGCGCTCATAAACGCGCAGGCGTACGTGCTCACGGCTGACCACTTCCATAAAGCCGACGTTAACGCGCTCCGGGAAGCGCTCGTGACTCTCCAGCGCCGGCCCCAGCGTCTCAACGGCTGCAGTGATCACGCTCTCCACCTGAATCACACAGTGCGGATTACCCATTGACCGCGCTGTCAGTCTGCTCTTCCGGGTATTTCATAAATGGATAAATCCGTCATAAACGTGGGTGGCGGGTCCGGTCATATATAGCGGCTGTCCGGCCCCCTTCCAGGCGATATGCAGCGTCCCGCCCGGCAGATCGACACGCACTTTTTCTGCCAGCAGCCCCTGCTGAATACCACAGGCTACTGCTGCACAGGCGCCGCTGCTCCATCAGCAGCGTGATCTCCTCTTCCAGCTGACGGATGTGGTTGCGCTGGCGCGCCATATGCCACTCTACCAGCGAGACGCTGCCGCGCACCGCGTGCGGCACCGCCATCTGTTCAACCTGACGTGCGTTGCGGATAAAAAAATCGGGGTTCTGCTGCAGATAAGCGCTGACGGCGCGATCGTCGAGCTGTAGCGCCAGACCCAGCTGGATAAAATCAGAGGGCGCGCCGAGGCGCCATTGATCGCTGAACAGCCGCACATTGGCGCCCGCCAGACCCAGCTCACGCGCCCAGCGCTGCAGGCGGTTCAGCATCTCCTGCAGGCTGTCAGCGGCGGCGAGATGTCCCTGCAGCGCCAGCAGGCGATCGAACAGCTGATGATTAGCGTTGGCGGCCTGATAGTGCTGATTATCGCGGCTGCTGAAGATGACGACGCCCGCCTCACCCCGCTCGCCCAGCAGCGACATCGCAACCGAGCCAACGGCTTTTGCCTGCGGCAGCAGCAGCAGCAGCTCCGGTCCGTTCAGGCTGCCAAGATAGTGCTGCTGCTGACCAAAACGCTGAATACGCAGCGGCTCAAACGCCTGTCGTCTCCGCGAGAGCCACAAGCGCCAGCAGCTGACGACGATAGTTTTTCTGCGTCAGCGGACTGAGCTGGCGTTCTACCTGCAGATAGCGCAGAAAGGCGTCGACGGCGGGCAGCAGCGTACTCATACGCGCTCGATCCAGCGCGCCAGCAGCGTCGGCAGCATCTGAGCCAGGTGCTGCAGTAAGAGTGTCCCCATGCGGGGCGTTACGCGGCGTGGCGATACCTTTCGCCGGATTTGCGCTCAGCATGCCCTGGCTCACCTGCCAGTCGAGAAAGCTGCGCAGGGCAGACATACGCAGCGCCAGACTGCTCGCCTGAAGGCCATCGCGCCGGCTGCGCGCCGCCAGGCTGCGTACCTGCGCCGGCTCCAGCTTCGACCATTCGGTTAACTGCATGGTGCCTTTGCCCAGCACCTGGACTTCACCCGACTCCGCATCAAGATCGCGGCAGTTGATCCCGACCAGCTCGCTGAGACGCAGGCCGCCGCCATACATGGTTTCAAGCATCGCGCGATCGCGCACCGCCAGCGGGTCATTAAGGTCAATCTCCAGCAGCTGCGTGACTTCATCCACGTCCATATTCTTTGGCAGATGGGGCGGATGAATATGGCTGGCCACGCCCTGCTTGATGCCCCACTCAGCAAACCGCTTCTGCACGTTGCGCGCGGAAATCCGGCTGCCGCGCGAAGAGACAAACAGCGCATCATCCTGCGGAGCAAAACTGTCGCGCAGCGCCAGCCAGTGCTGCAGCCAGGTCACCGCCGTTGCGCCAACCGGCACGCGCCGCTCTTTAAGAGCGGTAAAACTTCATTGTGATTTTCCTCGTTTGGCACGCGGATGCGCGGCATCGTAGACCGAGGCCAGATGCTGGAAATCGAGATGGGTGTAGATCTGTGTGGTCGAGAGATTGGCATGCCCGAGCAGCTCCTGCACCGCACGCAAGTCGCCGCTTGACTCCAGCAGGTGGGTGGCAAAAGAGTGGCGCAGCTTACACGTCGTGATAAATATCGGGCTCGCGTGCCAGCAGCTCATCACGCAGCTGCTGATAATCGGCCGGCGTGAACTCACGCAGCGCCGGGTGAAACGCCTGCAGCGCCGCATGCGTCTCCTGCGCGGTCTTGCGGATCACCGGGCGGTTGTCATACAGCGTATCATCCAGATCGAAGGTCAGCGCCTTAACCGGATGCAGCTTGCCGTTAGTGATGGCCACCAGCGGCACGCGCTCGCCGAGCCAGCGCAGCGTCTGGTGCGTCTCTTCCGGCATCACAACCTGACTGCGCCAGTGGTGAAAGGTGCGCATAACCTCGCCTGCGCCCGCGGCAGCGTCGGCGGCCGGCAGGCCAATATTCAGCAACGCCAGTTCCACCGAACGGCGGCGCCACTCTGATGCCTGCAGGCCAGCGCGCAGCGCGCCTGCAACATCGGTAGTCAGGTCATCGCCAACGTGCAGGATCGCCTCCGACGCAATAGCAAGCCGCTCCGCCGCAAGATGATACATATCCTGCCACGGCTTGGCGCGACCGTGCGGACCGGCGCGCAGCGTAAACTGAAAGTAGTGCTGAATGCCGAGCTTTTCCGGATCGGCGTCCGCGCGCTTAATCAGGCAAGCGGTCAGAGTGCACACGCACAGCCAGTCACGCTGTGCGCCAAAGGATACGACTGGATAAATTTACAGCCATTATAGCAGTGAGGTCAGGGATGCCAACCGATGAATTTCAACGTGCGGCAGCAGGCGGGCGTCATGGATTTGCATCAGATTGCCGCTGTTCAGATTAATCCAGCATGGTGCACCAGCACACGGGTTTTGCCGCTGCCTGCTCCGGCCAGCACCAGCAGATTGCTGCGCGGTGCGGCAACCGCCTCACGCTGTTTGTCATTCAAGCCGTCGAGCAGATCAGAAACGTCCATAAGCACCGTTTTAAACAATAGAGATGCGTACCCTGAGTTATACGTGCTGCAGCGATGCTGCGGGTGTCTGAATGGCAGTCCGGCGTCCAGGTGGTGCGCCCGCAGCAGGCGATGCGCCAGGCCATGGAATGTACCAATCCACATGCCACCCTGCCCGCTGCCAATCAGCTGATCGATACGATGACGCATCTCAGCCGCCGCTTTATTGGTGAAGGTGACCGCCATGATGGAGTATGGCGAGCAGTTCTCTACCGACAGCAGCCAGGCGATGCAAATACGCAGCCACGTCTGCTCAACCGGATTGTTGTAGCTTTCGATATGTTTTGGCCGCAGACCCTCATCTTTCTTGCCGTTGATGTACCACATGCCCTGCCGCGCCGGCCACTGCTTATCATCCAGATTCATTGACTTAATCAGACGCTTCAGCAGCCGCAGCTGATCTTCGCTGTCGAGGATCTGAAAATCCTGCATGTCGCCCGCCAGCATGCGGATCCACGCATACTGAATGTTGTTGGTGTCCTGAAACTCATCGACCAGAATATTGCTAAAGCGCTCGCGATAATGATTCAGGATCTGAGGCTTATGCAGCCACAGCTCATGCGCGCGCAGCAGCAGCTCGGCAAAATCGACCAGGCCGGCGCGATCGCACGCCTCCTGATAGGCCTGAGTTCCGAGCCGCCCGCTGTTGTTGGCGATCAGGGCATTGGCAGATTTCAGGATATGGTTGGTGGAGCGGTAGTTCTGCTCCAGGCGGATAGTTTCCGCCCCGGGAAAGTCCTGCAGGAAGCGCTGGATATTTTCAACCTGCGCGCCGCGCCAGCCGTAGATGGACTGATCGTCATCGCCGACAATAATTACCCGGCTGATGCTGGCCTGCAGCAGCGCCTCTTCCAGCACGCGCGACTGGGCGTTACTGCGATAGAGAATCGCGCAATCCTGCAGCGCATTGCCGTTCTCATGCCAGGTTTTAATGCGGTTAACCACAAAGCGCGCTTCATCCAGCTCGTTAAACGCGCAGTAGATTGAAATCTTTTCGCCGTCGCTGCCGTCGGTCCAGAGCTCTTACAGCGTCAGCTGTTTTTCGCGCGCCGTCTGCCGTACCACATCCAGCGTTCTGTCGCCCACGCCGCGCGTCGGCGTATTGACCACGCGTTCAAACGCGGCGTCGTCGTTGCGGTTGGCGATCAGGCGCAGATAGGCGAGCGCATCTTTGATCTCCTGGCGTTCAAAGAAGCGCATACCGCCATAAATACGGTAGGGCGCCTGGCCTTTTTCGCCTTTTTCCTGCTCATACATCAGCCACAGACCGGAATCTTTAATCACGCGATCGGTCTGCACATGCAGCGGCATCTCTGCGGTTTCATGCGCCAGCGCATCAACCAGTTCGCAGAAGCGCTGCYGTGCCGACGCCGCCCGGCCCGCCAGGGCCCGGTTCTGCAGCAGTTCCCGCGTAGCCTGCCCCTGAGTAAACTCCAGCCCTTTTGCCGAGTGCAGCGTCATCAGCTGTACGGCATCCTGCCATTTATCCGCCTGACCTTCGCCCGCCTCCAGCGCGGCGTGCGATAAAAACGCCTGCAGCGGCATCAAATCTTCATCTTCATCCTGATAGCTGAACTGGCGGGTGGCCGTGACCAGCTCCTCTAAGTTCTCGATACGCTGTTCGCCAATAAAGCGCGACGGGCGATGATAGACTTCCTTGCCGTAAAGCCGCCGCGTCTCGGCGTAGGTGAGCGTCAGCTTGACCATCGCCCGGGTGACACCAACATAGGCCAGCCGCCGCTCCTCCTCCAGACGCCCGCCCTCATCCAGCGACATCTGGCTCGGGAACATGCCCTCTTCCATGCCGACAATAAAGTAAGCGACCTGCAGGCGACTGTGCTCGCCGCTGCCTTCCAGATTAATAATGGTGCCTTCGCCAAACTTCGCGTGGCGCACCCGCTGACCCAGGGTAAAGCCGCTGTCGCTTTTGCTGGTGGGCGTGCCCATGCGCTGATGGCTGACCGGACGGCTGACGCTGGCGCGCAGGCGCACTTCCTCCACGCACTCTTCCGGCTAGAGGTAGCCTTAGATATTCCTGCTAAACAGGATGTTGAGCCAGCATCGACTGGGCGCGTCCAAGGCATTGTCCTCTCATGATAATAGTGCGCGCATGTTACGCTGAGACGAAAAAGTCGTCAAGGTAGCGCAGCCGCGCTACATCGCCTCCAGCCGCGCATACGCGGCGACCAGCCACTTAATGCCCTGCCCCTGGTCGAGTTTAAATGCGCTCAGCATAGCAATACTCCCCATTGCAGACCAAATGGGACAGGGCGGTGCCCGTCACGTCCGAAACGTAACGGACACGGCAAAGCCTTAACGCGGAAACTTTCGCTTCAGGGTGTGATCAGTGCTGACTCATGCGACGGATAAGCAAAGGAGGTCGCGGATAACCTTTAAGGCTACCTGCGTAAGCAGGCCATCTTCATCTTCAAAGAAGCGCGCCGAGGCTTCAATATCTTCCAGCTCCGGACGCGTTGCCAGGCTCTGTCCCAGCTCTGACTGCACGCGCTCGCGCTCGCTGTCATCCGGCTCGATGAGATCGACCCATACCGACGTGTTGAGTTTATCGTTGTTGTCTTCCAGCTCGATGCGCGTCAGGCGATCGCGCATCTCGAACAGATCCAGCAGCAGCTCGTAAGCGTTGCCGTCGGTCAGCTGCTGATTGCGGGCGCGCATGCGGTAAAGGCGAAAGGCTGGCAGCTCGCGCTCGCGCAGCGTATAGAGGCGATCTTCGCGGATTGTAAAGGCCACGGTGGAGTTGCCGGCGTGATCTTCAGCATCCTCAAAGAAAAAGAACGAGTGGATACTACGCACAAGGAAATTGAGCGCACGCTGCGTATCCATCAGGCAGAGACGGACTTTCCAGCCGATATCTTCCAGCTCGGCGAGACGCGACAGCGCCTCGTCATACTCTTCACCCTGCTGGCCTTCCATAATCACGCGGCTCAACTTCTCCAGCGCGCTATAGATATTTTCAATCTCATCCGCCAGCTGCTCAATTTTGAGCGTTGGCGGCAGGAACACCACCGAGACCACCGAGAAGATCTTGATAATGCGGTTCTGTTCGATATTGATAAAGCCCATCGCCGCCTGCATCAGAAAGTTGACCTTCTGGAACAGGGATTCATTGTGCGGCAGCAGCGATTCAATATCGCGCAGGATCTCACGTGCCTGCTCCAGCTGGTTACCTGGCAGGCGCGCCTCCCCTGGCGTCAGACGGGTGCGGTGTTCAACCAGGGCGCCATGAATGGCACCCCACGATCACAGCCAGTTTTTGCGTTTGAAATAGAGATAAGGTGCCAGGCCTGCCAGCATCATCAGGCAGATTGCGCCAGGATAGCCGAAGCTCCATTTTAGCTCAGGCATAAACTCAAAGTTCATACCATAGCTGGAAGCCACCCCCACCAGCAGCATCCATTGTAAGCGGAGAGAGTAGTGTGACATGAGCAAAATCAGACAAAGATAAGAGTTCAACAGGTTACGCAGGTTGCGCCCCCGGAGCCAGCGCAAATCGTTTTTTAATCAGCAGGCGGGGGCGATGTTTGACCAGGGCGCCATGAATGGCGCCCCTACAGAAATGTAGGGGGCGCATTTATGCTAGGGGGTCAGTATGGCGGGCGACAGGCTCTGAGCGATCATGCAGCCCAGCACCGCCTGCGCCAGAATAAACAGCCGCTTATCGATGCGCAGCGTTGCGCCGCTGAGTCCCATTACGGTTCCGGTAATCATCGGGCCAAGCAGCAGCGCAGCAGGCAGGTGAAGCAGCTGGAGAGCAACGCCCAGCGTCAAAGATGCATGCATAAACGCGACCAGCCGCACGTCAGCCCCGAAATCCCCCGCCATCGCCACCATCGCCGAGGCGCCGCCGGGCGACGATCCCCAGGCACCGGTAGGCCCCGGCAGGTTACTGAAGCGCACCAGCAGAAAACCTGAGAGACCGCTGGCGGCCAGCGTAAGGATCAATACCGCCAGCACCACCGGCCAGTCGTTTAATACCGGCAGCAGCAGCGCACCGGAGGGGATCCGCAGGCGCTGCCCGAGCCAGGCACCGGCGATCATCACCACCAGCGTCAGCAAAAAACCGTGGCCGAGCGCCGGAAACCAGATTAGTCCGGTCGCACCGCCGCTGGTATCCAGACCAATACGCGCCACTACCGCCGCCGCCGTGGCGACGAACAGCACGCGCAGATACCCCAGCGCCGCACACAGCACCATCAGCCCGAGGATTGAGGCGAGCATCTGCGGCAGCGTCCGCAGCGCCAGCAGGAAAATCGGGCGCGTAAAGCGCAGTCCGACGCTCCAGCCAATCAGCGCATAGGCCAGCGCCAGCAGCCACTCCGGCACCTGCAACGTCGCGATTTCGCTCCCCTGCAGCGTGGCCCCAGTCAGCCCAAAGCGTGAGATAAAGCGCGCCAGTGCCGGGCCGGTGAGCAGAATGGTAAACAGACGCAGCGTCTGCAGCGCCATAACAAACGCCATATCGACCCGGCTGCCGGCGGCGATAATAGCGACGGTATCCAGCCCGCCCGGGCTGGTAGCCAGATAGGCGGTCATCAGGTCAATATGCAATACCCGCGTCAGCATCCATCCGCAGCCTGCGCGCGTCTGCGCCTCTCAACCGTGGGCTTTTTCCAGTATCTTGGCCCGACGCTGATGTTTCTGCTGGCGGTACTGTTTTATGGCGAGCGCCTCACCCCCGATAAGCTGGTCACCTTTGGCTTTATCTGGCTGGCGCTGGCGGTGTTTATTTTTGACGCCGTACTCTTCTCAGCCCGCACGCGGATGCGTCTGGTGCGGAAAAAGATCCAGGTTGATGCACAAAGCGGCATGCTGATCGAGACGCTGTGGCTGTTCCCGCTGGCGGCGATCTATCTGTTTGGTATTGCCGACAGCGCGACCAGTCATCTCAGCGCCAATCCGCTCAGCCTCAATCTGATGCTGGTGGCCGCCGGCGTGCTGACCACCATTCCGCTGATGCTGTTTGCGCTGGAGGCGAGCCTCGGCTACTTTATCAATCCGCTGATTAATGTGGTGTTGGGTATGCTGTTTCTGCGTGAGCGCTTTCGCCGTCTGCAGTGGCTGGCGGTTGTGCTGGCGGCGGCGGGCGTACTGGTGCAGCTGTGGCAGTTTGGCTCGCTGCCGGTAATTGCGCTGGGGCTGGCGCTGAGCTTTGCGCTGTATGAGCCGCCCGCCGAAATCATGACCCATCGGGTGATCTGGTCCGTGCTGTTTATGCTGATCCTGATCACGCTGAGCCGCAGCTGGAAGCAGGTGCGCCAGGTGGCCGCTCAGCCGAAAAAAGTTCTGCTGCTGGCGCTGACCGCCGTCACCGTCGGCGGCAACTGGCTGCTGTTTATCTGGGCGGTCAATAATCAGCATAATGCATAATGAGCAGCACGATTATATCGCTACGGCCACCGCCACCTACCTGATTGGTTAACCCACGCAGCGCAACCGGTGCGCCGCCTTATGGACAATACAATGGACAGCCAGCAAACGCGGGAGGGCATTTTTTATGCGCTCGGCGCTTATTTTATCTGGGGCGTTGCTCCGGCCTACTTCAAACTGGTCAGGGCAGGCCGCCGGGCTGGTTTGCGTCAGCCATGCGCTGACGCGGCAGGAGAGCATCAGCGAAGAGGAGCTGCGGCAGCGGCTGGCGCGAATGGGCACTATCGATCTGCGGGTTGATTATCTGCGCCCGGGCCGCGGCGAGCGTTTTATCGCTACCGGCACTCTGCTGCGTGCCGGTAATAAAGTCGCCGTGGCGCGCGTTGAATTGACTCAGCAGGACGCGCGCCAGCTGATTGGTGAAATTTTTGTTTATCATATGCCGTTTAATCAGGCGCTGGGCCTGGAACTGGAACACCTTGATGCTGATACGGTCCGGCTGGCATTTGCCAATAAAACCATGCTGGTAGGCAACGCCGCACAGCAAATCCTGCATGGCGGCGTGATTGCCTCAGTACTGGATGTTGCGTATTGCTTACGCATAGTGTTCTCCAGTGCGCTGCGTGGGAAGGTTTTCAGGGCGGTGGTACAAAAAGCAGGCCATTCTACACGCAAAGCGGGGCGTTGATCAGCGCCGATTTCTGAAACTGGAAAGCAGCGCGGGAGCAGCATAATATACACAACTTCTTAACATCTTAAGGCCGTAACTATGTCATCTCCGATGTCCTCTTTATTCATGTCGCTGGTGTAGGTGTAAAGCAGGTAGTTGTTTTCATAGGGGTAAAGCACAAACGGATTGTCATGCTTTTCCAGCAGATTTGCGATCACGCTCCCCTTCACCGCAGGTGCGTCGTGAATATTTTTAATCGTGGCTTCATCTGCCTGCGCCAGTGCAGGAACGGTTAATGCCGCGGCCAGCATGCGCTGTGGCTCATAGTTCGTTTCGCGGAAGGGTGACGACGCGCCGCGATTCGACAGCTGCCACCATGAACGCTGAGTATACGAGGCGGCCAGTACTGAGTTATCACCTAAAATGCCGCGCCACAGCGGAAACGCCAGGCTGAGCTGGAATTTTACTTCATCTTTTTTCGCTTTGTCTGCCCAGTTGTAAGAGGAAATCTTGGCGCTTTCCGGCAGACGATACCAGGGCTTGATCTCCGCAAGGAAGTTGCCGTTTTCTGCCATCAGGCGGGCGTAAAGGCGGTTCCAGCTGCGGGAAGTGGGATCGCTGCGGCCATTGGACTGATGATTAACGCCCAGCTCCACATCGCGCAGCGTCCAGCCTGCCAGTGAGTAGTCCGTTGCCCAGCCCAGAAACGCGCCATAGCCGCTGAACAGCTGCGTATAAAAGCGAACGTGTTCAGTGAGAGGATAGCTCCAGGCGAAGGTTGCGCCGCCGTAGCCGCTGTTCCAGTTATAGTTGCCTTCCACGCTGAAAATGCTGTCGCCCATCATATAGCCGAGCTTCGCGCGGTAATAACCCATGTATTTGGTAATGTCCGGGTTATCGTCATTGATGACTCGATAATGGATTGCTGACCCGGACGAAACTGCTGATAGCCGAAGGTGTCATGTAACACCTGCTGCGCCAGCGTTTCCTGATTGTGCACTGCCGAAATTGCCACGGTAATCCTGTTTTACTGATTAGAACAGATCGTTAAGCGTTACGCCCACGCCTAAACGGGTCTGACGGTGGTTATAGTCGATAAGCGATGTTCGCGCGTCTGCGTCGAGTTAAGACACGCCGCCGCCACGCCGTTGGCCAGCAGCTGATCAACCTGATCTTTCATCAGTGAAATCAGCGGGGAGACCACCAGTGTCAGCCCGTCCTGCACCAGCGCCGGGATCTGATAACAGATCGATTTGCCGCCGCCGGTCGGCATGACGACCAGACAGTCGCGCCCCGAGAGCGCCAGCTGCCCGAGTGCGCCATACTCCGGCCGGAAGTCATGCCCCCACTGCGAAATACAGTGCGCTTCATCGACGGCCAGCATCACCGGATTCCAGTGCTGCAGCCCCTCGAGGAAGTTGTCCATCATCAGACGTTCCGGAGCGATGTAGAGCAGTTTGAGCTTTCCGGTACGGCAATCGGCAAAAACCTGCTGCTGCTACTGCTCCTGCACATAGCGCAGCAGCTGATCGGTGGGCTTGAACTTCTCCACCAGGGTATAGCGAATGTTAGGACGATCAAAGCTGCTGACCTGAATCAGCGGATCGCGCATCTGCAGCAAATGAACAATGTCGTTACGCGTGGTTTCATCGGCCGTGGCGGTCAGCGCCATCACCGGCAGCTGCGGAAAGCGCTGCCCGATCCCCATGCCAAACGCCACGGTAGCGACCACAATCTGCAGATCGTCGCGCTGAAACGCCTCCTGCACATGCGCACGCTGTGCGCTGTCGATGCCGGCGTGATAGGCGCCCACGCTCAGACCACGGCTCTGCAGACGCGCGGCGGTATCTTCCACTTTTGCCCGGCTGTTGCAGTAGATAATGCCGCTTTTGCCACAGTGACGCTCGATATCCTGCAGCGGCCCCGGGACTTTCTCCTCCAGGCATTTGCGCAGCCAGACCATATCCGCCGGATCGTAAAGCATCATCGCCTCAGCAGGCAGGCCGTCACGTCCGGCGCGACCGGTCTCCTGATAGTAAGATTCGATGTTGCGCGGGATATCAAAATGCACCACAAAGCGTACGTTGGGTTTGTACATGCCAAAACGCTGGCCGGTACGGTAAATGCACGACAGCGCTTTCTGCCCGTCGACCAGCCCGTCATAGCGGCGGGGAGGATCGAGGCAGATATCACAGTTGCCGCAGGGCTGCTGACGTCCTTCGCCAAAGTAGTTCAGCAGTACCAGACGCCGGCAGGTTTGCGCTTCCGCAAACGCGCCCATCGCATTGAGCTACGCAGCCTCGGTGAGCTGCAGCGCAGAGTGCATGGCGATATTTTGTGTCACCATACCGAGGTGAATGAGCTGACGCAGTACGCTGATCCAGTGCTCCAGGCTCTGCTCGCGTCCCAGGCCATAGATCGGCAGTTTGTCGTGGCCGTTATCGCGAATACGCTGGCTGGCTGAGCCGCGCAATACTTCCACAATGTAGCCCAGCGTGGCGTCATTAAACACCACGTAAGGCGGAATATTCTCTTCATCTGCTATCGCCTTGCGCAGCTTACGCAGCTTGGCAAACAGCTTGCGATCGTAGTTGCCGCCGTACACTTTTGGCGCACTGCTGCGGCTTTTCGCCGTTACGGTGCGCGGTACCGCAAGCATTAGCGGTATTTCAGCGCGCAGTACCGGGCACATCAGCGCAACCAGGTGCACCAGCGCGACGGTAGCAAACAATATCAGCATGCGTTTAGTCCTTTATTCGTCATTATCAAGATGTTCCCGGATCATCAGCAGGAACGGCTTACCAAAGCGCTCCAGCTTGCGATGCCCTACGCCGTTTACGCTCAGCATATCTGACGCGCTGACCGGCAACTGTTCCGCCATTTCAAACAGCAGATAGAGTCCGCCACCCACCATGATAATTTCATGCAGCCACGCCATTTTGGCCAGCAGCAGGTGCAGCCCCATCAGCGCTACGCCCGCCCAGATAACYATTCCCAGCGTAATGCCCAGCACGCCCATCATCGCCTCTTTGCGCGAGCGGCTGGCCGCAGTTTGCGACACAAAAAAGAAGTCCGGGCCGGGGCTCGTCGCGGCACCGACATCATTCCCGACAAACAGCGAAAAGACGCTGCCAAAATAGATAATGGCTTTGGGATTGGACAGGTTTGTCAGCAGCCCTTTCAGAAAACTCATGCKGCGCTTTGGCAGCTCTACTACGGGTGCATCACTCTGCGGCTGCTTATGGCGCTGACATGCCGAGCGCAGCAGCTGCCAGCCCATCCCCGCCGTTTCAGGCGACCGGGCCTAGCGCGAAATAATCAGGTGAATGCCAAAACCAGCAAACAGCACGCCCGCCATGCCATCCACCCACTTTGCCATGCGCTGATACTTCTCGCGCATCCACGGCAGGGCAAAGATAGCGGCCACCAGCGCAAACCATGCAAAGGTTTCTGCAATAATCAGCAGGAATAGCCCCCAGCAGATCGATATTATTGTAATGATTGGCTACGCCACGCTGGCGACGCGCATTGCGGGCTGGATCAAAGGTCCGAGACAGATGAAGCTGCTGAACCGCATTTTTGGCGGATTGTTTATGGCGGTCGGCGCGCTGTTAGCCAGCGCGCGCAAAATAGCGTAATAAACGGCCGGGTGTGCAGTCAGCCACACCCGGCGCAGCGAGTGGCGCGCCGCTGGCAGCCTCGATCTGAACGCCGTTGCCAAAGCGATGCCGCGCCGGCACCTGTTTCAGCGCGCGCTGCTGGTTAACCTGACCAACCCTAAAAGCATCGTGTTTCTTGCCGCGCTGTTTCCGCAATTTATTCTGCCCCATCAGCCGCAGCTGATGCAGTATCTGATCCTCGGCGTGACCACGATCGTTATTAATACCATGAGCACCGGTATCAGCCACGGCTATCGCGGTGCGGCCGTATCGATCACCGGCTTACAGCTCGGGCTGGCAGTGCATATTGTGCTGGTGGGGGCCGGACTCGGCGCGCTATTTTCACAGTCGCTGCTGGCGTTTGAGATCCTGAAATGGGCCGGCGCTGCCTATCTGATCTGGCTGGGTATTCAGCGCAGCTCTCTCTGTGATGCTGCATCTGCCCCTCCCGGAGAGTTCAATTCGCCCTGCTGGTATGCCATAGCGCAGCGCAATTTTCTGGCGTATTGTGTCATACTTCGCTCGCTTCAGGGAATGTCATGTATGACTACAGAATGGTGGTTAACCTACCTGCTTACCACAACCATCCTCAGCCTTTCGCCAGGCTCGGGCGGGCCAGCTCCGGGTATTTGATATAGCTTTCAATACGCCCCGGCACAATCAGGATCACGCGCGTGTGGTGTGGCGCAGTAAAACGTACATAGCGGAGAGTAAGATTGCCCGTGCCGGTGAACTCACACTCTTCCCGCTGCCGCCAGAAGTCGAGCAGCGGACCGGTAGCAAACGCCGCAAAAGCGCGTTCACGCCTGAGAATTGAGTGAGCCAGTACATAGCGCTGCTGATAATGCTGGCTGACAATCTCTTTCAGGTAGAGCGTCTCCAGATCGTCAACATAGTCGCTGAACTCCACCACGTGGCCGCGGTGCGAATCTGCCAGCAGCCGCTCAGAGCGCCCCTGCCCGCGATGGTCAATAATCACCACATCGTAGCCACAGTGAAACAGGTCGTAGAACGGATGCGCGCGCCAGCGCCCGGTGCCAAGGGCGTATCCGTCGCGCAGCGCCGGCCGCTTCTCTGCCCAGTCAAGAATACGGTGCGCCAGAAAGGGCGGCAGCGGCAGCACAATGCCAAACATAGGTGCGCACAGCACCGCCGCATGAAATGCCCGCGGCTGCCGGGCCAGAAACAGCGCAACAATCGCACCCCCTACATCATCTTCACTCGCCTGCAGCAGCAGCAGCGGCGTGGTGATGTTTGCCGCCTGACGCATGATATTGCGTCCGGCCTGAACGCCTTCACGTACCCAGTGATAGGTCGGACCGCCGACGCGAATAGCCGGATCGTCAGCATAAAAGCGCAGATTGCGTCGATAGCGCTCGCGGCTGTGCGTCAGGCGGTTAATGCCGTAATAACGGAAATAACGTCAGCTGAGATGACGGGCAAAAAAATCCACGGTGGCATTGAGCGCTTCGGCGCGCATTGCATCTGATTCAAACAGAATTTCATGTCGCGCGCCTTCAATGACGCGCGGTGCGTTACCTTCGCAGGGATGCCCGGCTGCCGCCAGCGCCTGGCAGAAGAGATCCTGTGAACGGTTGTCCACCATACGCCGGAATACCGAGCTTATCGCGCATCTGTCCCACGTCGATATGGTGGCGGCCGGTGGCAAAAACAAAATGGATATCACGCGCCACCAGTGCCTGCAGCGTGGTACGGGCAAACGGCGTCAGACGATGTTGCGGCGAGAGCAGCGTGCCATCCAGATCGGATGCAACGATGTGAAACATGGAAACCTCGGGTTACGACTCCTGAAAATAGTCCTGCTCATCGGGATGGTGACGGTTCATAAACCACTCATCATCGCGATAAACATGGGTCAGAATGTTTTCATCCTGATATTTCAGGGCGTAAAGCTCGCTGGCGATATCGCCGTCAAGATTGTGGCTGAAAATCAGCTCGCCTGAGGCGTTATGCACGCGCGCGCCGTTGGAGGTGATCAGGTGCCCCTTCGACACGCCGCCCGCCATCACTTCCAGACAGGTTGGCAGCGAGAAACTGACGTTAACGCGATCGCCCCAGCGCGCTTCAATCGCCTGCTCCAGCGGCAGCAGACTGGCCGGATCGCTGCAGGTGAAGAAGACTTTGCTGATGCCATCGGTGGGCAATATTCCCGGCTCATAGAGCTGATACATAAACTGCGTGTGCGGCACCGCATCGTCCGCATTGCTGCCAATGATCTCCAGCGACGGCAGCGTATCCTTCAGGCGCTGCTGACCGTTGTGCATAATGCACCCTTTACCGGCCATACTCAGCATCTCAACATCATTCATGCCATCGCCGAATGCGATGCACGCTTTCAGCGAATGCCCCAGCTGTTTTGCCACAGCCTCCAGCGCAGCGCTATCGTTGGTTATACCGTTGATTTCTTCGGCTGGGATGGCGGGTTTATGGTGATGATCGCCGGCTCGGTGCTGGCAGTGGTGCTGCTGCTGCTGACCATGATCAACGAACATAAGCATAAGAAACAGCTGGGATAAGCGAGACGGGCCGGGAGAGACCGGCCCGTTTTTTTACTCCAGAAAGAGTTTACGCAGGCTACCGTGATCTACTGGCTTAACCCGCCGGGCAATCCGGGCATCGATATGCTCTGTATGATTGTGATTGGCTTTCTGATCTACGGCCCGGTGATGCTGATTGGCCTGCACGCGCTGGAACTGGCACCGAAGAAAGCCGCCGGCACCGCAGCGGGCTTTACCGGCCTGTTCGGTTATCTGGGTGGCTCAGTGGCAGCGCGCTACGGCATCCTCGACTGGTCGCCGACCTATCTGAAAGAGGTGAAACACTTTACGCTGGATAAATCCTCCTGGGCCTACTTCCTGTATGAGTATGCGGGCATTCCCGGTACGCTGCTGTGCGGCTGGATGTCAGACAAAGTGTTCAGAGGCAATCGWGGCGCGACCGGGGTGTTCTTTATGACGCTGGTGACAATCTTTGCCTTTGCCATGATGCGCGATACGCCGCAGTCGTGCGGCCTGCCGCCGATTGAAGCGTGGAAAAACGACTATCCGCCTGATTACAGCGAGAACCATGAACAGGAGCTGACCGCAAAGCAGATCTTTATGCAGTACATTCTACCCAATAAGCTGCTGTGGTATATCGCGCTGGCAAACGTCTTTGTCTATCTGCTCGGCTGGCCGCCGTGTGGCCGCACCATGGTGCACTGGTGGTCACAGAAAGAGCGCGGCGGCATCGTTTCGGTGTGGAACTGCGCACATAACGTCGGAGGCGGTATCCCGCCGCTGCTGTTCCTGCTCGGTATGGCGTGGTTTAACGACTGGAAAGCGGCGCTCTATATGCCCGCGTTTGGCGCCATTCTGATCGCGCTCGGCATCTCTATTGCGTACGGCTTTTCCAAATTCATCATGGGTTCTGTTTCCGATCGCTCAAACCCGCGCGTTTTTCTGCCGGCGGGCCTGATTCTTGCCGCCTCGGTCATGCTGTTTATGGGCTTCGTACCCTGGGCGACCTCCAGCATTATGGTGATGTTTGTGCTGCTGTTCCTGTGTGGCTGGTTCCAGGGAATGTTCAAACCTGCACCGCATCGGCCTCAGGTCGCTGACGATCGTGTTGATCCGCTGTATCGCCGGCTGCGCTGGCAGATCTTCCTCGGGATCTTCTTTGGCTATGCGGCTTACTATCTGGTACGCAAAAACTTCGCGCTGGCGATGCCCTATCTGGTTGAACAGGGCTTCTCGCGCGGTGATTTAGGGTTTGCCCTCTCATGGTTTTTTTCGCTCCTGATTGTCATAAAACTGTAACATATGTGTCACACGTCACAGTAACGCGCAGCAACCATCTCTATTCTTTGCGCGATATGGAAACGCCAGGTTTCCTTTGCGCTTATGCGTATTTCTGCCCCAACCTGCTGGGAAATTCATAACTATTCTGCGCCCCGGAGGGCCACACTCATGCTGAGTATGAAACAGACGCGCTAGTGTAATCAAACCCGCCTGCGCCAGCTGAATAATCTGGTTTACAACTGAATACATTTTACTCACTCGTAGCTTGCAGCTATCGATACGTGCTGGTCAGCTGTTACCTCCTGACACAAACTCTGGTCAGAATGCGCATCAACACTGGCTTAAAACCTGGCAAAATGCGCGAAATCCAACATTTGAATAAAGCAGCAGCGTTGATGCCCGGTAGCCGCGCCAGCGCAAAAACGGCAGAAAAACCAGCGCGGCCAGACCTAGGCGCATCAGCACGGAAAACCAGCTATCAACCTGGCCGGCCAGATATTCGCCGATCAGACTGAAAGAAAAAGCCCACAATACAGTGGTGATAATAAGTAACAGCACGGCACACCATTCCCCGAAGGCTGCCCCCGCTACCGCCAGCAGCGCGCTGAAGGCGTAGCCAATGCGCAGCGGACGCCGGCTCAGCAGGTCGTAAATCAGCGTGATATAGAGCGGCGTCATCACCGTAAACAGCAGGAACTCAGATACGCTCAGGTAGAGATAGGCTTCAAAACTGAGCAGATACATAATGCCGAGCTGCAGCATTCCCACCAGCAAGCCCCACAGCGACCAGGCCAGGGCGGCAATCAGCACCGCTCCGAGATAGAACCAGGAGAACGCCGTATGCTGCGGCATAGGCCGCGTCTCCTGCAGCCGTTTGTATCCCACCATGCCGACAGCAAAGCAGAGATTCGCCGCCTGCACCAGCAGCAGACCCAGCCAGAAATGATCGCTGACTTTGTCATAGCGAATAAAGTGCGGCTTCTCCTGCCAGATCGCCAGATTCACCAGCAGTCCCGCCGGAACGTGCATATTGTTCATAATGCCCAGCGTGCCGGCATCCACCTGCGTGGCGCCATAGTTCCACATAAAATAGCCCAGCCCGGATGCGGCCACACCCAGCCATATCAGCACGCTCCACTGCAGCGTAGTCGTGGGCAGCTTCTGCGGATTTCAAATTCTGCGTAATTTCCTGAAAGGGTTAACGCTTATCCAGCGTCCGGGAACGCCGGCGAAGAAAAGCTGATCGCACGGCGCAGCCTGCAGGCTGCGCCCGCCACGTGCTCAGGCGTGACGCCTGCCGATCACCCAGCGTTTATGCACATAGAGTGAAGCGAAGATCACCGCAGCGCCCGCAATAAAGCTCGGCCTAAGCGACGATGCGCCGGCGCCCTCTGTTGAACGTCGCATGAGCAATAACATCTTTCTGAAGAAACTGCGTATCGCGTTTGCGCTGAAAACCACCGATATTCCCGACATCCTGCTCAAAGCCAACTTCAAGGTTTCACAGGGCGAAATCGGCGCTATCTTCCGCAATCCGGATCACAAGAACTATCGCGAATGTGGCGTTGTTCTGCGCAGCGTGCGCTATATGCTTGATCTGAGCGATAGCAAAGTGGTGGAGATTTTTGCCCTTGCGAGAAGCGATGTGCCGCTGGAGGATGTGCAGGCCTGGCTGAAAAAAGAGGATGACGCCGCGTTTCGCAAACTGCCTGATGTACTGATGGGCTATTTCCTCAACGGCCTGATCTACTACCGGCGCGGTATTGTGCGTTTTGCCCGTCAGCACGCCTGCGATCACCTGCCGTTTGTGCGCGACGCCTCGCAGCCCGGCGCGGTATTACCCGGCGCATCCTGATAGTCCGGTGCGGCGTGCGCGCTCCGCGCTGTTATCCCCGCCCCGCCTGCACTATAATGCGCCGCCTTTACTGCATACCCGGAGAGTTTCACCATGACCAATAACGAGAAAAGCGTGGACAATACGCTGCTGCTGATTCAGATGGTTTCGGCGCAGATGGGGATCGCCGCTTTGCCACACTGGGTGGTTGAGAACTTTGAAAAGCAGGGGCTGGTCGTCACCAAAACGCTGGGCGACGGTCTCTGGAGCCGGCTCTACGCCGCTGTACGCGAAGGCGAACAGCGTCAGCCGGTACTGGAAGCCTAGCGCAGCGGGCTGTTTTATACGCCGATGTTTGATTTTGAGATGCGGCTGGTGCTGGCACCCGATCATCCGCTGGCGCAGCGCACGCATATTACGCCGCAGGATTTCGCTGATGAAGTTCTGATGATCTACCCGGTACAGCGCCAGCGGCTGGATGTCTGGCGTCACTTTCTGCAGCCCGCCGGCGTCAGCCCGGCGCGTGAGCCGCAGCAGCAGGCCACGCTGCGCATCGCTATTGAATGCCACAGCTGTATTCAGTGGCTGACGCCTGCGCTGAATAACTTTCGCAAGAGCTGGCCGCAGGTGGTGATGGATTTTAAATCCGGCGTCACTTTTGATCCGCAGCCGGCGCTGCAGCAGGGCGAGCTTGATGTGGTACTGACCTCGGATATTCTGCTGCTCGCCGCCGCTGCGGCGCAGCTGCACCAGACGCAGTCTGCGTTATCGCATCAGTTCAGCGATCTGGAGCAGCGCCTTGGCTTCCGGCTGTTTGTGCGTAAAAGCCAGCCGCTGCGCTTTACGCCGCAGGGTGAGATTTTACTGCAGCTGGCAGAGCAGGTACTGCCGCAGATCCAGCAGGCGCTGCAGGCATGTCGCGTTCTGCTTTTAACGCCCGCGTATGCTGCTTTCAGCGCGCAGCAGCTCACCTCATTTAGCCATCCAGATGTTTACACCGCCACAATCTGCGGGTAGTGTATAGCTTACCGCGTCATCCGTTTTGTCCCGCTGTGAAGGATTCTCATGATCGAACTCAAACACCTGCGAACGCTGCAGGCGTTACACAACACCGGCTTCTGCATGCCYCCAATGCCACAGCGGAAATTGTGGTCTATCCGGATGCCGGTCATGCCTTTAACGCCGATTATCGTCCGGGCTACCATGCGGAGTCGGCCCGGGATGGCTGGCAGCGTATGCTGGCGTGGTTTAAACAGTATGGGGTAGCCCCGACCGCATAACATAATCCGGGGCGCTGTGGCGCCCTTTTTTGTGCCAGCTGGCTGTTTGCCGCACACAATCCTCAGGTGCGTGCCGCAGCCGCCTGGTATGGCCGCCTGGAAGGGGAAAAAACGTTAAAGCAGCAGAAGCATCCGATTGATGTCGCCGTCGATCTGAACGCGCCGGTGCTCGGCCTGTATGGCGGGCAGGATGAGGGTATTCCGCTGGAGAGCATCGATAAAATGCGTCAGGCGGTGGCGCCGGAACTCTATTTCCGCGAAGGCGATCCGCAGGAGTATCACGATATCCCGACGCTGCTCAGCGAGCTGGTGAGCAAAGTGCCCGACAGCCAGGTGCTTGCCGATCTCGATCATGCGGCAAACTGGGCTGCACGGCACGGTGGTGATATTCGTCGTCTGGCGATTACCGGCTTCTGCTGGGGCGGGCGTATTATCATTACCCAAAGCGATGCGATTCATTGTGGCGAGACCTCTATTCCCAGCCAGGGTGAAAATCTGCCCGCCTGGTACGCACGACCTGAATCATTCAGCGGTACGCTGCCGGTGGTACTGGTGGTTCAGGAGATTTTCGGCGTAC
Organism: Pantoea sp. BRM17; assembly: GCA_002939445.1. Lineage (GTDB taxonomy): Bacteria > Pseudomonadota > Gammaproteobacteria > Enterobacterales > Enterobacteriaceae > Pantoea. The sequence goes on along the minus strand of PEFU01000001.1, from coordinate 114,884 downwards.
ATGAGCATATCCGCGATCTGTGTCGCCGTCTGGCACTGGAGGGCTACCTCGCTGGCAATGTTAATACAGAAGCCGCATCTGAGAATCTGTTCCTTTTATCCTGTAACCATCCGGCCATCATGACCAGGCTATAGTTACCTGATTGCGCACCTGCCAGCACGGAGAGAACCATGAAAACCACAGAAAATAWGGCACAAGAATCGACCCCGGGTGGCTTCGCCCCAGCGGCGCAGCCCGCCGCCAGCAGCACGGTCAGACTGGGTCATATCAGACTCCTGCTAATTAAGTAGTGTGACGCGCACTCTACGTGAGGCTGCGCGACAAATATGTGATATCTCTCACTTCAAATAATGAAAGTTACATTACCAACCGCACTATTTGTGATTTTTGTCACAATATAACGCGCCGTTTCACACATTTATCCGGCACGGTGCTGCGTAAGCTTCAGGACCACCGATACCGGTTGAGCAGACCACTACCGGCTTGCCGTCGATCTCCGCCAGCCAGGTGGTAAATTCACGATGCGACGCCAGATGCTGCGGATTCTCCATCAGCGCAGCGATTTTTTTCACCCGCTCCGGGTCGCCCGGGACGATCGCCAGCGTAGCGCCTTTCAGATCAGCTTTAGTGATACCAAGGTGGAAAACGGTACAGGCAAAATCGGCCACGGCCGGAAATTCCATCGGAGCAAAGTGCAGGCTGGCGCCATCCAGGCGTACTGAGGCGGTCGTCACCAGCACGTCACCGACGTTAATGTGCGGCTGAATGGCACCGGTGGTGCCGACGCGCAGGAAGGTACGGACGCCGAGCTGTGCCAGCTCCTCTACCGCAATCGAGGTTGAAGATAACAGTGTAGCGGATTCCATCTCATAGTTAAGTACGCCCATCGCCTGCCACTCCTGCATGGAGCCCTGGAAGCGATTGACCACGCGACCTGAGAAGGTGTCATAACGCTCCTGCCCCGGATAGAAGGTGTCAGAAGAGGCAGTGATGCCGATATGGGTACGCGCGCCGCACTCTTCTGCCGCCGCGACCAGCGCCGAGAGTTCCCTGTAAGGCGGGTCCCGCATCCATTGCCAACTGGCGCACTACAGTAAGCGACGCGCGGCTTCCACCACAATTTTCACAGCGTCGCTCTCGGTCTGCTTCATGGTTGCCGCGTCCGGGATCTCTTTTTGCGTACGGTTCACAATGACGCCCGCCACCATGCCGGCACGCAGTCCCTGACTGGCGCACATGGACGCTTCACAGCACTGACGCGCCTGCGCGTAGTCGCCGTCGGCCATCGCCTGGCGAAACTGCGCGGCGGCGTGTTCAACGCGCGCCTGCGCAGCAGCGGGATGATTGACAGCGGCGGAACGGGGAGCGGAGAAGGTTTTGCGCATAAAAGGGATCCCAGAGTTCGCTGAATAGGTGCGCATCCTGATTCGTCAGCGGCGCTCATCCGGCTTATCCAGCCAGCCGCAGACCTCGGTCAGGCCATCCAGCCAGGTTTCCGAAGCCTGTGCACGCTGTGCGTCAGGCGCCTGGCAGATTTTCTGATAGATTTTGTACGATTTTTTATAGTCGCCGGTGCGCATCAGCGTCAGTGCATAGTCGCTGAGCACCTGCATATGGTTCGGCATTACCCGCAATAGCTCGCGCGCGACCTCAACGTTTTTAATCAGCGTTTCGCAGTATCGCGGCTGATTGCCATACAGGCTGAACGCAATACTGTTTTCCGCCGGGTTGTGCGGGTTAAACGCCGGCGGCGCATCAGCCGGAAACGGGTGCTTTTGTCCGGCAGAAAAGCGGGCATCAGAGTGCATCAGCGAAGCCAGACCGTAGCGTGCCACCAGCAGCGAGTCGGCGTCGCGAATGATAAAGCGCCTGACCATGGGGTCATCCATCACCAGAAAACGCCAGAGCGTAGGCTGAATCTCATTTTCGTGTGACATATCAACCAGCTGTGCGCCAGCGTGCTGCAGGCGCTGCCAGACATGCTGCGGCACGCTTTTATCCAGATAGACGCGACACTGCCATGCCGGATAGATTTGATCGGTAAAGCGCTGACTGCCAGTGTAGCGCGCCATAAAGTCGCGCATCTGCTGCGCAAGATTGCGGACGACGCCGTGACAGCCGCCCCACATTCCGGCCAGCAGCAGTTCGGTATGGGTAAAGTAGTCACGCATATGATGAAACCAGAACGGCGAGTCGAGCCAGGCCTGCACGGCCGCAGCTTCGCGCTCTGTCTGCGTACCGTTGCAGGGGGCAGTAGCCTTACCGGTCATGCTGGCATAGCCGGCGTTACTGCCGACATGAAAATGTTCCGTTTGCCAGCGAACGGGGGCGTGAGCAGGCCACGGCTGCGCCTGATGAAAATGAAAAAGATCATCATGACTGAGCAGGCTGGCACGAACGGTGGGCCACAGTGCCACTTTGAGGAAATCAAGGTAAAGTTGGCCTGGAGGAATGTCTACTGAAATCTCTGACCGCCAGCCCGCAGGACCTCAGCAGGCTCTGACCGTGAGTTCGCCCGCTTTCCAGGCGTCGATCAGAAAAAACGGCATCGGCAGCACCCATTCACTCTCATTCACCACGCGCGCCGGATAACACCAGCTCTGGCCGCCGCAGGCGAGTTCAACCTTTGCAGCTGTTCCTGCTCGCGCTGCTGACGCTGCTGCGCCGCTTCCAGCAGGCGATGCTCCGCGGTCAGGCTGGCATGCTGCTGACCGGCACGCAGCTGCGCCAGCAGCCAGCCGATACCCAGACCGGCCAGTGCCAGTACAAGCGTAATAATAAGTTGCTGATCCATGATCCCCCCGCCCCTCGCGATGCTCAGGGGGCGCGTCTCCTCCAGCCGGATAGTCACCTCGCGCAGCTCCGCTTCCTGTGCGCTGTTGACCTCCAGCTGATTACGCAGCTCGCGGCTGAGCTGTTCACTTTCAGCACGCCAGTAATCCAGCTGCTGCAGGCGCTCCTGCGCCCCGCTCAGGGTGCCATGCAGCTGCCGCAGCTCCTGTTCACGCTGCCGGAGCTGCAGCAAACTCTCATTGACCTGACGGCGAAAGCCATCCAGCTGATCGCGCAGCGGCGCAATCAGGCTGTTAAGACTCTGACGATTTTGCTCATCAACACGGCGACCGCTGTTTTCAAAAATGCGGTTCGCAAGATTCTCAAACTGGGCGCTCAGACGCTGCTCGCTGCTGGTCAGCAGCCGCTGCTTCTCTTCAGCGGCAAATTCATACTCATACCCCTCACGCAGGCCGGACGCTTCCAGTACCCGACTGAGCACCACTTCGCCCCAGTTACCCTGAATCTTGTTGTCGCCTTTCAGCGCTTTGGTCAGGTTTAACGCCTCCTGCGCCATTTGTGCATTGAGCTGCTGCAGCTGGCGGATCTCATACGTTAACGTATGACGCTCACGCGCCTCCTGACCAAGACGAATATGACCGCGCATCGCCGCAACATGGTCCTGAATAGCCAGCTCCCGTGCGGCATCATCCTCAGCGTTAAAGTAGCGCTCATACGCGACCAGCGTCATCTTGGCATCCACCACCACATCTTTGCCCTGCGGCAGCCGGACAATCACGTCGGGCTGCATGCGCCCCTGCTCCAGCGCGATGTTCACCTGGGTGCACAGATTATTGATAGTACGCAGCGCCACCAGCAGCGTAGTCGGACTGACCAGCATGATATTCTGCTGCAGCGCCTCGCTAATCAGCTCAGGCTGCCGATCGATAGCCAGCAAAAACGCCGGCTCCACCGGTATAAACATCAGCACATAATCCAGCGAGCGTAAACCGGGTAATTGTTGATAATCTTTTCGCCCCAGGTRAAACGCCTCGCTCTGGGCGATAAGATTGCCGCGCCCTTCTGCCAGCTTTTTCATCGCCTGCTGATAGCTCTGCTGCGCCTTGTCCAGATTATGTCCGATGCCGCTCATATCATCGACAAACAGCCGCATTTTGTCATAGAGCCGTGCGGCGCGATCGGCAATCCGCTGGGCGTTGCGGCTCTGATGCTCATAGCGGCTGTTCCACAAATAATTCTCTCCGAAGTGTATCAGAGTCGCGCGATCCGAGCACGTTGCCGCCGGTTATTCATTGATACGGCGCACTTCCGCTGCCGTTTCCGCATCATCCTCTGCCCAGCGCTCATCCGCTTCATCCGGCAGCGCCCGCTGCACCAGCTGCGGATTAATGGGCCGCTTAACTTCGACTCCCYGCGAGACGCACGCCGCTGCTGTCAATGGTAAAACGCTTCCATACGCGATGGACGCCGAACGACATCAAATCGTTCATCAGGTCATATTTTGCCGCAACGGAATGAAACACGTCCGCGACTTTATCGGCCTTTTCACTTTTTGCTACGGTCTGGAAGCCAAAGTGAGTAGTTTCCTGCTGTGATTCATCTGCCATCGGTTTTACCGGCAGAGCTTCCGCATTCGCCTGCACATAGCTGACGTTGCCGGTGACCCCAAGATTACGCAGCTTTTCACGGCCCATTTTCAGCATCGAGCTGTTAATATCCGCCAGAACCACCTGCCCGGTTTCACCCACCAGACGGGAAAATTTCGCCGTGAGATCGCCCGTGCCGCCTGCCAGGTCGAGCACGCGCTGACCGCTGATACGCGGCAGAATATGGAATGAATAGGCGTCATACGCCTTGCTCAGCGGATCCAGCACCGGCTTAGAAAACTCCAGCACCAGCAGACGACCGCCCGGCTTCAGCACGCGAAACATTGAAGCCAGCGCTTTCTCTTTTTCCGTGACGTTGCGCAGGCCAAACGAGATGGTGATGCAGTCAAAATAGTTATCCGGGAGAAGAGGGGTTAGCGTCATGGTCACTCAGAACTTAAAGCCACGATGCAGCGCGACAATGCCGCCAGTCATGTTGTGATACGTGCTGTTTTCAAAACCGGCGTCGTTCATCATCGCTTTCAGGGTCTCCTGATCGGGATGCATACGAATAGATTCAGCCAGATAGCGATAGCTCTCTGCGTCATTCGCCACCAGCTGCCAGCTGACGCTGCAGTCGCTGCTGTCCTGCCAGTCGCCCAGCACGTCCAGTCGCGTTTCGCTGAAGACCAGCACAAGGGGAAAATCGAGCTCCTGCAGCCGCAGCAGCAGCACCTTACCTGCCAGGCGCTGCCGGGCGGCTTTCAGGCTACGATCGCGATAAAGTACACGATTCAGCGCGGTTTCAAGCGCGCCGGTAACGGCCTGACTGATACCCTGTGCCGCAATATCACCGGTCCAGGGTGCCAGATACTCTGCCGGATCGAGTTCAGCCAGATCCATTAATGCGGAGAACTGCTGTACCACCTGCAGATCGCCCTCAACGTTCAGCTCGCCGCTGCGGATCAGGCCGGTGAGCTGCTGGCGATCGCGCAGTTTAGGCAACGTACTCAGGCGCAGCGAGCGTCATTTCGCCTCCCGCTGTGCCAGACGCGCCTCAAAGGCGTTTAGTGAACGCTCCATCGCTTCAACCTCTTCTGCAAACCATGCCAGCTCCAGCGCACCCGGCGCCAGCCGCCACTCTTCGGTTACCACCTGGCTGAGATAGTCCTGACGGCGCGTTACCTGCTGCTGCGCAAAAGCCAGCGCCCGCCTGCGTGATCCAGACCGGGCCAAGCTGCTCCATTGCCAGACGCAGGCGCAGGCCCATCTCCGCTTCTTTATGCCGGTTGGGGATCCAGAATACGCAGCGGCGCCACAGCCGCAGCGGCAGCGTGATGCGCATGTGCGGTATGAGTTCATCCAGCCCGTAGGTCAGAAAAATTTTAACGATAAAATATAAGCGCCGAAGTTCTAGAGCAATAGAGGCAGAGGCGAGCGGTTTGATATCGAAATCGTCAAACCAGGTCTCAACCGGACCGCCAATCGAGCGCTCAATCTGCGCTTTTGCTTTTACGCCGTCAAACGGCGCGACGCGGTCCTGCAGGATTGCCAGCTCGTCGGCAATTTTAGGCGGAAACAGATCGCGACGGGTTGAGAGCATCTGACCAAACACATCAATCAGCGTTTTTTCGTAATCGCGGACCACTTCCATCGGACGCAGGCGGCGACCATCCGGCAACAGGCGCGGCACCCAGCGTGCCAGCCGGTAGATCAGCTTCATATCCGCTTTGATTACCGGCAGGATATCAGGGCGGATCACTTTGATGACCACTTTGCGGCCGTTAGATTTCAGCGTCGCGGTGTGGACCACAGCCAGCAGCTTCATATTGACGCCGTGCTGCTCCAGCGTGGCGACATCGGAGATCGGGATCCCGTAAATCCGCTCCATCACCAGCATGGTTTCGCTGCAGTAATCGGAGTAGACCTCCGGTACGTAGAGCATGCGGCTCTGATCAAAATTACGGCGCAGCTGAATCGCATTGGCCGCTTCCCGCAGCAGATTGAGTAGGTTAAAAAAGGCAATAAAGTTTTCGGCCAGATAGRGCTTATCTTCTTTGTTAAGCGATCCCACAATCCCGCAGTCGATACCGATATATTGCGGATCTTCCGGACGATCGTAACTGACAAAAATGTTGCCCGGATGCATATCGGCGTGAAAGAAGCTGTCGCGAAATACCTGGGTAAAGAAAACCTGCACGCCGCGTGGCGGCTGCACTTCCATATTAAAGCGGCGCGCCGTGTTGAACAGGTTCAGCAGCACGTGACCAAATGAGATCTCCGCCAGCGGCTTCTCAAAAATCGGTTCACAGACGGTGCGGATAGCAAACTCAAAATCTTCAACGTTAGTATCGGGCGGCACCCAGCCGGAATCCACGTGGAGTTCCGCTACCTTGCGGTAGTCGCGTCTTTACGAAGCGGTCGCGCATTTCACCCTGAGAGTGCAAATACGACAGACAAAAAAACCTGCTTTTTGCAAAGCAGGTTTCTTAAATGATGGTCGGCGAGAGAYGATTCGAACCTCCGACCCACTGGTCCCAAACCAGTTGCGCTACCAAGCTGCGCTACTCGCCGATGGGGGCAAGGTTTATCCCGGTGATGATTAATGGAACGCGTAAATTGATGACTTTGCTTGATCGCTGCCGGGATGTGAGTCTGGTTCAGGGAAGGCCAGTAAATCCTCAGTCATCACCGAAGCCGGATAAAGGATGAAATGCGGGGCCGTGGAGTAAAGCGTCACACGCCATGAATGGCGTGTGACGGGCGATCAGGGACGGACCTAACATTTTAAAATTGTCGATAAACGTCGAATATCTGAACGATTCCCCGTGCGTTATGACGTTCGGGTAGCGAAATATGCTGGCGTAATGGCATAAGAAATCAGCAAAAAGCAAAAGCCGGTCATAAGCAGAATGTGTCGCGAATTAAGAGAGGTGCTTTGATGCAGCAAGTGATGAAGAGCGGTGTTGAGGAATAATTCTGAAGCATCAATTTGTCAACAGTTGCAACGAACGTCAATACAACGTGGGGTTATTTACACAGAGTGTGAGTAAGTGCAAGCAACGATAAAAAAGAGCACTGGAGAGAGAAACCGATATATAAGGCGGTGAAAAAGCGTTCGATACCGCTGGATTATCTGGCGCTTGCGTCAAATAACAGTGATTATCACCGCTAAATAGACCGGCCTTCAGCATCCTGGATTTAGCCCGGGAGTTCATCATGTTTTGCTCCATTGTGATGTGATGTTGTGTGCATCGCCCGTCCTCTGATTTTTTTATGCGGTACGGGCAGGTCTGACAGCGACCAGAATGTGAGCGGTTATTGTTATTGCCCTGGCGGGATACACCAGCCAGATGCGTCCGTCTCTACATCTTCTTTTCAGCCAGGCCTGGCTGCAGTTCAGTGGTGCCGGTTTTAAACTCAACCAGACGGTTATAAATCGGGACCGAGCTGGCGTCATAGGTGGTGCCAGAGGTAAAGAGCTGCGGGTTGAAACCTTCCGGCGAGCCTTCTGAACAGTAGACAAGGGTCTTCGCCTGAACACCGGCAGCGACGGTCATCGCAATCAGGCTGTCCATGCCTTCAAAATATTCGTAGCTGCCGCCAGAGACGCCGTGGAATTTATTGTTTTTATCGAGCTGGCGCTCAAATGAAAACACCACGTCATCGGCGTTAAATTCACGCGTTGGTTTGAAATCTTTCGTGCTCTGCCACTTCACGCCCTGGCGCAGGTGGAAAGTGTAGGTTTTGCCATCTTCGCTGACATCCCATAACGGGCCGGTGCCGACCGGATTCAGGTCGAGTTTTTCCGGCGTGCCTGCTTTCAGCATGTTATCCGCATACTCTTTAGAAAGAATAGAGGCGAAGTCCATACCGAGGTCAGCGAGGAAAGGCGCTTCAGGACGGGTCAGGGTAAAACGCACGGTGTGATCGTCAACTTTTTCAATTTTGCCGATCAGCTTCGGCATTTCTTTCTTCATGCTGGCGATGTCAGCCGGGTTTGGATAAGGCATCACCTGGCACTCGCCCTTCTGCAGCTTGGCGTAGCGCACTGACGCATCTGGCGTAATAGAGAAGACCAGACGATCGATTTTTGGTTTAGTGCCCCAGAAGTCCGGGTTCGCTTTGTAGAGAATGCGTGAATCTTTCTGATACTGCTGCAGTACCTAGCCCCACATGGTTGGCGGGATCAGGTTTTTCGCTGCCTGCCCTGCTCCCTGATAGACCGCATCGATGATCGCCTGCTTGTTGACCGCCATGGTCAGTGCCTGACGCACTTTGGCGTTATCCAGCGGCTTTTTCTCTGTGTTAAATGAGAGATAACCCACGTTCAGGCCAGGCTGCTCCATCAGATTGATTTTGCTTGTAACAATTTTGGCTTTTACGCCAATTTTCGCCCAGTCCGCCTGAACCATCTCCGCCATGCGGCGCGCGTTCGGGTTGTATGGACGCTGCACCGGCATTGCCCAGAGATCGATAGAGAAGCCATCCGCCATGCCTGCTTCTTTCAGCAGCGCTTTGGCTTTTTCCGGATCGTAGGCGTAATCTTTGATCTCGTCGTTCTCCGCACGGGCCGGCTGGATCAGATCTTCAAACGGCTTGTAGCACCAGCGGGAGTAGTTGGAGCCATCTTTTGCCGCTGCACAGCTGAACAGGGTGGCAAAGAAGTTATCCGGATCGCCATTGTCGCCGGTCCAGCCCATCATCACCGTCTGGTGTTCACCTGCTTTGGCGCGCTTGAGATATTCGCCCCACTCATAAGTGATAATCCGAAAGGGTTATTCCTGAATATCGACGTTTTCGAAGTGATGCTTACCTAACGGATCAACCACATAGCCGCTCACTTTCTTGCTGACAGGCTCATAGACGGTCGAGTGTGCAATGATCAGTGCCGGAGCCTGATCGTGCATAACAACCTGCGCCTGCTTGTAGAGCGCAATACGTTTATTGTGATCGGCGTATGAATTGCAGCATAAGCCGGATTCTCAGTCATTCTCCCGCAGCGGAAAGTCGTCGCGGGACTACATTGCTCATAACGCGCGGTCGGCAAAGCCGGACGCGATGCAGGCAGCGCTTCAGTAAAAGTATTTGCCGGAAAAAAGTACGGGACACGGATGGCGAAGAGCGCATCCGAGGGCCAGCAGGCTGGCCCTCACCGTTGATATAGGTGATGTACTGCTTCCACATCGGCTGGTCGAGGCCAAACTGCGCCATCAGCTGTGCGTGACGCTCCGGGGAGATACCGCGTTCGCCCGCCATGATCAGCACCGGGTCGCCGGGGATCAGATGAACAAACGCAAAGGTCAGTAGGGTAATACCGATAAACGTCGGGATGACAAGGCCCAGACGTCGGAGGGAGATCCCCACGGCGGTATGATCGAAAACCGATCCGCGCTTTACGGCGGCCAGTACGCCCACCGGAATACCCACGGCGATAGCAAACAGCATGGCACAGATGCCCAGCTCCAGCGTCGCCTGGAAGCGCGGGACAAACTCATCCCACACCGGAATGCGGCTCTTCAGAGAGATACCGAGATCGCCGTGCAGCACCCCCATGACCGCATCTTTGAAGTCGCCCTCTTCCCCCCACAGGAGCGTATCGATCAGCATAAAGCCGGTCAGGGGATGGCTGTCGTCAAGGAAGATGGTATCGCTGACCCGGCCAGAGACCGGCGTCAGGTTGAGCTGCACCGATACCAGCATAATCAGCATGATCCCCCACCAGAAGATCGGCATGGAGTAGCCGGTCACCAGACCGATAACGGTAACCACCGGCAGCATCGCATTACGCAGCGCATGCACGACAATAACCCGCATGCGCGTCAGCCCTTTGGCGCGGGCGGTGCGGATATAATCCTCGCCCAGCACCTCCAGCATGGAGGAGCGCGTCATACGCACAATCACCGCCAGCGGAATGGTGCCCAGCACAATCGCCGGCAGGATCATATCGATGCGCGGGTTAACCACGCCATACAGCAGATCAACCAGCAGGTTGACCAGAATGATCAGGATGGCAACCAGCAGCACGCCGCCCTGCACTACCGGATAGTCGCGGCGCTGCAGCGCTTCAATCAGCCAGCGGCCCAGACCCGGCCATGAGAAGATAGTCTCGGTCAGAATCGCACCGGCCAGCAGCGTACCGACCTCTGCCGGACCGTGCGGTGCCAGAAAATCGGCAAAAATTGCAATCAGCAGCATCAGCGTGATGTAGACCAGGCCGATGACTGCGCCCTTATTACGTTTAAAATAGTGCCAGAATTCCTGAAACGGGGTCATCGGCTTTGGTGCGGCAGTTACGCGCGCGGGTTCAACAGCAGACATAGCTCCCCCTTATTTCTTATGTCGGCCCGCCATCAGGCCAAAAATCACGCCAAAAATCAGTGACAGTACCACGACCAGGCAGCCTACCAGCAGCGACAGGCGCGCCCCGAACATCAGGCGTGACAAAATATCGCGGCCCACATCATCGGTGCCGAGGATATAACTCCAGCTGCCGCCCTCCTGCCATACCGGCGGATGCAGCAGCGCATCGCGGAACTGCTTGCGGTTAACCTCAACCAGCACCGCCGCGCGCGTCAGGCGGATATAATGCGGCAGCGCCACAAACGTCAGCGCCAGCGAAGCGTTGACGATGGAGGGGCCAAAGATGGCTACCAGCACCAGCGCCAGCAGCAGGCTGGGCAGCGCCAGCATGATATCGACCAGACGCATAATAGTGGCATCCACCACGCCACCGAGGTGAGAGAGCATGGTGCCCCACTCCGGCGTCGGCGGCTGCGCCCCCATTCCGAGAAAGCCCAGCGCCGCCATGTCGAGAATGGCGTTGGAGAAACCGAGCGATGCCTGCACAATCAGCGGAGCCAGGCAGTTTGGCAGAATATTGATGAACATCTGACGCAGCGTTCCCGCACCTGCCACGCCGGAAGCGGTGACATAATGTTTTTCGTCGCCGAAATGCACCGATAACTTCTCTACATTTAATAACGCCATCTCGGTGCCTCTTTACTGCTTGAGTTTCGGGTCGAGTGCATCACGCAAACCATCGCCCATGAGGTTGAATGCCAGAACCGTCAGCAGGATGACCACTCCGGGGAAGGTCACTACCCACCAGGCACTTTGCGCATACTGCAGAACGTAGCGCTCTTTTTCAGAAATCTTCTGCAAATCGCGCTGGTTAAACTCCAGCTTCTCAGCCATGACGCGGCCAGGAAAATCGATCAGACCCATAATCGCCAGCGAACTGACTGATTTACCGGAGCCCGACTCACCGACAATCCCTACGACCTGGCCCTGCTCTACCTGATAACTGATGCGGTCAACCGCACGGAACGGTGCGACATCAAGCCGCGAAGCCGGATCGGGAATACCCACCTGCTCCAGCAGATCGATAGCGCGCTGGCGGCGGGTGCGTTTACTGCCGCCCTGGTGCACCTTGAGCGCTTCCATAATCTGGAAACCCACGGTATAGCAGGGATTGAGGCTGGTCATCGGATCCTGAAAAATCATCGCCACTTCTGCGCCAACCAGCTGCCTCGCCAGATCGTGGGTGATGAGGATCAGCGCCATGTTCTCCTGCTTCTGCAGCGCCAGCAGCAGTTCGATGATCTGCGCCTGAATGGTGACATCCAGCGCCGTGGTTGGCTCATCGGCAATCAGCAGCTTAGGCTTGCAGGCAATCGCCATGGCGATCATCACGCGCTGGCTCATGCCGCCCGACAGCTGGTGCGGATCGGGCCGGTCATATTTGCCCGGCACCACGCCCGGCAGCGATGCCAGCCGCGCCTTGTCTGCCGCAAACTCCGGCAGCGCCCGCAGCAGCGCCTGCGTATAGGGATGACGCGGCGCCCTGAAGATATCCACGGCTTTGCCGCTCTCCACCACCTGACCGGCATACATCACAATAATGTGCTGCGCCGCTTCGGCAACCATGGGTAGTGTTTTTTCAGGTCAATCGCCTGCAGCAGATAATCCTGCTTCGTGTTATCAGGACTCATAGGTCGGTCTCCCGGCATCATCCAGTGGGAAGTGGCATTTAGACTGGCGGCCCGGAATGTCGCGCAGCGCAGGTTCTTCGGTACGGCAGCGATCGGTCACATAGGGGCAGCGCGGATTCAGCAGGCAGCCAGGTGCTTCAGCAAATCCTGTCCGTGCCAGTAAAGCTCGCCTTCGGTCGGGGTTTCGATCATGGTCAGCAGACGGCCAAGCGTGGATTTTCCGCAGCCCGACTCACCGACTACCGCCAGCGTTTTACCCCGTTCGAGGTTGAAGGAGACGCCATCCAGCGCCTTCACCAGGCGCTCCTGACCAAACAGGCCTTTCTTCACCTAATGTTCGGTCTTGAGACCCACTTTCGCCATCATCTCCAGCGTTTTTTCGCGCCGCTCCGCTTTGCTCAGCGCGGTGTTGATAATCAGCGGCTCCTCAAGGATCTGGCTGATTTTTTTACGCGGGTTGAGCGAGCCATAGGGGTTCTGAAAGATGATCTGAATTTTCTGCCGGCGCAGTTTTTGCGCCTGCGGATCCTCGTGCGAAATAAAGACGTAGGAGAGGCCCAGGTCCTGCTGCAGATCCATCATCAGGTTCAGCACCTGCGCGCGTACCGAAACATCGAGCGCTGAAACCGGCTCATCCGCGATCAGGACATCCGGATCCAGCATCAATCCGCGCGCAATGGCAATACGCTGACGCTGACCGCCGGAGAACATGTGCGGGTAGCGATCCAGCGGGCTGGGCAGCTCACCGGTCAGTTTGATACGCTCGCGCCGCTCATCCGGATTAAGACGCGGCGTGGCGGAAAGCAGCGCCTGCGTATAAGGATGGCGCGGATTGCTGAAGATCGCCTCTTTACTGCCTTTCTCCACGCAGCGCCCGAGGTACATCACCATAACTTCATCGGCGATGTGCTCGACCACTGAGAGCAAAAGAAAGGCTCCCGCGGGAGCCTTTTTTATCAGTGGCGTTAATCAGGGTGTTTCCAGCGGCTGGTTTTCATCCTGATCGACGGCAAAGCAGGCAACCTGCTGATCGCCATAGCGTTTGAGTTTTGGCTGCAGCTGCACGCAGGTGCCAAAACGGCGCCGGCAGCGCGCGTTGAACGCACAGCCCGGCGGCGGATTTAGGATATTTATGATTTTGGCGTTGCGTAACCCCAGCGGTTAAGCCGGCAACGCCTGCGCGGTGATTTAAGAATTTGTCTTAGCGCGCTGCGCGGGGAGCCCTGTCGCTGACGGTCAGATAACGTAATGTGATAGATTTCCGGTCCTGTGCCCGGTTAACCTGATAAAGGTTAGCATTGCTGAACTGTTTTCGCTAAATGCGAATATAGCACACACATTAAAAGACGGTGAGAAAATTCTGATTATTAAAACCGCATATCTGATAAAGCTGCTTTATCTGTGTTTATAAAAAACCGGATGCTTTACCGGCGGGAGATGCGCGGCGAAAAGAGACTAATGCATTGCCGTTAACCGAAACGAAAATGCCGCCGAAAAGAAATTAAATATTTGTAAAATATTCGAACCTCCGACCCACTGGTCCCAAACCAGTTGCGCTACCAAGCTGCGCTACTCGCCGATGGGGGCGAATATTACTGCTGCGCCTTTACAGCGTCAATCCCTTTTCCCTTTAAAGCTGCCTGATTGCCTGAAAAGCAGGCAACCCGCGCCGGGAAGGCGATCTCAGCGCGGGCATACCGGTCAGAGATTGCTCGGTGCTTTAGCGGCCGGAGCCTGACRCCAGTTGTTTGCCGGATTGATACCGCCATTGGGTGAGGTGTAGCCCAGACAGCCCAGTATGGTATCAAACAGCTCAACGTGACGATGCGTTTTACCGACACGCTGCTGCGCCTGCAGTCGCTCAAAGTTGCTGCGGTTCACCGGATCGTCCAGATATTTATCGGACGCCCAGACCATCATCGGCACGCGGAACTGCTCAGGCGGCGCCATCTCACGTGGGGTGCCGTGCAGGTGCATATTTTCGCTGATCGACTCGCCGTGGTCCGCCGCATAGAACACCAGCGCTTTTTTATCACGCAGCTGATCCAGTACGCTGTCGAGCATCGAGTCCACATACAAAACAGAGTTGTCATAAGCGTTGATCAACTGCGCCTTGCTGCAGGTGTCATCCACGCCATGCACTCAGGCTGATAACGCGCGAAGCTGCGGGGATAGCGCTGCGAGTAAAGATAGTGTGAGCCTTTGGTATGCAGCACCACCAGATGTTTGCCTTTCGGGAAACGCTGCAGGGAAGCCTGCAGTTCCGGCACCAGCAGCATGTCGTCTACCGCTTTACCCTGATTACGCTTTTCAGAGCCGATCTGCTCGCGGAAAGAGAAGTTATTCACATCGGCATTGTCATAGAACCAGACCTCGCTCTGCATGGCGAACAGCTCAGAGGTAAAACCCAGCTCTTTCATGACGGCAAATACGTTCTGCTCTTTCAGAGTACGACCCGGATTATCCATGGTGCCGCCTTCGCGAACAAACATGCAGCGCAGCGAGAGCTTGGTTGCGGTGTCGCAGGACTCACCGCGGAACGCCACCAGGTTTTTCTCTTTGGAGAGCTTTGGCGTGGTATCGCGATCGTAGCCCAGCATCCCCATATGATCCCAGCGCGTGGTTTCACCGATAACAAACACGACGTAAGTGTCATCAATGCCTGCCGGTGCCACATAGGTAAAGTTTTTCGCCGGATCGAACAGCGCTTCGCTGTCCAGCTTTTCATCCACTTTAGTCCAGGTAAACAGCCCCAGAGCAGCAATCCAGTTAGAAGGCAGATAAGAGTGTGCCACTACCCCGCCATAGCTGGGCAGATCGATATTCGTGATCTCTTCCTGCGTTTTCTGCAGTTTGTCAAAATAGCGGATCGGCAACCATACCAGCGCCACGCTCAGCAGCATAATGGCTACCGGTTTCAGGCGCTGTCCCGGTGTTTTTAGCTGCTCAATCAGCGTCATACGCAGCCGGTTGCGCCAGATCAGCAGCAGCGGCAGCGCGCTGACCAGCACCATCCAGACAATAAAATGCAGGCCGATCACTTCTTTAGAGAGATCGATGTCGGTTGTCATAACCGAAGCCACAATGCCGTAGCCAATCACGACATTAAAGAAGGTCATGTAATATGCCGCGGCCACGGAAATCACTACCAGCAGACTGGCCAGCACGCGGTAAGCCCATTTTCCACCCAGCGAGAGCAGGCGCATCAGGAAAAAGGTAAGTAAAACAGCGGCCGTGACTTCAGCAACAGCAGAAAGCCAGTCGGACGGGGTTGATTTGGTTAAGAAGCCGTCAAAGCGGCGGTAAAAAATTGGCAGGTTTAGCAGGATGCCAAGATAAAGTGCGAGCAGCAGAGAAAGCTTCTGCTGATTTAAACTTTTGATATAATTCATTTAAATTTTCTGTTCCCGACCCGGTGTCGATTTATCACCGTTCCTGTGACTCTGTTCAGACAGCAAGGTTCGCTTTGAGAATGGAAAAGCGTGACGTATCGAGCAGGATCGGGACGAATCTGAACCGAAAATAACTGCGATGCCGTGTTAAGCGCAGCAGTAGAACATTTAACCAATGGTAAGACCAGATTTTTTTGTGCGGGCTAAAAGCGGGTGAATAAAAAAGGCTCCCGCAGGAGCCCGGTTAACCGCGTGCGTGCTTAATTAATGATATTCAGCGTCACGTCGATATTGCCGCGGGTGGCATTAGAGTAAGGGCACACGATGTGTGCAGCATCGACCAGCTTTTGGGCTTCTGCAGCATCCATCTCCGGCAGGTGGATATTCAGCGTAGCTTCAATACCAAAACCGGTCGGAATCGGGCCGATGCCAACTTCACCTTCAATCCACGCCTCTTTTGGCATCGCGATTTTGTCGCGACCGGCAACAAATTTCATGGCGCCGAGGAAACAGGCTGAATAGCCCGCCGCAAACAGCTGCTCCGGATTAGTCGCCTCGCCACCGGCTCCGCCCATCTCTTTTGGCACGCCCAGCTTAACGTCCAGGACGTTGTCAGAAGAGGTTGCACGTCCGTCACGGCCACCGGTTGCTTTTGCTTTAGCTGTATAAACCACTTTGTCTAAAGACATACTTTATCTCCGTTCGCTATATAATAACGCGCTACTTATCCGCGCCGATGTAAATGCTTTTTTATCCGCGCAGTCAGCCTGCGCGGTTCAGATTGGTGCGCAGCATATCAAGCTGCTCTTTCAGCGCTGCCATCGTCCCGGTGTCACAGGCCGTCGCACACTGCACCGCTTCCGGAATCGCAGCGGCGCGCGCCTGTAGCTCGCGCCCCTCATCGGTCAGCGTCACCACGACCTGCCGTTCATCCTGGCGTGAACGCTGCCGGCGCACCAGCCCGGCTGTTTCCAGCCGCTTAAGCAGCGGCGTCAGCGTCGCGGAGTCAAGAAACAGCTGTTCGCCAATCTCTGACACCGTGACATCATCCTGCACCCAGAGCACCAGCATCACCAGGTATTGCGGATAGGTGATATTGAGTGCCGCCAGCTGCTGACGATAGACCTTATGCATGGCCAGATTCGCCGAGTAGAGCGCGAAACAGAGATGCTGATCAACCTGGGGTGGCGGCCGCTTCACTTTTTTGCCATCTTGATTACTGTTCATGCAAATTAATATAGATAGCGCGCTAGATAATTGCAAGCTACTTTTCACGGGAGAGTGAAGATGCAGGATTCACTGGAGGAGCAGGCGCGTCGTTTTGCTACTGAACTTCATGCAGCTACAGGCCAGCGACGTAAATACACCGATGAGCCCTATATCGTTCACCCGCAGGCAGTGGCTGAACTGGTGCGCAGCGTAACCGATGATGAAGAGATGCTGGCAGCTGCCTGGCTGCACGATACGGTAGAAGACACATCCAGCACGCTACAGGATATTGAACAGCAGTTTGGCCAGCGCGTAGCCGGCCTGGTCGCGATGCTGACTGATAGCGCCCAGCCGCAGGCCAGAAACCGCGCGGCGCGCAAACTGGCACACTTCCGGCATACGGCGGACGCCTCACCCGAAGCGCAGACGATCAAGCTGGCAGATATTATCGATAATACCCGCGCGATAGTGCAGTTTGACCCGGATTTTGCGCGCGTTTATCTGATTGAGAAGCAGGTGCAGATTCAGCTACTGCTGCAGGGCGATAAACAGCTCTGGCAGCAGGCGCATCAGAATATCAAACAGGGATTGCAGCAACTGTCGCAGCCCCCCTATAACGTTCCGGAAAGCTGGTTCGCCCGTCAGACGGCTAAATTTGAAGCGCTGAAATAAAAAACCCGCCGTGCAGGCGGGTTCGGAGAACCGATAATTGGTTACTCAAGCAGCTGCCGTCCCAGATAGGGATTCGCCTGCAGCAGCTTCATCAATTTGCGTGCCGTAGCGGAGGGGCGCGTGCGCTGCGCTTCCCAGCTTTTTACTGATGAGACGCTCACCCCCATCACGCGGGCGAACTCATCCACCTGCATGCCGGTCATCTCACGTAAACGCTGTGGCTCGGGAACTGACACCGTGTTGAGTGCAATATCTGATACGGAAGGCTTAGCATCACGTGTCAAAACAATTTGCTCAAGACTGCTGAGTAATTCAACCATTGGATCTTTTAATTCCATAGAGAACTCCTTAAAACTCACTATGAAGCACGTGAAAGTAGAGAGGTAAGCATCAAATGATGCTGAAACCAGGCTTTATCAGGCTGCATCCCGCAGCGGTTTGGACGTTAGATTTATAAAACCGTTACGGGACACAGCCTGCTGGGCACTGCGAACATGTCAGCGCAATGCAACAATTGCCGGGTTTCTTAGTATGGGTCAGAATCCAGGAATTGCTGTCTGTTTTTTGATTATTTTTTCATCTTGCTTATGGCTAAAACCTGCAGTAACGCTTAAGTGCCTGTCAGGTAAAAAGTTGCTGTCTGTCACACTCTGCCCCCTGTCCTGAATGAAGCAAAAATAGCGCCAGATCCGCATTTCGCATCCTGCGGACGTTTCGCACCGCCGCTGCGGCATTTTTGTTCGCATTGTGCTCAATAATAGAGCAGAGATGCACCAGTCTGATGCATATTAAAGGAAAGGTTATGAGTTATGCCGCCTCTGCTGCGTGCACTCCTTCGCCTGCTAGCTGGTCAGGGGCTGAAATGGGGCAGCGGTCTGCCACATCGTTGACTATTGCTGTGCCACACGGGCGCGCTGACCGGAGAGCATCACACTGCACGCCTTCGGTCATTGTGCACGCCAGGCCATTGCACTATTCTTTAGGACCATTCTCAGCGATTCACATATTGCCATTTTGTCACGACAGGAGTTGAAACATGGCGTCAGGAACTTCCCGCATCTGGATGCGTACCGGCATGCTGCTCGCCAGCGCGCTGGTCATATTGCAACTCACCGCCTGCGGTGACAAAGAGGGCGATCAGCGTAAGGCGTTTAACGATTTTCTGCAAAATACCGTGATGCGCAGCGGTGAACATCTGCCGGCACTGAGTGAAAACCAGAAGCAGACCTTCGGTAACTACGCCAGTGACTATGCCATTCTGTATGGCTTTTCTCAGCAGGTGAGTCAGGCCACGGAACAGGGTATGCGTCCGGTCGTGGATGAGCTGGCAGCGATTCGCGTTCCGCAGGATTATCTGACCCGCCGCGATACCCTGCGTCAGGTGAGCGGCAATCTCAGCGTTCTGACGCAGCAGATCCAGAGCGCGAAAATGCAGGCTGACAGCAGCAAGGCGACGCTTAAACAGCCCGACGACCTGAAAAAGTCGTATGACGCAGCCTATGCAAAAGTGGTTACACAGCCGGCAGGCACGCTGATCCCGCTGCTGCCTAAGCTGCAGGCGCTGAGCCAGAGCGCTGTACAGACCGGAGACTATCTGCAATCGCAGGGAACACGCGTCACTTTTAATGATGGTGGCGTACAGTTCCCGACGCAGGATCAGGCGACCCGGTACAATGTGCTGATGAGTGAGCTGTCTGCAAATGCGCAGGCGCTGACGCAGGCGCAAAATGCAGTACAGGGTTCCTGGCAATAACGCCGGTTACGGGCAGTATTACCACTGCCCGGTTCTCGCTGCGCTTCGCTTTATAACGGCCTGTCGCTTTACCTACCCGCCTGTGATCTGGCGCAATTATGACCAGAAATTCTTTGTGACGCTAATCACACTTCTGCAATAAACCCGCACTACCAAAGAGTGAGGCTTATCACATAAAACCCGCTTTTTTGCTGAATTTTTCGGCGTCGCTGCTTTTTTATCCTGTCTTTGTGTGACAAGAGTCACATTACCCCCCCCTGTTCACCCCGCTTTTGCGTGATATGGATCACACTAATTCCGGACGCTACGCACGCTCCTGAACAAGTGCTAGAGTCCGCCTGCATACAGTAATGCCACGGCCCCCGCCGTAATGTCTCAACAAAAACAAATGCGCGCTCTTATTGCAGCGCGTCTCAATAAGGGGTGGGTTTATGTCCTCATCAGTCAAGGTCAGAGTGCAGAGCTTTGGTCGCTTTCTGAGTAATATGGTGATGCCTAACATCGGTGCGTTTATCGCATGGGGTATCATCACCGCGCTGTTTATTCCAACCGGATGGATCCCGAACGAAACGCTGGCGAAACTCGTCGGTCCGATGATTACCTATCTGCTGCCGCTGCTGATTGGCTTCACCGGCGGCCGTCTGGTCGGCGGCGATCGCGGTGGCGTGGTCGGCGCCATTACAACAATGGGCGTCATTGTCGGTGCCGATATGCCGATGTTCCTCGGCGCGATGCTTGCCGGACCGCTGGGCGGCTGGGCAATCCGCGCGTTTGACCGGGCCGTTGACGGCAAGATCAAAAGCGGTTTCGAGATGCTGGTGAATAACTTCTCCGCCGGCATCATCGGTATGCTGCTGGCGCTGCTGGCGTTCCTGGCTATTGGTCCGCTGGTGCAGGGGCTGTCGCACATTCTCGCCGCCGGGGTTAACCTGATGGTGCAGAACAACCTGCTGCCGCTGACCTCTATTTTTGTTGAGCCGGCGAAAATCCTGTTCCTTAACAACGCCATCAACCACGGCATTTTCTCGCCGCTGGGTATTCAGCAGGCGAGCGAAGCGGGTAAATCGATCTTCTTCCTGATCGAAGCTAACCCGGGCCCGGGGATGGGCGTGCTGGTCGCTTATATGATCTTTGGTCGCGGCAGCGCCAAACAGTCAGCGGGCGGTGCCGCTATTATCCACTTCCTCGGCGGCATCCATGAGATTTACTTCCCGTATGTGCTGATGGCGCCGCGCCTGCTGCTGGCGGTGATCCTGGGCGGTATGACCGGCGTATTTACGCTGACGCTGCTGAATGGCGGCCTGGTCTCTCCGGCGTCACCGGGTTCTATCCTGGCCGTGCTGGCGATGACGCCAAAAGGCGCCTATTTTGCTAACGTTGCCGCTATCGTAGCCGCTTTTGCCGTCTCTTTTGTTGTCTCTTCTATCCTGCTGAAAACCAGCAAAGTGAAAGAAGACGAAGATATTGAAGCGGCGACCCAGCGTATGCGCGACATGAAAGCGCAGTCTAAAGGCCAGCCGGCGGCAGGCGCGCCGGTAGTAGCTGACGCTCACAGCGTAGACGTGAGCCACGTGCGTAAAATCATCGTTGCCTGTGACGCCGGTATGGGTTCCAGCGCCATGGGTGCCGGCGTGCTGCGCAAAAAAGTGCAGGATGCGGGCCTCACGAATGTGTCGGTGACGAACAGCGCTATTAATGCGCTGCCGGGTGACGTTGACCTGGTGATCACACACCGCGATCTTACGGAACGGGCGATGCGTCAGGCACCGCAGGCGCAGCATATCTCGCTGAATAATTTCCTTGATAGCGCGCTCTACACCAACCTGACCGAGCGACTGGTCACGGTAAACCGCAGCGTGGCGCATCGCGAAACGGTGCAGTCAACGCTGGCAGACAGCTTTGATAACGAGAATACGCACCTGTTTAAGCTCGGGACGGATAACGTATTCCTCGATCTGAGCGCCAGCAACAAAGAACAGGCGATCCGCTTTGCCGGTGAGCAGCTGGTAAAAGGTGGCTATGTCCAGCCAGAGTACGTTGAGGCGATGCTGGCCCGTGAAAAGCTGACGCCAACCTATCTGGGTGAGTCGATTGCGGTTCCGCACGGAACGGTAGAAGCGAAAGATCGCGTGCTGAAAACAGGCGTGGTGTTCTGTCAGTATCCGGCAGGCGTACAGTTTGGCGATGAGCCGGATGAGGTGGCGCGCCTGGTGATCGGGATTGCGGCCCGCAACAATGAGCACATTCAGGTGATCACCAGCCTGACCAACGCGCTGGATGATGATAGCGTGATTGAACGACTGGCGCAGACCCGCAGCGTGCAGGAAGTGCTGGATCTGCTCTCAGGCAGCAGCGTCAAAGCGTAATCAGTCAGCAGTTTTTTCCCCGGGGCGGGCAGGCCCGCCCTGTGTCCGGGGCGGAAATGCCCGCCCTTTCGCTATTTGAGATGGGTCAATTTTATGAAAGCGTTACATTTTGGAGCAGGCAATATTGGTCGCGGATTTATCGGCAAGCTGCTGGCCGATGCCGGCATCGAGCTGGTCTTTGCTGACGTCAATCAGGTTGTGCCGGATGCCCTTAACGCCCGTCACACTTATCCGGTTCATGTTGTTGGCGAACAGGCAAAAACGGAGACGGTCACCGGCGTCAGCGCCGTTAACAGCACCAGCGATGACATCATTGCGCTGATCGCTGAAGTCGATCTGGTCACGACTGCCGTCGGACCGCAGATCCTCGAACGTATTGCCGGCAGCGTGGCGCAGGGTCTGATCGCCCGTCACGATCGGGGTAATACGGCACCGCTTAACATCATCGCCTGCGAAAATATGGTGCGCGGCACCAGTCAGCTGAAGCAGCATGTGCTGAAGGCGCTGCCGGCGCAGCATCACGCCTGGGCAGAAGCGCACGTCGGCTTTGTCGATTCCGCCGTGGATCGTATTGTCCCGCCTTCTGAAGCGGGCAGCAGCGATCCGCTGGAAGTGACCGTTGAGACCTTCAGCGAATGGATTGTTGATAAAACGCAGTTTAAAGGGGCGCTGCCGGCGATCCCTGGCATGGAACTGACCGACAATCTGATGGCGTTTGTTGAACGCAAGCTCTTTACCCTTAATACCGGCCACGCTATTACCGCTTATCTGGGCAAACTGGCGGGTCATGTAACCATTCGCGATGCGATCCTGGATAGCCGCATTCGCGCCGTGGTTGAGGGGGCCATGCAGGAGAGCGGCGCCGTTCTGATCAGGCGCTACGATTTTGATGCAGAGAAACATGCGGCTTACATCAGCAAAATCCTTACCCGCTTTGAGAACCCTTACCTGAAAGATGACGTCGAGCGCGTAGGCCGCCAGCCGCTGCGCAAGCTGAGCGCAGGCGATCGCCTGATTAAACCGCTGCTCGGCACGCTGGAGTACCAGCTGCCGCACGATAATCTGGTGCAGGGGATCGCAGCCGCGATGCACTACCGCAGCGATGCCGATCCGCAGGCGCAGGAGCTGGCCACGCTGATCGCGGAACAGGGCGTTGCAGAGACGCTGGTAAAAATTTCCGGCCTGGAGCCGGAGAGTCAGGCAGTAGAGGCTGTGGTGAGCGCTTACAGCGCTATGGCATAATGCGCGCCCCCGGGTGAGCAAACCGGGCGCAACAGGGTTGCGCCCGCAGACGGTAGCTGAACGATGCAGGCAATGATGGAAGAGAAGCAGGCTTTTGAAAACCAGGTGCTTGAGCGCCTGAACGCCGGTCGTTCGGTGAGAAGCTTTCTGATTGCTGCGGTTGAACTGCTGGCAGAAGCGGTTAATCTGCTGGTGCTGCAGGTTTTTCGCAAAGATGATTATGCGGTAAGGTACGCCGTCGAACCACTGCTGCTGGGAGACGGGCCGCTGGGCGAGCTGTCGGTACGTCTTAAGCTTGTTTACGGACTGGGCGTGATTACGCGGCAGGAGTATGAGGATTGCGAACTACTGCTGACGCTGCGCGAAGAGCTGAACCACGACGCCAGCGACTATCGCTTTACCGATGACGAGGTGCTGGGGCCGTTCAGTGAACTGCACTGTGTGGTCGCCTGGCCGCCGCAGCCCGACTTCACCCGCGATGATGAGGCGCTGCGCATTATGCAGCAGCAGCGTTATCTGCAGATGGTGCGATCCACCATGGTGCTCTCTTTGACCGAACTGATTTCCCGAATTTCGCACAAGCAGGCATTCAAAAAGCCCGCTGTCTGACCTCAGGCAGCGGTACATCGAACAGTCATACTGCCCGCCCGGCCTAAATTAATGTATCCTTTCCCTGTTTTCCTTAATGAGTTTTTCCAATGAAAGAACAAGTCAAAGCCGAGATCAAACGCCTCAGCGATCAGCTGGACGCACTGAACCGCAAAGAACCCCAGCTGCTGGAAGCGGGTGACGCTGAAAAGCTGGGTGCGCTGCTGAAAGAGAAAGAGACGCTGGTGCAGGAGATTAAACGTCTGCGCGGCGTACGTGATGAAAAGCTGAGCAAAGAGGCGCAGCAGCTGCAGCAGCTGCCGTTCAGCCGTGAAATCACGAAAAAAGAGCAGGCCAACATGGGTGCGCTGAAGAAAAGCGTGCGCGGCCTGGTTGTGGTGCATCCGATGACCGCGCTGGGACGAGAAATGGGTCTGAAAGTCATGACCGGCTACGCAAAACAGCCGTTCTAAGGCTGTTCAGGCTGCACGGTCTGCGCGGTGAGCGCAGCCGGCGGCCTGCTGAACCTGCTCTTTCAGGCTGTCGAGCAGCGTGTAGCGCCGGCGATATTCGGCGCGCTTTTTACTGGCTATCTCCTCCAGCGCTTTGCGCTCCATCTGCAGCGGCAGCGTAAAGCAGCCGTCGGCCCGCTCCTCGCCGCCCAGCGACAGCCAGAACTCACTGTAGCTGGCAAAAAACTTATCCCCTTTACTGTGTCGATAGCGCAGGCTGCGAAACACATGCGTGGTGTCGCCGACGGCGGCTATCGCTTCTGCTCCACACGCCTCCGCCAGCAGAAACAGTGCTTCCATCAGCACGCGCTTGGGAAACAGACCGTGCGCCGCTTTGGTCGCTTCGCGGATCGCCTCCGACGGAATATGCTTGCGCGGCCCCTGCAGTCCGCCAATAAACAGCGTACACCGCTGCGGCCCGCCAATCAGCGAGAATGAGAGGGAGGCCAGCAGCATACTTTGATAGTGCAACGTCAGCGTCAGCTCACCTTCGCGATCGTAATAGCCGGAGCTGCAGGCAATCGTAAACTGCTCTTCATTTTTGCCGCTGAGCTGTGCAACAGGCGTCCCGGCCGGATTCAGCATCAGCTGACGCAGGGCGGGATTATCAAGCTGTGCAACATGCTGGTAGTGCTGCACGATAGCGCGTGCGCGCTGCGCCACGCTAAACCGCGAACAGAGATAGGGACGATGCGGTTTAGCGGGCAGCAGACCCTGGCTGGCCATCAGCTGTGGCAAAAAGGGCAGCTGCGCCAGCTGCTGCAGATAGGTCAGCGTGGTAAACGGATAGAGCGCCGTTCGCAACGCAAACTTGGTACGAAAGCGGCCGCTGTGCCAGAGATTATCAGGTCGAAGTTTGCCGCTGATCAGCGGAAAAAACAGCGCTGGAGAAGAGAGATCGCCCGATTTAGTGTGGGTAATTGTTGTCATAAGGAGCTTAACGTCTCGAAAAAACCTGCTGCAATGTTAAGCACAGCCGCTTCAACGATTCGTTAATGACCCCACCCCGCCGGCACTAAACGGTTTGCTGTTTAGCCGGGGTTTAGATTGCCGTGACGCAGATAAAAAAAACCGGCGACATCGCACCGGTTTTTTACGCAGAAATAAGCGCTGATTATTTTGCTGAAGCAAAACGCGCTGCTGCTTCGTCCCAGTTCACTACGTTCCAGAACGCTTTGATGTAGTCAGGGCGCTTGTTCTGATACTTCAGATAGTAAGCGTGCTCCCACACATCCAGACCAATGATTGGGAAGCCAGACGCACCGGCGATCGCGTCACCCATCAGCGGGTTATCCTGGTTAGCGGTTGAAACCACAGCCAGTTTGTCGCCTTTTTTCACCAGCCACGCCCAGCCAGAGCCAAAACGGGTAGCTGCTGCTTTTTCAAACTCTTCCTGGAATTTCTCAACGCTACCGAAATCTTTTTCGATCGCCGCTTTCAGGTCGCCCTGCAGCGTGGTGCCGGTTTTCAGGCCTTTCCAGAACAGGCTATGGTTAGCGTGGCCGCCAGCGTTGTTACGCAGCGGGCCTTTTTTGTCTGCTGGCAGCTGATCCAGTTTGGTAATCAGCTCATCAACCGGCAGATCGGCGAATTCGGTACCTTCCAGCGCTGCGTTAGCGTTGTTTACGTAGGTCTGGTGGTGTTTGGTGTGATGGATTTCCATCGTCTGCTTGTCGAAGTGCGGTTCCAGTGCGTCGTAGGCGTACGGCAGGGATGGCAGTGAATAACTCATGTTCTTCCTCTCCATTTAATGTTTTGCAGCATCACCTTACCAGTGTGCCGCGTAAGCAGTGGGATCATTATAGTTAAAATCATGATCCATAAAAGGGTTATCAATGCCGTAGAAATGATAAGGATTTGCGGTTCAGCGGCCTGAACCGGCTAGCGCAGCCGCTGCGGGTGGGTATAGATCGTTGCCCGCCCTGGCTTACTGAAGCCTACCAGCGTCAGATTACTGCGCTGCGCAACCTCTACCGCCAGCTGGGTGGCGGCCGAGACCGCAAACAGGATCTCCACGCCGCACATGGCGGACTTCTGCACCATCTCATAGCTGGCGCGGCTGGAAACCAGTACTGCGCCCTGCTGCCATCCCTGCTGACTGCGCAGCCCCAGCAGCTTATCCAGCGCAACGTGCCGCCCGACATCTTCACAGCCGCCCGGCAGCAATCCCTCGGGTGAGAGCCATGCCGCCGCGTGCGTACAGCCGGTAAGATTGCCCACCGGCTGATAGTCACGCAGCCGCGCCAGCCCGCTGTCCAGCTGAGCCAGGTCAAACGTCTGGGTAAAAGGCAGCGGCTTCAGCGGCTTACCAATCTGATCCAGCTGCTCAACGCCGCAGACGCCGCAGCCGGTTCGCCCCGCCATCGCCCGGCGCTGCGCTTTTAACGCCATAAACCGGCGGCTGGCGAGCTCAATCTGTACTTCAATGCCGTTGCAGCCCGGCACCACATCGATGCCATAGATCTCAGCCGGTTGTTCAATAATCCCTTCTGAAAGCGAGAAACCCAGCGCAAACGCCTCAAGGTTGTCAGGCGTCGCCATCATGACCACATGCGAGATGCCGTTATAGACCAGCACTACCGGCACCTCCTGTGCCAGCCAGTCAGTTTCGGCCGTTTCCGGTGTCCGGCGCTGCCACACTTCAGCCTGGCTTACGCCAGCGATCGTTTTCACAGGTTGCTCGCCTGCCTGCTGTTTTGCTGTCACGTTATCTGTCTCTTATTGCACTCATCAAAAGCGGCGGGCCTCACGGCCTGTACGCTATACCGGCTGCCGGTTCAGATGCTGAGCATGAACGTCGGCCAAAAATTTTTCTTCAACTTATGTGCTGGCACTCTGGCTGCGCGGCCCGCGGCGGTCACAGAATCGTCCCTCCCTCCGGCTGCCGTCACCGGCAGTTAATCGTCCGTCAGCCAGCCGCCTGAGCGTCAGGCTGCTATCATCAGCGTAGTCGTGCTGCTTTCATTGTTGGCAGCGTTATCGCCAGAAAATAGAGGTGTTCCCTGATGAGTATTCGCATTATTCCGCAGAATCAGCCGGAAACACGCGAACCGCAGACCGCGGAACAGATCCCGCCGCTGCTGTTTCCCCGGCTGAAAAATCTCTATAGCCGTCGCGCTGCACGCCTGCGCCATCTGGCGGCAAAAAATCCGCTGGGTGACTATCTGCGCTTTGCTGCAGTGATCGCTCAGGCGCAGGAGATTGTGCTGTATGACCATCCGCTGCGGCTCGATCTGCGTCCGCGCCTTGCAGAAAGCGCGCAGCGCAATGAGCCGCCGCTTGATGTTCGCCACTATCCGCGCGATCGTCACTGGCAGCAGCTGCTGCACTCACTGATTGCAGAACTCAAACCGGAGATGAGTGGCCAGGCGCTGGCGGTGCTGGAGAACCTGGAAAAATCGTCCGCCAGCGAGCTGGAGACGCTTGCCGGCGCGCTGCTGGCCGGGGAATTTAGCCGGGTCAGCAGCGATAAGTCGCCTTTTGTCTGGGCTGCGCTGTCGCTGTACTGGGCGCAGATGGCCGCTATGATACCCGGCAAGGTGCGGACGGAACAGGGCGATCACCGGCAGTTCTGCCCGGTCTGCGGCAGCGTTCCGGTTACCGGCCTGGTGCATATGGATGTGGCGCAGGAGGGATTACGCTATCTGCACTGCAACCTGTGCGAAAGTGAGTGGCACGTCGCCAGTGACCGATGCTGCAACTGTGAGCAGACGCGCGATCTGCACCTCTGGTCGCTCGATAATCACCAGGCTGCCGTTCATGCAGAGAGCTGCGGCGACTGCGGCACCTATATGAAACTGCTCTGCCAGGAGCGGGATCCGGCGGTAGAGCCTGTTGCCGACGACCTGGCGTCGCTGGTGCTGGATGCGCGCATGGAGCAGGAAGGGTTTGCCCGCAGTAGCCTGAATCCATTTATGTTTCCCGGCGAATAGCTGGCCCGGGCGTTACCGCTACGTACCGCGTTTTATACGGAGGCTTTGATGAAACTGATAGGCAGTTATACCAGCCCGTTCGTGCGCAAAATTTCAGTTATTCTGCTGGAAAAGGGCATCGTGTTTGAGTTTATAAACCATACACCCTGGGCGGAAGATAGCCAGGTGCCCCACTATAATCCGCTGGGAAAAGTACCGGCTCTGATCGACGAGCGCGGATTAACCTGGTACGACTCTTCTGTCATTGCTCAGGTTATTGAGCTGCGTGATGAAGCACCCGGCCTGCTGCCTGATGATGCGCTGCACGCGCTGCAGGTACGCCAGCTGGCAAAGCTGGCTGATGGTATTAACGACGCGGCGGTGACCATTGTGCGGGAACAGATGCGGCCTGACGCGCAGCAGTCTGAAGAGGTGCTGCTGCGCAACCGCGAAAAAATCCAGCGCGGTCTGGATGCGCTGGAGGCGGCCGCGGCGAAAGCGGAGTTGATCAACACCGGCACACTGAATCTGGCGGATATTGCGACCGGCTGCATGATTGGCTATCTGAATTTCCGTCGCGTGCTGCCGAACTGGTGTGTAAACCGCCCGGCGCTGGTCAAACTGGCGGAAACCCTGTTTCAGCGCGAGAGCTTCGCGCGTACCGTGCCGCCGGCAGGTTAGACGGCAATAAAAAAGGGACGATTGCTCGTCCCTTTCGCTACCGCATCCTGCTGCCGTTTACTGCAGCAGGGAAATATCTGCCACCTGCAGGAACAGCTGACGCAGCTGTGCCAGCAGCGTCAGACGATTCACGCGCACGGCATCATCTTCTGCGTTAACCATAACGTTGTCGAAGAAGTTATCTACCGCTTCACGCAGCTGTGCCAGCTCCACCAGCGCATCCTGATAGCGGCCTTCAGTAAACCAGGGCTGCAGCTTGTCGCTCAGCGCGGTGACGAAAGTCGCCAGCTGGATCTCCGCGTTCTCTTTCAGCAGCGATGCCTGCACGCTGTCGTTCAGCGGATCGCTGGCTTTTGCCAGAATGTTCGACACGCGCTTGTTGGCCGCTGCCAGCGCTGAGGCTGCCTCCAGCGTGCGGAAATGCGATACCGCTTTCATGCGCGCATCGAAATCTGCCGGACGGGTAGGACGACGCGCCAGTACCGCCTGAATGGTATCAACGCTGTGACCCTCTTCCTGATACCAGGTACGGAAGCGACCCAGCATGAAGTCGATCACCTCATCAACCACTTTCGCATTGCTCAGCTTGCTGCCGTAGAGGCGCACGGCCTCTTCGGTCAGACTCTGCAGATCGAGCGGCAGATTCTTCTCGACGATAATACGCAGTACGCCCAGCGCGGCGCGGCGCAGTGCAAAGGGATCTTTGTCGCCTTTCGGATGCTGACCGATACCAAAAATGCCCGCCAGCGTATCCATTTTATCTGCAATCGCGACGGCACAGGCCACCGGGTTAGAAGGCAGCGCATCGCCAGCAAAGCGCGGCTGATACTGCTCATTGAGCGCTACCGCCACATCTTCCGCTTCCCCGTCATGACGGGCGTAGTGCATACCCATGACGCCCTGGGTGTCGGTAAATTCAAACACCATGTTGGTCATCAGGTCGCACTTGGAGAGCAGGCCGGCGCGGGTCGCGTGATTGACATCTGCACCAATCTGCGCGGCGATCCAGCCTGCCAGCGCCTGAATGCGGTCGGTCTTATCACGCAGCGTGCCCAGCTCTTTCTGGAACAGCACCGTCTCCAGACGCGGCAGATTATCTTCCAGACGCTTTTTACGATCGCTGTTAAAGAAGAACTCCGCATCCGCCAGACGGGGACGCACAACTTTTTCATTACCGGCCACGATCTGCTGCGGATCGCCTGACTCGATGTTGGTAACGAAGATGAAGTTCGGCAGCAGTTTTCCTTCCGGGCTGTAGACCGGGAAATATTTCTGATCGCCTTTCATGGTATAGACCAGCGCTTCCGCCGGTACTGCCAGGAACTTCTCTTCAAACGTTGCGGTCAGCACCACCGGCCACTCCACCAGCGAAGCAACCTCTTCCAGCAGGCTGTCGCTGAGATCGGCGACGCCGCCCAGCTGCTGTGCAGCCGCTTCCGCATCCGCCTTGATTTTTGCTTTACGCTCAGCGTAATCAGCCATTACCTTACCGCGCGCCAGCAGCTGCTGCGGATAGTGATCGGCGTGCTCCAGCGTAAACTCCGGCTCGCCCATAAAGCGGTGGCCGCGAATGGTGCGCGCTGACTGTACGCCCAGGATAGTGGCCGGGATCAGCTCCTCTCCCAGCAGCAGCGTCACGGTATGCACCGGGCGCACGAACTGGACATCGCTGGCGCCCCAGCGCATCAGTTTTGGAATCGGCAGCTTGCTCAGTGCGGTAGTGACCATTGCCGGCAGCAGCGCGCTGGCCTGCTCGCCCTTCACCGCGGCGCGATGCACCAGCCATTCGCCTTTATCGGTGCTCAGGCGCTCAGCCTGATCGACCGTGATGCCGTTGCCGCGTGCCCAGCCTTCAGCTGCTTTCGTCGGATTACCCGCTGCGTCAAACGCAGCCGCGACGGCGGGGCCGCGCTTCTCAATCTCGCGATCGGGCTGCGCCGCCGCCAGCGCTGCGACTTTCAGCGCCAGACGGCGCGGAGCAGCAAACCAGCTGACTTCGCCGTGCGTCAGGCCAGCGCTGTCCAGCTCGGCAGTAAAGTGTGCAGCAAAAGCTTCCGCCAGGCTGCGCAGGGCTTTCGGAGGCAACTCTTCGGTGCCAATTTCCACCAGGAAAGTTTTATCGGTCATGGCTGCCTCTTACTTATTACGGTTGCACATCGGGAAACCCAGCGCCTCGCGTGACGCATAGTAGGCTTCCGCCACGGCTTTCGTCAGGGTGCGAATACGCAGAATATAGCGCTGGCGTTCGGTAACGGAGATCGCCTTGCGCGCGTCGAGCAGGTTAAAGCTGTGGGCCGCTTTCAGAATGCGTTCATAGGCTGGCAGCGGCAGCGGCTTCTCCAGCGCCAGCAGCTGCTGCGCCTCTTTCTCATACTGCTCAAAACAGCTGAACAGGAAACCGACGTCGGCATATTCGAAGTTATAGGTCGACTGCTCTACTTCGTTCTGATGAAACACATCGCCGTAGGTGGTTTTGCCAAATGCACCGTCGCTCCAGGTCAGATCGTAGACGCTGTCCACGCCCTGGATATACATCGCCAGACGCTCCAGGCCATAGGTGATCTCACCCGTGACCGGCTTGCACTCAAGGCCGCCAACCTGCTGGAAGTAGGTGAACTGCGTCACTTCCATACCGTTGAGCCACACTTCCCAGCCGAGGCCCCAGGCGCCCAGCGTCGGGTTTTCCCAGTTATCTYCTACGAAACGAATATCGTGGATAGTGGGATCGATACCCAGCTCTTTCAGCGAGCCGAGGTAGAGCTCCTGAAGATTGTCCGGGTTAGGCTTGATCACCACCTGGAACTGATAGTAGTGCTGCAGACGATTGGGGTTTTCACCATAGCGTCCGTCGGTCGGACGACGTGAAGGCTGCACGTAGGCGCTGGCCATCGGCTCCGGGCCAATAGCGCGCAGGCAGGTCATCGGGTGTGAGGTGCCGGCGCCCACTTCCATGTCCAGCGGCTGGACAATGGTGCAGCCCTGGCGCGCCCAGTAATCCTGCAAGGTCAGGATCAGGCCCTGAAAGGTCTTGGTATCAAACTTTTGCATGTTGAATTCGCACGGGATACGGGTGAATTAAAAAGAGTTCGACAGTATACCCTTTGACCGGGCAATGTGCAGCCGGAAATCCTGAGGCTGTGCGGGTCGCGCGCGCTTTTACCGCACAGAGGGCTCTGAATTACGGCGGCAGATGTTGTTRAGTGGCGGCACAGCGGCTACCCTTCCTCACACCATCTGTACGCGAGGATCCCATGCCGCAAAAAATTAGCTGGATCGACAACTTACGTGCGGTCGCCTGCCTGATGGTGATCGTGATCCATACCACGACCTGGTATATCACCGGACCGATGGCGGTCACCGGCATAACCTGGGATGTGGCCAACCTGATGAACGCCGCCTCCCGCGTCTGCGTGCCGCTGTTCTTTATGATCTCAGGCTACCTGTTTTTTGGCGAGCGCAGCGCGCAGGCGCGACATCTGATACGCATTGTGCTTTGCCTGCTGTTCTACAGCGCGGTCGCGCTGGCGTATATCACCTGGCTGACACCGATCAGCGAAGGTCGATCCATCATGAAGCTGCTGCAGAAACCGGTGTTTTATCATCTGTGGTTCTTCTTTGCGATTATCGGTATCTACCTGCTTTCGCCGCTGATACAGGTCAAAACGGTACAAAAACGCTATGTGGCGCTGCTGGTGGTGGTGCTGGCGGTGGTGGCAAACCCGAATACGGTCAGCCAGTCAGTGGGATCCTTTCGCTGGCTGCCGGTCAATCTCTATGTCAGTGGCGACAGCATCTACTACCTGTTGTACGCCCTGCTCGGACGCGCTATCGGCTGTATGGAGACGGGCGGCCGCCGGATCGGCTGGCTGGCGGGAGGCGTTTTTATCGCCTGCGTGCTGGGTATTGCACTCGGTACAAAGCAGCTGCTGCAAATCAACGGCGCCTTCAACGACACCTGGTATCTCTACTGCGGGCCGCTGGTCTTTATCGCGGCCATCAGCCTGCTGGTTCTGTTTAAAAACAGCCTGAACCAGCGGCCGCTGCCGCTGCTGGCGACCATTTCTCGCTATTCGCTGCCGGTATATGGTTTTCACGCGCTGTTTATTCACTATCTGCGTACTCACCACTATGACGATATGTCACGCCCCTGGCTCGATTTGCCGTGGGTGTTTGGCGTCACGCTGCTGGGCAGCCTGCTGCTGGCAAAGGTGCTGAAGCGCATCGATACGCGACAGCTGGTCAGCTGAAAGCGCTGACCGGCTCGCCAGAGTTCATCGCGCATTCTGGCTTTTACCGGTCAGTCAGCGTGCTCTGCCAGTCATGAAACAGCGTCAGCCAGTTTCTTACCGGCAGCTTTAGTTTTTGTCCGGTCCCGAAACCGTGCCCGCCCTGCTGGAACAGGTGCATTTCTGTTTTCACTTTATGCTCGCGCAGCGCGGCAAACATCAGCAGCGTATTCTGCGCTGAAGCCGTACCGTCATTCAGCGCGTGAACGAGAAACGTCGGCGGCGTACGATCGCTGACGCGCGCTTCCTGCGACTGCTGCAGAAGGGTCTGCGGGCTGATGTTTTTGCCGTACATGGCGGCGCGCGTGCCCGGATGTGTTACGCCATCCTTAAGCGACAGTACCGGATAGATAAGGGCAGTGAAGTCGGGACGGGCTGAGACGCTGTCCTGCGCATCCTGTGCCGGATAGTTATCAGCCTCCGGATCGTTACTGAGATTCGCGGCCAGATAAGCCCCTGCAGAAAAACCCATCACGCCAATACGATCGGCAGCAATATGGTATTGCGGGGCATTAGCCCGGATAAGCCGAAGTGCCCGCTGCGCATCCGCAAAGGCCGCCTGGCGATTCTGTGTGGTGCCGTCATGCGGCATACGATAAAGAAGAACGAAGGACGTATAACCCTGACGACTTAACAGCGTGGCGATATTAAGCCCCTCAAGATCTTTCATAATATAAGAAAATCCCCCACCCGGAATGATAAGCACGGCTGTGTGATTATTTTTTCCCGCAGGCGCTACATAAATCATTTCCGGCGAATTAACCTGCGTAACGGCACGATTATTATCAGCAGGATTTTTACTGAAATTAATAAATTTATTCTGTGTTATGTTTTCGCCCGGCCAGATAGGAATTTCCTTAGAGGCAAAGGCCAGCGGAAGATAAAGCAGTAAAAACGCGCTTATCAGGCGAAAAAGGATCATTCTTCTGGCTCCATATTATTAATAAAAACAGTTACAAACGCACTTTAGCCTCGGCCTTYTCTTTACCTCTGCGGATCGGCAACTCTCTGAAAAGGAAAAATATCAGCAGCAGAATTTGAAAATAGCAGAAAGCGGATGAATAATAATCCCGGCAGTAATCTGATAAAATACCGGGCCAGGAAAAATTAGACTTTTCTCATGTTTACCAAAACATAGCCCTATGTTATAAGTGCATTTTAAACTATAAGAATCTGTGACCATGGGAATTTACTGGATCATAAGTCTTAGCATGACTTTTGTCGCAATTGTCGAAATCATGTTAAGTAAAAATGAAAACACAGCACATATCAGGACGTGGCTTTATTTTATTGCTGTTGTAGTACTTTTTACTTTTGGCGGCATCCGTGGCCTGGGAACCGGCCTTGATGACTTCCAGTATCGCGACTTCTATGCACAGTTTCTCGATAAAATTATTATCGAGGGCTTCTGGCGCGCCGTGGTCGAGTTTCGCTATGAGCCTGCTATTTATGCGATTGCCGGTGCAACGCGCATTTTTACGGCCAATGCTGACATCTTTATCTTTGTTATCGCCTTCATCGCGGTATGCGTTAACGCGCACTACTTCCGCAAGCTGACGCCGCTGCCGCTGGTCGCGCTGGCCGTCTACTCGGCGCACCTGTTTATCAACAAAGATATGAACCAGATCCGCTTTGGTCTCTGCTCGGCGTTTCTGCTCGGCTTTGTCTGGCATATGTCGCGTCGCAGTAAATCGGGTATGGTGACCACATTTCTGCTGTCGTTTTTCTGCCACGCAACGGCCGTTGTCGCGCTGCTTATTCCGATGGCGATGATTATCCGCAAAAACAAATATGTGCCGATTGCGATCGTCGTTATCAGCCTGCCGCTGGCCTTTATGGGAAGCTCGGCACTGATCTCCGCGCTCTCCAGCCATCTGGGTTCACTGGGCGACAGGGCCATGGGCTATGCCGATGCAGAGTCGCGCCAGGAGCAGGGTATTCTTACGCTCTCTAACCTGAAGAACATTGGCTTTGTCTTTATCTTCAGCTACATGCTGCTGAGTGATAAAATCAGAAACGCCGACCCGGCAAAATTTAACACTTACTATATTCTGGCGATTACGTTTGCCATCGGCAGTGGCCTGCGTATGGCGCTGCAGGACTACGCCTCTGGCGGCCGCCTGGCAAACTACCTGCTGCAGGTTGAACCGGTGCTGATTTCACTCTGTATCTGGGAAACCAAAAAGCTGAGAAAGGTCATCGCCGTAGCGATAACCGTGCTGATGGTGCTCTACTATCTCTACTATAACACCATGGCCAGTAAGCAATCGATCGTCGGCTACGAGGTGTCGCGCAGCTYCCAGCTGTTCCGTTAATTGTTAAAAACGCTAACCAACTGGTTAGCGTTTTTTATTTATAACCTCTTTTTTCCACCATACCAGGGAAATTCTGAATATTACGCCGCGCTTATACATCGCTTGATTTTTCTATCGTTTAAAACTCTAATAGTTTACATCTGCCGCGGCAGAGCTTAACGCTTTTAATCAGAACACCATCCGATACAGGCGCTTTAATTATTATTACAGCGCGTTGTTATCCCATTAAAAAGAATGCTGATATGAACGAAAAAAATAATTTTGATATTGTCAGGCTTTCGCTCGCCTTTATCGTTTTGCTGGTACACTCAGCTGAAGTCACCAGAAATGCCGACATTCGTTTCCTTGCACATTATCTGAATAGCGATTTCGCTGTGAAAGGATTTTTTGCAATAAGCGGATTTCTTATTGCAAAAAGTTACTTAAGAAGCCGCTCGCTGAATTCTTATTTTATTAAGCGCGCCCAGCGCATCCTGCCCGCTTATATATTTGTTATCCTGATGTGTTTTACCATTGGCCTGTGTCTGACGACGTTGCCGCTAATGGATTTTCTGAAACATCGTGAAACTATTAAGTACCTGGTGGCAAACTTTACCTTTCTGAATTTTATTCAGGCTTCACTGCCGGGTGTGTTTACCGATAATCCAAACCAGCCGATGGATGGCTCACTCTGGACGATCAAAGCGGAACTGACGCTCTATGTGCTGTTACCGTTTATCGTTCCGCTGATGAAGCGTAATCCGCTGAAAGTCTGGGGCGCCATTTTCATCATCTCCTGCGCCTGGTTCTTCTATTTCACCTCTGTCTATAGCGGCCCCAAAGCCGATACGCTGGCGAAGCAGTTTGTCGCCCTCTCCTCGTACTTTTTCTTTGGCAGCCTGCTGGCGATACACAAGCCCGCTTTTGATCGGCTGAAGCTGATTACGCTGGTGTCGATGGCGGCATGGCTGCTGTGCAAACGCAGCGAGTATGCGTTTCTTATTGAGCCGGTCGCGTTCTCTTCAGTGGTGATTTTCTGCTGTACCAGCCTGTGTCGTGAGATAAAAATCAGCCAGTTTGGCGATCTTTCTTATGGCATGTACCTTTATCACTGGCCGATTATTCAGGTACTGCAGCACTTCGGCGTGTTCAGCGCCAACGCCTTTGCTGGCCTGCTGCTGACTATCGTCATCACTCTGGCGCTGGCGTGGACCTCATGGACCCTGCTGGAGAGCCGCTTCCTGAAACGGGCGCATCATACACCGCCTTCCATCGTACCACCGGCTGCTGCCCGCGACTGAATCAGCCAGCAGGCCACCTGCGGGTGGCCTGACCTGCGATGAGGTAAAAAGAAGGGTGCACGGCGTTAATAATCTGCCTGCTCATACWGCGCAATAACCGCCAGAGCCAGACCCTGGGCCGGCTCAAGGCGCTGTGCCAGAAAATGGAGCGTCGTATGCGCGTGGGTGAACGCCAGCGTACTGGCCTGCATCGTCTGCTGTACCGCCTCCCTGAAAACAGCTGAGCTGTTCCACGGCGCGTCAATAATGATACAGGCCGGGTTAACCAGCTGCATGACCTGACTCAGCGCAAAACCAAGATGCTCGCCCGCTTCGCTCATCAGCGGATTAAACAGTGAAGGTTCACTCTCACCCTGCTGCCAGCGCAGGCCCGGCTTGCGTTTGCTCAGCTGCTGCTGAATGGCGGGCTGACCGATCAGCGTCTCCAGGCACCCCCGGCGGCCGCAGCTGCAAAGCTGCCCCTCGCGCTGCATCCGCAGATGGCCGATTTCACCGGCGGTCCAGCTGCTGCCGGTAAACAGCGCGCCGCGATCGATCAGCGCGCCGCCCACGCCCTCCGCAATACGCAGATAAAAATGGCTCTGCGCCTTACTGAGCTGCAGCTGCTGTACAGAGAGCAGCGCGGCTGCCTTGACGTTGTTGAGCACCAGCAGCGGCAGGCTGACGCAGCGTTGCAGCGGTGCCAGCACCGCCACGTTCTCCCAGCCAAGCGGCGCAGAGAAGTGCACAAAGCCGCGCTGTGAATCGATAATGCCCGGCAGACCAACCGCAATCCCTGTCAGCTCCGGATGCGCGGCGCATAATGTCTGACACACTTCAGCCAGCTCCTGCAGCAGCCGCTCCGGGGCGGCCGTTTCGGTTCGCCACGTCTGTTCCGCAATAACCTGTGAGAAGTAGTCGCGTACCTGCCAGTGGATCGTCTGTCGCGCTACCATGATGCCAGCGCTTTTCAGTTTTTCCGGCCGCAGGGCGATCTCAATTTTGGGCCGTCCTGCCGCCGTCACGCTGACCGGCCCCAGCTCGCGCACCAGCCCCTGCGCCAGCAGGTCGTCGATAATCAGTGAAACCGTGTTTTTGCTCAGATCCAGCGCCCGGGCGATGTCCTGACGGGAGGTGATGCGGGCGGAGCGCAGCTGCGCCATGACCCGCTTCAGATTATTCAGTCGAAGTACCGCTGGTCCTTTACCGGCTGCTTTCATGGCGCCTTCACCTGAGGATGAGATACGGTTCAGTTTAGCAGCCCGGCATCACCCGGGCGCGCAGGCGGCCGCGCAGTTTACCCGTTTCAGCTATCAATATTCATCACCGCGCACGCGGCTGCGGTAGCTCTCCCAGTCGAAGCGTACCCACAGGCTGTTTCCCAGCCGCATCCGGTCCATTACGCGCTCGCCCAGCAGGCTGTTCATTCCTGCCGGGTCAAGATTAGAGAGCATGCCGGTAGGGCGTTTTGAAGAGGAGCGCCGATCGACAATCTGATTAATAATCACTTTTTCGTAGCGCGATTCACTCTGCATGCCGATCTCATCGATCACCAGCAGATCAACCTGCGTAAGATCCTGCAGCAGCCGCTCTTCCGTGATATCGCTGCCGCCGCTGAACGTACCCTTCATGCTGGACATCAAATCGGCCACCGTCACAATCAGGACGCTCCTGCCGCGAATGATCAGATCATTCCCGATCGCCGCCGCCAGATGATTCTTTCCGGTGCCGGGACGGCCGGTAAACACAAAGCTGGCAATACTGTTCTCAAATCCGGCCGCGTACTCGCGCGCCAGCGCCAGCGCTTTGCGCTGCCCGTCATTCTCTACGCGATAGTTGTCAAAAGAGCAGTTCATATGCAGTTCGCGAATACCGGAGCGGCCCATGATGCGCTGCATCTTCATGGCGCGGTTCTCACGCACTATCGCTTCTGAGCGCAGACGGCCCTGCTCCTGATTCCACGCCAGCAGCTCAGCGCCATTTTTGAATTTTGGCTGCACCTCTTTCGGCATGATTTTTTTCAGGCGATTGAAAAGATCGGTTGGCGTTTTCATTACTCACCTCGGAAACCATCGGGAATATCGTAATCAGTATTGTCGATACGCGTAATATCGCGCTTTGGCTGGCCCCCATTGCCGGCACGATGCATCTGCACGCTGCGCGCCAGCTTCTGCTGCCACTGCACATGATGAAACGGCCGCCCTTCTGCCTGCCAGTAAGCTACAAAGGTAGCCAGCTCAGCGGGCGTCACCGGCTCGCTGAGCGCCACGCCCCATATGGCGGCCTGACGCTGAAAGTCGCTGTCGGGCTGCCAGCCCTGATACATGGCAAACTTACCCGCCGGGATAGCCAGCGCGGCGCTATCCGGCTGAAAAAGAGTGTCATCCAGCGCGACATCGCTGGGCTGCCGGGCTGCCGCCTCCAGCGCCAGCAGCGCTGCCAGGCGCTGCGGCGTCAGCGCATAAAAAGCGGGCACGTTATCCTGCAGCACGGCCAGCGTACCGTTATCGGCCTGGTGCAGTGCGGCAAGCGGATCGCGGCAGAAGCYGTCCAGCCCGGCCAGCGTTGAAGATAAGATTTTTACGGACATGAAGAGACCTGACGTTGAGCATTTCGGGGCGCCAGATAACCCGGCGCCAGAGAGACAGTGTACCTGTTTTAGCACCGGGGATCGTCATAAAAGGCAGGAATCAGCGTGCAGCGCGGCTCAGCACAGGCGAGACGCTATCGCGGGGCAGAGACGCCTGCGCCGTATGTGTCTGCCACAGATAACGCAGCGATGCGATAAGGCAGAGAGTGTAACCAAAGAGTTCGCAGCCCTCTTCGGCCATATTCTTCACGACCCGGTTATACCCCTCCATCATCAGCTGCTGCCAGAGCTGATGCATACCGAATAGCCGGGAAAACACCAGTATGGCCAGTAAACCTGCGGCCATCATCTGCCAGCTGCGATGCTGCAGCAGCGCAGCGAGGCCAGGCAGGATCTGCGCCGGGGTACGCAGCGCCAGCGCCAGTGACGCGGCGGTGGTCGCGAGCGCAAACCAGAGCCAGGCACCGTGCCGGATAAGATCAAACAGATAATCGAGTTCGCGTATCAGCATGCAAGTGTAGAATCCACCCACCAGAATCAGCGCGCTGCGCTGCTCCGGTCGCTGCGACGCGGCGCGGAAGAACAGCGCAGCAAGCAGAGTCAGCATCACAGCCTGCGTGATTTCAGTAAACGACGTTTCGTGTAATGCGTTGTGCATCCAGGCGACGTCGATATATATCATCGCCATACAGAAAACCAGAAACGATCCACTGATGAGAAAGGCCGCCATCTCGCGGCTAATAAGAGTAATATGTTCACGCATTATAATGTAACAAAATGATAAAATAATTAGCGTGCTTAGTATATTTCACCCGACTTCTCGCGCTTCTCATTTGGTGCCGGTTTTCAGCCTTGCCGCTGAACGTTCGTAGCAGAAACAGGGAGCAGAGCATGCAGCGATGTGGCTGGGTAACCGCAGATCCTCTTTACGTGAGTTATCACGACCGTGAATGGGGAATTGAGCAGAGAGAGAGGCGCGCCCTGTTTGAGATGCTCTGCCTTGAAGGGCAGCAGGCGGGTCTCTCCTGGATCACCGTGCTGAAAAAGCGCGAAAATTACCGCCGGGCGTTTCATGATTTCGATCCGGCCACCGTCGCGCGAATGGACGAAGCGGATATCAGCCGTCTGATGCAGGAGAGCGGAGTGATCCGCCATCGCGGCAAGCTGGAAGCGATTGTGCAGAACGCACGCGCCCTGCTGGCGCTGGAAGCAGCAGGCGACGATTTTTCCCGCTTTATCTGGTCATTTGTGAACGATCGTCCCGTTTTGCACCATTATGCCGATTACCGGCAGGCACCGGTCACTTCTGAACCGGCGATGGCGCTCTCTAAGGCCCTGAAGCAGCGCGGCTTCAAATTTATCGGCCCGACAATATGCCACGCATTTATGCAGGCCTGCGGGCTGATTAACGATCATCAAACCACCTGTTTCCGCCATCCCGATAATCTTTAACGCAAAAATTTACATTTTCAGATTCGGCCTCACGAATTTCCCCATCTTTGAACGGCATAATAGTGGCCTTCCGGGAGTGTTACCCATAAGTATATTGAGGGACTGATGATGAAAAAGCGTGCTCTGACGCTGGCCTTGTTTGTAAGCGGCAGCCTTGCGCTGTCGGGTTGTACTACCAATCCTTATACCGGCGAATCGCAGGCGGGTAAGTCCGGAATTGGTGCAGGTCTGGGTGCCGTGGTCGGTGCCGGAGTAGGCGTGCTCTCCTCCTCTAAAAAAGATCGTAAAAAGGGCGCGCTGATTGGCGCGGCATCCGGTGCGGCGCTGGGCGGCGGCGTGGGGTATTACATGGATGTTCAGGAAGCGAAACTGCGCGACAAAATGCGCGGTACGGGCGTCAGCGTAACCCGTCAGGGCGACAACATTGTTCTGAATATGCCAAACAATGTCACCTTTGACTCCAGCAGCGCAACGCTGAAAACGGCCGGCGCCAACACCCTGAGCGGCGTGGCTATGGTGCTGAAAGAGTATCCAAAAACCGCCGTTAACGTTGTCGGCTATACCGACAGCACCGGTTCACGCGCGCTGAATATGCGTCTGTCGCAGCAGCGTGCCGAAAGCGTGGCCAGCGCACTGGTGCTTCAGGGCGTAGCGCAGAATCGCCTGCGCACGCAGGGCATGGGACCGGATAACCCGGTTGCCAGCAACAGCACTGAAGAGGGCAAAGCGCAGAACCGTCGCGTTGAGATCACCCTCAGTCCGCTGAACTAAACAGCCTGCCGGCCTGCACCCGCAGGCCGGTTTTCTGACCCTTTCCGGAAATAACTGGAAACCATTCCAGAAAACAGTATATACTGCCCCCGCTCTCTGAAGACTACACTGGCTTATACCAGCGTGACAAAAACTCAACCGGTCGGATACGCCCATGTCACTCAAAGCGATCGCTGCCGCCCTTGGCCTCTCTGTTACCACCGTCAGTCGCGCGCTGAACGGCTACGACGACGTGGCGGAATCAACCCGGCAACGCATTCAGGATGAAGCACGCCGTCGCGGTTATCGGCCAAACATTGCGGCACGCCGTCTGAAAACCGGCCGGGCAAACGCCGTCGGGCTGGTATTACCCGTCAGTACCGCCTCGCTTAACGACAGCTACTACAGTGAAATGCTGCTGACGCTGGATCGGTGCCTGGCGCGTCAGGATATCGACCTGCTGCTGCTGCCGGATAAACCGCGCGATCAGCAGCGCAATTTATTGCGCATGCTGCGCAGCGGCGTACTCGATGCGCTGATCGTTACCCATACCACTCCGCACGACGCCCGCCTGGAGCGCCTGCAGCAGAAAGGCTTTCG
Source organism: Pantoea sp. BRM17 (assembly GCA_002939445.1). Lineage (GTDB taxonomy): Bacteria > Pseudomonadota > Gammaproteobacteria > Enterobacterales > Enterobacteriaceae > Pantoea. Next base: position 72,933 of record PEFU01000001.1, on the reverse strand, counting down.
CTTCCTTACCCTCGGCCGCAGCAAGCTGCCGCAGCCCTACGCCTGGTTTGACTACGATAACTACGCGGGGGCGCAGCTGGCGGCGCGGCACGCTCTGCAGCAGGGGTTGACGCGGCTTGCCTGGCTCGGTACCGATGAGCCGGGCACCTATATCCTCGATCGCCGCCGCGGCTTTMTCGATACGCTGCGGGATGCCGCACAGCCTGCAGAATTTGTTGCGGCACTGCCGCCTACCCGCCGTGCCGGACTGCAGCAGACGCTCGCCTGGCTGCGTCACCCTGCGCCGCCGCAGGCCATTATTACCGACTGCAGCACGCTCGGCGAGGGTGCAGCCATTGCGCTCCAGCAGCAGCAGCGGCTCTCCGGTGCGCGTGCGATCGCGCTCTACGTCTATGACGGTCTGCCCCATGACTCGATTATCGACCATCCGGTTAATGTGATCCTGCAAATCTCTCAGCAGCGCATCGGCGAATGTGTGGCGGAGATGGTGCTGCAGCTGCTGGCAGACAGGCCGGTCACCGAGCTGCAGACACTCTGGCAGCCGGTTTTGCGCCTGGCCGCTGACGCCTGATGATGGCGCGCCGCGCGTGCTGTGATAGTCTTCGCCTGATTTAACTTTTCAGGAATATGCAATGAAAACCAGGCCGCCACGCGCCACAATCAGCGATGTTGCCCGCACGGCAAATACCGGTAAAACCAGTGTTTCCCGCTATCTGAACGGGGAAGAACATCTCCTTTCGCCCGATCTGAAAACCCGTATTGAGCAAGCGATTGACGCGCTGAATTATCGTCCCAGCCAGATGGCCCGCGGCCTGAAGCGTGGCCGTACGCGATTAATTGGCCTGATCATTGCAGATATCACCAATCCCTATTCCGTGGATGTGCTGAGCGGCATTGAAGCAGCCTGCCGCGCCCGCGGATTTACGCTGCTGATGTGTAACACCAACAATGAGGTCGATCTGGAGCAGCACTATCTGCAGCTGCTGAGCAGCTATCAGGTTGAGGGCATCGTGGTTAACGCGGTCGGTATGCATGAAGTGGTACTCAACCGGCTGCAGCAGTCAATGCTGCCAATGGTATTGATCGACCGTAAAATTCCTGAGTTCGCCTGCGATGTTGTCGGGCTGAATAACCAGGAAGCAGCCTGCAACGCCACGCGTCATCTGCTGGATAATGGCTATAACGCCCTGCTGTTTCTCAGCGAACCGCTGGGCAGCGTCAATACCCGCCGCGAACGCCTGCGCGCCTTTTTTGCCACCGCAGGTGCCGCGCCGGACGCCATCGCGGAGAATGCGGAAGTGCCGCTGCACCAGCCAGAACCTCTGGATCGGGCGCTGCTGGACTTTTATCAGCGGCATGCCGGCAGACGCGTTGCCGTGGTAGCTGCCAACGGTGCCCTGACGCTGCAGGTGGCACGGGCGCTCCAGCGCCTGGAGCTGGTCTGGGGTAAAGATATCGGCCTGCTGGGGTTTGATGAACTGGAATGGGCGGCGCTGGCCGGCGTCGGCATTACCACGCTGCGTCAGCCCACCTGGCAGATTGGCTATGCGGCGCTGGAGCAGGWGATCACCCGTATTGACGGCAGCGATGCACCGATACGGGATCAGGTGTTTTCCGGCGAGCTGATCGTGCGCGGGTCGAGCCAGCCGCTGCGCTGATACCGGAACCTGATGCTGACTTCGTGAGCAGGATCATAAATCCGCAGTCTGCGTCTTTCCTTTGGAACCGGTTCCATCTAACGTTTTCTCAACGATTGGGAGGCAGTTTGGTGCCCGGAGAGACGTGATGAGACCAGAAATTATTGTAGTGACCGCCGCCTACGGCGCGCATAAAATTGCCGAGCTTGGCGGGCAGAGCCGCCTGCTGCCGCTGATCAAAGCGGCCGGCGCTGACGGCGTTGAGATTCGCCKCGAGCTGTTCAGCGACATTGAGCTGCAGCAGCTGCCGGAGCTGGGCCAGACGGCGCGTGAGCAGTCGCTGCAGGTCAGCTACTCCGTTCCGGAATCGCTGTGGCTGGCAGATGGCGCACTCAATCCACGGCTGGCACAGTTTTTCCATGAAGCGGAGCAGCTCGGCGCGCAGCGGCTGAAGCTCGCTATTGGCCACTTTGTTCAGCTGGCTGACCGGCAGCTGGTAGAGATTCTGGCGTCAACATCCGTGACGCTGGTGATTGAGAACGATCAGACCGCTGACAGTACGCTGGCGCCCATGCTGCGCTTTTTTCACCACGCCTGCGACGCCGCCCTGCCGCTGGATATGACGTTCGATATGGGGAACTGGCTCTGGACCGGCGAGGATGCGCTGCAGGCTGCTCATCAGCTCAGCCGCTACGTCAGCTATGTGCACGTTAAAGCGGCCGTTGCGCATCGCGACACGTTCCGGGCGATCGCCCTTGATGATGCGGATGAGAGCTGGCGCACGCTGCTGCACGCCCTGCCCGCAGATGCACCGCGCGGTATTGAGTTCCCGCTGGAAGGCGGCGATCTGCTGGCGGTAACCCGCCACTATGTTGACCTGCTGCGTGCCGCCTAAGGAGCCTGCCATGACACAACCTTCTCAACTTGATGTCGTCACCATTGGCGAAGCGATGGCGATGTTTATCGCGCAGCAAACCGGCGACCTTGCGGCAGCAGAGCGCTTTATCAAGCGTATTGCCGGCGCCGAACTGAACGTTGCCATCGGTCTGGCGCGTCTTGGCCTGCAGGTTGGCTGGGTCAGCCGCGTCGGGGATGACAGCTTCGGGCGCTTCACGCTGCAGCAGCTGGCAAAAGAGAGCGTTGATCACCGCTGTGTGACCACGGATGCCCGCTACCGTACCGGCTTTCAGCTGAAAGCGCGCGTCGACGACGGCTCCGATCCGGAAGTGGAATATTTCCGCAAAGGATCGGCGGCAAGCCACCTCTCGCCGGACGATTTTAATCCGGACTATTTTGGCAGCGCGCGCCATCTTCATCTGAGCGGCGTGGCCGCTGCGCTCTCTGATTCATCGCTGGCGCTGCTGCACTATGCGGCACAGACAATGCGGGCGCAGGGCAAAAGTATCTCTTTCGATCCCAATCTGCGTCCGGTGCTGTGGCGCAGCGAAGCAGAGATGCGCCAGCAGCTTAATGCGCTGGCAGAGTATGCCGACTGGGTGCTGCCGGGTGAAAAAGAGGGCTATATCCTGACCGGCTATCGCCAGCCGGAAGCGATTGCTGATTTCTACCTCGATAAGGGCGTCAAAGCGGTGGTGATTAAAACCGGCTGCGACGGTGCCTGGTATAAAACGGCACAGGGAGAAAAAGGCGTGGTCGCCCCGGTGCTGGTCGACAACGTGGTGGATACCGTGGGCGCAGGCGACGGCTTTGCCGTGGGCCTGATCAGCGCCCTGCTGGAAGATAAAACGCTGCCGCAGGCGATTCTGCGCGGCAATAAGATCGGATCGCTCGCTATTCAGGTAGCGGGAGACAGTGAAGGCTTACCCACCCGCGCGGCGCTGGGTGATTACTGAGTTACTGCGCCGGCACGATACTACTTACCCTACAACACTATTATTCTGAGGCGCATCCACGGAATGTGCCCGCCTCAACCAGAGGAGTCACGCATGAAATCGCAGACAATCGCGCCAAAACGCTGGTGGTATATCATGCCCATCGTGTTTATCACCTACAGTCTGGCGTATCTGGACCGGGCGAACTTCAGCTTCGCCTCTGCCGCAGGCATTAATGACGATCTCGGCATTACCAAAGGGATGTCATCGCTGCTGGGCGCGCTGTTTTTTCTCGGCTACTTCTTCTTTCAAATCCCCGGTGCTATCTATGCCGAGCGCCGCAGCGTAAAAAAACTGATTTTCTGGTGCCTGATCCTGTGGGGCGGCTGCGCTTCGCTGACCGGAATCGTCAGCAATATTCCGATGCTGGCAGCGATCCGCTTTATCCTCGGCGTGGTGGAAGCGGCCGTGATGCCCGCGATGCTGATCTACATCAGTAACTGGTTTACCAAGTCGGAGCGTTCGCGCGCCAATACCTTTCTGATCCTCGGCAACCCGGTCACCGTACTGTGGATGTCGGTGGTGTCCGGCTATCTGATTAACGCCTTTGGCTGGCGTGAGATGTTCATCATCGAAGGTTTTCCGGCGGTGATCTGGGCTATCGCTTGGTGGTTCCTGGTGCAGGATAAACCGGCGCAGGCAAAATGGATGAGCGATAAGGAAAAAGCCGCGCTGCAGGCGCAGCTGCAGAAAGAGCAGGAAAATATCAAAGCGGTGCGGAACTACAGCGAAGCGTTTCGCAATCGCAACGTCATCATCCTTTGCATGCAGTATTTTGCCTGGAGTATTGGCGTATACGGCTTTGTGCTGTGGCTGCCTTCCATTCTGCGTAACGGCACGCAGATGGGTATGGTGGAAGCGGGCTGGCTCTCAGCGGTGCCTTATCTGGTCGCTACTATCGCCATGGTGGTGGTGTCGTGGGCGTCTGATAAAACGCAGAACCGGAAACTGTTTGTCTGGCCGAACTGTTTGTCTGGCCG
>PEFU01000001.1:22501-68324 GCA_002939445.1 Pantoea sp. BRM17 | reverse complement strand
CCAATCACCAGCGGACCAAAACCGCCGACGCCGCGCCCGAGATTAAACAGTACATTTTGCGCGGTAGCACGCGCCTGCGGCGGAAACGTATCGGAGATCAGCGCGCCATAGCCGCCAATCATGCCGTTAACAAACATGCCCATGATGGGCCAATGCCCCAGAAGAAGTTCGGCAGGGGGCGCATTTATGCGCCCCTGGTGTACGGCGGGCTATCAGCCTATCGCGCCCAGCGAATCCTCATTGCTTTGCTTCTTGGGCAGCAGAAACAGCGTGGCGAAAATATCCAGCAGATAAATCAGCGCCAGCAGCGTAATAGCGGCGGTGAAGGAAATTTGCGTAGCCAGCGCCGCGCATAATCCCGCAATTGATCATCCGCTGGTGACGCGGTTTGATGATATGGCGCAGCTGCCTGCGCTGTGGCAGGCGCGCGGCTGGGCGCTGTTATCAACCAACGAGGTTCTGTAGGGGGCGCCCCTGATATGCGGCGGCATTGCCTGATGAACCGGGGGCAGCGCCTGATACCAGGGCGGCATGAATGCCGCCCTAGGCATGCTGCCGTGGTTTACCGAGCGCCTGTACAGCGGCTATGACATTCAGGCATGGAAACCCGATCCGCAGCTGATGTTCCACGCCGCAGAGCAGATGCAAGTGCCGATTGAACGCTGCATTCTGGTGGATGATTCCGAAGCGGGCGTTCGCGCCGGCATTGCTGCAGGTATTCCGGTGTTTTACTACTGCGCCGAGGACATCAGCGAAGAGTATCATCAGGCGCTGCCGGTAGCAGAGGTGGAGCACGCCTATCGTATTGAAGTCGCGCGCCTGTTTGAGCAGGAGCTGCAGCCGATCGGCGGTGCACCGGAGCTGGTGGCGCGGATCCGCGTTCCGGTATGCGTGGTTTCTAACGGACCGGTAAAGAAAATGCAGCATTCGCTGGGTCTTACGAAAGCTGAAGAGTTATCAGAAGGATAGTGGGCGATGACAGTGGAGTGTGTGTTCTTTGATTGTGACGGCACGCTGGTCGACAGCGAAATGATCTGCACGCAGGGCTATGTGAATACGTTTGCGCGCTACGGCATCACGCTGTCGCTGCAGCAAATGTTTGAGCGGTACAAAGGCGTGAAGCTTTACGACATTATTCGTACCCGGCAATCACTTCGGTGCGTACCGTAGTCCCGTGTTCCTGCAGTTTAAACGTGCGCTGCAGCAGGCCCTGAGTCTTCATTTCGCTGTTCCGCTGAAAAATTTATCGCCGCGTATCCTATAGGCTTTATTGCGGTAAAACACGGAATTTTCGCAACCGGTTGCCTGCTGCTGCCTGTGGCAATCCAGGCTAGAGTTCCACAAATGCGAAAAAGGCGTTCAGGCCCATCGCGGGTGCCAGCGCAACCGGCAGGTTCGCTATCAGCCCCATCAGGATGCTGCCAAAGGCGGCAATCAGACAGGTAGTGACAAACACCGCCTGGGTATCCATACCGGCAGCGCCGAGGATCTGCGGGTTAACAAAGACGATATAAACCATCGTCAGAAAAGTGGTGTCAATAATGCCGGCATTTTTCAGCCCCATCATCGCGATGAACAGGCCGATACCGGCGGTGATCCCGGTGCGCAGGCAGAGCGGAATATTGGCTATCATCCAGTAGCGCACGCGCAGCAACGTCAGGATCAGCAGCCCCAGCGCACCCCAGAAAATGGCGCCCATGCCTATCTGCCAGGAGTAGCCCATTGCACCCACCTGCGGCGGCGCAAAGAAACCGGTGAACCTGACATCTCCCAGCGCAAGCCCGATGCTGGTCGTGATCACAATCGAGACCAGCACCGCCGCGTGAATATTACGCGATGCCAGAATAGCGATAATGAAGAAGCCCAGCGCGCCCAGCAGCACACTGTGCGACGTTAAATCGCCGACGGCCACCAGCGTCTCCGCGTTTGGCCTGCTGTCCACATACAGCGCCTGCTTCATACGGGGAAAGGTGCCCTTTTCATCGGTCAGACCCGCTTTATCCGTTACGCCAATCAGCGTACCGGAGGAGTCAAACAGATTGACCAGCATAAAGGAGAAGATCACGCCTGCCATACCGATATTGAATGCGCCTTTGATATCCACCGCACCCGCCACCGCAGAGATTGACTCGACATAGATCAGCGCGCCCGCCGCCGCATAGCCSGGCACCATCGCCGCCAGCGGCGACAGAAATATTGCCAGCAGGAACAGCAGCCCGGTGATGACCGCCATCAGCCCGGTACGGCCGCCAATGGCAACGCCAGACGAACTCTCAATATAGGCTGTCACCGATGACGTACCCGCCAGCGCACCCGTGACGGAGCTGGCAACTATCACCACGCAGGGGCTAATTTCACGCCAGCGTCCGGTGCCCAGCTTCATCACGCAGTAGGCGATAAAGCCCAGCGCGATCCCTTCCGTAATCGAGAAACTAAACGGCATCATCGCCGCGGTGACAAAGGCCGGTACCGCTTCGGTGAGATCGTCCCAGCGTACGCGCGACAGCGATGCCGTCATCAGTACACGCAGCAGTGGATTGCGCTGCGGGATATTGAAATGAATAAGCCGAACATGGATTCACATACGCTGCGCCTGACCAGTCTGCCCGGCGAACGCCTGGCCGGGCAGCAGGAGATGCGGCAGCACTGAATCGGGTGGCCGCACAGGCCACCTGAAGCGTCAGTGCGCGTCAATAAACGCGATTTTCAGTGCAAACAGCAGCTACGTCAGAGCGTGCTTAAGCTGACCGGTGAAGCAGATCGGGGCCTCTCTTCGCTGCGTCTGCATCCGGCATCAGGCCGGTTGCGCTCCACGCTATTTCCCGATATTCAGGCGGTCTGTGATGCCGAGCCGACGCTGGTCTGGTCATGCGCCCTTTCACCCGGAACCGGGCATCTGCGACTGTYGGAGATTGACGCGCACAGCATCTCCTATACAGGCAATATTACCGGCGTACTGCTAGCGGAAGAAGGCGGGCGTGCCGGACTGGATATGGAGATTGTCCGCGCGCACAGCCGGCAGACGCAGGAAGCGCTGATGCAGGAACTCTCTTCCGGTGAAAAGGCGTGGATCAATGCACAGCAGGATTTTATGGAAGCGGCCACGCAAATCTGGACGCAGGTAACGGTTTCACGCATCACCCCGGATGTGCTGGATAGCGCTGCCCGTCTGCCCGACCGGCGGCGCGCGCGTTTTCTTGCTGCCCGCGAGCTGCTGGCGCAGCTGATGCTGCGTATCTACGGAATCGATCGGCTGCCACCGCTGAGCGTCAGCAGCAGCGGACGCCCCTGCTTTGCCGATCCGAACCTGCCTGATTGGGTCAGTCCGGCAGAGTCTCTTTCCCGCCTCGTCCCGCGCTGATTTTCAGTCTTATCTGAATTTATCGCTCTGCCGGGAAAGCCGGATGCAAACATCTAAGAAAATTCTTACAATGCCGCTGATGATTATTCGCCCATTTTCACGGAGCGACAGATGGCTGGTTATTTTGTGCGCTGGACAGGCACCACACCCCTGCGCTGGATGCCGGTCCGATGTCCGGCTTTGATCCCGCCAAAGTAAATGCCGCTTTCTTCAGCGAAAGCAAATGGCAGGTGAACATGCTGATCAATCTTGGCTACGGCGAGGCAGATAAACTGCATCCGCGCCTGACGCGACTCGGTTTTGATGAAGCCACCACCTTTGCCTGAAAGCTGGCAGCCCGTTTGCGCTCTGCAGTGGATAAAACCATGTCGGCGCCGGTAACGGTGATTGTCGCGTGGGATCCGGAGTTTTTTGAGCAGCTGCCAAAACTGTTTCCGTTTGGTGACGCGCGCAACTGGTTTACCAGCAGCCCGGAGCTGACAAAAGAGACCGCGTTTCGTAACAGCAGCCTGCAGGCAGGCTACCTTATCCTCGCCGCACGTTCGCTCGGGGCGCTTGATGCGCTGTTTACTGACGCCCGCACCCACAGCCACTGGCAGGATAAGCCGGTTTCACAGGCGCTGCTGCAGGAGCTTTATACCCTGACGGCTCTGGGCCCGACCTCCGCTAACTGTTCACCAGGCCGCTTTGTATTTGTGACCTCAGCGGAAGGCAAAGCCAGGCTGAAACCTGCCCTCTCCTCAGGCAACAACCCCTGATGCACGGGAAATAAGCGCGTACTGCTCTTTGCCAGTCGATCATACATCTTTGTTATTTGGCTCCCTTTCTCCTTTACAGTATAACGATAGAGGCTGCGTTAAGCGCAGCCTCTATTATTCATGCTAAAAATCGGGCCTGCATCGCAGCCTGAACAGGAGAAAAACATGAGTACACCGCTCGACAGCGCCTTCTGTTATGGAAGAGATCCTGACAGAACTGGCTAACTCTGTTGATGTTGTTATTGAGCGTGTGACCCGGCAATTGCCGGCTGGCTTTCCCGATGCCAACAGCAGCGCCATTCTGGAAGGCCTGAAAGCCCGTTCAGCCAGACTGATAGCGGGCTGGGAATAAATTTCCGATAAGCCGGGATGCCTGTAGCTCAGCTCTGAACSGGAAGGGCGTTTTCGCCTGACTCCTTTTTACGACATCTTGTCTGTCTATCCAGTGTTTGGCGGCCGGGGCCTCAATCGAAGAGACGCAAGGCTCGCTATGGGCCTGACAAGCAGCAAGGGGAAAAAATACGCCATTGAGCAGATATTCCCGCGCCATTTTTTCCAAACGGCGAAAGCTGTGGGGTTTGAGCAAGATTTTTGTCAGGTGTTAAATGTTCCTTCAGCACGGAAATATGAAAATCAGGGCGGCCCTGGCATAGGCGATATAATGCAAACTCTGCTGGGTTCAGCCAACGCAGAGCAGGATCGTTATCACTTTATGAAGGCGCAAGTATTATTCTGGCTGCTGGCGGCCACCGATGGCCATGCAAAAAACTTCTCGGTCTTTATAGAGAGCCACTCATACAGTCTCGACTTGTCAGACAGCGTCGAAAACGAATTTCTCTGCACGCAACTGGCAAAAGAGTTCGGTTTACCGGTCCCTGATTGCTTTATATTGCATATCAATGATATCAAAGCATTGGCTGTYAAACGGTTTGACCGCCGGTATGCCTCGGATGGTAGCTGGATAATGCGGCTGCCCCAGGATGACCGGGATCTGGCCAAAATACTCACAGGCTATAAAGCTGGCGCGCCCCTGGGCATGATTGAAGAAATTGACGACTTTCGCATATCGCTGGCAGGCGCACAGGAGAAAACTGCCTTGCTGTTCAGCAATGATTGCTGGTGCCAGCCCAGAGGAACCTCGCCTACAACCCATATTCTCAAATTGCCTATCGGCAAGAGGGTTTATAACTTCTTCGATAATCTATTGCCAGATAACCCGGAGATCAGAGGCCGAATCCTGGCCCGCTATAACGCAGACTCAACCCAGCCCTTCGACCTTTTGGCACGAATCGGTGCCGATACTGTTGGCGCGCTACAACTGCTACCTAAAGATGCCGCGCCGGGCGACATTCGCACCATCGACTACAAAGCATTGTTAAAGCTCTGAAGGCTGGAAAGAGGAGTGGTAATGGCTGAACTGGATGTCTACATGAATGGCTATAAGGTGGGTGTTTTTAGCCGTGCCGGGACCGGTGCTCATGCATTTCAATATGCTGAGGCCTGGCTTAATCAGACCGGCAGCCGTCCTGTATCACTTTCCATGCCCTTGCGGCGACAGCCTTATCAGGGCAATGGAGCTCAGCGCTCACCTGCGAGATGTTCGTCTGTCAAAAAAACTGTCTCAGGGAAAAGTGGCCAGCAAGGTAGGGATTCGCCAGGACACCGTATCCAGCTTTGAACTCCAGCCAGGCACCAGCAGGCTGGAAACTTTTTTCAGGATATTGTCAGCACTGGAGCTGGAGCTGGAGGTGAAACCCAAAGGCAGCGATACCGTTTCCAGAAGCGATTCCTGACCAGGGTGTCCATAATCTGGCTACTGTTTATAACAGTCAGCAACTAATTACCCACCATAACATGCATGAATTTTCTTACACGCTATAGCGTGTAAGCTTTGATTTACCTGCTTAAGCGTGTAAATTAAAATCATCCGATTAACAGGATGCCACGATATGAAGATTATTAATGTCAGCTCAGCTTCTGTATCGGGAAATAATACGGCGAGAAATAGCTGAAAATAGAATAAACAATTGAATATAATAATATTATTTTGAATGTTCGTGCCTGATTCTGATACCTAACGGTATCTGCATCAGGCGTCTCTCTGGATATGAGACTGGTAACCCCCTCCCCTCAATCTTTTAAATTTCCATAAGGTCTGCTTTTTGAATGAGAAGGCGGATTCCTTGCGCGCCGTCGCCATCTGCAGGCGCTGGAGAGTGCCGCCACGCATCTGCAGCAGGGGAAAGCGCAGCTGCTGGGCGCGTGGGCGGGTGAGCTGCTCGCGGAAGAGCTGCGGCTGGCACAGCAGGCGCTCAGCGAAATTACCGGCGAGTTTACCTCTGACGATCTGCTGGGCCGTATCTTCTACTGGCCCGACTTTGTGGCACGCTTACCGGCGGCGCTGCCCATTACCGTGGTGCGTAACAAAGCGGATATGACCGGTGAGATCCTGGGGCTGAATGAGATGAACGGCCATGCGCTAATCCGCCTTTCAGCCCGGACCGGCGACGGTGTGGAAACGCTGCGCGATCATCTGAAACAGAGCATGGGCTTTGCCGGCAATAACACGCGCGATGTCCTGCGCGAACATATCCATATTGATGGAATGCCGCTGCATATCATTGATACCGCCGGACTGCGCGAAGCCAGTGATGAAGTCGAGCGCATCGGCATCGAGCGCGCCTGGCAGGAGATTGAACAGGCCGATCGGGTGCTGTTTATGGTCGATGGCACCACAACGGACGCCACCGAAGCGGCGGCTAGTTCCGACGGTAAGATTGAAGCGCAGCTTAATGCGGTGATCGGCGACCTGAATGGCGTACGCGCCGAAGCGCGTCAGGGCAGCCTGCTGCGTGAGGGCATGAAGGTGGTGATTGCCGGACGCCCGAATGCAGGCAAGTCGAGCCTGCTGAATGCGCTGGCGGGACGCGAAGCGGCTATCGTTACCGACATTGCCGGCAATGACAAGCTCGATCTGGCGCAGGCTGAGGCGATTGCCGATCTGATTGATGCCAGCTCGGAACAGGCGGCGCGCTCGGCAGTGAACTCGCTGCAGGGCGTGTTTTCACAGCGCGTAAATGCGCTGGTGGAGGCGCTGACCCACCTGCGCATCTATGTTGAGGCCGCTATCGATTTTCCGGATGAGGAGATCGACTTTCTCGATGCAGATGGCAGCGTGCTGGATCAGGGCATTGCGCTGTGGTTTCCGGGTCCGAACTCCTTTACCGGCGAAGATGTGCTGGAGCTGCAGGGGCATGGCGGACCGGTTATTCTGGACCTGCTGCTGAAACGTATTGTCGCCCTGCCCGGCCTGCGTATTGCGCAGCCAGGTGAGTTTTCGGAGCGCGCGTTTCTGAGTTTCTATTTTTCAGCCCGGCACAGTGCGGGCAAGAGGACGATCATGAGCCACAGCGATACTATCGTTGCGCAGGCAACCCCACCGGGCCGCGGCGGCGTCGGTATACTGCGTATCTCAGGCACCCGGGCAGCAGACGTTGCGCAGGCGCTGCTGGGTAAACTGCCAAAGCCGCGCTATGCCGATTATCTGCCCTTTAATCTTCTTCCTGTGGTTCCCGGCAGGTCTGGTGCTGTACTACATCGTCAGCAACCTGGTCACCATTCTCCAGCAGCAGCTGATTTACCGCGGCCTGGAAAAACGGGGCCTGCACAGCCGCGATAAGAAGAAAGCGTAACCTTCAGCCCGGCTGAGCAACAGGTATAATCAAGGGGCGACATTTATGTCGCCCTGTTTTCATATGCTCTCTGGCTCGGTAGAACTGCGTCACGCACCGTTTGTACTGTGGATCCATGACCTCTCTGCACAGGACCCGTACTACATTCTGCCGGTGCTGATGGGTATCACCATGTTCTTCATTCAGAAGATGTCACCGACCACCGTGACCGATCCGATGCAGCAGAAGATCATGACCTACATGCCGGTGATCTTTACCATGACCAAAGCGCAGTACACCTCGATGGCTAAGATGCGCATGCTGCAGCCGAAGATTCAGGCGATGCGTGAGCGTCTGGGCGATGACAAGCAGAAGCAGAGCCAGGAAATGATGGCGCTCTACAAAGCGGAGAAAGTGAATCCGCTGGGTGGCTGTCTGCCGCTGGTGATTCAGATGCCTATCTTCCTGGCGCTCTACGCGCTGTGGGTCGGCCCGGAAATTCAGGATAAGATGGCTGCGATTGCGCCGCACCTTGACCTGACCGTGGATTACGGCTGGCTGTGGTTTATCTCTCAGCCACTGTTCAAGCTGCTGAAGTTCCTGCACAGCTTTATCGGTAACTGGGGCTTCTCCATTATCGTCATCACCTTCATCGTGCGCGGCATCATGTACCCGTATAACGAGAATCTGAGCACCACCACCAGCAACGGCTGGGTTGCGATGCTGCAGCAATATTTCGCCACGGCGTGGGTGCCACGTACGCAGGGCAATAATACCCTGTATACCAGCAACCTCGGCAACGGCGTAGCGGCGATCGGCTATAAGTCAGCGCCGGTTACCGTTGGTGCAGGTGCACAGCAGACGCTGGGCGCACTTAACGTTGACTACAACATCAATAACACCTCACAGCAGCCGCTGGAAGTGGCGATGTTTGGCCAGCTGAAGCAGACCATCGACCTGCCTAAGCATCGCGACACGGGCAGCAACAACTTTGCGCTGCACACCTTCCGCGGTGCCGCCTACTCCACCAGCGATGCGAAATATGAAAAATATAAGTTCGACACCATCGCTCATCAGGCGCAGAGCGGCCTGACCGGTCGTAACGGCCCGGACAACCCGAACAATGGCGCGCGTCCGCTCTATACTGCCGCACAGGATAGCTTCGACATGGCCGATGGCCAGACTGAGCTGCGTGTGCCGCTGAGCTGGACTGGCGAAAACGGTGTGGTTTATACCAAAACCTTCATCTTCAAGCGTGGCGAGTTCGCGAGCGCAGCGGGTGATGCCGCCACTTCCGGCGTGCCGGCCAGCGGTCAGGGCAAAACGATCACCGTTAAAACTGACGTCCTGTCACTCAATATCAACACGCGCGGTGGTGATATTGAACAGGCTCAGCTGCTGACCTACCCGGATAAACTCGGCTCCGACGCGCCATTCCAGCTGCTGGAAACCACGCCGGCATTTGTTTAAATGCCACCCGCTAAACCCGGGTGGCGACGATCCTGTGCCGCCAAAAACCTTTGATACCAGAGAACATTAACGATGGATTCGCAACGCAATCTCTTTCTCATCGCTTTTCTGTTCGTGTCTTTTATGATCTGGCAAGCCTGGCAGACGGACCACGCTCCGCGGCCACAGCAGACCCAGACCACGCAGAACACAAGCTGTTGGAGAAACTATGGCGTCGTCACTGTCGCCTGGCTCGCGGCTCCTGATCGCACTGATACGCGTTTATCAACGCGCTATCAGCCCTCTGCTGGGACCTCATTGTCGGTTCCATCCCACCTGTTCGCAGTACGGGATTGAGGCCCTGCGCCGTTTCGGCGTGATAAAAGGCAGTTGGTTGACGATTAAACGCGTATTGCCGCAATTCGCTGGGGCATCCCCGCATCGGTCTTACCGTCGCTAAAAAGCATGTAAAGCGCGCGCATGAACGTAACCGGATCAAGCGATTGACCCGGGAAAGTTTTCGTCTGCGTCAGCATGAACTGCCTGCGATGGATTTTGTTATTGTTGCGAAAAAGGGGATTGCTGACCTCGATAACCGGGCACTGATGGAAGCCAAAAATGGTCGTCAGGTTCTGGCACGTCGTCGTGCTAAAGGCCGTTCTCGTCTGACCGTTTCTAAGTAATAAAAGCTAACCCTCGTGGTTCAGCTCGCATTTCCCAGGGAGTTACGTTTGTTAACTCCCGCTCATTTCACTTTCGTCTTCCAGCAACCTCTTCGGGCTGGCACGCCGCAAATCACCATCCTCGGCCGTTGACTCCGGACTGTACAATTATTACAATCCCGCCTCTTTATTAAAGACACATTGAGGCGTCGGTCGCTTTACTGCCCCGAAAACGCGTCACCCAGTGAAATTTTTCAAGTTTAGGTAGAAATCGCCATGAAACGCACTTTTCAACCGTCCGTACTGAAGCGCAACCGTTCACACGGCTTCCGTGCTCGTATGGCAATCAGCAGACGCGAATTTTTCAGCCGCCGTCGCGTTTTTTTTCCTGTGGATAGCGTGTGCGATCGCAAGAAGATCCTGGACGATCCTTGCGCTTTCCTTTACAGGCCGTATAATTCCCCACCCGGCATTGGCACGTGGTGCATTAATGCCCGGAATCGCGGTGTTTCCGGGTATTCAGGTCCCGCGACCAGCGAAGTAACTCAGAAAGCGCCTGCGACCGCTGTCTGCGGTAGTCATCCCCGGCGATCGCAGTGAGGATCGTCAGCGGAAGGGCGGATCATAGCGCAAAGCGCACCAGAGATCTTCCCTTTCTACACAGTTTTGATCCAATTTATCCACAGGGTGTAAAACCTTTGAACAGTTTATCCGTTCTGGCAAAAAAGCAAGCGAAGATCGCCTACAAGGCCAGCGTATTGTCGTTTAATTCAGCCTGCAGTGGACGGATCCACATGCTGAATTCGGTGGCAGGTAATTCATCCTGCAAACGGGCAAGACACTGTTGCCAAAGCGTAAGTGACACGGCGGACTCCACTCGTACAAAATCGATAAGAATTTCAGGCGCTAATAATAGAAACTGTCTTTTTTGACACAGGCGTGGACGGGTTTCCACCGGTGCCGGCGCGCTGACGGTGCTGGTCATAACCGGCTGTGCAGCAGCAACCTGCGCCACAGGACGCGTACCCACTTCAAATCGCAGCAACGGCACATTTGCGCCGCAGAATTCGTTCAGCAGCCCATTAATACTGTTGAGGTATTTATCCCGAACCCAGTCGAGTACAAACCGATTTGGTGCGCCGCCATAAAGGAACAGCGGGTTGTAGGCACCACCAGGATTATCTGCCACCTGGCGTGCCGCCGCGCGCGCCAGCTGGTTTGATTTACCCTCAACAAAGTTGTCGAAGTTATGGCGGTTGTTCACGTTCGAGCGATAGGTCACGTCCGCAGGTGCCGGCACTGAATCCCAGCTCGGACGCAGCAGCTGTGCCGGTGCCAACTGAATATCATCGATCAGCAGCGCGTCCACGGAACGGTAGTAGCGTTTGAACTCTTCAATCGCATTGTTCTGCAGCGCTTTTACCATGTCCTGCACAAACCGCTCTGAGTGCATGTAGACCACTTTGGCGTTGGGTTTACGGGCAATAATSCCATTACCGACCGCATGCAGCAGGTGCGTTTTACCCAGACCCGTCATGGCCACGCGCGTTTCCAGTTCAGGCGGCTCAATGGCTACGGTCAGACCCCAGCCAAAGCGTGACTTGAGACGATCTTCCACGCCGTTAATCTCTTTAGGATAACGGTCAGAGGTGAGAATGATCTGCTGATTGCCTTCC
The DNA here is from genome assembly GCA_002939445.1 of Pantoea sp. BRM17. Lineage (GTDB taxonomy): Bacteria > Pseudomonadota > Gammaproteobacteria > Enterobacterales > Enterobacteriaceae > Pantoea. The sequence goes on along the minus strand of PEFU01000001.1, from coordinate 56,747 downwards.
AGCAGCGCGTTGAAGGTGTGAAAAAACTCCTCCTGCGAGCGCTCTTTATTGGCAAATTCCTGCAGCGCCAGCAAATCGCGCAGCGCTTCACGCACGAAATCGATGGTAATGGCGCGTCCGGTAAAGTTTGCATTCGCGATCACGCGGTTCAGCGCCCCTTCAAGCTCACGCACGTTGGAACGCAGACGTTTGGCAATGAAGAAAGCGACTTCACCCGGCAGGCGGATATCGTTCTCATCTGCTTTTTTCATCAGGACGGTGGTATGGTCCCGGCCACCAAACGCATCGCCAATTTCTGGCAGACTATGGTTGGTCAGCTCTTTTGCCATCGCCATCGCCATTTGACGCGGCCGCGCCACAGAGCGCGACCGGCGTTTCGACAGCAAATCCGCCACTTTGATTTTGTAATATTCCGCTACGGTTTTCTGAATGTTGTCGATAGTAACCAGCTTGCAAATTTCCGAGGATCGGCAGCGTCGGACGTCCGCCAAGCGGACCACTTACCTGTTGCAGGGGTTTCAGCAACTGCTCACGTTCAACAATAAATTTCATATGCGTCAGGAAGATAATGTTCGGATAAGGTTAGAGAAATCTTCTTTGATGTCGTGGCTCTCTTCACGCAGCTGCTCGATTTTTCGGCAGGCGTGCAGCTACCAGCATGCGATCGCCTTCCAGCGTAACGCTGATTTCAGCGCCTTCCGGCAGGCCACGGCAGATATCAAGGAATTTACGCGCCGGCACCGTGGTAGCGCCAGGCTCGTGGGCCTGATTCAGCGCCACGCGCGCTACCATTTCCATTTCCAGATCGGTTCCGGTCAGCAACAACGACCCTTCATTTACCTGCAGCACTTCACCTTCGGTCTCAAACAGCATACCGTTAAGGTAGTAACGTACATCCTGATGCGCCATTGAAAACTGCGTGGCTTCAATCAGCCGCTTCAGAGTGGCCTGCGGCAGCGTAAATTCAACCTCGCTTTGCCAGTCATCCAGGTTAGGAAAATCGCTGGCAGGCAGCGTTGACAGTGAAAAACGACTGCGCCCGGAACGGATGAAATCGCCTACGTGCGCCCGAATGTTGCTGCTGCCAATCTGCACGCGCAGCGGGTTCTCACCGCCGTCCAGCAGGCGGACCAGCTCAATGACCCCTTTACGCGGTACGATCACAGAATGGTTTGGCAGCGCCTGACCAATCGGCATGGCGCAGACCGCCAGACGGTGACCGTCGGTTMCAACGGTACGCAGCTTCGGGTTGTTTGCCGTGATTTTCAGCTGATTTTCAGTGATGTAGATGCGTACGCCGCGGAATTTCTCATTGGACAAAATAGCCGCACGGGCAAACGCCTGCTTGAGCAGATCGCAGCCCGCCTCCAGCGCCTTGTCCGGATTTTTGGGCAGAACGCGCCGGTAGTCAGGAAAACGACCATCCACCAGCTTAGAGGTGAGCGGCATGACGACGTATGCCGCAGCTGGACTGGCTACGTCTTCAATCTGTACGCTGGAAACAGAGTCGGTAAGCAGCAGACGGACGTTCTCGCACTTCAGCGCATTCAGCACATCCAGTACGTAGCTGACGTTAAAGCCAATCTCCAGCTCGGTGCCGCTATAAGAGACATCCAGCATTTCTTCCGCCTCTTCCTGCTACGGGTTAAAGCCATGAACGAATCCAGCCAGAAGGGAATAGCCTAACGTTAACAATGCGGGCCGTTGGCGGCGCAGGCAGTCTGGTCACGGCCAGCGCGCAGATCCTGGGAGCATACTGAAGTATGTGACCAGGGGCGAGCACTGCCCGGGACCAGAATGGCAAGTAAGCCAGGCCGATATTTTCTGCTACAAGCGCACTGCAGGACAAACGCCTCCTGCTCGTGACGGATCACCCGCCCCGCCTGCAGGCTGCGAAACGCCCGTCCGTGACCCAGCGTATAAATCGCCTCCAGCACGCTGGTTTTACCGCTGCCGTTGGCGCCGACAAGAAAGTTAAAGCCGGGTGCGAGGTCCAGGTCAGCCTGCTCAATATTACGAAAATCTTTAATCAGAAGCATATAGGCTCTGCGGTATTTGGGGCCGCCGTTGAGCAATGTAAACCCCTCAGGCGTAATCAGCTGCATCGGCAGCAGCTGCGCCAGCTCGGCCACTTTATGCCCGTCGCTGCCGTCAATCCGCACCTTGCTGTCGCCGGCGCGGTTTTTGGTCAGCCCCACCGCCAGCGCGCGTTCACCGCCGCCATCAATACGCCCCTCACTGGCGATGGCCGCGCTGTACTCCGCGCGCCAGGCGCTGATCTGCGCGGCCAGCGGCACCAGCTCCTGATCCCACGGACGAATCTGGCTGTAGCGTGAGGCCTGACGCAGCGCCGCGTTACGCTGCTTCAGCAGGCGACGCAGGTTGCTCCAGGCGATAAAAAAACCGGGATAAGCATGAAAACAGCCCCAGTCGAAATCTTCTACCGGCGTCCCTTCAGCACGAATGCGGAAATCCGCTTTGTGCGGGCCGCCGGCGGTGTAGGTAAGCGCGCGATCGCGCTCAAAATTGCGCTCCAGCAGATCGCCATAGTCGCTCTCTTTATCCCAGCCGCGCTGGAAAGAGAATGACAGGGCAAACTCAGGCAAAAACTGGCTGCAGGTCGCGGTGATAGTGCCAATAGCACTGACAAACACCTGAGCCTGCGTGGCTTTCAGCCGCTCAGCCAGCAGTCGCCGGCGCGTGTCATCCAGCTCGGATGCGAAGTCATCAATCAGGTATAAACAGCGACGTCCGCTGCTGCGCGTCAGGTACTCACCCTGCGCTAAACGCAGGGCGCACATCAGCAGCTTCAGCTGTCCGCGTGAGAGAGTCATCCGTATCGCCGATATACATACCCGGGCGTTTGCGTACCGCATCAAGCCCTTTCAGGACTTTGATACTTGAGGAGTCATAAGAATTCGACATCAACGTTTCTCGCTCATTTAATCTTCAGGTTGAACCGCTATTTTACCCTGTTCCACGCGGAACATCTTGCCCTTTTCGTCGCTCATATCGATTACATGCTCGCAGAACGGTCATGATCACTTCCGCCGCCGAGACACCCTCTTCCGGGTGAATACCGGTTGGAATACCGCGCCCGTCATCCTGCACCGACACGGAGTTATCCGCGTGGATAGTGACCACGATGTCACTGCAGTGTCCGGCGAGCGCTTCGTCGATGGCGTTATCCACGACCTCGAATACCATGTGATGCAGACCGGTGCCACCGGTCGTCTCGGTATCGCCGGTAACCGCCAGCGGCGCCTGCGGCACGCCGTGCACGTAGGTCTGCTGATGCACTTTGCCGTCGCGACGAATGGTCAGCTCCAGCTTCTGCGACAGGGCATTAACCACGGAAACGCCAACGCCGTGCAGGCCGCCCGACACTTTGTAAGAGTTGTCATCAAACTTACCGCCGGCGTAGTTCAGATACTCCACAAACGCCCTGATGCCGCCTTCATAGTGGTAGTGATCGCTCTTGTCATCACGCTTATCCTGCAGGCGAATAGAGACGCCGGAGTTCAGGAACGACAGCTCACGCAGGCGTTTGGCAAGAATCTCATATTCAAAATCGGTGACGTTGGTAAAGGTCTCGTGGCTTGGCCAGAAGCGTACGCGCGCATAGGCATTGAGCGTGCGCGTCATCGCCGCACGGAAACCAGCGAGATGCGTCCCGCCGTCGCGCTGCGGAATGTTATTGGTAAAGCAGTAGATGTTTTCCTGGAAACCATCGTTCCACTGCAGCGCCACTTCCACACCGATGCCATCTTTCTCGGTAGAGAAATAGAATACGTTAGGGTGAATCGGGTTTTTGTTGCACAGCAGGTATTCGCTCAGCAGCTCATTCATCTGCTGCTCTACCGCCGATTTTACTTCGGAGGAGACCAGCTTATCTTTGGTCTGCGAGGAGAACTTCGGATCCGGCACTTTCACGGAAACCACGGCAATCAGGCCTTCACGCGCATCGTCACCGGTGGCGCTGACTTTGGCTTTTTTGCTGTAGCCCTCTTTATCCAGTGCAGAGTCACCCTCCACCAGGTAGATTTCAGAGAGCGCCGGATCGCGCTCCTGACAGTCTGCCAGCTTGCCCGGCAGGCCGGCCAGATCCAGCGCGCCTTTGCGGCGGGTCATCTCACGCGCACGGCGTGCTGCTTCGCGCGCGCGCGCCGCATCGATGATTTTGCCTACCACAATTTTTGCATCCGCCGGGTTTTGAATGATGCTGTGATAGCGCAGCTTATCCGGGTTGTACTCATCGCGGCCGATACCGCAGCCCAGCGCGGTGATCAGCGTGGCGACTTCCTGCGAAGAGAGCATTTTATCGAAACGCGCTTTCTCTACGTTGAGGATTTTACCCTTCAGCGGCAGAATCGCCTGGTTTTTACGGTTACGCCCCTGCTTCGCCGATCCGCACGCGATGGCGATCTGATACTGATCCATCGCGTCGGTGTCTTTAATATACTGTTCCTGCTTGCCTTTTTTCACTTTAAACAGCGGCGGCTGCGCAATGTAAACGTGGCCGCGCTCAATGATTTCCGGCATCTGACGGTAGAAGAAGGTCAGCAGCAGCGTACGGATATGTGAGCCATCGACGTCCGCATCGGTCATGACGCTGCTGACGGCGGCGGTATCATCCAGCCCTGCCAGCGTTGGATGGTAAACCAGCGCATTAAGCAGGGCTGCCGGGAAGCGACGCTCCATGCGTTTGATCATCTTCTGCGTACTGTTGTACTCCGCGACCAGGCTTTCCAGCGGCTCACCGCCCAGCGCCGGTGCGCTGGCGTTGGTGTGCAGCGTAGCGCCGTCCATGCCCAGCGCACAGATTTTGCGATACTCCGGGCCACCGATAAACTCGCTATCCAGCGGGTAGTCGGTATCCACACCGTGGGTGCGCACACGCAGTACCGGCTCAGCCAGCTGCAGCTCACGGTTTTCGCGTACCTGTGCCACATAGGTGCTGCCGTGTGCTTCACGCTCGTTAAGATACGCCACCAGCGTCTCCAGCCGGCGGCTGTCCGGATCCATGGTGGTTTCCCACAGCTGCTCCGGGTTCATCTCGCCCAGCCCTTTATAGCGCTGAATGGAGAGACCGCGGCGTGACTCTTTCACCAGCCACTCAATCGCCTGCTCGAAGCTGGCAACCGGCTGACGACGTTCGCCACGCTCGATATAGGCGTCCTCTTCAATCAGGCCGCGCAGCTGCTCGTGCAGGAGAAAGGACTTTGCGGATATAAAAAACCCCTCCCGGGCGGGAGGGGTCAGAGCGTATCAGATATCGATGTTAGCGGCTTTCAGCGCGTTCTCTTCGATAAAGGCGCGACGCGGCTCCACCGCATCGCCCATCAGCGTGGTGAAGAGCTGATCGGCAGCAATCGCATCCCTGATGGTGACGCGCAGCATACCGAGTGATTTCGTGCTGCGGATTCAGCAGCGTGCCGTCCATATCGATCGCAATCAGTTTTATCGCCATAACGTCCTCGGTTAATTCAGGGTCTGACTTTCATGCTAGCGCGATTCAGCTCTCATTGACCAGTTTATCGGCGCGGCGGATCGCAGATGCGGTGGGCGGCAGGCTGAGCCTGGTGGTTGAGATGCCGGATCTCAGCGTTTTCTCAGCCACCACGTCACCGCTATCGGCCTTATGCGCCAGCGCTCCGTTATTGCTGATGCAGTACTGACCCGGCTGGCGCAGATCCAGCTCCATCAGATAGCGCTCAACGCCGACAAACGGGCGGCCGGTCGCCAGCACAATCGACACGCCCTTGTCGCGCGCGCGCCCAATCGCTGTTTTTACCGCCGTAATTTTCGGGAAGCGCGTCGCCGGATCCATCTCTTCAACCGCACGATAGCGCACCGGAATGCCGGTCAGGCTGGCTTCATGGATGGTGTATTCGCTGATGTCTTTATTGGGGGTATAGAGGGACGATTTGTCGAACGCCTGAAAATGCACGCCGAGTTCGCGCGCCAGCTGCTCAAGATAGAGGTAATCATCAAAGTGATCGCCAATCGCCATCACTTCTGACTGCTGCAGGCCGAGTTTTTCCGCCAGCATCTTCACGCCATAGCCTTTGTTCACCAGCGGGTTGAGGATCTCCAGAAAATAAGGCGCGCTTTTCAGGACGGTGTAGCTCTCCTGCATGCGCGCTGGCAGCCTGGCAATCGCTTTATCCAGCAGCGCCGGCTTATCGATCATCAATCTGCGGGGCTCCCGCAGCGTGCCGGGAATCATATAAACGTGCTGGGGTTACAGCACCAGCTCTTCGATAGCGTGCGCAACGCCATCTTCCATATTGGTTTTAGTCACGAACTGAGCGATCTTTTTCACTGAGTCGATGGCATTACCCATCGCCACGCCGGTGCCGGCATACTCAATCATCGCCAGATCGTTCTCCACTACAATTCAGATCACAAAACAGACAATCGATGCGGATTTTACCGATCGGCAGGCCCTGCCGGCTCGTCATGACGCGCACAGCGTCAGCGTTTAACCACGCCTGAAGCGCGCGGCTGGTCTGAGAAGGAGGTGATGCCGGTGCGGCAGGCCATACGACCTTCCACAACCGGCACAGAGATACCGCGGTGAGGGGGATTACCCGGCACATACTTACCGGCGACAATCTCTTCACCCAGCGTATGGATAATGCGCTCTGTTTTGCTCAGCTGTTGTTGTGTCATGGGAGTCCGGTATATGAAGGGCATCAGCCCGTCAGATTACTGCGTTCCTGGTTTGAAACCTAACGGCTGCCTGAGCCATTGCGGACGATTGTAGTACTACATATGTATCTCGTGATCCTGATCGTGCGCCAGCGCCCACTGCAATACATCACTATCGAGATAATTCCACTGATTGCGCGGGGTCACGAACGCACCGCGGTAACGCTTCATCTCCATCAGGCGCTTTGCGATCAGCGCACGATAAACCTCACGGATGATGTTGCGTGAGGTCCCGAATTGTTCGCACAGCTCTGCTTCTGCGGGCAGCGCCGCTACCGAGCCCATCACCGCTTCGTGATAGCGAATATCCGCGTCGTTAAACGCTTCGCGATCGAGATGGTTTGCCACCATATCGTTATAGGCCTGTTCGATAGCGGCCAGATCGGTTGAGGTCGCCCGCTCGGCTGACCAGCGCGCAATCTGCGGCTCAACCAGCACGCGCACTTCGTTCATGGCGGCAATCAGGCGCGCGGCCGTGGAGCTGGCAATCATCGCTTTTGCTGCACGTTCCGCGGCGTCACTATCCTGATGACGAATAGCGTCGTACAGCGCTTTATGTTCAGCTAATGTGCGCGGCATATTGCCGGCGTCCGCCATGTACGTCTGCGCAAACACCGCTTTCTGGAGCTGGCTTATCGCGACGTTAAGCTGCTGCAGCACCGGATTATCTCACCGGCACCTCATCTACAGGCCAGCCAGCGGTGACGCTGGCAAAGACCTGCGCTGGCGTCTGCCCGCCGAGGCGCGTGATGCCGGCGGGGGAGCGGCGTTCATCAACGCAGACGCCCTGCTGATAATGCCAGGCGCGTAAATTCGTTGAGCCCCAGTCAATAGCGATATAGCTGGTCACAAAATCTCTCTCAGTCTTTAACGCACCCAGCAGCTGCGTCTCTTCACCGCGCATCACGTTGTAGTTATCATCACGTTCAACGCTTAGTCCCGGCACAATCCATGCTTTTTGCTCCACACGCGTCAGGTGAGCGTGCAGCGCATTCAGGCTGGCCGGACAGGGCAGATAGGGGACCGACAGCCAGCCGGCATTGCTGCCGACCATGCCGGCCATGCCTCTTTCCACCCCCTGCATAAATGCCGCCTGAGAGGTCTCCTGTTCGGGCAGACCGGCGCCAATCAGCGACTGCTGCAGCAGTAAATGGTGCAGCTCACCGGTCATGACCGTATGAAAGTCCAGCACCCGATCCTGTTCCAGCTGAACCCATTTGGCATGCGTGCCGGGCATTACACACAGCGCTACCGGCTGCAGCGAACGCTGCGCCAGCGTGTGGCCGCCAATAATGGCGATCGGCTGTGGTGACGCATCCATGCGCTGCGTCATCAGCGCCACTTCATGACCGATTAACAGGCCGGAAAGAAACTCACTGACATGACGGCGATCGCGGGCGCCCAGCACATGCGCCGCGCGCACTTCAAACAGGCGGGCAATAACAGACGCATCCTGACACATTCGATGGCATCAAAGCCAGCCTCAATGAGCGCACCGACGTGCGCTTCAGCTTCATCCGGTGTTATGCCGCGCAGAATAGCAATCAGCGGCAGTTTAGTGGGCCAGGACATTCGCAATACTCCTCATTCCATGCTGGAATGCAACATCGCCTTCCAGCGTAACTGAATCCCGGTTAATAAACGTCAGCGCCTGCTGAAAATCATGCCCTGCGCGACCGCCTGACGAATCACGTCCGCATCCGTATTGGGCGTGACCACCAGCCTGCTGTTCAGCGTGGCCAGCCTGTCGACCTGTGCCGTTTCCAGCACCGTTCCTGCGCCAATCAGCGCGCTATCGCCAAACGTTGCCACCATCGCCCCGATGCTTTGCGCCCAGTCGGGCGAATTCAGCGGAAGGCCTGCAGCCATAAATTCATGCAGATTTTCGGGTGTAACGCCGCCAACGGCAAACACCGGGACTTCCGGCGGCAGGACCGCTTTCAGCGCTTTGATATAGCCGGGGCCAAAGGCTGAAGAGGGGAAAATTTTCAGCGCCTGCGCCCCCGCCTTTAAAGCGGTAAAGGCTTCTGAAGCGGTAGCACAGCCGGCTGCAATCACCCCAGCCGGTGATGCCCTCGTCGGTTTCGATTTTCAGGAACATCCAGCGCGGCGGCAGACGATACGTCGTGAGTCGGGTAATTTTCATTGTACAGCGTCCTTGTAAGCAGCAATAAATGCGCGGGCCTTCTCTGCCGTGCGTGACAGCGGCTGGCCGGCGCGATAGAGATCGCTGCCCAGACCGGCGCCGATGCACTTTGCCTTTGATATCCCACAGCGCCTGATCGATGCCGGCAATGGCACTCATCAGAATCGGACCACCGCGGTAAAAGCCGCCGCGGTACATCACCTGCCATAAGTCGTTGATGCGCGCCGGATCCTGCCCGACCAGATACTCTGACAGCTCATGCACCGCTGCTTCGACGCTGCGGGCGCGTCCTTCAATTACCGGTCCCGCGTCGACTTTGCGCGAGTTATCGATAATGCCCATCTCTTCGCAGCCGTTGAGCTTGAAGGTATCAAACCCGATGGCGCGCAGTTTCTGAATGCCATCGATGACCTCCGCCGGCCGGTCGCCGCCTACCCAGCTATACGCTTTGATACTGTCGCGTACCAGACCGCCCAGCAGCTGATATACCGGTACGCCAAGCCGGTGAGTCTGTGCAGCCAGGCGCGGATAGTATTCCGCCTGCTCGGCCAGCACCGGCTCTTCAATGAACAGCGGACGATAGGGCTCCAGCTCTTTGATCAGCACTTTTGCCATCGGCGCGCTGACGCGGCCGTGGAAATCGAGGCCAAACTCAATCTCGCTGCCGAACGCTTCGCGGATTTGCGCCACGGTATTGACCTCCGCGAGCGCAATCGGGCCCAGCGGACAGTGCGGCGCCAGCGCAACATCATACGACTCGGCCATGGCGGCAATTTTGTAGCATTCGGTGATACCGCCAGCGTGCGACAGATCGGGCTGGAGAATGGCCAGCCCGCCCGCTTCCAGCACGCGTTTGAACTCAAACCGCGAGAACATCCGCTCACCGGCAGCGATCGGCCTGCGCTCAATCACCAGCTCTTCGTTAATTTCCACGCCAAGGCCTGGTTTATTCGACGGATAAAAGTGGCCATCATCCATTTTAAAATCGTCTTTATTAATAACGTAATCGAGCAGTTCGGCACCCTGATTGTAGTGAATACCCATGCTCTGCTCCTGGAATACCGCATTACGCGATACGAAGTCGACATGCAGACAGGGTAAGGCTGAGGGGTAGCCTGAGCCTTATTTATCCGGCATTTTTTTAAAATATTTATAAATTTTCAACAGCCTGAATAATCCGGCCTGACGCAGGGTGATTATTTTAGTCAGTCACCCGCAGAGCAGCGATCACCATTCAGCCACAGAGCCGTCCGGGAAGCGCCATAGCGGATTACGCCAGTCCGGCGCATTTTTATAACAAATAACCACGGTAATAAAGATCATTAACAGCGTAATATAACGCCGCCGCGTTGGTCTGGCCTYAACAGCAGAGAGATCCATGGTGTTTCTCCGTCATGATGTTGTTCGCAGGGCGCAGCAAGGCGCACCGCAAACAATGCAGGGTAAGATAGTCAGATGTAATCCGCCGTAGCGGTAAATATGCCGTGCCGTCATCGCCACCGACCAGCCGAGGATGGCAATAAAATAGGTCAGCCGCGAACCCACGCGATCGAGAAACCAGCCTCCCGGGATCTGGCAGAGCGTATATAGCCAGGCAAAGGCGGAAAAAATATAGCCCATTTCCGCTTTGGTAATGCCAAACTCCTCCTGAATATGGGCTGAGGCTACCGCTAAATTAGCGCGGTCCACACTCAGCAGCGGCGTCAGGAATGCCAGTCCGACAAACTGTCCGGAGGTGTAGAAGCCAACGGCAGACGCACGCTCCTGCTCCGGAAACCAGCTGGTTACCAGGCGATTATTTGTCGGGAATGCCGGCGCCTCAAATACACCGGTAACCGCACGTAAGCTAATCAGCGATAATAAGCCCGTGGCAAATCCCTGAAATAATTTGCGTGCTTTTTTCTCTGACGGCGCATCACCGTCAACCATTGCGCCACCTTCGCGAATATAGTCCAGCTCGGCCTGATTGATCCCTTTGCTGTGTCTGGGTGCCCGGTACACTTTGATCCACACCAGCGACCAGACGATGCCAATTCCGCCGGTAATGATAAACACCCAGTGCCAGCTGAGCAGCTCTTGGATCCAGCCGCCGAAAAAGGCGGCCAGAAACGGTACGGTTGTCATGAAACCGGCGGTTAATGCGGCAATATGCTTTTCCTGGGTCAGGTAGTTAGGGAACCATGTCAGGAAGAACCACAGCGTTGAGGTCACCGCAAACTGACCAAGGTACACGCCGCACAGTTTACGGTGGAACACCAGTTTCCAGTCGGCAGCTGTAAGCCGGTACCAGGTGATTGAGGCGAAACCGTTACCGAAGAACGCCAGCGCCATCAGCACCATAATCCACACGGGATCATTGGTGTAGTTAGCACCCATGATGCAGGTAGAGATCAGCAGACCGCAGATGATCGGCGTTTTGCGTGCGAAGCCGATTGAGCGTCCGCTGCGCACCAGCCTGTCGGCCACGATACCAGACAGGATCCCGCCGACCAGCAGAATGTAGGAGAGTGCGCCCACCAGCGCCACGGCGGAGATATACACCAGAGCCGGAGCAAAGCCATAATCCTGCGCCAGATAACCGACCACCAGCGGAACCGTAATACCGCCAAGTCCGCCGATAAAGTTGAACATGCCGCCGGTCAGACCAATCAGACGAACCGGTGCCAGCGATGATACCAGTATGGCTGTCGGCGGTCCAGACGTTGATATTGGTCAGCTGGTGATGACGCTGCGCAAAGGTAAGCTGTTTTTCTGACATGGGACGCTCTGACAAATAACCGATGCTGATACGGTACGCGATTCCCTGCCGGGGTGCAGCAGTTTTGCGGGGATGCGCGCTTCCATGCGCGCCTCGTCGGATCAGCCAACGCGTTTCACGGCAGTGCGCATCAGGATGTTCCGGGCCATGAATAAAGACGTAGCGCGGCGGCAGGTCGGGGCTTACGGTCACCACCCCAACGTGAGCCCCGTCGCGCGCCTGATAGAGAAGCTCAACGGCGCCCGTAAAGACGTTAACCCGCTCAATGGTCAGGCCGGTAAAAGAGGCGCCGGAGGGGCGCACATCAAACGCCAGCCAGTCGCGGCTGTCGCGCTCATGCATCACATGATCGTTGTAAGTAAAGCTGAGGCGGGTGCCGTCCGGGCTAAAGACATGCACATGCGATCCGCCGCGCAGCGCGCCCGGCGTATAGGGCGCGGTAATATCGCAGGCGTCCAGCGTCTCCGCATGGCCATTCTGCACGATCACGCCACGGCGATGGTGAAAATCGTAATGGCCGTCAGCTTTCTGATAGCCGCGATCGCCAATCCAGCACTCTTCATAAGCGCGATCGATTGCATCGCTGCCGGGCTGCGGGTCGCGCTGCGTCTGGCTGATCAGCACGCAGTAGTGGCTGCCATCATACTCACGCGGATGTTTTTCAGCCGGACAGACCGGATGCAGCGGCACGGCCACGCCGACGTTGCGCAGATCCGTATGCGTCAGCCGCTGCTGCTGCACCCCTGCCGGCGGTGCCGGCATCCGGGTATCGCTGCCCTCCAGCGGCGAGCTGCCGGGACGGGCGTAATCAGCCAGCGCGTCCGGTAAATCCACGATAAACACCTCCGGCACCTTCTGCCCGCTGGCGCTGCGCGTGTCGCCGATAAAGGCGATAGCCCAGCGCTGCCAGCTCACGGCATCACCCTGCGGATGCCAGCTGAACGCAGACTGGATACTGCTGCTGAGCCGGGTGATCTGCCGCGGCTCACCGCCGTTGGGCGACACGCTCCAGAGCTGAATAATGTCCTGCTCATCGGCCAGCAGAAAGGCAATCGCGCTGCCGTCTGGCGCCGCGCGCAGCCAGTGACGCGGCTGCAGCGCCAGACCCCGCTGCTGCGATGCCGGCGTCGCACTGACGCAGAACAGCTGGCGCCAGCCCTCCACTTCACGCATATAGGCGATCTGTTTTCCGTCCGGCGACCAGACCACTGCGTCGCCGCTCAGCGCGGCGGCAGTGACCGGCGTCAGTGGCGTACAGCGACCGTCTGCCATTTCGCAGCGCATTACGCGGTCGGCACAGATAAAGGCGAATGCTGACTGATGATGACACGGGCTGGGTGCTGAAGCCGCTGGCGCTGATCGATCTGCCCTTCTCTGCCGTGCTGGATACGCTGCTGCTGCCGTGGGACTACTTCCACGCCGGTGAGGACAAACGCAGCTCCTCACCGCGCGAACGCGTGCTGCAAAGTGAAAGAGAGGCCAATACCCAGGCGAGCCTCGCTACGGTCGCTGATAACGTCAGGTGACATATTGCTGCCAGGGATGCAGCCATGACTGAAGGGATGATGACAATGAAGATGATAAAACGTTTTCCGCTGACCGGCCTGCTGGTGTGCTGTGTGATAACCACCTCCGGCTGCTCCAGCATGATGTCGCACTCCGGCGGCAGTCAGGGTTACTATCCTGGCACCCGCGCCAGTGCCACTTTTGGCAACCTTCCACTATGGACAGGTTGTCCGGCCTGGCACTGTCCCATGCGGCAACAGTCATACGGCCGTAATGTGAAAATGGGTATGGTAGCGATCTTTTCAAGGGCCACCGGCGTGATTTTTTTGCAGCAAAACCGGTGAGATGACATACACTCAGGAAACCCTGCACCTGCACTGAAAACAGAGCCAGAGACTGGGCAAAGCCTGCTACCGCAATCGTAATGCGGTAGTGGTTTTCATCCACCAGTTCGACATTGTAAGGAGGGTAGCCTCCGTTCGCCTGGTTCTGATTGGTTTCCAGCAGATTAAACAGACGATCGAAACCGATGGAAGAACGATAAAGTGGAGAGAGATCAAAGTTACGCATAATAAGACTCCTGATAATCAGCAAGATGCGCTCCAGATCGATGCTCAGCAGACCGAGTTCGAGACGCGCATCGCGCACCACGATGTGATCGGCCAGCTGGAATTTACGCTCAAAATTGCGCTCGGCGATGCCCTGATAAAGATATTTGCGCTCCGGCTGCTCTTCAGGGTGCGCGCCGCGTACCACCAGCATATTGTCGTGGGCGGTGATATCCAGCTCATTCGCGCAGGAGCTGCTGGGCGCAGCGGTGATCGTTGCCGGTCTGCTGATCAATGTCTTTGGCGGCCTGCTGAGCCAGCGGCTGCTCTCCCGCGCCTGAATCTGATCAAAAAAAAACGCCGCATTGCTGCGGCGCTTAAGGCTTATGTGATGGCCTTATTTCAGAATTTCAATCCGGCGCGGTTTCGCCTCTTCAGGAACGGTGCACAGCCTGCAGGGCATTTCACTGCAGACTATTCTGGCGCTGATCTATCTGGCTTTCATCGCCACTATCATCGGTTATGGCATCTGGGGCCGGRTGCTGAGCCGCTATGAAACCTGGCGCGTCGCGCCGCTGACGCTGCTGGTGCCGGTGGTGGGGATTATCAGCGCGGCCGTTGTGCTGGATGAAGCGCTGACGACGGCAGGCGGCATTACCCTGACAACCATGCTGCTGACGCTGGCGGCGGCGGCCTCCTGGGGGCTGGGCAATATCACCAATAAAATCATTCTGCGCAATCACCGCGTACCGGTGATGTCGCTGGTGGTGTGGAGCGCGCTGGTGCCGGTTATTCCCTTTTTCATCTGCTCCTGGTGGTTTGAAGGCAGCGCGCTCATCTTTGCCTTCCTGTTTTTAGCCATCAAGCTTGGCATGCCCGCCGGGGTAGCGTCGCTGGTGCTGCAGGCGCAGGCGTTCTTCACGCTGCTGCTGGGCGCGCTGCTGCTGGCTGAGAAGCTGCGCTGGAATCATATTACCGGCATCGTGATTGCGACCCTGGGGATGTATCTGCTCGCCAGCGCCGGTATGGCGGGCCACCTGTTAGCGCTGTGCGTCGTTGTGGCGTGGGGCGTCAATTTTGTGGTGATCAAACTCGGGCTGCAGGGCATGCCGCCTTTTCTGCTGGCGGGACTGCGTTTTGCCCTGGTGGCGTTTCCGGCCCTGCTGTTTGTAAAGCGTCCGGCTATTCCGCTGCGCTGGCTGGTCATCTATGGCATGACGATCAGCTTCGGGCACCGCATCAGTGCATGCGCATGAACTACGTACCGGAAGCGGCAAAAATTGAGCAAGCAGTCCGGATCCTGGCGGAGGAGCTGMAGCGCGCGCTCCGCGAGGCCGAAAGCGTCACCTGCCCCGCAGACGGGAACCAGATTTAACCGCCCGAAACCGGCTACAGCCTGAGAACAGGAAGCCCTTATGTCCGTGAAAGATATTCGCTGGCGATCCTGCYTCGCTACCTGCCGGAAGATCGCTGTCTGATCCACAAGCCGGAGGGGGCAATTTTCCTCTGGCTCTGGTTTCGCGATCTGCCCATCACCACTGAAGTGCTCTATCAGCGTCTCAAAGCGCGCGGCGTGCTGATGGTGCCGGGCCACTTCTTCTTCCCGGGGCTGGAGCAGGCGTGGCCGCATTGCCTGCCTGGCGCACGCTGCGGCATCATTATTGCCGATGAAAGCACCATCAGCGCGCTGGGTAATATGAACGGTATTATCAGCCTGGCGCCCGGCAGCATTGGCCCGGCGCTGGCAAACGAAATGATTGTACGCGGCGATCTGCTGCGCCTCTCTGATGAGGTTATCCGGCCATTTTATCAGGCTAAAGTGGCGGAACTTTCGCGCCCGACCAATCCGACCGGCAATGTGGTCACTGACGATGAGCTGTTGCAGCTGGATGCGCTGGCACAGCAGCATGGCGTGCCGCTGTTGATCGACAACGCCTACGGCGTGCCCTTCCCCGGTATCATTTTTAGCGAAGCGCGGCCGCTGTGGAATCCCAACACCATTCTCTGCATGAGCCTCTCCAAGCTCCGACACCGCGCCGACGGCAGTAAAAAGCGCGTGCTGTTTCCGCTGGCGCCGGAATATCTCGGTTACGCTGACGCCGGCCTCGAAGAGGGGCTGTTTGTTTCAGCGAAGCCCACCATCGAGCTGCTGCCAGAAGGGCAGTTTAAATATCATGTCGATTTCGACCATCTGCCGCTGCATGAGGATATCGGGCTGATTTGCCTGCTGCTGCAGATGCATAAAGATGGCACGCTGAGCGAGGCGCTGTGCAACTATGACGGGCCACGCGGAAAGGCGCAGCTGCTGGCATCGCTTGCCACCCTGCTGCGCGAGCAGTTTGGCTGGCCTGTCACGGCGCAAAATATTGCGCTGACCAACGGCAGCCAGAGCGCGTTTTTCTATCTGTTTAATCTGTTTGCCGGGTGGTTTTCRCCATTCGCTTTCACAAAATTTTTACTTCCTATGTCCTTTTCTCAGTTCGGCGACAAATTTACGCAACCCACCGGTATCTCCCGTCTGATGGAAGATATGGGAGAGGGACTGCGCACACCCGGCACCATCATGCTGGGCGGCGGTAACCCGGCACAGATCCCGGCAATGAACGATTATTTTGACCAGATCCTTACCCTGCCAAACGTGGTGGCGCTGCCGCATATTGGTTCAGCCACGCACGAGACGCGCTACGGCATGGCCCGTGATGCGGTTGAAAATCTGATTGCCGCGCTGACCGGTACACCGGATAAAAACTGCGTTAACCCGCAGGTTCTGCGCTGACAGGACCGCTTTAGCCATTGCGCCCGCCGCAGGCGGGCGTTATTGCCGCTCACCGAACAGACGCACCATATGATTGGTGCCGCGCAGCTGCAGCTGATGAAGCCCGGCGCAATTCTGATCAACGCGGGTCGCGGCCCGGTGGTGGATGAGCAGGCGCTGACGGCAGCGCTGAAAGCGGGCACCCTGCTGGCTGCCGGACTGGACGTTTTTGAGGTAGAACCCGTTCCCGCTGAGGCAGAGGACGTTCACCACAAAACCATGGGGATTTTAGGCATGGGCCGTATTGGCCTGGCGCTGGCGCAGCGCGCCCATTTCGGTTTTGGTATGAATATTCTCTATAACGCCCGTCGTCAGCATGAAGAAGCGGAGAACCGCTTTCAGGCCCGCGCCTGCGATCTGGAGACGCTGCTGAAAGAAAGCGATTTTGTCTGCATCAGTCGCTATGACAACTTTAACGTTGACGCGCTGAATCAGCGCAAGGTGCTGCTGATGCACACCCCGACGGTCCTGACCGAGACCGTAGCGGATACCATGATGGCGCTGGTACTGAGCACCGCACGCCGCGTAGCCGAGCTGGATAAATGGGTTAAAGAAGGCAACTGGAAAAAGAGCATCGGTCCGGATCTGTTTGGCACCCGCCTGCCTGACGATCTGCGCCGCCAGCTCGATACGCATTTTCACGTTACCGAAGTAAAAGATGTTTCACCGGAAACGGTGCGCCAGCATGCGGACGCGTTTGCGCAGGCAGAAGGTATTATCGGTTCCGGCGGCAAAGTCGATGACGCACTGCTGTCGCAGATGCCGGCGCTGCGCGCCTGCTCCACCGTCTCCGTCTTATCTTCATGGGTTCAGCCCTGCTGGTTTCGGTCTGGCTGACGCTGATCGTCAAGCCTGCCGCAAACAAAACGCCGCCGATTCACGGGGCGAAGCACGCCTGAAAGCGTAAGAGATGACTTCTCCGGGCGGCACCTGTCGCCCGTCACCTATTTCTACAGGAAGCGATTCATGAAACCTGCTGTGATCCTCTACAAATTGCGCTGCTGGTGATTGCCGGCGGAGCGATGTATGCCCCTTATGGTCCGTTCTTTGCCATCATTCCGGAAATGCTGCCGCGCAACGTTTCGGGTGGTGCCATGGCGCTGATTAACAGCATGGGTGCGCTGGGTTCCTTTATCGGTTCATGGATTGTCGGCTATCTTAATGGAGCAACCGGCAGCCCGGCCGCATCTTGCCGCACCTGCGATTTCAATCGCTAAGTAGCGAAAAGGTGAACAATTATTTAAATTTCTTTCTGAAGGGCTATTTTTCCAAAGATTCATAACCCGGAAAGCCATCAGCGACGTTGCCGTTTTCTGGCTAAAGCGCTCTTTCAGGGCAAACAGCGCACCGATTACGACAAACGTCACCAGCTGGACAACCAGAACGGCTCGGGCTAATTTCACACTGTAAAGAGACACTGACATGACGCTTAACTCTCCTGCCCCGAACGGGGTATGTCGCGTGTCGTATAAGACTGCCTTTGCCGTTTTGAGTCAAGCAGCAAAAGCCGTGCAAATTATACGTGCTCCGAACCCACCCAACGCCACAGCGAGAAAAATAACGGTGGCGAACACCTTAAGAACTTCACCCAGGGCGAAACTCCAGGCGACACGCCCTTTAGCCGGTGTTTGATCCTGCAGACGCCAGGCTAAAAACGTGAACAGTATGTTTGGCAGCCAGGCTGCCACACCACCCGCAATAGCAGAGGCGCCCCAGGTGACGCGCGTCGTGTGCATTCACCAGCTCGAAAGTACGCAGGTCCATCTGAAGATGCGTCAGATGATGTCCTATGTATTCCTGCGGCGTTGAGATTTCTCCTGCGGCCATGATGCCTCTTACCCTTTGTTGTTAATTACAGCCGGTGCGACGATTTGCACCACCAGCACCGATAACCAGGTGATTGCGAGTGGCCAGAAGACCAACTTTACTTTTACCGTGGTACATGTCGCGAACGTTGCTATCAACAAAGCCGACAACCAGCTCGATAGCCGCCTGCATTTTCCCTGGCACGCCGCTGGTGACGCTTTTCGCCACGCTGCGGAACAGCACAAGGAATAATACTCCCAGTGCAACAGAGAAAAACATGGAGTCCAGGTTTAACGTCCAGAATGTTGCTGAGATGCTGTAGAACAGAATCAAAATAAATACGCCCAGCGCCATAGATAGCGTGATGTTCACGTCTGCTGACGGCACGACGCGCAGCGCCGGCAGGCCCAGATAGTGCTCACCAATAAACGGCAGCAAATCAATAGGCAGCAGATCCATGAAGTTCATCAGGAAGACCCAGACAAAAATTGTCAGAGCCAGCGGGGCGAACCACCACGGCAGCAGACCGGCAATCAGGATAAAGATCAGCTCACCCGCATACYTGTTGCCGAACAGTCGCAGACCGAGTGAAACCGGTTTTGACAGCAGGCTGACACCTTCAAGAATCAGGTTGATGGGGATGAAGATCGGGTGATTAAAAGGCTGCAGAGTCAGCTCTTTAGCAAAGCCGCCTACCCCTTTCATTTTGTACAGCAGATCCATATTCAGGTTTTCCATGACAGTCTCCAGTTTGTTTCAGTTATGCTTAAGTTGTTGAGAAAAAAATCAATGTTCTTCAGATGCCATCGACAGATAGACAATCGTGAGGACCATGAAAATGAAAGCCTGCAGCGAAATAATCAGGATGTGGAAAATGGCCCATGGCACATTCAGCACCCACTGCGAAAACATCACGTAGAGACCCAGACCAACAGCGATCATCGGGATTGCATCCACCAGACCCATTACAACAAAGAACTGCGTACGCAGCAGAGGGATCAGATCCGGCTGACGCGCTGCGCCTTCCAGGAATTTACCTCCGAGGATGCCGATACCGATCGCAGCACCGATTGCCGCCAGACCCATCATCACAGCGGCAGCCAGCCATACGTACTTCATGCAGAACGCGACAAACAGGATGAACGCGATGGCCTGGCCGAGGATTGTTGCGTTAATGTTCACAGCACAATGCCTCTTATTAAGTTAACGTGCTCTGCCGCTATCATTGATAAACGGCAGAATCTGTTCCTCATCACACCAGGTGCCATGAGTGAACAATGGCTACAGGCTTTAGGCGACAGCAGTTTTGGCTTCGTCCAGAATCTGGGCACGGCGTTTGTTCGCCTGCTCGATAATGACCTGAGCTTCTTCCTTCGCTTTTTTCAGCTGGTCGGTCGCATTGGCCTGCGCGAGATCCAAATCTTTCTTCGCGCGTTCAGCAGAAGCAAGGCCTTCAGCAATTTCTTTCTGGCGCTTTTCGATGGCAGCCATGATCGGTGGTCCTTACAGTTCAGCGACCAGTTTATCAACGATGTCGCTGTTAGCAGCTTCATCCACGGAACGTTCGATGATTTTCTCGGCGCCAGCTAATGCCAGCAACGCGACCTGTTTACGCAGCTCTTCACGTGCACGTGAGCGCTCGGCTTCAATTTCTGCCTGCGCCTGAGTGACGATGCGGTTACGTTCAGTTTCAGCTTGCATTGAAAGAGGCAGATAACGCTTCAGGTGCTAAGGCACCGGAGAGTACTTCTGCCATCTGTTCGTTGCGAGCCACTTCTGCGGCAAACGCCAGCATGGTCTGCCAGCGTTCGATACTTTGATGCTCAACAGCAAAGTCAAAAGCTGCTTTGGCGTAGGGGCGAGCTACAGTAATCAGATCAGACATCAGCCCCTCCCTCGCGGTGCTGATTTTGGTCAGCTGGCTGTCACTCAGCGCACTGGCGGAGATTACATCAACTTCGGCTGTCGCTTCATAAGCGTCACGCAGTTGAATAAATTGCTCCAGTACGTCTGGAYGCGCTGTCAAACGTCCGTTCTCCGCCATAACCTTGATCAGGTTCTGAGCGTGTTCATCAAGTTGATCACCACAGACTTATCAGTTCGCTGATTTCGGTGGAATTCAGTTGCATATGCTCCAGTCCCCTTAAGACTGCAAGACGTCTGCCAGACGGTCAAGACGGCCGCGCACGCTGCCATCAATCACCAGGTCACCCGCACGGATAACCACACCTGCCAATACAGACTTATCAATTTTGCAATTCAGCTTAACTTTGCGTGACAGACGTTTTTCCCGGGCCCATAACGACCGCACCAACCGAGTCGCGCTCGAGGTTCAGTGCGATAGCGTAACGGTTGCCCGGCAGGGCAATCATTTCACCCTGCATAACATCGGCCAGGCCGTGTACGCGGATGATACCGTCACTTACAGAAACAATAGTACCTTCGTTGTGAGCTTCACTCACGACATTGAACTGAGCAATGCGCTGCTTGTGGTCAACAGACTGACGATCGATAACGCCTGGTGCAATCATTTCAACCGGCGAGAAGCCGTCGTTGTCGATTGCACCTTTACCGTCGATAGGTGCACCCAGGGTGTTCACCACGCGACCCAGCAGGCCACGGCCAACCGGTACTTCCAGAATACGACCGGTGCACTTAACCTTCATGCCTTCGGCAAGGTCAGCGTAGCGAACCACGTTAGAGATGGTTGACGCTTTCTGACCAATCGCAACGTAGACACACTTGATGCCTGAATCACGCTGGTTGATGATGGCGTCAATAGCCATTGCAGTCTTACCGGTCTGACGGTCACCGATGATCAGCTCACGCTGGCCACGGCCGATTGGAATCATCGCATCGACAGATTTGTAACCAGTCTGAACAGGCAGCAGGGAGATCTGACGGTAAGCGATAGCCTGCTTAGAGAGGTCATCGTAAACGATCAGCGCATCTTCACCGCGGTCGCGGAAGTATTCGCCCATGGCACAGCCAGCGTATGGAGACAGGTACTGCAGCGCAGCAGACTCCGATGCAGAAGCCACAACCACGATGGTGTTAGCCAGCGCGCCGTGCTCTTCCAGCTTGGGAACGAACGCAGAAACGTCACCAGCCTGGGTTTCAATGATTGGCAGCGCGGTCAGAGAACCGGTCTGGCCTTTCACAGCACCGTTGGTGAAACGCTCAACGTAGTCAGCGCTTACGCGTGATGCACGCTCCAGCAGACGAGAGTGGAGATAGAACACGTCGCCCGGGAATGCTTCACGGCCTGGTGGGCGGCGCAGGTGAGAGAACGCTGCCAGTTCACGATACTGTGCCAGCGCGGTACGAATACCACCAGACAGTTTCTTGATGATCTTGGTCTGTGCAGCACCACCAACACGGGATACGGAGATACCCGGGTTAACGGCTGGACGGATACCGGAGTTGAACAGGTTCGACTCCAGGAAGATCTGACCATCAGTGATCGAGATAACGTTGGTGTACGCCAGCAGAGCGGCTTCAAAGCTGCCGATTTTCGCCAGTTCAACGTCGTTCAGGAAGCCGCGCTCAGCAGCAAACAGCACCAGACCCTGCTGCGCAACGGACATTGGCGCATACTGTTTCTGTTTCAGCAGCTCGGTCACTTTCTGACCGTGGCTCAGCTGTTTACGCGTTGCATCATCCAGATCGGATGCGAACTACGTATTTCTTTTGCGCCGGCCATTAGCTTCTCCTCAAAGCCTTGCGGCCTGTCTTTTCAGACAAGCCGCCAGACATTACCAGGACTGGGTTGCTTTAAACGTTTCGAGCAGGCCTTTCWGCTTCGCTTCGATATCGTTGTTGTAGTTACCCGCCTGGTTGATTTCAGCCATCAGCTCAGCGTGTTCGCGATCGGCCGCTTAACGTCGCGCTCATCCAGGTAAGGGTGCTTGTATTCCAGATTGCCCAGTGCAAGGTGACCAATCACTTTGCGCATGGTATCTGCATACGGACGGCTGGCCGCCATGCGTTCCTGCGTTTTACGCATTTTGGAGGCGGCGACCATTTCCATCGCTTTGGTGATCTTCTGCGTATTTTTTACGCTTCCGATCTTGGCCATGCCGGTAACCTGAGCCACGACGTTGCCACCGACTGAGCCGAAGAATGAAACGCCTTTTGAACCGACAATCGCCAGATCGCTCTGAACGCCTTTGTCTGCCCAGCCTTTCATTTCAGCCAGCAATTTTTTGAACAGGTTAATGTTCAAACCACCACAAAGCCCGCGGTCAGTCGAAACGACCAGGTAGCCGACGGAATCCCAGGTCTTCGCCTTCATCTCTTCTTCACCTTCCGCTGGCGGTAACGGCAGCAGTTGGGTAATGGTCGGAGTCTGAGACATGGTGTTGTTAAACTTGTTGCTGACGATATACAGCTTGTCGATACGGCCTTCATCGTAGGCCTGCAGCATGACTTTTACCGGACCGATCAAATCGGACAGCGCAGGCTTATCGATGGCCTGACGAGCTTTGTTGTAGACCAACTGCAGCTCTTTGATCAGGTTTCCGCCGTTATCGGTTGCGGCTTTCATCGCTACCATACGCGCGGCCTGCTCACTGGCCAGGTTTTCCACCACACCCTGATAAACCTGCGATTCGACATAACGACGCAGCAGCGTATCGAGCAGCGCCTTCGGATCGGGTTCGTACAGGGCGCTGTATACCTGTGGTACCGCGTCCTGAGGGAATTCGACGTCAACTACGGCGCCGATAATCTGGACAATCTTTCCAGCTGCCATCTTGAATCCTCTACCTAATACGAGAAGATCCGGCCGCGCTCGGGCGACAGGATATATGCCTGGTTAAACCGCGGAGGCTCCCGAGACGATCTCGGTAAGTTCCTGGGTGATGCGCTCGCCCAGCACGTTCATGATACGGCCAAGGGTCGCTTTACCAACCGGAACCTGAATAGGTTTTTTCAGATCGATTACTTCCAGACCGCGCTTCAGGCCGTCAGAAGAACCCATGGCGATAGTACGTACTACGCCACCACCCAGCTGCTGCTGAACTTCCAGCACCAGACGAGTATCACCATTCTTAACCTCGAGACTACCTACGCCCGCACCACCGAACAGACCGACTTTACCGCCCTTAGCGAACGGACACATCAGGTCGATAACCTTGATGCCGGTTTCCAGCAGTTCCTGCGAGTTTGACTGCTCTTCATAAGAAGGCGCGGCGCGGTGAATAGAGGAGACCTCTACTGCGCTGCCATCTTCTTCTGTCAGGTCGCCTTTCATGTCGATAAGTGCTACGCGCAGACGGTTACCCGGCGGCTCGTTCATCTGGCCATACACCAGCGCTACTTTATCGATAACGTTGGAGTCAGTCATTTCATGGTAGAAGTCGTTACCCTCACGAGTACGCTCACCAACACCAGCAAAGACCGAATAACCTGAGTGCTCAGCCGCGATGTTACGGATCAGCTCCATCATGTTTACGGTTTTCTTGGTGGAGGTAATACGCTCCTGCAGCACACCCATCTCTTCAGCCAGCGTTGGCTGATAACCTACCGCAGATGGCATACGACCCAGCAGTGCAGATACTTCAGTACCTGCCAGGGTATAACGGTAGATGTTGTCGATGAACAGCAGAACGTCACGACCTTCATCACGGAATTTTTCCGCCATGGTCAGACCGGTCCGCTCCTGACCCACGATCAGTGGATCCAGCTGACGGCTGGTAGAGTCCAGCGGGTCAACGGCCGGGTAGATACCCAGAGAGGCGATCTGACGGCTCAGCGTAACCGTTGAGTCTAAGTGAGCAAAGGTGGTTGCCGGAGACGGGTCAGTCAGGTCATCCGCAGGAACGTAAACGGCCTGTACGGAGGTGATTGAACCCATCACGTATTTGCCCGGAGAACCGGTGAAGACTTCAGCAACGAAGAATGGCTGAGACAGGAAGCGCTGGATCTTACGCGCACGTGCCACCAGCAGTTTATCTTCTTCAGACAGCTCGTCCATACCGAGGATGGCGATGATGTCTTTCAGCTCCTGGTAACGCTGCAGCAGTGACTGTACGCCACGTGCGACGTCATAGCACATCTGCTGCTCCGCGCTGACCACGTCCAGATGATAAGTCATAGCCATACCATTCCTCCCGGGAAACCGTTATTACAGTTTCTTCGCTTTTTCTACGGCTTCTTCGATAGCGCCGACCATGTAGAACGCCTGCTCTGGCAGGTGGTCAAATTCGCCTTCCATGATGCCTTTGAAACCACGAATGGTATCTTTCAGCTTGTCGGCCAGAACGGTCGTGCTGCCCGGCTGTACTTCCAGCACGCCGCCGGAGAGGTAGATATACTCCTCGTCGCCGTGCTGCTTCACGATGCGAATCATGCCAGGCTTGATGGCGGTCAGCAGCGGGGCGTGGCCCGGGTGGATACCCAGCTCGCCTTCGCTACCTGACACCTGGATACGCTGTACCAGACCGGAGCGCATTTCATGACGCATAAAGCCTGATTACATCGCTTTTTTGGTCAGCTCGATGACACGCAGTTTCGCGATAGCTTTCGCCAGCTCTGCAGAGGCCTGAGCATAGTCCACGTCGCCATGGCTGCTGTTCATGTGCTCTTCTGCTTTACGTTTCGCTTCCAGCGCGCGCGCTTCGTCAAGGTCTTCACCACGAATCGCGCACACTCATTGCGCTTACAGACATAATTTTCCAGACTCAATTTAACTTTCGAAAGTGTAAGGTTTACCCCTGAGATTACTACATTTTTCTCATGGCGAAATTAGACAACCAGAGGAAAACGGAAAGGGGAGCCAGGGAGGGTGCATAACAACGGGTATGCCGGACGCCGCGCAAAAAAAATGCCAGCCCCGGAGGGCTGACCCAGTTCAGGGCGTTGTGCGCCAGCTTCTGCTGCAACAGTTCCCCCCCGTGACCATAGACCAGGTGAACCTGCCGGGCACCAAGCCCGGTGGCGGCATCAATAACATGCTGCACCATGGGTTTACCTGCCAGCGTGTGCAGAACTTTAGGCAGATCGGAATACATACGGGTGCCTTTGCCAGCGGCCAGGATCACGCCGTAGCCGGTGGGGTTATCCAGCACCACGGTCAGCAGCCCGATGCCGCCTTCAGGTTTCGCCGCGCGCAGCTGCTGCAGCGTTGTCTGCGAGATAAGCGGGACATCGCCATACAGCATCAGAATATCTTCGTCATCCGCAAAGAAGGGCGCCGCCTGCTGCATGGCGTGCCCGGTACCGAGCTGTTCCGCCTGCAGCTGCGCCATCGCGATGATATCGGTGATATAGAACTCACCCTGTGCGTTATTGTTGTCGAGCTGTGCCAGCCAGCGCCGGAGATCGCCGCCGTTGGCTATCAGGATACCGGTATTGATCTCCTGAATAGCCAGCTGCTCAGGAGACGCATCTTTCTGCTCAATAATGCCGGTCACGGTCATATCTTCGCGCACGATGCGTACGTCGCGCCCGTGCGCCAGCGTACCARGCAGGTCAAAACGCGCCGGATCGCGCAGCATCACGCCCGCCAGCAGCAGTTTTTCCGCCTGCTCCTGCTGAAAAGTGCGCTCCAGCGTAGCCAGCTGCAGACGATTATTTACACCTTCCGTTTCACTGATACGCGCCGGATGAACGGTATTAATTACGCGGCCTTCCTGGAGTTCGCTGCCAGGACGCAGCCGGGCAAACGGCCCGACCGTGCAGGCGGCGGCCAGCGTCGCATCTTCGATGACAGAATAAGGGCTGATCTCACAGTCATCGCCCAGAACGCTGTTTTTGATCACGCAGCCGGCGCCAATTTTTACCCGGTTGCCCAGCGTGACATCACCTTCAATGATGACGCCGATATCAATTTCGCCCACAAAGACGTTATCGCCAATGATGGTTTTAAACTTGTTAGCGCCATCATAGTTGCAGGTAATAGTGCCGGCGCCGATGTTAACGCCCGCCCCTATTTCCGCATCACCCAGGTAGGAAAGATGGCCCGCTTTGGAGCCTTTGCCGAGCGTGGCCTTTTTCATTTCCACAAAGTTGCCGACGTGCGCCTGTTCAGCACACTGCTAAACGGGCCGATCTTTGCCGGCCCTTAAAATTTATTTTTTCTTCACCGGGCGCTGCCAGCCCGCTTTCTGCTGCTGTTCTTTGCGGTTGTAGACCAGATCGGCGGCGGRAACATCTTTCATCACCGTAGTACCGGCAGCGATAGTGGCGCCTGTGGCAACAGTGACCGGTGCCACCAGCTGCGTATCCGACGAGTCATAACCGCGATACTCCAGACGACGCAGACCTTCCAGCAGGATCTCTGCAATGTCACGCTGCGCTACTGCTCCAACAATTCCACACATATTCGTTTCCTGACTTCATGGCTTTCGGCCATTGCGTTGTCATCTGACCTGATTTCCGGCTGCGCCGGTTCCCCGAGCCTTGTAGAGAGTGGGGATATCGTTATGAACCACGATGATCTGCTCTGAGACGTGCGGATGCGCATTTGCCTCAGAAGGTTCACCGTGCGTGGCCCAGCGGGTGTGGGCAATACCGGTACCGCCAATCAGCGGCTGCTGATCTGCGGCCTCCGCCAGATTAGCCACTTTGCCAACGCGACGCAGACGCGTCACGTGCCCCTGACGATCGACGACCGCCAGACCGGCGTCCATGATGACCATGCCGTAAGCACCGCGCAGCTGAGGGATCACGCGCAGAATAACCTCACGCAGCGTGCCGCCCTGCTTCTGCTCCCAGTGCACCAGATGCGCCACCACTTCGGTGTCCGTCTCGGAGGCAAAATGGTAGCCACGTTCGATCATTTGCGCGCGCAGCGGCTCATGGTTTTCGATAATGCCGTTATGCTGATGGCCTTCGCGATCGATGATAGTGACTTCACGGCGGGTAACCTCGGCAATATCCCCCTCTTCCAGGTAAATAAAGCGGCGGGTAACCGGCAGCAGCGCCAGCTGATCGGATGCGATAAAGTTCTCGCCCACGCCACGGCCAATCACCAGCGGGCTGCCGGAGCGCGCGGCCACCAGCACCGACGGATCACGGCTGTGCTCTACTTTGCTCAGCAGCGACTCTGCATGCTCACCCAGTTCGCGCAGATCGACAATCCCGTCGTGGAAGCGGCCCGCCAGCGTATTTTTGATAGCGTTGGGCTGCTCGTAGATCTCTTTCTGCATATAGTGGCGATAGATACCTTTATCGCCCGCGTCATACTGCGCGTTTGATTCGATCTCCGCGCGCTGGACTCGCAGCGCCGCCAGCGTATCGGCGGTTTCACCCGACTGCGACAGGGTGATCAGCAGGCTGTTTTTGCGAACTGCGGATTTGCGGTAGCGGAATTCAGAGGCGATCTCAACGTCACACGGGATATTCGCCAGTGATTCAAACCAGTAGCGCGATACCATACCGGAGTTGTAGGAGGTGCCGCAGGCGATGATCTGGATCTTCATGCCGTGCAGACGACCCAGTTTTGCCACCAGCATCAGCAGTACCGTCAGCTGCGTGGTAAAGGCTTTGGTGGAAGCCACGCCAATTTCCGTGCCCGCTTTGGTCATCAGCGCCAGATCGGATTCGCGCACCAGCGAAGAGCCGGCGACGTTACAGATAGCCAGTGAGCCAAGATAACCCAGCTCTTTGGAGAGGATATAGGAGATCTCTTTGAGCTTAAGCGCGCCTTCCATGGCGATCGGGTACTGATCGCCGCGGCCAAGAAACAGCGCATGATGCTTGTCAGAGAAATCTTCTGCCAGGCTCTCGATGATCTTATCCTGCGCCAGCATCTGCTCAATACGGCTTGGCAGCGCCTGCAGCGCGTGCACAATCTCATGCTCCGTTTCCGGTCCTTCACTGTCGCTGAAACCCGCATCGCCATCGGCGAAGACATAGAGCAGGCCGCCGCGCGCGCGCACCTCTTCAATGTTGGATTTCAGCTTTTCCAGCAGCTCATTGTTAGGTGCGACCACGATCACCGGCATATCGGCATCGATCAGCGCCAGCGGGCCGTGCTTCAGCTCACCGGCCGCGTAGGCTTCGGCATGGATAAAAACCGGGCGGGCCCGTTGCAGGCCCGCCCGGCTTAGCGATTACTCAACGGTAACCGATTTTGCCAGGTTACGCGGCTGGTCCACGTCGGTGCCTTTGATCAGCGCCACATGATAAGAGAGCATCTGCAGCGGCACGGTGTAGAAGATAGGGGCAATCACTTCCTCAACATGCGGCAGTGAAATGATTTTCATCACGCAGAAACTGCGCTGACGGCGAAAGTGGCGGCGAGGATTCGGGCTACGGTGCTACGCATCAGTGTCATGTTCCCTCCGGGGGAGTATAAATCAGGCTTAACGCCGTTTTAGTTGGAGTCAGTGATTGCTGCTGGAGGGAAAATAGGACAGTTTGATGACAGCGAAATGTACGAAATATGACAGTTTTATGACGAGTGCAGATCTTCCTCTTTCATCGGCGCATCAGAAGCACCGAAATCCACGGTTTTTGCGATGATCTGCTTTACGCCACCCGAAGAGCCGATCCCCTGATAGTTGATTTTGCTACCGGTGGCCTGCTGATACTCTGCTGCCCACTTGGCATAAACCGGGGCCGGGAAGGTCCCGCCAGCGCCGGTCAGATCGGTGGCGGCAATGATATTGGTGTCAGGCAGTTTCAGGTTCGGGTTCAGCTTAGCGATCGCCGGATCGTTCCATTTTTTGATGGTGCCGAGGTAGATGTCACCTACGGTTTTGCCATCGAGCGTCAGCTCGCCCGACTTCACACCCGGAATGTTAACGGCCAGCACCACGCCACCGATAACGGTCGGGAACTGGAACAGGCCATTTTTCACGTATTCGACATAGCCAATTGAACCCGGCAGACGCTGCACGAAAGCGGCCACGCCATCGTTGCCTTTACCGCCAAGGCCTGTTGGCCAGTTAACGGTGTTGCCTTTGCCTATTTTGCTTGCCCAGTCCGTGTTCACTTTGGTCAGATAGCTGGTAAACACAAAGGAGGTACCGGAGCCGTCAGCGCGGCGCACGACGCCTTTGTAAATCAGGATAAAGGTGGTGGAGGCGATCGGCCACGCGTCGTCACCTTTCTGGAACGTCAGGTCCTGAGCAAACGAGCTGCTCCAYTCAGCGCCTTTGGCGGCGTTGGCAAAGCTGCTTTCACTCGGGGCCACCGGCTTGCCATCCGCATCCAGCAGTTTGGTGTAGGTCAGGTTGTTCTGTTTCGCGTAGACGAGCCTGACAATGGCTTACTGCCAGAGCGCTTTGCCGCTGCTGTCTTTGATATTCGCTTTCCATGCCGCACGGATCTGCGTCACTACGCTCTCCGGCAGCGCTGCGTAATCCAGCGCCGTYGCGGTTTTGCTGCCGCCTTTATAGGCCCAGTCAAAGAACTTCAGCACTTCTGCGCCCTTCTCCGCATTAGCCTGAGGACGATCAGGGAGACAATAATGCCACCCAGCAGCAGCAGGACAATCAGCGCAGAGAGTTTAACCAGCGCGCCAAAAATCATGTCGCCTTGCTTACCCGGTGCTTTGAATGCCGGCTTGGTAGCAGCCATAAAATTCTCGGTTCTCAGAGGATATGCAGGGCGACCAGGCGGCCGCCCCCGGGATACTCAGCCAGTAGTACGCAGCCAGCCGGGTGCCAGCTCGGTCAGAAACAGTGCGATCCCGAAGCTTACCGGTACCGCGATGATTAATGCGATCAGTGAGGTCACCAGCGTGCCGTAAATCGGCACCAGTGCGCCAAACTCTTCGTTTGGTGCATCCCAGGTTTTGGTCCAGAGAAAGGCGAAGCCAAACTTCTGAATGCTGGGCCAGGYGGCGACGCCTGCGGCCAGGATACCGATACCAAACGCCGGGCCGGAGAACAGCGTGCCGACGATGGGAATGTTAGCGAGGACGTTGCCAACCGGCGTCTGAAAATATTCGGCAAACAGCGGCGCGAAGATAAACAGGCCCCACATGCCATAAACAATGCTCGGGATGGCCGCCAGCAGTTCAATGGCGGTGCCCAGCGGACACTCTCCCAGCGCCCGCCCCAGTCCCAGCATCACGCCACCGATGACGCCGTTTTTGGTAAACGGCAGCACGATACGCCAGATCACTTCCCAGGTTGTGCAGCCGATGCCATACGCGGACTCTTTCATCATCACCGGCGTCTGTTCAAAGACGTCGCGCATTACCGAGGCGATATAAGGAATGATCATAATCGCCAGGAACAGCTTCGAGATCGCCAGGACGATAAAGGTGATCACAAACAGGATCAGACCCAGCTCCATCAGCGCAGCGACATGCACGCCCGATTCCGCTTCAGCAAACTCGTTAGCCAGCGCTGAGGTGATACTGTTGCCAGGCATAAACAGCGAAGCGCTGTCGAGCTGGTAGGTGTTACCGATAATAAAGGTCACCGCCATGGATCACCGTGGTGAACAGGATCCAGATCAGCCAGAAGAGGCCAAACGCCATGGTCAGCAGCGACAGCGTCAGGGCGATTTTATTTTTTGTACTGCGCCACGCCTGCATTTTGCGGCGCGAGGCTTCCAGCTCAGTACGGCTCTGCATTTCAATTGCGGTCATGAACGGGCCCCTTCACTTTTTGCCAGCCGCAGGATCACCCTCTGCCAGCCAGTTCTTACGGCCATACTCCGCCAGCCAGATCCCGGCCATAATGCCCAGCGGCGTACCGAAAAAGGTGGACCAGAAAATCAGCAGGCCGCTGCCCGCCAGCGCATTTGCCAGCCCGCCGCCGGCGGTGTTGGGCGGCGGCGTTGATTCGGTAAACAGCGACCAGCTCAGCCCGTCGATGCCTTTATCTTCGCGCATGCTGTCCGGCACCAGCCGCAGCATATTCTCGGTGGTACGGATCACAATCGGGATCTGCAGCAGCGCCAGCGCCGCAACGCCTGCCCAGCCGGAGAAGTGCTGCATCTGTGATACCACAATGGTGTAGACAAACAGTCCGACCACGATAGAGGGCGCGGAGAGCAGAATGTCGTTGATAAAGCGGATCCTGACCGGCAGGTTGGCCACCGGCTGCATCATGTCAGTGCTCCAGAACTGGTTGGAGAGCGCGGTAAACAGCAGCGGAGCGGTTTCACCTGCGATACGCGCAATCGCCAGCAGTACGCCGGTAATGATGCCGGAAACAGACGCTTTCAGCGTGATGGCTGAGATCATCTTCCACTTCGGTGTGCCCAGCGCGTATGCCCGAAGGGGTTGCCATACTCATTGCTCATCTCTCTTATACAGCGCCGCCAGAGCCGCGCCGGAAAATTAGTGTTTGCCTTTGGCGAAGATCATGCGGGCAACAATGTTCAGCAGCAGCACGCACAGCGTAATGATCAGCACGCCTGCCCACGCCAGGCTTTGCCATTCGGCAAACGGGCTCATGGCGAACTTGAAGATATAGGATCTCACCTTCTGCGCGCTGCTCCGGGTAGAGCGAATACATTTTATTGAACGTACGCAGCAGCGTGGATTTACCGCAGCCCGACGGGCCGATAAACGCGGTGACCTGATTGCGGGCAATATCCAGGTTGATATCTTTCAGCGCGTGGAACTTACCATAATGAAAGTTCAGATTACGCACCTGGATTTTACCGGCGAGCGCGGCTTTGGTCAGCGCCCACTGCACGCGCTCATCCATATCCGCGCGCGACAGCTTCTCAAACAGGCGCACGCCGAAGGCGATATTGTCATAAATTGACATCGGAAACGGCGTTGGCTTCTGAAATACCATGCCGACGCGCGCGCGCAGCAGGGCGATATCCTGGTGCGACGCGAGAATATTGTCGCCATCCAGGACGGTGTAATCCTGCTTAAGCTCGGTGATCAGCTCCTCAATGCGGCCGGTGGAGATCGGGTCCAGCGCCGAGCAGGGCTCATCCAGCAGCAGCACTTCCGGCCGGATAGCGATACCGCGCGCGATGCAGAGACGCTGCTGCTGCCCGCCGGAAAGACTGTAACCACTCTGATGAAGCTTGTCTTTGGTTTCGTTCCAGTTTATTAAGATTTAAATTATCCATGAGTCTCTCCTGAATCAGCCGTAACGACCGGTGATGTAATCTTCAGTCTGCTTCTGTGCGGGTTTGGTAAACAGCGTATCGGTGTCGCTGAACTCAATCAGCTCGCCAAGATACATAAACGCCGTATGATCGGAGCAGCGGGCGGCCTGCTGCATATTGTGCGTCACTATCACCACGCACGCACGCCTCATCAATCTCTACCTCCATCATATTGACCTTCTGATCGCCTTCAATCACCCGGCGTGCCAGTTCCGCATCCTGATTATGCATGGCGGTAATGGCGTCGGTGAGCTGCTGCTCCACCATGCCGCCCATGATCATCACCTGCGTGCGAATATGCTCCAGCTCGGCATTAAACTGACCGGAGATATAATGCAGCATCTGCACCGTATGATGACCCAGCGACTCCAGACTGACCAGCAGCGGCAGATGCTGCTGACCAAACTTCTCCAGCGCGGTGCGGCTGATTTTTTCCGCCACGTCACCAATACGCTCCAGTTCAGAGATCGCTTTGATAATGGCCATTACCAGCCGCAGGTCGCTGGCGGTAGGCTGACGCTTGGCGATAAGACAGCGATCGCCGATACGCTCGATCGCGCGCGCGCAGAACAGGGCGGTCAGCACGCTGGGGATCGTGCGCGGYTCTTCCATCATGTAGGTCAMCAGCTGGCGCACGATGCCTTCATACTCTTTATCCACTTTTTTATCTTCACGGTAGATGGTGATGGCAGCGCTGAGATCCATGCGCGCAAACGCATCCAGCACGTCTGCGCCAAGTATAAAGAGCGGGCGGCGGAGTGACCAATCAGAAATGGTAATGGCTGCCGCACAGGCAGCCGGAGGAGAGGATCAGGCAGGGCGATTGCTGCCGTCGTCGCCGGAGAGCAGTTCATCCAGCCGGTCACCGCCAACGTGACGGAAATCCTGCCCTTTAACAAAATAGAAGATAATTTCGCAGATGTTCTCCCAGGTCACCAGCGAGCCCGCCTGAGACGGGTCAAGCACCAGCGATACGCTGATGGCCGGCAGCATAAAACCGAGGATCAGCAGATCAAATCCATCCATGGCGTAGCCGCTGATTGCGGCCAGCATCGCTTTAGCCGGCGTGACGGCAGGTTTAGCAGAGCGGGAAAGGGACATAAAAGAGCACCTGGCGAAAAAAAAACCGATACCAAACTCGCCGCCCAGTCCCACTCCGGCCAGCGTCCGGTACGCCAGCAGATCCCAGTAGCCCTGCGCCACCGCGCACAGGCCGGTAAACAGTGAAAACATCAGTATCGTTACGGTCAGGATACGGATCCGGCCAAAGCGATCGCTGAGGTGACCAAACAGAATACCGCCGATCACTGCACCAATCAGTGATCCCATACTGCGCCGCAGCACGAATGAGAGCAGTGCCGGCAGCATACCCACCAGAAACATGCCGCGCCAGCCAATCACGCTGAGCAGCGGCGGCGTAATAAAGGCGGCCAGCAGCACGCCGAGCTGCCAGCCGATGCCGACCCAGGCCGATGCCCGGTTGCGCTTCTCCTGTGGCCAGGCTTCGGCGATCAGCGCCAGGCTGAAACCAAAGCTGGAGGAGAGATAGCTCGGCATCCAGATCATCAGACCGTAATAACCAAAGTTCTGTACCGAACAGAGGATAAAGATACCCAGGCTCGCTTTACGGGTGGCGCGGTCAGCAAACAGCAGCCTTATGCGGGCGGTAAACGAGAGGGCCGGTACGTTTTTCACCTCTCGTGTGAAGCTCTCCGGCTCGCCCATGATGGCGCCGGTAAACAGCATGACCGTCGGATCGCGCAGCTGCGCATAGACCACCACCATCACCACGGCACCGAACTGGTACAACAGAAAAATTTTCCAGCGCGCGAAGCGATCGGCCAGTACGCCAAACAGCCAGATACCCAGGGTCATGCCCACTACTGTCACCGCGGTCCACAGCCCCGATTTTGTCA
>PEFU01000001.1:0-22401 GCA_002939445.1 Pantoea sp. BRM17 | reverse complement strand
ACAATCTGTGTGGGCACTCGCAGGATTCAGAACTCCCTATAATGCGCCTCCATCGACACGGCACACCGGCTTACGGAAACGGCGTCGACAGGAAGATTCGGTAAGAACTTCCGCCGGAGAAAACGCTGAAAAAAGTGGTTGACTCCGGAGGAGGAAAGCGTAATATACGCCACCTCGCAGCAGACGCTTAAGGCGCTGGCTGCACCGCWCTTTAACAATTTATCACAAATCCTTCTATTGGTGGTGCTGGCAAACAGCATTATCAGAAAAGAATAGCATTGCAGTTACAGGCGATGACGTTGATTTGTGCCTCTTACGAGGCCATTTTGGCCATTAATTGGTCATATAATGCCTGCTTTTAGCGCTTTCGCTCAAAAAAGAGACGCTCAGCTATTTTTTTGCAATAAACACTTGTCACCCGGCTGCTGACGGGTATCAGCATAGCGACAGTCAGGGTATAGCTGATAACGGCGGACTGCATAGCAAGGGGGGAGCGTTCAAGGCTGGTGGCAATGGCCGGCAGCGCTGTATTAAGAATGGTTGCGTCGAGTGCCTGCATAAAAAACGCCATTGCGGCTATCCACGGCAAGCCAGCCATACTGCGCGCAGAACGAATCATCGGTTCACTGCGCGGATAGGCACGCAGCAGAGCCAGACGCGCCACCGGCATCATCATGGCACCGCCCACGCCCTGCACAATGCGTGACACCACCAGAATAGTCAGCGAGCCCGACAGGGCGCAGGCCAGCGATCCCAGCGTAAACAGTGAAACGGCAATAATAAAAATACGGCGCGTGCCAAACCGGTCGGCCAGCCAGCCAAAATCGAAGCGGCGTTTTGGCGTGGTGAAATCCGGCATATATTTGCGCGCGTAAAAAATGCCGGCAATACCGATGGGAATATTGATCAGGAAAATCCAGTGCCAGCTGGCGTAGGTTACCAGCAGGCCTCCCAGCATTGGTCCGAGGATAGGGCCGACCAGGCCCGGCATTGTCACGAAATTAAGCACCGGCAGCAAAAAGGTGCGGGTGCGGAACATCGGCAGGCCGATCAGCGGTGCGGGATGGCGCCGCGCATGCAGTATATAAAGAAGCAGCAGTGCAAAGCCGCCAAACAGCACCAGCAGCGCCTGCCATGACGCAACAATGCGCTCGCCGAACAGCTCAATGCCCACTGAGATCAGCACCAGCCCCAGACCGAAAAGAAGAAAGCCGGTGGTGCGACGATAGCCAAAACGGCGCAGCACCTGCGTCACCGTCGATTTAGCCAGCAGCGAGCCAATGGCCGTAGGTCCCATCATGCAACCTGCAATAATAGCCGGATAGCCGAAGCCCACCTGGAGCATCAGCGGCATCAGAAAGGGAATACAGCCGGTGCCGAGGCGCGCCGCAATATTGCCGAGAATGCCGACAGCCGCCAGTACGCTGTTGCCACCGCTGGCGTTGTCATCATTCAGATCGGCCAGCGTAATCGTGTTCATCGCGGTGAACTGCGTTGACATCGCCATGCCCAGCACAAACAGCGCTATCAGCAGCATAACTGCGCCCTCACCCGGTGACTGTAGCGAGAAGCTGGCGATCAGGATGCCAATAATGATAGTAATGCCCACCAGTTCCCGGTTGGCGATCAGGTTACGGCCGTCGCCGGGCCGCAGTAACAGAAACGCGGCGGCAGACAGCACGGTAATGACGCCCATCGTCAGAAACGTAGCGTGGAACTGCTGCACGGTCGTACTTTCAAAATCCTGGTAAAAGCGCAGCACCGCCGCGCTGACCGCAACACCAAAGCTGATAGAAACCTGCTGCGTTAAGGGATATGACAACATCGAATTGGCCCGCTATCTGACACCGCCGCTGACCACGGTACATCAGCCAAAAGATGAGCTGGGCGAGCTGGCTATCGATACATTGATTCACCGCATGGGCGCGCCCGACGCCAGTCAGCAAACGCTGGTGCTGACGCCGGAGCTGGTGGAACGCGGTTCTGTTTAAGCCGCTTTCTTTTTCTAGCACGGTTTAACGGTACCTGATGGGTATGTGGTTGACGGCGACTTTGAGTTCCAGGGCGGATTCAATGCCATGACGCAGCTGCTGGCGCTGGAGCCGGTACCGGAGGCGGTGTTTACCAGTAYCGATGCGATGGCCGTTGGCGTCTATCACGCGTTGTATCAGGCGGGCCTGCAGGTACCGCAGGATATTGCGGTTAGGGTGCCGATGGTAATGATGGACTGGGCACCGTTTGAGGGACGGGGCGATATCATTCAGGATAATGCCTTACTGGGCGGCGAAATGGCGACCCGCCATCTGATTGAACGAGGCTACCGGCGTATTGCCTGTATTGCGGGACCGCAGGACAAAACGCCGGCGCGACTTCGTCTTGAAGGCTTTCATAAAGCGATGGCGGGCTATGCTGAGGTCGTGCGCGGCGTGGAAAACAGCTGTTACGAACGCGGCTATAGCCTGATCCTGTGCAATACCGAAGGGGATGAAGAGCGCATGAATCGCAGCCTGGAAACGCTGATGCAAAAGCGCGTGGATGGCCTGCTGCTGATGTGCACGGAGACGCATCTGCCTTCGGCTGAGATCCTGAATCGTTATCCCTATGCCCGTCAGGCGGGCGTCTCCACCTCTACCGTTTCGCATGTGATCAATAACAATCGCTTTGTCAGCGAGCAGGTGCGCGAAAAGGTTGAACAGGCCATCCGTGAGCTGAACTATGCCCCTTCGGCGCTGGCGCGCAGCCTGAAGATCAGGCAGACGCGTACTATCGGTATGTTACTGACGGCCAGCAGCAACCCTTAGCAGGTGACACCTTCAACGGTGCTTTTATTACCGCGCGGCTGGAAGGCATGACGATGCATGATGCGGTACGGTTTGCGCATGCGGCAGCGGCGATTGCCGTGACGCGGCCCGGCGCTCAGCCTGCTGTACCGTGGCGCCGCGAAATCGACGCTTTCCTGCAGCAACAGGAATAAGCGCTTGGCTACCATGAAAGATGGAACGAAACCGAAGCGGAGATCCTGACCGGGATTGCCGTTTCCAGTGACGCTGAGGCCGCACAGGCAGCGCAGGTGCTGCATGCCAAAGGGATCCGCACCGTGCTGATTACGCTGGGGCGGCGCGGCGTATGGCTGAGCGAACAGGGTAACGGCGAGCGCATTCCTGGTTTTAACGTACAGGCCGTTGACACCATTGCAACGCCAGACTCTGTACGGCGTCATCAGCAGGTGATCGCTGACGCTGAGGCGCTGCTGATGCAGCTGGAATCCCCGCTGGAAAGCGTGCTGACGGCAGCGCAGCTTGCGCGACAGCACGGCACGCAGGTGATCCTCAATCCGGCCCCTGCGACCAGGCTGACGGATGAATTGCTGGCACAGATTGACATCATTACGCCCGGTGCTGATATCGCCTTTATCGCCTGTGTAGGTGGCGATGACACGGGCGAACGCATCTGTGAACAGCTGCAGCGCGACAATATTGATATCACGCCGGTTGAAGCCATCCCGTCAGAGGCAACCGGCGTGGCGATGATCTTCGTCAACGGTGAAGGTGAAAACAACATCGGCATTTATGCCGGCGCGAACGCCGCGCTCACCCTCAGGGTGACGCAACTTCCTGGATCTCTCCCTATGAGTAAATGCGCAAAACTGGCGGTAATGGGCAGCATCAACGCCGATCATATCCTGAACCTGAGTCACTTCCCGCGCCCCGGTGAAACCGTTATCGGTAAGGCGTATCAGATTGAGTTTGGCGGCAAAGGCGCTAATCAGGCGGTGGCAGCCGGACGCGCGGATGGTACGGCTGACGGCGTGAAAGCGGTAGAGTCCGGTAAACTGACCGCAACCGTGGCGCAGATGCCGGATAAGATTGGTATGATTGGCGTGGATACCGCAGACAAAGTGCTGAAAGGTGAAAAAGTGCAGGCGATCAACCCGGTTGACCTGAAACTCGTCACTAAATAAAACCAAAGAAAAGCGTGGCCTCGCGTAGCTGATGCGCACAAATTTGCTATTCTTGCCAGTCAGCCGGCTGACTTCGATCGTACTAAAGGGCTGAACGTGATGCAGAACCTGCTGCAGGCGCATCCGGATGTGCAGGCGGTGTTTGCACAAAACGATGAGATGGCGCTGGGTGCGCTGCGTGCGCTGCAGACCGCCGGTAAAACCGATGTGCTGGTGGTTGGATTGATCCCGGTGATCACGCTGGACCGTATGGCAGCACAGGGCAAGGTAGTGAGCCACGTCGCCTCTGACAACCGCTTTGGCGGTAAAATGGCGGGCGATTTTATTGCGAAAAAAGTGGGTGACGGCGCAAAAATCATTGAGCTGCAGGGCATCGCCGGCACATCAGCCGCACGCGAGCGCGGTGAAGGTTTCAAGCAGGCAGTCTCGCTTAAAGATGGCGCTCAGAAAGAAGCGGACAAGCTTGGCTACAACCTGGTGGTGCTGGACTCCCAGAACAACCCGGCAAAAGAGCTGGCTAACGTGCAGGATCTGACCGTTCGCGGCACTAAGCTGCTGCTGATCAACCCGACAGATTCCGACGCTGTTGGCAACGCCGTAAAAATGGCTAACCAGGCAAAAATTGTTAAAGCCGTCGTGATTTTACTGGCGGTGCTGGTAGATAACAAAAGCAGTAAATAACTCTGACCCTCACACAGGATCCTGTAAATGAAAAAATTAACTGCACTGGCCGTCATTCTTGGTGCCACCCTGAGTGCCGGCGCAATGGCCAAGGATACGATTGCGCTGGTGGTTTCTACCCTCAATAACCCCTTCTTCGAAGTCGCCCGCCTCTCATCAGCACAGCCTACGGCTGGCACCGGTTATGAACTGGATGCGATTGCTGCAGTGGTACTGGGCGGCACCAGCCTGGCAGGTGGTAAAGGCCGTATTATGGGTACGCTGATTGGCGCGCTGATTCTGGGCTTCCTGAATAATGGCCTGAACCTGATGGGCGTATCTTCCTACTACCAGATAATCCCGACGCCGGTATGGCTGATGGCGCTGGTGTTTGCGCTGGCGTGGTACATGCTGCACCACACGCGTCTGGGCCGCTATATCTATGCGCTGGGCGGTAATGAGGCCGCTACCCGGCTATCAGGCATCAGCGTTAACCGCGTCAAAATTACCGTTTATGCGCTGAGCGGCCTGCTGGCGGCGCTGGCGGGCACGATCGCGCTGGGCGCGTTTATTGGCGGCATCACCGGCGTGATAGTTGCGCGCGGCAGGGTGCAGGCGTTTATCGCCACGCTGGTGATGATGCTGCTGCTGCGCGGCGTCACCATGGTTTACACCGACGGCAGTCCGGTGAATACCGGCTTCAGTGAAAACGCCGATCTGTTTGGCTGGTTCGGTATCGGTCGTCCGCTGGGCTTCTTTACGCTGGCCAACATGTTCAACATTCTGCAGCAGACCTCGGTCAACGCCATTATGGCGGTGGGGATGACGCTGGTGATCCTGACGTCAGGCATCGACCTGTCAGTGGGATCGCTGCTGGCGCTTACCGGTGCGGTTGCCGCGTCTATTGTCGGCATGGAGGTCAATGCGCTGGTTGCCGTTGCCGCTTCCCTGATTTTCCCGCGAGCAGGCTACCCAGGAATCCCTGATGGCGGCGGCGGTCGGTAAGCAACACAGCGAGGATTTAGTCGTATGAGTACCCAAACCCTACCCGCCAGCCGCCGCTGGTTCAGCAAAAGCTGGCTGCTGGAGCAGAAGTCACTGATTGCGCTGATTGTGCTGATCGCCGTGGTCGCCAGCCAGAGCCCGAATGATGACCCGTCCGGACGTGCTGATCCTGGATGAACCCACGCGCGGTGTCGATGTAGGTGCCAAAAAAGAGATTTATCAGTTAATTAATCAGTTCAAAGCGGAAGGGCTGAGCATCATTCTGGTGTCATCGGAAATGCCGGAAGTGCTGGGCATGAGCGATCGCATTCTGGTGATGCATGAAGGCCATATCAGTGGCGAAATGTCGGTAAAAGAGAACATGTCGCTGACGGCGCTGCGCTATTTCAGCCACGCCGGCGGTAACCTGAAACATGCGGAAGAGCAGCTGGCGGTAGGCGATTTTATCCGCCTGTTCAATGTAAAGACGCCCTCAATGATGCAGCCAATTGGCCTGCTCTCCGGCGGTAATCAGCAAAAGGTGGCGATTGCCCGCGGCCCTGAAATTCTGGGGATTTCAGGGCTGATGGGGGCCGGGCGAACGGAGCTGATGAAAGTGCTCTATGGCGCCCTGCCGCGCCGCAGCGGCAGCGTCACGCTCAATGGCCGTACCGTGACCGTACGTTCGCCGCAGGAGGGGCTCGCCAGCGGTATCGTTTATATCTCTGAAGATCGTAAGCGCGACGGACTGGTGCTCGCCGTATTTCGTGACGGGCAGTTTATTGCCGAACGCGCCGTCAGCGATCTGAGCGAAGAGCAGCTGATTGAGATGATGGTGGGACGCAAGCTGGAAGATCAATATCCCCATCTCGATCAATCGCCCGGTGAAATCCGTCTGCAGGTTGAAAAGCTCTGTGGTTCAGGCGTGGAGGATGTCAGCTTTACCCTGCGCAAAGGTCAGCAGATGGTAGAGATTGCCAAAGTACTGAGTTTTGAATCACGCGTCATCATTATGGATGAGCCGACGGATGCGCTGACGGATACCGAAACGCTGTCGCTGTTTCACGTTATTAACGAACTGAAAGCGCAGGGGTGCGGCATTGTCTATATCTCGCACCGTATGAAAGAAATTTTTGAGATCTGCGATGACGTAATCATCGGCATTATTCATCAGGAGCTTAATCTGATCCCGCAGCTGAGCGTGGCGGAGAATATTTTCCTGGGCCGGGAGTTTATAAACCGGTTTGGCCGTATCGACTGGAAAAAGATGCATCGTGAGGCAGAGGCGCTGCTTAAGCGTCTTAACCTGCGTTTCAGCAGCCACAAACTGGTGGGCGATCTCTCAATTGGCGCTCCTGGCGTAAAGGCGCTGAATGGTGCCTCGCTGGCGGTCTACCCGGGGCGCGTTATGGCGCTGGTAGGCGAAAACGGGGCCGGTAAATCCACCATGATGAAGGTGCTGACCGGCATCTACACCATGGACGCTGGCTCGCTGCAGTGGCTGGGTGAACCTGTTGCCTTCTCCGGCCCAAAGGCGTCGCAGGAGGCAGATTGCAACAGCACCAGGGGAATAGCATCACCGTCCGTTACATCAGTCATGAACAGTTCAAACAACAGACGCAGTGCAGCCAGGCGGTCATTCGCAGCGGAGAGTGTTCTCCGTATGCGAATGTCATCCTGAGCGCCGGCGTCACCTTCTGAGGCCGCTATGCAACCCTTACTGCAACTTAAAGGAATCGAAAAGTCGTCACTATTGCGGACGCGGGCCTGCCTGTTCCGCACGGCCCCCGGCGTATTGACCTGGCGTTAACGCCCGGTACGCCCGGATTTTTACAGGTTGTGGAGGTGGTCACACAGGAGATGCAGGTAGAAAGCGCCCTGATTGCGGAGGAGATAAAAGAACATAATCCGCAGCTTCACAGCCAGCTGCTCGCCGTGCTCGAAGCCCAAATTTTTCCGGCTGACAGCGAAACGTTTCGATGGCGATCACACTTCCGTGATGGTGTCGTTGCGTTACTATGCTGCTTTTATACACTGCTCCACAGCGAAACGTTTCGCTGTGGAGTGGATGAAATGAAAAAAGGTCGCCTGTTACACGCTGAACTCTCTCATGTGATTGCCCGCCTCGGGCATACCGATACGCTGGGAACGGCGTGACTATTACGCCAAAAGATCGCGTTGAACTGACGGGTGAGCTGGATAAAGAT
This sequence comes from Pantoea sp. BRM17, assembly GCA_002939445.1. Lineage (GTDB taxonomy): Bacteria > Pseudomonadota > Gammaproteobacteria > Enterobacterales > Enterobacteriaceae > Pantoea. The sequence continues at coordinate 14,589 of PEFU01000001.1, read as the reverse complement.
TTCAATGCCACTGAGCTTGATGTGAAACAGGTTCGCAAACTGCCATAACGCTGTTGTGAAGCCACTGTCTGAGTGGCTTCATTCATTCTGATGGGACCATATCATTATGTTCCCTGCCTCTCTGCACTCTCTTACACGCCAGCCGCACAAAGTAATCAGGCGGGCGGTTTTAAAGCGGGCGAAGCCAGCGTCGTGACGGTAAAACAGGCTGAAGAGATGAAAGATGACAGCTGGATCACCGTGCGCGGGACGCTGGAAAAGCAGACTGGCGATGAAGATTATCTGTTCCGCGACAGCAGCGGCACGATGAAAGTGGAAATCGACCACAAGCGCCTCAGCTATTTTTCACGCAACGGCAAAAAACAGCGCGCCTTAAGATCCTGTTAAGAACTCTCTGGTCTACTGCTGATATTCCACCTGTTCACAGAAATGAGGTAACTAATGAAAACACGTGTCGCATTACTGACCCTGATTGCCCTGGCCACCGCACCGGTACTTGCTGCGCCGCAGGGCGGCTTTATGGATCCCGCTACCGCGCTCAGCGCCTGGCAGCCCGCTTCGCCGGATATAAACCAGTCGACGCTGAATCCCAGTTTCGTCAGGCCAACCTTTAGCCCATCACCAATCAGCGTGTCATCTTCAATCAACAGAATGCGCATTGTGCTCTCCCCCGGCTACAGGCGAGTTATACGAAGCCAGCCAGGCCTTGTACAGGGCAGCGGCGCAATTCCCACTTCGGTAAGGGCGAACGGTTTGCAGAGATAGTCATCGGCGCCCAGCTGTAAACCCTGTACGCGCTGGTCCAGCGCGTCGCGTGCGGTCAGGATCAGCACCGGAATATCCGCGCCTGCAGCGCGCCACTGGCGCAGGATATCCAGCCCGTCGCGTTCCGGCAGCGACAGATCCAGCACCACCGCATCCCAGGGCCCAAGCTGGCTGCGCGTCAGCACCTGCGCCGGATGACGCAGAAACAGCTCCAGCAGCGCCAGTTCGCGGCTTTTCAGTTCAAGCGGTTCGCCATTGAGCAGAACGCTGTGGCTGGCGGGCTGCATGACAACATTGCCGTGCCGCAGCTCAGGCTGCAGCTGACCATGCCGGCGGCGGATCAGCGCCTGCAGGCGCGCAACTGGCACCGCACAGCAGGATCAGCAGCACAAAGCCGATCGCCAGCCGGACAAACAGGCTCATTCTGCCGCTCCCAGCGTATAGCCAATACCGTGCACGGTGCGGATAAACTGACTGCCCAGCTTTTTGCGCAGATGATGAATATGCACCTCAACCGCGTTGCTGGAGACATCGTCATCCCAGCTGTAGAGCTTCTCTCCGGAACACCGCAAATGCCAGGGCGTCATCATCCTGATCGCCGCGGTGATGGCGTAAAAGGGTTTTGGTTTTCGGTAATGCTGCGTGATGCAGGCTGGTGGGGTCGAGCGCCAGCAGCCGTTTGGCAAACAGCATCTGCTGGGTATCAAACAGTTCATTAACCGTATCGCGCGTCTGCTGCCACGCGCTCCAGCCGGCCTCGAGCGTCATATCATCCCGGTACTCCTGCTCCTGCCCCACTACCACGCGATACTGTTTATCGGGTGACGTCAGCCAGAGCAGACGCCAGCGCTCATCGTCGTCACGCAGCTGCCCGTCACGAAAGCCGTCGCGTCGCGTATCGAATGATAACCCGCGCCCGTTCTCGCCGTCGTTGAGCAGCGGCGTACCGTCGGTTTTGAGCGCCGCTACCAGCGGCTGTACCTCACGCGGCAGATGCGTAACCGGCAGCGTGGTCGCGTCATCCGGCGCACGCTGCTGCAGCCGGTGCGCCAGCTGCTTCAGCGGCCGCAGTTCATACCACACCAGCAAGAGCAGCAGCAGCAGCATAAACGGCATCGCGACAAGCCACGGCAGCAGGGCGGCGGACGCCAGCACCAGCCGGGTCGCACGGATAATACCGCTATCGAGCTGCTGCAGCGCCCGCCGTCGCACCTGCTCATCATCTTCGGCCAGCTGGATCACCTCACTTTGCACGCGCAGGGCAGCCAGCGGGCTGCGCAGTTCATGGGCGGCATCGGAGGTGAAGCGACGCTCGCGCTGTACCAGCTGCGCCGTGCGTCCGAAGAGATCGATCATCAGGCCCAGCAGCAGCGGATGACCGTTCATCACCGGCGCGGCATCGCTGGTCAGTGTTATCTCTGTCTGCTGCGCGGCGGCCTGCGGCAGATGTTCAGCGACCAGCGCCTGCAGCAGCGGGAGCAGCGCGACCGGCTGAAATTCACTGCGCAGATCGTCCGCTTCAACGCGCGACAGCGTCAGCAGCTGATCATTCACAATTGACAGCCCCAGGCCGCTGCCGCTCTGTGCCTGGCCGGGCGGACGCCAGAAGCGTTCGCCGAGCCGCGCCAGCTGCTCGTCCGATACGCCCGCACCATTGTCTTCAACCACTATGCTGTCCGTCTCCAGCCGCAGCGCTATCCGGCTCTGTGCCGGCGCATAGCGCAGCGCATTATCCAGCAGATTACGACGGCAAACTGTTCCTGACGCTGCAGCGTAACGCGCTGCGCGCGCCGGATCAGTTTGAAATCCCGCCTAACCGTGTTATCGAGCTGGGTACGCAGGTCGAGATTTAGCGCCGCTGCGTTGCCGGATTAGCGTGATGCGCAGCCCCTGCGGCACGGCGTGACTGAAGTGCAGCTGCAGGTCGTGCAGCTGCGCAATATTCCCGGGTCACCATTGAACAGCTGTCGCCTACGTTCTGGCGCGTGGTGGCGAGCTACGGCTGGCGCGAGACGCCAAACGTGGAGGAGATTTTTCACCGCTGCGGGCTGGAGGGGCTTAACTGCCGGATGATGGAGACCTCATTCTTTATGTCGCATYAATCGCTGATCATCGGTAAGCGGCCCTGGTATCTGCGCCTGCCTTCGCTCGATGCGATGATCGCTTCACTGGAGAAATCACCGCCGGTACGCGTATCGGGTACGGCGGTATATATGTCGCGTGCGCTGAACGTGATCCCTTTCGCGATGCTGCATAACCTCAAGCACAACAAAGTGCTGCATGAGCGCGTGGTGCTGCTGACGCTGCGTACGGAAGATTCACCCTATGTGCATAACGTACTGCACTGGAATCGCTATCTGGTCATGCTGATGCTGGCCGCGATGCTCTGCATTGATGTGTCGCTGTTCTCCGCTAACCTGATCAAAGTCTTCTCCGGCGGCTGGCTGCCGCTGACGCTGGCGCTGATGATGTTCATCATCATGACGACCTGGAAAAGTGAGCGCTTTCGTCTGCTGCGCCGCATGCATGAGCACGGCACGCGCATTGTTCACACCTCTGAAGAGGAGTCAGGACAGATCTACATTCCGGTCATTAACTGGCTGCTCTACGCCGCGGTGGTGATTGTGATTGTTGGTTTTGAGCACTCCAGTAATCTGGCGGCGGCCTACGGCATTGCCGTAACCGGCACTATGGTGCTGACGGCGATCCTCTGCGCCACGGTGGCGATTCAGAACTACTATTTTGGCCAGGGTGCGCTGCTGCTGGCGCATCCGGAAGCGATAAAGAACCCGTTTTTCCTGCTGGCACCGGACTGGATGCTGATCCCGATGCTGCTGCTCGCTACGCTGGCGACGGTTATCGCCTCACAGGCGGTGATCTCCGGCGTCTTTTCCCTGACGCGTCAGGCGGTGCGGCTCGGTTATCTGCCGCCGATTGATGTACTGCACGCGATGAATCCTTACTGGGCGCTGCACTTCTTTGTTCAGTATAAGTCGGTCTCCTTTTTTGCGCTGGGTGCGGTGGTACTGGCGATCACCGGCGTCGAAGCGCTTTATGCGGACATGGGACACTTCGGCAAATTTCCGATCCGTCTGGCGTGGTTTGTGGTGGTGCTGCCTTCGCTGGTGCTGAGCTCAGCGATTGAGGGACTGGAGATTGCCGCGCCCGGTCTCGACACCTGGATCGTCCCGCTGGCGATCGCCGTGCTGACGCTGCTGTTTATAATCCAGAAACAGGGCACCGGTATCGTAGGCAAGCTGTTTGCGCCGGTTATGCTGGTATGGTTTCTGGTGCTGGCCGTGCTGGGCGCGCGCAGCATCCTGAATAATCAGATTCTGGTGGTTTCGCTGAAATATATCAGTTACGTCATGCGCGCGGACAATGCGGGTGAAGGCGGAATTCTGACGCTGATGTCGCTCGCGGGTCGTCACACCGGCGCGCGTGCCACAGCCGTTCTGGTGATCATGGGGCTGATCGGCGGCAGCTTCTTTTATGGTGAGGTGGTGATCACCCCGGCCGTATCCGTGCACTCCAACACAAGACACCCTATGAGCTCGGATAAGAAACAGTCTCTTAGCGCCGTCACGCTGGCTGCAATCGGCGTGGTCTATGGCGACATTGGCACCAGCCCGCTGTATACCTTACGTGAATGCCTTTCCGGCCAGTTCGGCTTTGGCGTTGAACGCGAAGCGGTATTCGGCTTTTTATCGCTGATCTTCTGGCTGCCCATGCTTGAATGCGTTGATAGCCGTCAGCTTTTTTGTTTCAGAAGGTTGTGGCAGCACAACGTGCGGTTTTCAGCCCGTTTTCTGCAGGATTTTCGGCGAAAAAGCAGAGTACGCTGCGTATTATCATCAGCGCTGTCTGTTGGTTTCTGCCAATTATGTGCATACTGTGCGCTTTTTGATGGCCTGAGTCGCAACGAGAAAAACGCTTTCGCCGCTTAACGCTGCCAGCAGGCAGAGGCGAATGGCATGGTGCCGTTCATACAGCCCTTTTTCCAGCGCATTACTCAGTCGGGAAATTCTTTCTGCCAACAGATGGGGTTGAGCCATAATCACATCATTGTTCTTCTGAACCTGGTGCCGTTACGGTCTGGCGAGCGCAATACTCTACTGTTTATTCTCCGCATCCGGCAGATAGCCTCTGGTCAGACGCTGATAGCGGCCCTCATCTTTCAGTGCCTGAATCGACAGCGGGCCAAACACCTCTTCCGGCGTGGAGAAACGGGTCATCAGATATTCAAACGCACGGGCGTGCTGGAAAGCATATTTAAGGCGACGGGCAATCAGGCTTTTGGCAATGCCGGGCGGGCCGAGCTACAGGCGGATAAGCATGCGGRCATAGAGCGCTWCAAGGCCGCTGTCAGCTTCCGGCAGCTCGTTTGAGGCGGTCACCAGCAGACGCATCGGGATCGCCTCTTCGCAGTCGCCGTTCCGGAAGCGGCGTTCGTTAATGGCGGTCAGCAGCGTGTTCAGAATGGCCGGACCCGCTTTCCAGATCTCATCCAGAAAGACGGGGTTTTCCAGCTGCTGACGCAGCTGATAGATAAGCTCAAACACATCGTCAGGCAGCTTTACCTGACTGATGCCCTTTTGCCACTGCAGATACTCTTCATCGCTGATGCAGAGCGACTCCGCGACCGGATTGACGTTCTCATCCTGCTGGTGGGTCAGCATGCTGCGAAAATTTTGCTTCTCATGTACGTTATCGAGCTGCCAGGCGTGCTGCGTCATCAGCGCATCCATTTCCCGGTCCAGCAGCGTCATCGAAGCGATGTCGTGCCAGAGGCAATCTTTGAGCAGAACCAGATCGATAGGCGCAATCGCCGTGCGCCCGCTGTAAAAGGCGCTGGCCTGCAGCAGATGAATCGCTTTTTTCCAGCGGCGGTCAGAGATGTAGGGCGCATCCGGCACGTGCAGCGTCAGCGGKTGCTGCAGCATCAGGGTCAGCTGTTCGCCGGCAACCGACTCCGGCAGCTCATAATGTGGCTTACGGCTGAACATGCCGCTGTGTTTCTCCAGCGTCAGCGCCTGCGCCACGCTCTGCTGCTGCTGCAGTGCCAGACGCTGCGCATTGATCTGCTGCAGCCGGTGCAGCATCGCCTGCTGCAGGCTCGCCGCTCCGGGCAGCGTCAGGCGCGCAGACTGCAGGCTGACATCGCGTAGCGTCAGGCAGTGATGGGTATCGACCACCAGATCGAGTGACTGTGCAAAGCCGATGCCGTTCAGCTTGCCGCGTATATCTCCGCCTTTCAGCAGCCACTGTACCAGGGCCTCACGGCTTACCACTATATGGCTGACCTGCATATCTGAGCGTCTCCAGCGAGATCATTTCCGCGCCTGTTTCAGCTGCTCGGCGACATCCTGCAGGCTGGTCTCAATGCGTGCCAGCCAGTCATCGCTGATAAACAGGCAGCGCTGATGCTGGCTGAACAGCGCCCGCTGCGCCCGCAGGCGGGCCTCAAGCGCATCATATTCATCAACGATTTCCGGCGGCAGCGCCTGCCAACTCCTGCGCCAGCACGGCGGGCACGGGCGTCGATCTCATCTGCCCGGCGATTTCAGCGCGCCAGCGCGGCAGATCGCGCAGCATCGCCTGCTTCATGCGGGGAAATTTTTCGAAAAACAGCGTCAGCTGCGGTGTGGCCAGCAGCGCCAGAATCAGCTCATCAATCAGCTCCGTTTCACCAATTGAGAGCAGTGTTAGCGTCAGGCTCAGTCGCCAGCGCTGCAGGAACAGCCGGTGCTGCGCGTTGCTCAGTTCCGGGCCTTCATTATGCTGCAGCAGCATCCTGGCTTCGGTGAGAAAAGGGGATGGCAGCTTCTGCAGTTGCTCAAGGAGGTGCGGCAGCTGAGCGCTGAAATCACGGCTGCTGAGCAGCTGTAACCGCTCAAACAGCTGGCCATATTGCACAATTAGTGTGTAGTCGCCTGGCTGCAGCGAGGCTTTGCTGAGATCCCACAGCCGGCCGGCGGCGGCCTCATCTTCATCGCTCAGCACCGGCGCCAGCTGGCCGCTCAGCGCCATACGCTGCTGCAGTTCCGCCAACAGCCGTTCACGCTGCGCCTCCAGCAACGTTTCATTCAGCGTCAGCGTCTGTAGTTCCGGCGGCAGCAGGCGCAGCACATCATCGCTCTGATGAATGCCGCTGACCTCTTCCGGCACGTTATCTGGCTCATGCACCAGCTGATGAAACGCTTCCAGCGGCGCATCGCGTGACGGCACCGATTTGGCTTCGCGGCTGCGGCCTAACTGCTGCGCCAGCTGCATCAGCTCCGGCTGCTGCGCCAGAAACGCGAACCCGCCCATAGAGCCGGACGTATCCACGCAGACAATAAACGGACCGCGCGGCTCTGTTTCATGCTGCTGATGGCTCACCGGCCGCAGCGCGGTTTTTTCGTGCCAGGCATCACCCTGCAGGCGATAGGTCAGCAGGCGTTTTTCTACCAGACGCCGGTAAAATTCCAGCTCCAGTTCACTGATACTGAGCGCGGCTGCACTCAGGCAGGCCGTCAGATCGGTACCGCCGCGAAAACGCTGGCTGAGGAAACGAATCGCCTGTTCAATGCCGTTATCGGCGGTCAGCTCATAGCCGACCACCTCATGGGCAAACAGCATAATGTAGCAGCGACGCCGATCTGCCAGGGCGATTTTCAGCAGCGCAAGGCAAAAGGCCTTGGCGCAGCGTTCATTCCAGATATGATCGAAGATGCGCAGAATGCCGGGTTTGCCATGCGCTGACATCGCCACGGCGTGAAACCGCTGCTGCTGCATCCGCTGTCGCTGCTTTATGGTCTTAATCAGCTCTTCCGGCAGGCGCTGGGCGATAAAGTCCGACACGATCACCGCGTCTGCCTCCTGCCACTGGCTGCCTTCCATGCGCTGCACCACGTCAGCGGTGCCACCGGAAAGGCGCAGGGTGCGGGTCGGAGCAGGCAGCTGGCAGGGCAGATCGGCGATTGTCACAGTGAACTCCATAAAGCTGAATAAACACAGCGGGTCATTCACTATAGCAAACAGGCGTGTCTGTCAGATGAATCAGCGCGTCCAGCGACGCAGCAGGCGGCTTTTCAGCCCGGTATCGAAGCGAACACGCCGATCGAGATAGCGTCCAGCCATCAGCTTGTTGATATAGAAAGATGCGGTATGGCCAAAATAGAAAATCAGCGGATGGCGCAGCGAAATCGCTTTATTAAACCAGGCGCGCTCATCGCTCAGGCAGTCGAACAGGCTTTCATACAGCGTCCAGGTCTGAGTGAAATAGGCGAGCAGTTCGGCGCGTTTCTCTATCACCCAGGCCGGACTCTCCCAGCCGATCGGCAGCTCAAGCGGCATCGTACAGATAAAATCAGTCACCAGCGCTTTCACTTTGCCGCGGTAGTCGCGCACTTCTGCCACACCGGGCCAGTCGTAGTGGGCGTCATTGAGATCGTCCCAGCTCATCTCATCCACACCAATCGCCATCATCGCCTCAATGCGCGCGTCCGTCTCATCCGTTTTTCCCTGCAGCACCGATCCACCCGCCAGCGCAATCAGACTGTTTTCCGGCACCGCGGCGCGATCGTGACGCGCCAGCGGGCAGGCAGGCCAGACGGGCTGCGGCTGCACCCACTCCAGCGGCAGCTGGCGGATCAGCACGCTGGAGGTTTCCAGATGGATGCGCTCATGCTCAATGCCCATCAGTTCACCGACCCAGAAAGCAGGCATCTGCGCCCCGGCAAATGTCCGCCAGCCCTCTCCCTCTTCATCCCACCAGCGCGCCGTCTGATAGCCACCGGCAGCGACAAACTGATAAAACTCCGCGTTGCTGACCAGCATTTTGCTGGCCTGGAAGGGGCCGAGCTCGGTTTTCTGATGGCCATACTCATTGTCCCAGCCATATGGCTGATCGCCGCTGACCTGTTCGCGCAGCAGCATATATTCCGCCTCACATGGCAGCTGAATTGTCTTACCGCTTTTGTCTGCCAGCCAGCGGCAGAAGGCGGCCGCTTCCAGCTGATTAACTTCAGCCGGCCAGTCCCACGGCATCGGGACTTCCTGCGTCATCAGGCGCAGGCGCAGCGCGTCAGGTTGGGTGATATTGCCGTCAAAGGTAGGCGTGGAAAAATCGTCATACAGCGGATGTACGCGAAATCCTTCAAAGCCATTGATGGGCGTGGTGGTCCACTGCCAGACGTTCCCCACCAGATCAAAGAACGCGCCCTGGGAAAAATGATCCACCGGACAGGAGGAGGCCCAGTACGCGAGATTGATATTACCGGGTGCCTGCTCCCAGTCGGGCCCGTACTGGAAATCGAGATACTGCGACACCATGCCGTCGGTTTCATATGGGTTAAGCTGCATACTCTCCTGATGRGCTGACACCACGTAACGGAAGCCGGCATGCTGGAAAAAGTGGCGGCGAAACGCGTAGCGCGACGATTTTAACGCCTCATTACCGGTTGAGATCCAGCTGCCGCCTTTGATGATGGCATGTCCGGAGGTGAGCTGCAGCGCCACGTCGATAAAGCGTGCGGAGTAGTCCATGCCGGTAACGGCAGCAAAGTGACGCGCCAGAGCAAAGCTGGCGCGACCGGTGGCACAGCCGATATCCAGCGCATGCTCGCGCTGATGGCAGTGCGGCAGCACCAGCTCAATCAGTTTTTCGGCATAATTTTCCACTCCGTAGTAGCCTGGCTGACGCAGACGATCAATCAGATTGGCGGCCAGCACCAGATCGTACCGATCCGGCTGCGGCTTCAGGTTGCAGGCGTCACCCTGAACGAATTGGATCCGCTCCGCCTGCTGCCGGTCCGTGCCGATCTCCTTCAGGCGCACCTGGCGATACGCCACCAGCTCGCCCTCCTCCGGTACCACGTAGCGGAAATCCTCAGGCGGCGCGATTTCATCAAACTCGTCGCGCAGAAGGCGCTGCAGTGCCTGGCAGGTGGTCAGCGCTTCGCCGTTTTCACGGATACCGCCCAGCCAGTTCTCTTTCGGCGTGAACTCCTCAAGCCAGGTGTAAGGTGAAGAGATCGCCAGCACGCCGCCCTGACGGATCATCGGTGCGATATCCTGCAGGAAACGCTTGTTCTGCCATCATCCTTCCTCTTAAATTCGTCTTCGCTGAACAGAGGTGAATGTGCAGGAATTTAGCGGGGCAGGCAAGATGCAGACTGCGGGCATGCCGCAGTCTGCACGCTTTTAGCGCTTACGCCAGAGRGTAAGCTGCGCCTGAGTATGCTGAAACTTGCGTGCGGTTTCGCGGATCACAAAGGGAACATCCTGCAACATCGAATCCCAGCTGGCGTGGATCGATTTCCACGCGCGTACCGAGAATAATGCCGGCCTGACGCATTTTCTCAACGCGGACATGAATAGTGCCGGGGCTAACATTGAACTGCTTTGCCAGCTCTGCGTAAGCCGTGCGGGCGTTCTCCAGCAGCGCATTGAGTATGCCGCGGTCGAGATTATCCAGTTGCAGATTCTGGATCTCATCAATAGTCTGGATCTTGTTGATCAGCACCTGCTGCAGCGCATCGATAGATCGGCACATGACCTTAATAAAGATGCTGTAGTGACCGGTGGTATACCAGGCTTCAACCACCTCATCCAGCGCTTCAAGCTTGCTGAGCGCTGCCGGATAGTCTCGTGCGCTCTTCAGAATGATGCCAATAAAGCAGCTCACTAAAGGCAGGCATTGTACGCTGTGATCAAGCCGTGATCCACCTGTGGAAAACAGGGTTAATAAAAGAAAGCATCCGCCGACAGACCGGATACCGCGCCGGATCGCTGCTGCATAACTTTATGCACAGGCTGGTGCGGTTCAGGGCTTGATGGTACGCATGATCGGGTTTTGCAGCGAGATCAGCGTCTCAGTGGCCAATTCACCGGCGCCGTGTGTGGACGTTACCACCAGCCAGATACCCGAATCAGGCACCTCATCAAGCGCCGGGCCGTGCAGTACGCTGGTTTTGAAGCCCGCATCCTGCAGCTTCTCTTCTAAATGTTCTGCGACATATTCGGCACTGCCAAGGGTACTGCCGGTGATTAAGGTAATATCAGCCATGATCGTCTCCCCATGCTCAAGCATGTCGATTTCCAGCCGTTCCCCGATGCGCGTTGCGCCCAGCGCGATCAGCTGAGCCTCCAGGGTTTTTATTGCGCCACAGAAAAGATCGTATTCGCGGTTGCCGATGCCTGCTGCGCCAAAGCGCACGGCGGAAAGATCGGGCTTTTCAGTCTGCAGCGCCTCATAAAAGGGCAGCAGATTGTCCGGCGGTTATTCTTGGGATAACTACCGGTTATACGCATGATTCAGGCTGGTTTATCCACAGGAGATCGGAAGGATCCGGAAGAAATACAGTGTAATCGTCTGGGGATCGTCACTATTTCCCGATCCCCTGCCGGTTATGATCCGTCAGATCTGCTCAATCCAGCCAGCGACCCAGGCTTCAGCGGCATCTTCCGGTATTTCATAGAAAGGATCTTTACTCTTTTATATGATCTTCTTGTTAGATCRCTTATTAGGATCGCCGGTTTCTGTGGATAACGTGGCAAACCCGTTATTTTACATCAGCCTGGGAAGGATCGTTTGCTGTGAAAGATCGGTGATCCTGATCCAAATAAGCTGGGATCAACTTTGCTGGTTATCCACAGATGAAAAAAGCATCAAAGCGTCTGCTGACCCATTCGGGCGGCRGCCATAGCGGCTTCGGTACCCGCATGACCACCACCGATTACGATGACGTCAAAAGGATCTGGATAAAACATGAAGTGGGTCCTCGTTAAAGTTCAGACAGGGATCGTTGCCCTGGGCGGTGGATTCTACTGAAATTATGGTTCAGGCGAAAGCGGCGGATCCTGCGTGTTGGCCTGAGCACGCGTAGCGCGCACCGCCGGACCTTTGCTGGCGTTTAGTATCCTAAACTGGATACCTGCCTGATCGATTGCCGTGGCCATCAGGCCGCCGAGGGCGTCCACTTCCTTTACCAGGTGTCCTTTCCCGATACCACCGATTGCCGGATTGCAGGACATCTGTCCCAGCGTGTCGATGTTATGCGTGAGTAAAATATGAATTTTGCCATCGAGGAAGGTGCCAACGGTCAGCACCACGGTTTTAGCCCGGAATTTCAGTCCCATCTGCGTGACGGCACCTACCACCCGATCGTTTTCGACGATCAGATCGTCAACCGCCTGCTGGAAGATCATCAGGTTGGGCTGGTTCTCCAGCGCGGTGCGTACCGCCTGGCGGTACAGTACACGGTCCCCCATAAACGAGAACACCGGCATCGGCGTATCACCGTGCTGTGGCGTCAGTACAGAGAAATCGATCGAACGCGCGTCAATGCGCGGTGGCGTACCGGTCTTGAGACGGTTGACGCGCAGCGGCAGCGCCCGCAGCCGTTTTGCCAGCGGAACAGAAGGCGGATCGCCGGCGCGTCCACCGCTGTAATTATCAAGACCCAGGAAGATCTGGTGGGCGTTGCGATCGGCAAAGCGCATCACTTTATCTTCGATAGATGGGCAGTAACGCGGACCAATCCCCTCAATGACGCCCGCATACATCGGGCTGCGATCGAGATTATTACGGATCACATCATGCGTCTGTTCGTTGGTATAGGTGATCCAGCAGGGAACCTGCTGCGGATGCTGTGCCACGCTGTGGATAAACTTGCTCTCCAGCGTGGGTTTCAGATCGCGCGGATCGAAGAAATCGTACTCGATAGCATAGCCAGGGCGCACAATGGTGGCGTTCTCCAGCCCTTTCATTGAACGGACAATCTGCATCTGTACATCAAAAGGCAGACTGGTTGAAATTCCGTTCGGGTAAATTTCATTMCTGGTCAGCCCTTCCGGCTCCAACATGCGGTATGGCTCTTTGGTACCCAGCGTGCAGAGGTCGTCGACCAGCACGCCGAGATAAGCCTGATCGCGGCGCGGTGCCCAGCCCTCTTTGTCCGCAGACTGCCGTGCAGCGTTAAGGCCAGCCAGCAGTCCCTGGGCTGCCGCTTCTTCATAACCGGTGGTGCCGTTGATCTGGCCGGCAAAGAAGAGACCTACGTCAGCCACATTCTCTGACTTCGGATGCACCCACAGGCTGCGCAGACGCTGGCGCTCCTGCTCAATCGCCTCCAGCTTCTGGTTARAGCGCGTCCAGCGCGCATCATCGACCAGTCCCAGCTCACGGCCCGTTTCAGTCAGACGCAGATCGGCATTATCTTCGCGCAGCATCAGACGATACTCAGCGCGGGAGGTACGATCTATCTCCTCCTGCTGACGCGCAATATAACCCTCATATTTAACCTGAATTTCAACCTGCTCGGCTGCCTGTTCATCAGGCAGTGCCGGACCATAGTCCGCCAGCGTCATCAGTCGGGCATAGGTTATCTCCGGACGACGCAGCAGATCCTCTGCGCTGGCTTCTTTTGTCAGCGGTGCGCTGATGATGCTGTTCTTACGCAGCAGACCCTGTTTTTTGAGATAGATCAGCAGAATTGAGACCGCAGCTGGCGTGATGCCGGAAATACGCGATGCCTGGCCAATAGAGGTCGGCTTATGGTCGTTGAGCTTGGCGATCACTTCGTTTGACAGGCCATTAACCTGACGGTAATCGAGATCGACAGGCAGCAGCGTGTTCTCATTGCGCAACTGATGCGGATCGCGCACTGAGGTCAGGTTATACGCTTTGTTCCACTTATGCAGCAGCTCCACATAGCCAACCAGCTGCTGTTTTTGTTGATCGGAGAGCGAAATATTTGCTGCGTCAAGCAGCCGGGAGAGTTTGTTAATCACAGCGAGGTTTCCGTTAACAGGGGCAGTCGAAGCTGCCCCGGTGGTCAGTCAGGCGCTTCCTAACTCATGCTGTACCTGACGCAGAAAACGAACCCGCTTACCCAGGCTGTCCAGCAGCGTAAAATGCGCCTGCGGACGGACAATGGCCAGAGGAATGCCCGGCAGTCCTGGTCCGGTCCCTACATCAATAAAGCGCTCCCCCTGCAGATGCGGCTCTACCACCACGCTGTCGAGGATATGGCGTACCAGCATTTGACCTGCTGGCAGCGAAGCGATCTCCTCATCCGGACGCACGCCTTTCAGCGCATAAAAGCGTCCATGAGTTCCGGGCAATGCGCGGCACCAGGTCAGCATATCTTCCAGCGAGGCAAATGCCCGGCTGATGACACCATCAAACGGTGGATCTGCCGGGAACTCTTCAACCCGGCTCTGGACCGGAGTAATGTTAGTGAGCCCCCTCCCCTGCCGAATAAAAGCGTTTGTCACCGCGCGTTCAACCGCTGTTTTTTTATTCAGCCCTGACGATAGTTCCGGTGCCAGAAGCTGAATAAAACCCTGCTTTTTGCAGGCTTATTGCTGCGAAATCACCACAAGATGACGCTCGCCTTCCAGTTCCGGAACGTGCAGGGCTTCAATTTTTTCTACGCTAAAATTGACACTGCGGAAAGAATTAAAATCGAAATAATAATATTACGCCCGCCGATTTATTGCCGCGTCATATTTCCCTGCGTGATAATCGAAAGCAAAAAACAGCACTTATCATGTGACATTAGTGGCAATAAAATGTGAATTAATCGTTAAATGTAACAACGCTTTTCGGATAATTACGGCGAAGGATGTTAACGCCTTCCCATCAGCGACGTTGCCGTTTTCTGGCTAAAGCGTGATATAAAGCGTGCTGCAGATCACATAATAAACAACCAGACGCTGAAAAATTTACCAGAATGCATAATCCGCACTAATAATCAGGGCATGTTAACCATTTAAAATCATGGTGTTATAAATTTAAATCTGCTTCAGCTCACTCTTTTCCGATAAAAACATCCG